>NZ_NKFG01000003.1:0-2091623 GCF_002223155.1 Burkholderia sp. AU31652 | reverse complement strand
GCCTGCTCGGCCTGGCCCGCGTGCTGGCGAAGGAAGGCGCAAAGCACAACGTGCGCTCGCACGTCGTGTGTCCGGGCTTCGTGCGCACGCCGCTGGTCGACAAGCAGATTCCGGAGCAGGCGAAGGAACTCGGGATCAGCGAAGAGGAAGTGGTGAAGAAGGTGATGCTCGGCAATACGGTCGACGGCGTGTTCACGACCGTCCAGGACGTCGCGCAGACGGTGCTGTTCCTGTCGGCCTTCCCGAGCGCCGCGCTCACGGGCCAGTCGGTCGTCGTCAGCCACGGCTGGTTCATGCAGTGATGCGGGTGCGGGCGGGGTCGCTGCCCGCCGGTGAATGGCATAAAAAACGCGCTCCACGGAGCGCGTCTTTCATTTTGGCAGGGCGGGGCCGATGACGGCTGCCGCCTGCTCAAGCCGTGTTACTTCAGGACGGCTGCGACCGCATTGGCGACCACGTCGAGGTTGCGCGTGTTCAGTGCGGCGACGCAGATCCGGCCCGTGCCGACTGCGTAGATGCCGAACTCGTCGCGCAGGCGATCGACTTGCGCCGAGGTCAGGCCCGAATACGAGAACATCCCGCGCTGCTCGTTGATGAAGCTGAAGTCGCGATCGACACCGCTTGCCTTCAGGCGCTCGACGAGACCATTGCGCATTGCGCGGATGCGATCGCGCATTTCACCGAGTTCCTGCACCCACGAAGCGTGCAGTTCCGGCGAAGCGAGCACCGCTGCGACCACGGCGCCGCCATGGGTCGGCGGGTTCGAGTAGTTTGTGCGGATCACGCGCTTCAGTTGCGACAGCACGCGCGTCGCTTCTTCCTTGCTCGACGTGATGATCGACAGTGCGCCGACGCGCTCGCCGTACAGCGAGAACGACTTCGAGAACGACGACGACACGAACGCGTTCAGGTCAGCCGCGGCAAACAGGCGCACGGCAGCGGCATCGGCCTCGATGTTCTCGCCGAACCCCTGGTAGGCCATGTCGAGGAACGGCACGAGGTTGCGTGCCTTCACGACGTCGACGACCTGTTGCCATTGCGCTTCGGTCAGGTCCACGCCGGTCGGGTTGTGGCAGCACGCGTGCAGCACGACGACCGTACCTGCCGCGTAGCTGTTCAGTTCCGACAGCATGCCTTCGAAGTTCACGCCATTGGTGGCAGCGTCGTAATACGGGTACGCAACGACTTCGAAGCCGGCTGCTTCGAACAGCGCGCGGTGGTTTTCCCAGCTCGGATCGCTGATCGCGACCTTCACGTTCGGGTTCACGGTGCGCAGGAAATCGGCGCCGATCTTCAGCGCGCCCGTGCCGCCCAGTGCCTGGGCCGTGACCACGCGACCTGCTGCGATCAGCGGCGAGTCGTTGCCGAGCAGCAGCTTCTGCACGGCCGCATCGTAGGCGGCGATGCCGTCGATCGGCAGGTAGCCGCGCGGCAGGCCGGCTTCGACACGCACCTTCTCTGCTTCACGAACCGCGCGCAGCAGCGGAATCTTGCCTTCTTCGTTCGTGTACACACCGACGCCGAGGTTGACCTTGGTCGGACGCGTATCGGCGTTGAAGGCTTCGTTCAGGCCCAGGATCGGGTCGCGGGGAGCAAGCTGGACAGCGGAGAAGAGCGACATGATGATTCGGCAGTAGTGAAAAGAGGGTCAGGCTTTCAACGGGCGGGGCGGGCGCGGTGGATGAACCGCGCGCTGGCAGGCACGACGCCGGAAAGCGCAGCAGCCTGACATTGTAGCGAATTCACGCAGGCGGGGGCGGCGTTTCGGCGGCGAAATTCGGCCGGGGATCGCGATTTTGGGCGGCCGTCGCGCGTCAGGAGCCGGCAGCAGTTCGCGAGGCCGCGAAGCGCTAGAATGCTTTCTTTGCCCTCGCTCCGGCCGCATTCCATGTCCGAACATAAAGCCGAAACCGGCGACGCGCTCGACGAATCGAAATTCGTGACCTTCGAAGGGTCGCCGTTCCAGCTGTATCAACCGTATCCGCCCGCAGGCGACCAGCCGACCGCGATCCAGACGCTCGTCGAAGGGGTCGAGGACGGCCTCTCGTTCCAGACGCTGCTCGGCGTGACGGGCTCGGGCAAGACCTTCACGATGGCGAACACGATCGCGCGGCTCGGCCGCCCGGCGATCGTGTTCGCGCCGAACAAGACGCTCGCCGCGCAGCTCTACTCGGAATTTCGCGAGTTCTTCCCGCGCAACGCGGTCGAGTACTTCGTCTCGTACTACGACTATTACCAGCCTGAAGCGTACGTGCCGCAGCGCGACCTGTTCATCGAGAAGGACTCGTCGATCAACGAGCACATCGAGCAGATGCGGCTGTCGGCGACGAAGAGCCTGATGGAGCGCCGCGACGTCGTGATTGTCGCGACGGTGTCGGCGATCTACGGTATCGGCAATCCGTCCGAATATCACCAGATGATCCTGACGCTGCGCGCCGGCGACAAGCTCGGCCAGCGAGACGTGATCGCGCGGCTGATCGCGATGCAGTACACGCGCAACGAGCAGGATTTCCAGCGCGGCACGTTCCGCGTGCGCGGCGACACGATCGACATCTTCCCGGCCGAACACGCGGAGCTGGCCGTGCGCGTCGAACTGTTCGACGACGAGGTGGAGACGCTGCAGCTGTTCGACCCGCTGACGGGGCGCGTGCGGCAGAAGATCCCGCGCTTCACCGTGTATCCGTCGTCGCACTACGTGACGCCGCGCGACACCGTGATGCGCGCGGTCGAGACGATCAAGGACGAATTGCGCGAGCGCCTCGAGTACTTTCACAACGACGGCAAGCTCGTCGAGGCGCAGCGCCTCGAGCAGCGCACGCGCTTCGATCTCGAGATGCTGCAGGAGCTCGGCTTCTGCAAGGGCATCGAGAACTACTCGCGACATTTCTCGGGCGCGGCGCCCGGCGATCCGCCGCCGACCCTCGTCGACTACCTGCCGCCCGATGCGCTGATGCTGCTCGACGAGTCGCACGTGCTGATCGGCCAGCTGAACGGCATGTACAACGGCGACCGCGCACGCAAGGAAAACCTCGTCAACTACGGGTTCCGGCTGCCGTCGGCGCTGGACAACCGGCCGCTGAAGTTCCCCGAGTTCGAACGCAAGATGCGCCAGGTCGTGTTCGTGTCGGCCACGCCGGCCGACTACGAGAAGAGCGTGACCGGGCAGATCGCCGAACAGGTCGTGCGGCCGACGGGCCTGGTCGATCCGGAAATCGAAGTGCGGCCGGCGAGCTCGCAGGTCGACGACGTGCTGGCCGAGATCAACGCGCGCGTCAAGGCCGAGGAGCGCGTGCTGATCACCGTGCTGACGAAGCGCATGGCCGAGCAGCTCACCGAGTTTCTGGCCGATCACGGGGTCAAGGTGCGTTACCTGCACAGCGACATCGATACGGTCGAGCGCGTCGAGATCATCCGCGACCTGCGGCTCGGCACGTTCGACGTGCTGGTCGGGATCAACCTGCTGCGGGAAGGGCTCGACATTCCCGAGGTGTCGCTCGTCGCGATCCTCGACGCGGACAAGGAGGGCTTCCTGCGCGCGGAGCGCTCGCTGATCCAGACGATCGGCCGCGCGGCGCGGAACGTGAACGGCAAGGCGATCCTCTACGCGGACAACATGACCGAGTCGATGAAGCGCGCGATCGGCGAGACCGAGCGGCGCCGTGCGAAGCAGATCGCGCACAACGAAAAGATGGGCATCACGCCGCGCGGGGTCGTGAAGCGCATCAAGGACATCATCGACGGCGTCTACAACGCGGACGAGGCACGCGCGGAGCTGAAGGAGGCGCAGCAGCGCGCGAAATTCGAGGACATGTCGGAAAAGCAGCTCGCCAAGGAAATCAAGCGCCTCGAAAAGCAGATGGCCGACTACGCGAAGAATCTCGAGTTCGAGAAGGCCGCCGCGACCCGCGACCAACTTGCGCTGCTGCGCGAGCGTGTGTTCGGCGCGAACGTCGGCGATCACGTCAACGGCGGCCGGTAAATCTTTCCAAGCGTCACCGAAACCCTGCGTAACGAACCTGTAAGCCTTGTCGGATCAGGGGTTTACACGGCTCGTCGTTTGTTCCGAAACAGGTTCGGTGCTAAACTTCGTGATTATTGAGAATTGTTCGCATTAACGTTCTTTGTCGCGTTAGTGTTTTCAGTGGGCCGGCTGGCGGTCGGTTCGCATGGTTCCAGATCAAATAACAAGGAGTGTCCATGTTGGGTTCTTCGTTCATCCGCACGACGGTTGCGGTAGCGGCGGCGCTTGCCGCGATGTCGGCCTCGGCTGCCGAATATCCGATCGGCAAGCAGCAGATCCAGGGCGGCATGGAAATCGGCGCGGTGTACCTGCAGCCGATCACGATGGACCCGGAAGGGATGATGCGCAAGGCGTCGGATTCCGACATCCACCTCGAGGCCGACATCCATGCGGTCAAGAACAACCCGACGGGTTTCGCGGAAGGCGACTGGATGCCGTACCTGCAGGTCACGTACAAGCTGACGAAGCAGGGCGACACGAAGTGGAAGGCTGAAGGCGACCTGATGGGCATGGTCGCGAGCGACGGTCCGCACTACGGCGACAACGTGAAGCTGAACGGCCCGGGCAAGTACCACCTGACGATGGTCGTCAAGCCGCCGATGCAGACGGGCCACATGGCGTTCGGCCGTCACATCGACAAGGAAACGGGCGTGGGCGCATGGTTCAAGCCCATTACCCTCGAGTACGACTTCCCGTTCGCCGGTATCGGCAAGAAGGGCGGTTACTGATCGGTGGCATCACGAACGGCGCGCTTCGGCGCGCCGTCGGCGTAGAGAACCCAGAATGAAAATTCCCCAGAAAATCGTTGCCGCAGCCGCTGCGTTGTGGCTTGCCGGCGCAGCGTACGCTGCCGATCTGCCGACGTTCAAGCTCGAGATGACGGACGGCAAGCTGAATCCCGCCCGCATCGAAGTGCCGGCCGGCCAGCGTTTCAAGATCGAGATCAAGAACACCGGCAAGGGCGCCGCCGAATTCGAGAGCGTGCAACTGCGCAAGGAGAAGGTGCTCGCGCCGGGCGCCGATTCATTCGTGGTCGTCGCACCGTTGTCACCGGGTGAATACAAGTTTTTCGACGATTTCCACCAGCAGGCGCAGGGCGTGATCGTCGCGAAGTAATGCGTTTTATCTGCGCGCGGGCGCACCTGCCTGGTGTACCGCGCGTCAGGAGGTATCGATGGGTCAGATCTTGTTCATCGTCTGGCGGGAGAGCGTCGAAGCGCTGCTCGTCGTCGGCATTCTCTATGCATGGCTGAAAAACGGCGACGACGACGCGCGCCGCGGCCTGCCTTTTCTCTGGGCCGGCGTCGGTGTCGGCTTGCTGATGGCCGTCGGCCTCGGTGCCGCACTGGTCGGTTTCACCGAAGTGCTGTCCGGCGACGCGCAGGACTACTTCCAGACTGCCATGGTGCTGATCGCATGCGTGCTGATCGTGCAGATGGTGCTGTGGATGCGCCGGCACGGCCGCACGCTGAAGCGCGACATGGAGCAATCGCTGCAGCAGAGCACGCGCGATTCGAACTGGTGGGGTGTCGCGGTGCTGGTCGCGCTCGCGATCGCGCGCGAAGGCAGCGAGACGGTGATCTTCCTGTACGGTCTCGGTTTCGGCCAGTCGGGTCACGTCGACGGCAGCCAGATGCTCGCGGTCGTGATCGGCCTCGGCCTCGCGTTCCTCACGTTCTATCTGCTGCAACTCGGCGGCAAGTATTTCTCGTGGCGGCATTTCTTTCGCGTCACGGAAGTGATGCTGCTGTTCCTCGGCGCCGGCCTGTTCCAGACGGGCGTCGACAAGCTGATCGACAAGGAAATCCTGCCGCTCGGCATTTCGCAGGTGTGGGACACGTCCGCGATCCTCGATGATTCGGGCACGTTCGGCTCGCTCGTCGCCACGCTGACCGGCTATCGTGCCCACCCGGCGCTGACCAACCTGGTCGCGTATGCGGTGTACTGGGCGGTGGTCTGGCTGCTGATGAAGCGCGCGAGCCGTCGTCCGGCAGTCACGGCAGGTCGCGCGGCATGAGCGTTGTCGCCGCAGCCAAGCAGGGCTGGCTCGCGCAGGCCGGCCAATGGATGCAGCGCCACGGTGCGCTGATCCGCGGCATCCAGTGGGCCGTCGTCGCCGTCTATGCGTTCCTGATCATCGTGCCGGCGGTGTTGCCGCTGCCGGACGACTCCGCACACCTGTGGAACAACCTCACGCTGATCGCGCAATTCACGTTCTGGGGCATCTGGTGGCCGTTCGTACTGCTGTCGATGGTGATGCTCGGCCGTGTCTGGTGCGGCGTGCTGTGTCCGGAAGGGGCGCTCACCGAATTCGCGAGCAAGTTCGGCCGTGGTGGCCCGATTCCGCGCTGGATGCGGTGGGGCGGCTGGCCGTTCGTCGCGTTCGGGCTCACGACGATCTACGGGCAGATGGTGAGCGTGTACCAGTACCCGCTCGCGGTGCTGTTCGTGCTCGGCGGCTCGACCGTCGGCGCGATCGTGATCGGCGTGCTGTACGGCCGCGAAAAGCGCGTGTGGTGCAAGTACCTGTGCCCGGTCAACGGCGTGTTCGGGCTGCTCGCGCGGCTCGCGCCGATGCGCTACAAGGTCGACGAGGATGCATGGCGCCGGTCGTACAAGAACGGCGAGCATGGGCATCGCGTGATTCCGATCAACTGCGCGCCGCTCGTGCCGTTGCGCAACATGAAGGGCGCGGCGGACTGCCACATGTGCGGCCGCTGCAGCGGGCACCGGGATGCGATCTCGCTGTCGTTGCGCTCGCCGTCCGACGAGGTCGTGAACCTCGGCGCGCAGCAGGCGAACCCGTGGGACACCGCGCTGATCCTGTACGGCCTGCTCGGCGTCGCGATCGGTGCGTTCCACTGGACCGTCAGCCCGTGGTTCGTGCAGATCAAGCAATGGCTTGCGGGCTGGCTGATCGACCATGACATCACGTGGCCGCTCGACACCAATGCGCCGTGGTTCCTGCTCACGCACTATCCGGATCGTAACGACGTGTTCTCGTGGCTCGACGGCGGGCTGGTCATCAGCTACATCGTCGGCACGGGGCTCGTGTACGGCACGGCACTGCTGGTGCTGCTGGCCGGCGCGACGCTGATGCTCGGCCGCTTCGATCGCGTGCGGCTGCATCATCTTGCACAGGCGTTGATTCCGATTGCAGGAGCGGGGGTGTTCCTTGGCCTGTCGGCCACGACACTGTCGCTGCTGCGTGCCGAGCATGTGCCGCTCGGCTGGGCGACCGATGTGCGCATCGCGATCCTGGTCGGCGCCAACGCATGGAGTGCGTGGCTCGCGTGGAAAGTGACGGGGCGTTATGCGGGCTGGCCGCGCCGGCTTGCGGCGTTCGCGTGGTTCGCCGTCGCGCTTGCCGTCATCGACAGCGCCTGGTGGTTGATGTTCTGGGGTTTCTGAAGCGGATCGCGTGCCGCTTCGGCGGTCACGCAGCGACGCGGTAACGAACCTGGGCGGCATGCTTCACGCATCGGGCGCCCAAACAAAAAAGCGACACGTCGAAGGACGTGTCGCTTTTTTTCTTCCTTGTGCGAGAACCAAAAAAAGTGGCTTGGCTTGCTGCAACGGCTGCTTGAGTGTGTTTGCACGAAGGGGTCTAGATCTCGCGTGCAAGCCGTTACGCTGGCTACTGCCCAACACCTCTCAGGGAGGTGGTCCCCACAATACTCTGTCTTACTTCGTCAGGATCAGTTTGCCGAGCCGTGTGGCGCGCAACTGATAGGTCTCTCCGTTATGCGCGATGCTGACGTGGCTTTGGCCTTGCAGCAGCGCATCGCTGCTGACGACCCGCGTGCCTGCTTCGCGGTTGCCGGCGGGTTTCGCCGGCGTGGTGACCGCTGCCGTCTTCTGACGGCTGCTGCCTGCGGTGCCGGTCGTGCGGCGCAAGGTCAGCGTGGTCGGGGTCGGGCGCATGGTGTCGGTCATTCGGTTGATCGGTGACTGTCGATACGATGGAATGAATTCTAAATGATAACTATTCCCATTTACAAAAACTCTTTATCGATCGAAACGACGAGCCTGATAGCTTGAGTCAAAGGGGCGGCCCGTAGGCCGCGATCGGGTTCAGTGCAGCGGATCGGGGTCCTTGCGGCCCTGCGCGTATTCGCGGATCAGGCGGACCGTGTCGATATCCGACGTGCGGTACGCTTCCTTGACGATCCCGTGCGTCTGACGCGCGTCTTCGCTGTCGTCCGTGACGACCAGCGTCGTGCGGTATTCGAAACGCAGGAACAGCTCGTGGTCGTCGCGCTCCTCGATCGTCATCGTCAGCGAGCCGCCGATCTCGCCATCGGCGGCGAGGATGTCGTAGCGAACCTGCTGGTTCGGCGTGAACGTGACGTGGTCGCGCACGGTCGCGTGACCGTAGTGCAGCTCGCGTTCGAGCGTCGTGTCCGTCCGTTCGTGGACGACACAGCTGTCGAGGCCGAGCACGAACAGTTGCGGCTGTTCGGCGCGCAACACGAGACCTTCCCAGAGCTGGTCGCGGGTGAGGGTCGGCACGGCCGGATCGTCGGAATTGATCTGGATCAGATGTTCGAAGTTCAAGGGGACGAGTTCCTTCTGGTGGCGGGCGGCCACGTGGTTCAAGAAGTCATTGTGACGCAAAACGGGCGGTTTCGCGGCACCTGCGCGCCCGTCCGTGCGTCATGCTTCGATGCGCCCCATGCGACCGGTCTGGTAGTCGACGACCGCCTGCCGGATCTCTTCCTCGGTGTTCATCACGAACGGGCCGTAGCGGACGATCGGCTCGTTGAGCGGCACGCCGCCGATCAGCAGCAGGTCGAGCGGCGTGTCGCCGGCGGCGAACGTGACGGTGTCGCCGTCATCGCAGTACACGACCATGTGTCGTGCGTCGACCGCCTGCCTGGCGGGCCCGTAGAGGCCCGTTCCGTCGATCGGATAGGCGAACACACGATAGCCTGCCGGGACGGTCTGCGTGACCGTTGCGCCCGGTTGCAGCGTGAAATGCTGGTAGAGGATCGGTGTGCGTGTCTCGATCGCGGCGCGGACGCCGAACGCTTCGCCGGCGATCACGCGCACCCGTGCGCGGCCGTCAGGTGAGGTCGCGGTCGGGATGCGGTCGGCGGGGATCTCCTGGTAGCGCGGTGCGATCAGCTTGTCGCGGCGCGGCAGGTTGACCCACAGCTGGAAACCGTGCGAGCGACCGCCCGTTTGCGCGAATTCCGGGTCCGGCATCTCGCTGTGCACGACGCCGGCGCCCGCCGTCATCCATTGCACGTCGCCCGGGCCGAGAGTGCCGGCATGGCCGGACGAGTCGCGATGGCGGAAGCGCCCGTCGAGCGCGTAGGTCACGGTCTCGAAGCCGCGATGCGGATGGTCGGGGGCGCCCTTGGCTTCGCCGGGCGCGTAGTCGACGGGGCCCATTTCGTCGAGCAGCAGGAACGGATCGAAATCCATCAGCAGCCGGGTCGGGAACGGGCGGTGAACCACGAAGCCGCCGCCTTCGGTCGTGCGAAGCGCGGGGTAGGTGCGGTCAAGCGAGCGAGCGGTCGTCATGCGGAAGCCCTCGAAATCAACGGAATAGCGTTATTTTTGAAACATAGCGCTATTATATTGGGCGTTTTACCGTTCAATTCGCGAAGGTTCGCAATGGATTGTTCTGAAATTGGAACGATGACATGAATATCGATGCACATAACCTGAACGACCTCATGTACTTTTCGCAGGTCGTCGAACATGGCGGTTTCTCGGCCGCGGAGCGCGTGCTGGGCATCTCGAAATCGCGCCTGTCGCGGCGCCTGACCGAACTCGAGGCGGCGCTCGGCGTGCGCCTGCTGCAGCGCTCCACACGCAAGCTCGCGCTGACCGAGGCGGGGGAACTGTTCTACCAGCATTGCCAGGCGATGCTGGCCGAAGCGCAGGCGGCGATGAACGCGGTGCAGCAGTTGCGCTCATCGCCGCGCGGCTCGGTGCGCGTCAGCGTGCCCGTGACGCTGTCGCAGACGATGCTGTCGCGCATCCTGCCCGAATTCCTGCGTCGCTATCCCGAGGTGAAGGTGCACGTCCGCGTGACGAATCGGGTGATCGACCTGTTCGAGGATTCGATCGACGTCGCGCTGCGCGTGCGCTCGGAGCCGCCTCAGAACGCGAACATCGTCGTGCGGCCGCTGTGGCGCACCGAGCAGATGCTGGTCGGCGCGCCGAGCCTGCTGAGCCAGAATGCGCCGCCGCTGGTACCGGACGACCTGAGCGGCTTCGAGACACTCGATACGCCGAGCGTCGACGGGCGGCACGTGTTCAACCTGATCGCGCCGGACGGAACGCGTCACGTGCACGAGCACGACCCGCGGCTTGTGACGGCCGACCTGATGACGATCCGTGAAGCCGTGCTCGATGGCCTCGGCATCGCGGCGTTGCCGGAGATGATGTACGGCAACGCGCTGCGCGCGGGGCAACTGTCGCCGGTGATGCCGGGCTGGACGTTGCCCGTACCGCAACTGTACGCGGTGTTCGTGTCGCGGCAGGGGATGCCGCCCGCGGTGCGTGCGTTCGTCGACTATCTGGTCGAGAAGCTCGATCATGGCGCCTACAAGGATCCGGGGTGCCCGGAACGCGCAAAGAAGGAAGCGGCGGCCGATGTTTCGGCGACCTGAACACGACGTGCACGGCGACGCAAATTTGTTTTGTCATTGAAGCGTCGCCTGCAATCGCAAGTTTCAATCGCCGGAACCTTGAATGCGCGTGCATGCGGGCCTATATTGAAATCCCATTTCGTGAAGGAAGTTCTGAGCGAAATCAGGTGGCCGCATATATTGTGAGCCAGATAGGGCAGAACGCGCAGTCCGTGCAGACCACGGCAGAGTCGCATTTGCGTTGCTCGAGGCGCAACCGATACCGCCAAAGAGCCCGCCGCCCGAAGGCGCCCGCGTGCGCATGAAAAAAGGCCTTCATCTGGCGATGAAGGCCTTTTACTTTGTGCGCGGCCGGCTAGGTGCGGCCGGCTAGGCGCCGGCGATGCGTTACCGCAAGACGTGCGCGCGTTACTTCGCTTTCGCGCCCGGCTCCGTCACGAAGCCGAGCTTCGTCAGGCCGCCTGCCTGCGCATCCGACATCACTTCCGCGACGTGTTCGTACGCGACCTTGCGATCCGCGCGAAGGTGCAACTCCGGCTGCGGCGTGCGCTTTGCCGCTTCCGCGATGCGTTCCTGCAATTGTGCGCGCGTGACCGTGTGGTCGTCCCACAGGATCGTGCCGTCACCCTGGATCGCGACGTCGACCGTCTGCGGCTTTTCGTCGACGGGCTGGCTGCTGGCGTGCGGCAGGTCGATCTTCACCGCATGCTGCATCGCCGGGATCGTCACGAGGAAAATGATCAGGAGTACGAGCATGACGTCGACGAGCGGCGTCATGTTGATCTCGCTCATCACTGCATCGTCGTCATCGTCGCTGAAACCGGTGTTCATTGCCATGGTTCACCCCGCCTCAGCTGGCGCGCGTCGCGAGACGCAGGCCGTCGCGCGTCGACGACGAGGCCAGGCTCGCGCCCGTCACGAAGTACGCATGCAGACCGTGCGCGAAGCGACGCAGCTTGCTGACGACACCCTTGTTCGCGCGGGTGAGTGCGTTGTAGCCGAGCACGGCCGGGATCGCGACGAACAGGCCGAAGGCGGTCATGATCAGCGATTCGCCGACCGGGCCCGCGACCTGGTCGATCGACGTCTGGCCGGATGCGCCGATCGCGAGCAGGGCGTGATAAATCCCCCAGACCGTGCCGAACAGGCCGACGAACGGCGCCGTGCTGCCGATCGACGCGAGGATCGCGAGACCGCTCTGCATGCGCGAGATGCCTTCGTCCATCGTGTCCTTCAGGCAGCGCGTGACCCAGTCCGACACGTCCATGCGATCGTGCAGGTGCGGTTGCGTCTGGTGGTGGTGATCGGCGGCTTCCTTGCCCGACAGCGCGAGCGCGAGGAACGGGTTGTCGTTCGGCGTCGATGCGGCGAGGCCGAGCTTCTTGACGCCGTCGTCGAAATTGTCCGAATGCCAGAATGCCTGTTCGGCGTTCTTCGTCAGGCGGTTCAGTCGGATCACGTTCCAGCCCTTGATGACGATCACGATCCACGACAGGACCGACATCACGAGCAGCGTGATCGCGATGGCGCGCGTGACGAAATCACCTTGCGCCCAGACGTGCGCGATACCGTAGCTTTGCATTTTCTTGTTTCCTTTGAATCTACCGAATATGACGGGTTAGTCGTCAAGCGTGAAGTTGAAGGGCAGCGTATGGGCGGCGCGGATCGCCTGGCCGTTCTCGATATACGGCGGGCAGGTGCTGGCGCGCGTCGCGTCGAGCGCGGCTTCGTCGAGACGCGGGTAGCCGCTGCTCTTCTGCAGCTGGACGCTTTCGATCTTGCCCGTCACGCCGATGATGAAGTGAACATAGGCCGTGCCCGTTTCGCCGCGACGGCGCGACATCGACGGATAGGTCGGCTTGACGAAATTGCAGCTGAGCGCCGACACGTTCTTCGGCGCGCTGACCTGCATCGTCTCGCGCGCCGGGCCGGGTGCTGCAGCCGGTGCAGCAGGCGCCGGCGCGGCCGGAGCCGGTGTCGGGTCGGCCACTGCCGGCGCGGGCGTCGGCGATGGTGCCTGCGAGACGGGTTGAGGCGTCGGGACCGCCTTCTGCACCGGCTTCGGCTCGACCTTCGGCTTCACGCGCGGCGTGGGCTTGGGCGGCGTAGGCTGCTGCGCGGCCGACTGGACCGCGACCGGCTGGGCAGGAGGGGCAGGCGGAATGAGCTGCGCGGTGATCGACTGAACCTCGATCTCCTTCGGCGGCGGCGGCGCGTTGCGATGGAGCCAGGCGGCCGTCAGCATGATCGCATGTGCGGCAAGCACACCGACCGCGACGACGATCACTCGGGGATTCATACGTGGTGCAGCCGGCACGGCGCCGGCAGGAGCGAGATGCGAAGCCTGCATGTTAGCTTGAAAGAACGATGTCGCACCCGGGGCGCGGCGGGTGAATCGGCATCACTTGCGGAAGATCAGCAGCGAGATGCAAACGGTGGTCACAAATCCGATCAGCAATTCCATGACAGGCTCCTTGGCAGGTAAGCCGCTGGCTCGCGCAGACGGTGGCTTGCTGACGGTCAAAACAAAAAATGCGGCCTGGGCCGCATGCGCACACTCGGCGCCGGTCAGGCGGCCTTGCGTTCGTAGAACGTGACCGGGATCGGGTGAGCGTGATGCTCGACACCGCACCGGCTCGCGCAGACGCCCTGTTCGGCCATGAGGTCGCGTACGGACTCCTCGCACTTGCCGCAGCACGTGGCCACGCCAAGCTCGAACTGGAGTTCATCGAAAGAGTTCACGCCCTCTGCGAGGGACGCGCGAATCTTGCGATCGGAAACAGACTTGCACACGCAGACGATCATGATGAGTTGCGATAGCTAACGGTAATGCGAATTATTATCATTAAATTCGTGGACGTTGACAAGCCTGGGGCAGGCTTTTTTTAAGGGCATCGGACCCTTGAAACGTCGGGAGGGTGGAGCGGCACGCGGAAGTGGGCGTGCCGGCCGGTATCAGGCGGTCGCGCAGGCGCGCGCGTTCGGCGAGGAAATGGTGACGGATTCGACCGGTGCGGCGAGGCCGAGCAGCGTCGAGGCGAGCACCTGCAACTGGCGGCCGTCGCTGGTCGAGCAGAAGCGGGGCGGTGCTGCGCGCGTGCCGGCCGGTGCGCGCAGGTTGCGCTCGTCGAGTACCCGCACGAGCTGGCGCGCGATCGCGTCGCTGGTGTCGACGAGCGTCAGGCGGTCGCCCACAAGGTCACGAATCGTTTCCGTGAAGAACGGGTAATGCGTGCAGCCGAGTACCAGCGTATCGGCGCCGTCGTCGAGCATCGGTTGCAGGTAGCTGTCGAGCAACGCGCGCAACGCGGGCGAATTCGTATCGCCGCGCTCGATGGCCTCGACGAGCCCGTGGCCGGGCTGGCAGATGAAGCGGCGGCCGGCGCCGTAGCGGTCGAGCAGCGCCTGGAAGCGCGGGCTGTTCAGCGTCGACTGCGTGGCGAGTACACCCGCGACGCCGCTCGCGGACACGGCGGCGGCGGGCTTGATGCCCGGCTCGACGCCGACGAGCGGCATCGACAGGTGTTCGCGGACCGTGGCGATCGCACGTGCGGTCGCCGTGTTGCACGCGATGACGAGCGCTTTCGCCCCTTCGCGGGCCAGCCACTCGCCGATTGCCAGCGTGCGTTCCGTAATGAACGCCTCGTCGCGCGGACCATACGGCGCATGGTGCGAATCGGCGACGTAGATGAACGATTCGTCGGGCAGCTGCGCGCGCACGGCGCGCAGCACCGACAGGCCGCCCAGCCCTGAATCGAAGATGCCGATGGGGGCGACGGTCGTGGCCGTCGCAGGAATAACGGAGGGTGTCGACATGAACGGGCCGGGGGCGGTAACGGGAAGCGTGGAGCGAGTTTACTCCGGCGACCCCATCATCGTTTGCTGGTAGTTCTGCAGGCCGACCTTGCCGATCAGGTCGATCTGCGTTTCCAGCCAGTCGATGTGCTCTTCGGTGTCGTCGAGGATCTTTTCGAAGATCTCGCGCGACACGTAGTCACGGACCGATTCGCAGTAGGCGATCGCTTCCTTGCAGGTGGACTGCGAGATCTGTTCGAGCTTCAGGTCGCACTTCAGGATCTCTTCGGTTTCCTCGCCGACGAGCAGCTTGTGCAGATCCTGCAGGTTCGGCAGGCCGTCGAGCATGAAGACGCGTTCGATCAGCCAGTCGGCGTGCTTCATTTCGCCGATCGACTCGTCGTACTCGTGCTTGCCGAGCTTCTCGAGGCCCCAGTGCTTGTACATGCGCGCATGCAGGAAGTACTGGTTGATCGCCGTGAGTTCATTCTTCAACTGGGCGTTCAGATATTCGATGACTTTCTTGTCGCCTTGCATGGCTTGTTCCTTGTTCAGTGGGGCTTCAGAAACCGAACGATAATCGCTCGAACGAGAAAAGCCAAGCCTCGAAGCCTTGCCGGGCCTGCCTTTTGCGTGTAATGAGAATCAGCCTCGAACAACCGGCCACACACAATAATGAGAATGAGAAGTAAAAAGGCCGGACTCGCGTCCGGCCTTTCGTTCGATCGCGCTTAAGCGGCTGCGACCGGGATCTTGCCGATCTTCGCTTGCCACTCCTTCGGACCGGTCTGGTGCACCGACGTGCCCGACGAATCGACGGCGACCGTCACCGGCATGTCCTGTACGTCGAACTCGTAGATCGCTTCCATGCCGAGGTCTTCGAACGCGAGCACCTTCGCACCGCGGATCGCCTTCGACACGAGGTAAGCTGCGCCGCCGACGGCCATCAGGTAGGCCGCCTTGTGCTTCTTGATCGCGTCGATCGCGACCGGGCCGCGCTCGGCCTTGCCGACCATCGAGATCAGCCCGGTTTGGGCGAGCATCGTCTCGGTGAACTTGTCCATGCGCGTGGCCGTCGTCGGGCCTGCCGGGCCGACCACTTCGTCGCGGACCGGATCGACCGGGCCGACGTAGTAGATCACGCGGTTCGTGAAGTCGACCGGCAGCTTCTCGCCCTTCGCGAGCATGTCGGCGATGCGCTTGTGCGCAGCGTCGCGGCCGGTGAGCATCTTGCCCGACAGCAGCAGCGTCTGGCCCGGCGTCCAGCTCGCGACTTCTTCCGGCGTCAGCGTGTTGAGGTCGACGCGCTTGCTGGTTTCCGTGTTCGGTTCCCAGTTGACCTTCGGCCATGCGTCGAGCGACGGCGCTTCAAGCTTGGCCGGGCCCGAGCCGTCGAGCACGAAGTGCGCATGGCGCGTCGCCGCGCAGTTCGGAATCAGCGCGACCGGCTTCGATGCCGCGTGCGTCGGTGCCGCCATGATCTTCACGTCGAGCACGGTTGCCAGGCCGCCGAGGCCCTGGGCGCCGATGCCGAGCGCGTTGACCTTCTCGTGCAGCTCGACGCGCAGTTCCTCGACCCAGTCCTTCGGGCCGCGCGCGATGATTTCCTGGATGTCGATCGGCTCCATCAGCGATTCCTTCGCCATCAGCATCGCCTTTTCGGCGGTGCCGCCGATGCCGATCCCCAGCATGCCGGGCGGGCACCAGCCCGCGCCCATCGTCGGGACCGTCTTCAGCACCCAGTCGACGATCGAGTCGGACGGGTTCAGCATCACGAACTTCGACTTGTTCTCCGAGCCGCCGCCCTTCGCCGCGACCTGCACGTCGACCTTGTCGCCCGGCACGATCTCGTAGTGGATCACGGCCGGCGTGTTGTCCTTCGTGTTCTTGCGGGCGCCTTCCGGCGGATTGACGATCGACGCGCGCAGCACGTTGTCCGGGTGCGTGTAACCGCGGCGCACGCCTTCGTTGATCATGTCGGTGAGGCCCATCGTCGCGCCGTCCCAGCGCACGTCCATGCCGACCTTCACGAAGATCGTGACGATGCCGGTGTCCTGGCAGATCGGGCGCTTGCCTTCCGCGCACATGCGGCTGTTCGTGAGGATCTGCGCGATCGCATCCTTCGCGGCCGGGCTCTCTTCCAGCTCGTACGCGCGGCCGAGGGCCTGGATGTAGTCGAGCGGATGGTAGTAGCTGATGTACTGCAGCGAATCCGCGATGCTCTGGATCAGGTCTTCCTGTTTGATGACGGTCATGGCTGAGACTCTGTGGGGACAGTGGGGAATGCGTTTATGCGTTGACGGCTGCGTCGGCCGGCTTGCGGGACTCGTTCGCCGCGGGCGCGTGCGCGCCGTGGGCGTGCGGCTCGTGGAAATGGGCCGGGTGCGTGTGCGTCGTCAGGCGGTCGACCCACGCCATCACGAGCGCCGACACCAGGAACGACACGTGGATGATCACCTGCCACATGATCGCGTGCATCGTGTGCTGGTCGGGGTTGATGAACGTCTTCAGCAGGTGGATCGACGAAATGCTGATCAGCGCCATCGACAGCTTGACCTTCAGCACGCCCGCGTTCACGTGGTCGAGCCACTCGGGCTCGTCGGGGTGACCCTCGATGCCGAGGCGCGACACGAACGTCTCGTAACCGCCGACGATCACCATGATCAGCAGGTTCGAGATCATCACCACGTCGATCAGGCCGAGCACCGCGAGCATCACGCTGATTTCGTCGAGGCTCGTCGCATGCGACAGCAGGTGCCAGACTTCCTTCAGGAACAGGAACACATAGACGGCCTGCGCAACGATCAGGCCGAGGTAAAGCGGAACCTGGAGCCAGCGGCTCATGAAAATCAGCGCGGGAAGCGGGCGAAGCGGGCGACGCGCGGGGCGGCCGGGCGAATGCGGGGCAGACATGGTGGACAGTCGGGCGCGGTGCGCAGGTATCGGGGGTAATCTTGAAAAGGCGCGCTATTGTAACGCGTCGGCCGGCGCGACTGCAGTGACGCGCCGGCGCTGCCGGGGACGGATCAGGAGGCGGCGGCCGGCACGCGTTTCACGCGCAGGCTGGCCAGCACGATGCCGGTGACGACGCACGCGAGCGCGATGCCGTGGGCGAGCGTCGGGCGCTCGCCGAGGAACGCGATGCCATACGCGGCGGCCGCGACCGGCAGCACCGCGCTGAACACGCCGGCAAGGCTGCCCGGCACGTGCCGGATGCCTTTCATCCACAGCCAGAACGAGAAGATGCTGGCCGACAGGCCATACCAGACGACGAGCGCCCAGGTGCCGGCCGGCACGCTCGCGTAATCGAAATGCCACATCGCCGTCGCGCCGAGCGGCAGCATCAGGCACAGGCCGAACAGGTGCGTGTACGCGCAGATGTCGATTGGCGCGAGCGTTTGCGTGAGGCGGCGCGACAGGATCACGTAGATCGATTCGCAGCACACCGCGCCGAGGATCAGCAGGTTGCCGGTCAGCGACGACGTGCCGTGCCCGGCCGCGCTGCCGTTCGCGAGGTTGATCGTCACGACGCCGGCGATCGCGAGTGCGATCGACACGAGCGCACGGCCGTTCGGTTTTTCACGCAGGATCAGCCACGCGAACAGCGCGACGATCGCCGGGATCGTGCTGGTGATCACGCCGGCCGCGACCGCGCTCGTGCGCTGCACGCCGTTCAGCATCAGCAGCGTGAACATGAAGGTGCCGAAGAACGCCTGCAGGAACAGGTTCAGCCATTCGCCGCGCTTGACCGTGCGCATTTTCACCGGGCTGAACAGCGGCCACAGCACGGCGATCGCGATCACGAAGCGCAGCGTGGCGAGGATGGCGACGGGGACGAAGACGACGATCGATTTACCGATACCGACGTTGCTGCCGACGAACAGCATCGACAGCACGAGAAAGAAAGCGTAGCGATTCAAGCTGGAATCCGGAAGGCGAGTTCAGTTAGGATTGTAGGGTCGCGCTCGTTACAGCGTAAAGCTGCACGCGGGCGCCGCCCGAAGGGCGAAACGGCCGTGCCGCGTAAGTGACGGGTAAGTTCGAGCGCTTATCGTGGAAACTGTCGGGTCGCCCGGTCGCCTTCGTGCGACGTGGTGCGGCGCAGCATCGCGCAGCGGCCTTCGGGCCGTGCGCGGGTGGTGGGTAGGAGACAGCGGCGCGCTTGCGCCGGCCAAGACGCGCGGTGCGCACGATCGCGCCGCCATGCAGAGGATTCATGTTCACCAAGGGGTAGTCGATGTCTGCGATTGAATCGGTTCTTCACGAAACCCGTCAGTTTGCGCCGCCCGCGGCGCTCGAACAGGCGGCGACCATTTCCGGCATGCCGGCCTATCGTGCGCTCGCCGCTGAAGCCGAGAACGATTACGAAGGATTCTGGGCGCGTCTTGCGCGCGAGGGTCTTGCGTGGCACAAGCCGTTCACGAAAGTGCTCGACGAGTCCAACGCGCCGTTCTACAAGTGGTTCGACGACGGCGAGCTGAACGCGTCGTACAACTGCCTCGACCGTCACGTCGAAGCCGGTAACGGCGAGCGCGTCGCGGTGATCTTCGAAGCCGACGACGGCACCGTCACGCGCGTCACCTATGCGGATCTCCTCGCACGCGTATCGCGGTTCGCAAATGCGCTGAAGAAGCGCGGGATCGGCAAGGGCGACCGCGTCGTCATCTATATCCCGATGTCGATCGAAGGCATCGTCGCGATGCAGGCCTGCGCGCGCATCGGCGCGACGCACTCGGTCGTGTTCGGCGGCTTCTCCGCGAAGTCGCTGAACGAGCGGCTCGTCGACGTCGGCGCGACCGCGCTCGTCACGGCCGACGAGCAGGCGCGCGGCGGCAAGACGCTGCCGCTGAAGAGCATCGCGGACGAAGCGATCGCGCTGGGCGGCTGCGAGGCCGTGAAGAGCGTGATCGTCTATCGCCGCACCGGCGGCAAGATCGACTGGCACGCCGAGCGCGACCTGTGGATGCACGAACTGACGGCCGGCGAATCCGACCAGTGCGAGCCGGAATGGGTCGGCGCCGAGCACCCGCTGTTCATCCTGTATACGTCGGGCTCGACCGGCAAGCCGAAGGGCGTGCAGCACAGCACGGGCGGCTACCTGCTGTGGGCCGCGCAGACGATGAAGTGGACCTTCGACTGGAAGCCCACCGACGTGTTTTGGTGCACGGCCGACATCGGCTGGGTCACCGGCCACACGTACATCACGTACGGCCCGCTCGCATGCGGCGGCACGCAGGTCGTGTTCGAAGGCGTGCCGACCTATCCGGACGCCGGGCGTTTCTGGAAGATGATCGGCGACCACAAGGTCACCGTGTTCTACACCGCGCCGACCGCGATCCGCTCGCTGATCAAGGCGGCCGAGGCCGACGACAAGGTGCATCCGAAGAGCTACGACCTGTCGAGCCTGCGCATCATCGGCACCGTCGGCGAGCCGATCAATCCGGAAGCATGGATGTGGTATCACAAGCACGTCGGCCAGGAGCGCTGCCCGATCGTCGACACGTGGTGGCAGACCGAGACGGGCGGCCACATGATCACGCCGCTGCCGGGCGCGACGCCGACCGTGCCCGGTTCGTGCACGCTGCCGCTGCCGGGCATCATGGCCGCGGTGGTCGACGAAACCGGCCAGGACGTGCCGAACGGGCAGGGCGGCATTCTCGTCGTCAAGCGCCCGTGGCCCGCGATGATCCGCACGATCTGGGGCGACCCGGAGCGTTTCAAGAAGAGCTACTACCCCGAGGAACTCGGCGGGCGCCTGTATCTGGCCGGCGACGGCACCGTGCGCGACAAGGACACCGGCTACTTCACGATCATGGGCCGGATCGACGACGTGCTGAACGTGTCGGGCCACCGGCTCGGCACGATGGAAATCGAATCGGCGCTGGTCTCGCACGAGCTCGTGGCCGAGGCGGCCGTGGTCGGCCGTCCGGACGATACGACGGGCGAGGCGGTCGTCGCGTTCGTGGTGCTGAAGCGTTCGCGTCCGGAAGGCGAGGAAGCGGCGGCGCTGGCGAAGACGCTGCGTGACTGGGTCGGCAAGCAGATCGGGCCGATCGCGAAGCCCAAGGACATCCGCTTCGGCGACAACCTGCCGAAGACGCGCTCGGGCAAGATCATGCGGCGCCTGCTGCGTTCGCTCGCGAAGGGCGAGGCGATCACGCAGGATACGTCCACGCTCGAGAACCCGGCCATCCTCGAGCAACTCGCCGAAGTGCGCTGATCGTACCGGTTGCGCATCACGCGCACGAGCCCCTGCGCGGCAATCCCGATTGCCCGCGCAGGGGCTTTTTGTTACATAACCGCATGACCGTTCCGACCCGTCCCGCGCCTGCCGCGCCCCCTCCCGTTCCCGAGCCGCTCGCGCGTGCCCACGCACGCTACTGGCGCTTCAACGTCGCGCTGATCGCGGTGCTGATGGTGATCGGCTTTTCGGTATCGTTCATCGTGCCGTTCTTCGGGCCCGCGCTCGCCGGGATCCGTTTCGCCGGGTTCAGCCTGCCGTTCTACGTCGGCGCACAGGGCGCGATTCTCGTGTACCTCGTGCTGATCGTCGTCTACATCGGGCTGATGCAACGCGCGGACCGCACGCTGCGCCGTGCGTACGACGATCATGCGGCACGCGCCGGCCACGCGAACGGTGGGCGCTGATCCATGCTGACGCGCCGACTGATCCGCGCCTACGCGCTCTACACGCTGGGGTTTCTCGGGTTCGTGCTGCTGATGTGGCGGATCGAGCGGGCCACCGGCTCCGGCGTCTGGATCGGCTACGTGTTCCTGTTCGTGCCGATCGCCGTGTATGCGGTGATCGGGCTGCTGTCGCGCACGTCCGATCTCGTCGAATACTACGTGGCCGGGCGGCGCGTGCCGTCTGCCTTCAACGGGATGGCGACCGCGGCCGACTGGCTGTCGGCCGCATCGTTCATCGGCCTGGCCGGATCGCTCTACGCGACCGGCTACGATGCGCTCGCCTACGTGATGGGCTGGACGGGCGGGTTCTGCCTCGTCGCGTTCCTGCTCGCGCCTTATGTGCGCAAGCTCGCGCGCTACACGATTCCCGATTTTCTCGGGACGCGCTTTTCGAGTACGGCCGTGCGCGCGCTGGCGGCCGGTGCGGCGATCCTGTGTTCGTTCGTGTACCTGGTCGCGCAGATCCAGGGGATCGGCCTGATCGCGACGCGCTTCATTGGCGTCGATTTCGCGATCGGGATTTTCTGCGGGCTCGCGGGCATTCTCGTGTGCTCGTTTCTCGGCGGGATGCGCGCGGTCACGTGGACGCAGGTCGCGCAGTACATCATCCTGATCAGCGCGATCCTGATTCCGGTGTCGCTGATCGCGATGAAGAACGGGCTCGGCCCCGTGCCGCAGTTCAATTACGGCAAGCTGATGGAGCGGGTCGCGGCGCGCGAGGCGCAGGTGCGCGATGCGTTCGACGAGCAGCAGGTGCGCGACACGTACCGCCGGCAGGCCGCGGATATCCAGACGCGGCTCGACCGGCTGCCGGCATCCCATGCGGACGCCCGCCGGCATCTCGCCGACCAGCTGGCCGACCTGCGCCGCCACAACGGGCCGCTGCGCGAGATCAGCCAGCGCGAGCGCGAACTGGCCGATTTCCCGCGCGATCCGGCGGCGGCGCGCGTCGCGTGGACGCAGGCGCGCGACGATCTGCTGGCCCGTGCCGAGCCTCCCGTGCCGATGCACGAGCCGTTTCCCGCCGCGAGCGAAGACGAACGCAAGCCGCGCGAGCGGAATTTCCTTGCGCTGCTGCTGTGCCTGTCGCTCGGCACCGCGAGCCTGCCGCACATCCTGACGCGCTACAACACGACCACGTCGGTCGCGTCCGCACGGCGCTCGGTCGGGTGGACCTTGTTCTTCATCGCGCTGTTCTACCTGAGCGTGCCGGTGCTCGCGGTGCTGATCAAGTACGAGATCCTCGCGAACCTCGTCGGGCGGCCGTTCGCCGAATTGCCGGCGTGGGTCACGCAATGGCATCACTTCGAGCCCGACCTGATCAGCGTCGTCGAGGTGATTCGGGACGGCATCGTACACTGGTCGGAAATCCAGATGCAGCCGGACATGGTCGTGCTGGCCGCGCCGGAGATCGCCGGGCTGCCGTATGTCGTGTCGGGGCTGATCGCGGCCGGTGCGCTGGCCGCGGCGCTGTCGACCGCGGACGGGCTGTTGCTGACGATCGCGAACGCGCTGTCGCACGACGTCTATTACTGCATGGTCGCGCCCGATGCGTCGAGCCAGCGGCGCGTGACGATCTCGAAGGTGCTGCTGCTCGGGGTCGCGCTGTTCGCGTCGTATGTCGCGTCGCTCAATACCGGGAAGATCCTGTTTCTCGTCGGCGCCGCGTTCTCGCTGGCGGCCTCGAGCTTCTTTCCAGTGCTCGTGCTCGGCGTGTTCTGGAAGCGCACGACGACGCGTGGCGCGATCGCGGGGATGGTGACCGGGCTCGCCGTGTGCGTGTACTACATCGTGTCGACCTATCCGTACTTCACGCAACTGACGGGGTTCGCGGGGAGCACGTGGTTCGGGATCGAGCCGATCAGCTCGGGGGTGTTCGGGGTGCCGGCGGGGTTCGCGGTGGCGATCGTCGTGAGTCTGTTTGACCGAAAGCCGGATGAATATACGCGGGCGCTGGTGGATTACATCCGGCATCCGTGACGCGGGTGTCGTCCGGCATTGCTCAAGTGCCGGGACCCGTTCGTGTTGGCGCCATGACGGGTGGGTCAGAGCGCTGAAATGCCGAGCTCGGCTCCCTTGGTCGTCTGCACCCGGTTGAAATCACAGCTTCCATCCGTCACGCCTTTGGCGTTCGGGATGGCGACGCAGACATAGGCACGGATGCCATGCGGCAAGGCCACGTGGCGGAACTCGCCAACCTTGATCGTCGCGACCCGATCGACGGCAAATTGATCGTTGATCGGTGTCACGCCGGACGGGATCGACATGATTACTTCCGACGTGGCGTTCCCGGCTTGCGATGTCAGCGTCTGGCTGCTGCCGATCTCTCCGTTGACCGAGAACCGTATCGCCGCCTGTCCCTCGGACACGCGCTGGACCGTGACCGCGAGCGTCGGCTTGGCAATTCCCGCTGCGCATTTGCCTGCGGCGCAGTCGCGAACGGAAAGAAGCGTGCGAAATGGGGAGGCGGGCTGACCGATGACCGACAGGTCGGTCGACGATCCGCCGTCGCGCAGCGATTTTTCGAGCGGCGGGGGAGCGGTCACCGCGATGGTCGTGCTGATCGACGCGGGCGAAAATGCCGTCGCGCAAGCTGACAGCATCGTCGCAGCAACAGCCATCATGGCGAACCGTGGACTCAATCGCATGGATCTGACTCGCGGTGATGAAACCCTGGATATCGTCAGGAGAATACGCTTCTTTAGCGTGGGGTGTTCGGGATTTGCTGTGTGCTGCACGCTCGGATCAAGCAGGGAAGCGAGCCGGCTGCGCAGGGGCGGGGCCGCTTCCTGGTGATCAGTTTGAACCGAATTTGTCGATCGGCAGATTGACTGCGCTCAACTTCCACGACCAGAGGCCGTCGCGTTTGAAGATAAACGTCACCTCGTCGTCCGTTCCTTTTCGAGAGGTTGCAGCGACGGTCGCCCCGTTCTTGTAGCCGACCGACTCCCTTCGAATTCCCCGTGCCAGCCGACCTGTCGGCTTGCCTCTCATCGGAAACGAAAATGCCCGCTGGCGCGGGCATTTTTGAAGACTGGCGGAGAGAGGGACTATCTCCGCCTATCATTCCTGTTCACGGGCAATCACTCCCGGTCACGCATTGCATTGATTTTCTTGCATTTTTAATCCAAGAACGTCTACCATTGTCCGTTCAAATCGCGCGTCAAAACGTATGTACAGACGTATGTAGAAAAGTTAGGCGGAGAGAACATGGGTCGGGGAATTCACAAGCTATCGGCAGTCGCGGTCACCAAGGAAGATCGGCGCGGCTACCACGGTGACGGCGGCGGCCTCTGGCTGCAGGTCAGCCAGTCCGGAACGAAGTCCTGGATATTCCGGTACGCGCGGCACGGCAAGACGCGCAACCTTGGCCTGGGGCCATTTCCGGACGTGAGCCTGAAGGCCGCCAGGGACAAAGCTACGGAGCTGCGCGCCGCCCTTGCGCGTGGCGAGGACCCGATGGCCGAGCGCGCCGCCGCCAAAGCCCAGGCCGCCAGCCGGATGACGTTCGACCAGTGCAGCGCGGCGTACATCGCGGCGCACCGGGGCGGCTGGAAGAACCCGAAGCATGCCGAGCAGTGGACGAACACTCTGGCGACATACGCCAGTCCGGTAATCGGCAGCCTAGATGTGGCGCACGTTGACACCCAGCACGTCGTTCGCATCCTGGAGCGCGATGACCTGTGGATGAAGAAAAACGAAACCGCGTCGCGCGTGCGTGGCCGTATCGAGCGCGTCCTGGCCTGGGCGACGACGCGGCACCTACGGACCGGCGATAACCCCGCGCGCTGGAGGCACCACCTGGACACTCTTCTGCCGCCGCCAGGCAAAGTGCAGAAGGAGAAGCACCACGAAGCGATGCCCTACCGCGCCATTGCCGCGTTCATCCAGGAACTGCGGCAACAGCCAGGCGTGGCGGCGCGGGCGCTGGAATTCACCATTCTGACAGCGTCGCGCACGGGCGAAACTATCGGCATGCAGTGGAGCGAAGCAGACCTGGCGCAAAACGTCTGGACGGTGCCAGCTGGTCGCATGAAGGCATCCAAGGAACACACCATCCCGCTGTCGGCACGCGCCGTCGAAATCCTGAAGGAAATGCAGGCCGCTCGCGACGTGGACGACGATTGCGAATTCGTTTTCCCAGGCTGGACCGGCGACAAGGGGCTGTCGAACATGGCCATGCTGAAGCTGTTGAAGGACATGGGTCACACTGGCCTGACAGTTCACGGGTTCCGCTCGACATTCCGCGATTGGGCCGGCGAGCAGACACATCACGCTCGCGAAGTCATCGAACACGCATTGGCGCACCAGCTGAAGGACAAGGCCGAGGCTGCCTACCAGCGCGGCACGCTGTTTGAGAAGCGTCGCAGCCTGATGGACGACTGGGCGGCCTACATCGAGACACCGCAGGCATCACCGCAAACCGCCATCGCAGCGTGACGAACACCCCGCCTAGTGCGGGGTTTTTCTTGCCTGCTTGCGTTTAAACGGAGCGCGAGGAAAACGGAAATCCCACGGGAGGAATTGATCGTCCGAGTACGTTTTAATGGACGCATCACAACCCCACCCGGATCAATTCCAAAATGGCTGACCAAAACCCACAGCGCTTCCTGCGCATTCACGAAGTGATTTACAAAACCGGCCTGACTCGATCTTCGGTTTACGCTGGCTGCGGATTCCCGCCACCGGTAAAAATCGGCCCGAAAGCTGCGGCCTGGGTTGAGAGCGAAGTAGAAGAATGGATGGCTGCCCGCATGGCGGCACGCGGGCAAAAATAAGGGAGACGCCGACCATGCCGAACGCCTCCCACAAGGATATCACTCACCACAAAAACAGTATTCCTAATTATATCACCATGCTCAATCGTTTTGCTCGAATCTTCACCGACTGCGACCGTCCCTTTGGCCTGTTCGCAGTGCTAGCCCTGATCGCAATTTCGAACGGGGGGGTGCTGTGAGCGAAATCAACCGCATGACGCCGGCAGACTTTGCAGCGTGGAAGATGATTAACGAACAATCACTGAAAATTATCGAGGCAGGCCACCAACTGGCCGTTGATGACACGGTGATTCGCTGGATGATGGACGCTATGCAACGCGGCCTGTCGTTCGATGACGCAGGCGAAATGATTTTGCGGTGCTTCAACTACGGGACGAGTGGCGGCGTCACGCGCACGAAAGGAATGGTGCGTCGTTCGCTGAAGGCCATCGGCTGGCTGTCGAAGCGCGAACGCGCGGGAGGTGCTGCCGAGTGACCGCACTTATTCCTATCGAGGAAGTCCGTCGCATGATGGCGGAAGGCACGCTGCCCGTGGCCAAGCCGGATGCGGGGCTTGGCAAGCGCCACCAGAAATAGAAGCCCCCTATCGCGCAGAAGCCACCCGGCTTGCTCGCCTGGGAGGCCGAACAGCGGGAAAAGCGGAAGGCTGCCCCCGTAGACGACAACGCGCCCAGGCCGAGGAATGGCATCGAGGCCGTCGAAGCAATGGCACGCCACGGCATCGCGCTGGCAACCGACATGCGTGGCGATCCCTACGCGAACCTGGATGCAGCCATTGCGGTGCTGCAGCGGCATCCGCGCTTCGCCGGAAAAATCTACTACGACACGTTCCACCAGGACATTTTCACGACCTGGGACTGCGACGAGCCACGCCAGTGGACGGACGCTGACCGCTTGCTGGTTGCGGCAGTTTTCCAGCGCGACTTCGGCTTGGTGAAGTTCGGCGACGAACTGATCGACAAGGCGGCCATCGCTGTTGCGCAGGCCGACCAGCGCGACGAACTGCGCGACTGGCTGCGGGTACTGCGCTGGGACGGCAGGCCGCGTCTGGATGGTTGGCTTCGACGCGCGGTGGGCGCGCCGGACGACGAGTATCACAACGCCATTGGCCGAAACTTCATTCTGTCGATGGTCGCGCGTGGCCTTGTGCCTGGGTGCAAGGTGGACACCATGCCAGTGTTCGAAGGCTCCCAGGGCGCCGGCAAATCGAAGCTGCTGGGCATCCTTGGCGGAAAGTATTTTTCCGAACTTTCTGAAGGCATGGATACGAAGGATTTTTTCGTTACCATCCAGGGCACGTGGCTGATCGAAGTCGCAGAACTCGACGCGTTCCGAAAGACCGAAGTGACACGCATCAAGCAAGCATTGTCGTCGTGCCAGGACCGCTGCCGGCTGCCGTATGCAAAGCGCGCCGTCAACCTGCCTCGCCGCGTTGTGTTCGCCGGCACGACCAACGAACACGAATACCTGCGCGATGCGACCGGTGCGCGCCGTTTCTGGCCGCTTACCGTTGCGAGCATCGATCACGAATGGCTGCAGGGCAATCGTGAACAGCTTTTCGCTGAAGCCGTCGACGCGTTCAATGGCGGCGCGACATGGTGGGACGTTCCGGCCGATGCTGCCAGGGCGCAGACTGACGAGCGGCGCGAAACGGATGCATGGGAAGAAACAATCGGCCAGTGGTGCCTGGGTCGCAGCGAAGTCCTGGTTTCCGAAGTGCTGGCCGGCATCGGAGTTGACACCGCGCGACAGGGTAAGAGCGAGCAGATGCGCGCCTGTCGAATCCTGGGGGTGCTTGGCTACGAACGCCGGCTGCTGAGACGGTGCGGCAAGCCCACCAGGGTATGGGTGCGCAACGTTGACGACGATGAACGCCCGATCTAACCGACCCACCAGCAGCCCCGCCACTGAGCGGGGCTTTTTGCAACCACCGTCAAACGAACCGTAACCACGATATGCCGCCAGGTGGTAACGGCTAAATCCTGCGCCCCTGAATGGTTTCAGCCTGTAGTAACTACCGTAACCACCGTAACCGATAGTTTTAAAGAGTGTGATTAGTTCTACGGGAGATATATAGGAAGTTTGAAGTTTCGCTGTTACAGCGGTTACATGGTTACGTGGTTACGCCGGTATTGCCGAGTGACAGCGAGCGGCGTGGCGAGGCTGGTGGCGCGGGGTACGTGCATCCTTGGCGGGGATGCTGCGTGGCTGGGATGGCGCGCACAAATGAGAATGGCTTTCATTTGGGTCCTTCCCAGGGCCGTGGAGGGGGCGGGGGCACCTTCCCCGCCGCTCTGGATATCTGTGCGGCCCCAAAACCCCATTTCCATTTCTCATTGTGAAACGCAGTGAACGTTCGTTCGCTGGTCGCGGAAATCCCACGGGAGGAACCGCGCATCGAAAAGCTGAACAATGCGGGAAAACTCATCAAAAGGATTCCCGAACATGGCTCAACCGAACCCGATTCACGAACTGATGGAAGGTGCCCAGCGCGCGCTGGGGTACGTCGAGCACGACCGACCCAACGGCGAAGTATTCCGCACGCCGAAGCCGGCAGTTTCGTCGGGCAGCATCGACCTGACCCGCGCGTTTGCAATGCGCGAAGGCTTCGAAAGCTACTACCGCCTCAACCTGGTGGACGCCGGCAAGACGAACGACCTGAATCCGGAAGCGCTGATGCGCGAAAACAGCCGCGTCGTCGCTGCTGGTGCGCGCCTGATCGTCGCGCCCGAGAAGCCCGCACCGCAGTTCGGCGCGGAGAGTGGCGCCAACCATCCGGGCTTCTACACGAACCCGTCAAAAGTCCGAAGCGTGCTGCCGGCATCGTTCGCCAGCGTGACGGATGGCCAGGACGCAGCACTGTCCGCTATCTCCTTCGAGGACGCCGATTTCAGCTGGAGCGATGCGCCGAATTTCGCTTTCCGCAGCAAGATCACGCGCGCGCAGCGTCGTGATGTGGGCGGCGATCTGCTGTCCGACGACTTCGTGATCGCGATTGCGCTGGGCTTGGGTGAGATGGCGGACCATCTGTTCCTGGCTGCCGTCCTGGCTGCAACGCCCGCCGCGTTCAGCATCGGCGCACTGGCGGCCCGTCACGCGAAGTTGGACGAAGCCCGCGCGCTGGTGGGCACGGCGGGCGCAGGGGCGTCGTTCCGTGGTGACGGCGTGTTCGTCGCGGGCCCCGGCATTCCGGCCGAACTGACGGCATCGACCGACAAGACGGTGGTGGGCCTGTTCAATCGCGCTGCTGTCGCGGTACGCCCCGAACTGAGCGTTCATGTGAAGCGCCTCAACGTGAGCGGCGACCAGGAACTGATCGTGTTCGGCAACCTGCAGCCGGTTATCCCGAACCCAGCAGCTGATTTCTGGACGGTGGCCTGACATGCTCGCGCGCCTCGCATCTTTTTTCGGCGCACGGCGCGCGCCCGTCGCGAGCAACGCCGCGACGGATGCGCTGCCGGCTGAATGCGCCACGATCCTAGCGGGAGTGTCGTTCGCCGACCGTGGCGCCGACAACGAAGGCAATCCCCGCCTCATTGTCACGCTTCCTGGCGGCGGTGCGTTTCGCTACGGCAACGACACCGCAAGCGTATGGCTGCGTGAGCGGTTCGGCTTGAACGACGCGCAACGGGCAAAGGCACTCCAGATGCTGCGCGCGCGCCTCGCGGACTTTCAGCGGCTGCAGACGGTCGCAGCGGTCGGCCGTGTCGAGCGTTGGGCCGACTGGAGGCCCTTGGAGCTTTGAATATGGAACAGCAAAAAGTCTCATTGACTCTCCCGCGTGACGTGCGCGAACGCATCGATGCCGAGCGACGCACCATGTCGCAACGCGTTGGCGCGGAACTGAGCTTCAACCAGGCCGCAACGGCGCTGCTGCGGCGCGCGCTGGACAGTCAGCCAGCCACGGCAAACTGATTTTCACCCCGTGCCCGCCGGGAATTAACGCGGGATGCTGTAGCTCACGACGCGGCATCATGGAAAGAACGTGGGCGCACTGACCAGGCGTGCGGTTGATGATCTGGCTCGCGGTATGGGTTCCACCGGCAATCTCAAACGGGCCTGTTTCTTCGCCAGCGTCGGGCCGGAAATGTGACGCACTACTAAGCACATACGATAATGAACGCACGAAACACTATTACCGAAGCCGCCGATAAACTCGGCGAAACGAGCGCTCTGCTTGCGCGATATCGCACCCTGCTGGCAGGGGCAGGCAGCATCACGGCGCCCGTCGTGGCGCACGCAGTGAACGACCTTCGCCGCACTGCGACAGCCCTGGAATGCGTGGCCATCGCCCTGGCGAATGCGCAGCGCGCACCACAGGGGGCGAGCCAATGAAGGCCCTGCTGCTGAAGCTGTTCCGCCGTCGCGCCGAACGGGCGCCCGCTGCCGAAGTCGCACCTGCCATCGCGCACGAACCGCAACCGACGCCGCGCCAGGGCGCAGGCAAGCGCAGGTACGGCAAGGGCAAGCGCCACCATCCCGCACCGCGTGGCGCGCGCAAGGCCGACTGGAACGAGTCGATTTTGCGGGGTGACCGTCGATGAGCGGCATCGACCAGAACAACCTGTTCGCGATGCTCGCCGGCACCATCGCAACGGCTGACGAAATCAGTCAGGACGTGCGCGTGCCGCTCGATAGCCGCGCCGCCGCTGGCCGGTTGCGTGACGCATTGCGTTCCTGGCGCCCGCTTGCCTTCGCCCTGAAGGACTGGACACCCGCAACGACCGGAGAAGTCACCCAATGAACACCCACCTGATGACCGCAAACGAGATTGCGGAGATTTTCGAAATTACCCCGCGTCGCGTCGGCCAGTATCGCGACGACAAGCTGATTCCCGCTATCGAGCGCGGCAAGTTCGACGTTGCGTTCTTCTGCTACCTGCGCAAGGGCGAGGAACGCGCCGAAGGGCTGCGCAACCGCCCGAACCGCGACACGCTGGTGGCCTTGGGTTGGCTTGCTGGAACCAAGGACAGGCCATCCGACGAAGACGTGGCCGCGTTCGGCAAGCTGTTCGAACGCAACGGCCTGACGCGCGACGCTGCCCTGGTGGCCCTTGGCCGCGCCCAGCAGCTGGTGGCGCGATGAAGATCAGCGAGCCACGCGGGCACGCGGTGTGGGCGCGAGACAAAACCGATACTTGGGACCGTGCCGTGGCGTTACTGCTTGGTCCCATCGTCACCGAAGCGGATAGAGCGCGACGACGCGCTGATGCACTGGCGTTGTCGGCAGCCGCCATGAAAGCTGCCGAAGAAATCAAACTCGCAGATCACAAATGAGCAATCACATCGAAACACTCGCACACAATATCGCCCGCGCGTTCGCGCAAGACGCGGCCGATGCACTCGAACCGTTTGCGGGACAGCCGATTGACGACGCGGCACGCGAACGCCTGGCAGACGCCCTGCTCCCCGTCCTGATCGCGCATATCCCGTCGCTGCCGAATCTGGTGCACGCATGAGCAAGCAAACGAAGCGCGCCGAGCGCGCAGCTAAGCGGGCGGCCACGCTGCAAAAGCACGTAGACGGCATCATCAGCGTGCTGCAGCAGGAAGCCCTGGATGAGGTCGCCGCAGCTGAACAGCTGATGGCCGACCTGGAAGCCGAAGTGGCGATGTTCGAAATGCAGCACACGGACAGGGTGATTCACTGATATGGCAAAGAACCAGCGTTTAAACGCGACAATTCAGATAGGCGGCGCAATCGCGCCCACGCTGAAGAATGCGTTCGGCACGATCAACAAATCCATTTCCGGCGTCGGCAAGAACGTTACCGCGCTGGAATCGAAGCAGCGCCTACTGGGTCGCAGCATTCGCGACCTGGGCCGCGCCGGTATGAACGTGGACGGCTTGCGCAACCGCTATTCGCAGCTGACCACCGAACTCGACCGCGCACGCCGAGCGCAGGAGCGCTTGACTGCCGCTCGCAAGCGCACCGAAACCATTGTGGGCGTCGGCGGCACTATCCTGCGCAGCGTAGGGGCGGCCACCGTGGCTGCTGGCCTTATTACGCGTCCGCTGGTGGGGTCCGCAATCGAGCGCGAAAACGCCGTCAACGTGATTCGCAATTCTGGCGTGTCGAAGGAAGATGCGGCGGCGATGGTGAAGGCCGCGCAGGACTCAAAGCAGTTCGGCGTTTCCATCACCAGGGCAACCGAAACCGTCAGCGAACTGCGCACTGCACTAGGTGATGCGCACCACGCCATCGAAGCGCTGCCCAACACGCTGAAGGCACTTTCCGGCCTGCAGCTGTACAATCGCGGCCACAAGAACCAAATCAGCGAAGATGCCGCGTACAGTCTCGCGAAGATCGCGGAAGAACGCGGCGGCGCATCGTCGCCTGAAGCGCTGCGCGAAAAGCAGAATTGGGCGTTCAAGGCGCTGACTGGTTCGAATGGCGTCGTCACCGCTGACGATATGCTGACGGCGATCCGACGCGGCAAAAGCGCCGTGGCGGCAATGAACGACCGCGCGTTCTTCGGCGACACGTTCCTGATGCAAGCGATGGGTGCGAACGGTTATGGCACCGCATCCAGCACGCTGGTGAACGCCTGGATTGGCGGCCACCAGACGCACGGCGCGTTCGATGAAATGATGAAGCTGGGGCTGCTCAATCGTGGCGGCGTTCAGTTCGACAAAACCGGCAAGGTGAAAAAGGTTTCATCCAGCGCGCTTATCGACAATGCGCTGTTCCTGTCCGACCCGCAGGCGTGGGTAGACAAGCACCTTGCGCCCATCGCGAAGTCGCGCGGCGTCGATTTGGAGGACCCCGCGCAGATTGCGAAGTTCGTGAACAGCATCGCGTCGAACACGAACGCGGCGAACATTCTGATGCAGCGCCTGCGGTTCTCGCACAACATCGCGAAGGACCGGCATAACGTCGATATCGCAAACGGCGTTGACGAGTCGGACGCGGCTAACCGCGCGTCCACTCAAGGCAAGATCGACAACGCACGCGCCCGCCTGAACGACGCCCAGGTGCGCGTCGGCAATGTACTGCTGCCGGCTTTCGCCACCGCGATGGAAAAGACTGCATCGGTCCTGGAAGCGCTGAACCGATTCGCCGACAAGTCGCCCACCGCGTTCAAGGCAGTGACGTATGGCGTGGTGGGCCTGACGACTGCCGTTTCCGGTCTGGCTGCGGCGGGGCTGGCAAAAACTGCTGTAACCGGCTTGGTCGGAGCGCTTGGCGGCGGAGTTGGTGGCCTTGGCTCGGCACTCGCGGCACTCGCGAACCCGATTGGCATTGCAGTTTTGGCGCTCGGCACGCTGGCGGCAGCGGCCTACGCCTTCCGGCCGATCAGCCAGTCGGAAGTCGATGCAGTGAAAGACCACGGCGGCGCGAAGCTGACGCCATCTGCGAAGGCGCGCGTGGATGCCGGCGAACTCGACAAGCCTGGTGCGCTGCCGTCCGTGCCGCCCATGCGCGGCACGACGCAAAACATCATGAACGATAGCCGGTCCTACAGCATCAACGTTACCGCTGCACCTGGGATGGATCACAACCAGATCGCCGACACGGTGGTGCGGAAGCTGGATCAGCGCGACGGCGTGCGACGGCGAAGTTCGATGTTCGACGGCGCGAGCCAGTAACCGGACGGGCTGCCTTCGGGCGGCCCTTTTTGCTTTTGGCGGGGTATGTCAGACTGACGGCGCCATCACTTTGAGGACCAACATGCCGAAGCGCAGACCTGCAATTGATACCGTGGCGCAATGGAACACTGACTTGGAGGAAATCGAATCTCGTTTGGCGCGCTTGCGAACTGAGATCACGACGTGTTCCGATCTTTCAGCAATGGACACGGGACCGGCGCACCAAGAACTGGCCGATATAGTGGCGGCAGTTAAATCAATCAGCAGCAGGCTGGCATCATTGAAGCGCGCAGGCCAGACTGGAGGCAAACGCAGAAAGATGAGGCCCCTCCGCGTGAACGCGGAAGGGGCTGCCAGTTTCGGTGATCGTGTCGCGCGCGCGGTGGGGCAACCCTGAAAGCAAAAACCCCCGGCGTCACCGGGGGTTTTTGCTTTGCTACATCGCATTTCATCGCGTATGTAGCAACGTATGTAGAGTTTTTCTCGTATCCGAAAACACTTGTAAATCAAGCGTTTGCGGTCAATTCTGGCGGAGAGAGGGGGATTCGAACCCCCGATAGGCGATTAACCTATACACGCTTTCCAGGCGTGCGACTTAAACCACTCATCCATCTCTCCGGAAGACCGAGAGTATAGCAAACTCCGGGGGCAGTCCGCCACCCCGTCCGACGAGCCATGCAAATCGGACGGGGCGCGAGGTCGGCGGCCCGCCGGACAACCGTCGAGCGGGCGGCCGCACCATCATGCGATCATGCTCCGTCCGCCTGCATTTTCCAGCCCTTCGTTCAACAGGAACGCCCGCCATGTCGCTGTCCGCCTTGCTCGCATTTGCCCTGATCCTGTCCGTCGGCGTCGCGACGCCCGGTCCGACGGTGTTGCTCGCGATGAGCAACGGCTCGCGGTACGGATTGCGTCACGCGATGGTCGGCATGCTGGGGGCTGTCACGGCCGATGTCGTGCTCGTTGCGCTGGTCGGGTGCGGTCTCGGGATGCTGCTCGACGCGTCGGAAACGGCATTCGTCACGCTGAAGCTGGCCGGTGCGGCGTGGCTCGCCTATGTCGGCGTGCGGATGCTGCTGTCATCCGGCGGCTCCGCCGCTGCGCAGGCGCTCGATCACGCGACGCCCGATCGCCGGACCGCGTTCCTGAAGAGCTTTTTCGTCGCGATGAGCAACCCGAAGTACTACCTGTTCATGTCCGCGCTGCTGCCGCAGTTCGTCGACCGGTCGTATGCGATCGCGCCGCAGTACGCGATTCTTGCGGCGACGATCGTTGCGATCGACGTTATCGGGATGACCGGCTATGCATTGCTCGGCGTGCATTCGGTGCGCGTGTGGAAGGCCGCGGGGGAGAAGTGGCTGAACCGTGTCAGCGGGTCGCTGCTGTTGATGCTCGCGGGCTACGTCGCGCTGTATCGCAAGGCCGCGAACTGACGCGGCGATGCATCGGGAACAAGCCCTCCACCAGCTGGCTCGGCGATGAAGCCGATCGAGCGCTTCACGCTCGAAACGCACGACGGTCCGTATGAAGTGTGGCCGTCGCGCACGCATGTGCTCGTGAACGGCGAACGTTGCGGCCTCACCGTTTCCGGCTATGTGCTGCTTCGCCAGTTCGAGACGCCGGACGCCTATCTGCTCGTCACCGACTACGACTGCCTGTTCGAGGAGGCCGTCACGTTCACGCTCGTGTCGAAGGATCCGTTGAAGGAACTCGCGCGGCGCACGGTCGGCGCGATGTACGCGTCGTGCCATCTGGACGACATGACGTGGGCCGACGACCGCCATTTCAGCGCGACGTTCGTGGACGTCGAAGGACGGTGGGATTTCACGATTCGTGACCGATCGGTGCCGATCGTGCTGCCTCGGCTCGGGATGAATCGCGTGCAGGACCGGTAGCGCGCGATCGGCACTCGCGCGCGTCTCGTCCACGTAGGCGCGTCGTCTGAAACCCGCCGGTACAGGCGGTTTCATTTCTCTTTCACATTGATCTGACATGTAAGTTTCGATGTGCGCGAATCTTGCGTGGCCTGCATGCATGACGGCAGAAGCAGCGACGATCGGGCTTCGCGTCTACCCGTCACATTACAAAATGAATGGAAATTGAAAGAATTCCTTCCCTTGACGCAACGCGCTCGGGCCATTTATTGTCCGTCTGCCGCCCGTGAGAGAGCACGGCGGCAATCGCGGATGCGCGCCTCGCGCGCATGACAACACGCAGCAGAAAGCAGAAAAGGAAACGTGGTAGCCACATGAAGCCGCTCTTCGACGACAAGAATTCCGATGCGGTCAGCGATCGTCCTTCCACCCCGTCTTCGTCACCCGTTGCAGCGCCCGTCATCGTGCCTGCCGCCGCCGTTGCCACGCCGGCGGCACGCCCGACTGAGAACGTCCGCCTGATCACCGTCGACGAGATCGACCAGCTCGGCGCGACGCAGGGCACGCGGATCGCGGCCTTCTCCCAGCAGATTCTCGCGAGCGTCCGCGCGTCGGATGCCGACCAGTTCGGCGACAAGCTCAACGAACTGATCGCGACCGCCAAGGGGCTCGACCCGCGCGGCGCCGACAAGGGCGGGCTGCTCACCCAGGTCACGCGGCTGTTCCGCTCGACCAAGGAGAAGCTGCTGTCGCAATACGAGTCGGTGAGCAAGCGGATGGACACGCTCGTCGTCGAGCTCGAGAACCATGCGCAGCGCCAGAAGGCCGGCATCGACGAGCTCGAGCGGATGTACAACGACAACTACGCGCTGCACCAGGAGCTCGCGCAGTCGAAGGCGCACGGCGAAACGGCGCTCGCGGCGCTGCGTGCGCATCTCGCGGCCGGCCAGCAGCCGGTGGACGACGCGTTTGCCGCACAGCGCCTGCTCGACGTGAAGCGCAAGGTCGACGCGCTCGAAAGCAAGCTCGACGATCTCGATCGCGCGATGCTGATGTCGAAGCAGCTCGCGCCGCAGATCCGGATGGAGCAGGACCAGAAACGCACGCTGACGTCGAAGTTCATGACGATCAAGACCGTGCTGATCCCCGCGTGGACCAACGCGTTCGCGCTCTACCTCGAGCAGCTCAGCACGAAGCGCGCGGCGGCGCTCGCCAATGCGACGTACGACGCGGCCGACGAGGCGATCCGCGCGCAGGCCGACCTGAACCGCCAGAACGCGCAGGAAGTCGCGAAGCTGAGCCAGCGCCCGGTGATCTCGACCGACACGTTCGAATACGCGCAGCAGCAGCTGTTCGGCGCATTCGACGACATCACGCAGATCATCGCCGACGGCCGTCGCCAGCGTGAGCAGGACGCACCGCGCCTGCGCCAGCTCGAACAGGACCTGATCACCCGATTCGCTCCGAAGCACAACTGAAAGAACCGAGAGAACACCGCATGATTACGCTTGAGAAACGCGCGGCGAAGGTCGCGATCGTCCTCGAAAAACGCCAGATCCTGAAGCCGCCCGTCGTGCGCGTCGGCGCGGCGCTCGACATCTCCGGCTCCGCGAAGCCGCTGTACCAGTCGGGCGTGATCCAGGACACGCACGACCGGATTCTCGGCATCGCATTGAAGTTCGACGACAACGGTGAAGTCGATACGTGGACCTTCACCGAAGGCTACGACCGCCTGCCGACCGCAACGCCGGACAACTACGGTTCGTATATTTCCGACCACGTGCTCAACGCGCGGATCGACAAGTGGGGCGGCACGCAGTACGCACCGGTGATGAACGACATCGTCGACTTCTTCTTCCGTGCGCCGGCGCCGTCGCCGAAGCACGAAGAGAAGCGCGGCTTCCTGAGCCGGCTGTTCGGCGGCGCGGACGAGGCGCCCGCGCCGGCCGCCGCCGCGCCGGTGAACGGCCATCTGCCCGCATGGGTGCTGTTCGTCACCGACGGCCAGAACCCGAAGAACGACCGCAAGCGCGTGCGCCAGCTGCTCGCCGAGTCGCAGCACTACCCGCTGTACTGGTCGCTCGTCGGCGTCGGCGATCCGAGCGAATTCGGCTTCCTCGCGGAAGTCGCGGACGAGATGCCGAACGTCGGCTTCCTGCATCTCGAATCGCTCGACGTCAGCGACGAACAGATCTACGAACAGCTGATCACGCAGGAATTCTGCGACTGGGTGCGCGCGAAGTAAGCGCAGCCCGCCCGCCTTTTATCCCGAACTCGATTACCCCCATCATGTTGAAAGACTTCAAGATCCCGTTGTCGCTCACGGTGCTCGCGCTGATCGCGGCCTATCTCCTCGGCGGCGTGAAGGACATGCTGATCGTCGCGGTCCTGTCGGTGCTCGAAATTTCGTTGTCGCTCGACAACGCGGTCGTCAACGCATCGGTGCTCAAGAACTGGTCGGAGAAGTGGCGCAACCGCTTCATGGTGTTCGGCCTGCCGGTCGCCGTGTTCGGCATGCGGCTCGTGTTCCCGCTGCTGATCGTCGCGGTGATCGGCCACATCGGCATGTGGGACGCGCTGAAGCTCGCGATCGAGTCGCCGGCGCAGTACGCGTCGATCCTCACGTCCGCGCATCACCAGGTATCCGCATTCGGCGGCGCGTTCCTGCTGATGGTGTTCTTCAAGTTCATGCTCGACACCGGCAAGGACGAGCACTGGATCGGCTTCCTGGAAGGCCCGATGAGCCACCTCGGCCGCATCACGGCGCTGGAAGTGGCACTGACGCTCGCCATCGTCATCGTCGCGTCGCTCTACGTGCCGGCAGCCGAGCAGGTGGCCTTCCTGCTCGCGGGGGCGTTCGGCGTGATCAGCTTCGTGATCGCGCACGGCATCGGCGACCTGATCGGCGGCGAGGACACGGGTACGCGCGTGGTGCGCGAGGGCGTCGCGGGTTTCATGTACCTCGAAGTGCTCGATTCGTCGTTCAGCTTCGACGGCGTGATCGGTGCGTTCGCGCTGTCGAACAACATTTTCCTGATCGCGCTCGGCCTCGGCGTCGGTGCAGCGTATATCCGGGAGATGACGCTCGTGCTGCTGAAGAAGGGCACGCTCGCGCAATACCGCTATCTCGAGCACGGCGCGTTCTGGGCAATCGGTGCGCTCGCAACGATCATGTTCCTCGGCGTGAAGTTCGAGGTGCCCGAGGTCATTACCGGCCTGGTCGGTGCGGCGATGATCGCGGCGGCCGTGTGGTCGTCGATCGTCGTGCAACGCAAGGAAGACCGCACGGCTGTAGCGGGCGAGTGACCTGGCGTCGCGCGCGGGTCGAACACCATCAACGAGGGGCCGCGCAGGGCGGCCCGGCATTGCCGCCGGCACAACGGCGGTTCCAGCAGAAGAGGTTCAGATGATCAATTTGTCGAAAGGCGGTCGCGTCAACCTGTCGAAGGAAGCGCCCGGCACGCAGAAGTTCCGCATCGGTCTCGGTTGGGATGCGAACGCCACGGACACGGGTACGGACTTCGATCTCGACGTGTCGGTGTTCCTGTGCAAGTACGACGCGCAGAGCAATCCGAAGCTGATCTCGGATCAGCACTTCGTGTTCTACAACAGCGAAGTGCGCACGATGGAGCGCAAGGACACGTTCATCCAGCCGGGCGACGATTTCCCGAAGCGCGGGATGCCCGCGTCGAAGTGCCTGGGCGTCGTGCATAGCGGCGACAACCGCACGGGCAGCGGCGACGGCGACGACGAGGTGATCTTCATCGACATGACGAAGTTGGCCGCGGACATCGAGGAAATCTCGGTGGTCGTGACGATCGACCAGGCCGAAGCGCGTCGCCAGAATTTCGGCCAGGTGCGCAACAGCTACATCCAGATCGCCGACGAAGTGTCGGGCGCGGTGATCGCGAAGTACGCGCTCGAGGAAGACTTCTCGATGGAGACGTCGGTGCAGGTCGGCAGCTTCTATCGCCGCGACGGTCACTTCATGTTCAAGGCGGTCGGCGCCGGCTACAACCGTGGCCTGGGCGACTTCGTGCGCGCGTACGGCGGCGCGGTCTGACTGGCGGCAGCCCGGCCGGCGGGATACCGCCGCGCCGGGCAGGAAGCAGCGATGACGAATCCGTCCGACGAGCCGAAGCGGCTCGAGTTCGATACGACGCCCGAGCGCACGCCCGGGCGTCTTGCGTTCGACGCGCCGCCCGCGGCCGCGGCGCCGGTTGCACGCGGGCCCGAGCGGCCCGCGCCGCAGGCGCTCGACTTCGGGCCGGCGCCCGCGTCCGGCAAGACCGTGCGCACGGCGCCGGCCGAGGCGGTCGGCCGTGCGGTGTTCGGCGAATCGAACCATCCGCAGCTCGAAGCGTGCTTCCGCGCCGCGCAGGCCAGTTTCCCGAATCTCTATCCCGACTACGCGCCGCGCATCGAGCGGCACATCCGGCAACTGGTGCCGCTCAAGCTCGCGACGATCGCGACGATCGGTGACGGCGCGCTGGAGGCGGCGGGCAACCTCGTCGAGGCCGTGGCGGCCACGACGCGCGAATTCAACGAGCTCGGCGCGGCCGACATGATGGCCGGCATGCTCGCGCAGGCGACGCGCAAGGCGGGCATGTTCGAACGCTGGTTCGGCGCGGCGGCGGGCCATGTCGACTACCGCGCGGCGATCGGGGCGCTCAAGCAGTCGCTCGGCTTCTTCCCGCGCCGTACCGAAGAACTCGCCGCGAAGGTCCGCCATGCGGAAGAAAACCTCGTGGTCGTGCTTGCGGCGCTGAGCGCGGTGTCGGACGTCGTGCGCGCACCGGACGACGCGGGTGTCGAGCGCACGCTGTTCGACCGCCGCAACATCGTCGGGCAGGCGGTGCAGCAGATCCGCATGCAACCCGCGCAATTGCGCGGGCTCGACGAGCGCGTGACCGATCTGCTGTCGCGCGCCGATCACCTGATGAACGTCGTGCTGCCGGCGGCGTTGGCGGCGCGGCCGCAGCGCTGAGCACACGGCGCGACGGGCACGAACGCGTGCGCTGCGGCGCGCGTGTTCGCTGCGCAGGCCACGTCGCGTCACGCCATTTCACGTGCGCTGGCGCGAGTCTGCTATCTTCCCGGGCATCTCATCGCTTTCCCGCCGATTCTCCATGACTGACCGCATCGTTGCCGCATTCGATTTCGACGGCACCATCACGACGACCGACAGCTTTCGCCATTTCGTCCGCTATGCGGTCGGCACGCCGCGCTTCGCGTGGGCCGGATTGCGTGCGCTGCCGTGGATCGTTGCGATGAAGGCCGGGCTGCTGTCGCGCGGTGATGCGAAAGCGAAATTCGCATCGTTCGCGTTCGGGCCGGTGCGCGAGGATGCGCTCGATGCGCAGGCGCGCACGTTCGTCGACACCTATCTGCCGAGCCTCGTGCGCCCGGAAATGCTCGAACGCATCCGCGAGCATCGGGCACGCGGGCACGAAGTCGTGCTGGTGAGCGCGTCGCCGTCGCTGTATCTGGAGAAGTGGGCGAAGACGGCCGGCTTCGATGCGGTGCTCGCGACGCGGCTGGCATTCGAGCGCGGCGCCTTCGCCGGCCGGCTCGACGGCGAAAACTGCTGGGGGCCGCAGAAGGTCGTGCGGCTGCGCGGGTGGTGGGGCGACCGGCCGCCGAAACAATTGTTCGCGTACGGCGACAGCCGTGGCGACAAGGAAATGGCCGAGCTCGCGAACTGGTCGTGGATCCGCGGGCAAGGGCCGATGCCGCCGATCGGCGGTTGAGGTGGTGCGTTACGCGTCGGCTTGAGCCTGGCGCGTGCCGCGCGCCGGACGATAACTGCCCCAGCGATTCGCCCGCGCGAACGTGCCGACGTCGTTGAAGCGCACGCCGACTTCACGCAGCGCCGCATGCGCGGTGCGTGCGGTCAGCTGGCGGATGTAGAACGGGTCGCGCACCACGAAGTGATGGATCGCGTGCGTGCTGCCGAAGTTGAAGCAGAACAGCTGGAACGGCAGCATCCACCACGGGTTGAGCACCTGCGTCTGCTGGATCACGTTGCGTGAATCGATATCGCCGAAGTAATGCATGTTCGAGCTGACGAAGTTGATGCAGAAGCTGCGCACGAAGTTCGGCCCGAGCCACACCACGGCCAGGAAATCGACGACGCTCATCACGCGCTCGACCATGGCCGGCACCGTCACCGGGTAGCCGAACGCACGCAGCGCGAACAGGCCGACGTGATAGACGATGAACGCATGCCACAGCACATAGTACACGTGACCGACCGGCATGTACGACGACACCTGCTCGACGCGTAACTGCAGGCGCTCGGACGGATCCTGCACCGGCTGCGCGGCCACGTACTGCTTCACCTTGCGGCGCATCGCGGTCGGCCGCAGCACGACGGCGAGCATGCCGTCCGCGATCATCAGCAGGCGCTTCACGCCCCAGCGCTCGCCGTTCGTGATGCCGTATTCCTCGAGATCCGATTCGCCGCCCGACACCTTGTGGTGATGCAGGTGCATGCGCCGCCGCGTCCACGGGTTGATCGTGCCGGGCCGCGTGAGCCAGCACAGCGCCATCATCAGGTGATAGGCCCACGGCGTCTTCTTGAAGTACATCAGGTGGATCAGGTCGTGCTCGAGCTCGTGGATCAGCGACGTGACGAACGCGGCGAGCGGCAGCGCGACGTACCAAGCGATCGATCCGCGCGCATAGAGCCACGCGATCGCGAGCATCGCGCTCACGGAGACGGCCATCACGGTCGCGCCGACGAGGTTCTGGTTGTCGAGCAGCGGAAAGCGCGCGCGAATCGCGTCGCTCGCGGCGTTGACCTCGCGGCGGACGTACGCGACCTTGTCCGCGTCGTGGCGAAAGGCGGTTCGTGCGGGTTGGCTCATCGACCGGGATTCCTGCGGAAAGGGTGGGGCGCAATGCCGATGTGACAAGCATAGGCGCGCACCGGACCGCACGCGAGGGCCGCCGGTGCCAATGGTGGTGTCATTTCGGGCCACGATGGCCGGCCGGCGCGGCTAGAGTCACGCCCCGGTGTCATTGCGGGCCAGCGACGCTACAATCCGCCGAAACCGCTCCGGAGTCCGCCGCATGGTCCTGTCCGTCCCGGATGCCGCGCGCCAGCTGAACAAGGCGACGGTGTCGTCCGCGTATGCGCTGTTCATGCTGATGCTGGCCGAGGAGCGCGGCATCGACGGCGGCCGCGTGCTGGCCGGCTCGGGCGTCGAGCGCGACCGGCTCGCGCAGCCCGATGCGCGCATCACGCCGCTGCAGCAGGCAGCGATCGTGTTCAACCTGCTCGACGCGACGGACGACCCGTCGATCGCGATCGAGATCGGCCTGCGCAGCAGCCTGACGAAAGCGGGACTGATCGGCTTCGGGCTGATGAGCTGCGCGACGCTCGGCGAGGCGATCGCGCTCGGCATCCGCTACCTGCCGACGCGCGTGCCGTTCTTCTCGGTGCGGCTCGCGCAACTCGACGGAATCGTCGACATCGACGTGTTCGAAGCGTTTCCGCTCGGCCGGTTGCGCCAGTTCGCGGTCGAGAACTTCCTGGTCGAGACGGCGATCCTGTTCAACTCGCTGCTGCATCCGGTGCCGGGGCGCACACTGCAGTCGCGTGCCGAACTCCATTTCGAATGGCCGGAGCCGCCGTGGTTCGAGCGTTATCGCGCGCGGCTGCCGCGCTGTCATTTCGACGCGAGCGCGAACCGCATCCGCTGCGATGCCGCGTTGCTCGACGAGCCGATCGGCACCGCGAACGCGCACACCGCGCAGATGATCGTGCAGCAGTGCGAGGCCGAACTCGCGCGGCTCGGCTATGCGGAAAGCATCGTCGAGCGCGTGCGCAACCTGCTGATTTGCGGTGAGGGCGGCTATCCGTCGGTCGATGACGTCGCGCGCGAGCTGCATGTGTCGGCGCGCACGCTCAAGCGCAAGCTCGCCGAGTACGGCGCGACCTATTCGACGCTGCTCGACGAGATCCGGTTGCGCGACGCGCTGCGGTTGCTCGAAGGCACGCGGCTGCCGGTCGACGAGATCGCCGCGCGCGTCGGCTATACGGATCGCGCCAATTTCACGCGGGCGTTCAAGCGCTGGACGGGCGTCGCGCCGAGCGAGCGGCGCTGAACGCGGTTACGCACCGGCCTGCGTGGCGGGCCTGCTGCGGCATGCGCCCCGTGTCACGGCTTCAGACGATCGCGACCCAGTTCGCCCCACGTCCGCCCGGCACGCGTGCGCGCGGCGACAGGGCGCCGTCGTCCGGCGCGATCGCATACACCGACACGAATTCAGACTGTTCGCCGCAGGCGACGAGCCAGCGTCCCGACGGGTCGATTGCGAACCCGCGCGGCTGCGTTTCGGTGGCGGTCGCGTGCGCGGGTTCGAACGTGCCGTCTTCGCTGCGGCGATAGCAGAGCAGGCGGCTCGACGTGCGTTCGCTGACATAGGCGAAACGCTCGTCGGGCGTCAGGTGCAGGTCGGCGGCCCAGACGGACGGTTCGGTGGGCGCGGGCGGCCGCGCATGGCCTTGCGCGAGTTCGGCGACGGCCGGATGGCGCGCGCTCACATGTGCATCACCGAGCCGGCCGGTGTCGGGGTCGCGCGCGAACGTCGCAAGCGTGGCCTGGAATTCGCTGACGACGACGAGCGTGCGGCCGTCATCCGCGAATTGCAGGTGACGCGGGCCGAACCCGGCCGGCACGCGCGTTTCGCCATGTTCGAGCGCACGCAGGCCGGCTGCGTCCTCGACGAGCGCGAAGCTGAACACGCGATCCGAGCCGAGCGAGCTGACGTACGCGAAACGGTTGTCCGGCGACACGATCACCGCGTGCGCGTTCGCGATGCCGCCCGTGACCTGCAGCGGCGTACCGTCGCCGTCGCGCACGCGCGCGGCGTCGTAGAGGCTCAGCGAATTCCCGCCGTACGACGCGCCGAGCAGCCAGCGGCCGCTGCGGTCGAGCGACAGGTACGCATGGCTCGCGTCGATCGCGGTGGTGCCGATGCGCACGAGCGCGCCGGTAGCCGGCACGACGCGGAACGCGACGATCGTCGGCTGTTCACCGCGCGTCGCGACGTAGAGCCGCGCACGGTCGGCCGGCACGGCGATCGGCATCGCGACGTCGGCCGCGGGATAGCGGGTGAGCGGCGCAAGCGTGCCGTCGGCCGCGAGCGAGAAGGTGGCGAGGTCGCCGTCGGCGGCATTCGAGACGACGACGGTCAGGCGGTCAGTGTTCGGCATGGCGGAGCATCGAAGCGTTCGTGAAGGACGCGTCGGCCGGCAGGCCGCGCGGCGGATCGCTGCGCCGGTGCGTGCGCGCGAACAGCGCGGCGACCGCGGCGACGAGCGAAGCGACCGCGAGCGCATACAGCCCGCCCGTGATCGAACCCGTATGTTGCTTCAGATAGCCGAACGCCGTCGGTGCGACGAAGCCGCCGAGGTTACCGACCGAGTTGATCAGCGCGATCACGGCCGCGGCCACGCGCGTGTCGAGATAGCCCTGCGGGATCGGCCAGAACAGCGACGAGGCGGCCTTGAAGCCGAGTGCGGCGAAGCAGATCGACGCGAACGACCACACCGGATCGTGCGACGTCGACGCGAACAGCCCGCACGCGGCGAGCACCAGCGCGACCGCGAGCCAGCGCTGCGGATGCCTCCACTTCGACGACAGCACCGCGAAGCCGTACATCGCGCCGATCGCGATCATCCACGGAATCGTGTTGTACAGGCCGACCTGGAAATCGGTGAGCCCGCCCATCTTGCGGATGATCGTCGGCAGCCAGAACGTGGCCGCGTAGATCGTCAGCTGGATCGAGAAATACAGGAAGCAGAACAGCATGATCTGCGGATCGCGCAGCAGCGCGGTGGCGCGCACCGGCACGTTCGAGCGGACGTCGCGCGTCGCGCGCTCGTCGTCGAGCGCGTTCTGGAGCGCCGTGCGTTCTTCGGCCGTGAGCCAGGTCGCGTCGCGGATATGCGATTTCAGCAGCAGCCAGCTCGCGCCGCACAGGGCGACCGAGAACAGCCCTTCGATCAGGAACATCCATTGCCAGCCTTCGAGGCCGAAACCGCGGATCGACAGCAGCGCGCCGGTAACGGGCCCGGACAGCACCGACGCGAACGCGGAGCCGCCGAGGAAGATCGCCATCGCCTTGCCGCGCTCCTGCGGCGGCAGCCATTGCGACAGGTACAGCACGACGCCGGGGAAGAAGCCGGCCTCGGCCGCGCCGAGCAGGAAGCGCAGCGCGTAGAACGACGTGTCGTTCCACACGAACGCCATCGCGGCCGCGACGATGCCCCACGTCGCCATGATCCGGGCCAGCCAGATGCGTGCGCCGTAGCGCTGCATCAGCAGGTTCGACGGCACCTCGAACAGTGCGTAGCCGACGAAGAACAGCCCGGCGCCGAGGCCGTACGCGGCCGCGCCGATGCCGATCGACGCCTCGAGGTGGCGATCGACGAAGCCGACGTTCACGCGGTCGATGTAGTTCGCGATGAACATGATCAGCACGAGCGGCAGCACGTGCCACTTCACTTTCGAGACGGCGGACGCGAGCGGGTCGCGTCCGGGCAGGGCGGGCGAGGGCGGGTTCAAGCGTGTCTCCGGTCGGGCGGCGGCGGACGGGGCGGTGGCCCGCGTCGGCATCCGGGTGGCGGTTTGTGTAGTATGTCGTCGTATGACATGGTACGCCTGAGTGTCGATGAAGACGTCGCGGGTTTACCCGGAAATTGCCCAGAAATTGGGGAATTTCATGAGGAGCGTCAGTGACTCGTTCATGTCTGATGACGTATGACATGAGGCGGGTAGGCGCCCATTGCCGCGTCTTCGGTCGCGGCCCGCACTGCGCGCGGGGGGCATCGGACGGGCCGCCCGTCCGGCGGCTGCCGTCGCCTTTGCTACGCCATCGACACGACGCTGTTGAGCAGCGTCTTCACGAGCACGGCCTGCCGTGTCGCGCCCGTCTTCGCGAAGATGCCGCGCAGGTGCGCGCGCGCGGTGTTCTTCGTGATGCCGGTCGCGGCGGCCGCTTCGTCGAGCGTCAGCCCGTCGACGAGCAGCAGTGCGATTTCGGTTTCCATCGGCGTGAGCCGGAACAGCCGGTGCAGCATGTCGCGCGACGTCTGCGGCGACGACGCCGGATCGCGGACGAACACGGCGACGGCTGGCCGATGCTGCCGGTCCTCGGCGCCGCGGTAGGGCGCGAGCGGGCGCAGCAGCACGCTCAACGGCATCGCGCCGCCGGGGCGCGACAGCGTGGTGGCTTCGATGCGCGCGAGCGCGCCCGCGCGGAAATGCTCGAGCGCGGCCTGCAGCGCCTTCTGCAGCCGGCGCTCGTCGAGCGGGCACGATGCGTGGAGCCGCTCCTGGCGCACGCACAGCCCGTCCTGCTGCTCGATCAGCCGCTCGGCGATGCGGTTGCGCTTGATCACGCGGCCGTCCTCGTCGACGATCGCGGTGCCGACGTCGAGCCGGTCGACGGTGCCCGCATACAGCGCGCGTTCGGCATCGAGCACGTCGAACGCCGCGTGCAGCTCGACCGCCCGCTGCAGGTGCGGCAGCAGCGTCGCGACCTGCGCGCGCTCGGCCGCGTCGAAATCGCGGCCGCCGTGCGCGCGGCTCACGAAGAACGCGCATTCGACGCCACGTTCGCCACGCAGGTTCGCGCCGAGGATGTAGCGCAGGTCGAGCGGCTGCAGGTACTGCCGGTAGAAATCGTGCGCGCGCCACGCGGTTTCGCCGAACAGCCGGTCGGCCGTGAAGACCTGGCCGGGCGGCTGGTCGAGAAACGGGCACAGCGCGTAGAACTGCTCGCTGTACGACGGCTCGCCGGGCAGCAGCGGGCCATGCGCCGACGCGTTGATGATGAGCCCGTGCCGTGCGCCGCCGGGGTTGCGCAGCACCAGCGTCGTGAAGCGCGCGTCGAGCCGTGCGCGAACCGCTTCGAGGAAGCCGGCCCACGGGGTTGTCTCTGACGGGCCCTGATAGACGAGCCCGAGCCACGCGCTGAGTTCGCGCGCCGTCCACGCCGCGTCGTCGAAACCGTCGTGCGCGGCCGGGTCGCCGGGCGCCAGCGCGATGGGCATGCTCGTGTTCTCCTGGTCGGGATGAAGGATTCCCGGACCAGCATACCGGCCGCCCGGCGGCCCGCGTCATCCGAACGGAGTAGGCGACGCGGGCAGTCGGCCAACTGCCGGGCTGCCCGATTGCCGCGCTTATGCCGCGCGCTCGCGCAGCAGGTACGCGACGATCCGATCGGCCGCTTCTTCCGGCGACTCGGCGACCGTGTCGACGCGCAGTTCGGGCTGCGCGGGCGGTTCGTACGGCGAATCGATGCCCGTGAAGTGCTTCAGCTCGCCGCGCCGCGCCTTCTTGTACAGGCCCTTCGGATCGCGCTCCTCGGCCACCGCGAGCGGCGTGTCGACGAATACCTCGACGAACTCGTCCTGGCCGACCCGCGCGCGCGCCATGTCGCGCTCCGCGCGGAACGGCGAGATGAACGACACGAGCGTGATGAGCCCCGCGTCGAGCATCAGCCGCGCGACTTCGGCGACGCGCCGGATGTTCTCCACGCGATCGGCCTCGGTGAAGCCGAGATCGCGATTGAGCCCGTGCCGCACGTTGTCGCCGTCGAGCAGGTACGTATGCTTGCCGAGTGCATGCAGCCGTTTCTCGACGAGATTCGCGATCGTCGACTTGCCGGCGCCCGACAGGCCCGTCAGCCACACGATCCGCGGCGTCTGCGCCTTCTGCGCGGCACGCGCGGCGCGGTCGACGTCGACCGCCTGCCAGTGCACGTTGTGCGCGCGGCGCAGCGCGAAGTGCAGCATCCCGGCGCCGACCGTGTCGTTGGTGACGCGGTCGATCACGATGAAGCCGCCCGTGTGGCGGTTGCGGTCGTATGGGTCGAACGCGACCGGCCGGTCGAGGCTCAGGTTGCACACGCCGATCTCGTTGAGCGCGAGCGTGCGCGCCGCGAGATGCTCGCGCGTGTTCACGTCGATCTTGTACTTCGGCGTCGCGCAGGTCGCGCCGACCGTCTGCGTGCCGAGCTTCACGAGATACGGGCGGCCGGGCAGCAGCGGCGCGTCGTGCATCCACACGAGCGTCGCCTCGAACTGGTCGGCCACTTCAGGCGGCGCATCCGCGCGCGCGATCATGTCGCCGCGGCTGATGTCGATCTCGTCGGCGAGCGTGAGCGTCACCGCTTCGCCGGCGCGCGCGAGGTCGCTTTCGCCGCGTTGCGTGATCACCGACGCGACGCGGCTCTCCTTGCCGGACGGCAGCACGCGCACGCGCTCGCCGACGCGGACCTCGCCCGATGCGATGCTGCCCGCGTAACCGCGGAAGTTCAGGTGCGGGCGGTTGACCCACTGCACCGGCAGCCGGAACGGCTCGTCGCGCGTCACGCGTGCGGCGAGCGGCAGCGTGTCGAGATGCTGCATCAGTGTCGGCCCCGCGTACCACGGCATCCGCGCGCTCGGCGCGATCACGTTGTCGCCGCGCAGCGCCGACATGGGGATGCTGACGATCTCCGCCAGCCCGAGCTCGGCCGCGAACGCACGATAGTCGGCGTCGATGCGCTCGAACGCGGCGCGGTCGTAGTCGACCAGGTCCATCTTGTTGATCGCGAGCACCACGCGCTTGATGCCGATCAGCGCGACGAGATGACTGTGGCGGCGCGTCTGCGTGAGTACCCCCTTGCGCGCATCGATCAGGATCACGGCAAGATCGGCGGTCGACGCGCCGGTGATCATGTTGCGTGTGTATTGCTCGTGGCCGGGCGTGTCGGCGACGATGAACTTGCGTCGCGCGGTCGCGAAGAAGCGGTACGCGACGTCGATCGTGATTCCTTGCTCGCGCTCGGCCGACAGGCCGTCGACGAGCAGCGCGAAATCGAGTTCGCCGCCTTGCGTGCCGACCTTTTTCGAATCGGCCTCGAGCTGCGTGAGCTGGTCGTCGAACAGCATGTTCGATTCGTAGAGCAGGCGGCCGATCAGCGTGCTCTTGCCGTCGTCGACGCTGCCGCACGTGATGAAGCGCAGCAGGTCCTGGGTTGGTGCGTGCGCTTCGCCGGCGGCGCTTGCCTCGGGCACGGTGAGAACGTGTGCCATCAGAAATATCCCTCCTGTTTCTTCTTTTCCATCGAACCGGCCGAATCGCTGTCGATCAGTCGTCCTTGCCGTTCGGACGTGCGCGTCTCGCGCATCTCCTGCAGGATGTCGTCGAGCGACGTCGCGTCGCTGTCGATCGCGCCCGTCAGCGGATAGCAGCCGAGCGTGCGAAAGCGCACCTTGCGCATCTGCGGCACTTCGCCTTCGCGCAGCGGCAGGCGTTCGTCGTCGACCATGATCAGCGCGCCGTCGCGTTCGACCACGGGCCGTTCCTTCGCGAAGTAGAGCGGCACGATCGGGATATCGTGAAGCTGGATGTACTGCCAGATGTCGAGCTCGGTCCAGTTCGAGATCGGGAACACGCGCAGGCTTTCGCCCTTGCGCTTGCGCGCGTTGTACAGCGACCAGAGTTCGGGGCGCTGGCGCTTCGGGTCCCAGCGGTGCTGTTCCGAGCGCAGCGACACGATGCGCTCCTTTGCGCGCGATTTCTCCTCGTCGCGGCGCGCGCCGCCGAACGCGGCGTCGAAGCCGTAGTGATCGAGCGCCTGCTTGAGCCCCTGTGTCTTCCACACGTCGGTGTGCACGGCCGAGCCGTGCGTGAACGGATCGATACCGTTCGCGATGCCTTCAGGGTTGATGTGCACACGCAGGTCGAGGCCGAGGCGCGTGGCTGTCTCGTCGCGAAACGCGATCATCTCGCGGAATTTCCAGGTCGTATCGACGTGCAGCAGCGGAAAGGGCGGCTTCGCCGGGTAGAACGCCTTCATCGCGAGATGCAGCATGACCGAGCTGTCCTTGCCGATCGAATACAGCATCACCGGGTTCTCGCTCTCGGCGACCACCTCGCGCATGATGTGGATGCTTTCGGCCTCCAGCCGCTCCAAGTGGGTCAACATCGTTCGTCTCCTTGTTTCATGCCGGCGCCGCGCGACATGTGCGGCGTTTCGTGCATGACACCGACGGTATCGGGCGATCGGCATGCCGATCTTCGTCCGGGTGGACTAAGCCGCGGCACGGCGGTGACGCGGATCTTTCCTTAGTCCACCCGGACGAAGTGGCGCGCGACGGCGACGCTTAAGGTGAGCGCTCGACCATCGGCGGAGACGACACATGACGGACGACAAACGTGCCACGCAATTGCTTTCGGGCCAGACCTGGGCCGACTTCTGCGACACCCTGAAACGCAGCGGAGAACAGATCCTGCGCGCCGAGGCGCCGGACGATCCGCTGACGCGCGCGGAAGGATTCCGCTACCTGAGCCGGCTGATGCGCATCGCGCTCGAGATGCACGTCGAGTTCGCGGACGGCGCATGGCCCGGCTTTTTCTCGCCGTCGCACGAGACCGCGAAGATCGGCGCCGACAATCCCGACAACCTGTACCAGTACGCGCGTCTCGACGGCCGCTGCGAATATCGCGTGACGGGGCGGCGCGGCACGGTGGCCTACCTGAGCTTCGGCACGCAGAAGGGCGGCTACGAGACCGACGGCAAGATGCTGCAGACGGGCTTTCTCGACGCGAAGCAGCTCGATATCGCGCCGGACGGCAGCTTCGAGATCGTGCTGAGCGAAACGCCGCGTGCGGGCAACTGGGTGCGCATGGAGCCGGGCACCAACGCGCTGCTGGTGCGCCAGACCTTCCTCGACCGGCGCGCGGAAACGCCGGCACAACTGAAGATCGAGCGCATCGGCGCCGACGATCGCCCGGCGCCGCTCGACCCGCTCGTGCTGCAGGGCGGCCTCACGCGCGCCGCGCAGTTCGTCGAGCAGACGTCGAAGCTGTTCGCGGACTGGGCCGCGAGCTACCGGTCGCACGTGAATGCGCTGCCGCCCGCCGACCAGGCGCTGTGCCAGTCGGTCGGCGGCGATCCGAACATCTATTACTACCACTCGTGCTGGTCGCTGGCCGATGACGAAGCACTCGTGATCGACGTCGACACGGTACCCGACTGCGACTTCTGGAACGTGCAGCTCAACAACTACTGGATGGAATCGCTCGATTACCGGCACTTCGATATCTGCGTGAACAAGCACAGCGCGCGGCTGAATGCGGACGGCGGCGTGACGGTGGTCGTCGCGGCCGCACGGCCGGGCGATGCGAACTGGCTCGATACGGCCGGGCATCGCACCGGCACGATCTGCTGGCGCTGGGTGGGCGCCGCGCAGCCGGTGCATCCGCGCACGCGGGTGGTGAAGCTCGCGACGCTGAAGGAGGCCGCATGAACGCACCGCTGGATCGAACCCGCACGCTGCTCGCGCCTGACGGACTGATCGCCGAAGCCGTGTCGCGCGCGGGCGGACTGACCGCATTCGGTGACGGGCCGTATCGCGAAGCGCTCGACGTGATGTGCGCGTCGCTGATCGACGAAGCGAAGCTGTCCGCACGCGGCGCGGAGATGATGCGCGAGAAGCTCGTCGGCCAGCTCGTGAACCGGCTCGTCATCGAGGATTACTTCCGGCGTCATCCGGAAATCGCGGAGATCGCGATCGACGATCCGCTCGTGATCGTCGGCCTGCCGCGCACCGGTACGACGCTGTTGCAGCGCCTGCTGGCCGTCGACCCGCGCTTCCATGCGGCCGCGTGGTGGGAAACCCGCTACCCGGCGCCGCTTGCAGGCGAGACGCTCGCCGAGCCGACGGTGCGCATCGCGCGTGCGCGGGCCGAGGTCGCGACGATGATCGACTGCATTCCGCAGATCCTGACGATCCATCCGCTCGATGCGATGCTCGCGGACGAGGAGTTCATGCTGATGGAGCATGCGTTCGTGTGTGCGATGGATTCGTACGCGAACGTGCCGCGCTACACCGCGTGGCTCGCGCGGCAGGATCTCACGCCGGTCTATACGTACCTGAGGCGGATGCTGCAGTTCCTGCAATGGCAAAAGGCGCAGCGCGGCGTCGCGCCGGCTGCGCGCTGGCTGCTGAAGACGCCGCAGCACCTGCATGCGCTCGACGTGCTGTGCCGCGTGTTTCCGCGTGCGCAGGTCGTGCTCACGCATCGCGATCCGGCGCAGACGATTCCGTCGATGGCGAGCATGGCGCACACGTTGTGGCAGATGTATGCGGACGATCCGGATCCGCTTGCCGTCGGTGCGCAGTGGAACGCGGGGATGGCACGCGCGATCGGTGCGGCGATGGCCGCGCGCGATGCGCTGCCGGCCGACCGCTTCCTCGACGTGCGCTTCGAGGACACGGTGTCGAATCCGCTCGGCGTTGCCGAGGCCGTGTACGCGTTTGCCGGGATGCCGCTCGATGCACGGCAGCGCACGGCGATGACGGACTGGATGGCGCGCAACGGCCGCGACAAGCGAGCCCCGCACGACTATTCGATCGCGCGCTTCGGCTTCACCGATGCACAGCTCGCGCGCGACTTCGCCGCGTATCGCGCGCGGCACCTGCGGGCAGCCGGCTGACGGCCATTGCTCGCGAGATCAACGACAACCAGGAGACAACCCATGTTGCTGAAGGACAAGATCGTCGTGATTTCCGGAATCGGGCCCGGGCTCGGCGTGAAGCTCGCCGTCGAGGCCGCGCGCGAGGGTGCGCGCGGCGTGGTCGTCGCGGCGCGCACGCTCGAAAAGCTCGATGACGCCGAAGCGCGAATCCACGCACTCGGCGTCGACTGCGACGTGCTGAAGGTGCAGACCGACATCACCGACCGTGCACAATGCCGCCAGCTCGCGACGCAGGCCGTCGAGCGCTTCGGCCGGATCGACGCGCTCGTGAACAGCGCATTCGTGCACGGCACGTTTCCGGAACCGGTGGAGGAGGCCGACCTGGATGGCTGGCGCGTGGTGTTCGACACCAACGTGTTCGGCACGATGGCGCTCACGCAGGAAGTCGTGCCGCACATGAAGCGGCACAAGCGCGGCGCGATCGTGATGATCAACACGCAGGCGACCCGCAAGCCGTTTGCAGGGGAAGGCGGCTACGCTGTATCGAAGGGGGCGCTCGCGGTTGCGGCAAAATACCTGGCGCGCGAACTCGGCGTGCACGGCATTCGTGCGAACAGCATCCACATGGGGTGGATGTGGGGCGTGCCGACCCAGACGTATTTCCGGCAGGCGGCTGCCGAGTACGGCATGACGGAAGAGCAGGTCATCGCGCCGATCGCGTCGAGCATCGCGCTCGCGAAGCTGCCGACCGACGACGACTGCGCGCGCGCTGCGCTGTTCCTCGCGTCGGACTATGCAAATGCGGTGACGGGCGCGACGCTCGACGCGAATGGCGGCGATTTCATGCCCTGACGATGGAGCAAAGGATCATGCAGGACAACCACGAAACACGACACTTCTTTGCATTCAACGGCGACGCGGACGGGCTGTGCGCGCTTCAGCAGCTGCGGCTCGCGGAGGGCGTGCACGGCACGCTCGTGACCGGCGTGAAACGCGACATCAAGCTGCTCCAGCGGATCGACGCGCGGGCGGGCGACATCGTCACCGTGCTCGACGTGTCGCACGACCAGAATCGCGACGCGTGTGCGCGGCTGCTGCGCGACGGCGCGACGGTCCGCTATTTCGACCATCACTTCGCGGGTGAACTGCCCGACGATCCACGCTTCGACGCGCATATCGACACGGCGGCCGACGTGTGCACGAGCGCGATCGTGAACCGCTATCTCGACGGCCGGCACGTGCGCTGGGCGATCGTCGCGGCGTTCGGCGACGAGTTGCCGGCGCTCGGCCACGCGCTGGCGAGTGAGCACGGGATCGACGAGGCGCAACGCGACACGCTCGCCGAACTCGGGCTCTACCTGAACTACAACGCGTACGGCGAGTGTGTCGGCGATCTGCATTTCGACCCGGCCGCGCTCGCCGATGCGATGCTGCCGTGCGTCGACCCGCTTGATTTCGTGCGCGCGACAACCGTGTTCGCCGCGCTGCGCGACGGCTACCGCGACGACATGGCGCGCGCGTGCGCACTCGCGCCGCTGCGCGAGGTGCCCGGTGCGACGCTGGTCCGGATGCCTGATCATCCGTGGGCGCGGCGCGCGACCGGCATGCTCGCGAACGAACGGATGCGCAACGCGCCGCATGCGGCGCTCGCGGTGCTGTCGCCGCGCGCGGACGGCGGGCTCGTCGTCAGCGTGCGCGTGCCCGATGGCCGGCCGCTCGGCGCCGACGAATTCTGTCGCGGCTTTCCGACCGGCGGCGGGCGCAAGCGCGCGGGCGGCATCAACCATCTGCCGGAAACCGAGTTCGACGCATTTGCCGAGCGATTCGAGGCCGCGTTCAGGCTCGATTGACGCAGCGGGCTGCGACGATGCGTGCGCCGTGCACCTGCGCACGACGCGCGCATCGCGAATGGATCAACCGGTCGCGCCCGCGAGCACGGCCGGCACGTTGTGACCGTAGCAGCGTTCCTCGACGCGCTCGGCGATGCGCCAACCTTGCGCAGTGCGCGCGAAACGGTCGACGTACCAGAGCCCGAGAAACATCACCTGCGTGCCGCCGTCCGGCAGCGCGACTTCCATCGGATTGAAGCAGATCGTGCGGCCGCGTGCGGTATCGCCGTCGAGCCGGATCGACAGGTTGGCGACCATGTGCTGGTACTGCGGAAACTGCGGCAACACGGTGCGCAGCCAGGCCTTCACCTCCGGATAGCGGCCGGCGATGCCGCCCATCGAGCGATAGTCGATCGCGGCATCGGGTGTGAACACCGCGTCGAGCGCGTCGAAGTCGCGCGTGTCGATCGCGCTCGAATACGCGACGATCAGCTCGCGGATGTCGTGATGGTCGGACAGCGTTTGCAGATCGGGCATCGGCGGCTCCCGGTCACGCGCCGTTGCGCCGGCGTGCCGCGTGGAGCGCCTCGGCGCGCTGCTTCACGTCGCGTGCGCACTGGTCGAAACCCTGTTTCACCCAAGCGCCGTGGTTCTGCATGATCGTGTCCGCGTTGATGCCGAGGAACTGGTCGGTCGTGAAATAGCGGCAGCGCTCCGCGCCGATCGCGTCGATGTACTGGTCGCGGCGCGCGGCGTCCTTGTTGTCGTCGGTCGGGCGCTGCTCCCACGACAGCAGGCGTTCGGGTTCGTACGCAACGAGGATCTCATTGACGGGAATCACGGTCTCCGTGCCCGGGATGCGCACCTGCATGTGCACGAAATCGCCGAGCCTGCCGGTCGTTTCGAAGCCGACGCAGAACGTGTTCCATTCGCCGTAGCGCGGGAAGTCGGTCAGCACTTCCCAGACGACGGAGGCCGGTGCGTCGATGTCGACGGTGATCGAGGTGACGAGATTCGAGGGTTTGGTCATGGCGATGTATCGGATCGGATGAAACCGCGCCTACCCGGGTGGCGGGACGCGTCGCGGCAGTCGCAAGGAGTCGCGCCGGTATCGGTCGGCGCGCGTGACGGGTGTGGCTCGGGACGTGCGGGGGCGTTTTCGCCGGCACGTGCCGCGCAGCGCAGCGCACCCGACATCGAGCGTAGGCCGGCGCACGCGGCGAAGAATCGTCGGAATGGACTAAGGCGTTTCACCGGGGCGGCAGGGTGGTGCGATCGCCGCGACGGTCGGCGGCAGGGGCGCGCCGGCGCATCATGCACGCAGAACGTCGACACCACGCAGCGCAGCCGCGACAATACGGGTCTCTTTCCGCTTTCGTCTTCGAGGTGCCCGTGTCCGCCAAGTCGTCCATTGCTCCCGTGATCGTCTGGTTTCGCGACGATTTGCGCGTGACCGATCAGCCCGCGCTGACGCGCGCGGTGGATTCGGGCCGGCCGCTCATCTGCGTATTCGTCGACGACACGGGCGACGGCGCCGGACGAACGCTCGGCGGCGCGGCGCGCTGGTGGCTGCACGGGTCGCTGGCCGGGCTCGACGCGGCGCTCGCGCGTCATGGCGGGCGCCTGCTGCTGTTGCGCGGCGACGCGCCGCGCGAGATCGAGCGCATCGTGCACGACACGGGCGCGCAAGCCGTGTACTGGAACCGCCGCTACGCGCAACCGCAGCGCGACGCCGACGCGGCGCTGAAGGCCTCGCTCAAGGCGCGCGGTGTCACGGTCGAGAGCAGCAACGGCAGCCTGCTGAACGAGCCGTGGGAGGTGCTGACGGGCGGCGGCACCCCGTATCAGGTGTTCACCGCGTACTGGCGTGCGGCGCGACGGGATCGCACGGTCGCCGCGCCGCTGCCGGAACCCGAGCGGATCGCGTTTCATCCGTGGCCGAAAACCCTGCGTGACCGCGCGCTGGCGCTCGACGCGCTTGCGTTGCGGCCGCATTCGCCGGATTGGGCCGGCGGCCTGCGCGATGCGTGGCCCATGCCCGACGAAGCCGGCGCGCACGCGCAGCTCGACGCGTTCCTGACGACATCGCTCGCCGGCTATGCGGACGCGCGCGATCTTCCCGACCGTCCCGCGACGAGCCGGCTGTCGCCGTTCCTGCGCTTTGGCAACGTGTCGCCGCGACAGGTGTGGCACGCGGTGCAGGGTGCCGCGAGCGCGGGCGGCGCGGCGGTTGCCGCGGACGCCGACAAATTCCTGAGCGAACTCGGCTGGCGCGAGTTCAGCTACACGCTGCTGTACCACTTCCCGGCGCTCGCGACCGACAACTTCCGCGCGCAGTTCGACGCGATGCCGTGGCGTGACGATCCCGCCGCGCTGCGCGCATGGCAGCGCGGGCTGACCGGCTATCCGCTCGTCGATGCGGGCCTGCGCGAACTGTGGACGACCGGCTGGATGCACAACCGCGTGAGGATGGTCGTCGCGTCGTTCCTGATCAAGCACCTGCTGATCGACTGGCGTGCGGGCGAAGCGTGGTTCTGGGACACGCTGGTCGACGCCGATCCCGCGAACAACGCGGCGAGCTGGCAGTGGGTGGCCGGCTGCGGCGCCGACGCCGCGCCGTATTTCCGCATCTTCAATCCGGTCGCGCAGGGGCAGAAGTTCGATCCGGACGGCGCGTACGTGCGGCGCTGGGTGCCCGAGCTTGCCGGCCTCGACAACGCATCGATCCACGCGCCGTGGGAAGCGTCGCCGCTGGAACTCGACGCGGCCGGCGTGCGGCTCGGCGTCGATTACCCGGCGCCGCTCGTCGAGCATGCGGCCGCGCGTGCCCGTGCGCTCGATGCGCTGGCGGCGTTGCCGAAGCGCCGCTGACCGCACGCGCCGGACGGCCGCATCAATTGCAGAACGCGACGTGTTCGAGCAGCGCGTACACGACGCCCGAACTGAAATAGGCCGCGCCGCACCACGCGACGAACGCGAGCGTGCCGGCGGCCAGCGCCGCGCGGATCATGCCCATGCCGCGTTGCCCGATGCCGGGCGCGCGACGCGCGCGTCGTTGATCGGCAGGTGCAGCAACGCCGCGAGCATGCCGAGCGCGATCGAGCCGATCCACAGCGGCATGTACGAATGCGTCGCGTCGTACACCACCGCACCGAGCCAGACGCCGAAGAAACTGCCGAGCTGGTGCCCGAAGAACACGAAGCCGAACAGCGTCGCGATGTAGCGCACGCCGAACATCTGCGAGATCACGCCGTTCGTCAGCGGCACGGTGCCGAGCCACGTGAATCCCATCACGGCCGCGAACACGAAGACGCTCGCGGGCGACAGGGGGGCTGCGACGAACGCGGCCATCGTGAGCGCCCGCACGAGGTACAGCACCGACAGTACGTACTTGCGCCGCAGCAGCCCGCCGAGATGGCCGCATGCATAGGTGCCGGCCACGTTGGTGAGCGCGATCAGCGCGAGCGCGACGCTCGCGTGGCGTGCCGGCAGCCCGTGGTCGAGCAGGTACGCGGGAAGATGCGTCGCGATGAACGCGAGCTGGAAGCCGCATGCGAAGAAGCCCGCGTTCAGCAGCCAGAAGCCGCGATGCGCGAACGCCTCGCGCACGGCTTCGCCGATCGACTGGTCGGGGCCGGCGGCGCCGGCAGCCCGCGCGGGTCGGTCGCGTAGCAGCAGGGCGAGCGGTGCAAGCAGCGCCGCGACGAGCGCCAGCGCGATGAACGCGTGCCGCCAGCCGATGCCGCCGATCAGCGTCTGCGCGACGGGCACCATGCAGAACTGGCCGAGCCCGCCGATCGCGCCCGCGACGCCGAGCGCCCAGCCGCGGCGGTCGGGCGGAAACAGGCGGCTCAGCGCGCCATAGATCGACGCGAACGCCGAGCCCGACAGCGCGATGCCGATCACGAGCCCGGCGCCGACCGTGAACATGCCGGTCGTCGCCGCATGCGCCATCGTGACGAGCCCGGCCGCATACAGCAGCATCCCGGCGACGATCACGCGCAGCGAGCCGAAGCGATCGGCGACCATCCCGGTGAACGGCTGCGCGACGCCCCAGATCAGGTTCTGCAGCGCGAGGGCGAGCCCGAACGCTTCGCGCGACCAGCCGTGGTCGAGCGACACCGGCGCGAGGAACAGGCCCTGCACGTGGCGGATGCCGAGCGCGGCGCCCATGATCAGGCCGCCGGCCAGGACGGGCAGCCAGCGGCGGCGGACTTCCTGCTCGATCGGGGTCATGCGTGTCTCCGGATGAAGGCGCGCGGCAACACGGCCGCGCTCGATCCGATTAGACGATCGTGCCCGTCGTCGCTCAAGCGATCATTCGGTCAGGTTGGCATGCGTGGCAGGAATGCGATGTGGGGCGCGCGGAGTGGGGCGCAGGCGCCCGGCAGCGGTCAGGTTTGTTCGCAAAGGCCGCGCCGGCTTACGCTGACGCCGCGCCGTGCGCACGCATCGCGGTATCGCATTCGGCCGCTTCGGCGAGCATCCAGTCGCGCACGTCGGCGACTTCGCGGCGCGGGGCCGGATCGTGCTGGAACAGCCAGTAGCCGTACGCATCCGTCAGCGCCTGCGTGTGCGGCCCGAGCACTGCGAGCCGCCCGTCCGCGAGCATCGGCGCGACGAGCGCGAGCCGGCCGAGCGCGACGCCCTGGCCCGCGATCGCCGCCTGGATCACCTGGTCGTACTGGTTGAAGCGCAGCACGCCTTTCGGGCGCGCGTCGCCGAGCCCGGCCGCGTGCAGGTGCGCGCGCCACTGCAATTGCGGCTGCGGCGGCCCGTCGAATTCGAGCAGCACGTGGTCGGCGATCGCGGCCGCGTTCGTGACGGGCCGCGCGGCGAGCGCCGGATGCGCGACCGGCACGACGATCTCGTCGAACAGGCGCAGCGCGCCGGCCGGCGCGCGGTCGCGCGGACAATAGCGGATGCCGAGGTCGATGCCTTCGGCGCGCAAATCGAGTACCTTGTCGTTCGCGGCGACGCGCAGGTCGATCTCCGGCAGGCGCGCCTGCAGCCGCCCGAGCCGCGGCAGCAGCCACAGCGCGGTGACGCCGATGCTGGCGGTGATCGTGACGGGCTGGCGCTCGCGCGTGGCCGCGAGCGAGGCGATGGTGTCCTGCAGCCCGTGCAGTGCCGCATCCGCGACGCGAAACAGCCGCTCGCCTTCCGGCGTGAACGCGATCTTCCGGTAGCCGCGCTGCAGCAATGCGACGCCGAGGTGCGCTTCGAGCGCGTGTACCTGGCGACTGACCGCCGATTGCGTGACGCAGAGGTCCTGCGCGGCGAGCGTGATGCTCATGCGGCGGCCGACGGCGACGAAACCGCGGACGAGGTCGAGCGACGGGAGACGGACGAGCGGCGTTGACATGCGCGTGACTCATGCGAACGGAGCAGCAAGATTGGTTGAGAACGCGGGGCACGTCAAGTTCAATGGAGGCTGGTGCGGGCGGTGAAGGATAGGGCGGGCGACGCCCCGGCCGGCTGCGAAGCATGGACGTGGGCAGGCACTGACGCGCTCACCCGGACGGACCGCGAAGCATGGGACCGGAGACACGATGACGATTTCGAACGAAGGCAGCGAAAAGACGCAGGGCACCCGCGCGGCGGACGCATTGCCGCCCGAGCCGGTGACGCTGCGCGCGGCCGACGGCTATGCATTGCGCGGCCATGTATGGCGCCATCGCGGCGGCAGTGTCGTGCGGCCGGTGACGGTCATCAATTGCGCGACGTCGGTGCGTTGCGACTACTACTTCCGTTTCGCGGCCTGGCTGTTCGCCCAGGGGCGCGACGTGCTCGTCTACGACTATCGCGGCATCGGCGGGTCGCGCCCGGCGCAGCTCGCGAAGCTGCGCGCGAACTGGCTCGACTGGGGGCGGCTCGATTGCGAAGCCGCGCTGCGCTACGCACGCGACGCGTTTCCGGGCCAGCCGATCGACGTCGTCGCGCACAGCATCGGCGGGTTCGCGCTGGGGCTCGCCGCATCGAACGTCCACGTGCGGCATGCGGTGACGGTCGGCGCGCAGTATGCGTACTGGCGCGATTACCGGCCGGCCGAACGGCGGCGCATGTGGTGGAAGTGGCACGTCGCGATGCCGGTGCTCGCGGCCGTGTTCGGCTACGTGCCCGCGAAGCGGCTCGGCTGGATGGAGGACACGCCGCGCGGCGTCGCGTTGTCGTGGGTGCGCTCGCAGGCACGCTTCGAGGAGGGCTATACGAGCGGCCCGCTCGCCGAACCCGCCGCGAGCCGCGCCGCGTTGCCCGCCCGCTTCGCGGGGCTGTCGGCGCCGATGCTCGCGATTGGCCTCGACGACGACGGGTTCGGCACGGTCGCGGCGATCGAGCGGCTGGTCGGCTACTACACGGGCAGCGACGTCACGCATCTGCGGATCGCGCCGGCCGACATCGGCGTCGACGCGATCGGCCATTTCGCGTTTTTCCACAGCCGCTTCACCGAAACACTGTGGCCGCTCGCGCTCTACTGGCTGCAACATGGCGTGCTGCCGGCCGATGCGCCGGGCAACGTGCATGCGATTCACCCGGCATCGCGCGGGCGTGGGCCCGCCAGCGGCGTGCCGGGCGTTGCAGCGAACGGGCGATAGGGCGGCCTCGTCATGCTTGGCGCATGCCGAGAGGACAAGCGCCGGCGCTCGGCATCGACGCCGGCGGGCCGCAACGGTTCGCCATGTCGCCTGATCGATTAACATCGGACGTTTCCTTCCACAGGCCGCCGCACGTCGATGCTCGTCCCGCCCGATTCCGTTTCTCCGTCTGAAAGCTCCCGCGCCTGGCGCATGCAGCGGCTCGACGCGCCGCCCGCCGCGGCGCGCGCCGGCGTGCAGATCGCGCGTGTCGATTTCGACTGGTGCGTACCGCTTGCGTCGCCAGCGTATGCGGCCCTGAGCGACGGCGAGCGCGCGCGGGCCGCACGCTTCATGCGGCATGAGGATACGGTGCGCAGCGCCGCGACGCGCGCCGCGCTGCGCGACGTGCTCGGCACGGCCCTCGGCATCGCGCCGCGGGCGGTGGCGATCGTCGTTGATGCATCGGGTCGGCCGTCGCTGGACGGCGCGCATCGCGCGTCGCTCGACTTCAACGTGTCGCATGCGGGCGATCATGCGTTGATTGCGTGGGCCCCCGCGGGGCGCGTGGGCGTCGATATCGAGTGCTGCAACCGCGCGACCGACTGGCGTGCGCTGACGCGCGAAGTCTGCGCGCCCGCCGAGGCCGCCTATCTCGACAGCCTGCCGCCGGCCGAACGCGCCGGCGCATTCATGCGCGTCTGGAGTGCGAAGGAGGCGCTGCTCAAGGCGCTCGGCACGGGCATCGTCGGCGGGCTGAGCGCGTTCGCGGTCATGCCGCCGCGCGATGGCGCGACCCCCGCGACGACGATCGTCGAGCCGGCCGCGCCCGCCGCCGGCGTCGCGGCGTTCGATGCGGCGTGGCTCGACGCGGCGCCCGGCTATGCGGCATGCGTCGCGTGGACGCGTGCGTGAGCCGCAGTCAGCGCGCGGCGCTCATTCGAGCGGCGCGTCGGTCGGCGCCGCATAGCGCGCCTTGATCACGTCGCTCATCGCGAAGTCGAACGACAGCCCCTTCGGCGGCACCGGCTTCATGAACCACTTGTCGTACAGCGCGTCGATCTCGCCGTGCTTCATCAACTGCACGAGCACGCCGTCGACGAGCGCCTTGAACTGCGGATCGTCCTTGCGCAGCATGAACCCGTAGGCCTCCGACGATTGCGGCGTGCCGACGATCTGCCAGTCGGCCGGTTTCGCAGCGAGCTGGCGCACGCCCGCGAGCAGCACGTCGTCCATCATGTACGCGGCCGCGCGGCCCGATTCGAGCGTGAGGCGTCCTTCGCCGTAATCCTTCGCGCTGATGATCTGCATGTTCATCTTCTTTTCCTCGTTCATCTTGCGCAGCAGGCGTTCGGACGTCGTGCCCTGGTTCGTCACGACCGTCTTGCCGGCGAGGTCGGGGAAGTCGCGGATCCCCGAACTCGTGCGCGTGAGCAGGCGCGTCGTCGCGACGAAGAGGGTGGTCGAGAACGCGACCTGCGCGTGACGCGCGGCGAGGTTCGTCGTGACGCCGCATTCGAGATCGACGGTGCCGTTCTGCACGAGCGGAATGCGGTTCTGCGACGTGACGGGGATGAAGCGCACCTGCAGGTCGGGCTTGCCGATGCGCGCCTTCACGGCGGCGATCACGCGGTCGCACAGGTCCTGCGAGAAGCCGATGACCTTGCCGTTCGCGTCGGTGTAGGAGAACGGCACCGACGTTTCGCGGTGGCCGATCGAGATCAGGTTGCTCTGCCGGATCTTCTCGAGCGTGCCGGACAGCGGCTCCGCGGCGAGCGACGCGCCGCACGCGAGTGCGCACGCGGCGAACAGCAGGGGGCGGCCGAACCGGATGGCGAGTCGTGACGGGAAGGGCATGGCGGTCTCCATGGCGAATGTTGATGCGTATGTTGCCAAAAACAAAATAATTGCAACAACTGTTAAGCGCCGGATCACACGGGCCGATGCGGCGGGCCGCGCCGGGCATCAGGGAAACTCCCGAGTCGAAATCGATGAAAAACGGGTTGTCTAGACAAGTTGGCGTGGCTACACTTCAATCCATTCCGAACTTGTCTAGACAGGATTGCTCACATGATTACGTTGACCCCCGGCCATCTGACCCTCCCGCAACTGCGCCAGATCGCACGCGAATCCGTGCAGCTCGCGCTCGACCCGGCCAGCTTCGCGAAGATCGACGCCGGCGCGAAGGCCGTCGCCGACATCGCTGCGAAGGGCGAGCCGGCCTACGGCATCAACACGGGCTTCGGCCGCCTGGCCAGCACGCACATCCCGCACGACCAGCTCGAACTGCTGCAGAAGAACCTCGTGCTGTCGCACGCGGTCGGCGTGGGCGAGCCGATGGCACGCTCGTCGGTGCGCCTGCTGATGGCGCTGAAGCTGTCGAGCCTCGGCCGCGGCCACTCGGGCATCCGTCGCGAAGTGATGGACGCGCTGATCAAGCTGTTCAACGCGGACGTGCTGCCGCTGATCCCGGTGAAGGGCTCGGTCGGCGCATCGGGCGACCTCGCGCCGCTCGCGCACATGTCGGCCGTGCTGCTGGGCGTCGGCGAAGTGTTCATCCGCGGCGAGCGTGCGAGCGCACTCGACGGTCTGCGCGTCGCGGGCCTCGCGCCGCTGACGCTGCAGGCGAAGGAAGGCCTGGCGCTGCTGAACGGCACGCAGGCATCGACCGCGCTGGCGCTCGACAACATGTTCGCGATCGAAGACCTGTACCGCACCGCGCTCGTCGCCGGCGCGCTGTCGGTCGACGCCGCAGCCGGCTCGGTGAAGCCGTTCGACGCACGCATTCATGAGCTGCGCGGCCACCAAGGCCAGATCGACGCGGCCGCGTCGTACCGCGACCTGCTCGAAGGCTCGCCGATCAACCAGTCGCACCGCGACTGCGACAAGGTGCAGGACCCGTACAGCCTGCGCTGCCAGCCGCAGGTGATGGGCGCGTGCCTGGACCAGATGCGCCATGCGGCCGACGTGCTGCTGGTCGAAGCGAATGCCGTGTCGGACAACCCGCTGATCTTCCCGGATACCGGCGAAGTGCTGTCGGGCGGCAACTTCCACGCCGAACCCGTCGCGTTCGCGGCCGACAACCTCGCGCTCGCCGCAGCGGAAATCGGCGCGCTGGCCGAACGCCGCATCGCGCTGCTGATCGACGCGACGCTGTCGGGCCTGCCCCCGTTCCTCGTGCGGGACGGCGGCGTGAACTCGGGCTTCATGATCGCGCACGTGACGGCGGCCGCCCTCGCATCGGAAAACAAGACGCTCGCGCACCCGGCATCGGTCGACTCGCTGCCGACCTCGGCGAACCAGGAAGACCACGTGTCGATGGCGACGTTCGCCGCGCGCAAGCTCGCCGACATCGCGGACAACACGAAGCACATCCTCGCGATCGAACTGCTGGCCGCCGCACAAGGCGTCGACCTGCGCGCGCCGTACCACACGAGCCCGAAGCTGGCGCCGGTGATGGAAACGATCCGCGCCAAGGTCGCGCACTACGAGCTCGATCACTATTTCGCACCGGACATCGCCGTGATCGCCAAGCTGGTCGGCGAGCGCGCGTTCGCAAAGGTCGCGCCGTTCTCGTTCGCGTCGGAACAGTAAGCCCATGAGCGCGCCGGTCTACCAGGAGATCAAGGATTTCATCCTGGCCCGCATCCACGCAGGCGAGTGGGAGGAGGGCGATCAGGTGCCGTCCGAGAACGAGCTGGCGCGCGAATTCAAGGTGGCGCGCATGACCGTCAACCGCGCGCTGCGCGAGTTGACGGCCGAGCAGGTGCTCACGCGCATGAAGGGGGCGGGCACCTACGTCGCGCGGCCGAAGTACGAGTCGACGCTGGTGGCGATCCGCAGCATCTCGGAGGAAGTCGGCGCACGCGGGCATGCGTATCACGCCAGCGTGCTCGGCCTCGACACGATCCGCGCCGACGACGCGCTCGCCGACGAGATGCAGGTCGCCGTGCGCACGAAGCTGTTTCATTCGCAGGTGCTGCACTTCGAGAACGACGAGCCCGTGCAGCTCGAAGAACGATGGGTGAATCCGGCGGTCGCGCCGGATTACGCCGAGCAGGATTTCACGAACACGACGCCGAACCTGTACCTGATGCGCGCGGCTCCGCTGCAGCGCGTCGAGTACCGGATCGAAGCGGCGGCCCCGGCGCCGGAGCGGCGCGAGCAGCTGCGGATGGACGACGTCGAGCCGTGTCTGGTTTTACATCGACGCACCTGGTCGCAGGGCGTCGTCGCCTCGGTGGCGAATCTGTGGCATCCCGGCAGCCGTTATCGCTTCACCGGGCATTTCTGATTCCTATTTGATAGTCATTTTCCTTCGGGAGCAGTCGTCATGAACCATCCGAAACACATCGATCCCCGTCTCGATCCGACGCGCACGATCCGCGCGCCGCGCGGCAGCGAGAAAGTCTGCAAGACCTGGCTGGCCGAAGCGGCCTACCGGATGATCCAGAACAACCTCGACCCGGAAGTCGCCGAGCACCCGCATGCGCTCGTCGTGTACGGCGGCATCGGCCGTGCGGCACGCAACTGGGAATGCTACGACCAGATCCTCGCGTCGCTGAAGGATCTCGAAGAGAACGAGACGCTGCTGATCCAGTCGGGCAAGCCGGTCGGTGTGTTCCGCACGCACAAGGATGCGCCGCGCGTGCTGCTCGCGAACTCGAACCTCGTGCCGCACTGGGCGAACTGGGATCACTTCCACGAGCTCGATCGCAAGGGCCTGATGATGTACGGCCAGATGACGGCCGGCAGCTGGATCTACATCGGGAGCCAGGGCATCGTTCAGGGTACCTATGAAACGTTCTTCTCGGTCGCGAACCAGCACTTCAACGGCGATCCGTCGGGCCGCTGGATCCTGACGGGCGGCCTCGGCGGCATGGGCGGCGCGCAGCCGCTGGCCGCGACGATGGCCGGCTTCTCGATGATCGCGGTCGAATGCGACGAGACCCGCATCGATTTCCGCCTGAAGACGCGCTACGTCGACAAGAAGGCGACGACGCTCGACGAGGCGCTCGGCATGATCGAGGAAGCGAAGCGCACCGGCAAGCCGGTGTCGATCGGCCTGCTCGGCAACGCGGCCGACGTGTTCGCCGAACTCGTCACGCGCGGCATCACGCCGGACTGCGTGACCGACCAGACGAGCGCGCACGACCCGATCAACGGCTACCTGCCGCAAGGCTGGACCGTCGCGCAATGGCGCGAAGCGCAGAAGGTCGATCCGCAGAGCATCGTGAAGGTCGCGAAGCAGTCGATGGCCGTCCAGGTGCGCGCGATGCTCGCGCTGCAGGAACGCGGTGCGGCGACGCTCGACTACGGCAACAACATCCGCCAGATGGCGCTGGAAATGGGTGTCGAGAACGCATTCGACTTCCCGGGCTTCGTGCCGGCCTACATCCGCCCGCTGTTCTGCGAAGGCAAGGGCCCGTTCCGCTGGGTCGCGCTGTCGGGCGATCCGGAAGACATCTACAAGACCGACCAGAAGGTGAAGGAGCTGATCCCCGACGATCCGCACCTGCACAACTGGCTCGACATGGCGCGTGAGCGCATTGCGTTCCAGGGCCTGCCGGCACGGATCTGCTGGGTCGGCGTGAAGGATCGCTATCGCCTCGGCCAGGCGTTCAACGAGATGGTCAAGAACGGCGAGCTGAAGGCCCCGATCGTGATCGGCCGCGACCACCTCGACACCGGCTCGGTCGCGAGCCCGAACCGCGAGACGGAATCGATGAAGGACGGTTCGGACGCCGTGAGCGACTGGCCGCTGCTGAACGCACTGCTGAACACCGCAGGCGGCGCATCGTGGGTGTCGCTGCACCATGGTGGCGGCGTGGGCATGGGCTTCTCGCAGCACTCGGGCGTCGTGATCGTCGCCGACGGTACCGCCGAAGCGCACGAGCGTCTCGGCCGCGTGCTGCTGAACGACCCGGCGACGGGCGTGATGCGCCATGCGGATGCCGGCTACGAACTCGCGCAGCAGACGGCCCGCGAAGCCGGCCTGAAGCTGCCGATGCTCGGCCGCTGAGCATGACGGCGCTCCACCCGGCGCCGGCGATTGCGACGATGATCCGCGCGGCGGATCTCGTCGCGTCGCCATGGAAGAACGGTGGCGGCGTGACGCGCGAAATCGGCGCGTTCCCGCCGGGCGCCGCGCTCGACGCGTTCGCGTGGCGCGTGAGCGTCGCCGACGTCGGCACGGCCGGGCCGTTCTCGCGTTTCAACGGGATCGACCGCACGCTGGTGCTGCTGTCCGGCGCGGGCATGACGCTCGCCGAGGCAGGCGGCGCCCGCCACGTGCTCGACGCGCCGCTGGCCCGCGCGGATTTTGTGGGGGAAGCGGCGATCGACGCGACGCTGCACGACGGCGCGACGCGCGACTTCAACCTGATGACGCGCCGTTCGGCCGCGCGCGGCGCGCTCGACGTATGGCGCGCAGGCGCGCACCGCATCGAGCATGCCGATACCGTGCTGCTGTATTGCGCGGCCGGCGAAGCCGCGGTCGAAATCGACGGCACACGCTACACCCTGGAAGAAATGGACACGCTGCGGCTCGACGGGCCGCGGCGTGCGTTTGACGTCGTCGTGAGCGGGAGCGGCGCGTTGCTCGCCGTGTCGCTCGCCATCGGCGAACGAGACTGAACGCATGAAACCGACTGTCTGGCATCACCTGAGGCTGTGTCCGCACGGCCATCCTGACGAGACGATCGACGACGCGGCGATCGCCGTCGACGAAACCGGCACGATCGTCTGGCTCGGCGCGATGTCCGCGCTGCCGCACGGTTACGCCCACTGGCAGCGCGAGGATCTGCACGGCGCGTGGGTGACGCCGGGCCTCGTCGACTGCCATACGCACCTCGTGTACGGCGGCACGCGTGCCGACGAATTCGCGCAGCGCCTCGCGGGCGTGAGCTACGAGGAAATCGCGCGGCAGGGCGGCGGGATCGTGTCGACGGTGCGCGCGACGCGCGCGGCCGACGAGACGACGCTGTTCGTGCAGGCTGCAGCACGCCTGCAGCCGCTGCTCGCCGAAGGCGTGACCGCGATCGAGATCAAGTCGGGCTACGGGCTCGACCTCGCGAGCGAACGCAAGATGCTGCGCGTTGCACGCCAGCTCGGCGAACGCTTTCCGGTCACCGTCTACACGACCTTCCTCGGCGCGCACGCGCTACCGCCCGAATATGCGGGCCGTGCGGATGCGTACATCGACGAAGTGTGCGACCGGATGCTGCCGGCGCTGGCCGACGAAGGGCTCGTCGACGCGGTCGACGTGTTCTGCGAACGCATCGGCTTTTCGCTCGCGCAGACCGAGCGCGTGTTCGAGGCCGCGACGCGGCGCGGGCTGCCCGTGAAGCTGCATGCGGAGCAACTGTCGAACGCGGGCGGCACGGCGCTGGCCGCGCGTTATCGCGCGCTGTCCGCCGATCACCTCGAATTTCTCGACGAAGCCGGCATCGAGGCGATGAAGGCAGCCGGCACGGTTGCCGTGCTGCTGCCCGGCGCGTACTACTTCATCCGCGAGACACAACTGCCGCCGATCGAGCTGCTGCGCAAGCACGGCGTGCCGATCGCGCTCGCGACCGATCACAACCCCGGCACGTCGCCGCTCGAATCGCTGCTGCTGACGTTGAACATGGGCTGCACGCTGTTCCGCATGACAGTGCCCGAAGTGCTGCAGGGCGTCACGCGCCATGCGGCCGCGGCGCTCGGCCGCGCGGATCGCCACGGCGCGCTCGAGGTCGGTCGCCAGGCCGACTTCGCCGCGTGGTCGGTCGGCTCGCTGGCGGAGCTCGCCTACTGGATCGGCCGGCCGCTGTGCGAGCAGGTCGTACGCGGCGGCACGACCGTGTTTCGCCGGATGAATGGATAGCCTCATGACCGACACGACGTTGTTCGCAGACCATGCGTACCTGCCCGATGGCTGGCGCCGTAACGTCCTGCTGCGCTGGGACGCGGCCGGCACGCTGACCGGCGTGACGCCCGACACCGACGCACCCGCGGGCGTCGCTCGCGCGGCGGGGCCCGTGCTGCCCGGCATGCCGAACCTGCACTCGCACGCGTTCCAGCGCGCGATGGCGGGGCTCACCGAATACCGCGCGAATCCGTCCGACAGCTTCTGGAGCTGGCGCGACCTGATGTACCGCTTCGCACTGAAGATCACGCCCGACGCGCTCGCCGCGATCGCGCGCTGGCTGTATGTCGAGATGCTCAAGTGCGGCTACACGTCGGTGTGCGAATTCCACTACGTGCATCACACGCAGGACGGCTCGCGCTATCCGCAGATCGCCGAGCTCGGCACGCGCGTGATCGACGCCGCGCGCGCGGCCGGCATCGGCATCACGATGCTGCCGGTGTCGTACCAGTTCGCCGGTTTCGGCGACAAGCCGCCGCGTGACGACCAGCGCCGCTTCATCAATACGCCCGACGGCCTGCTCGAACTGCTCGACGCGATGCGCCGCGTGGCGCCGGAGCACGGCGGGCTGCGCTACGGCGTTGCACCGCACTCGCTGCGGGCGGTATCCGAGAACGGCTTGCGCGTGCTGCTCGCAGGGCTGCCCGACGATGCCCCCGTGCATATCCATATCGCCGAGCAGACGGCCGAAGTCGACGACTGCGTGCGTGCGTACGGCGCGCGCCCCGTGCAATGGCTGCTCGATCGCTTCGACGTCGATGCACGCTGGTGTCTGGTGCACGCGACGCACGTCGACGCGGCCGAAACGGCGGCGCTCGCGAAGCGTCGCGCGGTCGCCGGCCTGTGCCTGACGACCGAAGCGAACCTCGGCGACGGCGTGTTCCCCGCTGTCGACTATCTCGCGCAGGGCGGCGTGATCGGCGTCGGCTCGGACAGCCACGCGTCGGTCGACTGGCGCTCGGAGTTGCGCCTGCTCGAATACGGCCAACGGCTCGTGCACCGTGCACGCAACGTGCTGGCGAGCGAGTCGCAGGCGCATGTCGCCGATCGCCTGTTCGACGCGTCGCTCGCCGGTGGCGCCCAGGCCAGCGGGCGGCGTGTCGGTGCGCTGCGTGAAGGGTGCCGCGCCGACTGGCTCGTACTCGATCCCGATCATCCGGCGATCGCCGAACACGACAGCACGTCGTGGTTGTCGGGTATCGTGTTCGCGGAGCACGGCGACACGCCGGTGCTCGACGTCTACACGGGCGGCGAGCGCGTCGTGAGCGGCCGCCGTCATCGCGACGAAGCCGTCGCGTATGCCGACTACCGCGCCGCGCTGGCGCAACTGCTGCGCTGACGCGCGCAACCGGCGCACGCCGCAAGCGTGCGCCGGCAGACCTCCAACGGTGATGCGACATGACTGAACAACCGGCTGTATTCACGCTGAAGCAGGGCACGCTGCCGCTGCTGATCTCGATTCCGCACGCAGGCACGTACATTCCCGATGACATCGCCGCGACGATGACGGCCGACGCGCGCTTCGTCGACGATTGCGACTGGCATCTCGAACGGCTGTACGGATTCGCGGCCGACCTCGGCGCATCGATCCTCGTACCGTCGCATGCGCGTTACGTCGTCGACCTGAACCGTCCGCCCGACAACGAGAACCTGTATCCGGGGCAGGACACGACGGGGCTCGTGCCGGTCGATACGTTCGACAAGGCGCCGCTGTATCCGGCGAACGCGCAGCCCGGCAACGACGAGATCATGCGTCGCCGCGATCGCTACTGGCTGCCGTATCACGAGGCGCTGCAAGGCGAGGTGGCGCGACTGAAGCGCGAGCACGGCCGCGTGCTCGTGTGGGAAGCGCATTCGATCCGCTCGCACGTGCCGCGCTTCTTCGACGGCCGCCTGCCGGACTTCAACTTCGGCACGTCGAGCGGCGCCAGTGCCGCGCCTGGCCTGGCAGAGGCGCTGGCCGCGCGCGTGCTCGAACAGGGCGGCTATACGGCGGTCGCGAACGGGCGCTTCAAGGGCGGCTACATCACGCGTCACTATGGCGTGCCCGATACCGGCGTCGAGGCCGTGCAGCTCGAGCTCTCGCAGATCACGTACATGGAAGAGACGCGTCCTTACGCGTATGACGAGACGCGTGCGGCGCGGATTGTGCCGCTATTGCAGACGCTCGTCGAAACCGCGCTCGCGCATCGTTGAGCGCGGGCCGCACGGATGCGGCAGCGCGGCGGAACAGGCGCGTCACGGCCCGCTGGCACGCGGCATGCCGCACCGATGCAGTGCACAACACGGCATCGATCCACGGGATCGATGCCGTTTTTTTTCGTATGGCTTTCGTCTGTTCGATGTCGTCATCTGCACCTGAAAATTTGACGCAATTTTTAGGTGATATAAGCTGAATGTCAGGAAGTCGTCACGCGCGCACCTGCGGCGGGGCCATCGATCGTGGCCGCAACCCGCCGGAATGCGCTGCGAGACACCTTGCCGACGTGTCGCCGCGCGGCATTGCCGCATGCGCTTGATCGCGACACGTGTCCTGCCTTCATCAGTCAGTCGAGTACGATCGTGAAAGCCGCCAGCCCTTCGATACGCCGGACGCGAAGTCCGTCGGCGGGCGCGCCGCCTCAGGCCGGGCCGTCCCGGCATGCTGATCGCGGCACGCGTGCCGCCTTTTTGCGCGAGCCTCGTTTCTTCGCCATTTCCCATCGCGGCCTGCGCCGCTTCAATCTCGTGACCGCGCATGTGTTCAGCGCGGTGCAGTGCGACGGCAGCGCATCGTTGTTGCCCTAGCGTCGTTTTCCACTTCCGTTCCGGGTCGCACCGCCTGTTGCCGCATCGTCCGCGCGGCAGGATCGCGCATGGACATGCGCCGCGTCGTGGCGCGCGCGTGCGGCGCCGGCGCGAACCTTCAACGTCCCGCGTGCAGACGCATCGCGCGCGATTACCGGAGAGCCGCCCATGCGTGCGCGCCCGATCGTAGCCGTCACCGCCGACCGCATCCTGCGCGGTGCGCATCCGAACCACACGGCGGGGGAGAAGTACCTGGCCGCGCTCGTCGACGGCGCCGGCGCGCTTGCATTCGTGCTGCCCGCGCTCGGCGCGCGCCAGCCGGCCGATGCGATCGTCGCGGCAGTCGACGGGGTGCTGTTCACCGGCAGTTATTCGAACGTCGAGCCGCATCACTACGGCGGCGCCGCGAGCGCGGCCGACACGCTGCATGATCCCGCGCGCGACGCGACCGCGCTGCCGCTGATCCGCGCGGCGATCGACGCGGGCGTGCCCGTGCTGGCGATCTGTCGCGGCATGCAGGAGCTGAACGTCGCGTACGGCGGCACGCTGCACCAGCGGCTGCACGCGACGACCGGCTTCGACGATCACCGCGAGCGGCCGGCCGATCCGCTCGAACGGCAGTACGGCCCCGCGCACGTCGTGCAGTTCGCGCCGGGCGGCCTGCTGCAGCGGGTCGCGCGCGGCGCGCACGAAGCGACGGTCAATTCGCTGCACGACCAGGGCATCGCGCAACTCGGCGCGGGGCTCGTCGTCGAAGCCAGTGCGCCCGACGGGCTGGTCGAGGCCGTCAGCGTGCGCGGCGCGCGCGCGTTCGCGCTCGGCGTGCAGTGGCATCCAGAATGGCGCTACGCGGAGCAGCCGCTGTCGCGCGATATCTTCGCGGCATTCGGCGCGGCGTGTCGCGCGCGCATGACGCATCGCATTCATGCGGCCGGCGGCGCGATGCCGTCGCCGGCCGCATCCGACGTCGACTGATAGAGGCCGATCATGCAACCCGAACTGAGCGAATTCCTGCGACAGCACCGCATCACCGAGGTCGAGGCGATCATTCCCGACATGGCCGGCATTGCGCGCGGCAAGATCATTCCGCGCAACAAGTTCGAATCCGGCGAATCGATGCGCCTGCCGCAGGCCGTGATGGTGCAGACCGTCACCGGCGACTATCCGGAAGACGGCACGCTGACCGGCGTGACCGATCCCGACATGGTGTGCGTGCCCGATCCGTCGACGATCTGCCTGATTCCGTGGGCCGTCGATCCGACCGCGCAGGTGATCCACGACTGCGTGCACTTCGACGGCTCGCCGGTCGAGATCTCGCCGCGCTATGTGTTGCGACGCGTGCTCGACCTGTACAAGGCGAAGGGCTGGCAGCCGGTCGTTGCACCCGAGCTCGAGTTCTATCTCGTCGACATGAACGCGGATCCCGACTTGCCGCTGCGTCCGCCCGTCGGCCGCACCGGGCGTGCGGAGACCGGCCGGCAGTCGTATTCGATCGAGGCCGTGAACGAGTTCGATTCGCTGTTCGAGGACATCTACGAATACTGCGAGATGCAGGGGCTCGATATCGAGACGCTGATCCACGAGGTCGGCGCCGCGCAAATGGAGATCAACTTCGTGCATGGCGATGCGCTGTCGCTCGCCGACCAGGTGTTCCTGTTCAAGCGCACCGTGCGCGAGGCGGCGCTGCGCCACAACATGTACGCGACCTTCATGGCGAAGCCGATGCAGGACGAGCCGGGCTCGGCGATGCACATCCACCAGAGCCTGGCCGACGCGCGCACGGGACGCAACCTGTTCTCCAACGAGGACGGTACGGTGTCGCCGATGTTCCACAGCTATCTCGCGGGGCTGCAGAAGTACACGCCCGCACTGATGCCGATCTTCGCGCCGTACATCAACTCGTATCGCCGCCTGTCGCGCTTCATGGCCGCGCCGATCAACGTGCAGTGGGGCTACGACAACCGCACGGTCGGTTTCCGCATTCCGCAGTCGGGCGCGTCGGCGCGCCGCATCGAGAACCGGATTCCGGGCGTCGACTGCAATCCGTACCTCGCGTTCGCCGCGACGCTCGCAGCCGGCTATCTCGGCTTGACCCAGCAGCTCGCACCGACCGAGCCGATCGCGTCGGACGGCTACAACCTGCCGTACCAGCTGCCGCGCAATCTCGAGGAGGGCATCTCGCTGATGGCGGCCTGCACGCCGCTGGCCGGCATTCTCGGCGACAAGTTCGTGAAAGCGTACCTGGCGCTGAAGGACACCGAATACGAAGCGTTCTTCCGCGTGATCAGCTCGTGGGAGCGCAGGCATTTGCTGCTGCACGTCTGAGCGTGCGGCGCGGTTATCCGGAGGAAACATGACCGATAGAAATGACGCTGTATCGCTGCAATCGACCGCGGATTATCGTGCGCTCGACGCCGCGCACCACATCCACCCGTTCTCCGACATGGGCGCGCTGAACCGTGCAGGCAGCCGCGTGATCGTGAAGGCCGACGGCGTCTACCTGTGGGACTCGGACGGCAACAAGGTGATCGACGGGATGGCCGGCCTCTGGTGCGTGAACGTCGGCTACGGCCGCAAGGAACTCGCCGACGCCGCGTATCGCCAGATCCAGGAACTGCCGTTCTACAACACGTTCTTCAAGACCACGCACCCGCCGGTGATCGAACTCTCCGCGATGCTCGCGGAAGTCACGCCGGCCGGCTTCAACCACTTCTTCTATTGCAACAGCGGCTCGGAAGGCAACGACACCGTGCTGCGCCTCGTGCACCAGTACTGGCGCGTGCAGGGCCAGCCGCAGAAGAAATACGTGATCTCGCGCAAGAACGGCTATCACGGCTCGACGATCGCCGGCGGCACGCTCGGCGGGATGGGCTACATGCACGAGCAGATGCCGTCGAAGGTCGAGAACATCGTGCATATCGACCAGCCGTATTTCTTCGGTGAAGCGGCGGCCGGCGAAACGCCGGAAGCGTTCGGCCTGGCACGCGCGCAGCAGCTCGAAGCGAAGATCCTCGAACTCGGCGCGGAGAACGTCGCCGCGTTCATCGGCGAGCCGTTCCAGGGCGCGGGCGGCGTGATCTTCCCGCCGTCGACGTACTGGCCGGAAATCCAGCGGATCTGCCGCAAGTACGACATCCTGCTGGTGGCCGACGAAGTGATCGGCGGCTTCGGCCGCACCGGCGAATGGTTCGCACACCAACACTTCGGTTTCGAGCCCGATCTCATCACGATGGCCAAGGGCCTCACGTCGGGCTACGTGCCGATGGGGGCGGTCGGCATTCACGAGCGAGTCGCGCGGCCGATCATCGACAACGGCGAATTCAACCACGGCCTCACGTACTCGGGGCACCCGGTGGCGGCGGCCGTCGCGGTCGCGAACCTGAAGCTGCTGCGCGATGAAGGGATCGTCGAGCGCGTGAAGAACGACATCGGGCCGTATTTCCAGCGCCGGCTGCGCGATGCGCTGGGCGACCATCCGATCGTCGGGGAGATTGCGGGAGCGGGGCTGGTCGCGGGTGTTCAGCTTGCGCGCGACCGGGAGCGGCGCGAGCGGTTCGGTGCGAACGTCGATATCGGCACGATCTGCCGCGACTTCTGCTTCAACGGCAACCTGATCATGCGCGCGACCGGTGACCGCATGCTGCTGTCGCCGCCGCTCGTGATTCGCGAGGCGGAGGTCGACGAGATCGTCGACAAGGCGAAGCGCGCGTTCGATGCGACGGCGGAGCGGGTGGGGCGCGCGGAGTAAGTAAGCCGGCGCAGCATCGCGTGCTGCGCCGAGGAGCAAGCGCGGCACCAAAACGAAAAGGCCCTGCGTCGTGAGACGCAGGGCCTTGAATTCTTTGGTGGGCGGTACTGGGATCGAACCAGTGACCCCTGCCGTGTGAAGGCAGTGCTCTACCGCTGAGCTAACCGCCCAAAGAAGCTGAAATTATGTCAGGGCTTTGAGGGTCTGTAAAGCACTTTCTGCAAATATTTTTCAGATCCCCGCACATACCTGCCAGCCGGCCGTTCGCTCAGCCTGCGAGTGCGGGCAGTGCGTCGATCGACGCGCGCACGTAATCCGCGAAGCGCAGCGCAACCGGCTCGGTGGTGCCGCTACGCTTCAGCGCGAGCGTGCGCGATTCGAGCGACGCATCCTTCAGCGGCCGGAACGCGAGCCGCTCGCTCTTTACCTGCTGCAGCACGCGCGGCACGAGCGCGATGCCCATCCCGAACTCGATCATCGACAGGATCGTCTGCCACAGCCGTGCCTCGTGGCGGATCAGCGGGCTGAAGCCGGCATTCACGCACTGCGCGATGATCAGGTCGTGGTAGTGCGGCGCCGCTTCGCGCGGGAACAGGATGAACGGTTCCGCGGCCAGTGCGGCGAGCGCGACCTGCTTGCGCTTTGCGAGCGGATGCGCGGCCGGCAGGCAGCACACGAACGGTTCCGCATAGACGGGCGTCGATTCGACCTCGGGCGGGAAGTGGCCCCAGTGCGCGTAGCCGAGATCGATCTGGCCGCGCTGGATCGCCTGCACCTGCGCCTGCGTGTTCATTTCGCTCAGCACGACTTCGACACCGGGATAGTCGGCCTCGAAGCGTCGCACGGCATCGGGCAGCCCGCGATACAGCATCGAATGAACGAAGCCGATCCGCAGCCGGCCCGCGAGCCCCGACGCGGAGCGCACCGTCAGGCGTTCGGCCTCGGCCGCCTGCAGCAGCAGCCGGCGCGCTTCGCCGAGCAGCACCTCGCCCGCGTTGGTCAGCGCGACGGTCTTGTTGGTGCGCGAGAACAACTGCACGCCGAGCGCATCCTCGAACTTGCGGATGTCGAAACTCAGCGCCGGCTGCGAGATGAACAGGCGTTTCGCCGCGCGCCCGAAATGCAGCTCCTCGGCGACCGCCACGAAGTAGCGCAACTGCCTCAGTTCCATCGTGTCTCCTCGCGGCGTCGGCATCGATAAGCGATATCTATCGTACCGGATAAATCCTGTATTGGACGCTTATCGATCGCGCGCCTACGCTCTGCGGAAGGCTTTGCACGGGACTGGCCGGGCGCCGCGGCGCCCCTCCAGCCGACGGGCAGGCAACCCAGGAGACGCACGCATGAACGACACCGCTCGCACGCCGGACGCCGGCGCATCCAATATCCCCGACAGCCGGGGCATCAATTTCTTCACCATCGATCCCGATCTCGGCGCGTTGCTGAAGCTGCATCTCGGCGATGCCCGCTACGCCGAGCTCGAGCCGCAACTGCGCGCGCTCGGCGCACGCGTGTCGGGCGAACTCGACGAATGGGCGTCGCGTGCAGACAAGCACCCGCCCGTGCTCGAGCATCGCAACCGGCGTGGCGAGGCCGTGCAGCGGATCGACAAGGATCCCGCGTATGTCGCGCTCGAACGCGTCGCGTATGCCGAGCTCGGGCTCGCTTCGCTGAGCCACGGATCCGACTCGGTGCCGCCGCTCGTCAAGTACGCGCTGACGTTCCTGTTCGTGCAGGCGGAATTCGGGCTGTGCTGCCCGGTCAGCATGACCGATTCGCTGACACGCACGCTGCGCCGTTTCGGCGATCCGGCGCTCGTCGGGCGTTACCTGCCGATGCTTGCGTCACGCGACTTCGACACGCTGTACCAGGGCGCGATGTTCATGACCGAGCAGGCGGCGGGTTCCGACGTCGGCCGGATCGCGACGAAGGCGACGCGCGAGACCGGCGCGCACGGCGAGGCCCTCTGGCGCCTGACCGGCGACAAGTGGTTCTGCTCGAACGCGGATGCCGATCTCGCGATGGTGCTCGCGCGGCCCGACGGCGCGCCGGACGGCATCAAGGGCCTCGCGCTGTTCCTGCTGCCGAAGATGCTGCCGGACGGCACGCGCAACCGCTACCGGATCGTGCGCCTGAAGGACAAGCTCGGCAGCCGTTCGATGGCGAGCGGCGAGATCGCGCTGGAAGGTGCACAGGCGTACCTGATCGGCGAGATCGGCCGCGGCTTTCACCAGATGGCCGACATGATCAACATGTCGAGGCTGTCGAACGGCGTGCGCGCGGCGGGGCTGATGCGGCGCGCGCTGAACGAGGCGCTGCACGTCGCCGCGCATCGCGAGGCCTTCGGCCGCAAGCTGATCGAGATGCCGCTGATGCAGCGCCAGTTGCTGAAGATGCTGCTGCCGGCCGAGGCCGCGCGCGCGATGTTCATGCAGATCGCGCTGCTGCTGCCGCAGGCCGATGCGGGCGACGAGCAGGCCGCGCGCTGCGTGCGGATCCTGACGCCGCTGATCAAGTTCCGCGCGTGCCGCGATGCGCGGCGCGTGACGGGCGATGCGATGGAAGTGCGCGGCGGCACCGGCTACATCGAGGAGTGGAGCGACGCGCGCATCGTGCGCGATGCGCATCTCGGCTCGATCTGGGAGGGCACGAGCAACATCGTCGCGCTCGACGTCGCGCGGGCCGCGCAGCGCGAGCACGCGCTCGATGCGCTGCGCGCGTTCCTCGGCGACCGCCTCGGCGCGGCGCCGCTGCCCGATGCGAGCCGCGCGGCGCTGCGGCGCATCCTCGCGCGTGCCTGCGACGCGCTCGCGCGGGTCGCTGACGAAGGTGACGACGCGCGCGTGCGGCAGGCCGCGTCCGCGCTGTACTACGCGAGTGCGGCCGTGCTGATGGCGTGCGAGGGCGTGCGGCTCGCGCCGGATTTCCGGCGGCTCGCGCTCGCGCATCTGGTCGTGCGCCACAAGCTGCTGCCGGTCGATCCGCTCGCACCGGCGTCACGCGACGACGAATCGCCCGCATACGCAGCGCTGCTGCGCGGCACGCCGATCGCGCTCGATACCGCGCTCGACCTGCTGCCGGAGGTCGAACGATGAGCACGACGCGTGGCGCGCTGGACGGCCTGAAGGTCGTCGACCTGAGCCGCGTGCTTGGCGGCCCGTACTGCACGCAGGCGCTCGCCGACCACGGCGCGACGGTGGTCAAGATCGAGCCGCCGGACGGCGACGAGACGCGCGGCTGGGGGCCGCCGTTCCTCGGCGATACTGCGTGGTATTTCATGGGCGTGAACCGCAACAAGGAAGGGCTCGCGCTCGACCTGTCGCGCGACGAGGGGCGCGCGATCCTGTGGCGGCTGCTTGAAGAGGCCGACGTGCTCGTCGAGAACTTCAAGCCCGGCACGCTCGCGCGCTGGGGAATGGACTACGTGCGCGACCTGCAGCCGCGCTTCCCGCGCCTGATCCACTGCGCGGTGACGGGCTTCGGTGAAGGCGGCCCGCTCGGCGGGCTGCCCGGCTACGACGCGGTGATCCAGGCGATGGCGGGGCTGATGAGCGTCAACGGCGAGCGCGACGGCGACGCAACGCGCATCGGCCTGCCGATCGTCGACATGGTCACGGGCCTCAACGCGCTGGCCGGCATCCTGCTGGCGCTCGCCGAGCGCGAGAAGAGCGGGCAAGGGCAGTCGATCGACATCGCGCTGTACGACTGCGGCGTGTCGCTGCTGCATCCGCACCTGCCGAACTTCTTCGGCTCGGGGCGCGTGCCGGCGCGCAGCGGCAACGCGCACCCGAACATCGCGCCGTACGACAGCTACCGTACGGCGACCGTGCCGATCTTCCTCGCGGTCGGCAACGACCGGCAGTTCGCACGGCTCGTCGCGCATCTCGGCGTGCCGGCGCTCGCGGGCGATCCGCGCTTCGTCGACAACCGCAGCCGCTGTGCGCACCGGCCTGAACTGAAGGCCGAACTGGAAGCACGGCTCGCCGCGCACGCCTGCGAGCCGCTCGCACGCGACCTGATGGCGGCCGGCGTGCCGTGCGGGCCGGTGCGCACGGTCGCCGACGTCGCGCACGATCCGCATGCGCTGCACCGGAACCTGTTCGTCGAGATCGGTGCGTATCGCGGCACGGCGTCGCCGGTGAAGCTGTCGCGCACGCCGGCCACCTATCGTTCGCCGCCGCCCGCGCTGGGCGGCGATACGCGCGCGGTGCTCGAGCGCCTCGGCGTCGATCCCGCGCTCCAGCAGCAACTGCTCGACGCCGGCGTGCTGAAGATCGCACCCGACCAGACGTGACCGACCGACGCGCGCGCCGGTGAGCATGGCCGGCCGACGAAACGGAACGTCAAGCAACGCAACGTCAAGCAACGCCGCCGGCCGGCGGCGCAATGCCGGCCACCCGGGAAAGGCGCGCGACAGTCGCGCCCCCGACACACCAACATGGAGACATCGATGAGCCGCCAGCAATCCCCGACTGCCGCGCCGCAACTGCGGCCCGGCCGCGCCGCCTTCGCGGCGTTCGTCGGCACCACGATCGAGTGGTACGACTTCTACATCTACGGCACGGCGGCAGCGCTCGTGTTCGGCAAGGTGTTCTTTTCGAGCACGATGGATCCCGGCGTCGCGACGCTGCTGGCGTTCGTCACGTTCTGGGCCGGCTTCGCCGCGCGGCCGCTCGGCGGCATCGTGTTCGGGCATCTCGGCGACCGCGTCGGCCGCAAGACCGCGCTCGTGATCACGCTGGTGATGATGGGGCTGGCGACGACCGGCATCGGCCTGTTGCCCGGCTATGCGCAGATCGGCGTCTGGGCGCCGGCCGGCCTCGTCGTGCTGCGCGTGCTGCAGGGCATCGCGGTCGGCGGCGAGTGGGGCGGCGCGGTGCTGATCGCGAGCGAGAACGCGCCGAAGCATCGCAGCATCCTGTATGCGGCGTTCGCGCAGCAGGGCTCGCCCACCGGCAACCTGCTGGCCACGGCCGCATTCTTCGCGCTGAGCGCGCTGCCCACCCCGTCGTTCCTGATGTGGGGCTGGCGCATTCCGTTCCTGCTGTCGGCCGTGCTCGTGATCATCGGCATGGTGATCCGGCTGAAGCTCGAGGAGTCGGCCGACATGCAGCGCGTGCTCGCGCGCAAGCGCACCGTGAAGCTGCCGCTGCGCGACGTCGTGCGCGATCACTGGGTCGTCGTGCTGCTCGCGGCCGGCACGCTGCCGGTGATCAACGTCACGTACTTCCGCAGCACGTTCGCGCTGTCGTGGGCGACCAAGGAGCTCGGCTACGCGCAGGGCACGTTCCTCGGCATCCTGTCGATCTCGCTCGTCGTGCAGTTCCTGATGCAGCCGGTCGGCGCGTGGTTCGTGTCGAAGGTCGACATGCGCCGCGCGATGTGCTGGATCCTGATTCCGGAAATCGTGCTGATGCCCGTGATGTTCCATGCGCTCGCAACGCGCTCGTACTGGGTGGCCGTCGCGGGCATGTGCATCTCGACGATTCCGTCGGCGATGTTCTATGGCGCGGTCGGCGGCGTGCTCGCGCGCGTGTTTCCGGCCAACATCCGCTACACGGGCCTGTCGCTCGCGTACCAGTTGAGCGCGCTCGTCGTCGGCGGCGGCACGCCGGTGCTCGCGCAGGCGATCCTCAATTCGACCGGCAGCATCGTCGGCGTCGCGGTCGCATCGGGGCTTTACGCGCTCGTGTCGCTCGTGTGCATGCTGGCGCTGCTGAATCGCACCGGGTATCGCGCGGACGAGCTGTCGACGGCCGAACGCAGCGACGCGGCCGAATGGGGTGCGGAAGGCGCCGCCGCCGACACCCCGGCCGGTGCGGTCCCGCCGCCGGACGATCGCGGCACGCTGAAGCCGGTGGGTTGAATCGGGCGGTGTGACCCGGCGGCCCGGCGGTATCGCATGCCCCGGCCGTGTCGCATCGCAGCGGTTCGGATGCGCCAAAAGCAAACGGCACCGTGCGATGACACGATGCCGTTTGTCGTTTCCCGCGAAGTGACCGGCGCGGCCGGCCGTCGCGAATGATGCCGGTCAGCCTTCCGTCGGCGGCACGTAGCCGGACGCCTGGTCGGCGCCGTCGCCGAAGAAGTACTTCTCGGTCTGCTTCATCAGGTACTGGCGCGCACGCGGGTCGGCCATGTTCAGGCGGTTTTCATTGATCAGCATCGTCTGCTGCTTCAGCCAGCCTTGCCACGCTTCCTTCGAGACGCTCTCGTAAATGCGCTTGCCGAGTTCGCCCGGCAGCGGCGGGAAATCGAGGCCTTCGGCTTCCTTGCCGAGCTTCGCGCATTGGATCATTCGAGCCATCGTGTACTTCTCCTGTAATCGGACTGGGGGAGGGCAGTCGTGCCTGCGCTCAGAGCTGTTTCATCAGCACGAGCGACTTGCGCTGCCAGTTATAGAGTTTGCGGCGGTCTTCCGGCAGGTCGTCGACGCTGACCTTGACGAAGCCGCGCTTGAGGAACCAGTGCTCGGTGCGCGTCGTGAGCACGAAGATATGCGTGAGGCCGCGCGCGCGGGCACGCTGCTCGATGCGCTTGAGCAGGCGTTCGCCGTCGCCCGAGCCCTGCGCTTCCGGCGCGACCGTCAGGCACGCCATCTCGCCGATCTTCTCCTGCTGGTACGGATACAGCGCCGCGCAGCCGAACAGCACGCCATCGTGCTCGATCACCGAGAAGTGGTCGATGTCGCGTTCGATCTGGTGGCGGCCGCGCCGCACCAGCGTGCCGTCCGACTCGAGCGGCTCGATCAGCGACAGGATGCCGCCGACGTCGTCCGGCGTCGCTTCGCGCAGGCTCTCGAGGTTCTCATACGAGATCATCGTGCCGACGCCGTCGTGCAGGAACAGTTCGAGCAGCATGCTGCCGTCGAGCGATTGCGGGATCAGGTGCGCCCGGGTCACGCCGCCGCGGCACGCGCGGATCGAATGCTTCAAGAAAAATGCGTCGTCGCCCTGGACGTTGCCGGAATCGAGCAGCTCGGCCGCCGCGTCGAGCGACATTTCACGCACCAGCTCGCCTTCGTCGTCGACGATGCCGGGCGCTTCGGTCAGGAAGATGATCTTGTCGGCGCGCAGCGCGATCGCGGCGGCCGACGCGACATCTTCCATCGACAGGTTGAACGCTTCGCCGGTCGGCGAGAAGCCGAGCGGCGACAGCAGCACGAGCTTGCGGCTCGCGAGCGAATGACGGATCGACTCGGCGTCGATCTTGCGCACGATGCCCGTATGCGCGAAATCGACCCCGTCGAGAATCCCCACCGGCCGTGCGGTCACGAAGTTGCCCGACACGACGCTGATGTGCGCGTGCGCCATCGGCGAGTTCGGCAGACCCTGGCTGATCGCGGCCTCGATGTCGAGACGCACTTCACCGGCCGCTTCCTTCGCGGATTCGAGCGCGCGCGCATCGGTGATGCGCAGCCCGTGCGAAAACTCGGATTCGACACCGTGCAGGCTCAGCTGCTCCTCGACCTGCGGGCGCGAGCCGTGCACCAGCACGATCTGGATACCCATCGCCTGCAGCAGCGCGATGTCGGACACGAGCGCATTCAGCAGCCCCTGCTGCACCACCTCGCCGCCAAACCCCACGACGAACGTGCTGTTGCGGAACTTGTGGATATAGGGCGCGACGGAGCGCATCCAGTCGACGAACTGCGCGTGACTGGCGGTCGAGTCGTCGGCAGCCGGCGGCGTCGTGGCGCCGGTCTGGGCGGGAGGGAGGTCGGTTTGGGAATTCATGGGCGGGATTATAATGCGCCCCCATGTCGAATGTACCTAAAAGTCCCGCGCCGACGCGGGCCAAAGCGCCGTCGGCCCGGCACCCGGATGGTGCGGCCGATGCACGCCAGCAGCAGGGCCAGCCGCCGCGCCGGCCGCAGGAACAGCCGGCGGGCAAACCTGCACACGCGCCGCGCGGCGACGCATCGCGCGACGCGCGCCAGCCGGCCGCGAAGGATGCGTCCGCTGCGACGGGCGAGCGCGCGCCGCGCCGCGAGCGTCCGCCGCGCGCGGTCGTCGCACCAAACCCGGTTCCGCCGATCACGTACCCCGAAAGCCTGCCGGTGTCGGGCAAGCGCGACGAAATCGCGCGCGCGATCGCCGGTCATCAGGTTGTCATCGTCTGCGGCGAAACCGGCTCGGGCAAGACCACGCAGCTGCCGAAGATCTGTCTCGATCTCGGCCGCGGCCTCGGCGCCGGCGGCACGGGCCTGATCGGCCATACGCAGCCGCGCCGCCTCGCCGCGTCGTCCACCGGCCGCCGGATCGCCGAGGAGCTCGGCACGCCGTTCGGCGAAGTGGTCGGCTACAAGGTGCGCTTTACCGACAATCTCGCGCCGGGCGCGTCCGTGAAGCTGATGACGGACGGGATCCTGCTCGCCGAGACGCAGACCGACCCGTTGCTGAAGGCGTACGACACGCTGATCATCGACGAGGCGCACGAGCGCAGCCTGAACATCGACTTCCTGCTCGGCTACCTGAAGGAAATCCTGCCGAGGCGGCCGGACCTCAAGCTGATCGTCACGTCCGCGACGATCGACGCCGATCGCTTCGCGCGCCATTTCGGCACCGACGAGCGCCCGGCGCCCGTGATCGAGGTGAGCGGGCGGCTGTATCCGGTCGAGATGCGCTACCGGCCGGTGGCCGAGGATCGCCCGGCCGTGAAGCACGCCGAAGGCACGGGCGGCCGCGACCGCGTGAAGACCGCGCGCGAAGCCGAGCGCGACATGATGGACGCGATCGTCGACGCGGTCGACGAGCTGTGCCGCGAAGGCCCCGGCGACGTGCTGGTGTTCCTGCCCGGCGAGCGCGAGATCCGCGAAGCGGCTGAGGCGCTGCGCAAGCACCATCCGCCGCACACCGAGATCCTGCCGCTGTTCGCGCGGCTCTCGGCGGCCGACCAGGACAAGGTGTTCAAGGCGTCGAACGCGCGCCGGATCGTGCTCGCGACCAACGTGGCCGAAACCTCGCTGACGGTGCCGGGCATCCGCTACGTCGTCGATACGGGCCTTGCGCGCGTGAAGCGCTATTCGTACCGGAACAAGGTCGAGCAACTGCAGGTCGAGTCGATCTCGCAGGCGGCCGCGAACCAGCGCGCGGGCCGTTGCGGCCGCGTGGCCGACGGCGTCTGCATCCGCTTGTACGAGGAAAGCGACTACCAGGCGCGCGCGCGTTTCACCGATCCGGAAATCCTGCGCTCGTCGCTCGCGTCGGTGATCCTGCGGATGAAGTCGCTGCATCTCACCGCGATCGAATCGTTCCCGTTCCTCGAGCCGCCGCCCGGCCGCGCGATCGCGGACGGCTACCAGCTGCTCAACGAGCTCGGCGCGGTCGACGACGACAACGCGCTGACGCCGCTCGGCCGCGAACTCGCGCGGCTGCCGCTCGACCCGCGCGTCGGCCGGATGATTCTCGCCGCGCGCGACCAGCAGTCGCTGCGCGAGGTGCTGATCATCGCGAGCGCGCTGTCCGTGCAGGACCCGCGCGACCGCCCGATCGAAGCGCAGGAGCAGGCCGACCAGGCGCACCGCCGGTTTGCCGACGAGCGCTCCGAATTCCTGCAGTGGCTGAAGATCTGGGCGTGGTTCGAAGAGGCGGTCGCGCACAAGAAGTCGAACCGCCAGCTGGTCGACGCGTGCCGGCAGAACTTCCTGTCGCACCTGCGGCTGCGCGAGTGGCGCGACGTCCATTCGCAGCTGCTGACCGTCGTGCGCGAGCACGGCTGGCGGCTGAACGAAGTCGAGGCGACCTACGAACAGGTCCATCTGGCCCTGTTGACGGGCCTGCTCGGCAACCTCGGCCTGAAGGCCGACGACGATCCGCACTATCTCGGCGCGCGCGGGATCAAGTTCTACCTGTGGCCGGGCTCCGTGCTCGCGAAGAAGGCCGGCCGCTGGGTGATGGCGGCCGAGCTCGTCGAGACGAGCCGGCTGTACGCGCGCTGCCTCGCGAAGATCGAGCCCGAATGGGTCGAGAAGATCGGCGCGCACCTGCTGAAGAAATCGCTGTCGGAGCCGCACTGGGAAAAGCGCCCGGCGCAGGTCAGCGCGTACGAGCGCGCGACGCTGTACGGGCTGCCGATCTACCACCGCCGGCGCGTCGCGTTCGGCAAGCAGGATCCGGCGCGGGCGCGCGAGCTGTTCATCCGCGGCGCGCTGGTCGAGGGCGAGTTCGACACGAAGCTCGCGTTCTTCGCGCACAACCGCAAGCTGCTCGCCGACATCGAGCAGCTCGAGCACAAGTCGCGCCGGCAGGACGTGCTGGTCGACGACGAGCTGATCTACGCGTACTACGACCAGGCGATTCCGGAAGGGATTCACACGGGCGCCGCGTTCGAGCGCTGGTATCGCGACGAGGTGAAGAAGGGCGGCCAGCCCGAGGACAAGCTGCGGCTGCTGTACCTGTCGCGCGACGACCTGATGCGCCACGAGGCGGCCGGCGTGACGACCGAGCTGTTCCCGAAGCGGGCGACGATGGCCGGCGTCGAGATGGCGCTCACGTATCACTTCGAGCCCGGCACGCCGCGCGACGGCGTGACGCTCGCGGTGCCGCTGTATGCGCTGAACCAGGTCGATGCGCGCCGCTGCGAGTGGCTCGTGCCCGGGATGCTGAAGGAAAAGGTGCAGTTGCTGCTGAAGTCGCTGCCGCAGAAGCTGCGCCGGCATTGCGTGCCGCTGCCCGAGTACGCGGCCGGCTTCGTCGAGCGGATGGGCCGCGAGCGCTTCGGCGCGGGCGGGCTCGTCGAGGCGCTGATCGCCGACGTGCGCGGCGAGACGCAAATCGCGATGAAAACGGCCGACTTCAAGCTGGAAACGCTGCCCGCGCACCTGTTCATGAACTTCAAGGTGATCGACGAGCACGGCCGCCAGCTCGCGATGGGGCGCAATCTCGCGCAGCTTCGCCAGGAGCTGGGCGCGCAGGCGCAGCAGCAGTTCCAGAAGATCGCGGCGGCGTCGACGATCGCGGCGGGGGGCGATGCCGACGACGGCCAGGCCATCGGCCAGGCGCCGTCGGCGGTTGCCGCGACGGGCGCCGCCGGCCGCAACGCGAAGGCCGGCAAGGGCGCGGCGCCGCAGACGGCCGCGCCGGCGGAAGCCGGTGCGACCGCGCTGTACGAGAACCTGACGACGTGGAATTTCGGCAAGCTGCCCGAGCTGCTGGAGATCCGCCGGCGGGGCCAGACGCTGTACGGCTACCCGGCGCTCGTCGATCGCGGCACGCATTGCGACGTCGAGGTGTTCGATTCGCCGGAGGAGGCCGCGCGCATCCACCGGGCCGGCCTGCGGCGACTGTTCGCGCTGCAGCTGAAGGAGCCGATCAAGTTCCTCGAGAAGAACCTGCCGGGCCTGCGCGAGATGGCGATGCAGTACATGTCGCTCGGCACGCAGGACGAGCTGCGCGACCAGCTGATCGACACGGCGCTCGACCGCGCGTGCCTGCAGGACCCGCTGCCCGACGACGACGCGAGTTTCCACGCGCGCCGCGACGAGGGCCGGAGCCGCCTGAACCTGCTCGCGCAGGAAATCGCGCGGCTGGTCGGGCAGATCCTGGCCGAATACGCGGGGCTCGTGAAGAAGCTCGCGCAGGCGAAACCGTTCGCGCAGGCGCATGCGGACCTGCAGCAGCAGCTCGCCGCACTGGTCGGCAAGCGCTTCGTGATCGATACGCCGTACGCGCAACTGGCGCACTTCCCGCGCTACCTGAAGGGCATCGCGCTGCGGATCGACAAGCTGAAGGCCGACCCGGCGCGCGACGCGAAGCAGTCGGCCGACCTGTTGCCGCTCGCCCAGCAGTACCAGCGCGCGGTGTCGCAGCGCGGCGGCGTCGCCGATGCGCGGCTCGCGGAATTCCGCTGGCTGCTCGAGGAACTGCGGATTTCGCTGTTCGCGCAGGAACTGCGCACACCGATGCCTGTCTCTGTCAAGCGTCTGCACAAGGTCTGGGAGTCGATGCAGCGCTAGCGCAACAGCGGTTTCCCGGGCCCGCACCGGTGGCCGGCCCCGGCCGGCCGCGCGGCGCCTGCCGCGCCGGCCGACCGGGCCGCCGCGGCGTGCGTCGAAGTGGCGCAATGCCGGCTTCGGTCAACCGGCCGGGCCGGTTGAACGTTTTACAATGACGGTTGTTCCTCGACGTGAGTCTTCATGCGCACTTTCCTTTCCCTCGGCCGCACGCTCGCGCTGGCCGCCGCCGTGCTGGCGCCCGCCGCACACGCGAATAACGTCATCATCCTCAATTCGGCCGAAGCGACGCTTTCCCTGATCGACCAGCAGACCCGCGAAGTCGTCAGCACGATGCCGACCGGCAAGGAACCGCATCACCTGATGGCGACGCCCGACAATTCGTCGCTGATCGTTGCAAATTCGGTCTCGAACAGCCTGATGTTCCTCGATCCGAAGACGGGCAAGCTGCAGCGCACCGTCGAGGGAATCGACGATCCTTACCAGCTCGGCTTCTCGCCCGACCGCAAATGGTTCGCGGCGGCCGGCCTGCGGCTCGACCGCGTCGACATCTACGGCTACGACGGCCGCGACCTGAAGCTCGTGAAGCGCGTGCCGCTCGCGGTGATGCCGAGCCACCTCGCGTTCACGAAGGACAGCAAGACGCTGCTCGTGTCGCTGCAGGTTTCCGGCGAGATCGCGGCGATCGACCTGCCGACGCAGACGGTCAAGTGGAAGATGAAGGTCGGCAAGGTGCCGGCCGGCCTGTGGCTCACGCCGGACGACAAGTACCTGCTCGTCGGGATGACCGGCGCGGATTACGTCGCGGTGGTCGACTGGCGCAACCAGAAGGTCGTCAAGCAGATCTACACGGGCAAGGGTGCGCACAACTTCCGCTCGCTCGCCGACGGCACGCACGTCGCGGTCACGAACCGGGTCGCGAACACGATCAGCATCATCGACGAGAACACGCTCACCAACGTCGGCGACATCACCGGCCTGCTGCCGGGCCCGGACGACATGGAGCTGTCCGCCGACAAGAAGACGCTGTGGGTGACGTTCCGCTTCGCGAAGAAGGTCGGGATCATCGACCTGGCGTCGCGCAAGCTGGTGCAGACGATCGCCGTCGGCCGCTCGCCGCACGGCATCTATTTCTACGACCGCGCGCCGTGGCGCGCCGCGAACGGCGCGTGACGGGCGGGGGAGAACGATGCTGCACCTGATCGATGCATTCGTCTCGGACATCCAGACCTGGCTGTACGTCGACGTCGTGCAGCCGCTCCTCTTCAAGTTCAACCTGATGGACTATGACGAGGACACCTACGACGCGCTGTACTGGGTGATCGTCGGGGCGCTGCAGATGGTGCTGATGTTCGTGCTGCTGCGCCCGCTCGAGGCCCTGCTGCCCGTCGAGCGCTGGACGAACCGCCGGGCCGTGCGGGTCGACGTGATCTACACGGCGATCGCGAAGCTCGGCATCTACTCGCTGTTCTTCTTCTTCGCGCTGCAGCCGCTGTTCGACAACTTCCAGGCGTGGCTGCGCCTGCACGGCGTCGCGAACCTGAACCTCGACTACCTGTGGCCGGGCGTGACCTCGAAGCCGATCGTCACGTTCGCGATCTATCTCGTCGTGCTCGATTTCGCCGGCTACTGGTATCACCGCTGGCAGCACAAGTTCGGCATCTGGTGGGAGCTGCACGCAGTGCATCACAGCCAGCGCCAGATGTCGCTGTGGTGCGATGACCGCAACCACGTGCTCGACGACGTGATCCAGTCGTGCTTCTTCGCGGCGATCGCGCTCGTGATCGGCGTGACGCCGTCGCAGTTCGTCGTGCTGACCGCGTTCACGAACTTCATGCAGAGCATTCAGCATACGAATGCGCGGCTGCCGTTCGGCTGGCTCGGCGAGCGCCTGCTCGTGAGCCCGATCTTCCACCGGCGCCACCACGCGGTCGGCTACGGCCACGAAGGCACGAAGTACGGCTGCAACTTCGGCGTGCTGTTCCCGTGGTGGGACATGATGTTCGGCACCGCGTCGTGGAACCGCACGGTCGAGCCGACCGGGATCCGCGACCAGGTCGAGGGCGTGTCCTACGGCGAAGGCTTCTGGGCGCAGCACGGCCTCGCGTTCGTGCGGATCTTCCGGCGCCTGTTCCCCGCCAAGCGCGGCGCGGCATCGGCCTGACCCGGCCATTCCCACGTTGAGCGGCTCTCCCACGCGGCCCGCATGTGCTTTGGCGCATGCGGGCCGCGTGGTTTATCCTTTCCCCGTTTTTCTCCGTCGATACAGGCTCGCATGAACGACTTGCTGCGTTCCTTCGTCCGGGCATTGGCGAGTGCACTGCATCCGCGCATGCTGTGGCTCACCCTGATGCCGTTTCTCGTCTCGGCCGTCCTGTGGGGCGTCGTGCTGTGGTTCTCGTGGCAATCGCTGCTGGACCTCGCACGCGGCGCGCTCGACGGCTTCGTGCTGACGGCCATGCTGTACCGTGCGTTCGACGCGATCGGCATGTCGCAGCTGCATGCCGTCGTCGCGCCGTTCGTGGTCGTGTCGCTCGCGATTCCGCTGATCGTGCTGACCGTGCTGCTGCTGATCGCGACGATTTCGATGCCGGTCGTGATCAAGCACCTCGCGAACCGGCAGTTCGCGGCGCTCGAGGCGAAGCGGGGCGGCACCTTCTTCGGCAGCGTGTTCAATTCGCTGTGGGCGGCGCTGGCCGGCGTCGTCGTGCTGGTCGTCACGATCCCGCTGTGGTTGATTCCGCCGTTCTTCGCGCTGCTGCCGCCGGTGATCTGGGGCTGGCTCACCTACCGCGTGATGACCTACGACGCGCTCGCGCTGCACGCGAGCCGCGACGAGCGCCGGGCGCTCGTGCGGCAGCATCGCTGGCCGCTGATCGGCATCGGCGTCGCGACCGGGCTGCTCGGCACCGTGCCGACCTTCGTGTGGGTATCGTCGGTCTGGATGATGGTGCTGTTCCCGTTCGTCGCGGCGGCCATGATCTGGGTATACGCTTTCATCCTCGTCTTCTCGGCGCTGTGGTTCGGGCATTACTGCCTGCGCGCGCTGGAGGACCTGCGTGCGAGTTCGCGCGCCACCGCAATCGACATGGGGCAGGCATGAGCATCGGCATCGTCATCATCGGCGACGAAATCCTTTCGGGCCGCCGACAGGACAAGCATCTGGCGAAGGTCATCGAGCTGCTCGGCGCGCGCGGCCTCACGCTCGACTGGGCCGAATACGTCGGCGACGATCCGGCGCGCATCACGGCGACCCTCGCCCGCGCGATCGCGTCGGGCGACATCGTGTTCTCGACGGGCGGCATCGGCGCGACGCCGGACGACCACACGCGCCAGTGCGCGGCCGCCGCGCTCGGCGTGCCGCTCGAACTGCATCCGGAAGCGAAGGTGCTGATTTCCGAGCGGATCCGCGAAACGCACACCGATCCGGCCAAGCCGGTCGATTTCGAGTCGCCGGAGAACCAGCACCGCTTCAACATGGGCGTGTTCCCGGTGGGCGCGACGATCATCCCGAACGGCTACAACCGGATTCCCGGCTTCTCGGTCGGCGACCTGCACTTCGTGCCGGGCTTCCCGGTGATGGCGTGGCCGATGATCGAATGGGTGCTCGACACGAAGTACGCGCACCTGCATCACGCGACGCCGCACGCGGAGCGCTCGTTGTACGTGTTCGAGCTGCCGGAATCGACGCTCACGCCGCTGATGGAGCGCATCGAGCGCGATTTCCCGGGCGTGCGCGTGTTCAGCCTGCCGAGCGTCGGCGATGCGGAGCGTGGCGGGATCTATGCGCGCCGCCACATCGACCTCGGCGTGAAGGGTGAGCCGGAAGCGGTCGCGGCTGCATACGTGAAGCTGCGCGAAGGCGTGCACCTGCTCGGCGGCGACGTCGTCGAACCCGATACGCCGCGCGCCTGAGCGGCCCCTCAATCAGCCGCACAAAAACCACGGGCCGCGCAACGCGGCCCGTCATCGGCATGTCATCGCCCGGCTCGACGATGGGGTTGTCGCAACCGGCGGGAGCGGCGTGCCGTCAGGCGCCGATCCACGGCAGTTTCCGGAAGCACCAGCCTTCGACCGTCTTGCGGTGGCCTTCGGCGTCCTTCGCGCCCTCGAAGCCTTCGAGCAGGTCGAAGGCCTTCGTGAAGCCGGCCTGCGTGGAGGCGACCGCGGCGAGCTTCGAGCGCGCGGCGCTGCGGCACAGGAACAGGATGGGCGTATCGGCCGGGAGGGCCGCCTTCAGTTCGTTGACGAATTCGGTGTTCGGCACGCCGCCCGGGTAGCGCGTCCATTCGAGGTGCAGGTACTGGCCGTCGCCGACGAGCGGGCGGCCGATCCAGTCGAGTTCGGCGCGGGTGCGCACGTCGACGAGGCGCGCCGACGGATCGAGCTGCAGCAGTTCGAACGCCTCGGCCGGCAGCAGCGCCCCGGCGTAGTTGAGCGCGGCTTGTGCGCGGCGTTCGTCGGCCTTCGCATAAAGCTGGTCGAGCGTACTCATGGCAGGGAGTCTCCTATCGGTCAAACGAACATTCTAGCGCGGCGTCGCGGCACGGATGTCCGCGTGGAGTACGGTGTGCGCACCCCACACGCGCTCACCAAAAGAGTGCAGAATGGTGCGCATGCACCAAGATGATTCCGCGAACGGAGCGCGCTGCGATGATTGCACCATCGCGGTGCTTCCGGTTGGCAGGCGGTGGGCAGTCGAGCCCCGGAATTGCGCAGCACAGCCCCGTCGCGACGAGCGCTGGCGCGATTCGCGCCAATCTCGCGCATAGGTGGCACGGAAGCTGCTTTATAGGATTCGGTCGAATCGGGGCGCGCTGCGCCAAAGCAAGACCCCGGTCAGCTCGATAAACGAGGCGGTTCCCAGTCCGCCGGAATTGTTCAATCAGGAGAAGAGGTTATGAGTAAAACCGTCGCCGACGTCATGCAGCTCGTGAAGGACGAGGACGTCAAGTTTGTCGATTTCCGCTTCACGGATACGCGCGGCAAGGAACAGCACGTGTCGGTGCCGGTTTCGGCGTTTGACGAAGACAAGTTCGAAAGCGGCCATGCATTCGACGGCTCGTCGATCGCCGGCTGGAAGGGCATCGAGGCGTCGGACATGCTGCTCATGCCGGACCCGACCGCCGCCTTCGTCGACCCGTTCTATGAAGAGTCGACCCTGGTGCTGACCTGCGACGTGGTCGAGCCGGCCGACGGCAAGGGCTACGAGCGCGACCCGCGTTCGCTCGCGAAGCGCGCGGAAGCGTACCTGAAGAGCACGGGCATCGGCGACACGGCCTACTTCGGTCCGGAACCGGAATTCTTCATTTTCGACTCGGTCCAGTGGAACACGGACATGTCGGGCTGCTTCGTGAAGATCAACTCGGAAGAAGCACCGTGGTCGGCCGGCAAGGAATTCGAAGGCGGCAACACGGGCCACCGTCCGGGCACGAAGGGCGGCTACTTCCCGGTCGCGCCGGTCGACACGTTCCAGGACATGCGTTCGGAAATGTGCCTGCTGCTCGAACAGCTCGGCATCCCGGTCGAAGTGCACCACCACGAAGTGGCGGGCCAGGGCCAGAACGAAATCGGCACGAAGTTCTCGACGCTGGTCCAGCGCGCCGACTGGACGCAATGGTCGAAGTACATCATCCATAACGTCGCGCACTCGTACGGCAAGACGGCAACCTTCATGCCGAAGCCGGTCGTCGGCGACAACGGTTCGGGCATGCACGTTCACCAGTCGATCTGGAAGGACGGCCAGAACCTGTTCGCGGGCAACGGCTACGCCGGCCTGTCGGAACTGGCGCTGTTCTACATCGGCGGCATCATCAAGCACGCCCGTGCACTGAACGCGATCACGAACCCGACGACGAACTCGTACAAGCGTCTGGTCCCGCACTTCGAAGCACCGGTCAAGCTCGCCTACTCGGCACGCAACCGTTCGGCATCGATCCGCATTCCGCACGTGTCGAACCCGAAGGGCCGCCGTATCGAAACGCGCTTCCCGGATCCGATGGCGAACCCGTACCTGTTGTTCTCGGCACTGATGATGGCAGGCCTCGACGGGATCCAGAACAAGATCCATCCGGGCGAAGCCGCGGACAAGAACCTGTACGACCTGCCGCCGGAAGAGGATGCAAAGATCCCGACCGTCTGCGCGGGCCTCGACCAGGCAATCGAAGCGCTCGACAAGGATCGCGAGTTCCTGACCCGTGGCGGCGTGTTCACGGACGGCATGCTCGACGCGTACCTCGCGCTGAAGGAGCAGGAGCTGGCGAAGTTCCGCATGACGACGCACCCGATCGAGTTCGAGATGTACTACTCGCTCTAATCGGCGATGGCGCTCGATTCAGCGCCGTCATGCCGGTTCGTTCCCGTCGCGCGGCCTGCGGCGGGAACGGCGGAGTCTGAAAGGGGCGGCGTCCAGCCGTCCCTTTTTTGTTCCCGTGATTTTCCTTTTCTGGCCCGTTGAGGCGCGACAAGCACGCAGATGGTTCTGAAGAATCTGATCAAGGCGAGAACGGGGCAGCCCGAGCGACTGACGGACGACGAGCGGCTCGCACGCTCGGGCCTGCTGGCGGGGCTGGAAGCGCTGCCGACGGTCGTGATCGTGCTCGACCGCAAGACGCTGCGGATCGCGTTCGCGAATCCGTCTGCCGAGGCGATGCTCGACATCTCGCGCCGGCAGCTCGCGCAGCGGCCGTGGGGCGAGATTTTTCCGAATGCGAACGAGCTGGCATCGACGATCACCGCGATCGGCGAGGAACGCTTTCACGCGACGCACCTCGATACCGTGCTCGACCGGCCCGGCCGCGAACCGCTGCATGTGCACGCGATCGTCGGCTTTCTCGAGACCGCGCCCGATTTCGTGCTCGTCGAGCTGTTCGAGAACGAGCGGCAGTCGCGTACCGATCGCGAGGAGCGCATCCACGACCTGACCGCGGTCAACAAGCAACTGATCCGCAACCTCGCGCACGAGATCAAGAACCCGCTCGGCGGCATTCGCGGCGCAGCCCAGCTGCTCGAATTCGAGCTCGGCGAGCGCGAGCGCGGCGAGTTGCGCGAATACACGCAGGTGATCATCAAGGAGTCCGACCGCCTGCAGACGCTCGTCGACCGGTTGCTGGAGCCGCACCGGCACCCGCACATCGTCGGCGACGTGAACATTCATGAAGTATGCGAACGCGTGCGCGCGGTGATGCTTGCGGAATTCCCGCGCGGGCTCACGATCGAGCGCGACTACGACGTGAGCGTGCCGGACTTGCGCGGCGACAAGGAGCAACTGATCCAGGCGCTGCTCAACATCGTGCGCAACGCCGCGCAGGCGCTGCGCGAACGCATCGCGCAGGGCGACGCGAAGATCGAGCTGCGCACGCGCATTGCGCGCAAGGTGACGATCGCGAAGCGCCTGTACCGGCTGGCACTGGACTTGCACGTGATCGACAACGGGCCCGGCATTCCGGAGGAAATCCGCGACCGGATCTTTTACCCGCTCGTGTCCGGGCGCGACGACGGCAGCGGCCTCGGCTTGACGCTCGCGCAGACGTTCGTGCAGCAGCATGACGGGACGATCGAGGTCGAAAGCCGGCCCGGACGTACCGAATTTCAGATCCTGCTACCGCTCGACCATTGAGCGGCGGCATGGCGATTCACCAGATTTACCCATATCTGACCGACCTATGAAGCCGATCTGGATAGTAGACGACGACCAATCGATCCGCTGGGTGCTCGAAAAGGCGCTCGCCCGGGACAGCTTCGCGACGAAGAGCTTCGCGAACGTGCGTGACGCGCTGGCCGCGCTCGACCACGAGACCCCGCAGGTGCTCGTATCCGACATCCGGATGCCGGGCGGCTCGGGCCTCGAGTTGCTGCAGGCGATGCACGAGCGCCTGCCGGGCCTGCCCGTCATCATCATGACGGCGTTCTCCGATCTCGACAGCGCCGTCGCGGCGTTCCAGGGCGGCGCGTTCGAATATCTCGCGAAGCCGTTCGACGTCGACAAGGCGGTCGAGCTGATCCGCCGCGCGGTGGAAGAAAGCCTGCGCGGCGGCGCGCCGCAGGACGAGCGCGTGGCCGAGGCGCCCGAGATGCTCGGCCAGGCGCCCGCGATGCAGGACATGTTCCGCGCGATCGGCCGGCTGTCGCACTCGGCCGCGACCGTGCTGATCACCGGCGAATCGGGCACCGGCAAGGAGCTCGTCGCGCGTGCGCTGCACCGTCACAGTCCGCGTGCGAACGGGCCGTTCATCGCGCTGAACACCGCGGCGATTCCGAAGGACCTGCTCGAATCCGAGCTGTTCGGCCATGAGCGCGGCGCGTTCACCGGCGCGCAGACGACGCGGCAGGGCCGCTTCGAGCAGGCCGAGAACGGCACGCTGTTCCTCGACGAAATCGGCGACATGCCGTTCGACCTGCAGACGCGCCTGTTGCGCGTGCTGTCGGACGGGCAGTTCTATCGGGTCGGCGGCCACAACCCGCTGCGCGCGAACGTGCGCGTGATCGCCGCGACGCACCAGAATCTCGAATCGCGCGTGCGCCAGGGGCTGTTCCGCGAGGACCTTTACCACCGGCTCAACGTGATCCGGCTGCGCCTGCCGCCGCTGCGCGAGCGCAGCGAGGACATCGCGCTGCTCACGCGCCACTTCCTGCAGAAGAGCGCGCGCGATCTCGGCGTCGAGCCGAAGCGCGTGTCCGACGAAGCGCTGGCTTACCTCACGTCGCTGGCGTTTCCCGGCAACGTACGCCAGCTCGAGAACCTCGCGAACTGGCTGACCGTGATGGCGCCCGCGCAGACGGTCGAGATCAAGGATCTGCCGCCCGACCTCGTGCCGGCCGGCGCGCCGGTCGCTGCAACGGGCGACGGTGCCGATGCGCACGGCGGCGGCGAGACGGCGCTCGCGCAACCGGCGACCGGTGTGGCAGCGGTGGCGTCCGCGCCCGTCGGGGCGGCGCCGAACGGCGGTGTGCCGGCCGGTTATCCGCTGTGGGAGCACGGCCTGCGCACCGAGGTTGCACGGCTGTTGCGCGAGAACTCGGCCGACGTGATGGACGAACTCGCACGCCGCTTCGAGGCGGCCGTGATCCGCGAGGCGCTCGACTTCACGCGTGGCCGCAAGGTCGAGGCCGCGGAGCGGCTCGGCATCGGCCGCAACACCATCACGCGCAAGATCCAGGAACTCCATCTGGAGCCCTGAGCACGATTTGCGGCATGCGCGGGCATCGCGCATGCCGCGATCGGACATAATCGCGGTTTGCACGCCGTTTGCCATTCCGCCGATCCTCAATGTCCGATTCCTTCCGCTGGCCCACCGGGGCCGACCCGTTCCGTTTCCTCGAAGCGCTCGACAGCAAGCGCGCCCGCACGTGGGTCGACGAGCAGAATGCGCGCACGCGCGCCGCGCTGCGTGACGACGACGCGTATCGCGCGCTGACGGCGCGCCTCGCCAAAGCGTACCTGCCGCGCGAGCGCCCGGTGATTCCGACGCGCTGGCGCGACTGGGCCTACGACCTGTGGCAGGACGATCTCCATCCGAAGGGGCTGTGGCGCCGCACGCGCTGGGACGACTGGCGCGCGGGAAAACCGGCATGGGAAACGCTGCTCGACGTCGACGCGCTCGGTGCGGAGGAGGGCGAGTCGTGGGTGTTCGAGCAGGACGCGATCCTGTACCCGGACGGCGATCGCGCGCTGCTGTCGCTGTCGCCGGGCGGGGCCGACGCGGTCGTCGTGCGCGAATTCGATCTCGTCGAACGTCGTTTCGTCGACGGCGGTTTCACGATCGACGAGCCGGGGCATCACACGGTCGGCTGGATCGATCGCGATACCGTCTACGTGAGCTGGGATCGCGGCGAAGCGCATGCGACCGCGGCCGGTTATCCGTATGAAGCGCGGCGCTGGGTGCGTGGCACCGCGCTCGCCGACGCGCCCGTCGTGTTCCGCGGCGAACCCGACGACATCAGCGCGGGTGCGGGATTCGATCCGATCGACAACCGTCACGTCGCGTGGCGCAGCGTCGATTTCTTCGACGCACATGCGTACCGCTTGACGGAGGCGGGCGAGTGGGTGCGCTACGACGTGCCGACCCACGTCGAGGTCGGGTTCTGGGAAGGCTGGCTCATGCTGGAGCCGCGCCTCGACTGGGAGTGCGACGGCGTGCGCCATGCGGGCGGCTCGCTGCTCGCGATCCGCGAGCAGGCGTTCCTGGCCGGGTCGCGCGAACTCACGACGCTGTTCGCGCCGCAACCGTCGACGTCCGCATGCACGTGGACGCACACGCGCACGACGCTGATCGCGAGCTGGCTCGACGACGTGCACAACCGCACGATGCTGTGGCAGCCGAGCCAGGCCGACGACGGCACGTGGACGTGGGACGCGCGGCCGTTCGAGTGGCCGGGGCCGGGCGATGCGCAGATCGACGTCGAGCCCGTCGAATCGACGCTGAACGACGAGATTTACGTGGACGTCGACACCTATCTCGATCCGCCCGAATGCTGGCTGGCCGACCTTGCGGATCGCGCGGACGATGCGCCGTCGCGCCGCGTGCTGCTCGACCGGCCGCCGGTGCAGTTCGATGCGGCCGGGCTCGTCGTGCGTCGCGCGAGCGCGCGTTCGCAAGACGGCACGATGGTGCCGTACACGCTGATCGGGCCGCGCGATGCACTCGACGTGGCCGACGGCGCCGCGCGTGTCGCGCGGCCGTGCCTGCTGTCGGGCTATGGCGGCTTCGCGATTCCGAACCTGCCGGGCTACAGCGATGCGTTCGGTATCGGGTGGCTCGAGCGCGGCGGCGTGATGGCGTTCGCGCATATCCGCGGCGGCGGCGAGTTCGGGCCGCGCTGGCACGTCGATGCGCAGCGCGAACACCGTCAGCGTTCGTTCGACGATTTCATCGCGGTGGCCGAGGATCTGGTCGCGACCGGCGTGACGACCGCCGCGCAGCTCGGCATCGAAGGCGGCAGCAACGGCGGGCTGCTGGTCGCCGCGTGCATGGTGCAGCGGCCGGAGTTGTTCGGCGCGGTGCTCTGCCGCGTGCCGCTGCTCGACATGCAGCGTTATCCGAAGCTGCACGCGGGCGCCGCATGGCTCGACGAATACGGTGACCCGGACGATCCGCACGAAGGTGCGGCGCTAGCCGCGTACTCGCCGTATCACCGTGTGCGCGAAGGCGTCGCGTATCCGCCGCTGCTGCTGACGACGTCGACGCGCGACGACCGCGTGCATCCGGCGCATGCACGCAAGATGGCCGCGCGCATGCACGCGCTCGGTCACGAACGGGTGTGGTACTGGGAGAATACCGACGGCGGCCACGGCAGCGCCGACGATCTGGAACGCGCGGAGGCCGATGCGGCCGAATTCGGGTTCCTGTGGGCCCATCTCGGGCCGGCGTCCGCGCGGCGCTGAACGCGCGCGGGCTGCCCGGGAGATCAGCCGACGACCGCGACGACGGGCGTGTGGTCGGACGGCTGTTCCCACGTGCGCGGCGTGCGATCGACTTCGCACGACGTGCAGGTTTCCGCGAGCGCCGGCGACAGCAGCACGTGGTCGATGCGCAGCCCCGCGTTGCGGCGGAACGCCATCATCCGGTAGTCCCACCACGTGAAGGTCTTCTCCGGCTGTTCGAAGCGGCGGAACGCGTCGACGAAGCCCAGCTCGATCAGCTGCGCGAAGTGGGCGCGCTCCTGCGGCGACACGAGGTTCTGGCCTTCCCATTTCGCCGGGTCGTGCACGTCGCGGTCTTCCGGCGCGATGTTGTAGTCGCCGAGCAGCGCGAGCTTCGGGTAGCGCTGCAGCTCGGTGCGCAGCCATGCCTGCAGCGCGTCGAGCCATTGCATCTTGTAGACGAACTTGTCGGAGTCGGGCGCCTGGCCGTTCGGGAAATAGGCGGACACGATGCGCACGCCGTCGACCGTCGCGGCGACCACGCGCTGCTGCGGGTCGTCGAAACCGGGGATGTTGCGCACGACGTCCGATTCGTCGACGGACAGCGTGTCGCGCGCGAGGATCGCGACGCCGTTGTAGGTCTTCTGGCCGGTGAACCAGCTGCGGTAGCCGACCGCCTCGAGATCGGCGCGCGGGAATTTCTCGTCCGGCAGCTTCAGTTCCTGCAGGCACAGCACGTCGGTTCCGCTTTGCGCGAGCCAGTCGAGCACGTGCTGCTTGCGGACGTTGAGCGAGTTGACGTTCCAGGTGGCGATTTTCATGAACGGGAGTGTGCGTGCGGGGTGAATGCGAAGGCCGCCATCTTACCGCGAGCACGGGGCGCGAACGCGCGCTTCGTGCGGGGCGGGGGAGGCGCCGCGCGCAGCTGTTTCGATGAACCGGGAAGAAATTGTGACAAAAGTATTGACGTGAGTACTCCCTCACCCTATAATTTATTTCTCTGACGCGGGGTGGAGCAGTCTGGCAGCTCGTCGGGCTCATAACCCGAAGGTCGTAGGTTCAAATCCTACCCCCGCAACCAAGCACACCAGACGATGTGCAGCGCAAGTGACCGATGCGCGCTTCGTCGACAGGAACCCGGCCCGGCCCCGTGCCGGGTTTTTTGTTTTCCGCGCGGCAGCGATCAGCGCGCCGCCCACTCGACCGCCGCCTTCGCATGCAGCGCGGTCGTATCGAACACCGGCAGCGGCGAGTCGTCCGCGCCGATCAGCAGCGTGATTTCCGTGCAGCCGAGGATCACGGCCTGCGCACCGCGCCGGGCCAGTTCCTCGATGATCGCCACGTACGTCGCGCGCGATTCCGGCGAGACGATGCCGTGGCACAGCTCGTCGTAGATGATCCGGTGCACGTCGTCGCGCCCGCGTTCGTCCGGCACCAGCACCTCCATCCCGAACTTCCCGCGCAGCCGCTCCGCGTAGAACGGCAGCTCCATCGTGTAGCGCGTGCCGAGCAGCGCGACGCGCTCGACGCCCGCATCGCGCAGCGCAGTGCCGGTCGGATCGGCGATGTGCAGGAACGGCAACTTCACCGCGGCTTCGATCGCATCGCAGACGCGATGCATCGTATTGGTGGTCAGCACGACCAGATCGGCGCCGGCCGCTTCGAGCTGTCGTGCGGCGCCGGCCATCCGTTCGCCGAGCGCGGCCCAGTCGTGCGTGCGCTGCAGCGCTTCGATCTCCGCGAAATCGACCGTGACCAGCACGCTCTTCGCGTTGTGGTGTCCACCCTGCAACGCCTTCGAATGGCGATTGATCATCCGGTAGTACTCGGCCGACGATTCCCAGCTCATCCCGCCGATCAGTCCGATCGTCTTCATCCGTCACCTTTTGCGTTTCGTGTCTTGCGGCAGACGAGTATAGGCGCGGCTGTCCGTGCCCGGCCGGTACGATCCGCGCAAGGCGGGCCAGTACGGCGCCGCCGGGCCCGGCCGCACGCGACAGTTGAAACCGGCACTGTGTTTTTGTACAGTATCGGCACCGTGAACCCGACCATCATTCCGCCTGCCGATCCGCACGTGCCGCCGCCGGCCGACGCGCAGCCGCGCATGCGCAAGATCATTCACTGCGACTGCGACTGCTTCTACGCGTCGGTCGAGATGCGCGACGACCCGTCGCTGCGCAACCGGCCGCTCGCGGTCGGCGGCCGGCCCGACCAGCGTGGCGTGATCGCGACCTGCAACTACGAGGCGCGGCGCTACGGCGTGCATTCGGCGATGTCGTCGGCGCTGGCGATGCGCAAGTGCCCGGACCTGCTGATCCTGCCGACCGCGATGGACAAGTACCGCGCGGCATCGCGGCAGATCATGGCGATCTATCGCGACTACACGCCCGACGTCGAGCCGCTGTCGCTCGACGAGGCGTACCTCGACGTCAGCGGGTCGGAGCGGTGCCAGGGGAGTGCCACGCTGATTGCACGGGAGATCCGCCAGCGCGTGTTCGACACGGTCGGCGTGACCGTGTCGGCCGGCGTTGCGCCGAACAAGTTCATCGCGAAGATCGCGTCCGACTGGAACAAGCCCGACGGGCTGTTCGTCGTGCGACCGCACGAGATCGACGCGTTCGTCGCGGCGCTGCCGGTGCGCAAGCTGCACGGCGTCGGCAAGGTGACGGCCACGCGGCTCGACCGGCTCGGCATCCAGACTTGCGCGCAGTTGCGCGACTGGCCGTTGATCGACCTGCACCGCGAATTCGGCGCGTTCGGGCGGCGGTTGTACGAACTGTCGCGCGGGATCGACGAGCGGCGCGTGCAGGCCGACCAGGAGCGCAAGTCGGTCAGTGTCGAGACGACCTACGTGACCGACCTGACGACGCTCGAGCAGTGCGCGGAGGAAATCCGCCGCCTCGTCGTGCAACTCGACGCGCGGATCGAACGGGCGGGCGCCGCGCGCTCGATCCGCAAGCTGTACGTGAAGATCCGCTTCGCCGACTTCCAGCGCACGACGGTCGAGTGCGTGGCCGATGCGACGAATGCGGACACGGCCGTCACGCTGCTCGCGAAGGGGCTGCAACGGCGGGCGCAGGCGGTGCGGCTGCTCGGCGTCGGCGTGCGTATCGACGAAGATACCGCCGAGCGCCACGGGCAGTTCTCGCTGTTCGACGACGAGTCGCCCGCGCCATGAAAAAAGGCACCGCCGAAGCGGTGCCTTTGCTCACATGCAGCCGAACGCGCTGGCGGCCCGCTCAGTGCGCGGGCGCAGCCATCCCGTTGTGGCGCAGCAGCGCATCGATCTGCGGCTCGCGGCCGCGGAACGCCTTGAACGAATCCATCGCCGGGCGGCTGCCGCCGACCTCGAGGATTTCGCGGCGATAGCGCGTGCCGGTCGCCGCGTCGAGCACGCTGCCGCTTGCGGCCGCCGCTTCCTCGAACGCCGCGTACGCATCGGCCGACAGCACCTCGGCCCACTTGTAGCTGTAGTAGCCGGCCGCGTAGCCGCCTGCGAAGATGTGGCTGAACGTGTTCGGCCAGCGCGAGAACGCGGCTTGCGGGATCACGTGATAGCGCTCGTTGATCTCGCGCGCGAATTCGGTCACGCCGGTGGCGCCCGCCGGGTCGAAGTCGACGTGCAGCAGCATGTCGAACATCGAGAACACGATCTGACGCAGCGTGCCGAGCCCGCTCTGGAAGTTCTTCGCCGCGATCATCTTGTCGAACAGCTCGCGCGGCAGCGCGGCGCCCGTGTCGACGTGCGACGACATCGACGACAGCACGTCCCATTCCCAGCAGAAGTTTTCCATGAACTGCGACGGCAGCTCGACGGCATCCCATTCGACGCCGTTGATGCCCGACACGCCGAGTTCGTCGACGCGCGTGAGCATGTGGTGCAGCCCGTGGCCGAATTCATGGAACAGCGTGATGACTTCGTCGTGCGTGAAGCAGGCGGGCTTGCCGCCGACCGGCGCCGAGAAGTTGCAGGTGAGATAGGCGACCGGCGTCTGCACGCTGCTGCCGCGCTTCGCGCGCGAACGCGCGTCGTCCATCCATGCGCCGCCGCGCTTGCCTTCGCGCGCGTACAGGTCGAGATAGAACTGCGCGACGAGCGAGCCGTCGCGGTTCTCGACGCGGAAGAAACGCACGTCCTTGTGCCACACCGGCGCGTCGTCCGGCTTGATCTGCACGCCGAACAGCGTCTCGGTGACGGTGAACAGGCCCTTCAGCGCGGCCGGCTCCGGGAAGTACTGCTTGACTTCGTTTTCCGAGAACGCGTAGCGCTGCTGGCGCAGCTTTTCGGCCGCGAATGCGACGTCCCACGGCGCGAGTTCGGCGAGGCCGAGTTCCTTCGCGGCGAACGTGCGCAGTTCGTCCCAGTCCTTGTCCGCGTGCGGGCGCGCGCGCGTCGCGAGATCCTCGAGGAACGCGATCACCTGCTGCGGCGATTCGGCCATCTTCGGCGCGAGCGACACTTCGGCGAAGTTGCGGAAGCCGAGCATCAGCGCCTCTTCGCGGCGCAGCTTCAGCGCATCGGCGACGATCGCCGTGTTGTCCCATTCGGCCTTGCCGTCACCGTACTGCGGCCCGAGTTCCGACGCGCGCGTTGCATAGGCGCGGTAGAGCGTCTCGCGCAGTGCGCGGTTGTCCGCGTATTGCAGCACCGGGAAGTACGACGGGAAGTGCAGCGAGAATTTCCAGCCTTCCTTGGCATCCTTTTGCGCGGCTTCGCGGGCGGCCTCGATCGCGTCGCCGGGCAGGCCGGCCAGATCGGCCTCGTCCTGCACGAAATACGCGTACGCGTTGGTCGCGTCGAGCACGTGATCGGAGAATGCCTTCGACAGCGCGGCCTGCTGTTCCTGCAGTTCGGCGAAGCGCGGCTTCTGGTCCTCGGGCAGCTCGGCGCCCGACAGGCGGAAATCGCGCAGCGCGTTGTCCAGGATCTTCTTGCGTTCGGTGGACAGCGTCGCGTATTCGGCGCTTGCGGCGATCGCCTTGTACTTCTCGTACAGCGCGAGGTTCTGGCCGACGCTCGACCAGAATTCGGTCACGCGCGGCAGATTCTCGCCATAGGCGGCCCGCAGTTCGGGCGTATCGGCAACCGCGTTCAGGTGGCCGACGATGCCCCACGCGCGACCGAGCGGCTCCGTCGCTTGCTCGACCGTCTCGACGACGGCTGCCCAGGTTGCCGGCGTCGCGGCCGCGCTTGCCGTCTCGACCGCACGGTTGGCGTCATCGAGCAGCGTGTCGAGCGCGGGCGTCACGTGTTCCGGGCGGATCTCGCCGAAGCGGGGCAGGCCCGAGAAATCGAGCAGCGGGTTGGGGTTGGCGCTGGCGGACATAAGACTCCCTGTCTGTTGCCGGATGAACCGGAGTGAAAAGGGTAGGCGCGCAAGGCAACGCGGCGCCCGATATCGACATTATTGGGGCGCATCGCGCGCTTTCCAATCGTTAGTTTCTAACGACGCGATTGACGCGGGGTCGGATGCGGGGTGGAGTCGTTTGATGGCGCGACCGACGCAGTGCGGTGCGGCCGGCGAGGCGCCGGCGCGCGGAACCGCACGCCGGCTGAATGGTGCAGGGGCTCAGGCGGCCGCGTCGGCGGCGCGCTCGGCGGCTTCGATCGTGTTGATCAGCAGCATCGTGATGGTCATCGGGCCGACACCGCCCGGCACCGGCGTGATGTGGCCGGCCACTTCCTTCACGCCCGCGAAGTCGACGTCGCCGCACAGCTTGCCCGCGTCGTCGCGGTTCATGCCGACGTCGATCACCGTCGCGCCGGGCTTCACCATGTCGGCGGTCAGGATGTTGCGCTTGCCGACCGCGGCGACCACGATGTCGGCCTGCCGCGTGTGCGCGGCGAGGTCGCGCGTCTTGCTGTGGCAGATCGTCACGGTCGCGCCGGCGTCGAGCAGCATCATCGCCATCGGCTTGCCGACGATGTTCGAGCGGCCGATCACGACCGCGTTCGCGCCCTGCAGCGGAATGTCGTGCGCCTCGAACATCTTCATCACGCCGTACGGCGTGCACGGGCGGAACAGCGGCTTGCCGGTCATCAGCGCGCCGGCGTTCGCGACGTGGAAGCCGTCGACGTCCTTTTCCGGTGCGATCGCCTCGATCACCTTGTGGCTGTCGATGTGCTTGGGCAGCGGCAACTGAACGAGGATGCCGTGGATCTTCGGATCGCGGTTCAGCGCGTCGATGTGCGCGAGCAGGTCGGCTTCCGACAGCGTGTCCGGGTACGCGTCCTTCAGCGAGAAGAAACCGTTGTCCTCGCACGCCTTGATCTTGTTGCGCACGTAGACTTCGCTTGCCGGGTTGGCGCCGACGAGGATCACCGCGAGACCGGGCTGGTGGCCGCGTGCGGTCAGGGCGGCGGCGCGTTCGGCGGCCTGTGCGCGCAGGGTCTTCGAAAGGGCGTTGCCGTCGATGAGGAGGGCTGTCATGGTGGTGGTCCTGCCGGGAAGTTGGAATGCGGTCGTGCGGCGCCCGAAGCGTCGCAGCAAAGCACGCGATTATACCGTTCGCCTGCTGCCGTCCGACAGCGAATAAGCAGGAAGCGTCATGGCCGCGGCGCTCGCGCGCCGGGAGAAAGGCCGCCGCCGCGCGAGTGGGCCGCATCGCGCGGGGCGGCCAGGGCTGGCTGCGGGCCGGGCGGGCAGCGCCGCCGCGGCCGGCGCTCGCTCAGGCCTGCTTCTTCGACAGCGCGAGGCGCAGCAGGTCAGCCACCGTGTTGACGTTGAGCTTTTCCATGATGTTCGCGCGGTGCGCTTCGACCGTCTTGATGCTGATGCCGAGATCGTCGGCGATCTGCTTGTTCAGGCGGCCCGCGATGATCCGTTCGAGCACCTGCTGCTCGCGCGCGGTCAGCTTCGACAGGCGTTCGCTCGCGGCACGCTGTTCCTGGACGCTCTTGCTTTCGCTTCGGGCCTTGTCGAGCATCCGCTCGACGAGCTTGCGCAGCTCGGCTTCGTCGAACGGTTTCTCGATAAAGTCCATCGCACCCTTTTTCATCGTCGAGACGGCCATCGGCACGTCGCCGTGACCCGTGACGAAGATGATCGGCAGCGCGGCATTGTCGGCAATCAGGCGCTCCTGCAGTTCGAGGCCGCTCATGCCGGACATCCGGACGTCGAGGATCAGGCACGCGATCTGGCCGGCCTGCTGGGCAGGCTGGTAGGCATCGAGGAACTGCTCGGCGCTCGAGAAGCATTGCACGCGATAGCCGTTCGCCTCCAGCAGCCAGCGCAGCGAGTCCCGTACGGCCTCGTCGTCGTCAACGACAAAGACGGTTTCCTGAGTGGTGGTGACAGGGCTATTCATAGTTCTCCCGTAACGGTATGTGATGCCGATGCCTCGCGCCCCCCTTGGCCGAGATCAGCGGGTTCCCCAATGGGCAGGCTGCAGTGGAACGTTGCGCCGGATATGCGGCCATCCGGCTCGACGTTGTTGACCACCCACAGACGCCCCCGATGCGATTCGATGATCGAACGGCAGATGTTCAGCCCCATGCCCATGCCATCGGACTTGGTGCTGTAAAACGGTTCAAACAGGCGCTCGGCGGTCGCTTCGTCGACGCCCGGGCCCTGGTCGATCACGCGGATGTCGACGAAGCCCGCCTCGATGTCGGCGACGACGCGGATCACGCCGTCCACCGACGCCGGCTTCACGTCGGCCATCGCTTCGGCCGCGTTCTTCATCAGGTTCACGAGCACCTGCTCGATCAGCACGGGGTCGACATAAATAATAGGCATTCTTGCGAGGATTTCCGTGACGATCCGGATCCTGCGCTTCCTGGCCTCGATTTCGGCGAGCCCGACCGCGTCGGCGACGATGTCCGCGACCCGCGCCGGCTGGCGCTTCGGCTCGCTGCGCTTCACGAATTCGCGGATCCGCTTGACGATCATCCCCGCGCGCAGCGCCTGCTGCGCGGTCTTTTCCAGCGCGGGCTGCAGCGTTTCCGGCGTGCCGCGGCCGCTCTTCACGAGCGCGAGCGTGCCCGAGCAGTAGTTGTTGATCGCGGCGAGCGGCTGGTTCAATTCGTGAGCAATCGACGACGCCATTTCACCCATCGTCATCAATCGGCTCGTGAACTGCAGCTTCTCTTCCTGCTGGTGTGCGAGTTCCTGTGCCTTCTTGCGGGTCGTGATGTCGGTCGCGATCTGCATCTGCGCGAGGTGGCCGTCCACCCACTGGATGTACTGGCGGCGCACCTCGAACCACTTCTGGATGCTCTCGACGTACACCTCCTGCGCGTCCGCCGTGCTGCTCGTCAGCGCGGCGGCCGGCAGGCCCGCGAACGCGTCGACCATGTCGATCGAGTCGGACGAGGCCTGCGCGCGGTCGAAGCCGCCGCCCGACAGCTCGAGATGGCCGTCCGGGCGAATGCCGAACAGGTGGCGGTAGTAGCGGTTCGCGAACAGCAGCTCGGCTTCGTCGGCGGCCAGCACCGACACCGCGGCGTCGAGGCTTTCGAGCACCGTCGTGAAGCGCTCGTGCGCGGCCGCGAGTTCCTCGCGCGCGCGCTTCGGCTCGGTGATGTCGGTCATCGACGACATCCAGCCGGTCTGGCGGCCCGAGCTGTCGATCAGCGGCGACACGTACAGGCGCGCATGGAACAGCGTGCCGTTCTTGCGCCGCACGCGCAGCTCGAAGCCCGAGCTCGGCGCCTTGCCGCGCAGCGTCATGTCGAGCTGGCGCTGCATTTCCGGGTACGCGTCGCGCGGCCAGTACGGGAACGGTGCGACCTTGCCGACGAGGTCGGTTTCGTCCCAGCCCGTCATCCGGCAGAACGCGGGGTTCACGTGCGTGATGCGGCCGTGCATGTCGAGCACGCGCATGCCGATCAGCACCGAGTTCTCCATCGCGCGGCGGAAGAACGCTTCCGCGTACAGCGCCTGCTGCGCCTCGAAGCGCTGGCGCGTGTGCTTCCACAGGCTCCAGAGGCTCCACAGCACGAAGCACGACAGGCCTGCGACGAGCCATACGAGCGTGTTGTTGGTCAGGTTCGTGAGCTGCGGGAATGCGTACACGCGCACGGTCAGCCCCTGGCCGGGCGGATCGAGCGGCAGGTCGTAGTGCGAGTCGCGCGGCAGGCGCGGGCGCGTCGACGTGGACGACAGCTCGCGGTTGTTCGCGTCGGTGATCGAGATCTTGTACTTCGACGACAACTCCTGCGGGATGTCGTGCTTCAGGATGCCTTCGACCGAGAACACAGCGGCGATCGAGCCGAGGTACTCGCGGTCGCCGCGCATCACGGGTGTCTGCAGCGTGATGAAGCCGTTGCCGAAGTCGTCGTAGATCAGCGGCGAATACGCCTGGCGGCGCGTGCTGCGCGCCTCGTCGTACGCGCCGCGCACGGCGTCCTGCATCTGCGCTTCGCCGGGCTTCGCGAGCCGCTGGCCGAGCAGCGGCGGATGCACGGTCGGCCAGCGCTGCACGCCGGGCGACGTGTACCAGTTCAGGTAGAGGATTTCCGGATGCGTTTGCATCACGTCCGCGACCGCCATCTGGAACGCGTTCTGGTCGAGGCGGCCGGAAGCGAGATCGCGCGACAGCGCCTGGAGCTGTTCCTGCGCGCCCGTCATCGACAGGCGGATCTGCTGCTGCGCCCATGCGACGTTACGGAAGAGGGTGTCTTCCTGCTGCTGCTGTTCGCGGCGATTGAGGCTCCACAGGATGAGGCTCATCACCACCAGGAACACCAGGATCGACAGCAGGGGCGTCAGCAAATAGGAATTGGACCACCACGGTCCGTGGTGCCAACGGGACGGCTGCGACTCCGCCGGCGGGCCCGACGGTCGCGCCGAGCGTGCGAAAAGCCGATCGGTCAACATGGCAGGATTGTAGCGCAGCGCAATACATGGAAAACCTATACCGGATATGTTGAACGGAAACGGATTTGTTCAGCCGCGATGCGCCGGAGAGCCCCGGAATATGGGTGCAGCGCAGCAATATTCCGCATTGCGAGAAAAGATCTCACAATTCGAAAATTTTGTTGCGCATGCCCGCGCACGCTCATTACAATCCGTCGGAGCTTGCCCGCAGCCGGTCGCGTCGCGTCGTCTGCACGAGAGCGATCCTCACATTCCAGGACCCAGGAGACGAGAATGTCCGCTGTACCGAACGAAGTGATGAAATATGTCGCCGCCGAACATGACGACGACCCGCAGGAAACCGTCGAATGGCTCGAGTCGCTCGACGGCGTAATCTCCTCCGTGGGCACTGGCCGCGCGCACTACCTGATCGAAAAGCAGATCGAATTCGCCCGCATGCATGGCGAACACCTGCCGTTTTCCGCGAATACCCCGTACATCAACACGATCCCGGTCGCCGCACAGGCGAAGATCCCGGGTGACCAGGACATCGAGCACCGCATCCGTTCGTACACGCGCTGGAACGCGCTGGCGATGGTGCTGCGCGCAGGCAAGGACACGAACGTCGGCGGCCACATCGCATCGTTCGCATCGGCCGCGACGCTCTATGACGTCGGCTACAACCACTTCTGGCACGCAGCGTCCGAGCAGCATGGCGGCGATCTCGTGTTCGTGCAGGGCCACTCGTCGCCGGGCGTCTACTCGCGCGCGTTCCTGCTCGGCCGCCTGAAGGAAGAGCAGCTCGACAACTTCCGCCAGGAAGTCGACGGCAACGGCATTTCGTCGTACCCGCACCCGTGGCTGATGCCGGACTTCTGGCAGTTCCCGACCGTGTCGATGGGCCTCGGCCCGATCATGGCGATCTACCAGGCCCGCTTCATGAAGTACCTGGAAGCGCGCGGCATCACGAAGACGGAAGGCCGCAAGGTGTGGGCATTCCTCGGCGACGGCGAGACGGACGAACCGGAATCGCTCGGCGCGATCGGGATGGCGAGCCGCGAGAAGCTCGACAACCTCGTGTTCGTGATCAACTGCAACCTGCAGCGTCTCGACGGCCCGGTGCGCGGCAACGGCAAGATCATCCAGGAACTCGAATCGGAATTCCGTGGTGCCGGCTGGAACGTGATCAAGGTCATCTGGGGCAGCCGCTGGGATGCGCTGTTCGCACGCGACAAGTCGGGCGCGCTGATGCGCCGCATGATGGAAGTCGTCGACGGCGAGTACCAGACGTACAAGTCGGAATCCGGCGCGTTCGTGCGCGAGCACTTCTTCAACACGCCTGAGCTGAAGGCGCTCGTCGCCGACTGGTCGGACGACGACATCTGGGCGCTGAACCGCGGCGGCCACGATCCGCACAAGATCTACGCGGCTTTCCACGAAGCCACGAACACGAAGGGCGCGCCGACCGTCATCCTCGCGAAGACCATCAAGGGCTACGGGATGGGCGAGTCGGGCCAGGCGATGAACATCACGCACCAGCAGAAGAAGCTGCCGGTCGAGCAACTGAAGAAGTTCCGTGACCAGTTCCGCCTGCCGATCACCGACGAGCAGATCGCCGACGTGCCGTACCTGAAGTTCGAGGAAGGCTCGAAGGAACTCGAATACATGCGCAAGCAGCGCATGGACCTCGGCGGCTACCTGCCGCACCGCCGCGAGAAGGCGACGTCGCTGCCGGTGCCGGCGCTCGACGCGTTCGAGCCGCTGCTGAAGGGCACGGGCGAAGGCCGCGAGATCTCGACGACGATGGCGTTCGTGCGGATCCTGAACATCCTGCTGAAGGACAAGGCGCTCGGCAAGCGCGTCGTGCCGATCGTCCCGGACGAATCGCGTACGTTCGGCATGGAAGGCCTGTTCCGCCAGATCGGCATCTGGAACCAGCAGGGCCAGAAGTACGTGCCGGAAGATTCCGACCAGCTGATGTTCTACAAGGAATCGGAAACCGGCCAGATCCTGCAGGAAGGCATCAACGAAGCGGGCGGCATGTGCGACTGGATCGCGGCGGCGACGTCGTACTCGACGCACGGCGAGATCATGGTGCCGTTCTACATCTTCTACTCGATGTTCGGCTTCCAGCGGATCGGCGACCTGGCATGGGCCGCGGGCGACATGCGTTCGCGCGGCTTCCTGCTCGGCGGTACCGCGGGCCGCACGACGCTGAACGGCGAAGGCCTGCAGCACGAAGACGGCCACTCGCTCCTGTGGGCGGCATCGGTGCCGAACTGCGTGAGCTACGACCCGACCTTCGGCTATGAACTTGCCGTGATCGTCCAGGACGGCCTGCGCCGCATGGTGGCGGACCAGGAAGACGTGTACTACTACATCACGGTGATGAACGAGAACTACGAGCACCCTGCGATTCCGCAGGGCGAGCACGTGGCGGCCGACATCATCAAGGGCATGTACGCGTTCAAGAAGGCCGACGCCGACAAGAAGGCGCCGCGCGTCCAGCTGCTCGGCGCGGGCACGATCTTCAACGAAGTGATCGCTGCCGCCGACCTGCTGAAGAACGACTGGGGCGTCGCCGCCGACCTGTGGAGCGTGCCGAGCTTCACGGAGCTCGCGCGTGAAGGCCACCAGGTCGAACGCTGGAACCTGCTCCATCCGACCGAAGAGCGTCGTCTGTCGCACGTGCAGAAGTGCCTGAAGGACACGCAGGGCCCGGTCATCGCATCGACCGACTACGTCCGTGCGCTGGTCGACCAGATCCGCGGCCAGATCGATCGCCGCTTCGTCGTGCTGGGCACGGACGGCTTCGGCCGCTCGGATACCCGCGAGAAGCTGCGTCACTTCTTCGAAGTCGACCGTCACTGGGTCACCGTCGCCGCGCTCAACGCGCTGGCCGACGAGGGCACGATCGAGCGCAAGGTGGTCGCGGACGCGATCGCCAAGTACAACCTCGATCCGTCGAAGCCCAACCCGATGACCGTTTAACGCACACGCCGTGTGATGCCGCGCGCCGCTTCCTCGAGGGGCGCGCGCGGCCATGGAGACAGAAACAGATGAGTCAAGCGATCGAAGTGAAGGTGCCGGATATCGGCGATTACAAGGACGTGCCGGTGATCGAGATCGGCGTGAAGGTCGGCGATACCGTCGAACCGGAGCAGTCGCTCGTCACGCTCGAGTCGGACAAGGCGACGATGGACGTGCCGAGCCCGGTCGGCGGCGTCGTGAAGGAAATCAAGGTCAAGGTGGGCGATTCCGTGTCGGAAGGCTCGCTGATCATCCTGCTCGAAGGCGGCGCCGCGGCGCAGGCGAACGGCGCGGCAGCGCCCGCTGCTGCTCCGGCTCCGGCGGCAGCGCCGGCTGCTGCAGCACCGGCGGCCGCACCGGCAGCTGCCGGCGGCACGCTCGAAGTGAAGGTCCCCGACATCGGCGACTACAAGGACGTGCCGGTGATCGAGATCGGCGTGAAGGTCGGCGACACGGTCGAGAAGGAGCAGTCGCTCGTCACGCTCGAGTCGGACAAGGCGACGATGGACGTGCCGAGCCCGGCCGCAGGCGTCGTGAAAGAGATCAAGGTGAAGGTGGGCGATTCGGTGTCGGAAGGCACGCTGATCGTGCTGCTCGAAGCCGCAGGCGCAGCGGCTGCCGCACCGCAGGCGAGCGCACCGGCTCCGGCCGCTGCCGCTCCGGCGCCGGCACCTGCCGCCGCACCGGCGAAGGCCGCCCCGGCACCGGCTGCTGCTGCGCCGGCGCCGGCCGCCGCGTCGGGCGAATACCGCGCGAGCCACGCGTCGCCGTCGGTGCGCAAGTTCGCACGTGAGCTCGGCGTCGAAGTTGCACGCGTGCAGGGCTCGGGTCCGAAGGGCCGCATTACGAAGGAAGACGTCACGGGCTTCGTGAAGGGCGTGATGACCGGCCAGCGCGCAGCACCGGCCGCGGCAGCCGCGCCGGCAGGCGGCGGCGAGCTGAACCTGCTGCCGTGGCCGAAGGTCGACTTCTCGAAGTTCGGCCCGTTCGAAGCGAAGCCGCTGTCGCGCATCAAGAAGATCTCGGGCGCGAACCTGCATCGCAACTGGGTGATGATCCCGCACGTCACGAACAACGACGAAGCGGACATCACCGAGCTCGAAGCACTGCGCGTGCAGCTGAACAAGGAGCACGAGAAGGCGGGCGTGAAGTTCACGATGCTCGCGTTCGTGATCAAGGCGGTCGTCGCCGCGCTGAAGAAATTCCCGACGTTCAACGCGAGCCTCGACGGCGACAACCTGGTGTTCAAGCAGTACTACCACATCGGTTTCGCCGCGGACACGCCGAACGGTCTCGTCGTGCCGGTGATCCGCGATGCGGACAAGAAGGGGCTCGTCGACATCGCGAAGGAAATGGCCGAGCTGTCGAAGGCCGCACGCGACGGCAAGCTGAAGCCGGACCAGATGCAAGGCGGTTGCTTCTCGATCTCGTCGCTCGGCGGGATCGGCGGCACCAACTTCACGCCGATCATCAACGCGCCGGAAGTGGCGATCCTCGGGTTGTCGCGCGGCCAGATGAAGCCGGTGTGGGACGGCAAGCAGTTCGTGCCGCGGCTTACGCTGCCGCTGTCGCTGTCGTATGACCATCGTGTGATCGATGGCGCCGAAGCCGCGCGGTTCAATGCGTATCTCGGTGCGTTGCTCGCCGATTTCCGTCGCATCATTCTTTGATGAGCGGGGGGGGCTCGCGGGGGCGTGGGGTTCTTGTTTGTTATCCACGCCCTGTCGTTGAACCTGTTTTGCTAACGGTCTATTAGCGTCGCCCCTGCGCGGGGCGGCGGTCACTTTTCTTTGTCTTCCAAAGAAAAGTAACCAAAAGAAAGGCGCGTCCTTGGGCGGACGGCAAAGGTGGTCCTGCCCAGGTTCGCGTTCTCTTGTCAGGCCGTAGTCTTGGGTTCTTTTGCGGGTTTCTCCCCCCTCTGTCTGCAGCTAATCAAGAAGGGGACAGTAATGAGTCTCATCGAAGTCAAGGTTCCGGATATCGGCGATTTCAGCGGCGTCGATGTCATCGAAGTCAACGTCAAACCCGGCGACGTGATCGAAAAAGAGCAGACGCTCATCACGCTCGAATCCGATAAAGCCTCCATGGAGGTGCCCAGCGACGTCGCCGGCACCGTCAAGGAAATCAAGGTCAAGGCCGGCGAGAAAGTCTCGCAAGGCACCGTGATCGCCATCGTCGAAGCATCGGCTGGCGCCGCCGCACCCGCAAAAGCACCCGAAGCGGCCAAGCCCGCAGCTGCTGCGCCGGCACCGGCCGCCGCCGCTCCGGCACCCGCGCCGCAAGCCGGCAGCTACGCCGGTGCAGCCGACATCGAATGCGACATGCTCGTGCTCGGCGCCGGCCCCGGCGGCTACTCGGCCGCGTTCCGCGCCGCCGACCTCGGCATGAAGACGGTGCTCGTCGAACGCTACTCGACGCTCGGCGGCGTGTGCCTGAACGTGGGCTGCATCCCGTCGAAGGCGCTGCTGCATACGTCGCTCGTCGTCGAGGAAGCCGCGGCGCTCGCGTCGCACGGCATCACGTTCGGCAAGCCGGAAGTCGATCTCGACAAGCTGCGCGACTTCAAGGGCGGCGTCGTCAAGAAGCTGACGACGGGCCTCGCCGGCATGGCAAAGGCACGCAAGGTCGAAGTGGTCACGGGCGTCGGCGCATTCGTCGATCCGTTCCACATGGAAGTGCAGGGCGAAAACGGCAAGAAGGTCGTGAAGTTCAAGCAGGCCATCATCGCCGCGGGCTCGCAGGCCGTGAAGCTGCCGTTCATGCCGGAAGACCCGCGCGTCGTCGATTCGACCGGCGCACTCGAACTGCGCCAGCTGCCGAAGCGCATGCTCGTGATCGGCGGCGGCATCATCGGCCTCGAAATGGCCACGGTCTACTCGACGCTCGGCGCCGAGATCGACGTCGTCGAAATGATGGACGGCCTGATGATGGGCGCGGACCGCGATCTGGTGAAGGTCTGGGAAAAGTACAACGCGAAGCGCTTCGGCAACGTGATGCTGAAGACCAAGACGGTCGGCGCGGAAGCGAAGGAAGACGGCATCTACGTGAAGTTCGAGGGCGAGAAGGCCCCGGCGGAAGCGCAGCGCTACGACCTCGTGCTCGTCGCGGTGGGCCGCAGCCCGAACGGCAAGAAGATCGGCGCCGACAAGGCAGGTGTCGCGGTCACGGATCGCGGCTTCATCGACGTCGACAAGCAGATGCGCACGAACGTCCCGCACATCTTCGCGATCGGCGATATCGTCGGCCAGCCGATGCTCGCGCACAAGGCCGTGCATGAAGGCCACGTCGCAGCGGAAGCCGCGCACGGCGAGAAGGCGTACTTCGACGCACTGCAGATCCCGTCGGTGGCGTACACCGATCCGGAAGTGGCGTGGGCCGGCAAGACGGAAGACCAGTGCAAGGCCGAAGGCATCAAGTACGGCAAGGCCGTGTTCCCGTGGGCCGCATCGGGCCGCGCGATCGCGAACGGCCGCGACGAAGGCTTCACGAAGCTGATCTTCGACGAGGAAACCCATCGCGTGATCGGTGGTGCCATCGTCGGCCTGAACGCGGGCGACCTGATCAGCGAAGTGTGCCTCGCCGTCGAGATGGGCGCGGACGCCGAAGACATCGGCAAGACGATCCATCCGCACCCGACGCTCGGCGAATCGGTCGGCATGGCCGCCGAGCTGTACGAAGGCGTTTGTACCGACCTGCCGCCGCAACGCAAGAAGTAACGCGGCCGGCTCGGCCGGCAGTGTGCCGGCCGTGAAAAAACGCCGCCTCCCGGGTGATCCGGGCGGCGGCGTTTTCTTTTATGCGCGGCCGATGCTCAAACGAACGTTCGAGAATGGTCGGCAACGTGCCGGTTCCAGCATGTTCCGGCGCCAGAAACGAAAAAGCCGCGCTGGGCGCGGCTCTTTCAGGAGCAGGGGACGCTTACGCGGCCGGCTTGCTCGTACGACGTGCAGCAGCGGCGGTAGCAGCCTTCGTTGCGACGGCAGCAGCAGCGTTGAAGTTCGTTTCAGCGATTTCGACGGCTTGCTTCGTGGCCTTCTGAACCGTTTCGTACGTGGTGTTCGCAGCGTTCAGTGCCGACTTCAGTGCAGCGACAGCCGTTTCCGAACCAGCCGGGGCGTTCTTCGCGACGTTGTCGACGAGTGCCTGGACCTTCTTGTTCTGCTCTTCGAATTGCGCTTCAGCAACCTTCGCGAACTCGGCTTGCGTCGACGATGCGATTTCATACAGGTGACGGCCGTACGACAGCACCTTTTCCGCGACCGGCTGCGACAGGCTGGCTTGCAGCGCGATCAGTTCCTGTGCGTCCTTCACCGACAGCAGGCGCTGTGCGTTTTCCTGGCCTTCGGCCAGCGTCGACTTCACGACCTGCAGGTTGAGTTCGATCAGCTTTTCGACGCCTTCGAACGCCTTGGTCGTCAGACCGAACAGGCTTTCGAGGTTGGCTTTCTGGGCGGCGGCGATTTGCTCGGGGGTCAGCAAGGACATGTCAAGCTCCTGAAAAGCGATCGCGTCGATCGCAGGGTAAAGGGCACTACGCTGGGGAACCTCGGATGCGCGTGCTTTGTGCAACGCAGCAATGAGGCTTATTTTAGGGCAGAGAAAACCAATGTCAAGTATTTTTTGTGCGTTGCACAATCGTGACAAATTATCGATAAAACAACGAGTTATCGTGCCTGTTTGGAATCGGTTTCATGCCGCGATCCCAGATGGTGCGCACGGCTGAGGGGCAGGCGCGGCGCACCATGATCATGCACAGGTAAACCTGACAGGCCCGTGGAACGTTATCCTTCTGTTCCTGTCGAAAAACGCGCCGTTTCGATGCGCGTCCCGTGGCGACGTGCCGCCGCCACGGCCGAGACCGGCGCCCCTGGCACCCCGAGCGCCGGATACGTAGTTTCCCCGCTTTAAATCGCCTCCGAAGTGACGTTATCTCAATTAACCGTGTGCAATCGGGAGACGGGTACTGTCGGGCAGCGCATCCCATGGATTTTTTCGATGGGAGCGGGAGGGTTCATTGGTCAGAGGTTGGCCGACCCTTACATTCCGGTTTAACGACGATCGGTAAGTGCCTAATATTGCTCTTTTTTTCAGCTTTAACTACACTTGCGGAAACCTCCCGCCCGCTTTGTCCAGACCCCAATGAAAGCCGAATCGTTTTCACCGCGCAGATTGTTGCAGAGCATGACGCTCGGCACGGCTGTGTCGGTCGCAGTCGCCTTGCTGGCGACCACTGCGTCCGTCGCGCCTGCTGACGCCTTTGCCGCCACTGCGAAGACCCAACAAGCCGCCAAGAAAAAGGCTGTCGCTCCTGCTTCGTCCGCGAAGAAGAAGTCGGCCAAGGCCAGCTCCGACAAATCCGCGAAGGTCGCGGCCGCCGACGCGCCGCGCGCGAAGGCGTCGCGCAAGCGCGTGACGCTCGCGTCGAACGTGCATGGCGGCCATCACGGCGCGGTCCGCAAGGTCGCGTTCCAGCCGCGCCGGCCGACCGTCGGCCAGGCGTTCGGCCTGCACGACACGCCGGACGCGCTCGCGCTGCGTTCGAGCGTCGCGTACGTCGTCGACCAGAACTCGGGCGAGCCGTTGTTCGACAAGAATTCGCACGCCGTCGTGCCGATCGCGTCGATCTCGAAGCTGATGACGGCGATGGTCGTGCTCGACTCGAAGACGCCGATGACCGACCAGCTCGAAGTCACGGACGAAGACCGCGACTACGAGAAGGGCACGGGCTCGCGCCTGTCGGTCGGCTCGGTGCTGTCGCGTGAAGACATGCTGCACATCGCGCTGATGGCGTCGGAAAACCGCGCGGCCGCCGCGCTGTCGCGTTACTACCCGGGCGGCCGTCCGGCGTTTATCGCCGCGATGAACGCGAAGGCGAAGTCGCTCGGCATGACCGACACGCACTTCGAGAATTCGACGGGTCTGTCGAGCTCGAACGTGTCGAGCGCGCGCGATCTCGTGAAGATGGTCAACGCGGCGTACCAGTACCCGATGATTCGTCAGTTCTCGACCGATCGCACCTACGAGGTGTACACGGGCAAGCGCAACCTGGTCTACAACAGCACGAACGCGCTGATTCGCGGCAATGGCTCGTGGGACATCGGTCTGCAGAAGACGGGTTTCATCAACGAAGCGGGCGAGTGCCTCGTGATGCAGGCGACGATCCACGGCAAGCCGATGGTGATGGTGCTGCTCGATTCGTTCGGCAAGTATTCGCGCTTCGCCGATGCGGCGCGCCTGCGCAACTGGCTCGATGCCGGCGGCGGCGAGCGCCTGACGGCGGCCAACACGCCGAACGGCGGGACCTGATCGCACGATGGCGTGGCGGTTCGCCGCCGCGCCGATGGCTGAAAAAAAGCCCCGCAATCGCGGGGCTTTTTCATTGGGCGCGGGAGCGGCTTACGCCTGCCGCTGCAGCCCGTCCGCATCCTTCGCGGGCGCCGGCCGGTAGCCGAGCGATTCCGAAATGGTTAGGGCCGTGCGGCTCAACTGGCCGAGCCACGCATCCTGGAGGCGATCGGCCGGCGCCGACAGCGACAGGCCCGCGACGAGCTTGCCCGAATCGTCGTAGATGCCGGCCGCGATGCAGCGCACGCCGAGCTCCAGCTCCTCGTTGTCGCGCGCGCACGATTGCTGGCGCACGATCGTCAGCTCGCGCTCGAGCTTCGCGATGTCGGTGATGCTGTTCTGCGTATGGCCGGACAGCCCCGTGCGCGTCGCATACGCGCGCACGCGTGACGTTTCGTCGGCCGCGAGGAACAGCTTGCCGACCGACGTGAGGTGCAGCGGCGCGCGGCCACCGATTGCGCGGACGACCTGCATCCCTGAGCGCTCCGAATACGCACGCTCGATGTAGACGATCTCGTCGCCCTGGCGCACCGACAGGTTCACGGTCTGCCCGGTGAGGCGGTGCAGTTCGCGCATCGGCATCAGCGCCGCGTCGCGTACCGACAGGCGCGCCTTCACGAGGTTGCCGAGCTCCAGCAGCCGCATGCCGAGGCGGTACGTGCCGGGATCGGAGCGGTCGACGAGACGGCAGGTCACCATGTCGTTGAGGATACGGTGCGCAGTCGACGGGTGCAGCTCCGTCCGCTGCGCAAGCTCCTTCAGGCTGACGGGGTCGCTGTGCGCGGCGAGCGCGTCCAGCAGCCGCATCATGCGTTCGATCACCTGGATCGACGTTTTTGAATCCGGGGTGGGTTGGCTCATGTCGGGGGAGAAATCGGTTGACGCGTCAAGCGGTGTTGGAACGATTGTATCTCGTATTGTGAAAAAAGCGAACGCCGTTCGAGGAAATCCTCGTTTCGCGCCGTGCGGGCTTGCGTGAGCGCCGGCGTTGGTCTTGCTGGCCAAACGGCGGATAATGAGAGCCGTTTTCTCGAAGGAGCACGTATGCGAGTCGGTTTGTTCGTGACCTGCCTGGTCGATCTGATGCGCCCCGAAATCGGTTTTTCGGCGCTCAAGCTGATTCGCGACGCCGGCTACGAGGTGATCGTGCCGCCCGCGCAGACTTGCTGCGGCCAGCCGGCCTACAACTCGGGCGACCGTGCGCTCGCGCGTGATCTCGCGGAAAAGACGCTGTGCGAGTTCGAGCAGTTCGATTACGTCGTCGCGCCGTCGGGTTCATGCGGCGGGATGATCCGCGCGCACTATGGCGACCTGTTCCGCGACGACCCCGAACTGATGGGGCGCTACACGCGGTTCCAGCAGAAAGTGTATGAACTGACCGACTTCCTGGCGAACGTCGCGAAGGTGTCGCTCGCGCCGGGCGAATTCACGGGGCCCGTCACCTATCACGATTCGTGTTCGGGCCTGCGCGAACTCGGCGTGAAGGCGCAGCCGCGCGCGCTGCTCGCGCAGCGCGGCATCGCGGTCACCGAAATGAAGGACTGCGAGCACTGCTGCGGCTTCGGCGGCACGTTCGCGGTCAAGTACGGCGACATTTCGGCGGCCATTGCGGACGAGAAGTGCGCGAACGTGCGGGCGTCCGGCACCGGCGCCGTCGTGCTCGGCGATCTCGGCTGCATGCTGAACATCGAAGGGCGGTTGCGCCGCACCGGCGACCGCGACACGCGCGTGCTGCACGTCGCGCAGGTGCTGGCGGGCGACGTCTGACGCCCGGTTCCGCTCACTTTTCCCCGATACCGCGATGCAAGTCCAATCGATGCATTTCAAGGCGCGCGCCGGCCAGAAGCTGGCCGACCAGCGCCTGCAGCAGAACCTGAAGAAGCTGTCGACGAAGTTCGTGTCCGCGCGCGCCGACGCGATGACCGCGATCGACTTCCCGGCCACACGCGCCGCGCTGAAGGATCGTCGCAACCGCGCGCTGGAGAACCTCGACGTGTGGCTCGAGGCGTTCGAGCGCGAGGCGACGCGGCGCGGCACGACGGTGCTGTTCGCCGAAACGACCGAGGATGCCGCGCGGCTCGTGGCCGACATCGCGCGCCGTCACGACGTGAAGAAGGTCATCAAGACCAAGTCGATGGTGTCGGAGGAAATGCGCCTGAACGCGGTGCTCGCGGAAATGGGCGTGCAGTCGATCGAGACGGATCTCGGCGAATACATCCTGCAGATCAACGACAACGAGCCGCCGAGCCACATCATCGCGCCCGTCGTGCACAAGGACAAGGACGAGATCGCCGACCTGTTCGCGCGCACGCACCATCGCGAGCGGCTCACCGAGATTCCCGACATGACGCGTGAGGCGCGCGAGGTGCTGCGCCCGCATTTCATGTCGGCCGACATGGGCGTGACGGGCGGTAACTTCGTGATCGCCGAGACCGGCTCGGTGGCGATCGTGACGAACGAAGGGAACGAGGGGATGTGCACGGTGATGCCGCGCGTGCATGTGGCGGTGACGGGCATCGAGAAGGTGCTGCCGACGCTCGAGGATCTCGCGACCGCGATGCGCCTGCTGCCGCGTTCCGCGACGGGGCAGAAGACCTCGAACTATTTCTCGCTGCTGACCGGGCCGCGCGGGCCGGGCGACGAGGACGGCCCCGAGCACAACTACGTGGTGCTGGTCGACGGCGGCCGCACGGGGCTGATCGGCGGCGAATTCCAGGAGATGCTGCGCTGCATCCGTTGCGGTGCATGCATGAACCATTGCCCGGTGTACCAGAAGGTCGGCGGCCACGCGTACGGCTGGGTCTACCCGGGGCCGATGGGGTCCGTACTGACGCCGAGCTACGTCGGGCTCGATCGCTCACTCGACCTGCCGCAGGCCGCGACACTTTGCGGGGAATGCGACAGCGTGTGCCCCGCCGGGATTCCGTTGTCGCACCTGTTGCGCACGCTGCGCGAGAAGCAGGTCGAGCGACACCTGCGGCCGTGGCGCGAGCGGGCGGCGCTCGCCGCATGGGGTTTCTTCGCGCGCCGGCCGATGCTGTACGCGCTGACGACCAAGCTCGCTGTGCGCATCCTCGAGCGGCTGGGCGGCAACGGCGGCACGCTGCGGCGCCTGCCGATGATGGGCGGCTGGATGGACACACGCGACATGCCGACGCCGACCGGGCGCACGTTCCGCGAGCTGTACGCGGCGTCGCAAAGCCACCTCGGCTGACGACTGTTCATCGAGCGACAACAGTGCGTTCGCTATTTGTATATTTATATCGATAGATGCGGTCTATAGAATCTTGTCTGTAGTCCCCGGAATTGGGTTTCGGGGTACGAGGTCAAGGAGGTCCGCATCATGAAAAAGACAATATCGATGTACTGGCCGCTGGCAATCGTCGTTCCGCTGGCCGCGGCTGCCTATCTGCATGCGATGGCCGAGGCGCCGTCGCGTGGCCCGCTCGCCGTTCACCAGGCATCCGCCGAGCTGGCGCGTGCGGTGTCGTTCGGGCTGGTCGACGATGCGGCGAAGCCGCTGCCGGCGGCGTCCGGCGACGTCGTGCTCGCCGTGCCGAAGGCGCTGTAAGGCATGGCGCCGTCGCTTTGCGCGGCGGCGCGATTTCGGCCGCCTTTGTATAATGGCGGGCTGTTCTCCCACGCGGCTCGCCGCGGCTTTCCGATAGTGCGATGACCCGCGTTTCGATCTGTTTCGTCTGTCTCGGCAACATCTGCCGTTCGCCCACCGCGGAAGGCGTGATGCGTCACCAGGTCGACGCGGCCGCGCTGGCGGACCGGATCGCGATCGATTCGGCCGGTACCGGCGACTGGCATGTCGGCGAGCCGCCGGATACGCGTGCGCAGGCTGCCGCTCGCGGCCGCGGCTACGACCTGTCGGCGCTGCGCGCACGACAGGTGAGCGCGGCGGATTTCGAGCGCTTCGACCTGTTGCTCGCGATGGACGAGGCGAATCTCGCGGAGCTGCGCCGCCGCTGCCCGCCGCAGCATCGCGACAAGGTGCGCCTGCTGATGGAATTCGCGCCGGATTCGGCCGAGACCGAGGTAGCCGACCCCTATTTCGGCGGTACGCAGGGCTTCGAGCAGGTGCTCGATCAGGTCGAGCGCGCGTGCGCGGGCCTGCTGGAGACGCTCAGGGCCCGTACGGAGCGCTGATCGCGCGGTTTTCAGCGATCTGCGAATACCCTTTCAAAGACATGGATACTTGACTAAAAACGTCAAATATTTATACTTGACCAAAATCGTCAAGATTGCAGTCCCCTAGACACCATGAGACTCACCACCAAAGGCCGTTTCGCCGTCACGGCGATGATTGACTTGGCACTGCGCCAGGAGCAGGGTCCGGTGACGCTTGCAGGCATCAGCCAGCGCCAGCGGATTTCGCTCTCGTATCTCGAACAGCTGTTCGGCAAGCTGCGCAGGCATGAAATCGTCGAATCCGTGCGCGGCCCGGGCGGCGGCTACAACCTCGCGCGTCGCGCGCAGGACGTCACCGTTGCCGACATCATCATCGCGGTCGATGAACCGCTCGACGCCACGCAGTGCGGCGGCAAAGGCACGTGCGACGGCTCGAAGCAGCCCGACGGCCATTGCATGACGCACGAGCTGTGGTCGACGCTGAACCAGAAGATGGTCGAATACCTCGATTCGGTGTCGCTGCAGGATCTCGTCGATCAGCAGCGCGCTCGCGAGGGCGCACCTGCGGTGCTGCGCGACCGGCGCACGCCGGAGCCCGTTGCGGCGCCGGCCGAGCCGGTTCGCACGATGCCGCTCGGCCCCAATTCGGTGTTCAACATCGCGAGTTCGTGAGCGCGAAGGCGCCGCCATACCCCATAACGCACATAGTCCCTGCACAGAATTCCCGGAGCGACAGATGACCCAAGACACTCTCCACCTGCCCATCTATATGGATTACAGCGCGACGACGCCGGTCGACCCGCGCGTGGTCGACAAGATGGTGCCGTACCTGCGCGAGCAGTTCGGCAACCCGGCGTCGCGCAGCCACGCGTATGGCTGGGACGCGGAGCGTGCGGTCGAGGAAGCGCGCGAGAACGTGGCCGCGCTCGTGAACGCGGATCCGCGCGAGATCATCTGGACGTCCGGCGCAACGGAATCGGACAACCTCGCGATCAAGGGTGCCGCGAACTTCTACAAGGGCAAGGGCAAGCACATCATCACGGTGAAGACCGAGCACAAGGCCGTGCTCGACACCTGCCGCGAGCTCGAGCGCGACGGTTTCGAAGTCACCTACCTCGACGTGAAGGATGACGGCCTGATCGACCTCGACGTGTTCAAGGCCGCACTGCGCCCGGACACGATCCTCGTGTCGGTGATGCACGTGAACAACGAGATCGGCGTGATCCAGGACATCGAGACGATCGGTGAGATCTGCCGCGAGAAGGGCATCGTGTTCCACGTCGACGCCGCACAGTCGACCGGCAAGGTCGCGATCGACCTCGCGAAGCTGAAGGTCGACCTGATGTCGTTCTCGGCACACAAGACCTACGGCCCGAAGGGCATCGGCGCGCTGTACGTGCGTCGCAAGCCGCGTGTGCGCATCGAAGCACAGATGCACGGTGGCGGCCACGAGCGCGGCATGCGTTCGGGCACGCTGGCGACGCACCAGATCGTCGGCATGGGCGAAGCGTTCCGTATCGCACGTGAAGAAATGGCGACGGAAAACGAGCGCATCCGCATGCTGCGCGACAAGCTGCTGCGCGGCCTGTCGCAAATCGAGGAAACGTACGTGAACGGCGACATGGAGCGCCGTGTCCCGCACAACCTCAACATCAGTTTCAACTTCGTCGAAGGCGAGTCGCTGATCATGGCGATCAAGGACGTCGCGGTGTCGTCGGGCTCCGCATGCACGTCGGCGTCGCTGGAGCCGTCGTACGTGCTGCGTGCGCTCGGCCGCAACGACGAGCTGGCCCACAGCTCGATCCGCTTCACGGTCGGCCGCTTCACGACGGAGCAGGAAGTCGACTTCGTGGTCAACCTGCTGAACAGCAAGATCGCGAAGCTGCGCGAACTCTCGCCGCTCTGGGAAATGCACCAGGAAGGCATCGATCTGTCGACGATCGAATGGGCCGCACACTGAGCGCCGGATTGAACATACCCGCGGGCGGATTCGCGCACGCAGACGTAACGAGTCAAGGAGTCTGAGTCATGTCTTACAGCAACAAGGTTCTGGATCACTACGAAAACCCGCGCAACGTCGGTTCGTTCGCGAAGGACGACGACACGGTCGGCACGGGCATGGTCGGCGCGCCGGCCTGCGGCGACGTGATGAAGCTGCAGATCCGCGTCGGCGCGGACGGCGTGATCGAAGACGCGAAGTTCAAGACCTACGGTTGCGGTTCGGCGATCGCATCGAGCTCGCTCGTCACCGAATGGGTGAAGGGCAAGACGCTCGACGAAGCACTGTCGATCAAGAACACGCAGATCGCGGAAGAACTCGCGCTGCCGCCGGTGAAGATTCACTGCTCGATCCTCGCGGAAGACGCGATCAAGGCAGCCGTGGCCGACTACAAGAAGCGTCACGACACCACGGCAGGCGATCAGGCAGCAGCCTGAGCGGCATCGAGCGGCTTCAGAAGGAACGCGGCGGGCCCTGGTGGCGCGCCGCGGCAAGGACATCATGGCAATTACACTGACCGAAAAAGCAGCACAGCACGTCCAGAAATACCTCGTCCGTCGCGGCAAGGGCATGGGCCTGCGGCTCGGCGTTCGCACGACCGGGTGCTCGGGGCTCGCGTACAAGCTCGAGTATGTCGACGAGCTCGCTCCCGAGGATCAGGTGTTCGAGAGCCATGGCGTGAAGGTGATCGTCGATCCGAAGAGCCTGGCCTACATCGACGGCACCGAGCTCGACTTCGCACGCGAAGGCCTGAACGAAGGGTTCAAGTTCAACAACCCGAACGTGAAGGACGAGTGCGGCTGCGGCGAATCGTTCCGCGTGTGACCACGCGGGTCTCCGCGCGATGCGGGCAAGAGGCGGCACGGGCCGCCTTTTTAATGTGCGGCGTTTGCCGCGCGACGAACCGGAATTGAACGCGACGATGGTCTCGCTGAAAGACAGCCACTTCGACCTGTTTCACCTGCCGGCGCAATTCGCGCTCGACGAGACGGCGCTCGACGCCGCCTATCGAACGGTGCAGACGCAGGTGCACCCGGACCGCTTCGCGGCGGCCGGCGACGCGCAGAAGCGCATCGCGATGCAATGGGCCACCCGCGCGAACGAGGCGTATCGCACGCTGCGCGATCCGCTGAAGCGCGCGTCGTATCTGCTGTCGCTGCGCGGTGTCGACATCGGCGCGGAAAACAATACCGCGATGGAGCCCGCGTTCCTGATGCAGCAGATGGAGTGGCGCGAGGGCATCGAGGATGCCGCGGCCGCCCGCAACGTCGACGCGCTCGACGCGCTGCTCGCCGAGTTGCGCGAAGAGCGGCGCGTGCGGGTGGAGCGCCTCGGCACGTTGCTCGACAGCGGCGCCGATCAGGCGGCCGCCGAGGCGGTGCGCCAGCTGATGTTCATCGAACGGGTCGCGTCGGAAGTGGGCGCGCAGATCGAGCGCCTCGAAACTTAACCGCGTGCCTTGCGGCACGCGCAGCAAACGGGCCGAGCGCCCGAACGAACCAAGATGGCTTTACTGCAAATTTCCGAACCGGGCATGGCGCCGGCGCCGCATCAGCGGCGACTCGCCGTCGGGATCGATCTCGGCACGACGAATTCGCTCGTCGCGGCCGTGCGCAACAGCGTGCCTGAAGTCCTGCCGGACGAAACGGGCCGGGTGCTGCTGCCGTCGGTGGTCCGCTATCTCGAGAAGGGCGGCCGACGCATCGGCCACGAGGCGAAAGAGCAGGCCGCCACCGATCCGCGCAACACGATCGTGTCGGTCAAGCGCTTCATGGGCCGCGGCAAGGCCGAGGTCGAAGGCGCGGCGAACGCGCCGTACGAATTCGTCGATGCGCCGGGCATGGTGCAGATCCGCACGATCGACGGCGTGAAGAGCCCGGTCGAAGTGTCGGCCGAGATTCTCGCGACGCTGCGTTATCGCGCGGAAGATTCGCTTGGCGACGACCTGGTTGGCGCGGTGATCACGGTGCCCGCGTATTTCGACGAAGCGCAACGCCAGGCGACCAAGGATGCCGCGCGCCTCGCGGGCCTCAACGTGCTGCGCCTGCTGAACGAACCGACCGCCGCGGCGATCGCCTACGGTCTCGACAACGGGGCCGAAGGCCTCTATGCGGTGTATGACCTCGGCGGCGGCACGTTCGACCTGTCGATCCTGAAGCTGACGAAGGGCGTGTTCGAAGTGCTGGCCGCGGGCGGTGATTCCGCACTCGGCGGCGACGATTTCGACCATGCGCTGTTCGATCACGTGCTCGCGCAAGCCGGCATCGACGCGAAGACGCTCGCGCCCGAGGACGTGCGCCTGCTGCTCGACCGTGTGCGCGTGCTGAAGGAAGCGCTGTCGTCCGCACCGGAGGCGTCGCTCGACGTCACGCTGTCGGGTGGCGCGCACCTCGTGCAGACGATCTCGCACGACACGTTCGCGTCGCTCGTCGAGCCGCTCGTGCAGCGCACGCTCACGCCGACCCGCAAGGCGCTGCGCGACGCGCAGGTGACGCCGGCCGACATCAAGGGTGTCGTGCTCGTCGGCGGCGCGACGCGCATGCCGGTGATTCGCGACGCGGTCGCGAAGTACTTCGGCCAGCCGCCGCTCGTGAACCTCGATCCGGATCAGGTCGTCGCGCTCGGCGCGGCGATCCAGGCCGACCTGCTCGCAGGCAATCGCGGCACCGGCGACGACTGGCTGCTGCTCGACGTGATTCCGCTGTCGCTCGGTGTCGAGACGATGGGCGGCCTCGTCGAGAAGATCATTCCGCGCAACTCGACGATTCCGATCGCGCGGGCGCAGGAATTCACGACCTTCAAGGACGGCCAGACCGCGATGGCGATCCACGTCGTGCAGGGCGAGCGCGAGCTCGTCGCCGACTGCCGGTCGCTCGCGCGCTTCGAGCTGCGCGGCATTCCGCCGATGACGGCCGGCGCCGCGCGCATTCGCGTGACCTACCAGGTCGACGCGGACGGCCTGCTGTCGGTGTTCGCCCGCGAGCAGTTGTCGGGCGTCGAGGCGTCGGTCGTCGTGAAGCCGTCGTACGGTCTTGCCGACGACGACATCGCGAAGATGCTCGAGGACAGCTTCAAGACCGCCGAGATCGACATGCGCGCCCGCGCGCTGCGCGAAGCGCAAGTCGAGGCCGAGCGGATGCTCGAGGCGACGCAGGCCGCGCTGGCGGCCGACGGCGAACTGCTCGACGCGGACGAGCGCGCGCAAGTCGACACGCTGGCCGCGGCGCTGCGCGCGGTCGCGCAAGGCGACGATACGAACGCGATCGAAGCGGCGACCAAGGCGCTGGCCGACGGCACCGACGAATTCGCGGCGCGCCGGATGGACAAGAGCATCAAGCGCGCGCTGTCGGGCCGCCGGCTCGACGAGATCTGAACTCACGAACTGCGCATCGGCCGGCAACGGCCCGCGCGACAATGAACCGTGCGGCGCCTGGCGCCGCACCCTGACTGACGGAACGGACATGCCTCAACTGGTGGTGCTGCCTCACGTCGAACTGTGCCCGGATGGTGCAGTGATCGACGCGACGCCCGGCAAGAGTATCTGCGACAACCTGCTCGAACACGGGATCGAGATCGAGCACGCATGCGAGAAGTCGTGCGCGTGCACGACGTGCCACGTGGTGATCCGCGAAGGCTTCAACGATCTGACGCCGTCCGAGGAGGACGAGGACGATCTGCTGGACAAGGCGTGGGGCCTCGAGCCGACGTCGCGCCTGTCGTGTCAGGCGATCGTGAAGGAAGATTCGGACCTGGTGGTCGAGATTCCGAAGTACTCGATCAACCACGCGAAGGAAAACCACTGACAGGAACCGGAGGCAGGCGATGAAATGGACCGATTCGCGTGAAATTGCCATTGCGCTGGCGGACAAGCACCCGGACATCGACCCCCAGCGGATCAACTTCGTCGACCTGCGCCAATGGGTGCTCGAGCTCGACGGCTTCAACGACGATCCGGCGCACTCCGGCGAGAAGATCCTCGAAGCGATCCAGGCCCACTGGATCGACGAATCGGACTTCGACGACGAAGACTGAGCCCCACGTGCGCCGCAACGGCGCAGACGGCGGTCAATGAAAAAACGGCTCGTGAGCGATTGCTCACGAGCCGTTTTTTTCGTTTTCAGGCCGCTTGCCCGCGCACGTTGCGCGGGCAGGGGAGTCATGCGATCACGCGCCGACCAGCGTGCCGTTCTGGATCCGCACGCGCTGGCCCTGGCCGAACGGCGGCGGGTTGCGGTACGTGAACGTGCGCGTCGCGCCGCTTTCCATCTGCACTTGCACCTGGTAGTCGGTTTCCGCGCGCACCTGCTTCTCGACCTGGTTGCCGGCGAGACCGCCGCCGAGTGCGCCGATGATCGTCATCGCCGTGCGGCCGTTGCCGTTGCCGAACTGGTTGCCGAGCAGGCCGCCGGCTGCTGCGCCACCCACGGCGCCGATCCCCGAGCTCTGGCCCGGCGTGCGCGTCTGCGTGATCGCGACGACCGTGCCGCAGCTCTGGCAGTACGACTGCGCGGGTGCTGGCGGCTGCTGTGCGTATTGCGGCGGCTGCGGTGCCGTGGTGTGACGGCGATGCGGCGCAGCCGGACGCGGCGCGGGCTTCGGTTCAGCCTGCGCGACGGCGGCCTTCTGCTCGGCAGCCTTTTGCTGCGCGGCGGCCTGTTCGGCCGCCTGCTGCTGGGCCTGCGCGGCCAGCGCGGCGCTGGCGGCAGCGGCTGTATCGACGGCCGGCTGCGACGCGATCAGCGCGGCCTGGGTCTGGCCGTTCTGTTCGTTGCTGCTGGTGGCTTTCGGGAAGACGCCCGTGATCGCTGCCGTCGCCGCGAGGCTGGCGACGATGACGGCGCCGGCCGCGGTGGCGATCAGCGGGTGGAGGCGTTGCTTTTGCGGCGTGGTCTGATTCTGGTTGTCCATTTTGTTCTCCAATGTCGATCCGGATCGGCGCGCTGCGCCGGAGCAGGATCCCACGCTCGGGAGCGAGCAGACTCGGCGTTCCGGCGCCTCGTTCTGGTCCCGTGGTCATGCGTGGTGACGCAACAGGAGTGTCGTCCACGGCCCAGCGGCGCGCCGTATCAAGGTGTAACGAATTGCAGCGGAGCATCGGCAGCCATGACAGGGAAAACCCGGAAAAGGCCGTCGCGACGAGGGGATAAAACGGGGGAGGATCGAAAGCCGGCGGACGCCGGCTGGCGGGATTTACGCGTCGTTACAAAGCTGACGCGTGCGCGCCGCAGGGCGCGGCGCACACGCGGGCGCGGCGATCAGTCTTCGCGGCGCAGGTGCGGGAACAGCAGCACGTCGCGGATCGTCGGGCTGTCGGTCAGCAGCATCACGAGACGGTCGATGCCGATCCCGCAGCCGCCGGTCGGAGGCATCCCGTACTCGAGCGCGCGGATGTAGTCGGCGTCGAAGAACATCGCTTCCTCGTCGCCCGCATCCTTCTGCTCGACCTGCTTCTTGAAGCGCGCGGCCTGGTCTTCCGGATCGTTCAGCTCCGAGAAGCCGTTCGCGATTTCGCGGCCGGTCATGAACAGCTCGAAACGCTCGGTGATGCCCGGCACCGTATCCGATGCGCGTGCGAGCGGCGACACCTCGACCGGGTAGTCGATGATGAAGGTCGGCTCCCACAGCTGCGCTTCGGCCGTTTCCTCGAACAGCGCGAGCTGCAGCGCGCCGATGCCTGCGTTCAGGAACGCCGGCTGCGACACGTCGACGCCGAAGCGCTTCAGTTCGGTGCGCAGGAACGCGTCGTCGGACAGCTGGCCGTCGGTGTAGTCCGGTGCGTACTTCTGGATCGCCTGCGTGATCGTCAGGCGGTGGAACGGCTTCGCAAGGTCGAGCTCGCGGCCCTGGTACTGGATCGTCGCGGTGCCGAGCGCATCGATCGCCGCCTGGCGGATCAGCTGCTCGGTGAAGTCCATCAGCCAGCGGTAGTCGGTGTACGCGGCGTAGAACTCCATCATCGTGAATTCCGGGTTGTGACGCGGCGACACGCCTTCGTTCCGGAAGTTACGGTTGATTTCGAACACGCGTTCGAAGCCGCCGACGATCAGGCGCTTCAGGTACAGCTCCGGCGCGATGCGCAGGAACATCTGCATGTCGAGCGCGTTGTGATGCGTGACGAACGGCTTCGCGGCCGCGCCGCCCGGGATCGGGTGCAGCATCGGCGTCTCGACTTCCATGAACTCGGCGTTGTCCATGAACTTGCGGATCGACGCGATCGTCTTGGTGCGGGCGCGGAACGTGTCGCGCGTTTCCGGCGTGACGATCAGGTCGACGTAGCGCTGGCGGTAGCGCATTTCCTGGTCCGACAGGCCGTGGAACTTGTCCGGCAGCGGGCGCAGCGCCTTCGACAGCAGGCGCAGCTCCTTGCACTGGACCGACAGCTCGCCCTTGTTGGTGCGGAACAGCACGCCGCGCGCGGCGACGATGTCGCCGAGGTCCCACTTCTTGAATGCGTCGTAGGTTTCCGCGCCGACGTCGTTCGGCGTCACGAAGAACTGGATCTGGCCCGAACCGTCCTGCACCGTCGCGAAGCTTGCCTTGCCCATCACGCGCTTGAGCATCATGCGGCCGGCGACCGACACCTCGACCGGGTTCGCTTCGAGCGCGGCCTTGTCCGAGTCGGCGAATTTCGTCTGCAGATCGGCTGCGTGATGTTCCGGGCGGAAATCGTTCGGGTAGGCGACGCCTTGCTCGCGCAGGGCGCGCAGCTTCTCGCGGCGCTCGGCGATGATCTGGTTTTCGTCCGCGGTGACGGCGGGCTGCGTTTGGGTCGGTTCGGTCATGATGGTCGGAATTCGGAGTGGGTGCGGCAACGCAAACGGGAAGGGCAAGGGGGCGCGACCCGGCAGGGTCGCGCCGCGGCGCTTACACGCCCTGTTTGAGGCTCGCGCTGATGAAGTCGTCGAGGTCGCCGTCGAGGACGGCGCGCGTGTTGCTCATTTCGACGTTCGTGCGCAGGTCCTTCACGCGGCTCTGGTCGAGCACGTACGAACGGATCTGGTGGCCCCAGCCCACATCGGTCTTGCTCGATTCGAGCTTGTCCTGTTCGGCCTGGCGCTTGCGCATTTCAACTTCGTACAGGCGCGATTTCAGCATCGCCATCGCTTCGGCGCGGTTGCGGTGCTGCGAGCGGTCGTTCTGGCACTGCACGACGATACCGGTCGGCATGTGCGTGATCCGCACCGCGGAGTCGGTCTTGTTGATGTGCTGACCGCCCGCGCCCGATGCGCGGTACGTGTCGATGCGCAGGTCGGCCGGGTTGATCTCGACTTCGATCGAATCGTCGATTTCCGGGTAGACGAACACCGACGAGAACGACGTGTGGCGGCCGCCCGACGAGTCGAACGGCGACTTGCGCACGAGGCGGTGGATGCCCGTTTCGGTGCGCAGGAAGCCGTACGCGTATTCGCCCGAGACCTTGACCGTCGCGTTCTTGATGCCGGCGACGTCGCCGTCGGACTCTTCGAGCACTTCGGCCTTGAAGCCCTTGCGTTCGCAGTAGCGCAGGTACTGGCGCAGCAGCATCGATGCCCAGTCGCACGCTTCGGTGCCGCCGGCGCCGGCCTGGATGTCGATGAAGCAGTTGTTCGGGTCGGCCGGGTTCGAGAACATCCGGCGGAACTCGATGTCGCCCACGCGTGCCTCGAGCTTCGCGGCGTCTTCTTCCGACGCGACGAGCGTGTCCTCGTCACCTTCCTCGCGGGCCAGCTCGAACAGGTCGAGCGCGTCGCGCAGGTCGCCATCGAGCGCGGTGAGCGTCGTGACGACGCCCTCGAGCAGCTTCTTCTCGCGACCGAGCGCCTGGGCGTTCTTCGAATCGTTCCAGACGTTCGGGTCTTCGAGTTCCTTGTTGACTTCGGTCAGACGCGCAGCTTTGGCGTCGTAGTCAAAGATACCCCCGAAGCTCGCCCGCGCGATTGCGCAGGTCGAGCAGGGAGCTTTCGATCGCGTTGAGACGTTCCGCTTCCATGATCGTTCGCTATTCTTGCTTCGTAAAAAAGCGGAATTATAGCCGATCGGCGGGGTTGCCCGGTGACGCAAACGGTGCTCGCACGCGCGCCGCGGCCCCGTCCGGCGCGGCGTGCATGCGTCGGCGGGCAGTGCGGGCCGGGCGGCCCGCGCTCAGCCGGCCGCGTGTTCGACGATCAGCTGGACGCGCGTGACGCCGTTCCACGTGTCGGCGACGAGGCGGTAGGCGACCAGCGCGCGCTCCGGCAGCGGCTCCGTGTGATTGAACCAGATCGCGTTGAAGCGCTGGCGGCCGCGCGCCAGCTGCAGCTTCAGGTGCTTTTCCTTCACGAGCGACTGCGACACGACGTCGAATTCGCCGGAGAAAAGCGGGGCCGGAAAGCCCTGCCCCCAGACGGCCTCGTCGAGCAGCCCGACGAACTGCGGCGTGAAGTACGCATCCTCGAGTTCGCCGTCGGTCTCGATCACGCGGGCGAGCGCGTCGTCGGACAGCCATTCGCGCGCGACGGCCTCGAACGCGGCCGCGAAGCGCGGCACGTTCCCGGTGTCGAGCGTGAGCCCGGCCGCCATCGCGTGGCCGCCGAACGCGACGATCAGGTCCGGTTCGCGTTTCGACACGAGGTCGAGCGCGTCGCGCAGGTGGAAGCCGGGAATCGAGCGGCCCGAGCCCTTGACCCGCTTGCCTTCGTCGTCCGCGTGCGCAAACGTGAACGACGGGCGGTGGAATTTTTCCTTGAGCCGGCCGGCGACGATGCCGATCACGCCCTGGTGCCACTCGGGGTTGAAGAGGGTGATCGTGCACGCGTCCGCCGGATCGACGTCGGCAAGATCGGCGAGCGCCTGCTGCTGCATGCCGGCCTCGATCTCGCGGCGTTCGCGGTTCATCGCGTCGAGCTGCTGCGCGAGATCCCACGCGCGGCCAATGTCGTCGGTGATCAGGCACTCGATGCCGAGCGACATGTCGGACAGCCGTCCGGCGGCGTTCAGGCGCGGACCGAGGCCGAAGCCGAGGTCGAAGCCCGATGCCGTACGCGCTTCGCGCGCGGCCGCGCGGAACAGCGCGGCGACGCCCGGCTGCATGCGGCCGTTGCGGATGCGCTGCAGCCCCTGCGCGACCAGCACGCGATTGTTGCCGTCGAGCCGCACGACGTCGGCGACGGTGCCGAGCGCGACGAGGTCGAGCAGGCCGTCGAGGCGCGGCTCGGCTTCCTTGCTCGCGAATGCGCCGCGGCGGCGCAGCTCGGCGCGCAGCGCGAGCAGCACGTAGAACATCACGCCGACGCCGGCGAGGTGCTTGCTCGGGAACGCGCAGCCGGGCTGGTTCGGGTTGACGATCGCGCGCGCGGCGGGCAGCGCGTCGCCGGGCAGGTGGTGGTCGGTCACGAGCACGTCGATGCCGCGCGCGTTCGCGGCTTCGACGCCCGTGACGCTCGCGATGCCGTTGTCGACGGTGATCAGCAGGTCGGGCTTGCGCGCGGCAGCGAGTTCGACGATCTCGGGCGTGAGGCCGTAGCCGTATTCGAATCGGTTCGGCACCAGGTAGTCGATCTGCGCGCCGAACATCCGCAGGCCGCGCACCGCGACCGCGCACGCGGTTGCACCGTCGCAGTCGTAGTCGGCGACGACGAGCAGGCGCCGCTTGTCGGCGATCGCGTCGGCGAGCAGCGATGCAGCGTCGGCGCAGCCTTTCAGCTCGGTGGGCGGAACGAGTCGTGCCAGCGCGGTCTCGATGTCGGTGGGGGACTGCACGCCGCGCGACGCGTACAGCCGCGCAAGGACGGGATGCAGGCCGTGGCGCGCGAGCACTTCGGCGTCGGCGGGCGCGACGGGGCGGGTAACGATCCGGGTCATACGGGGTCTGCTTTGTTATTCGAACAGGGAGGCTAGCGCGCGGCGGCGCCAGAACTTGCGCAGGTCGCCGCGCGTCGCGTGCAGCGTCACGGAACTCGTGTCGCCGCACAGCGTGAAATCGACGCTCGCGAGCTCGCCGTTCTGCAGCGCGGCAAGGGCCGGCGCGAACCAGTCGCGCTCGAGCGCGGCGAGTCCGTCGTGCCAGCGCGCCCAGTCCTGCTCGATGAACGGGGTGGTCAGCGCGGGCAGTTCGACGAGCGTCGCGCCATCGGCGGCGGGCAGCGAGCCGAACGCGGCCGGCGGCGCGCCGGCGTCGGCTTGCGCGGCGCGCGCGAGGCCGAGCGCCGCGGGCGACGCGGACAGCACGCGCGCGAACGGCTTGCCGACCGGCTTCAGCGTGCCCTGCGCATGGAACCAGATCGAATTGACGGCCGGCAGGCCACGCGCCTCGCGGGCCTCGTTGACCGGGTGCTGGAACCACGCCATCTGCACTTCGTTCTGCAGCTTCATCCACATCCGCGAGCGCTCGCCCGTATGGGCCTCGTGCGGCAGCCAGATCTCGATGTTGCGGCCGCTCGCGCGTAGCGGCGCGGCGCCGGCGAGACGGGCGAGCTGCTCGCTCGACAGGTACCAGCGTGACGGGTTCGGCGCCTCGAGCCGGACGCCGAGCTCCTCGATCAGCGGCCGCGCGACTGCGAGCAGCGCGGCGGCGTCGCCTTCGTCGAGCGCGAGGGCCGCCGGATCGACGAGCACCAGGTGATCGTGCGCGATTTCGACGTGGACGGGCTCGACGCAGGCCCACGCTTGCGCGCCGGGGTCGCCGCCGTCCGCCAGCAGCATGTAGGGCGCGAGCGGCGCCTCGTCCGCGGCGTTGCCCTGGGTGGCGCCGAACTGGCGGGCCAGCCAGCGTTCGTGCGGCAGCGTGCGCTGGAAGTCCTCGCCGGCCACGCGCTCGACGAGACTGGCGCGGGCGAGCAACTTTTCGAGCGCGGGGCTGTCCAGCGTGTGCAGGGACGAGGCCGCATCGGCCGCCGACGGCAGCGCGAACGGAACGAGAAAATGGAGGCGTCGGTCGTGCATGATGGTGCGCATTGTATGGCAAACTGCGCGCGTGATCGGGCCGGCTGACGGCCCGTTCGCGTCCGGCGGCCGTTTTTCGACCGTGCCCGGGCCGGTGGCCGCCACCGGGCGGCGGTCCGGCCGCGGGGCGCCTCCCCGCCGTAACCAGCAGAAAGGATTCGCTTGAAACTTCCGTACGAATGGCAGATCGGCTGGCGCTACACGCGCGCCGGCAAACGCACGACCGGTAACGGCTTCATTTCCTTCATCGCGCTCGTGTCGATGCTCGGGATCGCGCTCGGCGTCGCGGCGCTGATCGTCGTGCTGTCGGTGATGAACGGCTTCCAGAAGGAAGTGCGCGACCGCATGCTGTCGGTGCTCGCGCACGTCGAGGTGTTCTCGCCGACGGGCTCGATGCCCGACTGGCAACTGACCGCGCAGGAAGCGCGCCGCAATCCGTCGGTGATCGGCGCGGCGCCGTACGTCGACGCGCAGGCGCTGCTCACCCGCCAGGACGCGGTGAGCGGCGTGATGCTGCGCGGCGTCGAGCCGGCGCTCGAGCCGCAAGTGTCGGACATTGGCAAGGACATGAAGGCGGGCCAGCTCGGCGCGCTGGTGCCGGGCCAGTTCGGCATCGTGCTCGGCAATGCGCTCGCGGGCAATCTCGGCGTGACGGTCGGCGACAAGGTCACGCTGGTCGCGCCGGAAGGATCGATCACGCCGGCCGGCATGATGCCGCGGCTGAAGCAGTTCACGGTCGTCGGCGTGTTCGAGTCCGGGCACTACGAATACGACAGCACGCTCGCGATGATCAACATCCGCGACGCCGAGGCGCTGTTCCGGATGGCCGCGCCGACCGGCGTGCGGCTGCGGCTGAAGGACATGCAGAAGGCGCCGGACGTGGCGGTCGAGCTGTCGCATACGCTGTCGGGCAGCCTGTACATCCGAGACTGGACCCAGCAGAACAAGACGTGGTTCTCGGCCGTGCAGATCGAGAAGCGGATGATGTTCATCATCCTCACGCTGATCATCGCGGTGGCCGCGTTCAACCTCGTGTCGTCGCTCGTGATGACGGTGACCAACAAGCAGGCCGACATCGCGATCCTGCGCACGCTCGGCGCGCAGCCGGGGTCGATCATGAAGATCTTCGTCGTGCAGGGCGTGACGATCGGCTTCGTCGGCACGGCGTCGGGCGTCGCGCTCGGCTGCCTGATCGCGTGGAGCATCCCGTGGCTGATCCCGATGATCGAGCACCTGTTCGGCGTGCAGTTCCTGCCGCCGTCCGTGTACTTCATCAGCGAGCTGCCGTCCGAACTCGTCGCGAGCGACGTGATCCGGATCGGCCTGATCGCGTTCGCGCTGTCGGCGGTCGCGACGCTCTATCCGAGCTGGCGCGGCGCGAAGGTGAAGCCGGCGGAGGCGCTCCGCTATGAATGACCGCGCGACCGCATTCGCGGATGAAAAACAACACAACAGACAGGATTCGGCAGGTATGCAGGAATACGTGCTTCAGGCGCGCGGGATCACGAAGGCGTTCGTGCAGGGCGGCTTCAACGTGCAGGTGCTCAACAATACCGAGCTGACGGTGCGGCGCGGCGAGAAGCTCGCGGTCGTCGGTGCGTCGGGCTCCGGCAAGAGCACGCTGCTGCACGTGCTGGGCGGGCTCGACGAGCCGAGCGCGGGCGAGGTGTCGCTGCTCGGCAAGCCGTTTACACAACTCGCCGAGCGTGAGCGCAACGAGTTGCGCAACCGCGCGCTCGGCTTCGTCTACCAGTTCCATCACCTGCTGCCCGAGTTCACCGCGCTCGACAACGTCGCGATGCCGCTGCGCATTCGCCGGATGACGACCGAGGACGCGCGCGAGCAGGCGCAGGCGATGCTCGAACGCGTCGGTCTCGGCCCGCGTGCGAAGCACCGGCCGGGCGAGCTGTCGGGCGGCGAGCGGCAGCGCGTCGCGATCGCGCGCGCGCTGGTCACGAAGCCCGCGTGCGTGCTCGCCGACGAGCCGACCGGCAACCTCGACGGCACGACGGCCGATACGGTGTTCAACCTGATGCTCGAGCTGTCCGAGACGCTCGAAACGAGCTTCGTGATCGTCACGCACGATCCCGATCTCGCCGCGCGCTGCGACCGCATCATGCGGCTGCGCGACGGCGTGCTGCACGAGGAGCCGGCGCTGCCGGTGTAAGAAGCGAACGCGCTTGGCCTGCTGCCGGGGGTGGTCCCGGTGCGGCGCCAGCGCGCAGGACTGCCGCCATGTGGATCGACACGCACTGCCATCTCGATGCCGCCGAGTTCGACGCCGACCGCGACGCGGTCGCGCACGCGGCGCGCGCGGCCGGCGTGTCGCGCATCGTGATCCCGAGCGTCGGGCGCGACAACTTCACGACGGTGCGCGAACTCGCGCAACGCACGCCGGGCGCGGTCTACGCGCTCGGCATCCATCCGATGTTTACGCCACGCGCACGTGACGAGGATCTCGACCGGCTGCGCATGGAGATCGAGGCGAGCCTCGACGATCCGCGCTTCGTCGCGATCGGCGAGATCGGTCTCGACTATTTCGTGCCGGGGCTCGACGAAGACCGGCAGCAGTTCTTCTACCAGGGGCAACTGAAGCTCGCGCGCGAATTCGACCTGCCCGTGCTGTGCCACGTGCGCAAGTCGCAGGATCGCGTGCTCGCCGGGCTGCGCCGTTTCGGCGTGCAGCGCGGTATCGCGCATGCGTTCAACGGCAGCTTCCAGCAGGCCGAAGCGTATCTCGCGCATGGGCTGCATCTCGGCTTCGGCGGCAACGTGACCTTCACCCGCGCGCTGCAGATCCGCCGGCTCGCGGCGCAGTTGCCGCTCGAGGCGATCGTCGTCGAGACGGACGCACCCGACATCGCGCCCGAATGGGCGTACAAATCTCGCAACACGCCCGACCAGGTGCCGCGCATCGGCGGCGTGCTCGCCGAACTGCGCGGAATCGACGCCGGCGCGGTGTCCCTATGCACTTCGGCTAACGCGCTCGCCGCGCTGCCGCGACTCGCACTTTCATCCGCATAATCGTAGCCCTGAGGCGCTGCATGCTCGATGGCGGCGCCGGGTCGACGAGGAGGGGCGATGCGCGTGTGGTGGATCGCGTTCGCGCTCGGCGTGGTCGTACTGCAGCGGCAGGCGGCGCTGCCGGGTGCGCTCGCATGGACGAGCGGTGTGGCCGTGCTCGCGGGCTGCGCGGTGCTGAGCGTGTGGTGCAGGCGTCGCCAGCGTACGCGCAACACCGCCATGTTCGGATGGTTGCTGTGTGCGCTCGTGGCCTGCGATGCAGGGTTAGGCTATGCGGCCGCGCGGGCCGAATGGCGGCTGCGCGACAGCCTGCCCGTCGAGTGGGAGGGGCGCGACATCGTCGTCACCGGCGTGATCCGCGGGCTGCCCGTGATCGACGAGACAGGCGCGCGGCTGCTGTTCGCGGTCGAGTCGAACGATGCGGGGCTGGCCCGTTTTCCGCCGTTGATCCGGCTGTCGTGGCGCGCCTATGGTGCGTCGGCGACACGCGATCCACTTCCCGATCTGCGCGCCGCACAGCGCTGGCGTTTCGTCGTGCGCCTGAAGCGCCCGCATGCCGAGGCCAATCCCGGTGTGCGCGACAGCGAGGCGGCGTGGCTGGCCGCAGGCATTCGCGCGATCGGGTATGTGAGTGCGCCCCGGCGGGCGGAATTGCTCGATGCGCGCGCGGCGGGATGGCGTGCGTCGATCGATCGGCTGCGCGATGCGCTGCGCGCGCGTATCGACGCGTCGCTCGGCAGCGACGCCGGTCATCGCGGCATCGTCGCCGCGCTCGCGATCGGCGACCAGTCTGACATCGGCGACGACGACTGGCACGTGCTGCGCAGCACGGGCACGAGCCACCTCGTCGCGATTTCCGGCCTGCATGTCGGGCTCGTCGGCGCGATCGCGGGTGGGCTCGTGTCGATGGTCTGGCGTCGCCTGCGCTGGCGCGCACGGGCTGCCACGCTCGTGTTTCCGGCACCGTACGTGGCCGCGCTGGCCGCCTTGGCAGCTGCCGGCGGCTATGCGGCGCTTGCCGGCTTCAACGTGCCGGCGCAGCGCGCATGGTGGATGATCGCGGCCGGCGGCATTGCGTACCTGGCCGGGCGCCGCGTGCCGACTTCCGCGGTGCTGTGCGCGGCGCTCGGCGGCGTGCTGCTTGCCGACCCGTGGGCCGTGCTGTCGGCCGGGTTCTGGCTGTCGTTCGGGGCGGTCGCCGTGATCCTGATGGCCGTCGCCGGCTGGCGTGGCGTGCGTGAGGTTGATACGGAAAACGAGGAGGGTGACGGCACGGCCGGCTTGTCGAGCCGGTTGCGCGCGTGGGGTGCCCGCGCCGGGCGCCGGGTCGCCGAGGCCACGCGCGTGCAGTACGCGGTGACGATCGGTCTCGCACCGCTCACGGCCGCCTGGTTCGCGCAGATATCCCTGTCGGGCCCGCTTGGCAATGCGTTCGCGATTCCGTGGGTCAGCTCGGTCGTGACGCCCGTCGTGCTGGCGGGAATCGCGCTACCCGCGCCGCTCGATGCGTACGCGTTCCGGCTTGCGCATGCGGCGCTCGAACCGATGATGACGCTGCTCGGATACCTCGCCGACTGGCCGGCCGGCGTGTTCTGGCTGCGCATGCCCGACTGGCCGGTGCTGGTGCTGGCCTGCGTGGGCGTCGCATGGGCGCTGATGCCGCACGGCTGGCCGTTGCGCTGGGCGGCCCCGCTCACGTGGCTGCCGCTCGTCGCGCCGGCATCTGATGCGCCGCCGCCGGGCGGCTTCCGGCTGACCGTTTTTGACGTCGGGCAGGGCGCGTCGGTGCTGGTGGAGACCGCGCGGCGCACCTTGCTGTTCGATGCGGGGCCGGGCGCGGAGTCGACCCACGCCGGCGCGCGGATCGTCGCGCCGGCGTTGCGTGCACGCGGCATCGCGGTGATCGATTCGCTCGTGCTCAGTCACGCGGATGCCGATCACGCGGGCGGTGCACCGGCCGTCTATGCGGCAGCCGACGTGCGCCAGCTGCTGGCCGGCATCGTGCCGAACAGCCGGTTGTGGCGCGATGCGGCAGCCGCCGGCGTCGCCGACCGGCTGCCGTGCACGGCCGGGCAGCGCTGGACCTGGGACGGCGTCGCGTTCACGATGCTGTGGCCACAAGGCGGCCCGGGCGCGGGCTCGTCGAACGGGCGGTCGTGCGTGCTGCGCATCGACGCGGGCGAGACGTCCGCGCTGCTGACGGGTGATGTCGATGCGCGCGGCGAACGCCGGCTCGTGGACGCTGCGCCCGACGCGCTGGCCGCACAGATCCTGGTCGTTCCGCACCATGGCAGCCGCACGTCGTCGGTCGAGCCTTTCCTCGATTCGGTCGGGCCGCGCGTCGCGGTATTTCCTGTAGGCTATCGCAATCGTTTCGGACATCCGCACCGGACGGTGCTCGCCCGTTACGAGGCGCGCGGGATCCCGCTGCCGCGCACCGATCGCGACGGCGCCGTGCGGTTCGACGTCGCGCCGGCCGACGGCGGGTTTGCCTTCGAGCGTCATCGCGACGTTTGGCGGCGGTACTGGATGGATCGGTGAGCGCGGCGAAAGCCGGCGTATCAATAAAGATGGCCCGGGATCCGCGCTCAATGCCGAAGCGTGGGCCCGGCAGAACGCGAAGCATGGGGCGAGAGCAAGCGCTAAAGCACTCACTCTCGTCGACCGCGAAGCACGGGACCGGAGTAAGTGCTGAAGCGCCAACTCGGGTCGACCGCGAAGCATGGGACCGGAGTAAGTGCTAAAGCACTAACTCCGGTCGACAAAGGAGACATCGGCGTTTGAAGGACATCCTCCACTTCTCGCATGCGAACGGCTTTCCGGCATCGACGTACCGCACGATCTTCGCCGAACTGGCCGACGACTACGAGCTGCGCTACATCGAACGGATCGGCCACGACCGCCGCTACCCGGTGACGCGCGACTGGCCGCATCTCGTCGAGCAACTGCTCGACGACATCGGCAGCCGCTACGAGCGTCCAGTCTGGCTTGTCGGTCATTCGCTCGGCGGCTACCTGTCGCTGATGGCCGCACTGAAGAAGCCGCAGTGGGTGCGCGGCGTCGTGATGATCGATTCGCCGATCATCGCGGGCTGGCGCGCCGGTGCATTGCGCGCGAGCCAGTGGGCGGGGCTCGACGAGCGGCTGTCGCCGGCCGCCGCGACGCGCAACCGGCGTACGCACTGGGTAAGCCGTGACGAAGTCTGGCGGCACTTCCGCGAAAAGCCGGCGTTCGCCCGCTGGGACGAACGGATGCTGGCCGACTACATCGACTACGGGATTCCTCAGGTCGGCGCCGACGGCGAGCGCTCGCTCGCGTTCGACCGGCAGGTCGAATACCTGATCTACCGGACGCTGCCGCATACGCTCGGCCCGCGGCTCGCGCATGGCGCGCCGGTGCCGCTCGGCTTTCTCGCCGGTACGCGTTCGCGCGAGGTGCGCCAGGTCGGGCTCGATGCGACACGCCGCGCGGCGCGCGGCCGCGTCGAATGGCTGGAAGGCAGCCACCTGTTTCCGATGGAGCGGCCGCTCGAGACCGCCCGCGCATTGCAGCGGATGCTGAATTCGCTGAAGGCGGCGGAGGGCGATGTGTCGCAGGGCGTCATCCCCCTCGCGAAGCGCGCCTGACGCAGGGTTTGGCGGCCGGGGCGCCGCCTCCGGCACGCGCGGTTGCGCCGGCCGGCGGGCGGTTGCGTCCCGGCGCGCACGGCTGGTGCGGGGCGGCGCGAAAGGGCGCGATCATCGAGTCAATTGCTGAGAGAAGGGCGGCCTTTACGGTATAATCCGTTTTTCCCGCGAGCATCCAGCGATGACCAAATATGTTTTCGTCACCGGCGGCGTAGTTTCTTCCCTTGGCAAGGGTATTGCCGCCGCTTCCCTCGCCGCGATCCTTGAATCGCGCGGTCTGAAAGTCACCCTCCTCAAACTCGATCCGTACATCAACGTCGACCCCGGCACGATGAGCCCGTTCCAGCACGGCGAAGTGTTCGTGACGGAAGACGGAGCGGAGACCGACCTCGACCTCGGCCACTACGAGCGCTTCATCAGCACGAAGATGCGCAAGGCCAACAACTTCACGACCGGCCAGATCTACGAATCGGTGATCCGCAAGGAACGCCGCGGCGACTATCTCGGCAAGACCGTGCAGGTCATTCCGCACATCACGAACGAAATCCAGGCGTTCATCGAGCGCGGGGCCGCGTCGGCCACCTGCGGTGAGCCGGATGTCGCGATCGTCGAGATCGGCGGCACGGTCGGTGACATCGAATCGCTGCCGTTCCTCGAAGCCGCGCGCCAGATGAGCCTGCGCCTCGGCCGCAACAGCGCGTGCTTCGTGCACCTGACGCTGGTGCCGTACGTCGCGACGGCCGGCGAACTGAAGACGAAGCCGACCCAGCACAGCGTGCAGAAGCTGCGCGAGATCGGCATCCTGCCGCACGTGCTGCTGTGCCGTGCGGACCGCCGCATTCCGGACGACGAATCGAAGAAGATCTCGATGTTCTCGAACGTGCCGGAAGACGCCGTGATCTCGGTGTGGGACGCCGACAGCATCTACAAGATTCCGCAGATGCTGCACGACCAGGGCCTCGACCGCATCATCTGCGAGGAACTGAAGCTGTCGCCGAAGGATGCGGACCTGACCATGTGGTCGGAGCTGGTTGAGAAGCTCGAGAACCCGAAGCACGAAGTGACGATCGGCATGGTCGGCAAGTACGTCGACCTGACCGAGTCGTACAAGTCGCTGATCGAAGCGCTGCGCCACGCATCGCTGCACACGTCGACCAAGGTCAACATCGAATACATCGACTCGGAAGAGATCGAGACGAACGGTGTCGACAGCCTGAAGCATCTCGACGCCGTGCTGGTGCCGGGCGGTTTCGGTCGTCGCGGCACGGAAGGCAAGATCGCGGCGATCCGCTATGCGCGTGAAGCCAAGGTGCCGTATCTCGGCATCTGCCTCGGCATGCAGCTCGCGGTGATCGAATTCGCGCGCGACGTCGTCGGCCTGAAGCAGGCGAACAGCACGGAATTCGAGCCGGACACGCCGGAACGCGTGGTCGCGCTGATCACCGAGTGGTACGACCGCGACGGCAAGGTCGAGACGCGCACCGAGGAATCCGATCTCGGCGGCACGATGCGCCTGGGTTCGCAGCGCTGCCCGATCAAGCCGGGCACGATGGCGGAAGAGATCTATGGCAAGGACGTGAACGAGCGCCATCGCCACCGTTATGAAGTCAATAACCGCTTCGTGCCCCAGCTCGAAGCCGGCGGCCTTATCATCAGCGCCCGTACCCCGAGCGAGGATCTGCCGGAAATGATGGAGCTGCCGCGTTCGATGCACCCGTGGTTCGTCGGCGTCCAGTTCCACCCGGAATTCACGTCCACGCCGCGTGACGGTCATCCCCTCTTCAAGTCGTTCGTCGAAGCTGCGCTTGCCAACAAGCAAGCGCGCGGAGTGTAAGCATGAAGCTGTGCGATTTCGAGGTCGGTCTCGACAAGCCTTTCTTCCTGATCGCGGGCACCTGCGTCGTCGAATCGGAGCAAATGACGATCGACACGGCCGGCCGCCTGAAGGAGATCTGCGCGAAGCTGAACATTCCGTTCATCTACAAGTCGTCCTACGACAAGGCGAACCGCAGCTCGGGCAAGTCGTTCCGTGGCCTCGGAATGGACGAGGGCCTGCGGATCCTGTCCGAGGTGAAGCGCCAGCTCGGCCTGCCGGTGCTGACCGACGTGCATTCGATCGAAGAGATCGAGCAGGTCGCGTCGGTCGTCGACGTGCTGCAGACGCCGGCGTTCCTGTGCCGCCAGACCGATTTCATCCATGCATGCGCGCGCTCGGGCAAGCCCGTCAACATCAAGAAGGGCCAGTTCCTCGCGCCGCACGACATGAAGAACGTGATCGACAAGGCGCGCGAAGCGGCCCGTGAAGCGGGGCTGTCGGAAGACCGCTTCATGGCGTGCGAGCGCGGTGTCTCGTTCGGCTACAACAATCTGGTGTCGGACATGCGTTCGCTCGCGATCATGCGCGAGACGAGCGCCCCGGTCGTGTTCGATGCGACCCACTCGGTGCAGCTGCCGGGCGGGCAGGGCACGAGCTCGGGCGGCCAGCGCGAATTCGTGCCGGTGCTCGCGCGTGCGGCGGTCGCGACGGGCGTCGCGGGCCTGTTCATGGAGACGCACCCGAATCCGGCCGAAGCAAAGTCGGATGGCCCGAACGCGGTGCCGCTGAACCGGATGAGTGCGCTGCTGGAGACCCTCGTCACGCTCGACCAGGCGGTAAAGCGCAATCCGTTCCTGGAAAACGATTTCAATTAAAGATCGAATGAACCTTGCGACGGCTTCGCGCGTCAGTAGCGAAAGCGGTTCAGGCGCGCGCGCCGTCGCAGTTTGAAGAATCCATCGTCATTCTCAGAGGAAACCCATGAGTGCAATCGTAGATATCATCGGCCGCGAGATTCTGGATTCGCGCGGCAACCCCACCGTCGAATGCGACGTGCTGCTCGAATCGGGCACGATGGGCCGCGCGGCGGTGCCGTCGGGCGCGTCCACCGGCTCGCGTGAAGCGATCGAACTGCGCGACGGCGAAGCCGGCCGCTACAACGGCAAGGGCGTGCTGAAGGCAGTCGAGCATATCAACACCGAAATCTCCGAAGCCATCATGGGCCTCGACGCGTCGGAACAGGCGTTCCTCGACAAGACGCTGCTCGAGCTGGACGGCACCGACAACAAGTCGCGCCTCGGCGCGAACGCGATGCTGGCCGTGTCGATGGCCGTCGCGAAGGCAGCCGCCGAAGAGGCCGGCCTGCCGCTGTACCGCTATTTCGGCGGTTCGGGCGCCATGCAACTGCCGGTGCCGATGATGAACATCGTCAACGGCGGCGCGCACGCGAACAACAGCCTCGACATCCAGGAATTCATGATCGTCCCGGTGAGCCAGCCGACGTTCCGTGAAGCCCTGCGTTGCGGCGCGGAAGTGTTCCACGCACTGAAGAAGATCCTGAGCGACCGCGGCATGAGCACGGCGGTCGGCGACGAAGGCGGCTTCGCGCCGAACTTCGGCAGCAACGACGAGTGCCTGTCGACGATCCTGCAGGCGATCGAGAAGGCCGGCTACCGTGCCGGTGAAGACGTGCTGCTCGCACTCGACTGCGCGGCATCCGAGTTCTACCACGACGGCAAGTACCAGCTCGCGGGCGAAGGCCTGCAACTGTCGTCGGCCGAATTCACCGACTACCTCGCGACGCTCGCCGACAAGTTCCCGATCGTGTCGATCGAGGACGGCATGCACGAAAGCGACTGGGAAGGCTGGAAGCTGCTGACCGATCGCCTTGGCAAGAAGGTGCAGCTGGTCGGCGACGACCTGTTCGTCACGAACACGCGCATCCTGAAGGAAGGCATCGAGAAGGGCATCGCGAACTCGATCCTCATCAAGATCAACCAGATCGGTACGCTGACCGAAACGTTCGCGGCAATCGAAATGGCGAAGCGCGCAGGCTACACGGCCGTGATCTCGCACCGCTCGGGCGAAACGGAAGATTCGACGATCGCGGACATCGCGGTCGGCCTGAACGCCGGTCAGATCAAGACGGGTTCGCTGTCGCGCAGCGACCGCATCTCGAAGTACAACCAGCTGCTGCGCATCGAGGAAGATCTCGGCGACATCGCAAGCTACCCGGGTAAATCGGCTTTCTATAACCTGCGCTAACGCGCTACTATCGGGTTCGTCATATCGACGCCGCTCTGTGCATGTGCGCGGAGCGGCGCTTCTTATATCTGCGGTTCTTACATGCGGCTTGTCACTGTCGTCCTGATTGCCTTGCTGGCGCTCATTCAGTACCCCCTATGGTGGGGACACGGCGGCTGGCTGCGGGTGCATGAATTGCGTCAGCAGCTCGACGACCAGCTCCAGAAGAACGCGGACGAGAAGCTGCGCAACGAGCGCACCGCGGGCGAAGTACAGGATCTGCAGGGCGGCACCGCGGCCATCGAGGAGCGCGCGCGCTACGAGATGGGCATGGTGAAGGACGGCGAGGTATTCGTGCAGTTCGTGTCGCCGAATGCGCCTGCCGTCCCGCTGAACAACACGCCGTCGAATACGTCGACGCGCGGCGCCGTGTCCGCGGCACCGGTGCGTGTCGTGCCGAATCCGCAGTCGATCGCGAAGCCGTCGCGGCATCATGGCGGCGACAAGGGCAAGGCCGCGCATCACTGATGCATGATTGCTCGAACCCATTGAAAAAGCGCGGGAAATGCCGCGCTTTTTTATTTCCTGCTGGTAGTCAATTAGCTGAGCGATGCACGCTCACCACCACCATCCCGGGTAGCCGTAGCTGATGCCGGAGCCCCAGCGATTGCCCCATCCGCCGTAATACCCGCCGTAGACCGTCACCGGCGGCGGCGAGTAATAGGCCCATGCGCGCGCGGCGGCCTCGGCTGCCATCGCGCTGTTCTGTTCGCGCAGCACCTGCTGGTCGATCTCGTCATAGCGCTTGCGTTCGGCGCTCGACAGTGCGGGCGGCTGGCCGCCCGATGCACCGGGTTCGGGCAGGCGGCTCAGGATCGTGGAGGTCGGCGGCGGCATCGCGCAGCCGGCCAGCGCGAGCGTGCCGGCGGCAACGCTCGTCAGGACGATGGTGTGGAACGGACGATGAAGCGGGCTCATGTGTTTCTCCTGCAGCGCGCCGACGACGGGAAGCGGCTTGCGCCGAAGTGCGTGACTTCGGCGCCGGAGCCTTGCGTGCGACGCTCGTGCGTCATTATGCGCCCGTGCCCGGATGGCGGGCATCGGGCCACTGATCAGTGACGCTGCTCGGTCGCGGGCGCGATGCCCGTCTCGACGCCGGGTGCCGCGAACAGCTGCGCGACATCGACCGGATCGAATTCATAGCGCTGGTTGCAGAACTCGCAATGAATCTCGACATGGCCGCGCTCGACGATCACGCTGTCGACTTCTTCACGGCCGAGCATGCGCAGCATCGCGCCGACCTTCTCGCGCGAGCACGAGCACTGGAAACGCGTGCCGGCCGGTTCGAAGTGCTGCACGTTTTCCTGCCAGAACAGCCGGCGGAACACGACTTCCGGTTCGACCTCGAGCAGTTCCTGCGCGGACAGCGTGCCGCCGAGCGTGCAGACGCGCTCCCACGTATCGGTATCGGTTTCGGCGTTACGCGGCACGATGCCGCCGTCGCCCGGCAGCTTCTGCAGCAGCATGCCGACCGCGCGGTCGCGATCGGCCGCGAGCCACATCCGCGTGTCGAGCTGCTCCGAGTGATGCATGTAATGCTCGAGCACCTGCGAGACGGATTCAAGCGGGCCTTCGACGCCGTTCAGCGGCACGATGCCCTGGTACGGCTGCTGGCCCGGCAGCTTGTCGGCCGGGTCGAGCGTAATCACGCAGCGGCCGTGGCCGCTCGCATTGACGAGCGACGCGAAGCGCGTGTCGTCGCCGATCGTCTGGGCGGAGTCGCCGGCGAACTTCGCGGTGGCCCGCATCGACAGATCCGAACCGCACTGGACGACCAGCATCTGGACCGGCCCGTCGCCGAAGATCTGCATGATCAGGGTGCCGTTGAATTTCAGGTTCGCGGACAGCAGCGCGCACGCGGCCATCATCTCGCCGAGCACCGTGCGCACCGGGGCAGGGTAGTCGCGGCGGGCGAGCACTTCCTGCCACGTATTGCGCAGCGAAACGATCTCGCCGCGCACGGGCGCCGCATTGAACATGAATTTCTGTAACTGGTCGCTCACTCTTCTTCCTTGAAATCCGTGCGAATCACCCGATCCGCACGAGTTGCTCCTTGAAATGCGCACGCCGCTCGACGTATGTCTTCGCGTTCGTGCGCAGCCGCGCAATGTCTTCCGCCGACAGCTCGCGCACGACTTTCGCCGGTGCGCCGAGAATCAGCGAGTTGTCCGGGAACGTCTTGCCTTCCGTCACGACCGCGCCGGCACCGACCAGACAGTTGCGGCCGATTACCGCTCCATTCAAGACCACCGCCTGGATACCGACCAGCGAACCCTCGCCGATCGTGCAGCCGTGCAGCATGGCCTGGTGCCCGATCGTCACGTTTTCGGCAATCGTCAGCGGAAAGCCGGGGTCCGTGTGCAGGACCGCGCCTTCCTGGACGTTGCTGCCAGCGCCGACGGTGATCGTCTCGTTGTCGCCGCGAATCGTCGCGCCGAACCAGACGCTCGCGTTCTCCTCGAGCACGACCTTGCCGATGATGGCCGCCGTATCGGCGACGAATACGCTTTCGTGGATCGTCGGGGCCGTATCGCCCAGCTTGTAGATCGTCACGGAGTCTCCTTGTCTCTTCGATGATGGGCGCCGGTAGAATGGCGCGTCTGGTTTGCCCGGCGCATGCGCATTGCGCCGCGGAACAATCGCCTATTGTAAACCGTCGCGTGCGTGCGTTCCCGCGATGCGCACGCAGGGTGTCCCCGTTTATGAGCATGGAGTCTTCTTCTTTCGGCAATGCGCCTGCCTGTGTGCGCCGCACCGCGCTTGCCGCGCTGCGTGACGCCGAACCCGTGGCGAAGGCCGCCCAGGTGCGCGCGCTCTACGATGCGCTGCGGGCCGGGCAGGCGGCGATCGCGCCGTCGCTCGAATTGCCCGAGCCGGCCGATCTGCCCGGCCGGCCGGCGCGCCCGCCGCTCGTCGAGCCGCGCCAGCTCGAGCGACGCAGCATGCGTTCGCCCGAAGGGCGCGCCGTGCTGCTGCACGCGCTTGCCCATATCGAGTTCAATGCGATCAACCTGGCGCTCGATGCGGTCTGGCGCTTCGCGGGCCTGCCGGCCCCGTTCTATGCGGACTGGCTGAAGGTGGCGGCCGAGGAGGCCTATCACTTCACGCTGCTGTCCGAGCGCCTGGCGGCGTTCGGGCATGCGTACGGCGATTTTCCCGCGCACAACGGCCTGTGGGAGATGTGCGAGCGGACCAAGGGCGACGTGCTGGCGCGCATGGCGCTCGTGCCGCGCACGCTCGAGGCCCGCGGGCTCGACGCATCGCCGCCGATCCGCGCGCGGCTCGTGCAGGCGGGCGACGATGCGTCGGCCGCGATCCTCGACGTGATCCTGCGCGACGAAATCGGCCATGTCGCCATCGGCAACCGCTGGTTCCGGCATCTGTGCGACGAAGCCGGCCGCGATCCGGTGCCCACCTACCGGCAGCTCGCCGAGCAATACCATGCGCCGCGGCTGCGCGGCCCGTTCAATTTCGATGCGCGCCGCGATGCCGGATTCGAGCAGGCCGAACTCGACGAACTGGCCGCGCAGGACGTGGCGGACGGCAACGCGCCACGCTAGCCGGCGCGCGTTCGGCCGCGCTTCGACGTGCCGCCCGCCGTCTCGGGGGCCCGGGACATGGTGCTTCTCCGCGGCCCCGGGCTTACGCGCGCCGCTAGAGCGGCCCCTCGATTGCCGGACGCCGGAAAGAGGGCAGCGCCGCTATAATCGAACGATCATTCTTTTTTCTGGCGGCGGCAATGAGTGCATCGAGTTCTGTTTCCGATTTCGTCACGGTGCGCGGCGTCCAGCTGCATGTCCGGCGCTGGGGCCGGCCCGATGCGCCGACGCTGTTCATGCTGCATGGCTGGATGGACGTCTCGGCATCGTTCCAGTTCGTTGTCGATGCGCTCGCGGGCGACTGGCAGGTGATCGCGCCCGATGCGCGCGGTTTCGGGCTGTCCGACTGGCCGGTCGCGCGGCAGGGCGGCGGCCATTACTGGTTCCACGAGTACCTGGCCGACCTCGATGCGCTCGTCGACCACTATGCGCCGGCCGGCGAAGTCAACCTGGTCGGGCACAGCATGGGCGCGAACGTCGTGTGCCTGTATGCCGGCGCGCGGCCGGAGCGCGTGCGGCGCGTGGTCGATCTCGAGGGTTTCGGGCTGGCGCCCGCGCGGGCCGAGCAGGCGCCGCGCCGGTTGCGCGGCTGGCTGGACGAGTTGCGCGAACCGCCCGTGCTGCGCCCATATGCGTCCCTCGACGACGTGGCGGCGCGCCTGATCAAGACCAATCCGCGGCTCGACCCGCGCCGTGCGGCGTTCCTCGCCGCGCACTGGTCGAAGCGCGGCGACGACAGCCAGTACCACCTGCTGGCCGACCCCGCGCACAAGATGCCGGGCCCGCAGCTGTACCGGCTCGACGAAGTGATGGCCACCTGGGCGCAGGTGCGCGCGAAGGTGCTGCACGTCGAAGCCGTCAATTCGCCGACGCTGGCCCACATCGCGGGCGACATCCCGTTGCCGGAATTCAAGGCGCGCTTCAACGCGTTCCGCGACTGGCGCGAGAAGCTCGTCGAGGACGCCGGACACATGGTGCATCACGACCAGCCCGAGCAGATCGCGGCGCTGATCGAGGCGTTCTGCGCGTAGGCGCGCGGCGGCAGCGGCGTGGCACGCGGGCGGCGCATTGCCGCGTTGCAGTAGAATGAAGCCTTACCTGCCATGCCGACAATGAACGCCGATCTCCACTGCCATTCGAATGTTTCCGACGGGTTGCTGCCGCCTGCCGACGTCGCGCGCCGCGCTCATGCCGGCGGCGTGACCCTGTGGGCGCTGACCGACCACGACGAGATCGGCGGCCAGGCAGCGGCGCGCAGCGAAGCGGAAGCGCTCGGCATGCGCTACCTGAGCGGCGTCGAGATTTCGGTCACGTGGGCGTCGCGCACCGTGCACATCGTCGGCCTGAATGTCGATCCCGCGAATCCGGTGCTGGTCGACGGCCTGTACCGCACGCGCCACGGCCGCGCGGCGCGCGCGGTGGCGATCGGCGAGCAGCTCGCCACGCTCGGCATTCCCGGTGCGTACGACGGTGCGTTGAAGTACGTGTCGAATCCCGACCTGATCTCGCGCACGCACTTCGCGCGCTTCCTCGTTGAAAACGGTCACGCCACGTCGACATCCGATGTGTTCGATCGGCTGCTCGGCGACGGCAAGCCCGGTTTCGTCCCGCACCGCTGGGCGACGCTGCCCGACGCCGTTGCGTGGATTCGCGCGGCCGGCGGCGAAGCGGTGGTCGCGCATCCGGGCCGCTATCGCTATACGCCCGTCGAATTCGACGCGTTCTTCGGCGAGTTCATCGATCTGGGCGGCCGCGCGATCGAGGTCGTCACGGGCAGCCACACCCCCGACCAGTACCGCGAATATGCGGACGTCGCACGCCGCTTCGGCTTCGAAGCGTCGCGCGGCTCGGATTTCCATGCACCAGGCGAGGGCCGTGTCGAGCTCGGCAGCCTGCCGCCGTTGCCGCCCGACCTGACTCCGGTCTGGGAACGCTGGCTCTGACACCGGGCGGCGGCCTGCCACCTGCGTTGCTGCCGGCCGCGCGCATCCGATTTCTCCCCCTTTACGCCCCCCATGTCCCAGTTCTTCAGGATTCACCCGGATAATCCGCAGCCGCGCCTGATCAAGCAGGCCGTGGAAATCGTCAGCAAGGGCGGCGTGATCGCGATGCCGACCGATTCGAGCTATGCGCTCGCGTGCCATCTCGACGACAAGGATGCGGTCGAGCGCGTGCGCCGGATTCGCGGCCTCGACGAGAAGCAGCACCTGTCGCTGCTCGTGCGCGACCTGTCGGAGCTCGCCAACTTCGCGATGGTCGACAACCGCCAGTACCGGCAGATCAAGTCGGTGACGCCGGGCCCGTACGTCTTCATCCTGCAGGCGACGAAGGAAGTGCCGCGCCGGCTGTCGCACCCGTCGCGCAAGACGATCGGCCTGCGCGTGCCCGATCACGCGATCACGCTCGCGTTGCTCGAATCGCTCGGCCAGCCGCTGCTCGGCACGACGCTGATCCTGCCGCCGGACGACGAGCCGCTCAACGACCCCGAAGAAATCCGCGAGCGGCTCGAGAAGCAGGTCGACCTCGTGATCGACGGTGGCGCGTGCCCGCGCGAGCCGTCGACGGTGATCGACCTGACCGGCGACGAGCCCGAGCTCGTGCGCGCGGGGCGCGGCGCGCTCGAACCGTTCGGACTCTCGGCCGCGTAAGCGCGCCGTTCCATTTTTTGCGCGAGTGCGCTTGTTACAATAACGCGATATGGATGCTTCCCTGATACAGACCATCGCCGTCTACGCGCTGCCCGTGATCTTCGCGATCACGCTGCACGAGGCCGCGCATGGCTACGCCGCCCGCCTGCTCGGCGACAACACTGCCTACATGATGGGGCGCGTGTCGTTCAACCCGATGCGTCACATCGATCCGCTCGGCACGATCGCGATCCCGCTCGCGATGTATTTCCTGACGGGCGGCGCGTTCCTGTTCGGCTATGCGAAGCCGGTGCCGGTGTCGTTCGGCAACCTGCGCGATCCGCGCTGGGGCAGCCTGTGGGTATCGCTCGCGGGTCCGGCCTGCAACTTCGTGCAGGCGCTGATCTGGGGTGTGCTGACCCTCGTGCTACCCGCCGTCGGCGTCGACGAGCCGTTCTTCACGCGGATGGCGTTTGCCGGCGTCAGCGCGAACCTCGTGCTCGGCGTGCTGAACCTGTTTCCGTTGCCGCCGCTCGACGGCGGCCGCATCCTGGCGGCGCTGCTGCCGACGAAGCAATCGATCGCGCTGTCGCGCATCGAGCCGTACGGTTTCATCATCGTCCTCGTGCTGGTCGCGACGGGCGTGCTGACGAACTTCTGGCTGCGCCCGCTCGTCAACGTCGGCTACGCCGTCCTGAGCGCCATCCTGTCCCCATTCGCCTCGCTTCTCTAACGACAATCATGTTCCCTGAACGTATTTTCTCCGGCATGCGACCCACCGGGTCGCTGCACCTCGGTCACTACCACGGCGTGCTGAAAAACTGGGTGAAGCTGCAGTCCGAGTACCCGTGCTTCTTCTGCGTCGTCGACTGGCATGCGCTGACGACGCACTACGAGACTCCCGAGGTCATCGAGAAGAACGTGTGGGACGTGCTGATCGACTGGCTCGCATCCGGCATCGATCCGGCGCAGGCCACGCTGTTCATCCAGAGCAAGGTGCCGGAGCACGCCGAACTCGCGCTGCTGCTCGGCATGAGCACGCCGCTCGGCTGGCTCGAACGCGTGCCGACCTACAAGGAGCAGATGGAGAAGCTGAAGGACAAGGACCTGTCGACCTACGGCTTCCTCGGCTACCCGGTGCTGATGGCGGCCGACATCCTGCTGTATCGCGGCTCGCTCGTGCCGGTCGGTGAAGACCAGGTGCCGCACGTCGAGATGACGCGCGAAATCGCGCGCCGCTTCAACTACCTGTACGGCCGCGAGCCGGGCTTCGAGGAGAAGGCGCTCGATGCCGCGAAGAAGCTCGGCGGCAAGCGCGCGAAGCTCTATCACGAGCTGCGCAACGCGTATCAGCAGGAGGGCGACGACGAGGCGCTTGAACAGGCGCGCGCGATGCTGCAGGAATCGCAGAGCCTGTCGATGAGCGACCGCGAGCGCCTGTTCGGCTATCTCGAAGGCGCGCGCAAGATCATCCTGGTCGAGCCGCAGGCGCTGCTCACCGAAGCATCGCGGATGCCGGGCCTCGACGGGCAGAAGATGTCCAAGTCGTACGGCAACACGATCGGCCTGCGGGAAGACGCCGAGACGATCACGAAGAAGGTCCGCACGATGCCGACCGATCCCGCGCGCGTGCGCCGCACCGATCCGGGCGATCCCGACAAGTGCCCGGTGTGGCAGCTGCACCAGGTCTATACCGACGAAGCGACGCACGACTGGGTGCAGAAGGGCTGCCGCTCGGCGGGCATCGGCTGCCTCGACTGCAAGCAGCCGGTCGTCGAAGGCATCCTGCGCGAACAGCAGCCGATGCTCGAGCGCGCGCAGAAGTACATGGACGACCCGTCGCTGCTGCGCGCGATCGTCGCGGACGGTTGCGACAAGGCGCGCAAGTACGCGACGGAAACGATGCGTGACGTGCGTGACGCGATGGGCCTGTCGTACAACTGATCGACCGCATGAGCGCATCCGTCATTGCCGCCGCGGGCGGCCACGTCGCCCAGGCCGAGCCGTCGCGCTGGGTCGCGCAATGGTCGCGGCTCGTGTCGCCGGGCGGCGCGGTGCTGGATGTCGCTGCGGGCGGCGGCCGCCATGCGCGCTGGTTCGCGTCGCACGGCCATCCGGTCGTCGCACTCGACCGCGACCCGGCCGCGCTGGCCGCGTTGCGTTCGATTCCGGGCGTCGATGCCCGTGACGCCGATCTCGAAGGCGCGCCGTGGCCGTTGCCGGCCGGCGAGCAGTTTGCGGCGGTGGTGGTCACGAATTATCTGCATCGTCGGCTCTGGCCCCATCTGCTCGATGCGGTGGCGCCGGGCGGCGTGCTGATCTACGAAACCTTCGCGCAAGGAAACGAAACGGTCGGGAAACCGTCCAACCCCGCGTTCCTGCTCGCCCCGGGCGAGCTGCTGGACGCCGTGCACGGCCGCCTGCGGGTGGTCGCGTACGAGGACGGGTTCGTCGCCGCGCCGCGCGAGGCATTCGTCCAGCGTCTTTGCGCAGTGCGCGAGGGCGCGACCCCGAAGGCGGGGGCGGGAATTCCACGTTACGAACTGCCCGGCTAATCCGCTACAATCTCAATGTTTACCGGTACATAATCTCATTCGCGTTTCATGGCTAACGGCACCCAAGACGGCATTCAAATCCGCGGCAGCATCCCCGCGATCGTCACCCCGATGCTCGAAGACGGCAGTCTCGACCTGCCGGCGTTTCGCAAACTGATCGACTGGCACATCGCGGAAGGCACCGATGCGCTGGTCGTGGTCGGTACGAGCGGCGAGTCGGCAACGCTCAACGTCGAAGAGCACATCCTGATGATCCGCACGGCGGTCGAGCATGCGGCGAAACGCATCCCGATCATCGCGGGCGCGGGCGGCAACTCGACCGCCGAGGCGATCGAGCTGACGAAGCACGCGAAGGCTGTCGGCGCGGACGCGACGCTGCAGGTCGTGCCGTACTACAACAAGCCGACGCAGGAAGGCATGTACCGTCACTTCAAGACGATCGCCGAAGCGGTCGACCTGCCGGTGATCCTGTACAACGTGCCGGGCCGCACGGTCGCCGACATGGCGAACGAGACGACGCTGCGCCTCGCGGAAGTCCCGGGCATCATCGGCGTGAAGGAAGCGACCGGCAACATCGATCGCGCCGCGCACCTGATCAAGGCTGCCCCGAAGCATTTCGCGATCTACAGCGGCGACGATCCGACCGCGATCGCACTGATGCTGCTCGGCGGCCACGGCAACATCTCGGTCACGGCGAACGTCGCACCGCGCGCGATGAGCGACCTGTGTCGCGCGGCGCTGGCCGGTGACGTACAGACGGCTCGCGCGCTGCACATGAAGCTGCTGTCGCTGCACAAGAACCTGTTCATCGAAGCGAACCCGATTCCGGTGAAGTGGGCGCTGCAGGCGATGGGCAAGATGCAGGGCGGCATCCGGCTGCCGCTCACGGCGCTCGACGAGCGCTGCCACGAAGCCGTGCGTTCGGCCCTCGTCGAGGCCGGCGTCCTCGCCTGATGCCGAGGCGGTCGCGTCCTGCGGCCGCCGGCTCGAACCCTGATCAACCCGCACCGGCCGGCTCCGTCCGGCGCCGCTCCTGACGAGCGTTCTAGCAAGACGAAGGATTTCATGAAACGTTTCGCCTTTTCCTCTCGCGCCATCCAGATGTCGGTGATGGCGCTGGCGCTGGGCGCGCTCGCCGGCTGCGATACGCTGAACGACTACCTGGCCCCTGACCGGGTCAACTACAAGAACACCGGTTCGGCGCCGCCGCTCGCGGTGCCGAGCGACCTGAAGCCGGTGCCGACGACGCAGCAGTTCGTCGCGCCGCCGAGCAACGCCGGCCTCGGCACACTGCCGCCGCGGGTCACGACGCAGGCGGGCAACGCGACCGACGGCATCCCGAGCGCGCAGGATCCGCTCGGCATGCACATCGAGCGCGACGGCGACCGCCGCTGGCTCGTCGTCGATGGCCGCACGCCCGAGCAGCTGTGGCCGATCCTGAAGGAGTTCTGGCAGGAGAACGGCTTCTCGCTGAAGACCGATGCGCCGTCGACGGGCATCATGGCCACCGACTGGGCTGAAAACCGCGCGAACATCCCCGACGACTGGTTCCGCCGTACGATCGGCAAGGTCATCGATTTCGCGTACTCGTCCGGCACGCGCGACCGCTTCCGCACGCTCGTGAACCGCACGTCGGACGGCAACACCGATATCTCGATCACGCACAGCGCGATGGAAGAAATGATGGTCGGCCCGCAGGGCGGCACGTCGTCGCGCTGGGAAGAGCGTCCGCGCAACCCGGTGCTCGAAGCCGTATTCCTGTCGAAGCTGATGCAGAAGTTCGGCCTGACCGATGCGCAGGCGAAGCAGCTGCTGACCGATGCCCGTCCGGCGACGGCGCCGGCGCAGGTCAGCGACACGAGCAGCGGCGGGGCGACGCTGCAACTGGCCGAGTCGTTCGATCGCGCATGGCTGCGCGTGGGCCTGGCGCTCGACCGCACCAACTTCGCGGTCGACAATCGTGATCGCGAGAAGGGCGTGTACACCGTGCGCTATGCGAACACGATGGAAGAGCTCAAGCGCGACGGCCTGTTCGGCAAGCTGTTCTATGGTGGTCCGTCGGCCGCGAAGCCGGGCAAGGAGTACCTCGTCAACGTGCGCGCACAGGGCAACGGCAGCACGCTGGTTGCGGTGGTCGGCGCAAACGGCCAGGTCGACAACTCGTCGGACGCTCAGCGGATCATTTCGCTGCTCCACGCGCAGCTGAACTAAGCGCGTGCGATTCTCCAGCCTCGGAAGCGGCAGCGAAGGCAACGCGCTGGTCGTCGAGGCCTCGAGCGGCACGACGACCACTCGCGTGCTGCTCGACTGCGGCTTTTCCGCCAAGGAGGTCGAGCGCCGGCTCGGCCGACTGAATCTCTGCATCGGCGATCTCGATGCGATCCTCATTACCCACGAACACAGCGACCACGTCGGCAGTGCGCTGACGCTCGCCCGCCGCGGATCGCTGCCGCTCTACATGAGCTGGGGCACCGCGCGCGCGGTAGGCGCGGACGAGGCTGATGTCGATCTCCACGTGCTGTGGGGCGACGAGACGGTCGCGATCCGCGATCTGGCCGTGATGCCCTATACCGTCCCTCACGACGCGCGTGAGCCGCTCCAGTTCGTCTTTATGGACGGCGCCAGCCGGCTCGGCGTGCTGACGGACGTCGGGATGGCCACGCCGCACATCACGGCCGTCCTGAGCGGCTGTGACGCGCTGGTGCTCGAATCCAATCACGATACTGCGATGCTGGCCTCGAGCCGCTATCCGCAGTCGCTGAAGGCGCGTATCGGCGGCAACCACGGCCACCTGAGCAATGACGCTGCAGCGGACATCCTCGCGTCGCTGGAGCGCAGCCGCCTCAAGCACCTGGTCGCGGCGCACCTGAGCCAGCAGAACAACCTGCCGGAACTGGTCCGCCAAGCGTTTGGCGGTGTACTGGGGACGAGCGGGGACGACGTGGTCGTGGCCACGCAGGACGCGGGCTTCGACTGGCTGGCGCTCGGATGAGCGGGGCAGGGCCGCTGCGGCGCCCCGGTGCGACTGCCGTGCGATAGACGCAGAAACGACAGACGTAAAAAAACCGGCCCTCGGGCCGGTTTTTTTCAGCTGACGCTGAGGCTTACTGGCTTGCGCCCGAAGCCGGAGCAGCCGTCGCTGCCGAAGCAGCCGACGCCACTGCAGCAGCAGCGTCGCTCGCAGCAGCCGTTGCCGACGAAGCAGCAGCCGAAGCGTCGCTCGCAGCACCAGCAACTGCCGAAGCAGCCGACGAAGCAGCAGCCGAAGCGTCGCTAGCAGCCGACGAAGCAGCTTGATCAGCGCTCTTGTTGCAAGCAGCCAGTGCAACAGCAGCCAACAGGGAAGCTACGAGGAGGGATTTCTTCATGATCACGTCCTTTTATGGTTAAAGGTAAGCAACAGCGCGAAACAATACCGGTAATGTGCTCCAACACCGACCTGGGCCGCTGGTGGAGATGCACTTCTTAGAGCGTGAATCTTCCCTACGGCTTGGGCGGAAATTATATGCACTTTCCTATCGACCGTCGACAAATGCGGGGTCAATACGTTGTCTTTCCCATACAGAATTTGATCCGTACGGGCATACGGGGCGACTCACACTAAATCCGGTTTCCGACCCGTATCCAGCCCGCACGATACCACTCGTGCAACAAGGCTGTCATCGAGGGAACCCGGGATAGTGTTACAAACCGTTTCGCCTCCATCTGGCGTTGATTGGCCAGTTCGGGCAGCCATTCGCTGGCCTGCTCGAGCGGTCCTTCTTCACCATTAATGAAGTACGAGCGCGCGTTATACATCAATGCGGCCCTTCTGTCGAGACACACGCCACGGCGTGACGCTTGCGTGACGAACGCGGCTTCGGACAGCGGGCGCGCGGGCGGGTCGAAAACGACGTTCGGCTTGGGCTCGCTCAGGTAGCAGCCGAGGAATTCGGCGACGTCCCGTTTGCGCCAGCGGATCGCGTCCACGATCTCGGCCACGCGCTCGACCATCGCCGGAGGCAACTGGGCGGGCGTGTCGACGGCCGGCTGCTTCGGATCGCGGTAAAGATCATCGCCGCAACCGTCGCGCAGGCCGCCACGCTCCGCGAGATAGTACAGGAACTGGGCGCCCAGCTCGCCGGCGGACGGGGCCCGGAAGCCGATCGAGCAGGTCATGCATTCGCCTTCGGCGACGCCATCGTGCGCGATGTGCGGCGGCAGGTAGAGCATGTCGCCGGGTTCCAGCACCCATTCGTCGCTCGGCTCGAAATTTTCGAGGATCTTCAGAGGCACGTCCGGTTGCAGCGACAGGTCTTTCTGCGCACCGACGCGCCAGCGGCGCCGGCCTTCGACTTGCAGCAGGAATACGTCATACGAATCGAAGTGCGGACCGACGCCGCCGCCGTCCGTCGCATAGGAGATCATCAGGTCGTCCAGACGCGCATCGGGGATGAAGCGGAAGCGGTCGAGCAGTGCGCGCGCGGCATCGACGTGCAGGTCGAGCCCCTGCACGAGCAGGGTCCAGGCCTTGCGCGTGACGGCCGGCAGCGAGCCGGACTCGAACGGGCCCTGCTCCAGTTGCCACTTGTTACGAAAATGGGTGATCAGTCGCGATTCCGCGTCATAGTCCGCGGCGAGCTCGAACAGTGCGTCGCGCGAGACCGGCGACGCGACGCCGGGGATTGCCTGGCGGATCAGGAGCGGCTTCTTCTGCCAGTAGCCGCGCATGAATTGCGCCGGCGTAAGACCGCCGAGCAGCGGTGTGGGAAGATCGGAAGGCGGCGCGCCGAACGGGGCGGCAGCGGCATCCCGCGGTTCGGCTTGAGACCGGTTGCGCATCGTATAATGAGATTTGTATTTGGGAGAATTGGATGAAAATCGCAAAAAACACCGTCGTGTCGGTTACTTACAAGCTGTCCGATGCACAGGGCAATCTGATCGAGGAAAGCGACGAGCCGATGGTCTATCTGCACGGCGGCTATGATGGCACGTTCCCCAAGATCGAGGAACAGCTCGACGGCCATGAGCCGGGCTACGAGGCGCAGGTTCAGCTCGAGCCGCAGGACGCGTTCGGCGACTACGATCCCGAACTCGTGAAGATCGAGCCGCGCGACCGTTTTCCCGAGCCGCTCGAAGTGGGCATGCAGTTCGAAGGCACGCCGGAAGACGGCGACGAGGAAGTCGATTCGCTGATCTACACGGTCACCGACGTCGCCGAAGACAAGGTCGTGCTCGACGGCAATCACCCGCTCGCCGGCATGGCGCTGCGTTTCGCGCTCACCGTGAAGGACGTTCGCGAAGCCACCGAAGACGAAATCGAGCATGAGCACGCACATGGCGCGGAAGGGCTCGAGATCGTCGACGAGGACGACGACGAAGACGGCGAAGCGCCGTCAGGGCGTACCCTGCACTGAGCTCGCAGGCAAGCCGGGTGCCGGCCCCGACGCAGGGGCGGGCGCCGGCCACGACGCGCCGCCCGGTGCGGCGCCGTCACCCTGCAACGGCGGCGCGACCGACGACGAGTCGGGCAGCGCCGGCAACGCAGGGATTTCCGGCATCTGCGGCAGCGGCACGTCGTCACGCGGCACGAGCGGCAGCGCGGGTGGCACGGGCAGGTTCTTCGGCACCTCCTGCAGGCTCACGTTGAAGATCGTCTGCCGTGCCGGCGACACGCTCACCTTGATCCACTGATTCGTCGGATGGCGCGGTCCGATCGCGACGCGCGTCACATTGCCCACCAGTTCACCGTCGTCTGCCCGCAGCGGGCGGTCGATCAGAAAACCGTTCGCAAGCGGCTCACCGCTCGCGTGCATCACGAGTATCGGGCCGCGGAACGTCGCCGCCGCCTTCACCAGCGTTCGTTTCAGCTCACGGAAGCCGTCGCGCACGCGCGGCCGGTTGAAACGCAGCCAAGCGAAGCGTTCCGCGCGTTCATAGCGTTCGAACTGCGGATCGCCTTCGAACATCACCACCATCGCGCGTGCCTCGCGCCGCTTCGCGTATTCGGCCGCGTGGTCGATCCAGAAACCGTTTGCAATGATGCGGTCCTCGAATTCGCCGTTGCGGCCGCCGGCCGTCAGGTAATGGTTGTTCGGCGCCGGCGCGTTGAGCGCGACGTAGACGATGTCGTCGCGCATCCAGCGGGCGTTCTCCCGATACGGTCGGAACCGTGCGACTTCGCTTTCCCGCGTGATCTGCAGCGCGCCGGGGTCGGGCAGTGCCGAATCGGCAAGCAGCGTCTGCCGCAGGAAGTCGAGCCGCTCGACCGGATCGTAGCCGCCGCCGGCCGCGGTGTTGCACGTTACCCAGTCGTCGTGGCCGGGAATGAACACGAGCGGCACGCGTGCCGCATCCAGGATCGCGCCGCGCTGCGAATACAGTGCATCGCGGCACGCTTCCTTCGAACCCTTGAGATCACCCGCATAGACGACGAACGCGAGGTTGCGCTCGCGCGCGATCGCATCGAGCAGCCGCTGGGCGGCCGGTTCGTCCGCAGGGGCGTTGATCACGCCCGACACGACCGCGAACGAGTAGGGCGTGGTGCTGCGCTTCGGCGGCGCGGCCAGCGCGGTGGCCTGCGCGAGCGCGAGCGCCGCCGCGACGAGCATGGCGGCCGTGCGAGCCGGCAGGCCGCACAGGATGCGCTTACGCGTGTCCGTCGACATCGTGCGACCGGACCAGCGTGCGCAGTTCGTACAGCAGGTCGAGCGCCTCGCGCGGCTTGAGATCGTCGGGATCGATGTCGCGCAGTTTTTCGAGCGCCGGATGCGGTGTGTCGGGCAGCGCCGGCGCGTCCGCGCATTCGAGATCGTCGGCGGCCGCCGGCGGCGCGCTGAACAGGTCGAGCTGCGGCGTGTGCTGCGACGCCGACTGCTGTTCGAGATACGCGAGGTGCTTGCGCGCGGCGCGGATCACGGGCGCCGGAACGCCTGCGAGCTGCGCGACCTGCAAGCCGTAGCTCTGGTTGGCCGGGCCTTCGTTGACCGCGTGCAGGAACACGATGCCGTGGCCGTGCTCGACGGCCGACAGGTGGACGTTGGCCGCTTGAGGGAATTCGGCCGGCAGTTGCGTCAGCTCGAAGTAGTGCGTCGCGAACAGCGTGTAGCACGCGTTGTGCGCCAGCAGGTGGCGCGCGATGGCCCACGCGAGCGCGAGGCCGTCGAACGTCGACGTGCCGCGGCCGATCTCGTCCATCAGCACGAGGCTTTGCGGCGTCGCGTCGTTGAGAATCGCAGCGGCTTCGGTCATCTCGACCATGAACGTCGAGCGGCCGCCCGCGAGATCGTCCGCCGCGCCGATCCGTGTGAAGATCCGGTCGATGGGGCCGAAGCATGCCGACTTGGCCGGCACGTAGCTGCCCACGTAGGCCATCAGCGCGATCAATGCGGTCTGCCGCATGAACGTCGACTTACCGCCCATGTTCGGGCCGGTGATCAGCAGCAGCTTGCGCTCGGTGCCGAAGCGGCAATCGTTCGCGATGAACTGTTCGACCTGCGCTTCGACGACCGGGTGGCGGCCCTGTTCGATTTCAATGCCGATCTCGTCGGTGAAGGTCGGTGCGACCCAGTCGAGCGCGCGGGCGCGTTCGGCGAATGCGGCGAGCAGGTCGAGCTCGGCGAGCGCCGATGCGACGCGCTGGCACTCCGGGATGAACGGCAGCAGCGCCTGCAGCACCGCGTCGTACAGCGCGCGCTCGCGCGCCAGTGCGCGTTCCTGCGCGGACAACGCCTTGTCCTCGAAGGTCTTCAGTTCGGGCGTGATGTAGCGCTCGGCGTTCTTCAGCGTCTGGCGCCGGCGGTAATCGTCGGGCACCTTGTCGGTCTGGCCGCGCGTGACCTCGATGTAGAAGCCGTGCACCTTGTTGTATTCGACGCGCAGATTCGCGATGCCGGTGCGCGTACGCTCGCGCGCTTCGAGATCGATCAGGAACTGCCCGCAGTTCTCCGAGATGTCGCGCAGTTCGTCGAGTTCCGCATCGTAGCCGCGCGCGATGACGCCGCCGTCGCGCACCATCGCGGCCGGCTCGGGCGCAATCGCGCTCGTCAGCAGATCGAGGCATTCGGCGGGCGGTGCGAGTGCTGCGTCGACGCGGGTGAGTGCGTCCGCGTTCGCGACGATCGCGCTGATGCGCTCGCGCAGAGCCGGTAGCGCGGCGAACGTGTCGCGCAGGCTCGACAGGTCGCGCGGGCGGGCGGACAGCAGCGCGAGACGCCCGGTGATCCGCTCGACGTCGGCGATCTGGCGCAGCGCGCTGCGCAGCGCATCGAGGCTTGCGTTTGCCGGCGCATCGAGCAGTGCGCCGATCGCCTGCTGGCGCGACTGCGCGGCGACCGATGCGCGCGGCGGGTGATGCAGCCAGTGACGCAGCAGGCGGCTGCCCATCGTCGTGCAGCAGGTGTCGAGCAGCGAATACAGCGTCGGCGACTCGGTGCCGCGCAACGTCTCGGTCAGTTCGAGGTTGCGGCGCGTGGCCGGATCGAGACCGATGTACTCCGTTTCGTTCTCGACCTTCAGGCTGCGCACGTGCCGCAGTTGCTGGCCCTGCGTGGCGGCCGCATAGAGCAGCAGCGCGCCGGCTGCGCCGCACGCGCTCGTGAGCGAATGCGCACCGAAACCGTCGAGGCTCGCGACATCGAGCTGGTCGCACAGGCGCTGCGTGCCCGACGCGATGTCGAAGTGCCATGCCGGTACGCGCTTGCTTGCGCCGGCGCTGGGCGGCACAGCATCGGTCGCGCCGTCCGGCGTCAGGATCTCGGCCGGCCGGATGCGCTCGAGCGCGGCCGCGAGCTGGTCGGGTTCGATTTCGGCGAGCCGCAGTGCGCCGCTGGCGAGGTTCAGCCACGCAAGGCCGATGTTCACCGCGACGCCGCGCTTGTTGTGGCCCGTGCACATCGCGAGCAGGTAGACGTCGTTCTTGTCGGACAGCAGCGCGGCATCGGTCAGCGTGCCGGGCGTGACGACGCGCACGACCTTGCGCTCGACGGGGCCCTTCGACGTGGCGGGATCGCCGATCTGCTCGCAGATCGCGACCGATTCGCCCATCTTCACGAGCTTCGCAAGATACTGCTCGACCGCGTGATGCGGTACGCCGGCCATCTTGATCGGCGTGCCGGCGGTGGCGCCGCGTTGCGTGAGGGTCAGGTCGAGCAGGCGTGCGGCTTTCTCCGCGTCTTCGAAGAACAGCTCGTAGAAGTCGCCCATCCGGTAGAAGACAAGCGTGTCGGGATGGTCGGCCTTGATGCGCAGGTACTGCTGCATCATTGGGGTGTGGCCGGCGAAGGCGTCGGGCGACAGCGTGGTCATAAGTCAGGCGTGAAGTTGTTGCTTTGGTTGCCCGAGTTTACCAGTGGCTTGATGTGCGGGCGCGAAGTTGGCCGTTTGGCCAGGTACAGGGCGAATCGGCAGCGTACAGAGGCCTGTCTTAGTTCGCAGGCGGTAGCGCAGCAGGCACGACCCGCCACGTAGTGCTAACCCCGACACGCCAGTTGCGGTCGACAGGCTAGATTGTGACTGTACGGGTTCGTTGATCGGATATCGGACGTTCTGTCCATTTCCTCGATATGTCGACCGGAGATCGCTACGTGAACGAATCGACCTACCGTGTCATTTTCGGGTTTGTCATGATCTGCTGACCGTGACGGAGGACATATGGCGCATTCCTTGTACGAATTGCTTAGCAGCCTCGACGAACGCCGCCTCTTTTATACATTGGGCCGGCATCGCCCGGACACCATTCTGATCTCGATAACTGTGCCAGGTGAGCGTATCGAGATCGATGTCTTCGACGATGGACATATGGAAATGTCGCGTTTTTCCGGAGACGAGAGTGTAATTGACGACCCACAAATAATTTTAAAGGCTATCGAGGAGGCGTCCGAGTGAACGGGATTGGTCATGAGACGCAAAGCGCCCACTTTCCGTCGGTCGACGCAGCAGCCTTCCAAACGACACGTCGCTACTTCGCACTATGGCTTGTCGCCATTTTCTACTCGTCAACGGCGCTCGCCGGGCCCAACGTTTGCGCTTCAGACCAAACTCGGAGGGCCGAGGCTGTTTCTGATGCCGCCACGTCGTGGAAGCAGTTGCATCGACAATTTCGAAATTTCGCAAACTGTGACGATGGGGCAGTCGCGGAAGGGTTCAGCGAATCAAACACTCTTTTGCTCGCAGATCACTGGGGCACTATTCAGCAGTTGGAACCCATGATCGCGTCGGACAAACAATGCCCTGGAACTCTGAAGGACTTTTGCCGAGAGATTCAAGCAGCGGCCGAGAAGTAAGTCAATCAACATCGAAATGCATGTGAAGCACGATCAATAGCGTGTCGGTCCCGAACAGCCTGAGCGTAGGTCTTGGGGTGCGGGTGCTGCGGTGAACTGCGTGACCGGGGGAAGGTTGCTTTGGCTGCCCGAGTTTACTAGTGAGCCGGGCGCGACAGCGCGAAGTTCGCCGTCTGGCCAGTTGATACTGATGGTAAGCGCCAACTATGTGGAAATATCTAGTCGCGCTGGGACCATATGAAAAGCGCTAGTCCCATTAAGATGAGTATGATGCCATTCGCGACGATGGCCGGTCTTGCATATTTTGTTTTGAAAATGAAAGGGTAAAATCCAAACAAGTTTATCCAAGGGTGGCGCTCACGATAATCGATAAATAACGACGGTCGAGCTGCTTTGATGATGCCAATTATTATGCACGCTCCCCCAAAGATGCCTGCTGCAAGTCTCTCGTTCATCTCATGCCTTTCCTCAATTGCACACTGAAGGGCGGTTGTAACTCGTACTCTCGCTGCGCACTTGAGATGCTTCCCCGAAGGCGATCTCATATCGTCGCCCTGTTTTGCTCCATGTGCTACTGGTGATAGCACGCAACCCGAGTCGGCCCCTATTTGGGTTTATCGATGATCCAGCTGTCGATGTTGAAGCGTGTAGCGCGTGCGACCGTTTGCCAATTTAGCTGGCGTAACTTGCAGCGTAGATTTTTGATCTTTTCCTTGTCAGATAATGCGCAGGTACTGCTGCATCATTGGAGTATGACCGGCGAAGGCGTTGGGCGACAGCGTGGTCATAAGTCAGGCGTGAAGTTGTTGCTTGGGTTGCCCGAGTTGACCAGTGGCTTCGGCATGCACGCGCGAAGTTCGCCATTCGGCCAGGTTGCCGGAGATTGCGCGACCGGCGGCGGTCGTTCTCACGCCGTCGTCCGGCCGCGCTCCTGGCCGGCCATGCGAAAGTCGGCGCCGCTCAGATCGAGAACCTTCGCGCGCCGACTCGTTTCGCACCTCAGGCCGTTTGCCCCGACGTCATGCTGAGCGCCACCGCCTGCGCGACTTCGATCCCGTCGATGGCCGCCGAATAGATGCCACCCGCATACCCCGCACCTTCACCCGCCGGATACAGCCCCTCGACGTTCATGCTCTGGTAATCGTCCTTGCGTCGAATCCGGATCGGCGACGAAGTGCGCGTCTCGACACCGGTGAGCACCGCATCGTGCATCGCGAAGCCGGCGATCTTCTTGTCGATCTCGGGGAGCGCTTCGCGGATCGCTTCGATCACGTAATCCGGCAGCGCGGTGCTCAGATCGGTCGGGTTCACGCCCGGCTTGTACGACGGCTCTACGGAGCCGAGCGACGTCGACGGCCGGCCGGCGATGAAATCACCGACCAGCTGGCCCGGCGCGCGGTAATCGCCGCCGCCGAGTTCGAACGCGCGCTCTTCCCATTTGCGCTGGAACGCGATGCCCGCCAGCGGGCCGCCGGGATAGTCGTCCGGCGTGATGCCGACGACGATGCCCGCATTCGCGTTGCGCTCGGCCCGCGAATACTGGCTCATGCCGTTGGTGACCACGCGGCCCGGCTCGGAGGTCGCCGCGACCACCGTGCCGCCCGGGCACATGCAGAAGCTGTAGACGGCGCGGCCATTGCTGCAGTGATGGACGACCTTGTAGTCGGCCGCACCGAGCTGCTTGTGGCCTGCGAACTTGCCGAAGCGGCTGCGATCGATCAGCCCCTGCGGATGTTCGATACGGAAGCCGAGCGAGAACGGCTTGGCTTCGATATAGACGCCGCGATCGTGCAGCATCTGGAAGGTGTCGCGCGCGCTGTGGCCCACGGCCAGCACCACGTGGTCGCACGGCAGCGTTTCGCCGTTCGAGAGCTTCAGCGAGCGCACCTTGCCCTGATCGATCTCGATATCGTCGACCCGCGTTTCGAAACGCACTTCACCACCCAGTTCGTGGATGGACGCGCGCATCTTTTCCACCATGCTGACGAGGCGGAACGTGCCGATGTGCGGCCGGCTCAGATACAGGATGTCGTCCGGCGCACCGGCCTTGACGAATTCGTCCAGCACCTTGCGGCCATAGTGGTTCGGATCCTTGATCTGGCTGTACAGCTTGCCGTCGGAGAACGTCCCGGCACCGCCTTCGCCGAACTGCACGTTGGATTCGGGGTTGAGCACGCTTTTGCGCCACAGGCCGAAGGTGTCCTTGGTGCGCTCGCGCACGGCCTTGCCGCGTTCGAGGATGATGGGGCGGAAACCCATCTGCGCGAGGATCAGCCCCGCGAACAGGCCGCACGGCCCCATGCCGATCACGACCGGGCGCAGGAAATTGCCGTGCTCGGGCGCCTTCGTGACGAAGTGGTACGCCATGTCGGGCGTCACGCCGCAATGCGGCTTGCCGGCGAGGCGCTTGATCGCGGCTGCCTCATCCGTGACTTCGACATCGACGATATACGTGAGCTTGATGTCGGCGCGCTTGCGCGCATCGTGCGCACGGCGGAACACGGTGTAACGGAGGAGCCCGTCCGCGGCCACGCCAAGCTCCGCGAGGCGCGCGCGAATCGCGGCCTCGAGCGCGCTTTCGGGGTGGTCGAGGGGGAGTTTAATTTCGCTTAGCCGTAACATGGGGACTCGGATGCGATTGCCACGGCGTCGTGGCGGTGTTGATACGGTCGGGGGCCGGCAGGCCGGCGGTGTTGTCCGCCGTGCGGGCATGCCGGACGCAAACCCATCATTGTCATTGCGGGAAGGGCCGTGCAAGCGGCAGTACGCTGACCGGCCCGTACAACTCAGGCAACTTCAGGATAGGCGCACGAAGCGACCCTTGTGCGGGAAGATTGTCCCGCCTCCCGGCAACCGGGAGGCGAACGGTGCGCCGTCATGACGATGCCCGCGAGCGGCGTGCGCGCAAGCCGCGCCATGCAGGCGCGGCCGGGGCTTACTCCGCTGCCGGATGCACGCGGGTGTAACCCTTCAGGATCGGGATCATCTGCGCGTAGATCTTCGGGTTCGCGGCGACGATTTCATGGCGATGCAGGAAGTCGGCGTCGCCCGTGTAGTTGCCGACGAGGCCGCCGGCCTCGGTGATCAGCAGGCTGCCCGCTGCCATGTCCCACACGTTGATGCCCTGCTCGAAGAACGCGTCGAGGCGGCCGGCCGCGACGTTCGCGAGATCGAGTGCGGCCGCGCCCGGACGGCGCAGGCCCGTGCAGGCCTGCGTCATTTCGGTGAAGAGGCGCGCGTAGGCATCGAGGCCGTCCTTTTCGCGGAACGGGAAGCCCGTGCCGACCAGTGCGTCCGACAGGCGGTCGCGGCGGCCGACGCGGATGCGGCGGTCGTTCAGGTACGCGCCGCGGCCGCGGGTGGCCGTGAACAGGTCGTTCTTGTTCGGGTCGTAGACGACAGCCTGCGTGACGACGCCCTTGTGCTCGAGCGCGATCGATACGCAGTAGTACGGGAAGCCGTGGATGAAGTTGGTCGTGCCGTCGAGCGGATCGATGATCCACTTGAATTCGGATTCGTTCTCCGACTCGCCCGATTCTTCCGCGAGGATCGCGTGGTCGGGGTAGGCGGTCTTCAGCGTCTCGATGATCGCGTCTTCGGCGGCCTTGTCCACTTCGGTGACGAAGTCGTTCTGCTGCTTCTTGCGGATCTCGATCAGGTCGAGATCGAGGGACGCGCGATTGATGATCTGTCCGGCGCGGCGCGCAGCCTTGACAGCAATGTTGAGCATGGGATGCATGAGCCTGGATCCTGTAGCTGGCGGCACGGGCCGCCACGAAGTGGAACAACCGCCCGGCACGGCGCAAGCGTGGCAGGCGAGATGAGACGCGAATTGACAAAGAACGGGGTACGACCCGCGCCGCACGGAGTGCGACGCGTAAAGGCATGATTTTACCCGATTTTTGGCGGTTTCAGGCGACCGGCGTACGGGGAAACCCCCACTATCCGTCCGGACGAGTGGGTTTGCCGCGGCGATGGCGATACCATACTGCCATTCTGATGAACCGAGTCGTATCGTAGTGGAAACCCCGCAGATCACCGCCGCGCCGTCCGAGCCGGGCGCGGCCTCGTCCCAGCCGCCGTCCGGCGGGTTCACGTCCACCCGTTTCGTGCTCGTCGAGCCGAGCCATCCCGGCAATGTCGGGGCGGCCGCCCGCGCGCTGAAGACGATGGGCTTCTCGCGTCTCGTGCTGGTCGCGCCCCGCGTGCCGCACGTGCAGAGTGATCCCGAGGCGATCGCGATGGCCAGCGGCGCGGACGACGTCCTCGCGTCCGCGCATGTCGTGCCGACGCTCGGCGACGCGCTGTCCGGTGTTCACTGGTCGATCGCGCTGACCGCGCGCACGCGCGAATACGGGCCGCCGCGCCTGGCGCCGCGTGCCGCCGCCACGCAGGCGTGCGCGCAGGTCGGCACGGGCGACATCGCGCTCGTGTTCGGCAACGAGCGCACGGGCCTCGCGAACGAGCATGTCGAGCAGTGCAGTGCGCTGGCGCACATCCCGGCGAACCCGGCCTACAGTTCGCTGAATCTCGCTCAGGCCGTGCAGGTGCTTGCGTACGAGCTGCGTGTCGCGTTGCTCGAGCAGGCGAGCGAGCCGTCGGCGCAACCGTCGGCCGAAGCCGGCACGCTTGCGCAGAGCGACGAGATCGAGCGGATGTACGTGCACCTCGAGAACGCGCTGATCGCGCTCGATTTCCTCGATCCGCGCAACCCGAAGAAGCTGATGCCGCGGCTGCGGCGCCTGTTCGCGCGCACGGGCCTCGAGCGCGAGGAGGTCAACATCCTGCGCGGCGTCGCGAAGCACATCCTGCTGAAATCGGGCAAGCCCGACGGCGACGCGTAAGCGGTCGGCGCATGGAGTGGTGGATGTGTCGGCGCGCGGGGCAACCACCCCGTCGGCAGGTGCCGGGTCGGCCGCCGAAAGCGCCGGGGCCGATCACTCCACTTGGTCGACCACCCCGCCAACCCAGTAACGGCAGGCGTTCCGCCGGAATACCCGCGCCGGCGGCGGGGTGAACTGGCGAGCGCGTGCGGCCGTTCGTGACTCGCCCTACAATCGCCGAACGTCATAAGTAAATTACCGGGCGCGATAACGGCCGGTCATTGCCGGCGATGCGCGCCGGCCTTTTCCCAGACCACATCATGTTCACGAGACTGCGCGAAGACGTTGCAACGATTCGCGAGCGGGATCCCGCCGCTCGCAGTGCATGGGAAGTGCTGACCTGTTATCCAGGGTTGCATGCGCTCGTGCTGCATCGCTTCGCGCACGCATGCTGGCGCGCGAAGCGCTACTGGCTCGCGCGTTTCGCGTCGCAGGCCGGCCGGTTCCTGACGGGGATCGAGATTCACCCCGGCGCGACGATCGGCCGGCGCGTGTTCATCGATCACGGGATGGGCGTCGTGATCGGCGAGACGGCGATCGTCGGCGACGACTGCACGATCTATCAGGGCGTGACGCTGGGCGGCACGTCGCTCACGCGCGGCGCCAAGCGGCACCCGACGCTCGAGGCCGGCGTGATCGTCGGGGCGGGCGCGAAGGTGCTCGGCGGCTTCACGGTCGGTGCGGGGGCGAAGATCGGTTCGAACGCGGTCGTCGTGAAGCCGGTGCCGGCAGGCGGCACGGCGGTCGGCAATCCGGCGCGCGTCGTGATGCCGGCGCAGCCGAAGCCGCAGCCCGAACGCGCGGCGTTCTGCGCATACGGGATCACGCCGAATGCCGACGATCCGATGTCGCTCGCGATTCACGGGCTGATCGATCACGCGGCGAAGGAAAGCCGCCGCGTCGACGAGATCGTCGCGGCGCTCGAGCGGCTCGGCACGCATCTGGAAACACTGCAGGGCGCCGACGCGGCGCGCCTCGATCTGCGCCGGCTGTCGGCCGTGCTGGAAGGCAAGTCGGTCGAACGCCAGGCGTAATTCAATGGATGCCCGCTGCTGCCGGTGGGTGCGACGGCAGCGGCAGTGTCAGTCGAGCGGCATCGCGTGGATGCCTTCCGCGTCGACGCGCAGGTAGCCGCCGCGCGGCTTGCCGTGGTCGAGATCCCAGTCGGGCAACACCCAGCGGATGCCACCCGGTTCCATGTGCCGGGCGGGGCGGTGCGTATGGCCGTGAATGATCACGCTCGCGCGGCTTTTCCGGAACAGCGCGGCCACGCCTTCACGCGTGACATCGTAGATCGCCGAAGCAGGGCGCATCCGGCCCGCTTCGCTGTTCGAGCGCATGCGCTGCGCGAGCGCACGGCGCCAACGGAACGGCCAGGCGAGAAACAGCCATTGCGCAGCGCGGTTGCGGGCGACGCGACGGAATACCTGGTAGCCGCGGTCGGCCGTGCATTGCGCGTCGCCATGTGCGAGCACGATGCGCTGGCCGAACGCCATGATCAGCGAAGGATCGGGCAGCAGCATCGCGCCGGCTGCCTTCATGAAGCGCCGGCCGAGCAGGAAATCGCGGTTGCCGTGCATCACGTAGAGCGCAATGCCGCGCTCCGAGAACGTGTGCATCAGCGCGGCCATGCGGGCCGCGAACGGATCGTCGTCGAGGATGTCGTCGCCGATCCAGTATTCGAACAGGTCGCCGAGGATGAACACCGAGTCGGCACTGTCGGCGGTGTATTTCACGAAATGCTCGAACGCGGCGACCGTCTTCGGGATCGCTTCGCTCAGGTGCAGATCGGAGAGAAACAGGAACGGGCGTGCGGCTTGCGCGTATTCGCGCTCGCCCGGCACGCCCGCGGAGACGCTTCGCGGCGGACTCTCCTGCAACATCGAAGTGCCTCCGTAACTGCGCGTCAGACCACGACGGCCTTCTCGATCACGACGTCGTCAGTCGGCACGTCCTGGTGGAAACCAGCGTTGCCCGTCTTGACGCCCTTGATCTTGTCGACCACGTCCTGGCCTTCGACGACCTTGCCGAACACCGCGTAGCCCCAGCCTTGCGGGGTCGGCGACGAGTGGTTCAGGAAGTCGTTGTCGTTCACGTTGATGAAGAACTGGGCGGTCGCCGAGTGCGGATCGTTGGTGCGCGCCATCGCGACCGTGTAGTTGTCGTTCTTCAGGCCGTTGTTCGCCTCGTTGTCGATCGGCGCATCGGTCGGCTTCTGCTTCAGGCCCGGCTCGAAGCCGCCGCCCTGGATCATGAAGCCGTTGATCACGCGATGGAACACGGTGCCGTCGTAGTGGCCCTTCTTCACGTAGTTCAGGAAGTTCTCGACCGTCTTCGGTGCCTTCGCGGCGTCGAGCTCGAGCTTGATCACGCCGTGGTTCGTATGCAGTTCAACCATGATGAATTCCTTCGGTGAGGCGGTTTAAATGGCACGCGGCCGGTCGTGCGACGCGGCCGCGTGAGGCGCCGGACGTGCCGGCAGGTTCTTACTTCGAGACGATGCTGGCCGATTCGATCACGATCGGTTGCGCGGGCACGTCCTGCATCGGGCCGCGCGAGGTCGTCGCGACGCCTTCGATCTTCTTCACGACGTCGAGACCCGACACGACCTTGCCGAACACCGCATAGCCGTTGCCGTCCGGATTCGGGTAGTCGAGGCCGCTGTTGTCGACGGTGTTGATGAAGAACTGCGCGGTGGCCGAATTCGGATCGCTCGTGCGTGCCATCGCGATCGTGCCCGTCAGGTTCTTCAGACCATTGCGGCTCTCCAGCGGGATCGGCGCGCGGGTCGGCTTCTCCTCGAAGTTGGTCTTGTAGCCGCCGCCCTGGATCATGAAGCCCTTGATCACGCGATGGAAGATCGTGCCGTTGTACTGGCCGGCCTTCACGTAATCGAGGAAGTTGGCGACGGACTTCGGCGCCTTCTCCGGGTAGAGCTCGACGCGGATGTCGCCCTGCGAGGTCTTCAGCTGCACGACGGGGTGCGCGGTAGCCGATTGCGCGAACGCAGGTGCGGTCGCGGTCGCGAGAAGGGCGGCGCCGCCAAGCGCCAGCAACAGACGTTTCATTGCGATCCTCAGGTTGGGAGGGAAAGAAGGCCGCGCCGCTTATTGCGACGGCGCGACGTACGGCGCCGCCAGTGCGCCCGACGGACCGCTGAACTGGAACGTCGGCGACATCGGCAGCGTGGTGGTGCTCACGTTCGCGGCTGCGCGGTCGGAGTAGTCGCGCGTGGCCGGTGTGGCTGCGCGGGCATTCGGCGCGGCCTTCGGCGGCGACACGATCTTCTGGAGATCGGCGAGGCGCTGCGCGGTCGCGCCGCTCGTGCGGCCGAGCGACTGCGCGCGCTTGTACGACTCGGCCGCGAGGCGCAGGTAGAGATCGCCGAGGTTCTCGTACGCGAGCGAGTAGCCGGGGTTCGATTGCGTCGCCGTGACGAGCGCGGTGCGCGCTTCGTCGTAGCGGCCGTGCTTCGCGTAAAGCGCCGCAAGGTTGTTGTACGGCTCGGGCAGTTCGGGGTACGCCTGCGTGATCGCGACGAACTGCTGGATCGCGTCGTCATCGCGGTTCAGGCGGGCGAGCACGGTGCCGCGCTTGAACTGCGCCTGCACGTCGCGCGGGTTCGATGCGATGCGCGCGTCGAGCTGCGCGAGCGCCTGCTTCCACTGCTTGCCGGCGATCGACGCATCGATTTCGGGCGTGCCGTCGGCGGTGGCCGGGGCCTTCTGCGCATGCGCCGCGGGAGCCGCGAAAAGCGTCAGCGCGACGCCCATGACGGTGGTCGCAACGAGGGTCGCAGCGCTCTGCGCGCGGCCGCGATGAGGTTTCATAGGCGTAAATCGGAATGTTATACTCCGAGCCATTCTAACAAAACGTCTGCGCGTTCCGGCGAGCGTCAGACAGTCTTTCTTTGCCTCTCGTGGCCGTCACCGCTGTGCTTGCAGCCTGACCGCCCCATGTGATATCGAGGACGCTCGGCCTGGTGCCGCAGCAGATGGTCCGTCCGTTTCGCATGCTGGGCGAGCTTCGCCAGGGCGGTTTCCTTCGGCTCACGGTTCATCTCTATGGAATCACTGCGCATCTACAACACGCTCGCGCGTGACAAGCAAGTCTTCGTGCCGCGCCAGGCTGGCGAAGTGCGGATGTACGTATGCGGAATCACCGTATACGACTATTGTCACGTGGGCCACGCGCGCATGCTGGTCGTGTTCGACCTCGTCCAGCGCTGGTTGCGTGCGATCGGTTACCGGGTCACGTATGTGCGCAACATTACCGACATCGACGACAAGATCATCCGCCGCGCGGTCGAGAACGGCGAGACGATCAAGTCGCTGACCGACCGGTTCATCGGCGCGATGCGCGACGATGAAAGCGCGCTCGGCATCCAGCGGCCCGACATCGAGCCGCGCGCGACCGAGTTCATCCCGCAGATGCTCGGCATGATCGAGACGCTCGAGACGAACGGCTACGCGTACCAGGCGACCGACGGCGACGTCAATTACTCGGTGCGCAAGTTCGCGAACTACGGGAAGCTGTCGGGCAAGTCGCTCGACGACCTGCGCGCGGGCGAGCGCGTCGCCGCGAACGACGCGAAGGAGGATCCGCTCGATTTCGTGCTGTGGAAACGCGCGAAGCCGGAAGATCCGGAAGGCACGTCGTGGGCGTCGAAGTACGGGATGGGGCGTCCGGGCTGGCACATCGAGTGCTCGGCGATGGGCTGCACGCTGCTCGGCGAGCATTTCGACATCCACGGCGGCGGGCAGGATCTGCAATTCCCGCACCACGAGAACGAGATCGCGCAGAGCGAAGGCGCAACCGGCCAGACGTTCGTCAATTACTGGATGCACAACGGCTTCGTGCAGGTCGACAACGAGAAGATGTCGAAATCGCTCGGCAACTTCTTCACGATCCGCGAAGTGCTCGAACGCTACGATGCGGAAGTCATGCGCTTCTTCATCGTGCGCACGCACTACCGTTCGCCGCTCAATTACAGCGACGTGCATCTCGACGATGCGCGCGCGTCGCTCACGCGTCTCTATACCGCGCTGAAAGATGTTGAAGCCGACACGCTCGCGCTCGACTGGAACGAGCCGCACGCGCAGCGTTTCGCCGCCGCGATGAACGACGACTTCAACACGCCGGTCGCGGTGGCGACGCTGTTCGAGCTGGCGGGCGAGGTGAATCGCACGGGCGACGCATCGCTCGCGCGGCAACTGAAACAGCTGGCGGGCCTGCTCGGCCTGCTGGGCCGCGAACCGCGCGCGTTCCTGCAGCAGGCGTCCGGCGCCGCGCAGGCGGGCGGGCTCGCCGCCGACGAGATCGAAGCGAAGATCGCCGCGCGTGTCGCGGCGAAGCAAGCGAAGGACTATGCCGAAGCGGACCGGATCCGGGCGGAACTGCTCGAGACCGGTATCGCACTTGAAGACAAACCGGGCGGATCGACCGAATGGCGTCGCGTATGAGCGCGGTGCGTTCCACTGACCGATCCGTCAGGTAGGAGGCAAGATGGCAACGGCCAGAAAAGCGCCGGTCAGGCGCGCGACCCCGGTCGCCGCGCGTCCGGCGGCCAAGCGCGTACCGCCGGCGAAGACGGACGCGACGCGCGCCGTGCCGAACGGCGCGCTCAACGGTCATGCGCAACCGGCGGCGGTGCCGCCGGCCGCCGACGCGGCCCGCAAGGCCCGTGCGTCCGAAGCGGACGGCGAGGAGGTCGTCGTGCGTCCTGCTTACTGGGACAAGGCATGCGCCGACCTCGTCAAGCGCGACCGGATCCTGAAGAAACTGATTCCGAAGTTCGGTCCCGCGCATCTCGTGAAGCGCGGCGACCCGTTCGTCACGCTCGCGCGCTCGGTCGTCGGCCAGCAGATTTCGGTGCCGTCCGCGCAGTCGCTGTGGGCGCGCATCGGGGATGCCTGTCCGAAACTCGCGCCGCAGCCGGTGATCCGGCTCGGCGCGGACAAGCTGATCGCGTGCGGGCTGTCGAAGCGCAAGACGGAATACATCCTCGATCTCGCGCAGCATTTCGTGTCGGGCGCGCTGCACGTCGACAAATGGACGTCGATGGACGACGAGGACGTGATCGCGGAACTCACGCAGATCCGCGGCATCAGCCGCTGGACGGCCGAAATGTTCCTGATCTTCAACCTGTCGCGGCCGGACGTCCTGCCGCTCGACGACCCGGGCCTGATCCGCGCGATCAGCGTCAATTACTTCAGCGGGGAACCCGTCACGCGCAGCGAGGCGCGCGAGGTTGCCGCCAACTGGGAGCCGTGGCGTACCGTCGCGACCTGGTACATGTGGCGCAGCCTCGATGCGCCCGACGCCGACGCCTGAGCGGCGGCTATCGGGTTTTAAACATCAATAGTTGAGAGTCGGTTTTGAGCGTCGCCCGCGCGGGTAGAATACGCGCTGCCGCAAGACCCAAGGATTCGAACACATGAAGACCACGTTTCTGGATTTCGAACAGCCGATCGCCGAACTCGAGGCCAAGATCGAAGAGCTGCGATTCGTGCAGGACGACTCGGCTGTCGACATTTCGGAAGAAATCGAGCGGTTGTCGAAGAAAAGCCAGCAACTGACGAAAGACCTCTACGCGAACCTGTCGCCGTGGCAGGTCTCGCAGATCGCGCGGCATCCGCAGCGTCCGTACACGCTCGATTACGTTGCGGAACTGTTTACCGATTTTCACGAGCTGCACGGCGACCGCGCCTTCGCGGACGACGTGTCGATCGTCGGCGGCCTCGCGCGCTTCGGCGGCCATCCGTGCATGGTGATCGGTCACCAGAAGGGCCGTGACACGAAGGAGCGCGCCGCGCGCAACTTCGGGATGCCGCGTCCGGAAGGCTATCGCAAGGCCGAGCGCCTGATGCGTCTCGCCGAGAAGTTCGGTCTGCCGATCTTCACGTTCGTCGACACGCCGGGCGCGTACCCGGGCATCGGCGCGGAAGAGCGTGGCCAGTCGGAGGCGATCGGCCGCAACCTTTACGTGATGGCCGAACTGAAGACGCCGATCATCACGACGGTGATCGGCGAGGGCGGTTCGGGCGGCGCGCTGGCGATCGCAGTGGCCGACACGGTGATGATGCTGCAATTCTCGACCTACTCGGTGATCTCGCCGGAAGGCTGCGCGTCGATCCTGTGGAAGAGCGCCGCGAAGGCGCCGGAAGCAGCGGAAGCGCTGGGCCTGACCGCGCACCGCCTGAAGGCGCTCGGCCTGATCGACAAGATCATCAACGAGCCGCTCGGCGGCGCGCATCGCGATCCGAAGGGCATGGCTGCGCTGCTGCGCCGTGCGCTGGCCGATTCGCTGCGCCAGTTCCAGGGGATGAGCATCGATGCGCTGCGCGAGCGCCGCTTCGAGCGCCTGATGGCCTACGGCAAGTTCAAGGAAACCACGCCGGGCGCATGACCGGCTGCGTCCTCCAATCGCGCGCCGCTGCGCGCGCGTTCCTCTCGTGATTCCGCCCACCGAATTCTCCGCCGACCGCGTCGTTCTCGACGCGGTCGGCGTTGCGCTTTCCGGCATGCCGCCCGATGCACGCATCGCGATCGCGTACAGCGGCGGCCTCGACTCGACGGTATTGCTCGATGCGGCCGTGCGCGTCGCGGGCGCGTCGCGCTGCGTCGCGCTGCACGTGCATCACGGGCTCAGTGCGAATGCCGACGCGTGGGTTGCGCACGCCGAGGCGAGCGCCGCAGGGCTCGGTGTCGCGTTCGAATCGATGCGCGTCGACGTGCCGCGTGACAGCGGCCTCGGTGTCGAGGCAACGGCGCGCGAGCGGCGCTATGCAGCGCTCGACGAGATGTGCGAGCGCCACGGCGCGGCCGCGCTGTGGCTCGCGCAGCATGCGGACGACCAGGCCGAGACCGTATTGCTGCAGTTGTTGCGCGGCGCGGGGATCGCGGGGCTGGCCGCCATGGCGCCGCGTTACCGCCCTGACGGCGTGAGCGTCGAGCGCGTGCGCCCGCTGCTGCGACTGTTGCGTGCGCAACTCGAGCGCTATGCGACGCAGCGCGACCTGGCATGGATCGACGACGAATCGAACAACGACACGCGTTACGCGCGCAATGCGCTGCGCATCGACGTGCTGCCGGCGCTGGCCGTGCATTTCCCGGGCTTTCGCGATGCGCTCGGCCGCGCGGCCCAGCATGCGGCGGCCGCGCAGCGACTGCTCGACGATCTGGCCGAACTCGACTTCGCCGTTGCCGCGCGCGATGACGGGCAGGCACTGTCGCGCGACGCATTGGTCGCGTTCGACGACACGCGCGGCGCGAACCTGCTGCGCTTCTGGATGCGCCGGCTCGGCTTGCCGGGTGCGTCGGCAGCCCGGCTCGCCAACATGATGAGGCAGTTGCGTGCCACGCATGTCGCCCATGCGCTGCGCGTCGATCACGCGGGACAATGCCTGCGCCTGTATCGCGATGTCGTCTACTGGGAAGCGGGCGACAGCAGCGAACCGGCCGATGACGGCACCGGGAGCCCGCATCCGGAAGCGGTGCTCGCGTGGGACGGGCAGGAAGTCTGGCACCTGCCGGGGTGGCGCGGCACGTTCGTGTTCGCGCCGGCCGACGCGGGAAGCGCCGACGCGGTGCCGGAGGCGTTGCTGCGCGGCGCGCGGCTGGCGGCGCGTGCCCGCGCGGGCGGTGAGCGGATGCGCACGTCGCCGGGCGGCCCGGGCCGTACGCTGAAGAACCTGTTCCAGGAGCGCGGCGTGCCCGCCTGGCAGCGCGACGTGCCGCTGCTGTTCGCTGGCGACTTGCTGATCTACGTGCCGCGCCTCGGCGTGAATCGCGATGCCGGCTTGTCCGGCGGCGGGGCGCCCGGTGACGGCGCGTGGCGCCGGATCGAGTGGCGTCCCGACTTGCTGATCGCATAGCGTCGGCGGCCCGCCTGACGGCGCGATGGCACGCGCATTTTCACCATTTGGTAAACAGCGACGGAACGGCCTCCGACGCCGCGAGCGGCTTGTCAAGCGGGCCTCTATCGGGTACGCTCGGTCGTTTGCTCGGCTCGATTTTTGAGCGATTTGTGCAGGTTTTCCGCGTGACGTACCCGGTTTGCGCGGCCTGATCGGCCTTCCGGGCAAAATCCGTCACGCTTGCGTGTTGCGTCCCAGCCGTCCCCCTCGTCGTCCGTCCACAGCCACAAGCCGCGTGACCGAACGGCTACGCGGCCTGCCCAGCGCGCCCGTGCGGTTTCTCCTCCAGTTCAGAACGACAATGGCACTCATCGTACACAAATACGGCGGCACTTCGATGGGCTCGGTCGAGCGCATCAAGAACGTCGCGAAACGCGTCGCAAAATGGCATCAGGCCGGGCACCAGATGGTGGTCGTGCCTTCGGCGATGTCCGGCGAAACCAACCGTCTGCTCGGTCTTGCGAAAGAGATTTCGAGCCAGCCGAGCCCGCGCGAGCTCGACATGATCGCGTCGACCGGCGAGCAGGTCAGCGTCGGCCTGCTGTCGATCGCGCTGCAGGAAATCGGCGTCGAGGCCGTGAGCTACGCCGGCTGGCAAGTGCCGATCAAGACCGACAGCGCGTTCACGAAGGCGCGCATTCACTCGATCGACGACGAACGCGTGAAGGCCGATCTGAATGCCGGCAAGGTCGTGATCATCACGGGCTTCCAGGGCGTCGATCCGGACGGCCACATCACGACGCTGGGCCGTGGCGGCTCGGATACGTCGGCGGTGGCGGTCGCGGCTGCGCTGGGTGCCGAAGAGTGCCTGATTTATACGGACGTCGACGGCGTCTACACGACCGATCCGCGCGTTGTCGAAGAGGCGCGCCGCCTCGATCGCGTGACGTTCGAGGAAATGCTGGAAATGGCCAGCCTCGGCTCGAAGGTCCTGCAGATCCGCTCGGTCGAATTCGCCGGCAAATACCAGGTGAAGACGCGTGTGCTGTCGAGCCTGACCGATCCGCTGATTGCGCTCGACGAAGAAATGCGCTCGGGCACCCTGATTACTTTTGAAGAAGACGAGACCATGGAAAAGGCAGTCATTTCCGGCATCGCGTTCCAGCGCGACGAAGCACGCATTGCTGTGATGGGCGTGCCCGACAAGCCGGGCATCGCGTATCAGATCCTCGGCCCGGTCGCGGATGCGAACGTCGACGTCGACATGATCATCCAGAACCAGAGCGTCCAGGGCAAGACCGACTTCACGTTCACGGTCGGCCGCGGCGATTACCAGAAGGCGATGGACATCCTCACCAACCAGGTGAAGGGCCACGTGAGCGCCGAGCACGTGCAGGGCGACCCGAAGGTGTCGAAGGTGTCGGTCGTCGGCGTCGGCATGCGTTCGCACGTGGGCGTCGCGAGCAAGATGTTCCGCACGCTGTCGGAAGAGGGCATCAACATCCAGATGATCTCGACGTCCGAAATCAAGATTTCGGTGCTGATCGACGAGAAATACATGGAACTGGCCGTCCGCGCGCTGCACAAGGCATTCGAACTCGACCAGGCATCGTGAATTTTTCGTGATGCATTGAAGAAAATGCATCACGGAAATTGACGCGCGGTTCGAAACCCTATATTATTTCGTTCTCGTCGCACTGCCTCCCTGGTGCGAGCGAAAGTTTGGGAGACGTGGCCGAGAGGTCGAAGGCACTCCCCTGCTAAGGGAGCATCTGGGCCAAAACCTGGATCGAGGGTTCGAATCCCTCCGTCTCCGCCAAAAGCGGTGACAAAGCCCCGCAAGTTCTCGGACTTGCGGGGCTTTTTCTTTTTCGGGCCCGCCGAGCGCCGGGCACACGATGCGGCCGGTCACGCCATGAGTACTCGACTTGAGCGGTCATAGTGGGTTACATATCGCCTATCGTTTGATGCGACTTGGGGTGATGCGTTTGGCCAGCCCGCATTCTGTTCTGACTATCCTTTCTCATCGGCCTGTCGACGGACTTGTCGACAACCACGCGCGCTATGCGCAGTTGCACGGCTACCGGCATGTGACGGTCGACGGCATGCACGTGTATGGCGAGCGCCAGCCGATCCTGCACAAGTACCACGTGATCGTCGCGCAGCTCGTCGCGATGGAGCCGGACGCGTTGCTGCTCGTGCTCGACCCGTTTTCCGTTGTGTTCGATCCGCACGCGCTGCAGGATGTCGCGCAGGGTTACGATGCAATCGTCACGACGCAGACGCCGAAGTCGGCGCTGCCCGCTGCGAGCGGCATGATCTTCCGCAACGTGCCCGGCGTGCGTGAGCAGTTGCGCAAGCTGGTGGTCGAGCTGGGCAAATGGGCGATGTACCTTCCGGAGCGGCGGCACGCGTGCGAGGCGACTCTGCTGGCAGAGCATTTTTCGCCGCTGCCGTTCGATATGCCGCTCGCGAACGGTCATTTCGCATCGGTCCAGACGATCTGGAGCGACGGGCTCGCGATCGATTCGATCGCAGGCGCCCGGCCGCTCGTGGCGCACCAGGCGCCCGAGTGGCGGCAAGTGGAGGACGTCTGGGCGCCGGCTGCCGACTACGATTTCCGCTATGTGGCGGCGCTCGTCGACGATGCCGAGCGATACCAGCACGGCGATCGCCCGCACGCAATGGACGACTGGCGTGCCGCGCAGCAGAGTAAGCGCGGTGCGGAGCGGCACGTGAATCCGCAGGCCCGGATTGCGTTCGTGAGCCTGCATACGTCGCATATCGCGGGATATGGCGATCTGCACGAGGAGAATTTTGCTCGCTACTGCACGCGGCATGGTTACGCGTATCACACGTATCGCGAACCTCCCGCATTTCTGCCGGACGGCATCGGTGCGAACTGGGCGAAGCTGCATCTGATTCGCGAACACCTGCCGCATCACGCGTTCGTCTTCTGGGTCGACGCCGACATTCTGGCGATCGACCAGAGTCAGGCCATCGACAGTACGATCGACGGCCGCGACTTCGTGATCGGTACCGATCACACGGCATGGGCGATCAATTCGTGCATGATCGGCGTGCGCAACGTGGCGCCGATGCGCGACCTGGTCGAGCGCATCTGTGCCCGCATCGAGAGTTTCGGCGATCGTTCGTCGGTCTATGCGAGCGGCGGCGACCAGCAGGCGATCTATGTGGAGTTGCTGCAGTCCGGCATGATCGACGCGCGCCATATCGTCGATGCGATGACACTCGCGGCGTCGCCGGTCTATGCCACACGCGACAGCCGCTTCGTCCATTTTCCCGCGCAGCACAATCACTATCGCGCAGTGACGATGCGCATCTGGGATCGCCTGAGCCGTCAGCGGTAGGGGCGAGCCGATCTGCCCGTCGTACGGCCTGCGCAAGGCAAGGTCGTTTGTATTGAAAATGAAAGAGTGTGTGTAAGGATAAAGGGCCACTCGTTCGCAGCCGTGCCCGGCTTCAATTAGCGTCCTCCGACCCTCCGTCATAACAAGCCGACGTCAAAAATGCGGCACTGCGTCGATTTTCGCAATCGATCTCATCGGGCAATACAAAAAATTACACATAAAAATCAGTGGCATAGGATTGCGCCGAAAATCAATGCTCTGCTGCGCTGCAGAAAATAATCAATCGTTTTATGCTGGTTAACCCGATCGCATTTGAGCGGCGTCAAGTTTTCCAGTGATGCCGCTTTACATTTTGCCAACACTGGCGATTCACGAAATCTACCTGTCGATTTGATTTCGTTCCTTTCGTCTCGCCTGTCCCCGATGCAGTGCGCGACTTCATCAAGGCCTCGTTGACATGCATGATTTTCCCTTCCTGAGCCTGGCCATCTGGGCTCCGATCCTGTTCGGCGCGTGCCTGCTGCGCGCCGGTTCCGACCTTCATCCACGCCGTACGCGGCTGATCGCGCTCGTCGGCGCGCTGGTGGGGCTTGCGGCGGTCGTGCCGCTGGTTGCCGGTTTCGATGCGCACTCGGCCGCGATGCAGTTCGTCGAAAGCCGCAACTGGCTGGCGGCATTCAATTCCGGATGGCGGGTCGGCATCGACGGCGCGTCGCTGTGGCTCGTCGTGCTGACCGCGTTCACGACGCTCGTGGTGGTGGTGGCGTCGTGGGAGTCGGTCACGGTACGCGTCGCGCAGTACTACGCGTCGTTCCTGATCCTGTCGGGGCTGATGGTCGGCGTGTTCGTCGCACAGGACGGGCTGCTGTTCTTCATCTTCTTCGAGGCGACGCTGATCCCGCTTTACCTGCTGATCGGCACGTGGGGGCGCGAGCGTCGCGTGTACGCGGCCGTGAAGTTCTTCTTCATCTCGTTCGCCGGCTCGCTGCTGCTGCTGATGGCGATGCTGTACCTGTACGCGCAGTCGCATACGTTCGACATGGCCGTATGGCGCACGCTGCAGCTCGGCTTCGCGCCGCAGTTGCTGGTGTTCCTCGGCTTCTTCGCCGCCTTCGCGGTCAAGGTGCCGATGTGGCCGGTCCACACGTGGCTGAGCGACGTCTACACCGACGGCCCGACCGGCGCCGCGCTGATGCTCGCGATGCTCAAGCTCGGCGGCTACGGGTTCCTGCGCTTCGCGCTGCCGGTCACGCCCGATGCAAGCCACTTCTTCGCGCCGGCCGTGATCGCGCTGTCGCTGTTCGCGATCGTCTACGCGAGCCTGATCGCGCTCGCGCAGACCGATCTCGGCAAGCTGCTCGCGTATTCGACGGTCGCGCACATGGGGATCGTCACGCTGGGGCTGTTCCTGTTCAACCGGATCGGCGTCGAAGGCGCGATCGTCCAGCTCGTGTCGTACGGCTTCGTCGCGGGCGCGATGCTGTTGTGCGTGAACGTGCTCGTCGATCGCACGAAGCAGCGCGAGATTGCCGCTTACGGCGGCGTCGCGGGCGTGATGCCGCGTTTCGCGACCTTCACGGTGCTGTTCGCGATGGCCAACGTCGGCCTGCCGGGCACGTCGGGGTTCGTCGGCGAGTTCATGGTCATCATGGGCGCGATCCGCTTCAACTTCTGGATCGGCGCCATCGCGGCGCTGACGCTGATCCTCAGCGCGTCGTACACGCTGTGGATGCTCAAGCGCGTCGTGTTCGGCAAGGTGGCGAGCCAGCGGATCGCGAAGCTCGCCGACCTGAACCGTCGCGAGATCGTGATGTTCGCGTCGCTCGCACTCGTGGTGCTGGCGGTCGGCATCGATCCCAAGCCGTTCACCGACGCGATCGATCCGACCGTCGGACGGCTGATCGAAGACGCGAGCCATTCGAAGCTGCCGACCGGGGACGGCCCTGCGCAGCCGCAGCCGTCGTACATGGCATCGACGCGCGGCTGATCGCGGCACGTCGCGCGGAGTGGGCGCACCGCACGGCGGTGCGGTCGTTGCACGCGCATCGATTCCTTCGCGGTCCGGCGCAGGCAGCGCCGGGCCGGCTTCCGGCTGCGTGAAATTGCCCCCGCGACAATCTGTCTCACGGCAGATTCTGCAATGATGATTTTCCGCATTAGCTGGTTTTTCATCGCACTCGCGCGACGTATGATTCGGCCACTTTCGTGGATCGAATGCGCATCGGGCATACGCAAACGGATTCAATGACCCTCGGGCTGTGTGATGAAAAGAAAAGCTTCAAAAGGCGGAGTGGCGCTGATGTCGATCGGCGCGGCTTTGAGCCTGTCAGGCTGTAATTTAGATGTACTAAATCCGAAAGGAAGCGTGGGCGCTGCCGAAAAGGCGCTGATCGCTACGTCCACCTGGGCGATGCTGATCGTCGTCGTGCCGGTGATCCTGCTCACGCTGTGGTTCGCGTGGCGTTACCGCGCGTCGAACCGCAACGCCACCTACGCGCCGAACTGGTCGCACTCGACCGCGATCGAGGTCGTGATCTGGACGGTGCCGACGCTGATCATCCTGTTCCTCGGCGTGCTCACCTGGAAGACCACGCACGAGCTCGACCCGTACAAGCCGCTCGAGTCGTCGGTGAAGCCGATCGACGTCGAGGTCGTCGCGCTCGACTGGAAGTGGCTGTTCATCTATCCGGAACTCGGCATCGCGTCGGTGAACCAGCTCGCGATTCCGGTCGGCACGCCGGTGAACTTCCGCATCACGTCGGATTCGGTGATGAACTCGTTCTTCATCCCGCAGCTCGGCGGCCAGGTCTACGCGATGGCCGGCATGCAGACGCGCCTGCACCTGATCGCCGACGAGCCCGGCAACTACGCGGGCACGTCCGCCAACTTCAGCGGCCGCGGCTTCTCCGACATGAAGTTCCGCACGCTCGCCGAGCCGCGCGAACAGTTCGATGCATGGGTGCAGAAGGTGAAGGCGTCGCCGGAGCGGCTCGACGCGACCGTGTACGGCACCGTCGCGCAGCCGAGCGAGAAGGCGCCCGTGCGCTACTTCTCGTCGGTCGATCCGCGGCTCTTCCACAACATCATCGCGAAATACAACGATGGCCACGTCCTCGACCTGAAGGACGCCGCCTGCGGCACGAAGGGGTAACGCATGTTCGGCAAACTCACACTCTCGGCGATCCCGTTCGATCAGCCCATCATCATGGGGGCCGGTGCCTTCATGGGGCTGGTCGTGCTGGGCATCCTCGCCGCGCTGACGATCACCGGCCGGTGGAAATGGCTGTGGACGCAATGGCTGACCACGGTCGACCACAAGAAGCTCGGCGTGATGTACATCATCGTCGCGCTGATCATGCTGCTGCGCGGCTTCGCGGACGCGATCATGATGCGCATGCAGCTCGCGCTCTCGTACAACGGGCCCGGCTACCTGCCGCCGCACCACTATGACCAGGTCTTCACGGCACACGGCGTGATCATGATCTTCTTCATGGCGATGGTGTTCATGGTCGGCCTGATGAACCTGATCGTGCCGCTGCAGATCGGCGCGCGCGACGTCGCGTTCCCGTTCATCAACTCGCTGTCGTTCTGGATGACGGCCGTCAGCGCGATCCTGATCAACATCTCGCTCGTGATCGGCGAATTCGCCCAGACGGGCTGGCTCGCGTATCCGCCGCTGTCGGAGCTGCGGTTCAGTCCGGGGGTAGGGGTCGACTACTACCTGTGGGCGCTGCAGATCTCGGGCGTCGGCACGCTGCTGACCGGCGTGAACTTCTTCGTGACGATCATCAAGATGCGCGCGCCGGGCATGACGCTGATGAAGATGCCGGTGTTCACGTGGACCGCGCTCTGCACGAACGTGCTGATCATGGCGTCGTTCCCGATCCTGACCGCGACGCTCGCGCTGCTCGGCCTCGACCGTTACCTCGGCATGCACTTCTTCACGAACGAAGCCGGCGGCAACGCGATGCTGTACCTGAACCTGATCTGGGCATGGGGTCACCCCGAGGTGTACATCCTGATCCTGCCGGCGTTCGGCATTTTCTCGGAAGTCATCTCGACGTTCGCGAAGAAGCCGCTGTTCGGCTACAAGACGATGGTGTACGCGACTTGCGCGATCATGGTGCTGTCGTTCCTCGTGTGGCTGCACCACTTCTTCACGATGGGCTCGGGTGCGAACGTGAACGCGTTCTTCGGCATCATGACGATGATCATCGCGATCCCGACCGGCGTGAAGGTGTTCAACTGGCTGTTCACGATGTACCGCGGCCGGATCGAATTCACGACGCCCGTGCTGTGGACGATCGGCTTCATGGTCACGTTCACGCTCGGCGGCATGACCGGCGTGATGATGGCGATTCCCGGCGCGGACTTCGTGCTGCACAATAGCCTGTTCCTGATCGCGCACTTCCACAACGTGATCATCGGCGGCGTGCTGTTCGGCTATCTCGCGGGCTTCAACTACTGGTTCCCGAAGGCGTTCGGCTTCAAGCTGAACGAGAAGCTCGGCAAGGCGGCGTTCTGGTTCTGGCAGATCGGTTTCTACGTGGCGTTCGTGCCGCTCTACGTGCTCGGCTTCATGGGCATGACGCGCCGGATCAACCACTACGACAACCCGGCCTGGCATCCGTGGCTGCTGGTCGCCGCATTCGGCGCCGTGCTGATCGCGATCGGCATTGCATGCCAGCTGCTGCAACTGGTGGTCAGCATCCGCAATCGCAACCTGCCCGAGTACCGCGACACGACGGGCGATCCGTGGGGCGGCCGCACGCTGGAGTGGGCGACCTCGTCGCCGCCGGCCGACTACAACTTCGCGGTGATCCCGCAAGTGCGCACGCTCGACGCGTATGCGGACATGAAGGCGCACGGCGAAGGCCGGCCGAACCCGGCGGCGATTCGCGACATCCACATGCCGTCGAATACCTGCGCGGGCCTCGTGGTCGCGATCTTCAGCCTGGTGCTCGGCTTCGCGCTGGTGTGGCACATCTGGTGGATGGCGATCGGCGGGCTGGTCGGGATCATCGCGACGCTCGTGATCTACAGCTCGCGTGACAACGACGGCTATTACATCCCCGCGTCGACGGTGCGGAAGATCGAAGACAAGCAGCCGACGAAGCGCGTGGCTGCGCGCGTCGACGACGTGGAACTGGAGGCCAACTGATGTTGCAGAAAACCTTGAGCGCAACCCTGCTCGAGCACGACGACCATCCGCCGTCGCATTCGGTGTTCGGGTTCTGGCTGTACCTGATGACCGACTGCGTGATCTTCGCGGCGCTGTTCGCGACGTTCGCGGTGCTCGGCCAGCAGTATGCGGGCGGGCCGACCGCGAAAGACCTGTTCGACATCCCGGGCGTCGCGGTGGAAACCGCCGCGCTGCTGCTGTCGAGCATCACGTACGGCTTCGCGATGCTCGCTGCGTACAAGCAGCGGCGCGGCGCGCTGCTCGCGTGGCTCGCGGTGACGTTCGTGCTCGGCGCGGCGTTTCTCGTGATGGAGCTACGCGAGTTCTCGCACCTGATCGCGGAGGGCGCAGGCCCGCAGCGCAGCGCGTTCCTGTCGGCGTTCTTCACGCTGGTCGGCACGCACGGGCTGCACGTGACGGCCGGCCTGCTGTGGATGATCGTGCTCGCCGGGCAGATCGTGCTGCGCGGCGGCGACCTGACCGATCGCGACCTGCGACGCCTGACGTGCCTGAGCCTCTTCTGGCACTTCCTCGACATCGTGTGGATCTGCGTGTTTTCCTTTGTTTATCTCGCGAGCGTGATCTAAATGGCCCATTCGCATTCGTCTCAACTCGAAGAAGGGCACGGCAGTGTCGGCGGCTACGTCGCCGGCTTCATCCTGTCGGTGCTGCTCACGGCCGCGTCGTTCGGCCTCGTGATGGGCGGCGTGCTGTCGCCGCACGCGTCGCTGGTCGCGCTGGCCGTGCTCGCGTTCGTGCAGATCGTCGTGCACCTCGTGTACTTCCTGCACATGAACGGCTCGTCGGGCCAGCGCTGGAACGTGATGGCGTTCAGCTACACGGTGCTGACCGCGGCGATCCTGATCGTCGGCACGCTGTGGGTGATGCACAACGTCAGCATGAACATGATGTCGCGCTGAGCGGCAGCCCAGCGCAGCGGTCGAGATCCATGCGCGTTCGTGAACAAAAGGCGGCACGCGAGTGCCGCCTTTTGTTTTTCCCGGCCGTGTTGCGCCGGGCAGCGGAATCAGTGCCGTGCGCCCGCATCCGCCGTCAGCGCGTGCGTGCAGTCGGCGCGGTACTCGGCGGCGAGCCGATCTTTCGCACCATCGAGATCGTCGGGGTAATACGGGCTCGCATGCGCCGGCTCGTAGCCGACCTGTTCGAGTTCGGTCAGCTCGCGCACGAGGTCCGCATGCGTGACGTCGTGGCCGGTGTGGACGAACGGATACGCGTTGCATTCCTGCGGTGTCAGATGAGGTGCCGCGAACGCGGCGGTGCTGGCGCATGCGAGCAGCATGCAGGCGACGGTAGTCGACAGTTTCATCCGGTAGCTCCTGGTTGCGCGGCCCGATGCCGCATGACGTCAGCGTAGGCCGCGTGCACGTCGGGGCGGGCGACGCCCGGATGAAACATGTTTCACCCGTGCGCCACGGCGCCGGATGAAGCATTTTTCATGTAACGCCGCACGGCGATCGGGGCGTCTACGATAGTCGCGGGCGCCTCGCGTGCGCCCGTCATGAGGTTCATTGCGAGGGCAACCATGCGAGTACTGACGGTCGAGGATGATGCGGTGACCGCGAACGAAATCGTCGGCGAGCTGACCGCGCGCGGGTTCGAGGTCGACTGGATCGACAACGGCCGCGAAGGCATGCTGCGCGCGATGAGCGCGTCGTACGACGCGATCACGCTCGACCGGATGCTGCCGGGCGCGGACGGCCTCGCGATCCTGACCGCGATGCGCACGGTCGGCATCGATACGCCGGTGCTGATGCTGAGCGCGCTCGGTGATGTCGACGAGCGCATCCGCGGGCTGCGCGCGGGCGGCGACGATTACCTGACGAAGCCGTTCGATTCCGGCGAGCTGAGCGCCCGCATCGAGGTGCTGCTGCGTCGCCGGCAGGCGTCGGGCGTGCCGCAGCAGACGCTGTTGAAGGTCGGCGCGCTCGAGCTCGATCTCATTTCGCGCTGCGCACGTCGCGGCGCCGACGAGATACCGCTGCTGCCGACCGAGTTCCGCGTGCTCGAATTCATGATGCGCAATGCGGGGCAGACGATCACGCGCACGATGCTGTTCGAGACCGTGTGGGGCTATCACTTCGATCCCGGCACCAACCTGATCGACGTCCACATGGGCCGGTTGCGCAAGAAGATCGACCCGCCCGGCGCGACCCCGATGATCCAGACGGTGCGCGGCTCGGGCTACATGCTCGCATGACGGAGACCCGGATGGATGCGGCTCGCGCGGCGAACTTCACGCGCCGCTGGCACACGACGACGTTTCGGTGGCTGTGCGCGTATGCGGCGATCTTCTCGGTTTCGCTGCTCGTGCTCGCGGGCGTGATCAGCGTGGCCGCGACGCACACGATGGCGCGCGACACCGACGAGGTGCTCGCGTGGCAACTGATCTATTTCGATTCGATTCCCGATGCCGAGCTGCCGCTCGCGATTCACCGGCGGCTCGAGCACGAGCACATGCATACCAGTTTCTACGGGCTGTTCGACGCGAACGGGCGCCGCGTGGCCGGGGACATCGCGACGCCGCCCGCGCTGCGCACGGATCGCCACGGACGCACGCTGAACCGCACGCTTGCACCGCTCGACGGCCAGCCCGCGCCGATCACGCGCGCGATGGCGGTACGCCGCGACAACGGGATGACGCTGGTCGTCGCACGCGACCTGTCGCATTTCATCCAGATCCGCGATGTCGCGATCCGCGGGCTCGTGATCGGCGGCGTGATGATCCTGATCGCCGGCATCGCGGGCGGCAGCATGCTCGGCATGCGGCAGATGCGCCGTGTCGCCGCGATCCGGCGCGTCACGCGGCAGATCGCCGAGGGCGATCTCGGCAAGCGGCTGCCGGTCGGACGCTACGACGAACTCGACCTGCTCGCGCATCTCGTGAACCACATGCTCGACGAAGTCGAGCGGCTGATGGGCGAGGTCCGTCATACCTGCGACGGCATCGCGCACGATCTGCGCACGCCGCTCGCACGCGTGCACACGATGCTGGCCCGGCTCGCGGAGCAGCCGTTTTGCGCGGACGACCCTGCGTCGTCGGCATTGCTCGCGTCGGCGCGCGACGAGACCGACCGCTTGCTCGAGCGCTTTCGCGCGATGCTGCGCATCTCCGAGATCGGCACGCTGAGCCGGCGTGGCGGCTTTGCCGCGGTCGACGTTACGGCCTTGCTGCGCGACGTTTGCGAGCTCTATGAGCCGTTGGCCGAAGCCGTCGACGTATCGTTCGAGCTCGCCGCGACATCGGTCGACCGCATTCACGGCGATCGCGCGTTGCTGTTCGAGGCATTCAGCAATCTCGCGGACAACGCGATCAAGTTCACGCCGCCGGGCGGCCGCGTGCGCGTCGTGCTCCATTCAACGCCGAGCGGGCCGCTCGTGCGGATCGAGGACACCGGGCCCGGCATCCCGCCCGGCGAACGCGACGCGGTGCTCGAGCGTTTCTATCGCGGCGAGCGCACGCGCCATGTGAGCGGCTCGGGGCTCGGGCTGAGCATCGTCTCGGCGGTGATGCGCGTGCACGGCTTTGCGCTGCGGATCGGCGATGCACCGCGGGCCGGTGCGGCGATCACGGTCGAATGCTGGCCGCGCTCGCTCGCGTGACGGCGTCGGGGAACGAACGATGCGCATCCTGCTGATTTCCCCGCCGAACCCGGAGGCGGCGCGGCTCGACAAGGCCTTTCGCGAGAGCACGCATGGTGTCGAGCGCGTCGACGGATGGCGCGATGGCTGCTTCGTGGCGGCGCAGGACCGGTTCGATGCCATCGTGATCGTTGCGCCCGACCCGGCTGCCGACCCGGCGATGCTCGAGGCATTGTCGCGACTCGCCGCATCGGCCGGCGGCGCGACGATTGCCGCGATCGTGGCCGGTACGACACCTGAGCAGCGCGCACGGATGTTGCAGGCCGGCTGCGATGTGTGTCTTGCCCATCCCTGTTCGTTCGTGGAGCTGCACGAGCGGTTGCGCGCGCTGTGGCGCCGCAAGGGCGTCATCGCGACGCGCGAGTCGGTTCGACTCGACGTGGCCGCGCGTGCACTCGAGGAGCAGGGCCGGAGGCTGGCGCTCAGCATGCGGGAATTTCGTCTCGTCGAATGCCTGTTGCGCGAAGCGGGGCGACCGGTCGGGCGCGATGCCGTGCTGCGTTATGCATGGGGCGATGCCGACGTCGAACCCGAGACGGTCAATGCGCTGGTCGTGCGGTTGCGGCGCAAGCTGGCCGCACATGCGTTTTCCGCGCGCATCGAAACGGTCGCGCGATTCGGTTTCAGGTTCGACGCGGGCGGGTGACGATGCGGGATCGCGCCGTGCCGGTGGAGGGTGTGCATGCCGCGCGTCGCGCGGCAGGTTCGATTGCGTGCGTTCAGTGCGAATAGAGTTCGCGGTTGAGCTGCGCGAGCTGGCCGTCGCGTTCGGCGCGGACGAGTTGGCGATACACCTGCGCGCGTGTCAGCGGCGTGGCCGGTCGCGCGTTCCATGCCGGTTGCGACGACAACGATGCGGAAGCGGTCGCGGCGTACGTCTGCGGCGCAGTCGCGGTGTCGGGCTGCGTTGCGCTGGCCCGGCCGGGCAGCGCGACACACAGCGCGGAGAGCAGGGTGGCGAACATCAATGTCTTCATGGCGTGATCCTTTTCAAGTGACAGTGGCCGGTGCCGCGATGGCGATGCCGGCAGGATCGACGTTATCGGATGCGCCCGTGCGGGCACCGGGCGCGCCGATGAAGAAACGTTCATGAACGCGCGTCGTGCCAACCGCCGCCGAGCGCGCGCACGAGCCCGACGGATGCCTGCAGGCGTCGGGCGTCGACGTCGAGCGCCGCGATCTGCGTATCGAGTTCGGTCGTCTGCGCGGTGACCACGTCGAGATAGCTGACCGCGCCGTCGCGATAGCGCGACATCGCCAGCGCAAGCGAATGCCGCGCCGCGACGAGAGCCGCGTCGTCCTGGTCCGATTCGTCGCCGAGGCGGTGCAACTGCGCGAGATCGTCCTCGACGTCGCGGAATGCCTGCAGCACGACCGCGCGATAGCGCGCGCCCTGTTCGTCGAACTGCGCGCGCGCATGGCGGACGCCGGCGGCACGCCGGCCCCCGTCGAACAGCGTCATCGCGAGACGCGGCCCGATCGACCAGATCTCGTTGGGCGCGGCGAGCCACGGCGAGAACGTATCGCTCTGGAACCCGGCGTCGAGGCCGAGCGACAGGTCGGGAAAGTACGCGGCGCGTGCGACGCCGATCCGCGCGTTCGCGGCCGCGACGCGGCGTTCGGCGGCGGCGACGTCCGGCCTGCGTTCGAGCAGGGTCGACGCGAGTCCCGTCGGAATCGACGGCACGCCCGGCAGCGCCGCAACGGGCGGCAGCGAGAACGTCGATGCGGATTCCCCGACGAGTGCCGCGATCGCATGCTCGTCGAGCGCGCGACGCGCGGCGATGTCGGACGCACGCGCCTGGGCGAGCGCGAGTTGCGTTTGCGCACGCGAAACGTCGAGCCCCGATGCGAGGCCGCCGCGATGTCGGCTGACCGTCAGTTGCCATGCACGGCGGTACGTGTCGATCGTTTGCGCGAGCGTGTCCGCTTCACGGTCGAGCCCCGCGAGGTCGAAGTAGGTGCTGGCGACGCCGGCCTGCAGGCTGAGCCGGACCGACGCGAGGTCGTCGTCGGCCGCCTGCGCGTCGTCGCGGCCGGCCGCGACCGCATTGCGGACCTTGCCCCACAGATCGACGTCGTAGCCGAATCCCGCTTCGAGCGTGTTCGACTCATAGGTGTCGGGCTGGCCGCTGCCGCGCAGCGGCCGGCGCGCGGACTGGCGGTCGCGGTCGGTCTCGGCATCGATGCCCACGGTCGGCAGCAACGCCGCATGGGCCTCGTCGAACAGCGCCGCGGCTTCGTCGTGCCGCGCGACGGCGGCGGCCAGGTCGGGGTTCGCGCGTGCGACGAGCGGTTCGAGCCGGTCGAGTGTCGCGTCGCCGTACACGCGCCACCAGCCGTCACGCGGCAGGCGATCGGCCGGTACGGCATCGACCCACGCGCCCGTTTCGCGAAACGCGGTCGGCACCGGAACGGCCGGCGCGCGATAGGCCGGCGCCAACGAGCAGCCGGCGAGCAGCGCGACGCTGCCCAGCCATACAGCGAGCAGACGGTCAGCCATGCGCACGCTCCGTCGCCGTGGTGCCGGCGATACGCACGGGGTCGCCGTCTGCGAGCGAGTCGGGCGGATTGTCGATCACGCGGTCGGTGGCCGCGAGCCCCGATGCGATCTCGACACGCGTGCCGAGATCGGTCGCGATCGATACGTTGCGCAGGTGCGCATGCCCGGTTGCATCGAGCACGGCGACTTGCAACCCGTCGTGGCGGAAGATCAGCGTGCTTGCCGGAATCGACAGCGCATGCGCGGCGCCGGGCATCGCGATCCGCACTTGCGCGTATTCGCCCGGGAACAGCGTGCCTGCCGGGTTGGCGATCGAAAACTGCGCGAGCAGCGTGCCGGAAGCCGGATCGATCGATTGGGCGGAATCCGCGAGCGTGGCGTCGAACGTCATGCCGGGACGCTCGGGCACGGTCAGCGCGACACGCATGCCTTTGCGGATCGCGGCCGCGTCGTCTTGCGGAACGTGGACGTACAGCCGCAGCCGCCGCGCGTCCGAGACGGTGAAGAGTTCGGCACCGTTGCCGCTGCCCGCGTCGATCAGCGCGCCGACATCGGTCTTGCGTGCCGTGACGATGCCGTCGAACGGCGCGGTGAGCCGCTTGAACGATTCGAGCGCTTCGAGCCGTCGCACGTTGGCGGTGCTCGCTGCGACGGCCGCGCGTTTCGCGTCGAGGTCGCTGCGTTTCTCGTCGGCCTCCTGCTGCGAGACGGAATCCTGCGCGAGCATCTCGACCCAGCGGGCGGCCGTGACGGCCGCAAGCCGTTCGTTCGCGCTCGCGCTTTGAAGGTCGGCGCGTGCCTGCTGCAACTGCTGGTCGAGATCGGGCGTATCGATCGACGCGAGCAACTGGCCGGCTTTCACATGCGCGCCGATGTCGGCGTACCACGCGTGCAGGTAGCCGGGCACGCGCGCGTAGATCGGTGCGTCGACGTACGCGTCGAGCCGGCCGGGCAGCACCAGCGCGTCGGCCGCGGCCGGCTGCGGCGCAACCGTCGCGACGGTCGGGATTGCCTGTTGCGCGGTCCAGGCGGCGACCGCGTGCGCATCGTGCATGCGGGCGACGAGGCCGGCCGCCGCGACGGCGAGCGCGGCGATGGCGCCCGCGATCGCGAGCGGTTTCAGGTAGCGCGGCGTGCCAGGAGGGCGGACTTCGAATTCAGTGGACATGCTGTTCTCCCGGAGTGAGGGGCAGGGATTCGGAACGAGGCGCGCGATCGCGCCGGTGGACGAGGCTGAACACGACCGGCACGAACACGAGCGTCGCGAAGGTCGCGCACAGCAGGCCGCCGATGACCGCACGGCCGAGCGGCGCGTTCTGCTCGCCGCCGTCGCCGAGACCGAGGGCCATCGGCGCCATGCCGATGATCATCGCGAGTGCGGTCATCATCACGGGCCGAAAGCGCGTGAAGCCGGCTTCGAGCGCGGCGACGGCAGCATCAGCGGTGTGCGCGAGCCGTTCGCGCGCGAAGGTCACGACGAGGATGCTGTTCGCGGTCGCGACGCCCATGCACAGGATCGCGCCGGTCAAGGCCGGCACCGACAGCGGCGTGCGCGTGACGAACAGCATCCAGACGATGCCCGCGAGCGCCGCGGGCAGGCCGCTCACGATCACGAATGCGTCGCGCCACGAATGGAAGTTGACGACGATCAGCAGGTAGATCAGCAGGACCGCGCCGGCGAGGCCCGCGAGCAGCCCGCCGAATGCGCCGTTCATCGTCTGCACCTGGCCGCGCACGGTCACGCGCGATCCCTTGGGCAAGCCGGCCGCGCTCGTGTGCAGGACGCGTTCGATGTCGGTGCTGACCGCACCGAGATCGCGATCCTGCGTCGTCGCGAAGATGTCGTACAGCGGTGCGATGTCGTAGTGCGACACGACCGCGTCGGTCTGTCCGCGCACGATCGTCGCGAGCCCGCCGAGCAGTTGCGGCGCGCCCGAGCGGCCCGTGACGGGCAGCGCGCGCAGGTCCGCCAGCGACGTCATCCGGTACTGGGGCGTCTGCGCGACGATCGGATACGACACGCCGTTGTGCGGATCGAGCCAGTAGGTCGGCGACACCTGGCTTGTGCCGGACAGGCTGGCGACCACCGCATTGGTGACGTCCTGCTCGGTGATGCCGAGTTGTGCGGCCCGCGTGCGGTCGACCGACACGGTGAACTGCGGATAGGTCGACGCCTGCTGCACGCGCGCATCGGCCACCCCCGGCACGCCGCGGATGCGCCGCAACAGCTCGGTCGCATAGGCGCGGTTGGCGGCGCGATCGGGGCCGGTCACCTGCACATCGATCGGCGCGGGCGCACCGAAGTTGAGGATCTGGCTCACGATGTCGGCGGGCAGGAACGAGAACGTCACGCCGGGAAACGCACGCGGCAGCCGCGTACGCAACTGCTTGACGTAGTCGGCGGTCGGCGCGTGGTCGCCCGAGAGCGACACGAGGATGTCGCCGTCCTGCGGGCCGATCGTGCCGCTGTTGCTGTACGTGAGGTTGATCCCGCTGTTCGGCAGCCCCATGTTGTCGACGATGCTCGCGATCGCGTGCGGCGGCGCGACGCCGCGCACCGTCTGCTCGACATGGTCGAACAGCGCGGCCGTTTCCTCGATGCGCGTGCCGATCGGTGCGCGCACGTGGATCGCGATTTCGCCCGCGTCGACCGACGGGAAGAAATTGCGGCCAAGCCACGGCACCAGCACGAACGACACGGCCACCGCCGCGAGGAACAGCGCGACGAAACGCGCACGGTGGACGAGTGCGAGACCGAGCACGACGCGGTAGCCGGCGCGCAGTGCCGCGAAGCGGCGCTCGAACCCCTGCTGGAACGCGACGAGCGGATTGCGTGCGCGTGGCGGCGGGAACGGCGCACCATGCGGCGCGAGCGCGGCCGCCGGATGCGCGGCATGCGGCTTCAACAGGTAGCGGGCCATCATCGGCACGAACGTGCGCGACAGCACGAACGACGCGATCATCGCGAAGATCACGGCTTCGGCCATCGGCACGAACAGGAAGCGGGCCACGCCGTCGAGCAGCAGCATCGGCACGAACACGATGCAGATGCACAGCAGCGACACGAAGGCCGGCGCGACGATCTGCGACGCGCCGTCGAGGATCGCATCGCGCACCGCCTTGCCCTGTTCGAGGTGCCAGTTCACGTTCTCGATCGTGACGGTGGCATCGTCGACGAGAATGCCGACCGCGAGCGCGAGCCCGCCGAGCGTCATCACGTTGAGCGTCTCGCCCGCGGCTGCGAGCGCCGCGATCGCGGCGAGCACGGCGAGCGGAATGGACGCGGCGATGATCAGCGTCGAGCGCCAGCTGCCGAGGAACAGCAGGATCATCGCGGACGTGAGCGCGGCGGCGATCAGGCCTTCGCGCGCCACGCCGCTGACGGCGCCCTTGACGAACACGGACTGGTCGCCCATCACGACGAGCCTGAGCGATGGCGGCAGGGTCGCCTCGATGCGCGGCAACTGCGCCTTGACGCCCGAGATGATGTCGAGCGTCGATGCCGAACCGCTTTTCAGCACGCTCATCAGCACCGCGCGCCGGCCGTCGACGCGCACGATGTTGCCCTGCGGCGGATAACCGTCGCGCACGTGCGCGACGTCGCGCATGAAGATCACCGCGCCGTTCACGCTCCGGATCGGCAGCGCATTGAGCTGGTCGATGGTCAGCGGGCTGTCGTTGAGCCGGATGTTGTACTCGAAGCCGCCGATCTTCTGCGTGCCGGCCGGGATGATCTGGTTCTGCTGCGCCAGCGCGGTCGCGACATCCTGCGCGGACAGCCCCTTGGCCTGCAGCGCCTGCGGATCGAGATCGATCTGCACCTGGCGCACCTTGCCGCCGTACGGCGACGGAATCGCGACTCCCGCGACGGACAGCAGCTGCGGCCGGATCACGTTGGTCGCGTAGTCGCCGAGCTGTTGTTCGTTCAGCGTGTCGCTCGTCAGCGCCAGCTGCAGCACGGGCACGGTCGATGCGTTGTAGTTGAGGATCTGCGGCGGCGTGGTGCCCGGCGGCATCTGCTTGAGCACGGTCTGCGAGATCGACGTGACCTGCGCGGTCGCGGTGCGGATGTCGACGCTCGGCTGGAAGAAGATCTTGACGATCCCGAAGCTGCGGAACGATTGCGACTCGATGTGCGCCACGTCGTTGACCGTCGTGCCGAGCGTGCGCTCGTAGTAGGTGACGATGCGTCCGGCCATGTCGGCCGGCTGCAGGCCCGCGTAGTTCCACACCACGCTGATGACCGGAATCCGGATGTCGGGGAAGATGTCGGTCGGCGTGCGCAGCGCCGCGAGCGGCCCCGCGATCAGGATCAGCAGTGCGAGGACGATGAACGTGTAGGGGCGCGCGAGCGCGAGTCGGACGAGTTTCAGCATCGGCGAGGTCTCCGCCGGCGCGGGGCGCCGGCCTGTCAGCGAAGTGCCGAAGCGCGGCGGGAGCCCGGTTCGGCTCGCGCAGTGTGCGTGGCGCCGCTTAACGCGGGGCGCGGGGCAGGATGAAAGATGTTTTAGGAATGGGGCGTGAGGGGGCGGGGCGGGCGTCGATTGTTACAAGACGTTAGCGCGGGCTTACCGTTGCGATGCGGCGCATCAGTTCTTACAAAGTGGAAATATGCGGGGACGGCGCTTGCCGTTATAGTCGAATCACACATGAAACAACCAGAAGAGGAATCCATGAAGACCTTGCGTGTTGCCTCGCTCTTGACCGGTATGACGGCCTTGCTCGTGTCGGGCGCAGCAATGGCGGGAGTCAATGTCGGGATCAATCTCGGCGTTCCGGCGCCGGTCTACGTCGCGCCCGCACCCGTGTATGCGCCGCCGCCTCCGCCGCCGGTCGTGTATCAGCCTGCGCCGGTCTATGCGCCCGCCCCGGTGTACGCACCGGGACCGGCCATCGTGATCGGCTGGCACGGTGACCGCTACTGGGACGGCCGCCGCTACTGGGGCCGTGACGAGTGGTACCGCCGTCACGGCCGCGGCTGGGGCGATCGTGGCGATCGTGGCCACTGGGACAACGGCCGCCACAACGGCTGGCGCTGATCGGCAGGGCGCGCCCGCCTGATGCGCGCCCCCGATCCGCTCGTGAAGAAACCGCCCGCGTGGCGGTTTTCTTTTGGCTCGCCGGCTTGAATGGGTAGAATCGTCCCTCGTTACTCCCCTCATTCGAACGACAGGGCCTCTATGACGAAGGGTTCGCCCCGGGCCGCCGCCGCGCGCGTCCGCCGTGCGATACGAACTGCCGGCCGCACGGCCGCGGTGTTCGTGCTGCAAGCGGTGCTGGCCGCGACCGCTGCGCACGCGGCCTACGCCATTGCGCAGTACGGCGAGCCGAAGTATCCGCCGGGCTTCAGGCATTTCGACTACGTCAACCCCGATGCGCCGAAGGGCGGCACGCTGGTGCTCGCGAACCCGAACCGGCTGACGTCGTTCGACAAGTTCAACCCGTTCACGATGCGCGGCAACTCCGCGCCGGGCATCGACATGTTGTTCGAGAGCCTCGCGACCGGCAGTTCGGACGAGCCGGCCTCCGCGTACGGGCTGCTCGCCGACGACATCGACATCGCGCCGGACCGCCGGTCGGTCACGTTCCACCTGAATCCCCGCGCGCGCTTCTCGAACGGCGAGCGCGTCACCGCCGACGACGTCAAGTTCTCGTTCGACACGCTGAAGAGCAAGCAGGCCGCGCCGCAGTTCGGCGCCTATTTCGCGGAGATCGCGAAGGCCGTGGTCGTCGATCCGGCCACCGTGCGCTTCGAGTTCCGCAGCGCGAACCGCGAATTGCCGCTGATCGCCGGCGGCATGCCGGTGTTTTCCCGCAAGTGGGGATTGCGCGCGGACGGCTCACGCATCCCGTTCGACCAGCTCGCGTTCGAGCAGCCGATCGGCAGCGGCCCGTACCTGATCGACCATTACGACAACGGCCGGACGATCACTTACCGGCGCAACCCGGCGTACTGGGGCGCCGACCTGCCGGTGCGGGTGGGCACCAACAATTTCGAGCGGATCGTCTACAAGCTGTACGGCGACGGCGTCGCGCGGCTCGAGGCGTTCAAGGCCGGCGAATACGACGTGCTCGTCGAGTACATCGCGCGCAACTGGACGCGCCGCGACGTCGGCAAGCGCTTCGACAACGGCGAGCTCGTCAAGCGTGAATTCCGCCAGCATAACGGCGCCGGCATGCAGGGCTTCTTCATGAACCTGCGCCGGCCGCTGTTTCGCGACGTGCGCGTGCGCCAGGCGCTCGACCTCGCGTTCGACTTCGAATGGCTGAACCGCCAGTTGTTTTACAGCGCCTACACGCGTATGAACAGCTACTTCGCCGACACCGACCTGCAGGCGACCGGCACGCCGGGCCCCGGCGAGCTGAAGCTGCTGGAGCCGCTGCGCGCGCAGCTCGACCCGGCCGTGTTCGGTCCGGTGGTCACGCAGCCGAACACGAATCCGCCGGGCTCGCTGCGCGCGAACCTGCTGAAGGCGCGCGCGCTGCTCGCACAGGCCGGCTGGACCTATCGAGACGGCGCGTTGCGCAACGCGAAGGGCGAGCCGTTCACGTTCGAGATCCTCGACGATTCCGGCGCGTCGATGGAAGGGATCGTGGCGGCGTACCAGCGCAACCTGGCGAAGCTCGGCATCGACGCACGTTTTCGCACGGCCGATTACGCGCTCCTGCAAAAGCGCCTCGATGCGTTCGACTACGACATGACGACGATCCGCCTGCCGGGCGTGCAGGTGCCGGGCGCCGAGCAATACTCGCGTTACGCGAGCAAGTTCGCCGACGAGCCGGGCTCCGACAACTTCATCGGGCTGAAGTCGCCGGCCGTCGACGCGCTGCTGCACGCGCTCGGTACCGCGCAGACGCGCGAAGACCTGCTCGACGCGACGCACGCGCTCGACCGCGTGCTGATGCACGGCTACTACGCGGTCCCGCAGTGGTACAGCACGACGCACCGGGTCGCGTACAAGCGCACGCTTGCCTATCCGCAGACGCTGCCGCTGTACTATTCGGCCGAGGGCTGGGTCGTGTCGACCTGGTGGGCGAAGCCCGATCACTGAGCCACGCCGCCCCAACGTCCCATCCCGCCTACCGATCGCGAGTCGACGCCCTATGTGGAGCTACATCCTCAAACGCCTGCTGCTGATGATCCCGACGCTCATCGGCGTGCTGACCCTCACGTTCGCGGTGATCCAGTTCGTGCCGGGCGGCCCCGTCGAACAGGCCGTGCAGGAATTGCGCAAGGGCGCGACGGAGCAGGGCGCGGTGCCGTTCGGGTTGCGTGCGCACACCGGCGTCGACGCGCAGCAGCTCGCGCAGCTCAAGGCGCTGTACGGCTTCGACAAACCACCGCTCGAACGCTACTGGCTGATGCTCAAGCGCTTCGCGCGCTTCGATCTCGGCGAAAGCTACTTTCGCCACCAGAGCGTGTGGTCGCTGGTCGTGCAGAAGCTACCCGTGTCGATCAGCATCGGGCTGTGGACGTTCTTCCTCACGTACCTGATATCGGTGCCGCTCGGCATCGCGAAGGCGGTGCGCAACGGCTCGCCGTTCGACGTCGCGACGAGCCTCGTCGTGCTCGTCGGCTATGCGATTCCGGGCTTCGTGCTCGGCGTGCTGCTGCTCGTGCTGTTCGGCGGCGGCTCGTTCTGGCAGCTGTTCCCGCTGCGCGGGCTCACGTCGGACAACTTCGCGCAGCTGTCGCTCGTCGGCAAGGTGCTCGACTATCTGTGGCACATCGCGCTGCCGATCACGGCGTCGGTCGTCGGCAGCTTCGCGGTCGTCACGATGCTCACGAAGAATGCGTTCCTCGACCAGATCCGCCGGCAATACGTGCTGACCGCGCGTGCGAAGGGGCTCTCCGAGCGCAATGTGCTGTGGAAGCACGTGTTTCGCAATGCGATGCTGCCGCTGATCGTCGGCTTTCCGGCGGCGTTCATCGGCGCGTTCTTCACCGGCAGCCTGCTGATCGAGACGCTGTTCTCGCTCGACGGCCTCGGGCTGCTGTCGTACGAGTCGGTGGTGCGGCGCGACTATCCGGTCGTGCTCGGCACGCTGTACCTGTTCACGCTGATCGGGCTCGCGACCAAGCTGATCTCCGATCTCTGCTATGTGTGGGTCGATCCGCGCATTCAATTCGACACCCTGGAGCGCTGACATGAAACCGTCCGTCTGCATGCCCGGCGTCACCGGGCGAGGTGCGCGATGAACCGGGCCGTCGTGTCCTCCCGCATCGACGCGGCGCGCGCCCGCGTGTCGCCGTCGCCCGCGCGCCGCGTATGGCAGCGCTTCAGGCAGCAGCGCCTCGGCTACTGGAGCTTCGTGATCTTTTTCGTGGCCTTTGCCGCGAGCGTGGCGGCGCCGTTGTGGTCGAACGACAAGCCGCTCGTCGTGCGTTACGACGGCCAGTACTATTTCCCGTTGTTCCACGCGTATCCGGAGACGACCTTCGGCGGCGATTTCCCGACGCCGGCCGACTATCTCGATCCGTACGTGCGCAAGCGGCTCGAGGCGCCCGGCAACTTCGTCGTCTACCCGCCGAACCGCTACTACTACGACACGCTGAACTACTTCTCGAACGTGCCGAACCCCGCGCCGCCGTCGCGCGCGAACTGGCTCGGCACCGACGCGCAGGGGCGCGACCTGCTCGCGCGGCTCGTGTACGGGTTCCGCGTGTCGGTCGAGTTCGGGCTGATCCTGACCGTGATCGGCACGCTGCTCGGGATCGCCGCGGGCGCCGTGCAGGGCTTCTTCGGCGGACGCATCGACATCGTCGGGCAGCGGCTGATCGAGATCTGGAGCTCGTTGCCGGAGCTGTACCTGCTGATCATCTTCGCGTCGATCTTCGAGCCGAGCTTCCTGCTGCTGATCGTGCTGCTGTCGCTGTTCGGCTGGATCGGGCTCGCCGACTACGTGCGCGCGGAATTCCTGCGCAACCGCACGCAGGATTACGTGCGCGCGGCGCGCGCGATGGGCCTCACGAACTGGCAGATCATCTGGCGCCACGTGCTGCCGAACAGTCTCACGCCGGTGATCACGTTCCTGCCGTTCCGGATGAGCGGCTCGATCCTCGCGCTCACCAGCCTCGATTTCCTCGGGCTCGGCGTGCCGCCGCCGACCCCGAGCCTCGGCGAGCTGCTCGCGCAAGGCAAGGGCAACCTCGACGCGTGGTGGATCTCGCTGTCGACCTTCGGCGTGCTGGTCGCGACGCTGCTGCTGCTGACCTTCATGGGCGATGCGCTGCGCAACGCACTCGACACGCGGATCGCCGATTCGGTGCGCGCGGCGGGAGGCCAGCGATGAGCGAACCGGTCGTATCGACGCAGCACGAGCCGTTGCTGACGCTCGAGCATCTGCACGTGCGCTTCGGCGACACGGTCGCGGTGGACGACGTGACGCTCGCGATCGGACGCGGCGAGCGCGTCGCGCTGGTCGGCGAGTCGGGCTCGGGCAAGAGCGTGACCGCGCTGTCGATCCTGCGGCTGTTGCGCGACGCCGACGTGAGCGGCGCGATCCGCTTCGCCGGGCAGGACCTCGTCGGCAAGAGCGAGCGCGAGATGCGCGGGCTGCGCGGCTCGGACATCGCGATGATCTTCCAGGAGCCGATGACCGCGCTCAACCCGCTGTATACGATCGGCGTGCAGATCGGCGAGACGATCGTGCTGCACGACGGCGTCTCGGCGGTCGAGGCGCGCAAGCGCGCGATCGCGTTGCTCGCGCGCACGGGCATCGCGGAGCCGGAGAAGCGTGTCGACAGCTATCCGCACCAGTTGTCGGGCGGCCAGCGGCAGCGCGCGATGATCGCGATGGCGCTCGCCTGCCGGCCGCGCCTGCTGCTGGCCGACGAACCGACCACCGCGCTCGACGTGACGATCCGCGCGCAGATCGTCGACCTGCTGCTGGAACTGCAGCGCGAGGAAGCGGAAAAGCGCGGGATGGCGATCCTGCTGATCACGCACGACCTGAATCTCGTGCGGCACTTCGCGGATCGCGTCGCGGTGATGGAGCACGGCCGGCTCGTCGAGAGCGGGCCGGTCGAACGGATCTTCGCGGAACCCGAGCATCCGTACACGCAGCGGCTCTTGAACAGCCGGCCGCAACGCGCGGTCACCCCGGTGATGCCGATCGCGCCCGTCGTGCTCGACGCGCAGCACGTGAGCGTGCAGTTCGCACGCAAGCGGCCGGGCATCGCGGGCTGGTTCGGCTCGGTGCCGGTGACGGCCGTCGCGGACGTGTCGGTGTCGGTGCGGCAGGGCGAGACGCTCGGCATCGTCGGCGAATCGGGGTCGGGGAAGTCGACGCTCGCGATGGCGCTGCTCGGCCTGCAGAAGACGGCCGGCGGCACGATCGAATTCCAGGGGCGTGCGCTGTCGACCTATCGCGGCCGTGAACAGACCGCGCTGCGCTCGAACATGCAGGTCGTCTTTCAGGATCCGTTCAGTTCGCTTTCGCCGCGCCACACGATCGAGCGGATCGTCGGCGAGGGGCTCGAGCTGCATCGCCCGGACATGACGCCCGACGCACGGCGTGCGAAGTCGCTGGCGGTGCTGCGCGAAGTCGGCCTCGACCGCACGGTGCTGCACCGTTATCCGCATGAATTCTCGGGCGGGCAGCGCCAGCGGATCGCGATCGCGCGGGCGCTGGTGCTGGAGCCGCGCATCCTGATCCTCGACGAGCCGACGTCCGCGCTCGACGTGTCGATCCAGCAGCAGGTGCTGAAGCTGCTCGCGAATTTGCAACAGAAATACAACCTCGGCTATGTCTTCATCAGCCATGACCTGGAGGTGATCGGGGCGATGGCGCACCGCGTCGCGGTGATGCAGGACGGGGCCGTCGTCGAGTCGGGAGAGGTGGCCGACATCTTCACCAGACCGTCACATCCTTACACACAAAAGCTGTTGAAAGCGGTCTGGAAAGCGTGATAGGCGGCCAATGGTCTGACCATCTCGATTGTATTTATTAATTTGTTTTGACAAACGATTACGCGCTGGCTAGTATCGACCGAAATTTTCCGCCAATCAGCTGATTTTTAAGCACATTCCATCGACCAATGCAGCATCGATCCCTGACCCAGGCATGCGCGCGCACCATCGCCGGGCTGTTCATCGGCGCCCTGTTCGCAGCAGCACCCGGCGCGTTCGCCGACGAAGTCAGCAGTTTTAACCAGAATGTCACGAATTCGACGCAGAACGCGTCGAATGCCTCTCTCCAGCAGACCAGCGCGCAGCCGTCGAGCGGCGGCGCGAAGTCGTTCCTCGCGGGCATGGCCGGCAAGGCAGGCGACGTGGTCGTCGGCGCGCTGAACATGATCGGCGTGCGTTATCGCTGGGGCGGCAACTCTCCGGATTCGGGCCTCGACTGCAGCGGCTTCGTGCGCTACGTGTTCCAGGACACCCTCGGCATGTCGCTGCCGCGTCGTGCGGAAGAGATGAGCCGCGTCGGCGAGAAGGTGAGCATGAGCAACCTCAAGCCGGGCGACCTCGTGTTCTTCAACACGATGCGCCGTACGTTCTCGCACGTCGGCATCTACATCGGCGACAACAAGTTCGTGCACTCGCCGTCGACGGGCAGCACGATCCGCGTCGACGATCTCGATAGCGGCTACTGGGAAAAGCGTTTCACCGGCGCGCGCCGGCTCGAATCGGAGTTTCCGATGAAGCCGGAAGACCTGCGTCAGCGCGTGCGCGCGACGATCGGCGACGATTCCGCGAACGGCAACAACTGACGTTCGACGGCCGGCCCGGCCGGATCGAAAAAACCCTGTCACCGAGAGGCGGCAGGGTTTTTTGTTTTGGGGCGGTGCAAACGGCGGGCTGAAAACCGTTGAGCCGTTGTCGGGCCGGCGGCGCGCGCCGGCCTGAACATCGCGGTGCTTTACGCGGCAGCCACGCCGCGTGCTGCCGCGAGCTTGCGCTGCAGCTCCGGCATGATGCGCGCGACGGCTTCCTCGCCCGCGAGAATCGCCGCGTTGCGCTGGTTGAAGTCGCTGCCGCCCATCGCGTTGAGATTCGGGCGGATCACGACGTCCGCATACTTGTCGAGCTCGTAGGTCTTGATCGTCTGGCCCATGATCGTGAAGGTCTGCAGCAGCATCTCGATCGGGTTATTGGTTGCCGCGCCGTCCGGCCGGGACGAGATGTCGACCGCGATCACGAAGCTCGCGCCCATCTTGCGCGCATACGACGCGGGCACCGGGCTCACGAGGCCGCCATCCACATACTCGCGGTTGCCGATCTTCACCGGCTCGAACACCGACGGCACGCTGCACGATGCGCGCACCGCGAGCCCCGTATTGCCTTGCTGGAACAGGATCGGCTGGCCGTTCTGCAGATCGGTCGCGACGATGCCGAGCGGCTTCGCCATCTTCTCGATCGGCCGGTTGTTGAGGGTCTTGTTCAGGAAGTTCTGCAGCGCCACGCCCTGCAGCAGCCCGCGCGAGCGGAACGGCAGCGCCCAGTCGCTGATCGCCGCCTGGTCCATGTCGAGCGCGATCTTGTTGATCTGAAGGGCGCTCATGCCCGATGCATAGAGTGCGCCGACCACCGAGCCCGCGCTCGTGCCCGCGACGATCTCGATCGGGATGCCACGCGCCTCGAGCGCCTTCAGCACGCCGATGTGCGAGAAGCCGCGCGCGGCGCCGCCGCCGAGGGCGATGCCGATCTTCACCGGCTTTTCCTGCGGCAGTGCGGCGCCGGGGCGGGATTTGTCGCCGAACGACGTGCAGGCGGCGAGGCTGGCGGACGCGGCGGCGATCGTGAAGTGGCGGCGCGACAGGCGAGGGGACGACATCGAATGGTTCTCCGGCGGCTTGGCGGCGGGTGTCACGGCCCGCGGCGGCGATAGGTTCCGAGCGGCCGCGCAGGGGTTCCGTGCGGCCGGCGCCGCGCCGGCTGGCGGCCGCGGCGCGCACATCATAAAGCAAGCGGCGCGCTTGGCGCGATGTCCGGCGCGAGTATAATTCCGGCTTCTTTCCCGTTCCGGGCGTCGCCGGCCCCGTTGCTGTCCGGGCTGCCGCCGTCGATCCCGCGTCGAATCATTCATGCGCCCCAGGCGTTCGAGTTACCGTTTATGACCCGTCCTGTCCGTACCCGCTTCGCGCCGAGTCCCACCGGCTTCATCCACCTCGGCAACATCCGCTCCGCGCTCTATCCGTGGGCGTTCGCCCGCAAGATGAAGGGCACGTTCGTGCTGCGCATCGAGGATACCGACGTCGAGCGTTCGTCGCAGGAAGCGGTCGACGCGATCCTCGAAGGGATGCAATGGCTCGGCCTGGATTTCGACGAAGGCCCGATCTACCAGATGCAGCGGATGGACCGCTATCGCGAGGTGCTCGCGCAGATGCTCGAGAAGGGCCTCGCGTACCCGTGCTACATGTCGGCCGAGGAACTCGACGCGCTGCGCGAACGCCAGCGCGAGGCCGGCCTGAAGCCGCGCTACGACGGCACGTGGCGGCCGGAGCCCGGCAAGGTGCTGCCGGAGCCGCCGGCCGGCGTGAAGCCGGTGCTGCGCTTCCGCAATCCGCTGACCGGCACGGTCGTGTGGGACGACGCCGTGAAGGGGCGTGTCGAGATCTCGAACGAGGAACTCGACGACCTCGTGATCGCGCGCCCGGACGGCACGCCGATCTACAACTTCTGCGTGGTGGTGGACGACATGGACATGGGCATCACGCACGTGATCCGTGGCGACGACCACGTGAACAACACGCCGCGCCAGATCAACATCCTGAATGCGCTCGGCGGCGAGCCGCCCGTCTACGCGCACCTGCCGACCGTGCTGAACGAGCAGGGCGAGAAGATGAGCAAGCGGCATGGCGCGATGAGCGTGATGGCGTACCGCGATGCGGGCTTCCTGCCCGAAGCCGTCGTCAACTATCTCGCGCGCCTCGGCTGGTCGCACGGCGACGCGGAGATCTTCTCGCGCGAGCAGTTCGTCGAATGGTTCGATCTCGAGCATCTCGGCAAGTCGCCCGCGCAGTACGACCACAGCAAGCTGAGCTGGCTGAACGCGCATTACATCAAGGAAGCCGACAACGCGCGCCTCGCCGAGCTGGCGAAGCCGTTCCTCTCCGCCCTCGGCATCGACGATGCGGCGATCGGGACGGGCCCGGCGCTTGAGGCGGTGGTCGGGCTGATGAAGGATCGCGCGACGACGGTCAAGGAGATCGCGGAAGGCGCCGCGATGTTCTACCGTGTGCCGGCACCGGAAGCCGATGCGCTCGCGCAGCACGTGACCGATGCGGTGCGTCCGGCGCTGGCCGATCTCGCCGCTGCGCTGAAGGCGGCCGACTGGACGAAGGAGGCCGTGTCCGCCGCGCTGAAGTCGACGCTCGGCACGCACAAGCTGAAGATGCCGCAACTGGCGATGCCGGTGCGCCTGCTGGTGGCGGGTACGACGCATACGCCGTCGATCGATGCGGTGCTCGTGCTGTTCGGTCGCGATGTCGTGGTGTCGCGCATCGAGGCGGCGCTGGCCTGAGGTTCGAGGGCTAGCGAAGCTGCCCGTGCGTGACATCGCGGCAGCTTCGCAAAAAATTTCGCTCGAATCGCAAAAAGGGTATTTACAAGTTCGAAGTAGCTCCATATAATCTCATTTCTGTTCTGCAAGGGGGTATAGCTCAGCTGGGAGAGCGCTTGCATGGCATGCAAGAGGTCAGCGGTTCGATCCCGCTTACCTCCACCATCAGAACAAGCTGAGTTGATTTGCGAAGCACGGGTAGTAATAAATGCTTCACAAAATGATTCAAAGCAGTTAGAATTTCGGCCTTCGCTGTTGATTGAAAAGTGAATAGCGAAAGTCAGACAGATCTGAAAAGATTTTGTCCCCTTCGTCTAGAGGCCTAGGACATCACCCTTTCACGGTGAGTACAGGGGTTCGAATCCCCTAGGGGACGCCAGATTCAGCGGCGTTTCGTAGAAATGTCGCAACGCTTGCAGGAACGTAACCGACGTCCTGCGGGTGAGGGTAGGAAAGCTGGAGCGGTAGTTCAGTCGGTTAGAATACCGGCCTGTCACGCCGGGGGTCGCGGGTTCGAGTCCCGTCCGCTCCGCCAGAACGAAGCCCGTTCAAGACGTTTTTGAGCGGGCTTTTGTATTAAGGATGTAAGCAGTACGTTGTCCCCTTCGTCTAGAGGCCTAGGACATCACCCTTTCACGGTGAGTACAGGGGTTCGAATCCCCTAGGGGACGCCAGATTCAGCGGCGTTTCGTAGAAGTGTCGCAACATCTGCAGGAACGTGACGATGTCCTGCAGGTGCGAGTAAGAAAGCTGGAGCGGTAGTTCAGTTGGTTAGAATACCGGCCTGTCACGCCGGGGGTCGCGGGTTCGAGCCCCGTCCGCTCCGCCAGAACGAAGCCCGTTCAAAGAACGTTTTTTGAACGGGCTTTTGCATTAAAGATGTAAGCAGTACGTTGTCCCCTTCGTCTAGAGGCCTAGGACATCACCCTTTCACGGTGAGTACAGGGGTTCGAATCCCCTAGGGGACGCCAGATTTCGGCGTCGTTCGAACAAACGATGCGCCGGCAGGAAGCAACCGACGCCTGCCAGGCAAGTAGCAAGACTGGAGCGGTAGTTCAGTCGGTTAGAATACCGGCCTGTCACGCCGGGGGTCGCGGGTTCGAGTCCCGTCCGCTCCGCCAGAAAATGAAGAAGCCCGCCTTGTGCGGGCTTTTTCATTTGCGTTTCCGGTTGTGCCCGCTTGCGGGCGCGTGACTGCGGAGCGGAGGAAGCCGCCTGCGCGGCTTCCGGCGGGACTCGAAGGGCTGCGCTTGCAAGCGCAGCCGCGGCCTGCGGGATGTAGGCGAGTCCCGTCCGCTCCGCCAGAAAATGAAGAAGCCCGCCTTGTGCGGGCTTTTTCATTTGCGTTTCCGGTTGTGCCCGCTGGCCGCGTAACGTCCGGTCATCCGGCGTCGAGCCGCTACGAGAAATCCGCGATTGCATCCGCATGCGACTGCGCTATCGTGGCGGGATGCGTTCTTGACCCCTGCGCGATGCTCGATCCGACCGACCTGCGACTCCTGTATCAGCTCCGGCCCGCGGAGGCTGGCGATTTTCCGTTTGCCGAAGCGCTGACGCACGGCAACATGGGCGGCTACTACAAGCGCCATGGGCTCGTGTGGCGCAGCGACCTGTTCTACGCGAGCTGGCGCGAATCCGAGAACTTCATCCTCGAGGCCGATGGCGAGCGCATCGGCGTGCTGCGCGTGACCGAGGAAGGCGACTCGCTGCACATCCGCGACGTGCAGATCGCGGCCGGTCATCGCGGGCAGGGCGCCGGCACCTACATGCTCGACATGTCGCATCGCTGGGCGCGTGCGCGCGGGCTGCACGAACTGCAACTGCGCGTGTTCGTCGACAATCCAGCCGCGCGTCTCTACCTGCGCATGGGCTATCAGGTTGCCGGGTCGCGGCTCGCGCAACTGGGCTCGATCCGCCACATGGTGCGACCGGTCTGAAGTCCTGACGGCCTGAAGCGACGCGTTCAGCGGGCAGCGTCGATCGCGTCGTCGTCCGGCATTTCGTCGTCCGCGCGGCTGCCTTCCGGGCCGCGGTGCTCGTAGCCGCGCAGCATGAATGCGCGCGGGCTTTCGCCGAATGCACGCCTGAACATCGCCGAAAACGCGCTCTGGCTCTGGTAGCCGAGTTCGCGCGCGATATGCGACAGCGGGCGCCCCTGGTTCAGCAGCGGAATGGCCCGCGCCAGCAGCGCCTGCTGGCGCCACTGCGAAAAGCTCACGCCCAGTTCCTGCTTGAAGAGCCGCGAAATCGTGCGCGTGCTGGCGCCGACCTCGCTGGCCCAATGCTCGAGCGACTCCGCGTGGGCCGGGTGCGCGAGGACCGATTCGCACAGCATGCGCAGCCTTTTTTCGTCGGGCATCGGCACCGCGAGCGGCAGCGGCTCGGCGTGACTCAGCTCGTCGAGCACGAGCCCGCACAGCAGGCGCTCGCGCGTGGTGCTCAGGTCGCGCGCGTCGAGTGCGACGATCAGCTCGCGCAGGAGTCCCGTCACCTCGACGACGCGGCACGCGTCGAGCCCGTCCGGCACGATCGACTCGTCGATATACAGCGTGCGCAAATACGCCTCTTCGACGATCACGACCTCGTGCGTCACGCGCGGCGGCACCCAGATCGCGCGGGACGGCGGCACCATCCAGGTCGTGCCGGTCGTCGCGACGCGCAGCACGCCGCGCGATGCGTATGCGAGCTGCGCCCACGCATGCGTATGCAGCGGGATGCGGTGGCCGGTATTGACCTGCCGTGCGCGCACGCGCATCGGATGGACGGCGGTCGGCGCGAATTCGGGCGGAATGTCGATGACGTACGGGTTCGGTACGTCGGCTTGGAACGGCGGGTTCATGGACGATTCGGGCAGCGCGGCGGCGATGCCGTTATTGTAGAAGGCGCCGCGAACGTGCATACGGCGGTTTGTCGGGCGATCATGCCGCGTTCAAATGAACTTTGTGTGGGGGCCCGGCGATTTCCGGACTGCCCCGGGGCCGGGCGCGCTGGCGGGTTCGAACCATCCGGCCGGTATCGTGGTCTATCGAGGCGCGGGCGATTTCGCCACGAATCGCGTGCGGACACGGCACCATACGAATCAAAGAGGAGAACCACGATGCGCTACGTATTCGTCTACGGCACCCTGAGAAACGGGGAGGTCAACGACATCGGCCACGCGGCCGCCAGGCACGGGATTGCCGCGCCGACGCTGCTCGGTGCCGTCGCGCTGCCGGGCGAACTGTACGATTTCGGTACCTATCCGGGAATGATTGCCGGGTCGGCCGACAAGTCGCTGGTGTGGGGCGACGTCTACGAGGTCGACGACCGGCTCGTTCCGGTGCTCGACGAGATCGAGCGCGTGTATCCGGGCGTCGACTCGCTGTTCAAGCCGGAAGACGTGACCGTCGAGCTCGGCGGCCGGCAGTACGCCTGCCTTTACTATCCGGTCGCCGCGCACGCGATTGCGGGGCGTCCGCGCATTGCGTCGGGCGACTGGGTTCAGCATCGGCGCGAGCGGGAAGCCGTGTGACCGGTTGCGCGGCAGCCGCGGTAGCGGATCCTGTCGCAAAAGAAAAAGCGCCCCGCGGGGCGCTTTTTTGATGCCGTCATCGCACGCGACCGGCGCCGACGCAGGGCCGGCCCCGGTCGAGGCGGGCAGCGACGTCAGATTTCCTCGTACAGCGGCAGCGTCAGGAATTCGGTGAAGCCTTCCGACGTCGACATCTGCTCGAAGATCGCCGCCGCGCGCTCGTACGGCTGCGTGTTGCCGCCGACCGAGCGCTTCACGTTGTCGAGTTCGGCCTTCGAGAGTTCACGCACGAGTTCGGCGGTGACCTTGCGGCCGTCGTCGAGCACGCCCTTCGGCGAGCGGATCCACTGCCACACCTGCGAACGGGAGATTTCGGCCGTGGCCGCGTCTTCCATCAGGTTGTGGATCGGCACGCAGCCGTTGCCGTCGAGCCATGCGCCGAGGTAGTGGATGCCGACGTTGATGTTGTTGCGCAGGCCGGCTTCGGTGATCGGCGCTTCCGGCTGGAAGTCGAGCAGGTTCCTGCCTTCGACCTGCACGTCGTCGCGCTGCTTCGCGATCTGGTTCGGCTTGTCGCCGAGCACCTTGACGAACTCTTCCATCGCGATCGGCACGAGGCCCGGATGGGCCACCCAGCCGCCGTCGTAGCCGTCGGTCGCGTCACGCTGCTTGTCCGAGCGCACGCCGCCCATGGCCTTGTCGTTCGCTTCCGGATCGTTCTTGATCGGGATCAGCGCGCTCATCCCGCCGATCGCCGGCGCGTTGCGCTTGTGGCAGGTCTTCAGCAGCAGCAGCGCGTACGCGCGCATGAACGGCACCGTCATCGTGATCTTCGAACGCTCGGCGAGGCAGAAGTCGCGGTCGTTCTTGAACTTCTTGATGGCCGAGAAGATGTAGTCCCAGCGGCCGGCGTTCAGGCCCGAGCTGTGTTCGCGCAGTTCGTACAGGATTTCGTCCATCTCGAACGCGGCGAGGATCGTCTCGATCAGCACCGTCGCGCGGATCGTGCCGCGCGGCACGCCGACGCCTTCCTGCGCGGCGACGAAGATGTCGTTCCACAGGCGCGCCTCGAGATGGCTTTCCATCTTCGGCAGGTAGAAGTACGGGCCCGAGCCGCGCGCGAGCAGCTCCTTCGCGTTGTGGAACAGGAACAGCGCGAAATCGAAGATGCCGCCGGACACGCGCTGGCCGTCGACCGTCACGTGCTTCTCGTCGAGGTGCCAGCCGCGCGGACGCACGATCAGCGTCGCGACCTTGTCGTTCAGCCGGTACGACTTGCCGTTCTGCTCGAGCGAGATCGTGCGGCGCACCGCGTCCTTCAGGTTGATCTGGCCGTCGATCTGGTTCGTCCAGCTCGGCGCGTTCGAATCCTCGAAGTCCGTCATGTACGAATCGGCGCCCGAGTTCAGCGCGTTGATGATCATCTTGCGCTCGACGGGGCCCGTGATCTCGACACGGCGGCATTGCAGGTCGGCCGGCAGCGGCGCGACCTTCCAGTCGCCTTCGCGGATCGCCTTCGTCTCGGCCAGGAAGTCGGGGCGCTCGCCCGCGTCGAGGCGTTTCGTGCGCTCGACGCGCGCCTGCAGCAGCGCCTGGCGGCGCGGTTCGAACGTGCGGTGCAGCGCTGCAACGAGTGCGAGCGCTTCAGGCGTCAGGATTGCTTCGTAACCCGGCTTGATTTCGCCGGTGATCGCCATGCCTTGCGGCAGCGTGATCGGGGTGCTCATGAGTCTCATCTCCTTGGTCGGTCAGTTGCGGTTTCGGTGAAGGGGGGAAGGCGGCAGCGCTGCGAACGTCATGCACCCGGGCTGGGGCGCGTGCGGTTTGCGGGTCTGCCGGACGGAGCCGGGGTGGCGAGGAATGCGAGCAGGTCGGCCATGCCGGTGCCGATGCCGTCGGGCGGCGCGCCGAGTTCCTCGGCGGGCGCGCCCGTGCGGTTGAGCCAGAACGTCGTGTAGCCGAACCAGACGGCGCCGGCGACGTCCCACGCGTTCGACGACACGAACACGATGCCCCGCCGGTTCGGACCGAACGCGTCGGTGCCGAGCGCGTAGGCGGCCGGGCTCGGCTTGTACGCGCGCACGGTGTCGGCCGACAGCACGCGATCGAACAGCCCGGACATGCCGGCGCTCTTGATCGCGATGTCGAGCATCTGCGGCGTGCCGTTCGACAGGATCCCGAGCGGCGGGCGCGGGTCGAGCGCGCGCAGCTTGCGCAGCGCGGGCACCGTATCGGGATAGGTGGACAGGCACGCGTATTCGTCCATCAGCCGCTTCTCGGCCGCGCTGTTCAGCGCGAGCCCGAGCCGGCGCGCGGCGAACCGCAGCGCGTCGAGCGTGATGTCCCGGAACGGGCGATAGCGGGCGCCGGCCGGATCGGCGAGCGTGCGCAGTTGCGAGTATTCGATTTGCTTGCGTCGCCACAACTGCGACAACCGTTCCCCGTGACCGGGAAACATCTGCTCCGCCGCGGCCAGGACCGCACGCACGTCGAACAACGTGCCGAATGCGTCGAAGAGGATTGCGTCGGGAGAGGAGAGTGTCGTTGTGGCCGACATAGCCTTGCACTCCAGTTTCAGAGGTCAGGTGAATTCTATTCGTGATCGTATGTGCTAAAAAAGACGCTAAACATCACTTGATCTTTTACTTTCATCTACCTAATCTTGAGCGGTTTAAGCTATTTGAAGGGCGACGGCGCCGCCCCTGCGAGTCATGGACCGGTTCAAGCAGATCGAAACGTTCGCCGCGGTCGCGGCAAAGGGCAGCCTGTCGGCGGCCGCGCACGCGGAAGGGGTCGCGCCCGCGATCATCGGCCGCCGGCTCGACGCGCTCGAGGAGCGGCTTGGCGTGAAGCTGCTGGTGCGCACGACGCGCAAGCTCACGCTGACGTTCGAGGGCTCGGCGTTCCTCGAGGATTGCCAGCGCGTCATCAACGACATGCAGAACGCGGAGGCGAGCGTGTCCGCCGGCGGCGTCAAGGCGAGCGGCCACCTGCGCATCTCGGCGCCGGCCGGCTTCGGCCGGCGGCACGTCGCGCCGCTCGTGCCCGAATTCAGCGTCGGGCATCCGGATGTATCGGTCACGCTCGATCTGTCCGACCGGATGGTCGACCTCGTCAACGAGGGGTTCGATTGCGCGGTGCGGCTCGGCGAGCTGCCCGACTCGTCGCTCGTGTCGCTGAAGCTCGGCGAGAACCGTCGCGTGTGCGTCGCTTCGCCCGCGTATTTGGCTCGACGCGGCACGCCGGTCACGCTTGCCGAGCTGGCGCGGCACAATTGCCTCGCGCTCGCGGCAAACGCGAACCAGCAACGCGGCTGGACGTTCCAGGAGGACGACAAGGTCGTGTCGATCCGCGTGAACGGCACGATGGAATGCTCGGACGGTGCGGTGCTGCACGAGTGGTGCCTCGAAGGCCACGGCCTGGCGTGGCGCTCGTGGTGGGAGGTCGGCGAGGACATCGCGGCCGGCCGGCTCGTCAGCGTGCTCGACGCATTCGCCGCCCCGCCGATCGGTATCCACGCGGTGTTTCCGCAACGTCGGCATCTGCCGCTGCGCGTGCGGCTGTTTCTCGATTACCTGAAGCACACGTACGAGCGGCCCGGTTATTGGGGCGAGTAGGCGGCGGCCAGCCGCGCGTTTCCGATATGAGGGCGAACCCGCTGCGCGGCCCGGCCGGGTGCTTTCACGTCCTACAATCGAAACAGGCATGCCCCACGCGACGCAGCCGGACCGCCCGGACGCGCGGCGCGCGGAGTGCGATTGACGAAGGAGGGCGCGATGTTCCGGCACATCCTCGTTCCAACCGACGGTTCCGAACTGTCGCAGAAGGCGATCGACGGCGCGATCGACCTGGCGCGCGCGGTCGGTGCGCGGGTCACGGCCTACGCGTGCCTGCCGCAGTATCCGTACTCGCCGTTTTCCGAGGTGATCATCGAGCCGCCCGCCGATTTCCGGGCGCGCAGCGAGCGCGAGGCGCGTGCGCACCTCGACGAGGTCGAATCGGCTGCGAAGGCGGCCGGCGTCGAGTGCGACACCTGGACGAGCGTGCATCCGTCGCCGTATCTCGGCATCATCGAGGCGGCCGAACGCGGCGGCTGCGACGTGATCTTCATGGCGTCCCACGGACGCCGCGGGCTCGGCAGCTTGCTGATCGGCAGCGAGACGCAGCGCGTGCTGACCCATACGAAAATTCCGGTGATCGTGTATCGGTAGGGCGGCGCCCTGGAAAAAGGGCGCGCCGGACGAAGCCGGCGCGCGTCGTTGCTGGCGGCCCGCAGGCCGCGCGGCCGGTCGCGCGATCGGGATCGCGCGCCTGCCGTCTCCTCCCTGATTGTTGTCCGGTGGCCGATGCCGCGCCGCCGCGAGACGGGGCGGGCATCGGCATGACGCGTGGCGCGTCGTGCTTTTCGGCTTACGCGACCTTCTTGCCGTCGAAGAACTGCTCGTCTTCGGTCGAGCCGTGCAGCGCGGTGGTCGATGCTTCGCGCTCGACCGTCTGCGTCACCGCGTCGAAGTAGCCGGTGCCGACTTCGCGCTGGTGCTTGACGGCCGTGAAGCCCTTGTCCGCGGCTGCGAACTCGGCCTGCTGCAGTTCGACGAACGCGCTCATCTGCGTGCGGGCATAGCCGTGCGCGAGGTTGAACATCGAGTAGTTCAGCGCATGGAAGCCGGCCAGCGTGATGAACTGGAACTTGTAGCCCATCGCGCCGAGTTCCTTCTGGAACTTCGCGATCGTCGCGTCGTCGAGGTTCTTCTTCCAGTTGAACGACGGCGAGCAGTTGTACGACAGCAGCTTGCCCGGGAACTGCTTGTGGATCGCTTCCGCGAACTTCTTCGCGTACTCGAGATCCGGCTTGCCCGTTTCGCACCAGACCAGGTCGGCGTACGGCGCGTACGCCAGACCGCGCGAGATCGCCTGCTCGATGCCCGGCTTGGTGCGGAAGAAGCCTTCCACCGTGCGCTCGCCCGTCAGGAACGGCTTGTCGTTGTCGTCGACGTCGGACGTGATCAGGTCGGCTGCTTCCGCGTCGGTGCGGGCGACCAGCACGGTCGACGTGCCCATCACGTCGGCCGCGAGACGCGCAGCCGACAGCTTCGCGACGGCCTCGCGCGTCGGCACGAGCACCTTGCCGCCCATGTGGCCGCACTTCTTCACCGAAGCGAGCTGGTCCTCGAAGTGCACGCCCGACGCGCCGGCTTCGATCATCGCCTTCATCAGTTCGAACGCGTTCAGCACGCCGCCGAAACCGGCTTCCGCGTCGGCGACGATCGGTGCGAAGAAGTCGACATAGCCTTCGTCGCCCGGGTTCTTGCCTTCCGACCACTGGATCTGGTCGGCGCGCGTCAGCGTGTTGTTGATGCGCTTCACGACAAGCGGCACCGAGTTTGCCGGGTACAGCGACTGGTCCGGGTACATTTCGCCCGCGACGTTCGCGTCGCCGGCCACTTGCCAGCCGGACAGGTAGATCGCCTTCAGGCCGGCCTTCACCTGCTGCATCGCCTGGTTGCCGGTCAGTGCGCCGAGTGCGTTGACGAACGGCTCGTTGTTGACGAGGCTCCACAGTTTTTCCGCGCCGCGCTTGGCGAGCGTGTGCTCGATCGGAATCGAACCACGCAGCCGGACCACGTCTTCAGCCGAGTAGCTGCGCTTGATGCCCTTCCAGCGCGGATCGGTTTCCCATTGCTTTTGCAGTTCCTGTGCCTGTTGCTGTCGCGACATGATGAGCTCCTTGATGCGGTGCGATGCCTGATGGGTTGACTCTGACGGTGTTGACGCTGTTCTCGAAGCCGGGAGCGGTGCGTTCCGGTTCGTGAGGTCTTGTATAAGAGTCTAGGCAAATCGACTGGAGCAGGACAGGGGGCCGGCCGCGGGGTGGGATAAATTTTTAGTTGTTTTAAATCAATATCTTGAAATCATTATTTCAGGATAAGAAATGCTTTTTTCCATCCCGCAATCGCCCGGGTTGTGCCGCGCAGCATGATTTTTTACGACGCAAAAAAATTTTCCGCATCGTGAAATTTGGGGCGGGGCGAAAAAAAACCGGCGCGGATGCGCCGGTTGGCTGGATGGGCAGGGCGGTTATCCGCGGGCCTGCCCTCCGTAGGGCGGCCGGTGGCCGCCCGTGCGTGCTTACGACGCAGAGTTGCTGCGACGCGGGCCACCGCTGCGCTGGCCGTCGCGACGCGGGCCGCCGTCACGGCTGCCACCCGGCTTGCCGCTCCAGCCGCCGCCATTGCCGCCGCCGTAGCTGCGGCCGCTGCCGTTACCGCTGCCGCCATAACCGCCGCCCGGCTTGCCGCCGAAACGACGACCGCCGTTACCGCCGCCCGGACGGCCACGGCCGCCGGTGCCGCCGTTGCGCGGGGGCGCCTTGCGCGGCTCGAAGCCTTCGATCACGTTGACCGGCAGCGGCGCGCGCACGAAACGCTCGATGCGCTTGAGCGCGCCTTGCTCGGCGTGGTGCACGAGGCTCACGGCCGTGCCCGAACGGCCTGCACGGCCCGTACGGCCGATACGGTGCACGTAGTCTTCCGCGAACTTCGGCAGGTCGTAGTTGAACACGTGCGTGATGCCCGGGATGTCGATGCCGCGTGCCGCGACGTCGGTGGCCACCAGCACGCGCACACGGCGCTCGCGCAGCGCACGGATCGTGCGGTTACGCGCGCCCTGCGGCAGGTCGCCGTGCAGCGCGGCCGATTCGAAGCCTGCGTCGGCGAGACGGCCGGCGAGCTGGTCGGCGTCGATCTTGGTCGCCGTGAAGATGATCGCCTGGTCGAGCGCGTCGTCGCGCAGCAGGTGATCGAGCAGGCGATCCTTGTGGTCGCGGTCGTCGACGTAGTGCACGGTTTGCGCGATGTTCGCGCGCGACTCGAGGCGCTGCTGGATCTCGATGCGTTCCGGATCCTTCAGCAGGCGGCTCGTCAGCGAACCGATCTTGCCGTCGAGCGTGGCCGAGAACAGCATCGTCTGGCGCGACTCGGGGGTGGCGGCAACGATCGTTTCGATGTCGTCGATGAAGCCCATGTCGAGCATGCGGTCGGCTTCGTCGAGGACGAGCATCTTCAGCTCGGACAGGTCGATGCGGCCGCGCTCGAGGTGGTCGAGCAGACGGCCCGGCGTGGCGACCAGGATTTCCGGGTTCTTCGCGAGCAGCATCAGCTGCTGGCCGTAGGCGACGCCGCCGAGGATGCTGACCGTGCGCAGGCGCTTCAGGTGCTTGCCATAGGTCGTTGCGGCCGTGGTGACCTGCATCGCGAGTTCACGGGTCGGCGTCAGCACGAGCAGGCCCGGGCGCGCGACGGGTTGCGGGCGGCGCGCGCGGCGGTCGCCCTGGTTCGGTTCGCGCGGCGCGCGCGGTTGCTGCGCCTGCGCCTTCTGGAGCTGCGCGAAACGTTCGATCGCGGGCAGCATGAATGCGGCGGTCTTGCCCGAACCGGTCGGGCTCGAGACCAGCAGGTCACGGCCGGCGATGCCGGCCGGAATCGCGCGCTGCTGGACCGGCGTCGGCTTCACATAGCCGGCGGCCTGCAGCGCGGAGACGATCTCCGGCGACAACCCGAGCGACGCGAAGCTCGGCTCGTCCGACGCCGGTTCGACCGCGGCCGGTGCGGCGGCGTCGTCGAGACCGAGCGCCTGGTCGGCGATCGCGTTGAGCGGGCTGGAGTTGATGCTCGAAGTCATAACAATCCTTGAAACACAGTGGGTGAAACGTCGGCGCCAATCGCGCATACCCAAGTCGTCGGATTCAGCGAGCAAATCGGGAAACGGGGGTGCAATCCGCCGAACCGTCGGCGGATGAGGCATTAGAAGCTGTTTTGGGTGCGGCGCGCTTCAGGAGCGTGGCCGCCAGCCTGATAAGTGACGACCGTGAAGGTCGAAGCAGGAGGGGACAGGTTCTAAACCGGATTGGAGCTTAACGCTACGAGGCGTCAGGCCGGAACGGCTTGCGAGCCGAGCGCGGAAGATGACGCAGGCAGCATTATAAAGAGATTTGCTGCGCTGCGCCACTGATTTGATTGCCTATTGCGGCAGGGGGCGATTCGGTCAGGAAGCCGTGCCGCTCCTCAGCGATTCGACGAGTTCGATGTACTGCTGCTTCGCCGCATCCTGCGACGTGCCCTTCAGCGCATCCCAGGCGTCGTACTTGTATTTGCCGACGATGTCGGTGAAGCCCGGCTTGTCGCCATGGGCGTCGCCGTCGGTCGCTTGCTTGAAGAGAGCGTACAGGCGCAGCAGGGTCAGGTTGCCCGGACGTTCCGTCAGTTGCTTGACGTCGATCTGGGCCTGGTCGAATTGGGCGGTGAGTTCGCTCATCGGGTGTCTCCGTAAGGGTTTAAGGTCGGGCGATCTTAACAAGCGGACCGCCGCGCGGGGTCGAGCGATCCTTCCAAACCGCCGCCCGGTGCGGCGCACACGCACGGATCGGGCCCGATCGCCCGTGGGAGCGGGGCGCCGCATTACAATGTCGCCCATGACGCAAACAGTGCTCCTCGCCATCGATACGTCGACCGAATACTGCTCGGTCGCGCTGCTGCGCTCGGCCCACGCCGATGACGCCGTTCCCACCCCGCAAACCTGGGTCCGCCACGAGCTGACGGGCGCCGTGTCGAGCACGCGCGTGCTGCCGGCCATCCAGGACCTTTTCGCCGAATCGGGGCTGACGCTCGCCGATTGCGACGCGATCGCGTTCGGCGCAGGCCCCGGCTCGTTTACGGGCCTGCGTACCGCGACGGGCATCACCCAGGGTCTCGCGTTCGGGCGCGGGCTGCCGGTCGTGCCGATCGGCACGCTGCTCGCGTGCGCCGAGCACGCGCGGCTGCGCGCGCCCGGCACGACCCGCGTGCTGGCCGCGCTGGATGCGCGGATGGATGAAGCCTACTGGGCGGATTTCGCGTGGGACGACAGTACCGGCGACTGGCGCACGCTGCATCCGGCTTCGCTCGATGCGCCGGGCGCCGTCGGCGTGCCCGATGTGCCGTTCACGCTCGCGGGCAATGCGGCCGCCGCGTTCGGCGCGCAGTTGCCGGCTGCGGCGCGCGCGGCCGTGATCGACGGCGACGCGATGCCGCACGCGCTGGCGGTCGCCCATGCCGCCCTGCGTGCGTTCCGCGCCGGCCGCGCGGTGCCGGCCGATCAGGCGGCGCCGGAGTACGTGCGCGACAAGGTCGCGCAGACCACCGCCGAGCGCGTCGCGGCACGGGCCGCGCAGACGGGCGGAGCGAAGGGATGACGGGCGTACTGCTGAGCGACCGCTATCTGGCGCCGATGACGGATGCCGATCTCGACGAGGTCGTCGCGATCGAGCACGTCGCGTACGAATTCCCGTGGAGCCGCGGCAATTTCGAGGATTCGTTGCGCAACGGCTATCTGGGCGTGTGCCTGCGGCACGTGACGGGTTCGTTGATCGGCTATTGCGTGCTGATGCCCGTGGTCGACGAGATGCACCTGCTGAACCTGTGCGTCGCGCCGGCCGCGCAGTGCGCGGGCGCGGGCCTGGCGCTGCTGCGCGAGGCCGTGCGCATTTCGCGCGCGGAAGGGCTCGACGGCGTGCTGCTCGAGGTGCGGCCGTCCAATCCGCGCGCGATCCATCTGTACGAGCGTTTCGGCTTCTTGACGATCGGCCGGCGCAAGAATTATTACCCGGCGAAGCATCGCAGCCGGGAGGACGCGATCGTGATGCGTCTGACGCTGAACAAGGACGAAGGGGACGCGCATGGCATGGGCTGAAGCGGCGCTCGAGGAAATGGGCCTTGCGCAGATCTGGGTGCGGCGCGGGCAAGGCGCGGATGCAGGCACGGACGAGGGCGCGACAGCCAAAGCGCACGCCGCCGCGCAAACCGGTGGGGTGGACGCCGCACCGGCCGTCGCGACCGGGCGGCCTGCACCGGTTACGCCGGTCGCGTCGGCCGACACGATGCCGCCGATGGATGACATGCCGCCTGCCGGACCCGACGATTTCGCGTGGTTCGACGCGGCGCCGCCGGGCGATCCCGTGCCGATGGCCGAAGCGCGTCCCGTCGGTACGCCGGTTGCCGCGCTCGACTGGGATGCGCTGGCCGCGCGCGTGGCCGACTGCACGCTGTGCGGTCTGTGCGAGAAGCGGACCAACACCGTGTTCGGCGTCGGCGACCGCGAAGCGGACTGGATGCTGATCGGCGAAGCGCCGGGCGAGAACGAGGACAAGCAGGGCGAGCCGTTCGTCGGCCAGGCCGGCAAGCTGCTCGACAACATGCTGCATTCGCTGTCGCTCAAGCGCGGCGACAACGTGTACATCGCGAACGTGATCAAGTGCCGGCCGCCCGGCAACCGCAATCCGGAGCCGGACGAGGTCGCGAGCTGCGAGCCGTATCTGCAGCGCCAGGTTGCGCTCGTGAAGCCGAAGCTGATCGTCGCGCTCGGCCGCTTCGCCGCGCAGACGCTGCTGAAGACGGACGCGAGCATTGCGTCGCTGCGTGGCCGCGTGCATGCGTACGAAGGCGTGCCGGTGATCGTGACCTACCATCCGGCGTACCTGTTGCGCAGCCTGCAGGACAAGTCGAAGGCGTGGGCCGACCTGTGCCTCGCGCGCGACACGTTCCGGCGCGCAGAGGGCGGCGACGCGAACGGGCCGGCCGGACAATGACGACCGGCGCGGCGTGCGCATTCGTCGATACGCTGCACGACGTCGCGGTTCGGGATCTGGGCTGGCTGCTGGCCAGCCCGAGCTTGCTTACCGCGGTGCCGGACGCGCCGCTGGCGCGCCCGTGGCTGGATGCGGTGGGACAGTCGGCCGTCGAAGCATGGCTCGCCGCGCTCGATGCGCAGCCCGAGCCGCTGCATCGCGCGCTCGACGGCTTCCGGCCCACCCGCCTCGGCCGCTATGCCGAATGCCTGCTCGAGTATTTCCTGACGCACGGGCCGTCGCTGCGGCTCGTCGCGGCCAATCTGCCGCTGCGCAGCAACGGCAAGACGCTCGGCGAAGTCGATTTTCTCGTCGACGCACCGGACGGGCGGCGCCTGCACTGGGAACTCGCGGTGAAGTGCTACCTGTGCGCGCCGGTGCAAGCCGGCGCATCGCTTGCCGATTTCGTTGGCCCCAACCTCGTCGACCGGTTCGACCGCAAGCGCCGCCGGTTGCTCGAGCACCAGCTGCGGCTCGGCGATCGCGACGGGTTTGCGCGGCTCGGCTACGGCGCGCCGTCCGACGCGCAGATGTTCATCAAGGGCTGGTTGTTCTATCCGCATGGCGCGCCGCTGCCGCCGGTGTCCGCGGAAATCGCGCCGGATCACCCGCACGGTTTCTGGCTCACGCACGCGCAGTGGCCGGCCTGGGCGGCCGCTCAGCGTGCCGGCGTCGCATGGAGCGTGTTGCCGCGGCTTGCGTGGCTAGCGCCGCGACTGGCTGCCGTCGGTAGCGGATTCGAACCCGAAACGCTGGCGGCCACGCTGGAATTGCCGTCGGTGTTGACGACGCGCGAGGCGCCTGCGCTGATCGGCATTCATGAAAAGGGCAGTGACGGCACGTGGCGCGAAACGGCGCGCGGCTTCGTCGTGCCGGACGACTGGCCGGTGCGTGCCCGGGCGTTCGCGGCGCAGGATCACTGACGCCGCGTCAGCCGGCGCTCACCACCAGCGATGGAAGTGATGGACGGGGCCGACGCCGTGGCCGACGTCGAGGCGGCCGCTCGCGGTGATCGCGCCGGTCAGGTAGGTCTTGGCTTCGCGCAGCGCGCTTTCGAGGTCGGGCTGCTGCGGCAGCAGCGCGGCGATCGCCGACGACAGCGTGCAGCCGGTGCCGTGCGTGTTGCTGACCGGCACGCGTGCGCCGTCGAGCCGCACGGTGCGGGTCGCTTCCACGAGCCAGTCGGGGCTCGCGGACGCGTCCGGCAGGTGGCCGCCTTTCATCAGCACGGCGCGCGCACCCGTCTGTAACAGTGCCTGACCTTGCCGGACCATGTCGTCTTCGGTGGTTGCGGGCACATCGTTCAGCAGCGCGGCCGCTTCGGGCAGGTTCGGCGTCACGACCGTCGCGAGCGGCAGCAGCGCATCGCGCAACGCGTCGACGGCATCGGGTGCGAGCAGCGCGTGCGAGCTCTTCGAGATCATCACCGTGTCGAGCACGACGAAGCGCGGCGCGTAGCGCCGCAGCGCGTCGGCGACCGCGTGCACGATCGCCGCGTTCGCGAGCATCCCGATCTTGACCGCATCGATACGGATATCGCCGAACACCGCGTCGAGTTGCGCGGTCACGAACGCCGCGTCCGGCGCATGCACGCCCGTCACGCCGCGGGTGTTCTGCGCGGTCAGCGCGGTGATCACGCTCGCGCCATACGCGCCGAGCGCGGAAAAGGTCTTCAGGTCGGCCTGGATGCCTGCGCCGCCGCCCGAATCGGAGCCGGCGATCGTCAGGATGTTGGGTATCGGGTGCGTCATGAGGGCGACGCGCCGGTTCGAGGACCGGCGCCGGCGGACGGAAACGGGAAGTGTAGCGTCAGTGCCGCGATTCGCCGATCAGCGCGACCGAGTCGAACTGGCGCTGGTTCGCCTGGTGGCGGCGCATCACGAGCCACATCGTCAGGCAGACGAACGTGCCGAACAGCACGATCACGACGCCGACCGGCACGTCGAGCCACACCAGCACCGCATACAGGCACAGCATCACGAGGACCGACAGGTTCTCGTTGAAGTTCTGCACCGCGATCGAGTGGCCGGCCGACAGCAGCACGTGGCCGCGGTGCTGCAGCAGCGCGTTCATCGGAACGACGAAGTAGCCGGACAACGCGCCGACGCACATCAGGAAGATGTACGCGATGATCAGGTACACGGGCATGCGCAGGTGGCCGATGTGCACGGCCCAGTGCGACGGGAACAGGTCGCGCGTGTAGAACGCCATCAGCATCACCGCGATGCCCATGATGATGCCGACGGGCAGCACGGTCAGCGACTTCTTCAACGGGATTCGGGCGGCGGCGGCGATTGCGCCGGCCGCGACGCCCACGGCGACCACGGCCTGCAGGATCGCGCCTTCCGACAGCGACATGCCGAGCGACACTTCAGCCCACTTCAGCACGATGAACTGCAGCGTCGCGCCGGCGCCCCAGAACAGCGTCGTGACCGCCAGCGAGATCTGGCCGAGCTTGTCGCGCCACAGCACCATGAAGCAGTCGGCGAAATCCGTGAGGAGCTTGACCGGGCCGCGTTCCTGCTTCGGGTAGCGGGCGCCCGTATCGGGGATGCGCAGGTTGAACAGCGCGGCGATCACGTAGATCGCCATGATGATCGCCATCGCCGCTTCGGCGGGCGTGCCGATCCAGGCGGGCGTGTGCGCGATCACGTGCGACGCGATGTGCGGGCTGATCAGCGCGCCGCCCAGCACGGTGCCGAGGATGATCGAGCTGACGGTCGTGCCTTCGATCCAGCCGTTCGCGGCGACCAGCCGGTCGGCCGGCAGCAGCTCGGTGAGGATGCCGTATTTCGCGGGCGAGTAGGCCGCGGCGCCGAAGCCGACGATCCCGTACGCAATCAACGGGTGGGCGCCGAACAGCATGATCATGCAGCCGACGACCTTGATCGAGTTGGTGATGAACATCACGCGGCCCTTCGGGCGCGAATCCGCGAAGGCGCCGACATAGGCCGCCAGCACCACATAGGACAACACGAAGAACAGCTTCAACAGCGGTGTCATCCAGTTGGGGGCGTGGAGGTCTTTCAGCAGGGCGATGGCGGCGATGAGGAGCGCATTGTCGGCCAGCGACGAGAAAAACTGCGCGGCCATGATGGTGTAAAAACCTTTTTTCATCTGATGCGATGCTTTCGTCGCTGCGGCAGGGCCGCGTAGGCCGCCTAGTATGCGATCGGCTTATTCCGTTCGAAATGGGTTGTGCGCACGGCTTTATAACATGAAAATACGCCAATTCGGACTAGCAAGATTCCCCGATCGTTCCGCAAATTGTCGGCTTCAGTGCTCAAAAGGCGCGGTAAGCTGATGATTCGCAAGCGTCTTTACGTAAATTTCCCATGCCGCGCCCGATCTCCGCCACCATCCATACCGCCGCTCTCGCGAACAATCTCTCCGTCGTCCGCCGCTTTGCCGGCCCGTCCAAGGTCTGGGCGGTCGTCAAGGCCAACGCGTACGGTCACGGGCTCGCGCGTGTGTTTCCCGGCCTGCGCGGCACCGACGGCTTCGGCCTGCTCGACCTCGACGAGGCCGTCAAGCTGCGCGAACTCGGCTGGGCCGGCCCGATCCTGCTGCTCGAAGGGTTCTTCCGCTCGACCGACATCGACGTGATCGACCGCTACAGCCTGACGACGACCGTCCACAACGACGAGCAGATGCGGATGCTGGAAACGGCGCGGCTGTCGAAGCCCGTCAACGTGCAGCTCAAGATGAACAGCGGGATGAACCGGCTCGGCTACCAGCCGGAAAAATACCGTGCCGCATGGGAGCGCGCCCGCGCGTGCCCCGGGATCGGCCAGATCACGTTGATGACCCATTTTTCGGATGCGGACAACGAGCGCGGCGTCGCCGAGCAGCTCGCGACGTTCGAGCGCGGCGCGGAAAGCATCGCCGGCGCGCGCAGCCTCGCGAATTCCGCGGCCGTGCTGTGGCATCCGGATACCCACTTCGACTGGGTGCGCCCGGGGATCGTACTGTACGGCGCGTCGCCGTCCGGGCTGTCGTCCGACATCGCCGATACCGGGCTGAAGCCCGCGATGACGCTCGCATCCGAGCTGATCGCGGTGCAGACGATCGGGAAGGGCCAGGCCATCGGCTATGGCTCGACGTTCTCCGCGCAGGCGCCGATGCGGATCGGCGTGGTCGCGTGCGGTTACGCGGACGGCTATCCGCGGGTCGCGCCCGAAGGCACGCCGGTGATCGTCGACGGCATCCGCACGCGGATCGTCGGTCGCGTATCGATGGACATGATCACCGTCGACCTGACCCCGTGCCCGCAGGCCGGCGTCGGCGCGCGCGTCGAGCTGTGGGGCAACGCGCTGCCGATCGACGACGTCGCCCGCCATTGCGGCACGATCGGCTACGAGCTGATGTGCGCGGTCGCCGGCCGCGTGCCCGTGCGCGCGGAATAAGGGCGTTGCGCGTGGCCAAACAGAAAACCGTATACGTCTGCAGCGAATGCGGCGGACAGACCCCGAAGTGGCAGGGCCAATGCCCGTCGTGCCAGGCCTGGAACACGCTGGTTGAGTCGGTCGCCGAATCGCCCGCTGCCCATCGTTTCCAGTCGCTCGCGAAGCGGGCGCCCGTCCAGCGTCTCGTCGACATCGAAGCGGCCGACGTGCCGCGCTTCTCGACCGGCATCGGCGAATTCGACCGCGTGCTCGGCGGCGGGCTGGTCCCGGGCGGTGTCGTGCTGATCGGCGGCGATCCGGGCATCGGCAAGTCGACGCTGCTGCTGCAGTCGCTTGCGGACATCGCGAGCGAGCGGCGCGCGCTCTATATCAGCGGCGAGGAATCGGCCGCGCAGATCGCGTTGCGCGCACAACGGCTTGCGCTGCTCGACGGCGGTGCGGCGGCGGATGAGCTGAAGCTGCTCGCCGAGATCCAGCTCGAGAAGATCCAGGCCGCGATCGACGCGGAACGGCCGGATGTGGCCGTGATCGACTCGATCCAGACCGTCTATTCGGAAGCGCTCACGTCGGCGCCGGGCTCGGTTGCACAGGTGCGCGAGTGCGCGGCGCAGCTCACGCGTATCGCGAAGCAGTCGGGCACCGCGATCATCATGGTCGGGCACGTGACGAAGGAGGGCAACCTGGCCGGCCCGCGCGTGCTCGAGCACATCGTCGACACGGTGCTGTACTTCGAAGGCGATACGCATTCGTCGTTCCGGCTCGTGCGCGCGTTCAAGAACCGCTTCGGCGCGGTCAACGAGCTCGGCGTGTTCGCGATGACCGAGCGTGGGCTGCGCGGCGTCGCGAATCCGTCCGCGCTGTTCCTGTCGCAGCACGAGCAGGTCGTGCCCGGCTCGTGCGTGCTCGTCACGCAGGAAGGCACGCGCCCGCTGCTCGTCGAAATCCAGGCGCTCGTCGATACGGCGCACGTGCCGAACCCGCGCCGGCTCGCGGTCGGCCTCGAGCAGAACCGTCTCGCGATGCTGCTCGCGGTGCTGCACCGGCACGCCGGCATCGCGGCCTTCGACCAGGACGTGTTCCTCAACGCGGTGGGCGGCGTGAAGATCACCGAGCCGGCCGCTGACCTCGCGGTGCTGCTGGCGATCCATTCGTCGATGCGCAACAAGGCGCTGCCGAAGGGGCTGATCGTGTTCGGTGAAGTCGGGCTGGCGGGCGAGATCCGGCCGTCCCCGCGCGGGCAGGAACGGCTGCGCGAGGCGGCGAAGCTCGGTTTCACGTCCGCGCTGATTCCGAAGGCGAATGCGCCGAAGCAGCCGATCGAAGGGCTGAACGTGATGGCCGTCGATCGGCTCGAGCAGGCGATCGACCGCGTGCGCGATCTCGAGTGACCGGCGCGGCAGGCGCCCGTGTCATCTGAGCGGGCGATCTGTCGCGTAATTCGCTGTAAAGAAGATGTAGGGTTATGTAACCCGCCGGACATCGCTTTTCCCTATCCTTTGCCGGATTGTCGAACCGCGCAATGCGAAGGGATCCTATGTTGAAATCGTATGGGGAAGCGCCGAGCGGACGCCTTTACAACCTGCGTGGCTGCCGCGTGTCGGAGCCGATTCGCCAGCCCTGGGGCGGCGGATGCCGGATCGTCGAATGGATCGACGACGAGGGGCGCCTGGCGCGCAAGGTCGTGTCCGAGGACGTGACGGAAGCGGAAGTCGCCGCGGCGATCCGGCGGCCGACCGAAGGGCGCCGGCACCTGATGGGCGACGACGAGCAGATGCCGCGCGACACGTTGCCGCGGCGTTGAGCCGGCAACTCGGCGAATTGGGTGATTGCGGTAATGAATGAACAGGCCGGGCCGGCGCGCCCGGCCTTGTCACATCTGGGGCCGCCCACGGCCCGATGGTCTGTCGAGGTGCTGCGATGCCGAGGGGGCGCGGCGCCAGCCGGCACGCCGGGCTGGTGGGCGCATCGGTCGGCTGCGCGCCGCGACGGCGGTCAGCCGATCTGCTCGAGCTCTTCCTGCGCGGCGAGCCAGTCGGCCTCGACCGTTTCGAGACGCGTGTTGACGTCCCCGAGCTTGCGGATCGCCTCGGTCAGTTCCGTCTTGCGCTCAGCCTCGTAGCTCGCCGGATCGGCGACGAATGCGTCGAGGCGGGCCTTCTCCGCGTGCAGCGTCTCCATTTCCTTTTCGAGCTTCGTGATGCGCGTCTGCAGCGGCTTCTTCAGCACCGACAGGCGCTGCCGCTCCTCGGCTGCTTGACGCTTCTGGTCCTTGCGGTTGGCTGCGGCACCCGTACCCGCGCCCGAAGACGCCGCGCTATCGGCCTTCGCGGCCGCGCGCTGCTCGGCCGCGTGCTGCAGCAGCCAGTCGCGGTAGTCGTCGAGGTCGCCGTCGAACGGCTGCAGCCGGTGCTTCGCGACCAGCATGAACTGGTCGGTCGTCGCGCGCAGCAGGTGACGGTCGTGCGAGACGAGGATCAGCGTGCCTTCGAACTGCGCGAGCGCCATCGTCAGCGCATGGCGCGTTTCGAGGTCGAGGTGGTTGGTCGGTTCGTCGAGCAGCAGCAGGTTCGGCTTCTGCCAGATGATCAGCGCGAGCGCGAGGCGTGCCTTTTCACCGCCCGAAAACGGCCCGACCGGGGTGGTCGCCATGTCGCCCGAGAAGTTGAAGCCGCCGAGGAAGTCGCGCAGTTCCTGCTCGCGCGTGTCGGGCGCGAGCCGCGCCAGATGCGCGAGCGGGGAATCATCTTCGCGCAGCGTTTCGAGCTGGTGCTGCGCGAAATAGCCGATCGTCAGCCCCTTGCCGTCGCGGACGTGCCCCGACAGCGGCGCGAGCGTGCCGGCCAGCGTCTTGATCAGCGTCGACTTGCCCTGGCCGTTCGCGCCGAGCAGGCCGATGCGCTGGCCGTTCTGGATCGACAGCGCGACACGCTCGACGATCGGGATTTCCGCTCCGCCGTCGGCGTGGTAGCCGCAGCGGACGTCTTCCATCACCATCATCGGGTTCGGCGCGGCATCGGGCGTGCGGAATTCGAACGTGAACGGCGACGCGATGTGCGCGGGCGCGATCAGCTCCATCTTCTCGAGCGCCTTCATCCGGCTCTGCGCCTGCTTGGCCTTGGTCGCCTTGGCCTTGAAGCGGTCGACGAAGCTCTGCAGGTGCTCGATCGTCTTCTGCTGCTTTTCGTAGGCGCTTTGCTGCAGCGCCAGTTGCTGCGCGCGCAGCACTTCGAACTGCGAGTAGTTGCCGCCGTAGCGCTTCACCTGGCGGTTTTCCAGATGCAGCGTAACGTTGCAGATCGAATCGAGGAATTCGCGGTCGTGCGAGATCACGACGAGCGTGCCGGGGTAGCGGTGCAGCCAGTCTTCGAGCCAGACGATCGCGTCGAGGTCGAGGTGGTTCGTCGGTTCGTCGAGCAGCAGCAGGTCGGAACGGCACATCAGCGCCTGCGCGAGGTTCAGGCGCATGCGCCAGCCGCCGGAGAAGCTGGCGACGGATTCGCGCGTCTGCGCGAGCGTGAAGCCGAGGCCGAGCAGCAGCGCCTCGGCGCGGGCAGGCGCGGTGTAGCCGTCGGCGTCGGCGAACGCCGCGTGCGCGTCGGCTTCGGCGGCGCCGTCATGCGCGGCGGAGGCGGCGGCGATACGGGCCTCGATCTCGCGCAGCGCGGCGTCGCCGTCGAGCGTGTAGTCGAGCGCCGAGCGGTCGACCGCGGGCGTTTCCTGCGACACATGGGCGATCCGCCACGACGGCGGCATCGAGAAATCGCCGCCGTCCGAGTGCAGCTCGCCGCGCAGGACCGAGAACAGGGTCGACTTGCCGGCGCCGTTCGCGCCGATCAGGCCGGCTTTCTCGCCGGGATTGAGCACGAAGGAGGTCGACTCGAACAGCGGCTTGGTGCCGCGCGCAAGGCTGAACTGATTGAAACGGATCACGGCGGAAATGACTGGCCAAAACCGCTATTCTAGACTGCGCGCCGCTCGCGCCGGGCATTGGCCGTTCGGCGGATGCCGCAACGGGGCAATTTCGCCTAGACTCCACGTCGATCCGGTTTCGTAAAAGGAGTGCCCGATGTCCACCCTGTATTCGTTCAGCGCAGAGACGCTTGCCGGCGCGCCGGCCTCGCTCGACGCATATCGCGGCAAGGTGCTGCTGATCGTCAACACCGCGAGCGAGTGCGGTTTCACGCCGCAGTACGCGGGCCTGCAGAAGCTGTACGACCAGTACGCGGCGCGCGGCTTCTATGTGCTCGGCTTCCCGTGCAACCAGTTCGGCAAGCAGGAGCCCGGCGACGCCACGCAGATCGGTGCGTTCTGCGAGCGCAATTACGGCGTCACATTCCCGATGTTCGCGAAGATCGACGTGAAGGGCGACCATGCGCATCCGCTGTACCGCTACCTGACCGACGAGGCGCCCGGCATTCTCGGCCTCAAGGCGATCAAGTGGAATTTCACGAAGTTCCTGGTCGATCGTGAAGGGCGCATCGTCAAGCGCTACGCGCCGTCGACCAAGCCGGACGAAATCGCCGCGGATATCGACAAGCTGCTGTGACGGCTGCCGGCGGCGTTCGCGGCGCCGGTGCGGATCGCACGGGCGCCGCCGCCGTCGTCTAGGCCGTTAGAGGATCGGTGCGAACAGCCGCGCGACGTGCATCGCGATGCGTCGCCAGGCGGGCGATTGGCGGTATTCGCTCGCATCGACCTCGTACGCCTGCGCGAAATCGGCATCGAGCATCGTCTCGACTTCGTCGGCGAATGTGCGGTCGACGGTCAGCACCATGATCTCGAAATTGAGGCGGAACGAGCGGTTGTCGAGATTCGCGCTGCCGATCGCCGCCGCGATGCGGTCGATCAGCACGACCTTCTGGTGCAGGAAGCCGGGCCGGTAGCGGAACACCTTGACGCCCGCATCGACCAGGTCGCGCGCGTACAGCTTTGACGCTTCGAATACCACATAGTGGTCGCGCCGGCTCGGGATCAGGATGCGCACGTCGACGCCGCGCATCACGGCGAGCTTCAGTGCGGAAATCACGGCTTCGTCGGGGACGAGGTACGGCGTGGTGATCCAGACCCGCTCGCGCGCGGCGTTGATCGCCTCGACGAAGAACAGCGAGCCCGTCTCCTGCTTGTCGGCCGGCCCCATCGGCACCGCGAGGCAATGCATGTTGTCGCCGGGCTGCGCGGGCGGCGGCAACGCGAGCGGCGGCAGCTTCTGCGTTGCCCAGTGCCAGTCTTCGGCGAACACGTACTGGATGCTCGCGACCACCGGGCCGCGAATCTCGATGTGCGTGTCGCGCCACGGCGACAGGCGCGGCTTCGCGCCGAGATACTCGACGCCGACGTTGTGGCCGCCGACGAACGCCCGATTGCCGTCGACGACGACGATCTTGCGGTGGTTGCGGAAGTTGAGCTGGAAGCGGTTGACGAACTTCCGGTTGGTCGCGAACGGATGAACCTCGACGCCGCCCCGGCGCAACGTGTCGACGTAGCTGTGCGGGAGGTCGAAGCTGCCGATGCTGTCGTACAGCAGGCAGCAGCGCACGCCGGCCGCCGCGCGCGCGAGCAGCGAGTCGCGCAGCATTCGGCCGAGCGCATCGTCGCGCACGATGAAGAACTGGACCACCACGTAGTCGCGCGCGGCGTCGATGGCCGCCAGGATCGCCGAGAACGTCGCGTCGCCGTTCACGAGCGTGCGCACCGAATTGCCGCCGAGGAACGGCATGCCGCCGAGCCGCGTGAGCGCGAGCACCGCGGCCTGGCCGATTGCGTCGGCGGCCGGCCCGTCGGTCGCGTCGGTGGTGAGCCAGGGCGAGCGCGGTGTGTGCATGCGCAACATTTCCAGCTCGTGGCGCCGGGCGTCGACGTAGCCGGAAAACTTGCTGCGGCCGAGGAACAGGTACGGAATGAGCGTCAGGTACGGCATGGCCGCGAGCGAGACGGCCCACGCGATCGCGCCTTGCGACGTGCGTGTATTCATGATCGCGTGGAACGCCGCGACGATCCCGAGCACGTGGATGGTCAGGATCAGGGTGCCGAGATGTAGCCAGTCGAGGGTCATGGGCGCGTGTCGGACTCCTGAGGTCGCGCGGCCGGGCGGCCGCCTACGCGCATCTTACCCAACCGTGCGGCGCAACGGTGCACCGCACGGTGGGCGAGCCGGGAAGGCTCAGGCCTTGCGGGGCAGGTCCGACGCCTGGATCAGGAACACGGCGTCGTCGCCCGCGCTGGTGGGCAGCCACGTGAGCTCGAGGCCGCCGAACGCGGCTTCGACGTGCTCGCGCTCGTTGCCGATCTCGACGACGAGCACGCCGTCGTCGTGCAGCCAGCGATGGGCCTCGGCGACGATGCGTCGCACGATGTCCATGCCGTCATCGCCGCCCGCGAGCGCCATCTCCGGCTCGTGCCGGTACTCGGGCGGCAGCGCGGCCATCGACGACGCGTTCACGTACGGCGGGTTCGTCAGGATCACGTCGTAGCGCGAGCCCGGGTCGGTGCGGAACGTGGGCAGCGGCGCGTAGAGGTCACCGTGGTGCAGCGTGACGCGGTCTTCGAGGCCGTAGTCACGCACGTTGATCTCGGCGACTTCGAGCGCCTTGTCGGACAGGTCGACCGCGTCGATCTCGGCGTTCGGGAACGCGCTCGCCGCGAGGATCGCGAGGCAGCCGGAGCCCGTGCACAGCTCGAGCACCGCGCCGACCTGCTCGGGGTCGGCGACGTACGGTTGCAGCCCGTCGTCGAGCAGTTCGCCGATGAACGAGCGCGGCACGATCACGCGTTCGTCGACGTAGAAGCGGTGGCCGTGCATCCACGCTTCATGCGTGAGGTACGCGGCCGGTACGCGGTCGGTCGCGCGCCGTTCGATCACCGCGAGCACGGCCGCGATTTCGTCGGGCAGCAGCCGCGCGTCGAGGAACGGCTCGAGCGTGTCGAGCGGCAGGTCGAGCGTGCGCAGCACGAGGTAGGCCGCTTCGTCGTACGCGTTGTCGGAGCCGTGGCCGAACGCGAGCTTCGCCTTCGAGAAGCGCGTGACCGCGTAGCGCAGCAGGTCGCGAACAGTGGCAAAAGGTGTCGTCATGCGAGGCTCCATCAGGCGATCAGTTGTTCGAGCACGCGGCGGTACACGTTCTTCAGCGGGTCGACGAAGCGCACTTCGATGTGCTCGTCGATCTTGTGGATGCTGCCGTTCGGCGGGCCGAACTCGATCACCTGCGGGCAGATGCGCGCGATGAAACGGCCGTCCGACGTGCCGCCCGTGGTCGACAGCTCGGTCGTGATGCCGGTCTCGGTGCGGATCGCGTTTTCCAGCGCGCCCGACAGCTCGCCGCGCGGCGTGAGGAACGGCAGGCCGCTCACCGACCACTTCAGCGTGTATTCGAGGCCGTGCTTGTCGAGGATCGCGTGCACGCGTGCCTGCAGGCCTTCGACCGTGCTGGCGGTCGAGAAGCGGAAGTTGAACAGCAGGTCGGCGTGGCCGGGGATCACGTTGGTCGCGCCGGTGCCGGCATGCAGGTTCGACACCTGCCAGGTGGTCGGCGGGAAGTATTCGTTGCCTTCGTCCCACTGCTCGGCGGCGAGCTCGGCGAGCGCCGGCGCGAGCAGGTGGATCGGGTTCTTCGCGAGGTGCGGATACGCGATGTGGCCCTGCACGCCCTTGACGACGAGTTCGCCCGACATCGAGCCGCGGCGGCCGTTCTTCACGACATCGCCGAGCTCGGTGGTCGACGTCGGCTCGCCGACGATGCAGTAGTCCATGCGTTCGCCGCGCGCTTCGAGCAGCTCGACGACCTTCACGGTGCCGTCGGTGGCGGGGCCTTCCTCGTCGCTCGTGATCAGGAACGCGATCGCGCCGCGGTGGCCGGGATGGGCAGCGACGAATTCCTCGGACGCGACGACGAATGCCGCGAGCGACGTTTTCATGTCGGCCGCGCCGCGGCCGTACAGCTTGCCGTCGCGATGGGCGGGGATGAACGGCGGCGAGCTCCACTGCTCGAGCGGGCCGGTCGGCACGACGTCGGTGTGGCCCGCGAACGCGAGCAGCTTGCCGTCGCGGCCGTCGGTGCCGCGCTTGACGGCCCACAGGTTGGTCACGCCGTGCGACGCGATGGTCTCGCATTCGAAGCCGAGCGCGGCGAGGCGCTCGGTCATGATCTGCTGGCAATGCTGGTCGTCGGGCGTCACGGACGCGCGGGCGATCAGCTGTTCGGTAAGGGCTAGGGTGGCGGACATGGTTCGGACCACTTTCGATAAAAAATGCCGGCGCGGTGGCCGGCAGCGACAAGACGTCGGGCTGCGCCGACAGGCGCAGCGCGGGCAGCCCTATGCGGCAAACAGCGCCGCGTATTGATCGGCCACGAAGCCGAGCGATTTCACGCGGCCGTTGATCACTAGCACGGGGCGCTTGATGACCGACGGCTTGTGGATCATCAGCGCGACCGCGCCGGCCTTCGTTTCGGCGGCCGCCTTCATCGCGTCGTCCAGGCCGCGCCACGTCGTGCCGCGCTTGTTGACGAGCGCGTCGAGCGACACGTCCTTCAGCCAGTCCTCGACGAGCGGTGCGCTGACACCGAGCTTCTTGAAGTCGTGAAACTCGAATTCGACGCCGTGATCGTCGAGCCACACGCGGGCCTTCTTCACGGTGTCGCAGTTCGGAATGCCGTAGACGACCACGGTGTGCGGCTTTGCCATCAGTCGCCTCGCAGCAGCTCGTTCAGGCCGACCTTCGCGCGGGTCTTCGCGTCGACCTTCTTGACGATCACCGCGCAGTACAGGCTGTGCGAGCCGTCCTTCGACGGCAGGTTGCCGGCGACGACGACCGAGCCGGCCGGGATGCGGCCGTAGCTGACTTCGCCCGTCTCGCGGTCGTAGATCTTCGTGCTTTGGCCGAGGTACACGCCCATCGAGATCACCGAGTTTTCCTCGACGATCACGCCTTCGACGACTTCCGAGCGCGCGCCGATGAAGCAGTTGTCTTCGATGATGACCGGGTTCGCCTGCAGCGGCTCGAGCACGCCGCCGATGCCGACGCCGCCCGACAGGTGCACGTTCTTGCCGATCTGTGCGCACGAACCGACCGTTGCCCACGTGTCGACCATCGTGCCTTCGTCGACGTACGCGCCGATGTTGGTGTACGACGGCATCAGCACGACGTTCTTCGCGATGAACGAGCCGCGGCGCGCGATGGCCGGCGGGACGACGCGGAAGCCGCCCGCGGCGAAATCTTCAGCGGTGTAGTTCGCGAACTTCGACGGCACCTTGTCGTAGAACTGCGAGTAGCCGCCGGCGGGCATCGGCGCGTTGTCCTCCAGGCGGAACGACAGCAGCACGGCCTTCTTCAGCCACTGGTGCACGGTCCAGTTGCCGTCGACCTTCTCGGCCACGCGCAGCGCGCCTTTGTCGAGCTGCTCGATCGCGTGCGCGACGGCTTCGCGGACGTCGGCCGGTGCGGCCTTCGGCGACAGCTCGGCGCGGTTGTCCCAGGCGGTATCGATGATTTGCTGAAGTTGTTGCGACATGTTCGTTTTCGCAGGAGATGGATGGAATTGATCGGATGGACGATTACCGCGCGAGAGAGCGGCAGAAATCGACGATGCGTTGCGCGCCCTCGACGCATTCGGGGGTGCCCGCGACGAGCGCGATCCGGATGAAATCGCGGCCCGGATTCGTGCCGTGCGCATCACGCGCCAGGTACGAGCCGGGCAGAACCGTCACATTATAGTCGGCGTACAGGCGGCGGGCGAACTCGGTGTCCGACAGCCCGGTGCGCGACACGTTGGCCCACAGGTAGAACGCCGCGTCGGGCAGCTTTACGTCGATCACGTCGGCAAGCATCGGCGTGACGGTATTGAACTTCTGCAGGTACAGCGCGCGGTTCTCGCGCACGTGCGCCTCGTCGTTCCACGCGGCGATGCTCGCGTGCTGCCAGACCGGCGACAGCGCCGCGCCGTGGTACGTGCGGTACAGCAGGAATTTCTTCAGCAGCGCAGCGTCGCCGGCGACGAAGCCCGAGCGCATGCCCGGCACGTTCGAGCGCTTCGACAGGCTCGACAGCATCACGAGCCGCTCGAAGCCGCGGCCGAGGCGGTGCGCGGCCTCGAGGCCGCCGAGCGGCGGCGCCGCTTCGTCGAAATAGATTTCCGAATAGCACTCGTCGGACGCGATCACGAAACCGTGGCGGTCGGACAGCGCGAACAGCTCGCGCCAGTCGTCGAGCGTCAGCACGGCGCCCGTCGGGTTGCCCGGCGAGCACACGTACAGCAGTTGCGTGCGCGCCCAGACTGCGTCCGGCACGGACGCGTAGTCGCACGCGAAGTTGCGGGCCGGGTCGCTGTTCGCGAAATAGGGTTCGGCACCGGCCAGCAGCGCCGCGCCCTCGTAAATTTGATAGAAAGGATTCGGACAGAGTACGATCGCCTTCTCGCCCTGTTCGGCCGGGCGGGCGTCGATCACCGTCTGCGCGAGCGAGAACAGCGCCTCGCGCGACCCCGACACGGGCAGCACCTGCGTGGCCGGATCGATGGCCGGCAGCCCGTAGCGGCGCTCGAGCCAGTGCGCGATCGACGTGCGCAGCGCGTCCGAGCCGGCGGTGGCCGGGTACGACGCGAGACCGTCGAGCGCGGCCACCACGGCGTCGCGGATCAGCGCCGGGGTCGCATGTTTGGGCTCGCCGATGCCGAAGCTGATCGGTTTGAGGGCGCCGGAGGGCGTCACGTCCTTGAACAGGGCGCGCAGCTTTTCGAAGGGATAGGGCTGGAGCGAGTCGAGTCGAGGGTTCACGGGCGAAGCGGCCATCGCGGCCGGTTGGAGCGAAAGAAGCGGCGGGCGCGCCGCGCGGCTGCGAACGGGCGCCGATGGCGCGCGGGTCGCAACGGACGATTATAGCGTGACGGAATGCGGTCACGGCCTGCCGGAACGGCGGCCGGGCCGGTCGAATAAAGGGTATTGAACCAAATGAATAACGCGGTACGCGGCAGCCTGCCGACGCTGGCCATCCTGATCGGCGCATCGGTATGGGGCCTGATCTGGTATCCGCTGCGGATCCTGGCGTCGCTCGGCGTGACGGGCACGCTGGCGAGCGCGCTGACGAGCCTCGTCGCCTTCCTGTTCGTGATCGTCGCGCGCCACCGCACGATCGCGACGCTGCGCTGGCACTGGGTGCTGCCCGGCATCGCGGTGACGGCCGGCGTGACGAACCTCGGGTTCGTGTGGGGCACGATCCACGGCGAGGTGCTGCGCGTGATGCTGCTGTTCTACCTGACCCCCGCGTGGACCGCGATCTATGCGCACTTCCTGCTGCGCGAGCGGCTGACCTGGGCCGGCGCGGGGCTCGCGGCGCTGTCGATCGGCGGCGCGATGCTGATGCTGTGGTCGCCGACGCTCGGCCTGCCGTTGCCGGCCACCCCGGCCGAATGGGCCGGTCTCGCGGCCGGGTTGAGCTTCGCGATGAGCAACGTGCTCGTGATCAAGGCGAGCCGTGAGCTGCCGGAGATGCGCGCCGAGATGCGTACCGCGACGCTGTTCGGCGGCGCGGCGGTGTTCGGCGCGATCGCGTCGCTGTTCGAGGGGATACCGGCTGCGCCGGCGGGCGGCCACCTCGGCACGGCCGCGCTGATCATCGTCGCGATCGGCGTGACGATGGCGTCGAACAACCTGCTCGTGCAATACGGGCTGGCGCGCGTGCCGGCGAACCGTGCGTCGATCATCATGCTGTTCGAGATCGTGATCACCGCGTTGTCGGCCTGGGTGTTCGCGAACGAGCTGCCGAGCGCGCGCGAGTGGGCGGGCGGCGCGTGCATCGTGCTGGCGACGCTGCTGTCGAGCCGGGTCCATCGTGCCGCGCCGGCACCGGACAAACCCGGCGACGGTCGGGACGGCGCACGCGCGATGGTATGATGGAAGCCGTTTGCGGGGCCCAACGCTGGATGCGCGCGGCCCCGCTTTTGAATTCCGGAGCGCATCGCGCGCATGGGCCGTCCGGCCTCGCGCAGTGCGGCTCCGTCCGTTTCACACCTTCTTCACATCCGATACCGCCGTGCGTCTGAGCTCGATCAAACTCGCTGGCTTCAAATCCTTTGTCGATCCCACGCATTTCCAGGTTCCGGGCCAGCTTGTCGGCGTGGTGGGCCCGAACGGGTGCGGCAAGTCCAACATCATCGATGCCGTGCGCTGGGTGCTCGGCGAGTCGCGCGCTTCCGAGCTGCGCGGCGAATCGATGCAGGACGTGATCTTCAACGGCTCGACCGCCCGCAAGCCCGGCAGCCGGGCCAGCGTCGAACTGATCTTCGACAACTCCGACGGCCGCGCGGCCGGCCAGTGGGGCCAGTACGGCGAGATCGCCGTGAAGCGCGTGCTGACGCGCGACGGCACGTCGAGTTACTACATCAACAACCTGCCGGCGCGCCGCCGCGACATCCAGGACATCTTCCTCGGCACCGGCCTCGGGCCGCGTGCGTACGCGATCATCGGGCAGGGCATGATCGCCCGGATCATCGAGGCGAAGCCGGAAGAGCTGCGCGTGTTCCTCGAGGAAGCCGCGGGCGTGTCGAAGTACAAGGAACGCCGCCGCGAGACCGAGAACCGCCTGCACGACACGCGCGAGAACCTGACCCGCGTCGAGGACATCGTCCGCGAGCTCGGCGCGAACCTCGAGAAGCTCGAGGCGCAGGCCGTCGTTGCCACCAAGTACAAGGAACTCGTCGCCGACGGCGAGGAGAAGCAGCGCCTGTTGTGGCTGCTGCGCAAGAACGAGGCCGCCGGCGAGCAGCAGAAGCAGCAGCGCGCGATCGAACAGGCGCAGATCGACCTCGAGGCGCAAACGGCGAAGCTGCGCGAAGTCGAGGCGCAGCTCGAGACGCTGCGCGTTGCGCATTACTCCGCAAGCGACGCGATGCAGGGCGCGCAGGGCTCGCTCTACGAAGCGAACGCCGAGGTGAGCCGCCTCGAAGCCGAGATCAAGTTCATCGTCGAATCGCGCAACCGCGTGCAGGCGCAGATCGCCGCACTGAATGCGCAGCGCGAGCAATGGCGCGCGCAGGCCGAGAAGGCGCAGGACGAGCTCGAGGAAGCCGAGGAAGCGCGCGCGATGGCCGACGAGAAGGCCGCGCTCGCCGAAGACAACGCCGCCGCGAAGCACGACGCGCTGCCGGCGCTCGAAGCGAAGTTCCGCGATGCGCAGGCGCAGCTCAACGACGAGCGCGCGCGGATCGCGCAGACCGAACAGTCGCTGAAGCTCGAAGCCGCGCACCAGCGCAACGCCGACCAGCAGCTCCAGCAGCTGCAGCAGCGCCATGAGCGCCTGAAGAGCGAAGCGGGCGGGCTCGACGCGCCGGACGAGGCTCAGCTCGAGGAGCTGCGCATGCAGCTCGCCGAGCAGGAAGAGATCCTGGCCGAAGCGCAGGCGCGCCTCGCCGACGCGCAGGAAACGGTGCCGCGCCTCGATGGCGAACGCCGTGCCGCGCAGGAGCGCGTGCAGGCCGAAGCCGCGCAGATCCACCAGCTCGAGGCGCGTCTCGCCGCGCTGAAGCAGCTGCAGGAAAATGTTCAGACCGAAGGCAAGGTGCAGCCGTGGCTCGACAAGCACGAGCTCGGCGCGCTGCCGCGTCTGTGGAAGAAGCTGCACGTCGAAGCCGGCTGGGAAGCGGCGCTCGAAGCGGTGCTGCGCGAGCGCCTCGCCGCGCTCGAAGTGTCGAATCTCGACTGGGTGAAGGCTTTTGCGACCGACGCACCGCCCGCGAAGCTCGCGTTCTATGCGCCGCCCGCGGCCGGCGAACCGCCGGCGGCCGTGGCCGGCCTGCGTCCGGTGCTGTCGCTCGTGCGCATCGACGATGCGGGCATCCGCGCGGTGCTGAACGACTGGCTCGGCAACGTGTACGTTGCCGACGACGTCGCGCAGGCGCTTGCGACGCGCACGCAGCTGCCGGCAGGCGGCGCGTTCGTCGTCAAGGCCGGCCATATCGTCACGCGCGTCGGCGTGCAGCTGTATGCGGCCGATTCGGAGCAGGCCGGGATGCTGGCCCGCCAGCAGGAAATCGAAAACCTGACGCGCCAGGTGCGTGCACAGGCGCTGCTCGCCGACGAGGCGCGCACGGCCGCTGTCCGCGCGGAAGCCACGCACACGCAGGCCACGCAGGCACTCGGCGACGTGCGCGCACAGGCCGAGCGTGCGACGCAGCGCGTGCATGCGTTGCAGATGGACGTGCTGAAGCTTGCGCAGGCGCACGAACGTTACACGCAGCGCAGCACGCAGATCCGCGAGGAACTCGAGGAAATCGGCGCGCAGATCGAAGAGCAGCGCGCGATGCGCGCGGAGTCGGAAGCGAATTTCGAGCGTTTCGACGGCGAACTGGCCGAACTGCAGGCGCGCTTCGAGGACAACCAGCTCGCATTCGAAGCGCTCGACGAATCGCTGACGCAGGCGCGTCAGGAAGCGCGTGACCTGGAGCGCGGCGCGAACGACGCGCGCTTCGCCGCACGCAATGCCGTGACGCGGATCGACGAGCTCAAGCGCAGCATCCAGGTTGCACACGAGCAGAGCGAGCGTGTCGCCGCGTCGCTCGAAGACGCACGCGCCGAGCTCGAGACGATCAACGAGCAGACCGCGCACACGGGCCTGCAGGACGCGCTCGAGATTCGCGCGGTGAAGGAAGAGGCGCTGCAGGCCGCGCGGATCGAACTCGATGACCTGACCGCGAAGCTGCGCGCGTCGGACGAGCAGCGACTCGTCGCCGAGCGCTCGCTGCAACCGTTGCGCGACCGCATCACCGAATTGCAGTTGAAGGAGCAGGCCGCGCGCCTGTCGGTCGAGCAGTTCGCCGAGCAACTGACGACGGCCGAGGTCGACGAGGAAGCGCTGCGCGAGAAGCTCACGCCGGATCTGAAGCCGTCGTACCTGCAGGGCGAGGTCACGCGCCTGAACAACGCGATCAACGCGCTCGGCCCGGTGAACATGGCCGCGCTCGACGAGCTGAAGGCCGCGAGCGAGCGCAAGGTGTTCCTCGATGCGCAGTCGGCCGACCTGATCGACGCGATCACGACGCTCGAGGACGCGATCCACAAGATCGACCAGGAAACGCGCACGCTGCTGCAGGGCACCTTCGACGAGGTTAACCGTCACTTCAGCGACCTGTTCCCGCGCCTGTTCGGCGGCGGCCAGGCGAAGCTGATCATGACGGGCGACGAAATCCTCGACGCCGGCGTGCAGGTGATGGCGCAGCCGCCGGGCAAGAAGAACGCGACGATCCACCTGCTGTCGGGTGGCGAGAAGGCGCTGACCGCGACTGCACTGGTGTTCGCGATGTTCCAGCTGAACCCGGCGCCGTTCTGTCTGCTCGACGAGGTCGACGCGCCGCTCGACGACGCGAACACCGAGCGTTTCGCGAATCTCGTGCGCGCGATGTCCGACAAGACGCAGTTCCTGTTCATCTCGCACAACAAGATCGCGATGGAAATGGCGCAGCAGCTGATCGGCGTGACGATGCAGGAGCAGGGCGTGTCGCGGATCGTTGCGGTGGACATGGAAACCGCCGCGGGTTTTGCCCAGAATTGACGTTTGACGAAACCGGACCGCGTTCGCGCGGCGCATGGGCGCCCGTTCGCGGTTCCGACGAACAAGAATTGCTGATGGAGCGTGCATGGACGAGTTGACACTCGGTTTGATCGGCGCGGGCGCCGTCGTGGTGGGCGGCGTCGTGGTCTACAACGCATGGCAGGGCGCGAAGGTGCGGCGCAGGATGCCGCGCCCGATGCCGGAGGAAGCGGCCGAGGCGATGAACCGCCCCGAACGCGAGGAAGAATTGCCGTTCATCGAGCCGGTGCGCCAGCCGGTGCGGCGCGAGCCCGCGGCACCGGCCCCGGCGGCCGCCACGGGCGGCACGCCGGCCGAAGTCGCGCGCGTCGAGCCGACGTTCGGTGGAGCGGCACCTGCCGACACGCCGGCCGATCTGCAGGCCGAGGCGACCGGTATCGATGCACCGGCCGAGTCGGTCGAGCCGGTTGCCGGCGAAGCAGCCGCACCGGCTTCCGCGCACGACACGCACGCTGAACCGGCAGAGCCGGCCGAACCGGTGCTGCCGGCCGCTACGACCATTTCGTCGGCTCCGCCGGCGGTCGTCGACCGCCGGATCGACTGCATCGTGCCGATCCGCCTCGGCGGGTCGCTGCCGGGCGACAAGATCCTGCCGGCCGCGCAGCGGCTGCGCCGCGCGGGCAGCAAGCCCGTGCACATCGAAGGCAAGCCGGAAGGCGGCCAGTGGGAGTTGCTGCAGAACGGCGTGCGCTACGAGGAACTGCGCGCGGCCGCGCAGCTCGCGAACCGCAGCGGTGCGCTGAACGAGCTCGAATTCTCGGAATTCGTGACGGGCGTCCAGCAGTTCGCCGACGCGATCGACGGCGCGCCGGAATTCCCGGACATGATGGAAACGGTCGCGATGGCGCGCGAGCTCGACGCGTTTGCCGCGCAGTGCGACGCGCAGCTGTCGATCAACGTGATGTCGGACGGCGCGCCGTGGTCGGCGAACTACGTGCAGGCGGTCGCGTCGCAGGACGGGCTGCTGCTGTCGCGCGACGGCACGCGTTTCGTGAAGCTCGACGCGAAGCAGAACCCCGTGTTCATGCTGCAGTTCGGCGACACGAACTTCCTGCGCGACGACCTCACGTACAAGGGCGGCAACATGATCACGCTGGTGCTCGACGTGCCGGTCGCCGAAGAGGACATCCTGCCGTTCCGGCTGATGTGCGACTACGCGAAATCGCTGTCCGAGCGGATCGGCGCGCGGGTCGTCGACGATTCGCGGCGGCCGCTGCCGGAATCGACGCTGGTCGCGATCGATCAGCAACTGATGAAGCTGTACGCGAAGCTCGAGGAAGCCGGCATCCCGGCCGGTTCGCCGGTCACGCGCCGCCTCTTCAGCCAGTAACGCGCGCCCGGCGGGCGGCGGCTTCCGGCGCCGTCGCCCGTCGCTGCCATGCACCGTGCTTGTGTGCACTGCAGCGGGCCCGCGCGGCACGCATCGCGTGCCCCCGCTGCGGCGTCAAACTGAGATAATCGGAATTCCGATTTTTCAGAACGACTCTGCCGCCAGCATGGCCCGAACCCAAGCCGAACCGCCAGCCAGCCAGCCCGACGCGCGCGCCGCGTGGCTGCGCGATCAACTCGAGCGGGCGAACTACGCCTATTACGTGCTCGACCAGCCGGATCTGCCCGACGCCGAATACGACCGGCTGTTCCGCGAACTGCAGCAGCTCGAAGCCGACCATCCGGAACTCGTGACGCCCGATTCGCCGACGCAGCGTGTCGGCGGCGAGGCGGCCGGCGGTTTCACGCCGGTCGTGCATGACGCGCCGATGCTGTCGCTGAACAACGGTTTCGCCGACGAGGACATCGTCGCATTCGACAAGCGTGTCGCCGACGCGCTCGACAAGACGACCGATCTCGCCGGCTCGGTGACGGAGCCCGTCGAGTACGCATGCGAACTGAAGTTCGACGGTCTCGCGATCTCGCTGCGCTACGAGCAGGGCGTATTCGTCCAGGCGTCCACGCGCGGCGACGGGACGACAGGCGAGGACGTGACCGAGAACGTGCGCACGATCCGCTCGATTCCGCTGAAGCTGAAGGGCAAGAACGTGCCGGCCGTGCTCGACGTGCGCGGCGAGGTGCTGATGTTCAAGCGCGATTTCGCACGCCTGAACGAACGCCAGCGCGCGGCCGACCAGCGCGAATTCGCGAACCCGCGCAACGCGGCGGCCGGCAGCCTGCGCCAGCTCGACTCGAAGATCACCGCGCAGCGCCCGCTGTCGTTCTTCGCGTACGGGATCGGCGTGCTCGACGGGATGCCGATGCCCGATACGCACAGCGCGCTGCTCGACTGGTACGAGTCGCTCGGCCTGCCCGTGAACCGCGAGCGCGCGGTGGTGCACGGCGCCGAAGGCTTGCTCGACTTCTTCCGCAAGGTCGGCGAGAAGCGCGAGTCGCTGCCGTACGACATCGACGGCGTCGTCTACAAGGTCAACCGGCGCGACGAACAGGAGCGCCTCGGCTTCGTGTCGCGCGCGCCGCGCTTCGCGCTCGCGCACAAGTTCCCCGCTCAGGAAGCGCTGACCAGGCTCGTCGCGATCGACGTGCAGGTCGGCCGCACCGGCGCGATCACGCCGGTCGCGCGCCTCGAGCCCGTATTCGTCGGCGGCGCGACCGTGACGAACGCAACGCTGCACAACGAGGACGAGGTGCGCCGCAAGGACATCCGGATCGGCGATACCGTGATCGTGCGCCGCGCGGGCGACGTGATCCCCGAGGTGGTCGGCGCGCTGCTCGACCGGCGCCCGGCCGATGCGGCCGAGTTCGTGATGCCGACCGAATGCCCGGTGTGCGGCTCGAAGATCGAGCGCCTACCGGACGAGGCGATCGCGCGCTGCACGGGCGGCCTGTTCTGCCCGGCGCAGCGCAAGCAGGCGCTGTGGCATTTCGCGCAGCGCCGCGCGCTCGACATCGACGGGCTCGGCGAGAAGATCATCGACCAGCTCGTCGAGCTGAATCTCGTGCGCACGCCGGCCGATCTGTTCAATCTCGGCTTTGCGACGCTCGCCGAGCTCGACCGGTTCGCCGAGAAGTCGGCACAGAACCTGCTCGACTCGCTCGAGAAGGCGAAGCACACGACGCTCGCGCGCTTCATCTACGGGCTCGGCATCCGTCACGTGGGCGAATCGACCGCGAAGGATCTCGCGAAGCATTTCGGCTCGCTGACCCCGATCATGGACGCGTCGATCGAAGAACTGCTCGAAGTCAATGACGTCGGGCCGATCGTCGCCGAGTCGCTCCATCAGTTCTTCGCGGAAGAGCACAACCGGACCGTGATCGAGCAGTTGCGCGCGCCGGGCAAGGTGACGTGGCCGGAAGGGCCGCCCGCGCCGAAGGCGCCGCAGGGCGTGCTGGCCGGCAAGACGGTCGTGCTGACGGGCACGCTGCCGACGCTCACGCGCGATGCCGCGAAGGAAATGCTCGAAGCGGCGGGCGCGAAAGTGGCCGGTTCGGTATCGAAGAAGACGGATTACGTGGTCGCGGGCGCCGAAGCCGGCAGCAAGCTCGCGAAGGCCGAGGAACTCGGCATCCCCGTGCTGGACGAAGACGGCCTGCACCAACTCCTGGAGGGTAATACGCCATGATTCGCGAGATCCTGAAGATGGGCGATCCGCGCCTGCTCGAAGTCGCCAAGCCGGTCGAGCGGTTCGATACACCCGAACTGCACGAGATCGTCGCGGACATGTTCGAGACGATGCACCATGCGAACGGCGCCGGCCTGGCTGCACCGCAGATCGGCATCGGGCTGCAGATCATCATCTTCGGCTTCGGCAACAACAACCGTTACCCGGACGCGCCCCCGGTGCCCGAGACCGTGCTGATCAACCCGAAGATCGAGTACCTGCCGCCGGACATGGAAGAGGGCTGGGAAGGCTGCCTGTCGGTGCCGGGCATGCGCGGCGTCGTCAGCCGCTACGCGAAAGTGCGCTACAGCGGCTTCGACCAGTACGGCGAGAAGATCGACCGCGTGGCCGACGGTTTTCACGCACGCGTCGTCCAGCACGAATACGACCACCTGATCGGCAAGCTGTATCCGATGCGGATCACCGACTTCACGCGCTTCGGCTTCACGGAAGTGCTGTTCCCGGGGCTCGATCCGGCTTCCGACGATTGATTGGCCGGCTTTGCCGGCTTCTCGCAGACAAGAAAAAGCCCGCTTGCGCGGGCTTTTTCATTGCGTGGCGCACAGGTGTGCGCCCGCGATCAGAACGTCTCGTCGGCCGACAGATAGCGCCATTGACCCTGCGGCAGTGCGCCGAGCATCACGCGGCCCATCCGGACGCGCTTCAGGCCGATCACGTCGAGGCCCACCAGCTCGCACATGCGACGGATCTGGCGCTTCTTGCCTTCGCGCAACACGAAGCGCAACTGCTCGCCGTTCTGCCAGCTCACCATCGCGGGCTTCAGCGCGACGCCGTCGAGCTCGAGGCCGTGGCGCAGCTTCGCGAGCGATTCCGCGGGGAAGTGCTGGTCGATGTCGATGAGCCGTTCGCCGAAGCGCACGCGCACCAGGTACTCCTTGTCGATGTCCGACTGCTCGCCGATCAGCTGCTTCGCGATCACGCCGTTTTGCGTCAGCACGAGCAGGCCGGTCGAATCGATGTCCAGGCGGCCGGCCGGTGCGAGGGCGTGCAGATGCTGCGGCGAGAAGCGCACCGGCGAATGGTCGCCGCTCCAGCGGTTCGCGCGCGTGATCAGCACGGCCGCGGGCTCGTAGCCGTCTTCCGCCTGGCCGGACACGTAGCCGACCGGCTTGTGCAGCAGGATCGTCACTTGCGCGGCCTGCGCGGCGCTCGCGCGTTCGTCGATCTCGATCTTCTGGTCCGCGCGGACCTTGGTGCCGAGCGTGTCGATGCGTTCGCCGTCGACGAGCACCCAGCCCTTTTCGATCCATTCGTCGGCTTCGCGGCGCGAGCACATGCCGAGCTCGGACATCCGTTTCGACAGGCGCATCAGGCCCGATTCATCGCCGTAGTCAACGTCGGCGGCGGCGCGCTTGACCGGTTGCGCGGTCTTGACCGCACCGAACGAGCGGCGCTCGCCGTCGCGTGCGGGGCGGGCCGGGCGGTCGCCGAAGCTGCGCTTCGCACCTTCGCCGGCAGGCTTGTCGCGATACGACGGGCGCTTGCCGTCGTCAGCGCCTGCGCGGCGCGGGCGGGCATCGTCATCACGGCGCGGCGGGCGATCGGACGACGTGCGGCGGTCGCCAAAGCTGCGCTTCGCGCCTTCGCCGGCTGCCTTGTCGCGATACGGTGCGCGTGCGCTGCCTTCACTGGAGCCTGCGCGACGCGGACGTGCATCGTCATCACGGCGCGGCGGGCGATCGGACGACGTGCGGCGGTCGCCGAAGCTGCGCTTCGCACCTTCGCCGGATGCGTTGTCGCGATACGACGGGCGCTTGCCGTCTTCAGCGCCTGCGCGGCGCGGGCGGGCGTCGTCATCGCGGCGCGGCGGGCGATCGGACGACGTGCGGCGGTCGCCAAAGCTGCGTTTTGCGCCTTCACCGGATGCGTTGTCGCGATAAGGCGTGCGTGCGCCGCCTTCGCCCCCTGCACGACGCGGCCGTGCGTCGTCGTCGCGGCGCGGCGGACGATCCGACGACGTGCGGCGGTCGCCGAAGCTGCGCTTCGCGCCTTCACCGCCTGCGTTGTCGCGATACGGCGCGCGTGCGCCGCCTTCGCCACCTGCACGACGCGGCCGCGCATCGTCATCGCGGCGCGGCGGACGATCCGACGACGTGCGGCGGTCGCCGAAGCTGCGCTTCGCGCCTTCACCGCCCGCGTTGTCGCGATACGGCGCGCGTGCACCGCCTTCGCCACCTGCACGACGCGGCCGCGCGTCGTCATCACGCCGCGGCGGACGGTCCGACGACGTACGGCGGTCGCCGAAGCTGCGCTTCGCGCCTTCCCCGGCCGCGTTGTCGCGATAAGGGGCGCGCGTGCCGCGTTCCGCACCGCCGTCACGCGGTGCACGCTTGGCCGGTGCGCGATCGGCGCCGGGGCGCTCGGCGCCCGCGGCAGCGCGCGGCTTGAACGTGCGTTCGCCGGCGCCGGCCGGGGGCGCCTTCTTCGGGCGGGCCGGCTTGTCCCCGGCGGGAGGCGTGGCGGGACGCACCGCCTTGCGGGCGACGAGGCTGCCGGAGCGGACAGGGGCGCGGGTCGGCGACGCCGGCTTCGGATTCTTGACGGTTAATTTGGTGCGCATAAACGCTGGAATTCATTCAGACTGCGATCGCACGCAGCAATTCGGTTTCGAGCTGGATCTGCAGGCGGTTGTCGGACAGGCCGGCACCCGCGAGCAGGAAAATGTCCTCGACGCGTTCGCCGAGCGTATTGATCCGCGCCGCGTGGACGCCGATCCGATGCTCGGCGAGTACGCGCGCGATCGAATAGAGAAGGCCCGGCCGGTCGTTGGCCGACACGGACAGGATGTAGTACTGGCCGCGCTCGTCGGCCCGCAGGTCGACGCGCGGCGTGATCGGAAACGTCCGGGACAGCCTCGACAGGCGGCCCTTGGACGGCTCCGGCAGCGGTGCGGTTTCGGTGAGCCGCGACGCGAGTTGCTGCTCGACGAGATTCGCGATGTCGCGATACCGCACGTCACTTTCGGTCTGCGTGACGATGAAGTTGTCGAGCGCATAGCCGTGCCGCGTCGTGCTGACCCGTGCGTCGAGCACCGACAGCCCGTTGCGGTCGAAATACGCGCAGATGCCCGCGAACAGGTCCGGACGATCCTTCACGTACACGAGCACCTGCAGCGCGTCGCCGATCGGCGACGGCCGCGCGCGGACGATCGCGGTTTCGGCATTCACGTGCCGGTACAGCACGCGTGTCTGCCACGCGATGTCGGCCGCGTCGTGACGCAGGAAGAAGCCGACATCGAGCTGGTCCCACAGCGCGCGATGCGCGTCGTCGGGCACGGTCTCGAGACGCAGTAGCGCGAGCGCCTGCTCCTGCCGCGACTTCAGCTCCGAATGCGCGTCGGGATTGGCCCCGCCGAGCACCGCGAGCGTGATGCGGTACAGGTCCTCGAGCAGCTTGCCCTTCCACGTGTTCCACACCTTCGGGCTCGTGCCGCGGATATCGGCGACGGTCAGCAGGTACAGCGCGGTGAGGTACCGCTCGTTGCCGACGACTTCGGCGAAGCGCTTGATGACTTCGGGGTCGCTCGTGTCCTGCTTCTGCGCGACCTGGCTCATCGTCAGGTGATGCTGGACGAGCCACACGATCAGCGCCGCATCGTCGCCGGCGATGCCGTGCTCGCGGCAGAAGCGCCGCGCATCGGCCATCCCGAGCGTCGAGTGATCGCCGCCGCGGCCCTTCGCGATGTCGTGGAACAGCGCCGCGACATACAGCACCCACGGGCGCTCGAAGTTGCCGATCAGCTGGCTGCAGAACGGATATTCGTGCGCGTGCTCGGCCACCGCGAAGCGGCGGATGTTGCGCAACACCATCAGGATGTGCTGGTCGACCGTGTACACGTGGTACAGGTCGTGCTGCATCTGGCCGACGATGCGGCGGAAGTTCAGCAGGTAGCGGCCGAGCACGCTCGTCTGGTTCATCAACCGGAACGCGTGCGTGATCCCTTCGGGTTGCTGAAGGATCCGCATGAATGTGTCGCGGTTCTGCGGATCGCGGCGCCACGTGTTGTTCATGATCTCGCGCGAGTTGTACAGCGCGCGCAACGTGCGGGCGGACAGGCCCTTCACGCCACGGGTCGTCTCGTACAGCAGGAACGCTTCGAGGATCGCGTCGGGGTGGCGTTCGAACACGCCGTCGTCGACGATCTCGAGCATGCCCTGCTTCTCGACGAAGCGGTCGGGCGACAGCACGCGCGTGATGCCGCTCGTCGCGGGGAAGAGCTGCGCCTCGATGTTCTGGATCAGGATCGTCGCGAGCTGCGTGACGGCTTTCGCGGCCCAGTAATAGCGGCGCATCAGCTGTTCGCTCGCGCGCTTGGCCTGCGTCGCCTGATAGCCGAAGCTCTCGGCGGCCTGCGTCTGCAGGTCGAACACGAGCATGTCCTGGCGGCGGCCGGCGATCACGTGCAGCCGCGCGCGCAGCGTCTTCAGGAAACCTTCGTTGCGGCGCAGCTCGCGCGCCTCGCGATCGGAGATGAGACCACGCGTGTCGAGCTCGCGCCAGCTGCTGCCGAAACCGGCCGCGCGCGCGATCCACAGGATCGTCTGCAGGTCGCGCAAGCCGCCGGGGCTTTCCTTCACGTTCGGCTCGAGGCTGTACGGCGTGTCCTGGAACTTCGCGTGGCGCTGGCGCATCTCGAGCACCTTCGCGGTGAAGAACGCGCGGGCGTCGAGCGCCTCGTGGTAGCGCACCGTGAAGCGTTCGAACAGCGCGGTGCTGCCGACGATGCGGCGCGCTTCCAGCAGCGAGGTCTGCACCGTGACGTCCTGCGACGCCTCCTCGATGCACTGCGCGACCGTGCGCACGCTGCTGCCGATCTCGAGGCCGAGATCCCACGCCATGCCGATGAAGCGCTCGATGCGCGCGTCGAGTGCCGGATCGTGCGCATCGGGCAGCAGCACGAGGATGTCGACGTCGGAATAGGGCGCGAGCTCGCCGCGCCCGTAGCCGCCGACGGCGACGAGCGCGAGCGTCGCGGGCAGCCCGCAGTCGTCCCACACGCGCTTCAGCGCTTCGTCGGTGAGTTTCGACAGCGCGTGCATCAGCGAAGCGACGTTCGCCGCGCGGCGAAAGCGCTCGAGCATCTCCGCCTTGGCGGCCTTGAATTCGGCGCGCCGCGACAGCGCTTCGGGCGAGGGGGCAGCGTGAGCGCTCATGGGCGGCCGTTCAGGTGCGGGTGGGGCGGGCTGGCGCGACGGCGCTCAGACGGCGGCGGCTGGTTGTGAGAATACCGGGCGCGCCGGCGTGCCGGCCGATACGGTCAGCACTTCGTAGCCGGTTTCGGTGACGAGCACCGTGTGCTCCCACTGCGCCGACAGGCTGCGGTCGCGCGTCTTGACCGTCCACTGGTCGGGCATCGTGCGGATGTCACGCTTGCCGGCGTTGATCATCGGCTCGATCGTGAAGATCATCCCGGCCTTCAGTTCGATGCCGGTGCCCGGGCGGCCATAGTGGACGACCTGCGGATCTTCGTGGAACACCGTGCCGATGCCGTGGCCGCAGTATTCGCGCACGACGCTGTAGCCCTGCGCTTCCGCGTGCTTCTGGATCGCGTAGCCGATGTCGCCGAGGTGTGCGCCCGGCTTGACCTGGTCGATGCCGAGCCACATGCATTCGTAGGTGGTCTGCACGAGGCGCTTCGCGAGGATCGAACCCTCGCCGACGATGAACATGCGGCTCGTGTCGCCGAAGTAGCCGTTCTTGATCACGGTGATGTCGATGTTCAGCGCATCGCCGTTCTTGATCACCTTCTCGCCGGGAATGCCGTGGCAGATCACGTCGTTGACCGAAATGCAGGTGGCCTTCGGGTACGGCGGGTAGCCGGGCGGCTGGTAGTTCAGCGGTGCCGGGATCGTGCCCTGTTCGTTGAGCATGAACTCGTGGCAGAGGCGGTCGAGTTCGGCGGTCGTCACGCCCGCGACGACGTGCGGCGTGATGAAGTCGAGCACTTCGCTCGCGAGACGGCAGGCGACGCGCATCTCGGCGATATCGTGTTCGTTTTTGAGCGTAATAGCCATCGAGGTATGCCTGGAATGCGGTGAATTGACGGATTATCGCACCTTCTGGCAGGCCTCGCAGCCCCTGCCGGGGGTGCGGATCCGGGTTTTCGCGGATTGTCCGGCCGGCTGCCGCGCGGCAGGCGAAAGTGGTGAGCGACTTGAGGGCGGACAAATCGGCGTGCTATACTCTTTGGCTAAGTCGATATCCAATTGCCGAGCTTGCCCCATGTTGGGGCGGCATCGCGGATGGAAGGCTTGCGGCACGGGCGTTTGCACGTGTCGAATCGCAAGCCGGCGCAACCAGGGTGCCGGCCGCGCGGAATTCGCGCCCTTCGGGGTGGGATCGCGCGGCGGTACGGCGGCCGGCTTAAGACCCAACCCTCGTGGAGAATTTACATGGCAGTTACGATGCGCCAAATGCTGGAAGCGGGTGTCCACTTCGGTCACCAGACGCGCTTCTGGAACCCGAAGATGGCTCCGTTCATTTTCGGTCACCGCAACAAGATTCACATCATCAACCTCGAAAAGACGCTGCCGATGTTCACGGACGCACAGAAGTACGTGCGCCAGCTGGCAGCGAACCGCGGCACGATCCTGTTCGTCGGCACGAAGCGTCAATCGCGTGACACGATCGCCCAGGAAGCGCAGCGCGCAGGCATGCCGTACGTCAATGCACGCTGGCTCGGCGGCATGATGACCAACTTCAAGACGCTGAAGGTATCGATCAAGCGCCTGAAGGACATGGAAGCGGCCGTCGAATCGGGCGAAACCGAGAAGATGAGCAAGAAGGAAGCGCTGCTGTTCGAACGCGAAATCGCCAAGCTGCAAAAGTCGATCGGCGGCGTGAAGGACATGGGCGGCATTCCGGACGCGATCTTCGTCGTCGACGTCGGCTATCACAAGATTGCTGTCACGGAAGCGAACAAGCTGGGCGTGCCGGTCATCGCCGTGGTCGATACGAACCACTCGCCGGAAGGTGTGGATTACGTGATCCCGGGTAACGACGACTCGAGCAAGGCAGTCGCGCTGTACGCTGAAGGCGTGGCCGATGCGATCCTCGAAGGCCGTGCGAACGCGGTCAACGAAGTGGTCCAGGCCGCACGCGGCGACGACGAGTACGTCGAGGAAAACGCGTAACTGGCCCCGAGCCGGCGCAAAAAGGGGGCTCTCAACAGGCCCCCTTTTTTTAAGCTTGTGCGCCGGACCTGATCGCGCCGAATCGGCGCGGGTCCGGAAACGAATCTCGGCCGTTCGCGTCCAAGCGGGCGGCGTTGTGAATACAGACTCAAGGAGCGAATGATGGCGGCAATTACCGCAAGCATGGTGGCAGAACTGCGCGCAAAGACCGACGCACCGATGATGGAGTGCAAGAAGGCGCTGACGGAAGCCGACGGCGATCTGGCCAAGGCTGAAGAGCTGCTGCGCGTCAAGCTCGGCAACAAGGCGAGCAAGGCGGCATCGCGCGTGACGGCAGAAGGCGTCGTCGCCTCGTTCGTCGGCGGCAACGCAGGCTCGCTGGTCGAACTGAACTGCGAAACCGACTTCGTCGCGAAGAACGACGACTTCCTCGCATTCTCGAAGACGGTTGCAGAACTCGTCGCGACGCAAAACCCGGCTGACGTGGCTGCGCTGTCGGCGCTGCCGCTCGAAGGCTCGACGGTCGACGCAGTGCGTCTGGCGCTGGTCGGCAAGATCGGCGAGAACGTCTCGATCCGCCGTTTCGTCCGTTTCGAAACCGCAAACAAGATCGCAACGTACCTGCACGGCGCGCGTATCGGCGTGATCGTCGAGTACACGGGCGCGGACGAGCAGGTCGGCAAGGACGTCGCGATGCACATCGCGGCAATGAAGCCGGTCGCGCTGTCGTCGGCTGACGTGCCGGCGGAACTGATCGAGACGGAGCGCCGCGTGGCCGAGCAGAAGGCTGCGGAATCGGGCAAGCCGGCTGAAATCGTCGCGAAGATGGTCGACGGTAGCGTCCAGAAGTACCTGAAGGAAGTGTCGCTGCTGAACCAGACGTTCGTGAAGAACGACAAGCAGACGATCGAGCAGATGCTGAAGGCAGCGGATGCCGCAGTGCAGAAGTTCGCACTGTTCGTCGTCGGCGAAGGCATCGAGAAGCGCCAGGACGACTTCGCCGCCGAAGTGGCCGCGCAAGTCGCAGCAGCAAAGCAGCAGTAAGCCGTAAGCAGTCAGGCAGTATCCGCGGCGGGCGTCCGCTCCGCCGCGGTCGGCGCCGCCGCCGGCCGGCCGGGAAACCCGGTCCGACCGTCGGCGCTTGCCCGAATCAGTATTTCGCCCCTACAGTTCGTGGTTGTCATCCTCTCGTCGCTCGGAAGCCCCTATGTCCAATGCCTATAAACGCGTCCTCCTCAAACTCTCCGGCGAAGCGCTGATGGGCGACGATGCCTTCGGCATCAATCGCGCGACGATCGAACGGATGGTGGCCGATATCGCCGAAGTCGTGCGTCTCGGTACGCAGCTCGCGGTCGTGATCGGTGGCGGTAATATTTTCCGTGGTGTCGCGGGTGGCGCGGCCGGCATGGATCGCGCGACGGCAGACTACATGGGGATGCTCGCGACGATGATGAACGCGCTGGCGCTGCAGGACGCGATGCGCCACGCCGGCATCGAGGCGCGTGTGCAGTCCGCGCTGCGGATGGACCAGGTCGTCGAGCCGTACATCCGGCCCCGCGCGATCCGCCAGCTCGAGGAAGGCCGCGTCGTGATCTTCGCGGCCGGTACGGGCAACCCGTTCTTCACGACGGACACGGCCGCCGCGCTGCGCGGTTCGGAAGTGGGCGCCGAGGTCGTATTGAAGGCGACCAAGGTCGATGGCGTATATTCTGCCGATCCGAAGAAGGATCCGTCGGCCACGCGTTACACGACGATCACTTTCGACGAGGCGATCAGCCGCAACCTGCAGGTGATGGACGCGACGGCCTTTGCGCTGTGCCGCGACCAGAAGCTGCCGATTCGCGTGTTTTCGATCAACAAGCCGGGCGCGCTCAAGCGCATCGTGCTGGGCGAGGACGAAGGTACGCTCGTCCACGTGTAAACTCCCGCGGATGCGGGCCATCGGCCGCGGCGCACCCGATGCGCCGGGCAGGGCCCGTGTTCTTTGAAGGTTAGAAGGTTCGGAGGTTGAAATGAGTGTCGCTGATACCAAGAAGGGCGTCGAGCAAAAGATGCAGCGCTCGATCGAAGCGTTCAAGAACGATCTGGCAAAGATCCGTACGGGCCGTGCACACACCGGTCTGCTCGATCACGTGCAGGTCGACTACTACGGCTCGATGGTGCCGATCTCGCAGGTCGCCAACCTGACGCTCGTCGATGCGCGCACGATCGGCGTGCAGCCGTGGGAAAAGAACATGGTCGCTAAGGTCGAGAAGGCCATTCGCGAAGCCGACCTGGGCCTGAACCCGGCCACCGCCGGCGACCTGATCCGCGTGCCGATGCCCGCGCTGACGGAAGAGCGCCGCCGCGAGCTGACCAAGGTCGTCAAGAGCGAAGGCGAAACGGCCAAGGTCGCGATCCGCAACCTGCGCCGCGACGCGAACGAAGCGCTCAAGAAGCTCGTGAAGGACAAGGAAATCTCGGAAGACGACGAGCGCCGCGCGAGCGACGACGTGCAGAAGCTGACCGACAAGCACGTTGCCGAAATCGACAAGCTCGTGCAGAGCAAGGAAGCCGAGATCATGACGGTCTGACGACCGTCCTCGCGCGCCGCCTTCTTCCCGCATTACTGTCTCAACGGCCATGACCTATACCAGCTCTACCGTTCGCGTGCCTGACGTCGGCGTCGTGCCGCGTCACATCGCGATCATCATGGACGGCAACGGCCGTTGGGCGACCGAACGCCGCTTGCCGCGCGTCGCGGGGCACACCCGCGGCGTCGATGCCGTGCGGGCGGTGGTCGAAGGCTGCGCGCGCGCCGGCGTCGAATACCTGACGCTGTTCGCGTTCAGTTCGGAGAACTGGCGCCGTCCGAACGACGAAGTGTCGTTCCTGATGCGCCTCTTCATCACCGCGCTCGAGCGCGAGGTCGGCAAGCTTCACGCGAACGGGATCCGCCTGCGTGTCGTCGGTGATCTCGACCGCTTCGAGCCGCGCATCCGCGAGCTGATTCGCCGCGCCGAAACCAAGACGGCGCGCAATACCCGTCTTACGCTCACCATCGCGGCCAACTACGGCGGCCGGTGGGACATCCTGCAGGCGACGAAGAAGCTCGTCGAGCAGGCCGTGCGCGAGGGTCGCGAGGTCGAAGTGACCGAGGACGCGTTCGCGCCGCACCTGGCGATGGCCTATGCGCCGGAGCCCGATCTCTTCATTCGTACCGGTGGCGAGCAGCGCGTCAGCAACTTCCTGCTGTGGCAACTCGCGTACGCCGAATTCTATTTCACCGACAAATACTGGCCGGATTTCGACGGCGCGGCGCTGGCCGACGCCATCGCGTCGTATACGGAGCGCGAACGCCGTTTCGGCCGCACGAGCGCACAGCTCGAACCGCAATCGCAGAACGCCGACTCCCTTTCATGCTGAAAACCCGTGTGATCACGGCGATCGTGATGCTGGCGGTCCTGCTGCCGGTGACGCTGTTCGCGCCGCTCACCGCGTTCGGCGCGCTGATCGGCGTCGTGCTCGTGTTTGCCGCGTGGGAATGGGCGCGCCTGCTCAAGCTCGGCGGCGCCGGCCCGGTCGTCTATGCAGTCGTCGCGGCCCTGGCGCTCGCGGCAACGGCGCCGCTCGGCGTCGATGCGGCTTCGTCCCGTCCCCTTTTCATGGCGGCCGGCGTGTTCTGGCTGCTGGTCGGCCCGTTCACGCTGCGGCGCAAGCCCCAGCTCGCGGGCGGCGTTTGGCGGCCGTTCCTGCTGGCAGCCGGCCTCGTGGTCTTTGCGGCCTGCTGGCATGCGCTCGTCGCGGCGCGTGCGCAGGGCGTGCCGTTCGTGCTGTCGCTGCTTCTGGTCGTCTGGCTCGCCGATATCGGCGCATACTTCGCGGGCAAGGCCTTCGGAAAGCGTAAACTGGCCATCACGATCAGCCCCGGCAAGAGCTGGGAGGGCGCGATCGGCGGCTGGCTCGCCGTGATGGTCGTCGCCGGTGTCGCGATGGCCGTGCATGCGTTCGAGCCGACCCTGTTTTCCGCGTTCGCCGTGCGCTACGGGATGCCCGGCGCGTGGGCCGCACTGACGCTGCTGGTCGCATACAGCGTGATCGGCGACCTGTTCGAGTCGTTGCTGAAGCGGCAGGCGGGCGTGAAGGATTCGAGCGGACTGCTGCCAGGCCATGGCGGCGTGCTCGACCGTGTCGACGCGCTGCTGCCGGTGCTGCCGCTCGCGATGCTGCTGCTTGGTTAAACCACTCATTCTTTTATGCAAAAACGTCTGACATTGCTCGGTTCCACGGGCTCGATCGGAGACAGCACGCTCGACGTGGTCGCGCGCCATCCCGAGCGCTTCTCGGTCTATGCGCTGACCGCACACCGCAACGGCGACAAGCTGGTCGAGCAATGCTTGCGCTTCGCGCCCGAAGTGGCGGTGGTCGGCGATGCCGAGACGGCCGCGCACGTCGACGCGAAACTGCGCGCGGCGAGCAGCAAGACGACCGTGCTGCACGGGCCGCAGGCGCTCGTCGACGTGTCGAAGAGCGATGGCTGCGACACGGTGGTCGCGGCGATCGTCGGTGCGGCCGGCATGGCGCCGAGCCTCGCGGCCGCGCGCGCCGGCAAGCGCATCCTGCTCGCGAACAAGGAAGCGCTGGTGATGTCGGGCGCGATCTTCATGGACGCCGTGCGCGACCATGGCGCGATCCTGCTGCCGGTCGACAGCGAACACAACGCGATCTTCCAGTGCATGCCGCGCGACGCGGCCGAGCATGGCGGGATCTCGAAGATCATCCTGACCGCGTCGGGCGGCCCGTTCCGCACGCGCGAACCGGCCACGCTCGTCGATGTGACGCCGGACGAGGCGTGCAAGCACCCGAACTGGGTGATGGGCCGCAAGATCTCGGTCGATTCCGCGACGATGATGAACAAGGGCCTCGAGGTGATCGAGGCGCACTGGATCTTCGGGCTGCCGGGCGAGCGCATCGACGTGCTGATCCACCCGCAGAGCGTGATCCATTCGCTCGTGTCGTATCGCGACGGCTCGGTGCTCGCGCAGCTCGGCAACCCCGACATGCGCACGCCGATCGCGCACGCGCTCGCGTTCCCCGAGCGTGTCGATGCGGGCGTCGAACAACTCGATCTCGCGCAAATTGCCCAGCTGTCGTTCGAGAAGCCCGATTACGCGCGCTTCCCGTGCCTCGCGCTCGCGCTGAAGGCGCTTGAGGAAGGCGGCATCGCAAGCGCCGCATTGAACGCGGCGAACGAAGTCGCGGTCGAAGCGTTTCTCGAGCGCCGCATCGGCTTCATGGCGATTGCGGCGACGGTCGACGCCGTGCTCAACACGCTGCCGAACCGTACGCCCGACGGGCTCGAGGACGTCCTGGCGGCGGATGCCGAGGCACGCCGCCTCGCCGCCGAGATCATTGCGAAAGCGCCTGCGCCACGCGTGGAGCGTACTGTCTGAATGGGGTGCTCATGAACGTGCTGGTCGAACTGATCGCGTTTGCGGTGGCGATCGGGGTGCTGGTCGTCGTGCATGAGTACGGACACTATCGCGTCGCGCGCTGGTGCGGCGTGAAGGTGCTGCGTTTCTCGATCGGCTTCGGCCAGCCCGTCGCGCGCTGGGTCAGCCGCAGGACGGGCACCGAGTGGACGCTGTCGGCACTGCCGCTCGGCGGCTACGTGAAGATGCTCGACGAGCGTGATCCCGGCCCCGGCATCGCGCCCGAGGAGCTCGGCCAGGCGTTCAACCGGCAGTCCGTCTACAAGCGCATCGCGATCGTTGCAGCCGGGCCGATTGCCAACTTCCTGTTGGCAATCGTGCTGTTTTCCGTCGTATTCGCCACCGGCGTAACCGAGCCGGCCGCGATCGTCGCACCGCCGGCCGCCGGCACGGTGGCGGCGCGCGCGGGCTTCGACGGCAGCGAGAAGATCGTGTCGATCCGCAACGCGCAGGGCGGCGAGGCCGAGCCGGTGCGGTCGTGGTCGGACCTGCGCTGGAAGCTGCTGGCCGCTGCATTCGATCACCGCGAGATCGTGCTCGGCGCACGCGACGGCAACACGACGTTCGATTTCCGCGTCGACCTCCGCCATGTTCCCGAAAGTCAGCTCGACGACGATTTCATGGCCCATCTGGGCTTCGAGACCGGCGGCGGCACGCTGTCGGTCGCGTCGGTGCAGCCCGGCAGCGCGGCGGAGCAGGCCGGCCTGAAGTCCGGCGACAAGCTGGTCGCGCTCGACGGCAAGCCGATCGGCGGCGCGTCGCGCTTCATCGATTTCGTGAAACACCATGCGGGCAAGCCGCTCGAGCTGCAGATCGAGCGCGACGGCGCCGCGCAGACGGTGTCGATCGTGCCGCAGATGCAGCGCGACGACGAGTCGGGGCAGCAGGTCGGCCGGATCGGCGCGGCGCTGTCGATGCATGCGCCGTCCGTCGACGTGCGATATGGGCCGATCGAAAGCCTGCAGCTCGGCGCGCACCGTACGTGGGACATCTCCGTGTATTCGCTGAAGATGTTCGGGCGCATGATCACGGGCAACGCGTCGCTGAAGAACCTGTCCGGCCCGGTGACGATCGCCGACTACGCGGGCAAGAGTGCGCGGCTCGGTCCGTCGGCGTTCCTGTCGTTCCTCGCCCTTGTCAGCATTAGCCTTGGCGTCCTGAACTTGTTGCCGATTCCCGTTTTGGACGGGGGGCATCTGTTATATTATGCGGTTGAAGCCGCGACCGGGAAAGCCGTCTCGGAGCGCTGGCAGCTGATTCTGCAAAGAGCCGGGTTGATCTGCATCGTCGCATTGTCGGCGATCGCGCTGTTCAACGATCTGGCTCGGTTAATCCATTTCTGAAGCGTCAGGCGGCCGCCGCTGGGTAGCCGCCTGATTTGATGCAGCTAAATATTGGGGATGCATGTTGTTCAAACCTCATCGCTTTGTACCTAAGACAGTTGCAGCGGCCGCGCTCGCCGCGCACGGCCTCGCGGCCCATGCAGCGGCACCGTTCGTGGTGCAAGACATCAAGATCGAGGGGCTGCAGCGCGTCGAAGCGGGTTCGGTGTTCGCCTACCTGCCGATCAAGCAGGGCGATACCTTCACGGACGACAAGGCATCCGAAGCAATCCGCGCGCTGTACGCGACGGGCTTCTTCAACGACGTACGCATCGCCACGCAGGGCAACGTCGTGATCGTGCAGGTGCAGGAGCGTCCGGCCATCGCGTCGATCGACTTCACCGGCACGAAGGAGTTCGACAAGGACAACCTGACGAAGGCGCTGCGCGCAGTCGGCCTCGCCGACGGCCGCTACTACGACAAGGCGCTCGTCGACAAGGCGGAGCAGGAACTCAAGCGCCAGTACCTCACGCGCGGCTTCTACGCGGCCGAGGTCAAGACGACGGTCACGCCGGTCGACGCGAACCGCGTGTCGATCCTGTTCGCGGTGGCCGAAGGTCCGAGTGCGAAGATCCGCCAGATCAACTTCATCGGCAACAAGGCATTCAGCACCAGCACGCTGCGCGACGAAATGCAGCTGTCGACGCCGAACTGGTTCTCCTGGTACACGAAGAACGACCTGTACTCGAAGGAAAAGCTCACCGGCGACCTCGAGGCGGTGCGCTCGTACTACCTGAACCGCGGCTATCTCGAGTTCAACATCGATTCGACCCAGGTGTCGATCTCGCCCGACAAGAAGGACATGTACCTGACGGTCACGCTGCACGAAGGCGAGCCGTACACGGTGTCGGGCATCAAGCTGTCGGGCAACCTGCTCGATCGCGAAGCCGAACTCAACAAGCTGATCAAGATCAAGCCGGGCGATCGCTTCTCGGCCGAAAAGCTGCAACAGACCACCAAGTCGATCGTCGACAAGCTCGGTGAGTACGGCTACGCATTCGCGACCGTCAACGCGCAGCCGGACATCGACCAGGCGAACCACAAGGTGAACCTGAACCTCGTCGTCGATCCGAGCCGCCGCGTGTACGTGCGCCGCATCAACGTCGTCGGCAACACGCGCACGCGCGACGAAGTGGTGCGCCGCGAAATGCGCCAGCTCGAAAGCTCGTGGTTCGATTCGAACCGCCTCGCGCTGTCGAAGGATCGCGTGAACCGTCTCGGCTACTTCACCAACGTCGACGTGACGACGCTGCCGGTCGAAGGCACGAATGACCAGGTCGACGTGAACGTGAAGGTCGACGAAAAGCCGACCGGCGCGATCACGCTGGGCGCCGGCTTCTCGTCGACGGACAAGGTCGTGCTGTCGGCGGGCGTGTCGCAGGACAACGTGTTCGGTTCGGGTACCAGCCTGTCGGTGAACGTCAACACCGCGAAGAGCTACCGTACGCTGACCGTCACGCAGGTCGACCCGTACTTCACGGTCGACGGCATCAAGCGGATCACGGACGTCTACTACCGCACGTACCAGCCGCTCTACTATTCGACGAGCTCGAGCTTCCGGATCATCAGTGCGGGCGGCAACCTGAAGTTCGGCATCCCGTTCTCGGAAGTCGACACGGTCTACTTCGGCGCGGGCTTCGAGCAGAACCGTCTCTCCGTCGATTCGAACACGCCGCAGAGCTACCAGGCTTACGTGAACGAGTTCGGCCGCGTGTCGAACACGGTGCCGCTGACGGTCGCGTGGTCGCGCGACGCGCGTGACAGCGCGCTGATTCCGAGCCGCGGCTACTTCACGCAGGCGAACATGGAGTACGGCGTGCCGGTCGGCAAGATCCAGTACTACAAGGCTGACCTGCAGGCCCAGTACTACTATTCGTTCTCGCGCGGCTTCATCCTGGGCCTGAACCTGCAGGGCGGCTACGGTAACGGTATCGGCAACCCGTACCCGATCTTCAAGAACTACTACGCGGGCGGTATCGGCTCCGTGCGTGGCTACGAGCCGAGCTCGCTGGGCCCGCGCGACACGAAGACGAACGACCCGATCGGCGGTTCGAAGATGGTCGTCGGCAACATCGAGCTGACGTTCCCGCTGCCGGGCACGGGCTACGACCGCACGCTGCGCGTATTCACGTTCCTCGACGGCGGTAACGTGTGGGGCAACGCGCCGGGCGGCACGAGTACGGGCGCCAACGGCCTGCGTTACGGCTACGGTGTGGGTCTCGCGTGGATCTCGCCGATCGGCCCGCTGAAGCTGAGCCTCGGGTTCCCGCTGCAGAAGCATGAAGGCGACCAGTACCAGAAATTCCAGTTCCAGATCGGGACGGCGTTCTGACCGAACGCATGACAACAGCAACGAGAGGGTAATTTTGCTAACCGGTAAGTTTTCGAAACGAGTGATGTGCGCGCTGACCGTTGCGCTGGCCTTGGGCGCGGCAACGGTGCACGCACAGGACGTCGCCCGCATCGCGGCGGTCAATTCGGATCGGATCCTGCGCGAGTCGGTGCCCGCGAAGGCGGCGCAGACGAAGCTCGAAGCCGAGTTCGCGAAGCGCGACAAGGATCTGCAGGATCTGGCGGCGCGCCTGAAGTCGATGTCCGATTCGCTGGACAAGAACGGCGCGTCGCTGTCGGCGGGCGACCGCGCGCAGAAGCAGCGCGATCTCGCCCAGCTCGATACCGACTTCCAGCGCAAGCAGCGCGAGTTCCGCGAAGACCTGAACCAGCGCCGCAACGAGGAGCTGGCGGCCGTGCTCGAGCGGGCGAACAAGGTCATCAAGCAGATCGCCGAGCAGCAGAATTACGACCTGATCGTGCAGGAAGCCGTGTACGTCAGCCCGCGCATCGACATCACCGACAAGGTGCTCAAGGCGCTCGCGTCCGGCTCGACGAACTGAACGGAGCAGACGACGAATGGCATTGACGCTTGAGGAACTCGTAAAGCGGTTCGGCGGCGAGATCGCCGGCGACGCACAGTGCAAGGTGGGCGGGCTCGCACCGCTCGACCAGGCAGGCCCGCAGCAACTCGCGTTCCTCGCGAATCCGAAGTACCTGTCGCAGGTCGAGTCGACCCGCGCCGGCGCGGTGCTGATCGCGCCGAAGGATCTGGAAAAGCTGGGCGCGGCCGCAAGCGGTCGCAACTTCATCGTGACGCCGAATCCGTACGCGTACTTCGCGCGCGTCGCGCAGATGTTCATCGATCTCGCCACGCCGCAGCGCGCCGCCGGCGTGCATCCGAGCGCGACGATCGATCCGGCCGCGCAGGTCGCCGCGAGCGCGGTGATCGGCCCGCACGTGACGGTCGAGGCCGGTGCGGTGATCGAGGACGGCGTGCAGCTCGACGCGAACGTCTTCATCGGCCGCGGCACGACGATCGGCGCGGGCTCGCACCTGTATCCGAACGCGTCGGTGTACCACGGCTGCAAGGTCGGCCCGCGTGCGATCATCCATGCGGGCGCCGTGATCGGCTCCGACGGCTTCGGCTTTGCGCCGGATTTCGTCGGCGACGGCGATGCGCGCACCGGTAGCTGGGTCAAGATCCCGCAGGTCGGCGGCGTCACGATCGGCCCGGACGTCGAGATCGGCGCGAACACGACGATCGATCGCGGCGCGATGGCGGATACCGTCATCGACGAATGCGTGAAGATCGACAACCAGGTGCAGATCGGCCACAACTGCCGGATCGGCGCCTACACGGTGATCGCCGGCAGCGCCGGGATCGCGGGCAGCACGACGATCGGCCGCCACTGCATGATCGGCGGCGCGGCCGGGATCGCCGGCCACGTGACGCTCGGCGACTATGTCATCATCACCGCGAAGTCGGGCGTATCGAAGTCGCTGCCGAAGGCCGGCATCTATACCAGCGCGTTCCCGGCCGTCGACCACGGCGAATGGAACAAGAGCGCCGCGCTCGTGCGCAACCTCGACAAGCTGCGCGAGCGCATCAAGGCGCTCGAAGCCGCGCTCGCCGCCCAGGGCGGCACGGACGCCTGAGCGCATCATGCGAGACCTCGAACCGGGTACGGCCAGCGCAACCGGCCCGGTTTGCCAGACTGGGCCGCACGCCGGCCCGCTTCAGCCTTTGCATCACCACCGCGCAGCCTCTGCGTGAGACGAACCATCATGAGCACTGAAAAAATCAATCTCGACATCCACAAGATCCTCACGCTGCTGCCGCATCGCTACCCGATTCTGCTCGTCGATCGCGTGCTCGAACTCGAACCGCACAAGGGCATCAAAGCGCTGAAGAACGTGTCGATCAACGAGCCGTACTTCCAGGGGCATTTCCCGAAGCGGCCGGTGATGCCGGGCGTGCTGATCCTCGAAGCGCTCGCGCAGGCCGCGGCGCTGCTGACCTTCTCGGAAGAGCAGCCGAAGGATCCGGAGAACACGCTGTACTACTTCGTCGGGATCGACGGCGCGCGCTTCAAGCGTCCGGTCGAGCCGGGCGACCAACTGATTCTGAACGTGACGTTCGAACGCTACATCCGCGGCATCTGGAAGTTCAAGGCGGTGGCGGAAGTGGACGGCAAGGTGGCGGCGGAAGCCGAACTGATGTGCACGGTCAAGACGACCGACGTGGCGCCCTGAGCGACGCGGCACGGACAGGCAACGCAACGCGACACATCACATCGAGAGGCAACGGCGCATGACCAGGATTCATCCCACCGCGATTGTCGAACCGGGCGCGCAGATCGACGAATCGGTCGAGATCGGCCCGTACGCGATCGTCGGTCCGCACGTCACGATCGGCGCGCGTACGACGATCGGCTCGCACAGCGTGATCGAAGGCCATACGACGCTCGGCGAGGACAACCGCATCGGCCATTACGCGTCGGTCGGTGGTCGTCCGCAGGACATGAAGTACAAGGACGAGCCGACGAAGCTCGTGATCGGCAGCCGCAACACGATCCGCGAATTCACGACGATCCACACGGGCACCGTGCAGGACGTCGGCGTGACGACGCTCGGTGACGACAACTGGATCATGGCCTATGTGCACATCGGTCATGACTGCACCGTCGGCAACCACGTGATCCTGTCGAGCAACGCACAGATGGCCGGCCACGTCGAGATCGGCGACTGGGCGATCATCGGCGGGATGTCGGGCGTCCACCAGTTCGTGCGCATCGGCGCGCACTCGATGCTGGGCGGCGCGTCGGCGCTCGTGCAGGACATTCCGCCGTTCGTGATCGCGGCCGGCAACAAGGCCGAGCCGCACGGGATCAACGTCGAAGGGCTGCGCCGGCGCGGTTTCTCGCCCGACGCGATCTCCGCGCTGCGCAGCGCATACCGCCTGCTGTACAAGAACGGCCTGTCGCTCGAGGAAGCGAAAGTGCAGCTGCGCGAGCTGGCGGCGGCGGGCGGCGAGGGCGACGCACCCGTGAAGGCGCTCGTCGAGTTCATCGACGCGTCGCAACGCGGCATCATTCGCTAAGCGATGCCGCTTCCGACCTCTCAGCTCCGGCTCGCGATGGTGGCCGGCGAACCGTCGGGCGACCTGCTCGGCGCGTCGCTGCTCGGCGGGCTGCGCGAGCGGCTGCCCGAATCGGCCCAGTACTACGGGATCGGCGGGCCGCGAATGATCGCGCAGGGCTTCGACTCGCACTGGCAGATGGACAAGCTGACCGTGCGCGGCTATGTCGAGGCGCTGGGCCAGATTCCCGAGATCCTGCGGATTCGCGGCGAGCTGAAGCGCCAGTTGCTCGCCGAGCGGCCGGACGCGTTCATCGGCGTCGATGCGCCCGATTTCAACTTCAACGTCGAACAGGCAGCGCGCGACGCGGGCATCCCGTCGATCCACTTCGTGTGCCCGTCGATCTGGGCATGGCGCGGCGGCCGGATCAAGAAGATCGCGAAGTCCGTCGATCACATGCTGTGCCTGTTCCCGTTCGAACCGGCGATTCTCGACAAGGCAGGCGTGGCCTCGACCTACGTCGGCCATCCGCTCGCCGACGAGATTCCGCTCGAACCCGACACGCACGGCGCGCGCATCGCGCTCGGACTGCCGGCCGACGGCCCGGTGATCGCCGTGTTGCCGGGCAGCCGGCGCTCGGAAATCGCACTGATCGGCCCGACGTTCTTCGCGGCGATGGCGCTGATGCAGCAGCGCGAGCCTGGCGTACGGTTCGTGATGCCGGCGGCGACGCCCGCGCTGCGCGCGCTGCTGCAGCCGCTCGTCGATGCGCATCCGAAGCTCGCGCTGACGATCACCGACGGCCGCTCGCAGGTCGCGATGACGGCTGCCGACGCGATCCTCGTGAAGAGCGGCACGGTTACGCTGGAAGCCGCGCTGCTGAAGAAGCCGATGGTGATCTCATACAAGGTGCCCTGGCTGACCGGGCAGATCATGCGCCGGCAGGGCTACCTGCCGTACGTCGGCTTGCCGAACATCCTGGCGGGGCGTTTCGTCGTGCCCGAGCTGCTGCAGCATTTCGCGACGCCCGAGGCGCTCGCCGATGCGACGCTCACGCAGCTGCGCGACGATGCGAACCGCCGTACGCTGACCGAAGTCTTTACCGAAATGCATCTTTCGCTGCGGCAGAACACGGCCGTGAAGGCGGCCGAAGCGGTCGTGCGCGTGCTCGAACAACGCAAGGGGCGCGCATGACCGCAGTCCGTGCACCACGCCGCCGCGCGTCGAGCGACGTGCAGGGCGGTTTCGATTTCAGCCGTCCCGACGAGATCGTCTGCGGCGTCGACGAAGCGGGCCGCGGCCCGCTCGCGGGGCCGGTGGTGGCCGCCGCGGTGATCCTCGATCCGGCGCAGCCGATCGACGGGCTCGACGATTCGAAGGCGTTGTCCGCGAAGAAGCGCGACGCGCTGTACGAGCTGATCGTCGCGCGCTCGCTGTCGTATTGCGTCGCGTCGGCGAGTGTCGACGAGATCGACACGCTGAACATCCTGCACGCGACGATGCTCGCGATGAAGCGGGCGGTCGAAGGGCTGTCGGTCCTGCCGACGCTCGCGCAGATCGACGGCAACCGCTGCCCGACGCTGACCGTGCGCGCCGAGGCGATCGTCAGCGGCGACGCGCTCGTGCCGAGCATCTCGGCCGCGTCGATCCTCGCGAAGGTCACCCGTGACCGCATGCTCGTCGACCTGCACGAACGCTTCCCGGTGTACGGCTTCAACGTGCATGCGGGCTACGGCACCGTGAAACACCTTGCCGCACTGCGCGAGCACGGTCCGTGCGAAGCCCATCGGCGCTCGTTCGCGCCGGTCCGTGCGGCACTCGACCTGATTCGATGAAAAGCATTACTTCCCGCGACAACCCGCTGTACAAGCGCCTGAAGGCGCTCGCGGGTTCGACGTCCCATCAGCGCCGCGGCGGCCAGGCACTGCTCGAAGGATTCCATCTCGCGAGCGCGTACCTCGACACGGGCGCGACGCCCGAGCTGTGCGTCACGACCGAAGGCGCACTCGGCCATGCCGAAGCGCAGGCGATCGTCGCGCGCATCGATGCGCAGCGGATCGTCACGCTGCCCGACGCGCTGTTCGGACAGTTGTCGAACGTCGTCAACGGTGTCGGCTTCCTGCTGCTCGTCGACCGGCCGGCGCAGCCGCTGCCGGCGCGCGTGACGCAGTCGTCGGTCGTGCTCGACGGCGTGCAGGACGCCGGCAACGTCGGCTCGATCCTGCGCAGCGCGGCGGCCGCAGGCGTGCGTCACGTGTTCTGTGCGCCGGGCACCGCATACGCATGGTCGTCGAAGGTGCTGCGCTCGGGCATGGGCGCGCATTTCCTGCTGTCGATCCACGAGGACGTCGACGCCGGCGCGCTCGTCGAGCGCCTCGCTGTGCCGGTCGCGCTGACCGACTCGCACGGCGCGCAGGCGGTTTACGACTGCGACCTGTCGGGGCCGGTTGCCTGGGTGTTCGGCAACGAGGGTGCGGGCGTGTCGGCGTTCTGGCGCGACGCGGCCACGCATCGCGTGACGATCCCGCAACCGGGCGGGATGGAGTCGCTGAACGTCGCGGCCGCGGCTGCGGTCTGCCTGTTCGAGCAGGTGCGCCAGCAGCGGCGTGCGTGACGCCACACGCGCGCTCGTTCCGCATCAAGAAAAAGGCCGCGTTCGACGCGGCCTTTTCGTTTCTGGCGGCGGCCACGCGGCCGCCAGCGCTCAGGCTTAGTACGACTGCCGGTCGAGACGGATTTCCTGCAGGATCGTCGTCGCGATTTCCTCGATCGACTTGTGCGTCGACGACAGCCACTTGATCCCCTCGCGGCGCATCATCGCTTCGGCTTCGTTGATCTCGTAGCGGCAGTTCTCGGGCGCCGCGTATTTGCTGCCCGGCCGGCGTTCGTTGCGGATCTCGGACAGGCGCTGCGGGTCGATCGACAGCCCGAACAGCTTCTCGCTGTACGCGGCGAGCGCCGACGGCAGCTTGCCGCGCTCGAAATCTTCCGGAATCAGCGGATAGTTGGCCGCCTTCACGCCGTACTGCATCGCGAGATACAGGCTCGTCGGCGTCTTGCCGCTGCGCGACACGCCGACGAGGATCACGTCGGCTTCCGACAAGTTGCGGTTCGACTGGCCGTCGTCGTGCGCGAGCGAGAAGTTGATCGCCTCGATCCGGGTCTTGTATTCCTCGGTGTCCGCGTTCTGGTGGCCGCGGCCCATCGCGTGGCTCGACTTGAGCTCCAGTTCCTGCTCGAGCGGTTCGACGAAGCGCTGGAACATGTCGAGCACGAGTGCGTTCGAGCGCTTGACGATGTCGTTCGACTCGCTGTCGACGAGCGTCGTGAACACGATCGCGCGGCGGCCGTCGTGCACGGCGGCCTCGTTGATCTTCTCGACGGTCGCATAGGCCTTGTCGAGCGAGTCGACGAACGGCACGCGCACGAGACGGAATTTCTGGTCGAACTGGGAGAGGATCGAATGCGCGAAGGTTTCGGCAGTGATCCCGGTGCCGTCGGAGACGATGAATACGGTAGGCAGCATGAATCTGGGCGTCGAACGTGAAGGGCGGTTGCGCGGGCGGCTGGAGGTTCGCCTCCAGACGCAGTGACAAGGTCGCGCCACATCCGGCAGCCGGCACGGTAGAATAGCGGCAACCTGTTGGATAAGCAATTGCGGGGGCAGGGCGCGAACAGCGCTCCAGGCTTCGCCGCTCGATTCCAAAATTCCCGGCAAGTTTGGCGATTTGTCTGCAAATATCGCCCTTCTGCCGGGATTTTTGTAAATCGGGTCGGAAGATTATCCGCCGCTGCGATTGTTTCTCCAACAGGTTGCGCAAGACGCGCCGCGCCTTTTTGCAAGCGCCCGCGTCCAAGCCCACTTGCGCAATCGAGCATTTTTTTCACACTTAGGGGCTTGTATGACTAACGCAGCAAACGTCGCAAAGGACCAGGCGTATGTAATTCCGTTCGAGCAGTTGCGGATGACCGATGTGGAGATCGTCGGCGGCAAGAATGCGTCGCTGGGCGAAATGATCAGCCAGCTTTCCGAAGCAGGCGTTCGCGTACCCACCGGTTTCGCCACGACCGCGCTCGCGTTCCGCGATTTCCTCAAGCACAACGACCTTACCGACCGCATCGCCAAGCGTCTCGAGTCGCTCGACATCGACGACGTGAAGGCGCTCGCCGAAGCCGGCGCCGAAATCCGCAAGTGGATCGTCGATGCGCCGCTGCAGGCACGTCTCGAGCAGGAAATCCGTGAGCAGTTCGAAACCCTGAAGAACAGCTCGCCGGGCGAGCTGTCGTTCGCCGTGCGTTCGTCCGCTACCGCGGAAGACCTGCCCGACGCATCGTTCGCCGGCCAGCAGGAGTCGTACCTGAACGTCGTCGGCATCGAGGACGTGCTCGACCGCATGAAGCACGTGTTCGCGTCGCTGTACAACGACCGCGCGATCTCGTACCGCGTGCACAAGGGCTTCACGCACGCGGAAGTCGCCCTGTCGGCAGGCGTCCAGCGCATGGTCCGCTCGGACGTCGGCGCGGCCGGCGTGATGTTCACGATCGACACCGAATCGGGCTTCAAGGACGCCGTGTTCATCACGTCGAGCTACGGCCTGGGCGAAACCGTCGTGCAGGGCGCAGTGAACCCGGACGAGTTCTATGTGTTCAAGACGACGCTCGCACAGGACAAGTACCCGATCATCCGCCGCTCGATCGGCTCGAAGCTGATCAAGATGGAATTCACGCAGCCGGGCGAGCCGGGCCGCGTGAAGACGGTCGACGTGCCGCACGAGCAGCGCAACCGCTACTCGATCACCGACGAAGACGTGATCGAGCTGGCGAAGTACGCGGTCATCATCGAGAAGCACTACCAGCGTCCGATGGACATCGAGTGGGGCAAGGACGGCCGCGACGGCAAGATCTTCATCCTGCAGGCACGCCCGGAAACCGTGAAGAGCCAGGCGACCGGCAAGGCCGAGCAGCGCTTCAAGCTGAAGGGCCAGTCGCAGGTGCTGGCGACGGGCCGTGCGATCGGCCAGAAGATCGGTGCGGGCCCCGTGCGCGTGATCCAGGATCCGTCGGAAATGGAACGCGTGCAGCCGGGCGACGTGCTGGTGGCCGACATGACCGACCCGAACTGGGAGCCGGTGATGAAGCGTGCAGCCGCGATCGTCACGAACCGTGGCGGCCGGACCTGCCACGCGGCGATCATCGCGCGTGAACTCGGCGTGCCGGCAGTCGTCGGTTGCGGCGACGCGACCGACATCCTGAAGGACGGCGCACTCGTCACCGTGTCGTGCGCGGAAGGCGACGAAGGCAAGATCTACGACGGCCTGCTCGAGACGGAAGTCACGGAAGTGCAGCGCGGCGAACTGCCGGAAATCCCGGTCAAGATCATGATGAACGTCGGCAACCCGCAGCTCGCGTTCGACTTCTCGCAACTGCCGAACGGCGGCGTGGGTCTCGCGCGTCTCGAGTTCATCATCAACAACAACATCGGCGTTCACCCGAAGGCGATCCTCGAGTACCCGAACATCGACCAGGACCTGAAGAAGGCCGTCGAGAGCGTCGCGCGCGGTCACGCATCGCCGCGTCAGTTCTACGTCGACAAGCTGACGGAAGGTGTCGCGACGATCGCGGCGGCGTTCTATCCGAAGCCCGTGATCGTGCGTCTGTCCGACTTCAAGTCGAACGAGTACAAGAAGCTGATCGGCGGTTCGCGTTACGAGCCGGACGAGGAAAACCCGATGCTGGGCTTCCGCGGCGCGTCGCGTTACATCGCTGAAGACTTCGCGCAGGCGTTCGAGATGGAGTGCCGTGCACTGAAGCGCGTGCGTGACGAGATGGGCCTGACCAACGTCGAGATCATGGTGCCGTTCGTGCGTACCGTGAAGCAGGCGGAGCGCGTCGTCGGCCTGCTCGAGAAGTTCGGCCTGAAGCGCGGCGAAAACGGCCTGCGCCTCGTGATGATGTGCGAAGTCCCGACCAACGCGATCCTCGCCGAAGACTTCCTGCAGTTCTTCGACGGTTTCTCGATCGGCTCGAACGACCTCACGCAGCTCACGCTCGGCCTCGACCGCGACTCGGGCATGGAACTGCTGGCTGTCGACTTCGACGAACGCGACCCGGCCGTCAAGTTCCTGCTGAAGCGCGCGATCGATACCTGCCGCAAGATGGGCAAGTACGTCGGCATCTGCGGCCAGGGCCCGTCCGATCACCCGGACTTCGCGCAATGGCTGACGGACGAAGGCATCGTGTCGATCTCGCTGAACCCCGACACGATCATCGATACGTGGCAGGCGCTCGCCAACCGGAAGTAACGGTCGGTCACGCATCCTTGACGGAAGCGCGGTGGCACCGTGCTTCCGTTGAAGGCAAAATGCAAGGTTCATGCTATAAACACCCCGGTAGGCACCGGGGTGTTTTTGTTTGTGGGTACGTACCGGGCCGGCCCGTGCGCACTGGCCGTCTCCGCAGGGGCGGCGAGCATGTTGAACCGGAGTCGCGCGTCAACGCGTATTCTGGTTTCCTGCAACGCGAGTGAGCGCGGGGGATGTTTTTCTGGAGACCACAATGATGTCGGGGCATCTGTTCTGGTGGGTCGCGGTGGGCGTGCTGGTCGTGGCCGAGTTGCTGACGGGCACGTTCTACCTGCTGATGATCGCGCTCGGCTTTCTCGCGGGCGGGCTGTTGCAGCTGGCCGGTTTCGCGCCGCACGTGCAGTTCGGTGCGGCGGCCGTGGTCGCGATCGTCGCGATGGTCGTGTTGCGGCGCTCGGGGCTCGGCCGCAAGCAGAAGCGCGACACGTCGACCAATCCCGATGTCAATCTCGATATCGGCGCGACCGTCACGGTCGACGCGTGGCGTGACGGCCGCGCGCGCGTGCAGTATCGCGGCGCCGACTGGGACGTCGAGCTCGAGAACGGCGAGCGCGACGACGCGCACGTGTATCAGGTGAGTGCCGTGCGCGGCAATTGTCTCGTGGTCGTGGCGAAACCCGCGGGCTGAACGTCCGCCGATACAACAAGGAGGGAATACTTCATGGATTCGCTGATCATCTGGGTTGTCCTGCTCGTCATCGCGATCGTGATCGTGTCGAAGACGGTGAAGATCGTGCCGCAGCAGCATGCGTGGGTGCTCGAACGCTTCGGGCGCTATCACGCGACGCTGTCGCCCGGCCTGAACATCGTGCTGCCGTTCGTCGATCGCATTGCATACCGGCACGTGCTGAAGGAAATCCCGCTCGACGTGCCGAGCCAGGTCTGTATCACGCGCGACAACACGCAGCTGCAGGTCGACGGCGTGCTGTATTTCCAGGTGACCGATCCGATGAAGGCGTCGTACGGGTCGAGCAACTTCGTGCTCGCGATCACGCAGCTTGCGCAAACGACGTTGCGTTCGGTGGTCGGCAAGCTCGAACTCGACAAGACGTTCGAGGAGCGCGACTTCATCAACCACAACATCGTGTCGGCGCTCGATCAGGCCGCGGCGAACTGGGGGGTGAAGGTCCTGCGCTACGAGATCAAGGACCTGACGCCGCCGAAGGAAATCCTGCACGCGATGCAGGCGCAGATCACCGCGGAGCGTGAAAAGCGTGCGCTGATCGCCGCATCCGAAGGCCGCAAGCAGGAGCAGATCAACCTCGCGTCGGGCGCGCGCGAAGCGGCGATCCAGAAATCCGAAGGCGAGCGGCAGGCTGCGATCAACCAGGCGCAGGGCGAGGCCGCCGCGATTCTGGCGGTGGCCGAGGCAAACGCGCAGGCGATCCAGAAGATCGCGAACGCGATGCAATCGCAGGGCGGGATGGACGCGGTGAACCTGAAGGTGGCCGAGCAGTATGTCAGCGCGTTCTCGAATCTCGCGAAGCAGGGCAACACGCTGATCGTGCCGTCGAACCTGTCGGATCTCGGCACCGCGATCTCGTCGGCGCTGACGATCGTCAAGAGCGCGGGGGCGGCTTCGGGCGGGAAGGCCTGAGTCCGGATTTCCGCCGGGCGCCGGCGGCCGCCGCGTGTGATCGGCGTGCGGCGAATCGTCGCGCAGCCGGAGGCGGATGATGCCCGTGCGGTGCCGTCGTCGGTGCCTTTGTTCGGCCGAAACCGGCGGCGTGGCGTGCCGAGTATCGTCCGTGTAGCCGCCGCGCCCGATTCACCTGATACCAAAGCAACACGGCCCGCTTCGAGCGGGCCGTGTCGTGTGTGATGCGTGTTGTCGCGCAGGTCAGGTGCCGGCGCGCATGATGCGGGCCTTTTCGCGTTCCCAGTCGCGCTTCTTCTCGGTTTCGCGCTTGTCGTGCAGCTTCTTGCCCTTCGCGAGCGCGATGTCGCACTTCACGCGACCGCCCTTGTAGTGGAAGTTCAGCGGCACGAGCGTGTAGCCGCGCTGCTCGACCTTGCCGATCAGTTTCTTGATTTCCTCGCGGTGCAGCAGCAGCTTGCGCGTGCGAACCGGGTCGGGCGTGATGTGGGTCGAAGCCTCGGGCAGCGGGCTGATATGGGTACCGATCAGGAAGATCTCGGCGTGCTTGATCACGACGTAACCTTCCCGGATCTGGCCGCGCCCGGCGCGCAGCGCCTTGACTTCCCAGCCCTCGAGCACGAGCCCCGCCTCGTAGCGTTCCTCGATGTGATAATCGAAGTGCGCTTTCCTGTTGTCGATGATGCTCATGAAAGGATCGGGCCAACTCGTTTAAAATCACGATTTTAGCAAAGCGGGGCGGGAATCGCCCGGCTTGCGTTCTCACCTTAAGCGATGCCGCGCGATTTATGGCAGATGTCCAGAAAACCGTATTGATCCGTCACTCGGCGGAACAGATGTTCGACCTCGTCACCGACGTGGCCGACTACCCCAATTTCCTGCCCTGGTGCGGCGGCGTCGAGATTCGCCGTCAGGACGAGAGCGGGATGGAAGCGCGCATCGACATCAACTTCAAGGGCATCAAGCAGCATTTCGCGACGCGCAACACGCAGCAGCGCCCGACGCGGATCGACATGGAGTTCACGGACGGCCCGTTCAAGAAGTTCACGGGCTCGTGGCGCTTCACGGCACTGCGTGCCGATGCCTGCAAGATCGAATTCGCGCTGCACTACGAGTTCTCGAGCATCCTGCTCGAGAAGATCATCGGGCCCGTGTTCAGCCATATCGCGAACACGTTCGTCGATTCGTTCGTGAAGCGCGCCGACCAGCGCTACGGGAAGGGGTGACGCGATGCTGTCGATCGAAGTCTGCTACGCGCTGCCGGATCGCCAGACGCTGATTCCGCTGTCGCTGCCCGAAGGGGCGACCGTTCGTTCGGCGATCGATGCGAGCGGCGTGCTCGCGCTGCACCCGGAAATCGATCTCGCGAACGCGAAGACGGGCGTGTACGGCAAGCTTGCGCCGCTCGACGCACCGCTCGCCGACCACGACCGCGTCGAGATCTACCGCCCGTTGATCGTCGATCCGAAGCTCGCGCGCCAGCGGCGCGTCGACAAGTCGCGCCGCGCCGGCTCCATCGAGGGCCGCAAGTGGATGCACAAGGACGCGCGCTGACGCGCCTTTCTGCGGCTTTCGTCCCGATCGTCTGATTTCGTCTGATCGAACGGTGTAGCGCTCAGTGGGCCGCGGCGTTTGCATTTGCCGGCGCGCTTCCTGACGTATCGCCGCCGGCGGGCGTGTCGCCGTGCTGCCGCACCGATCCGTAGACGCCCGCGAGCAGCAGCACCAGCGCGGCGATCTCGAGTGCATGCGGCATCCGCTGGTCGTAGACGAACGCGTAAAGCATCGCGAACACGGTTTCGAACACGATCAGCTGACCCGACAGCGTGAGCGGCAGCCGCTTCGACGCGGCATTCCACAGCCCGTTGCCGAGCCACGATGCGCCGATCGCGAGCACGAGGTTCAGCAGCCAGAACAGCTGCCAGCGCGACGCCGGGACGGCTGCCTGCACGGTGCCGGCCGGCAGCGCGACGATCGCGATCCAGACGAGCCCGCCGATCAGGCCCGTCACGACACCCCACAGCACCGACCACTCGTTGCCGCCGAAATGATGATGGCGCTGCAGATAGCGTGCGTTTGCGACCGCATACCAGGTCCAACTCGCGAGCGCGCCGGCCGCGCAGGCGATGCCCGCGAGCTTCTGGCCGAGCGTCGTCGCATGCGCGGCCTCGGAGGTGAACAGGTCGACGTTGATGCAGACGATGCCCGCGATCACCAGCGCGAGCGGGGCCGCGAGCCGCCGCAGCGGCACGGCGCCGTGGTCGCCGAGGCCCGCGAGCGTGACCGTGACGGGCAGCACGCCGACGATCAGCGAACTGGGCGCGATGCCGATCAGGTGCACGGCGCCGGACAGCAGCATGTAGTACGCGACGTTGCCGACGACGGCGAGCCTGACCAGCGCGACGAGATCCTCGCGGGTCAGCCGCGCGAGCAGCGAGCGTGCGGCCGGCAGTGCGGCCGCCAGCGACACGAGGCCGTACATCGCGTAGCGGCCGGCGCTCAGCAGCAGCGGCGAGAAGTCGGTCAGCAGCCGAGGAACGAGAAACACCATGCCCCACAGGGCACCTGCCAGGACACCATAGACCACACCGCGTCGCATCGACCGCTCCGAACACATGACTGACGAGCGCGCATCGTAGCGACGCGGCTGCCACGTCGTCTTGTTCATTCCTGCACTCGGCGCAGGGCGGCGCGCAGGCGTGCAGCGCCCGGGAGCGATCACGGCAGGCTGCGGATCATTCGTCAGCCGAATCGAGCGGTGCGCCCGCGTTGTGGCCCGACGCCCCGGCCCGCGCGGGCCGACGTACGGCGCGCAACGTGCCGCTGTTGCCGCCGCCGCAGTAGAAGCGGTCGTGGCCGTCGGATTCGAGCCCCGATACGCCGACGCCGGCCGGCATGTCGATCTGCTCGAGCACCTGGCCGGTGCGCGGATCGATGTGCCGCAGGTCGGCCTGGTCGGCTTCCCAGGTGCCGTGCCACAGCTCGCCGTCGACCCACGTCACGCCGGTGACGAAGCGGTTCGATTCGATCGTGCGCAGCACGGCGCCCGTTTGCGGGTCCACCTGATGAATCTTGCGTTCGCGGTACTGGCCGACCCACAGCGCGCCTTCCGCCCAGGCCAGCCCGGAATCGCCGCCTTTGCCGGGAGCGGGGATCGTCGCGAGCACGCGGCCCGATTCGGGATCGATCTTCTCGATGCGGTCCTCGACGATCTGGTACAGGTGGCGGCCGTCGAACGCCGTGCCCGCATGCGCGGCGACGTCGAGCGAGCGGACGGTCGTGCCACGTTCCGGGTCGAGCGCATTCAGCTTGTCGCCGGACGCGTACCACACGTACTGCCCGTCGTACGTGACGCCGTGTACGCCGTCGACGCCCGGAAACGGGCCGTATTCGCGAAGGATGTCTGCTCGGGAGCGTTTCATGTTCGTCACCTGGGTCGTTCGGTGAGGTCATCCTAATCGCCCGGGAGCGGGGCGGGGAGTAACAAGGTCGTCGCGAAACCGGGCAATGGCGGGGTCATCCAGCGGCGCGCGCGGCCGCGGCCCAGCGCCTGGACCTTGTCGGCTTCGGCGAGCGCGTCGAGCGCACGCTGCACGGTGCGCTGGCTCGCGCCGAGGGCCAGCGCCAGCGCGGAGCTCGACCACGCTTCGCCATCGGCGAGGAGCGCGAGCACGGCTGCGTGGCGATCGTCGACCGGGCGCGCCAGCACGACGGTCTCGCGTACGCCGAGCGGTTCGAGCGCGAAGCCGCGCGGCGTGGCGACGACGTTCGCGAGCGGCCGCAGCACCGCGCGCAGCCGGCCGATCTCGACGCGCAGGCGTGCGCGATGCGATTCGTCCGCGTGTTTCGCGCGGAACGCGACGGCGACGAGCGCGTTGCGCGACACGTCGGCCGGCCAGGCCTCGCCGAGCGCGCGGGCGAGCACGAACAGCACGGGCCGCCGCGCAAGCGACACGGTCGTGCGCGCGTCGCGCACCGTGTGGCGGCACGCATCGACGACGAGCGCGTTCGACGCGAATAGCGTCTCGACTTCGTCGAGTTGCACGAGCCGCGATGTACCGCGTGTGATAAGGCGCGCGGCCGGGGCGTCGAGCACGCGCGCCGCGGTCTCGACCTCGGCCGTCAGCGCGGCGATGCCGGCGTCGCGGGCGGCTGCGCGCGCCCGGGCAAGCGCCGCGCGGGCCACGTGCGTGCGGATGCGGCGCATCGCGATGCCGGCCGCGATCAGCTCATGGGCGGCGCGCGATGCAGCCGGCAGCGGCGCGGGATCGAGATTCGCGAGCATCCGCTCGGCATCGTCGAGCTGGCCGATCAGCAGCAGCCGGCGCACGCCGAGATAGCGCGCATGCGCGGCGTTCGCGCGGTCGCCGTGCGCGTCGAGCGTCGCGCACGCGGCATCGAGCGCGCGCGTCGGCCAGCGCAGGTCGCGCGACGCGAGCGCGATCTCTGCTTCCGCGACGACGCAGCGCGCACGCGCCACGGCCTCCTTCGCGCCGAACGCACGAGCGGCGCCGCGCACGAGTGCGCGAGCGCGTTCGAAATCGCCGAGCTGCGCCATCGCGATTCCGCGCAGCGCGAGCGCCGGCGCATCGTCGCGCAGCGCGACGCGGTTCAGCGCGCCGAGCGCGTCACCGGCCGCGAGCGCGCGCGCGGCCGCCGTGATCAGCGAATCCATCCGAATCCCGACACACTTGTCACTCCCTCCGGTCCGATGCCCGCCACTAATCTAGCACCACGCACACGGCACCGGACGCCGTGCCCGGATACCCATCGGAAGGAGGAACCCGCCATGACGACTCATCTCACCGGAACCCGCGACGAATGGCTGGCCGAACGCCGCGCGCTGCTCGACGCGGAAAAGGCGCTGACGCGGCAAAACGACGAACTCGCGCGGCGGCGCCAGGCACTGCCCTGGGTGCGCGTCGACAAGACCTACCGGTTCGACACCGAGGACGGGCAGGCAACGCTCGACGACCTGTTTCGCGGCCGTTCGCAACTGCTCGTCTATCACTTCATGTTCGGCCCCGACTACAAGGCCGGCTGCCCGTCATGTTCGTCGATCGCCGACGGTTTCGACGGCTTCGCCGTGCATCTGGCGAACCACGACGTGACGCTCGCCGCCGTGTCGCGCGCGCCGCTCGCAAAGCTGCTCGCGTACCGCCAGCGGATGGGGTGGCACTTCCCGTGGGCGTCGTCGGTCGGCAGCGATTTCAACTTCGACTTCAACGTGTCGTTCACCGAAACGCAGCAGCGCGCGGGCGACGTCGAGTACAACTACGCGCGGGCCGGTCACGCGATGGACATGGATCCGCCGCCGCCACCCGTCGTGGCGTTCGCGGCGACCTGCGGGACCGACGCGGTCACGTATTCGCTCGACCGGCCGGGGATGAGCGCGTTCGTGCGCGAGGACGGCGCGGTTTATCACACGTATTCCACCTATGCGCGCGGCCTCGACGGGCTGTGGGGGATGTACCAGTGGCTCGATCGCGCGCCGCGCGGGCGCAACGAGACCGGCCCGTGGTGGCGCCGTCATGACGAGTACGCACGCGGCTGAGCGCGCCGGCGACGGGCGGGGGCGGGCGATGACGCGGCCTGCGGCCGGCGTTGCGGGCCCCGATCCGCGAGCCTTCGCGGTGGCGCTCGCGGCCGTGTTCGCCGTTGCCGTTGTTGCGATCGTGACGCAGCACGCGTCGATGGCCGCGATGGGCGGCGCACCCGTGTCCGGCGGCGCGGCATGGCAGCGGCCGTGCGGATGGGGCGCCGGCCGCACGTTCGCGGCGTTCGCCGGCATGTGGGGCGCGATGACGGTGACGATGATGCTGCCCGTGCTGGCTCCGGTGCTGTGGCGATACCGGCAGAGCGTTGGTCCGTTGGCGGCGGTGCGTTCGACCTGGCTCGTCGCCGTGGTGGGCGCCGGGTATTTCGCCGTGTGGATGGCAGTCGGCGCGCTCGTGTTTCCGGCCGGCGCTGCACTGACAAGCGCCGCTGCACGGCTGCCGGCGCTCGCTCGCGCCATGCCGTTCGTGGCCGGCACGGTCGTATTGGCCGCAGGCGTCCTGCAATTCTCCGGATGGAAGGCGCGCCGGCTGACGTGCTGCCGGCACGCGGCGACCGGCGCGCATCCGCCGCACGCGGAGGCCGGTGCGGCATGGCGGCACGGCGTGCGAGCCGCCACGCGATGCGGGGCGTGTTGCGGGAACCTGATGGCGGTCGCGCTGGCGGCCGGCATGATGGATCTGCGCGTGATGGCGGTCGTGACGGTTGCGATCGCCGCCGAGCGCCTGGCGCCGGCCGGCGGGCGGGTTGCGCGGATCGTCGGCTGCGTCGTGGTCGGCGGCGGCATGGTCATGATCGTCCGCGCGGCCGGGCTGCTATGAGCCCGGACGGTGGGCCCGTTCGGCCCGTTGCCGGGCCGGGCTTCATCGTCGCCGCCGCCGCTCCGTGGCCCGTCCGCAACAGGCGGATGGACCGTTTCGCGGCCGGCTGCGCGAATGGCTCGATGCGGCGGTGAAACGAAAGGCGATCGAAAACGAACCGAACGGCGATCCGAACGATTCGGCCCCCGAACGGCCGAAACCGGCTAAGCCGTTGTTCGTGTTGTGAAAATTCACGGCGCTTCGCGTATAATTCGCTTTTGCGCCCATAGGATTTGCCATGCGTCTGATCCAAAAAGCACTCACTTTCGATGACGTGCTCCTCGTTCCCGCCTTCTCCGACGTTCTCCCGCGCGACACCAGCCTCAAGACCAAGCTGACCCGCAACATCTCCCTGAACATGCCGCTCGTGTCCGCCGCGATGGACACGGTCACCGAAGGTCGCCTTGCGATCGCGATGGCTCAGCAGGGTGGCGTCGGTATCGTCCACAAGAACCTCACGCCGGCCGAACAGGCCCGCGAGGTCGCGAAGGTCAAGCGTTTCGAATCGGGCGTCGTCCGCGATCCGATCACGGTGCCGCCGCAAATGAAGGTGCGCGACGTGATCGCGCTGTCGCGCCAGCATGGCATCTCCGGCTTCCCGGTCGTCGAAGGCCCGCAGCTCGTCGGCATCGTCACGAACCGCGACCTGCGCTTCGAAACCCGCCTCGACGAGCCGGTCAAGTCGATCATGACGCCGCGCGAGCGCCTCGTCACGGTCAAGGAAGGCACGCCGCTCGCCGAAGCGAAGGCGCTGATGCACAGCCACCGCCTCGAGCGCGTGCTGGTCGTCAACGACGCGTTCGAACTGCGCGGCCTGATGACCGTCAAGGACATCACGAAGCAGACCGAGCACCCGGACGCGTGCAAGGACGAACACGGCAAGCTGCGCGCAGGCGCGGCGGTCGGCGTCGGTCCCGACAACGAAGAGCGTGTCGAGCTGCTGGTGCAGGCCGGCGTCGACGTGATCGTCGTCGATACCGCGCACGGCCACAGCAAGGGCGTGCTCGAGCGCGTTCGCTGGGTCAAGCAGAACTTCCCGCACGTCGAAGTGATCGGCGGCAACATCGCGACGGCCGCCGCCGCGAAGGCGCTCGTCGAATACGGCGCGGATGCGGTCAAGGTCGGTATCGGCCCGGGCTCGATCTGCACGACGCGGATCGTTGCCGGTGTCGGCGTGCCGCAGATCAGCGCGATCGCGAACGTCGCGGAAGCGCTGAAGGGCACGGGCGTGCCGTGCATCGCCGACGGCGGCGTGCGCTTCTCGGGCGACGTGTCGAAGGCCCTCGCGGCCGGCGCGAACGCGGTGATGATGGGCAGCATGTTTGCGGGCACCGAAGAGGCGCCGGGCGACGTGTTCCTGTACCAGGGCCGCCAGTACAAGTCGTATCGCGGCATGGGTTCGGTCGGTGCGATGAAGGACGGCGCGGCAGACCGCTACTTCCAGGACAACTCGGCGAACATCGACAAGCTCGTGCCGGAAGGCATCGAAGGCCGTGTCGCGTACAAGGGCTCGGTCAACGCGATCCTGTTCCAGCTGGTCGGCGGCGTGCGCGCGAGCATGGGCTACTGCGGCTGCAAGACGATCGACGAGCTGCACGACAAGGCCGAATTCGTCCAGATCACCGCGGCGGGCATGCGCGAGTCGCACGTGCACGACGTGCAGATCACGAAGGAAGCGCCGAACTACCACGTGGACTGATTGCCGATGAAACCGCTGCTGCGAGCCGTGCTGATCATCGATGCCGTGCTGCTGCTGGCGTTCGGCGTGCTGTTCGTGCTGACGCCCTGGCAGTCGCTCTTCAACGCGCTGCAGCTGGCGAACGTCCAGCCGGCGATGCTCGGCCAGGCGTTCGGCATCGCGTTGCTCGGGCTCGCGTGGCTCGCGTTTCATGCAGCGTTCAACGGGGATCTCACGGCGCCGGTCGCGCGTTCGGTCGGCCATGTGTATTGGCTGACCGGCGCGCTGACGATCGTCTGGTCGATCGGTACCGGCAGCGGTCCCGCGCTTGCGGCCGCCGGCCGCGTGCTGTCGGCCGTGGCCGGCGTCGCGCTGATCGTGCTCGGCCTCGGCGGCGTGCGACTCGCATCGGCCGTACGCCGGCGCGAAAAGGAGCAGGCGCTCGAGGCGCGGGAGCAGGCGCTCGAGGCGCGCGCGCCTGCGCAGCGTCCGGCCGAGCCGGCGATGGCGCCCGCGTCGTCACCTGCACCGCAGCGTGTCGAGCCCGTCGTCAGCCGCCCCGCAGCGTCCGCTGCATCGTCGTCACCGGCCGCATCCGGCCCATCGTCGTCCGGCACCGTCGCACTCGACGAGCGCCCGCCGATGCAGGATTGACCGGCCATGCGTCGCGCGTGCCGCCTTCCGCCCGACGCCGCTGTCCATGCTATTGACGCAGCGCATGATGAAAATGATGCGCTGCTTTTCTTATTCTCTTCATCCCGTCCGCAGCCATGCACGACAAAATCCTGATTCTCGACTTCGGTTCGCAAGTCACCCAACTGATTGCGCGACGCGTGCGCGAAGCGCACGTCTACTGCGAAATCCATCCGAACGATGTGTCCGACGACTTCGTCCGCGAGTTCGCGCCGAAGGCGGTGATCCTGTCGGGCAGCCACGCGAGCACGTACGAAGACCATCAGCTGCGCGCGCCGCAGGCCGTGTGGGATCTCGGCGTGCCGGTGCTCGGCATCTGCTACGGCATGCAGACGATGGCCGTGCAGCTCGGCGGCAAGGTCGAGTGGAGCGATCATCGCGAATTCGGTTACGCGGAAATGCGCGCACACGGACACACGCGCCTGCTCGACGGCATCGAGGACTTCAAGACGGACGAAGGCCACGGGATGCTGAAGGTCTGGATGAGCCACGGCGACAAGGTTGCCGAGCTGCCGCCGGGCTTCGCGCTGATGGCGTCGACGCCGAGCTGCCCGATCGCCGGCATGGCCGACGAGGCGCGCGGCTACTACGCGGTGCAGTTCCATCCGGAAGTCACGCACACGGTGAAGGGGCGCCAGATCATCGAACGCTTCGTGCTGCAGATCGCCGGTGCGAAGCCCGACTGGATCATGAGCAACCATATCGAGGAAGCCGTCGCGAAGATCCGCGAGCAGGTCGGTGACGAGGAAGTGATTCTCGGCCTGTCGGGCGGTGTCGATTCGAGCGTCGCCGCTGCGCTGATCCATCGCGCGATCGGCGACCAGCTGACCTGCGTGTTCGTCGACCACGGCCTGCTGCGCCTGAACGAAGGCAAGATGGTGCTCGACATGTTCGAGGGCCGCCTGCATGCGAAGGTCGTGCACGTCGATGCGTCCGAACAGTTCCTCGGCCACCTGGCCGGCGTGACCGATCCGGAGGCGAAGCGCAAGATCATCGGCCGCGAGTTCGTCGAGGTGTTCCAGGCCGAGGCGCAGAAGCTGTCGAAGGCGAAGTGGCTCGCGCAGGGCACGATCTACCCGGACGTGGTGGAATCGGGCGGCACGAAGACGAAGAAGGCGACGACGATCAAGAGCCACCACAACGTCGGCGGCCTGCCGGAAACGCTCGGTCTCAAGCTGCTCGAGCCGCTGCGCGACCTGTTCAAGGACGAAGTGCGCGAGCTGGGCGTCGCGCTCGGCTTGCCGCCGGAGATGGTGTACCGCCATCCGTTCCCGGGCCCGGGCCTCGGCGTGCGGATTCTCGGCGAAGTGAAGCGCGAGTTCGCGGACCTGCTGCGCCGCGCGGACGCGATCTTCATCGAGGAACTGCGCAACACGACCGCGACCGCGCAGGATGCGGCTGCCGGCCTGTGCGGCGAAGCCGATGTCGGCAAGAGCTGGTACGACCTGACGAGCCAGGCGTTCGCGGTGTTCCTGCCGGTGAAGTCGGTGGGCGTGATGGGCGATGGCCGCACGTACGACTACGTGACGTCGCTGCGCGCGGTGCAGACGACCGACTTCATGACCGCGCACTGGGCGCACCTGCCGTACGCGCTGCTCGGCCGCGCGTCGAACCGGATCATCAACGAGGTGCGCGGGATCAACCGTGTGGTGTACGACATCTCGGGCAAGCCGCCGGCGACGATCGAGTGGGAGTGAGTACTGGTTGCTGAATCGGCGTTCGGAAGCGGACGGCCGATTCGGTTTGCATGCTGCCCGGGCTCAGGCCCGGACTAGAAACGGCTTGGCGATTGCCAAGCCGTTTTACGTTGACGCGCTGCGTGCCTGCATCACACGTGTGCGCCCACGAGCGAACGCAGGTACGTCGGCACTTTCGCCTTGGCCGTGGCCTGCACACGCGTCATGAGCGCGTGATCGATACGATTCAGTCCGTACGTCCGCGCAATGTCGTGCTGCAGCCGACACCACAGGTGTCCGGCCATCTCGGCATCGACCATCGCCCGGTGCGCACGGCCCGATTTGGGCAACCGCAGCATATCCACCAGGCTCGACAGGCGGTGACTCCGGGCATCCGGATAGATACGTCTCGCCACGAGCATCGTGCACGCAAACGCATGCTCGGCCGACACGCCAAGCAGCCCGAGTTCCGACTGCCAGAACCGTTTGTCGAAACCGGCGTTGTGAGCGACGACAGCATGCTTGCCGACGAACGCCGCGGCTTCCTTCATGACGGTCGACGCCGGCGGCGCCGCTGCGATCATCTCGTTCGTGATGCCGGTCAGCGCGACGACATCGGACGGTATGCGTCTGCCTGCATTCATCAGGCTCTGGAAACGGTCGACGACTTCCCCGTCCCGGAGCAGGATGACGGCGATTTCGGTCGCTCGATCGCCCATATTCGGCGAAAGTCCGGTTGTTTCGAAGTCCAGTACCGCAACGGTTTGCATGGTCGAATCCTGTGGCTTCACGCGGTGTCGTTAGAGTGGCCGAGAGGTTAGCATCTCCCGGCCCGTGACAGGCTCGTTCAGTCCGGGAAACGATCATCCGTGCAAGGGTCGAGCGCGTGGTACCGGTGCGTCGTGCATGACGCGTCACGTGGCCGCATGCGGCATGCGTGGAGCGGACCTGGTATCAGGTCGCCGCGTTCGCGTGCTCGGAGCGCATGACGCGGAGGGCGGCGCGCTATCCCGCGCCGGTCACGGTTATGCGGGCTGCGGCGACGACGACGGTTTCGCGCGATAGCGCAGGTGAATCAGCGGATAGGCGCGCCCCTGCCCATCGAGCGCCGATCGCCCGGTGCGCTCGAAGCCGAGCCGTTCATAGAAGCCTGCCGCCGCTTCGTTCTGTTCGTTGACGTCGGTCGACAGGTCGGGGTGACGCTTGAGCGCGTCTTCCACCAGCAGGCGCCCGACACCCGCGCCGTGGTGAGCGGGATCGACGAACAGTGCTTCCATGTGACTACCGTCGAGCAATATGAAGCCGATCGCCCGGTCGGTATCGTCGACGGCGAGATCGAGCGGTGCACCGGGCAGGAACGCGACGACTTCGGATTCGATCGCGCGACGGTCGTCGTTGCTGAGGAAGCGGTGCGTGGCGTCGACCGCGTTGCGCCAGATATCCAGCACGCGTGCGCCGTCGGCCGGAGTGGACTTGCGAATTCTGAGCATGGTTTGGCCCATCTTTGATTTGTAATTGGAGGTTCGTCGGCGCGTAGCCGGCACTGTCATGGTCCCGCTAGGGTCGCTCGCAAGCGCTGCGAGAAAGACAGCGGTGCTTCACGCATTCAAGTATTGGCAGGACGCTGCACGTGACCAAGTGCCGCCGCACGCTCGATCGCGCGTCGCGCGACATCACGAACACCCGCGCTCATCGGCAAGTCATCGCGGTCGAGTTCGGCGAGATCGAACCAGCGTGCGTCGAGCGCATCGTCACCGGCGGCAGGCGTGCCGCGCAACCATCGGCACAGCACCGCGACCATCACGAAATGCTGACGCACGTCGCCGCCGGCATCGTAATCGAACGCATCCAGCGCGGTAAAGGTGTCGAGCGCCTCGACGTCCAGGGTCGTCTCTTCCGCGATCTCGCGCACGACCGCGTTCGCAATCGATTCCCCCGCTTCGATCTTGCCGCCGGGAAAGCCCCAGCAGCCCGCATCGGGCGGATTGGCGCGACGCACCAGCAGCACGTCGCGCTCTCGCAGGACGATGCCGATCACGGCAGGAACCGGACGGACGGAAGCGGGGACGCTGGTCGGGGAGCGGGGTGAGTCGGACATGGGGTGCTACTCGCGGGTGCGTTCGAGTGTATGGGGTGGCCGGCGACGATTCATTGCGCGCCGTCGGTGCGCTGCTCGATCGCGCGGATCACGGCGACCATGTCGTCCGCGCCATGTCCGGCCCGCTCGGTCTCGCCGTACAGCGCATGGCAGATGTCGAGCAGTGGCGACGCGATGCCGATGCCGCGCGCGGATTCGGCGACGAGGCGCGCATTCTTCAGCACATCGGTGATCGCGGCCTGCACCGAGAAATCGGCCGCGACGAGTTTGCCGAGCTTCACGCGCGACACGTCGCTCGCCATCGGGCCCGCGTTCAGCACGTCGGCGAAGCGGGCGAGATCGATGCCGTGTCGTTGCGCAAAATGCGTGGCTTCGGTCAGGCCGGTGACCATCGTGATCAGGAACAGGTTCACGGCGAGCTTCATCGTCAGCGCCGACGGCACGTCGCCGCACACGAAGCTGTCGCGGCACAGCGGCTTCACGAGTGCGCGGACGGCGTCGACGTCGTCCGGTGCGCCGGCGAGCATCACGACGAGTTGACCGGCTTCGGCCGGCTTGCGCGACCCCGACACGGGCGCTTCGACATAACGGCCCGACGCGGCGGCGATGTCATCGGCCAGTGCGCGCGAATACTCGGGTGCGTTCGTGCCCATGTTCATGATGGTGTGGCCGCCGACACGGGCGGCGAAACCGGGCGTGCCGCGCGCGAGGACACCGTCGATCGCCGCGTCGTTCGCGAGCATCAGGATCACGGTGCGGCAGGTCGCGAACACGTCGTCTACATGCTCGGCCACGCGCGCTCCGGCGTCGCGCAGCGCATCGTCGCTGCCGTGCGACCGGCTCCATACGACGAGCGGCGTGCCGGCCCGCGCAAGATTGAGCGCCATCGGCGTGCCCATCACGCCGAGGCCGATGAATCCGACTGCGGTTTGCATGTTCTGGCTCCCACGGTGGGTGGAGACGATCGTGGGCGTCAGTATCGCAGCGTTTCCGCACGCCTGCTATTTCGTCCGCGCAGCCGCGGGCGCTACGTCACGGCCGCGCCGTCATGCCCGCCAGATACGGCCACGGATAGATGCCGCGCGCATGACCGTCGCCGAACACCACGCGGATGCCGTAGCCGGCCGTTTCCAGGCTGTCCAGCGTCAGGTCGGGCCGCGCATCGACACGACCGCCGTCGATCCGGATCCTTCGGCATTCCGCACACGGGCAATCGCCGCGCAACCGTGCGTAGCTGACGCGTTGCGTGTGACCGTCCGGCCAGCGGAGTGTCAACGTGCGCGCCGGATGATCGAGCACGATTTCGGTTGGGGAGATCATCGCGACGCCTCGTCGATCTGCCGGATCGCGATCCGCACGGCCTTGCGGACTTCCGGATCGTGATCCTCCAGCGCGCGGGTCAGCGCGGGTATCGTCGCGCGGTCGCGCAATTCACCGAGCGCAAGCGCGGCTTCCTTGCGCAGGTTGCTGATCGCGTGAGAGAGCAGCACGACGACGGCCGGCGCCGCGGCCGCATCGCGCAGTTGCCCGAGCGCGCGCGCGGCACGCAGGCGCACCTGCCAGTAGTCGTCATCGAGCGCGGCGACGAGCGGTTCGCGCGCGGTCGCGACGCGCAGCTTGCCGAGCGTCGTGGCCGCTCCCTCGCGCACCTGCCATTCGCGGTCGCGCAACGCGGCAAACAGGGCGTGGATGACCGTCGCATCGTCGGGCGTCGCGAACCCGAGCGCGCCAACGGCAATACGTCGCACGTCCGCTGCGGCATCGGTTGTCGCGGTGCGCGCGAGCGGCGGCAGCGCACGCGGATCCTTGAGCCAGCCGAGCACCGCCACGGCTTCGGCGCGCACCTCGGCGTATTCAGCGTCGAGCGCGTGCAGCGCGGGCGCGAACGCGCCGGGGTCACGCAACTCGCGCAATCCGCGCAGCACGGCACGGCGCACGAACGGCTCGGGCCGGTCGGCCCATCGGCACAGTACGGCGCCGGATGTAGCGTCCTTCAGTTCGGACAGGCTCTGCGCGGCGGCGTCGCGCACGTCGGCGTCCGGATCGAGCAATGCGCCGCACAGCGCGTCGACGACGTCGGACTGCTCCCATGCGCCAAGCACACGGGCGGCTTCGCCGCGCACGTCGGCCGACGGATCGTCGCGCAGCGCGGCGACGAACGCGGGTACGAACCCGGGGTCCTCGAGGTCGGCGAGTTCGAACAGTGCGACGCGACGCACGGCGGCATCGGGCGCGGCGAGGCGGGCGACGAGTGCGGCTTCGTCGGGGGCGTCTGCGCGCGGCAATACGGGAGCGAAGGAGGGGGTGGTCATCGGCGACTCAAATGAGCGTTGAGGGACACGGTCAGCGCAGCAGGTAAGGGATGTCGACCTTGACCGCGCCGGTCGGGCAGTCGCGTTCGCACGGCATGCAGTACCAGCATTCGTCGAACTGCATATAGGCCTTGCCCTTGGTCACGTCGATCGCGAGCAGGTCGAGCGGGCATACGTCGACGCAGACGGTGCAGCCCTTGTCGGCGATGCAGAGGTTCTCGTCGATCGTCACGGGTGCGCTGCTGCGCTGGAAGATGTCGTGCGGGGTATGGGGCATGGCAGGTTCCTCAAAGAGCGGCCGCGAGCGCGGCCGGTTCGCGGATGCGCAGATTCGTGTAGGCGCCGCGCTCGTCGTCGGCAAGCGGCACGACGTATGGTTCGACCGGACGCTTCTCGCTGTGCATCGCGCCGTTGGCGTCCTTGCGCAGCCAGGTGTGGCAGAACCATTCGGCGTCGTTGCGATGCGGAAAGTCGACGCGGTGGTGGTACAACCCCCAGCGGCTCTCGGTGCGGAACAGCGACGCGCGCGCGGCCATTTCCGCGCAGTCGCGGATCGCGCGCACCTCGGCGGCGCGCATCAGTTCGTGCGGATGGTTTGCTTTTATCTCTTCGATATCCTCAGCAATTTCATCAAAGCGTTGCAGCCCGATTTCCATCTTGCGTGTCACCTTCGGCGGTTGCAGATAGTCGTTCACCATGCGGCGCAGCTTGTATTCGACCTGCGCCGGCGCCAGGCCGCGCTCGCGCAGCAGCGGCGCAAGCACACGGGTGCGTTCGGCGGCGACCTGTTCGTCGTCCACCGGCGCATGCTCGCGGCCGGCCACGTAGTCGGCCGCGTTCTGCCCGGCAAACCAGCCGTACGTGAATGCGCCGAGCATGTAGTTGTGCGGGACGGCCGCCATGTCGCCGGCCGCGTAGAGCCCGGGCACGGTCGTCTCCGCGCGGGCGTTCACGTACACGCCGGATGCGCTGTGGCCGCTGCAGAAGCCGATCTCGGAGATGTGCATCTCGACCATCTGGCTGCGGTAATCGGTGCCGCGCCCGGCATGAAAGCGGCCGCGGCTCGGCCGCTCGTTCGTGTGCAGGATCTGCTCGATGGTCTGGATCGTTTCTTCCGCGAGATGGTCGAGCTTCAGGAACACGGGGCCGTTGCCGCTTTGCAGTTCCTGGTAGAACTCCCACATCATCTGGCCGCTCCAGTAATCGCATTCGATGAAGCGTTCGCCCTTGCCGTTCGCGGTGAAGCCGCCGAGCGGGCCGGTCACGTACGCGCACGCGGGGCCGTTGTAGTCCTTGATCAGCGGATTGATCTGGAAGCATTCGAGATTCGCGAGCGCGGCACCGGCGTGATACGCCATCGCGTAGCCGTCGCCCGCGTTGGTCGGATTCTCGTAGGTGCCCATCAGGTAGCCCGAGGCCGGCAGGCCGAGGCGACCGGCCGCGCCGCAGCAGAGAATCACGGCCTTCGCGCGGATCACGTGGAACTCGGCGGTGCGGCAGTCGAAGCCGAGTACGCCGCTCGCGCGGCCCTGCGCGTCGGTCAGCACGCGCGTTGCGACGATCCGGTTCGTGATCGCGATGCGCGCGCGCTTCAGTTGCCGGTACAGCACCTTCTTGATGTCATGTCCTTCCGGCATCGGCAGCACGTACGAGCCCATGTGATGGACCTTCTTCACCGCGTAGTCGCCGGTGCCGTCCTTCTCGAACTTCACGCCCCAGCGGTCGAGCTGCTCGATCGTTTCGAAGCTGTGCGTCGCATACGCATACACGGCTTCCTGGTCGACGATGCCGTCGTTGGCGATCGTGATCTCGCGCGTGTACTGCTCGGGCGTCGCATGCCCGGGGATCACCGCGTTGTTCAGGCCGTCCATTCCCATCGAGATCGCGCCGCTGCGCTTCACGTTGGCCTTTTCGAGCAGCAGCACGCGCAGGGACGGGTCGCGCTCCTTCGCCTTGATCGCCGCCATCGGGCCGGCCGTGCCGCCGCCGACCACGACGATGTCGTATTCGAGCACATGGGTAGTCATCGCTGTTTCCTTGCAGGTTGGCGCGGTTTCTGCCGGTCGATGCGCAGCCGGTACTGGAAGGCGTCGCCGCGGAAGTAGAGGTATTCGAAGTCGATCGGTGCGCCCGACGCGTCATGCGTGAGGCGCTCGATGCGCAGCACGGGGCTGCTTTCCTCGACGTGCAGCGCATCGACGATCTCGTCGTCGGCGAGGATCGCGTCGATCGATACGTCGGCATGGCCGAGCGGGATGCCGCAGTCGTTTTCCAGGACCAGGAAAATGTCGCGGGTCGCGAGATCGGCGCCCGCGAGGCGCTTGCCGAGTGCTTCGGGCACCCAGGTCTGTTCGAGCGACACGGGCTCGCGATTGAGCAGCCGCACGCGATGGATCTCGACGAGCGGTGCACCCTCGGGCACGTTCAGCTTCGTCGCGAGATGGCGGTCGGCCTTGATGGTGCGGAAGCTGCGCACCTGGTTGACGATCTCGTAGCCCATCGACGACATCGCCTCGGCGAAGCCCTGCAGCGACGTCACGTTCTGGAATGCCTTCGGCTTCGACACGAAGGTGCCCTTGCCGTGCAGCTTGAACAGCAGTCCTTCCTTTTGCAGATCGCCGAGCGCCTGGCGCACCGTGATGCGGCTGACGTCGAACATCGCGCAGAGTTCGTGCTCGGAAGGCATCCGGCTGTGCGGCGCATAGGTGCCGTCGAGAATGCGTGCGCGCAGCGTGTCCTTGATCTGCACGTAGAGCGGGGCCGCTGACAGCGGCACGACGTTGGGGGAGGTCATCGGTCAACTTGTTATGACAAGATTGCTCGAGTGTAGTCAGCCGGGTCGCGCGGCCCAACCAACTATTTCTGATTTCGACTTTCCGATTCTGGAAAAGCGCGGCGGCAAGGGGCAGACCGAACGGACCATTCGGCATGTAGCGTCGGCTCGCTCCGCCCGTTGCGGGCCGAGCGGATCGGCCGACAATGAAAAAATTCGCCGGCGTGTGTGCCGCACATGTCGATTTCCCGATGCGTCGCCCGTCGTATCCATGTCGACCGGGCATTGCGCGAAGCAGGTGGCGCCCGGCTCCCGAGGATCGCCATCACGACAAGGAGGCACCCCATGCCCGATTCCCGCTACCGCTGGGTCATCGTCGCCGCGGGCGGCCTGATGGGCTGCATCGCGATCGGCGCGATGTTTTCGCTGCCGGTGTTCCTGCGCGCGATCGCGCGCGACACGGGCTGGTCGATGACCGGCATTTCCGGCGCGATGACGCTCGGCTTCATCGCGATGGCCTTCGCGAGCATGGCATGGGGCAGCCTGTCGGACCGCATCGGCACGCGCCCGGTCGTCATCACGGGCGCCGTCCTGTTGTCGGCAAGCCTGGCGCTGGCGAGCCGCGCGCCGTCGCTGCTCGCGTTCCAGCTCACGTTCGGCCTCGCCGTCGGCGGCGCGACGGCCGCGATATTCGCGCCGATGATGGCGTGCGTAACCGGCTGGTTCGACACGCACCGCAGCCTCGCGGTGTCGCTCGTGTCGGCCGGCATGGGGATGGCGCCGATGACGATGGCCCCGCTGGCCGCGTGGCTCGTGTCGGTGCGCGACTGGCGCACGTCGATGCTGCTGATGGCGGCGCTGGCGGCCGTCGTGATGATTCCGGTGTCGCTGCTGGTGCGCCGGGCGCCCGCGCTCGACGGCGCGCAGGCGGCTCCAGCGGTGCCGGCGCCCGCCGGCGGGCCTGCGGCGATGTCGGTCGCGGAAGCGCTGCGTTCGCCGCAGTTCATCGTGCTGCTGCTGACCAACTTCTTCTGCTGCGCGACACATTCGGGCCCGATCTTCCATACGGTCAGCTACGCGGTGACGTGCGGGATCCCGCTGATCGTCGCGGTGTCGATCTACAGCGTCGAAGGGCTCGCCGGCATGGGCGGCCGGATCGCGTTCGGGATCCTGGGCGACCGTATCGGCGCGAAGCGCATGCTGGTAGCCGGACTGCTTGCGCAGGCGCTGGGTGCGCTCGGGTACTACTTCGTGCGCACGCTCGACGGGTTCTACGCGGTCGCGGTCGTGTTCGGCTTCATCTACGCGGGCGTGATGCCGCTGTATTCGGTGCTGGCGCGCGAGAACTTCCCGCTGCGGATGATGGGCACCGTGATCGGCGGCTGCGCGATGGCCGGCAGTCTGGGGATGGCAGCGGGGCCCGTCGCCGGCGGCTTGATCGTCGATACGCTCGGCAGCTACGGCTGGCTGTATCTCGGCTCGTTTGCGATCGGTCTCGGCGCATTCCTGATCGCGATGATGTTCCGCCCCTTCGCGAATGCGCGGCGGGAAGCGGCGGCTGCCTGAACCAGGAAAATTGGAAGCAGGGCCGTGTCCGTTTTTCTGGGGCGGCGCGGTTCGGTTGGCATCGTCGCAAATAAAAACAGGGCCTGGCACCGGTCGCATTTGCCGGTGTCCGGATGGTCCGCAGCCCGCTGCAGCGCAGCAGAGCGGCAAATGAGACCGATCGGCGCGCATGCCCTGCGATTCGGCCCCTAAAAAACACAATATCGAGCATATATTCGAAGGGCCTGTCATACCCGCGTCACCCTGCTAGAATTCGGCCTGCCGCATTGTTCCGATTGACTGATGAGATTGCTTGACGCCCTGGTCGAACAACGTATTGCCGCCGCCGCCGCGCGGGGCGAGTTCGACGATTTGCCGGGTACCGGCGCGCCACAGGCGCTGGATGACGACCTGCTCGTGCCCGAGGAGGTGCGGGTGGCCAACCGTATCCTGAAGAATGCGGGCTTCGTGCCGCCGGCCGTCGAGCAATTGCGCGCGCTGCGCAACCTGCATGACGAAGTGCAGGCGGTCAGCGACCGCGCCGCGCGGTGCCGGCTGCAGGCGAAGATCCTCGCACTCGACATGGCGCTCGAATCGCTGCGCGGCGGCCCGATGGTGATGCCGCGCGACTACTGCCGGCGCATCGCCGAGCGCCTGTGCGAGCGCGGGCTCGACGAAGCGTCCGCCGAAGCGGGGCCGATGTGACGTCCGACGCGCTGCACGACGCAGCCCGGTCGGCATCCGCCCCGGCGGCCGAACCCGCCGCCGATTCCCCCGTTCCCGAAGCCGCGCCCGTATCGGCACGCGACCTGCATTACATGCGTCTTGCGCAGGCTGCCGCCGAAGAGGCGCGCGCGGCCGGCGAAGTGCCGGTTGGCGCGGTGCTCGTGCGTGGCGACGAAGTGATCGCACGCGGCTTCAACCATCCGATCGGCGGGCACGACCCGTCGGCCCATGCGGAAATGGCCGCGCTGCGCATGGCCGCGCAGCATCTGCAGAATTACCGGATGCCCGGCTGCGAGTTGTACGTCACGCTCGAGCCGTGCCTGATGTGCGCGGGCGCGATCATGCATGCGCGCATCGCACGGGTCGTCTACGGTGCCGCCGATCCGAAGACGGGCGCGTGCGGCAGCGTGATCGACGCATTCGCGAATCCGCAACTGAACCACCATACCGAAGTGACCGGCGGCGTGCTCGCCGACGAGTGCGGCGCCGCGCTGAAGTCGTTCTTTGCCGACCGCCGTCGCGCGCTGCGCGAAGCACGGCTCGCCCGCGACGCCGACTCCGGCGCGTCATAGGCGCGCCCGCCGCGCCCGCCGCTCGACGCGAGCCGGGCAGGCACGGTTCCGTGAACCGGAGACGGTTCGGACCCTCTAAGCAGGTTTGACGACCCGACACCTCTCTTTGCCATGTCCTTCCAGCCCGCCGCGTCCTACACCATCCGCCTGCTTGCGCCGTCCGGCTATCCGCACGATCCGGACGCGATCAATCGCGCGCTCGAGCGCCTCAGCACCGCGCAGCACCGCATCGAGAACATCGAAGCGACGCAGCGGCGCTTCCAGCGGTTCGGCGGTACCGACGGCGAACGGGCAGGCGACCTGAACCGTCTTGCCGATCCCGAGCGGCCGCTGCCGGACATCGCGCTCGCGGTGCGCGGCGGCTATGGCGCCGCGCGCATCCTGCACGGGCTCGACTATCGCGGGCTCGAGCGCCGGCTGCGTGACCAGCCGGTCGCGCTCGTCGGCCACAGCGACTTCACGGCGCTCCAGCTCGCGCTGTACGCGAAGGCGCGCATCAAGACGTTCGGCGGCCCGATGCTGTCCGCCGATTTCGGCGCGGAAACGCCGAGCGACTTCACGATGCAGCACTTCTGGCAGACACTGACGCAGCCGAGCACGACGATCATCGCCGAAGCGCCGCAGGTGCAGAGCGTGAACGTGACGGGCACGCTGTGGGGCGGCAACCTCGCGATCCTCACGTCGCTCGTCGGCACGCCGTACATGCCCGACATCGAAGGCGGCATCCTGTTCATCGAGGACGTCAACGAGCAGCCGTTCCGGATCGAACGGATGATCTATCAACTGCATCTGTCGGGGCTGCTCGCGCGCCAGCAGGCGCTCGTGCTCGGCCAGTTCACCGGTGCGCGGCCGTTCGAGTACGACAACGGCTACGACATGCAGGCGATGATCGACCAGGTGCGCGCGGTGATCGGGATTCCGGTCGTGACGGGGCTTCAGTTCGGCCACGTGCCCGACCTGCTGACGTTGCCGTTCGGCGCACAGGCGCAACTGGTCGCGAATGCGCACGGTTTCCGGCTCACTTTGTCGGACTATCCGCACCTCGGTTGAGGCGGGCGCAGTCGGTCGAAAGGCGGGGGCGGTTCATTCCCCGCCTTTTTCTTTATGTAAGCGCGCAACTAACGGTCAAGTATTTTCGTCGACATCTGCAAGCTCGCCGCCGGATTCTGCACCAGTTTTGTCAACAAAATGGCGGGGAGGGTATACGACGAAAAGCACGTCTGTCATACGTCTTGGCCTTGTCATGCATGGATTTGACGCATCATGCACCGAACGAGGTCGCGTCGATGCACGCCGATTGTGCGCAATGCTAGAAAAGAATTGTTGACAATCTTTATGTCCACCCTAGGATGAGGATCATCACACGATGCCGATCATGAACGAGCCCGAATCCCACCCGTCCGGTGCAGCCAGTCCCGAAGCGATCGCCGAGCGGATCCGCACGGCGATCCTCGAGCATCGGCTCGCGCCGGGCGCGAAGCTGACGGAGGCGCAGCTCTGCGACGTGTTCAACGTGAAGCGCGGGGCGATCCGCCAGGCGCTCGCGCAGCTCGCGACCGACAAGCTGGTCGATCTCGAGCCGAACCGCGGCGCGTTCGTCGCGAGCCCGACGCTGCAGGACGTGCACGAGGTGTTCGAGATGCGCCGGATCATCGAGCTCGCCGTGGTCGAGCGGCTCGCGACCGGGCCCGGCGCGAAGCGGCTGAAGGGCGTCGCCTCGCTGATCGAGAAGGAACGCAAGGCGTTCCAGCGGCAGGACTTCGCAGCCTGGATCCGCCTGTCGGGCGAATTCCATACGGCGCTCGCCACGCTGATGGGCAATGCGACGCTCAGCGCGTGCCTCGAAGGGCTCGTCGCACGCTCGACGCTGATGTCGGCGCTGTACGAGTCGCACGGGCGCAGCCCGTGCTCGTGCGACGACCACGACGAGATCCTCGGTGCGCTGGAGGCCGGCGATCCGAAGCGGGCGGTGACGCTGATGGCGCACCACCTGCAGCATGTCGAACTGAAGATGCTGGACCGGCCCGCACAAGGGCAGGTCGATTTGCGCGAAGTGTTCGGCGGCGCCTGAGCGGCGACGCGAACCCGGCCGCGCGCCACAAGAACGAGCGAAATGCAGGCCCGCGGCGTGTGCCGCGGGCCGCTGGTCCGACTCCGGGCGTCGATCCGGAGCGATATCGATGACGGTGGAGCGGCCTTTCGGCCGCGTCAAGGAGAAGTCATGGCTCAGTTCAGTGTGGCGCACGACAGCGCCTATCCGGCGGACGAAGGCGGCGAGGGCGGCGACCCGACACTGCCGAATGGTTACAGCGAACGTTTGTACAACGAAGATTTGGCACCCCTGAAAAATCAGACATGGGGCTCATACAACATCTTCGCGTTCTGGATGTCGGACGTGCACAGCGTCGGCGGCTACGTGTTCGCGGGCAGCCTGTTCGCGCTCGGGCTGACGAGCTGGCAGGTGCTGATCGCGCTGATCGTCGGGATCGGCTTCGTGAACCTGCTGTGCAACCTGATCGCGCGGCCGAGCCAGCAGATCGGCGTGCCGTACCCGGTCGCATGCCGTGCGACGTTTGGCGTGCTCGGCGCGAACGTGCCGGCCGTGATTCGCGGGCTGATCGCGATCGCGTGGTACGGGATCCAGACCTATCTCGCATCGAGCGCGCTGGTGATCGTCGTGCTGAAATTCTTCCCGCAATGGCTGCCATACGCGGACGTGCATCGCCACGGCTTCCTCGGGCTGTCGGCAGTCGGCTGGGCCGGCTTCATGCTGCTGTGGGTGCTCCAGGCGTTGGTGTTCTGGAACGGGATGGAGACGATCAAGAAGTTCATCGACTTCGCGGGGCCGGCCGTCTACGTCGTGATGTTCATCCTCGCCGGCTACATGGTGTGGCGCGCGGGCTGGCGCAACATCGGCCTCAACCTCGGCGGCGTGAAGTACCACGGCGCGGAAGTGATTCCGGTGATGATCACGGCGGTGTCGCTGGTGGTGTCGTACTTCTCCGGGCCGATGCTGAACTTCGGCGATTTCTCGCGCTACTGCCGCTCGTTCGGCGAAGTGAGGCGCGGCAATTTCTGGGGGCTGCCGGTCAACTTCCTCGCGTTCTCGCTCGTCACGGTGATCACGACGGCCGCGACGCTGCCGGTGTTCGGCGAACTCATCACCGACCCCGTCGAGACGGTCGGGCGCATCGACCATCCGACCGCGGTGATCCTCGGTGCGCTGACCTTCACGATCGCGACGATCGGCATCAACATCGTCGCGAACTTCGTGTCACCTGCGTTCGACTTCTCGAACGTCGCGCCGCGCCTGATCAGCTGGCGCGCGGGCGGGATGCTCGCCGCCGTCGCGTCGATCTTCATCACGCCGTGGAACCTGTTCAACAACCCGGCCGTGATCCACTACACGCTCGACGTGCTCGGCGCGTTCATCGGCCCGCTGTACGGCGTGCTGATCGCCGACTTCTACCTCGTCAAGCGCGGCCGGCTCGTGCGCGACGACCTGTACACGATGTCGGAAAGCGGCACGTACTGGTACACGGGCGGCGTGAACCGTCGCGCGCTGGCCGCGCTGTTGCCGGCCGCGGTGATCGCGATCGTCTGCGTGATGGTGCCGGGCTGGCAGGGCGTCGCGAACTTCTCGTGGTTCATCGGCGCCGGGCTCGGCTTCGTGTTCTACCGGCTGCTCGTGAGCGCGAAGGCCTGAGGAGCATGCGATGAAGATCCGACTGATCAATCCGAATACGACCCAGCGGATGACCGACGCGATGGGCCGCTGCGCGCGTGAGGTCGCGGCCGCCGGCACGGAGATCGTCGCGGTGAGCCCGCCGATGGGGCCGCCGTCGATCGAAGGGTATTACGACGAGGCACTGGCGACGCCGGGGCTGCTCGCCGAGATCGTGCAGGGCGAGCGCGACGGCTGCGATGCGTACGTGATCGCGTGCTTCGGCGATCCGGGCCTGTACGCGGCGCGCGAGCTCGCGCGCGGGCCGGTGATCGGCATTGCCGAGGCCGCGATGCATGCGGCGAGCGTGCTCGCGCCGGGCTTCTCGGTCGTCACGACGCTCGCGCGCACCTGCGGGATGGCGTGGCATCTCGCCGAGCGCTACGGGATGAAACGGTTCTGCCGCAACGTGCGCGCGACCGACGTCGCTGTGCTCGAGCTCGACCGGCCGGGCTCGGCCGCGCGCCGGATCATTGTCGACGAGTGCCGGCGCGCGCTCGACGAGGACGGCGCCGACGCGATCGTGCTCGGTTGCGCGGGGATGGCCGAGTTCGCGCACGAGATCGAGCAGCAGATCGGCGCGCCGGTGGTCGAGGGCGTCACGGCGGCCGTCAAGTGGGCCGAGGCGCTCGTCGCGTTGCGCCTCGCGACCGCGAAGCGCGGCGACTACGCGCGCCCGCTGCCGAAGCGCTACGACGGCGCGTTCGCCCGCTTCAGCCCGCCGGACGGGGATCAGGCGGAACCGGTGCCGAATTTGCCGCAACCGCACATACACACCGTCTGACACGCACTATCTGCGCCGCTGTATGGGCGCGTATGGGCGTTTTCGCTAAACTGGGCCGTCATCGCATCGGCTTGCGCAGCCGGCCTCCGGCACCCGCGCAGTCGATGCGAACCCATTATTTCAGCGAGCTTTCGCCGCACATCGAACCATGTCACTCGATCCCAACTATCCTCGCGACCTGATCGGCTACGGCCGCCATCCCGTTCAGGCGAACTGGCCGGGGCGCGCCCGCGTCGCCGTGCAATTCGTGCTGAACTACGAGGAGGGCGGCGAGAACTGCGTGCTGCACGGCGATCCGGGCTCCGAGCAGTTCCTGTCGGAAATCGTCGGCGCGGCCGCGTATCCCGACCGCCACATGAGCATGGAGTCGATCTACGAGTACGGTTCGCGGGCCGGCGTGTGGCGCATCCTGCGCGAATTCGAGAAGCGCGGGATGCCGCTGACGGTATTCGGCGTCGGCATGGCGATCGAACGCCATCCGGAGCTCGCGCGCGCCTTCGTCGAGCTGGGCCATGAAATCGCGTGCCACGGCTGGCGCTGGATCCACTACCAGAGCATGACGCCGGAACTCGAGGCCGAACACATGCGCCTCGGGATGGAAGCGATCGAGCGCGTGACGGGCGAGCGCCCGCTCGGCTGGTACACCGGCCGCGACAGCCCCAATACGCACCGCCTGGTCGCGGAATACGGCGGCTTCCTGTACGACTCCGACAACTATGGCGACGACCTGCCGTTCTGGATGGACGTCGAAGTGTCGGGCGGCAAGACATCGCCGCAGCTGATCGTGCCGTACACGCTCGACACGAACGACATGCGCTTCGCGACGCCGCAGGGCTTCAACACCGGCGATCACTTCTTCGACTACCTGCGCGATGCATTCGACGTGCTGTACGCGGAAGGCGACGAAGCGCCGAAGATGCTGTCGATCGGCATGCACTGCCGGTTGCTCGGCCGGCCGGGCCGGTTCCGCGGGCTGCAGCGTTTCCTCGATCACATCGAGAAGCACGATCGCGTATGGGTGACGCGCCGTGTCGATATCGCGCGTCACTGGCGTGAACATCATCCGTATCAGCCCAATCATCGAAACGAAGGGAAAGCATGAAGGCGATGCGCTACACGTTGGAACAACTGAATACGATGGCGCCGAGCGCATTTGTCGCGGCACTGTCGGGGATCTTCGAACATTCGCCGTGGGTGGCCGAAGTCGCCGCGGGCGAGCGGCCGTTCGCGAGCATCGACGCGCTGCACAAGACGATGTCGGGTGCGGTGGAAACGAGCGGCGAAGTGCGCCAGCTCGCGCTGATCAACGCTCACCCGGAGCTGGCCGGCAAGGCTGCCGTGCGCGGCGAGCTGACCGCCGAGTCGACGCGCGAGCAGAGCGGCGCGGGCCTCGACCAGTGCACGCAGGAAGAGTTCGACAAGCTGCTGACGCTGAACCGCACGTATCGCGAGAAATTCGGCTTCCCGTTCATCCTCGCGGTGCGCGGCTATGACCGGCACGGCATCATCGCGAACTTCGAGTCGCGCGTGAATCACTCGCGCACCGAGGAACTGCGGGCGAGCCTCGACCAGATCTACCGGATCGCGCGCTTCCGCCTCGACGACCTGATCGACGCCTGACATCGCATACGGCCTGCTGCGTCGCAGCGGCCTGATCGTCTCACTGAAACAAGGAAACATCATGGCTGTTCCGCTTCTCGATCCCAACGCACCCGACTTCACGCGGCGCTACGTGAACCTGGCCGACCCGCGTCTCGGTGCGCAGGCGCTCGAAGCCAGCGACGATTTCTTCGCGCCGAAGGACCGGATGCTGAACCCCGAGCCGGCCGTGTTCATCCCCGGCAAGTACGACGACCACGGCAAGTGGATGGACGGCTGGGAAACGCGCCGCAAGCGCACGACGGGCTACGACTGGTGCATCGTCAAGCTCGCGCGCCCGGGCGTGATCAAGGGCTTCGACATCGACACGAGCCACTTCACCGGCAACTTCCCGCCGGCCGCGTCGATCGAGGCCGCGTTCGTGGCCGACGGCGCGCCGACGCATGCGACCGAGTGGATCGAGATCGTGCCGTCGACGACGCTGCAGGGCAACAGCCATCACTACGTCGAAGCGAGCGATGCGCGCGCCTTCACGCACCTGCGCGTGAACATCTATCCGGATGGCGGCATTGCACGCCTGCGCGTGTACGGCCAGCCGCAGCTCGACTGGGCCGGCGCGAGCGCGACCGAGCAGTTCGATCTCGCGGCGATGGAAAACGGCGGGTACGTGGTGGCCGCGAACAACCAGCACTTCGGCGTCGCGTCGAACCTGCTGCTGCCGGGCCGCGGCGTGAACATGGGCGACGGCTGGGAAACCCGCCGCCGCCGCGAACCCGGCAACGACTGGGCGATCATCGCGCTCGCGCAGCCGGGTGTGATCCGCAAGATCGAAGTCGATACCGCGTTCTTCAAGGGCAACTACCCGGACCGCTGCTCGATCCAGGCCGCGTACGTGTCGGGCGGCACGGACAGCTCGCTGATCACGCAATCGATGTTCTGGCCGGTGCTGCTCGGCGAGCAGAAGCTGCAGATGGACAAGCAGCACTACTTCGAACAGGACATCGCGTCGCTCGGCCCCGTCACGCACGTGCGACTGAACATCATTCCGGACGGCGGCGTGTCGCGCCTGCGTCTGTGGGGGACGCTCGACAAATGAAGACGCTTGCCATCGAACCGCTGACCAAGGAAGCATTCGCGCCGTTCGGCGACGTGATCGAAACGGAAGGGGCGAAGCAGATCCCGATCAACCTCGGCACGACGATCCGCTTTCACGATCTCGCGAAAGTCGACGTGACCGATGAAGGCGGCCGCACGCTCGTCAACCTGTTCCGCGGCCAGCCGCGCACGCTGCCGTTCGAAGTGAAGATGCTCGAGCGGCACCCGATCGGCAGCCAGGCGTTCGTGCCGCTGAACGACCAGCCGTATCTCGTCGTCGTCGCGCCCGCGGGCGATCTCGATCCGGCGAAGATCCGCGCGTTCGTGACGAGCGGCTGGCAGGGCGTCAACTATGCGAAGGGCGTGTGGCATCACCCGCTGATCGCGCTCGGCGGCGTCAGCGACTTCATCGTCGTCGATCGCGGCGGCGACGGCCTGAACCTGAACGAGCAGGACCTGCAGGAATCGCTGTGGCTCACCGACGAGGCGCTGCACGCGCTGACGGCCTGAGTCGCCGGCGTTTCTGCCGGCGTCTGACGAAACCCGCGCATCATGCGCGGGTTTTTTTATGTGCGGCCAGTTCGGCGAGATTCAGGTCGCCGCGTTTTTGCGCGTGTCGCGCGAGCGGCCGGCGCCGCGACGCCGGTTCGCAACCGGTGCATGCTGCGCCATCAGTTCGGCGACCCACTCGATGAATACACGCAGCTTCGCGCTGACGTGCCGGTTCGGCGGGAACGCGACGTACATCGGCATCGGTTCGAGTTGCCATTGCTCGAACAGCGGCACCAGTTCGCCGCGGGCGCGATGCGCGCCGGCCATGTAGTCGGGCAGCCACAGAATGCCCAACCCGGCGAGGCCGGCCTCAAGGTACGCATTGCCGTCGTCGACCGCGAGCACGTAGCGTCCGCGCACGGTGACCTGCTCGCCGTCGCATGCCATCGAAAACGGCAGCGCCTTGCCGGTGCGCGCCCACAGAAAACCGACGATTCGGTGATGCGTATCCTCCAGCTCGTCCGGATGCGTCGGCGTGCCGGCGCGTGCGAGGTAAGCCGGCGACGCATACACGCCGAGCCGCAGGTCGCCGACGCGCCGCGCGACCAGCGAGCGGTCGGTCGGTTCGCCGCCGCGCACGACGCAGTCGACGTTCTCGCCGATCACGTCCACCACGCGGTCGCTCACGCCCATGTCGAGCTGGATGTCCGGATAGCGCGCATGGAACGTGGGCAGTGCGGGGATCAGGATCAGACGCGCGAACGGGCTCGGCACGTCCACGCGCAGCCGCCCGCGGGGCGACGCGGAAGCCGCGGACAGGCTCGTTTCGGCATCGTCCATGTCGGCCAGCAAGCGCACGACGCGATCGTAGTACGCGGCGCCGTCCGCGGTGACGACGACCTTGCGCGTCGTGCGGTTGAACAGCTTCACGCGCAGCCGTGCTTCGAGCTGCTGCACGAGTTGCGTGACGGTGGTGCGGCTCATGTGCAGCGTCTCGGCCGCCTTCGTGAAACTGCCGGCTTCCACCACGCGGGCGAACGCCTGCATTGCGTCGAATCGATCCATCGGGTCAGGGCTCCGCGTCGGTCGGAATTGTTTGGTGCGTGCAAACAGTGTTGGACAGGGTTGCCGGTTTATTCGCCGTGCAACGATCCCTAAAGTGCCTTCATCGTTGATGCCGGGGCGGCTTCGCCCCACCAACCGAAGGAGGTAGGGGATGGTAAAGCGTAGCGTGGTTTTCCCGCTCGGTCGCCGGGCACTGTACGACCGCAACCGCTATTCGCCGGCAGTGCGCTCGAACGGCTTCCTGTTCGTGTCCGGGCAGGTCGGCAGCCGTGAGGACGGTTCGCCGGAGCCGGAACTGGGTGCGCAGGTCCGCCGCGCGTTCGACAACCTGAATGCGGTGTTGCGCGCGGCCGGTTGCACGTTCGACGACGTCGTCGACGTGACGGTGTTCCTCGTCGACCCTGAAGCGACGTTCGAGCGGATCTGGGAGATCGTTCCCGAATACTGGGGCGACGCGCCGCATCCGACGCTGACCGCGGTCGGCGTGACCTGGCTGTATGGGTTCCAGTTCGAGATCAAGGCGATCGCGCGGCTGCCGGAGACGGTCGACGGGTGAGCAGGGCGCGCGGCGCGTGGCGGCGCGCGTCACGGCGCGACGGGCGGCTCCTGTTCGTATGCGCGATGCAGCAGCGCGACGAACGACGATGCGTCGGGCAGTGTCGTCGCGCCCAACCGGCGCACGGCGATCCCGGGCGTCCACGAATTCATCACGACGGCGCCGGCCATCGACGGCAGGTCGGCCGGCGTCAGTTCGCGATCGTGCTGCGCGACCCCCAGGCGCGCCAGTTGCCGGCGCACGATGCGCATCGTGACGCCGCCGAGCATGTCGGCCACCGGCCACACGACCGCGTCGCCGGTCCAGAACGCGAGATTCCAGATCGAGCCTTCACTGATGCGCCCGTGGCGATCGACGAACGCCGCGTCGTCGAAACCCTGCGCGATCGCGCGGCGCAGGAAGTGCGTCTTCGCGACTTCGCCGACGTGCTTGATGTCCGGCAGCACGCGCTCGTATTCGAACAGCGCGAGATCGAGCGGGCCCGTGGGCCCCGACGACGGCGCGGCGGTGCGGACCAGCACGTCGAGCGTTTCGTCGTCGCGCGGCGCGACGAATTCGCCCGTCGTCGCATGCACGGTCGCCGTCAGCGACAGCGCCGACGGCGCGCGCTCGAGCGCGGCGCGCAGGAGCGTGCGAATCCGGTCGTCGGGCAGGGCCTGGCCGAACAGCGTGTTCGACGCATCGCGCAGCCGCGCGAGATGCAGGTCGAGGCCGCGCACGTGACCGTCGCGTACCTGCATGGCGGTGAAATGCGCATGGCCCGCGAACGCGAGCGCGGCGAGCGCGTCGGGCGTGGCGGCGACGCCGTTGATCTGGGCGACGGACGGGAATGATGCAGCGGTCATCGGCGACTCTCCAGGTTGGCCGCGGGCACGGGGCGGCGCGCGACATCTTCAAGAAAGCCTATTGTTTACCGATTGATGCTGTCTTGAAAAACGAGTAGTTTTGGAACGGTCATCAAATCCGGTTTGAAGATCGATGGAACGCATGTGGCCCGGTACGCGCGCGCTGAGGACGTTCGATGCAGCGGCGCGGCACCTGAATTTCTCGCGAGCGGCCGACGAGGTCGGGCTGACGCCGGCGGCCGTCAGTCACCAGATCAAGGAAATCGAGGCGCAGCTCGACATGGTGCTGTTCGTCCGCACGAGCCGCAGCATCCGGCTGACGCCGGCCGGTGTCGTGCTGGCTGCCGCGGCCGCTGATGCGCTGGCGGGCCTGCAGCGCGCGACTGCCCGGGCACGGCGCGTCGCACGAGAGCAGACGGAGTTGCGCGTGTCGGTCGGCGCGCGCTTCGCGACGCACTGGCTGCTGCCGCGCCTGCCGCGTTTCAGGGTCGAACATCCAGCGTTCGAGCTGTCGTTCGATATCACCGACCGGTTGCGCGATTTCGATGACGACGACGTCGATGCCGCGATCCGCTTCGGCACCGGGCGTTATCGCGATGCGTGCGCGCAGCGCCTGTTCGATACGTCGGTCGTTGCGATCTGCAGCCCCGCGCTGTTGTCGGCCGGGCCGCCGTTGCGCAAGCCGCGCGACCTGCTGCGCCACACGCTGTGCCACGTGGACTGCGAAGTCGATGGCGTGACCTGGCCGCGCTGGTCCGCATGGATGGCCGCTGCCGGCATCGACGGTTTCGACGACAGGCGGTGCGTCGCGTTTCCGGATTCGAGCCACGTCGTGCAGGCCGTGACGGATGGCACGGCGGTCGGGCTGGCGGAGCCGCACATGATCGCGCGCGATCTCGCCGAAGGGCGCGTCGTGCAACTGTTCGACGTGAATGTCGACGTGGCGCCGGGGCTCGCCTATCACGTCGTGTATCCGGAGCACACGCAGGACGATCCGCGCATCGTCGCATTGCGCGACTGGCTCGCGGATGAAGTCGCGACGATGCACGCGTAGCGGTGACGGGGGCGCGTGCTATCGTGCCCGCATCTCCACCGCGCGATGCCCGATTCCGGGCATGTTCCTCCGATGAGCCAACCTGAAAACGACCTGGCGATCCTGCTGAGCACGATGCAGCCCGAACTGCATCCGGGCGCGTTCGCCTTCGTATCGCTGCCGACCGGCGCAGACGTATCGTTATCCGAAGTGATCGCAACGTTTCGCGAAGCGGAGGGGCTGACCGTCGTGGTCGAAGAGGAGACGGCGGGGCGTCATGGCTGGTCCGTGCTGTTCCGTGCGGCCTGGATCACGTTGACCGTGCATTCCGACCTTGCGGCTGTCGGCCTCACGGCGGCGTTCGCACGCGCGCTCGGCGCGGCCGGCATCAGTTGCAACGTGATGGCGGCTGCCTGCCACGATCACATCTTCGTGCCGTTCGACGACGGCCCGCGCGCGCTCGATGCGCTCGTCGCGCTCCAGCGCGACGCGATGCGCGGTGAGCGGTGAGCGCTGGCAACGCCTCTGCAGCACGCAAAAAAACGGGCCCGTAACGGGCCCGCGAACGGAAAGGATTGCGCCGGAACACGACCCCGGCGCACGGCGGCTTACTTGTTCGCGCCACCCTCGAACCACGCGGCGAGCTTCGTGCGCTCGTCGTCGGTCATGTGCGTGACGTTGCCGATCGGCATCGCCTTCAGGCGCACGGCCTGTTCATAGATACGCTGCGCGTTCTTCGACACTTCGTCCGGCGTGTCGAACATCACGCCCGCGGGCGCGCTGCCCATCAGCGTCGGCTTCGCCGAGTGGCACTCGACGCAGCGCTGCTGCAGGATCGGCATGATGTCGTTGATCACGACCTTCGGCGCGTTCGCGGCCTGCGCTTCCGGTGCGACCGGCTTCGGCGTCGTCCAGACCAGTGCGCCGGCCAGCAGCGCGACGCCGCCGATCGGCAGGTACCACAGCTGCTTGCCGCGGTGGCGCATCACGAAGAACTGGCGGATCAGCGCGCCGGCCAGCATGATCATCACGAGCACGACCCAGTTGAACTTGTTCGTGTAGGTCATCGCATAGTGGTTCGACAGCATCGCGAACACGACCGGCAGCGTGAAGTACGTGTTGTGCACCGAGCGCTGCTTGCCGCGCTTGCCGTAGATCGGGTTCGGCTCTTCGCCCTTGAGCATCTTGTCGACCATCTTGCGCTGGCCGGGAATGATCACGAAGAACACGTTCGCCGACATGATCGTCGCGAGCATCGCACCGACGATCAGGTACGCGGCACGGCCCGCGAAGATGTGGCACGCGAGATAGGCGGCGGCGACCACGTAGATGCCGACGCAGATGCCGAGCACGCGGTCGTTGGTGCCGAGGATGCGGCACAGCGAGTCGTAGACGATCCAGCCGGCGGCGAGGAAGCCGAGTGCGGATGCGACGGCGACCACCGGGCCCATGTCGAGCACGCTCTTGTCGATCAGGTACGTGTTCGGCGCGAGCAGGTACAGCACGAAGAACAGCGAGAAGCCCGACAGCCAGGTCGTGTACGACGGCCACTTCGACCAGTGCAGGTCATCCGGCATTTCCGGCGGGGCGACCGTGTACTTCTGCATGTTGTAGAAACCGCCACCGTGGACGTGCCACAGCTCGCCGAACACGCCGCGCTTGCGCTGGTTCGGGTCGGTCGGCGGTTTCAGGCTGTTGTCGAGCGCGACGAAGTAGAACGACTCGCCGATCCACGCGATGGCGACGATGACGTGCAGCCATCGCAGCGCGAGGTTCAGCCAGTCGGTGATGAAGCCTTCCATGAAACTCCTCCAGACTCAAATCGTTTGTTTGATGCGGGCGCTGATTCGAATGTCAGCTGCCGCGATAGGTGCTGTACGACCACGGCGACACGAGCAGCGGCACGTGGTAGTGCGAGCCGGTGTCGGCGATGCCGAAGCGGAGCACGACGCGATCGACGAAACGGGGTTCGGGCACCTTCACGCCGAGCGACGCGAAGTAGTCGCCGGCATGGAACACGAGTTCGTATTCGCCGGCGGCGAGCGCGGCGCCTTCGAGCAGGGGTTCGTCGCAGCGGCCGTCGCTATTGGTCAGCACGGTCTTGATCGCGCGGCGCGATTCGCCGTCCAGCGCGTAGAGGTCCACCTTGATTGCAGCGCCGGGACGGCCGTGCGCCGTATCGAGTACGTGGGTAGTGAGCTTTCCCATTCGTTGTGTCCTTGTGTGAATGCGAGGTTCGGCGGCGACTCGATCCATTGACTGTGCGGCGGATCGAGGCTCCACGTCACGTGGCTACATACCCGTCGGCGAGATTGAAGCGAGCGCCGTGCAGGCATTGTAAAAAGGTTCCCCGCGCAAATACGGGCGCGATATCAAAGATAATGCGCCGCGCATGAGCGGCTGTCGACGGCACGCCGGAGACGGTTTCCGGTGGGCTTCCGGCGGGCATTTCGGGTCGGCGGCGGGGCGTTGCGCGGCGTACCATATCGAAACCGTGAAACGCGGTATTCCGGATCGCGCATTGTGTGCGGCGCGCGCTTGGGCGATCCTCCCGCCGTGCGCGTCGGCTCGTGGCCCGCGCGTACCCCGAAGACGGCGAGCACGCCGGGTAACCGGGCCAGGGCGTTCGAACGGACGCAGGCACCGGAGCGTGCCGCGATTCAGCGTTCGAACGGCTGTGTGACCGCTCCCAGGATCCGCCCCTGGGGGCAGACCGACGCGGAGAACGCATGAACCTCGAGCAGCACGCTGGCGCACGCGCGCCGAACCCCTCCTCATCCCGCCCGACAACCCTGCTGGTCAAGCACGCCGACGTGCTCGTGACCATGGACGACACGCGTCGCGAGCTGCGCGATGCGGGGCTCTACATCGAAGACAACCGGATCGTCGCGGTTGGTCCGACCGCCGAGCTGCCCGAGACGGCCGACGAAGTGCTCGACCTGCGCGGCCACCTCGTGATCCCGGGGCTCGTGAACACGCACCACCACATGTACCAGAGCCTGACGCGCGCGGTGCCGGCGGCGCAGAACGCCGAGCTGTTCGGCTGGCTCACGAACCTGTACCGGATCTGGGCGCACCTGACGCCCGAGATGATCGAAGTGTCGACGCTCACCGCGATGGCCGAGCTGCTGCAGTCGGGCTGCACGACGTCGAGCGATCATCTGTACATCTACCCGAACGGCAGCCGCCTCGACGACAGCATCGGCGCCGCACAGCGGATCGGCATGCGTTTTCACGCGAGCCGCGGTGCGATGAGCGTCGGCCAGCGCGACGGTGGGCTGCCGCCCGATTCGGTCGTCGAGCGCGAGCCCGACATCCTGCGCGACACGCAGCGCCTGATCGAGACCTATCACGACGAAGGCCGTTACGCGATGCTGCGCGTGGTCGTCGCGCCGTGCTCGCCGTTCTCGGTGAGCCGCGACCTGATGCGCGACGCGGCCGTGCTCGCGCGCGAATACGGGGTGTCGCTGCACACGCACCTCGCGGAGAACGTCAACGACATCGCGTACAGCCGCGAGAAGTTCGGGATGACGCCGGCGGAATATGCGGAAGATCTCGGCTGGGTCGGCCACGACGTGTGGCATGCGCACTGCGTGCAGCTCGACGATGCGGGTATCAGCCTGTTCGCGCGCACCGGCACGGGCGTCGCGCACTGTCCATGCTCCAACATGCGGCTCGCGTCGGGTATCGCGCCGGTGAAGAAGATGCGTCTCGCGGGCGTGCCGGTCGGCCTCGGCGTCGACGGCTCCGCATCGAACGACGGCGCGCAGATGGTCGCGGAAGTGCGGCAGGCGCTGCTGTTGCAGCGGGTCGGTTTCGGGCCCGATGCGATGACCGCGCGCGAAGCGCTCGAGATCGCGACGCTCGGCGGTGCGAAGGTGCTGAATCGCGACGACATCGGCGCGCTGAAGCCCGGCATGGCCGCGGACTTCGCCGCATTCGACCTGCGCCAGCCGCTGTTCGCGGGCGCGCTGCACGATCCGGTCGCGGCGCTCGTGTTCTGCGCGCCGTCGCAGACGGCGTACACGGTCGTGAACGGGAAGGTGGTGGTAAGGGAGGGACGTCTGGCGACGCTCGACCTGCCGCCTGTCATCGCGCGTCACAACGCGCTCGCGCAGGCACTGGTCGAGGCATCGCGCTGAAGGAAGGCTGGCGCCATCCGACGGCCGCGTTGCCGCCGGGCAGGCCGCCGGCTGTCGCCACGCCGCGCCGAAACGGCGCGTGCGGCCCGCGCCGTTACGCTTCGATCAGCGTGCGGGTGGCTTCGGCGACGAGGCTGCGCAGCCAGCGCACTTCATCGGAGTAGTGGCAACGCTCGTGCCACAGCTGGTAGTACTGCATCGGGGGGAAGTCGAGCGGCGCCGGCACGACCGACAGCGGCAGGAACTTCGCGTAGTGATCGGCGAACAGGCGCGTCGTCGTGAAGATCAGGTCGGACTTCACGAGCACGTACGGTGCGAGGTTGAAGTACGGCAGCGTGACGACCACGTGGCGCTTGAGCCGTTCGCGCGCGAGATGCACGTCGATCGCGCCGCGCTGGCCGACCGAGTACGGCGTCGGCGCGAGATGCGGGGCGTTCAGGTACTGATCGAGCGTGAGCCCGCCGCGCTTCGCGAACGGGTGCGTGTTGCTCATCAGGCAGACGATTTCATCGACGAACAGGTTCGACAGGTGCAGCTGCTCGGGCGGCTCGGGCCAGTTGCCGACGACGATGTCGAGCTTGCCGTCTTCCAGCGCGAGCTCGTAGTCGAACGCGGGGCCGAGCGAATGGAACTCGAGCGTCGCGTTCGGCGCGGCCTGGCGGAAGCGCTCGACCACGGTCGGCACGAACAGCACGTTCAGGTAGTCGGGGCAGCCGATCCGGTAGCAGCGGATCGACGTGGCCGGGTCGAAATTGTGCTGCTGGAACTTGATGCGCTCGATTTCACGCAGCGCGTTCTGCACGGGCTCGAGCAGGCGCAGCCCGTATTCGGTCGGCACCATGCCGGATTTGCCGCGCACCAGCAGCGGATCGCCGGTGATGTCGCGCAGGCGCCGCAGCGCGGCGCTGATCGCCGGTTGCGACTGGTTCAGTTTGACGGCCGCGCGCGTGACGCTGCGCTCCATCAACAAGGTGTGCAAGACGCGCAAGAGGTACGTGTCGATCGCCTCGCGTTGCTGACTCATGTTATCTCCGGTTTATATGGCTGGGCTGATCGAGGGGTGGGGTGGGTATATTGTTTTTAATATGAACGAAAATCAGCGTCAAGAGATGGATACCCGCAGGTACCCGCCGGCCGGGCCGCGACAAGGGGCCTGAACGGGGGCGAAGTGAAGCGCGCGGCGCCGCGCGGAAGCGCGTTGCACGGATCCGGTCAGCGGCGCGGCGTGTGATGCAGGGGGGCGCGTCAGTCGTCGATGCGCATGCCGACCTTCAGCGTGACCTGCCAGTGCACGACCTGGTCGCCTTCGATGTGGCCGCGCGTTTCGGTCACCTGGAACCAGTGCAGGTTGTGCAGCGTCTTGCCGGCTTTCGAGATCGCGTTGCGGATGGCGTCGTCGCTCGATTGCTTCGACGAACCGGTCAGCTCGATCATCTTGTACACGTGGTCGCTCATGATGCGCTCCCTGGGATGTCGGTATGGATGGCCGGCGCAAGCCGTGGTCCCGAAGCGGCGCCGCGCGTGCCCGGCTTCTTGAGTGATAGGTATGATGGGCGGCAAGTTCAACCCATATCGGAGACGAGGAGCATCGTGGAAGTCGGATTTTGCGGACCGGGATTGATGGGCGCGCCGATGATTCGGCATTTGCTGGCGGCAGGGCATCGGGTCAGCGTGTGGAATCGCTCGCGCGACAAGGCCGAGGCGCTCGTGAAGGACGGCGCGCAGGTGCTCGGCACGCCGCGCGAACTGGCGGAGCGCGTCGAGACGGTATTCGTGTGCGTGCTCGACGGCCGCGCGGTGGGCGATGTCGTGTTCGGCGAGCACGGCCTGCTCTCCGGCGATGCGCGTGCGCGTCGCCTGCAGCGCATCGTCGATCATTCGAGCATTGCGCCCGCCGCCACGCGCGATTACGCGGCGCGTGCAGCCGCGCTCGGCGTCGGCTGGGTCGATGCGCCGGTGTCGGGCGGCGTGCCCGGCGCGCAGGCCGGCACGCTCGCGGTGATGGCCGGCGGCCGCGCGGCCGATCTCGACGCGGTGCGGCCGCTGATCGACGCGTATGCGTCGCGGATCACGCACATGGGCGACGCGGGGGCGGGGCAGACGGCGAAGCTGTGCAACCAGGCGATCGTCACCGCGACGGTGACCGCGATCGCCGAGGCTGTCGGTCTGGCGCAGGCGAGCGGCATCGATGCCGCGCGGCTCGCCGAAGCGCTGGCCGGCGGCTGGGCCGATTCGGTGCTGCTGCAGACGTTCGTGCCGCGCATGACGTCGGGCGGCCATGCTCCGATCGGCGCGCTCAGCACGTTCCAGAAGGACGTCGATGCGATCGCCGACGCGGCGCGCGATACGGGCGCCGTGATGCCCGTATCGGCCACCGTGCAGCAGGTGTTGCGGCTCGGCGCCGCGCAAGGGCTCGCCGGTGCCGATTTCGCCGCATTCATCGACATCGTGCGACCCGGCAACGAGCGTCAGCAGGTGTCGTGACGGGTAAGCGAGGCGCGTGAATGACAGATGGGCCACCCGGAGGCGGCCCATCGATCGGCAGGGTGATCAGCCGAGGGAGCGTGGTGTCGTGTCGCCGGCGTTCTGGCGACCGAGCCCGCCGCGCAGGCTCGCTTTCGTGCCTGCACCAAACTCGGGCAGGATGCGCGCACGCGCACGGCTGGCAAACACGAGGAAGCCGAAGCCGTTTGCTTCATACCAGTATCCGCCGTTCTCGAGGCCGTCCAGCGGTTGCTCGAGCGCGTTGGCGATCGATTCGATGCAGCGCTTGCGCAACTCGGCGATGGCGGGATAAGGCGGCTGGGCGCCGCGTACGCTGCACAGGAGCACGTCGAGACCGGGCAGCACATGTGCGTACAGGACGGGTTCGTCCTGCGCACGGGCGCGGGCAATCTTGGTGTCGAGCTGGGCAAACGGTTTCGAGTGGCGCAATACCGCGAGGAATGACTCCTGGCCATCCTGCTGGGCACGCCGACGTTTTTTCGGGAAGGACATAAACACTCGCCTCAAAAACAATTGCAAGAAATGCGGCACTTTCATGCGACCCACTCCCGGCTATGTACGCCGCATGTCGATCCTTTATAGCACACGAAAATGCTGCCTTCGTGCAGTACGACGATCAATGTCTCCCGTCGACCTGCTCGCCATGATCGACACAGCCAGCGTCTTGGCGCCCGTACTGTCGTTTAGTCTCCATCATAGACCTGCTTTCCCCGCGCGTGCATTCGCCCGTCACAAAAAAGTGAGATAGGCCGCATGCGGCGGTGCATCGCACGCGCAATAAAAAGGCCCGCACGAGGCGGGCCTGGCTGGCGGGGCGCTGGGCGATCAGCGCTGCTTCAGCGAATCGCGGATCTCGCGCAGCAGCACCGTGTCTTCCGGCGTCGCGGCCGGTGCGGCTTCTTCCGGCTTGCGCAGCTTGTTGATGAATTTCACCATCAGGAAAATGATGAACGCGAGGATGACGAAATTGATTGCCACCGTGATGAACGAGCCGTAGCCGAATGCGGCGACACCCGCGGCCTGCAGGTCCTTGAACGAATCGGGATTACCCTTGAACGTCGGGGGGATGGTGCCGAGCAGAACGAACTTGTTCGAGAAATCCAGGCCGCCGGTCAGCACGCCGATGACCGGCATGATGAGGTCTTTCACGACCGAGTCGACGATCTTCGAGAACGCGCCGCCGATGATCACGCCGACGGCGAGATCCATGACGTTGCCCTTGACGGCGAACTCCTTGAATTCCTTGATGATGCTCATGAGCGGCTTTCTCCTGTTTGGGGCGAGAGGAGGCGTGCCGCGACGCGCAGGGATGCAGAGCGTCGAATGAGGGTCGGTGGCACGCCGATGGCCGCATGATAGCGAACGCTCCCCATTGCCGGTAGTCCATCTTGAAATGATTGACAAATCCGCGCGTCGGCGCGGCCGGCCCTGCAGGGGAGCGTGGCGTGCAATGCAGCGCGTCGCGGGGGCGTCGACGCGCTGCGTAGCGTCAGGTGTTGTCGTCGGTCCAGCCGTCGTCGTTGCTGCCGAGATCCATGCCGCCGCCGCCGCCGTTGCCGTCGCTCCAGTTCGAACTGTCGCCGCGGCCGAGGTCGAAGCCCGGGTCGTTCTCCTGCCGGCGGCGCTCGCCGTCGACGATCACGTCGCGTTCGACCACGCGCTCGCGGCCACCGGACATCGCCTCGCCGAGCAACACACCGGTCAGCAACCCGCCCATGCCGCCGCCGAACCCGCCGCCGCCTTGCTGGATCACCACCGGCGGTTGCTGTTGCGGGTAGGGCTGCTGAGGATACGGCTGGCCTTGCGCGCCCGTCATGCGATCGGCTTCCTGCGCATACACGGAGCCGCTGCCGTTCGCCGGTGCCGCGGGTTGCGCGGCCGGGTCGGGACGGCCTTCGACGCGTGCCTTCACGCTTGCATGACGCTGTTCGAGTTCATCGACGCGATACGGCGGCACCGGGTTCTTGCCGTTCGACAGCGTTTCGACGAGCGTGCGCGCATCGGTCTCTATCGCTTCGAGTTCGCCCGTGAGCGCCGCGGCGCCGGGCGCCGTCGACAGCTTCGCGTCGAGCTTCAGCGGGCGGATGTCGTTCAGCACGTCGGTGGCGCGCTTGAGCTGCGTGCGGCGTTCGTCGTCGGCGCGGCTGTCGTCGGCCGTGCGTGCGCGCCGCAGCGTCCAGCGCAGCACCAGCGCGATCACCGCGGCAATCAACCCGAAGCCGATCCACATGCCGGTCGACGGGCCGTGTTTTTCGGCCGGCGCGACAGCGGGCGCGAGCCCCGGCTGCAGCGTCCCTGCCTGCGTGGCCGACGGCACGTTGCCGCTCACGCGCGCGGCGTCGGCGCGGATGCGCGACTCGGTCTGCGCGAAGCGCGATGCGTCGGTGAACTTGAGTTGCGGATCGAGCGTCTTCGCGCGCTGCAGCTGCTCGAGTGCGTCGGACGCGCGGCCCTCGCGGTCCAGCACCTGTGCGTACAGGTAGCGCGCATGCGCATTGTTCGGATGGGCGTCGATGACTTGCGACAGCTGCGTGTCGGCTTGCTGCCAGTTGCGTTGCGCGATCGATTGCTCGACCTGCTGCAGCGACGGGACCGCAAACGCGGCGGACGACAGCACCATCAGCGAGAGGCCGAGTGCGGCGAGAGATTTCTTCATGGTCGAACCGGGCGCAGGCGCCCGTCTCCTGACGATCGGTTCGCGCCGCGCCCGGGGCGGGCGGCGGCGCGGTTGCCCGCAGTGGCCGTTACTGCGCGGGCGTATCGAGCTGCTTCTTCAGCGCGGCGAGGCGATCCTCGACCGACGGGCCCTTGTTCAGCGCGGCGAGCTTGTCGTCGAGCGCCTTGCCGCTCGACGTGTCGGCCGAATTCAGGCGCGCGTCCGAGCGGGCGTTCTGCAGCGCGACCTTGTCCTCGAGCTTCTGGAAGTCCTCGGACAGGTTCTTGCCGCCGATGCCGCCCAGGGCGCTGGCCGCGACGTCCTTCGCCTGCGCGATTTCCTGCTTGGCCTGCAGGATGTTCGAGCGTGCATTCAGGTCGTTGCGGCGCTGACGCATGTCGGCGATCTGCCCCTTCAGCTTGTCGACCGACGGCTCGAGCGTCGTCAATTCGGCTGCGAGCGCGTCACGCTCGGCTTCCGCGTTCGACTGCGCGGCGAGGGCCTCGCGGGCGAGCGCTTCGTCACCGGACTGCAGCGCGCGCTTCGCGCCGTCCTCGTACTTCTTCACCTTGTCGTCGGCCGCATCGCGCTTGCTGCGCTGGGTCGCGACCTGTGCCTCGATCTCGATCAGCGAATTCTCGGCACGGCCGATGCTGTCGTCGAGCTCCCGCACGATCTGCCGTGCGTCGCGCGACGGATCCTGTACCGAATCGGCCGCATCGTTCAGCAGGCCTTTGATCGTGCGCGAAACAGAGTCGAAAAGCGACATGAAATCCTCCGTGGTTGAAAGGCGCCGCGTGAGAGCGGCAGTGCCCGTTGCGAGCCGGTTCCGACCCGCATGAGCCGGCGGATATTACACCACCGGTTCACTTAAATACGGCTTAAACGCGCGAGTTCAAGCGGCTTGCGCATCACGATGTCGAACCTTTCGCGACTGAAAGAAAGCCGGCGCGTGCGCGCGATATTGCGTGTCCATGATAGGCAGAGGATGCCGACAATACGTTCCTTAAATCACGGCATTGCGGGAATTTTTACAAAAAATCGCGAAGGCACCCGGTCGATTTCATTAAAATGCGCTGTCACGTCGCGGGAACGGATCGCCGCGCGGCGGGGTCTGTCGACGTGACAGCCGCATCACGCTGTATCCGCTCTGATTCATTCGCCTGCATTTCCGCATGCGTCCGAGGGCGCCACGACCGCCCGCCATTCCGACATGCCAATTATCAAACGACCGCCTTCTTCTTCCGACAGGAACGAACCCCACTACACGCTGCGCCGTTCGCCGTCCGGAGCCTATTACCCCGATGACGACGATCGCGACGACGACCGCCGCACCCAGCGCAGCGGCGGCGGAGGGCGCGGTCGCTCGTTCGGCTCGCGCGTCATGCTGTGGTTCGCCGGCCTCATCGCGACGCTGGCGATCGTCGGCGCGCTGATCGTCGGCTACGCGCTGGTCGTGATGGCGCCGCAACTGCCGTCGCTCGACGCGCTGACCAACTACCAGCCGAAGGTGCCGCTGCGCGTGTTCACGGCCGATCATGTGCTGATCGGCGAATTCGGCGAAGAGCGCCGCAGCCTCGTGCGCTTCCAGGACATTCCGGACGTGATGAAGAAGGCGGTGCTCGCGATCGAGGACTACCGCTTCTACGAACACGGCGGCGTCGACTTCGTCGGCATCCTGCGCGCGGGTGTCGCCGACCTGATGCACGGCGGCGCGCGCCAGGGCGCGAGCACGATCACGATGCAGGTCGCGCGCAACTTCTTCCTGTCGAGCGAGAAGACCTACACGCGCAAGATTTACGAAATGCTGCTCGCGTACAAGATCGAGAAGGCCCTGACGAAGGACCAGATTCTCGAGCTGTACATGAACCAGATCTATCTCGGCCAGCGCTCGTACGGCTTCGCGGCCGCCGCGCGCGTGTATTTCGGCAAGGACCTGAAGGACATCACGCTCGCGGAAGCGGCGATGCTCGCGGGGCTGCCGAAGGCGCCGTCCGCGTATAACCCGGTCGTCAATCCGAAGCGCGCGAAGGTGCGCCAGGAATACATCCTGAAGCGCATGCTCGAGGTTGGCTACATCACGCAGCCGCAGTACGACGAGGCCGTGAAGGAGGAGATCCACGTGCGCACGCCGGGCAACCAGTACGCGGTGCACGGCGAGTACGTCGCCGAGATGGTGCGGCAGATGATGTACCAGCAGTACAAGGACGAAACCTATACGCGCGGGCTGACCGTCACGACGACGATCAACTCGTCCGACCAGGAAGCCGCGTACCAGGCCGTGCGTCGCGGCATTCTCGACTACGAGCGCCGCCACGGCTATCGCGGGCCGGAAGCGTCGATCAAGCTGCCGGCGGCCGGCGACGACCGCGACGAGGCGATCGACGACGCGCTCGCCGATCACCCGGACAACGGCGACCTGCAATCGGCGGTCGTGCTGTCGGCATCGCCGAATGCGGTCGAGGTGCAGTTCGTCGGCGGCGCGACCACGACGATCGGCCCGGCCGGGCTGCGCTTCGTGGCGGGCGCGCTCAGCCCCCGCGCGAACGACACGCTGCGCATCAAGCCGGGCTCGGTCGTGCGCGTGCTGAAGGACGGCAAGACGGGCTGGCAGGTCGTGCAGCTGCCGCAGGTCGAAGGCGCGCTCGTCGCGATCGCGCCGCAGGATGGCGCGATCCGCTCGCTCGTCGGCGGCTTCGACTTCAACAAGAGCAAGTTCAACCACGTGACGCAGGCCTGGCGGCAGCCGGGCTCGTCGTTCAAGCCGTTCATCTACTCGGCGTCGCTCGACAAGGGGCTCGGGCCGGCGACGATGATCAACGACGCGCCGCTGTACTTCCCGCCGAGCGTGCCGGGCGGCACCGCCTGGGAGCCGAAGGACGACGACCAGCCGGACGGCCCGATGACGATGCGCACCGGCCTGCAGCGTTCGAAGAACCTCGTGTCGATCCGGATCCTCGCGTCGATCGGTACGCAGTACGCGCAGCAGTACGTGACGCAGCGCTTCGGCTTCGATCCCGCGAAGACGCCGCCTTACCTGCCGATGGCCCTCGGCGCGGGCCTCGTGACGCCGCTGCAGCTCGCGACCGGCTATGCGGTGTTCGCGAACGGCGGCTACAAGGTCGATCCGTACCTGATCGCCGAGGTCGACGACGCACGCGGCCAGGCGCTGCAGAAGTCGCAGCCGGTGCTCGCGGGCAGCACGGCGCCGCGCACGATCGAAGGCCGCAATGCGTACGTGATGAACAGCCTGCTGCATTCGGTCGCGACGGCCGGCACGGGCGCGGGCACCAACGCACTGGGCCGCAGCGACCTGCAGGGCAAGACGGGTACGACGAACGACGCGAAGGACGGCTGGTTCGCCGGCTACCAGCAGTCGCTCGTCGCGGTCGCGTGGATGGGCTTCGACCAGCCGAAGAGCCTCGGCAGCCGCGAATTCGGCGCACAGCTCGCATTGCCGATCTGGGTGAACTACATGCGCACCGCGCTGAACGGCGTGCCCGAGCAGCAGATGCCGATGCCGGACGGCCTGACGTCGATCGACGGCGAGCTGTACTACGCCGATCGCACGCCGGGCAATGGCTTCGTCGCGAACGTCGACATCAACCCGGCCGAGAATTCGATCAGCGCGAACGATGCGCTCGGCTCGGCTGGCGCGGCGGGGCTTGCGCCGCCGCCCGTCACGCCGCAGGAGAAGCAGCAGATCATGGACATGTTCGAGAGCAAGTAAGCGGCACGCCGCGGTTCCGGCATGCGACGGGCGCCTTCGGGCGCCCGTTTTTTTTGCGCGAATGGCCGGCGGACGGAGAAGGGGGAATCAGAACGATGCGCAGGCCGGCACGACCGTCATGCCGACCGATTGCTGGTGAAAGCGCTGCATATACGCTTGCCGGATCGCGGCGAGCCGCGTGCGCGTATCGGGCGTATCGTCGGCGATGATACGGATCACGAAGCTGTCTTCGCGCGTGATCCCGCCGCTTGTCTGGTCGCGCCACTGGCCGTGTGTGTCCCAGTAGGTGAGGCCGTCGGGGAACCGTGGTGTGACCGTGTCGGCGAGGAATGCCGCGCGCTCCGCATCGGTGACGGGGCCGCGCCCCGTGATGTCGCGCCCGAACAGCAGGTCGGCCTGCAGCATGCGGTTTTCGCCGGGCTGCGTGCAGGCCGGGGGGGCGTCGACGACGGGCGACGGCGGTGCCGCGCAACCGGCGAGCAGGGCGATCGCCATGGCGCAGGCGGCCAGCGGCCGCATCTGCCCATTTCGTGACGATCGACCTCCGCGCGTGCAAAACGCTGCGCGCTCAACCACTTGCGTGCTTGTCCGGCGGGTTATCAACAGGGCTGTCAACATAATCTGGGGATAACCCTAGGTTCGTCCGCGCGTGCCCGATGTGGGGTCAGTGCTGCAGTGTCGCGTGCGCGAGATGCATGCCGAGTGTGGCCGGGTCGGTACTGGTGCCCGACAGCAGCACGCCGACGCGCTTGCCCTGCAGCGTTTCGCGCAGCGGGCCGAGCAGGGCGGCCAGCGCAGCCGCGCAAGCCGGTTCGACCGACAGTTTCAGCTGCGAGAACAGGAACAGCATCGCGGCCCGCAGCGCGTCGTCGGACACGGTGACGATGCGGTAGACGTGGCGCCGGCACAGCTGGTAGCTGTATTCCTCGGTATGCGGCGCCATCAGCGAATCGGCGATCGTCTGCATCGCGCTCATCTTGATCGTGTGATTCGCCGCGAAGCTGCGGCTCATCGCATCGGCGCCTTCCGGCTCGACGCCGTACACGTGCACACGCGGATTCGCGAGCCGCAGCGCGGTCGCCATGCCGGCCGCGAGCCCGCCGCCGCCGATCGGCACGATCACCGCGTCGAGGTCAGGCGTCTGGGTCGCCCATTCGTAGCCGAGCGTCGCGGTGCCGAGGATCGTGTGATAGCCGTTGAACGGATGGATGAAGAAGCGGCCTTCCTCGGCCTCGATCCGCCGGACCAGATCGAATGCCTGCGATGCGCTGCCGGCCAGCACGACTTCCGCGCGGTACTGCTTGCACTGCGCGATGCGCGACGGGCTTGCGGTATGGAACATCACGACCTTGGCGCTGCTGCCGAGCCGCATCGCCGCGTACGCGACGGCCGGCGCGTGATTGCCGGCCGATACGCAGGTGACGCCGGCGTTCCTGCGCGCCTCGTCGAGCGCGAGCAGGTGCGTGAATGCGCCGCGCGCCTTGAAGCTGCCGCTGACCTGCAGCAGCTCGAACTTGAAGTTGACGTGCGTGCCTTCAAGCGATGGCAGGTCGGCGCGTTCGAACACGGGCGTGCGCGCGACCCACGGCGACAGCGCGAAATGCTGCGCGGCGATTTCGTCGAGCGTCGGGATCGGCTCGCCGTCGATCGTCGTATGGGCGGCGCCCTGTTGTTCAGTCGACATGACGTGGCGGGTGGCGGAGTGGGCCGGCCCGCACACGCGAGCCGGCGTGGCGGGAGGCAGTCAGTGTGCGTCGACCGACATGCTGCGGATGAACTTGCGCAGGAACTGTTCGCAGCCGGCGAGCTGCGCGAGCTCGACATATTCGTTCGGCTTGTGCGCTTGCTCGATGTTGCCGGGCCCGCACACGACGCTCGGGATGCCCGCGCGTTCGAACAAGCCGGCCTCGGTGCCGTACGCGACCTTGCGCTTGTCCTGGTCGGCCGTCAGCGCGCGCACGAGCTGCGTGATCGCGGCCTGTTCGGTGGCGTCGAGGCCGGGCGCCGCGGCGATCTTCGAGAATTCGATCGCGGCATTCGGATGCTCGCGCAGCATCTGCGGCAGCAGCGTGTCCCGTGCATACGCTTCGATGCGCGTGAAGATCTGCTCGGGATCGAGCGTCGGCAGGTTGCGGAACTCGAAGTCGAAGCGGCACTCGGCCGGCACCGTGTTGATCGCGTTGCCGCCCTGGATCGTGCTCGTCTGCGCGGTCGTGAACGGCACGTCGTACAGTTCGTCGAACGGGCCTTCGGCGCGAAAGCGGTCGGCGATGTCGCGGATGTGGCAGATGAGGCGCGCCGCATACTCGATCGCGTTCAGCCCCTTCGGCGTCAGCGACGAATGCGCCGCGTGGCCGCGCACGCAGCAGCGGTAGGCATTGATGCCCTTGTGCGCGATGATCGGCCGCATGCTGGTCGGCTCGCCGACGATGCAGCCGGACGGCTGCACGCCGCGCTTGACCAGATCCGCAATCATCAGCGGCGCGCCCGCGCAGCCGATTTCCTCGTCATAGGACAGCGCGAAATGGATCGGCTTCGCGAGCTTCGTCGCCTGCATCTCGGGCAGCAGCGCGAGCGCGGCGCCGATGAAGCCCTTCATGTCGCAGGTGCCGCGGCCGTACAGGCGGCCGTCGCGGATCTCCGGCGCGAACGGGTTGCTGTCCCATTGCTGGCCGTCGACCGGCACGACGTCGGTATGCCCGGACAGCACGATGCCGCCGTTCGTCGAGCCGTCGTGCGCGGGCACGGTGGCGAACAGGTTCGCCCAGCCTTCACGCGGATCGTGCGTGATCGTCGATGCGATGCCTTTCGCGGCGAGCGCGTCACGCACCGTTTCGATCAGGCCGAGGTTCGGCACGCGGCTCGTCGTGTCCATCGACACCAGTTGCTTGATCCAGGGCAGGCTGACGAGCGACGCTTCGCCTTGGGGTGCGGCGGACGGCGCTGTCGCGTCGAGAGTGGACATGGCAAAACTCCGTCTGATGAATGGGAAAATCATACTCAAAAACGCGTCGGCCCGCCCGCGCCGGGCGCAGTGCGGTGCAGCAACGCCGCACCTGTCGCTAGCGCGTCAGCGCACCGCGGCAGCCGCTCCCTGCTTGGGTCCGAGTGCGCGCAGCGTTTCCTTGATCGTCGACACGCGGATCGCGAGATCGGGCGAGCGCGTCTCGATGCGCAGCTTGTCCTGGCCCGCGAGCTTGATGTGCCGATGCTTCTGCACCATCTCGATGATCCGCATCGGATCGATCGGCGGATTCGGCTCGAACTGCAGCCCGATCGCGACCTCGCTCGCGTCGATCTTCACGATGCCGAGCGGCTTCGCGGCGATCCGCAGCCGGTGCGTCTCGACGAGCGCGTGCGCCTGCGGCGGCAGCTTGCCGAAGCGGTCGATCAGCTCTTCCTGGATGCCGTCGATCGCGTCGCCGTGTTCGCAGTTCGCGAGCCGCTTGTACAGCGACAGCCGCTCCTGCACGTCCGCGCAGTAGTCGGCCGGCAGGATCGCCGGCGCATGCAGGTTGATTTCCGTCGTCGCGGCGAGCGGGGCGGTGAGGTCGGGCTCCTTGCCGTTCTTCAGCGCCTTCACCGCGTCGTTCAGCATGTCGGTATAGAGCTGGAAGCCGATCTCGTGGATCTCGCCGGACTGCTTGTCGCCGAGCACTTCGCCGGTGCCGCGGATCTCGAGGTCGTGCATCGCGAGATAGAAGCCCGAACCGAGTTCCTCCATCTGCTGGATCGCTTCGAGCCGGCGCTGCGCCTGCTTGGTCAGCGCCTGCGGATCGTGGACCAGCAGGTACGCATACGCCTGGTGGTGCGAGCGGCCGACGCGGCCACGCAGCTGGTGAAGCTGCGCGAGGCCGAACTTGTCCGCGCGGTGCATGATGATCGTGTTCGCGCTCGGCACGTCGATGCCGGTCTCGATGATGGTCGTGCACAGCAGCACGTTCGCGCGCTGCGCGACGAAATCGCGCATCACCCGTTCGAGTTCGCGTTCGTGCATCTGGCCGTGCGCGATCACGATGCGTGCTTCGGGTACGAGCGCCTCGAGCATCGCCTTGCGGTTCTCGATCGTCTCGACCTCGTTGTGCAGGAAGTACACCTGGCCGCCGCGCTTCAGTTCGCGCAGCATCGCCTCGCGGATCACGCTTTCCTCTTCGCGGCGCACGAAGGTCTTGATCGCGAGCCGCTTCTGCGGTGCGGTGGCAATCACCGAGAAATCGCGCAGCCCTTCGAGCGCCATCCCGAGCGTGCGCGGGATCGGCGTCGCGGTGAGCGTCAGCACGTCGACTTCCGCGCGCAGCGCCTTCAGCGCTTCCTTCTGGCGCACGCCGAAGCGGTGTTCCTCGTCGATGATCACGAGGCCGAGGCGCTTGAACTGCACGTCCGACGACAGCAGCTTGTGCGTGCCGATCACGATGTCGACGCTGCCTTCGTTGATTTGCGCGATTGCCGCGTTGACTTCCTTCGTGGTCTTGAAGCGCGACAGCTCGACGATGCGCACCGGCCAGTCCGCGAAGCGGTCGGCGAAGGTCTGCGTGTGCTGCTCGGCGAGCAGCGTGGTCGGCGACAGCAGCGCGACCTGCTTGCCGCCCAGCACCGCGATGAACGCGGCGCGCAGCGCCACCTCGGTCTTGCCGAAGCCGACGTCGCCGCACACGAGGCGGTCCATCGGCTTGCCGCTCGTCATGTCGCCGATCACGGCGGCAATGGCGGCCGCCTGGTCGGGCGTTTCCTCGAAGCCGAAGCTTTCCGCGAACTTCACGTAGTCGCGCGGATCGAGCGAGAACGCGTGGCCTTCGCGGGCCGCGCGGCGGGCGTAGAGGTTCAGCAGCTCGGCGGCGGTATCGCGGATCTGCTGCGCGGCCTTGCGCTTCGCGCGTTCCCACTGGCCGGAGCCGAGCGCGTGCAGCGGCGCGCTGTCGGGATCGGCGCCGCTGTAGCGCGAGATCACGTGCAACTGCGCGACCGGCACGTAGAGCTTGCTGTCGCCCGAGTATTCGAGATGCAGGAATTCGGTTTCGCCTTCGCCGAGATCCATCGACACGAGGCCCATGTAGCGGCCGATGCCGTGCTGTGCGTGGACGACCGGGTCGCCGACCTTCAGCTCCGACAGGTCGCGCACCATCGCGTCGACGTTGCTCGCCTGTTCCTGCCGGCGGCGGCCCGTGCGGCGGCCGAGGGCGCCGTACAGCTCGGTTTCGGTGACGACCGCGTAGCCTTCGCCCGGCACCGCGAAGCCGTTCGCGAGCGGCGCGACGCCGAGCGCGAAACGTGCGTCGCTCTCGAGCCAGCCGGCGAAGTGGTCGTTCGACGCGGGGCGCAGATGGTGTTCGGCGAGCAGTTGCAGGATCGTCTCGCGGCGGCCGGCCGATTCGACCGTCAGCAGCACGCGCTTGCCCGACGATTCGACGAACGTGCGCAGCGACGCGAGCGGATCGTCGGCATGGCGGTCGACGGTGAGCTCGGGCAGCGCCGTCGCCCAGCCGCCGGCCGGCTGCGCGGGCAGCACGACGCGGGCGAACGGCTTCGCGAATGCGAAGAAATCCTCGTCGGACAGGAACAGGCGCTGCGGCTCGAGGATCGGCCGCTCGCGATCGTGCGCGAGGAACGCATGGCGCTGCTTCGTGTCGGCCGTGAAGCGCCGGATCGACGCCTCGAGATCGCCGGTGAACACGAGGTGCGCATCCTGCGGCAGGTAGTGGAACAGCGTGGCGGTTTCGTCGAAGAACAGCGGCAGGTAGTACTCGATGCCGGCCGACGGCACGCCGTTGCCGATGTCCTTGTAGATCGGCGCACGGCTCGGGTCGCCTTCGAAGGTCTCGCGCCAGCGGCTGCGGAAGGCCGTGCGCGCGGCTTCGTCGAACGGAAACTCGCGGCCGGGCAGGAGGCGCACGTCGCGTACCGGGTAGAGGCTGCGCTGCGTGTCCGGGTCGAACGCGCGGATCGAGTCGACCTGGTCGTCGAACAGGTCGATTCGGTACGGCAGCGGCGAGCCCATCGGGTACAGGTCGATCAGCGAGCCGCGCACGCAGTATTCGCCGGGCCGCACGACCTGGCTCACGTGCTCGTAGCCGGCCAGCGTGAGCTGCGCCTTCAGCTTCGCCTCGTCGAGGCGCTCGCCCTGTGCGAACGCGAACGTGTACGCGGCCATGAACGACGCGGGCGGCATCCGGTACAGCGCGGTGGTTGCGGGCACGAGCAGGATGTCGCAGCGGCCCTCGCCGAGGTCGTGCAGCGTGGCCAGCCGCTCGGACACGAGATCCTGGTGCGGCGAGAACGTGTCGTACGGCAGCGTTTCCCAGTCCGGCAGCAGGCGCACGCGCGCGTCGGGCGAGAAGTAGCGGATTTCCTGCGAGAGCCGCTGCGCGTCGACCGCGTTCGCGCAGATCACCGCGAGGAGCGGCACGTCCTGGCGGTTGTCGGCGAGATAACGGGCGATGGCGAGCGCGTCGGCGGAACCATGCGCGCCGTCGAAGGCGAAGCGCTGGCCGGGCTTGACGCGGGCAACGGGCGAGGCGGACGGGGTGGAAGCGTTATCTGGCATAGGGACGACAGGGGTGGCGTGCACGGGCGCATCGCGGTGCGCCGGTCGAGACGAAAGACCTATTATAAAATCCGCTTCTCGATTTCATCTTTCCGGCGTTTCCCTTCGTGACTCCCCGACTTTTCGCCCTGATTCCCTGTGCCGGCACCGGCAGCCGCTCCGGCTCGGCCGTGCCGAAGCAATACCGCACGCTGGCAGGCCGCGCGCTGCTGCACTACACGCTTGCCGCGTTCGACGCGTGCAGCGAATTCGCGCAGACGCTCGTCGTCCTCGCGCCCGACGATTCCCACTTCGATGCGCGCCGCTTCGCGGGCCTGCGCTTCGCGGTGCGCCGCTGCGGCGGCGGCTCGCGCCAGGCGTCGGTGCTGAACGGGCTGCTCGAACTGGCCGAATTCGGCGCGACCGACCATGACTGGGTGCTGGTGCACGACGCCGCGCGCCCGGGCATCACGCCGGAGCTGATTCGCACGCTCGTCGCGACGCTGAAGGACGATCCGGTCGGCGGCATCGTCGCGCTGCCGGTGGCCGATACGCTCAAGCGCGTGCCGGCCGGCGGCGACGCGATCGCGCGCACCGAGTCGCGCGACGCGCTGTGGCAGGCGCAGACGCCGCAGATGTTCCGCATCGGCATGCTGCGCGAGGCGATCCTGCGCGCGCAGCGCGAAGGGCACGACCTGACCGACGAGGCGAGCGCGATCGAATGGGCCGGCCATACGCCGCGCGTCGTGCAGGGCAGCCTGCGCAATTTCAAGGTCACGTACCCGGAAGATTTCGCGCTCGCGGAAGCGATCCTCGCACGCTCCTCGAACGCTTCCTGACTTTCACCCCTCACAATCGGAATACGCATGGATTTCAGAATCGGACAAGGCTACGACGTGCACCAGCTCGTCGAGGGGCGCCCCCTCATCATCGGCGGCGTGACGATTCCGTACGAACGCGGCCTGCTCGGCCACTCGGACGCGGACGTGCTGCTGCACGCGATCACCGACGCGCTGTTCGGCGCGGCGGCGCTCGGCGACATCGGCCGCCACTTCTCCGACACGGACGCGGCGTTCAAGGGCGCCGACAGCCGCGTGCTGCTGCGCGAGTGCGCCGCACGCGTCAAGGCTGCCGGCTTCACGATCCAGAACGTCGACAGCACCGTGATCGCGCAGGCGCCGAAGCTGGCACCGCATATCGACGGGATGCGCGCGAACATCGCGGCCGATCTCGGACTGCCGCTCGATCGCGTGAACGTGAAGGCGAAGACCAACGAGAAGCTCGGCTATCTGGGCCGTGGCGAAGGGATCGAGGCGCAGGCCGCCGCGCTGCTGGTGAAGCAGGGCGGCTGACGCCGGGCGGCGGCGCGCGGTTCGCCCGCTGCGCTGCGCCGCGCTGCGGAAATGAAAAATGCCACGCGGGTGCGTGGCATTTTCGTTTGGCGCGGCGACCGGGCCGGCGCGGTTGCCGGCCGGGTGGTGCAACCGCTTATTCGCCTTCTGCGGCGATCACTTGCGCGGCGGCATTGATCACCGACGCGATACGGCCGACGTCGCGCAGCTGCGTGACGGTCATCCCTTGCTCGTTCTTCAGCAGCGCATAGTGCGACTTCACGCAGAAGTGGCACTTGCCGACGATCGATGCGGCGAGCGCGTACATCTCGAACTTGCGCTTGTCGACGCCACCGTGCGTCGCATACGCGCCCATCCGCAGCTCGGCGCGTTGCGTCTTCAGGTCGGCATCGTCGGCCATCTCGACATACGGATACCAGGTGTTGTTCATCCCCATCAGCGCGGCCGCCGTCAGCACGGCGTTCGTCTCTTCGGGCGACAGGACGCCGGCTTCGCGGATCGTCTTGATGAGCACCGTGCTCTTCGCCGCGATGGCCGCAGCCAGCGCGACGCCCACCGCGTCGGTGCCTTCGAGCGACGAGCGCGAGATCGTGCCGTCGAGGTTCAGGCGAATGTCCTTCGCGTAGTCGGGAATACGTGCCTTAATCGAATCGATGAATTCCATTGATATCTCCTATGGGTTGGCCGTTAAAAAAGCCCGCAGGCAGGACGTGCGCCGCGGGCTTCGTGCATCGATGCGCTTACAGCGTTGCGCCGCCGACTGCACGGTTGCACGGGCACAGTTCGTCCGTTTGCAGGCCGTCCAGAATCCGCAGGACTTCTTCCGGGCTGCGGCCGACGTTCAGGTTGTTCACCGAAACGTGCTGGATCGTGTTGTCCGGATCGACGATGAACGTTGCGCGCAGGGCCACGCCGGCTTCCTTGTCGCGCACGCCGAGCTGGTCGATCAGCTCGCCCTTGACGTCGCCGAACGAGTAGTGGTTCAGCTTGTCGAGGTCCTTGTGCTCACGGCGCCATGCGAGCTTGACGAATTCGTTGTCCGAGCTGCCGCCCAGCAGGACGGCATCGCGCTCTTCGAACTGCTTCGTGAGCTTCGCGAATTCGACGATTTCCGTCGGGCACACGAACGTGAAATCCTTCGGATAGAAGTAGATGATCTTCCACTTGCCCGGGAACGACGCTTCGGTGACGGTCTCGAACGCCGACTGGCCGTTTTCCTCGTGATTGTTGAAGCCCGGCTTCGCGGCTACGACGGTGAAAGCTTCGAGTTTATCGCCCACGGTTTTCATGCGGATACTCCTGTATGAGTTGGGAAGAAGACTGAGTCAAGCTACCTCGGTGCTGCAACGATGATGTGACAGCATGGGCAAAAATATAACACTATTAGTTAGTCGCTTCAATAGATTTTGACTAACGAGCCTCATAGCTTTTTTCAACCGGATCGATAGTGTGCAGCGCAAGAAGCGTGCGCGAGCGCGTCACGCAGTCGCACGCGCCTTGCCGGCGCCGGGGAATTCGAGCGTGACTTCGAGGCCCGCTTCCGGGTTGCGGTTGCGCAGCCGCAGCGCGCCGCGATAGCGGCCGACGAGGCGCAGCACGATCGCCATCCCGAGGCCCGTGCCGTCCGCCTTGGTGCGCGCGGTGTCCACGCGGTAGAACGGCCGCATCACGAGCGGCAGCTGATCCTCGGGGATGCCGGGGCCTTCGTCGCTCACCGACAGCTCGACGCGCGCGTGCGACACGCGCGTCTCGAGCGTGATGCGCGACACGCCGTCCTGCGTGCTCTGGCCATACTTGCGCGCGTTCTCGACGAGGTTGCCGATCACGCGGCGCATGTCGGTCTCGTCGGCTTCGATCACCGCGCTCGGCGCGAGCCGCGTGCGGATCTCGACGCCATCCTCGCCCGACACGCGGGCGGCGACTTCCTGCGCGATCGACGACAAATCGACGGGCTCCGGCTTGCGTTGCGACGGCCGGGCGTAGTCGATGAAGGCCGCGATGATGCGATCCATCTGCTCGATGTCGTCGACCATCGCGTCCTTGGTCGCCTGGTCGGACGGGCTCATCTCGGTTTCGAGCCGCAGCCGCGCGAGCGGCGTGCGCAGGTCGTGCGAGATGCCCGCGAGCATCAGCGCGCGGTCGGCCTCGAGCTGCTCGAGGTCGCGCACCATCTGGTTGAAGCTGCGATTGGTCTCGGCCGCGACGCCCATCCCGCGCTCGGGCAGCAGCTCGGGTGTCTGGCCCGAGCCGATCTGCCGCGCGGCGAGCGCGAGCCGCGAGAACGGCCGGTTTACCAGGCTGGTGATGAACGCGGAGCCGAATAGCGACAACGCGAGTGCGAACAGCCCCCAGCCGGCCCACTGCAGGCCCGTGACGTTGTCGAGCTGGTCGCGGTCGAGCGCGACCCAGTAATCGTCGTCGTCGATCTTGAAGCTGATCCACACGCCGGGAATGTCGTTGACCGACTGCGCGATCACGGTATCGTCGCCGAGGCGGCTGCGGATGTCGTGTTCGATCAGGCGGTTCAGCGATTCGTCGGGCTGCAGCTTGAACTTGTCGGTCTTCTCGCGCGGGTATACGCGCACGCCCTCGTTGCTCTCGAGATCCTGCAGCAGCGCGCGCCGCAAATCGGGATCGGAATAGAGCAGGGCGGTGCGCGTGAGCTTCACGATCGCGACGAGCTGGAGAGCCACGCGCTGCGCACGTGGCTCGCGCTCGATTACGCGAAAGCTCTGGAACCACGCGGCGAGACTGACCGAGATCAGCAGCGCGATCAGCAGGAAGGTGCGCCAGAACAGCCCGCCGAACGCGAGCTGAAGGAGGCGCCGGTCGATACGCATGGGACGGGCCGTGGGCGGGCGAAACCGGAAAGGAAAAAGATCAGGCGGCGCCGTCCGGGATGAACACGTAGCCGAGGCCCCAGACAGTCTGGATGAAGCGCGGGCTGCCCGGATCCGGTTCGATCAGCTTGCGCAGGCGCGAGATCTGCACGTCGAGGCTGCGGTCGAACACTTCGTATTCACGGCCGCGTGCGAGCTCCATCAGCTTTTCGCGCGACAGCGGCTGGCGCGGATGACGCGCGAACACCTTCAGCACCGAGAATTCGCCGGTGGTGAGCGGAATTTCCTGGCCCGACTTCGTCAGCGTGCGCGTCGCGAGGTTCAGCGAGAACTCGCCGAACTCGAACACCTCGGTGGTTTCCGACGGCGCGCCCGGCAGTTCGGCCGGCGCCTGGCGGCGCAGCACCGCATGAATGCGCGCCACGAGTTCGCGCGGGTTGAACGGCTTCGGCAGGTAATCGTCGGCGCCCATCTCGAGGCCGACGATGCGATCCACGTCCTCGCCCTTCGCGGTGAGCATGATGATCGGCGTGCGGTCGTTGCTGCCGCGCAGGCGGCGGCAGATCGACAGGCCGTCTTCGCCCGGGAGCATCAGGTCGAGCACGAGCAGGTCGAAACGCTCGCGTACCCAGAGCTTGTTCATTGCGGTCGCGTTTTCCGCGACGTAGACATTGAAACCCTGCTCGCCGAGATAGCGGCGCAGCAGATCGCGCAGGCGCGGGTCGTCGTCAACGACGAGAATCTTGGAGGGGTTTTTCGTTTCCATGATCGGCATCTTATCGCGAATGGGAATTGACGCACGGCCGCGTATTTTCGTGCGTTACAGTCGGTTACAAAATTTACCCGTAGTGTCGCGCCGAGTAAAGGCAGGCTATAGAGATTCCTTTACTCGAAGCCGAAATTCGGTAGATACTCCCCTGCACTCCATCATCCATCTTTGCACACCCGAATTCCGCAGGGTTTTTCAAGTACCAGAGGTAGCCGGTTGCCGCGTGACGAAGGGAACAAATCGACCAAAGAAGCGAGGACGGTCATGCGATCTGCCCGGATTGCACTGATGCTGACGATCGCGCTTGCCGGTCCGTATGCGTCGAACTTCGCGTATGCGCAGCGCCCCGAGCAGGGCGCATCGTCGCGCAAGCTGCCGCGCGGCAAAGCGCCGCAGTCCGATCGTACCGCCGAGATGACGGTTCGTTCCGCCGTGCCTCCCGATCTCGAACAGCGCCGCCGCGACGGGCACATGACGCCCGAGGAACGCCACCTTTTGCGCCAGCACATCGAAGACGCCGTTCGCGAGCTGTACAAGCGCTGACACGCCGTCTTTCGCCCGGAGCGACATACTTCGCGCGGAAAAGATTCGTAGCAATTTTTCCGTCAACTTTCGCCTGCCGATTGCCGTTGTACCGGCATCCGCACCGCCGGTGCGCTCCGGGAGTCCATGACGATGAAAGCGAACGCTGCCGCACCGGCGCCGTCGCCCGCCATGCAGTCGCCGCTCGATGCGGACGATGCATTGTTTTTCCTGAGTCGTACCGGTTTTTCTCCCGCGCCCGCCGATGTTGCGCGCGTCGTCGGCATGACGCGCGCGCAGGTCGTGGCCGACACGCTCGGCAACGTTCGCCGCGACCCCGTCACGACCTGGCCCGACTGGATCGCCGAGTTGCCGCCGACGCGCGCGCAGCGCCAGGCGCTGACGCCCGACATGCGGCGCGACGAGCAGCGCGAGCGCAACGTTCGGTACGATGCGCTGCGCGCGGCGTGGGTCAACGAGATGATCGTCACGCCGTCGCCGCTCACCGAGCGCATGACGCTGTTCTGGCACGGGCACTTCACGTCGGGGCAGGACAAGGTGCCTTACCCGCAGACGATGGCGGCGCAGAACGCGCTGTTTCGCCGCGAGGCGCTCGGCAACTTCGGCGTGCTGCTGCATGCGGTCGCGAAGGATCCGGCGATGCTGCAGTACCTCGATGGCGCGAGCAATCGCAAGGGGCGCCCGAACGAGAATTTCGCGCGCGAGGTGATGGAGTTGTTCACGCTCGGCGAAGGGCATTACACGCAAAACGACGTGACCGAAGCCGCGCGTGCGATGACGGGCTGGACGGTCGACCCCGATACGTATCGCTTCGAGGTTCGGCCGGATCTGCACGACGCCGGCGACAAGACGATCCTCGGCGAAACGGGGCCGTTCGATGGCGACGGCTTTCTCGACATCCTGCTGAAGCGGCCCGGTACCGCGCGTTTCATTGCGGCCAAGCTGTGGCGCGAGTTCGTGTCGGATACGCCCGATCCGGGCGCGCTCGATGCGGTGGCCGAACGGTTTCGTTCGAGCGGCTACGACATTCGCGCGGCGCTCGCCGCGCTGTGGTCGACCGACGCCTTCTGGGATCCTCGCAATCGCGGCGTGCTCGTCAAGTCCCCGGCGGAGTTCGTCGTCGGGTCGGTGCGGCTGTTCGAGGTTTCATACGGCGATCCGCAGATGCTCGCGAACACCGTGCGCACGCTCGGGCAGAACCTGTTCTATCCGCCGAACGTGAAGGGTTGGCCGGGCGGCGCGCTGTGGATCAACAGCACCACGCTGCTCGCGCGCAAGCAGTTCGTCGAGCAACTGTTCCGCGCGACGGAGACGGCCGGCATGCACCCGCCGGCGCATGCGATGGTGCCGCCGCCGAATGCCCGCGCGCATGCGATGCCGGTGGTCGAGACGGCGTCCGCTGCCGGCATGCACGGAACGCCTGCCAAGCCCGCGCGCGCCGGCCTGCGTTTCGACCTCGAGCGCTGGCTTGCGCAATATCGCGCGCGGCCGCAGGCGATCGCCGGTTTGTCGACCGAGCTTCAGTTGCAGCATGCGGTGCTGCAACTGTCGCCGGTCGCGGCGATCGATACGGATTCGACCGGCAGCGCGTATCTCGAGGCGCTGCTGATGGATCCGGCCTATCAACTGAAATGATTCGAACGACGATCAAGCGGGGAGCCGGTGCGGCAAAGGTGTCGGACGGTGAACCAAAGGATGCGCGATGAACCGACGTGATTTTCTGACGCTGACAGGCGCCGCGGCCGCGGCCGGCGTGTCGATGTGGCAGGCGCCTGCGATGGCGGCTGCCGTGGCGCAGGCGGGGCGCCAACCGGCGGCCGGGTACGCGAACGTGCTGATCCTCGTCGAGCTGAAGGGCGGCAATGACGGCCTCAACACGGTGGTGCCGTATGCGGACCCGCTGTATTACCAGTTCCGTCGCAGCATCGGCATCAAGCGCGAGCAGGTGCTGCAACTCGACGCGCACACGGGGCTGCATCCGTCGCTCGCGCCGTTGATGCCGCTGTGGCGCGACGGGCAGGTCGCGGTCGTGCAGGGCGTCGGCTATCCGCAGCCGAACCTGTCGCATTTCCGCTCGATCGAGATCTGGGATACCGCGTCGCGCTCGGATCAGTATCTGCACGAAGGCTGGCTGACGCGCACGTTCGCGCAGGCGCCCGTGCCGCCCGGTTTCGCGGCCGACGGCGTCGTGCTCGGCAGTGCCGAGATGGGGCCGCTCTCGAACGGTGCGCGTGCGATCGCGCTCGTCAATCCCGCGCAGTTCATTCGTGCGGCCCGGCTTGCCGAGCCGTCGTCGCTGCGCGAACAGAACCCCGCGCTCGCCCACATCATCGACGTCGAGAACGACATCGTGAAGGCGGCCGACCGGCTGCGTCCGCGCGGCGGGATGCGTGAATTCAGGACCGCCTTTCCGGCCGGCGCGTTCGGCACGTCGGTCAAGACCGCGATGCAGGTGCTGGCTGCGTGCGAAGCGTCCGGCCCGGGTGCGCAGGATGGCGTCGCGGTGCTGCGTCTGACGCTCAACGGCTTCGATACGCACCAGAACCAGCCGGGGCAGCAGGCTGCGCTGCTCAAGCAGTTCGCGGAAGGGATGAGCGCGATGCGCGGCGCGTTGATCGAACTCGGGCGCTGGAACCAGACGCTCGTGATGACGTATGCGGAATTCGGGCGGCGCGTGCGCGAGAACCAGAGCAACGGTACTGATCACGGCACGGCCGCGCCGCATTTCGTGATGGGCGGGCGCGTAGCCGGCGGGTTGTACGGTGCGCCGCCGGCGCTCGGTCGGCTCGACGGCAACGGCAACCTGCCCGTCGCGGTCGATTTCCGCCAGCTCTACGCGACCGTGCTCGGGCCATGGTGGGGGCTCGACGCGACCCGCGTGCTGCAGCAGCGCTTCGATACGCTGCCGTTGTTGAAGGCGTGAGGCGTGAGGCGTGAGGCGTGAGGATCAGCGGCGGCGCGCGGTGCGCCACGCGATCCACAGCTTGCGGATCGGCGTCAGCGCGATGCGCTGATGCAGCACCTGGTAGCCGTCGCGCGCGATTTCGTCGAGCAGCGAGCCGGCCAGCGCGATCTGCGCGCGCAGCGTGCGCTGGGCGCGGCGTTCCGATGCCGGGATCGCCGCTTCGGCGGCCACGAGCGCTTCGCGCGCGCGGGCCGTCTGGAATTGCAGCAATTCGGTGAAGGCCGGGCTGTAGCGGCGGTTCAGCAGATCGGCCGCGGTCACGTTGTAACGCTGCAGTTCGTCGATCGGCAGATAGATGCGGCCGTGGCGTGCGTCGTTGCCGAGATCCTGCACGAACTGCGCGAGCATCAGCGCGCGGCCGGCGTCCGCGGCCCACGGTTGCGGATCCGCCGGGTTTGGCGAACTTGCGCGCGCGACCAGCGACGCGAAGGTGCCGCCGACCTGTGCGATATAGCGCTGTAGGTTCGCGAAATCGAGGTAGCGTGCCTGTTCGAGATCCATCCCGTAACCGTTGACGAGCGTACGCAATGCATCGGCCTCGGCGGCGATCGCCGGATGATGCTGCGCGAGCGCCTTCGTGACCGGGTGCGATGGCTGCCCGTCGGCCAGTGCCGCGAGTTCCTTGTGCCACCACGCGAGCTTCGTGTGTCCGACGGTCGGGTCGCTGGTTTCCTTGACGGTTTCCTCGAGTTCGCGGCGCAGCGCGAACAGCGCGGTCAGGCGCGGCTGCGTGGCGTGCGGCGCCTGACGCAGCGCGTAGTAGACGCTGGAGCCCGCAGGGGCGGCCTTTTGCTGACAGTAGTCGTCGAAGTTCACGGGCGGAATCGTGTGGGGGGCGGGTTCGGGGGACGCGCGGCGGCGCGGTGCCGAAACGTCGAGCGCGGCATTCTAGCACCGCTGCACGACGGGTGCCGGCAGGGGCGAGACAAGCCCGCGCGGATCGGGTAGAATCTCGCGCTCGCCTGATCGGGCGTGCCGGTTACAAACCAACCGGCGCGATGTCCCGGGCGCGTGGTCATGCATCTTTCGTGCCGCGTGGTCAGGCGACAGAAATGCGCGTGAGTGGCGAAATTGGTAGACGCACCAGGTTTAGGTCCTGACGCCCGCAAGGGTGTGCCGGTTCGAGTCCGGCCTCACGCACCAACAGCTATAAAGTGAATCAACACCCTCTGTTGATTTACGGTAAATCAAGGGGTTAGCGGCCCTCACTGTACAGACATACAGCACAAATCAACGCTCTTGGGTGATAATTGGGGGATCGAGTACGCAAAATCTCCCCACGGCATTCCCCACGATGGTTTCAATTACCCCTACAAAGACGGTTTTGAAGGCAGCGCGAAGCTAAGGCGTGGGCGTCGGCGCGTGGACATATACGTGCCGACCCGTGTGCGCCCGATCCTTCAATCTGCGGAGGGTTGGCGGCCGAATTCGCGCTCTGTTCTCCGGGCAACGGCACGGATGCCATTACGGCGGCGCGGAAAGTGGAGCAGCGGCGAGTCGATCAACAAACGGAGAATGCCAACAACGCAAAGACTCAACGCGACGCGGCTCTGGCTGCTGAGTTTGCCGCTCGCGCCACCGCTGCAAGCCTGCGCGGTACGGTCGATTCCCTCGTCGCCCGCGCGCGTTCCGCCGCTGCCGGCGACGGCCCGGCAGGAGCCGACGCTATCGTTTTGTTTGCCGACGTGTTCGGGGAATCTGTCGAGCGAAATGAAGCGTTGGCAAGCGCGCTTGATCGGGCAAGAATCGCCGGAAACGAGTGTGCAGCAGACTGCGACGCCCTGACTGCCAGCCAATGAAGCGAAGCCCGCCTAGCGCGGGCTTCTTTGTCAGTTGTCGTCTGTTTCCGGGAACTCTGGGATGGTCGTCGGTGTTAGTCGGAAAGTTGACATACCAATGGCCCTAAGTCGCTGCGTGTAGCTCGGTCGGCTCGAATTACATGTTAACGTCTATTTTGAGGTTCAGTCACTGGATGCTCGCCAATTGATTGTGGTAAATCCTCCAGTAAGTCGGTCGAGTGATATTCGAGGATAATTTCGCCCTTCGTTAATCTCTCCGTCCAGTATCTCCCCGTCAGCTTTAATTTTGGTTTCTCGATAATCTGAAAAACCGCTGTTCCGTCATGTGGGATGCTCCTGTCGTTCAGGCTAACTCTTGGTTTGCTAGTATAAGAATACGCTACATTTTTAATTTGCCTGTCAGGGTCGATGAGAAACCCTTCAGAATAAGAGGAGCTTTCCATTTCGCTTGTGCGCATTACGCAACTAACATGAAAAAAAGACTGTTTTACGGTAAGCATTACGGGGATGGGGGGTGGTTTTTCTCCGGTTTGAGGGTTTTCCCAATCGGAGTAAATGTGGCCTATCCACGTCCCACTCAAATCTGGAAATGGTACGAGCCATCCTCTAAATGCCTTGAATCTCCATCCCCATTTGACAAATGCAGTAACAACCAAAAGATCGATGCTTACAACTTTTGGAACAAGGCCGAAGAAGTCCTTGATTTTTGAAAGATCGAGGCCATTTAAGTGGGCCAGCAAAAACCACGCTAAGGCGGAAACCCCAATAAGTAGATAAAGCGAGTTTTTAAGTGTGGCGTTTCGCATTATTTAAACTCAAAATAGTACCAGGCCGATTTTGCGAACTCCCGCCCATCTTGGCGCGTCCATTTTTGATGCGGATGAAATAAATAGAAGCAGCCGTTTGCCTCTACCCACCTACCAGTAGAAGGTTCATCGCCCTGAAGTTGACTCCAAATATGAAAAAGCATCGCTCGAAGGCAGGCCGTCCATGTTGAGTGGTCGAACACCGAATTCGGGCAATTAAACGCAAGGCATTCCATAAAAAATGACGGTAGCTCCCGAAATACGCCATCTGCCGCCATAGAATTTTCTATGCGTTTTAAAAGTCTTGCCGCCTTCTTGTATGCATAGCCCGTCTGTTTGTTCTTGGCAATGCCGTTCTCCAATTGTTGCGCGGGATAGTTGATGATGTTTTTGCCATCCGTCTTGAATATCTTAGTTCCATCTCTCGTTCCATTTTCAAAATAGTATCGGTAGCTAAAGCATGGAACGACATCGGCGTCAACTCGTGCAGATCCGGAATTTATCTGTATGGCTGTTGTTCCCGAAACATCCACTTGATTGGGAAATTTTGCTTTCAGGGCGGCAACAAGTTCTGATCTAAGTTTTTCTGGAGTCCATATCCCCTCGTATGGCTTTCCGGGTGGATGGTTGCCTGATTTTTCCTCCTCCCAATAAAGAGCGTCCGTGCATTCAACCGCAATATCTACGTCGCTATCTGCACGTACATTGGTGTTGTTGGCATAAGATCCCTTGGCATATATCTTCAAGGAGCAGTTATCAAAAGCAGAGTGCGACGTTATGGCGTCACGAATCATTCGTTCAGTCCGATCTTGTTTCTCTTGTTCAGAGTTGCTCGAAGGGCCTGTCCATCCAGATAGTTTGTCTTCCAGACTCATTTCTTTCCTTTTCGAATCGTTAACGGCTTTTGTGTGGATATCTGGGGTGTGGGGCGAGTGGTAACGGGTATTATCGTACCCAAAGCTCATAATTTCCAAGAATCTTGTCATCTACACATCAGCGTAACAACCTTCAATCTTCAGACACAAGAGCCATACCGCGGCAAACTGACGATGGATCAACCCGACGGCGAATCTCAGTAAGCGATTGGCGGCCAACGGTAGCGGTGGCTTCTAGCCGAAGTTCACGAAGTTCACGCAACCGGAGCGTGTGGACGAAAAGGGGAAGAAAAGGCGCAAACTCGACACAATGAACGGGCGCACGGAAACGGTCGGCGAGTCGCGTCTATTCCGCAAGTCTTGGCGGGAGGGGCGGCGGTCCTTGATTCCGGCACAGTGGATATTCGAGCCGTGCTATGAGACTGGCAAGAACGTGTGGCATCGGATCGGCCTAGCTGGCTGGCATCCGTATTGCGTGGCGGGCATCTGGAAGCGCTATGAGGATCAGGACGGCCGGTCTTTGATTGGCATGTCGATGTTGACCGTCAATGCGGACGGTCATCCCCTCATGTCCCGAATGCACAAACCGAACGACGAAAAGCGTTTCGTCGTGATCGTGCGGCCGGAGGACTATGCCGAGTGGCTGACGACGCCGAATATCGAGGCGGCGCGCGCGATGCTACAGCCACATCCAGCTGAGGGTATGGCCGCTGAACCGGCAATTTATTGAGGGATCGCGATGGTAGTATGTGCGCCACTACTAAACTACGGGGCGAGGCCGATACATGTTTGAACAGTTGCTTCCGATAACACCTGATCTGGTGACCGGTTTTATGGGGGTTTTCTCGCGCTATGAGTACGCGCTGAAGAATTCCGGTTTCGCTATCGGTGGCGAAAACAGGGTAGACCCAGACTGGGACGCATTTGCCCGCAGTATCGCGGACGAATTTGACAACCTGGACGAGCCCGGATTTCGCGAGGCAGCCACCTATCTCGTGACATCTCCGCCGCGAAAGCAGGTGCTGGTCGGTCAACGGCTCCATTGGAAAGAATCCCCGCCCGATGGTGCGCTCCGTGCCTCGGCTCAGGCTCTGCTGATGGTAAGGCGAGTGAGAAATAACCTATGCCACGGAGGCAAATTCTGGATACCGGACGACGAGCGTAGAGACCGTAATGAAAAGCTGGTGAAAGCGTCGCTCGCGGTTCTGCTCGCCTGCCTGCCTTTGAACGCTGGTGTGTACGGGACATTCGGCCCACTCTTTGGGGACGGAGCGCGTCTGTCCCAACTGGCGGCGTAGGCGGCGCGCCTACAGATCGATTTGCGCGCCAATTGCGCGCGTCTTGGAACGGTTGGTACAGGTTCTTCGCAACCGGTCAGTACCGGGCAAGTAGTGTTGCCAGCGCAACTACGCTCACGAAAATCTAATGGATAACTACCAAAACAATATTGCTCCTTCGGCCGCCGATGACTCCGCTGGATTCGTGTGCATGAAGCTCAATAAGCGCATCGATTCCCTCGCCAGCCCCGCCGGCACGGGGGGATTAATCGTGCCGCTCACTCCCCGTCCATTATTCGTACTGCTCGCGCTCGCGGAAGGTTCGAAGGACATTCGACCTAGCTACGGGTGGCCCCAGGATGCTGTCAATGCGCTCCGCTCTGCGAGTCCTGGCGGCTACGCTATCGCTGATCGCACCAAGGGCATCCCGGAGCGGACATACTGCTCCGCCGAGCCATACACGCTCGGGGGGCCGCGCCGAGCATACGTCCATATCCACGATGACTCAATCAGTGGTCGCAGTCTCAACATTCGCGATGCTGACCACGTCGCGGGCATGATCGAGATTGCGTGCACTGTACCTGTGGACCCGCGTCATGGCATGACCGGTTTGCATGGATTGAAGGAATCAGCAGTGTGTGATGCCGACGCACTTCAAGCGTCCTTTATGCGTCTCGGGCTCAAGCCCGGCGGGCCGCTCTTCGTGGTTGCTGCGTTGCTTCAGATCGACGGGACACGCGTGTCCGACGTGAATGAATTGACAGGCTCATGGGAACTAGTGGGAACATTACTGACCCCCGTGGTGCGGATGATGCCGGAACGGATTGGGCGACTGGAGGATCTAACCGGTCCAAGGCTGACCGAGCTTTACTCTGGACTTTGGGCGCTCGTTAAAGGCGCGGTAAATCGATGAGGCGAGGGGTTGGATAGCCGCGCAGTCCGAGGCTTGACGGTGTAGCGAGTTCGAGTCGTATGCCGATACTCGAAGCTACTCCCCAAAAAATACCCATCGATCGATGTTACCCTTTATTTGTGCGTCAGTTCGAGTTCGGCCTCACGCACCAGAAGTCGAATGCGCCTCAGTGAGGGGCCGTTCACCCAAAAGCGCTGTCGGTCGATTGACCGCAGCGCTTTTTTGTTGATGTCGGTGCTTTTCCCGGCACGAGCGCCGGGGCAAGCGGTGCGCGAATATTCGTGCCGCGTGTAATATCGTGTTCGCTTTCCCTATAAGAAACACAATTACGCCGAGGGCCATCGATGAAAAACACCGTCCGCGTTCCGATTTCCGTACTGGCGCTGATACTCGCTGCGCCGGCATTTGCCACGACGCCCGCCGACAACATAGCCTGGAGCGCAAAGCCAGTGCAGCGGTTCGTCATGCCCCCGGAGTGTTACGCCTACTCGAAGCGGCAGATTTCGAGTGATGAGTCGCTGACGACGGAACGTGTGCTGATAGCGGCCGCCAGGTTCCTGACCGGCACCGGGCCCACCCTCGTCATCGGCGGGAATCGGGGCACAGTCCCCGATCCGTGTGCGTCCTCCGGCCTGTGACCGGCCCGCAAGCGAACCGCGGGAATTCCCGCTTCATCTGAAACAAGCCGGATACCAGCGCCGCGCGTCGCCCGACCCGCGGCGCTGCGTCATTCCAGGCATGCCTATTCCCAGAAGCTCCGGATCGCGACCGCCACGATCACCGGCACCGAGAACACCAGCGGGATCGCGAAATATTGCGCTTCGCGATCGACGACCCAGCTATAGATCACCCACGCCGCGCCGATCGCGAACGTGATGAGGCCGACCGTCACGGCGGCGATGTTCAGGACCAGCTTCGAAGGCTGGCGGCGCGTCTTGGTATCGTCATTGTGATCGCGCGGGGACGATTTCATCGGAAGAGTGCGGCTTCGGGCCGGAACGGGGATAAAAGCACAGGAAACCCCATCCGCATCGATCGCGCAAGAGGGCCGGCGCCGGCCGGCCCTCGTCGCGTCCGCCGGCGCGCTACAACCCGAACGACGTAGCCAGTTCGTCGAGCAATTCGCGCTGGAACGCAACGAACCGTGCGCCCGGCTGCTGCGCGATCGCGAGGTCGAGCATCGGATCGGCGACGTCGGTGCGAACACCCGCCAGCGCCTCGACGATCGCGAGCCCGCAGAACGGCACGTACGCCTCCGAATAGCCGCCTTCGTGCACGATCACGAGCCGCCCGCCGCAATGGCGTTGCGCGGCCTCCTTCACCGCATGCGTCATGAACCGATAGCTGTCGGTATGCAACTGCATGCGTGCGAGCGGATCGACCGCGCTTGCGTCGAGGCCGCTCGCGACGATGATCAGATCGGGCCGGAAACGCTCCAGCGCCGGCAGCACGATTCGTTCGAACGCGTAGCGATACGCATCGTCGCCGCTGCCCGCGAGCAGCGGCACGTTCAGGTTCGCGCCGACGCCTGCGCCTTCGCCGCGGTCGTCGGCACCGCTGTAGCCGGGCGGGAAGCAGCGGTCCTGATGCAGCGAAATCGTCAGCGTGTCCGGATCGTCGTAGTAGATCGACTGCGTGCCGTTGCCGTGGTGCACGTCCCAGTCGATCACCGCGACGCGCTCGATGCCGTGTTTCGCGCGGGCGGCCTCGATCGCGATCGGGATGTTCGCCAGCAGGCAGAAGCCCATCGGGCGATCGCGCAGGCAATGATGGCCGGGCGGTCGTGACAGCGAGAAGGCGTTCGTCGCACGTTCGCCGAGGACCGTATCGACGGCCGCGATCGCGAGTCCGGCCGACAGCGCAGCGATCTCGTAGCTGCCCTTGCCGAACGGCGCGAGATCGCCGAGGTCGCCGCCGTTCGCGTCGCTGAGTGCGCGGAACGCGTCGAGATAGTGTGCGGGATGAATGCGCAGCAGATCGGCGGTCGAGGCCGGCTCGGCGCCGCGCAGGTCGAGCTGCGCGGCCAGGCCCGAGGCCTGCACGAGCGACAGGAAGCGGCGCTTCGAATCGGGCGATTCCGCGTAGCCCGCGCTCGACGGCGGCTGGACCCAGCCGCCGACCGGGAAGAACAGCGCGTGCGTGCCGCCGGTATGCCAGAAAGTGCGTTCGTCGGTGAAGAAGGCAGTGCGATTCATGGATGTGCGTGACCTGTCACGGTTGGGTGGAAATGGAAGGGCGCGTGCGGCGATCGATGTGGCGCAACGCCGCGAAAGACACGATTGCGACGGCCGTCGCGGCCGTGAACAGCGCGCGCATCGTGCCGCCCGCATCGAGCATCAGCCCGGCGAGCAGCGGGCCGGCCGCGAGGCCCGCGCCGATCACGAAATTGAGCGTGGCCACGAGGCGGCCCGACGTGTCGATCTGCGCGACGGTCGCGAGGATGAACGGCAGGACGAACGTCCACGCGAACTTGAACGCGAAGATCGCCGCGCTGTAGCCGCCGGCGTGCCGCATGACCGCGAGCGCGACGAGCGAGGCCGCCAGCAGCGCGTAACCGGCCGCGAGCATCGCGCGCCGCGCGAGCCGGCCGCCTGCGCACGACGCGAACGCCGCACCGGCGATCCCCATCACGCTTGCGATCGCGAGTACGTTGCCGGTCGACTGCGGATCGAGCCCGGCTTCGGTCGCGGCGCGGCTGGCGAACGTCCACACGCTGCCGATCGCGAGATAGAACGTCAGCACCGCGCCGATCGCGAGCACGACGAAGCTTTGCGGTGTCTGCGCCGCAGCGTTGCGCGCGTTCTGCGCGGGTGTGGCTCGCGTGCCCAGCGTGGACGGAAAGCCGCGCGACAGCGGCGCCGCGACCAGCGCGAGCGCGGCGAGTGCGACATACAGCGCGCGCAACCCGAACGCAGCGAACACATGCGGCAGCACGAACAGGCCGATCGCGCCCGCGATCAACTGGCCGACGACCCACAGGCCGTACACGCGGTCGCTGTTCTCGCTCGTCGCGGCGCTCGTCATGCAGAGCACCATCAGCGAGCCGCCGCCGAGCGCGGTGACGGCGCGCAGCGCGAGCAGCGCGACGAAGCCCGGCATCCACAGCGCGGTCAGCAGGTTGCCCGCGCCGAACAGCGCGATGGCGAACGCGGCGACGCGGCGCGCGTCGACCCGGCCGAGCCACAGGTACGACGGCACGGTCGCGAGGCTGAACGCGCCGAGTTCGACGAAGAAGTAGGTGCCGATCTGCGACGCGGACAGCCCGAGCTGCGTCGCGAGCTGGCCCGCGACCGCGGGTGCCACGAGCAGCAGCAGCGGCGTGATGGCCGCGAATACGACGAGCGCGACGAGCGTCGAGCGCGCGAAGGTCGATGCACGGCCGTCGGACGGGAGTGCGGCATCCGGTGAAAGGGTTTTCATGGCGGGTTCTCGTGTGGGGATCAGAACAGGTGGTACATGCCGACCATCGCGCCGAACTGCGATGCGCCGGCGAGCGGCGTCGGGTCGTATTCGTAGACGGTCTGCGAACTCTGGCCGCTGTTGCGTGCGTAGCCGAGGTTCACGTAGGCGACGGTGCGTTTCGACAGCGCATACGTGGTGCTCGCGATGAACAGCGTCGGGTGGCCGATTGCCGGCGTGCGCGAGTCGGTGTGGTAGACGCCCGCGTTCAGGCCGATCTCGCTCGACATCTGGTAGCGCGCACCGCCCCAGACGATCGTGCGTGCCGCGTCGAGATCGCCGGTCAGGCGTTCGACGCCCGCATAGACGGTGAGCGGCAGTGTGGCGAACGCATAGCGCGCGGCGAGCGTGCCGAGCTCGCGGCGGCGCGCCGACGTGTCGTCGGCCGCCGAAACCTCGCCATGTGCCTGATGCAGTACCGCGCTGACCGACAGGCCGTTGCTCGTGAACTGGCCGCCGAGTTCGAGCACGCGTCCGGCGCGCGTATTGCCGGCGACGCCGGACGTCGCGGCAAGCGCCTCCACGTCGAAGCCGGCGAACGTCGGCGACTGGTACTTGACCGAGTGATCGATGAAGTTCGCGGTCATCGGCACGATGACGCCCTGGCCGCTGTACGACGCATACCAGAGCGGGTCGTAGAACAGCGTCTTGTCGAACAGCACGCTGAACTGCCGGCCGAGCGTGACGGTGCCGACGGGCCCCGCGAGGCCGACGTACGCACCGCGGAAGAAGGCATAGCCGGGCACGGTCGCGGTGCCGTCGTTGAGGTTGAGGCCCTGTTCGAGCTTGAACAGCGCACGCCAGCCGCCGCCGAGATCCTCGTGACCCTTCAGCCCGATCTGCGAAGGCAGGATGCCGTAGTTCTGCAGTTGAACGGCCGAGTGGCGCCCGTCGGCATGCGTCAGGTATTGCACGCCGGCGTCGAGCGCGCCGTACAGCGTGAGACTCGACTGCGCGTGCGCGGCAGCGCTGCACGCGGCAAGCGTCGCGACGGCCGCGGCCGTGCGGATGAAGCGGGGTTTCGTCACGTGGGGTTCTCCATACCGTCCTGCATCGGTTTGTCGTTGGTGTCGTCGCGACGCAGTGTCCGCAGCGGGAAAACCTTCGAACAGTCGTACAGATGAACGGTGTGGAAAACCCGTGGTGCGCGACACACAAGCGGCGCGGTGCCGTCGCGCGGCGTGCTGCGGAGCAGCAACGTGCCGTGCACCGTTCAAATGGATGGGGCTGGCGCCCGTTCCGGCACCGTGGCCCGTCAAAAAAGCCGATCGCTATAATCGATCGGTGTCGTTGCGCACATCAGCAGCCCGAACGGGCAGGGGAGCGGAAGGTGAGGATCACGACGGATTTCGGGCAGGATCTCGATGCGCTGCGCGACGTGCCGGCCGCCATCGTGCTCGACGACTTCGCCTGGCCGCCGCTGCCGTCCCGGCGCGCCGATTTCGACGGTGTCACGCACGGTGATGCATCGCAGCGCGAACTCGGGCTGATGCTGCTCGACCTGTACGCGGTTGCCGCACGGTCCGGCATCGGCGAATTCGAATACCGCTTCTTTTCGCTGCTGCAGGCGCTCGTCCCGTTCGACGCCGCATGGACGGGCGTCGCGACTCACGTGCCGACCGGCCCGGTGATGCACAACAGCTTCCTGTACCGTCTGCCGCACGCATTCTTCAGCGACTGGAAGCGCGTGCGCGATTGCGACCCGCTCGCGCACCGCACGCTGCGCGGCGCGCATGGCCATGCGGTGCGGCTGTCGGTCGTAGAACCGGGGCTCGATGCCCGGTTTCGCGACTGGTGCGTGAAGTACGGGCTCGCACAACTGATGTGCGTGTGCACGCTCGATCGCCGGTTCGGCCTGACGACGTTCATGTCGATCTACCGCCAGGGCCTGAATCGCCCGTTCAGCGATGACGATGCACGCCGCTTCGAGGAAGTGATTCCGCATCTCGCGGCGGCGCTGACGATCAATCGCGCCGCGCAACTCACGCGCGAACGCGGCGAAACGGTCGTGCCGGCGGCGCGTGCACTGTGCGACAACTTCGGCGTGCTTCACCATGCCGATCACGGTTTCGACGACGTGCTGCGCACCGAATGGCCGGCATGGGCCGGTGCGCGCGTGCCGGAGCCGCTCGTCGCGCATTTGCGGCGCCAGTCGGGCCAGCCGTTCGTCGGCGATGCGCTGCGAATCCAGTGCGTGCCGGTTGCGGGCCTGTTCCAGATCGAGGCGCGGCCGCGCTCGCTGCTCGACCGGCTGAGCCCGCGCGAGCTCGCGGCGATCCGCTATTACGGCGCAGGGCGCTCGCACAAGGAAGTCGCGCAACAGATGGCGATTTCGCCGACGACCGTGCGCCACTACCTGCGCTGCGCGTACCGCAAGCTCGGCATGCACGACAAGAGCCAGATCGCCGGCGTGCTCGGCGCAACGGGCAGTGCGGCCGACGACGAGCCGGTGGAAGCCGGTGGCGAGTCGCGCTGAATTGCGCTGAGTCGCACGACCGCCGCACGTTGCATGCGGTCACGCGAATGGTTGTGCCCGCAACTATTGAGCGTTATGCTCGTCAGCTCCCAGGAGACGGAATTCCATCATGAACGACACGAATTCAGGGTCGGTGCGCGCGGCGGTGGTCGGGGTCGGCGCGATCGGCGGGTTGCTCGCGGCCGCGCTGTCGCGGGCCGGCATGACCGTGAGCGCGTATGCGCGTGGCGCGACGCTCGATGCGCTGAATGCGCACGGCGTGCGTGTGATCGACGAGGCGGGCGAGACAGCGTCGGTTCCGGTGCGGGCGAGCGACGATGCGGCCGCGCTCGGGGTCCAGGACTACGTGGTGATCGCCCTGAAGGCGCAGGCGTTGCCGGCGCTGGCCGCGCGCATCGCGCCGCTGGTCGGGCCGGACACCGTGATCGTCGCGGCGATGAACGGCCTGCCGTGGTGGTTCACGCACGGGCTCGAAGGGGCGCTCGACGGCGTGTCGCTCGATGCGGTCGATCCGGCCGGCGCGGTGTCGGCGGCGTTGCCGCCGGCGCAGGCGATCGGTTGCGTCGTGCACCTGTCGTCGAGTACCGACGCGCCGGGCATCGTGCGCCGTGGGCGCGGCAACCGGCTGATCGTCGGTGCGCCCGATCCGCGGCTTGACGTCGCCACGGCCCGGTTCGCCGCGGCGCTCGCCGCGGGCGGTTTCGACGTCGAGTCGACGCCCGCGATCCGGACCGAGATCTGGACGAAGCTGTGGGGCAACATGAACATGAATCCACTGAGCGCGCTGACGGGCTCGACGGCCGAGCAGCTGCTCGATGATCCGTTCACGCAGGATCTCGCGCTGCGGATGATGGAGGAGGCGGCGGCGATCGGCGCGAGGCTCGGTCTGTCGACGGGCATGAGCGGGCCCGAGCGGATCGCGGTCACGCGCAAGCTCGGCGCGTTCAAGACGTCGATGCTGCAGGATTTCGAAGCGGGGCGTGCGCTCGAGATCGGGCCGATCCTCGGCGTGTTCCCTGAACTCGGGCGCAAGCTCGGCGTGCCGACCCCGTATTGCGACGCGGTGCTCGGGCTGCTGCGCCAGCGCGCGGCGAACAGCGGGCTGTAGCGCGGGCGGGGCCGCTGCATGCGCGACGCGCCGCATGACGCAAAGCGGGCCGCCCGCGTCGCCGGTGAGGCGACCGGGGCGGCCCGTCAAATTCGTCGGATCAATACTGCGGGCGCCGTGCCCGTGTTGCGGCTCAGTCGTCCCGCTCGGTCGCGTGCGCGACGACCTTGTCGAGCAGCCGTTCGAACGTCTGGCGTTCGCTGTCGGACAGGCACGCAAGCAAGCCGTCGTTCCACTTGCGCACGATCGGCATGATCTTGCGATGCAGCGCGCGGCCGTCGGCGGTCAGCGCGATCAGCACGATCCGGCCATCCTCCTCGCTTGCGCTGCGCTCGAGCAGCCCCTGGCGCAGCAGCGCCTCGGCTGCCCGGCTCGCCTGGCTCTTGTCGAGGTTGGTGTGGCGTGCGAGATCCATGATCGAGAATGGGCCGAAGGCGCCGACGGCGGCGATCACGCGCGCCTCGGGCAGCGAGATGTCGAGCTTGTGCCGGTACACCTCGCCGATCCCGCGGTCGGATTGCTTCGTGAGCGCGTGGAGGCGATAGGTCAGAAACTGATCGAGCCCGGCTTGACGGCCTTTCATGTCGAATCCTGAAGAAAAAGGGCGGGCCCGATTGTTCCTGTATCGCGCGCTCGGGTCAACGGTCAGTGTGCGCCGTACTTCAGGCGTGTCAATTGCTCCGCTTCGTTCGCGAGCAGATTGGCCGCGTCGCGGATCGCGACGTCGAGCGTGATCGGCCCGGGAGCCGGCGAGAAGCAGCCGGAAAAATGTTCGGACAGGCGCGGCAGCGCCGCCGGGTCGACCGCCCCCGACAGCAGCGACGCCGGCACGCCGGCGGCCTGCGCGTGGCGGCACGCGATGAACGGCGCCTTGCCATGCAGCGTCTGCACGTCCGAGCGGCCTTCGCCGGTGATCAGCCAGTCGGCGCCGGTGAGCGCCGCATCGAGGCCGACCTGCCGCGCGACCACTTCGGCGCCCGCTTCGAACTGCGCGCCGAGCATGTGCAGCGCGAAACCGAGGCCGCCTGCCGCGCCGGCCCCCGGCAGGTCGCGGCTGCGACGGTCGAGGGCGGCTTCGAGGAGGTCGGCGAAGCGGGCGAGGGCGGCGTCGAGGGTCGCAACGTGCCCGGGCGTCACGCCCTTTTGCGGGCCGAACACGGCGGTCGCGCCGTGCGCGCCCGTCAGCGGGTTGTCGACGTCGGACATGCCGATGAATTCCGTTTCCTTCAGCCGCGGGTCGAGCCCCGACGCGTCGATGCGTGCGATATCGGCGAGCCGCGACGGCACGGGCTCGACCGGCTGGCCGGCCGCGTCGAAGCACTGCAGGCCGAGGCCTGCGAGCAGCCCGGCGCCCGCGTCGTTGGTGCTGCTGCCGCCGAGCGCGACGAAGAAGCGGCGCACGCCTTCGTCGAGCAGCGTGCGGATCGCCTCGCCCATCCCGCGCGTGCTGCGCGCGTCGACCGGCACGCTCATGCCGACCGGATCCGTAATGCCGACGATCTCCGCCGTCTCGACGATCGCGGTGCGCGCGTCGATCACGCCGACCGCCGCATCGCGTGCCGCGAGCGACGCGCCGGCCACCCGCAGTGCGCGCCGCGTGCCGCCGCCTGCCAGCATCGCGTCGAGCGTGCCTTCGCCGCCGTCGGCCATCGGGCAGCAGCGCACGACGGCGTCGGGCCGGGCCCGGCGGATGCCGGTGGCGATCGCGTCCGCGACCTGCTCGGCGGAAAGCGAGCCTTTGAACGAATCGGGCGCGATGACGACGACAGGCGCGGACGGGTGTTGCGGCATGGTGTCTCCGGAAGGCGTGATTGGTGTGAAGAATGGCGGGGCCGCGACGGCGGCGACCCTTCAATTGGAGCTTACAGGATGGCGGGCCCGTGGTGGATACGGCGTTCGGCATAGCGGCGATCCGCTTGCATTGCCGTGCAAAGGGCGGTTGACGCGGCGCGGACGCATGCGTGTCGCGCCGATCTGGCGGTGTGATGAAAATTGTTTGCTAGAATAGTCGATTCTTCCGGCCAAAGCCGTGCTCCGAGCCGCTTGCGCTAGCCATCCGGCGCGTGCAGGGATGGCGTGGCGCTCCGGCGCGGCGAGTGGATGTGACACACATCACGCCGCAGGCAGGCACGGCAAGGAAAACCCGATTCGCTCGAATAATTTTAGGACGATTGAAGCCATGGCTAACGTTGTTGAGAACCTCGGCAAGCTTGAACGCCGCGTGACGATTTCCCTGCCGAAAGACACCGTGCAGAAGGAAATCGACGCCCGTATCCAGAAACTCGCGAAGACCGTGCGCATGCCGGGTTTCCGCCCGGGCAAGGTGCCGGTGAAGATGGTCGCGCAACAGTACGCGGGTCAGGTCGAGGCGGAAGTGCTGAGCGACAAGATCGGCCAGGAATTCTTCACGATCAGCCGCGCGGAAAACCTGCGCGTCGCTGGCCAGCCGAGCTTCGAGCCGAAGCAGGAGCAGGCTGAAGGTGCATACGCGTTCGACGCGACGTTCGAGGTCTACCCGGAAGTCAAGATCGGCGATCTGGCGACGGCTGAAGTCGAGCGCTCGACGACGTCGATCGGCGACGCCGAAATCGACCGCACGCTGGACATCCTGCGCAAGCAGCGCGTGCACTTCCACGCACGTGGCGAAGCCGGCGAGCACGGCGACGGCGGCGCGGACACCGCAGCGAAGGACGGCGACCGCGTGACGGTCGACTTCGTCGGCAAGATCGACGACGTCGCGTTCCAGGGCGGCACGGCTGAAGATTTCCCGTTCGTGCTCGGCGAAGGCCGCATGCTGCCGGAATTCGAAACCGCAGCGCTGGGCCTGAAGGTCGGCGAATCGCGCACGTTCGACCTGGCGTTCCCGGAGGACTACCACGGCAAGGACGTCGCGGGCAAGACGGCGCAGTTCACGGTCACGATGAAGAAGATCGAGTGGCCGCACCTGCCGGAAATCGACGCTGAATTCGCGAAGTCGCTCGGCATCGAAGACGGCGACCTCACGAAGATGCGTGCCGAGATCAAGGAAAACCTCGAGCGCGAAGCGAAGCGTCGCACGCAGTCGATCGTCAAGAACCAGGTGATGGACGCGCTGCTGAAGATTTCCGAACTCGACGTGCCGAAGGCGCTGATCGAGCAGGATCAGCAACGCCTCGTCGAAATGGCTCGCCAGGATCTGGCGCAGCGTGGCGTGCCGAACGCGAAGGACGCACCGATCCCGGCCGAGATGTTCACCGAGCAGGCAGAACGCCGCGTGAAGCTGGGCCTCGTGCTGGCCGAGCTCGTGAAGTCGAACGGCCTCGAAGCGAAGCCGGAACAGATCCGCGCGGAAGTCGACGAGTTCGCGAAGAGCTACGAAGACCCGAAGGAAGTGGTCCGCTGGTATTATTCGAACCAGCAGCGCCTCGCCGAGATGGAAGCGTTCGTCGTTGAAAGCAACGTCGTCGATTTCGTGCTGGGCAAGGCGAAGGTGACGGACAAGGAAGTGAGCTTCGAAGCACTCGCGAGCGCGTCGGCGCAAGCGTAAGTGTTGCTCTAGCGGCGTGCCGGCTGTCGGAGCGACGGCCCGCACGCCGTTTTTACGTCAAGCGCACGGTTGCCATTAATATGGCGATTGAGCGGGCGGCTTCCTTCCGTTCAATTTTCCATTCGAACAAGGTTCATTGAATGATCACTCGCGCTGAATTGCTGGACATGCTTGCTTCGAACGCGCCGCAGGGTTTCGAGGCGCAAGCGCTGGGGCTGGTGCCGATCGTCGTCGAAACGAGCGGCCGCGGCGAGCGTTCGTACGATATCTACTCGCGTCTCCTGAAGGAGCGCCTGGTGTTCATGGTCGGCGAAGTGAACGACCAGACCGCCAACCTCGTGGTCGCGCAATTGCTGTTCCTCGAGAGCGAGAATCCCGACAAGGACATCAGCCTGTACATCAACAGCCCGGGCGGGTCGGTGTCGGCCGGCATGGCGATCTACGACACGATGCAGTTCATCAAGCCGGACGTGTCGACGCTGTGCATGGGCCTTGCGGCCAGCATGGGTGCGTTCCTGCTCGCGTCGGGTGCGAAGGGCAAGCGTTTCGCGCTGCCGAATTCGCGCGTGATGATTCACCAGCCGCTCGGCGGCGCACGCGGCCAGGCATCCGACATCGAGATCCAGGCACGCGAAATCCTCTACCTGAAGGAGCGGCTGAACCAGTTGCTCGCGCAGCACACGGGCCAGGACGTCGAGCGCATCGCGCGCGACACCGACCGTGATAACTTCATGTCGAGCGAGGACGCGAAGGCGTACGGGCTGATCGATCAGGTGCTGTTGAAGCGCCCGTGAGCTTAAACGGGGTGCCGCCCCGATTCGGGCGGCGCCCTCAAACGTCCCGAGTGCCCTGAGCATCTGCGGCAAGCGCATCCAGCCGGCTCCGGTCGCGCCCTAGGCGCGGCGTCCGGAGCAATCGGCGTATCATGTCATTTACCTGTCCGGAGGCTCTACATTCATGGCGGACAAAAAAGGTTCGAACAGCGAGAAGCTGTTGTATTGCTCGTTTTGCGGAAAGAGCCAGCATGAGGTGAAAAAACTCATCGCGGGCCCGTCGGTGTTCATCTGCGATGAATGCATCGACCTCTGCAACGAAATCATTCGCGACGAGGCGGCTGCCGCCGGCGTCGAGGCCAGCCTGTCCCGGTCGGATCTCCCGAGCCCGCAGGAAATTCGCGACATCCTCGATCAGTACGTGATCGGCCAGGAGCGCGCGAAGAAGATCCTCGCGGTGGCCGTGTACAACCACTACAAGCGCCTGAAGCATCTCGACAAGAAGGACGACGTCGAGCTGTCGAAGAGCAACATCCTGCTGATCGGCCCGACGGGCTCCGGCAAGACGCTGCTCGCGCAGACGCTCGCGCGGTTGCTCAACGTGCCGTTCGTGATCGCCGATGCGACGACGCTGACCGAAGCCGGCTACGTCGGCGAGGACGTCGAGAACATCATCCAGAAGCTGTTGCAGAACTGCAACTACGAGGTCGACAAGGCCCAGCGCGGGATCGTCTACATCGACGAAATCGACAAGATCAGCCGCAAGTCGGACAACCCGTCGATCACGCGCGACGTGTCGGGCGAGGGTGTCCAGCAGGCGCTGCTGAAGCTCGTCGAGGGCACGATGGCATCGGTGCCGCCGCAGGGCGGCCGCAAGCACCCGAACCAGGATTTCATCCAGGTCGACACGACCAACATCCTGTTCATTTGCGGCGGTGCATTCGACGGCCTCGAAAAGGTGATTACCGACCGTACCGAGAAAACCGGCATCGGCTTCGGCGCGACGGTCAAGAGCAAGCAGGAACGCGACGCGGGCGAAGTGCTGCGCGAAACGGAACCGGAAGACCTGATCAAATTCGGTCTGATCCCCGAATTGATCGGCCGCCTGCCGGTGGTCGCGACGCTCGGCAAGCTCGATGAAGCCGCGCTGATGAAGATCCTGGTCGAACCGAAGAATGCGCTCGTCAAGCAGTATCACAAGCTGTTCGCGATGGAGCGCGTCGAGCTGGAGATCCGGCCGGGCGCACTGCAGGCAGTCGCCCGCAAGGCGATCCGCCGCAAGACCGGCGCGCGCGGTTTGCGTTCGATCATCGAACAGGCATTGCTCGACGTGATGTACGAGCTGCCGACGATGAAAGGGGTCAGCAAGGTCATCATCGACGAGAACGTCATCGATGGCGACGGCAAGCCTTTGCTGATCTACGAGGACACGCCGAAGGTGGCGGGTTCGAACTGACCGGCTTGCCGAGACGATGTTCTGCGAAAAAGGCCGTTCATGAGACCGTGGGCGGCTTTTTTTCGTTTATCTTGTGGGTAACTCTGACTCGACACGCGGTGGTTACTTTCTTACCGAATATTTCCCGCACTTGAAGGCTTGCAATTCGTTGTGGCGGCCTCAATTACCGAACAATTGATTCCACTCATGGGGAAATGAAATGTCAGGCACCCAACTTCTCCCGCCGGAACGCATCACGCTCCCGCTGCTGCCGCTGCGGGATGTCGTCGTTTTCCCGCACATGGTGATTCCGCTCTTCGTGGGCCGGCCGAAATCGATCAAGGCCCTCGAAGCAGCGATGGAAGGCGGCAAGCACATCATGCTCGTCGCCCAGAAAACCGCGGCCAAGGACGAACCGACCGAAAAGGACATGTACGAGGTCGGTTGTATCGCCAACATCCTGCAGATGCTGAAGCTGCCGGACGGCACCGTGAAGGTGCTCGTCGAGGGCCTGCAGCGCGCGAAGGCGTTGTCGATCGAAGAGCAGGAAACGCAATTCTCCTGCGAAGTGATGCCGCTCGAACCCGATCACGCCGACAGCGCTGAAACGGAAGCGCTGCGCCGCGCGATCGTGTCGCAGTTCGACCAGTACGTGAAGCTGAACAAGAAGATCCCGCCGGAGATTCTCACGTCGCTGTCGGGCATCGACGAAGCGGGCCGCCTCGCCGACATGATCGCCGAGCGCCTGCCGCTGAAGCTCGACCAGAAGCAGCACATCCTCGAGATGTTCCCGGTCATCGAGCGCCTCGAGCACCTGCTCGCGCAGCTCGAAGCCGAGATCGACATCCTGCAGGTCGAAAAGCGCATCCGCGGGCGCGTGAAGCGCCAGATGGAAAAGAGCCAGCGCGAGTACTACCTGAACGAACAGGTCAAGGCGATCCAGAAGGAACTGGGCGAAGGCGAAGAGGGCGCGGATCTCGAGGAACTCGAGAAGCGCATCAACGCCGCGCGCATGCCGAAGGAAGCGAAGAAGAAGGCCGACGCCGAGCTGAAGAAGCTGAAGCTGATGTCGCCGATGTCGGCGGAAGCCACCGTCGTGCGCAACTACATCGACACGCTGATCGGCCTGCCGTGGCGCAAGAAGAGCAAGGTCAACAACGACCTGTCGAACGCCGAGCAGGTGCTCGACGAGGATCACTTCGGCCTCGAGAAGGTGAAGGAACGCATCCTCGAGTATCTCGCGGTCCAACAGCGCGTCGACAAGGTGAAGGCGCCGATCCTGTGCCTCGTCGGGCCCCCGGGCGTCGGCAAGACCTCGCTCGGCCAGTCGATCGCCCGCGCGACGAACCGCAAGTTCGTCCGGATGGCGCTCGGCGGCGTGCGTGACGAAGCCGAGATCCGTGGTCACCGCCGTACGTACATCGGTTCGATGCCGGGCAAGATCCTGCAGAGCCTCACGAAGGTCGGCGTGCGCAATCCGCTCTTCCTGCTCGACGAAGTCGACAAGATGGGCATGGATTTCCGCGGCGATCCGTCGTCGGCGCTGCTCGAAGTGCTCGATCCGGAACAGAACCACACGTTCGCCGACCACTACATCGAAGTCGACTTCGACCTGTCGGACGTGATGTTCGTCGCGACGTCGAACTCGCTGAACATCCCGCCGCCGCTGCTCGACCGGATGGAAGTGATCCGTCTGTCGGGTTACACGGAAGACGAGAAGGTCAGCATCGCCCAGCGTTACCTGCTGCCGAAGCAGAAGAAGAACAACGGGCTGAAGGAAGGCGAGATCGAGGTCACCGAGCAGGCGATCCGCGACATCATCCGCTACTACACGCGTGAAGCCGGTGTGCGTTCGCTCGAGCGGGAAGTGTCGAAGATCTGCCGCAAGGTCGTGAAGATGCTGCTGCTGAAGAAGGCATCGGGCGCGATCAAGGTCGACGGCGAAAACCTCGATACGTTCCTCGGCGTACGCAAGTACGACTTCGGCCTCGCGGCGAAGGAAAACCAGGTCGGTCAGGTGACGGGCCTCGCGTGGACGGAAGTCGGTGGCGATCTGCTGACGATCGAAGCCGCGGTGATGCCGGGCAAGGGCAACGTGATCCGTACGGGTTCGCTCGGCGACGTGATGAAGGAGTCGGTCGAGGCGGCACGTTCGGTCGTGCGCTCGCGCTCGCGTCGTCTCGGCATCAAGGACGAAGCGTTCGAGAAGCAGGACATCCACATCCACGTGCCGGAAGGCGCGACGCCGAAGGACGGTCCGTCCGCGGGTGGTGCGATGACGACCGCGCTGGTGTCGGTGCTGACGGGTATCCCCGTGCGTGCCGATGTCGCGATGACGGGCGAAATCACGCTGCGTGGTGAAGTCCTGCCGATCGGTGGTCTGAAGGAGAAGCTGCTCGCCGCGCATCGCGGTGGCATCAAGCTCGTGCTGATCCCGGAAGAGAACGTGAAGGATCTCGCCGAGATTCCGGACAACGTGAAGAACGCGATCGAGATCGTGCCGGTCCGCTGGATCGACAAGGTGCTGGAACTCGCGCTCGAGCGTTCGCCGACCCCGCTGCCGCCGGAAGAAGAGGCGAAGGCGGCGGCACCGGTCGCCGATGCGGCGAAGGATGCCGGCTCGACGGAATTCGTCAAGCACTAAGCATCGGGACATCGTCGTTCCTGACGGTTGTTCACGAAACCCGCGGCATGGCCGCGGGTTTTTTTATGCGTAGCCGAATCGTGTGCGCGAACGTTTAAAAAATTCGCGTCAGGGCTTTGCAAAATGATCGGGGATGAATTAAACTTGCGGGCTCGCTGGTTGTTGATGCCGAAACGCAGATCGCAGCCAGAACGAATCGGAAACGGGTGCTTAGCTCAGCTGGTAGAGCGGCGCCCTTACAAGGCGTAGGTCGGGGGTTCGAACCCCTCAGCACCCACCAGTTTCCTGATTCAGCCAGACCAAGGAGCGGTAGTTCAGTCGGTTAGAATACCGGCCTGTCACGCCGGGGGTCGCGGGTTCGAGTCCCGTCCGCTCCGCCAGAAAATGAAGAAGCCCGCCTTGTGCGGGCTTTTTCATTTGCGTTTAGGGCAGCGCCTGCAAGCGCAGCCGCGGCCTGCACGATGCAGGCGAGTCCCGTCCGCTCCGCCAGACAAACGAAAGTGCCCGCCGAGTGCGGGCACTTTCGTTTTGTGCGCCTGTTTGCCGCGCCGTACTCGCGGACGCTACGTCTGCTTTTCTCCCGTCCCACCCCGTATGTTGTAATATCGGACGTTTTGTCCAATTTTCCGGTCACGCATGCTCGATTTCTTCCGTAATCACCAGCGCCTGATGATGGCGCTCCTGCTCCTGATCGTGTTGCCGGGGCTGGGTTTCGTCGGGATCCAAGGCTTCCGCGGCTTCTTCGACGACAGCGCGAACGTCGCGGCAGTCAACGGGCACAAGATCACGCGGGTCGAATTCGACGGCGCGTTCCGTCAGCAGATCGACCAGGCGCGTCAGGCGCTCGGCGGGCAGTTCGACGTCAAGATGTTCGATACGCCCGAGCACCGCAAGCAGGTGCTCGACGGCCTGATCCAGCAACGCGTGCTGGCCGACGAGACCCAACGTCTGCACCTGACCGCATCCGACAACGCCGTGCGCGACGCGCTGATGAGCGACCCGATGATTGCGTCGCTGAAGAAGCCCGACGGTTCGATCGATGTCGAGCGCTATGCGCAATTGCTGTCGTTCCAGGGGATGACGCCCGAGCAGTATCAGGAGCGCGTGCGCTACAGCCTCGCTCTGCAACAGATTCCGGCCAGCATCGTGTCGAGCGCATTCACGCCGAAGAGCCTCGCGCAACGCCTGTCCGAACTCGCCGCGCAGCAGCGCGAAGTGCAGGCGCTCGTGCTGAAGACGAGCGACTTCGCCGCGAAGGTCCAGCCGACCGATGCGCAGCTCGCCGCGTACTATGACGCGCACAAGCAGAGCTTCGCGACGCCGGAGACCGCGACGATCCAGTACCTCGTGTATTCGCCTGCCGCAGCGGCCGCGAGCGCGCAGCCGACCGAGGCGGACATCAAGAAGTTCTACGACGATAACCCGACGCACTTCCGCACCGAAGCGCAGGTGCGCGTGAGCCACATCTTCATCGCCGCGCCGGGCAGCGCAAGCGCGGCCGACAAGGCTGCAGCGAAGACGAAGGCCGAGCAGCTGCTGGCCGACGTGAAGGCGCATCCGGACCAGTTCGCGCAGGTCGCGCAGAAGAGCTCGCAGGACGCACCGTCTGCCGCGAAGGGCGGCGACCTCGGCTTCATTACGCGTGGCTCGACGGCGGGCGGCAAGGCGTTCGACGATGCCGCGTTCGCGCTCAAGCAGGGCGACGTGAGCGGTGTCGTGCAGTCGGATCTCGGCTTCCACATCCTGAAGGCAACGGAAGTGAAGCCGGCCGCCGTCAAGCCGTTCGCCGACGTGAAGGACCAGATCGCAGTCGACCTCAAGCAGCAGTACGCATCGAAGGCGTTCACGGACAACGCGGAAGGTTTCACGTCCACCGTCTACGAAAAGGCGAAGACGCTGCAGCCGGCCGCGGACAAGTACAAGCTGACGATCCAGACGGCCACCGTCACGCCGACGCCGAATCCGCAGCTGCCGCCGACGAGCCCGTTGAACAATCCGAAGTTCCTGGCCGCCGTGTTCGCCAACGACTCGGTGAAGAGCCAGAACAACACGCAGGCGATCGACGTCGGCAACAACACGCTGATCTCGGCGCGCGTGACCGACTACAAGCCGGCCGCCGTGCCCGCGCTCGACGCGATCAAGGACGTCGTGCGCCAGAAGGTCGTGGCCGAACAGGCTGCCGAACTCGCGAAGAAGGACGGCGCGGCGAAGCTTGCCGAACTGCAGAAGTCGAAATCGGTCGACGGGTTCGCGGCCGCGCAGAAGGTGTCGCGCACGCAGTCACAGGGCCTGACGCCGGCTGCACTGAGCGCCGTGTACAAGGTCGATGCGAAGACGCTGCCGGCGTACGTCGGTGTCGATCTCGGCGCGGACGGCTACGCGATCTACCGCGTGAGCGCGGTGATCCCGGGTTCGGCGGTCGATCCGCAGCAACTGGCCGCCGCGCAGCAGCAGATGGCGCAGGTCGACGCGCAGAGCGAAGGCGAAGCGTATCTTGCTGCGCTGCGTGACCGCTCGAAGGTGAAGCTGTACGGTACGACGGCCAGCCAGTCGCAGGACGGCGACAACTGAGCGTCGTTTCGCACGCAACAAAAAGCCCCGCTTCATGCGGGGCTTTTTGTTTTCCGGCGGGGCGGCAGCGTCAGCCGCGCGGCTTGCCGAGCAGCGGCTTCAGCGCAGGCCAGACGTTGTCGAGAAGAATGCCTTGCGCCTGTTGTGCAGGGTGCATCTGGTCGGCCTGGAACAACTCCGGCTTGTTCTCGATGCCGGCCAGCAGGAACGGCACGAGCGGCACGCCGAGATCCTTCGACAGCCGCGTATAGACGGCGTGGAACTTCTGCGTGTAGTCGGGGCCGTAATTGGGTGGCACATACATGCCGACCAGCACGACCTTCGCCCGCGCCTGTCGTGCGCCTGCGATGATGTCGCGCAGGTTCTGCTCGGTCGTGGCGAGCGGCACGCCGCGCAGCGCATCGTTGGACCCGAGCTCGACGACGACGATCGACGGCTTGAGCCGTTGCAGCACCGCGGGCAGCCGCGCGCGGCCGCCGCTCGTGGTGTCGCCGCTGACGCTGGCGTTCGCGACGCTATAATCGATTCGCTCGGTCGTGAGCCGTTGCCGCAGCAATGCCACCCAGCCGGTGTCGCGCGGCAGCCCGTATTCGGCCGACAGGCTGTCGCCGAGCACGACGATCACGGGCTGGCCTGATGTCGCCGCCGGCGTCGTTGCGGCGCGCGCCGGCACGGTGGCAGCGAGCAGGGTGCCCAGCAGCGCGGCGACCGCCGCGCGTCTTTTCCAGCGAAATGTCGTGTCCATGTTCAAGATTACCGATCCGATCATCGAAGTCCATGACGTATGCAAGCGGGTCGCCGATGCAACGGGCGAGCTGACGATCCTCGACGGCATCACGTTCGCCGTGCAGCCGGGCAGCAGCCTCGCGATCGTCGGCGCGTCGGGGTCGGGTAAATCGACGCTGCTTGGCCTGCTTGCAGGGTTGGACAGCGCGACGAGCGGCACGGTTCGCCTGCTCGGTCGTGCGCTCGACCAGCTCGACGAGGATGCGCGCGCGGCGCTGCGCAACGGCGCAGTCGGCTTCGTGTTCCAGTCGTTCCAGTTGATGCCGCACCTGACGGCGCTCGAGAACGTCATGCTGCCGCTCGAGCTGCAGGGAGGCATCAGCGCACGTGAAGCAGCCGATCGTGCCCAGGCGCTGCTCGTGCAGGTCGGTCTCGGCGAGCGTACCGCGCATTATCCGAAGCTATTGTCCGGGGGCGAGCAGCAGCGTGTCGCGCTTGCACGCGCATTCGTCACGCGCCCGGCGATCCTGTTCGCCGACGAGCCGACCGGCAGCCTCGATGCGGCCACCGGCCATGCGGTCATCGACCTGATGTTCGAACTGAACCGCACGCACGGCGCCACGCTCGTGCTCGTCACGCACGATGTCGAACTTGCACGCCGCTGTGCGACGACCGTGACGATCGACGCCGGACGCATCGTCGAGCCGCACGCGGAGCAGCGCGGCACCTGAATTGAGCGGCCGGCCGCGCAAGCAGGGCTGCGCGGCCGGCATCGGCATGACGCCGCTACCCGAGAGCGTCAGCGCTTCAGCGCCGCGCGGGCGCGCTCGATCAGCGCGGTGGTCGACGAGTCGTGCTTGGCTGGATCGACCGACTCGGCCGTCAGGTCGGCTTCCACCACCTTGCCGAGAATCTTGCCGAGCTCGACGCCCCACTGGTCGAACGGATTGATGTCCCACACCGTTGCCTGCACGAGCACCTTGTGTTCATACAACGCGATCAGCGCGCCGAGCGTGCGCGGCGTCAGCGCATCGACGAGCAGTGTCGTCGTCGGGCGGTTGCCCGGGAACGTCAGGTGCGGCGCGAGCGCTTCCTTGCCCGGCCCCGCGACCTTGCGCGCTTCGTCGAGCGTGCGTCCGAGCATCAGCGCCTCGCTCTGCGCAAAGCAGTTCGCCAGCAGCTTCGGATGATGGCTCGCGAGCGGATGCTCGGGCGTCAGCACCGCGATGAAGTCGATCGGCACAATCGTCGGCCCCTGGTGCAGCATCTGGAAGAACGCGTGCTGGCCGTTGGTGCCCGGCTCGCCCCACGTGACGGCGGAGGTCGGGTAGTCGACGAAGGTGCCGTCCAGGCGCGCGGATTTGCCGTTGCTCTCCATTTCGAGCTGCTGCAGGTATGACGGCAGGTAGTGCAGCGCTTCCGAATACGGTGCGACGAGATAGCTCTGCGAACCGAAGAAATTCCGGTACCAGATGCCGATCAGGCCGAGCAGCACGGGCAGGTTGCGCTCGAGCGGCGCTTCGCGGAAATGACGGTCCATGTCGTTCGCGCCGGCCAGCAGCTCGTCGAACTGCTCGGGGCCGATCGCGATCATGATCGACAGGCCGACCGCCGACCACAGCGAGTAACGGCCGCCGACCCAGTCCCACATTTCGAACACGTTGTCCGCGGCGATGCCGAACTTCACGACTTCGGCCGGGTTCGCCGACACGCCGACGAAGTGCTTCGCGAGCGCGTCCTCGGGGCAGCCGCGCGCGACGAACCAGTCGCGCAGCGAGCGTGCGTTCGTCATCGTCTCGAGCGTCGTGAACGTCTTCGACACGATGATCGCGAGCGTTTCCTCCGGATCGACCTGTTCGAGCACGCGCGCGAGATCGGCGCCGTCGACGTTCGACACGAAGTGCGTGGTGATTTCAGGCGTCGCGACGTGGTGCAGCGCATGCACGACCATCTTCGGCCCGAGATCGGAGCCGCCGATGCCGATGTTGATCACGTGGCGGATGCGCTTGCCGGTGTAGCCCGTCCACGTGCCGCTGCGCACGGCGCGCGCGAAGGTCGCCATCTTCGCGCGCTCGGCGCTGATCTGTGCATGGAACGGCGCTTGCGGATCGGTCGCGCGCAGCGCGGTGTGCAGCGCGGCACGGCCTTCGGTCGGGTTGACGATCTCGCCCGCGAACATCGCGTCGCGGCGTGCTTCGACGCCCGCGTCACGTGCGAGCTGCACGAGCAGGCGCAGCGTCTCGTCATTGATGCGGTTCTTCGAGAAATCGGCCGCGAGGCCGCCGCCTGCGAGCGTGAAGCGTTCGGCACGCGTCGGCGTGGGATCGTTTTCCGGCGCGAACCAGTCGCGCAGGCGAGCATGGCGGATTTGCTCGAAGTGGGATTGAAGGGCAGTCCAGGCGGGGAGCGAATTCAGCGTCATGGCGGTTCGAGTGAAGCGTGAATCGGGAGGAATGCCGCGCCGGCTCATCGGGATCGGAAGGCCGGCGGACGAGAGGGCCCGCCGTGCGGCGGGGCAGTCAGTATAGCGGCCTTATGTGTCGGCGCGCGGCGACGCGTAAAAAAGGCGATTGATCAGCGTGCGCACCATCGGCGCGAGTTCGCCGGCCGTGAGTCCGGCCGGGCCGGTGCCGTGTGCGGTCAGCGTATCGGCCGCGAGGCCGTGCAGGTAGACGCCCGCGAGCGCTGCCTCGTACGGTGCGACGCGCTGCGCAAGCAACGCGCCGATCAGTCCGCCGAGTACGTCGCCGGTGCCGCCCGTGGCAAGCGCCGCGTTGCCGGTCGGATTGATCGTCACGCGGCCGTCGGGTGCCGCCATCACCGTGCCCGAGCCTTTCAGCACGACATGCGCCGCATAACGAGTCGCAAGTGCCTGCGCGGCTGCGACGCGGTCGCGCTGGATAGTCGCCGTGTCGCTGCCGAGCAACCGGGCGGCTTCGAGCGGATGCGGCGTCAGCACGCATGGATTGCCGCGCGCACCGCGCGTGGCGACGGCGGCCGCGAGATCGGCATGTGTCGCGACGAGGTTCAGCGCATCGGCATCGAGCAGCGTCGCGGCATCGTGTGCGAGCACGTCACGCACGAGCGTCGCCGCGGCCTCGCGCGTACCCAGCCCGCAGCCGGCCGCGATGGCGGTCATCGCGCCGAGATCGAGGCCGTCGGCCGGACGCAGCATCAGTTCGGGGAACGGCGGGTCGTACGGCGGTGCGCCGGCGCCGAGGAAGCCGACGTGCACCTTGCCGGCACCGGCGTACAGCGCGGCGCGGGCGGCCAGGATCGGCGCGCCGCACATGCCCGTGTCGCCGCCGAGTACCGCGAGACTGCCGAACGTGCCCTTGTGGGACGCGAATGCGCGCGTGGGCAGGGCGGCGGCGAACCGCGCGGGCGCGTTCAGCACGATGGCCGGCGCGGCGGGTGGCGCGACGTCGAGCGAGGCGACGTCGATCTCGCCGGCGAGATCGCGGCCTTCGCCCGTATAGAGGCCCGGCTTCGCGGCGATGAAGGTGAGCGTATGGGTGGCGGCGACGGCGACGCCCGCGCCGACGATCTGGCCCGTATCGCTGTCGAGCCCGCTCGGCACATCGAGTGCGAGCACGTGGCCGCCGCTGCGCGCATGCGCGGCGATGCGCTGGGCCTGCTCGGCGAATGCGCCGTCGAGCGCGCGGCCGAGGCCGATGCCGAACAGCCCGTCGACGACCCATGCAAAGCTGTCCAGCGAAGCAGGCGGTGTGGCGGATAGCGGTACGCCCGCTGCGCGCGCGAGGCCGAGCGCCCATTGCGCGTCGTCTGGTTTGACTGGCACCGGCATCCACGCTTGCGTGGCGACGCCAAGCTGCTGGAGGTGAGCGGCTGCAACCAGCGCGTCACCGCCGTTGTTGCCCGGGCCGACCGCGAACCACACGGGGCGGTCGTCGCCGGCCATGCGCTCGGACAGCCAGTGCGCGGCGGCGGCGCCGGCGCGACCCATCAGCGTATGCGGCGGCAGCGCCGCCGCGGCGTCGGTTTCGGCCGTGCGCAGGTCGGCGACGCGCAGCAGCGCGATCGGATCGGAATCGGGGAGCGGGCGGGTATTGACGGTCATCGCGGGGTCGTGGCGGCTGGCTAGGTGGCCGCCGGGGACGGGCCCGCGGCGGTCAGGTCGTGAAGCGCCCGGCGCGCAGCGCGGCGAGCGTGTCGGCGGGCCAGTGCTGCACGTCGCCGCCCAGATAGTCGGTCACCACTTTAGCAGACCCGCAGGCGAGCCCCCAGCCGGCCGGGCCATGCCCGAAATTGACGAACACGCGCGGATGCGGGGTCGGACCGACGACCGGCAGGCCGTCCGGCGACAGCAACTGCGTGCCTTGCCACGACAACGCGGCCGAGATGCGCGCGGCGCCGGGCACCCAGTCGTGGACGGCCTGGCCGAGCAGCGCGAGCGCGGCCTCGGACAGCGGCTCGGCGAGCGGCTTCGCGGTCTCGGGCAGGCTCTGCAGCACCGCGCCGCCGCCGACGCGCAGCCGCTGGTGGGTGCGCGTGATCGAGATCCGCTTGATCGAATCGATGACGTTCAGGTGCGGCGCATGTTCTTCGTACGCGACCGGCGCGGTGAGCGTATGGACGCGCACCGGATGCAGCGGCAGGCGCCAGCCGAGCCGGTCGAGCAGCGGCAGGCTGCCGGCGCCGGCGGCGACCACGATCGCATCGGCGGAAATCACGTCGACCTCGCGTGCGTTCGACGCACGCCGGTCGCCGGGCGGGACGAGCTCGACCGCGGCACGGCCGGTGTCGACGCGGATCGCGGCGACTTCCGCGCCGAAGCGGAACTGCACGCCATGCTCGTCGAGCGTCTGCTTGACCAGTTTCGCGAACAGCGGGCAATTGCCGGTGCGTTCGGTCTCGAGCAGCACGCCGCCGGCGAAGCCGGGCTCGGCCGGCACCGACGGTTCGAGCGTCGCGCATTCGTCGGCGGAGAGCAGGCGGTACGGCTGGTCGAGCGTGCGCAGCAGGTCGAGCGCCGGCTGCATCGCGTCCCAGTCGCGCGGATCGCGCACCACGTGCAGGATGCCGGGCTTCTGTTCGAATTCGAGTTCGAGGCGCGTCTCGATGTCGGCGAGCGTGTCGCGCGACGCATCGATCAGCGGGCGCAGCCGCGCGTACTGGGCGGCGAACGCGTCGGGTTCGCGCAGCGTGCCGAGCTGCTTGACGAAGCGGCGCACGCCGCCGTTGAAGCCCGGCTTGTAGACGATGCCGCTGTCGCGCGGCTGGCGCTGGCGCATGAAGGTCGGGCCGAACCAGACGTCGAGCGGGCTCGGCAGCAGCGCGCCGCCGTCGCCGTAGGTCGCACCCTGCGCGACGGTGGCGTGACGTTCGACCACGCACACGCGATGGCCGGCCGCGCGCAGCTGGTAGGCGGTGGCGACGCCGCTGATTCCGCCGCCGATGACGATGACATCCATGGATTGCTTCGATGACGGGCGGCGCGCAGGCGCCGCCCGGTGAGAATTCGCTGAGGGCCCCGGCCCGGTGAACCCGGAATGATAGCGCCAAAATCGCGGGAACCGGCGCCGGGCGAGCACGGACCGTGCAGCCGTGCCACGGCCGCCGGCTGCCGCGCCCGCGCGGGGGCGGCCCGGCGGGCGGGCTGTACACGGCGCGCACCGTGGCACCGTCGCGGTGCATGCACGCTACCGATTGGCCGGTCTGGGGCGACCGACTTCCGGGTATAATTACGGCCTTCCTTTCGCCCCACGTCGCCACCTTGCGCGACTCATCGACGTCAGTCCAGCCCATGGCTCACTTCTCGTGTTTTCCCGGCGCTTCGGCCCTCTCCGATTTCCGTCAAACCCGTCTGCTCGACACGCTCAAGCAAATCGACGCCAACATCGTCGCGGTGCGCGGGCAGTTCCTGCACTTCGTCAATGCGGCCGAGCCGCTGTCGGCCGACGACAGCGCGCGCATCGACGCGCTGATGCACTACGGCGCGCCGTTCGAGCCGGCGGCCGAGAAGGGCACGGCCGAGACCTTCGTCGTGCTGCCGCGTTTCGGCACGGTCTCGCCGTGGGCGAGCAAGGCGACCGACATCGCGCAGCACTGCGGCCTCACGCAGGTGCGTCGCATCGAGCGCGGCGTCGAATTCACGGTCACGCTGAAGTCGGGCCTGCTCGGCGGCAAGAAGGCGCTGTCGGACGACGCGCGCGCAGCCGTGGCGGCCGCGCTGCATGACCGGATGACCGAAAGCGTGGTCGCGGCACGCGACGACGCGAAGCACCTGTTCGACGAACTGCCGGCCAAGCCGCTCGCGCGCGTCGACGTGCTGGGCGTCGGCCGCGGCGCGCTCGAACGCGCGAACGTCGAGCTGGGCCTCGCGCTCGCCGACGACGAGATCGACTACCTGGTCGATGCGTTCCGCAAGCTCGAACGCAACCCGACCGACGTGGAACTGATGATGTTCGCGCAGGCGAACAGCGAGCACTGCCGCCACAAGATCTTCAATGCGCAGTGGACGATCGACGGCGAGGCGCAGGACATGTCGCTGTTCGCGATGATCCGCAACACCGAGAAGCTGAACCCGCAGGGCACGATCGTCGCGTATTCGGACAACTCATCGATCATGGTCGGCGCCGAAGCCGAGCGCTGGTTCCCGCGCAACGCAGGCGCGGCCGGCGAGCCGGGTGAACGCTATGGCCGCCACACCGAGCTCACGCACACGCTGATGAAGGTCGAGACGCACAACCACCCGACGGCGATCTCGCCGTTCCCGGGTGCGGCGACCGGCGCGGGCGGCGAGATCCGCGACGAAGGCGCGACGGGCCGCGGTGCGCGCCCGAAGGCCGGCCTCACGGGCTTCACCGTGTCGAACCTTGATCTGCCCGACGCACGCCAGTCGTGGGAAAACGCACGTGACGCGGCCCAGCCGGTCGGCGAGCGCAACCCGAACGAGGCGCACGGCCCGTACGGCCGCCCGGACCGCATCGCGTCACCGCTGCAGATCATGATCGACGGCCCGCTCGGCGGCGCCGCGTTCAACAACGAATTCGGCCGTCCGAACCTCGGCGGCTATTTCCGCGTGTACGAGCAGAACGTCGGCGGGAAGGTGCACGGCTATCACAAGCCGATCATGATCGCGGGCGGTCTCGGCAACATCGCCGACCAACATACGCACAAGCACGACGTGCCGGCCGGCTCGCTGCTGATCCAGATCGGCGGCCCGGGCATGCGGATCGGGATGGGCGGCGGCGCCGCGAGCTCGATGGCGACCGGCGCGAACACGGCCGAACTCGACTTCGACTCGGTGCAGCGCGGCAACCCGGAAATCGAGCGTCGCGCACAGGAAGTGATCAACGGCTGCTGGCAGCTCGGCGCGGAAAACCCGATCCTGAGCATCCACGACGTCGGCGCGGGCGGCCTGTCGAATGCGTTCCCCGAGATCGTCGACGGTGCGGGCAAGGGCGCGCGCTTCGAGCTGCGCAAGGTCGCGCTCGAGGAATCGGGCCTGTCGCCGCGCGAAATCTGGTCGAACGAAGCACAGGAGCGCTACGTGCTGGCGATCGCGCCGGCCGACCTGCCGCGCTTCGAGGCGATCTGCGCCCGCGAGCGCTGCCCGTTCGCGGTGGTCGGTGTCGCGACCGACGAACGCCAGTTGAAGCTCGTCGACGACGAAGCGACGGGCGCCGACGAATACCCGGTCGACATGCCGATGGAAGTGCTGCTCGGCAAGCCGCCGCGCATGCATCGCGACGTCACCCGCGTGGCGACCGAGCGTGCGCCGGTCGACGTGACGGGCATCGCCTTGTCGGCGGTCGCGGTCGACGTGCTGAAGCACCCGACGGTCGGCAGCAAGTCGTTCCTGATCACGATCGGCGACCGCTCGGTCGGCGGCACGTCGGTGCGCGACCAGATGGTCGGCCCGTGGCAGGTGCCGGTGGCCGACTGCGCGGTCACCGCGCTCGACTACGCGGGCTTCAAGGGCGAGGCGATGACGATGGCCGAGCGCACGCCGCTTGCCGTGATCAATGCGCCGGCATCGGGCCGCATGGCGGTCGGCGAGGCGATCACGAACATCGCGAGCGCGCCGATCGCGTCGCTCGACAAGCTGAAGCTGTCGGCAAACTGGATGGCGGCATGCGGCACGGCCGGCGAGGACGCCGCGCTGTTCGACACGGTCAAGGCGATCGGCATGGAGCTGTGTCCGGCGCTCGGGATCGGCATCCCGGTCGGCAAGGATTCGCTGTCGATGAAGACGAAGTGGGACGAGCAGGGCGTCGCGAAGGAAGTGGTGTCGCCGGTGTCGCTGATCATCTCCGCGTTCGCACCGGTCGAGGACGTGCGCCGTCACCTGACGCCGCAACTGCGCCGTATCGCCGACGCGGGCGACAGCGTGCTGATCGCGATCGATCTCGGCCGCGGCAAGAACCGGATGGGCGGCAGCATCTTCGCGCAGGTCACGCAGCAGGTCGGCGACACGACGCCGGACGTCGACGACGCGGAAGACCTGAAGCGCTTCTTCAACGCGATCCAGTCGCTCAATGCGCAAGACAAGCTGCTGGCCTACCACGACCGCTCGGACGGCGGCCTGTGGGCGACGGTGTGCGAAATGGCGTTCGCGGGCCACGCGGGCGTGTCGCTGAACGTCGACATGCTGACGCTCGACCCGAATCACGAATCCGACTACGGCGACGCGAAGGACTGGGCGAAGCAGACGAGCGGCCGCCGCGAGGATCGCACGCTGCGCGCGCTGTTCTCCGAGGAACTCGGCGCCGTCGTGCAGGTGCGTGCGACCGATCGCGACGCGGTGCTCGGCGCGCTGCGCGAGTTCGGCCTGTCGGCGTGCTCGCACGTGATCGGCTCGGTCAACGATCGCGACGTGATCGAGGTATACCGCGACGCGAAGAAGATCTTCGACGCACCGCGCACCGAACTCCATCGCGCATGGAGCGAAGTGAGCTGGCGCATCGCGCGCCTGCGTGACAACCCCGCATGCGCGGATGCCGAATACGACGCACTGCTCGACGCGGCCGATCCGGGCATCTCGCCGGTGCTGAGCTTCGATCCGGCCGACGACATCGCCGCGCCGTTCATCGCGACGGGCGCACGGCCGCGCGTCGCGATCCTGCGCGAGCAGGGCGTGAACTCGCATCTGGAAACGGCCTACGCGTTCGACCGCGCGGGCTTCGATGCACACGACGTGCACATGAGCGACCTGCTCGCCGGCCGTGCCACGCTCGCCGATTTCGCGGGTGCGGTCGCATGCGGCGGCTTCTCGTACGGCGACGTTCTGGGCGCGGGCGAAGGCTGGGCGAAGACGATCCGCTTCAACGCGAACCTCGCCGACATGTTCTCGGCCTTCTTCGCGCGTCCCGACACGTTCGCGCTCGGCATCTGCAACGGTTGCCAGATGCTGTCGAGCCTCGCGTCGATGATCCCAGGCGCGGATGCGTGGCCGAAGTTCACGCGCAACAAGTCCGAGCAGTTCGAGGCGCGCTTCTCGTTCGTCGAAGTGGAGAAGTCGCCGTCGATCTTCTTCGCGGGGATGGAAGGTTCGCGGATTCCGGTCGCGGTCGCGCACGGCGAAGGCTATGCGGACTTCTCGCAGCAGGGGGACATCGATCGCGTCGCGGTCGCGATGCGTTTCGTCGATCACCGCGGCGAAGCGACCGAGCGCTATCCGTTCAACCCGAACGGCTCGCCGGCCGGCATCACGTCGGTCACGACGGCCGACGGCCGCTTCTCGGTGCTGATGCCGCACATGGAGCGCGTGCATCGCACGGTCGCAATGAGCTGGCACCCGGAAAGCTGGGGTGAAGCGAGCCCGTGGATGCGCGTGTTCCGCAACGCGCGCCGCTGGATCGGCTGATCGGGATGATGTTCGACCCGCACGCGCCGGTCGAGGTCGTCACGCTGCGCGATCAGCGTGCCAGCGAGGCCGACGCGATCGGCCGCGTGATCGTCGCCGCGTTCGCGGGCGAGCCGGAAGGCGGGCAGTTCGAACGGCGGATCGTCGATACGCTGCGTGCGGACGGTGCGTTGAGCGTCTCGCTCGTCGCGGAGCGCGACGGCCGCGTGATCGGGCACGTCGCGTTCTCGCCGGTGTCGATCGGCGGCGAACCGTCCGGCAGCCAGGGCTGGTACGGGCTGGCGCCGCTCGCGGTGCTGCCCGACTGCCAGCGGCAGAGCATCGGTGCGGGGCTGGTGCGCACAGGGCTCGACGCGTTGCGCCGGCTTGGCGCGCGCGGTTGCGTGCTGCTCGGCGAACCCGCGTACTACACGCGGTTCGGCTTTGCGCCATCCGGCGACATCGTGTTCCCGGGCGTGCCGCCCGGGTATTTCCTCGCGCTGTCGTTCGACGACTCGGCGCCGCGGCCGTCGGGTGACGTTCGCTATCACGACGTGTTCTATCCCGCGTAGCCTGCCGCGCTTGCGGTGCGCGCGAATCCGGCACGGGAAAGGCCGCTCTTCGGAGCGGCCTTTTTCTTTTGCCGGGCTGCAAGCGAAGCGCATCGTGACTCGTCCGCAGGCAGTGTGCGCGGGCAATAAAAAAACCGCTCTGAAGAGCGGTTTTTCGATGCGCGTGTGGCGCGTGCCGGCGTTACTTGACCGTTGCCTGCTGGCGCAGGCCTTCCTCGAACGCCTGCAGCTTCTGCTGCACGAGCTGCTGAGCGATCTGCTGCTTCACCTGCTCGAGCGGCGGCGGGGCGATGTCGCGGATGTCGTCGACGCGGATGATGTGCCAGCCGAACTGCGTCTTCACCGGCGTGTCGGTCATCTGGCCTTTCTGCAGCTTCTGCGCGGCCGCCGCGAATTCCGGTACGTACGCCTTCGGGTCGGACCAGTCGAGATCGCCACCGTTCTTGCCCGAACCCGGATCCTTCGAGTATTGCTTCGCGAGATCCTCGAATTTCGCGCCGGCCTTGATCTTCGCGATCAGGTCCTTCGCCTGCTGCTCGTCGCTGACGAGGATGTGGTGCAGGTGGTATTCGCGATTGCCGCCGGCGCCCTTGACGAGGTCGTCGTAGCGCGCCTTCACTTCGGCGTCGGTCGGCTGGTTCTTCTTCAGGAAGCTCTCGATCATCGAACGCAGCACGACGGTCTGCTGCGCGACGGCGACCTGCGCCTTCACGTCCGGACGGTTCGGGATGCCTTCACGAATCGCTTCCTGCATCAGGATTTCGCGGTTCACGAGTTCCTGGCGCACGGCCTGCTGCAGTTGCGGACTGTCGGTCTGGCCTTGCTGGACGAGCTGAGCCACCATCGCGTCGGCGCGCGACTTCGGAATCGGCGTGCCGTTGACGACGGCGATGTTCTGGGCAAATGCCGGTGCCGCTGCAAAAGCAGCCGCCGCGACCCACAGGCGGGGGGATTTCAGGATCATCGGGAATTCCTAATGAGACTAGATTGAAGATTCGTTGAATTCTTCGGGCGTGTAAGCCACGATCGCGAGCGCATGAATGCCGCGCTGCATCGCATCAGCGAGCGCATCATACACCAGCCGGTGTCGCGCGACGCGCGGCTTGCCCGCGAAGGCGGCCGACACGATCGTGACCGTGAAATGGCCGCCGGCGGACGCGCCGGCGTGGCCCGCGTGCTGCGCGCTGTCGTCGCGCACGGTGAGCGACAGCGGGGCGAGCGCCGCGGTGAGGCGCGCTTCGATCAGCGCGATGCGTTCGTCGGGCGACGCGTGGAGAAAGGCGTCCGTCATGTCACTCGTCCTTCAGGTATTTCGTGAGCCACAGGCTCTGCAGGATGATGAATACGACCATCGCGCCCGTCGTGCCGAACAGCTTGAAGTTCACCCATTGCGATTCGGTGAAGTTGTGCACCACGTACAGGTTCGCGACACCGAGCACCGCGAAGAACAGCGCCCACGCGACGTTCAGCTTGTCCCACACGGGGTGCGGCAGCGTGAGCTGCTTGCCCATCATCTTCTCGATCAGGTTGTTGCCGAACGCATAGCGCGCGGCGAGCAGCCCGATCGCAAACAGCCAGTACAGCACAGTCGGTTTCCATTGAATGAATTTCTCGTCATGCAGGACGAGGGTGGCGCCACCGAAAACGACGATCACGCCGAGGCTGACCCACAGCATCGTGTCGACCTTCCGGTGCCGGAAGGCAACCCAGGCGACCTGGGCCAGCGTCGCGACGATCGCGACGGCGGTGGCGGTAAAGATGCCCCAGACCTTGAAGGCGGCAAAAAACAGGATGATCGGAAACAGATCGAACAGGAATTTCATGGCGCTCGCAGCTGCGTGAAAGGCCGCTTGCGCGGCCTTTCACCGTTGTAGGGACCCGCCAGGCACCGCCGGAGCGGATCGGGGCGGCGGCGCGAGGGGCGCCCCGCGGATCCGCCCGGCGCCGCTCATTCGTTTTCGGGTCGGGACTCGAAGTTTAACGCAGCCGAATTGATGCAGTACCGCAAACCGGTCTTGTCGCGCGGGCCGTCCTCGAAGACGTGGCCGAGATGCGCGCCGCAGTGGTTGCAGCGCACCTCGACGCGCACCATCCCGTGCGAGTAGTCGACTTTTTCGTCGATCACCTCGCCGTTGAGCGGCTTGAAGTAGCTGGGCCAGCCGCAGCCCGAGTGGAACTTGGCGCCAGACTCGAACAGCGGCGTGCTGCAGACGACGCATTTGTAGATGCCGTCGTCTTCGGTGTCGGTGTATTCGCCGGTGAAGGCGCGCTCGGTGGCCGCATGCTGCGTGACTTCGTACTGCATCGGCGTGAGCCGGCGGCGCAGCTCGGCGTCGTCCTTCTCGTACGGGAAGGTCTTGTCGTCGGAATCGTGGGACATGTGGGGTTCTCCTGATCGGTCGGTCGATACGCGCGGGTCGGGGCTCAGGACGAGCAGCTCACTTCGAGCGACCCGGCCCAGTCGGGCGGCAACGCGGCGTACGCTTCATGCTCCGGTTGTTCGTCGAACGGGCGGCGCAGGATCTGCGCGAGCCGCTCGACTTCCGAAAAATCCTTCTCCTTCGCGCGCCGGATCGCGACTTCGGCCAGATGGTTGCGCAACACGTATTTCGGGTTCACGCGGTTCATCGCGGCGGCACGTGCCGCGTCGTCGCGTGTTTCCTCGGACAGCCGCGCGCGGTAGAGGTTCGCCCACGCATCGAACGCGTCGCGGTCGATGAACAGGTCGCGCACGGGCGCGTCGCGGCTCGCGTCGTGCTTCGAGAGCTGCGCGAGCCGGCGGAACGTCAGCGTGAAATCCGCGTGGCTCGCATGCATCGTCTCGAGCAGCTTGTTGGCGAGCTCGGCATCGTTCTCGCGTTCGAGCTCAAGGCCGAGCTTCGCGCGCATCGCACGTTCGAGCGCGGGGCCGAAACGTTCCGGGAACGTCGCGAGCACGGCCTGCGCGTCTTCCACCGCACGTTCGGCGCGCGCATCGTCGTCGGCGATGCCGTGTTGCAGGCCGATCAGCGGCAGCAGCGCCTGCGCGAGGCAATAGCAGTTCCAGTGCGCGATGCGCGGCTGCATCCGGTATGCATAGCGGCCGCTCGTATCCGAGTGGTTGCAGATGTGGTTCGCGTCGAACGCGTCGACGAAGCCGAACGGGCCGTAGTCGATCGTCACGCCGAGGATCGACATGTTGTCGGTGTTCATCACGCCGTGGCAGAAGCCGACGGCCTGCCACTGCGCGACGAGGTCGGCCGTGCGCAGCGTCGCGGCTTCGAGCAGCGCGAGGTACGGATCGTCGGCGTGGCGGCAATCCGGATAGAAGCGGTCGATCACGTGATCGGCGAGCTGGCGCAGCAGGTCGGGGCGATCGTTCGAGAAGAAGTGCTCGAAGTGGCCGAAGCGCACGAAGCTCTCCGACACGCGCGTGACGACGGCCGACGTCTCGATCTCCTCGCGCACCACCGGCTGGTCGGAGCCGATCACCGTCAGTGCGCGCGTGGTCGGGATGCCGAGGTGATGCATCGCTTCCGAGCACAGGAATTCGCGGATCGACGAGCGCAGCACCGCGCGGCCGTCACCCATTCGCGAGTACGGCGTGCGGCCGCTGCCTTTCAGCTGCAGCTCGTAGCGGCGGCCGTCCGTGCCGGTGCACTCGCCGATCGTCAGCGCGCGGCCGTCGCCGAGCTGGCCGGCCCACACGCCGAACTGGTGGCCGGAATACACCGATGCGTACGGCATCGCGTGCGCGGGCCAGTCGCGCGTCGGGTTGCCGGCGAACAGCTCGGCGAAGCCGGGTTGCGCGGCGATCGACGGCGGCAGGTCGAGCAGTTGCGCGACTTCATCGGAAAAGCCGACGACGTAGGGCGCGGCAAGCGGCGCGGCCGGCAGCCGCGTATGAAACGCGTCGCCGAGCGTGACGAACGCGCCAGTGGCGGGCTCGCCGAGCGTGGCGGCGAGATCGGGGAGGGTGTCAGCCGGATCGGCTGCGCTTCGGGAAAACGACATGTTGAGCGCCTCTGGGTAAGCCGATATTGTAAGGCGGCGCCGCGCCGCCCGCATGGTGGCCCGCGCACCGTGCGCCACGCCCGTCCGGGGCCGCTGACGGGCGCGCCGCAGAGGCACCGATTCGCATCCTCACGGAGAACGAGACGATGGGTAAGCCGTTGCTGGGCCAGATGATGGACATGCCGTTGCTGGTGTCCTCGCTGATTTCTCACGCCGCGCGGCACGCCGGCGACACGGAGATCGTGTCGAAGCGCGTGGAAGGCGATCTGCATCGCTACACGTACCGCGACTGCGAACGCCGCGCGAAGCAGCTGGCGCAGGCGCTCGCGCGGCTCGGCGTCGAAACCGGCGATCGCGTCGGTACGCTGGCATGGAACGGCTACCGGCATCTGGAAGCGTATTACGGGATCGGCGGCATGGGCGCCGTGTGCCACACGATCAACCCGCGCCTGTTCCCCGAGCAGATCGCGTACATCGTCAATCACGCGGAAGACCGCTACGTCTTCTTCGACATCAATTTCGCGCCGCTCGTCGATGCCATCGCACCGCAATGCCCGCACGTGAAGGGCTGGGTCGCGATGACGGACGCCGCGCACCTGCCGTCTGGCCCGACGCCGTTCCTCTGCTACGAAACGCTTGTCGAAGCGGAGGACGGCCGCTACGACTGGCCGCGCCTCGACGAGCAGCAGGCGTCGGGGCTGTGCTACACGTCGGGCACGACCGGCAACCCGAAGGGCGTGCTGTATTCGCACCGCTCGACCGTGCTGCACGCGTACGGCGCCGCGCTGCCCGACGCGATGAACCTGTCGGCGATGGACGCCGTGCTCCCCGTCGTGCCGATGTTCCACGTCAACGCATGGGGGCTGCCGTACGCGGTGCCGCTCACGGGCGGCAAGCTGGTGCTGCCCGGCAAGGATCTCGACGGGAAATCGCTGTACCAGCTGATGGAGGCCGAGCGCGTGACGTTTTCCGCGGGCGTGCCGACCGTGTGGCTCGGCCTGCTCAACTACATGCGCGAGGCCGGCGTGCGCTTCTCGACGCTGAACCGCACGGTGATCGGCGGCTCCGCGTGCCCGCCCGCGATGCTGCGCACCTTCGAGGACGAATACGGCGTGCGTGTGATCCACGCATGGGGGATGACCGAGCTGTCGCCGCTCGGCACGCTCGCGAAGCTCAACTGGGCGCAGTCGCAGCGGCCGCTCGACGCGCAGCGCAAGCTGCTCGAGAAGCAGGGGCGCGTGATCTGCGGCGTCGACATGCGGATCGTCGGCGAGGACGGCCACGAACTGCCGTGGGACGGCGTCGCGTTCGGCGAGCTGCAGGTGCGCGGCCCGTGGGTGATCGATCACTACTTTCGCGGCGAATCGTCGCCGCTGTCGGACGGCTGGTTCCCGACCGGCGACGTCGCGACGATCGACCCCGACGGCTTCCTGCAGATCACCGATCGCAGCAAGGACGTGATCAAGTCGGGCGGCGAGTGGATCAGCTCGATCGACATCGAGAACGTCGCGATCGCGCACCCGGGCGTGGCCGAGGCCGCCTGCATCGCCTGTGCGCACCCGAAATGGACCGAGCGCCCGCTGCTCGTCGTGGTGCCGCGCGAAGGGGCGAACCTGAGCCGCGACGCGCTGCTCGCGTTCTACGAAGGCAAGGTCGCGAAATGGTGGATTCCCGACGACGTCGTGTTCGTCGAATCGCTGCCGCACACCGCGACCGGCAAGCTGCAGAAGCTGAAGCTGCGCGAGACGTTCCGCGACTACGTGTTGCCGACGGCGGTCTGCGAGCCGTAACACGGGTTCGGGCCGGCAGCGGCTCGTGACGCGGTCGCCCGATCCGTCCCCGGATCGGGGACAAAATTCAAATTGAACGACCGTGCTTTTTCGTTGTATGCTGACTCCGTTCATCAGGACATGCGGCTGTTCGACCGCGCACAATGAAGCGCAGCCACCCCGGCGCGCGATGCATGGAGGCAGGCAGATGGCAGTGGATTACTCGACTCGTGACGGCGTGGCCGTCCTTACGCTCAACAATCCGCCCGTCAACGGGCTCGGCCTGTCGACCCGTCAGGGCGTCATGGACGCGCTCGATCGCGCCGCGCAGGATCCGTCGGTGACAGCCATCGTGCTGACCGGCGCGGGACGCGCATTCTCGGGCGGCGCCGACATCACCGAATTCAATACGCCGAAGGCGTTGCAGGAGCCGACGCTGCACACCGTGATCCGCGCGGTGGAAGCGAGCGCGAAGCCCGTCGTCGCGGCGCTGCACAGCGTCGTGATGGGCGGCGGCCTCGAGCTCGCGCTCGGTGCGCACTACCGCATTGCCGCGCCCGGCACGCAGGTCGCGCTGCCCGAAGTGAAGCTCGGCCTGCTGCCGGGCGCGGGCGGCACGCAGCGCCTGCCGCGTGCGGTGGGGCTCGAAACCGCGCTGAACATGATCGTGTCGGGCGCACCCGTGCTGTCGGAGCAACTCGCGAAGAGCGGGCTGTTCGACGAAATGGCCGATGGCGACCTGCTCGACGCGGCCGTCGCGTTCGCCCGCAAGGTCGGTGCGCAGAAGGGGCCGCATCCGCGCGTGCGCGATCGCAAGATCGTCCATGAGAACGCCGCCGGCTTCATCCAGTTCGCGCGCAATTCCGCGAAGGCCGCCGCATCGAATTTCCCCGCACCGCACAAGTGCATCGACGCGATCGAGGCCGGCGTGCTGCACGGCTTCGACAAGGGCAGCGTGGCCGAGCGCGAGGGTTTCGTCGCGCTGATGATGACGCCGGAAAGCCGCGCGCTGCGGCACGCGTTCTTCGGCGAGCGTGCCGCGAGCAAGATTCCCGACGTGCCGGCCGATACGCCGCTGCGCGAGATCCGCCGCGTCGGCGTGATCGGCGCGGGCACGATGGGCGGCGGGATCGCGATGAACTTCGTCAACGCCGGGCTGCCCGTCACGCTGCTCGAGACGAAACAGGACGCGCTCGAGCGCGGCGTCGCGACGATCCGCAAGAACTACGATGCGCAGGTGAAGAAGGGCAAGCTCTCGCAGGAGAAGCTCGACGCGCGCATGGCGCTGATCACGCCGACGCTGTCCTATGACGACCTGAAGGACGCCGACCTGATCGTCGAGGCCGTGTTCGAGGAACTCGGCGTGAAGGAGCAGGTGTTCAAGAAGCTCGACGAAGTCGCGAAGGCGGGCGCGATTCTCGCGTCGAACACGTCGACGCTCGACGTCGACAAGATCGCGGCGTTCACGAAGCGTCCGCAGGACGTCGTCGGCATGCACTTCTTCAGCCCGGCGAACGTGATGAAGCTGCTCGAGGTCGTGCGCGGCGCGCAGACCGCGAAGGACGTGCTCGCCACCGTGATGGCCGTCGCGAAGAAGATCCGCAAGACGGCGGTCGTGTCGGGCGTGTGCGACGGCTTCATCGGCAACCGGATGATCGAGCAGTACATCCGCCAGGCGCTCTTCATGCTCGAGGAAGGCGCGCTGCCCGCGCAGGTCGATCGTGCGATCGAGAAATTCGGTTTCGCGATGGGCCCGTTCCGGATGAGCGACCTCGCCGGCAACGACATCGGCTGGGCGATCCGCAAGCGCCGCTACGTCGAGCAGCCCGATCTCCATTACTCGAAGATCGCCGACCGCCTGTGCGAGCAGGGCCGCTTCGGCCAGAAGACGGGCGCCGGCTGGTACGACTACGTGCCGGGCGATCGCAAGGCGAAGCCGTCGTCGCTCGTCGACGAGATGGTCGTCGCATACTCGAAGGAGCGCGGTGTCGAGCGTCGCAAGATCGGCGACGACGAGATCGTCGAACGGCTCGTGTTCGCGCTCGTCAACGAAGGCGCGAAGATCCTCGAGGAGAAGATCGCGTCGAAGGCGTCCGACATCGACATGGTCTACCTGACCGGCTATGGCTTCCCGCTGTGGCGCGGCGGCCCGATGCTGTACGCGGACGTGGTCGGCCTCTACAACGTCGAGCGCGCGATTCGCCGCTATGCGGCGGCACCGAACGGCGACGCATGGCAGCTCGCGCCGTCGATCGCGGAACTCGCGAAGGCCGGCCGCGGGTTCAACGGCTGACGCGCCGGATCGCGGCGCCACGCACACCCGGAGAAACGCAATGAAACGCACCGACGACGTCCTGCTCGTGATCGACGTGCAATACGACTTCATGCCGGGCGGCGCGCTCGCGGTGCCGGACGGCGACGCGGTCGTGCCGGTGATCAACGCGCTCGCGCAACGCTTCGACCAGGTCGTGCTGACGCAGGACTGGCACCCGCGCGAGCACGTGTCGTTCGCGGCGAATCACCCGGGCCGCGAACCGTTCTCCACGCTCGCGCTGCCGTACGGCGAGCAGGTGCTGTGGCCCGTGCACTGCGTGCAGGACACCGACGGCGCGGCGCTGCATCGCGATCTCGACATCCCGCACGCGCGGCTCGTGATCCGCAAGGGCGGCGACGCGCAGGTCGACAGCTATTCCGCGTTCGTCGAAGCCGACCGCACGACGCGCACCGGGCTCGCGGGTTATCTGCGCGAGCTCGGCGCGAAGCGCGTGTGGTGCTGCGGGCTCGCGACCGACTATTGCGTCGCGTGGTCGGCGCTCGATGCGCGCGCGGCCGGTTTTGAAGCCGCGGTGATCAACGATGCGTGCCGCGCGATCGACCTGAACGGGTCGCTCGCCCACGCATGGCAGCAGATGCAGGCAGCGGGCGTCGCGCATGTGACGTCCGCGGGCGCACGCCCGGCGGCGTAGCGCAATTCCCCATCCGATTCAGGACATGAAGCAGGACCGAAGGAGACTCGCATGACCGAAGCCGTAATCGTATCGACCGCCCGCACACCGCTGGCGAAATCCTGGCGCGGTGCGTTCAACATGACGCACGGCGCGACGCTCGGCGGCCACGCGGTCGCGGCCGCTGTTGAACGCGCGAAGCTCGACCCCGCACGCGTCGAGGACGTGATCATGGGGTGCGCGAACCCCGAAGGCGCGACCGGCGCGAACATCGCGCGGCAGATCGCGCTGCGCGCGGGGCTGCCCGTGACGGTGCCGGGGATGACGGTGAACCGTTTCTGCTCGTCCGGGCTGCAGACCATCGCGCTGGCCGCGCAGCGGATCATCGCGGGCGAAGGCGACGTGTATGTCGCGGGCGGCGTCGAATCGATCTCGTGCGTGCAGAACGAGATGAACCACCACATGATCCAGGAAGGCTGGCTCGTCCAGCACAAGCCCGAGATCTACTGGAACATGCTGCAGACGGCCGAGAACGTCGCGAAGCGCTACGGCATCTCGAAGGAGCGGCAGGACGAGTACGGCGTGCAGTCGCAACTGCGCGCGGCGGCGGCACAGGAAGCCGGGCGTTTCCGTGACGAGATCGTGCCGATCACCGTGCTCGCGGGCGTGGCCGACAAGGCGACGGGCCGTCTGTTCACGAAGGAAGTGACAGTCTCGGCCGACGAAGGGATTCGCCCCGACACGACGCTCGAAGGCGTATCGAAGATCCGGTCGGCCGTGCCGGGTGGCGTGATCACCGCGGGCAACGCGAGCCAGTTCTCGGACGGCGCGTCGGCCTGCGTCGTGATGAGCGCCGACGCCGCGCAGCGCGAGGGGCTGCAGCCGCTCGGCGTGTTCCGCGGGTTCGCGGTGGCCGGTTGCGAGCCGGACGAGATGGGCATCGGCCCCGTGTTCGCGGTGCCCAAGCTGCTGAAGCAGGCAGGGCTGAAGGTCGACGATATCGGCCTGTGGGAGCTGAACGAAGCGTTCGCGGTGCAGGTGCTGTACTGCCGCGACACGCTCGGGATTCCTGAGGATCGTCTGAACGTGAACGGCGGCGCGATCGCGGTCGGCCATCCGTACGGTGTGTCAGGCGCACGCCTGACGGGCCATGCGCTGATCGAAGGCAAGCGGCGCGGCGTGAAGTACGCGGTCGTCACGATGTGCATCGGCGGCGGGCAGGGCGCGGCCGGCCTGTTCGAAATCCTCTGATCTTTGGCACGGAGCGGCCGCGGTTTCGCTTCGGCGAGACCGGCGGCCGCGACGCGAATCGGCGCGACCGATCCGCCATTCGAAACAATCGGGAAGCAAAAGGCATGCGCCCGGTAATGCCGTTTCCCCTTACTTGTCAAACGAATTGCCCCACCTATACTTGCTCTGACATTTGCCTTTCGGCACGATGGGCCGGATCGTGCGTCGTGCGATCCGTGCCGCGAAGGTTCGAACCAACGCAGCAGACCGACCGGGGACCGAATGAGTACGACCTATGCAGCCGGGGAACCGCCGCGCGTCGTCAGCGCGGCCGCAAGGCTCTACGCGAAATGCCTGCTGGTCGGATTCGCGTTGCTGCCCGCCTATCTGATCGCCTATCTGTGGTTCTTCAGCGATCCGCACGTCGTGTTCGAGAACCACGCGTTCCATGAAATCGCGATCGCCGCCGCGACGCTCGAAGGCGCGTTCGTCACCTACGTGACGTGGGTCTGCTACCGGTCGTCCGGCGAGCCGCTGTTGCGCTGGCTGACACTTGGCTTTCTCGGCTTCGCGATGATCTATGCGCTGCACGGTGCGTTCACCGGGATGGCGCATCACAACATCTGGCTGTTCCTGCTGTACGGGCCCGCGTCGCGGCTCGTGATGTCGATCCTGCTGCTCACGGGCCTGCTGTCGTATTCGCGTCCGCCCGATCGCCTCGAGAAGCGCACGAGCGTGCGCACGTGGCTGCCGTGGATCGTGTTCTTCGTGATCGTCAACGTGGTCGTGGCGTACATCGCGTACTCGCAGGTCGCGGGCGCGCCGGGCACGCGGCTGTCGATGGAAGGCGGCGCGCTCCTGTTCTCGCTGCTGAACGTCGCCGTGCTGCTCGCGCGGCGGATCCGCTCGCCGCTGATGGTGATCTACGGCGTGTCGATCATGGCGTTCGCGCTGTCGTCGCTCGCGTTCATTCTCGGCAAGCCGTGGAATCACATGTGGTGGCTCGCGCATGCGATTTTCGCCGGCGGCTTCTTCCTGCTCAGCTACGGTGTCGTGCAGGCGCTGCAGACGACGCGCTCGTTCTCGGCGATCTACAGCCAGGAAGACCTGATGAGCCGGCTGTCGGAATCGATGGCGCGCACCGAGAGCGCGCTGCAGGAGCTGCGGCGCACGAACCAGAAGCTCGAATACATGGCCGCGACCGATCCGATGACGGGCGCGTCGAACCGCCGGCAGTTCATCGCGCAGGTCGAGCGCGAGATGGTGCGGGCCGAGCGCGACGGCACGCCGTTCTGCCTGCTCGCGCTCGATCTCGACAATTTCAAGAACATCAACGATGCGTACGGGCATCAGATCGGCGACGAGGTGCTGCGCGGCGTGGTGCGCCAGTGCCTCGATGCGATCCGGCCGGCCGGCGGGCTCGCGCGGGTCGGCGGCGAGGAGTTCATGGCGCTGCTGCCGGACATGCCGCTCGAAGGCGCTCGGATGACGGCCGAACGCGTACGCTCGTCGATCGCGAGTTCGCCGTTCGGGCTCGATTTCAAGCGCGTGCAGGTGACGGTCAGTGTCGGCGTCGCGCAATACGGGGCCGACGGCAGCACGGTCGATGCGTTGCTGCGCGTGGTCGACGAACGGTTGTACCAGGCGAAGCGGGAAGGGCGGAACCGGGTCGTGGCGCGGTGATACGGGTGGGCGCGGCACACGGGCGCGGGTGAACGGACGCGGAACATTCGGCCACCCGGGCGTACAGACGCTGTGTCCAGCGCCTCGATTTCTGACGAAGCCCCGGAGGCGGTCACGCCCCGGGGCTTTTGATCATGCCCGGTCGGCACGCGACCGGCGATGCGCTACCGCGCTGCCAGGGCCGCCGCGCTCTGCTTCGGCTGCGCATCCTGCATCCGCTGCGACGCCTGCCACCAGTACTTGCCCGCGCGCTGCTGCGGGTCGCGGATCGCGAGATACGTCGTACTCCAGAGCTGTGCCGCGTTCGCCTCGGTGGCGTCCGCGCTGCGCGTGCCGAATGCATCGGTCTGGTACTTGCCGTTCACGTAGGACCACGTCCACATCTCCGACGTGCGCATGTCGCGCCCGTTCGAGATCACCTGCCAGATCGTCTGCCGTGCCTGCGTGAGCAGCGTGCGCGTCGCGGCCGACAGGTCCTGGCGCGCGAGCTGGCGATCGAGCCCGGCCACCCACATCGCCTGCTGCCACGACCAGATCACCGTCCCGTGATACGCGGAGCTCGTGAATTTCGGCCACAGCGCCTGATTTGCATAGGCCGGGTTCGCGATCAGCATGCCGGCATCGGTCACGAGCCCGGTCGGGAACGGCCGCGTGACGTCGGTGACGATCCGCTGAAGCTCGTCGTCCGGCGGCGTGCCGAACAGCAGCGCGAAGCCGCCGTCCGAATTCATCACCGGAATCGGGTTGCCCTGCTGATCGAGCGACAGCGCGTAGAACGCCAGCGGCGTGCCCGGTGCGGCGCCGGCCGGCACGCCCGCGGACGGCGCATAGGCCGACACGTCGGTGGCCGCCTGTGCGGCCGGCACGCTGACCTGGAACAGCGGCGGCGCCTGCGTTTCCCACGTGGCCGCCTGGTTCGCCGTGTTGGCGAGCGTCGCGCGCTGCCCGGCATCCAGATACGGATCGAGCAGGCCACGCGCGAGGAATGCGTTCGCCGCGCGCAACGCGGCCGGCACGAGCACCGCGTTGACGTCATACGGATAGACGCCGCCGCCGAGCCCGTCGGTGCTGTCGCGCCAGTTGCCGACGATTTCGCCGGGCCGCAGGTGGATCAGGTTCGCGACCGTCGGCTGTTGCGCGAACGGCTGCGCGGTCGTCGCGACGTGCAGCAGGTTGACGACCAGGCGGGTGCCCAGGGTCTGCCCGTCGCTGCCGCGCTGCGCGAGATAGGCGGTCGCGCGGGCCTGGCCGCGCGTATCGTCGATCAGCCACGCGGCCGCGATCGGCGCGAGCAGGTAGTCGCTGTCGATCATCTTGTAGTCGTAGGTCGGCGTCGGATCGTTCGGCCGCCCGTTCTTCTGGTTGTCGACGAGCGCGAATTCGCCGATCCCTTCCTCGTGCGCGACCTTGCCGTCGATCGACAGCCGGCTCAGCACCGACGACAGGCCGGCCTCGATCGCCGCGGGCTCGAGCACGGGCATCAGCATGCGGACCGAGATCAGCGTGTCGCGGCCGAAGTAGGTGTCGTACTGCCACGAGCCGGCCAGCAGCTTGTCGTGGAAGCTCAGGAATTCGAGCACGTTCTGGCTCACCGGGTCGGGGTTCACCGAGGGCGCGAGCAGGTCGGCGCGCGTGATCGGCGACAACGGCGTCTCGCCCGACAGCGCATCGACATGCAGCCGCAGCGTGTGCGAGCCCGCCGGTGCGCTCAGGACGAGCTTGCCGCCCGCTGCCGGCGTGATGCTGCCGCCGTCGCGCAGCGTGATGCGCAGTGAATAGCCGGGCGCGCCGTCGATCCGGTCGCGTTGCCATTGCGCGGCGCTGCCCTGAACCGTCGGTGCGGCGAGGATCTCCTGCGGAATCGTGGCGCCGCCGTTGAAGTCGCGCAGGAAGCGCACGTTGCTGAGCACGCCCTGCCGGATCGTCAGCGTGTTGGTGTCCACCGACACGTCGGCGCCGATGCCGTACAGCGGACGGCCGTGCGCGTCGGGTGCCGATAGCGCGGACGGTGGCGTGTCGAGGCTCCAGTTCACCGGCTGCGCGGTGTCGTCGAACCACAGCCCGGTGCCGCTGTTGCCGGCGGGGAAGACCACGAGCAGACGCGGCTTCGTCGACGAGCGCACCAGCAGGTGTGCGGCGACCTTGTCCTGCCGGTAGAACGCGTTGATCTGGCCGCCGGTGTCCATGCGGAACGACAGTGCGGCGTTGTTCGACGGCGGGGTGCTCGATTTGACGTCGTCGTCATTGCAGGCCGCGAGCAGGCCGGCGCAGATGAATCCGAGACACAGCGACTTCGCAAGGCGATGCATGTTGATGTCCCTCCTGCTGACTGGCGATTTTTATGAGAATTATCGAATGAGCGGGTGCTCGACCTGCTTCGTCCGGTATTGCGGAATTCCTGGGAAATTCGGAATTAATCCGGGCGTGCTTCTGGGGTGAATTGAATGGTAATTAACCGGTTGATGGTTAATGCCGGAATTGAAAGCAAAAGGAGGCGCTGCCCCGGCCAGGCATGAAACACTTCTCTGTTGGCGTTCCGGTGCCGTGCCGACATGAGGGCGTGCACGGCGTGAAAAACGAAACGTAAGCTGTCGTAGGGGATTCTAAAGTTCGGATAAAGTCGAAGTCAATAATGATTTGATGGTTTTCGAATAATGTTCCGGAATGAGGTCGCAATTCTTGCTTGTTGGGTCGGTAAAATATGCGGTTTCACGGAGAAATAGAGATGTTCTGATTATCGAGTTTGGTGAAAATCGATTGGCAATCGATGTCGGTATTGGTGATTGATTGCGAACCGGGATTGAATGGTGGCGGTTTGCCTGTCGCGGTGTCTCGGGCGGTGCAAACGGAATGCGATGGATGCGGCGATACGGAGCGGTGAGCAACCGGCGTTCCTGCGACCGAACCGATGGGTGATCCCGAGAACCGGACTCCATGCGATCGCGTCAATGGCGCCGGCAAGTTTGGTAGTCTTGGAGACCGCTTCCGTTTACCGAATTGGAGCAGTCGGCCATTGATGCGATTCGATATTCGTCGTCTGCGGGGCTGACGATCTTGCGACCGAGCGACTTTTCATCGATGGCCGATGGTGGTTGACGTCGCCTTCACTCCGGAGAATGCACCGTGCTGCACGTGCCCGACGATTCAGTGGTCGTATTGGTTGATTTTCAGACGCGGCTGATGCCGGTGATTCACGAAGGGTCATCCGTCGTCACGCAGGCAGTCCGACTTGCCCGTATTGCGCAGATACTCGGGGTGCCGGTGATGGGTACCGAGCAGAGCCCCGTCCAGTTGGGCCGGAACGTACCGGAGATCAAGGAGCTGTGCTCGCACACCGTCGTCAAGGACCATTTCGACGCTTGCGCGGAGGGCCTGGTCGAGGCATTGCCGGACGGGCGCGACAGCATCATCGTCGCCGGTTGCGAGGCGCACGTGTGCGTGTTGCAAACAGCGCTCGGGCTGTTGCGCAGCGGCCGCAAAGTCACGGTGGTCAGCGATGCCGTGGGTTCGCGCAGGACGATCGACCGGGACGAGGGGATCGCCCGGCTCGGGGCGGCGGGGGTGCAAATCGCGACGGTCGAGATGATCGGGTTCGAATGGCTGGGTTCCAGCCGGCATCCGCGTTTTCGCGAGGTGCTGCGCCTGATCAAATGAGTCGCGGCGCTCGTGCGCTGACGGGAGCAGCGTTCCTGGCGTCGGATGCGTGAATCTCGGGATGTCGGCGCATTGGCCCCGTCAGGTTTGGCAGGCTGGCTGCCGGCGGTCGTGGGCGGCATCCTCGCGTCGGAGGGCGACACGGAGAAGAATCGTGCGTGAACGCCTGGTCGCGACCCTCCGACCGCGCGACGACAGTTCTCGTCGAACTGTCGCGCCGGCTCGAAACCTCGCCGTCGTTGAGGGTGAGGTTTCTCGGCCGCCGACAGCGTTCAGGCCGCTGCCGCCTGATGCGCCGAGTCGCGCTGCTCGCCACCCAGGATATCGATGAGGCTGGCCAACATCCGCTCCAATTCACCGGTCATCAGCGTGACATCCGAGTCGAAGCGTTCATCGTCGTTCTGCGCGGTCGGATCCGCCGCTTCCTTGATCACGTCGAGCGGCGTCACGCGCTTGATCGTCAGCGACGGCGTCAGCACGAAGGAGATCCGGTTGTCCCAGGTCATCGCCAGGCGCATGCATTGCTTGCCGGCCTCGATGTGCCGGCGCATGTCGTTCGCTTCCAGCGCGTGGCCGACATATCGCACCGTGGCGCCGCCTTCGCCGCTCGAGCGCAATTCGGCGTCCTGGTCCACGGTGAATCCGCCCGGCGCCTCGCCGGACAACAGCCAATCCGTCATCGCGGCGACCGGCGAACGCACCACCTGAACACCGGCGAGCGGCAACTGATCGATCGATTTGACGAGCAGGCCGCGAACGTCGTCGGCAACAGCCTGTGAAGCCGCATCGATGACGAGCCAGCCGTTCACCGTATCGATCCACACGCGGGTATCGCGCTGAATGGTGAACGCGCGCGGGAGCAGTTCGTCGGTTACCTGCTCCTTGAGTTCGCGCATCTGCTTTCGTCCGACCTTGAAGCCCTGCTGCTCCTCGATTTCAAGCGCGCGGGCCTTGGTCACCTGAGTGACGACCGACGCCGGAAGCAGCTTCTTCTCGGCACGAAACGTCAGCAACATCTGCCGGTTGATCGAATACACGAGTGCGCCGTCGTCACGCGGCGACGCCCATCCATGGCTCTGCATTTCGACGCTGGTGCCCGGCTGGAACGCGTGGGGCGCCAGCCATTTTTCCATCTGATCGGGGGTAACGGCCCAAGGTGCAGGAAGACGATGAAGCTGAAGGTTCTTGAACCACATAGGAGTACGGGCAAAGCGCACCATTCTATATGACGGTGATGCTTCGGGTGCGGATTCGGTTGCTCGAGGTGACGGTCCGATCGTAGATGGATGTCGTGCCGGGTAGGTGGGCATCGCTCACCAAATTCGCCACGGAACGGGAGCGACGCCTGCTCGAAAAGTTGCTTTGCCTTCGCCGATGGCAAGGAGATTCTCCGTCCCGGCAATTCAGTACGTGTGTCGCCAGAGCCTGAAGCCGGGTGGATGCACCAACAGATCCAGCCCATCGAAGTCGGCAAATTTGGTAGGCTTGTCGTCTGCCTTCGCTGGTCGGAACTTGATGGCATCAAGTGGCACGGTAATAAAGCGGGTATCGCCTTCGGGTAAGCGAAACGATACCCGCTTTATTACCCGCATCTTGCTCGGCCGGATGCCACTTCCGGCGAACGCAAGCGAGCGGCCGAAGGGCGTAAGATGCCCGATTGGCAAGGGTGACAGGCAAGTCGCCGAACCGGAACGAACAGGAGCAACCGAAGTGATCCGTCATATCGTCATGTGGAAGTTGAAAGAATCGGCCGAAGGCGCGACGCGCGCACAAAACGCGCTGAAGCTGAAGGAAAAGCTCGAAGGCTGCCGCGACCTCGTGCCGGGCACGCTGCAGATCGATGTCGGCGTGGCGACGCCCGGCCTCGACGCGACCGCCGACATCGTGCTGGTATCCGATTTCGCGGACAAGGCCGCACTCGATGCCTACCAGGTGCATCCGGTTCACCAGGAAGTGAAGAAATTCGTCGTCGCGGTGGCCGAATCGCGCGAGTGCGTCGACTACATCGTCGACAGCGCACGATGAGCGACGCGGCAACCCCGACGGACGGCCCGTCGATCGAAAGCCCGTTCGTCGATATGCTCGGCGTGCAGCTCGTGTCCGCGAAGGACGGTGCAAGCGAGATTGTGCTGCCGCTCGAGGAGCGGCACATGAACACGTGGAGCATCGCGCACGGCGGCGTGACGATGACGCTCGCGGACATCGCGCTCGCGATGGCCGCACGCAGCCTGACCGACGACGGTATCGGCGTCGTCACGGTCGAGATGAAGGTGAACTTCATGCAGCCGGGGCGCGGCGAACTGCGCGCTTACGGGCGCGTGATGCATCGCTCGACGACGATGGCGTACTGCGAAGGCGAAGTGCGCGACAGCGACGGCAATTTCGTCGCGAAGGCGCTCGGCACGTTCAAGTACATGCGGCGGCTCGCGGTGGGCCGCGACATCAAGCGGCAACGTTCGCGCACGGCGCCGGACGCCCAGCCCGGCCCGAGCGACGCGTAAGCGCCCGGACGCACGGCGGCCCTGCCTTTTCACAGGCAGGGCCGTTTTGTTTTGCGGCGTGTATCGCCCACCGCGGAATGTCGCAACACACGGCGCATCACGCCCGCCTGGCGCGCGCATGGCATCATGCACGCTCGTCCGTTCACGGTGCCCCGCAGGCGCCGTCCTCACCGATGCCGCTGAATCCGAAGATCGCCCAGGTGCTCGACATGATCGAGCGCGCGAAACGTCCGTCCTATCACCACCAGACGCCGCAGCAGGCGCGCGCCGCGTACGAGAAGAGCGCGCCGATCCTCGACGTCGCACCGGCGCCGATGCATTCGGTCGAGGCGTGCGTCGTGCCGACGCGCGATGGCCGCACGATCGGCGCGCGGTTGTACCTGCCGGTCGCGCCGAGCCTCGCGGAGCCGCTGCCCGCGCTCGTCTACTACCACGGCGGTGGCTTCACGGTCGGCAGCGTCGATACGCACGATGCGCTGTGCCGGATGTTCGCGCACGATGCGCAATGTGCGGTGCTGTCGGTCGGCTACCGGCTCGCGCCCGAACACAGGTTTCCGACCGCGGTGAACGACGCCGACGACGCGTTGCAATGGCTGCATCGCGAAGCGGCCACGTTCGGCATCGATGCCGAACGATTGGCCGTCGGTGGCGACAGCGCGGGCGGCACACTCGCGACCGTCTGCGCGGTGCTCGCACGCGACGCAGGCATTCGCGTTGCGCTGCAGATGCTGATCTACCCGGGCGTGACGGGCTTCCAGGATACCGAATCGCATGCACGGCTCGCGAACGGCTACCTGCTGACGCAGGACACGATCCAGTGGTTCTTCACGCAATACGTGCGCGATCGGGCGGACCGCGACGACTGGCGTTTCGCACCGCTCGACGGCACGCGCGATGCGCCGTCGTTCGCGGGCGTTGCGCCGGCGTGGATTGCGACGGCCGAATACGATCCGTTGAGCGACGAAGGCGCCGCGTATGCGGAGAAGTTGCGCGCGGCGGGAAACGCGGTCACGCTGGTCTGCTATCCGGGGATGATCCACGAATTCTTCAAGATGGGCGGCTACGTGCCCGAGGTGCGGGCCGCGCATGCCGACGCGGTCGCGGCGTTGAAGGCCGCATTCGACGACGTTTGACAACGTTTGACGGCGGTGGTTGAGCGGCGTATGCGCCGCATGGGGGCTGCGATGACGAACGGCGAGGTGGAAACGGGCGACTGGACGGTCCTGGGCGGCGACGCCGCGCGGATCCGCGACGCGGTATTCGTGCGCGAGCAGCAGATACCGCCGGAATGGGAACTCGACGACGACGATCCGCTGTCGCTCCATGCGGTGGCGTACCGCGTCGATGCGGCGACCGGCGCGCGCCGCGCGGTCGCGACGGGGCGGCTGCTGCCGTCCGGCACGATCGGCCGCGTCGCGGTGCTGGCCGATGCGCGCGGGCAGGGCGTCGGATCAGCGGTGCTGAACGCGCTGCTGGAGGCGGCGCGGCGCCGCGGCGAAATCGTCGTGCGGCTCTACGCGCAGGATTCGGCCGTGTCGTTTTACCTGCGGCACGGCTTCGCGGCGGTCGGTGAACCGTTCGTCGAAGCCGGTGTGCCGCACGTCGAGATGGCGCGCGCGCCGTAGCGCGGCGCCTGTTCGCGTGCTCAGCGCGGCGGCGTCGCGTCGAGGTCGAACGTGAGCGCGCGCTCGAACGTGCCCGGGCGAACGGTGCGGTGCGAGCCGTCGTCGTCGCAGCGCTCCTTGATCTCGACCGTCAGCCGCACGCCTTCCTTCATCGTGACGCGCAGCGCGGTCGTGCCGCGCGTACCGTATTCAGGCGTCTCGATGAACGCAGCCGACAGCGCACGCTCGCGCTCGATCGGAATGCCGGTGTGCGGCAGTGCGTCGTCGTCCGCGACATGCGGGTCGCGCATTAGCGCGATCAGTTCGTCGAGCGACGGGGTCGGATTGTCGGTGAGCAGCGTGCCGAGCTCCGCGCGCTTGCGCACCACTTTCGGCCAGGGCGTATCGAGTCGCGCATTCGACAACGCATGCACGCCGGGCGCGACCGCGACGGGTGCGGAGACAGCACTTTCGCCTTCGGGCGCGCGATTGCAGAACCACGCGAGCTCACGCCGTCGCCAGTCGCCGACGAGCAGGTTGAAGCCGTTGTAGACGGCCGCATGCTCCGCGAGCCGCCCGAGGTAGTCGAGCGGCGCGACGGACGGGCCGCCGAGGAAGTCGGACACGAGCTTGCCGCGGGTCGGCGCGCCCGCGCGGATGTCGAACGGCGCGCGGTAGTTCGTCAGCGCGGCGAAACGGCCGTCGCGCGATACGCCGAGCCACGTGCCGCCCGCTTCGAGATCGCGGCCGGCCAGCACGCCCGGTACATCTTCCCACCACGAGAGCGGCGCGCTGGTCCGACGAAAGAACTCGTCACGATTGGCGGTGAGGGTAAAGACGGGACCGGCGGCGACATCGGGCTGCCAGTCGAAGGCAATCAGACACATCGGGCGAATCTCTCGGAGGAAACATCGGGCGCCGGCTGCGACTCGCGAGCCGGCGCGCGAACGGGTTGTCAGTGCATCACGCTTCCGTCGGCCACGCGTACGGCAGCGTATCGAATGCGAGCGCCGGGCCGTCGGCCGCACCGAGGTGCACCGTGCCGCTGTCGAGCGCGGCGAGCTTGATCTCGACGAGCGCGTCGACACCGCCCGCGGGCGCGGCCGCCGCGTTGACGATCATCCCGCAGGGCTGGCCGGGATCGTCGCTGTGGAACAGCTCGACGCCGGCATGCACGGTATCGGTCTCGCCGGCGACGTGCGCGAGCGCCGTGCGGCGCTTGATCGTGCCGCGGTACTGGCTGCGCGCGACGATTTCCTGGCCCGGGTAGCACCCTTTGCGAAAGTTGACGGCGCCGATCACGTCGAAGTTGACCATCTGCGGCACGAACTGTTCGACGGCCGGCTGCGTGATGCGCGGTTCGCCCGCGCGGATGTCGAGCCAGTCCCAGACGGCCGGCGACACGACCGGCAGCGACCCGCCGAGCGCGGCGATGCGCGCGTCGACTTCGGCGCGCGGGCCGATCCACAGATAGCGCTTGCGGCCGGCTGCATCGGGCACGCGGATCAGTGTGCCGGCGGGCCCGTCGACCTTCACGTGCACGCCGTCCGGCAGCGCGTCGAAGATGCCCGACAGCGCGTCGCGCACGTCGCCCGCGAAACCGACCACCGCGAGCGCGTCGCTCGCATCCGTCAGCTTCGCTTTGGCACGCAGCACGAACATCGACAGCCGCTTCTGCACGGCGGGCTGCACGTCCTTCGACACCAGCAGGCGCACGCCGTGGCCGGCGCGCCACGTGAGGAACGAGCCGAGGAGGCGCCCCTTCGGCGAGCAATAGCCGGACAGCCGCGCGCTCGCGGCGTCGAGATGTTCGATGTCGTTGGTGAGCTGGCTGTGCAGGAACGTCGCGGCATCATCGCCGGCCACGTCGATCACGCCGAACTGCGGCAACGGCATGCAGGCGCCCGGCGCATCGAAATCGGCGGCGGACGGACGGGGGAAAACGGGGAGCGAGGCGGGTGCGGCCTGGACTGCCGGTGAAGCGAACGGTGTGCTCATGGAATGAGGGAACAGTCAACCCTGACTTTGACGGAGGCGAGCAAGTATTATATGGGTCTTACCTGAGTCACGTTTCCATGTCCCTACTGAAGAAATGCGCCGCGACGATCGTGGCGCTGGCCGTCGTCGTGGCCGCTGCCGGCGCGGGCGGCGGGTATTACTGGGCAACCCGGCCACTGCTGCTGGGTTCGGCATCGCTCGACGTCACGATCAAGCCGCGCAGCAGCGTGAAGAGCGTCGCGCTGCAGTTGAAGCGTGGCGGCGTGCCGGTCGCGCCGCTCGGCTTCGTCGCGATGACGCGCGTGCTCGGGCTGTCGAGCCGGCTCAAGTCCGGCAACTACGAATTCAAGACCGGCATCACGCCCTACGAGGTGCTGCAGAAAATCGCGCGCGGCGACGTGAACGAGTACGTCGCAACGGTCATCGAAGGCTGGACCTTCAAGCGGATGCGCGCGGAACTCGACTCGAACCCCGATCTTGCGCACGCGACGGCCAGCATGAGCGACGCCGAGCTACTGCGCGCGATCGGCGCGCCGGACAGCGCGGTGCAGCGCGGCAGCGGCGAGGGGCTGTTCTTCCCCGACACCTATCTGTTCGACAAGGGCACGAGCGACCTGAACATCTACCGGCGCGCGTACCATCTGATGCAGACGCGTCTCGACGAGGCCTGGGCCGCGCGCGTGCCGGGCCTGCCGTACAAGACGCCTTACGAAGCGCTGACGATCGCGTCGATCGTCGAAAAGGAAACGGGCCATGCGGCCGACCGCGCGTTCGTCGCGGCCGTGTTCGCGAACCGGCTGCGCATCGGCATGCCGCTGCAGACCGATCCGTCGGTGATCTACGGGCTCGGCGATGCGTACGACGGCCGCCTGCGCAAGCGCGACCTGCAGGCCGACACTCCTTACAATACCTACACCCGACGCGGGCTGCCGCCGACGCCGATCGCGTTGCCGGGCGTGGCCGCGCTGCAGGCGGCGATCAACCCGGCACCGACGAGCGCGCTCTATTTCGTCGCGAAAGGCGATGGCACGAGCGTGTTCTCGGACACGCTCGGCGACCACAACAAGGCCGTGGACAAGTACATACGAGGTCAATAATGGCGAGCGGTAAATTCATCACGTTCGAAGGCATCGACGGGGCGGGGAAGACCACCCACCTGCAATGGTTCTGCGAACGCCTCCAGGGCAAGCTGGCCGCGGCCGGCCGGCAAGTCGTCGTCACCCGCGAGCCGGGCGGCACGCAGCTCGGCGAGAAACTGCGCGAGATCCTGCTGAACCAGCCGATGGATCTCGAGACGGAAGCGCTGCTGATGTTCGCCGCGCGCCGCGAGCATCTCGCGCTCGTGATCGAGCCGGCGCTCGCGCGCGGCGACTGGGTCGTATCCGATCGCTTCACCGATGCGACGTTCGCGTACCAGGGCGGCGGCCGCGGGCTGCCGCGCGACAAGCTCGAGACGCTCGAGCGCTGGGTGCAGGGCGGGTTCCAGCCCGACCTGACGGTGCTGTTCGACGTCGCGCCGCAGGTGGCGAGCGAGCGCCGCGGCGCCGCGCGCATGCCCGACAAGTTCGAGAGCGAATCCGACGCGTTCTTCTCGCGCACGCGCAGCGAGTACCTGCGGCGCGCGGAAGAAGCGCCGCACCGCTTCGCGATCGTCGACGCGACGCAGACGATTCCCGAGATCCGCCAGCAGCTCGAACGCGTGCTCGCCGCGCTGTAATTCGCAAGGAACGCACCCCATGATCTATCCGTGGCAAACCGACGACTGGAACCGCCTGCAGCAACTGCGTGCGCAATGGCCGCACGCGCTGCTGCTGCATGGCCAGGCCGGGATCGGCAAGCTGCAGTTCGCGCAGCATCTCGCGCAGGGCTTCCTGTGCGAATCGCCGCAGCCGAACGGCGAGCCGTGCGGCACCTGCGCGGCCTGCACCTGGTTCTCGCAGGGCAACCATCCGGATTACCGGATCGTGCTGCCCGAGGCGCTGGCGGGCGAGGCGCCGGGCGCTGCGGACGACGCGAAGGCGGCCGACGCGGACGAAGGCGGCAAGAAGACGCGGGCGCCGAGCAAGGAAATCAAGATCGAGCAGGTGCGTGCGCTGCTCGACTTCTGCGGGGTCGGTTCGCACCGCGGCGGCGCGCGCGTCGTCGTGCTGTATCCGGCCGAAGCGCTCAACGTCGCCGCGTCGAACGCGCTGCTGAAAACGCTGGAGGAACCGCCGTCCGGCGTCGTGTTCCTGCTCGTGTCGGCGCGCATCGACCGCCTGCTGCCGACCATCATCAGCCGCTGCCGGCAGTGGCCGATGGCGGTGCCGGCGCCCGACGCGGCCGCGGCCTGGCTCGCCGCGCAGGGCGTCGATCACGCGCCGGCGCTGCTCGCCGAGGCCGGCGGTGCGCCGCTCGCCGCGCTGGCGCTCGCGAGCGACGAGAACCGCCCGTTGCGCGACTACACGCTCGGGCAGCTCGCGGCCGGGGCGGCCTGCGACCCGTTCGCGTGCGGCGAGACGCTGCAGAAACTGCCGGTGCCGCTGGTGCTCGGCTGGCTGCAGCGCTGGCTGTACGATCTGCTCGCGCAGCGGATGGCGGGCGCGCCGCGCTACTTCCCGATGCACGCGGCGGCGCTCGCGCGCTGCGCGGAAGCGGTCGATGCGAACGCGTTCGCCCGTTTCATGAAGGCCGTGACGCGGCAGCGGACGGTCGAGAACCATCCGCTCAACGCGCGGCTCGTATTCGAGGAATTGTTTCTCGGATACCGGGAAATGTTCGCGTGACCCGGCATTGTTTCTCGTGGGTTGCGAAACGATGACGGGCCCGCGGCGCGACGCGACCGCGGCCGTCCGGCCCGCGAACGCCGCCCGTTGCCGCATGCCGGCGCGCGCATGAGCGCCCGCCTTACGTATTCAGGAAACACGATGTTCGTCGACTCTCACTGCCATATCAATTTCAAGGGCCTGGCCGACCGCCTGCCGGCCGTTCTCGAGAACATGCGCGAGCACGACGTCACGCACGCGCTGTGCGTGTCGGTCGATTTCGAGACGCTGCCGGAGGTCCTGGCGATCGCGGACGCGCACGACAACGTCTATGCGTCGGTCGGCGTGCATCCCGATCACGAGGACGTGCACGAGCCGACGCTCGCGGAGCTCGTCGAGCTGGCCGCGCACCCGAAGGTCGTCGCGATCGGCGAAACGGGCCTCGACTACTACCGGCTCGAAGGCCGCTCGATCGACGACATGGAATGGCAGCGCGAACGCTTTCGCACGCATATCCGCGCGGCGACCGCGACGATGAAGCCGCTGATCATCCACACGCGCTCGTCGTCGGAAGACACGCTGCGGATCATGGCCGAGGAGCGCGCGGACGTGCCGGGCGGCGTGATGCACTGCTTCACCGAGCCGTGGCCGGTGGCCGAGCAGGCGCTCGCGCAGAACTTCCATATCTCGCTGTCGGGCATCGTCACGTTCAAGAATGCGACCGACGTGCAGGACGTCGCGCGGCGCGTGCCGCTCGACCGGCTGCTGATCGAGACCGACTCGCCGTACCTCGCGCCGGTGCCGTATCGCGGCAAGCCGAATGAACCTGCGTACGTCAGCCATGTCGGACGCTTTATCGCATCCGAGCGCGGGATCGCCGTCGAGGCGCTCGCCGATGCGACGACGCAGAACTTTTTCCGGCTGTTCAAGATCGCCCGCTAACGACGGGCGCGCAGCCGACAACCCAGGGAAGGAGCCCACAACAATGACGAAGCCGACCAACCATCTGCCGAAACGCGCACTCGTTGCCGCCGCGCTCGTCGCGAGCGGCCTGTTCGCGGCAGCCGGCGCGCATGCCGAATCGCTCGATGCGATCGTCAAGGCCGTCAAGTTCGACGACATCGCCGACATCGGCAAGCAGCTCAAGAGCGGCAAGCTCGACCCGAACACGATCGCGCCGAACGGCGACCCGCTGATCGTGATCGCCGCGCGCGAGAAGTCCGACAAGGTCGCGGCGGCGCTCGCCACGACGCCGAACGTCGACCTCGAGAAGGAAGACAAGGCCGGCGAAACCGCGCTGATGCTCGCGTCGCTGAACGGCGACGTCGGCCTCGCGAAGCTGCTGATCGACAAGGGCGCGGAAGTCAGCAAGAAGGGCTGGGCGCCGCTGCACTACGCGGCCACCAATGGCCAGGACGCAGTCGTGAAGCTGCTGCTCGACCACGACGCGTACATCGATACCGCCTCGCCGAACGGCACGACGCCGCTGATGATGGCCGCACGCGGCAACCATCCGTCGACGGTCACGCTGCTGCTCGACCAGGGCGCCGATCCGCAGGTGAAGAACCAGCTCGGCATCACCGCGCTCGAATTCGCGAAGCACTACAACGCGCCGGACGCGATCGAGATCCTGAGCAAGCGGACGACCCGCATCGGGGCATCGACGCCGGCAGAGGCGCAAAAGAGTGCAAAATGACGGTTTTCGGTGCGGCAGACGGTGCCCGCCCGGCCGGATTCCGGCCGGAGCAGGGCGTCCCGGCGCCGCGCCGGCCAAGGCAGCAGGCGGCCTCGGGCCGCATTGACATAAGGAACACCATGTTGCGCGCAATGTTTTGTGCCGCGGCGTTTGCCGTGCCGTTGTCGGCGGCGGCTTTCACGGGCGCTGATCTCGACCGGCTGTGCGCGAAGACGGACGTCAAATCGCGGGCGTCGTGCGCGGCCTACATCGAAGGAGCCGCCGACGGCGTCTACAACACCATCGATGCGATCGGCGGCACGACGGGGCCGCGGGTCGGCCAGTATTTCTGCCTGCCGCCCGACATCCGGGCGCAGCAGATGACCGACGCGGTGCGCAAGTACATCGCGGAAAATCCGAAGCTGGCCGACTACAACGCGAGCACCGCGGTGTCGCTCGGTCTCGGCAAGGCGTTTCCCTGCAGGAGCGGCAACTGACCTGACGCCGTGTCCGGGCCCGCGCGCGGCCCGGGCGTCGCCGACGCATCCAGGACGAGGCGTGCGCGCCTCACAACCCACGGGCGCCGATGATTTCAATCGAGGAACTGCAGCGCATCACCGATGCGCCGTTGCATTCATGGCTCGGCACGCTGGCCGTGTCCGTCATCGTCTTGCTGGTCGTCACGGTCGTGCACCGTCTCGGCGCACGCATCGTCAAGCGCATCGCGCAGCCGTATCCGTTGATGAGCGCGATCCTGCGCTACATCGACCGGCCGTCGCTCGTCGTGCTCGCGCTGCTGGCGCTCGAATTCCTGTGGGTCCAGGCCGACGACGGCATGGCGTTCGTGCGCGGCATGCGCACGGCGGCGGCGGTCGGCTCCATCGTTTCGCTCACGTGGCTGCTGGTGCGGCTGGCGGCCGGCGTCGGCGATGCCATCATCCAGGCGCATCCGATCGATACGGCCGACAACCTCCAGGCCCGGCGCATCCATACGCAGGCCAAGGTACTCGTGCGGACCGTGATGGTGCTGATCGTGATCATCGGCACCGGCGCCGCGCTGATGACGTTCCCGAACGTGCGCCAGGTCGGCGCGAGCCTGCTGGCGTCCGCCGGCGTCGCGGGCCTGGTCGCCGGTATTGCCGCACGGCCGGTGCTCGGCAACCTGATCGCCGGGCTGCAGATCGCGCTCACGCAGCCGATCCGGCTCGACGACGTGGTCGTGATCCAGGGCGAGTGGGGGCGTATCGAGGAAATCACCGGGTCGTTCGTGTCGGTGCGGCTGTGGGACCAGCGGCGCCTCGTCGTGCCGCTGCAATGGATCATCGAGAACCCGTTCACGAACTGGACGCGCAGCAGCTCGGAAATCATCGGCACGGTCTATCTGTCGGTCGATTACCGCACGCCGCTCGCGCCGCTGCGCGAGGAACTCGCGCGGCTCGTCCACGCGGCGCCGGAGTGGGACGGCCGCGTGCAGGTGCTTCAGGTGACCGACGCGACGGAGCGCACGATGCAGTTGCGCGCGCTCGTCAGCGCGGCCGACTCGTCATCGTGCTGGGATCTGCGCTGCCGCGTGCGCGAAGGGTTGATCGCCTACCTGCAGGACCGCTATCCGCAATGCCTGCCGCGCAGCCGGATGGAACTGTATCCGCACGATGCCGCGCCGGACGCGCCGAATCCCGAACGGCCGCACGCGCGCTCGCCTGCCGCCAGCACGGCGGCCAATACCGCAGCCGACCCGCAGACCGCCGAAGGCCGCTGACAGCGGCCCGCACGCTCACCTTCCATCGTCATGACCGCGCTGAACACGCTCGCCATCGCCAATTACCGCTCGCTGCGCGAGCTGATCGTGCCGCTCGCGGCGCTCAACGTCGTCACGGGGCCGAACGGCAGCGGCAAGTCGAGCGTGTACCGCGCACTGCGGCTGCTCGCCGACACCGCGCAGGGGCGCGTGATCCCGTCGCTTGCCCGCGAAGGCGGGTTGCCGTCGACGCTGTGGGCCGGCCCCGAGCGCTTTTCGAGGGCGATGCTGGACGGCGATGCACCGGTCACCGGCACGGTGCGCAAGGGGCCCGTGAGCCTGAAGCTCGGCTTCGCCTGCGACGATTTCGGCTATGCGATCGATCTCGGCATGCCGATCCCGAGCAGCTCGCAGTTCTCGCTCGATCCGGTGGTGAAGCGCGAGTGCATCTGGGGCGGCGCGATGTTGCGCCCGTCGACGCTGCTGGTCGACCGGCAGGGCGCGCAGATCCGCGCGCGCACCGCGTCGGGCGACTGGCAGACGATTCCGCAGCCGGTGGCCAGCTTCGACAGCATGATGACCGAGTTCGCCGATCCGACCGGCGCGCCCGAGATGATCGCGGTGCGCGAACGGATCCGCTCGTGGCGCTTCTACGACCATTTCCGGACCGACGCGCAGGCGCCGGCGCGACAGTCGCACATCGGCACCCATACGCCGGTGCTCGCGGACGACGGCGCCGACCTCGCCGCCGCGTTGCAGACGATTCGCGAGATCGGCGACGGCGCGGCGCTCGATGCGGCGCTCGACGACGCGTTTCCCGGTGCGTCGGTCGAGATCGACAATCCGGGCGGCCGTGGCCGCTTCGACGTGCTGATGCGCCAGCCCGGGCTGCTGCGACCGCTCGCGGCGGCCGAGCTGTCGGACGGCACGCTGCGCTACCTGCTGCTCGCGGCCGCGCTGCTGACCCCGCGGCCGCCGGCGTTGATGGTGCTGAACGAACCGGAGACGAGCCTGCACCCGGATCTGCTGCCGGCGCTCGGCCGCCTGATCGCGCAGGCGGCGCAGCGTTCGCAGGTGCTCGTCGTGTCGCACGCGGCGCGGCTCATCGCGACGCTCGAGCGCGAGGCCGGCTGCGAATCGCTGGTGCTCGACAAGCAGCTCGGCGCGACCGGGCTCGTCGATGCCGATACGCGCGACCTGCCGCCGTGGAAGTGGCCGTCACGCTGACGGGCAGGGCGGCGGCATGCGTTCGGACGCGATCGTCGCATCGGGGGCCGGATCGGCCCGACGGGCGGAATGTATCCTGCCTGTAACAACACCCATAAAATGAAAGACGGGCGGTTCCGCGCAGCGGGATCGCCAATAATGAACGGATATCCGGCTGGCGCTGCATGGGGGGCCGGGGCGTGAAAGCCCGAAGGCCCGCCGGCCGTGACGCAACGGACAGGACACAGGAGACGTGGACCATGAGAATTGCCCAGATCGCGCCGCTGACCGAATCGGTGCCGCCGAAGCTGTACGGCGGCACGGAGCGCGTCGTGTCCTACATCACCGAGGCGCTCGTCGAGCTCGGCCATGATGTGACGCTGTTCGCGAGCGGCGATTCGACGACGCGGGCGAAGCTCGAGCCGGTCTGGCCGCGCGCGCTGCGGCTCGATTCGTCGATCCGCGACCGGGTCGCGCCGCACATGCTGCTGATGGAGACGGTCGCGCGCCGCGCGAAGGACTTCGACGTGCTCCATTTCCACATGGACTACTACTCGTTCTCGGTCTTCAACCGGCAGGAAACGCCCTACGTGACGACGCTGCACGGCCGGCTCGACCTCCCCGAGCAGCAGCCGGTGTTCGACACGTTCAACACCGCGCCGGTGATCTCGATCTCGAACGCGCAACGCCAGCCGCTGCCGCAGGCGAAATGGCTGACGACGGTCTACCACGGGCTGCCCGATACGCTGTACATGCCGCAGCCGGTCGAGCCGCGCTATCTCGCGTTCCTCGGCCGCATCTCGCCGGAGAAGCGCGTCGACACGGCGATCCGCATCGCCCGCCAGTGCGGGCTGCCGATCAAGATCGCCGCGAAGATCGACGCGGCCGACCAGGAATACTTCGAGCGCGAGATCAAGCCGCTCTTCGCGTTGCCGCACGTCGAATTCATCGGCGAGATCGCCGATCACCAGAAGGCCGAATTCCTGTCGGGCGCGCATGCGCTGCTGTTCCCGATCGACTGGCCGGAGCCGTTCGGCCTGGTGATGATCGAGGCGATGTCGTGCGGCACGCCGGTGATCGCGTTCAATCGCGGCGCGGTGCCCGAAGTGGTGGACGAGGGCGTGTCGGGTTTCATCGTCGAGGACGAAATCAGCGCGGTGGCCGCCGTGAATCGGCTGCACCTGCTGCCGCGAGCGCGCGTGCGGCAGCGCTTCGAGGAACGCTTCACGTCGCGCCGCATGGCGCAGCAGTATGTCGACGTCTACCAGTCGGTGATCCGCGCGCAGAAGCGCTCGCGCTTCAAGGTGATCGACTCGACGACCTGACGCGCGAGGCGCACGACGCGCGCGGATGAAAAAACGGCGATGCCCGCAAGGACATCGCCGTTTGTGCTTGTGCATGGCCCGCGCGCGGTGCGCACGGGCGGTGCCGAGCGTCAGATCTTCAGCTTCGTGACCTTCGTGCCGTTGATCGACACGTCGCCCATCAGGCCCGCGTTCGTCAGCACGACGACCTGGACCGGCGCGGTGGCCGTGTTGGAGTCGACCGCGCCGTTCGCGCCCATCTTCACGAGCGCGACCGACGCGCCTGCGCCGGCTGCCCAGCCGTCCGAGCCGCGGAATTCGTCGAGCGCTTCCTGCGTCATGAACAGGAACACGATCGCCTTCGACTGCGCACCGGCCTGCAGGCCGACCGACAGCGACGACGTGTTGTAGTAGCCGACCGTGCTGCCGCCGACGCGCAGTGCGCCGTTGCCGGACTGGCCGCCGACGATGAAGCCGGCCTGGATGACGTCCGGGAAGACGAGCACGCCGCGCGACTTCGCGACGAGTTCGCGTGAACCCTTGACCGTGGAGTACATGCGCGACAGCGTGGCGTCGACGCTCGAGTCGATTGCCTGGCGCTTCGACGCGTTCGTTGCGGCGTTGTCCGGCTTGTCCGGGGTGGTGGTGCAACCGGTGAGCGCAAGGCTACCGACGATGAGCGCAGCGGCGGCTTTCAGCACAAGATTCCGTTTTTGCATCGTTCTTCTCCATCGGATGATGTTCGGAGTGAGTCTCGCTCAGGGAGCGGATCACGTCGGCAGTTATATCACAGCGGATTACAGCCTCTTTTCGTTGCAGCGTGAAAAAGCGTCAAATCGCTCGGGGATGTCGCGGCGCGCCAACGGACGAACCGGCAACCGCGCGCCGACATCGCATCGGCATGCGGGAAACACGGCGTTTGATCGGACGGCGGCTGCTGCCGCGCGCATCAGTGCGTGACGGGTGGAACAGGCGGCTTGATCGGGGGACGGCGCAGCGCGCGGCGGATCAGCGCGATCACGACCCCGCAGGCGAACAGGAACGCGGCCGGCACGACCCAGTAGCCGACGAACGCATGCCACAGGTAGCCTGCGAGCGTATTGCGGCGCACCACGTATTCGTCGCGGGCTGCCTGCTGGCGCGGTGCATTGCCGGCGAGCACGTCGGCCGGGCAGCCGGCCGCGCGCGCCTCGTCAGGATCCCCGTGGCACTTCGCGGCGGCGCCGGCGGCCTGCTGCGCGTCGCTGAGCTGCCAGGTGGTCAGCGCGAGTTGCAGGTCCGCCTTGTTGTACGCCATTTCCTCGCGGATCTCGCGCACGGCGACGATCGCGACGGGCACGGCCCAGAACACGATCACGATCAGCCAGCGGCGGAACCAGCGGTGTTGTCTCCATGCCATCCATGCCTCCGTTTGACGCGTGTGCGCGTCTGTCTCGAGGGCGGCCCGATGGCGCTTCTTGTACTTGGATGGGCCGCGTTGCAGCCATCATAGAAGAAAACGCGGCGAATTGCCGCACCATGTGGCGGCGCCGGTGCGGCAGGCTGGAAAAGCGGGGCGGGAGGCTGTTGCAACAGCGCGGCGGCGGGGCCGAGCGGGGCGCGTCGATGCGCGTGCAACGAAAACAAAAATGCCGCGCCCGCCGAAGCGGTGCGCGGCATTAAATACGGGAGCGCCGGAACTCAGGCGGCCGGCTGGCTGCTCAGGCAGCTCTTCATGAACGCCTTGCGGTCGTCGCCCTTCTTGCCGGTGGCCTGCGTGTTGCACGCCTTCATCTTTTCCTGCTGCGACATGGCCTTCGCGGGCTTCGCCGACAGGCAGTCCTTCATGAACGCCTTGCGTTCGTCGCCCGTCTTGCCGGCTGCCTGGGTGTTACAGGCCTTCATCTTGTCCTGCTGGCTGTTCGCCGCGAACGCGGGGGAAGCCAGCATGCCGCCGAGAAGCACTGCGGCTACGAGCGATTGGATTTTCATTTCGACACTCCCATGGGGTGAATTGCGTGTGATCGACGCCGTCACGAAGCACCGTGCAATGACGATAGGGTCGCATCGCACAGCGCGCTCCGATTATGGCAAATCAATGTGAAAACACCAAAACGGCACTTTCTATAACGTTGCGGATGCCACGGCCGTTGACGGCACGTGTTGCCGGACGATCGGGACAAACCATGATGCGCGGCGGCCGGCCTCGGTCGCCGCGCCGGAACCTGGCCGCAAGCCTTTACAATCGCGGCCATGAACACTTCGAATTCCGCATCCCCTTCGTCCGCGTCGGCCCTGCCGCGCATCGCCGTGCTCGCCACCGGCGGCACGATCGCCGGCGCCGCGCCCGACGCAGCCAGCACGGCCGGCTACCAGGCCGGCGCGCTCGGCGTCACTTTCCTGGTCGACGCGGTGCCGGCGCTTGCGTCCGTCGCGCGCGTCGACGCCGAGCAGATCGCCAGCATCGACAGCAAGGATCTCGCGTTGCCGCTGTGGAATACGCTCGCCGCGCGGATCGACGCGCTGATGGCCGACCCGGCGGTCGACGGCATCGTGATCACCCACGGCACCGACACGCTCGAGGAAACCGCGTATGCGCTGCACCTGGTCGTCAACGGCGACAAGCCGGTCGTGCTGACGGCCGCGATGCGGCCGGCGACCGCGCTGTCGTCCGACGGCCCGCTGAACCTGCTGAATGCGGTGACGGTGGCCGCGCATCCGTCCGCGCGCGGGCAGGGCGTGCTGGTCGCATTCAACAACCGAATCCACGGCGCGCGCGACGTCGTGAAGACGAGCACCTATGCGGTCGATGCGTTCCAGTCGCCAGAGCTCGGCGCGCTCGGCTGGGTGCAGGACGGCCGGGTCGAATTCGCCCGCCGCGTCACGCGTTCGCGCGACACGCAACTGGCGATCGCCGCCGCGTGGCCGCCCGTCGAAGTCGTCGCGAGCTACGCGGGCGTGACGCGCACGGCCGTCGATGCGCTCGTCGCGGCCGGCGTGCGCGGTCTCGTCGTCGCGGGCACGGGCAACGGCTCGATCCATGCGACGCTGCAGGCGGCGCTGGCCGATGCGGTGAAGGCAGGCGTCGCGGTGGTTCGCGCGTCGCGCGTCGGGTCGGGGCACGTGATGCGCAACGGCGCCGCGAGCGACGATGCGCTCGGCTTCGTGAGCGCAGGGTCGCTGAACCCGTTCAAGGCGCGGGTGCTGCTGATGCTCGCGCTCGCGAACGGCATTCACGGCCGCGACGCGCTGCAACGCGCGTTCGATACGCTGTGACCGACTGACCGATACGCGCGGCGCGGGCCGCGCGCGTCACCATGAAAAAAGCAGGCCATCGGCCTGCTTTTTTTGTCCGTCAGTCCGGCAACAATGCTCAGGACTGCGGCGGAATCACGAGCTTCTGGCCCGGGTAGATCCGGTCCGGGCTCGACAGCATCGGCTTGTTCGCCTCGAAGATCACCGGGTACTTGTTCGCGTCGCCGTAGACTTCCTTGGCGATCGCCGACAGCGTGTCGCCCGGCTTCACGTCGTGGTACTGCACTTCCGGATCGTCCGGCTGCAGATCGTCGTCGTTGACGCCCGCGACGCCTTGCACGTTGCCGGCCGCGACCTTGACCTTGGCCTTCGTGTCGAGGTCGGCGACGCTGCCCGACAGCGTCACGGTGCGCGATGCGCCGTCGAACGCCACGGTCAGGTTCGACGTGTCGAGGCCTTGCGTGTTGATGTAGTTCTTGATGGCATCGGCCGCGGTCTGGTTTGCGGCATTCGGATCTTCCGCGGCTTGCGCATCGGCATGACCCAGCAGTTTTTCGCCCGCCTCTTTGATAAACGAAAGAAGACCCATCGTTGCACTCCTTAGGTGGTTGAAAAGAAAACGCGCCGTGAAGTGGCGAAAAAAACACCGCGCTGGGCGCGGTCACCGGAAGTGAACGCTAGCGCGGCGGTTTTCTCGAAAGGCGTGGCGAAAGTGTAGGCGTTCATGACGACGATTGCATGAAAAATCGCACGCTTGAACGTAAAGAAATGTAATACGCGAAATCCGACAGGCGGACACCCGACGACGACGTCTGACCGACCAAGGCTTCCCCGGCGTCGCCGGGTGCCGCTGCGGACCCCACCACGCCGCTCTCAGCCCAGAGCGGCGTTTTTCGCCCCGTCCCGCATGCCATCGGCAGTGCAGGGCGGGGCGCCCCACCGTGATGCGCGAGCGTGTCGCGCATCGATGCGACCGGCCGTGCCGGTCACGTGTGTCTGTCGCGCGCGTCCGCCATCGCAGCAAAAACGCGCATCGTTGCAGCCGTGTTACGCGGCCGGCGTCTGGCCGATCTCGAAGTTCGACATGATCTCGAGCGCACGCACGAGTGCCGAGTGATCCCATGCCTTGCCGCCGTGCGATGCGCACACGCTGAACAGCTGCTGCGCGCTGGCCGTATGCGGCAGCGCGAGGCCGAGCTTGCGTGCGCCGTCGAGCGCGAGGTTCAGGTCCTTCTGGTGCAGCTCGATGCGGAAGCCCGGATCGAACGTGCGCTTCGTCATCCGCGCGCCGTGCACTTCGAGGATGCGCGACGCGGCGAAGCCGCCCATCAGCGCCTGGCGTACACGCTCCGGATCGGCACCCGAACGTGCGGCGAACAGCAGTGCTTCGCCGACCGCCTCGATGTTCAGCGCGACGATGATCTGGTTCGCGACCTTGCAGGTCTGGCCCGCGCCGTTGTCGCCGACGAGCGTGATGTTCTTGCCCATCTTCTCGAACAGCGGCCTGGCGCGCTCGAATGCCGTCTCCGGGCCGCCGACCATGATCGTCAGCGTCGCTTCGCGTGCGCCGACTTCGCCGCCGGACACCGGCGCGTCGAGGTAGTCGCAGCCGAGTGCGTTGATCTGCTTCGCGAATTCCTGCGTGTCGAGCGGCGAGATCGAGCTCATGTCGATCACGAGCTTGCCGGCCGTCAGACCCTTCGCGACGCCGTCGTCGGCGAACAGCACGTTACGCACGTCCGGCGTGTCCGGCACCATCGAGATGATGATGTCCGCGTTCTTTGCGACTTCGGTCGAGTTCGCGACGACCTTCGCGCTCGTGCGCAGGTCGTCCGGGATCGGGAACGCGCCGTTCACGACGAGCTGGTGGTCGCCCTTGAGCAGGTTGCGCGCCATGTGCGCGCCCATGATGCCGAGGCCGATGAAACCGATGGTTGCCATGTGAAAGTCTCCTATAGGGCTGAAAACGGAAAGGGCGGATCTCAGGCGGCGCGCCGCGCCGAGCCCGGTGCGCAGCCGGCGACGCTGTGCAGCCAGCCGAGGCCTTCCGTCGTGGTGGTGCGGGGCTTGTACTCGCAGCCGACGTAGCCGGCATAGCCGAGCCGGTCGAGCAGCGCGAACAGGAACGCGTAGTTGATCTCGCCCGTGCCCGGCTCGTTGCGGCCCGGGTTGTCCGCGAGCTGGACGTGGCCGATCGACGCGAGGTTGCGTTCGATCGTCGCGGCCAGTTCGCCTTCCATGCGCTGCATGTGATAGATGTCGTACTGCAGGAACAGGTTGTCCGAGCCGACCGCGCGGATCACGTCGAGCCCTTCCGACGAGCGGTTCAGCGCGAAGCCCGGGATGTCGAAGCTGTTGCACGGCTCGACGAGCAGGCGGATGCCTTCGCGCTTCAACGCATCGGCGGCAAAGCGCAGGTTGTCGACGATCGTGACGAACGTCTTGTCGCGCGCCGTGCTGGCCGACGGGATGCCGACGAGGCAGTTCAGTTGCGGCACCTTCAGCGCCTTTGCGTACTCGATCGCACGGCCGACCCCTTCCTGGAACTCGCCGACGCGATCGGGCAGGCACGCGATGCCGCGCTCGCCCTGGTCCCAGTTGCCGGCGGGCAGGTTGTGCAGCACAAGGCGCAGGCGATGCGTCTCGAGGCGCTCGGCGAGTTCCTCTTTCGCGTACGGATACGGGAACAGGAACTCGACGGCGTCGAAGCCCGCGTCGGCGGCCGTCTTGAAGCGGTCGAGGAACGGCACTTCGTTGAACAGCATGGTCAGGTTTGCAGCAAACTTCGGCATGAGCTAAGCCTCTTCGGTCGGTCAGTCAAAAAATGTCGTGCGGTTCAGTCGAGCATCGAGATCGCGGTCGGTGCGTGCTCGGCCTTTTCGGCGAGATCCTCGAATTCGTTGATCGCGTCGATTTCGGTGCCCATCGAGATGTTCGTCACGCGCTCGAGGATCACTTCCACGACCACCGGCACGCTGAACTCTTCCGCGAGCGTTTGCGCCTGGCGCAGCGCCGGCTCGATCTCTTCCGGCTTGAACACGCGCAGCGCCTTGCAGCCGAGGCCTTCCGCGACGGCCACGTGGTCGACGCCATAGCCGTTCAGCTCCGGCGCGTTCACGTTGTCGAACGCGAGCTGCACGCAGTAGTCCATGTCGAATGCACGCTGCGCCTGGCGGATCAGCCCGAGGTACGAGTTGTTCACGACGACGTGCACGTACGGCAGCTTGAATTGCGCGCCGGCCGCCAGTTCCTCGATCATGAACTGGAAGTCGTAGTCGCCGGACAGCGCGACGATCGGGCGGCTCGGGTCCGCTGCACGCACGCCGAGCGCGGCGGGGATCGTCCAGCCGAGCGGGCCGGCCTGGCCGCAGTTGATCCAGTTGCGCGCCTTGAACACGTGCAGGAACTGCGCGGCGGCGATCTGCGACAGGCCGATCGTGCTGACGTAGCACGTTTCGCGGCCGAACACCTTGTTCATCTCTTCGTACACGCGCTGCGGCTTGACCGGCACGTTGTCGAAGTGCGTCTTGCGCTGCAGCGTGCGCTTGCGTTCCTGGCATTCCGCGACCCATGCGCTGCGGTCCTTCAGCTTGCCGGCGGCCTTCCATTCCCGTGCGACGGCGACGAACAGTTCCAGCGCGGCCTTCGCGTCCGACACGATGCCGAGATCCGGGCCGAACACGCGGCCGATCTGCGTCGGCTCAATGTCGACGTGCACGAACTTGCGGCCCTTCGTATAGACCTCGACGCTGCCCGTGTGGCGGTTCGCCCAGCGGTTGCCGATACCGAGCACGAAGTCGGACGCGAGCATCGTGGCGTTGCCGTAGCGGTGCGACGTCTGCAGGCCGACCATGCCGGCCATCAGCGGGTGATCGTCCGGAATCGCGCCCCACGACATCAGCGTCGGGATCACCGGCACGCCGATCGTTTCGGCGAACTGGACGAGCAGGTCTTCCGCCGCTGCGTTGAGCACGCCGCCGCCCGACACGATCAGCGGCTTGTCCGCGTCGTTGAGCATCGCGAGCGCCTTCTCGATCTGCGCGCGGGTGGCCGCGGGCTTGTAGACCGGCAGCGGTTCGTACGTGTCGATGTCGAATTCGATTTCGGCGAGCTGCACGTCGATCGGCAGGTCGACCAGCACCGGGCCCGGACGGCCCGAGCGCATCAGGTGGAATGCCTGCTGGAACACGCGCGGCACGAGCGCCGGCTCGCGCACGGTGACGGCCCACTTCGTGACGGGCTTCGCGATCGACTCGATGTCGACGGCCTGGAAGTCTTCCTTGTACAGGCGGGCACGCGGTGCCTGGCCGGTGATCGCGAGGATCGGAATCGAGTCGGCGGAAGCGGAATAAAGACCGGTGATCATGTCGGTGCCGGCGGGGCCCGACGTGCCGATGCACACGCCGATGTTGCACGGGGCCGCGCGCGTGAAGCCTTCGGCCATGTGCGACGCGCCTTCGACGTGGCGTGCCAGTACGTGGCTGATGCCACCCGACTTGCGCATGGCCGAGTAGAACGGGTTGATCGCTGCGCCCGGCACGCCGAACGCGGTCTGGATGCCTTCTTTCTCGAGCACGAGCACAGCAGCGTCGACGGCTCTCATCTTGGCCATGAATGTCTCCTTGAATGGGGTGGATCTTGCAAATGGGTCTGTTGGGGACACTTTAGGGATGCAGGAAAGGTTTGATAAGATCAGCCGAAGTCGCTTTTTTCGAAACTAAAAGTATGGAATGACGGCCGGGCGGGGCTTTCCGCCGGTGCCGGCACAGAGACGGAGACGGGAGATGGATCGCTTCAAGCAGATCGAGACGTTCGTGCGGGTGGCCGATGCCGGCAGCCTCGCGGCGGCGGCGCTCGAGGAGGGCGTGTCGCCGGTGGTGCTCGGGCGGCGCATCGACGCGCTCGAAAAGCGTCTCGGCGTGAAGCTGATGTACCGCTCGACGCGACGGCTGGTGGTCAGCGAGGAGGGCGCCGCGTTCCTCGAGCGTTGTCGCGGCCTCCTGTCCGAATGGGACCAGGCCGAGAACGAGCTGGCCGCCGGGCGCCGCGCGGTCAGCGGGCACCTGATCGTGTCCGCGCCGGCCGCATTCGGGCGCAAGCACGTCGCACCGCACGCTCCCGGCTTTCTGGCCGACAAGCCCGAGATGCAGCTGTCGTTCAACCTGACCGACCGCGTCGTCGATCTCGTGCGCGAAGGCTACGACCTGTCGATCCGGATCGGCGGGGCCGTCGATCCGAACTTCGTCGCGGTGAAGCTCGCATCGAACCGGCGTGTCGTGTGCGGCACGCCCGAGTATTTCCGCCAGCACGGCCGGCCGAAGTCGCTCGACGACCTGCTCAAGCACAACTGCCTGGCGTTCAACCTGCAGGGCGGGCAGAACCGCGGCTGGTATTTCCAGCGCCACGGCAAGATCGCGACGATGCGCGTGGCGGGCAATCTCGACTGCAACGACGGCGAGCTGCTGCACCGCTGGGTGGCCGAAGGTCTCGGGCTCGGCTGGCGCTCCACGTGGGAGATCGCCGCGCAGCTCGAGACGGGCGAGCTTGAAACCGTGCTCGACGAATATGCGTTGCCCGACTACGACATCCTCGCGGTCTACCCGCAGCAGCGCTACGTGCCGGCGCGCGTGCGCTACTTCATCGACTACCTGCGCGCCGCTTACGCGAGCCCGGGCTACTGGAGCACCACGCCATAACCGGCGCGGGCGGCCCGGCCACAGGACCATCCGGCGATTTTTTACGCTTCGGGCGCGCGGCGCGGGAATAAACTCGACGCAACGACGGTAAGGTCATCAAGCGTGCACGTTGCCAGTCTGTCCGGGCACCGTGCTCGGAACGGGCGCGGCTTCGGCCGCCGGGACCAGGGAGGCCATGTGGGGCAAGCCGGACAGGCGGTCGAAGAGCGGTCGGCGGACGACGCGGTGGCGCGCGGCGAGCGGTTTCGTGCGCTCGTGCTGCCGCATCTCGACGCCGCGTACAACCTCGCGCGCTGGCTGAGCGGCAACGCCGGCGATGCGGACGACGTCGTCCAGGACGCGTGCATGCGCGCACTGCGCTTCGTCGATTCGTGTCGCGGCGACAACGCCCGGCCTTGGCTGCTGACGATCGTGCGCCACACCTGGTACACGGAATGGCGGCGCCGCACGCATGCGCACGAGGTTGCGCTGCCCGACACGCTCGACGACACCGACGTGCCCGACGACTGGCAACCCGCGACCGACGATCCGCTCGCGCACCTGCTGCGCGGCGAGAACGTGCGGCTCGTGAATGAAGCGCTCGCGAAGCTGGCACCCGAATACCGCGAGGTGCTCGTGCTGCGCGAGATGGAGGACCTGAGCTACCGCGAGATTGCGGCGATCGCGGACGTGCCGGTCGGCACCGTGATGTCGCGGCTCGCACGCGGCCGGCGCAAGCTCGCCGCGCTGCTGGGCGGCGAGCCGGCACCGGCGGCCGAAGGCAGGCCGGGCCGTGCGCCGGCTGGCGGAACCGCATCGGAGGCTATCGATGGACTGTAACGAAGCGCGAGCGTTGCTGGACGCGGACGTCGACCGCGAGCTGTCGGCGCCCGATGCGTTGCGGGTCCAGCAGCATGTCGAAGCGTGCGAAGCGTGCCGCCGCGAACGCGCGCGGATCGTCACGCTGGTGCAGGCCGTGCGCCAGGCCGACTACCACCGTGCGCCGGATGCGTTGCGGGCCAGCATTCTCGCGAGCCTGCCGGCGGCGGCCGATGCGCCCGTGCGCGAGCAGGCGCAGCCGCAGCCCGAACCGCGGTCAACGCCGCAGCCGCGTCCGCGCGGCCGCCGCTGGTTTTCGTGGCTGACGGATCAAGGCGGGTCGGCACGCCCGGCGTCGGCCGGCATGGGGCCGCGCGTGGCCGCGCTGCCCGGCCTCGGCTGGGGCGTCGCGCTGCTGGTGGCGCTTGCCGCGGCGGGCGGGATGACGTTGTCTGCCCGCCACGCCGACACCGACCGCACGGTCGACGAACTCGTGTCGAGCCACGTGCGGGCCGACCTGTCCGCGCGCGACATCGACGTGATCTCGACCGACCGGCACACGGTCAAGCCGTGGTTCAACGGCCGGATCGACTATGCGCCGCCGGTCGAGGACCTCGCGGCGGCCGGCTTCGCGCTGGTCGGCGGCCGGCTCGACTACGTCGGGCGGCGCCGCGTCGCGGTGCTCGTCTACCGTTACCGGCAGCACGTGATCGACGTCTACGTGCGGCCGGCCGGGGAGGGGCCGGGGGCGCCGTACACGACCGTGTCGCAAGGCTACGCGCTCGACCGCTGGGAGGCGGCCGGAATGACCTGGTGGGCCGTGACCGACGCCGAACCGTCGGCGCTCGCGGCGTTCAGGACCGCGCTCGATGCGCGACTCGGCGTGACACGCACCGAGTGACGGCGGCGGGCGGCGGCCTGCCGCTTGCCGCGCGTTTCTGTTCCGACCCTGACCGGGCAATGCACCGAAGAACGCCTGGGCTGCGCGGGTTCGCCCCTTCAAGTCTTTGAAAACATGGCCGAATCCGCGCGCGAATCGTCGATTGGCCTTGCATGCGCCCCGTATCCGGGTTAGAATCTTCGGCTTCTCACTTGCCACACCGGTTCAGACGCCCGGGTGGCTTTAATCCACAAGGAGTGTGTAATGCGTCATTACGAAATCGTATTCATCGTGCACCCCGATCAGAGCGAGCAAGTGCCCGCGATGATCGAGCGTTACAAGACCACGATCACGTCGCACGGCGGTCAGATCCACCGCGTCGAAGACTGGGGCCGTCGCCAACTGGCCTACATGATCGAGAAACTCGCGAAGGCTCACTACGTCTGCATGAACATCGAGTGCGACCAGACGACGCTCGACGAACTCGAACACGCGTTCAAGTTCAACGACGCCGTGCTGCGCCACCTCATCGTCAAGATGAAGAAGGCCGAAACCGGCCCGTCGCCGATGATGAAGGAAGTTCAGCGCGAAGAAGCCAAGAAGGCGGCTGCAGCTCAGCCGACCGAAGCGCAGGCTTAAGTTCGTCATTCATTAAGCCATCAAGGAGCGCGTCACTCACGTGAACAGGTTGCAATTGACGGCAAGCGTCGTCGAACGCGCACCGGTGCGATATACGCCGGCAGGTGTTCCGATCGCAAGCGCCACATTGCATCACCGCACGGAAGTCGTCGAAGCAGGCATTCCCCGTCAGGTCGAAATGACGATCGAGGCGGTGGCGGCCGGTGAGGCGAGCGGCAGGCTGGAGAGTCGTGAAATGGGCGTCGAAACGCTGTTCACGGGCTTCCTGGCAAAGAAAAGCCGCAACGCGAGAACCTTGGTGTTTCACATCACAGCATTGCAGGACATTGGAAAGGACTGAAATCATGCCCCGCCCGACTGGTAAGAAATTCGACAAGCGTCGTCAGCAACAAAACCCGCTCTTCAAGCGCAAGAAGTTCTGCCGTTTCACGGCTGCAGGCGTCGAGCAGATCGACTACAAGGACACGGAAACGCTGAAGGACTTCATCGGCGAAAACGGCAAGATCACGCCGGCTCGTCTGACGGGTACGAAGGCGCACTATCAGCGTCAGCTGGATACGGCCATCAAGCGTGCGCGTTTCCTCGCGCTGCTGCCGTACACCGATCAGCACAAGGCGTAATCAGGCGACGCAATAAGGAGAATTCGAATGCAAATCATTCTGTTGGAAAAAGTCGCCAATCTGGGTAACCTCGGCGACATCGTCAAGGTCAAGGACGGTTACGCTCGCAACTTCCTGATCCCGAACCGCAAGGCTCGCCGTGCAACGAAGGAAGCGATCGCCGAATTCGAAGTTCGCCGCGCCGAGCTCGAAAAGATCGCCGCTGAAAAGCTGGCAGCATCGCAGGCAGTCGGCGAGAAGCTGAACGGCCAGTCGTTCGAAATCACGCAGAAGTCGGGCGTTGACGGCCGTCTGTTCGGCTCGGTCACGAACGGCGACGTCGCGGAACTGCTGAAGAAGGCAGGTTTCGAAGTCGAGAAGCTGCAAGTTCGCATGCCGGAAGGCCCGCTGAAGATGATCGGCGAGCACAACGTCCAGGTCGCGCTGCATACGGACGTCGTCGTCGACGTCACGATCAACGTGATCGGCGACCACGCGTAAGCGTACGCAAGCTTTCCGGGCGGCTTCCGCCGTCCGGACAAGGGCAGGCGCCCGGGCAACCGGGGCCTGCCTTTTTTATTGCCCGTTCGCCGGTGGCCGGTATGGCGCCGTCCTGTGTAATTCGCGATAATCCCAACCCATGAACGCGCCGCAAGATCCTCAAATCGAATCGCTGAAAGTCCCGCCGCATTCGGTCGAAGCCGAGCAGTCGGTGCTCGGCGGCCTGTTGCTCGACAACGCGGCCTGGGACCGGATTGCCGACTTCCTGTCGCAGGGCGATTTCTACCGCTACGACCACCGGATCATCTACGAGCACATCGGCCGCCTGATCGCGTCGACGCGCCCGGCCGACGTCGTGACCGTGTACGAAGCGCTGACCACGTCCGGCAAGGCCGACGACGTCGGCGGCCTGGCCTACCTGAACGCGCTCGCACAGAACACGCCGAGCGCGGCGAACATCCGCCGCTATGCGGAAATCGTGCGCGACCGCGCGGTGCTGCGCCGGCTCGTGTCGGTCGCCGACGAAATCTCGGCCGATGCGTTCAACCCGCAGGGCAAGGAAGTCCGCCAGCTGCTCGACGAGGCCGAGTCGAAGGTGTTCTCGATCGCCGAAGAGGGCGCGCGCGGCAACCAGGGCTTCCTCGAGATCGGCCCACTGCTCACGCAGGTCGTCGAGCGCATCGATACGCTGTACCACACGGCGAACCCGAGCGACGTCACGGGCACGCCGACGGGCTTCGTCGACCTCGACCGGATGACGTCCGGGATGCACGGCGGTGAACTGATCATCGTTGCGGGGCGCCCGTCGATGGGTAAGGCACAGCCGCTCGACGCGCGCGTCAGGACGTTGACTGGCTGGAAGCCGATGGGCGAGCTGGCGATCGGTGATGCGCTTGCTTCGGTCGACGGTGCATCGTCGATCGTGACCGGCATCTACCCGCAGGGCGAACGCCAGGTGTATCGGGTCAGCTTTTCGGATGGACGTTCGGCCGAATGCTGCGACGAGCACCTGTGGTGCGTCCATTTCCGTGAGTGGGAAAAGCCGCGAGTGCTGTCGACCGCGGAGATTCGCACGTTGCTGATGCGCGAACGCTACCGGAACCGGTTGTGGATCGACATGCCGACCGGCGAGTTTGGTCATGGCGAGGCGCTGCCGGTTGATCCGTGGGTACTCGGCGCGCTGCTGGGCGATGGTGCGCTCGGCGGGACTGCCGTGCGTTTCAGCGTGAAGGCCGAGGAAACGTTGAACCGGATGCGCGAGCGTGTCGACGTGTCGCTCGAACTTGAATACGCAGGCCAGTACGACTGGCGCATCAAGCGCCGGCGGTCGACGGCCGCGGAGGCCCGGCCGTCCGTCAACCCGCTCAAGGCTGCGCTCGAGCAGCTCGGTGTGTGGGGGAGGACGAGTTACGACAAGTTCATCCCGCGTATCTACCTCGATGCGGACAAGGACGCGCGGCTGGATTTGTTGCGCGGGCTGCTCGACACCGACGGCTGGGTCGAGTCGTGGGGTACGGTGCGTTATTCGACCGCCAGTGCGCAGTTGGCGAGCGACGTGCGCGAACTGGCGCGTTCGCTTGGTGCGTGGTGCCAGGTGGTCGAAAAGGCGACGAGCTTCACTGTCGACGGCGAACGCAAGGCCGGTGCGACGGCTTACGTTTGCACGATCAGTCATCCAGATCCGCAGAGCCTGTTCCTGTTCGAGGGCAAGCGCGAGCGGCTGACGGCCGGCCGGACGCGCCGCAAGCTGCCGGTGATTACTGGTATCGAGCCATCGCGCCGGACTGCCACGCAGTGCATCTCGGTTTCGCATCCGTCTCGGCTGTACGTGACCGACGATTACGTCGTGACCCACAATACGGCCTTCTCGATGAACATCGGCGAATACGTCGCGGTCGAGTACGGGCTGCCGGTCGCGGTGTTCTCGATGGAAATGCCGGGTACCCAGCTCGTGATGCGGATGCTCGGCTCGATCGGCCGGCTCGACCAGCACCGGATGCGGACGGGCCGCCTGACGGACGAGGATTGGCCGAAACTGACGCACGCGGTGCAGAAGATGAGCGAGGCGCAGCTCTTCATCGACGAAACCGGCGGCCTGAACCCGATGGAATTGCGCTCGCGCGCACGGCGGCTGGCGCGGCAATGCGGCAAGCTCGGCCTGATCATCGTCGACTACCTGCAGCTGATGTCGGGTTCGTCGCAGGGCGAGAACCGCGCGACCGAAATCTCGGAAATCTCGCGATCGCTGAAGAGCCTCGCGAAGGAACTCGACGTGCCGGTGATCGCGCTGTCGCAGCTGAACCGCGGCCTCGAACAACGCCCGAACAAGCGCCCGGTGATGTCGGATTTGCGTGAATCCGGCGCAATCGAACAGGACGCGGACGTGATCCTGTTCATCTACCGTGATGAAGTCTACAACCCGGACAGCCCCGACAAGGGCACGGCCGAAATCATCATCGGCAAGCAGCGTAACGGCCCGATCGGCCCCGTTCGGCTCACGTTCCTGGGGCAATACACGAAGTTCGACAACTTTGCAGGGGCGCAGACGTTCTACGGCGAGTAACGCCGGTTGTAAAGCCCTAAATCGCCAAACGTTGTATCCAATCCCGGCGCGCGCATGTGCGCGCGTCGCGGCGCGGCCGAAAACGGTACAATGTCGCCCGTTTTCGTGACAGTAGTTTGACAATCTCTCAGGAATCCCATGTTCGGTCGATTCATGCCCACCGAGGGCAAGTTCTTTGAACTCTTCAACGCGCACGCGAAGCACATCGTTTCCGGTGGCCGCGAGCTCGAACTGCTGATCGACAATCTCGCCGACGCCGAGATTCACAAGCAAAACGTGCAAACCGCCGAGAAGGCCGCCGACAAGCTCACGCACGAGGCGATCGATCTGCTGCACAAGACTTTCATCACGCCGCTCGATCGCGATGAGATCCACAAGCTGATCACGACGATGGACGACATCCTCGACCTGATGGAAGACGTCGCGACCGCCGTGTCGCTGTACGACGTACGTTCCGTCACGTCCGAAGCGAGCCAGCTCGCGCACATCGTCACGCAGTCGGCCCAGCACGTGCAGCAGGCGGTCGGGTTGCTGTCCGACATGAAGCAGTCGGCGCAGATCCTCAAGCAGTGCGAGGAGATCGACCGCTGGGAGTCGGAGGCCGATCGCGTGCTGCGCGCGGCCATGTCGAAGCTGTTCCGCGAGGAAGACGACGTGAAGACGCTCATCAAGCTGAAGGCGATCTACGAGCTGCTCGAAGAGATCACCGACAAGTGCGAGGACGTCGCGAACATCATCGAAGGCATCGTGCTGGAAAACGCCTGAGCGGACCACGATGCATTCGATACAACTCGCCCTATGGATGGTCGCGGCACTCGTGCTCGTCGCGCTCGTATTCGACTTCATGAACGGCTTTCACGACGCGGCGAACTCGATCGCCACCGTCGTGTCGACCGGGGTGCTGAAGCCCCAGCAGGCCGTCGTGTTCGCGGCCGCGTTCAACGTGATCGCGTACTTCATCTTCCACCTGAAAGTCGCGCAGACCGTCGGTAAAGGCACGATCGACCCCGAGATCGTCGACCACTACGTCATATTCGGCGCGCTGGTCGGCGCGATCGGCTGGAACGTGATCACGTGGTACTACGGGATCCCGTCGAGCTCGTCGCACGCGCTGATCGGCGGCCTCGTCGGTGCGGCGCTCGCGAAGTCAGGCTGGAGCTCGCTGAACATCGACGGGCTGCTGAAGACGATCGCGTTCATCTTCATCTCGCCGCTGCTCGGCTTCATCCTCGGCTCGCTGTTCATGCTCGGCGTGTCGTGGCTGTATTTCCGCACCGCGCCCAGCAAGGTGGACCGGCGCTTCCGCCGGCTGCAGCTGCTGTCGGCCGGGCTGTACAGCCTCGGCCACGGCGGCAACGACGCGCAGAAGACGATCGGCATCATCTGGATGCTGCTGATTGCGTCGGGCTATGCGTCGGCGACCGCCGATGCGCCGCCGGCGTGGGTGATCGGCGCGTGCTACCTGTCGATGGGCCTCGGCACGCTGTTCGGCGGCTGGCGCATCGTGCGCACGATGGGCCAGAAGATCACGAAGCTCAAGCCGGTTGGTGGCTTCTGTGCGGAAACCGGTGGCGCGATGACGCTGTTCCTCGCGTCGTTCCTCGGCATTCCGGTGTCGACCACGCACACGATCACCGGCGCGATCGTCGGTGTCGGCGCGACGCAGAAGCTGTCGGCCGTGCGCTGGGGCGTGGCCGGCAACATCGTGTGGGCATGGGTGCTGACGCTGCCCGCGGCCGCATTGTTCGCGGCCGGCGGATGGTGGCTCGGTCACCAGATCTTCTGATCGCCGAGGTAGCCGGATCGACATCCGATGCGCCGCAAGCCGAAAGGCTGCGGCGCATTTTCTTTTGGAGCGGGGAGTTTGCGACGGAACGGGTGGGGCGCCGGCAGATACCGCCAACGTGATTGACTGTCGAGGTTCGGGCAGCCGGTCAGTAGCTTCCGTTCGCAAACCGCGCGATCGGATCGTCTGCCGTACTGGTGCGCGGGCCGACGGGCGCGGATTGCGTCGACGCGCGCAATACCTGCACCGGTGCGGGTTCGATACCGCGCGGAGACGCCGGCGCGGTGGCAGGCGGCGGTTCGGCATCGAACGCGGCGGCCTGGGCGGCCGTGAGCGCCGTCGTCGGAATCTGCGTGCCGGACTCGACCGGGGCGGCAGGCGCTGCATTGGCCGTCATCGCGGTCATCCCGTCATTCACTGACGTTGCCTGTTGCTGCGCGGCCTGCCTGCGCGGTGGCGGCGGTTCGTACGGATCGGCGGCCGGGGCCGAGGGTGCGGCTGCGGCGGTCGTCACGACCGGTGCGGCAGCGATGACCGGCGCGGGCGCAGGCGCCTGCGCGGTTCTCGCTTGCGACGACGCATAGGCAGGCGGCCGCGGCGCAGCGGCCGTCAGGACCACCGGGGCCGGTGCGGCCGCCGGCGCGCTGCGCGGCTCGTCGCGCTTTGCCTCGTAGGTCGGTGCATCGAACGGCGTTGGCGCCCCACGCGGCGGCGCGACGCGGCGAATGCCGTCGAAACGCTTGGCCCAGTACGGGTTCGTCAGGTAGTCGAGTCGCACGGTGCCGCCCGTCGACGGTGCGTTGACGAAGCGCAGCTTGCCGACATAGATGCCGACGTGCGAATGCGGCCGTCCGGTCGTATTGAAGAAGATCAGGTCGCCCGGCGCGATCTGGTCGGGCTCGATCGACACGCCGCGGCCGCTCATGTCGGCCGTCGTGCGGGGCAGGTTCACGTCGGCCGCCCGGCCGATCACGTAGCGCACGAGCCCGCTGCAGTCGAAGCCGCTCGTCGGCGTGTTGCCGCCCCAGCGATACGGGACGCCGACGAGGCTCATCGCCTGGATCGAGATTTCTTCCTGGCCGACGCTGTGATCGACGAATTTCGGGAAATTGGCGGGGGCGGGGAACGCGCGCGGTGTCGTGATCCTCATGCCCGAATCGGAGCGCGAGGCCGACTGCGGCGGCACGCTGGAGCAGGCCGCAAGCAGGGAAACGACGGCGACGGGGACCCAAATTCGAAGCATGGCGAGGCGGGCGAGCGCGGCGCGCTCGCGAATCGTATGACAACAGACAGACCCGATGGTAGACGCTCCGGCGGGGCTTAAGCAACCATTCCTGAGAATTTACTTGAAGTTTCGCGCGTAAACTGCGTTGTTGCGTGACGAAGCGTTACTTACGTCTTCGACCCCAAATAAAAACGGCGCTCCTGATAGGAGCGCCGCGAGGCGTCGAAAACCGGCCGACGGGCCGGCCTGTCGCGTTACAGGATGTCCGACGCGTAGTCGGCGAGCCGCGAGCGTTCGCCGCGCGCGAGCGTCACGTGGCCGCTGTGGCCCCAGCCCTTGAAGCGGTCGACGACGTACGTGAGGCCCGAGCTGCCTTCGGTCAGGTAAGGCGTGTCGATCTGCGCGATGTTGCCGAGGCACACGATCTTCGTGCCCGGGCCGGCGCGCGTGACGAGCGTCTTCATCTGTTTCGGCGTCAGGTTCTGCGCCTCGTCGATGATCAGGTACTTGTCGACGAACGTCCGGCCGCGCATGAAGTTCATGCTCTTCACCTTCAGGCGCGAACGGATCAGTTCCTGCGTCGCGGCACGGCCCCATTCGCCCGCAGCGTCGTCGGTCTTCTGCAGCACTTCGAGGTTGTCGTCGAATGCGCCCATCCACGGCTGCATCTTCTCTTCCTCGGTGCCCGGCAGGAAACCGATGTCCTCGCCGACCGGCACGGTCGCGCGCGTCACGATGATCTCGTTGTAGCGCTTGTCGTCGAGCACCTGCGCGAGGCCGGCCGCGAGCGCGACGAGCGTCTTGCCGGTACCGGCCTGGCCGAGCAGCGTGACGAAGTCGATCTCGGGGTTCATCAGCAGGTTCAGCGCGAAGTTCTGCTCGCGATTGCGCGCGGTGATGCCCCACACGTTGTTCTTGTGGTGGCTGTAGTCGCGCAGCGTCTGCAGCAGCGCCGTCTTGCCGTTCAGCTCGCGGACGATCGCATGGAACGTCGGCTCGCCGTTCTGCGGCTCGAGATAGACGAACTCGTTGACGAGCATCGACGCGACGAGCGGGCCGGTCACGCGGTAGTACGTGGTGCCCGTCTTCGTGTCCTGCCAGCTCTCCATGCCCTTCGCATGCTTGGTCCAGAAGTCCTGCGGCAGTTCGCGCACGCCGTTGTACAGGAGGTCCTTATCCTCGAGCACCTGGTCGTTGAAGTAGTCTTCCGCGGGCAGGCTGAGCGCGTGCGCCTTGATCCGCATGTTGATGTCTTTCGACACCAGCACGACCTGGCGATCGGGCCGGTCGCGCTGCAGCGCGCGCACGACGCCGAGGATCTGGTTGTCGGCCTTGCCTTCGGGCAAGCCTTCGACGGGCGCGATGTCCGCCAGCTTCGTCTGGAAGTACAGGCGGCCGAGCGCCTCGCGGCTGCCGAGGCGCGACAGCGGGATGCCGGCCGTGATCGGGCCGGCATCGGCGACGAGCGCGTCGAGCGTGCGGCTGACCTGGCGTGCGTTGCGCGCGACTTCGGACATCCCCTTCTTGTGGTTGTCGAGTTCCTCGAGCGTCATCATCGGCAGATAGACGTCGTGTTCCTCGAAGCGGAAGAGGCTGCTCGGGTCGTGCATCAGCACGTTGGTGTCGAGCACGAACAGTTTCTGCAGTTCGGCTTCGGCGGGCTTGCGGCTGCGCGACTTCGTCGCGGCGCCGGTATCGCGCGCCGGTGCGGCGGCCGGTTTGTCGGCAGCCGGTTTGTCGTTGCGTGCAACGACGGGCGCCGCGGGTTCGGCGGGCGCCGGCATCGGCTGCAGCAGGGCAGCCGTCTGTTTGGTCTTGCGGCCGCGAGCGGGTGCGCTCGCCGCATCTTGCGCCGAAGACGCGACGGCGCGCAAAGGCGCGGCCGTGTTCGCGGCTTCGGTCATCGGTTGGGCCACGCTCGCCGGACCAAAGTCACCGGCTGTGGATGCGTCCCCTTCGGCGGATTTCTTCGCGGCTTTCGCGGGCCGCGCTTTCGCCTTGTATTCGTCGGGCGGCAGCAGGCTGCCGAGCTTGCTGGGGGGAGTAGGCAAAGGCATGGTGTCCCTCGGGAGGAATCGTGTCGCATGGCGTGCGCCGCTGATCGCATCCTGCGTGACGTAGACGCATGCAGTTTGCGCGCGGTGGCGCACAGGAAGTTCGTCTAGCCGGTTCGCCTAAGTGTCGATCAGCTCCTTGACGCGGTGAGGGCCGGACCGAGGCCCGGCGCGCAATCCATAAAAAAAGCCGCTGCCTCGTCGATAGAGGCATGCGGCTTGGCTGATACGGTCGTAATGCGCGTCAGGTGCCGGCAAGCATCGCAACGAGCACCGGCGCAGCTACGAGAAATATGGGGCGAACTGGCATTCATTGCGGCCCAATATAACGCGCCTCAAAGCGCTTGTACAGCACTTAGCACGTCGTCCACGTGACCCGGTACCTTGATGCCGCGCCATGCCTGGCGAAGCACGCCGTCGGCATCGATCAGGAACGTGGAGCGCTCGATTCCGCGCACTTCCTTGCCATACATTTTCTTCATCTTGATGACATCGAACAGCGCGCACAGCGCCTCGTCGGCATCGGAAATCAGCGGGAACGGCAGTTCGAGCTTTGCCTTGAAATTGTCATGCGAGCGCAGGCTGTCGCGCGACACGCCGATGACTTCCGCACCGGCTTTCTTGAACTTCGGATAGAGATCGCGGAACTGCAGCCCTTCGGTCGTGCAGCCCGGCGTGTTGTCCTTCGGATAGAAGTACAGCACGAGTTTCTTGCCCTTCAGGTCGGACAGCGAAATGTCGCCGCCCGTGGCCGGTGCGGTGAAATCGGGAACTTGACGGTCAACTTCGACGGACACGTGTTTCTCCTGTTGTTATGGAAAGGCGCCGCTGCGGCGGCGCGGTACGGCGGGGCGTCGCGGCAGCGCGCCGCAAGGGCGCAGCGGCGACGCCGGCTCGTGCGAACTCAGTCGGGCTGGACGATCAGTTCGCCGGAGCGGCCGGGGATTTCGCCCCACGTGACAGGGTACGATGGCAGCGAGTCGCGGTCCAGCGTCGCGTGGTAGTCGCCCATCGTCGCGAACGTATGGCCTTGTGCGCGCCAGCCGGCGAGCAGTTGCTCGAACACGGGCGCGAGCTTCTGGCCTTCCAGTTCCGCATGCAGCGTGAACACCTGGTCGTGCGGATTGGTTTCGGTGAACTTGAGGATGTGCGCGGCGACGTTGTGCGTGTCGACGCCGTCGATGCCGAGCACTTCGTCGAGCGTCGGCAACGTGGTGGGCATCTGCACGTGCGACAGCGTGCGGCCGTTGACGACGGGCAGGTACGGCGAATGGCCGCGGCCGTCGGAGGCGTAGCGCATCCCCCATGCGTCGATCTGCTCGAATGCGGAATCGTTCATCTGCCAGCCGGCCGCGCCGTGCGTGACGGGCGGCGCGCCGAAGACCTCGATGAAGCGCGCGTGACTCTTCTGCATTTCACGCGCGGTCCAGTCGCGATCGCGCGCGCGGACGTTGTCCTGCCAGTACACGTGATCCCACGTGTGGATCCCGCATTCGAAGCCGGCCTCGTGAATCGCACGCATGTCGGCGATCGCGCGGCGGCCGATGTCGGGGCCCGGCAGCAGCACGCCGTACATCAGCTGCTTCACACCGTAGTGCTCGACCACCGACGTGCGCGACACTTTCTTCAGGAAGCCGGGGCGGAACACGCGCCGCAGCGCCCAGCCCGTGTGATCGGGCCCGAGGCTGAAGAGGAAGGTCGCGCGCGCATTGAAGCGGTCGAAGATGCGCGCGAGGTTCGGCACGCCTTCGCGCGTGCCGCGCAGCGTGTCGACGTCGATCTTGAGGACGATGCGAGCCAAGCGAACGTCCCGATCAGCCTTGCTGTTCGACGAGCGCGCGCGCGTCGGCGACGTGGCCGCGATACGCTTCGAAGATGTTGCGCAGCGCGTCGTCGAACGTCGCTTGCGGCGCCCAGCCGAGTTCCTGCATCGTGTTGTCGATCTTCGGCACGCGGTTCTGCACGTCCTGGTAGCCGTTGCCGTAGTAGGCGCCGGACGTCGTCTCGACGAGCTTCACCTGCTTGGCCGAATCGGCGTACTCGGGGAATTCCGCCGCCAGCTCGAGCATCTTGTGTGCGAGTTCGCGAACCGAGAAGTTGTTCTTCGGATTCCCGATGTTGTAGATCTTGCCCGACGCGACGCCGTCCTTGTTCTCGATGATCTTCATCAGCGCGCTGATGCCGTCGCCGATGTCGGTGAACGCGCGCTTCTGCGAGCCGCCGTCGACGAGGCTGATGTTCTCGCCGCGCACGATGTGGCCGAGGAACTGCGTGACCACGCGCGAGCTGCCTTCCTTAGGCGTGTAGATCGAATCCAGGCCCGGGCCGATCCAGTTGAACGGGCGGAACAGCGTGAAGTTCAGGCCTTCCATCCCGTAGCCCCAGATCACGCGGTCCATCAGCTGCTTCGAGCACGCGTAGATCCAGCGCGGCTTGTTGATCGGGCCGTAGGTGAGGGCCGATGCATCCGGGTCGAACTGCTCGTCCGAGCACATGCCGTAGACCTCGGAGGTCGACGGGAACACGAGGTGCTTGCCGTACTTGACGGCCGAACGCACGATCGGCAGGTTCGCCTCGAAGTCGAGTTCGAACACGCGCAGCGGCTGCTGGACGTAGGTGGCGGGCGTCGCGATCGCGACGAGCGGCAGGATCACGTCGCACTTCTTCACGTGATACTCGACCCACTCCTTGTTGATCGTGATGTCGCCTTCGAAGAAATGCATCCGCTCGTGGTTGACGAGGTCACCCAGCCGATCGGTCTGCATGTCCATGCCGAACACTTCCCAATCGGTGGTTTCAAGAATGCGCTTCGACAGGTGATGGCCGATGAAGCCGTTCACACCCAGGATCAGGACTTTTTTTGCTTTCATGAATGACGGGAAGAATGAATGAACTGCGCGAATTCCGCGGGCGTCACGACGGTTTCGCTGCCGTCGCGCTGCTGCCACAGCTCGAGAATGGATAGGGCGCGGCTGTCGCCGCAGACGCCGAATAGCGCATTATCGCTTACGTGCAGGCCGGGCGGCAAATCTGCCGCGGCGGCCGCAGCCGCGCTGCCGGGCGCCGCCAGGCGCGCGCGCGCGATCACGAAACGCGTGCCGTCGACGTCCGTGAACGCGCCCGGATACGGGGGCGCGACCGCGCGCACCAGGTTGTAGACCTGCGCGGCCGGCTTCGACCAGTCGACGCGGCCGTCCTCGGGCTTGCGCCCGCCGTAGTAGCTGCCGGTCGAGAGATCGTTCGGCAGGTGCGGCGCCTCGCCCGCGAGCAGCGCGGGCAGCACGCGCCAGAGCGTCTGCTCGGCCGCTACCGTGACCTTGTCGAACACCTGCGTGGCCGTGTCGTCCGGCAGGATCGGCACCGCGGTCTGGCCGATGATCGCGCCCGCGTCGGGCTTCGCCGCCATCTCGTGCAGCGTCGCGCCGGTTTCGGTTTCGCCGTTCAGCACCGCCCAGTTGGTCGGTACCCGACCCCGGTATTTCGGCAGCAGCGACCCGTGCATGTTGTACGCGCCCTTCGGCGCGATCGCGAGCAGGTCCACCGGCAGCATGTGCCGGTAGTAGAACGAGAAGATGAAGTCCGGCTGCGCGTCGGATACCGCTCGGCGCAGCGCCGGATCGGCGGGATCGGCCGGCGTGACGACCGGAATGCCGTGCTCGGCCGCGACGGATGCGACGCTGCCGAACCAGATGTTCTCGTTCGGGTTGTCCTCGTGAGTGACGACGAGCGCGACGTCGACGCCGCGCGCGAGCAGCACCTGCAGGCAGCGCACGCCGACGTTGTGATACGCGAAGACGACTGCGCGCGGCTTCATTGCGCGGTACCCGTGCGGTTCGCGCCGGCCGGCACCGGCGGCACGCCGTCGTGCTGCTCGAGCACGGCCTGGATCAGGTAGCGCGGCCGTGCCCGCACCTGCTGGTAGATGCGGCCGACGTATTCGCCGAGCAGGCCGAGCGCGAAGATGATCACGCCGAGCAGGAAGAACGTGATGGCGAACAGCGTGAACACGCCTTGCACTTCCGCGCCGACGATGAAGCGTCGCACGAGCAGCAGCACGAACAGCGCGGCGGAGCCGAGCGACAGGATTACGCCGATGAACGACAGCCACTGCAGCGGCACGACCGAGAAGCCCGTCACGAGGTCGAAGTTCAGCCGGATCAGGCTGTACAGCGAGTACTTCGACTCGCCGGCGAAGCGCTCCTCGTGCGCGACCTCGATTTCGGTCGGTTTCTGCGCGAACGTGTACGCGAGGGCGGGGATGAACGTGTTGACTTCACCGCACACGTTGATCGTGTCGATGATGCGGCGGCTGTATGCGCGCAGCATGCAGCCCTGGTCGGTCATCTTGATGCGCGTGATGCGCTCGCGCAGGCGGTTCATCATCTGCGACGCCTTGCGCCGCCACAGGCTGTCCTGGCGCTGCTTGCGGATCGAGCCGACGTAGTCGTAGCCCTCGCGCATCTTCGCGATCAGCTTGCCGATTTCCTCGGGCGGGTTCTGCAGGTCGGCGTCGAGCGTGATGACGATCTCGCCGCGCGATTGCGCGAAGCCGGCGAGGATCGCCATGTGCTGGCCGTAGTTGCCGTTGAGCAGCACGATGCGCGTCGTGTCGGGACGGACGTGGAACTGATCGGCGAGCATCGCGGCCGAGCGGTCGCGGCTGCCGTCGTTGATCAGGATCACTTCGTATGACGTGTCGAGTGCGTCGAGCGCCGGATACAGCCGCGCGAACAGCGCAGCGAGGCCGTCTTCCTCGTTGTACACGGGGATGATGACCGATACTTCGGGCCGGCCGGCGTCCAGGTGCCCGGCGGCCGGATGCCCGGCGCGTGCTTCAAGGTGACTCATGTACGCTTATTTTCCGTATTGTTCACAAATCTGGTTGATGGCGTCGACCACGCGACGCACGTCGCCGTCCGTCATCTGCGTGAAGAGCGGCAGCGTGACGGTCGACGCGCCGTACCGTTCGGCGTGGGGGAACATGCCCTCCTTGAAGCCGCGTGCACGGTACAGCGTGAAAAGATGGATCGCCGGGTAGTGGATGCCCGTGCCGATGCCGCGTTCCTTCATCTGCGCCATGAACTCGGCGCGGGTGATCGTCAGGCGCTCGAGCGGCAGCGTGATCAGGAACATGTGCCAGTTGCCGTTCTCGAATTCGGCGATCGGCAGGCCGACGCCGAGTTTCACGGCTGCGCTACCGTCGAATGCGGCGAAGTAGGCACGCGCAAGCGCGCGGCGCTGCGCGGTGAAGCGTTCGATGTGCGGCAGCTGGCCGAGGCCGACGCGCGCGGCCACGTCGGTCAGGTTGTACTTGCCGCCGAGCACGTCGCAGTCCATCCCGTCGAAGCCCGTGCGCGTGATGCCCTGCAGCCGGTACTTCTGCGCGAGCGTCGCTTCTTCCTCGTTGTTCAGCACGAGTGCGCCGCCTTCGATCGTCGTCAGGTTCTTGTTCGCGTGGAAGCTGAACGACACGATGTCGCCGATCGCGCCGATGCGCTTGCCGTTCCACGTCGAGCCGAACGCCTGCGCCGCATCCTCGATCACGCGCAGCTTGTGCGCGCGCGCAATCGCGTACAGGCGGTCCATGTCGACCGGCAGGCCGGACAGGAACACGGGGATGATGGCCTTCGTGCGCGGCGTGATCGCCTGCTCGAGCTTGTCGAGGTCGATATTGCGCGTGACGGGATCGATGTCGGCGAACACGGGTGTCGCGCCCGTCTCGAGGATCACGTTGCTGGTCGAGACCCACGACGCCGGCGTCGTGATCACTTCGTCGCCGGGGCCGACGCCCGCGATGCGCAGGCCGATCTCCAGCGTGCAGGTGCCCGAATTGAACGCGCGGACCGGACGGCCGCCGCAGTACTCGGACAGCGCCGCCTCGAATTTCTGGCTCTGCGGGCCGGTGGTGATCCAGCCCGAGCGCAGCACGTCGACGACGCCCTGGATGGTTTCCTCATCGATCTCGGGGCGGGTGAACGGCAGAAACGGAGCGGTAGTCTGGCTCATGTACGCTTTTGGCCTGTAATGGCGTGTAATAAAAGGGTCGGGCGATCCCGGCCGAAACCGGCATTAAACACCGGTTGGCGGAATCGCACCGTGATTTTTTGTAGGCAGACGCTTAATGCGCGCGGCGGGCGTGCTCAGCTTCGCGCGAGCACCAGCACGCCGATCAGGATGATGCCGATGCCGACGAGCCGCTGGACCGACAGCACTTCGCCGAACAGGTACCAGGCCGCGAATGCGTTGACGACGTAGCCGAGCGACAGCATCGGGTACGCGATCGACACGTCGACCCGCGACAGCCCGACGATCCAGACCACGACGCTCAGCACGTAGCAGCCGAGGCCGCCGATGATCGGCAATTGGGTCGCGATCTTCAGGCCGACCGGGATAATGTTCGCACGGCTGAATTCGAAGTGTCCAACGGCGTTGACGCCGGCTTTCAGCAGAAGTTGCGCACAGGCGTTGAGCATCACGCCGGTGATGATGCAGACGAACGAAACGGGATTCATGCAGCGGGCGTCCTTACGATTGCGGTTTCTCGACGATCACGCGGCGGTTGTCGCGTGCAACCACGCGCATCGGCACGCCTTGCTTGACCAGGTTGTCGTACTCGCCGGGCGGCATGATCGCGAGCGCATGGGTTTCCTGCTTCCAGCGCGTGATCCACTCGTCGACGGTCGGAATCCACTTGTTCGGCTCCATCGAGATCCCGAACGCGAGCTCGTCCTGGCGCTGGACCATGATCGTCGTGTGGCCCATATAGAACGGGAACGTGTGATCGAGCATCTCGATCGAGTAGAACGGCGTGTCGGCCGGCAGTTTCGCCAGTTCGGCGCGCACGGTGGGCGCGAGCAGTGCGCCGGAGCTGTAGCGGCCGAATTCGTCGTGACCGGTGCCGCCGATCGTGCCGAACGCGAGCCACGCGGCGCCGAAGGCGGCGAGCGCGGCGGCCGCGCCCGCGCGGCGGTTCAGCCATGCGGCCGCGAGGGTCAGCACGGCCGCGACCGCGAGGCCCGCGTACAGCCACATCTGGAACGCGCGGTACAGCGCGTTCGGCGTACGGGCATCGCCCTGATACGCAAGGAAGATGATCCCGAACGCCGCGACGACGAGGAACACGAGATAGCCGAGCAGGTGGCGGCGGAACCGGTCGGCGCTCATCAACGGCAGGTACGCGCCGATGATCAGCGCGAGCGCCGGCGCGACCGGCAGCACGTACGAGATCAGCTTCGAATGCGACGCGCTGAAGAACAGGAAGATGAATGCGCTCCAGATCAGCAGCACGAGCATCGGCGAGAAGCCGTTCGGCTGGCGCGGCATCCGCAGCGCATGGCGGATGCTCTGCCACGCGACCGACAGCCACGGCAGGAAGCCGACCAGCAGCACGGGCACGAAGTAGTAGAGCGGGCCCGGGCGGTTCTGTTCCGGGGTCAGGTACCGGCGGAACTGCTGGACGATGAAGAAGAAGTTGAAGAACTCGGGGTTGCGCTGCTGGACGAGCACGAACCAAGGCGTGACGATCGCGAAGAAGATCACGAGGCCGCTCACCAGGTACAGGCGCTTCCACAGCGCCCAGTCGCGTGCGATCAGCGTATAGAGCACGAGCACGGCACCGGGCAGGATCAGGCCGACGAGGCCCTTCGACAGCACCGCGAACGCCATCGCGGCCCAGCATGCCCACATCCAGCCGCGTGCCGCGGCCGGGCGCAGCCCGGGCCGCTGCGCGAGCAGCAGCGAGCACAGCGACAGCGCCATCCAGAACGCGAGCCCCATGTCGAGCGCGTTGAAGTGGCCCATCAGGTTCCAGTACGGCGACGACGCGAGCACGACGGCGGCGAGGAAGCCCGACAGCGGGTTGAACAGGCGCGCGCCGGTGTAGCCGACCAGCAGGATGCCGGCGAAGCTCGCGACGGCCGTGTAGAGGCGCGCCTGCCATTCGCCGATGCCGAACCACGCGAACGTGAGCGCGTTCAGCCAGGTCTGCAGCGGCGGCTTCTCGAAATACTTGTAGCCGTTGTAGCGCGGCGTGATCCAGTCGCCGGTGACGAACATCTCGCGCGCCATTTCCGCATAGCGGCCCTCGTCGCTCGGGATCAGGTGGCGCAGCCCGAGCGGCGCGAACCAGACGATCGCGAGCGCGATGACGAGGAGGACGAGCGTGATGCGATTGAGCGGTAGCCTCGACGGCGTATCGTTCATGGATTTTCAGCCTGTTGGTTATTGTGACGGGCCGCCGGCGGGTTGCGCCGGGGGCGGGCGGCCTGGCCGGGCCGATCCGGGGGATCGACCCGCTGCGCCGGCCCGAGTTTTACCGCATCCGGGATTAACGTTCAATTAAGAGCGCGGCGGCGACTTTGCGGCCCTCGGCCATCAGGATGTTGTAGGTGCGGCAGGCCGCCTGGAAATCCATCGTCTCGACGCCGATCCGCTTCGCCGTGAGCGCCGCGACGAGCCGCGGGTGCGGGAAGCGCAGCCGCGCGCCGCTGCCGAAGATCACGAGTTCGGGTGTCGGGTCGAGCAGCATCGCGAAATGCTCGGGCGCGAGCGCGTCGAACGACGACACGGGCCATGCCTGGACCGGCGCGCCGGGCAGCACGATGACGCTCGTTTCATGGCGTTCGAGATTGACGTCGACATAATCGGGGCCGTAGCCGGTGACGGTGTTGAGCGCGCCGCTCGTGTCCTGGTGCAGTTTCAAATCGGTATTCCGCGGTTCCGTAGGGGGAATGTATCGCAGGGCCACACGGGCCCGGATGGCCGGTTTCGCTTGCCCGGGCACGCGGGACGCCTGACGGCGCGGGCCCGGCGCGGCTATGGTGCATTGCGAAAGTCAGCCAAAATCCGCTAAATTATAACTTTTTGGTCGCCCCCGGGCGCCACTTGCGTCGCGCGTCGCCACAAGCCGCGCCCGACCGCCCGCTTTTTCCCCAGTCTAGACAGCGCGCACAGACCGGCCGCTTTCCAGTTTTGATCCCGTCCCCCGGCCGCAAGGCCAACCCAGGAACCGTGTCGTCGTGAAACCGATTCAGAAGTCGAACAAGCTGCTCAACGTCTGCTACGACATCCGTGGCCCGGTGCTCGAGCACGCGAAGCGCCTCGAGGAAGAAGGCCACCGCATCATCAAGCTGAACATCGGCAACCTCGCGCCGTTCGGTTTCGACGCGCCGGACGAGATCATCCAGGACATGATCCGCAACCTGCCGACGTCGTCCGGCTATTCGGATTCGAAGGGCGTGTTCTCGGCGCGCAAGGCCGTGATGCACTACACGCAGGAAAAGGGCGTCGTGGGCGTCGGCCTCGACGACATCTACATCGGCAACGGCGCGTCCGAGCTGATCGTGATGGCGACCCAGGCGCTCTTGAACGACGGCGACGAAGTGCTGCTGCCCGCGCCCGACTACCCGCTGTGGACGGCGGCGGTCAGCCTGTCGGGCGGCACGCCGGTGCATTACGTCTGCGACGAGCAGAACGCGTGGATGCCCGATCTCGACGACATCCGCCGCAAGATCACGCCGAACACGAAGGCGCTCGTCGTGATCAACCCGAACAACCCGACGGGCGCGCTTTATTCGGACGAATTGCTGCTCGAACTGCTCGAGATCGCGCGCCAGCACGGGCTGATCGTGTTCGCCGACGAGGTGTACGACAAAATCGTCTACGACGGCCTCGAGCACACGGCGCTGGGTTCGCTGTCGGAGGACGTGATCACCGTCACGTTCAACAGCCTGTCGAAGAGCTATCGCTCGTGCGGCTATCGCGCGGGCTGGATGGCCGTGTCGGGCCTCGGCGGTGACAACCGCCGGCACGCGAAGGATTATCTCGAGGGGCTCGGCATCCTGTCGTCGATGCGCCTGTGCGCGAACGTGCCCGGGCAGTTCGCGATCCAGACGGCGCTCGGCGGCTACCAGAGCATCAACGAGCTGATCGTGCCGAGCGGGCGCCTGTACAAGCAGCGCGAGCTCGCGTACGACATGCTCACGTCGATCCCGGGCGTGACCTGCGTGAAGCCGCAGGCCGCGCTGTACATGTTCCCGCGCCTCGACCCGAAGCTCTATCCGATCCAGAACGACCAGCAGTTCATTCTCGACCTGCTGCTCGAGGAGCGCGTATTGCTCGTACAGGGCACGGGCTTCAACTGGACGACGCCGGATCACTTCCGCGTGGTCTTCCTGCCGAATCTCGACGACCTGACCGATTCGATCAACCGGATCGCACGCTTCCTCGACGGCTACCGCAAGCGCCATTCGGCCTGAGCGGCACGGCCACACGGAACTCACTAATTCTTACTCATTCGATCACACGCAGCATGGAACCGATCAAAGTTGGCCTGTTGGGCTTCGGCACGGTGGGCAGCGGCACCTTCACGGTGCTGGGCCGCAACCAGGAAGAAATCAAGCGACGCGCGGGGCGCGGCATCGAGGTGACGCGCATTGCGGTGCGCAACCCGGCGAAGGCGCTGGCTGCGCTCGGCGGCGATGCCGGCGCCGCGCAGATCACCGACGATTTCAATTCGGTCGTCGATGATCCGTCGATCGCGATCATCGCCGAGATGATCGGCGGCACGGGCATCGCGCGCGAGCTCGTGCTGCGCGCGATCGCGAACGGCAAGCACGTCGTGACGGCCAACAAGGCGCTGCTCGCGGTGCACGGCACCGAGATCTTCGAGGCCGCGCGCGCGAAGGGCGTGATGGTCGCGTTCGAGGCGGCCGTCGCCGGCGGCATCCCGATCATCAAGGCGCTGCGCGAAGGCCTGACCGCGAACCGCATCCAGTACATCGCGGGCATCATCAACGGCACGACCAACTACATCCTGTCGGAAATGCGCGATCGCGGGCTCGACTTCGCGACCGCGCTGAAGGCCGCGCAGGAGCTCGGCTACGCGGAAGCCGATCCGACCTTCGACATCGAAGGCGTCGACGCCGCGCACAAGGCGACGATCATGAGCGCGATCGCGTTCGGCGTGCCGGTGCAGTTCGAGCGCGCGTACGTCGAGGGCATCAGCAAGCTCGACGCGACCGACATCCGCTACGCGGAAGAACTCGGCTACCGGATCAAGCTGCTCGGCATCACGCGCCGCGCCGAAAACGGCATCGAGCTGCGCGTGCACCCGACGCTGATCCCGGAGAAGCGCCTGCTCGCGAACGTCGAAGGCGCGATGAACGCGGTCGTCGTGCACGGCGATGCGGTCGGCACGACGCTGTACTACGGCAAGGGCGCGGGCGCGGAGCCGACCGCATCGGCCGTGGTCGCGGATCTCGTCGACGTCACGCGCCTGCACACGGCGGACCCCGAGCATCGCGTGCCGCACCTCGCGTTCCAGCCCGACAGCCTGTCGAACACGCCGATCTTGCCGATCGAGGAAGTGACGAGCGGCTACTACCTGCGCCTGCGCGTTGCCGACCAGACCGGCGTGCTGGCCGCGATCACGCGCATCCTCGCCGAATCGGGCATCTCGATCGACGCGTTGCTGCAGAAGGAGTCGGAGCAGGTCGACGGTGCGAACGGCGAAACCGACATCATCCTGATCACGCACGAAACGGTCGAGAAGAACGTCAATGCGGCGATCGCGCAAATCGAGAGCCTCGCGACGGTCGTGTCGAAGGTGACGAAGCTGCGCATGGAAGCGCTGAACTGAGCTGAGGGCGACATGAACTACATCTCCACGCGCGGCGCCGGCATCGGCGAGCGCCACACGTTCTCCGACATCCTGCTCGGCGGTCTTGCGAAGGACGGCGGGCTCTACCTGCCGGCCGAGTATCCGACGGTGTCCGCCGACGAGCTCGCGCGCTGGCGCACGCTGTCGTACGCGGATCTCGCGTTCGAGATCCTGTCGAAGTTCTGCGACGACGTGCCGGCCGACGACCTGCGCGCGATCACGCGCCGCACGTACACGGCCGACGTGTACCGCAACACGCGCCATGGCGAGAACGCGTCCGACATCACGCCGCTGAAGACGCTCGGCACCGAGAACGGCGCGCCGATCTCGCTGCTCGAACTGTCGAACGGCCCGACGCTCGCGTTCAAGGACATGGCGATGCAGTTGCTCGGCAACCTGTTCGAGTACACGCTCGCGAAGCACGGGCAGTCGCTGAACATTCTCGGCGCGACGTCCGGCGACACGGGCAGCGCGGCCGAATACGCGATGCGCGGCAAGGCCGGCGTGCGCGTGTTCATGCTGTCGCCGCACAAGAAGATGAGCGCGTTCCAGACGGCCCAGATGTTCAGCCTGCAGGATCCGAACATCTTCAACCTCGCGGTCGAAGGCGTGTTCGACGATTGCCAGGACATCGTGAAGGCCGTGTCGAACGATCACGCGTTCAAGGCGCAGCAGAAGATCGGCACGGTCAACTCGATCAACTGGGCACGTGTCGTCGCGCAGGTCGTGTACTACTTCAAGGGTTACTTCGCGGCCACCCGGTCGAATGACGAGCGCGTGTCGTTCACGGTGCCGTCGGGCAACTTCGGCAATGTCTGCGCAGGCCACATCGCGCGGATGATGGGGTTGCCGATCGCGAAGCTCGTGGTCGCGACCAACGAGAACGACGTGCTCGACGAGTTCTTCCGCACGGGCGCGTATCGCGTGCGCAGCGCCGAGAACACCTATCACACGAGCAGCCCGAGCATGGACATCTCGAAGGCGTCGAACTTCGAGCGCTTCGTGTTCGACCTGCTCGGCCGCGATCCGGCGCGCGTGATGCAGCTGTTCCGCGACGTCGAGGAGAAGGGCGGCTTCGATCTCGCGGCGAGCGGCGATTTCTCGCGCGTCGCCGAGTTCGGTTTCGTGTCGGGCCGCAGCAGCCACGCGGATCGCATCGCGACGATCCGCGACGTGTTCTCGCGCTACGACACGATGATCGACACGCATACGGCCGACGGCGTGAAAGTCGCGCGCGAGCATCTCGACGCGGGCGTGCCGATGGTCGTGCTCGAGACGGCGCAGCCGATCAAGTTCGGCGAGACGATTCGCGAAGCACTCGATCGCGAAGCCGAGCGGCCGGCCGCATTCGACGGTCTCGAGGCGCTGCCGCAGCGTTTCGAGGTCGTGAAGGCCGACGCGCAGCAGGTGAAGGACTTCATCGCCGCCCATACGGGCGCATGACGCACGGCCGGGCCTGCGGGCCCGGTTGAGCAGGACGGCCGGAACGCCGATTCGTCGAACGGATCGGCGTTTCGGCCGTTTCGTTTGGCGGTGCCGCGCGGCTATCGACGCGCTACGCCGAAACAAGTGTCAGACCGGCGTGCTCGCGCGAATCACAGTTTCCGCATGTCGGCCATATCGCGCGCCCGCGCGACGGCGTCGCTACAATGACGTATTGAATCCAACGATCCCCGATTCCATCGATGTCGAACCCGAATCCCGCGGCGCCGCGCGCGCCGATGCTGTCGACCGCCGAGGCGCTCGCCGCGCTGCTCGATGCCGCGAAGCCGTTGCCCGGCGCCGAAACCGTCGCCACGCTCGACGCGCTCGGCCGCGTGCTGACGGCCGACGTGAGCTCGCCGCTCGACGTGCCGCCGATGCATACGAGCGCGATGGACGGCTATGCGGTGCGCGTCGCCGACCTGCTGCATGGCGAGCGGCGTTTGCCGGTGTCGCAGCGTATTCCGGCCGGTCATCCGGCCGCGCCGCTCGCAGCCGGCACGGCCGCACGGATCTTCACCGGCGCGACGGTGCCGCCGGGCGCCGACGCCGTCGTGATGCAGGAACAGACGTCGGCCGACGGCGATGCAGTCGAGATCCTGCACACGCCGAAGGCCGGTGAATGGATCACCGCGCAGGGCGCGGATATCCGGCAGGGCTCGGTGATCCTGCCGGTCGGCACGCGGCTCACGCCGCAGGCGCTCGGCCTGGCCGCGTCGGTCGGCTGTGCGCAGTTGCCGGTTGCGCGGCGGATTCGCGTTGCGGTGTTCTTCACCGGCGACGAACTGACGATGCCGGGCGAGCCGCTGAAGCCCGGCGCGATCTACAACTCGAACCGCTTCACGCTGCGCGGGCTGCTGGAGCGGCTCGGCTGCCACGTGACCGACTACGGGATCGTGCCCGATTCGCTCGCCGCGACGCGCGACACGCTGCGCGAGGCTGCACGCGATCACGACGTGATCCTGACGAGCGGCGGCGTGTCGGTCGGCGACGAGGATCACGTGAAGCCGGCCGTCGAGGCCGAAGGGCGGCTCGCGCTGTGGCAGATCGCGATGAAGCCCGGCAAGCCGCTTGCGTACGGCGCGGTGCGCCGTGGCGACGAACGCCCCGATGCGCACTTCATCGGGCTGCCCGGCAACCCGGTGTCGAGCTTCGTCACGTTCCTGCTGTTCGTGCGGCCGTTCCTGCTGCGCCTGTCCGGCGTGCGCGACGTCGCACCGCGCGCGCTGTCGCTGCGTGCCGACTTTTCGCAAAACAAGGGCGACCGGCGCAACGAATTCCTGCGTGCGCGCGTCAACGCGGCCGGCGGCCTCGACCTGTTCCCGAACCAGAGCTCGGCGGTGCTGACGTCGACGGTGTGGGGCGATGGCCTGATCGACAATCCGCCGCAGCACGCGATCAGCGCCGGCGAGACCGTGCGTTTCATTCCGTTTTCCGAACTGCTGTCGTAACGCGACGGCTTCCCGAACCATGAAGATTCAACTGAAATTTTTTGCAAGCGTACGCGAGGCACTGGGTGTTGCCGACGAGCAGGCCGACGTGCCGGACAGCGTCACGACCGTGGGCGATGTCCGCGCGTGGCTACGCGTGCGCGGCGGGGCGTGGGCCGAGACACTCTCGGAAGGGCGCGCGCTGCGCATGGCGTGCAATCACGAAATGACCGATCCCGACACGCGGCTGACCGAAGGCTGCGAAGTCGCGTTCTTTCCGCCGGTGACGGGCGGGTGAGGTGCCGGCGATGGCAACGGTACGAATCCAGACCGACGACTTCGACCTGAACGCCGAGGTCGCGGCATTGCGTGCGCGCAACCCGAAGATCGGCGCGGTCGCGTGCTTCGTCGGCACGGTGCGCGACCTGAACGAAGGCGATTCGGTGGCCGCGATGGAGCTCGAGCACTATCCGGGGATGACCGAGAAGGCGCTCGAGAAGATTGCCGCCGAGGCCGGCCGGCGCTGGCCGGGCATCGACGTCGCGATCGTGCACCGCGTCGGCAGGCTCTTGCCGCTCGACCAGATCGTGATGGTCGCAACGGTGGCGTCGCACCGCGGCGATGCGTTCGCGTCGTGCGAGTTCGTGATGGACTACCTGAAGACCGAAGCGCCGTTCTGGAAGAAGGAAACGACGCCGGATGGCGAGCGTTGGGTCGATGCGCGCAGCACCGACGATGCCGCGCTCGCGCGCTGGGGCATCGAATCGAGGAACACACGGCGCTGAGCGTGGCGCCAGGGTAATGCGGCGCTATGCCGCATGCGCGCCAAGCGTCGCGCGTGACGGCTGCCCGTTACGCGTCCGGATCGCCGCTGCGCCCGATGATCTTCGTCGGAAACGGCTCACCGCGGGCACGCGACGGCAACGCGTGCGGATCGTCGCCTGCATCGCGACGGCGCGGCGCGATCGCGTCGAGCAGCGCCTGCTGCTCGGGCGGAATCGGGTAGTCCCAGCCGAACCGGCTCAACTGGAGGCTCTGCGCGATCCGCAGCGCCGGCTCCATGAAGCGGATCGCCGCGGGCGGCGCGTAGCGCGTCTCGACGGTCTTCAGGAACAGCGACAGCCAGCGGCTGAAATGGGCCGGCTCGATCCCGTCGAGCGGCTGGTGCGCCTGCTGCACGTTGCCGCGATAGCCTTTGGTGCCGAGCACGAGGCTCGACCAGAACGTGACCATCTTCGGCAGGTGGTCGTCCCAGCGGCCGGCCAGCTTCGCGTCGAACACGGGCCCGAGCAGCGGATCGGCGCGCACGCGGTCGTAGAACGCGTAGACGAGATCGCGGATGTTCGCTTCGGTCGGCTCGGTGTCGCGTGGGCGGGCCGGTGCGGTATCGGGAGAGGCGGGCAGGACGGTCATGGCAAAAGGGCCGGCAGAAATAGGCAACGACAGGGGCGGCGCGGGCATCGAGTAGGACACCGGCCAAATTTTGACGCAAAATAGCGTCCAACACCCCTGAAAAACGTGTAAGTGTCACGCATCTTATTGCGCGCGCGCCATTCCGGCAACCCGGGGCCGCGGAGCAGGGCCGTCAGCCGGCCTCGTGCGCATCCCGGTCGGCCCGGCTCACGTCATCGGGGCACGATCGATTTTTTCCGTATTCGCCCATGAGACTCACCGACTACACCGACTATTCGCTGCGCGTGATGCTGTACCTTGCCGTGCGCGGCGAGGGGCTCGCTACGATCCAGGAGATCTCGGACGCCTACGGCATCTCGAAGAACCATCTGATGAAAGTCGTGCAGCAGCTCGGCGAGCTGGGGTGGGTCGACACCGTCCGCGGTCGCAATGGCGGGCTGCGGCTGTTCCCGGAATCGTTGCAACTGACCGTCGGCGAGGTCGTGCGTGCGACCGAGAGCGATTTCGCGCTGGTCGGCTGCTTTTCGGCCGAGGGCGAATCGCGCGGCTGCGTGATCGAGCCGCATTGCCGGCTGAAGGGCGTGCTGGCGGCCGCGCGCGATGCATTTTTCGCCGAACTCGACCGTCACACGCTCGGCGAACTGATCGAGCCCGCTTCGCCGCTCGCCGCGTTGCTCGGCATCCACCCGGTCGTGCGCCTGCGCGCCGAGCCTTTGCCGGAAGACGCACCAGCGTCCGTCGAGCCGCCGTCGACGGCCGGCTGATACGCGCTCGCCGCGCGTCTCGATCCGGCCATGGCCCGTGCCGGGGCCGCTTCAAGGTTATCCATCGATTTTTGCGCTGAATCAACCCGAATTTCGCTTGAAAGCCGCATAACCATCCTCATCTTGGTGGTAATCGAAAATTGGAGGTCTCGACTAAATGAGAATCGACAAGCTCACCACCAAGTTCCAGGAAGCACTCGCGGACGCGCAAAGCCTCGCGGCAGGCCGCGACAATCAATACATCGAACCCGTTCACGTTCTCGCGGCGCTGGTCGCGCAGCAGGACGGTTCAGCCCGCTCGCTGATGTCGCGCGCGGGCGTTCACATTCAGGCGCTGCAAGGCGCGCTGAACGAGGCCATCTCGCGCCTGCCGCAAGTGACGGGCACGGGCGGCGACATCCAGATCGGCCGTGAACTCGCCGGGCTGCTGAACCAGGCCGACAAGGAAGCGCAGAAGCTCAACGACACGTTCATCGCGAGCGAGATGTTCCTGCTCGCCGTGTCCGACGACAAGGGCGAGGCCGGCAAGCTCGCCCGCCAGCACGGCCTCACGCGCAAGGCGCTCGAAGCCGCGATCGCCGCGGTGCGCGGCGGCTCGCAGGTGCACAGCCAGGACGCGGAAAGCCAGCGCGAGGCGCTGAAGAAATACACGGTCGACCTGACCGAGCGCGCCCGTGCGGGCAAGCTCGATCCGGTGATCGGCCGCGACGACGAAATCCGCCGTTCGATCCAGATCCTGCAGCGCCGCACCAAGAACAACCCGGTGCTGATCGGCGAGCCGGGCGTCGGCAAGACGGCGATCGTCGAAGGGCTCGCACAGCGGATCGTCAACGGCGAAGTGCCCGAGACGCTGAAGGGCAAGCGCGTGCTGTCGCTCGACATGGCCGCACTGCTCGCCGGCGCGAAATATCGCGGCGAATTCGAGGAGCGCCTGAAGGCGGTGCTCAACGACATCGCGAAGGACGAAGGCCAGACGATCGTCTTCATCGACGAAATCCACACGATGGTCGGCGCGGGCAAGGCCGAAGGCGCGATGGATGCGGGCAACATGCTGAAGCCGGCGCTGTCGCGCGGCGAACTGCACTGCATCGGCGCGACCACGCTCGACGAATACCGCAAATACATCGAGAAGGATGCCGCGCTCGAGCGCCGCTTCCAGAAGGTGCTCGTCGACGAGCCGAGCGTCGAGGCGACGATCGCGATCCTGCGCGGGCTGCAGGAGAAGTACGAACTGCACCACGGTGTGGACATCACCGACCCGGCGATCGTCGCCGCGGCCGAGCTGTCGCACCGCTACATCACCGACCGCTTCCTGCCGGACAAGGCCATCGACCTGATCGACGAAGCCGCTTCGAAGATCAAGATGGAAATCGATTCGAAGCCCGAAGAGATGGACAAGCTCGACCGCCGCCTGATCCAGCTGAAGATCGAGCGCGAAGCCGTGAAGAAGGAGCAGGACGAAGCGTCGCAGAAGCGCCTGCAGCTGATCGAGGAAGAGATCGAGCGTCTCGGCCGCGAATATGCGGACCTCGAGGAAATCTGGACCGCCGAGAAGGCCGCGGTGCAGGGCAGCGCGCAGCTGAAGGAAGAGATCGAGAAGGTGCGGGCGGACATCGCGCGGCTGCAGCGTGACGGCAAGCTGGAGAAGGTTGCCGAGCTGCAGTACGGCAAGCTGCCGCAGCTCGAGGCGCAGCTGAAGCAGGTCACGCAGGCCGAAGAGCAGGAGCAGCACAACCCGACGCGGCCGCGCCTGCTGCGCACGCAGGTCGGTGCGGAGGAAATCGCGGAAGTCGTGTCGCGTTCGACCGGGATCCCGGTGTCGCGGATGATGCAGGGCGAACGCGAGAAGCTGCTGCACATCGAGGAAAAGCTGCACGAGCGCGTGGTCGGCCAGGACGAGGCGATCAGCGCGGTGGCCGACGCGATCCGTCGTTCGCGCGCTGGTCTCGCCGATCCGAACCGTCCGTACGGCTCGTTCCTGTTCCTCGGCCCGACCGGTGTCGGCAAGACCGAGCTGTGCAAGGCGCTGGCGTCGTTCCTGTTCGACTCGGAAGAGCACCTGATCCGCATCGACATGAGCGAGTTCATGGAGAAGCACAGCGTCGCGCGGCTGATCGGCGCGCCGCCGGGCTATGTCGGCTACGAGGAAGGCGGCTACCTGACGGAAGCCGTGCGCCGCAAGCCGTACAGCGTGATCCTGCTCGACGAGATCGAGAAGGCGCATCCGGACGTGTTCAACGTGCTGCTGCAGGTGCTCGACGACGGCCGCATGACAGACGGGCAGGGGCGCACGGTCGACTTCAAGAACACGGTGATCGTGATGACGTCGAACCTCGGCTCGCAGGTCATCCAGGCGATGACGGGTGCGCCGCAGGAAGAGATCAAGGACGCCGTGTGGCTCGAGGTGAAGCAGCATTTCCGCCCCGAGTTCCTGAACCGGATCGACGACGTCGTCGTGTTCCATGCGCTCGACCGCAGCAACATCGAGTCGATCGCGAAGATCCAGCTCGCACGCCTGCACGATCGGCTTGCGAAGCTCGACATGGCGCTCGACGTGTCGCCGGCGGCGCTCGAACAGATCGCGAAGGTCGGCTACGACCCGGTGTTCGGTGCGCGGCCGCTGAAGCGCGCGATCCAGCAGGAGATCGAGAACCCGGTCGCGAAGCTGATCCTCGCGGGCCGCTTCGGTCCGAAGGACGTGATCCCGGTCGACGTCAACGACGGCCAGTTCGTGTTCGACCGCGTCGTTCACTGATCGCAGGCCTTTGGCTGCCGCCCGGTTCGCGCCGGGCGCGCAAAAACAAACACCCCGCCTCGGCGGGGTGTTTGCTTATGGCGCGTCGCAACGACGCAGCGCGTCAGCCCTGCTTGTTGCCGCCGAACATGCCGGCGATCTGCGACAGCGAGCCGAGCACGTTCGACGGGTCGACCTGTGCCTGGCCGTCGGCCGGCACCGCGCCATCCGGCGTCGCGTGGTTGACGACGTGCGGCAGCACCTGCGCGAGGACGGTCGAGGCCATCGACGGATCGACACCGAACTTGCTCGCGAGCGCACCGATCGCGTCCGAGCCGAGCACGTTCTGCAGTGTGTCCGGCGAGATCGGCTGGTTCTGGCCGGTGCCGACCCACGAGCCGATGATGTCGCCGGCGCCGCCGGCCTTGAACTTCTCGATCAGGCCATTCAGGCCGCCCGGCTGGTTGTTGATGAATTCGAGCGCGGTCGTGATCAGCGCGCTTTGCGAGTTGCCGCCGGCCTGGCCGCCGAGCAGACCGCCAACGATGTCGAGGAGACCCATGGTTCTTCACCTTTACCGATAAGGGCGCCACGCCGTGGGCGCCCGTTGAACGAATGCCGCGCGCACGCCGTCGCGCGCGCGGCGCACATCAGGCGCCCGACGCCGCGGCGGCGGAGGCTGCCTTGTCCTTCTTGCTTTTCTTCTTCGAACCCTTCGTCGCTTTTGTCGACGACGCGGCGGCCGGTGCGCTCGCACCCGCATCGGCGGATGCCGCCGCTGCTGCGGCCGCTTTTTCCTTCTTCGTCATGCGCTTGGCCTTGGCCGGTTTCGCCGCCGTATCCGGCGCGCTTGCCGCCGGTGCCGCCGGTGCCGGCGCGGTGGCCGTCGTGCCGGCCGTCGCGGTCGTGGACGTCGACGCCGTGCCTGCCGACGTCGTGGCCGACGTGGTAGCCGATGTCGTCGCGGCCGGCTTCGACAGCTTCACGCCCTTCGGCGGCGTCGACGCGCCGCCGATCGTCAGGCCGTTTTCCTCGAGATGCCCGACCGACTTCGTGCCGAGGCCCTTGACGCGATTCGCGAGATCGTCCGCGTCCTTGAACGGGCCGTTCTTGGTGCGTTCGTCGATGATCGCCTTCGACTTCACGGGTCCGAGACCCTTTACGGACTCGAGCGCGGCCTGGTCAGCCGTGTTGACTTCGACGGCCGCGGCAAGGCCTGCGGCGAGCGACAGCGATAGCGCGACGAACAGCATCAGCAGCTTTTTCAGCATGGCAAAGGCTCCCTGGTTCTGACGGATGAATGGCTGTTGCAACGGACGGCGGCGTGACGCCCGGCCGGGCGTCGCCGTTAAGCATAGGACAAATGCGTGCCCTTTTTAAGACAGGCTGACCGAATCTTGCTGAAGGCTTGCGGCGCTGTAAAGACCGAAACCTGCGCCGGGCGGCGGTTTTGACCATTCTTTACGGTGTCGCCGGGGTGTCGCCGATGATCGTCGTACTGGCTGTTCGATAGCGCTTGACTTAGAGTGAACTCTAACTCCTAACCTTGTTCCTGCCATGTCGAAAACCGTAACCCAACCTTCCTCTGCCTCTGCCGGTCCGCTGACGATCGGCCAGGTCGCCGAAATGACCGGCCTGTCGACGCATACGCTGCGGTACTACGAGCAGGCCGGCCTGCTGCGCGCGATTTCGCGCACGGCGGCCGGGCACCGGCTCTATGCGCCGGCCGACCTGGACTGGCTGGCCTTCGTGATGCGCCTGAAGGCGACCGGCATGCCGATCGCGCAGATGCAGGCGTTCGCGGCGCTGCGCGCGCAAGGCGAGTCGACCTTCGGTGCGCGGCGCAGCCTGCTCGTCGCACATCACGAGGCAGTGCGCGCGCATATCGCGGAGCTGCAGGCGAGCCTCGATGTGATCAGCGACAAGATCGTGAACTATGAGGCACAGGAGCGGGAGATGGCACGACGGGCAAGACCTTCTCACTCTTTCTCGGAACAGGACGGACACAATGGAACGACTGGTTGAAGACCGCTACACGCGTGGCTGGAACAAACTGAAGGAAATCGACGGCGAAGTGGGCGAGCGCGTGATCGCGGCGCTCGCGCCGATCGCGCCGGACTTCGGGCGGCTCCTGGTCGAATTCAGTTTCGGCGACATCTACAGCCGGCCGCAGCTCGACCTGAAAGCGCGCGAGATCGCGACGATCGCGGCGCTGGCCGCGCTCGGCAATGCGCAACCGCAGCTGAAGGTGCATATCGAGGCCGCGCTGAACGTCGGCTGCACGCGCGACGAGATCGTCGAGGTGTTCATGCAGATGGCCGTGTACGCGGGGATGCCGGCCGCGCTCAACGCGCTGTTCGCCGCGCATGAAGTGTTCACGCGGCGCGATGAAGCGGCCGGTGACGCGGCAGGCGCGAACGAAGCGGCCGGGCAGACCGCATGACGAAGCGCGCGCCGGCGCGTCACGCGCGGTGCGGCGCGACGATCCGGTGCTTCGCGATGCGCCGGTACAGCGTCGCGCGCGAGATGCCGAGCGCCTGCGCGGCCGCGTCGGGCCGCCAGCGATGCGCGGTGAGCGCCGCGACGATGCGGCCGCGTTCGTCGTCGGGCAGCGTGCCGGGTACGACGCCGCCGAGTTGCGCGGCGATCTCGGCCGGCAGATCTCGCCGCGTCACGCGCGCGGCGTCGCACACCGCGCACGCATAGCGCAGCACGTTGCGCAATTGCCGCACGTTGCCGGGCCACGGATACGCGGCGAGCTGTTCGGCGAGCGTCGCATCGAGCGTCAGCACGTGGCCGGTGGCCTGCGCTTCCTCGGCGAATACGGCGGCGATCACGTCGCGCACGTCGGCACGCTCGCGCAGCGGCGGCAGTTCGAACGTCGCGCCGCTCAGCCGGTAGTAGAGGTCCTCGCGGAACGTGCCGTCGGCCACCATGCGTGCGAGATCGCGGTGCGTCGCGCAGATTACGTCGAGATCGACGCGCACGGGCGTATCGCTGCCGAGCGGCACGACTTCGCCATCGGCGAGCACGCGCAACAGGCGCGTCTGCAGCGCGAGCGGCATGTCGCCGATTTCATCGAGGAACAGCGTGCCGCCGTCGGCGAGCGCGATCTTGCCGCGTGCGCCATGCTTGCGTGCGCCGGTGAACGCGCCGGCCGCATAGCCGAACAGTTCGCTCTCGATCAGCGCTTCCGGCAGCGCGCCGCAGTTGACCGCGACGAACGGCCGCGCACGCCGCGCGCCGGCATCGTGGATCGCACGCGCGAATACTTCCTTCCCCGCACCGGTTTCGCCGAGCACGAGAATCGGCAGCCGCTTGCTTGCGACACGCAGCGCGAGTTCGGCCTGCTGCGCGATATGCGCATCGCTGCTGTGCAGAAACGGCGTCAGCGCGCCGACGTGGCGTTGCGCGCTTCCCGGGCGGCGCGAGGCCGTGCCGGGCTCGCGGCCGGTGCGCCGTAGCGGCGCACGCAGCCGCGCATAGAGCGGCGCGCCGGTCGCGCGCAGCCGCAGCGCGACGATCGCATCGAGCCGCGCGGCATCGCGCAGCGGCATCTCGGTCGCATCGAAGATCTCGTCGATATGGCGCGGTTCGCGCAGCGCCGGCAGCGCGTCGCGCGCCTGCCGGTTCGCGGCGACGATGTTGCCGCATTCGTCGAACGCGATCAGCCACTCGGGTTGCGCTTCGACGTAGTGACGATTCGGATGCCCGAACAGGATCCAGTGCTGCGTGGTGCTGTGCACGAAGTAGCCGTCCTCGATCAGCGCCGCGCTCTGCCGCACGAGCTGATAGACGAGACGCTGGCTGTCGCGGCCGTCGGGCGAATGAACGGCCGACGCGTCGAGCACGCCGATCAGCTCGCCGCCCGGCGAGAAGATCGGCGCCGCGCTGCAGGTGAGCGTCGTGAACGCCGCGCGAAAGTGATCCGTCTTGTGCACGGTGATCGGCGCGAGATCGGTCAGCACGTTCGCGACACCGCAGGTGCCTTCCTCGCTTTCCGACCAGCACGAGCCGATGTGCAGCCCCGCATGGCGGAAGTCGTTACGGCGCTCGCGGTCGATCCGGTAGTCGATCGTCACGCCGTGCGCGTCGGTCAGCATCACGCAGTAGTCGGCGACGCGGATCATGTCGTGCAGCCGCGTCAGGCACTGGCCCGACGCGCGCAGGAAGGCCTCCTCCTTGTCGCGCACTTCGCGCAGCTCGGCCGCGGTCAGCACGCGCGGGCCGATCGACGAAGCGGGGTCGAGGCTGTAACGCTCCAGGGACCGCTGCCACGACGACACGAGGCGCGTGGAGTCGGCCGGCGCGGGCAGGCGTCCGGCGAGCGCGCCGAGCACGCGGTCGGCGTGCTGGGCCTGGGGGACGGCGTAGGGCATGGTCGGCTCCGGTTCCGTACGGCGGGGATGCGATGTTCTTGTAGCACATCCCGTTCGACGGATCACATTGCATCGCAGCACGCGGCGAGCCTGAGACGTTCGTCTCACGGTATCGGGGGCTGTCTCGTGTCGTTGAGACGCGTTCATGTGCGACAGGCGGAGACCGTCCGGCATGACGCGGCCTGCGCGGCGCCGCGATATGGCGGGGTTTGCGGGCAGGGCGGTGCGCTTGCGCCGGCGTCGCGGTGGCCGTTTCGTCGTATCGACGCGGTGAGACGAGCGGGCCGAATGGCCGCGCGCGCCGTGCTTCCCGCGGCGATTCCGGCACACCGGCATCCCCGTCGCGTAAGCATTCACAAGGGTTTCACGTTCATCGCACGCAGGGTGGCACGCCGCTTGCAGAGATCACGGGCAAGTCGGCGCGGTCGCGTCGACGACGATCCGCCGCCCGGCGATGGCAGCGGACGAGACAGGCAGAGTCGCGGCACGCCAACGCGCCGCGACAGGCCAACTGGATGGAGACGAACCCGTGACGATGCCCGTTACCGTCGGCGTGATCGCGAACCCCGCATCAGGGCGCGACATCCGCCGCCTCACGACGCATGCCTCCGTGTTTCCGACGGCGGAGAAGGCAAACATGATCGTGCGCCTGCTGGCCGGCCTCGGCGCGATGGGCGTCGAGCGCGTGCTGACGCTGCGCGACCGGACGGGCATCGCGACGCTGCTGCTGCGTGCGATCGACACGCACCGTGCGGTCGCGCCGCACGAGCGCTGGCCCGAGGTCGAATTCGTCGACCTGCCGATCACCGACACCGTCGCCGATACCCAGGCCGGCGCCGCGTACCTGCACCGGATGGAAGTCGCGCTGATCGTCGTGCTCGGCGGCGACGGCACCCATCGTGCGGTTGCCGCGCACTGCGGCGCGACGCCGCTCGTCGCGCTGTCCACCGGCACCAACAACGCATTTCCCGAGCATCGTGAAGCCACGGTCGCCGGCGTCGCGGCAGGACTCGCCGCGACCGGCGCGGTGCCGGCCGAAGTCGCGTTCACGCGCAACAAGCGGCTCGTCGTGCGCTGCGTGGCGGGCGCGCAGCCGGGGCGCGAGGAGATCGCGCTCGTCGACGTATGCGCCGCGCGGCAGCGCTTCATCGGCGCCCGCGCGATCTCGGGGTCCGCCGACATCGATTCGCTGTACCTGACATTCGCGGAACCGGACGGGATCGGTCTGTCCGCGCTCGGCGGCGCGTGGGCGCCGCTCGAACGCAGCGCGCCGCACGGGCTTGCGATGCGCTTCGCGGCCGATGGCGAGACCGCCGGCACGCCGCTCGTCGCGCCGATTGCACCCGGCCGCGTGGACCGCGTCGTGATGCGCAGTTGCGAGCGGCTCGAGCCGGGTGCGTGGCAGACGATTCCGTTCGAGCACGGCACGCTCGCGTTCGACGGCGAGCGCGAGATCGAGGTCGCGCGCGGCGATCGCTACGAGATCTCGCTCGACTGGTGCGGGCCGTTGACGGTCGACGTCGGGCGCACGCTGCGCTACGCGTCGTCACGCCAGCTGCTGCGCGATGCCGGCGAGTGGCGCTATTGAGCAATCTTTTACCGAGTGACATTTCGACATCCATAACGATCGACAAGGAGACATCGCCATGACAGCCCCACTCGAAGGACAGGTCGTCATCGTCACGGGCGGCGCGCGCGGCATCGGCCGCGGCATTGCCCTGACGCTTGCCGGTGCGGGCGCCGACATCCTGCTGGCCGACCTGCTCGACGACGCACTCGACGCCACCGCGCGCGAGGTACGCGCGCTCGGCCGCCGGGCGGCGGTTGCGAAGGTCGACGTCACGCAGGCCGCGCAGGTCGACGCGATGGTTGCGCAGGCGCTCGCCGACCTCGGCCGGCTCGACATCCTCGTGAACTGCGCGGGCGTGATCAGCATTCATCCGGTCGGCGAACTGACCGAGCGCGACTGGGATGTCGTGATGGACGTGAACGCGAAGGGCACGTTCCTCGGCTGCCGGGCGGCGCTCGCACCGCTGAAGGCGCAGGGCCGCGGCCGGATCATCAACGTCGCGTCGATCGCCGGCAAGGAGGGCTTTCCGAATCTCGCGCATTACAGCGCATCGAAATTCGCGGTCGTCGGCTTCACGAACGCGCTTGCGAAGGAGGTCGCGCGCGACGGCGTGACCGTCAACGCGATCTGCCCCGGCATCGTGCGGACGTATATGTGGGACCGGCTGTCCGACGAATGGAAGACCGACGGCGAATCGGTCGAGGAATCGTGGCAGCGGCACCAGTTGACGCTGATTCCGCAGGGCCGCGCGCAGACGCCGGAGGACATGGGCCGGCTCGCGCTGTTCTTCGCGACGATGGACAACGTGACGGGCCAGGCCGTGAACGTCGACGGCGGCTTCACGTTCCACTGACGGCCGCGGGCCGTGCAATCCGTCGCCGCGGCCCGGCCGCGGCGGCATTCGCAGTCAGACCTACTCAGGAGACACACATGACCGCTTCGACACAGCTCAGCAGGGACAAGCTGCTGGACGCCTACCGGCTGATGCGCACGATCCGCGAATTCGAGGAGCGCCTGCACGTCGAATTCGCGACCGGCGAGATTCCCGGCTTCGTTCACCTGTATGCGGGCGAGGAGGCGTCCGCGGTCGGCACGATACTGCACCTCGGCCTCGACGACTACGTCGCGACCACGCACCGCGGCCACGGGCATTGCATCGCGAAGGGCGTCGACGTGCACGGGATGATGGCCGAGATCTACGGCAAGAAGACGGGCGTCTGCCACGGCAAGGGCGGCTCGATGCACATCGCCGACCTGTCGATGGGGATGCTCGGCGCGAACGGGATCGTCGGCGCTGGCGGCCCGCTCGTCTGCGGCGCGGCGCTCGCGGCGAAGCACAAGAATACCTGCGGCGCGGCGCTCGCGGCGAAGCACAAGAATACCGGCGGCGTCGGCGTGTGCTTCTTCGGCGACGGCGCATCGAACCAGGGTGTGATCTTCGAATCGATGAACCTTGCGTCGGTGTGGCGGCTGCCCGCGATCTTCGTGGCCGAGAACAACGGCTATGCGGAAGCGACGTCGTCGAGCTGGTCGGTCGCGACCGACAACATCGCCGATCGCGCGAACGGGTTCGGGATGCCGGGCGTGATCGTCGACGGCTTCGACTTTTTCGCGGTACATGAAGCGCTCGGCGAAGCCGTCGAACGCGCGCGCAATGGTGGCGGTCCGACGCTCGTCGAGGTGAAGTTCACGCGCTATTTCGGCCACTTCGAAGGCGATGCGCAAACCTATCGCGCACCGGGGGAAGTGCAGAAGCTGCGCGACGAGAAGGACTGCCTGAAGCATTTCGAAACGCGTGTCGTGCGGGCCGAGGCGCTGACGACCGCCGACCTGCGCGCAGTCGATGCCCAGGTGAAGGCCCTGATCGACGATGCGGTCGCGCAGGCCAAGGCCGCGCCGGTACCCGACGCCGCCGACCTGCTGACCGACGTCTACGTGTCGTACCCGTGAGCGCGGCCTGATACCGCAGCCGGCACGGCGAACCGAACATTCCAGGAGACAGACATGGCAAGGAAGATCACTTATTCGCAGGCGATCAACGAAGCGCTCGCGCAGGAAATGGCGCGCGACGACAGCGTGATCGTGATGGGCGAGGACAATGCAGGCGGCGCGGGCGCGCCGGGCGAGGACGACGCGTGGGGCGGCGTGCTGGGCGTGACGAAGGGGCTGTTCCACAAGTTTCCGGGCCGCGTGCTCGATACGCCGCTGTCGGAGGGCGGCTACATCGGCGCGGCGGTCGGTGCTGCCGCGTGCGGGATGCGGCCCGTCGCGGAGCTGATGTTCATCGATTTCATGGGCGTGTGCTTCGACCAGATCTTCAACCAGGCCGCCAAGTTCCGCTACATGTTCGGCGGCAAGGCCGTGACGCCGGTCGTGATCCGCGCGATGTACGGCGCAGGCCTTCGCGCGGCCGCGCAGCATTCACAGATGCTGACGTCGCTGTTCACGCACATTCCTGGGCTGAAGGTCGTGTGCCCGTCGACGCCGTACGACGCGAAGGGGCTGCTGATCCAGGCGATCCGCGACAACGATCCCGTGATCTTCCTCGAACACAAGCTGCTTTATACCCGCGAAGGCGACGTGCCGGAGGAGTCCTATGCGATTCCGTTCGGCGAAGCGAACGTGATGCGCGACGGCGACGACGCGACGATCGTCACGTACGGCCGGATGGTGCATCTCGCGATGGACGCGGCCGCGAAGCTCGCGAAGGACGGGATCCAGGTCGACGTGATCGACCTGCGCACGACGTCGCCGCTCGACGAGGAAACGATTCTCGAAAGCGCGGAGCGCACCGGACGCGTGGTGGTCGTCGACGAAGCGAACCCGCGCTGCTCGATCGCGACCGATATCGCCGCGCTCGTCGCACAGCGTGCATTCCACGCGCTGAAGGCGCCGATCGGGCTTGTGACCGCGCCGCATACGCCCGCGCCGTTCGCGAGCGTGCTGGAAGACCTGTATATCCCGTCCGCCGATGCGATTGCGCAGGCGGTCCTGAAGACGAGGAGCTGACACGATGTCGATTCACATGATCACGATGCCCAAGTGGGGGCTGTCGATGGAGCAGGGGCAGGTCAACGGCTGGCTGAAGGCGCTCGGCGAACGCGTGACGAAGGGCGACGAAGTGCTCGACGTCGAGACCGACAAGATCTCGTCGGGCGTCGAATGCGCGTTCGACGGCACGCTGCGCCGGCAGGTCGCGCAGGAAGGCGAGACGCTGCCGGTCGGCGCGCTGCTCGGCGTCGTCGCGGCCGCCGACGCGAGCGATGCCGACATCGACGCGGCGATCGCCGAATTCCAGCGCGATTTCGTGCCGAGCGCGGCGTCCGACGAAGCCGCGGGCCCGCAGCCCGAGAAGGCGCAGATCGGCGGCCGGATGGTGCGCTTCCTGAAGCTCGGCGAAGGCAGCGGCACACCCGCCGTGCTGATCCACGGCTTCGGCGGCGATCTCAACAACTGGCTGTTCAATCACGCCGATCTCGCCGCGCACCGGCCGGTGTGGGCGCTCGACCTGCCCGGTCACGGCGAGTCGGGCAAGGCGGTCGAGACGGGCAGCCTCGATGAACTGGCCGACGCGGTGCTCGCGCTGCTCGATGCGAAGGGCATCGACCACGCCCACCTGATCGGCCATTCGATGGGCGGTGCGGTCGCGATGGCGGCGGCCGAGCGCGCGCCGCAACGGGTCGCGTCGCTGACGCTGATCGCGAGCGCGGGGCTCGGCACCGACATCAACCGCGCTTACATCGACGGCTTCGTCGCCGGCAACAGCCGCAATACGTTGAAGCCGCACCTTGGCGCGCTGTTCGCGGACAACGCGCTGGTCACGCGGCAGCTCGTCGAGGATCTCGTCAAGTACAAGCGCCTCGAAGGCGTGCAGGCCGCGCTGGAGAAGATCGCGCATGCCGCGTTCGACGGTGCCGCGCAGCGGCGCGTGTTCCGCGACCGGCTCGCGACGCTTGCGCCGCGCACGCTCGTGATCTGGGGCGAGCACGACCAGGTGATCCCGGCGCAGCACGCGCAGGGCTTGCCTGACGGCGTGCGTGCCGAGGTGATCGCCGGCAGCGGGCACATGGTGCAGATGGAGGCGGCCGCCGACGTGAACCGCCTGATCGTCGCGTTTCTCGGAGACTGACGATGGCCGCCGCGCTCGAACGACCCAGCCTTACCGCGCTCGGCCAGCCGGGCGCGAGAAGCCGTGACAAGCTCGCGCGCATTCCGGTGCGCGTCGAGCCCGCGGCCGGTGCGGCGTTGCCGAAGCCGCCGTGGCTGCGCGCGCGGCCGATGATGAGCGCGGCGGTCGCCGACATGGCGGCCGTGCTGCGCGATCATCGGCTGCATTCCGTCTGCGAGGAGGCGATGTGCCCGAACATCGGCGAATGCTTCGCGCAGCGCACGGCGACTTTCATGATCATGGGCGGCCTGTGCACGCGGCGCTGCCCGTTCTGCGACGTCGCGCACGGCCGTCCCGAACCGCTCGATCCCGACGAGCCCACGCGGCTGGCCGATGCGGCCGCGGCGCTCGGGCTGCGCTACGTCGTGATCACGTCGGTCGATCGCGACGACCTGCGCGACGGCGGCGCCGCGCATTTCGCCGCATGCATCGCGGCGGTGCGCGCGAGCGTGCCGGGCATCGGCGTCGAAGTGCTGACACCGGACTTCCGCGGCCGCGTGGCCCGCGCACTCGATGCACTGTCGACGGCCTGGCCCGACGTGTTCAACCACAACATCGAGACGGTGCCGTCGCTGTATCGCGCGGCGCGGCCGGGCGCCGACTATCGCGGCTCGCTCGAACTGCTCGCGCAGGCGAAGCGGGCACGGCCGGAGTTGGTGACGAAATCGGGGTTGATGCTCGGCCTTGGCGAGTGCGACGACGAAGTGCGCGACACGCTGCGCGACCTGCGTGCGCATGACGTCGACGTGCTGACGCTCGGCCAGTATCTCGCGCCGTCCGCGCACCATCTGCCCGTGCGGCGCTACGTGAGCCCCGACGCATTTGCCGCGTGGCGCGACGAGGCGCTGTTGCTCGGTTTCAGGGAAGTCGTCGCCGGCCCGCTGGTGCGGTCGTCGTATCACGCGGCCGACGTGCTGGAGGAGACGTAGCGGGCGGCGCGTCAGGCGGACGTGGAAGCAGCGGCGTGCGCACGACTGACGCGGCGCAGGTACAGCACGAGCCCGGCGCCCGCGAGCATCAGGCTGATCGTGTTCGCGAACCAGAAGCCGCGCGCGCCGGTCAGCCATGCGGGCGCGATGCCGCCCACGTCGAAACCGAGCACGTAGCCGCCGCTGAGCCCGACGCCCCACAGCGCGACCGCATAGATCACGGTCGGCACGACCGCGACCTTGTAGGCGCGCAGCACGAACGCCGACGTGACCTGCAGCGCATCGAAGACGTGGTAGCACGCGACGATCGCGACGAGCGGCATCGCGGCCGCGGCGACGGCCGGGTTCGGCGTATAGCCGCCGATGATCAGCGGGCGCAGCACGAACACGAGCAGGCCGTAGGTCGCGGCGATGCCGCACGCGAAGATCACGCTGTGCCGGCCGAGCAGCCGGGCTTCCTCGGGCCGTCCGGCGCCGAGCGCGCGCGCGACCAGCGTCGACGCCGCCACGCCGATCGACAGCGGCGTCATGTACAGCACCGCGCCGATGTTGCCGGCGATCTGGTGGCCGGCGAGCGTCGTCGTGCCGAACTGCGCGATGAACAGCGCCATGCACGTGTACGACGTGACCTCGATCAGGTACGACAGGCCCATCGGCACGCCGAGTTTCAGGATCGCCTTCTGGCGCTCCCAGACCGGCCAGCAGAAGCGCGAAAAGATCGCGAGCGGCGCGAACACGTCGAGCTTCGCGAGCAGCGTGTAGCCGATCAGCGCGAGTGCCCAGTTGATCAGCGTGCTCGCGAGCCCGCAGCCGGGGCCGCCGAGGGCCGGCACGCCGAACCCGCCGAAGATGAACCACACGTTGAGCGGGAACTTGAGCAGCAGCGCGCCGATCTGCAGGATCATCGCGAGGCGCGGCTTGCCGGCCGCGTTGGTCAGCGCGTTGTAGATGCGGAAGACGAGGCTGGCGGGCAGCCCGTACGACAGGATGCGCAGATAATCGACGGTGCGGTCGTGCAGCGCGGCAGGCGTGTGCGCGGCGCGCAGCAGCGGTTCGGGAAAATGCAGCAGGAGAAAGCCGGGCACCGCGAGCAGCAGCGCGAGCCACAGCGCCTGGCGCACTTCCTCGCCGATCTCGGCATAGCGCCGCGCGCCGTACAGCTGCCCGGTGATCGGCTGCAGTGCGGACAGGATGCCCGTCAGGCCGATATAGATCGAGATGTAGATCGACGAACCGAGCCCGAGCGCGGCGAGATCGACGGCCGAGTAGCGCCCGACCATCGCGGTGTCGATCACGCCGAACGCGATGATCGCGAGCTGGCCGACGAGCACCGGCCATGCGAGACCGACGATCCGGCGGATGTCGCCAAACATCGTCAATCGGCCGGCTGGCGGCGCGGCGGACGCCGCTTGACGGGCGTCTTCGGCCGTTCGATGCGCTCGTACAGGCGGAAGCGCTCGTCACGGTCGGCGGCGCGGCGGCCTTCCCACACGAGACGCCACACGTATTGCGACATCGAGCTCGGCTCGCCGAAGTCCGAGCGGTCCTGGCGCAGGATCACGTCGCAGTCGCCGGAGAAATCGAAGCGCATGTTGCCGAAATACGCGAAGGTCGCGATCTGCGCGTCACCGAGCCGTACCGGCGAGATGCACTCGTAGTCGGACGGCAGGTGCACGGCGATCTGCTGCGCGACGTCGCGATAGGTCCGGCCGTAGTTGACGATCGGCAGCCACAGCGTCATCAGCAGCACCCACATCAGCGTGGTGCCCGCACCCGACAGCACGACGCTGCGCCACAGCACTTTCGGCTGCCGCGAGATGCGCCAGCGCACCAGGAAGCACCAGCACACGGTGGCGATCACCGCGCAGATGAACGACAGGATCTTGAAGTGCGGCTCGTAGCCGGGCACGAGGCGGGCGAGGTTGCGCGCGAGCGGATGCGGGAAGCCGGTGATCGATGCGAGCCACACGAGCCACACGAAGGTGCCGAGAATCGTGAAGCTCAGCACCGCGAACCAGTCGATCGCGTTGATCGCGCCGCGCTTGAGGGTCGGCAGCGCGAACGTCGCGAGCACCGCGAGCGGCGGCAGCAGCAGCATGTACATGCGGTTCGACTGCTGGCTCTGCAGGATCACGAGCGCGACGAGCGGTACGGCGACCGACAGCGGAATCGCGACGTGCGCACGGCGGCGCATGCCGGCCCAGCTCCACCATGCCCAGATGGCGAGCGGCCACGCGGGCCACGTGAACAGCGGCAGGTTCTTCGCCGCATAGCCGAGCACCGCGGTCGGCGGACCGGAAAAGCGCATCAGGCTGCCGTGGATCCACTGGTTGAAGAACCATGCGGCATCGTCGGGCGCCGCGACGAATGCGGCCAGCGGCCACAGCGCGAAGATCGCTGCCGCGAGCGGCACGCCGACCAGCGGCAGGCGCAGGTTGCGCATCTCGGGCGTGACGAGCCACAGCACGGCCGTGCCGGCGAGCAGCGCGACGACCAGCACCGGATTGCCGGATAGCGCGACGAGGCCCATCGCGAGGCCCCACCACAGCGCGCCCTGCATCGGCTTGTCGATGCCGCGCACGATCCCGTAGACGAGCATCGCGATCCACGCGAACTGCGCGAGCTGCGGCGTCGTTTCGTGCCCGCGCTCCGCGAGACCGAAGCAGGCGACGAGCACCAGCAGCGCGCCGTCGGCGAGCGTGCGGCCGTAGTCGCGCGGCTCGGGCTCGCCGCCGAATGCGTACTTGAACGGCTGGACCTCGGCACGCCGGCCGAGCAGGTAGGCCGCGTACCAGACGAATGCACACGCGACGCAGAACAGCACGCCGGTATCGACGCGCGACGCGTTGCTTGCGTCGACCCACGGGCCGAGGCCGCGGATCGACAGCGCGCCGAGCCAGTAGCCGAGCGGCCCGTCGGTCGTGATGAACTTGCCGACCAGGTTCGGCAGCAGCCAGTCGTGCCAGCCGCCCTTGGCCATCGTCCACATCACGCCAAAGCCTGCCGCGTCCTCGTTCTTCCACGGGTCGCGGCCGAACAGGCCGAACGCGGCGTAGACGAAGCAGAGCGTGAGCAGCAGCCAGCGCGGTAGCGCGCGCGTGGCGGAGGCGGTGAGACGGACGACAGGCTTCATGCAGATGAGCGATTTGTTATGGGCGGGTGGCCGGCGCGGATGCGCGCGGTCGAGCCGGTTTCGAGCATCCGGCATTGTAGACGCGCCCGCTGTTGCGCGTCAGGTCGATGCCCGGGCGCCGGCTGGCGCCTGCCGGGCGAGCAGAGACAAAAAAGGGCAGCCTGGGCTGCCCTTTTGTGCGGTACCGGTGCAATGCAACCACCGGATGCAGTGCGAAGCTTACTTCGCCTTGCCGCTGGCGCGAACGCCGAACTTGTTCTTGAACTTCTCGACACGGCCTGCCGTGTCCATGATCTTTTGCTGACCCGTGTAGAACGAGTGCGATTCCGACGACACTTCGATCTTGGCGAGCGGGTAGGTCTTGCCGTCGAGTTCGATGTTTTCGCGCGTCTGGATCGTCGAGCGCGTGATGAACTTGAAGCCGTTCGACATGTCTTGGAAGACGACTTCGCGGTAGTTCGGGTGGATGCCTTCTTTCATGGTCTTTCCTTGGTGAGAGCGGTAGCCAACCCGCCGCTTGCCGTGCCGGAACGCGCACATTGCGCAAACCAGACGACGCCAAGCCCGGCGCGAGCCACTTGCCTAAGGTCGAAAAACGGCGATTATGCCAGAAAATCAGATGGTTGACGAATAATTTTCACGGTGCGTCGAGCGCGCCGGTGCCGGCCGGATCCTGCCGGTAGTAGCGCGCGAGCAGCCGGTACAACTCCGGAAATTCGGACTCGAACGCCTTCGGCCGGACGAACAGCGCTTCACTGCATACCGCGAAGAATTCCGACGGGTGGTCGGCGGCATAGGGATCGATCAGCGAGTCCCGCTCGAAGCGTGCCCACGCACGGTCCGGCACCGCGTCGACGCGCGCGCAGAACTGGTCGTACGCGTGCTCGAACACGTCGGCCCAGGCCTGCGCATCGAGGTGGGGCGCGTGCCAGCGGCGAAATAGGGGCGGATAACCGTCGGCCGCGCCGTTGACCATGTCGATCTTGTGCGCGAACTCGTGGATCACGACGTTGTACGCGTCGTGGCCGTCCGTCATCTGCGCGTCTTCCCAGGACAGGATCACGGGGCCGCCCTCCCAGGCCTCTCCGCTTGCGTCCTGCTCGACTTCGTGCACGACCCCGTCCTCGTCCTGCACCGTCTTGCGGATCACGAATTCGCCCGGATACACGACGACGCCGACCCAGCCGTCATACAGCGACAGATCGAGATTCAGCACGGGCAGGCAGGCCTGCGCGGCGATCGAGACGATCATCGCGTCGGTCAACTCGAGCCCGTGCGCGGTCGAGAACGATTTCTTCGCGACGAACAGGCTCGTCAGTTCGCGCAGCCGGCCGAGCGCGTCGGGCGGCAGTGCCGCAAGGAACGGCAGGCGCTCGACGGTTTCCTGCCACAGCGCGTCGGAGATCGGGTGGCTGCGCAGCGCGCGGTCGCGGCGGCGGTCGTCGAACCAGCGGGTCAGTTTCGAGAGCATGAAGGCGGCTCGCGGAAATCCAAAGCCTGTCTTTTAACTCAATCGATCTCTTTTTGCCATGCCGCAAAAAGGCCGCCGACGAGCGCCACGCCCGCCAGGAAGTAAAAGCCGTCGAGCGACGCGAGGAACGACGCCTGTTGCGCGACCATGCGCGCGATCGACGCGATCGCGAGGCCGTGCGCCTCGTTCAGCGCATGGCCGGCGGCGGCATAGCTGTGCGTCAGCGCATCGACGGTCTGCTGGAACAGCGGATCGAACACGTTTGCGCGCTCGACGAGCCGCGTCTGGTGCACGGCCACGCGGTGCTGTTCGACGATGATGACCGACGACGTCGCGAACGAGATCGTCAGTTGCCGCACGATGTTCTTCAACCGGTAGCCGTGCGTATATTCGTCGATCGCGAAGATCCGGAATGTCAGGTTGGCCACCGGCAGCACGATGAAGAGCAGCAGCAATCCGCGCAGCAGCAGCGGGACGATCAGCGCGGCTTCGCCGACCTGCGGCGTCATCCGCGTCATCCACAGCGCGGCCGTGATGGCGATCGCGAACCCCGGCACGACGAACCACTTCTTGTGCGTGACGAATTTCGCGTAACGCAGGTACGCGAACAGCGCAGTGGCTGAAATCAGCGACATCGTGCCCACCAGCCGCCCGGCGTTCTCGACCGGATAGCCGAGCCCGCTTTCGAGAAAACGCGACGTCAGGTAACTGAAGCCCGTCGACTCGTAGTAATAGAACATGTAGAGCAGCAGCCCGACCTGGAACGTCCGTTCGCGGAACGCGTGCAGGCGCACGAGCGGCGTCGGATGATGCCACTGGTGATACGCGAACCACGCAAGCGCGCCGATCCCTGCGATCGTCAGCAGGATCAGCATCGGCGAGCCGCTATAGAGCTGGTAATGCACCTGCTGCAGCACGATCTGCAGCGCGCCTTGCGCGAGCGCGAACACGACATACGGCCAGAAGTGTCCGGAGCCGCGTTCGTCGTCGGGTGTCCGGCCCGAATCGGGCAGCGTGAGCAGCGCGAGGATCGCGAACGCGATGCCGGCCGGCGCCGAGCACGCAAACAGCGCGCGCCACGTCGAATGTGCGACGAGCAGGCCGCCCACGATTGGCGCGAGCGCGCTGCCGAGCAGGATCATGATCAGGAACGCGCGTGTCGCGGGCGGCCGTTCCTGCGGCTTGAAACTGATCTGGATCAGGATCCGGCAAGCGCCCATCATCGGGCCGATGAAATAGCCCTGAAAGCCGCGCGCGAACGCGAGCTCGAGCGACGTGTCGGCGAGCGCGGCCGCGATCGCGCCGAACGAGAACATCAGCATGCAGCCGGCGACGTAGCGGCGATGGCCGAGCCGGTCGACCCACCATTGCTGCTGCAGGATGCCGAGCACGGCGGTGACCGCGTAGGCGCTCGACGACCACACGAGTTCATCGGGCGATGCGTTGATGCCACCCGCGATGTAGCTCGCGAAGAACGAGAAGATCGCGTTGTCGAAGTAGTCGATGCCGGTAACGAGCGCGAGCGCCCACGGGAACAGGTCCGCGCGCAGGTTCGCGCGGCTCCACAGTGGCGAGCGACCGGGCATCGCGCTCACTCGCGCGCCTTGCGCGTGCGCCGCGTGCCGGCTTCGGCCTGCCGCTGCGCGATCAGCGCATCGGCGTTTTCGCCGGCAAGACGCCGTTCGACGTAGTCGATGTCGTGCTGCAGTTCCTTGCGCAGCGCGACGGCTTCCTTCAGTTCGCGCTGGACGGCCGCGATCCGCCTGTCGAGTGTGTCGACCTGGTCGGCCAGGCCGGTCCGGATGTCGCGCAGCGACGCGTCCGAATAGCGGCGCCGGCCGTCGCCCGTTTCTTCCAGCGGGCGCTTCAGCATCTCGGTGATGCCATGCAGCGAGAAACCGAGCGCGCGCAGCCGCAGGATGCGGGCGAAGCGCTCGAGGTCGGCCTCGTCGTACAGGCGGTAGCGGCCTTCGCTGCGCGACGGCGTGACGAGCCCGCGCTCTTCGTAATACTTCAGCGTGCGCGGCGTGACGCCGAGCCGTGACGCCGCATCGCTCACGGTCAGCAGCGGGGTGGAGGTGTCATTCGGCATCGGGAGGACGAGGGAGTTCGGACGATGACGCGATTATAGATCAACCTGTACGTTCACGTTCAGGTTGGCACCGAAAAACGGCCGCCGGGCAGGATGCGCGGGCGGCCGTTTTTGGAGTGCGGGGTGACGGTAATCAGCCGCCGCGGCGCATCAGGTCGAAGAACTCGGAGTTGCTCTTCGTCTGGCGGATCTTGTCGAGCAGGAATTCCATCGCTTCGACTTCGTCCATGTCGTGGATGAACTTGCGCAGCACCCAGATCTTCTGAAGGATCTCGGGCTTGATCAGCATTTCTTCGCGACGCGTGCCCGACTTGTTCAGGTTGATCGACGGATACACGCGCTTTTCCGCGAGACGGCGCTCGAGGTGCACTTCCATGTTGCCGGTGCCCTTGAACTCTTCGTAGATCACGTCGTCCATGCGGCTGCCGGTTTCGATCAGTGCGGTGCCGATGATCGTCAGCGAACCGCCTTCCTCGATGTTGCGCGCCGCGCCGAAGAAGCGCTTCGGACGCTGCAGTGCGTTCGCGTCGACACCACCCGTCAGCACCTTGCCCGATGCCGGGATCACGGTGTTGTACGCGCGTGCGAGACGCGTGATCGAGTCGAGCAGAATCACGACGTCGTGCTTCATTTCGACTAGGCGCTTGGCCTTCTCGATCACCATTTCGGCGACCTGGACGTGGCGCGTGGCCGGTTCGTCGAACGTCGATGCGATCACTTCGCCGGCGACCGAGCGCTGCATTTCGGTCACTTCTTCAGGGCGCTCGTCGATCAGCAGCACGAACAGGATCACGTCCGGGTGGTTCTGCTTGATCGCGTGTGCGATGTGCTGGAGCATCACGGTCTTGCCCGACTTCGGCGACGCGACGAGCAGGCCGCGCTGGCCCTTGCCGATCGGCGCGATCATGTCGATGATGCGGCCCGTGACGTTTTCCTCGCCGCGCATTTCGCGTTCGAGCGACAGCGGCTTGTTCGGGTGCAGCGGCGTGAGGTTCTCGAACATGATCTTGTGTTTCGAGGCCTCGGGCGGCTGCCCGTTGACTTTGTCGACCTTCACCAGCGCGAAGTAGCGCTCGCCGTCCTTCGGCGTGCGGACTTCACCTTCGATGGTGTCGCCGGTGTGCAGGTTGAAGCGGCGGATCTGCGACGGGCTGATGTAGATGTCGTCGGTGCTCGCGAGGTACGACATTTCCGGCGAGCGCAGGAAGCCGAAGCCGTCCGGCAGCACTTCGAGCGTACCGTCGCCGAAGATCGTCTCTCCCGTCTTGGCGCGCTTTTTAAGAATGGCAAACATCAACTCCTGCTTGCGCAGGCGGTTCGCGTTTTCGATCTCCAGGCCATTGGCCATTTCGATCAGTTCGGAGACGTGCAGAGACTTGAGCTCGGATAAATGCATACGGAGAACCCGCCAGGGAGGAGACGACGAAAGAAATAAAGGGAGGAGGGCGAGCGGAAGCGCTCAGAGACTTAAATGCGTCTTGTAGACGTTTTTTAATTCTAGCATAGGCCGATTCGCGCTTGAGCGAGCGATCGGCGGCTTGTCGACGGACGTGTTGCCGGCTGACAACACGTCCGCGGAACTGCCTGTATTACAGGTGGCTGTCCAGGAATGCGGTGAGCTGCGACTTCGACAGCGCGCCGACCTTCTGCGCGGCGGCCGCGCCGTTCTTGAACAGGATCAGCGTCGGGATGCCGCGCACGCCGAACTTCGCGGGCGTTGCCTGGTTGTCGTCGACGTTGATCTTCGCGATCTGCAGCTTGTCGCCGTAGTCCTTCGCGACTTCGTCGAGGATCGGGGCGATCATTTTGCACGGGCCGCACCATTCGGCCCAGAAATCGACGAGCACGGGCTTGTCGGATTTGACGACGTCCTGTTCGAACGATGCGTCGCTGATGTGTTTGATCTGTTCGCTCATTGGGTCAATACCTCTTACGGTTCGGGGACTGCCTGCTTGCGCGTTGCGGCGTACCGGCTGCCGTGGGCGGCCGGCCGCTGCGGCAGGTCACTCCACTCTCCGGAAAGGAGGCGTGTAAGCGCTGCATGCCGCGGCTCGCGGGTCGTTCGGGCGTCATATTAGCCTAAATTGCTATCTGCTGCGGGCGGCGATAGTAGCCGCTACGCGAGTAGGGGTACGACGCGACGTTCGACCGTTGTGTCCAGCAGGTGGAGGCCGGCTCGCAAATTACAAGGGGTGGACGCGCGGGCCATTCCCGTCGGGTGGGCTTCGTGGCCCGATGCGCGTCGGTTTGTCGGGTCATATTCGCATTGGTGCGAACAAACGGTCGCATTCATCCGGAAGCGGTGATAGAATATGCCGTGACGGGCCTCCTCGCATGGTGGGGCGGTGAACCTGGTCAGGTCGGGAACGAAGCAGCCACAATCGTTTTCCGCCAGTGCCGAGGGTTGGGCTCGTCACCTTCCATCTCGCCCCGTTCGCCGGGCGTTTTTTATTTCTGCATCCCACTCCGTTTTACCTACGCGTTTGCCTGTCTTCCGCACCGTTTCGCGTGTCGGCGCGACGCAGCGTTACTGATACAATTTCCCGATGACCTATCAAGTTCTCGCACGCAAGTGGCGTCCGAAGGATTTCGCTTCGCTCGTCGGCCAGGAGCACGTCGTCAGGGCGCTCACGCACGCGCTCGACGGCGGGCGTCTCCATCACGCCTATCTGTTTACCGGAACCCGCGGTGTCGGCAAGACGACGCTGTCGCGGATCTTCGCCAAGGCACTCAATTGTGAAACCGGCGTCACGTCGCAGCCGTGCGGCGTGTGTCGCGCCTGTCGCGAGATCGACGAAGGGCGTTTCGTCGATTACGTCGAGATGGATGCCGCAAGCAACCGCGGCGTCGACGAAATGGCCGCGCTGCTCGAGCGCGCGGTGTACGCGCCCGTCGATGCGCGCTTCAAGGTCTACATGATCGACGAAGTGCACATGCTGACGAATCACGCGTTCAACGCGATGCTGAAGACGCTCGAAGAGCCGCCGCCGCACGTCAAGTTCATCCTCGCGACCACCGATCCGCAGAAAATCCCCGTCACCGTGCTGTCGCGCTGCCTGCAGTTCAACCTGAAGCAGATGCCGGCCGGGCACATCGTGTCGCATCTCGAACGGATCCTCGGCGAAGAGCAGATCACGTTCGAGCCGCAGGCGCTGCGCCTGCTCGCGCGCGCCGCACAGGGCAGCATGCGCGACGCGCTGTCCCTCACCGACCAGGCGATCGCCTATTCGGCCAACGAGGTGACCGAGTCGGCCGTGTCCGGCATGCTCGGCGCACTCGACCAGACTTACATGGTGCGCCTGCTCGACGCGCTCGCCGCGGGCGGCGGCCCGGAAATCCTCGCGATTGCCGACGAGATGTCGCTGCGCAGCCTGTCGTTCTCGACCGCGCTGCAGGATCTCGCGAGCCTGCTGCATCGCATCGCGTGGGCGCAGTTCGCGCCGGGCTCGGTGCTCGACGAATGGCCCGAAGCGGGCGACCTGCGCCGCTTCGCCGAGACGCTGAGCCCCGAGCAGGTCCAGTTGTTTTATCAGATCGCGACGGTCGGTCGCGCCGAGCTCGGCCTGGCGCCGGACGAGTACGCCGGTTTCACGATGACGCTGCTGCGGATGCTTGCGTTCGAGCCGGCGGTTGCCGCCGGCAGTGCGCCGGTCGGCCAGCCGTCCGCGCCGCGTGCGGTGCCGGGCCCGCGCGTGGCGGCGGCATCGGCCGCTGCGGCGAAGCCGGTATCGGCTGCACCTGCCGAAGCAGTGCGGTCGCAGGCTATTGCCCCGGCAGCGCCCGCGGCACCGGTTGTGCGTGCGGCGCCGGTGCAGTCCGGCGACGAAACAGACCGGCCGGCCGTGAAACCGGCTGCCGTCGAAGCAGCCGCGCCGGCCCCGGTTGACGCGCCAGTCATCGAAACGCCGCAGCCGCAGACGGCTGCAACACCGCAAGCGGAGCCGGCCGGCGATCACCCGACGCCTGTCCGCAAGGAACCCGAGCCGCCTGCTGCCGTTGCGCAGCGAAGTGACGAGCCGGCTGCGCCGGCCGAACCGATGCCGCGTGCTGCGCCGCCCGAGCCCGCCGCGCGTCCGGCGGCGCGTTCCGGAGGCGCCGCCGCCGCGCTCGACGTGTTGCGCAATGCGGGGATGCGCGTGTCGTCCGACCGCGGGCGTGCAGGCGCCGCCGCCGTGAAACCGGCAGCCCAGCCGGCCGCCGAGAAGCCGGCTGCGCCGCGTCCCGCCGCCGTCCAGGTGCCGACGCCGCGCGCTGCGGCCCGTGCGCCGCAGGCGGCCGATTCGCGCCAGGCGTCGCCGCCGTGGGAGGACATCCCGCCCGACGACTACGTGCCCCTCAGCGCCGACGAAATGTTCGGTGGCCCGTCCGACGATGGCTTCGTGCCGGTGTTCGACAGCGGCCCCGACGACGTGCGCGTCACGCCTCGGCCGGCGGAAACCCGTCCGTCCGCACCGGTCGACACGCGTCCGTTGCCGCCCGCGATCGCACTCGATCCGGTCGGTTTCGACGGCGAATGGCCGGCACTGGCCGCGCGGCTGCCGCTCAAGGGCGTCGCGTACCAGCTCGCGTTCAACAGCGAACTGACGGCCGTCGACGCGACGACGTTGAAACTTTCCGTGCCGGTGCCGCAATATGCGGACGCCGCGCAGGTGGCGAAGCTGAAGGCCGCGCTGGCCGATGCGCTCGGCAAGCCGGTCGAGGTGGCCGTCGAAGTCGGGCCCGCACGGCGTACCGCGGCGGCGCTCGATGCGGCCGCGCGCGCGGCGCGCCAGCGCGAGGCCGAGCAGGAGATTCACGGCGATCCGTTCGTGCAGCAGCTCGTGCGCGATTTCGGTGCGCGTATCGTCGAGGGTTCGGTGCGCCCGCTCGCCGACGCGGCGCCGGACGGGCCGCCGCCGACGCTGCATTGAACTGAGCGCCCCGCGACAGGCACAATCACGCCCACACATTGGCCGGCACGCGCCGCGTGCCGGTTTTCACACGATCAAGAAGGAGTATTCCCATGTTGAAAGGCAACCTCGCCGGACTGATGAAGCAAGCGCAGCAAATGCAGGAAAACATGAAGAAGATGCAGGAGCAGCTTGCGCTGATCGAAGTCGAAGGGCAGTCGGGCGCCGGTCTCGTCAAGGTGACGATGACGTGCCGCAACGAAGTGCGTCGCGTGTCGATCGACCCGAGCCTGCTCGCGGACGACAAGGACATGCTCGAGGATCTCGTCGCGGCCGCGTTCAACGACGCCGTGCGCAAGGCCGAAGCGACGTCGCAGGAAAAGATGAGCGGCATGACGTCGGGCCTGCCGTTGCCCCCGGGCTTCAAGCTGCCGTTCTGAGCGTAGCGTCCGTGTCATTTTTTGCTGCCGTATGAAACAGCCGTCCGCCCTGTCCGCGCTCGTCGAAGCGTTGCGCGTGCTGCCCGGCGTCGGGCCGAAATCCGCCCAGCGCATGGCGGTCCACCTGATGCAGCACGATCGGGAGGGCGCGGAGCGGCTCGGCCGGTCGCTGTTGTTCGCGACCGAGCACCTGCAGCACTGCGAGAAGTGCAACACGTTCACCGAAGCGCAGATCTGTGAGGTCTGCAGCGACGAAGAGCGTGATCCGACGCTGCTGTGCGTCGTCGAGACGCCTGCCGACCAGATCATGCTCGAGCAGACGATGACTTACCGCGGGCTGTATTTCGTGCTGATGGGCCGGCTGAGCCCGCTCGACGGGATCGGCCCGAAGGAAATCCATTTCGACCGCCTCGTGCGGCGCGCGTCCGATGGTGTTGTCAAGGAAGTCGTGCTCGCGACCAACTTCACGAACGAAGGCGAAGCCACCGCGCACTACCTCGGCCAGACGCTGAAGGCGCGCGGGCTCGCGGTCACGCGCCTCGCGCGCGGCGTGCCGGTGGGCGGCGAACTCGAGTACGTCGACGCGGGCACCATCGCCCGCGCGATGCTCGACCGCCGCACGATGTAAGCCGGGCGCCGCCGGCGGCGGCGCCGTTCCTCATGCCAGGGAGACACATGAGCACCAGCCAGGGCCCGCTCGCGGGCGTCAAAGTGCTCGAATTCGGAACGCTGATCGCGGGGCCGTTCGCGTCGCGGCTGTTCGCCGAATTCGGCGCGGAAGTGATCAAGATCGAGGATCCGAACGGTGGCGACCCGCTGCGCAAGTGGCGCAAGCTCCATCCGGAGCAGGGCGGCACGTCGCTGTGGTGGTCCGTCCAGGCGCGCAACAAGAAATCGGTCACGCTCAACCTGAAGGCCGACGCCGGCAAGGCGATCGCGCGGCAACTCGCGCGCGAAGCCGACATCGTGATCGAGAATTTCCGCCCGGGCCTGCTCGAAAAGCTCGGGCTCGGCTACGACGTGCTGTCGGCCGAGAACCCGGGCCTCGTGATGGTGCGCCTGTCCGGTTACGGGCAGACCGGCCCGTACCGCGACCGGCCCGGCTTCGGCGCGATTGCCGAATCGATGGGTGGGCTGCGTCACATCACCGGCTATCCCGAGCTGCCGCCGCCGCGCATCGGCATCTCGATCGGCGATTCGATCGCCGCGCTGCACGGCGTGATCGGCGCACTGATGGCGCTGCATCACCGCAAGGTCAACGGCGGTGCGGGGCAGGTGGTCGACGTTGCACTGTATGAAGCCGTCTTCAACATGATGGAAAGCGTGGTGCCCGAATACGGCGTGTACGGGATGGTGCGCGAGCGCACCGGCGCGTCGCTGCCGGGCATCGTGCCGTCGAATACGTATGCGTGCCGCGACGGCAGCATCGTGATCGGCGGCAACAGCGACCCGATCTTCAAGCGGTTGATGAAGGCGATCGAGCGCGACGACCTCGCCGACGATCCCGCGCTCGCGCAAAACGACGGGCGCGTGCCGCGCACACAGGAAATCGACGACGCGATTGCCGCGTGGCTTGCGCCGCGCACGATCGAAGAAGCACTCGTCGTGCTCAATGCGGCCGACGTGCCGGCCGGGCGCATCTACAGCGTCGCCGACATGTTTACCGATCCGCAGTTCGTCGCGCGGCAGATGATCCAGCGCTTCAAGCTGGCCGACGGCACCGACATCCCGCTGCCGAACATCACGCCGAAGCTGTCCGACACGCCGGGCGAAACGCGCTGGCTCGGGCCCGAACTCGGCGAGCATACGGACGAGGTGCTGCGCGGCCTCGGCTACGACGCGCCGGCGATTGCCGCACTGCGCGAAGCGGGCGCGATTTGAGCATCCTCGGGCCTGTCGCTTCGCGCCGGGCTCCCGGAACTGGGCATGCCCCAACGGCGACCCGTTAGCGGGGGAAAACCCGGGGCGGCGCGGCGTTTTCCTGAGCACGCGGAACGCCGCGCCGCAACGCGGCGACGCAGCGTGTCCGGGTGCCCGCAGCCGTCCATCCGCAGTCGCCGGACTGTCGCTCTCGCGCCATCTTTCCTCGGTTACAATCGCCGGATGCGAATCCTACTCAGCAACGACGACGGCTATCTCGCCCCCGGTCTCGCCGCGCTCAGCGACGCGCTGCAGCCGCTGGCCGAGCTCACGGTGATCGCGCCCGAGCAGAACTGCAGCGGCGCGTCGAATTCCCTTACGTTGTCGCGGCCGCTGTCGGTGCAGCGCGCGGCGAGTACGGGTTTCTTCTACGTGAACGGCACGCCGACCGATTCGGTACACGTCGCGTTGACGGGGATGGCCGACGCCAGGCCGGACCTCGTCGTTTCCGGGATCAACAACGGCCAGAACATGGGCGAAGACACGCTCTATTCGGGGACAGTTGCGGCCGCCACCGAAGGCATCATGTTCGGCGTGCCGGCCATCGCATTCTCGCTGGTCGACAAGGGCTGGGCCCATCTGGCGGACGCCGCGCGCGTCGCCGCGGAAATCGTCGAGCACTCTCTCGCGCATCCGCTGCCGGGCCAGCCGCTGCTCAACGTCAATATTCCGAACCTGCCGTACGACGAACTGAAAGGCTGGAAGGTCACGCGCCTCGGCAAGCGTCATCCGTCGCAGCCGGTGATCCGCCAGACCGACCCGCGCGGCGAACCGATCTACTGGATCGGCGCGGCGGGCGAAGCGCTGGACGCCAGCGACGGCACCGATTTTCACGCAGTGGCAAACGGTTTCGTGTCGATCACGCCGCTGCAGCTGGACCTCACGCACACGCAGATGCTGCCCGCGACGCGCGAATGGGCGCGCGCCGGAGGGCGGGCTTCATGAGCGGCGAGCGCGCGAAGCGGTTCCCGCTCGCGCTCGAAGATCTCAAGCGAGCGCCACGCAAGTCGGACGGTCGGGCCGGCGAACGCCATGCGGCGGTTGCGGTATCGAAGGCCGCCGACAAGCCTGCGGCCGTGCTGAAACCGGTTGCGGTGAAGCCTGCTGCGACGCGATCGGCGTTGCCCGGCTCCGCCGCCGCGAAGCCGGCGACCGCACCGAAGCCGACCGCACTGAAGCCCGCGATGCCGAAGCCGGCCGCACCGAGCGTCGCGCCGGCCGGCGCGTTCGCGCTCACGTCGGAACGTGTGCGCGAACGGATGGTCGAACGGCTGCGCGCGAACGGTGTGACCGACGCGCGTGTGCTGGAAGCGATGGCCGCGGTGCCGCGACACATGTTCGTGGATCCGGGCCTCGCAACGCAGGCCTACGAGGATTCGGCGTTGCCGATCGGCCACCAGCAGACCATTTCAAAGCCGTCGGTCGTCGCGCGCATGATCGAGCTTGCGATGGCCGGCCGCACGCTCGAGCGCGTCCTCGAGATCGGCACGGGCTGCGGCTATCAGGCCGCCGTGCTGAGCCACGTGGCACGCGACGTGTATTCGATTGAACGCATCAAGCCGCTCTACGAGCGCGCGAAGCTGAACCTGCGGCCGCTGCGCGTGCCGAACATCCGTCTGCACTACGGCGACGGGCGTGTCGGCCTGCCGTCCGCGGCCCCGTTCGACGCGATCGTGATCGCGGCGGCGGGGCTCGACGTGCCGCAGGCGCTGCTCGAGCAGCTCGCGATCGGCGGGCGGCTCGTCGCGCCGGTCGGCGCGCAGAGCGGGCAGCACCAGGTGCTCACGCTCGTCGAGCGCGTCGCGCATGCGCAATGGCGAGAGTCACGGCTTGATCGCGTTTTCTTTGTCCCTTTAAAATCCGGAGTAATTTGAAACCGATGAGTATGTTGCGCGCGATGCAAAACAACCGTTCCAGGGAACCGCTCACGCTCGCCCAGCGGGCGATCTGCGTAGCTGCGTTCTCCACGCTTCTGGCCGCCTGTGCGACGCGGCTCGACAACGCGCCCGTCGTCGATCGCTCCGGTTCGCTCGGCACGACCGGCACCGCGCAGCCCGCGGCGCCGCTTCCGCCGGCGCCGCCGGGTTACTACCGGGTGAAGCCGGGCGACACGCTGTACCGGATCGCACTCGAAAACGGGCAGAACTATCGCGACATCGCCGCGTGGAACAACCTGGCGAACCCGAATCAGATTGAAGTCGACCAGCTGCTGCGCGTTTCGCCGCAGGCCGGTGCCGCCGTTGCGGGCACGCAGGTCGCCGCACCGATCGCGGGCGCCGCCGTTGCGACCGCGCCGCTCAGCAGCGGCCCGGCAACGCCGGCCGCCGGCACGTCGACGTCGGTCGCGACGCCGCCGGCCGCAGCAGCCGCATCGAGCGATACGGCTGCCGCGCCGAGCGGCCCCGTGACGTTCGCATGGCCCGCGCGCGGTCCCGTGCTGAACGGTTTCGACGACGCGAAGAACAAGGGCGTCAATATCGGCGGGTCGGCCGGCGAGACCGTGAAGGCGGCGGCCGACGGTCGCGTCGTCTACTCGGGCAATGGCCTGCGTGGCTACGGCAACCTCATTATCATCAAGCACGATGCAACTTACCTCACGGCGTATGCACACAATCGCGCTTTGATGGTAAAAGAGGGGGACGCGGTAACGAAGGGGCAGAAGATCGCCGAGATGGGGAACAGCGATTCCGACCGCGTGATGCTGCATTTCGAGGTTCGCCGGCAGGGTAAACCTGTCGATCCGCTGAAGTATTTGCCGCCTCAATAACCGAGACGACCATGCCGAAATCGAAGCGCCACGAGCCGCAAGCCGAGTCTGAGAAAATCAGTCGAGCCACGCAAGCATCGGTGGGGCGAGCTGGTGCTTCGACGGACGACGAAGACGACGTCGCGGATAACGAGCGTGACCTCGAGGCACGCGACGCCGACGCGGACGGTGGCGACGACGAGCGCGAAGGCCGTGCCGAGGCGGCGCCCGATGTCGACGATTTCCGCACGATGCTGCAGGCCGAGCTCACGGCCGACACGATCCAGCATTACCTGAACCGCATCAGCGTGAAGCCGTTGCTCACCGTCGAGGAGGAGCAGCGCTATTCGCGTCTGGCCAAGGCCGGCGAATTCGAGGCGCGGCAGGTGATGATCGAGCGCAATCTGCGTCTCGTCGTCAGCATCGCGAAGGGGTATCTGAACCGTGGCGTGCCGCTGCTCGACCTGATCGAGGAAGGCAACCTCGGCCTGATGCATGCCATCGAGAAATTCGACCCGACGCGCGGCTTCCGTTTCTCGACCTACGCGACGTGGTGGATCCGGCAGAGCATCGAGCGCGCGATCATGAACCAGGCCCGCACGGTGCGCCTGCCGGTGCACGTGATCCGCGAACTGAACCAGGTGCTGCGCGCGAAGCGCCACCTCGAAAAGAACTCGATGTCGACGGGTGAAGCGGCTGAGCGCCGCGAAGCCAGCATCGACGACATCGCCTATCTCACCGGCAAGACCGCCGAGGAAGTCACCGACATCCTTGCGCTCAACGAGCACACGGCGTCGCTCGACGCGCCGCTCGACCTCGATCCCGCGAGCAGCCTGCTCGACCTCCTGCCCGACGACCAGAGCCAGTCGCCCGACGCGGAGGTTCAGCACCGCGAGCTCGAGACGCTGACGCGCGCGTGGCTGTCGCGGCTGTCCGACAAGCATCGGCATGTGATCGAGCGCCGCTTCGGCCTGAACCACATCGAACCGGCAACGCTCGAGGAGCTGGCCGACGAAATGGGGCTCACGCGTGAGCGCGTGCGCCAGATCCAGCAGGAAGCGCTGGTGCGCCTCAAGCGGTTTTTCGCCTCCAATGGCGTGCGCAAGGACGCCGTTCTGTAACTGATGACTCCGATTCTTGTTTTTGACATCGAGACGATTCCCGATGTCGACGGCATTCGCCGTCTGGAAGACCTGCCCGCGACACTCGACGATGCCGCGGTGGCCGAGCATGCATTCGCGGCCCGCCGCGAGAAGACCGGCGGCGATTTCCTGCCGCACCACCTGCAGCGCATCGCGGCGATTTCATGCGTTTTCCGCGACAACAACGGTTTTCGTGTGCGCTCGCTCGGCACGCCGCAGGACAACGAAGCGACGCTGATCCAGTCGTTCTACCGCGTGATCGAGAAATACACGCCGCAGCTCGTGTCGTGGAACGGCGGCGGTTTCGATCTGCCGGTGCTCCATTACCGCGCGCTCGTACACGGCATCCCCGCGAGCCGCTACTGGGATCTCGGCGAGGACGATCGCGATTTCAAGTGGAACAACTACATCTCGCGCTACCACTCGCGGCACACCGACCTGATGGATGTGCTCGCGATGTATCAGGCGCGCGCGAATGCGCCGCTCGACGCGCTCGCGAAGATGTGCGGCTTTCCGGGCAAGCTCGGCATGGACGGCAGCCAGGTGTGGCCGGCGTTCCAGGCCGGGCGGATCGAGGAAATCCGCAACTATTGCGAAACCGACGTCGTCAATACCTACCTGCTGTACTGCCGGTTCCAGTTGATGCGCGGCGGCCTGACGCCGAGCGAGTATGCGGACGAGATCCTGCTCGTGAAGAACTCGCTTGCACAGGAGCCCGCGTCGCACTGGGCCGAATACCTGGCCGGTTTCGACGCATAGCGCGGGCGAGGTGCGCTGCGGCCGGCGGCGCGATCATGCCAGGTCGAGCAGCACCGGCTGGTGATCGGACGCGCGCACGTCGCCGTCGATTTCACAGCGCGTAACGCGCGGCAGCAGCGTATCGGTCACGAACACGAAATCGCACGCGAGCGGCCCCTCCGACCATTGCACCGTGTCGTAGACACCCGCCGTCGGCGGTGGCATGCGGCCCGGGTGTCGCGCGACCCATGCGTCGATGAAGCACGGCGCGTCCGGGATCGGCTCCAGGAGTCGGCAATAGGCGTCACTGCCGAACGCGCTGTTGAAGTCGCCGCAGACGATCGCATCGCATGGCTGGCCGGTTGCGCTGAACGGCCCCTCGGCGGTTTCGGCGGGCGCCGGTCGTGCCGCATGCGCGCAGGCCTCGCGGTGCCGGTCGCGCAATGCGTCGACCTGGGCGAGCCGCTGGCGCGCCGAATAATATTCCAGATGCGTGGTGACCACCCGCAGTGGCCCGAAGGGCGTCTGCAACTCGACGTCGAGCGCGACGCGCGGCATCGACGGCGCGCCGGCGTCGGCCGGCCACGGCAGCAACTGGCGGAGCACGCGCCCGACCGGCAGGCGGGTCGCGATTGCGTTGCCGAACTGGCGGCGCGGTGCGCCGGTTTCAATGGGCGGCAAGTCGGCACCGATCGCGTCGACGATCGTATATCCGGGCAGCAGCGCCGCGAGTTCGGCGAACTGGTCGGCGCCGGGCCGCCCGGGCAGTGCGCCAAAGCCGCGCGTGACTTCCTGCAGGCACAGCACGTCGAAGTCGCCGAGCGCGCGGATCGCCGCGACGGTACGCGACAGATCGACGCCGCCGTCCGCGTCCCGACCCCATTGGATGTTCCAGTCGATCAGTTGCATGGTCGAATCTCCTGTCGGGCGGATCTCGAGCCAGGGCGTACCTGAGTCGGCGCCGCGGGCCACGTGGCCGCTGGCGCTCTCGGGCCCGCCTGTCCGGCCGTTCCGGCGCCATCCCGGGCCGTCTATGCTTAAGTATCGGCGCTTGGCGCATGCAAAGCGGGCGATGCGGGCCCGCGTCGTCTACAATCTCGCCTTCTTCAACGTTTGTCAGGAAAAGCTGGTGTCCGAAGCCGCCCCCACTTCTGCGCGCAAATCAAGAAACGCGCCCGTCGCGCCCGGAATCGCCCCGGTCCTCGAGATCGAATCGCTCGACATGGAAGCGCGCGGTGTCGGCCGCACGATCACCGAGGACGGCGAACCGGGCAAGGTCATCTTCGTCGAGGGCGCGCTGCCGGGCGAGCGCGTGACCTATTCGAGCTTCCGCCGCAAGCCGAGCTACGAGCAGGCGACGGTCGTCGACATTCTGCGCCCGAGCGTGATGCGCACGAAGCCGAAATGCGCGTTCTTCGGCACCTGCGGCGGCTGCTCGATGCAGCATCTCGACATGCGTGCGCAGGTGGCGGTCAAGCAGCGCGTGCTCGAAGACAATCTGTGGCACCTGGCGAAGCTGCGCGCGGAAACGATGTTCGCGCCGATTCACGGCCCGTCGTGGGGTTATCGCTACCGCGCCCGCTTGACCGTGCGCAACGTCGCGAAGAAGGGCGGCGTGCTGGTCGGATTCCACGAGAAGAAGAGCAGCTACGTCGCCGACATGACGAGCTGCGAAGTGCTGCCGCCGCACGTGTCGGCGATGCTCGTGCCGCTGCGCCGGCTGGTCGAGGGCCTGTCGATCCGCGATCGGATGCCGCAGATCGAGCTCGCGGTCGGTTCGGAAGTCACGGCGCTCGTGCTGCGCGTGCTGGAGCCGATCAACGCGGACGACGAAGCGCTGCTGCGCGCGTTCGCGGACGAGCACAAGGTGCAGTTCTGGCTGCAGCCGAAAGGGCCGGACACGGTGGCGCCGTTCTATCCGCTCGACGTGTCGCTCGACTACACGCTGCCGGAATTCGGCATCCGCATGCCGTTCAAGCCGACCGATTTCACGCAGGTCAACCATCAGATCAACCGCGTGCTGGTGGGCCGCGCGCTGCGCCTGCTCGCGCCGTCGCGCGACGACCGCGTGCTCGACCTGTTCTGCGGGATCGGCAACTTCACGCTGCCGCTCGCGCGGCTGTCGCGCGAGGTGATGGGCATCGAAGGCAGCGATACGCTGACGACGCGCGCGCTGGCGAATGCGCGCGAGAACGGTGTCGACGGCCACACGACGTTCGCATGCCGGAACCTGTTCGAAGTGACGGGCGACGACATGCGTGCGCTCGGCGCATTCGACAAGTTCCTGATCGACCCGCCGCGCGAAGGCGCGCTCGCGGTGTCGAAGGCGCTGGCCGAGATCGCGCAGAGCGGCGAAGGTCCGCTGCCGAAGCGCATCGTGTACGTGTCGTGCAACCCGTCGACGCTGGCGCGCGACGCGGGCCTGCTCGTGCACGAGGCCGGCTACCGCCTGAAGGGCGCCGGTGTCGTGAACATGTTCCCGAATACGTCGCACGTCGAATCGATCGCGCTGTTCGAGCGCGACTGAGTCAGGCGGCGGACGTAAAAAAACCGGCCCGCGGGCCGGTTTTTTCATGGCGTGTAGCGAACGTCAGTTGCGGTTGCCGCCGAAGATGCCGAGCAGTGCGAGCAGGTTCGTGAACACGTTGTACAGGTCGAGGTAGATCGCGAGCGTGGCCGAGATGTAGTTCGTCTCGCCGCCGTTCACGACGCGCTGGACGTCGAACAGCATGTAGGCGGAGAAGATCGCGATCGCGAGCACCGACACGGTGAGCATCAGCGCCGGGAGTTGCAGGAAGATGTTCGCGACCGATGCGAGCAGGATCACGATCACGCCCATGAACAGCCACTTGCCGAGCCCCGAGAAGTCACGCTTGCTGACGGTGGCGATCGTCGCCATCGCGGCGAAGATGATGCCGGTGCCGCCGAACGCGAGCATGATCAACGACGGGCCGTTCGAGAAGCCGAGGATGAAGCTCAGCAACCGCGACAGCATCAGGCCCATGAAGAACGTGAAGCCGAGCAGCACGAATACGCCCGCTGCGCTGTTTTTGGTCCGCTCGATCGCGAACATGAAGCCGAACGCGATCGCGAAGAACGCGAGCAGGCTCATCATCGGGCTCGTGGCCGCGAACAGCGAGAAGCCCGTCGCGACGCCGACCCAGGCGCCCAGCACGGTCGGCACCATCGACAGCGCGAGCAGCCAGTACGTGTTCCGCAGCACGCGGTTGCGAACCTCGGCGGTGCTGACGGAACCGCCGCGGCCGAAATTGTACGGATAGTCGTTCATGGTTTCTCCTAACATTGAACGCGTGGGCGTCCGGGGCCGGTTCGGCACACGCGGTGTGCGGCGCAGCAAACCGGAGCAGCTATGGCTAAGATACGTTCCGTGCCGGGAGGTTTCAATGGCCAGGCGGCACAAAACATATGGATTCGGAACCTTTCACGTGTGTAAGGGTTCAATCGCAATGATACACGGGATCGTGCTACAATAGCGGATTCATTTGAACCTGTAACTTCTTAATTTTTTGGAGTTTTTATGGCAATCGAGCGCACCCTGTCGATCATCAAGCCGGATGCGGTGGCAAAGAACGTGATCGGCCAGATCTACAGCCGTTTCGAAGGCGCCGGCCTGAAGATCGTCGCATCGCGCATGGCACACCTGTCGCGTGCTGACGCAGAGAAGTTCTACGCGGTTCACGCAGCGCGTCCGTTCTTCAAGGACCTCGTCGATTTCATGATCTCGGGCCCGGTGATGATCCAGGTTCTGGAAGGTGAAGGCGCGATCCTGAAGAACCGCGACCTGATGGGCGCAACGGATCCGAAGAAGGCAGAAAAGGGCACGATCCGCGCCGACTTCGCCGACAGCATCGACGCGAACGCCGTGCACGGCTCGGACGCTGCTGAAACGGCAGCGGTCGAAATCGCGTTCTTCTTCCCGGAAATGAACGTTTACTCGCGCTAAGCCCTGGCTGGCAGCAAGTAGGCAGGATTCAGCGCACGCGGCAAGGCAGCACATCATGACGAGCGAAACTTCCGTCAATCTTCTCGACTTCGATGCCGAGGGTCTTGTCGCGTACTGCGGCAGCCTCGGCGAGAAGCCGTTCCGCGCCAAGCAGTTGCAGCGCTGGATCCACCAGTACAACGCTGGCGACTTCGACGGCATGACCGATCTCGCGAAGTCCTTGAGAGAAAAACTCAAGGGCCGCGCGTCGATCGGTATGCCCGATATCGCCAGCGATCACGTTTCCGCCGACGGCACGCGCAAGTGGCTGATCGACGTCGGAAACGGCAATGCGGTCGAAACCGTGTTCATCCCGGAAGAGACGCGCGGCACGCTGTGCGTGTCGTCGCAGGCCGGGTGTGCGGTCAACTGCCGCTTCTGTTCGACGGGCAAGCAGGGCTTTTCCCGCAATCTGTCGACAGCTGAAATCATCGGCCAGCTCCGGATGGCCGAATTTGCGTTGCGAGCGTCCCTGGGCCGCGCGCCCGGCCCGAACGGCAAGGCCGAACGGGTCGTCACCAACGTGGTGATGATGGGCATGGGCGAGCCGCTGCTGAATTACAGCGCGGTCGTGCCGGCGATGCGGCTGATGCTCGACGACAACGCGTACGGCCTGTCGCGCCGCCGCGTCACGCTGTCGACGTCCGGCGTGGTGCCGATGATGGACCGCCTCGGCGCCGAGCTGCCGGTCGCGCTGGCCGTGTCGCTGCACGCGCCGAACGATCCGCTGCGCGACGAGCTGGTGCCGCTCAACAAGAAGTATCCGCTGCGCGAGCTGATGGCGGCTTGCCAGCGTTATCTGAAAGTCGCGCCGCGCGACTTCATCACTTTCGAATACTGCATGCTGGACGGCGTCAACGACACCGAAGCGCATGCACGCGAACTGCTGGCCGTCACACGCGACGTGCCGTGCAAGTTCAATCTGATCCCGTTCAATCCGTTTCCGGAATCGGGCCTCATCCGCTCGAAGCCGGAGCAGATCAAGCGCTTTGCACAGGTCCTCATCGACGCGGGTGTCGTCACGACCGTGCGCAAGACGCGCGGCGACGACATCGATGCCGCGTGCGGCCAGCTGGCCGGCGCAGTGAAGGACCGCACGCGCCTCGCGGAACGGACGGGCGCAGCAGGAAAAATCATCGAAGTTCGGGCGATTTGACAGGGATGCCTGGCCGGGGATGCCAGGGCCTTTAAGCGGTACAACACGCGAATAGCGATCGGTCGCGACGCCTCGGCGTCGCGCATGGTATGGACAGTTGCGGGTGCCGGCCGGCGGGAACCGGCGGCGGCCGCCAGTGAAGAAGAATCGACGCGAGGACAAGGATGAGTGAGCCGCAGCCGTCTAACGGCGCAGAGACGAATGGCGCGAAGCCGGCACCGGCAGGGTTGGAATCGCTTGCGGCAGTCGGCAGCCGACTGGCGCAGCTTCGGGAGACGCGGGGTTGGACCGTCGACGACGTGTCGGCGCGACTCAAGGTCGCACCGCAGAAGCTGCGGGCACTCGAGGCCGGTGACATCAGCCATTTGCCCGGCGTGACGTTCGCGCTCGGTGTCGTGCGCAGCTACGCGAAGATGCTCGGCGTCGATCCGGAACCGTTCGCGCAGGCGTTGCGCCGTGAGCGCGGGGTGCCGGAAGTCGACCTGTCGATGCCCGCGTCGTCGGGGACGGATCTGCCGCGCGGTCGCGTGTCGATTCCGCTGGGCGGGTCGTCGCGGCATCACCCGTGGCTCTGGGGCACGGGGATCGTCGTCGTCGCGGTGGTTGCCGTACTGATGTGGCACACTGGCGGCGATTCGTCGAGCCTGCTCGCGCGCTTCAAGAGCGGCGATGCGGAGCATGCGTCGGCCGCGAGCGCGCCGGCGGCATCGTCGTCATCCGTCGAAGGGGCGGTTTCGAGCGGTGCGTCTGCGGCAGTCGCGAATGAGGTTCCGGCCCCGGCTGCTGCGTCTGCAGCCCCGGCGCCGGCAGTTGCGTCGGCTGCTCCGGCGCCCGCGCCCGTGGCGCCGGTCGTGACGGCAGCCGCATCGCAGCCCGTCGTGGCAACGTCGGCGGCAAGCACCGCCGCGCCGGCCCAGCCGGCGAGCGTTGCGGTGCCGGCCGGCCAGTCGATGATCGAACTGAAGGTCAAGCAGGACAGCTGGTTCAGCGTGCGCGACAAGAGCGGCAAGGAGCTGTTCTCCGGGCTGGTGCACGGCGGCGAGGCGAAGCAGGTCGCCGGCGACGGTCCGTTCAAGGTCACGATCGGCAACAAGGCGGGCCTCGACGCGATCGCGTTCGACGGAAAACCTGTCGATCCGGCAAAATATTCGGCAGCGCGGGGTAATGTGGCGCGGTTCACGTTGCCCTGACGTCAAGCGCCGTGGCGAAGGCCTGTCGTCGATATCGGCAGGCCGCGAGGGCACGGCGCTTTTTCAATTCATGCGCCGCGTCGCGGCGCATTCCGCGTAAATGGATCTATCGATGCAATCCGAAGCTCAATCCCCACGCAGCAGTCAGATTTGTTCAACCGAGCCGGTGTTCGGCGGGCACCAGCCGCGCCGCGTATCGCATGCGGTGGATGTCCGCTGGGGCGGGCAGCTCGTGACGATCGGCGGCGACGCGCCGGTGCGCGTGCAGTCGATGACGAATACCGACACGGCCGACGCGATCGGCACGGCAATCCAGATCAAGGAACTCGCGAACGCGGGTTCCGAACTGGTGCGCATCACGGTCAACACGCCCGAGGCCGCGGCCGCCGTGCCGGCGATCCGCGAGCAGCTCGACCGCATGGGCGTGACCGTGCCGCTCGTCGGCGATTTCCACTACAACGGCCACCTGCTGCTGCGTGACTACCCGGGCTGCGCCGAGTCGCTGTCGAAGTACCGGATCAACCCGGGCAACGTCGGCCAGGGTGCGAAGCGCGATACGCAGTTCGCGCAGATGATCGAGGCGGCGGCCAAGTACGACAAGCCGGTGCGGATCGGCGTGAACTGGGGCAGTCTCGACCAGGACCTGCTCGCGCGCATGATGGACGAGAACGGTGCGCGTTCGCAGCCGTGGGATGCGCAGAGCGTGATGTACGAGGCGCTGATCCAGTCGGCGATCGGCTCGGCGGAGCGTGCGGTCGAGCTGGGCCTCGGCCGCAACCGCATCATTCTGTCGTGCAAGGTCAGCGGCGTGCAGGACCTGATCGCCGTGTACCGCGAACTCAGCCGCCGCTGCGGCTTTGCGCTGCACCTCGGGCTGACCGAGGCCGGCATGGGCTCGAAGGGCATCGTCGCGTCGACGGCTGCACTCGGCGTGCTGCTGCAGGAAGGGATCGGCGACACGATCCGTATCTCGCTGACGCCGGAACCGGGCGCGTCGCGCACGGGCGAAGTGATCGTCGGCCAGGAAATCCTGCAGACGATGGGCCTGCGCTCGTTCGCACCGATGGTGATCGCGTGCCCGGGCTGCGGCCGTACGACGAGTACGCTGTTCCAGGAACTCGCGATGCAGATCCAGACCTACCTGCGCGAACAGATGCCGGTCTGGCGCAAGGCGTATCCGGGCGTCGAGAAAATGAACGTCGCGGTGATGGGCTGCATCGTCAACGGCCCGGGCGAATCGAAGCACGCGAACATCGGCATCAGCCTGCCGGGCTCGGGCGAGAACCCGGCCGCGCCGGTCTTCATCGACGGCGAGAAGGTCAAGACGCTGCGCGGCGAGCGGATCGCCGAGGAATTCCAGCAGATCGTCAGCGACTACGTCGAACGCAACTACGGCCGCGCTGAGGCCACGAACTAATTCGTCCACACACACGATGACTGAACAAAAACGCAAGATCGAGAAGCTCACCGGCGTCAAGGGCATGAACGACATCCTTCCGCAGGATGCCGGCCTTTGGGAGTTCTTCGAAGCCACGGTGAAATCGCTGCTGCGCGCCTACGGTTACCAGAACATCCGCACGCCGATCGTCGAGCACACGCAGCTCTTCACGCGCGGCATCGGTGAGGTCACCGACATCGTCGAAAAAGAGATGTACAGCTTCACCGACGCGCTGAACGGCGAGAACCTGACGATGCGCCCGGAAAATACCGCGGCCGTCGTGCGCGCGTCGATCGAGCACAACATGCTGTACGACGGCCCGAAGCGCCTGTGGTACATCGGCCCGATGTTCCGTCACGAGCGTCCGCAGCGCGGCCGCTATCGTCAGTTCCACCAGGTCGGCGTCGAGGCGCTCGGCTTCGCGGGCCCTGATGCGGACGCCGAAATCATCATGATGTGCCAGCGCCTGTGGGACGACCTCGGCCTGACCGGCATCAAGCTCGAGATCAATTCGCTCGGCCTTGCCGAAGAGCGTGCCGCGCATCGCGTCGAACTGATCAAGTACCTCGAGCAGTTCGCCGACGTGCTCGACGAGGATGCGAAGCGCCGCCTGTATACGAACCCGCTGCGCGTGCTCGACACGAAGAACCCCGCGCTGCAGGAAATCGCGCAGAACGCGCCGAAGCTGATCGACTTCCTCGGCGACGAGTCGCGCGCGCACTTCGAAGGGCTGCAGCGCCTGCTGCTCGCGAACAACATTCCGTTCAAGATCAACCCGCGTCTCGTGCGTGGCCTGGACTACTACAACCTGACCGTGTTCGAGTGGGTCACCGACAAGCTCGGCGCGCAGGGCACGGTCGCAGCCGGCGGCCGCTACGATCCGCTGATCGAGCAGCTCGGCGGCAAGCCGACCGCCGCATGCGGCTGGGCGATGGGCATCGAGCGGATCCTCGAGCTGCTGAAGGAAGAGGATCTCGCACCCGAGCAGGAAGGCGTCGACGTGTACGTCGTGCACCAGGGTGAGACCGCGCGTGAACAGGCGTTCATCGCGGCCGAGCGCCTGCGCGACACGGGCCTCGACGTGATCTTCCACTGCAGCGCCGACGGCGCGCCGGCGAGCTTCAAGTCGCAGATGAAACGGGCCGACGCAAGCGGCGCCGCGTTCGCGGTGATCTTCGGTGAAGAAGAGGTCGCAAACGGCACGGTGGGCGTGAAAGCGCTGCGCGGTGCGGGCGGAGACGGGGAAAAGAACGTTCAGCAGACCGTACCGGTCGAAGGCTTGACCGAATTCCTAATCAATGCGATGGTTGCATCCGCCGAAGACGGCGACGACTGATCGCGCTGGCATCCGCTCGACAAGAAAAGCCTGAACAGGAAGGAATCGCTCGCCGATGAGTTACCACGACGAACAAGAATCGATTGAAAGTGTCAAGGCGTGGTGGGCCCGCTGGGGCAACCTCACCACGTGGATCGTGCTCGCGGCGCTCGTCGTCGCGGCCGGTTTCAACGGCTGGAACTACTGGCAGCGCCGTCAGGCTGCCGAGGCGTCCGGGCTGTACGAACAGGTCCAGAAGGCCGCCGCCGCGAACGACAAGGCGACGATCGCTCGCGCGGCCGCCGACATGGAAGACAAGTTCGGCAGCACGCCGTATGCGCAGATGACTGCACTTTCCGCTGCGAAGACGCTGTACGCAGCCGGCGACTCGGCCGGTGCGAAGGCGCAGCTGCAATGGGCCGTCGATCACGCCAAGGATGACGAGTACAAGCAGATCGCGAAGCTGCGTCTCGCGTCGCTGCTGCTCGACGAGAAGGCGTACGATGCGGGCCTCGCGCTGCTGTCGGGTACGCCGGTCGATGCATTCAAGGGCCTCGTGGCCGATCGCCGCGGCGATCTGCTTGCCGCGCAAGGCAAGACCGACGATGCGCGCGCGGCGTACAAGCTCGCGCTCGACGGCCTGTCGAAGGACGACCAGTCTGCGCGTCAGCTCGTGCAGTTCAAGCTGGACGCGCTCGGCGGCTGAACCCCGGTCCCCTCAACCTCTTAACTCTGCTTCGCTAACCGATGAATTTGCTGAAACGTTACGCTGTGCCCGTTGCCTGCGCGGCGGCTGTCCTCGCACTGGCGGCCTGCTCGTCGTCGAAGGACGCGCGCCGCGTGCCGACGCCGCTCACCGAGTTCAAGCCCGTGATGGACGTGCAACAGGTCTGGAAGGCGAGCGTCGGCAAGGGCGGGCGCTACCTGTTCTCGCCGGTGGCCGTGGGCGACGCCGTCTATGCAGCGGGCGAGAACGGTTCGGTCGAGAAGATCGACGCGAAGACGGGCCAGACGCTCTGGCGCGCGAAGGTCGGCTCCGACCTGTCGGCCGGTGTCGGCAGCGATGGCAACCTGACCGCGGTCGGCGCGCTGAAGGGCGGCGTGTTCGTGCTGGGCCCGGACGGCAAGCAACTGTGGAAGACCACCGTGCAGGGCGAGATCTTCTCGCCGCCGCTCGTCGGCAACGGCCTCGTGGTCGTCCGCACGATCGACGGCCAGGTGATTGCGTTCAATGCGCAGACGGGCGAGCAGAAGTGGAACTACCGCAACCGTGCGGTGCCGCTGAACCTGCGCGTGTCGGCCGGCATGACGTTCGCGGGTGACGCGGCGGTGCTGGCGGGCTTCCCCGGCGGCGGGCTGGTCGCGATCAACCTGCAGACGGGCGAGCCGTTCTGGCAGACGCCGGTGTCGTTCCCGAAGGGCGTGACCGAGGTCGAGCGCATCAACGACGTCAGCGGTCCGCCGACGCTCGTGGGCGCGGAAGCCTGCGCGGTGACGTTCCAGGGTCAGCTTGGCTGCTTCGATGCGAACTCGGGCCGCCCGCTGTGGGAAAAGGCGTTCTCGAGCCGTAGCGGCCTCGCGCAGGACGATTCGGTGGTCGCCGGCGGCGACGACTGGTCGGTCGTGACCGCGTACGACGCCGCGTCGGGCAACCAGCTGTGGCGCAACGACAAGCTGAAGAGCCGTGACGTCGGCGTGCCGTATCTGCTCGGGCATGCGGTCGTGTTGGGCGACTACAAGGGCTTCGTGCACTTCCTGTCGCGCGAAGACGGCAGCTTCATCGCACGGATGAAGACCGACGGCAGCGCGATTACGGCGGCGCCGGTCCTCGCGGGCAATACGCTCGTCGTGCAGACGAAGGACGGCGGCCTGTACGGATTCCGTCCGCGCTGACGCGCAGGAAACATGCGCGGCCGCGGCGCGACGGGCTTGTCCCGTGCGCCGCGGCCGCGTGACTTGAAGGCGGCCGGTGCTCCCGGCCGCTCGGTATTTGAAAGGCAGTTCGAGACGAAAGACGATGGCGTGCAACGCGCGCCAGGCGCGCGCATCCGGCGCGGCGCGAATTCGTGATATTTTCATTCAGCGCAGCCGCCCGCAGCAGCGGGCCTCCCGCTGCTGCGCTTCACCGTAGAAAACACAGATGAAACCGGTCATTGCCCTCGTTGGGCGCCCCAATGTGGGGAAATCCACGCTGTTCAACCGGCTCACGCGCTCGCGCGATGCGCTGGTCGCCGACTTGCCGGGCCTGACGCGCGATCGCCATTATGGCGAAGGGCGCGTCGGCGAGCGGCCGTACCTGGTCGTCGACACGGGCGGCTTCGAGCCCGTCGCGAAGGACGGCATCCTGCACGAGATGGCACGCCAGACGCGGCAGGCCGTCGAGGAAGCCGACATCGTCGTGTTCATCGTCGACGGCCGCAACGGGCTCGCGCCGCAGGACAAGTCGATCGCCGACTACCTGCGCAAGACCGGCCGGCCGATCTTCCTCGTCGTCAACAAGGCCGAGGGGATGAAGTACACGGCGGTCGCGACGGACTTCTACGAGCTCGGGCTCGGCGATCCGCGCGCGATCTCGGCTGCGCACGGTGACGGCGTCACCGACATGATCAACGAGGCGCTGGATGTCGCCTATGCGGACCGTCCGGAGGAAGAGGACGAGAACGATCCTTCGCGCGGCATCAAGATCGCGATCGTCGGCCGCCCGAACGTCGGCAAGTCGACGCTCGTGAACGCGCTGATCGGCGAGGATCGCGTGATCGCGTTCGACATGCCGGGCACGACGCGCGATTCGATCTACGTCGACTTCGAGCGTAACGGCAAGAAATACACGCTGATCGACACGGCCGGCCTGCGCCGCCGCGGCAAGGTGTTCGAGGCGATCGAGAAGTTCTCGGTCGTGAAGACGCTGCAGTCGATCTCCGACGCCAACGTGGTCATTCTTCTGCTGGATGCGCAGCAGGACATTTCTGACCAGGACGCACACATCGCCGGCTTCGTCGTCGAACAGGGTCGCGCGCTCGTGATCGGCGTCAACAAGTGGGACGGGCTCGACGAGCATGCGCGCGATCGCGCGAAAGCGGATTTGACCCGCAAGCTGAAATTCCTCGACTTCGCGAAATCGCACTTCATTTCGGCGACGAAGAAGACGGGCATCGGCACGCTGATGCGCTCGGTCGACGACGCGTACGCGGCGGCGATGGCGAAGCTGCCGACGCCGAAGCTCACGCGCGCGCTGATCGAGGCGGTCGAATTCCAGCAGCCGCGCCGTCGCGGCCCGGTGCGTCCGAAGCTGCGCTACGCGCACCAGGGCGGCCAGAATCCGCCGATCATCGTCATCCACGGTAACGCGCTCGACGCCGTGACGGAAACGTACAAGCGTTACCTGGAAAACCGGTTCCGCGAAACTTTCTCGCTGACAGGGACTCCATTGCGCATAGAGTTCCGTTCGTCGAACAATCCGTACGCGGACAAGAGCTGAAGACGTCTGTTACACGCGTCACGCAAGGGGTTGGCCGCAAGGCCTATGCCCCGGGCGGGCCAGGCAAAATCGGCTATAGTGTAGCGATTGGCGCCGGATCTCTTTTTCTTCGCCGCCAGTCCAGATCAACCTGCAAAAAAAGATGGAGTACGCCATGAGCAACAAAGGGCAATTGTTACAAGACCCGTTTTTGAACGCACTGCGCAAAGAGCACGTTCCCGTTTCGATCTACCTCGTCAACGGCATCAAGCTTCAAGGGAACATTGAATCGTTCGACCAGTACGTCGTGTTGCTCCGTAATACGGTGACCCAGATGGTGTACAAGCACGCCATCTCGACGGTCGTGCCGGCGCGCCCGGTGAATTTCCACCCGGACGCGGAAGCCTCGTCCTAACCTATCGCAGCGGCCGGCATCCGGTCGCCGCGAGCGACCGATGCCAGCCGCCTTATCTTGACACCTGAAAATTTGATCAACGCAGCGCTCGTCGGCATCGATTTCGGCAAGACCGATTTCGAAGCCAGTCTCGAAGAACTCAGTCTTCTCGCCTCCAGCGCGGGGGCCCGTCCCGCAGTCACCCTCACGGGTCGTCGCTCCAGTCCCGATGCCAAGATGTTCATCGGCAGCGGCAAAGCCGAAGAACTCCGGCTCGCCTGCGACGCGCACAACGTCGAAATCGTCATCTTCAACCACGCATTGGCGCCGGCCCAGCAACGTAATCTGGAGCAGGCACTTAACAGGCGCGTGGTCGATCGCACCAGCCTCATCCTCGACATCTTTGCCCAGCGTGCCCGCAGCCACGAAGGCAAGCTGCAGGTCGAGCTCGCGCAGCTTCAGTACCTGTCGACGCGGCTCATTCGCGCATGGACCCACCTTGAGCGGCAGAAGGGTGGTATCGGCCTGCGCGGCCCCGGTGAAACCCAGCTCGAAACCGACCGCCGGCTGATCGGCGAACGCATCAAGATGCTGAAGTCGCGGCTCGACCGGCTGCGTCGGCAACACAGCACGCAACGCCGCCAGCGCGCGCGCAGCGGCACGATGTCGGTGTCGCTCGTCGGCTATACGAACGCGGGCAAGTCGACGCTGTTCAATGCGCTGACGAAAGCGCAGGCCTACGCGGCCGACCAGCTGTTCGCCACGCTCGATACGACGTCGCGACGCGTGTACCTCGGCGACGAGGTCGGCCAGATCGTCGTGTCGGATACGGTCGGGTTCATTCGCGAGTTGCCTCACCAGCTGGTCGCCGCGTTCCGCGCGACCCTCGAGGAAACGATCCACGCGGATCTGCTGCTGCACGTGGTCGATGCGTCGAGCGCGGTCAGGCTTGAACAGATCGAGCAGGTCAATGGCGTGCTGCACGAGATCGGCGCGGACACGATCCGCCAGGTGCTGGTGTTCAACAAGATCGACGCCGTGCCTGAGCTGGCGGCCCGCGGCGACGCGGTCGAGCGGGACGAGTATGGTAATATTTCGCGCGTCTTTTTGAGCGCGCGCACCGGTCAGGGTCTTGACGCGTTGCGTGCCGCCATCGCCGAAATCGCCTCCGCGGAACACCTTTCCAGCGCGACGTTACCCAACGGCGCGCTCGACGGCGCCCCCGCTGAACCACACGAAGACCACACGATTTCCGAACACGGGCGCTAACCGGTCCCGGCCGGTTCGTCGGCGTCTAATCTGGTGAACAAACTCTGGTGAACGAATACAACGAGCGGAGTACCTGGCGGCGGATGCGCGCCTTGCTGTCGATCAACGATCCCCGCTGGGGACGCGGCGAAGGCAATGGCAAAGACGGATCCCGTCCCCGCCCGAACGAATCGAAGCGTCCGCAAGGCGGCGACGGCGATGGTCCGCCCGATCTCGACGAGATGTGGCGCAACTTCAACCGGCGCCTGAACGGCCTGTTCGGCGGCAAGGGCGGCAACGGCTTCCGTCCTGACAACGGGCGAGCCGCGCGCGTCGGCGTCGGCATCGTGATCGGCGTGCTGGTCGCGGTCTACGCGGGCAGCGGGCTGTTCGTCGTGCAGGAAGGGCAGACGGGCGTCGTGCTCCAGCTCGGCAAGCTGTCGGGCACGGTCGGCCAGGGCGTGCACTGGCGTGCGCCTTATCCGTTCGCGTCGCACGAGATCGTCGATACGTCGCAGGTCCGCTCGATCGAAATCGGCCGCAACAACGTCGTGCGTCTCGCGAACGTGAAGGAAGCGGCGATGCTGACGCGCGACGCCGATATCGTCGACGTGCGCTTCATCGTCCAGTACCGCATCCGTTCCGCGACCGACTACCTGTTCCGCAGTGTCGACCCCGAGCGCAGCGTCTCGCAGGCCGCCCAGGCCGCGGTACGTGCGATCGTCGGCACGCGCAGTGCGGCCGACGTGCTGAACCAGGACCGCGACGCGCTGCGCGAGCAGCTCTCCGCCGCGATCCAGCGCGATCTCGATCGCTACCAGTCGGGGCTCGAGGTGACGGCCGTCACGATGCAGAGCGTTGCGGCGCCCGAGCAGACGCAGGCTGCGTACGGTGAAGTCGCGAAGGCGCGTGATGAGCGCGAGGCCGCGAAGCGCGCCGCGCAAGCATATGCAAACGACCTGCTGCCGAAGGCGCAGGGCGATGCGGCGAAGCTCGTCGACGAAGCGAAGGCGTATGCCGATCGCGTGGTCACGGAAGCCGAAGGCGATGCCGATCGCTTCAAGCAGGTCTATGCGCAGTACTCGAAGGCGCCTGCGGTGATCCGCGAGCGGATGTATCTCGAGACGATGCAGGAAATCTATTCGAATTCGACGAAGGTGTTCGTCGGCAACAAGGGCGGCAACAGCGTCGTGTATCTGCCGCTCGACAAGCTCGTCGAGCAGGGGCGACAAAACGCCGCGACGTCCACGGGCGCATCTGCACCCGACGCCGCGTCGGCACCGGCGGCTGCCGCGCCGGCTGCGGCGGCGCCCGCGAGTGCGGCGTCGGCCGTGGCGGCGTCGGGCACCGACGTGCTGCGATCGCGCGAGGCGTTTCGCAGCCGGTCGCGCGAAGACGATCTGAAGTAACGGGGAGCGCAGAACATGAACCGAATCATTGCGCTCGTCGTCGCAATCGTGATCGTTGCCTTCGCGGCATCGTCGACCGTCCTTACCGTCGATCCGCGCCATGCGGCCGTGCTGTCGGGGCGCGATGGCGCGCAACCCGAACTGGCGGGCCCTGGCATCCATTTCAAATTGCCGCCGCCGCTGCAGACGGCCACGCTGATCGACACGCGCCTGCAATCGCTCGAGTCGTCGGATCCGCTGCAACTGGCAACGGAAGACAAGCGCGACCTGCTCGTCGCCTACGCGGTGAAGTACCGGATCAGCGATCCGATGAAGTATTTCACGACGACGGGCGGTGACCCGTCGGCAGCCGGCGATCGTCTCGCCGGCGCGCTGAAGAGCGCACTCGGTGACGCGTTCGGCAAGCGCGCGCTCGACGACGCGCTCGGCGGCCAGCGTGCGATCGCCGATGCGGCCCGCGACGAAGTGAAGGCGAAGGCATCCGGTTTCGGCGTCGACGTGGTCGACGTCCAGCTGACGCGCGTCGACTTGCCGGCCGCGCAGACCGATGCCGTCTATCAGCGGATGATCGGCGCGCTGCGCGATCAGGCGGCGCAGGTGCGTGCGCAAGGCGCGGCCGACGTCGAGCAGATCAAGGCGGACGCCGAACGCGAACAGCAGGCCGTGCTCGCGAACGCGTACAAGTCCGCGCAGACGATCAAGGGCGAGGGCGACGCGAAGGCCGCGACGATTGCCGCCGACGCGTTCGGCCGCGATCCGCAGTTCTACCAGTTCTACGCGAGCCTGCAGGCTTACCGGAACACGTTCAAGCGCAACGACATCATCGTCGTCGACCCCGACAGCGAGTTCTTCCGCTTCATGCGCAGCCCGACGGGCGGTGCCGCACCGGCGGCGCCTGCTCCCCGCAAACACTGACCTTGGGGCGCCGCGTCGAGCGGCGCCGTCGCTCGCATGGACCTGGCTGGCTCGTTGTTGCTCGCAGTAGCGCTGATGCTGATCATCGAGGGGGCGTTCCCCTTCGTGTTTCCCGTCGCCTGGCGCGACACGTTTCGTAGAATAGCTGAGCGGCCGCCGCATCATATCCGGATCGGCGGGCTGATCGTGATGGTGCTCGGGCTCATACTGCTGCTGCTCGCCACCTGACCGCAGACTTGATCCGGACGGCTTATCCGCCGTTCGTCCCGCCCGAATTCAGAATTTCCGATTCACATCGCGGCGCGCGTGTCGCGCGCTGTTTCCCGTCGTAGGACCGTACCGATGTCGACCTGGTTACTTCCCGAGAATATCGCCGACGTACTGCCGTCGGAAGCGCGCAAGATCGAGGAGCTGCGCCGCAGGCTGCTCGACCGCTTCCGTTCGTATGGCTACGAAATGGTGATGCCGCCGCTGCTCGAGTATCTCGAATCGCTGCTGACGAGCGGCGGTGCAGACCTGCGCCTGCGCACCTTCAAGCTGGTCGACCAGCTGTCGGGTCGCACCCTCGGCCTGCGTGCGGACATCACGCCGCAGGTCGCGCGGATCGACGCGCACCTGTTGAACCGCCAGGGCGTGACGCGCCTCTGCTATGCGGGCCACGTGATGCATACGCGTCCGCGCGGCCTGCACGCGACGCGCGAGCAGATCCAGATCGGCGCCGAAATCTACGGGCATGCCGGGCTGGAAGCCGACCTCGAGATCCAGCAGCTGATGCTCGACGCGCTGCATCTCGCGGGCCTGTCGCGCATTCGTCTCGACCTCGGCCACGCGGGCGTGCTCGCGGCGCTGCTGGCGCGCGATGCGCAGGCCGCCGAGCGCGGCGAGTCGCTGTACGACGCGCTGTCGGGCAAGGACGTGCCGCTGCTGAACGAGCTCACCGACGATCTCGGCGCCGATACGCGCGCCGCGCTGCGCGCGCTGCCGCATCTCTATGGCGACGCAAGCGTGCTCGCCGAGGCGCGCACACGCTTGCCGGTGCTGCCCGAAATCACGCGGGCGCTCGACGATCTGGCGCAGCTCGCGGCACAGGCGAAAGGTGCCGAAGTGGCGATCGATCTCGGCGACCTGCGCGGCTATGCATATCACAGCGGTGCGATGTTCAGCGCCTACATCGACGGCGTGCCGAACGCGATCGCGCGGGGCGGCCGCTACGACCACGTCGGCCAGGCGTACGGCCGCGCCCGTCCCGCTACGGGCTTCTCGCTCGACCTGCGTGAGCTCGCGCGGATTTCGCCGGTCGAGGCGCGCGGCACCGCGATTCTCGCGCCGTGGGCGCAGGACGACGCGCTGAGCGCGGCCGTCGCGGCGCTGCGCGATGCGGGTGAGGTCGTGATCCAGGCGCTGCCGGGCCACGATCATGTGCTCGACGAGTTCGCGTGCGACCGTTCGCTCGTCGAGCGCAACGGCGCATGGGTGGTCGAACCCCGATAAACAGGCGTTCGCGGGACGTGCTTCGGCGTGCATATCGTTGAAGCGAAACGGAAAAATTCGGAATCGCCCGCGAACATAGGTAGAATACGTTTTTAACCAGCTAACGAATCAACATGTCTGCCAGCGCAGTGAACGTGACTCCCGGGCGCAATGTCGTCGTCGTGGGAACGCAATGGGGTGATGAAGGCAAGGGCAAGATCGTCGACTGGCTGACGGACCACGCTCAGGGCGTCGTGCGTTTCCAGGGCGGTCACAACGCCGGCCACACCCTCATCATCGGCGGCAAGAAAACGATCTTGCGCCTCATTCCGTCGGGCATCATGCGTGAAGGCGTCGCCTGCTACATCGGCAACGGCGTCGTCCTGTCCCCCGAAGCACTGTTCAAGGAAATCGGCGAGCTGGAAGAAGCGGGCGTGAACGTGCGCGATCGCTTGTTCATTTCCGAAGCCACGACGCTGATCCTGCCGTACCACATCGCGATCGACCAGGCGCGCGAAGCGCGCAAGGGCGCGGGCAAGATCGGCACGACGGGCCGCGGCATCGGCCCCGCGTACGAAGACAAGGTCGGCCGCCGCGCGCTGCGCGTGCAGGACCTGTTCGACGCGAAGACCTTCGCTGACCGCCTGCGCGAAAACCTCGATTTCCACAACTTCGTGCTGACCCAGTACCTGGGCGGCGCGGCTGTCGATTTCCAGGCCACGCTCGACACGATGCTGGGCTATGCAGACCGCCTGAAGCCGATGGTGGCCGACGTGTCGCGCCGCCTGTACGACGCGAACAATGCGGGCCAGAACCTGCTGTTCGAAGGCGCACAAGGCACGCTGCTCGACATCGACCACGGCACCTATCCGTTCGTCACGTCGAGCAACTGCGTCGCAGGTGCGGCATCGGCTGGCGCGGGCGTGGGTCCGCAGAAGCTCAACTACATCCTCGGCATCACGAAGGCCTATTGCACGCGCGTCGGCTCGGGCCCGTTCCCGAGCGAACTGTACGATGCGGACAATCCGCAGCGTCAGGACCAGGTTGGCGTCACGCTCGCGAACGTCGGCAAGGAATTCGGTTCGGTCACCGGCCGTCCGCGCCGCACCGGCTGGCTCGACGCAGCCGCGCTGCGCCGCTCGATCCAGATCAACGGCGTGTCGGGCCTGTGCATGACGAAACTCGACGTGCTCGACGGCCTCGACGAAGTCAAGCTGTGCGTCGGCTACAAGATCGACGGCAAGGATGTGGACATCCTGCCGCGCGGCGCCGCTGACGTGGCACGTTGCGAGCCGGTATACGAAACGTTTGCCGGCTGGAAGGAAAGCACGGTCGGCATCAAGACGTGGGAAGCACTGCCGGCGAACGCACAGGCTTACCTGACCCGCGTCCAGGAAGTGGCTGGCGTGCCGGTCGACATGGTGTCGACGGGTCCGGACCGCGACGAAACGATCCTGCTCCGCCATCCGTTCAAGGTGTAATTTTCAGATGACGCAGCAAATCACGATGACGGCGGCAGACTTGATGACCGATCCGCGCAACGACGACAAGAACCTGTGGGTAGGCTGGGACGAGTATCACCGTCTCATCGAGCTGCTCGCGCTCCAGGTGCATGCATCGGGCTGGAAGTTCGACCAGATCCTGTGCCTTGCGCGCGGCGGTCTGCGCGTCGGCGATCAACTGTCGCGTATCTACGACGTGCCGCTCGCGATCCTCGCGACGAGTTCGTACCGTGAAGCGGCCGGCACGGAGCAGGGCGACCTCGACATCGCGCAGTACATCACGATGACGCGCGGCAACCTGGCGGGCAACGTGCTGCTGGTCGACGATCTCGTCGATTCGGGCGTCACGCTTGCGCGCGTGCAGGAGCATCTGAAGGAGCGCTATCCGTCGGTGACGGCCGTGCGCTCGGCCGTGCTCTGGTACAAGGGTTGCTCGAAGGTCAAGCCCGACTATCACACGCAGTTCCTGCCGACGAATCCGTGGATTCATCAGCCGTTCGAGGAGTGGGACACGGTTCGCCCGCACAACCTCGAGGCGTGGATCAAGCGCGGTCGCGCGCAGCGCGACGGCTCGGGCGCATAAGCGGCCGGCCAATCGACGAAAAGCCTTGTACGGCGCCGCTTGCGGCGCCGTTTTTCATTGGGGCGCCATCCTTGCCGGCACCGCGCGAACCGTGGATCCGGTAGGCAGGCGCCGCTGCCCCGGCTATGATTGGCAGCCCTGCCACAGCTCGCGCCGGATTGCATGCGCAGCGTGGATCACGTGGTGACAAGGCAACAGAGCAGGGCGGCGTTTCACGGGGGCGCGAGTAGAATAGCGCTCGTTTTGTCCGACCCGGACCCGATTATTACGCTTCATATGAACGACACGATCCACGCGACCGACGCAGCACACGCGCCGCATTCGACGCAACAACACTCGATGCGGGCGCTAGCGATAGCAGCCATCGGCGTCGTGTTCGGCGACATCGGCACCAGCCCGCTGTATTCGCTCAAGGAGGCGTTCAGCCCCGCACACGGCATTCCGCTCACCGAAGGATCGATTCTCGGCGTGATCTCGCTGCTGTTCTGGGCAATCATCCTGGTGGTCGGCATCAAGTACCTGCTGTTCGTGATGCGCGCGGACAACAACGGCGAAGGCGGCGTGCTCGCGCTGATGGCGCTGTCATTGCGGCCGCTCGACTCGAAGACCCGCGTCGCGGGCGCGCTGATGGCGCTCGGGATCTTCGGCGCGTGCATGTTCTACGGGGACGCGGTGATCACGCCGGCGATCTCGGTGATGTCGGCGGTCGAAGGTCTCGAAATCGCGACACCACACCTGTCCCATCTCGTGCTGCCGATCACGATCGTGATCCTGATCGCGCTGTTCTGGATCCAGCGTCACGGGACCGCGCTGGTCGGGAAGCTGTTCGGCCCGATCATGGTGCTGTGGTTCGTCGTGATCGCGGCACTCGGCGTGTACCACATCGTGCGCGTGCCGGGCATCATGGCCGCCATCAACCCGTATTACGCGGCGTCGTTCATGGCCGATCACCTGCTGCAGGCGTACGTCGTGCTCGGCTCGGTCGTGCTGGTGCTGACCGGTGCGGAAGCGCTCTACGCGGACATGGGCCACTTCGGCGCGAAGCCGATCCGCATCGCCGCCTATGGGCTCGTGATGCCGTCGCTCGTGCTGAACTACTTCGGCCAGGGCGCGCTGCTGATCCAGAACCCGAAGGCGATCGAGAACCCGTTCTTCCTGCTGGCACCCGAATGGGGGCTGCTGCCGCTCGTCGTGCTGTCGACGGTCGCGACCGTGATCGCATCGCAGGCGGTGATCTCGGGCGCGTATTCGCTGACGTCGCAGGCCATCCAGCTCGGCTACGTGCCGCGCATGAAGGTGCTGCACACGTCGGAACTCGCGATCGGCCAGATCTACGTGCCGGTCGTGAACTGGCTGCTGCTGTTCGTGATCCTCTGCATCGTCATCGGCTTCAAGAGCTCCGACAACCTCGCGGCCGCGTACGGTATCGCGGTGACTGCGACGATGGTGATCACGACCGTGCTCGCCGCGGTCGTGATGGTGAAGGTGTGGAACTGGAACCGGCTGCTGGTCGGCGCGATCATCGCGGTGTTTCTCGCAGTCGACCTCGGCTTCTTCGGCGCGAACCTGCTGAAGGTCGCGCAGGGCGGCTGGTTGCCGCTCGGCATCGGCGCGCTGCTGTTCTTCCTGCTGATGACCTGGTACAAGGGGCGTCACATCGTCAAGGAGCGCACGGCGGCCGACGGTATCCCGCTCGAGCCGTTCCTGCAGGGGCTGCTCGCGCATCCGCCGCATCGCGTGTCGGGTACCGCGATCTACCTGACCGGCAACGACAAGCTCGTGCCCGTCAGCCTGCTGCACAACCTGAAGCACAACAAGGTGCTGCACGAGCGCACCATTTTCCTCACGTTCGTCACGCGCGACTTTCCTTACGTGCGCGACGACAAGCGTCAGTCCTCGCGTGATGCGGGCGGCGGGCTGTATATCGTCAAGGCCGAGTACGGCTTCAACGAGACGCCGGACGTGAAGGCCGTGCTCGAGGAATTCGGCCGCACGCACGACATGACGTTCGAGCTGATGGACACGTCGTTCTTCCTCGCGCGCGAAACGGTCGTGCCGACGCATCTACCCGGGATGTCGATCTGGCGCGAGCGCGTGTTCGCCTGGATGCACCAGAATGCCGCGAAGCCGACCGACTTCTTCTCGATCCCCGCAAACCGCGTGGTCGAACTCGGGACGAAGATCGAGATCTGACACAAGGTGTGGCGCGTAGGCCGTCGGGCCGCGCGCCGTGTTTGCCGAAGTCGTAAAAAAGCCCGCCTTTCGGCGGGCTTTTTTATCTGTCGCGCAGGGGCTTGCGGGTGCTCAGCGCTTCAGCTTCGCGAATGCCGCGGCCATCGCGCCTGCCGGTTCCGGCTCGCGCGAACGCTGCTGCGGGCGGGCCGCGCCGCGCCCCGCGTTGCCGCGATCCTGGCCGCCGCGCGACGACATGCCGGGCGCCGCCGCGTCGTCGTCGAGGCGCATCGTCAGCGCGATGCGCTGGCGCTTCACGTCGACGTCAATCACCTTCACCTTGACGACCTGGCCGGCCTTCACGACTTCGTGCGGATCCTTGATGAACTTGGTCGACATCGCGGATACGTGGACGAGGCCGTCCTGGTGGACGCCGATGTCAACGAACGCGCCGAACGCGGCGACGTTCGTCACGACGCCTTCGAGCGTCATGCCGGGCACGAGATCCGACACCTTTTCGACGCCTTCGCGGAACGTCGCGGTCTTGAATTCGGGGCGCGGATCACGGCCCGGCTTCTCCAGTTCGGACAGGATGTCGCGCACGGTCGGCAGACCGAAACGGTCGTCAACAAATTCCGTCGGGGACAGGCCCGACAGCGCTTCCCGGTTGCCGAGCACGTCGTCGATGCGCTTGCTGATCTTCGCGAGCATCCGCTCGACGACCGGATACGCTTCCGGGTGCACCGACGAGCGGTCGAGCGGATTCTCGCCGCCGTTGATGCGCAGGAAGCCTGCGGCCTGCTCGAAGGTCTTGTCGCCGAGGCGCGGCACCTTGCGCAGGTGCTCGCGCGACGGGAACGGGCCGTTCGCATCGCGGTAGTCGACGATGTTGCGCGCGAGCGTCGCGTTCAGGCCCGATACGCGGGCGAGCAGCGGGGCCGACGCGGTGTTCGCGTCGACGCCGACCGCGTTCACGCAGTCCTCGACGACCGCGTCGAGCGAGCGGGCGAGTTCGCGCTGGTTCACGTCGTGCTGGTACTGGCCGACGCCGATGGCCTTCGGCTCGATCTTCACGAGCTCGGCGAGCGGATCCTGCAGGCGGCGTGCAATCGAGACGGCGCCGCGCAGCGACACGTCGAGCTCCGGGAATTCCTTCGCGGCCAGCTCGGATGCCGAATAGACCGAAGCGCCGGCTTCCGACACGACGATCTTCTGCAGGCGCAGCTCCGGGTGTTTCGCGATCAGTTCGCCCGCGAGCTTGTCGGTTTCACGTGACGCCGTGCCGTTGCCGATGCTGATCAGCTCGGCCTGCGTCTGCGCGGCGATGCGTGCGAGTTTCGCGATCGAGCCATCCCAGTCGCGGCGCGGCTCGTGCGGGTAGATCGTGTCGGTCGCGAGCACCTTGCCGGTGCGGTCGACGACCGCGACCTTCACACCCGTGCGCAGGCCGGGGTCGAGACCGATCACGGCCTTCGGGCCGGCCGGCGCGGCCAGCAGCAGGTCGTTCAGGTTGCGTGCGAACACGCGGATCGCTTCCGTTTCGGCCGTTTCGCGCAATTGCGTGAGCAGCTCGTTCTCGATGTGCGGCTGCACCTTCACGCGCCAGCACCAGCGGCATACGTCGGACAGCCACTTGTCGGCCGGGCGGTTCTGGTTCGCGATGCCGAAATGGCGCGCGATCATCGCCTCGCCGGGATGCGGCACCTGCGCGTCGAGTTCTTCGCCGAGCCCGAGCTTGACCGTCAGCACGCCCGCGTTGCGGCCGCGGAACAGCGCGAGGGCGCGGTGCGACGGCACGGTCTTGATCGTTTCCGCGTAGTCGTAATAGTCGCGGAATTTCTCGCCTTCCTCGTTTTCCTTGCCCTCGACGACGGCCGACGACACGACACCCTGGTTGTGCAGATAGTCGCGCAGCTTGCCGAGCAGCTCGGCCGTCTCGCCGAACTGTTCGGACAGGATGTCGCGCGCGCCGTCGAGCGCGGCCTTGATGTCGGCGACGCCCTTGTCGGCGTCGACGTACGCGGCTGCCTCGGCCTGCGGGTCGAGCAGCGGGTTCGAGAGGAGCGCCTGGGCGAGCGGCTCGAGGCCGGCTTCGCGGGCGATCTGCGCACGCGTGCGACGCTTCGGCTTGTACGGCAGATAAAGGTCTTCGAGCACCTGCTTGCTGTCGGCCGCGTCGATCGCGGCGCGCAGTTCGTCGGTCAGCTTGCCCTGTTCGTCGATGCTCGACAGGATCGACGCACGGCGATCCTCGAGTTCGCGCAGATACAGGAGGCGTTCCTCGAGCTGGCGCAACTGCGTGTCGTCCAGGTTGCCGGTCACTTCCTTGCGGTACCGGGCAATGAACGGAACGGTCGAGCCTTCGTCGAGGAGTTGCACGGCCGCCGCGACCTGGCGCGGCTGGACGGACAGTTCGGTGGCGATGTGCTGTACGATCTTGAGTGCTACGGTTTCCGTCATGTCGTGGATGATCTGCCTGCTGAAATCGCGGCGGGGGCCGGCAGGCCCGAAGCGGCGGGCTGCGTGGCGGGCCCGACGGGCCGGATGCCGCGGGTGAGTGAAGCGGGGCATTTTGCCATAAATGGCGGAGCGCCCAGCCGGGGGTGATAGAATTTGACACATGTCCCGCAGCTTTCCTACGACGTTGCCAACTTCCCGAATTTCTCTCGTCGCGCTCGGCGCAGCGCTCGCCGCGGCTTTGTCTGCCGGGCCTTCCAGCGCGTTCGCGCAAGCTTCGGACGCAACCGCGCCGGCCGCCGCCGCGGCGGCGCCCGTGACGGCCACGGCCGCACCGGATTTCGACGCCCGTCAAAAAGTGCTCAATCAACGCTCCGCAGAAAACGATTATCGTTATGCGGTGGCCGAGCACGATTGCTACAGCAAGTTCTTCGTCAATCACTGTCTCGGCAAGGCGCGTGAAAAGATGCGCGACGAGCGGGCGAGCATCCGCCAGGAGCAGCTCGCACTCAACGACGAGCAGCGGGCGGTGCGTGCGCAGCAGCGCGACCAGCAGCAGGCGCTGAAGGCGGCGCAGAACGCGGCGGAAGCACCGCAGCGCGCGGCGAACGATGCGGCAAACGCGGCTGCGTTCCGCGACAAGCAGGAGCAGAATGCGCTGAAGCAGGCGCAGCGTGGCGCGGAAGGGCCGCAGCGCGCGGCGAACAAGCAGGCATACGACCAGAAGCAGGGCGACTTCCAGCGCAAGCTCGACCAGGCGCACCAGCAGGCCGCGCAGAAGGCGCAGGAGCGGGCGGACAACGCCGCGCGCTACGAGCAGAAGCAGAAGGAAGCCGTGCAGCACAAGGCCGATGTCGAGCAGCGTCAGAAGGAAGCGGCCGAGAAGGCGCAGCAGAAGCAACAGCAGGGGCAGTAACGTGTTGGATTGATCGAGATCAGTCTCGGGCGCGCCGGCACGCCAGTCGGCGCGCTGCTTCGATGAGGAGGCAAGTATGCAAAACCGTCACACGGAACAGCAGCAGGAATTGCACAACCGTTTGGCTGCATTGCAGGAGCAGCACCAGCAGCTCGCTCGGGAGATCGAGCTGAAGGAAGGGCACTCCGACATCGACGACATCACGCTGCACCGGCTGAAGAAGGAAAAGCTGGCGGCCAAGGACAAAATCATTTTGCTGCAATCGCAGCTGGAACCGGATAAGCGCGCCTGAGCGCGGCCTGGCAAGCGCCGGCGCCGCCCGGGCGCTGGACACAGGAACGCTTGCCTTGAATTCACCGCTTGAAGCCACCCCCGATGCCCGGCGCGACGTGTCGCCCGCCGGGCGCGCTCGTGCGCCCGAAGGCACCTTTGAGCTGAGCCGCAAGCGCGTCGACGAACTCGACACGATCTTCGGCGAAGGCGGATTGCTGGCGCGTGCGCTCGACGGCTACCGGCCGCGACAGTCGCAGATCGAGATGGCGCGCGCCGTCGCGTCCGCGATGGAAGCGTCCGCGCGCCGGATGCCCGAACCCGAGATCTTCGAAACCCGCAAGCGGCCGGCACGTCGCCTCGGCGACGGCGACAAGGCGGCCGAAACGGGCGCGGACGCCGCCGCGGCAGCCGAAGTCGACGGCGATGCCGGCGACAACACGCTGATCGTCGAGGCCGGCACGGGTACCGGCAAGACCTACGCGTACCTCGTGCCTGCGATGCTGTGGGGCGGCAAGGTGATCGTGTCGACCGGCACGAAACACCTGCAGGACCAATTGTTCGCGCGCGACATCCCGACCGTGCGCAACGCGCTGGCGGTGCCGGTGTCGGTCGCGATGCTGAAGGGCCGGGCCAACTACCTGTGCCACTACTACCTGCAACGCACGGCCGACAACGGCCGGTTGCCGTCGCGGCAGGATACGGCGTATCTGCAGGAAATCGTCCGCTTCGCGAAGATCACGAAGAGCGGCGACAAGGCCGAGCTCGCGAGCGTGCCGGAAACGGCGCCCGTGTGGTCGATGGTCACGTCGACGCGCGACAACTGCCTCGGCCAGGAATGCCCGCATTACAAGGATTGCTTCGTGATGCAGGCGCGGCGCGAGGCGCAGCAGGCCGACGTCGTCGTCGTCAACCACCACCTGTTCTTCGCGGACATCATGCTGCGCGATACGGGGATGGCCGAGCTGCTGCCGAACGCGAACACGGTCATCTTCGACGAAGCGCACCAGTTGCCGGAAACGGCGACGCTGTTCTTCGGCGAAACGCTGTCGACGACGCAGATCCTCGAGCTCGCCCGCGACACGGTGGCGGAAGGCCTGAGCCATGCACGCGACGCGGTCGAGTGGGTGAAGCTCGGCGGCGATCTCGAGCGCGCGGCGCGCGACTTGCGCCTGGCGTTCGCGAACGACCAGATCGTCCGCATGTCGCTCGCCCAGCTCGGCGACGATCACCCGATGTTCGGTGCGCTCGACGCGCTCGAGGCTGCGCTCGACGCGCTGGCGTCGGCGCTTGCCAGCCAGGCCGAACGGGCGGAATCGCTCGGCGCGTGCCTGCGGCGCGCACGCGAGCTGCAGGACCTGCTGGCCGGCTGGGTCGCACCCGGCGCGACGGAAGCGGCGGCGAAGGCCGACGCAACCGCGGCCGGCGACAAGGCGGCATCCGACGGCGATCCGAACGAGAAGGTGCGCTGGGTCGAAGTGTTCGCGCATACGGTCCAGCTGCACGAAACGCCGCTGTCGGTCGCGCCGATCTTTGCCAAGCAGCGCGCGGGCGTGCCGCGTGCCTGGGTGTTCACGTCGGCCACGCTGTCGGTGCGCGGTGACTTCACGCACTATGCGGCACAAATGGGCCTCAGCTCGCGTCGCTCGATGACGCTCGCGAGCCCGTTCGACTACCAGTCGCAAGGGTTGCTGTACGTGCCGCGCAACCTGCCGCAACCGTCTTCGCCGGCGTTTACCGATGCCGTCTTCGACGCCGCGCTGCCGGCGATCGAGGCGTCCGGTGGCGGCGTGTTCATGCTGTGCACGACGCTGCGCGCGGTCGACCGGATCGCGTCGAAGCTGCGCGACGTGATCGAATCGCGCGGCTGGAACATGCCGCTGCTCGTGCAGGGCGATGCAAGCCGCACCGAACTGCTCGACCGTTTCCGTGCGTATGGCAACGCGATCCTGGTCGGCAGCCAGAGTTTCTGGGAAGGCGTCGACGTGCGCGGTGACGCGCTGTCGCTCGTCGTGATCGACAAGCTGCCGTTCGCGCCGCCGGACGATCCGGTGCTGGCCGCGCGGCTCGACGCGCTGACGAAGAAGGGGCTGAGCCCGTTCGCCGTGCACCAGTTGCCGCAGGCCGTGATCACGCTGAAGCAGGGCGCGGGCCGGCTGATTCGCGCGGAGACGGATCGCGGCGTGCTGATGATCTGCGACACGCGGCTCGTCGACAAGCCCTACGGGCGCCGGATCTGGCAGAGCCTGCCGCCGTTCAAGCGGACCCGCGAGATCGCGGTCGTCCAGGACTTCTTCGACGAGCACCGTTCGGCAAAGCGCACGTGACGTTGCGTGCGGCGATCGTCGCGCGATTGCACCGGCGCCGCCCGAATGCGGCGCCAATAAAAAACCCGGCTCGATGGCCGGGTTTTTTGTTCGTGCAGCGCGTGCTGCACGCTGCTTGCGTCAGAACTGCCACCACGACTTCTTCGTGCCGGGGCGCGAGTGGCCCGTGACGTACGGGCTGTCGGGGAACGTGCCGGCGAGCACGCGCTTCGTGTCCTCGGCGAGTTCCGGCTGGTTCAGCTTGCCGTACGACAGGATCATGATGTGCAGTGCGTCCTCGATCGCCGGGGCGCCCTTGTAGTCCTTGATCGCGAGCTGCGCACGGTTGATGGCCGCGACGTAGGCGCCGCGCCGGTAGTAGTAGTCGGCCGCGTGCACTTCGTGCGACGCGAGCGCGTTGACGATGTAGCGCATCCGCGCGGCGGCGTCGGGCGCGTACTTGCTCTTCGGGAAGCGGTCGACGACGACCTTGAACGCATCGTACGATTCGCGCAGGGCCTGCGGATCGCGCTCGCTCATGTCCTGGCCGGAGAAGCGGCCGAACAGGCCGAGATCGTCGTTGAAGTGGATCATCCCCTTCAGGTAGTACGCGTACGGGATATCCGGATGATCGGGGTGGAGCTGGATGAAGCGATCGACGGCCTGGTCGGCGGAGGCCGCTTCGTTATCCTTCCAGTTGCAGTATGCAACGTTGATCTGTGCTTGCTGCGCAAAATGGCCGAACGGATCGCGACCTTGCAGCGATTCGAAATATTTCGCGCACTTGCCCCAGTCGCCGCCGGACAGTGCGTCCTGGGCCTCTGAGTATAATTTGTTGTTCGACCAGGTAGCCGTCTCGTCCTGCTTCTGCGGCAAGCCGTGGCAGCCGGCGATGAGGGCCGCGGCCGCTACCGCCGCAGCCCGGGCGGCGACGGTTCTGGCCGTGCGTTTGGTCGAATTCATCATGCTCGCATGTCCTAGCTTCAAGTCTCGGTGACCCAGTCTAAATGACCCGTTCAAGTTCGCAGAATGCCCAGCCGGGCACACCAAATCGCGAAGATTATAGCCCAAGCGATCGGCCCGCCGACGCCGCCTCGGGGGATTCCCTCGATGACGATCTGATCGGCGACGCAATGCAGCCGCCCGTCGTGCCGTCCGCGGCGGTCGATGAAGCGCCGCGCGTCGTCGAAGTGCCGATGTCGCTCGCGGGCGAACGCCTCGACAAGGCGCTCGCCCAACTGTTCCCCGAATTCTCGCGCAGCCGCCTGCAGAGCTGGATCGAGGCGCAGCGCGTGCTCGTCGACGGCGCGCCGGCAAAGATCCGCCAGCCGGTGCCGCTCGGCGCGAAGATCGAACTCGTGCCCGACCTGCTCCCCGAGCAGCTTGCCTTTACGCCGGAGCCGGTGCCGCTCGACGTGATCTACGAGGACGACGCGCTCGTCGTCATCAACAAGCCGGCCGGCCTCGTCGTGCATCCGGCCGCCGGCAACTGGAGCGGCACGATCCTCAACGGGCTGCTGCATCGCTACGGCGACGCGGCGGCCGGCCTGCCGCGCGCAGGGATCGTCCACCGGCTCGACAAGGAAACGTCGGGCCTGATGGTGGTGGCGCGCACGCTGGCCGCGCAGACGGATCTCGTGCGCCAGCTGCAGGCGCGCACGGTGAAGCGCCGCTATTTCGCGCTCGTGTGGGGCACGATGCCCGAGGAAGGCACGATCGACGCGCCGATCGGCCGCGATCCGCGCGAACGCACGCGCATGGCCGTCGTCACGGGGGCATCGGGCAAGCCCGCGCGCACGCATTTCCGCACGGTTGACACATGCCTGTGGCAACGTCAGCCGGTTTCGGCGATCCAGTGCGATCTCGAGACCGGTCGCACGCACCAGATCCGCGTGCACTGCGCGCACGCCGGGCATCCGCTGCTCGGCGATCCCGTGTACGGCCGTGCGCGCGGCAAGCGCTCGGTCACGCCGCTGCCGGACGGCTTCGCGCGACAGGCGCTGCATGCGTGGCGGCTCGGCCTCGTGCATCCGGTCACGGGCAAGGCGATGCAATGGCGCTGCCCGCTGCCGGACGACATGAACACACTCGTCGCGGCGCTCGGCTTCGGGCAGGGCGACGAGGAATTCGACGACGATGACGGTGTCTACGACGATGACGATTTCGGCGGCGAGTATCACGATGACGAGCCGGACCTGGACGATGAGGAGGAGTGAGTGCCGATGACGAACCTGGCGCCGTTGACGTGGCAGGACTGCGTGCAGCCCGACTGGCAGGTGTCGCCGCGCGTGCGCGCGCTGATAACGACGCGTGACGGCGGCGTGAGCGAAGGCCCGTACGGGCGCTGGCAGCGCGGCGACGCGCTGCCGGGCGGGATGAATCTCGGCCTGCATACCGGTGACGACCCGGCCCATGTGGCAGGGAATCGCGCACGCTTGCTGGCGCTGGCAGGCCAGTCGAGCGCTGCGTGGCTCGAGCAGGTTCACGGCGCGCAGATCGTGCGTGCGGACGAGGTGATCGCGGCGGCGCCGATGGCGACGGCGCCGGTGCAGGCCGACGCGAGCGTCACCGACCGGGCGGGTGCCGTCTGCGTCGTGATGGTCGCGGATTGCCTGCCCGTGCTGCTGTGCGACACGCAGGGCCGTGCCGTCGGCGCAGCCCATGCGGGCTGGCGCGGGCTGGCGGCCGGCATCGTCGAGCAGACCGCGACGCGTGTCGCGGCACTCGCGGGCGGTGCGACGGACGCGCTGCATGCATACCTCGGGCCGGCGATCGGCCCGCGGGCGTTCGAGGTCGGCGCCGACGTGCGTGACGCGTTTCTCGACACGGCCCCGCAGTCGGAGCATGATGAAACCCGGCTTGCGTTCGTCGCGATCGATGGCGCGCCCGGCAAGTTTCTCGCCGATCTCTATGCGCTCGCGCGCCTGCGTCTCGCGCGTGCGGGCGTTGCGCACGTGAGCGGTGGGACGGCCTGCACGGTCACCGAGCAGGCGCGCTTCTATTCGTACCGGCGCGATCGCGTGACGGGCCGCATGGCAGCAGCGATCTGGCTGGCCGATTGACGGAATGCGCATGCGCGTGGATTTTGGTGCGCCGCAAAATCGGGTTATCTCGATATTTCGGCCGCTATGCCGCACTGGATGCGCGAGTGAATGAAAAATCCCGAAGTCAAGTCAACCAAAATGTTTTATGTTTCGCCGGAACCCTTGTCCCGTCTGTTGTGCGAGGATTATCTCCGTACGGAAATGTTCAGCGGTTTGACATGGCGCTTCACATGGGGAAAACGATAATGATAAAAATACCGCACTGCGGCAGAATCTGGAGACGCCTCTCCAGAGCATGACGGCCCGGCTCGCAGCCGGCACGCCGCGCGCGAGCAGGATTTCACGATAGACGCTCACGAATCACCGGTAAGGCAGGTAATGACAGCATCGAAAAAATCGTCGACGTCCGCTCAGGCGGGCACTTCCCCGGGCAGCATTGGTTTCGATCCGGCCGCCCAGCCGATGCAGCAGATGTTCGAGTCGTGGTTGAACGCGTGGCGCGGTTTTGCAGATCCGGCACGCGCCGCGACTGCGTCGGCCACCGTGAATCCGTTCGCGACATTCCAGTTTCCGACATCGTTCCCGTTCCAGATGCCGTCGATGCCCGATTTCGGCGCGATGGCGTCGCCGTTCGCCGGGTTGAAGCTGCCGGCCGCCGCGATTCCGCCCGAGCGGCTGCAGGCGTTGCAGGCCGACTACGCGCGCGATTGCATGGCGCTGATGCAGCAGGCCGCCGCGGCGAAGCTCGAGTCGCCCGAGCTGAAGGACCGCCGTTTCAGCGGCGATGCGTGGAAGGCGTCGCCGGCGCATGCGTTCGCGGCGGCCTGGTATCTGCTCAACGCGCGCTATCTGCAGGAGCTGGCCGACGCGCTGCAGACCGATCCGAAGACGCGCGAGCGCATTCGTTTCACGGTCCAGCAATGGACGGCCGCGGCCGCGCCGAGCAACTTCCTCGCACTCAATCCCGACGCACAGAAATCGATCCTCGAAACGCAGGGCGAAAGCCTGCGGCAAGGGATGATGAACCTGCTCGGCGACATGCAGCGCGGCAAGATTTCGCAGACCGACGAATCGCAGTTCGTGGTCGGCAAGAACCTCGGGTGTACCGAAGGCGCGGTCGTCTACGAGAACGACCTGATCCAGCTGATCCAGTACACGCCGAAGACGGACAAGGTGTTCGAGCGGCCGCTGCTGATCGTGCCGCCTTGCATCAACAAGTTCTACATCCTCGACCTGCAGCCCGAGAATTCGCTCGTCGCGCATGCGCTGTCGAGTGGCCATCAGGTGTTCCTCGTGTCGTGGCGCAACGCGGACGCATCGGTCGCGCACAAGACGTGGGACGACTACATGAACGAGGGGCTGCTCGCGGCGATCGACGCCGTGCAGCAGGTCAGCGGCCGCGAGCAGATCAACACGCTCGGCTTCTGCGTCGGCGGCACGATGCTCGCGACCGCGCTCGCCGTGCTTGCCGCGCGCGGCGAACATCCGGCCGCGTCGATGACGCTGCTCACCGCGATGCTCGACTTCACCGACACCGGCATTCTCGACGTGTTCGTCGACGAGGCGCACGTGCAGATGCGCGAGCAGACCATCGGCGGCAAGAACGGTACGCAGCCGGGGCTGATGCGCGGCGTCGAATTCGCGAACACGTTCTCGTTCCTGCGGCCGAACGACCTCGTGTGGAACTACGTCGTCGACAACTACCTGAAGGGCCGCACGCCGGCGCCATTCGACCTGCTGTACTGGAACAGCGATTCGACGAGCCTGCCGGGGCCGATGTACGCGTGGTACCTGCGCAATACCTATCTCGAGAACAAGCTGCGCGAACCGGGCGCGCTGACCGTGTGCGGCGAGTCGGTGGACCTGACGCTGATCGACGTGCCGACCTTCATCTACGGTTCGCGCGAGGATCACATCGTGCCGTGGCAGACGGCCTATGCGTCGACGTCGATCCTGTCGGGCCCGCTGAAGTTCGTGCTCGGCGCGTCGGGGCACATCGCGGGCGTGATCAATCCGCCGGCGAAGAAGAAGCGCAGCTACTGGGTCAACGACAGCGACCTGCCCGAATCGGCGGACGACTGGTTCGCCGGTGCAACCGAGCACCCGGGAAGCTGGTGGACGACCTGGGTCGAATGGCTCGACCAGTACGGCGGCCGCAAGGTGGAGCCGCCCGCCCAGCCCGGTACCGCGCAGTTCCCGGTGATCGAGCCGGCGCCGGGCCGCTACGTATTGCAGCGCGATTGACGAAAACCGGACAGCGGCGCAGGCTGTCCGGTGCACCGCAGTTTTTTTAACAGGGCCGGTAGCGATGCGCCGTGTCGTGCGGGCCTGGAGGAAAGGGAAATGACGGACGTAGTGATCGTATCGGCCGCGCGGACCGCGGTCGGCAAATTCGGCGGCTCGCTTGCGAAGATTGCGGCGCCCGAGCTGGGCGCGACGGTGATCCGCGCGGTGCTGGAGCGTGCGGGCGTGAAGCCCGAGCAGGTCAGCGAAGTGATCATGGGCCAGGTGCTGACGGCCGGTTCCGGGCAGAACCCGGCGCGGCAGTCGCTGATCAAGGCCGGGCTGCCGACGGCAGTGCCGGGGATGACGATCAACAAGGTGTGCGGCTCGGGCCTGAAGGCCGTGATGCTGGCGGCGAACGCGATCGTCGCGGGCGATGCGGAGATCGTGATCGCGGGCGGCCAGGAGAACATGAGCGCGTCGCCGCACGTGCTGCCGGGCTCGCGCGACGGCTTCCGGATGGGGGACGCGAAGCTGGTCGACACGATGATCGTCGACGGCCTGTGGGACGTGTACAACCAGTACCACATGGGCATCACGGCGGAGAACGTCGCGAAGGAATACGGGATCACGCGCGAAGAGCAGGACGCGTTCGCGGCGCTGTCGCAGAACAAGGCGGAAGCCGCGCAGAAGGCCGGCCGCTTCGACGATGAAATCGTGCCGGTGGCGATTCCGCAACGCAAAGGCGAGCCGCTGCAGTTCGCCACCGATGAATTCGTGCGTCACGGCGTGACGGCGGAATCGCTGGCCGGGCTGAAGCCGGCGTTCTCGAAGGACGGCTCGGTAACGGCGGCGAACGCGTCGGGGCTGAACGACGGCGCGGCGGCGGTGCTGGTGATGTCGGCGCAGAAGGCGGCGGCACTCGGCCTGACGCCGCTGGCGCGGATCAAGGCGTATGCGAACGCGGGCGTGGATCCGAGCGTGATGGGGATGGGCCCGGTGCCGGCATCGCGCCGGTGCCTGGAGCGCGCGGGCTGGACGCCGGGCGACCTGGACCTGATGGAGATCAACGAGGCATTCGCGGCGCAGGCGCTGGCGGTGCACAAGCAGATGGGCTGGGACACGTCGAAGGTGAACGTGAACGGCGGAGCGATCGCGATCGGCCACCCGATCGGCGCGTCGGGCTGCCGGATCCTGGTGACGCTGCTGCACGAGATGGCCAAGCGCGATGCGAAGCGCGGGCTGGCGTCGCTGTGCATCGGCGGCGGGATGGGTGTCGCGCTCGCGGTCGAGCGTCCGTAAGCGGTCCTCCGTAACCGGCAGTCCGTCAGCGGTCGTTCGCCACGAGCGAACCGAATTCGTGTGCCGGCCGATTGCGGCTTCGGCCGGCGTCACGTGAAGTCAGAGGGGGCCTCCGGCAGCTCTCGAAACCAAAAAATGGAGTGAGATTTATGTCTCAGCGAATTGCGTACGTAACGGGCGGGATGGGCGGCATCGGCACCAGCATCTGCCAGCGCCTGTCGAAAGACGGCTTCAAGGTGGTCGCAGGTTGCGGCCCGAACTCGCCGCGCCGGGTGAAATGGCTCGAGGAGCAGAAGGCGCTCGGGTACGATTTCATCGCGTCGGAAGGCAACGTCGGAGACTGGGACTCGACCAAGGAAGCGTTCGACAAGGTCAAGGCCGAAGTCGGCGAGATCGACGTGCTGGTCAACAACGCGGGCATCACGCGCGACGTCGTGTTCCGCAAGATGACGCACGAAGACTGGACCGCCGTGATCGACACCAACCTGACGAGCCTGTTCAACGTGACGAAGCAGGTGATCGACGGGATGGTCGAACGCGGCTGGGGCCGGATCATCAACATTTCGTCGGTGAACGGCCAGAAGGGGCAGTTCGGCCAGACCAACTACTCGACCGCGAAGGCCGGCATCCACGGCTTCACGATGTCGCTCGCACAGGAAGTCGCGACGAAGGGCGTGACGGTCAACACCGTGTCGCCGGGCTACATCGGCACCGACATGGTGAAGGCGATCCGCCCGGACGTGCTCGAGAAGATCGTCGCGACGATTCCGGTGCGGCGTCTCGGCGGGCCGGAGGAAATCGGTTCGATCGTCGCGTGGCTCGCGTCGAACGATTCCGGCTTCGCGACGGGCGCAGACTTCTCGCTGAACGGCGGCCTGCACATGGGCTGAGCGTCCGCGCTGCGCGGGCCGGGTGGCCGCGCAGCCGGGCGTTTTCCGAAGGCCCCCGCCTCCCGGATTCGGGCGGCGGGGATTCGTCACTTCCGCTACGCTGCACTCAAAGGCGTTACATGACTACTACAAAGAAGACGGCCGAACGGCTCATCAAGAAGTACCCGAACCGTCGGCTCTACGATACCGAGACAAGCACGTACATTACGCTGACCGACGTGAAGCAACTCGTGCTGGAGCAGGAGGACTTCAAGGTCGTCGATGCGAAATCCAACGAAGACCTCACGCGCAGCATCCTCCTGCAGATCATCCTCGAAGAGGAAAGCGGCGGCGTGCCGATGTTCTCGTCGTCGATGCTGTCGCAGATCATCCGTTTCTACGGGCATGCGATGCAGGGCATGATGGGCACGTACCTGGAAAAGAACATCCAGGCGTTCATCGACATCCAGAACAAGCTCGCGGATCAGTCGAAGAACCTGTACGAAGGCAATGCGATGAATCCGGAAGTCTGGTCGCAGTTCATGAACATGCAGGCGCCGATGATGCAAGGGATGATGACCAGCTACATCGAGCAGTCGAAGAACATGTTCGTGCAGATGCAGGAGCAGATGCAGAACCAGGCAAAGTCGATGTTCAGCACGTTCCCGTTCAAGCAGCCGGGCGCGTCGGAGCCGGAAAAGAAGTAACGGTTTCGCGGCGGACCGACCGCGGCGGCCAACCCGTCGGGCGTCGGCGCCGTGAAGCGGCGCGGGTCGGCCGATCGTGCATTCGGCGCGACGATGTGCGGCCGCCGCCTGCCGGATCCTCTCGCCGACGGTCGTTCATGACCGTCGGCACCGAATGCGCATGCCGGGTTCGGGCGTGCGTGGCCGTTGTCCAGTCGATCGAGATCCCGTCACTTGCGAAGGAACACCGGGACGTGTCGTGCCTGGTGGTGCGCGTTCGTGCAGGCGCGCGTACCATGAGCGGCGCTGCGCGGTGTGGCGTGGAAGCTGCGTTCGGCGAAATGCAATGACGCCGCCCGGGCACGACAGGCCATGATGCGCGATGCCGCATCGAGGCAACGCGACCAAGAAAAACCGACTGAGAGAAAGCATGCGTGGGATTCGAGTGGCACCAGCCCGCCGGCTGGCTGGCTTGGCTTCGATGTTCATGCTAGGCGTTGGCGTGGCGGTGCCTGCCTTTGCGATGGATTGCGCGAAAGCCGTGCAGTCGATCGAGAAGCGCATCTGCGCGAACTCCATCCTGCGCGCAGCCGACTCGCGGATGAATTCGGCGTACGCGGGTGCGCTGAAGGCCGCACCGGACACGGCGATCCGCGACATGCTGGTGCGCAGCCAGCGCCGCTGGATCAGCGCGCGCAACAACCGTCTCGACGCCGATTACGAAGGTCGTCCGCTCGCCGTCGACGAAGTGCGCAAGGCAATCGATCGGCGCACCGCCGTACTGGCCGATCAATCGAACAAAGGGTTGATCGCGCGCGCGCAGGCCGAGCGCCAGTGGCTCGCGAAATACACGGGCGGCCCGCTTACCGGTTTCGATGCAAACTGCGACTTCATTCCCGACGATGCGACTGGCGCGCACGTTTCCTACGCATGTTTCGGCGCGGTCCATGTGCAGCATCGTGCGCGGGTCTGCAGCCAGAGCGAGGACTGGGCGACCGGGGCGGTCTATCAGTACCGGTCGGTGAGCACGGCCGATGGCGGGAAGGTGCGACCCGTTGCGTACTGCGAAGCGCAGGCCCATGGGAGTGCGTGCGACACCGGTGGCGCGCACTCGGCGTGGATGCGTGCGGGGGCGTCCGGAGGCGATAACCGCGCGTCAGCGCCGGTAGCCGGGCTGCCCCAACTCGATGCGGAAATGTGGCCGATCGGCGATGGAGACGATGCATTGTGGTTCGATCGATGCCTGAAGGCGTCGGTGTTTCCGGACACGCGGTGACGCATTCCTCGCACGAGCACGGCCCGCCATGGCGGGCCTTTTTGTTTTTTGAGCCCGAGCGTCGTGCGCAGCGGATGTCGATCAGGCGGCGCTTCGATGCCGGGTGCGAAAGGGCGGCAGGCAACCGCACAGCGGTGAAGCGGGGCGGACGGTATAGTCGGAACCCCGTAACGTTCGAATGTCACTCATGGGACACAACCTGCTGCGCGTCGTCGTGATCGGTGGTGGCATCGTCGGTGCATCCACCGCATGGCATCTTGCGCGATCGGGCGCACAGGTCACGCTGCTGGAACAGCAGACGGTGCCCGCGGGCGGCGTGACTCACTGGTCGTTCGGCTGGGTGGGTACCGGCAGCGCGCTTCCTTCTGAAAACCCGCCCGGATTCTCGCGCACGCTCGGAGCGCTCCCGGAGTTCGCGAGGCTCGAGCGTGAGCTGGGTTCGTTGCCGGTGACGACGCGCGGGGCACTTGTCTGGCTGGACTCGGATGCGCGGACCGCTGCCCTGATCGACGAGCAGCGCGCGGCGGGCGTGCACATGGAAGCGTTGGGGCGTCGGGAGGTGGCGCGGATGGAGCCGCGTCTTGCACGGCTTCCAGAGTTGATCGCATGGGCACCGGATGATTTCGTGGTCGAGCCGATCAACCTCACGCATCAGTTGCTGGCGGGTGCACAAGCGGCCGGCGCGGAGATCCGGTGCGGTTGTGCAGTCGAAGCGGTCGACACGCGCAATGGGCACGCTGTCGGTGTGCATACCGTGCACGGGCATGTGCCTGCGGATGTCGTCGTTCTGGCGAATGCGGCTTCCGCGGTTGCCATTGCCGCAGGCCTCGGTGTGTCGTTGCCGGTTCGCGAGGAGCCGGCCGTGTTGATGCGTTTTGCTGCCAAGCCCGGTCTCATCAGCCACTTGCTCTATGGACAGGATCTTGAAGTGCGGGTCGGCCCGTCGGGGAGCCTGCTGTCAGCCGCGGATCCTCCGGAAGAGGGGGACAGTGGGCTTGCAGCGCTTGCTGTGCGTACGGCCTCGGACATTTCGGCGCTGTTTGCCGAGCCGCCGACCCTCACGCCGCTCTCCGCGAAATTGGCGTTGCGGCCGATGACGAGCGACGGGGTGCCGATCAACGGATTTTTGCCCGGTGTTGCAGGCGTTTATGCCGTTGTCGTGCATCCCGGCGTGATCCTGGCGCCCCAGCTTGGGCGATTGGCGGCGAACGCGATCATGGACGCGTGACGGGGCACGCGTCTCGTCGTCCGTCAGTGCGTCTGATCGAAATCCTGCTCGCCGTCCGACGGAGGAAGGTCGAGCACGAGTTTGACGGCGCTGTAGTTGGCCTTGAGCGAAAACACGCGGCCGATCACGAGAAATGTCTGGCGCGAGTTCTCGAGCTCGACGAAGTCGCCCGGTTGCGGTACGTGCGCGCCCTGATCGTAGGAGAAGCTGGTGCTGGTTTGCTCGCCAATAGCTTCGGCTGCGTGTTCGGTGAATTCGATCGTGATGTGGGTGGTCATGCGAGCCCCGTTGGGTAATGGAAGAGAGGGAAGAGCGTGGACGCTGCGATTTTCGCATAGCGACGGGGCGGTTCCGGCGGAATTGTCGGGAAGCGACGCGTGCGGGTGGATCCCCGTCACTTCGCCGATTTCCGGTCGAAGGTGGGCCGCACGGTTTTGGCCAGCACGTTGCGCAGCGCCAGCCAGAGCAGCTTGATCGCCGCCTCGTCGCTCGGGAAGTTGCCACGCGTCTTGTCGCACATGGCGTTGACGGTAAGCCGATAGCCCCTCATCCCGCATCAAACCGACGCGGTCGGCGCGCACGTTTCCTCTGCGTGTTTCGGCGCGGTCCATGTGCAGCATCGTGCACGGATCTGCAGCCGGAGCGAGGACTGGGCAACGGCGCGGATTATCAAAACCGGTCGGAATGCGACCGTCGGCGGGAAGCCGCATCCCGTGGCGTTCTGCGCAGCGCAGGCGCACGCACGATCGTGCGATGGCAGCGGCCCGGCCGAAGCCGGGCGGGGCACGGAACGAAGCGAGGCTGCGGTTATTTCTCCGCAAACGTGCCTGCTTCCACCAACGTCATCTTGTCGGGGTCCAGGTACGTGCGGATGGCGGTGTTGACCTGCTCGACGGTCAACGCGCGGACGCGCTCGGGATAAGTGTCCAGGTCACTCAGCGGGCGGTCCTGGAGCACCGTCTGCGCGATCATGGCGGCCATCTGCCCGGTGGTTTCCATCGCAACTTGATGGCGGCCGATCATGCCGTCCTTGCGTGCATCCAGTTCCGCTTGGGTCACGCCCTGTTTCCACCAGGCATCCAGAATCCGCCGCGTGCTGGCGACGCCCTTGTTCAGCAGGGGCGGGGCGAAGCTGCTGGTGATGACGAATCCGCCGTCCATCAGGGAGAGCCCGGACAGGCCGGCGCGGATGCCATAGGTCAGGCCCTCCTTGTCGCGGACCCCTGCCATCAGGCGGCCGGTGAAGCCGTTGCCCAGGATGTTGATACCCGCGCTGAGGGGCAGATAGTCGGCATCGTTGGCGCGCAGGTCGATGGCCTGACCCAGCATCACGCTGACGGATTCCTTGTCCCCCATGGCGATGCGCTGCGTGTCGGGCCGGCTTGCTTTGCGTGGCGGGCCCTGTCGCACGAGTGCCCGGCCCCCGCTCCAGCCCGCGAAGGCTTCGGTCACCATGGACTGCAGGCGGCGAGGGTCCGCGCCGCCGACCACGACCAGTGTCATGTGGGCGGGCCCGTAATAGGCTTGATGAAAGGCCTTGATGTCGTCCAGCGTGGCAGCGGCGATCGCGTCGAGCATCCGTTCGCGCGGCACCGGTGCGTTGAGGTGGGCAGCGGGGTAAATGGACCGATTCAGCGCCTCGGTGGCCCGAGCCGACGGGTTTTCTGCGGCGTTACGGATCGCGGCCTCCAGCCGGCTCTTGGCCTTGGCCAGCTCCTCCGGCTTGAAGGCCGGCAGGCGCAACTGCTCGGCCATCAGGTCGATCAGCGTCGGCAAATCCTTGGTCAGGCTTTGGCCGTGTATGCCGACATAGCCGCCGTCGGTCTGGAACGACAACTGAGCACCCAGGCTTTCCAGCAGCGCGGAGATCGCCACCTTGTCGCGACGGGTGCTGCCCTCCTGCAGCAACATGCCCGTCAGCAACGGCACGGCGGGATTGGCCGCCTTGCTGGCGGTGTCGGCATCGCCCAGGGGCATCACCCCGGTCAGGGAGACCATTTCCTGCGGCGACATCGAATAGGTCAATAGCGTGATGCTGCCGGCCTGGGCGCGCACGACGCGCTCGGCGATGCCTGCCTGAGCCGCGACAGGCAGCCATAGCACGGCGAACCACACGAGCCACGTCCGCAGAGGGTTGAAACGAACCTGCTTCATTACGATTTCTCCGGGACGAACCAGCCGGTGGTGCTCTGGTTTTCAACGAGGTACTTGCGGGCGACGCGCTGCACATCGGCGGGCGTCACCTTTTCCAGTTCTTCAAGCTCGGTGACGAACCGTGTCCAGTCGCCCAGCGAGACCGCGTGGCCCAATCGGGCGGACGTCGCGCGGACGCCGTCACGCTGGTAGACCTGATCGGCCCGGTAAGGGCCCAGCACCCGCTGGATATCCTCGCGAGTGACGCCCTCGGTCTTGATCCGCTCCAGTTCGGTCCAGGCGATTTTCTCGGCCTGCTCGTGTTTCGCGTCGGGCGGCAGGCTGACCGTCACGACGAACGGACCGGGATCGCGCAGCGCATGGAAGCCGGCGCCGGCTTGCGTGGCAACCGTGGTGTCGACCAGTGCGCGATACAGCCGGCTGCTCTTGCCCTGGCTCAATACCAGGCCCAGTACGGTCAACGCAGCCGCATCGGGGTCGAGCGCGCGCGGCCCCTTGAAGGCGATGATCAGACTGCCCGTTGCGCCCGCGCGTTTGAGCACCAGCCTTCGCGGCCCTTGCTGCGGCGGCTCTTCGGTCGTGACAGCGGGAATGGCCTTGGGCGCGCGCGGGATGCCGCCGTAATACTGCCTGACCCACCCCAACGCCTGGTCCGGCCGGAAATCGCCGACCAGGATGACGGTGGCGTTGTCCGGCCAGTAGAAGGTGTCGTAGAAACGGCGCAGCTTGTCCACGCTCGCATGCTCGATGTCGCTACGCCAGCCGATGGTGGGATGGTGGTAGGGATGCGCCTGGTAAGCCGTGGCCATGACCTGCTGGAACAAGGCGGTGAAAGGACTGTTCTCGCCTCGCTCGTACTCGTTGCGTACGACCGTCATCTCGCTGGCCAGGTCTTCCGGGCGCAGCAGGAGGTTGCGCATGCGGTCGGCCTCGATCGCGATGTAGCCTTCCAGCGCATCGCGCCCGAGCGTGCCGAAGTAGTTGGTGCGGTCCATCGACGTGGTGGCGTTGAAGGTCGCGCCCACGCGCTCCATGTAGCTGTTCAGTGAATTGCCGAGCGCCTTGTTGTAGTGCCGGCTGCCCTTGAACATCAGGTGCTCGAGCAGGTGAGTGTCACCGGTCGTGCCCGCGGCTTCGTTGCGTGAACCCACCTGGTACAACACCTGGAAACTGACCACCGTCGCGGCGGAATCGGGCGCGGCAAGCACGGTAAGGCCGTTGGCATCCAGACGGTATTCGTCGATGCCGCCCACGGAGCGCACGTGGGTAAAGCCCGGTACCTCGACGGGTTGGGCCATCGCCGTGCCTGCAATCAACGGGCACAGCGAGAGCCACGTGCATATCAAACGTCGTACTGACATGTAGCGTCCTTTTGTATAGGCAGGATGAACGCGGAAGATCGGGTGCCGGCCCGGCGGTCAGTTGACTGCGATGCGTCGAGCGCGGCGAGCGTGAAGTTTTTCATACTTTTCGATGCGTGTTGACCGATGGCGCGTTGCGGGGATATTGCTGCCGTGATGCGCTCGTCGACGGCCATGCGTGGCTTGGCCGTCGACGCGTAGCGACAGACAGCGCGATTTCAAATTGAAAGGGACGCATCGGGCAGCCGTCGCATGACGGCCCGCCGGCGCGTCGCGCATCCGATTCGACGGTCGATGCCGCCGCCGATCGCCTGTTTTGCCTCGCCACCCCTAAATGGCTGTAAACTCACGCTTTTGCTGCCACGCCCCCACATTCCAGATGTCCCAATCCCCCAAAGTAGGGTTCGTATCCCTCGGGTGCCCGAAGGCGCTCGTCGACTCCGAACAGATCATCACGCAACTGCGCGCCGAAGGTTATGAAATCTCCGGCACCTACGACGGTGCCGACCTCGTCGTCGTGAACACCTGCGGCTTCATCGACGAAGCCGTGCAGGAAAGCCTCGACGCGATCGGTGAAGCGCTGACCGAGAACGGCAAGGTGATCGTCACCGGCTGTCTCGGCGCCAAGTCGAGCGCCAGCGGCTCGAACCTGATCGAGGAAGTCCACCCGAAGGTGCTCGCCGTCACCGGCCCGCACGCGGTGGGCGAAGTGATGCAGGCCGTGCATTCGCACCTGCCGAAGCCGCATGACCCGTTCACCGATCTCGTGCCCGCGGCCGGCATCAAGCTCACGCCGCGCCACTACGCGTACCTGAAGATCTCCGAAGGCTGCAACCACCGCTGCACGTTCTGCATCATCCCGTCGATGCGCGGCGACCTCGTGTCGCGCCCGGTCGCGGAAGTGATGCTGGAAGCCGAGAACCTGTTCAAGTCGGGCGTGAAGGAACTGCTCGTGATCTCGCAGGACACGAGCGCGTACGGCGTCGACGTGAAGTACCGCACGGGTTTCTGGAACGGCAAGCCGATCAAGACGCGCATGACCGACCTGGTCGCCGCGCTCGGCGAACTCGCCGCGCAGTACGGCGCATGGGTGCGCCTGCACTACGTGTATCCGTATCCGAGCGTCGACGAAGTGATTCCGCTGATGGCCGAAGGCCCGTTCAAGGGTCACGTGCTGCCGTATCTCGACGTGCCGTTCCAGCACGCGCACCCGGAAGTGCTGAAGCGCATGAAGCGTCCGGCGAACGCCGAGAAGGTGCTCGAGCGTGTGCAGAAGTGGCGCGAGATCTGCCCGGACCTGACGATTCGCAGCACGTTCATCGCGGGCTTCCCCGGCGAGACGGAAGAGCAGTTCGAAACGCTGCTCGACTTCATCCGCGAAGCGGAACTCGATCGCGTCGGCTGCTTCGCGTATTCGCCGGTCGAAGGCGCGACGGCGAACGAACTCGACGGCGCGCTGCCGGATGAAGTCCGCGAGGAACGCCGCGCGCGCTTCATGGAAGTTGCCGAGGAAGTGTCGGCGAACCGCATCCAGCGCAAGGTCGGCAAGACGCTCAAGGTGCTGATCGACGAAGTCAGCGAGGAAGGCGGGATCGGCCGTACGGCGGCGGATGCGCCGGAGATCGACGGCGTCGTTTATGTCGAGCCGGCGGCGAAGGCATCGAAGCGCTACAAGGTCGGCGATTTCGTGTCCGTGAAGATCACGGGCGCCGACGGCCACGATCTGTGGGGCGAGGTGTAAGCGATGGCCGCCGCATTCCCGGAGATCCTCGCGCTCGGCGAGGCGATGATCGAATTCAACCAGTCGCAGCCGGGCCGGCCTGAATTCCTGCAGGGCTTCGGCGGCGACACGTCGAACTTCTGCATCGCCGCCGCGCGTCAGGGCGCGTCGACGGGCTTCGTGTCGGCGATCGGCGACGATCCGTTCGGTCGCCTGCTGGCCGACATGTGGCGCGCGGAACGCGTCGACACGACGTACGTGCGGATCGACCGCGCGGCGCCGACCGGCGTGTACTTCGTCACGCACGGCGCCGACGGTCACCAGTTCGACTACCTGCGTGCGGGCTCGGCGGCGAGCCGTTACGCAACGGGGGATCTGCCGCTCGATGCACTGGCCGCCGCGAAAGCCGTGCACCTGTCGGGCATCAGCCTCGCGATCAGCACGGCCGCGTGCGATGCCGCATTCGCGGCGACTGACCACGCTCGCCGCAACGGCGCGAAGGTCAGCTTCGACACGAACCTGCGGCTGAAGCTGTGGCCGTTGCCGCGGGCTCGCGCGGTGATGCGCGAGGCGCTGCGCCAGACGGACATCTGCCTGCCCAGCTGGGACGACGTGACGGCACTCACGGGCGCGAACGATCGCGATGCGATCGTCGATGCGATGCTCGAACACGGGCCGCAGGTCGTCGCGTTGAAGCTCGGCAAGGAAGGCGCGTACGTGGCGACGCCGAACGAGCGGCGCGTCGTGCCGGGCTTCGCGGTCGAAGCCGTCGACGCGACGGGCGCGGGCGATTGCTTCGGCGGTGCGTTCGTCGCGCGGATCGTCGCGGGCGACGATCCGTTCGCGGCGGCGCGTTATGCGAACGCCGCGGCGGCGCTGTCGACGACGGGCTACGGCGCGGTTGCGCCGATTCCGCACCGCGATGCGGTGGAGCGCCTGATGCAGGGCTGACGCGGCATGCGCACGCCGGCCACGGCAAGGCGCTCGTGACGATGTGCATGGGCATCGCCGCGATTTTCGAGCGAATCTGAAGCAAGGAGCAACACACGGTGGGTCGATATTCGCAATGGCAACGGGCGCTCGTCGTCGCGGGCGCGCTGGCGGCGGGCATGGTGATGCCGGGCGTCGTCGCGGCGCAGGCCGTCGCGCCGGGCGCGCAGCAGGATGAACCGGCAATGGCGCGGCCGCTGAAGCCGAATCCCGAGTTCGCCCGCCTGCCGCGCTACGAAGGCACGCTCGGTGACCGGCCGATCGTCGTGCATCTCGGCCCGAAGACGGACGAGGAAGGCGTGCACGGCGAATACCAGTTCGCCGATACGGGCGAGGTCGTGCTGCTCGCGGGCGATCGCGACGGCGACACGCTCGAAATCGAGGAATCGAACGACGGCACGAACATCACGGGCGTGTGGATCGGCCGCTTCGACGCGACGGGTGCCCTGAAGGCCGACCGGATGAATTCTGACGAGTCGGATCCGCAGCCCGTCGTGCTGCGTCTCGCGCCGGGCAAGCGTGCGGCGCTGCAGGTGCGCGACGGCCGCGTGCAGGAAATCGAGACGGTGGGCGGCGTCGTCAACCTGCGCACCGACGACTGAACCCGCGCTGGCTCGGTGCGTGCGGCGCGCATTGTACCGGGCCAATTGCGCCGATTTTGGCTAATCTAGCTGCATATTCCGCAACCGAACGGCCTCGTGCCCGGCTTCCCGTCATGACTGCATCCACTCCCAAGCGCGCACTGCAAACCCGCATCGTTCAACCCGACGACGTGATCCCGGAAGGCTTCCGTTCGTTCGTGCCGCCGGTCGCGCGCGCGTCGACGGTCGTGTTTCCCGATCTCGCGACGATGCGTGCGCTCGTCTGGCACAACGACAACCAGTGGCGCTACGGCCTGCATGCGACGCCGACGTCGCTCGCGCTCGCGCAGCGGCTTGCCGAGATCGAGGGCGGCACGCATGCGCTGCTGCAGCCGTCGGGCCTCGCGGCGATCATGAACGTCTACTTCGGGATCGTGAAAGCCGGCGACGACGTGCTGATTCCGCACAACGTGTACGGGCCGAACGCCGATTTCGGCAACTGGCTCGCGAAGGATTTCGGCATCACCGCGCGCTTCTACGATCCGCTGATCGGCGCCGGCATTGCCGACCTGATCCAGCCGAACACGCGGCTGATCTGGATCGAGGCGCCGGGCTCGGTGACGATGGAAGTGCCGGACGTGCAGGCGATCACGGCGGCCGCGAAGGCGCGCGGCATCGTCACCGCGATCGACAACACCTTTTCGGCCGGGCTCGCATTCAAGCCGTTCGAACACGGCGTCGACATCTCGGTGCAGGCGCTGACCAAGTACCAGTCGGGCGGCAGCGACGTGCTGATGGGGGCGACGATCACCGCGAACGCGGCGCTGCATGCACAGCTGAAGCTCGCGCGGATGCGCTGCGGTGTCGGCGTGTCGGTCGACGATTGCTCGCTCGTGCTGCGCAGCCTGCCGAGCATGCAGGTGCGTTTCGACGCGCACAGCAAGAGCGCGCTTGCGCTCGCGCAATGGCTGAAGGCGCGGCCGGAGATCGCGGCGGTATTGCACCCGCAGATCGCCGATTGCCCGGGGCACGCGTCGTTCATGCGCGATTTCACCGGCGCGGGCGGGTTGTTCTCGGTGGTGTTCGACGAACGCTACAGTGCGGAGCAGGTCGACCGCTTCGTCGAGTCGCTCGAGCTGTTCGCGATCGGCTGGAGCTGGGGCGGCGCGTGCAGCCTCGCGATGCCTTACGACGTCGCGTCGATGCGTCCGGACTGGGCGCATCGCGGCACGCTGGTGCGTTTCTATGTCGGCCTGGAAGACGAGGGCGACCTGCGTGCGGACATCGAGCGCGCGATGCAGGCTGCGCTGGGCTGATCGCCCGCCGACAACGTTCGGCAGAAAAACAAGACGCCGGCGCGATGTTGCATCGCGCCGGCGTTTTTCATTTCGGATTCCGCGGGATCAGAACAGCCGCAGCAGCCCGTCGAGGCCGACGTGATCGAACGCGACCGTCGCCGCATCGCGCACGACGGGCTTCGCGTGGTACGCGACCGACAGCCCGGCTTCGGCCATCATCTTCAGGTCGTTCGACCCGTCGCCCATCGCGATCGCGCGGCGCGGCTCGAGGCCGAGCGACGCGCACGTCTCGCGCAGCAGGCGCGCCTTCACGTCGGCGTTGACGATCTCGCCGAGCACCTTGCCGGTCAGCTTGCCGTCGACGATCTCGAGCGTGTTCGCATGCGCGTAGTCGAGGCCGAGGCGCGCCTTCAGCCGTTCGGTGAAGAACGTGAAGCCGCCCGACACGAGCAGCGTCTTCATGCCGGCGGCCTTCACGCCGGCGAGCAACTTCTCGGCGCCCGGCGACAGTTGCAGCCGTTCCTCGTACACGCGTTCGAGCGCGTGCGCGTCGAGCCCGGCCAGCAGCGCGACGCGGCGCGTGAGGCTTTCGTTGAAGTCGCGGATCTCGCCGCGCATCGACGCTTCGGTGATCTCGGCGACCTGCGTTTTCAGCCCGCAGAAATCGGCGATCTCGTCGATGCACTCGATCGTGATCAGCGTCGAATCCATGTCCATCACGGCGAGCCCGAAATCGCCGAGCGAGACGCCGGCCTCGACGAACGCGAAGTCGAGCGCGTGCGTGCCGCAGTAGGCATCGATGTCGAGGCGCTGCGCCGGGTTCGCGTTGTCGATCCGCAGCGCATGATCGTCGGTCTGCACGATGCGGGTGCCGCGCGACAGCGCGAGCAGCGGTTTGTGATGGGTGTCCGACAGCGGCGCAAGACTCTGGATGACGAGGTTGTGGGTCATGACGGGATGGTTGGGAAGCGAATGAAATGCGTCTGCGGCCAACGGCGGCCGCCTGCCGGTGCGGGCCCTGTCCGGCGGCGGGCCCGTGCGTGGCGAACGCGCCATTGTAGCCGGTTGGCCGCACGCGGCGGTCGGGTGAGGATCGAAACCGTGCGCGGCGGGGCGGTCATGACCCGTCCGCGCGATCCCAGTACGGCGGGTCGCCGAAATGCTCGGCCAGGAACGTGATGAAGGCGAGCGTCTTCAGCGGAACGTGCGCGCGGCTCGGGTAGACGGCCCAGATCGCGATGTCTTCCGCGAACGGATAGTCGTCGAGCACCGTGACGAGCGCGCCGCTCGTGAGCAGCGGGCCGACGTCCCAGGTCGACTTGATCGCGATCCCGAAGCCGTCGACGAGCGCTTCGCGGATCGCCTCGCCGTTGCTCGCGACGAGCCGGCCGCCCACCCGCACGGTGAGCGGGCCTTGCGGCGTGGCGAACGACCAGTCGCGCTGGTCGCCGAGGATCACGCACTCATGCTGAGCGAGGTCGGCCGGATGGCGCGGCGTGCCGTGTGCGGCGAGATACGCGGGCGAGCAGCACAGCACGCGGCGGTTCGTCGCGAGCTTGCGCGCGACGAGCGTCGAATCCTTCAGCGCGCCGAGGCGGATCGCGACGTCGTAGCCGTCGTCGACGAGGTCGACGATCTCGTCCGACAGCCGCAGGTCGAGCGACACGGACGGATAGCGGCGCAGGAACGCGGGAATCACCGGCGCGACATGCTGGCGACCGAACGACGACGACATCGACACCTTCAGCCGCCCGTACGGCTCGGAGCGGCCGTGGCCGACCGATGCGCGCGCGGCATCGGCGGCCGACAGCAGCGTGTCGGCGTGCGCCATGAAGACTTCACCGTCCTGCGTGAGGCTGATGCGGCGCGTGGTGCGATGCAGCAGCCGTGCGCCGAGCTGGCGTTCGAGTTGCGCGATGCGCGCGCTCGCGACCGCGGCCGACACGCCGAATTCACGGCCGGCCGCGGTGACGTTCGCGAGCAGCGCCGCGCGCACGAACAGCGCGACGTCGAGCAGGTCGAGCGGCTTGTCGGGGGCCGGAATCGGATCGGAGGCCATTATTCTGAAATTCCTGAAAATGTTTCAGGAAATATAGCGCTTTTCTCGAATGATCGGGTTGCCTACGATGACGTTCATGGGGCTGCGCCGCGGCCCACAGGTTTCCTTGAAGGAGTGTCGTGATGAAAGCCGTTGGACTGACCCGTTATCTGCCGATCGACGACCCGCAAGCGCTGCTCGACGTGGAGCTGCCGCAGCCCGTGCCGGGCTCGCGCGACCTGCTCGTGAAGGTCGAGGCGATTTCCGTGAACCCGGTGGACTTCAAGGTGCGCGCGCCGAAGCCGCAGGTCGAGGACACGCCGCGCGTACTCGGCTGGGATGCGGCCGGCACGGTGGTCGCGGTCGGCGCCGACGTCACGCTGTTCCGGCCCGGCGACGAAGTGTTCTACGCGGGCAGCATCACGCGGCCGGGCGCGAACAGCGAATTCCATACGGTCGACGAGCGGATCGCCGCGCTGAAGCCGCGCACGCTCGATTTCGCCGCATCCGCGGCGCTGCCGCTCACCGCGCTGACCGCGTGGGAAGCGCTGTTCGACCGGCTTCGCGTGTCGCCGCAGGGCGCGGACGCCGGCAAGTCGGTGCTGATCATCGGCGGCGCGGGGGGCGTGGGTTCGATCGCGATCCAGCTCGCGAAGGCGCTCGGCAAGCTGCACGTGATCGCAACTGCATCTCGGCCGGCGTCGACCGAGTGGGTGCGCTCGCTGGGCGCGGACGCGGTGGTCGACCATTTCGGCGACCTGCCTGCGCAGCTGCGCGAGGCCGGGTATCCGAACGTCGACTACGTGCTGATTTTCAACGACACGGATCGTCACTTTCCGGCCGCTGCGGAGGTCATCCGGCCGCAGGGCGGCATTTGCACGATCGTCGAGAACGACAAGCCGGTGCCGGTCGAGCTGCTGAAGGCGAAGAGCGCGGCGTTTCATTGGGAATTCATGTTCACGCGCGCCATGTTCGAGACGCCGGACATGATCGAGCAGCACCGGATCCTCGGCGAAGTCGCCCGGCTCGTCGACGGCGGCACGCTGCGCACCACGGTCGGCGAACAGCTCGGCACGATCAACGCGGCGAACGTGCGGCGCGCGCACCAGCTGCTCGAGGCCGGACGCTCGATCGGCAAGCTCGTGCTGAGCGGCTTCTGAGCCGGCCTCGCGTTTAAGGTTGCGGCGCCGCGAACGCAAGCGGGGTAACACCCGATGCGTTTGCGGCGCATTGCATGCCGCTTGGCGGTAGACTGGCAGCGCATCATGCATCGAAAACCGCGCGGCACGCGCGTGCCGCCGCATACCAAGGAGGTCAGCATGAGCCAACGCAGCTTGTCAGTCGCCGCAACGTGGTCGGTCGTGTTCGCGGCGGCGTGCATCAGCGCGAGCGTATTCGCGGCGCCGCCGGTCAAGGGCAGCCTGAAGGGCGGCGGTACCGGGCAGCTCGAATACACCGTCAAGGTCGACTCGAAGAGCTTCGGCAATACGCAGGAGACCCGCAAGATCCGCTCGGGCGAGACGGACGACTTCAACTGGAAGTCGGTGCCGCCGAGCGGGGCGGTCGCGATGCCGGACGGTTGCCCGAACGCCGACAACCTGCCGCGCGACGAGAACGGCGCGATGGTGCGCCAGACCCAGGTACGGCTCGCGCCGTCGATCGACGCGAAGGGGGTCGCCAACGTGCAGCTGAGCTTCCAGGCGGCCGCGCCGAAAGGCACGCGCAACGTGACGGCCGGCGGCAAGTCGCTGCAGTGTCCGGACGTCGTGTCGGTGAGCCAGGTGAAGTGGGTGTCGATCCCGACCAACGGCGGGTCGAAGTCCGTCACGATGAGCGATGGCTCGAAGGTGACGGTGTCGATCAAGCGCTGAACGGTGCACGCGGGCCGGCGTCGGAGCGGGTGCGCGCGCAACGGATTCGACTTGCTGCAATACCACGCGGCGACATGTGACCGTTTCGTGTCGCCGTCACCGTGCTTTCTCGCGACCTGCTTCAACGGCATGGCAGCCGTTCGTCGTTCGCCGTGCGACAGCGTCGCATAGCGACCCGCATGACGTCATGAGCATGTCACGCCATGCTCGCCCACATCATCACCTTCCTGTCATGACATCCCGATGAAATACCGAATGCGCGCGTTGCTGTACGTCATTGCGTTCGTCGCCGCACACGCGCACGCGGCCGACGATTGCGGTTTCGTGAAGAAAGTCGAGCTGCCGTCGCGGCAGCAGGTGGCGGTCGTGTCGAGCGGCGCGCTCGAACCGTGCTCGACCGGCAGCTACGCGGTGCGCGTGTATTCGACCGCGCATGCCGCCCCCGGCTTCGATACCGACGATTACGTGACGGGCGCGCTGCACGTGCGTGATGGTACGGTCACCGATGCATTCGTGGCCGACCTCGGCGCACGTGCGCCGCAGGCGCTCGTCGTGACGACGCGCTCGGCCGGCAGCGGCGGCTATGTCGGCGCGCACGCCTATGTGACGACACCGCGTGCGGTAAGGCTCGTCGCGTCGGTCGACGGGCTCGCGCCGGACACGGACATCGCGGCCGCGTTGCGGCAGGCGCTCGGCAAGCGCCGCAGCGCGCGCTGACTGGCGAACCGCGCGAACGCATCGCGCGATGGCGCCGCGTGTCAGTGCGCGCGTTCTTCGAGCCGCGCGGCGAGAAAGCGGTGATCCGCCGAGAACAGCCGGCGATAGGTCATCAGCACCGCGCCGACCGTGCCGAGCGCGGAGGCCGCGGCGATCAGGAACATGATCACGATCTGGTAGCGCACGGCCTGCAGCGGCGACTGGCCGGCCAGCACCTGGCCCGTCATCATCCCCGGCAGGCTCACGACGCCGACGACGGCCATCTGGTTCAGCGTCGGCAGCATGCCGGCGCGCACGGCCTGGCGCGCGGCGTCCTGCGCGGCTTCCCAGCGTGTCGCGCCGAGCGCCAGCGCGGTTTCGACGCGGTCGCGGCGCGCCGTGAGTTCTTCCATCATCCGCTCGACACCGAGCGACACGCCCGTGAGCGTATTGCCGAGAATCATCCCGAGGATCGGAATCGCGTATTGCGGCGCGTACCACGGATGGATGCGGATCACGACGAACAGGCCGACCGCCGCGACGAACCAGCTGCTGAACCAGATCGACGCGATGCTGTCGATGCGCTGGCCGCGATACGTGCGCTTGCCGCGCCCCGCGCCGGCGAACCCGGCGATCAGCGTCATCAGCGCGGTGAGCGGCAGCACGATGTACCAGTGCGGATGACCGAACACCCAGCCGAGCACGTAGCCGATCGCGAGCAACTGCACGACGGTGCGCACGGCCGCGAGCGCGAGCTTGCGGCCGAGGCCGAGCGACAGGGCCATCGAGATCGCGCCGTTGACCGCGACGAGCGCGGCGGCGATGCCGACGTCGACGAGGCTCAGGTCCTGCAGGGCGGGGCTCATTGCGCTGCCTCCGTCGGGTTGGCCACGTGCATCACGCCGGCCTGCATCACGAGCCGCATCGTGCCGATCCGCGCGGCCTGGGCCGGATCGTGCGAGATCCACAAGTACGCGCGGGCGTCGGGCGCCGCGTCGAACCATGCGCCGACGAGCGCTTCGATCGCGCGCGCCGATTCGGGGTCGAGCGCGGACGTCGGCTCGTCGAGCAGCAGCACGTCGGGATCGAGCTGCAGCACGCGCAGCAGCGCGGTGATCTGCGCTTCGCCGCCGGACAGGTCGCTCGCGCGCTTGTCGAGAAAGTCGGGACCCCGGCCGGCCTGCGCGGCGAGCGCTTCGGCGCGCGCGCGATCGAACGCAACGTCGCGATAGATCGCGAGCGAATACGGATAGCGCAGCTGCGATTCGACGGTGCCGTCCATCTGCGCGGGGCGCTGACGCACATAGGCGACGCTGCGCCGGTAACGCGGGATCGCATTGCGCCGGATCCGTTTGCCGCGCCACAGGATGTGGCCGCCGTCGAGCGGGTCGAGCAGCGCGAGCGCGCGCAGCAGCACGCTTTTACCCGACCCGGACGGCCCGGTGATAGCAATTCGCGATCCCGCCGCGAGGCTGAAATCGGTCGGGGCGAGCAGGGTCTTGCCGCTGCTGGCATCGCGCCGCGTGATGCGCGCTGCATCGATGAGGCCGGTGGGGGCTGTCATGTCACAAATGAAAAAAAGCGTTAATGGCGCCGAAACGTCACCATGGCGTGCGTCATAATACCGATTGAAAAGCCGCGGGTGTCGTGCGCCGTTCGTCCACGCAAGCGGCCCGGCATGGTGCGGCAACATTTCAGAACAACAACGGAACCGCCATGACGCTAGCCCGAGCCATCGGCAAATCGGCTGCATGGATCGTCGGTATCGTCGCGGTGCTCATCGCGGCGGCCGGCGTCTTTCTCTTTATCTTCGACTGGAACCGCGCGAAGCCGTGGGTCAACGAGCAGGTCACGGCCGCACTCGGCCGCCCGTTCGCGATCAACGGCGACCTGAAGGTCGGCTGGCGCCGCCCCGACGGCGAAACCGGCTGGCGCGCCTGGGTGCCCTGGCCGAGCTTCACGGCCACCCAGCTCGAGATCGGCAACCCCGACTGGGCGAAGATGCCCAAGTTCGTCACGCTCGATGCCGCGCACTTCGATCTCGCGATCCTGCCGCTGCTCGCGCATGAAATCGTGATCCCGTCGATCGACGTCGTGAATCCGGCCGTCGACCTCGAGCGGCTCGCCGACGGCCGCAACACGTGGACCTTCCAGTTCAAGCAATCGTCGCAGCCGTCGCCGTGGAAGGTGCGGCTCGACAGCTTCGGCTTCGCGAAGGGCACCGTCACGTACCGCGACGCGATCACGAAGGCCGACCTGACCGTCGCGATCGATACGCTCGGGCAGCCGATTCCGCTCGGCGACGTGCTGAAGGAGCAGGAGCAGACGTCGCGCGCGGCATCGGCGCAGCGGGTCGGCAAGCATGGCGCCGCGCAATTGAGCGCGAAGGCCAACGCGGAGGCCGCGTCGAGTGCGTCCGCTGCGCAGGCTGTGAGTTCGGCGTCGGCAACGGGTGCTGCGGCCGTGTCTGCCGTGGTGCCGGCGTCGTCTTCCTCAGCTACCTCTTCGGCATCGGCTGCCGCTGCCGCATCGGGTGCAGGCAGCGTCTCAGCGCCCGCGAAGCCGTCCGGCCCGACCTATGCGTTCGGGCTGAAGGTCGACGGCCGCTACAAGAACGTGCCGATCAGCGGCACTGGCAAGCTGGGCGGCGTGCTCGCGATCCAGGACGCATCGCGGCCGTTCCCGTTGCAGGCTGACGTGAAGGCCGGCGACACGCGGCTCGCGATCGTCGGCACGCTGACCGACCCGATGCATCTCGCGGCCATCGATCTGCGACTGTGGCTGCAGGGCACGTCGATGTCGCACCTTTACCAGCTGACCGGCATCACGCTGCCCGATACGCCGCCTTACGCGACGGAAGGGCGACTGATCGGCAACTTCAAGCGCAAGGCCAGCACCTTCCGTTACGAGAACTTCAACGGTCGCGTCGGCGGCAGCGATCTCGGCGGCACGCTCGTCTACGAGCAGCGCGAGCCGCGGCCGAAGCTGTCGGGCGAACTCGTGTCGAACCTGCTGCAGTTCTCCGACCTCGCGCCGGTGATCGGCGCGGATACGGCCGCGAGCAAGGCCAAGCGCGGCGACACGACGAAACAGCCGTCGGGCCGCGTGCTGCCGGTCGAGACGTTCCGCACGGACCGCTGGCGTGCGCTCGACGCGGACGTCAAGTTCACCGGCCGCAAGCTGGTCAAGAGTTCGGACCTGCCGATCACCAACCTGTACACGCACATCGTGATGACGGACGGCGTGCTGTCGCTCGAGCCGCTGCAGTTCGGCGTCGCGGGCGGCACGCTCGCGACGACCGCGCATCTCGACGGCAGCGGTGCGCCGCTGAAGGGCCGCTTCACCGTGGCGGCGCGGCACCTGAAGCTCAAGCAGTTGTTCCCGGCGCAGAAGGTCATGCAGTCGGCGCTCGGCGAGATCAACGGCGATGCGTCGCTGTCGGCGACCGGCAACTCGCCGGCCGCGCTGGCCGCGACGTCGACCGGCGAGGTGAAGGCGCTCGTGACGGACGGCCGCATCAGCCGCCTGCTGATGGAAGCGGCGGGGCTGAACGTCGCGAACGTCGTCTACGAGAAGCTGTTCGGCAACAACGACGTGAAGATCAACTGCGCGGCGATCGACTTCGTTGCGACCAACGGCATTCTCGACCCGAAGGTGTTCGCGCTCGATACGGACGACGCGCTGATCAATGTCGACGGCCCGATCAGCCTGCGCGACGAAACGCTGAACCTGAAGATCCATCCGCACACGAAGGGTTTCCGGATCTTCTCGCTGCGCTCGCCGCTGTATGCGAAGGGCACGTTCAAGAACCCGAACGTCGGCGTCGACGCGGGCGCGCTCGCGCTGCGTGCCGGCGCGATGGTCGGCCTCGGGCTGATCAACCCGTTCGCGGCCCTGATTCCGCTGATCGCGCCGAGCAACAACCGCGACGTGCCGTGCTCGGAGCTGTTCGGCCAGATGAATGCGAAGGCGGCCCAGCGCGCGGCGGCGAAGGCCGGCAAGTGACGGGCATCAGCGGCCCGCGCGCACCCAGAGCAGCACGGCATCGACTTCCCGGCCGTCGATCCGTACCGGGGCGGCCGTGCCGAGCTGCAGGCGATCGCCGTCGAGCCTGACGGCGCGCTGCTGGACGTTGCCGATCCAGTTCGGGAACAGGCTGACGTCCATTTCGTGGGTCAGCGTGCCGTCGTCGGCGACTTGAAAGGGGCCGGAATACGCAATGTAGCCGCCGGCGGCCGCCGCGCGCTCGTCGGCGGTGCCGCCCTGCAGGTCGCCGTCCGCGTAGGGCGGCCGGCCGGCGGCCATCAGCTGGGCGGACATGTAGCCGTCCGGCGTGTACAGGATCCAGCCGCGCGCGTCGCGGCCGAGCGGATAGGTGACCGCGCTGCCGTCGCGCGGGCGGATTTCGTAGGACACGAGGCGCCACGCGCCGACGAGTTGTTCGCGAAGCTGGCTGGCAAGCATGCGGGCTTCCGGTAAGGCGGCGGTGGGGCGCGTGCCGTCGTGTTGGCGGGCCGCCGGGCGGCAGGCCGAGGGGGCCGGAAATGCGCTGCCGGAACGGCGTGGTCGGCAGTTTCTCCGACACCTGCTAAAATACACGGTTTTCCGTCGATTTATCCTTTAACGGGACCTGCCGTGCTTTCTACTGCCAACATCACGATGCAATTCGGGCCGAAGCCCTTGTTCGAGAATATCTCGGTCAAATTCGGCGAGGGCAACCGCTATGGTCTGATCGGCGCGAACGGCTGTGGCAAGTCGACGTTCATGAAGATCCTCGGCGGCGACCTCGAGCCGAGCGCCGGCAACGTCGCGCTGGAGCCGAACGTGCGTCTCGGCAAGCTGCGCCAGGACCAGTTCGCGTACGAAGACGTGCGCGTGCTCGACGTCGTGATGATGGGCCACACCGAAATGTGGGCCGCCATGACCGAGCGTGACGCGATCTACGCGAACCCGGAAGCCACCGACGACGACTACATGCACGCCGCCGAGCTCGAAGGCAAGTTCGCCGAATACGGCGGCTACGACGCCGAGGCGCGCGCGGGTGCGCTGCTGCTCGGCATCGGCATCGAGGAGAAATTCCACAACGGCACGATGAGCGACGTCGCGCCGGGCTGGAAGCTGCGCGTGCTGCTCGCGCAGGCGCTGTTCTCGAAGCCGGACGTGCTGCTGCTCGACGAACCGACCAACAACCTCGACATCAACTCGATTCGTTGGCTCGAGCAAACGCTCAACGAGTACAACTCGACGATGATCATCATCTCGCACGATCGTCACTTCCTGAACTCGGTGTGCACGCACATGGCCGACATGGACTTCGGCACGCTGAAGGTCTGGCCGGGCAACTACGACGACTACATGCTCGCGTCGGCACAGGCGCGCGAGCGCCAGGCCGCGGCGAACACGCGTGCGAAGGAGCGTGTCGCGGAACTGCAGGACTTCGTGCGCCGCTTCTCGGCGAACAAGTCGAAGGCCCGTCAGGCGACCAGCCGCGCGAAGCAGATCGACAAGATCAAGATCGAGGAATTCAAGCCGTCGTCGCGCCAGAACCCGTTCATCCGTTTCGAGTTCGAGAAGAAGCTGCACAACGTCGCGGTGGTCGCTGAAGAGATCACGAAGAAGTACGAGCGCACGATCTTCCAGAACTTCAACCTGTCGGTTCAGCCGGGCGAGCGGATCGCGATCATCGGCGAGAACGGCGCGGGCAAGACGACGCTGCTGCGTTCGCTGCTCGGCGCGCTCGAGCTCGAGCACGGCACGGTGAAGTGGTCCGAGAACGCGAACGTCGGCTACATGCCGCAGGACACGTACGAGGAGTTCCCGAACGACATCACGCTGATGGACTGGATCGACCAGTACCGCAAGGACGGCGACGACGAAACGATGGTGCGCGGCACGCTGGGCCGCCTGCTGTTCACGTCGGACGACATCAAGAAGTCGGTGAAGGTGCTGTCGGGCGGCGAGAAGGGCCGCATGATCTGGGGCAAGCTGATGCTCGGCCGCCACAACGTGCTGCTGATGGACGAGCCGACCAACCACATGGACATGGAGTCGATCGAGTCGCTGCAGATCGCGCTCGAGCAGTTCGAAGGCACGCTGATCTTCGTGTCGCACGACCGCGAGTTCGTGAGCGGGCTGGCGAACCGGATCATCGAAGTGCGTACGGATGGCACGCTGTTCGACTTCGGCGGCAATTACGAGGAGTTCCTGACGAGTCAGGGGCAGGAGTAAGTGTCCTGACGCTTCCGTTCATGTGTTGCGGTCCGGCCGTGGTACGAAGCTGGAGCGCATAGCAACGCGAAGCCGCGAGAAGCGCATCGGGCCCGCATCGACAGTATTGTCGATGCGGGCTTTTTCATGTCCGTGCGGGTGAAGCGCGGGGGTGTCGCACATTCCCGTTTCCTCCCCTCAATCGACTTCGGGTAAATTACGCTCCGGATACCACCCTCAATTCCGACCAGGAGCCGCCCCCTCGATGCAGGACCATCCTCTCCCGCTCGATTTATCCGGCCTTGCGCCAAGCCTCTATGCACAGGGCACCGAGGAAGGCATCCTGTCGCGCCTGATGGAGCGAATCGCGCCGACCAACCGCTTCTGCGTCGATATCGGCGCAAGCGACGGCCTGCGCAACAGCAACACCGCGCGGCTGCTGCGCGAACGGGATTGGTCCGGCGTGCTGGTGGAAGGGAGTGCGTACCGCTTCGGCAAGCTGGCCGCCCACTACGCGGTTGTGGACCGCGTTCGCTTGCACCACGATCGCATCCAGCCCGACACGATCGACACGTTGCTCGCCGATGCCAACACGCCAACCGACTTCGACCTGCTGTCGATCGACATCGACGGCAACGACTACTGGGTCTGGCGCGGCTTGCAAGCATTCCAGCCGCGTATCGTCGTCATCGAATACAACCCGTACTACACGCCGCCCGAGCGCTGGGTCATGTGCTTCAACCCGGATCACGAATGGGACGGCTCGACGTATTACGGTGCGAGCCTCGAATCGCTCGTCCATCTCGGCAGGCAGAAGGGCTATGAGCTCGTCTGCTGCGACGACATGGGCAACAACGCGTTCTTCGTGCGGCAGGACCTGTACCCGCTGCTCGGCATCGCGAACAACGCGCCTTCGGTGCTGTTCCGCCCGGCGATGTACAAGGTGCGCTACGTCGGGCACAACACGTTCCTGAGCGGCCATCCGTATCGATACGGGCCGGCCGAGCACATCTGAATGGACTCGCTCGCCGCGACCTTCGACGAGATCCGCGATGCCTATGCGCTGGGCCGCAGCGGGCCGCCGCGCCAGGTCGGCGAACGCGTGTGGCACCTGCCGACCGATGACGGCGGCGTAGCGGTCAAGCTCTACGCGTCCGAACATCATGCGCGTGCGGCCAAGGAGGCCGCCGTGCTCGCTCACCTGGAAACGCATCGCGATCCCCGATTCCATGCGCAGATGCTGAAACGCACGACGTCCGGCGAGCCGCTGTGGACGGGACAAGGCTCGCACGCGATGCTGACGCGCTGGGAAGCCGGGCAGTTCAGAACCTACGACACGTTTTCGCCGGCCGAATGGGATGCGCTCGGCGCGAGCCTGGCCGCGTTGCATCTGAGTCTCGAGCAGCTTCACTTGCCGCAGCTCGACACGATCCGCGCACGCCTGACCGCGATCGACGCGGACGCAGTGCGCCGCAGCCTGCATGATGCACTCGATCGCGCACGCGCGAACCACGCCGCCGACAACCTGCGCCGCTACGTCGATCTCGCGCTGCGCCTGCTCGACCGCTACTATCCGGGCAGCATCGACGCGTTTCCCGCCGACGATCCGCAGCACCCGATCCACAACGACTACAACCAGTTCAACTATCTGTTCACGGGCACGCTGCCGCCGCTCATTCTCGACTGGGAAGCGTCGATCGGCGCACCGCGTGAATACGAACTGGTGCGTTGCCTGAACCATCTGCCGCTGGAGGCGCCGCATCTGGCGGAAGCGTTCGTGCTGGCCTATCGGCGGACCCGGCCGGTCGATCCCGCGCGCATTGCCTGGGCGGTCGATGCCGCGTGTCTGCAGCACGCGCTCAAGCTCTGGATCGTGCAAGGCTGGCTCGACGATCCGTCGCGCTTTGCATCGCATCTGAACGGCGCGGTGACGATGGCCGCCGCGATGGTGGATGCGCGCGACCGTCTGGTCGATTTCTTTTCCCGTTGTGTGGAAGCAGGACGCTGAAGTGAATGCCAATCTGAACCGGATGTCGAAGCCGACGCCGCCCACCGAGCGGCAGCATGTGTTTCCGCCGCCGCTCGATCGCGATTACCGCGTCGAAGACGGGCGCGTGCTGACGCGCTCGCTCGAAGCGCACATCGTCGATCACTGCAACCTGACCTGCGCGGAATGCTGCTCGCTGTCGCCGTTGCTGCCCGAGTGGTATGCAAGCCCCGCGTCGATCGAAGCCGATCTGCGCCGCGCCGCGAAGGTGCTGCGCCCGCGCATGTTCAAGCTGGTCGGCGGCGAGCCGCTGCTGCATCCGGCGCTCGTCGAACTCGTCCAGCGCGTGCGCGCCACGGGCATCGCGCCCGTGGTCTCCGTCACGACGAACGGCCTGAAGCTCGGCGAGATGACCGATGCGTTCTGGCAGGCGGTGGATGCGCTGACGATCTCGCGCTATCCGAAGCCGTCGCTGTCGCCCGACCTGGTCGCGCACATCGAGCGCCAGGCCGCGCGCTTCGACGTGCGCCTGAACTGGAAAGTGCAGGACGTGTTCACGACGATGAACCGTGCGCAGCCCGGCACCGATCGTGACGCAGCGCAGCGCCTTTATCACGATTGCTGGATCCGCGAGCGCTGCCATATGATTCGCGACGGCATGTTCTACACCTGCACGCGTCCGGCGCATTTCCATACGCTCTACCAGGGTGAGAAGGATTTTCAGTCCGACGGCCTGCCGCTGTGCGACGACGCTGGCATGCTCGACGCGATGCTTGCCTATCTGCAACGCGAGGCGCCGCTCGAAGCGTGCCTGCATTGCCAGGGCGGCAGCGCGCCGGTGGCGCCGCATCGCATCCTCAAACGCATTGAAGTGGACGCCTTGAAGGCGCGTTATCCATGATCGTCGGCACGCGCGACCTGTTCGGCTTCGACCGGCTTCACTACCATCCGCGCAGCGGTGCGGCGGCGTCCGGCATCCGGGCCGTCCTGCACGCGTCGGGGCAAGCGGCAGGCGAGCCGGACGCGGCGGCCATCGCCGGTTACCTGAGCGGCGAGCGGCTGGTCGGCCGCACCGTGTTGCGCGACGTGCGCGCGGTGCCGCCCGGCCATGCGCTGATCCGTTCGCCGCAAGGGCTGACCGTGCAGCCGGCACCCGGGCAGCCGCAGCACGCCGATCTGGAAACCGTGCTGCGCGCGTCGCTGCAGCGCGCGCTCGACAGCGGCAAGCGCGTCGCGCTGGCGCTGAGCGGCGGGCTCGATTCGGCGTTGCTGCTTGCGTTGCTGCGCGAACTCGGCGCGCAGCGGCACGTGACGTCCTATGTCCTCGTGACCGACATGCCGGACTATTGCGAGCGCGATGCCGCACTCGAACTGGCCGCGCAGATGCAGGCGAACGTGAAGATCGTGCGCGCGAACGAGGCCGATTTCGTCGCGGCGCTGCCGAGAACGACGCATGCGGTCGAGGAGCCGATGTTCAACCTGCATCCGGTCGCGAAGCTGCTGCTCGCCGAGGCGATGGCCGCGGACGGCGTCGAGGTGGCCATCACCGGCGACGGCGCGGATCAGGTGCTGCGACGCGATCAGTCGGCCAACTATCTGCCGCTGTGCCATGCATTGTTCGATGCGGCGTCGGTCGATCTGCATCCGCCGTTCGTCGACGCTGCCGTCGTCGCGCATCTGACGAGCATCGCGCCCGACCCGGACAAGCAGTGCCTGCGCGATCTCGGTGCGCGCCTGAACCTGCCGGACCGTCTCGTGCACGGCCCGAAGCGCGGGCGGCTCGCCCCGGCAATGGATCTCGCGGCGCTGCTCGATCGCGACCGCACGCACGCGCTGGCCGACACGCTCGGCCTGGCCGCGCCCACGCTGCAGGCGGATACCGAACGCGTGCTGTGGACGACGCTGTCGCTGATCCTCGATCATTTCGACCACCTCGATGCCGCGCATCGCCCAACCTGAATCGTTCATGAAACGCATCCTGTTCTGCGTGGTGCCCGAAAAGGGGCACGTCAATCCGTGTATCGGCCCGGCCCAGCATCTGCGCACCGCCGGGTGCGACGTCGCGTTCTATGCGCCGGCCGACATCAGTGCGCAGCTCGACGGCGCCGGCGGCTTCGAATTCGTCGGGCCGCGCGAGACGCCCGAGCGCCATGACCTGTCACGCGGCGCGAGCTTCGCCGCGAACATTCGCGACGCGGCCTGGCTGCGGCACTGGATCCGCACGCTGCTGATCGATCTCGCGCCCGCGCAGGTGGACGGCATTCGCGCGGTGCTGCGTGACTGGCGGCCCGACGTGGTCGTGATCGATCCGCTGCTCTATGCGGCGGCAATTGCCGCCGAACTGGAAGGGCTGCCGTGGGTCTCGATGTCGAATTCGCTGAATCCGGTGCTGCCGGACGATCTCGATTCGGAACTGCTGCGCACGGTGCGATGGCTCACGCCGGAACGCACGCGGCTGTTCGCGCGCTACGGGCTCGACGCGCGTTTTCGCGGATGCGACATCCTCTCTCCGCACCTGACGCTCGCGTTCACGACCGACGCGCTGGTCGGTGCGCCGCCGCCGGGTGTCGAGCTGGTCGGCCCGGCAATGCCGTCCGGCCCGCGCGGCGACGAGACGCCGTTCCCGTGGGAACGCCTCGATGCGGATCGTCCATTGGTCTACATGTCGCTCGGCAGCCAGCTTTACTACCATCCCGACGTGTTTGCGAAGGTCATCGAGGCGACGCGCGCGACGTCGGCGCAACTGGTGCTGTCGGTGGGCGAGCTGGTCGATTCGGATCTGTTGCCGGCCGACGACGAGCGCGTGGTCGCCGTGCGTTACGTGCCGCAACTGGCACTGCTGCAGCGCACGCACGCGTTCGTCAGTCACGGCGGCGCGAATTCGGTGATGGAGTCGCTTGCGAGCGGCGTGCCGATGCTGCTGTCGCCGTTCTGCAATGACCAGTTCCATTCGGCGCACTTCGTCGAGCGGGCCCGCGCGGGGTGCGTGCTGGATCTGCAGCAGGCCGGCGTGGCGGACATCGCTGCTGCGCTCGATCGCTTGTTGCGGCCCGGGACGCTGCGCGAGCAGGCGGCGCGAATCCGCGCGAGCTACACGTCGCGCGACGGTTCTGCCGAGGCGGCGCGCCTGATCAGCGCACTCGCTTCAGGAAGCCGCCGGGCGACAGCGTCATGAGGACGCGGTCCTCGATGTCGTAGTCGACCTCGAAGCGCTTGTCGCGAGCGAGGAATTCATGCGCGGCGGTGGCCGGGTTGTTGCCTTTGCCGTACGGCTTGCCGTCGAACATTGACGCGGGCAGGTACTCCATGATGGTGTCCATCACGATCGCGTAACTGCCGGGCGTCACGAGCGGCGCATAGCATTCGAGTTCGCGCAGCACGTGCGCGTGGGTGTGCGTGAGATCGAGGATCGCCATCACGCGTGCGCCGTCATCGATCTGCGCACGCACCGAGGCGAGCGTGTCGGCCGCGCATGATTCGCCTTCGATCAGCGTCATCCGGTGGGCGAGCCGGTGCGATTGCAGGCGCTGCCTGACCTCGTCGCGCAGGCGCGGCTCGATCGCGACGACGCGGCCGCTGTCGCCGGCGAGTTCCAGCATCGACGCGGAGAATACGACGCCGCCGCCCGCCGCGATCCCGGTCTGCACGATGCAGTCGGGACGCTCGCGCCAGATCAGCTCCTGGAGCGCGAGCATGTCGCCGGGCAGGTGGAAGAAGCGCTCGCCGAGCCAGCGCGTCTGGAACAGATGGTCGAATTCGGCAGCGCGCGTCAGCCATTCGATATTGATGTCCCGCATGCGGGCCGAGGGACGCTCTGACATGGTCAATGCAACGAGTAGGAGTGACGTGAAAACGCTGGAACCGTGGCTTCACCGGTACTGGAACATCGGGCCGGCGCACCTGCAGGCGCTGGCGTCGGGCCATACTAACAAAACGTATCTCGTCGAGTGCGATGCGGGGCGCGCGGTGCTGCGCGCGTCGTGGTCCGGCAAGGCGGTCGAGCAGGTGCATCGCGAGGCGGCGATGCTCGGCCATCTCGGCCGCTCGCGTGCGGCCGAGATGCTGCCTGCATTGCCGAAGCTGCGGCCGACCGTTGAAGCACAGTCCGGCGTGCAACTGCCCGACGGAAGCTGGCTGCATCTGTTCGAGCATATCGACGGCCGCCCCGGCCTGCCGAGCGATGCGGAGGCGGGCGCGATCGATGCGATGCGTGCGCTTGCGCATCTGCATGCGGCGATGGCGGCGATACCCGTGACCGAATCGGCGCCGCTCGCCTGGCTGTCTGCGCGCCACGCACGTGTCGCGGCGCGCGCTGCGCCGTCGTTGCCGGGTGACTTGAGCGGCCACTACGAGACGATGATTCACTGGATCGGCGCACATCTCGATGCTGCTGCCCGCTGGCTGACGGGGGCGGTGCACTGGCTGCACGGCGACTATCACGCGGGCAACCTGCTGTATGTGGGGCACGCGGTGAACGGCGTGCTCGATTTCGACGATGTCGGGCAGGGCGCGCAGTGGCTCGAAGCGGCTTTTGCGTTGTTCGCGCTGTCGCGCGATGCAGGCAGGGACGACCGCTTCGTATTCGATGCGCAGCGCTGGGATGCTGGCCTGCAAGCCTATGCCGCGACGCGGCCCGATGACGTGCCGGACTGGATGCATGATCGACGCGATGCGCTGATGGCCCTGTTCTGCGCGGACCAGACGCTGATCCATCTCGAAGCCGCACAACGCGGCCTGTGGACACTGGGGCCGGGCATCGGCTTTCTCGGCGGCTGGAGGCAGTTGCTCGGTGGTGCGGCGCCGGTACGCTAACCGGCTGCTTTATCAGCGCGGCCGATTCAGGAACAGGCGTACCGCTTCGACCGTATGGGGCCGCGCCTCGCCATGCCGCGATCCGTCGTGCATGCAGAACAGCACGTCATGTTGCCGTGCCGCGGTGGCGTCGACGTGCGCGCACATCGCGTCGAACAGCGCCTGCGGCGACGGCGCCGGCCGGTGCCAGTCGTCCAGTATCGCGGTCCAGCCCGTGTGTTCGCGCTGCAGCCGCGCCAGCACGCCGGCGCGGCTGTCCTCCGGCATCAGGCCGTAAGGCAGGCGCAATGGAATCGTGTCCGGAACCGGAACGCCGGCTCGACGATAGGCTTCGCGAATCAGCGCGTCGGTCGTCTCGATCTCGTCGATCAGTGCATCGTTCGCCAGCGCGCCCGGCCTCGCGTGCGAATGCGTGTGATTGCCGAGCAGGTGGCCTTCGCTCGCCATTCTTGCCGCGACGTCGAGTGCGCCTGCGAGATTCCGGCCGAGCAGGAAGAAGGTCGCGTGGCAGGACGCGGCGTGCAGAACATCGAGCAAGAAGGGTGTCGAGGGGCCGGGCCCGTCGTCGAAACTGAGGCGAATGGACATCGCGGATGGGTGCGCCGTTCAAGGTGTACCGGAGCAACGATAGCGCAAGTCGCGGCGAGCGGCGGCATGCGCATCCATCGGTCGGCTACTGAAGCGGCTCGATCGCCAGCGGACAGGTGCCGATCCGACGCAACTGCGTGCCGGTCCACGCGTAGAAGAACCGGGCGGCCTTCGCGCTGTTGTCGTCGCATTCGTCGTTGAAGCAGCCCGCGACGATCAGCAGCCTGCTGCCGGGACGGAAATCGACGCGCTCCTCGTCGTTGCCCATCACGCCTGCGATGGCCTGCACGCCGGGCATCGTGTACGTCGCGCCCGTGTACTTGTCGACGATCGCGAAATTCCGGCAATCCGTTCCGCAACCCCAGACCGCGACCCGGTAGTGGCCGGCAAAATTGGCCGGTTGCGTGAATTCGTCGCGAATGACGGTGCGGTAGCGGCGGGTTTCCCTGGTGGTCAGGCGGGGTGCCGCGGCCGGCTTGCGCGGCGCGCTCGCAGCGAGTGCCGGATAGCGGTCGAACGAAGGCGACGGGCATGCGGCGGCGGCCGTCGCCGTCGCCGCGCGGGCGGTGCCGGAACCCCAAAGCAGCGCGGCCGATGCGCCGGCGATCAGCAGCAGTCGATGGGCAAGCATCACGCGAGCATCCTTCAGGTTCGGGATGGGGATCGGGCCGGAGGGTCCGAACGGCCGGCGACGACGATTCTATGACGCTTCACGCGCGCCGGCGACCTGGCGCCGTGATCGCGAGCCTGCGCCAAACCGACGTTCCGCACACGGCACGCCGTCAAGCTTTGTCAAATCGCGGCGATATCACGATGCCTGACGTTTCAGGCCGCCTTCGAAGGCTGTCAGGCACGGGTCGATTGCGTATCCTTGGATTCGATTCGCGGTACTCATGTCATCACAACCGGGAGGCTTCATATGAATGCACGTCTATACCGCGCGACCGTTGCCGGCGCGCTGATCGGATTGCTCGCGCCGTTTTCGGTGGCGCATGCGCAGTTGGGCGATGTCCTGAAGCAGGTCGGCGGCGGTGGCGATGCAGGCGGCAGCGCGGGCGGTGCGCTCGGCAATCTCGGCGGCCTCGGCGGTGCATTGACGGGCGGGGGCGGTGCGTCGCTGATGCCGGGCAGCACCGGGAACGTCGCCGGCCTGCTGCAGTTCTGCATCCAGAACAACTATCTCGGCGGGGCGTCCGGCGGTGCATCGTCGGTGAAGGACGCGCTGATGGGCAAGCTCGGCGGCAACGCATCGTCCGACAGCGGCTATACCAGCGGCGCGAGCGGGGTCCTCGATGCCGGCAACGGCAGCAAGCTCGACCTGAGCGGCGGCGGCCTGAAGCAGCAGGTGACCAAGCAGATCTGCGACAAGGTGCTGACGCAGGCGAAGTCGCTGCTGTAAGTGTCGCGGTGCTTGGCGGCGCAGGGGGCGGTGCGATGCGTACCGCTTCCGCAGGCCATTCCGGCCGCCCCGCGCACATCATCGATGAGAAGACGGGCGGCCGCGCGCTGTCGCGGCCCGCACGCATGGACTCAATCGGCCAGCCGCTTGTCGGCGAGCGCCTTGCAGCAGTCTTCGTAGACCCATTGCACGAGTTTCGCCCGATAGTCGAGATCGTCGGTATCGACGATTTCCTCGACCGCGTCGCGCGCCCATGACGCATCGACGAACCCGGCATGCCGCTTTGCGATGTCCTGCGCGAGCGCCGCGAGCTTGGCAACGGCCAGCCAGTCGGCCTGACGACGATGGCGGTCGAGCCAGCGATGCGCGGCCTGGACCTGGAACGTGGCGTCCGGCCACGATTCGTTGAGGTAAAACGCGCCGAGATTGCCGCAGGTGAGCCAGCAAAGCAGTTCCAGGCGGTCTTGCGAGCCGAGGATATGGGGTGCGTCGGACATGGCAGCGCTCACGAAATACGTCGATTCCGGGCGGCGCCGGTTGCATTGGGCCGGTGCCGATAATAAAAACATAGCACGATGCGGGCCCGACCGCGCACCCGGGCGGATGCTGACATGGCGGTGGTGAAACGGACGCCGCGCCGGCGAGGATCGCCGACGGCGAAGTGAGGGGGCAGCGGGAACGGAAAGTGCGCAAGCGCGTGAGGCGCGGCGCGGGATGAGGCGGCCGGGGAACGGCCGTCGGCACCGTGAAGCGGGCCCGTTGCCGGGCCCGCCGCAGCCCGGCCCGCGAGCCCGGCTGCCGGTGAGTGAACTCAGGTCGTCGTGTGCGTGGCGCGCGCGATCGAGCGGATGCTGCGCTCGACGCGGATCAGGATGATCAGCACCGCGAGCGACACGAACGAATACAGCGCGACGAGCGCGGCGACGCCCGCGTAGCGCGCGGTCTGGCCGTTCTCGGCAGCGGTTTCTTCCGCGGCCTTCTTTTCGTCGTCGATCGCGGTGCGGCGTGCGTCGTAGCGCTCGGAGAAGTCGCGCATGACCGTCGACACGACGTCGGTGTACGCCTGCTCGCGCGCATATTCGTCGCCGTGACCGGTGACCTTCTTCTTGACGCTGGCCGCGACGTCCGGGCGCGACAGCACCTTGTCGAGATACGCGATCTGCTGCTCGTAGTACGCGACGTCCGGATGGTCGTCGTCGCCGAGCACGCGCTGGAACGACGGCTCGTATGCGTCGCGATCGACCGCGTAGTCCGGCGACAGGGCCGCGCGGCCGTGCTTCTGCACGATGCCCGACAGTTGCGTCGACAGGCGCAGCGCGGGCGACGCATCGTCGTCCTTGGCTGCGGCGCCGCCGGCGGCCGGCGTGGCCTTGACGGGCGCATCGTTCTCCCACGCGAACGATGCGGGATCGACCTGGATGGCCGAATCGACCTTCGGCGGTTTCGACAGGCGCGCATCGAGTGCGACCGCGCCGAATATGACCCCGCCGATCAGGACTGCGGTCGCGAACAACAGCACGATCACGCGCAATACCTGAAGATAGCCGCCCTCGATTTTGGTCAGGATGCTCAAGGCATTCTCCTTTCTTATGATGAATGAGGCGCCGAGGCTAAAGACCTTTCGAATGGCTGTCAATCGTCATGGCGGGTCACACCGGCGGACCGAAACGCTCGCTAGAATGGCGGCTTTCCTGGAGGCGGAAAGCGATGAAAATCTACGACCAGTTCTATATCGACGGCGCGTGGCGCAAACCGGCCGGCACCGGCACGATCGACGTGATCGACTCGGGCACCGAGGCCGTGATCGGCCGGATTCCGGAAGGTGTCGCGTCCGACGCGCAGGACGCGATCCGCGCGGCGCGCGCAGCCTTCGACGCGTGGGCGGCCACGCCGCCCGCGACGCGCGCGGGCTACCTGCGCAAGATCGTCGAGCATCTGCAGGCGCGCAGCGAGGAACTCGCGCAGTCGATCACCGGCGAAGTCGGGATGCCGATCAAGCTGTCGCGCGCGATCCAGGTCGGCGGCCCGATCTACAACTGGAAGGCGTATGCGAAGCTCGCCGAGTCGTTCGAATTCGAGGCACAGGTCGGCAACTCGCTCGTCGTGCGCGAGCCGGTCGGCGTCGTCGCGGCGATCACGCCGTGGAACTATCCGCTCAACCAGATCACGCTGAAAGTTGCGCCGGCGCTCGCGGCCGGCTGCACGGTCGTCCTGAAGCCGTCCGAAGTCGCGCCGCTCAATGCGTTCATGCTCGCCGAAGCGATTCACGCAGCCGGGCTGCCGGCCGGCGTGTTCAACCTCGTGTGCGGCTATGGCCCGGTCGTCGGTGAAGTGCTGGCCACCGATCCGGACGTCGACATGGTGTCGTTCACGGGCTCGACGCGCGCCGGCAAGCGCGTGGCCGAGCTGGCGGCCGCGGGCGTCAAGCGCGTCGCGCTCGAGCTGGGCGGCAAGTCGGCGTCGGTGATCCTCGACGATGCCGATTTCGCGACGGCGGTGAAGGGCACGGTCAACGCGTGCTACCTGAACGCGGGGCAGACCTGCTCGGCGCACACGCGCATGCTGGTGCCGGAAGCGCGCTACGACGAAGCGCGTGAGATCGCGAAGGCGGCGGCCGAAACCTACGTCGCCGGCGATCCGCGGCAGGATGCGACGCGCCTCGGCGCGCTGGCATCGGCCGTGCAGCAGCAGCGCGTGCAGGACTACATCCAGCGCGGGATCGACGAAGGCGCCGAACTCGTGACGGGAGGCACGGGCCTGCCGGAAGGGCTGGATAAAGGCTTCTTCGTGAAGCCGACCGTGTTCGGCCGCGTCGATCCGAAATCGACGATCGCGCAGGAAGAAATCTTCGGGCCGGTGCTGTCGATCATCACGTATCGCGATGAAGACGAGGCCGTGCGCATCGCGAACGATTCGCCGTACGGGCTCGGCGGCGCGGTATGGGCCGGCAGCGATGAACGCGCGATGGGCATCGCGCGCCGCATCCGCACCGGGCAGGTCGACATCAACGGCGGCGCATGGAACATGGCCGCGCCGTTCGGCGGCTACAAGCAGTCGGGACACGGCCGCGAGAACGGCGTGTACGGGCTCGAAGAATATCTCGAGTACAAGTCGATGCAGTTGAAGCCCGCGAAGCCGGCCTGAGCGTTTCTCACGACATGACATGAAAACGGCACGCTCGCGTGCCGTTTTTTATTGACGGTCGTCAAGGTGCGCGTCGGTGGATCGTCGATCATCGCGGTTCCGATGTTCCGACGAGGTTTCAGATGACCGTACGCACTTCCTTTCCGCCGCTGACGATTCGCGGCCGCACCTTGTTGCCCGTCGTGCAGGGCGGCATGGGCGTCGGCATCTCCGCGCACCGGCTGGCGGGCAGCGTCGCGCGAGAAGGCGCGGTCGGCACGATCGCGAGCATCGACCTGCGCCACCATCATGCGGACCTGCTCGCGCGTTGTCGCGCGCAACCCGATCGCGCGACGCTCGAGGCCGCGAACCTCGAGGCGCTCGCACGCGAGATCCGCCTCGCGAAGACCTACAGCGAAGGGCGCGGGATGATCGCGGTCAACGTGATGAAGGCCGTGAGCGCGCATGCCGACTACGTGCGGGTCGCGTGCGACGAGGGGGCGGACGCGATCGTGATGGGCGCGGGCCTGCCACTCGATCTGCCCGATCTCACGCAAGGGCACGACATCGCGCTGATTCCGATCCTGTCGGATAGCCGCGGGATCGCGCTCGTGCTGAAGAAATGGATGAAGAAGGGGCGCCTGCCCGACGCGATCGTGATCGAGCATCCGGCGCATGCGGGCGGCCATCTCGGCGTCACGCAGATCGACGACATGCACGACCCTCGCTTCGATTTCGCGCGCGTGCTCGACGAGACCGCCCAGGTGATGGCGTCGCTCGGCCTCGCGCGCGAAACGATCCCGCTGATCGTTGCGGGCGGGATCAACAGCCACGACACGGTGCGCGCGGCGTTCGACGCCGGCGCGAACGGCGTGCAGGTGGGGACGCCGTTCGCGGTGACGGAAGAGGGCGACGCGCATCCGCACTTCAAGCGCGTGCTGGCCGACGCGACGCCCGAGGACATCGTCGACTTCGTCAGCGTGACCGGGTTGCCCGCGCGCGCGGTGAAGACGCCGTGGCTCGATCGTTACCTGCGCAACGAGACGCGCATCCGCACCAAGCTCGGTGCGCTGAAACAGCGTTGCCCGACCGCGCTCGAATGCCTGAGCGTATGCGGCTTGCGCGACGGCATCGAGAAGTTCGGCCATTTCTGCATCGATACGCGGCTCGCGGCCGCGCTGCGCGGCGACGTGGCGAACGGGCTGTTCTTCCGCGGCCGCGAAGCGTTGCCGTTCGGCCGTGCGATCCGCAGCGTGCGCGATTTGCTCGACCTGCTGCTGACGGGCTGTGCGACGGAGCCTGCGGCAAACCGCCCCACGTTTACGCTGGCTTGACGAATATCAAGATAAAGAAAAGACCCTACAGGGAGAATGGAAACCATTCTTTGGGGGTCCGTACCATGCATAAAACGATTCGAACTTGTGTCACCGCTGCGGCCGTTGCTGCCGCTTTCGCCGCGATGCCTTCGCTGTCGCACGCAGCCTCGCCGGGCGACGGCATCAACCAGGGCGACGTCCTGGTCCGGCTGCGCGCGATCAGCATCCAGCCGAACGAACGCGCGAGCGACACGCTGGGTGCGCTCAACGTCGGGGTGAACAACGCGATCGTGCCCGAGCTCGACTTCACGTACATGATCCGCGACTACCTCGGCGTCGAGCTGATCCTGGGCACGTCGCGGCACCAGCTGACGTCGAGCGTCGGCAATCTCGGCGGCGTGGGCGTGCTGCCGCCGACGCTGCTGCTGCAGTACCACTTCAATCATGCCGGCAAGGTGCGTCCGTACGTCGGCGCGGGCGTGAACTACACGTACTTCTACAACAACGGGCTCAACGTCGGCGGGCAGGGCGTGTCGATCAACAAGAGCAGCTTCGGCCCCGCGCTGCAGTTCGGCGTGGACGTGCAGGTGACGAAGAAGATTTTCATGAACGTCGACGTGAAGAAGATCTGGATGAGCACCGATGCGACGCTGGGCGACAAGGGCATCGGCACGCTGCACATCGATCCGCTGATCGTCGGCGTGGGCGTCGGGATGAAGTTCTAGACGCGAAGGGAAAAGAACAGAGTTGGGGTTGGCGGCATGTCGGTCGGCATGCCGCTTTTTTTATGCGCGGCGGCGGTGGATTTACAGCTTGTCGTACTGGAAGCGCATCGCGGTGCCTTCGCGCGAGATGCGCTCCCACACCGCGCGCTTTTCGTCGTCGCTCAGGAACACCCAGTTCGACACTTCGGCAGCCGTGCGGCCGCAGCCCTTGCAGACTTCGTCGAAGAGGGTCGAGCACACGCCGATGCAGGGGCTGTCGGGCAGGTCGTGGAGATTGGAGGCCATCGGAAGGGTTCACGCAGTTGAATCGTCAGCCGCCATTTTAATGCATCGCGGCCGGACGGTCGGGCGGGGGCGGCCGGCATGCCGTACCGGTGCAGCGGCGTGACAGTGCGGCGGGTTCGGGCACAGCGCGCCAGGCGGTTCGCGTCCGGCCGGCGGACGCGGGTGCGCCGCCGCCCGTTTTTCCAGGTGGACAGCCGCCGATTACCCGATAGAATTCCCCGGGAACGCCCCGCCGCACGGGCGGCCAGCCTGGCCGGCGGCGGTAATCTGTTCCGTTTGCGCGACACCGGCATGATTTTTTTGTGACGGGGCGCGAATGATGGTAGTTTTCGGGGTTTTCGAGGGGCGGCGCGCCAGAATGCGCCGTCATGACGAGGCAGACGGCAGCCGGACACACGGTCCGGCCGTAGGGAGAACGGGATGAAAGCAAAGGTAGTGGGCCGGTTCGCAGCGCTCGCGCTGTGCGTGGGTGCATCGGCGGCAGCGGCGAAGGATACGCAGCTCAATGTCTATAACTGGTCGGACTACATTGCGAAGGACACGATCCCGAACTTCGAGAAGCAGACGGGCGTCAAGGTCCGCTACGACAACTACGACAGCGACGACACGCTGCAGGCGAAGCTGCTGACGGGCAGCTCGGGCTACGACATCGTCGTGCCGACCAGCAACTACGCGGGCAAGCAGATCGCCGCCGGCATCTTCGCGCCGCTCGACAAGTCGAAGCTGCCGAACCTCAAGTACCTCGATCCGCAACTGATGGCGCTCGTCGCCGGCGCGGACCCGGGCAACAAGTACTCGGTGCCCTGGGCGTACGGCACGACCGGTCTCGCGTACAACCTGACGAAGGCGCAGCAGGCGCTCGGCAAGGTGCCGCTCGACAACTGGGACATCCTGTTCAAGCCGGAAAACATCTCGAAGCTGAAGACCTGCGGCGTGTCGGTGCTCGACGCGCCCGACCAGATGTTCGCGGCGACGCTGCACTACATCGGCAAGGATCCGATGAGCACGAACCCGGCCGACTACAAGGCCGCGATGGAAGTGCTGAAGAAGATCCGCCCGTACATCACGCAATTCAACTCGTCGGGCTACATCAACGACCTGGTCGGCGGCGACATCTGCTTCGCGTTCGGCTGGTCGGGTGACGTCGTGATCGCGAAGCATCGCGCGATCGAGGCGAAGAAGCCGTACAAGGTCGAGTACTACATTCCGAAGGGCGGCGCGCCGGTGTGGTTCGACGTGATGGCGATCCCGAAGGATGCGAAGAACAAGGATGCCGCGCTGCAGTGGATCAACTACATCGAGGATCCGAAGGTGCACGCGGCGATCACGAACGCGGTGTACTACCCGAGCGCCAACGCAGAGGCCCGCAAGTACGTGCGGCCCGACGTCGCGAACGACCCGGCCGTCTATCCGCCGGCCGACGTCGTGAAGACGCTGTTCCTGCTCAAGCCGCTGCCGCCTGAAATCCAGCGTCTGCAGACGCGTCTGTGGACCGAGCTGAAGTCGGGCCGCTGACACGCGCCGATGTTCCCGGCAGTCATGAAGCCCCTGGTACCCCCGGGGGCTTTGTTCGTTCAACGCAGGAGAGAAGCAGCACATCATGAATAGCCAGTCGGGTGCGCCGGTCGCGGGCGCGCCGTCCTCCGTTTCCTCCTCCGGCGCCGATGCGCGCGCCGAGACCTTTGTCCAGATCGTCGACGTCGTCAAGAAATTCGGCGACACCGAAGCCGTGCGCAGCGTCAACCTGACCGTGCGCCAGGGCGAGCTGTTCGCGCTGCTCGGCAGCTCGGGCTGCGGCAAGTCGACGTTGCTGCGGATGCTCGCGGGCCTCGAGACGGTCACGTCGGGCAAGATCCTGATCGACGGCGAGGACCTCGCGCAGATGCCGCCGTACAAGCGGCCCGTGAACATGATGTTCCAGTCGTATGCGCTGTTCCCGCACATGTCGGTCGAGTCGAACGTCGCGTTCGGTCTCAAGCAGGAAGGCACGCCGAAGGCCGAGCTGAAGGAGCGCGTCGCCTCGGCGCTCGAACTCGTGCAGATGAGCAAGTACGCGAAGCGCAAGCCGCATCAGCTGTCCGGCGGCCAGCAGCAGCGCGTCGCGCTCGCGCGCTCGCTGGTCAAGCGGCCGAAGCTGCTGCTGCTCGACGAGCCGATGTCCGCGCTCGACAAGCAGATCCGCCAGCGCACGCAGATCGAGCTCGTCAACATCCTGAACAAGGTCGGCGTCACCTGCATCATGGTCACGCACGACCAGGAAGAGGCGATGACGATGGCCAATCGCCTCGCGGTGATGAGCGAAGGGCAGATCGTGCAGATCGGCTCGCCGAACGAGGTGTACGAATATCCGAACAGCCGCTTCTCGGCCGAATTCATCGGCTCGACGAACCTGTTCGACGGCGTGACCGTCGAGGACGAACCCGACCACGTGTATATCGAATCGCCGGAGCTGCCGAGCCGGCTGTACGTGAGCCACGGGATCTCGGGCCCGCTCGGGATGCCGGTCACCGTGTCGGTGCGCCCCGAACGGATCGCGCTCACGCGCAAGCCGCCCGAAGGCGCGTTCAACTGGGCGCGCGGCCGGATCAGCAACGTCGCCTACATGGGCGGCTACTCGCTGTATCACGTGAAGCTCGACGGCGGCAAGACGGTGATCGCGAACGTGTCGAGCCTCGCGATTTCGGAGCTCGAGACGCCGGCACTCGGCGACGAGATCTACGTGCGCTGGAGCGCGACGGCCGGCGTGGTGCTGACGTCATGACCGCGTTCAAGTCCCTGCTCGAGTGGCCGGTGCGGCGCTTCAACCTGACGGGCGCCACGGCGGTCGTGGCGGGCCCGTTCACGTGGCTCGTGCTGTTCTTCCTCGTGCCGTTCGTGCTGGTCGTCAAGATCAGTTTCGCGGAGCTGCAGCTCGGCATCCCGCCGTACACGGAGCTCGCGTCGTACGCGGACGGCGTCGTGCACGTCGCGCTGAACCTGTCGCACTACGCGTTCCTGTTCACGGACAGCCTGTATTTCGCGACCTACGTGAACTCGGTGTGGGTGGCCGCGATCACGACGCTGCTGTGTCTGCTGATCGGCTATCCGATGGCGTACTACATCGCGCGCTCGAACCCGGCGACCCGCAACCTGCTGATGATGGGCGTGATGCTGCCGTTCTGGACGTCGTTCCTGATCCGCGTGTATGCGTGGATCGGCATCCTGAAGAACAACGGGCTGCTGAACAACTTCCTGATGTGGATCGGGCTCACGCATACGCCGATCGAGCTGTATCGCACCAACTACGCGGTGTACATCGGGATGGTCTATTCGTACCTGCCGTTCCTCGTGATGCCGCTCTACGCCCACCTCGTGAAGATGGACCTGCGCCTGCTCGAAGCCGCGTACGACCTCGGCGCCAAGCCGTGGAAGGCATTCGTGCAGATCACGCTGCCGCTGTCGAAGAACGGGATCATCGCGGGCTGCCTGCTCGTGTTCATCCCGGCGGTCGGCGAGTACGTGATTCCCGAACTGCTCGGCGGCGCGAACACGCTGATGATCGGCCGCGTGATGTGGAATGAGTTCTTCAACAACGCAGACTGGCCGATGGCGTCGGCGGTGACCTGCGCGATGGTGCTGCTGCTGCTCGTGCCGATGGCGATGTTCCAGCACTTCCAGGCGAAGGAGCAGGGAGGCCGCCGATGAAGCCGAATCGTTACCTGCAGTTCGCGGCGCTGTTTGCCGGCTTCGCGTTCCTGTACATCCCGATCATCAGCCTGATCGTCTATTCGTTCAACGAGTCGAAGCTCGTCACCGTGTGGTCGGGCTTCTCGTTCCGCTGGTACGCGGCGCTCGTCGAGGACGACGAGTTGCTGACGGCCGCGTGGCTGTCGCTGAAGATCGGCGTGCTGACCGCGTTCGCGTCGGTGTTCATCGGCACGTGGGCCGGCTTCGTGCTCGCGCGGATGGGGCGCTTTCGCGGTTTCGCGCTGTTCAGCGGGATGATCAACGCGCCGCTCGTGATTCCCGAGGTGATCCAGGGGATCTCGCTGCTGCTGCTGTTCATCGAGCTGGCGAAGTGGATCGGCTGGCCGGCCGAGCGCGGCGTGTTCACGATCTGGCTCGGCCACGTGATGCTGTGCATCTCGTACGTCGCGATCATCGTGCAGTCGCGCGTGCGCGAGCTGAACCCGTCGCTGGAAGAAGCCGCGCTCGATCTCGGTGCGACGCCGCTGAAGGTGTTCTTCACGATCACGCTGCCGCTGATTTCGCAGGCGCTGATCGCGGGCTGGCTGCTGTCGTTCACGCTGTCGATCGACGACCTCGTGCTGTCGGCGTTCCTGTCGGGCCCCGGCTCGACGACGCTGCCGCTCGTGGTGTTCTCGCGTGTGCGGCTGGGCCTGAACCCGGAGATGAACGCGCTCGCGACGCTGTTCATCGTCGCGGTGACGGCCGGCGTCGTGATCGCGAACTTCGTGATGCTGCGCCAGGAACGCAAGCGGATGGCGGGGTTCGCGGCCTGACGTTCGGGTTGCGATCGCTGCTGTAAAAAAACGCCCGGTGCCGACGACGAGTCGGGCCGGGCGTTTTGTTTGGGTGGCGCTGCGTATGGATCGGTGCCGGTCAGTACGAGATGAACGGCATCGTAGACGGGACGCGGGTTCGATTCCCGCGCCCGGTCGCGCGCCGGCTTACACGCCGAACGCCGCCTTCGCCAGCAGCCCGAGCGCGACGCATACGAGCACGGCCGCGAACCCGGCCTGCACGTGCCGCGCGGCGAGGTGGCGCGACGCGCCACGACCGGCGGCCATGCCGAGCGCGGTCGCGACGGTGAACCACAGCGTCACGTCGAGCGGTGCGCGCGTGCCCGACACGAGCGTGGCGAACACGCCGCCGGTGCCGACGAGCGCGATCACCATCAGCGACGTCGCGACGACCCCGTGCATCGACACGTTCGTGAACTTGCGCAGCATCGGCACGATCACGAAGCCGCCGCCGACACCGAGCAGCCCCGTCATCAGGCCCGTCATCGCGCCGGTCGACGCCAGCGCGACGCCGACCGGCCAGGACCACACGAGCCGGCCCGTATCGGGATTCACGCGGCCGACGCACAGCGGCGACGCGTCGGCGTCGGCCGGCGCGTGCCGCAGCGCCTGCCGCAACAGGCGGCCGGCGACGACCAGCATCGTCAGTGCGAACAGCGCGAGCAGCAGGCGTTGCGGCAGCACGTGCGCGAGCCGTACGCCGAGCGTGGTCAGCGGCACGCCGGCCGCGGCCATCAGCAGCGCCGCGCGATAGCGCACGAGCCCGCGGCGGAACCCTTCGAGCGCGCCGAGCGCGGCGCTACCCGCCACCGCGACGAGCGCGACGGGCGTGGCCTGCTGCATCGGCCAGCTCATGCCGACGACGAGCGCCGGCACCGCGAGGATGCCGCCGCCGGCGCCGGTCAGGCCGAGCACGGCACCGACGAAACCGCCCAGGACGAGGGAAATCAGCATGGCGTCAGCGCACTCCGGTCAACGTGCGATCGCGGGCTTCGCGAGCCATTCGCGGCCCTTGAGCATCGCCTTCCAGTAGAGCGGCGGCAGCACGCGCTCCTTGAGCAGCCACGCGAGCCGCGACGGGCGCTTGCCGTCGATCAGCCACGCGGGGAAGGTCGGCGCGACCTTGCCGCCGTACAGGAATTCGGCGAGCACGATCTTGCCGCGCTCGACGGTGAGCGGGCACGAGCCGTAGCCGTCGTAAGCGGCGTCGCCCTGCGCGCGGCCGAGCGACGCGAGCAGGTTGTGCGCGACGACGGGCGCCTGCTTGCGGGCGGCCGCGGCCGTTTTCGCATTGGTCGTGTTGGTCGCGTCGCCGAGCGCGTAGATGTCCGGGAACTGCCGGTGCCGCAGCGTCGCCGGATCGACGTCGATCCAGCCGGCCGCGTCGGCGAGCGGGCTCGAACGCACGAAGTCGGGCGCCTTCTGCGGCGGCACGACATGGATCATGTCGAACGAACGCACGACGGTTTCCTTGCCGCCGTCCGGCAGCGCGCGCGCGAACGTCGCACGGCGTGCGGGCCCGTCGATCGACACGAGGTTGTGGCCGAACGACAGCGCGATGTCGTAGCTTTTCACGTACTCCATCAGCGCGGGCACGTAGTCGGGGACGCCGAACAGTGCGCCGCCCGCATTCAGGAACTCGACGTTCGCGGCTTCCAGGCGGCCGGAACGCCGCCAGTGGTCGCACGACAGGTACATCGCCTTCTGCGGCGCGCCCGCGCACTTGATCGGCATCGGCGGCTGCGTGAAGAGGGCGTTGCCGCCGCGGAACGCGCGCACCAGCTCCCACGTGTACGGCGCGAGATCGTAGCGGTAGTTGGACGTGACGCCGTTGCGGCCGAGCGTGTCGGCGAGGCCGTCGATCGCGTGCCAGTCGAGCTTGAGCCCCGGGCACACGACGAGCTTGCGATACCCGATGCGGCGGCAACCGTCGAGCACGACCGTCTGCGCGTCGGGCTCGAAGCCGGCGACGGCGGCCTGGATCCGGTGCACGCCGCGCGGCAGCACGTCGGTCATCCGGCGCGCGGTGGTCTCGGGCCGGAACACGCCCGCACCGACCATCGTCCAGCCCGGCTGGTAGTAGTGGACGTCGGCCGGGTCGATCACCGCGATATCGAGCGACGCATCGCGCGCGAGCAGGCTCGATGCAACCGCGATGCCGGCCGCGCCCGCGCCGACGATCACGATGTCGTGCCGCGCGTCGACGGCCGGTGCCGCCTGCTTGCCGCCTTGCACGACCCGCGACGCGAGCGCGCGCAGGTCGTAGCCGGCCGCAGCGGCCGTCGCGACGATGTCGTTCAGCGGGCGCAGGCCGGCTTGCGACAGCGCCCACAGCGTGGCCGAACGCGTGCCGCTGCGGCAGTACGCGAGCACCGGGCCTTCAAGCGACGCGACGAGCGCGCCGAATTGTGCGGCCTGGTCGTCGGTCACCTTGCCCGTATCGACCGGCAGGTAATGCACGTCGATGCCGAGCGGCGCGGCGGCCGTGCGGATCTCGGTGACGGTCGGCTGGTCGGGGCCTTCGCCGTCGGGGCGGTTGCAGATGATCGCGCGGATGCCGGCCGCGTGAAGCGCGGGCAGGTCGGCCGCCGCGATCTGCGGCGAGACCGACAGCGCGTCGGTCAGCTTGCGGATGGTCATGTCGGGGGTCTCCGGATGGGGGGCGTGTCGCTCAGATCGCGTCGAGCGGGATCTTCAGGTAGCGCACGCCGTTGTTTTCGGGCTCGGGCAGGTGGCCGGCGCGCATGTTGACCTGCACGGACGGCAGCATCAGCACCGGCATCGCGAGCGTGGCGTCGCGCGCGGTGCGCATCGCGACGAAATCGTCCTCGGTCACGCCGTCCTTCACGTGCACGTTCGCGTGGCGCTGCTCGGCCACGGTCGTCACGAACTGCACGTCGCGGCCGCCCGGCTGGTAGTCGTGGCACAGGTACAGGCGCGTGTCGGGCGGCAGGCGGAGCACGCGCGCGATCGAGCGGTACAGCGTGCGTGCGTCGCCGCCCGGGAAGTCGCAGCGCGCCGTGCCGTAGTCGGGCATGAACAGCGTGTCGCCGACGAAGGCCGCGCGCTGCGTCGCGTCGTCGACGCAGTAGGTCATGCACGCGGGCGTGTGGCCCGGCGTATGCAGCGCGCGGATCGTCAGCGCGCCGAGCGCGAGCGTGTCGCCGTCGTCGAGCAGCCGGTCGAACTGGCGGCCGTCCTGCGCGAAGCCGGGCCCCGCGTTGAACAGCGTGCCGAACACGTGCTGCACGCGGCGCACGTGCGAACCGATCGCGATCCGGCCGCCGACGTGTTCCTTCAGGTACGGCGCGGCCGACAGGTGGTCGGCGTGCACATGGGTTTCCAGCAGCCAGTGCACGTCCGCGCCAAGTTCGGCGACGCGGGCGATCAGCCGGTCGGCGCTCGCGGTGTGCGTGCGGCCGGACTTCGGGTCGTAGTCGAGCACGCTGTCGATCAGCGCGCACGCGCGGCTCGCGGTATCGAGCAGCAGATAGCTGACGGTGTGGGTCGCCGGGTCGAAAAAGCCTTCGACCGACAGCGTGGTGGCATGGCTCACGGGGTGTCCTCGATCGGGTTCTGCATCTGCAATCGGGATGGGTCACTCAAGAAGCGTGCCAGCGTGCGCCGACGCACCGGCCGATCCGCCCGGGATTTGATTCGGCTCGGGTTTTCGGGGCGGTTGCAGCGATGCGCGGGTGTTGGCGGCACCCGGCTGCGGCTTCTGACTGCCATGTTTGGCAGTGTCGTGGCAGAATTGGCAGTCTGCCTGGCAGTTCGTCAGGCTGCCTTTCACCGAGCGTCCGCATGAATCCGCACGACACCATCCCGATCGTCCCCGCGCCGCGCCGCGACGCCATGCCCGACGTGCGCGCGCTCGTCGCGTATCTCGAGCAGGACCCGCAACCGATGATCGTCGTCGATCCCGACTACCGCATCCTCGCGGCGAACGATGCGTACCGGCGCCAGTTCGGGGTCGCGGGCGTCGAGCACGTGGGCCGGCACTGTTTCCAGGTCTCGCATCACTACGACGTGCCGTGCGATCAGGCCGGCGAGCATTGCCCGATGAAGCAGGCGCTCGAATCGCGCGGGCTGAACCGCGTGCTGCACATCCACCACACGCCGCGCGGCCCCGAGCATGTCGACGTCGAATTGCGGCCGATCTTCGATGCCGACGGCAACGTGATCGCGTACGTCGAGCGGCTGACGACGGTGCGCAGCGCATCCGCGCAGCCGAGCGCGGAAGGGCTCGTCGGCGGCGCCGACGCGTTCAATGCGGCGCTCGGCGCATTGCAGCGCGTCGCGCCCTCGATGCTGCCGGTGCTGCTGCTCGGCGAATCGGGCACCGGCAAGGAGCTGTTCGCCCGCGCGCTGCACGAGGCGAGCGACCGCGCGATGGGGCCGTTCGTCGTCGTCGATTGTTCGGGGATCGCCGAGACGCTGTTCGAGAGCGAACTGTTCGGTTACGAGAAGGGCGCGTTCACCGGCGCGAACCAGCGCAAGCCGGGCCTCGTGGAGACCGCGCAGGGCGGCACGCTGTTTCTCGACGAGATCGGCGACGTGCCGCTGCCGATGCAGGTGAAGCTGCTGCGGCTGATCGAGTCGGGCACGTTCCGCCGCGTCGGCGGCGTCGAGGCGCTGCGCGCGGATTTCCGGCTGGTCGCGGCGACGCACAAGCCGCTGCGCGAGATGATCGACGACGGCCGGTTCCGGCAGGATCTCTACTACCGGATCAACGCGTTTCCGATTCCGTTGCCGGCACTGCGCGACCGGCGCGGGGACGTCGCGCTGCTGGCCGAGTCGATCCTGCGGCGGATCGCGAACGCGCGTGCCGGCGCGGGCGACGCGGGCGCGCGGCCGTTCGCGGCCCGGCCGTTCGTGCTGACCGAGCGCGCGCGTGCGTGTCTCGATGCGTATGCGTGGCCGGGCAACATCCGCGAGCTGCGCAACGTGCTCGAACGCGCGTGCCTGTTCGCGGACGACGGGACGATCCGCATCGAGCATCTGCCGGCCGAGCTGGTTGTCGCATCGGCGGTGCCGCAGGAGGGGGCGGCTGGTGTGCTGACGGATGCCGAACTCGTGCGGATCGCGAGCGGGTTCGCCGGCACGCGCAAGGCACTGGCCGAACGGACGGGAATGAGCGAGCGGACGCTGTACCGCCGCCTGAAGGCGCTCGGGCTCGGGTCGCGCGGTGGGTGAGCGGGGTGCAATGGCGGCGCGATGTGCCCATGCGGATAATGGCGCGTTCGATCCGGGGGCGTCTTCGTTCATGATCGGCGGGCGCGACGGTGCGTGCGACGCGCGCCTGTCGAGGTGAGTCGAACATGCCATGCGATAAAAAATCATTCCAGAGCAACGATTAATTATCGTTTTACGATAATTATCAGTGTACACTCGACGCACGTTCATTCCCCGTCGAGGACTTCACATGCATTCCGATCGCATTGCCCGTATCAGCCAGCGCATGGCTGCCGTCACGCTGTCGTTGATCGTCGGCCTGTTGGTGCTTAACGCAGCGTTCTGGGCCTTTCCGTCGTTGATCCTGATGCGTACCGGGCCCGGGTTTGCATTCGGCTTGTCCGACTCGGTGATCTCCAACCTGAACGTCGACGTCGCTGCGTTCCCGTGGTGGCAGAAGGTCGGCGGCTTTCTGTTGTCGGGCGTACCGCTCGTCGCGCTTGCGAACGGCCTGCGTCACCTGCGTCTGCTGTTCCGCACGTATGCGCACCGCGACTACTTCTCCGCGCAAGCGGCCGGCCATCTCGGCAAGACCGGGCGCGGGATCGGCCTGTGGGTATTGCTGAGCGTACTGTGCGAACCGCTCCTCAGTATGTGGGCGACGATGCTCGAACCGGTCGGCCAGCGCATGGTCAGCATCGGCTTCGGTCTGCCGTACGTCGTCGCGCTGTTCACCGCGGCCTGCATTGCCGTGATCGCACATATCCTCCGGCAGGCGAGTACGCTCGACGCCGAGCATCGCCAGTTCGTCTGAGGCGCGCCATGTCGATCGTGGTCAAGCTCGATGTGATGCTCGCGACGCGCAAGGTCCGCTCGAAGGATCTCGCGGCAGCCGTCGGCATCACCGAACAGAATCTGTCGCTGCTCAAGCAAGGGAAGGTCAAGGGCATCCGTTTCGCGACGCTCGAGGCGATCTGCCGCTATCTCGACTGCCAGCCCGGCGACCTGCTCGCGTTCAGCGATGACGGCGTCGGCGAGCCGGACTGACACGTCTCAACCGCCAGGTGCCGAAGTAGCGGGGCGCCGCAGGTCGTGCGTCGTCGCGCTGGCCGTGCGTTGCGCGCGGGCTGCAAATGGTGAAGCGGGCGGCACGCGGGAAACCCGCGTGCCGCCCGCACCGTCATGCGCTCAACGCGCTCGACGTGTTCATCGCGCTGGCGCAAGCTGCGCCATCGCGTCCCGCACGAAGCCGATCAACGTATCGTCGATCCACGAATCCTTCGTCAGCGACGGCTCGTTCGTCATCGCGTGGCGGAATTTCGCATGCGTGGCCGGATCGTTGCCCGCATAGCTGCAGAACAGCGTGAGCCAGCGCTGCGCGAGCGCGCGGCCTTCCGGTGAATCCGGCCGAGCGCCCGCATCGATCGCGTCGCGCACGTCGCCCATCAGTTGCGGCCATGCCATCGCGCTTTCACCATAGTGCGCCCGCATGAAGCGGATCTCGTCCGGCGCGAGATACTTCTCGAAGATCCGCATCTTGGTTTCCGACGACGCGCGCAGCACATAGTCGCGCAGCGCGGTCGAAATCCCGATCTTCGACTGCATCGCCGGTTCGTGTTCGTGCATCAGGTTCAGCTTCGCCAGCAGCCGTGGATCGCCGTTCGTGTCGCGCACGAGCAGCGCCATCCAGCGGCTGGCGAGCGCACGGGTGCGTTCGTCCTCGGCGGGCACGCCCGCGTCGTGCAGCGCACGCACCTCGTCGACGAGTGCGATCCATTCGGCGTCGCCCGCCTGGCTCTTCTGGTACATCGGCAGGCGCGCGAGTTCTTCCTCGGAAAAATATTTGTCGTACACGGTCATCAACTCCAGTGTGGTGAGCCAATCGGCCAGCTCCGGCTCCGTGCCCGCGGCGAGCTGCGCATGCAGGTTCACGAGCCGCTCGCGCAGCTGCGTGGTCTGCGCGAGCTGACGGTCGAGCAGCGCGATCTGCTTCGCGACGATCTCGACGAGCGGCGTGTCGGGCTGGTTCAGGTGGTCGCCGATTTCGGTGAGCGACAGGCCGAAGCGACGCAGCGCCTGGATCTGGTGGAGCCGGGCGATGTCGTGGCGGTCGTACAGCCGGTAGCCGTTGTCGGCGCGCGCCGAAGGCGTCAGCAGACCGATCGCGTGATAGTGATGAAGCGTGCGGACGGTCAGCCCGCTGCGTTTCGCCAGTTCTCCCACTTTCAGTCGCATTCGTTCCTCCATTCGGGTCGCACACTGGAGTCTCGAACGTTACGCTACGTGAGGGTCAAGCGGAAGATCGGAAATCGGGTACGCGGCGGGATTCCGCGCACCCGATGGCAGGGCCGGCTTATTGTGGAGCAGGCGGCGAAGGCGGGATGTCGGCGCCGGCGGCGCGCGCTTGCTGGCCGGTGGCGGACGCGTCGGCCGCCTTGCCGGTCTTGCCGGACTGGCCGGTCTTGTCGACCGGCGGCGTGCCCATCGCCTGGTAAAGCCGCGCGGTATCCGCGAACCGCGCGCCGGTCGCGCGGATCTCGTCGAGCCGTGCGTTGCGATACTGCAGCTCGCTGGCGCGCGCGGCCGACGGCGGCAGCGCGCCGAGCCGCACGCGGGCCGCCGCGTCGTCGTACGCGCCGCGCGCGGACAGCGCGGCACGGGACGACGCGTCGAGCGCCTCCGCATCGTGCTCGAGCGCGGCGAGCGAATCGGCGACGTTCTGGAATGCGCCGAGCACGGCCTGCTTGTACTGGTCGACGGCGGCCTCGTAGGTCGCCTTCGCCGCGCGGCGCTGCGCGAGCAGCGCGCCGCCATGGAAGATCGGCTGGCTCAGCGACGCGCCGACGTTCCAGATCGCGCCGGCGCCGGACAGCATCGTTGGCCAGCTGAAGCCGCCTTTGCCCATCGCCGCCGACAGCGACAGCTGCGGGAACATCTGCGCAGTCGCGAGGCCGACTTCCGCCGCGGCCGCCTTCAGCCCCGCGTCGGCTGCCTGGATGTCCGGGCGGCTTTGCAGCAGGTCCGACGGCACGACGACGGGCACCTGTTCGGGCAGGTGCAGATCGGCGAGCGTGAGGTCGGCCGGCGGCCGGTCGGGCGTGCGGCCGACCAGCACCGCGAGCGCATGGCGCGCCGAGTCGCGCTGCTGGCGCAGCGCGGGCAGGCTCGCCGCGAACGTGTCGGCGCTTTGCCGCGCGTTCAGCGCGTCGCTGCGCGAGGCGGAACCGAGCGCGTAGCGACGTTCGGCATCGTGCGCCTGGTCGTTGGCGAGCGCGACGAGTCGCTCGGTCGTGTTGATCTGCGCATTCAGCACCGACACCGTGATCGACGCGGTGACGATGTTCGCGGCCAGCGCGCGCCGCGCGGATTCGAGCTGGAACGCGCTGACGTCGACGCGTCGTGCCAGCGCGCGGTTCGCGAAACGCGACGCGCCGAACAGGTCGATCGTGTAGCTCGCCTGGAGCTGCCCGACGAACGTGTCGTACAGCAGCGTTGGCGCGCCGAGCGCGGGAATCGGCACGCCGAGCGCACGCTGGCGCGTGGCCTGGCCGCCCGCGTCGATCGACGGCAGCATCGAGCTGCCGATCTGCCCGCGCAACTGTTCGCGCGCGGCATCGAGCGAGTGGGATGCCGCGCTCAACGTCGGGCTGTTGCGCAGCCCTTCGTCGACGAGCGCGTTCAGCGCGTCGGAGCGGTACTGTTTCCACCAGTCGGGCACCGGTTGCGCGCCGACCTCGAACTGCTGCGTGACGCCTTGCGCGGACACGGTCTGCTGGACTTGCGGCGTGGCGCCATAGTGCGCGGGCGACGGCATCGCGGGCGGCTCGCCGCTCGGCGCGAACCAGGCGCAGCCCGCGAGCGGGCCGGCGAGGCTCGCCACCGCGAGTGCCCGCACGGCGTGTGTTTTCAGGTTCATCGATCGATCCATGGTCAGACTCCCGACGGCGCGGCAGGCGTGCCGCCAGGCGGCGGGCCGTCATGCGGGTCGCGTTCGTCGTGCTTCACGCGGAACCACGTCGCATACAGCGCGGGCAGGTAGAACAGCGTCAGCACGGTCGCGCTCGTGATGCCGCCCATCAGCGCGGTCGCCATCGGCCCGAAGAAGTTCGAGCGCAGCAGCGGGATCAGCGCGAGCACGGCGGCCGCGGCCGTCAGCGTGATCGGGCGGAAGCGCCGCACGGTCGCGCCGATGATCGCGTCGATGCGGCGGTGGCCGACCGCGATGTCCTGCTCGATCTGGTCGACGAGGATCACCGAGTTGCGCATGATGATCCCGAACATCGCGATCACGCCGAGCATCGCGACGAAGCCGAACGGCTGGCCGAACAGCAGCAGCGTCGCGACCACGCCGATCAGCCCGAGCGGCGCGGTCAGCACGACCATCAGCACGCGCGAGAAGCTCTGCAGCTGGATCATCAGCAGCGTGAACACGGCGATCGCCATCAGCGGCATCTGCGCATTGATCGACTTCTGCGCCTTCGCGCTTTCTTCGACCGAGCCGCCGATGTTGATCTGATAGCCGACCGGCAGTTGCGCGCGCAACGTGTTCAGCTTCGCGTCGACCGCATGGGTGACGTCGATGCCCTGCGCGCCGGCGCGCACGTCCGACTGCACGGTGATGGTCGGCTGGCGGTCGCGCTCCCACACGACGCCGTATTCGAGCGTCGGCTTGAAGCGGCCGAGCGAGCCGAGCGGCACGGGGCCGTTCGGGGTCGGCAGCGCGAGGCCGGCGAGCTTGCCCGGATCGACACGATCGGCCCGCGGCGCGCGCAGGTCGACCGCGATCAGCTTGTCGCGCTCGCGGTACTGCGTGACGGTCGTGCCGGACAGCGTCATCGCGAGGAAGCTCGACACGTCCTGCGACGTGACGTTCAGCTCGCGCGCCTTCTTCTGGTCGATCTCGAAGCGCACCGAGCGCTCGGCCGGCTCGTCCCAGTCGAACTGCACGTTGACGGTGCGTGCGTCGCCGCGCATCGTCGCCGCGACCTTCTCCGCGATCGAGCGGACCGTCGCGATGCTGTCGCCGCTCACGCGGAACTGCACCGGATAGCCGACCGGCGGGCCGTTCTCGAGCCGCGACAGCCGCGAGCGCACGGCCGGGAACTGCTCGCGCAACGTGGTTTCGAGCCAGGTCGCGAGCTTTTCGCGGTCCTTCACCGATTTCGCGGTGATCACGAACTGCGCGAAGTTCGGCAACTGAAGCTGCTGGTCGAGCGGCAGGTAGAAGCGCGGCGCGCCGCTGCCGACGAAGTTCACCGAATGATCGATCTCGGGGCGCTTGTCGATCACTTTCTCGAGCCGTTCGGTCTCGCGCAGCGTCGCCGCGAACGACGCGCCTTCGGGCAGCCGCAGGTCGACCAGCAGCTCGGGGCGATCGGAGCTCGGGAAGAACTGCTGCGGCACGAGCGTGAAGCCCATCAGCGCGACGACGAACAGCGCGCCCGTGATCAACAGCACGACGAAGCGCCGTTCGATGCACCAGTCGATCCAGCCGCGCAGCCGCCGGTAGAAACGCGTGTCGTAGATGTCGTGCTCGTGGTCGTCGGGCAGGTGCGCTTCATGCGCTTGCCGCTTGCGCTCGGGCAGCAGGTGGAAGCCGAGCAGCGGGATCAGCACGACCGCCGCGAACCACGACGCGATCAGTGCGATCGCAGACACCTCGAAGATCGAGCGCGTGTATTCGCCGGTGCTCGATTTCGCGAGCGCGATCGGCAGGAAGCCCGACACGGTGACGAGCGTGCCCGTCAGCATCGGGAACGCGGTGCTCGTATAGGCGAATGCGGCGGCGCGGGCGCGGGTGTAGCCCTGTTCGAGCTTCACGGCCATCATCTCGACCGCGATGATCGCGTCGTCGACGAGCAGCCCGAGCGCGAGCACGAGCGTGCCGAGCGACACCTTGTGCAGCCCGATGTCGAACAGGTACATGAAGAGAGCGGTGACCGCGAGCACCACGGGAATCGAGATCACGACCACCATCCCGGTGCGCAGGCCGAGCGACACGAGGCTCACCACCAGCACGATCGCGACGGCTTCCGCGACGGCTTCGAGGAAGTCGTCGACCGAATGCGCGACCGCATGCGGCATGCTCGATACCAGCGTCAGCTTGAGGCCGGCCGGCAGTTGCGCCTGCAGGTCCTTCGATTCGGCGTCGAGCGCCTTGCCGAGCCGGATCACGTCGCCGCCCGGCTGCATCGTGACGCCGATGCCGAGCACCGCCTTGCCGCCGGCGCGCATCTGCGTGACGGCCGGATCGTCGTAGCCGCGCTTCACCGTCGCGAGATCGCCGAGCCGGAACGTGCGGCCGTTGATGCGGATCAGCGTGTCGGCGATCGCGTCGACGTTGTCGAACTGGCCGCTCGGCCGCACGAACACACGGTCGTCGCTGGTCGTCAGCGTGCCGGCCGACGAGATGTCGTTTTGCGCGTTGATCGCCTGCCCGAGCTGCTGCGGCGAGATGCCGAGGCGCGTGAGCTGCGCATTGTTGACCTCGATGAAGATCCGCTGGTCGGGGTCGCCGAAATAGTCGACCTTGCCGACACCCGGCACGCGCAGCAGCACGGTGCGCAGCTGGTCGGCGTAATCGTGGAGCTGCGCCGGCGTGAAGCCGTCGCCTTCGAGCGTCCAGATGTTGGTGTAGACGTCGCCGAATTCGTCGTTGAAGAACGGGCCCTGCACGCCGGGCGGCAGCGTATAGCCGATGTCGCCGACCTTCTTGCGGATCTGGTACCAGGTTTCCGGCACGTCCTTCACGGGCGCTGAATCCTTCATCGTGAAGAAGATCAGCGATTCGCCGGGGCGCGAATAGCTGCGCAGGAAGTCGATGGCCGGCGTTTCCTGCAGCTTGCGGCCGATCCGGTCGGTGACCTGTTCCTGCACCTGCCGCGCGGTCGCGCCGGGCCAGAACGTGCGGATCACCATCACGCGGAACGTGAACGGTGGGTCTTCGGATTGCGCGAGGCGGGTGTAGGCAAGGATGCCCGCGAGCGTCGCGAGCGCGATCAGGTAGACGACCAGCGCCTGGTGGCGCAGCGCCCACGCCGACAGGTTGAAGCGGCCTTCTTCGTAGGAAACGCTCACGATGCGAAGTCCTCCGGATGCAGCGGCGCGATCGCGCGGACCTTTTCGCCCGCGCTGACCGTGTGCACGCCCTGCAGCACGACGCGTTCGCCGGGCTGCAGCCCGTGCGACACCGTCACCGTGCGCTCGTTGAAGCGCGCGACGTCGACGCGGCGCAGCTCGAGCGTGTCGTCCTTCGTGCGCACGACCCACACGGCCGGCTGCTGGCCGTCGTGGAACAGCGCGGTCGCGGGCAGCGTGATCGACTGCGCGTCGCCGGCGGCCGGTGCGCCGTCGAACGCGACGCTGGCCGTCATCCCGAGCCGGATCGCCGGATCGGGTGCGGCGAGCGTGAGCTTCACGCGATACGTGCGGCTTTGCGGATCGGCGGCCGGTGCGATTTCGCGCACCTTCGCGGCGAACGGGCGGCCCGGCAGCGACGGCAGCGTGACGGTGGCCGCGTGGCCCGGCGTGAGCGATGCAAGCGCGGCCTCGGGCACGTCGCTGACGACGTCGACGTCGCCGGACCACGCGAGCTGGTAGACGGCCTGGCCGGCCGACACGTTCTGGCCGGTGTCGGCCTGTTCGGCGGTGATATAGCCCGCGTGGTCGGCGACGAGTGTCGCGTAGCGGAGCTGGTTCTTCGCGAGCGCGAGCTGTTGCTGCGCCTGGTCGCGCTGCGCGAGCGCCGACGTGTAGCTGTTCTCGGTCTGCTCGAGCTGCGCGGTCGCGATCAGGTTTTCGCGCGCCTGCGCGCGATCGCGGTCGAGCTGCTGCTTCGCGAACGCGAGGCTGTGCGTCGCGGCATCGAGTTGCGCCTGCGCGCTCGCGGCGTTCTTCTCGACGTCGGACGGATCGAGCAGCGCGACGACCTGGCCGACCTTGACCGTATCGCCGAGGCGCACCTTGCGCTCGATGATCTTGCCGGCGATGCGGAACGAAAGCGGGGTGGCGTAGCGCGGCTGGATCTCGCCGGGGAGCGTGCGGGCGACGGCAGCGTCGTCGGCATGGGCGGGCAGCGCGACGACGGGGCGCGGGGCGGGCGGCGCGGATTCTTTCGGATGACAGGCGGCGACGACGAGCGCGGCGCCGACCAGCAGCGCGACGCGGGAACCGGAGCGATTCACGAAACCCCCAGATGAGGTGAGAGCGAGAGCGGAACGAAGCCGGCGAGCGCGGCGGGCGCTTGCCCCGAGCGGCGCCGGCACGGGCGTGCGGACACCATCTTTCAGAAACTGTGGCGAATTCTAATACACACCTGTATCTGAGTGCAAAGATGAATCCGAAAGGTAAAGGGTGCTAGACTGCGCGCCATGAAACCACAGCGCTTAACTCGCGAGCAGAGCAGGGACCAGACGCGCGAACGTCTGCTGATTGCCGCGCACCGTATTTTTCTGAAGAAAGGTTTTGTCGCCGCGAGCGTCGAGGACATCGCGGCGGCGGCCGGCTATACGCGCGGCGCGTTCTACTCGAATTTCCGCAGCAAGTCTGACCTGCTGCTGGCATTGCTGGAGCGCAATCACGCGGAGGTGCAGGCCGACTTCCAGGCGATCTTCGACGGGGGCGGCACGCGCGAGCAGATGGAGTCGATGTCGCTCGCGTATTACCGGACGCTGTTTCAGGACGACGAGTATTCGCTGCTGTGGGGCGAGGCGAAGCTGCAGGCCGCGCGCGACGCGAAATTCCGCGTTCGGTTCAACCAGTTCCTGCATGGCAAGCGCCTGCAGATGGCCGAGTTCATCCGGCGCTTCTCCGAGCGTGCGGGCACGCCGCTGCTGCTGCCGGCGGAGACGCTGGCGTTCGGGCTGATGTGCCTGTGCGACGGCGTGCAGTCGTACTACTCGGCCGATCCGCAGCACGTGTCGGCCGAGGTGGCCGAGTCGGTGCTGGCGGGGTTCTTCGCGCGCGTGGTGCTTGGGCGCGCGCCGGACTGAGCGGGCTCCGGCCTCGGGCCGCCTTCGTCACGCTGCCGGCGACGAACCGCCCGGTCAGCGCTCGCCGGTCATCCGCCGGTACGCATCGAGCAGCGACGTCTTGTAGACGACCCCGGCGAGCGTCGGCTCGGCTTCGCTTTCGATCACCGGCAGGCGTTCGCCCTGGAACGCCATGAACCGTTCGAGCGCGGTGGCGAGCGGCATGTCGGGCGTGAGCAGCGGAAACGGCGTGTGCACATAGTGCGCGGCCGTCTTGTCGGCCGTGTCGCGCTTGTCGAGCAGGTCCGACGTGATGTCCTTCAGCGCGACCGCGCCGCGAAAGCGCCCGGCGTCGTCGGTCACGTACAGATACTTCACCGGATATTCGAGGAACACGCGCGTCATGTCGGCGACGCTCGCGGTGAGCGGCACGACCGTCTGCGCGGGCTGGATCAGCTCGCGCATCTGCGTGGTGCGGATCCGGCTGCGTTCCTCGGCATCCTGGTGGTGGTGCAGCGTGATCTCGTACATCGACGTCGTGCCGGTCGCGCGCGCGACGAAGTACGCGAACACGCAGGACACCAGCAGCGGCAGCACGACCTGGTAGCTGAGCGTCATCTCGAAGATCATCAGGATCGCCATCAGCGGCGCCTGCGTGGCGCCCGTCAGGAACGCGCCCATCCCGACGATCGCGTATGCGAAGTACGCCGACGTGTGGCCGGGCCACACGGCTTGCATCGCGAGTCCGAACAGCGAGCCGAACACCGCGCCGACGAACAGCGTCGGCGTGAATACCCCGCCGATCGCGCCGGAGCCGACGGTGGCGGAGGTCGCGATCACCTTGAACACGAGCACCGCGACGAGTGCCTGCCAGGTCCACGGCGAATGGAGGATGAGGTTCACCACGCTGTAGCCGTTGCCCCACACGTCCGGCACCCAGACCGAGATCACGCCGACGACGAGGCCGCCGAGCGCGAGCCGCACGGGCAGCGGCACGGGCAGCCGCTTGAACCGGTTCTTCGACGCATCGAGCAGGTGCAGGAACTGCGGCGCGAGCACGCCGCACAGCGCGCCGAGCACGACGAACAGCAGCACTTCGGGGCCGGTGACGGCCGGAAACACCGGCATCTCGTACGGCGGCCGGTAGCCGGCGAATTCGCGCATCACGATGTTCGCGACGACCGACGAGACGATCATCGGCCCGAGACTTTCCATGGCGATGCCGCCGAGCACGATCTCCGACACGAAGAAGGCGCCGGCGATCGGCGCGTTGTACGCGGACGTGATGCCGGCGGCCGCCCCGCAGGCGACCAGCAGGCGCAGGCGCGGCGGGTCGAAGTGCACGAAGCGGCCGACCAGCGACGCGGCGAGCGCCGCGAGCTGCACCATCGGGCCTTCGCGGCCGATCGAGCCGCCGCTGCCGATCGTCAGCAGCGACGACACGCTGCGCCACAGGCTCTGGCGGACCGGCACGATGCCGTTGCCGAGCGCGACCGATTCCATGTAGTCGGTCTTGGCGGCCTGCTTGGCGCCGCGGGTCGCGAGCAGCAGCACGCAGCCGGCGAGGAAGCCGCCCGCGGCCGGCATCCAGAACCGCACGTACCACGGCAGGCGCTTGGCCATCTGCACGAAGCTGCCGCTTTGCCCGGAGATCAGGTGCTGCATCAGGTCGATGCCTTCGCGGAACGCCATCGTGGCAAAGGCGCCGCCGACGCCGACGATGGCCGACCAGATCAGCATCGTATGGGCGTCCGACAGGCGGAACAGCGTTTGGGCGCGAGTGCGCAGCTTCAGCAGGAACGAGAGCACGGCTGAAAGAGGGCGATGGAAAACGACGCGAAGCATAGCACTGCGCCGCGCCCGCGGGACCTTCCCGGCGGGCGCGGCGTGCGAAGTGTCACGGGCGGGCAACTCAGCCAAGCCAGTGCTGCACGGCCCAGGTGATCCCGTAGCCGCCGGCGATCAGCCACACGTACAGGATCAGGCCGGTCATCAGTGCCCGGGGGCCGGCTGCGCGGATCTGCGCGACGCGGGTTTCGATGCCGAGCGCGGTCATGGCCATCGTCAGCGCGAAGGTGTCGAGCACGTTCAGCGTGTGCGTGACGTCGGCGGGCAGCACGTTCAGCGAATTGACGATCACGAAGCCGAGGAAGCCGAGTGCGAACCAGGGCACGGCCACCTTCCGCTTGCCGTGCGCGCCGCCGGCAGTGGCGCGTGCCGAGCGGGCCAGCCACCAGCCAAGCACCAGCAGCACCGGCACCAGCAGCATCACGCGGGTCATCTTGACGATCGTCGCGATGTGCGCGACCTGCGGGCTGATGTCGCTCGCCGCGCCGACCACCTGCGCGACCTCGTGGATCGTGCCGCCGAAGAACAGGCCGAGGCCGGCCGGATCGAGGTTCAGCAGCCCGGCGTGATACGCGATCGGGTACAGGAACATCGACAGCGTGCCGAACAGCACGACGCTGCCCACGGCCATCGCGCTCTGGTGCGGCTTCGACTGCAGCGTCGATTCGAACGCGAGCACGGCGGCCGCGCCGCAGATCGCGCTGCCGGCGGCGGTCAGCAGCGCGGAATCGCGGTCGAGCTTCATGATCTTCATGCCGGCCCAGGTGCCGATCACGAGCGTGCTGACGACGACCAGCACCGACACCGTCAGGCCCGGCAGCCCGACCTGCGCGATTTCCTGCAGGCTCACGCGCAACCCGAAGAACGCGACCGCGATGCGCAGCAGCTTGCGCGCGGAGAAATTGACGCCGGCCGCCCAGCTGGCCGGCATGCCGTCGCGCAGCGCGTTGCCGTACAACGCGCCCGCGACGATGCCGACGATCAGCGGCGACAGGCCGAGCCCCGCGATCGCGGGAAGCTGGGACAGGCTCGTGACGGCGGCGGCGAACAGCGCGACGAACAGCACGCCATTCAACTGGCCGCGCATCGACGGCGCGGCGGGGCTGAGATGGGGAGTCGGAGCAGTGGACATGGAAGCACCGTGATGGAGCGTGTGGCGATGCTGTAATCCTAATTTCGTTATATCGATATGAAAAATTGTGATTTGTGACATAAACTATCCGGAAAGCCGATAATTTATCCCCATGACCCCGGATCAACTGATAACGTTCGCCGCCGTCGCCGAGCACCTGAACATCAGCCACGCCGCCGTGGCGCTGCATCTGTCGCAGCCGGCCGTGTCGGGCCAGTTGCGGCTGCTGCAGGATGAATTCGGCGAGCCGCTGTACCAGCGCGAAGGCCGCGGCATCCGCCTGACCCCGGTCGGCGAGCAGCTCGCGCAGTACGCGAAGGCGCAGCGCGACACCTTCGCGCAGGCGCGGGCGTTTCGTGACGCGGTACGCGGCCTCGAGGCCGGCACGCTGCGCATCGGCGCGAGCACGACGCCCGCGAGTTACCTGTTGCCGTACCTGATCGCGGCGTTCCAGCCGCGCGCGCCGCGCGTGGCGATCCAGACGATGAGCGGCAACACGGCCGACGTGGTCGCGGCGCTGCCGTCGCTCGATATCGCGATGATCGAAGGGCCGCCCGGCGAGGCACTGCCGCCTGGCACCGCGGTGCACGCGTGGCGCGAGGACGAGATCGTGGCGATCGTGCCGACCGGTCATCCGCTGGCGGCGCCCGAATACGCGTCGGGGGTCACGCTCGACGCGCTGGCCGCCCACCCGCTCGTGCTGCGCGAGGCGGGTTCCGCCGTGCGGCAACTCGTCGAGCGCGCGTTCGCGCAAGGCGCGGCGCCGATGCGCGTCGCGTTCGAGATCGCCGGCGTCGAGGCCGTGAAGGAAGCCGTGCGGGCCGGGATGGGTGTCGGGTTCGTATCGGCGATGTCGCTGCGTCACGACGATGCCGCGCTCGTCCTGCGCTCGCTCGCGCCCAAGCCGCTCATCCGTCACTTTTCCATCCTCGTGCCGCACGGCGGTGCGCCGTCGCGGGTCGCCGCCCAATTCCTCGAAATGAGCCTCGCGCACGACAGCGCCTGAGCGAACGAACCCGGCCCGGGAACGTGCGTTGCGCGCCGTCGGGCGCGCGTTCGCGCCGTGCACCGTCTTAGGGATTTCCTCTATGGCGTGGGCCCGGAGCGAAGCGCACCATCCGTCTCAAGCAAATGGAACCGGTTCCATTCCGGTGAAAAAGGGCAACATGACAGACATCGTGATCGTGGCGAGCGCATTCGGGATGGACCGCGTGCGTCAGGAGGGCCACAGCGCATTCATCGCGACCGCGGCGGCAGCCGGCGCGACCGGCTTCGAGGTGCGGCGTGAACTGTTCGCGTCGGAAGAGGCGGCCGCGCCTGGCGCGCTGGCCGCGCTCGGCGCGCAACTGGCCGGCCACGGACTGTGGTCGGTGTTCTCGACGCCGGCCAACCTGTACACGGAAACGGGCGCGCTCGATGCAGACGCATTGCGCAGCGCGCTCGTCGAAGCCGACGCGCTCGGCGCGCGCTTCGTGAAATTCCAGCTCGGCGGCTTCGCCGGCGATGCGCACGCGGCCGAGATCGTCGCGCTGTCGCGCGGCGCGCGGGCCCGCGTGGTGGTCGAGAACGGCCAGCTTCCGGTCGGCGGCGCGCTTGCGCAGTTCCGTGGGCTGTTCGACGCACTGGCCGCGGCGGGCGTGCCCGATGTGCTCGGGATGACCTTCGACATCGGCAACTGGCAGTGGCCGGGCGAAGCACCGCTTGATTGCGCGCAAGTGCTCGCGCCGCATGTGGAATACATTCACTGCAAGGCAGTCGCGGGCGAGGGCGCGCGTCGCTTCGCCACCGCGCCGGCCCCGAACGATCCGCTCGTGACCGGCGTGCTCGCGGTGCTGCCGCAGCACGCGCCGCGCGGCATCGAGTTCCCGTTCGACGCGTCCGACCTGGCGGGCGATGCATGCCGGCGCGTTGCGTGGCTCGCCACGGCGTGACGGCGGAAGGATCCTGGAGAGTACATTCATGAAAGCAGCACTCGATGTCGTGACCTACGGCGAAGCGATGGCGATGTTCGTCGCGACCGAGCCCGGCCATCTCGCGCATGCGACGCAGTTCACGAAGCGGGTCGCGGGCGCCGACCTGAACGTCGCGATCGGCCTGTCGCGGCTCGGCTTCCGGGTCGGCTGGATGAGCCGTGTCGGCCGCGATTCGTTCGGCGGCTACGTGCTCGACACGCTGGCGCGCGAGGGCATCGACGCGTCGTGCGTGACCGTCGATCCGCGTTACCCGACCGGTTTCCAGCTCAAGTCGCGCAACGACGACGGCAGCGACCCGACTGTCGAATATTTCCGCAAGGGCTCGGCCGCGAGCCACCTGTCGTGCGACGACTACGTGGCCGACTACGTGCTCGGCGCGCGCCACCTGCACCTGACGGGCGTCGCGCCGGCGATCTCCGCGACGTCGTGCGAACTCGCGTTCAAGCTCGCGCGCGAAATGCGCGCGGCCGGCAAGACGATCTCGTTCGACCCGAACCTGCGCCCGACGCTGTGGCCGTCGGCCGACGTGATGGCGAAGACGCTGAACGCGCTCGCGTCGCTCGCGGACTGGGTGCTGCCGGGCATCGCCGAAGGGCGGCAACTGACCGGGCACGACACGCCGGCCGACATCGCGGGCTTCTATCTTGCACAGGGCGCGCGCGGTGTCGTGATCAAGCTCGGTGCGGAAGGTGCGTACTACCGGACGGCCGACGGCCGCGACGGAACCGTGGTGGGCGAGCGCGTGCAGAACGTCGTCGATACGGTCGGCGCCGGCGACGGCTTCGCGGTCGGCGTGGTCAGCGCGTTGCTGGAGGGCAGAACGATCGAGCACGCGGTGGCGCGCGGCAACCGGATCGGTGCGCTCGCGATCCAGGTGATCGGCGACTCGGAAGGACTGCCGACCCGCGCCGCGCTCGATCGATTCGAAAACGTCAGCAATGGCGCCGATCGCCTAGAGGAAACCTTCACCGCGCAATGAGAGGCCGGACACGGCACAATCCGCGGACTCATTTCGTCGTGCATGCGCACGGCATGGTACGGGACCGGGACGGGCGCTGACGCGTTTGTTCTGGTCGATTGTGGAGCATGGGATCAGAGTAAGCGCTAAAGCACTAACTCCGATCGACCGCGAAGCATGGGATCAGCGTAAGCGCTAAAGCGCTAACGCTGATCGACACAGGAGACATTCTGATGGCCAACTCTCTCGCTGCCCGCCGCTGGTGGACGATCATGCCGATCGTCTTCATCACGTACAGCCTCGCCTACCTCGACCGCGCGAACTACGGGTTCGCGGCCGCGGCCGGCATCAACCAGGACCTCGGGATCAGCAAGGGCCTGTCGTCGCTGATCGGCGCGCTGTTCTTCCTCGGCTACTTCTTCTTCCAGATTCCCGGCGCGATCTACGCGGAACGCCGCAGCGTGAAGAAGCTCGTGTTCGTCAGCCTCATCCTGTGGGGCGCGTGCGCGGCGCTCACGGGCGTGGTCAGCAACATCCCGTCGCTGATGGCGATCCGCTTCGTGCTCGGCGTCGTCGAGGCAGCCGTGATGCCGGCGATGCTGATCTACATCAGCAACTGGTTCACGAAGAACGAACGCTCGCGCGCGAACACGTTCCTGATCCTCGGCAACCCGGTCACGGTGCTGTGGATGTCGATCGTGTCGGGCTATCTCGTGCACGAATTCGGCTGGCGCCACATGTTCATCGCCGAAGGCGTGCCGGCTGTGCTCTGGGCCGTGTGCTGGTGGTTCCTCGTGCAGGACAAGCCGGCCGATTCGCCGTGGCTCAACGCGCAGGAAAAGCGTGACCTCGACGCCGCACTCGCGGCCGAGCAGGCAGCGATCAAGCCCGTGCGCAACTACGGCGAAGCATTCCGCTCGCCGGCCGTGATCAAGCTGTGCGCACAGTATTTCTGCTGGAGCATCGGCGTGTACGGCTTCGTGCTGTGGCTGCCGTCGATCGTCAAGAACGGCTCCGACCTCGGGATGGTCGCGACCGGCTGGTTGTCGGCGCTGCCGTATCTCGCCGCGACGATCGCGATGATTGCCGCATCGTGGGCGTCCGACAAGGTCGGCTCCCGCCGCGGTTTCGTGTGGCCGTTCCTGCTGATCGGCGCGGCTGCGTTCGCCGCATCGTACGCACTCGGCTCGTCGCACTTCTGGATCTCGTATGCGCTGCTGGTCGTGGCCGGCGCCGCGATGTACGCGCCGTACGGCCCGTTCTTCGCGATCGTGCCGGAACTGCTGCCGAAGAACGTCGCCGGCGGCGCCATGGCGCTGATCAACAGCATGGGCGCGCTCGGCTCGTTCGTGGGCTCGTACTTCGTCGGCTACCTGAACGGGGCGACCGGCTCGCCCGTCGCGTCGTATGCGTTCATGAGCGCCGCGCTCGTCGCCGCGGTGATCCTCACGCTGTCCGTCAAACCCCAGGCGCGCGATGCGCATCCGCTCGCGACGCCGCTGCAAGGAAAATGAATCCGATGAAGCCCCGTATCGTCGCGTACAAGCCGCTGCCCGATGACGTCCTCGCGTACCTGCGCGAGCATGCGGACGTCGTGCAGGCCGACGGCGCCGCCGCCCTTGCCGATGCGCTCGGCGACGCGGACGGCGCGATCGGCGCGAGCCTGAAGGTCACGCCGCAGATGCTCGACCGCGCGCCGCGGCTGAAGGCGTGGTCGACGATCTCGGTGGGCTACGACAACTTCGACGTCGCGGATCTCACGCGGCGCGGGATCGTGCTCGCGCATACGCCGGACGTGCTGACCGAGTCGACCGCCGATACGGTGTTCTCGCTGATCCTCGCGTCCGCGCGACGCGTGGTCGAGCTGGCCGAGTGGGTGAAGGCCGGCCACTGGCATCACAGCATCGGCCCCGACCTGTACGGCACCGACGTGCAGGGCAAGACGCTCGGCATCGTCGGGCTCGGGCGGATCGGCGGCGCGGTCGCGCGCCGCGCGGCGCTCGGCTTCCGGATGCAGGTGCTGTACGCGAACCGCTCCGCGCACGCGGAAGCCGAGACGCAGTACGGCGCGCGGCGCGTGACGCTCGACGAACTGCTCGCGCAATCGGATTTCGTGTGCCTGCAGGTGCCGCTGTCGCCGGAAACGCACCACCTGATCGGTGCGGCCGAATTCGCGAAGATGAAGCGCGGTGCGATCCTGATCAACGCGTCGCGCGGGCCGGTGGTCGACGAAGCCGCGCTGATCGATGCGCTGCGCGCGGGCACGATCCGCGGCGCGGGGCTCGACGTGTTCGAGAAGGAGCCGCTGGCGGCGGATTCGCCGCTGCTGCAGATGAAGAACGTCGTCGCGCTGCCGCATATCGGCTCGGCGACGCACGAGACGCGCCACGCGATGGCGCGTTGCGCCGCGGAAAACCTGGTCGGCGCGCTGGCCGGCACGCTGCGCACGAATCTCGTCAATCCGGATGCGCTCGCGCGCGCTTGAGCCGCGGCGGTAGCGGGGCGCCCCCCGGCCGACCTCCGGCCAGCGGGGCGCCGGCTTCGTTAGAGTCGACGGTCTTGGTGCTGGAGGGCTGGCTGCGTTATGATCCCCGCGCGTCGCATCGACGGCCCGGCAATGCTGCCGGCGGCGTCCCGCGACGGGTATCCGCGCCAGTCCGGTGCGGCCGACTGCTGTTGCAGGTGACCGGGGCGGGTGCCGACGCGCCGGTGCTGAAGGGCAGACGCTGATCGACCGCGAAGCATGGGACCAGCGTAAGCGCTAAAGCGCTAACGCTGACCGACAGGGAGATTCCACCGGGTGGCTTACGTTTCCAACAACAAAGGTCCGTCTGCTCACGAAGCGGCGCGGATCGTACGTCGCGAGGCACGACAGTGACCGATTCGCAACCAATCACGACGCGTCCGGCGACGATCAGCGACGTCGCGCGCGAGGCCGGCACGGGCAAGACCAGTGTGTCGCGCTACCTGAACGGCGAGACGCACGTGCTGTCCACCGATCTGCGCCAGCGGATCGAAGCGGCGATCGCGCGGCTCAACTACCGGCCGAACCAGATGGCGCGCGGGCTCAAGCGCGGCCGCAACCGCTTGCTCGGCATGCTCGCGGCCGACCTGACCAATCCCTATACCGTCGAAGTGCTGCAGGGCGTCGAGGCCGCATGCCACGCGCTCGGCTACATGCCGCTGATCTGCCACGCGGCGAATGAAGTCGAGATGGAGCGCCGCTTCCTGCAGCTGCTCACGACCTACCGCGTCGAAGGGCTGATCGTCAATGCGCTCGGCGCCGACGAGGACGTGCTGCGCCCGCTGCGCGGCGCCGGCATCCCGGCCGTGCTCGTCGACCGCACGGTCGAAGGCTTCGAGGCCGACCTGATCGGCCTCGACAACGCCGACGCGATCGAGACGGCCCTCGCGCACCTGGTCGAACACGGTTTCGACGCGATCCATTTCGTCGTGCAGCCGTTCGAGCGCGTCAGCTCGCGGCGCCTGCGCGAGGCCGCGTTCCGCACGGCACTGGCGGCGCGCGGGCTGACGGTGCCGTCGACGGTCGTGCTCGACCTGAACGAACCCGACGCGGTCACGGCGGCGCTGGCCGACATCGATGCCCGCATCGACGACGCGGCACGGCGCGGCGTGCGCGCGGCGCTGTTCGCCGCGAACGCGCCGGTCGCACTCGCGATCGCGCGCCACCTGCGCGCGCGTTTCGGCACCGCATGGCAGCAGCGGGCGGCGCTGCTGTCGATCGACGATCCGGAATGGGCCGAGCTGATCGGGATCACGACGATCCGCCAGCCGACCTACGAAATCGGCTACAAGGCCGTCGAATTCGTGCACGAGCGGATCGACGGCGCGGCGGGTGACGTACGCGTCTCGCTGTTGCCGGGCGAGCTGGTTGCGCGCGCGTCGACCGCAAGCTGAGTATCATTCGGGGCACGCAGCGCGCCAGGTGCGCTGCCCCGAACAAGGAAATACATGACTGTCGCTCCCGTCACGCTGGCGGTGCTGATCGCCGCCACGCTGATCATCGCGCTCCTGCCGCTCGTCCTCTACCGACTCCTGCGCAAGCCGCTGGCGCTGAACCGCCGCGACACGATCGTCGGCGTGGCCGTCTTCACGCTGTTCGCGATGATCCTCGAACGCGCGTTCCACGGGCTCGTGCTGAGCCAGACGCCGCCGGACGGCTGGCTCACGCAGCCGCTCGCGTTCGTCGCGTACAGCGCGCTCGCGACCGCCGTGTTCGAGGAAGTCGGCCGCTATCTCGGGATGCGTTTCCTGAATCGCCGCTATGGCCCGTCGTCGGCCGGCGACAGTCGCGGAATCGGCTACGGGATCGGTCACGGTGGCGCCGAAGCATGGTTCGTCGGCGTACTCGTGTGGGGCCAGTGGTCGTATCTCGCGTGGCTCGCGAGCCGCGGCCAGCTCGAAGCACAACTCGCCGACCTGCCGGGCGATACCGTCGTGCGCCTGCACGTGATGCTTGCGACGCTGTCGGCGCAGTCGATGCTGCTGTTGCTGCTCGAACGCTGCACGGCATTCGTGCTGCAGCTTGCACTGTCGGTGCTGGTCTGGCGTGGCGTGCGCGCCGGCCGCGCGGGCGTGTTGCCGCTCGCGATCGTGCTGCATGCGCTCGCGGCCGCGCCGGCGTTGCTGTACCAGGTGCGCGTGCTGCCGGCCGGCGGGGTCGAGGCCGCGTATTTCGTGCTCGCCGCGATCCTGGTCGTCGTGCTGGTGAAGGCATGCCGGCCGTCGCAAGCGGCAGCCTGACGGGAGAGACGGGATGGATGACTATCTGATCGAATGCCAGAGCGCGGAATTCGACGCGCTCGCACGCGTGATCTGCGATCTCTTTCCGGAGCAGACGCGTTTCGCCGAAAGCAGCGACGCACGCGGGCGGTTCCTGTCCGTGCAGTGGCTCGCGATGCGTTTCGGCTCGGCGCCGAAGCGGATGACGCTCGATATCCGCATCGTGCCGGCCGCGCTCGCGCGCTACCTGGCGCTCAAGCCGATGCAGCGGGCGCGCAGCCATGCGGTGCTGCATGCGTATACGGAAGCGATGCTCGGATCGCTCGAGGAGCGTCACGCGGCCGGCGAGGCCGTCGAGCGCGACGCGGAACTCGTACTCGACGAAGACTTTGCGTGACCGTTCGCGCCGGCGCCATGCCGGCGCGCTGCATTACGCGTCGCGGTAGACCTGCGCGAAGCGCTGCGCCTGCACGACACCGTAGTCGCCGGGCGCGTACTGCATCACCCAGTCGCCGGCCACGCCACGCAGCGTGTCGCCGTTTTCCGAGCGGGCGATCGTGAACGGCTCGTCCATCCGGCGGGCGAGCACGACGGCCGGCCGGTTCCGGTAGGCGCCCGGTGCGCCGTGTGCGAGTGCCGGATCGGCGGGCAGGTATTTGGCGTCGAAGCGCGCGCGCGACACGACCCAGCGGTCGCCGGTCGAGCCCGTGATCAGCGCGTCGCCCGCCACATAGCGGTTCGGGCCTTCGAGGCTCATCAGTTCGCCGTCGGCCTCCGCGAAGGCAACGGCGACGGTTTCGTCCTTGACGACGCGACGGGCCTGCGGATCGGTGCGCAGGTCGAGGTGCTTGAGTTCGAGCATGACGGGAAAGGGCGGGAAAGCTGTAAAAGCGGGGAGCTTATCCCGAATTCGGCGCGCCGTGTGACGCGCCGGTCGCCTGGCGCGGCGCCGTTCGGCCCGGACGGGCGGGACGGCGCCGGCAGGGCGGGCGTCAGGGCTGCGCGGGGGCGCTGGCGGCCGGCGCGGCTGCCGCCTTGCCATCGGTGCCCTTCGTCTTGCCCTTGCCGCGGTGCTCGCCGCCGTGGTGCAGCCAGCTGCGGAACGTCGTGTCGGCCAGCGCCTTCTGGTCGGCCGGGAAGCTCTCGTAGAGCGGTGCGAAGGCGTCGGCGAGCTTCTTCGCGCCGTCGGCGTTCGCCTGCGACAGTTCCGCGTACTGCTTCATGTCGTCGAGCGCGGAGACGTCGTGCTTCGCCATCCGTTCGCGATAGAGGCGGCCCATCGTGTCGCCGTTGTCGCGCATCGTGTCCGCGAACGTCTTCCACTGCGGTTCCTGCGCCGACGTGATCTTCAACTGGTCGTGCAGATACTTGATGCGCTGCTCGACGCGCGCTTCATGGCGTGCCGCGCGCTGCTCGGCGCTCGGGGCCGACGCCGCGGCCGTCGTTGCGGGGGCCTGGGCGGGCGCTTGCGGCTGCGCCGGGGTTTGCGCGAACGCGCTGGCTGCAACGGCGAGCGTAGCGAGGGTGAGCGAGATTTTCTTCATGGTTGGCTCTCCGGGGTGGTGTCTTGCGAGCGGGCGCGGCGGCAACTGCCGCAAGCGCGCTTCTCGCGTCGCACGGTATTAGTAGCACGTTGCGTGCAGCGCAGCAGTGAATGCGACACTTGCTTACATCCGATACGAATCGAAATTGAAAGGTCCGACTCGGGTCCGGCCGACGGCGTTTGGGCGGGCCGGCGTTCGGCGCTATCATCGCGTCACCTTCCACTCAACCGGCGCGTCGTGCCCCGGCCCAGCCTCATGCGTCCACCCCGCCTCGACCAACTCGACGATCTCGACCGGCAACTGGTCGCGCTGCTGCAGGCCGATGCGCGCGCCAGCGTCGCGGATCTCGCGCGTCAGCTCGACGTCGCGCGCACGACGGTCGTCGCCCGCATCGCGCGGCTCGAACGCACCAACGTGATTGCCGGCTACAGCGTTCGGCTCGGGCAGGACGTGCTCGATGCAAGCATCTACGCGTATGTCGGCATCATCCTCACGCCGAAGTTCGGCAAGGACGTGTTGCGCAAGCTCGACCGGATGCCCGAGGTGCAGCTGCTGTGCGCGGTGAGCGGCGAGTACGACTACGTCGCGTGGCTGCGCGCCGATTCGCCCGAACGGCTCAACGACCTGCTCGACCAGATCGGCACGCTCGAAGGCGTCGAACGCACGACGACGTCGATCATCCTGTCGCGCAAGATCGATCGCGGGACGATCGGCGGCTGACGCTCAGGCGCGGCCTGCGTCGCGTCGTGCGTGTTGCGCCGGGGTATCGGCCCGGCTGTCGGGCTGCGCCGCGCCAGGCGGCCGCACGAGCGGAATGCGCACCGAGATGCGCAACCCGCGCGCTTCCGTTTCATCCGCATAGGCGAGCGCAATGTCGGCACCCATCCGGTCCGCGACGATCTTCACGATCGACAGGCCGAGCCCGGAGCCGATCTGCGCGTTGCCGGGCACCCGGTAGAACGGGTCGAACACACGTTCGCGTTCGTGCGGCGCGATGCCCGGCCCGGTGTCGGCGATCGTCACGCACACGTGCGTGTCCGTGCGTTGCGTCGACAGGTCCACGCGTCCGCCCGGCGGCGTGTAGCGGATGGCGTTGTCGACCAGGTTCATCACGAGCGACACGAGTTCGAGCTCGTCGACGGGCACGTGCGTGTCCGGGCCGTCCTCGATGCCGATGTCGAGGTTTTTCGCGTCGGCGAGCGGCATCAGGTCTTCCAGCACGCGTCGATAGATCGCATGGACGGACACGTCACCGGGCGGCGCGGCCGGCGCGCTTTGCGCCCGCGCGAGCGCGAGCAGCTGCCCGATCAGGTGGCGGCTGCGGTCGAGCCCGCCGCGCAGCGCGGCGAGCCGTGCGCGCGCATCGTCCGGCAGGTCGGCCTCGGCGAGGCGCTCGGCCTGCAGCGACATCGCCGTGAGCGGCGAGCGCAGTTCGTGCGCGGCATCGGCGACGAAGCGGCGCTGCGCGGCGACCGACTGCGCGACGCGCGCCAGCATGCGGTTGATCGCGACGACGAACGGCCGCACCTCGACCGGCACGCGCTCGGCCGGCACCGGGCGCAGGTCGTGCTCGTCGCGTGCATCGATGCCCGCGGACAGCGCGGCCACCGGGCGGAACAGCTTGCGCACGAGATCGGCGACGAGCAGCAGCAGGATCGGGACGAGGATCAGCAGCGGCAACGCGGTGCGCCATGCGCTTTCGCGTGCGACATCGTCGCGCATGCCGGCTTCCTGCGCGACCGCGATGCGCTCGCCGTTCGCGAAGGTCCGGACCATCACGCGATACGTGCTGCCGCCGGCATCGACCGTATGCAGCCCGTCGGCGAGCGTCGGTGCCAGCGCGAGCCGCGGCGCGCCGTCACTGCCCGGCTGCGGTTGCGGTGCACTGCCGAGCGGCTGCACGAACACGCGCGACAGCTCGTCGCTTTCGCGCGCGGGCCCGGTGCCGTCGGCATGGAGCGACGACGCGTGCTCGCGGTCGAGCAGCGTCGCGACCTCGCGCAGCACGTCGTCCTGCAGTTCGTGCGCTTCGTCGAATGCCGATGAAAACGCGAACGCGGCCGCGGCCGTCGCGACGACCAGGATCGCGGCCGACAGCGCGACCGACAGCCGGAACCCGATCGACTCGCTCAGGCGCTTCTTGAAACCATCCATCCCGCACCCCTGACGTTCTTGATCACGGTGCTGCCGAGCTTGCGGCGCAGCGAATGGATCAGGAATTCGACCGCATTGCTTTCGACTTCCTCGCCCCAGCCGTACAGGCGATCCTCGAGCTCGCGCCGCGACAGGATCGCGCCCGGGCGCACCAGCAACGCGCGCAGCAGCGAGAACTCGCGATTCGACAGCGGCACCGGCGCGTTCCCGTCGACGGCGGCCTCGCGCGTCGCCGGGTCGAGCGACACGATGCCGTTGCTCAACAGCGGCGCGGCCGAACCGGCCCGGCGCCGGATCGCGACGCGAATCCGCGCGAGCAGCTCGGCCATCTCGAACGGCTTCACGATGTAGTCGTCGGCGCCGCCGTCGAGGCCTGCCAGTCGATCGTCGAGCCCGTCGCGGGCGGTGACGATCAGCAGCGGCGCGCTGGCGTCCTTCGCGCGGATGGCGGCCAGCACGTCGAGCCCGTCGCGGCCGGGCAGGCCGAGATCGAGCAGGACCAGGTCGTAGGGCTGCGCGGCGAACGCGGTCAACGCGCGCACGCCGTCGGTGACCCAGTCGGTGGCGTACGACGCGTCCTTCAGCGCGGCGTGGACGGCCTCGCCGATCATCGGGTCGTCTTCGACGAGCAGTATTCGCATGCGTGTTCTCCGTGCCGCGCAAACGCCGCCAGCGTATGCGATTCCCGCACGGGCGTCACGTGCCGCGGCGCGCTGCGATCCTTATTTGCCGCTGAACCGCTCGAGCGCCGCGAGCAGGTTCTTCATCGCGGCGGCCGAATCGGCCTGGGTCGGATGATCGGCGCGCAGCGCGGAGAGTGCGCGGTCGATCTCCTGGTCGACCATGTGCCAGTCGGCGGCGGCGCGCGGCTTGAGGCCGGCTTCGGCCGAGTCCCACGCGATCTCGAGATCCTTGATGCGCGTTTTCGCGCCCGGCAGGTCGCCCTTGGCGACGAGCGCGTTCACGTCGACGGCGATCGTGCGGAACGGCGACAGGTCGCCGAGCTTCGATGCGTGGGCCGCTGCGGGCGATGCGGCGGCCGAGGCGGGTGCCGGCGTCGCTGCGATTGCATCCTGCTGCTTCGAGCAGCCGGCGGCGGCGCTCAACAGGGCAATCGCGGCTGCGGTAACGGCGAGACGGGAAACGGGATGGGGGATGCGCATGGCGTGTCCTCGATTCGATGAAGGGAAGGAAAAGGGCGTCATTCGGCGGTACCGGTACGCGTGCGCGGACCGCTGCCGAACTGCGCGACGGCGACGAGCAGCACGATCACGGTCAGGAACAGCAGGCTCGTCCACGCGGCGCCGAAGCCGAGCCCGCCATAGGTGCGGGCCTGCGTGAGCAGGTCGCCGAGCGACGCGCCGAACGGGCGCGTCAGGATGTACGCGATCCAGAACGCGAGTACCGCATTGGCGCCGAGCCGCCACATCACGAACACGGCCGCGATCAAGCCGCCGAAGCACAGCGCGCCGAACGTGAAGCCGAGCCCGAGCGCCTCGGTCGCGAGATCGCCCGCGGCGGTGCCCAGCGCGAACGTGCAGAGGATCGCGGCCCAGTAGAACAGCTCGCGGCGCGGCGTGACGATCGTGTCGATCGACAGCGTGCCTTCGACGCGATGCCACACGAAGAAGATCGCGGCGAGCGCGACGGCAAACGCGGCCGTGCTCGCATAGAGGCTGACGTTCAGGCCGTCGGTGAGCAGGTCGGTGATCTGCGTGCCGACGATGCTGACCAGCACCACCGTGAGCCAGTAGATCCACGGCACGTAGCGGCGCGTACGCAACTGCAGCCACAGCGCGATCGCGAGCAGCGACGCCATCGCGACGCGCGTGACGGTCTGGCCGAGCCCTGCGTTGACCGCGAGAAAGTCCGCGCCGGTTTCGCCGACCGTGGTCGACATGATCTTGATGATCCAGAACGACAGCGCGACGTCGGGCACCTTGTTCAGCCAGTGCGGCGAGCGATGAGCGGGCAGGGATTGCATGCGATGCCTCCTTGGAAATCGGGTGGTCGGCATGCAGTCTGAAACGGAAGACTTAGGCCAGCCATAGCGGGGCCGGCAGCGTCAAAAACGCGACGTTTCGACACTTCGACGAAATACGTGGTCGAAACGTCGAAATTATCGGTCGATTCGCATCATTCTTCGTCTTGGAACTGATTTTGCGCGTCCCTACACTGTGTTCATGGCTCAACGCCGTTCACAACACCAACCCATCATCAGGAGATAAGCGCATGAAAATCGCCATCGTCGGCGCAGGTCTGATCGGCCACACCATTGCTCACATGCTGCGTGAAACGGGCGACTACGAAGTCGTCGCGTTCGACCGTGACGCGGATGCGCTTGCGAAGCTGTCGCGCGAAGGCATCGCGACGCAACGGGTCGATTCGGCCGATGCAAACGCGATTCGCGAAGCCGTGAAGGGCTTCGATGCGCTCGTCAACGCGCTGCCTTACTACCTCGCGGTCAACGTGGCCGCCGCCGCGAAGGCTGCCGGCGTTCACTACTTCGACCTGACCGAAGACGTGCGCGCCACCCACGCGATCCGCGAACTGGCCGAAGGCTCCGACCGTGCGTTCATGCCGCAGTGCGGCCTCGCACCGGGCTTCATCGGTCTCGCCGCGCACGAACTGGTGAACGGTTTCAGCGAAGTGCGCGACGTGAAGATGCGCGTCGGCGCGCTGCCCGAGTATCCGACCAATGCGCTGAAGTACAACCTGACGTGGAGCGTCGACGGCCTGATCAACGAATACTGCCAGCCGTGCGAAGCGATCCGCGACGGCCGCAAGCAATGGGTGCAGCCGCTCGAAGGCCTCGAGCACTTCTCGCTCGACGGCACCGAATACGAAGCGTTCAACACGTCGGGCGGCCTCGGCACGCTGTGCGAGACGCTGTCGGGCAAGGTCGAGACGCTCGACTACAAGTCGGTGCGCTATCCGGGCCACCGCGATCTCGTGCAGTTCCTGCTCGAAGACCTGCGCCTGTCGACCGACCGCGACACGCTGAAGTCGATCATGCGCCGCGCGGTGCCGTCGACGAAGCAGGACGTCGTGCTCGTGTTCATCACGGTGACGGGCGTGAAGGACGGCCAGCTGGTGCAGGACGTGTTCACGCGCAAGATCTTCGCGAAGGACGTGTGCGGGATGCACATGAGCGCGATCCAGATCACGACGGCCGGCGCGATGTGCGCGGTGCTGGATCTGTTCCGCGAAAAGAAGCTGCCGCAGAGCGGTTTCATCCCGCAGGAAAAGGTGTCGCTGAAGGCGTTCCTGTCGAACCGCTTCGGCAAGCTGTACGAAGGCGGCACGATGGAGCGCGTGCACGAAGTAGCCTGACCACCCGTCAGCCTCTGGCACGAGGGCCGTACGATGCCGGGAGCGCAACAGCGCTTCCGGCGTTGTTTTTTGCGGGGGACGAAAAAGAGCGGCCGGTCAGGCCGGCAGCGGCGGGACGATCGTGGCCGCCTGCGGAGGCGGCGCGATGCGGTACAGCAGCGCCTCGACGTCGGCGTCGGAGGGCGCGGTGTTGTCGAACATCACGATGCCGTCGCATTCGTGGCCGGTCGGCACGAAGCGACGCTGCCGGTATTCATCCCAGTGCGCGAGCTTGTATGCGTCGTTCGGGTTGCCGCGCGCGACGATCCGCTGGTGCGCGACGTCTTCCGACGTGTGGACCCAGACGACCGTCAGCGTGACGTCGGGCGCGATGCCGAGCCACGCGCGATCGAGAATGCGGCGATCGCGCACTTCGCGCGACAGCGGGCCGACCACGAGCGCGCCGATGCCGAGCGCGAGATTTTCACGGGCCGTGTCGAGCAGGCCCTGGTATTCGGGATCGCGCAGGTGCTTCAGGTAGAGCGGGCTGTCGCGGTCGTTCGGATTCTCGGTGAGCGCACCCATCGCGGCCGAGCTGTAGCGGCCGTACAGCGTGTCCTTGTCGAGCAGGCAGAAGGCCTCGCCGGTCGCGCGCATCAGCGGCCCGATGAGCCGCTTCGCGAGCGTGGTCTTGCCGGTGCCGGCGTGACCGCAGAAGAACACCAGATGCGTCACGAAGCCTTGCCTCCCGAGCGCGGGCTCGACGCGCCGTTGCGCTTGTCGCCGCGCGAGAAGACTTCCGCTTCCAGCCACATCGCGTTGATGATGCCGAAGCCGAGCGCCACGCCGATGCCGAGTATCCACGAGAAATACCACATGGGTCTGCCTCCTTGACGGTTGGGCCGCACGGCCGTGCGGCTGGGGGGCCGAAGTGTCCGGGTGCGCATGCTGCGGCGCACGCAGCCCGATCATGACCAATATCGCCGAGCCGCGCAAGCCGGGCCACCCGCGCAGCAAACCGGTAAACTGATGCGCAAACCGCAACGTCACGAACACCATGCTGATCAACTGTGCTGCATACCAGGACGGCCGCAAGCTGGCCGACATCGATATCGACGCCATCAGCGACTACGTGTCGAAGCCCGAGTGCTTCGTGTGGGTCGCGCTGAAGGATCCGACACCGGAGGAACTCGACCTGATGGGCGAGGAATTCGGGCTGCACGAACTGGCGCTCGAGGATGCCCGCAAGGGGCATCAGCGGCCGAAGATCGAGGAGTACGGCGATTCGCTGTTCGCGGTGCTGCATACGGTGGAGCTGGACGACGACGATGAGTTCAATGTCGGCGAGCTGAACGTGTTCGTCGGCCCGAATTACGTGCTGTCGATCCGCAACCATACCGAGCACGATTTTCGCGACGTGCGCAAGCGCTGCGAGCGCGAGCCGCATCTGCTCCAGGAAGGTTCGGCATTCGTGTTCTATGCGCTGATGGACCAGGTCGTCGACCGCTATTTCCCGATCCTCGAAACGCTCGGCACCGAACTCGAGCAGCTCGAGGACCGCATCTTCGCGAAGGCCACGCCCGCCTCGTCGCGCGCGATCATCGAGGATCTCTATTCGCTGAAGCGCCGGCTCGTGATGCTGTACCAGCACACGGCGCCGCTGCTCGAGCCGCTGGCGAAGCTCACCGGCGGGCGCATTCCGCAAGTCTGCAGCGGCATGGAGCCGTACTTTCGCGACGTGTACGACCATTTGCAGCGGATCGTGAAGACGATCGAAGGGCGGCGCGAGATGGTGGTCACGGCGATCCAGGTCAACCTCGGGATGATCTCGCTGGCCGAGAACGAGGTGACGAAGCGGCTCGGCTCGTTCGCCGCGCTGTTCGCGATCCCGACGATGATCGCCGGCATCTACGGGATGAACTTCGCGAACATGCCCGAACTGCACCTGAAATACGGCTTCTACGGTTGTATCGGCGTGATGGTCGTGGCCGACTTCGCGTTGTGGTGGCGCTTCAAGCGGGCAGGGTGGCTGTAGTCCCGCGTCACGCTTGGGGCGGCGCGTGCTTGCCGACCACGACGCGCCACGGCCGCACGCGCCACGATTTCACGAGGCCGTTCTGCACGTACGGATCGGCGCGCGCGAACGACTCGGCCGCTTCCGGCGAATCCCCTTCGAACACGAGCACGGCCTGATCGGCCGGGTCCGACAGCGCGCCGGCGAGCACGAGTTCGCCGCGCTCGGTCGCAGCCTGCGCAAGCGCGAGGTGCTGGGCGCGGAACGGTTCGCGACGGGACAGGTAATCGTCGACGAGTTCGTAGGTCAACTGGTAATGCATGGCGGCTCCGGGAAGGATCGCGGCGGCCGGTGCGTCAGCGCGCCGTCAGTCAGTCTGCTGCGGGCAGTATAGGGCACGCGGACGGCGGCGACACGACGCGGAGGGCGGCGCGCTTCAGTGACCACAAATGCAACTAACGGTCTGAGCGCTACCCGTCCTGGAATCCCGGCCGCAACGCGCCTTCCATGCAGCCAGGTCTACAGGCCGCCGGGCGGGGGTATCCCTACGCCTTGTAGCCGATCGTGCGCAGCAGATCCTTGCGCTAGCGGATGTCGTCGTCATTTTCGACCCCGAGCGGCCCGAAGCCGTCGACGACGCCGACGATCCCGCGTCCTTGCGCGGTTTCCGCGACGATCACCTCGGTCGGGTTCGCGGTCGCGCAATAGATCCGGCAGACCTCCGGCACGGCCTTGATCGCGTTGAGTACGTTGACCGGGAAGCATCCGTCGCCGAGGAACACGATGAACGCGTGACCGGCGCCGATCGCGCCGGCGTTGCGGCAGGCAAGGTCGACGAGCGCCGCATCGGTGCCGGAGTGGCGCACCAGCCGCTTGCCCGACGCCTCGCAGAATGCGAGCCCGAAGCGGATGCCGGGCACGGTGCCGACCAGCGCCTCGTGGATGTCTTCGACGGACTTGATGAAATGCGACTGGCCGAGGATGAAGTTCACGGTCTCGGGCTTGTCGACGGCAACGGTTTGCAGTTGCAGCATGGCGGACCTCGTCTCGCGATGCGGCGCGTGGGCCGCAATGGGCGCTTCAAGCTTAGTACGCTGCAGCCGGCGACGAAAGCGGCGCGGGCGGCCTATCCTTCGTTGTGTGTGGCGCGCGCTGCGCGAAGGCAATGGAGGGCGACATGGACGTGCGACAAGGCTTCGTCGACTGCGTGGGGCGCACGCCGCTGATTCGCTTGGCGAAGCTCAGCGCCGAGACGGGCTGCGAGATCCTGGGCAAGGCGGAATTCATGAATCCGGGCGGGTCGGTGAAGGACCGCGCGGCACTCTACATCATCCGCGACGCCGAGCGGCGTGGCGTGCTGCAGCCGGGCGGCACCGTGGTCGAGGGTACAGCGGGCAACACCGGCATCGGCCTGGCGCATATCTGCGCGGCGCGCGGCTATCGCTGCGTGATCGTGATTCCCGACACGCAATCGCCGGACAAGATGGCGATCCTGCGCACGCTCGGCGCCGAGGTGCGCCCGGTGCCGGCGGCGCCCTACCGTGACCCGAACAACTACCAGAAGATTGCCGGGCGGCTCGCGGACGAACTCGACAACGCGGTGTGGGCCAATCAGTTCGACAACGTCGTCAATCGCCAGGCGCACTACGAGACGACCGGGCCCGAGATCTGGCGCGATACGGCAGGCACGATCGATGCTTTCGTGTGCGCGACCGGAACGGGCGGCACGCTGGCCGGCGTGAGCCGTTATCTGAAACAGCAGAAGCCGGACGTCCGGATCGTGCTGGCCGACCCGCACGGCAGCGGGCTTTACGGGTACGTGAAGACGGGCGACCTCGGCGCGGAAGGCAGCTCGATCACCGAAGGCATCGGATCGACGCGCGTCACGATGAACCTTGCGGACACGCCGATCGACGATGCCGTGCGGATCGATGATCAGCAGTGCGTGACGATGGTCTACCGGCTGCTGCGCGAGGAGGGGCTGTACGTGGGCGGATCGAGCGGCATCAACGTCGCGGCGGCGGTCTGGCTGGCCCGCCGGATGGGCCCGGGCCACACGATCGTGACCTTGCTGTGCGACCGTGGCGACATCTATCGCGCGCGGCTGTTCAATCGGGAATGGCTACGTGAAAAGGGACTGGATCCGGGGGACTGAACCCGTGCGTCGAGTCGGTGCGAAGCACGGGAGCGGTGAGGTTTTCCATCCGCCGGAATGCGACCTATGCTGAACGAATCCGGTGCGAACGCCGTTCGCCCGTTTCGCCAAGACGAGGTGTGCCATGCCTGTATCAGCCACCCTGCAGGATTGCCTGCGTCAGAAGTCATCGCGGTACGAAGTGGTGTACCACCCCTATAGCCATACGAGCATGGAGACGGCCGCCGCCGCGCATATTCCCGGCGATCGCCTCGCGAAAACCGTGCTCCTCGAAGACGACGAAGGCTACGTCGCCGCCGTATTGCCGACCACGCACGCCGTGCGCCTGTCGGATCTCTGGGTGAAGACGGGACGCCATCTCGTGCTCGCCCGGGAGGTCGAGTTGCGCGAGCTGTTCAAGGATTGCGACATGGGCGCATTGCCGCCGGTGTGCATGGCGTACGGCATGAAGACGTTTCTCGAGGAACGTCTCGCGCAGCAGCCGGAAGTCTATTTCGAGGCCGGCGATCACGAAGCGCTGATCCACATGATGCAGGACGAATTCCTGATGCTGATGGAGACGGCCGAACGCGCGCATTTCTCGCACAAGATGCAGGGCATGCACTCCTGACGCGCGCGGGGCAAGGGCGCTGGTCGGTGCGTGTCTGACACGGCCGCGTGTCGAGGCGGCAAGTGGTCGGGCGATATTTAATTCGATATGCGAAGTTATTTTCGACGTTTCGTCGCGTGCCAGGCCATCATGAAATTTGCATCGCATTGCAGAGCAAATTTCCGGATATCCGTAGGGTTTCGGACGTTCCGAGGACGCGGTGTCGGCCGGTTCGAGTCAGTTGATCAAGCGTATCCGACGACCGATGAGGGGAGGGGCGTATCCTGCCGGGCGCTTCCGGCGCGGCCCATTTTGGTGCGGCGCGGGAAATGTGCCGATATTTATGTCGAAACAGATTAATATCCGTTTTCGCATATAACCATACAATTCAATTACCGTTTTTATAATAAAAGGTTGGTTTGGGCTTACCGGAATATTATTTGAATAAACCCTCCAAACTTTGTATTCGGGTATCAAATAAAGTTTGACGTCAAAATTTTTTCCTTGCTATTGTCTGCACCCAAGTGAACGGCGCCAATGACATCACCGTGTAACGAACGGCGGGTCGTCATACGAAATGAAAGGTGCCGCCCGCTCAGCTGACAATTGCCTGAACGTGCTGGCGCGTTTTTTCGGTGCATAACCGGGCCGCGCCGGCCGGAACGATTCCTTGAAAAGAATGAATTGGCATTCGAATTGAATTCTTTCAATTCGGATTGCTAATTGAATTTGAAATGAAATGTTCGGGTTGATGCGGTGGCGATGCCGACCTGGCTTCGCCGCCGGCAGCGATCCGAAACTGGGCGAATCGCTTGGGGGATGGATAGTGGGCATGAAAGTCGAAGAACGTCTGGCTACGTCGAACAGCGGACTGGCTACGCTGGGCCGTCCGCGAGAGTTCGGCAAGAAGCAACAGAATCCGGTGCGCCGGTTCGGCGGCATCGGAATCGTGCTGGTGCTGCATGCCGTGCTGATCTACGCGCTGCTCAACGGCCTCGCGACGAAAGTCGTGCAGGTGATCCAGCACCCGATCGAAACCCGCATCATCGAGCCGGTCAAGCCGCCGCCGCCACCGCCGATGCCCGTGGTCAAGCTCCCGCCGCCGAAATTCGCGCCGCCGCCGCCGCCGTTCGTCCCGCCGCCGGAGGTGCCGGTGCAGGCGCCGCCGCAGGCGACGATCACGCACCAGTCGGCCCCGGTACCGTCCGCACCGGCCGTGCAGGCGCCGGTCGTGGCGCCTCCCGCGCCGGCCAAGCCCGTCAGCCATGACGTGGGGGTGGTCTGCCCGAATTCGGACACGCTTCGCGCGTCGATCCAGTATCCGAAAGAAGCGCAGGAAAACAACATCACCGGCGACGTGACGATCGAGTTCGTCGTGGATGCGGAAGGGAACATCACGAACGAGCGTGTGGCGCAGTCGGCTGATCCGATCCTCGATCGTGCTGCCTTCAATACCGTGAAGCGCTTCAAGTGCGTCGCGCAGGGCCAGTCGGTACGGGTCCAGGTTCCGTTTTCGTTCAATCTGAATTGATGCAGTGGGCGGCCCGGCGCGATCCGGGCCGGAAAAACCATCTCGAACTGACGTGCTAAGTTCACCGAAATAACTGGAGTGGGGTATGACGAAGCGTTCACTGGCCGCGCTGGCGGCAAGCATCCTGATGTCCGTCGCCGCAATCGACGGGTTCGTTGCACCGCAGCTCGCACACGCGCAGGCAAGCGGCGCGACCGGCACGTCGGCGCAGGCCGCAGCCCCGTCGGCCGCGCCGGCCCCGGTTCCGGCGGCCGCCGAGCCGGCTCCGCCGCCCGCGCCGGCCACGACGGAAGCGGTCGAGAATCCGTACGGGCTCGGTGCGCTATGGAAGAACGGCGATTTCGTCGCCCGTTTCGTGCTGATCCTGCTGGTGATCATGTCGATGGGCAGCTGGTACATCATGATCACGAAGTTCCTGGAACAACTGCGGGCCAATCGCCGCGCGAAGCTGGCGGACGCACAGCTCTGGACCGCGCCGTCGCTCGCCGAGGGCGCCAAGCTGCTCGACGAGGCGTCGCCGTTCCGGTTCATCGCCGAAACGGCGATCGAGGCCGGCGAGCATCATGAAGACGCGCTGCTGGAAGCGGTGGACCGCAACACGTGGATCGACGTGTCGGTCGAGCGCTCGATCACGAACGTGTCGAACCGGATGCAGGACGGGCTCGCGTTCCTGGCCACGGTGGGCTCCACCGCGCCGTTCGTCGGGCTGTTCGGCACCGTCTGGGGGATCTATCACGCGCTGACGGCCATCGGCATCGCCGGGCAGGCGTCGATCGACAAGGTCGCGGGCCCGGTGGGCGAGGCGCTCATCATGACCGCGATCGGCCTCGCCGTCGCCGTGCCGGCGGTGCTCGGCTACAACTTCCTGGTTCGCCGCAACAAGTCGGTGATGGAGCGGGTGCGCAACTTCGGCGCGCAGCTGCATACCGTGCTGCTGGCCGGCAATCGGCGCCCGGTACGCGCGTCGTCATCGTCGCCGGCCGCTGCGTCGCTCGCGAACTGATCGGCTGACGGAGACGCGCGATGGCCATGAACGTCGGGCAGGACGATAGCGACGAGGTGATCGCCAACATCAACACGACGCCGCTCGTCGACGTGATGCTGGTGTTGCTGATCATCTTCCTGATCACGATTCCGGTCGTGACGCACACGATCCAGCTTCAGTTGCCGAAGGAGACGGTGCAGCCGCTGCAGACGACGCCGAAGAGCATCGAGATCGCGGTGAACCGCGATGGCGATTTCTTCTGGGGCGAGCAACTGGTGGATGCACAGACGCTGCTCGCGAAGCTGAAGGACGTGTCGCAGCAGCAGCCGCAGCCGAGCGTCCACGTGCGGGGCGATCAGAACACGCGTTATGAGTTCATCGGTCGGGTGGTCACGATGTGCGAGCGCGCGGGGATTGCGAAGCTGTCGTTCATTACGGAGCCGCCGGCGCGCGGGGGATAGTCGCGCAGCGGAATCGGGGGGAACAGGGGGCCGGCGGCAAGTGGTGGAGCGCTGACGCTGGTCGACCGGGAAGCTTGGGATCCACGTAAGTGCTAAAGCGCTAACGTGGGTCGACCGCGAAGCATGGGATCCACGTAAGCGCTAAAGCGCTAACGTGGATCGACAGGAGTCGACGATGGGAATGAACGTGCCTTCGGGCGGGAGCAATGCCGAACCGGAAGTGATGGTCGATATCAACACCACGCCGCTGATCGACGTGATGCTGGTGTTGCTGATCATGCTGATCATCACGATCCCGATTCAGATGCATTCGGTGAAGATGGACCTGCCGGTGGGTAATCCGCCGCCGCCGGCCACGCCGCCGGAAATCGTGCAGATCGACATCGACTTCGACGGCACGACGACATGGAACGGCGCGCCGGTGCCGGACCGCGCGGCGCTCGAGTCGAAATTGACCCAGGTGGCGGCGGAACCCGTGCAGGCGGAGATTCATCTGCGTCCCAACAAGCTGGTGCCGTACAAGGACGTGGCCGCCGTGCTCGCCTCCGCGCAACGCGTGGGCGCGACCAAGATCGGCCTGATCGGTAACGAACAGTTCATGCAATGACGACACGGACGAACCGATGAACCAGCGACGATGGAAACGGATGATGGCGGTGACGGCGCTCGGTGCGACAGCCCTGCTCGGACGCCCGGCGCTACCGGCGGACGCGCTGCGGCCGGACGTGGCGAAACCGTTGGCGGCCGCACAGGAGCTGTACCGCGCGCACAAGTATCGCGACGCGCTGGGCAAGATCGCCCAGGCGGCCGCCGTGCCGAACCGGACGCCGTACGAAACCACCGTGGTGGAAGAAATGCGCGGCGCGGCAGCGATGGCGGCCGGCGACTCGGGCACGGCCGCGCAGGCGTACGAGAGCGTGCTGAACGCGGGGCGGCTCTCGGGCGACGACGAGCAGCGGACCACGGCGGCGCTGGCCGGCATCTACTTCCAGCAGAAGAACTACCCGCTGGCGATCCGCGTCGCGCAGCGCTACCTGAAGGCGGGGGGCTCGGATCCGGAAATGCGCACGCTGCTCACGCAGTCTTACTACCTGTCGAACGATTGCGCACCGCTCGTGAGCCAGTTGAAAGCGAGCACCGACGCGCAGGCGAATGGCGGACACGCACCGGATGAAGGGCAGTTGCAGATGCTGGCGTCCTGCGCGCAGAAAGTGAAGGATGGCAACGCGTATCGCGGTGCGCTCGGGCTGCTGGTGGCTTATCACCCGAGCCCCGCGTACTGGGACGAAATGGTCACGGCCATTCGCGGCAACCCCGGGTATCTGCCGTCGCTCGACCTCGACATCTACCGGTTGCGACGGGCGACGGGCTCGCTCTCGACCGCCAACGCGTACATGGAAATGACGCAGCTCGCGCTGGTGGCGGGCTCGCCCGCCGAGGGCAAGCAGGTGATCGACCAGGGGTTCGCATCCGGCGTACTCGGCAAGGATGCGCAGGCGGATCGCGAGAAGCGGCTGCAGGCGCTCGCGGCGAAGCGCGCGCAATCGGGCGGAGACGCCACGACGCCGGCAGCGCCGATCGACGCGGGCATGAACCTCGTCTTCGAGGGCCATGCGCAGCAGGGGCTGCCGATGATGGAGCAGGCGATCGCGAAGGGCGGGCTCGAGCATCCCGATGCGGCGCGGCTGCGGCTCGGCGAGGCGTATTACGTGGCCGGCCAGAAAGCGCGTGCGGTCCAGGTGCTGCGCACGGTCAAGGGCACCGATGGTTCCGGTGATCTGGCACGGCTCTGGGCGGTGGTGGCCTCCCGGTAACGCAACGGACGTGCACGGCCGCGCGCACCGCTGGCGGTCGGCAAGCGGTGTGCCGCCGCGATCGCGCGGATGCACGACGGGCAGGTCAGCCGATGAAAAGGGGCAACCTTGTTAATTAGTAAACCGAATGAAATGAGCGAACGCTGCGCGGCCGCACGACGCGAGTGCGCCGCCGCACCGCGCGTGGCTTGCACGTCGCGACAGCGTGCAGCGGGGGATCGCGCCGGGCCGGTCGTGTCACGGCATCGGTCGCGGCTTGACGACATCAAACCGATTTCGACTGCGAGGGACCGTCTTTCCATGGTTTTGCCCCCTGATGAGTCGGTGCTCGTCGCCGTGTCGCTCGGCAACAAGATCCGGGCGCTGCGCCAGCGCCTGAAACTCACGCTCGACGAAACGTCGACGATCGCCGGCATTTCGAAGCCGTTCCTGTCACAGGTCGAGCGCGGGCGGGCGACGCCGTCGATCACGTCGCTGGTGCGGATCGCGAAGGCGCTGGGCGTGACGATGCAGTACTTCATCGACACGCCGACGGAAGCGCGCTCGGTATGCCGCGGCAACGCGCTGCAGTATTTCCAGTTCACGAACTCGGCCAGCCGGTTCGCCAGGCTGACGAACCTGGTGGACGGCCGCAAGCTCGACGCGATTCTCGTCCGGATGCCGGCGGGGCAGCTGTCGTCCGAGATGACGACGCACGCGGGCGAGGAGTTCGTCTATGTGTTGCGCGGGCAGGTGGCGCTGACGCTCGAGGATTGCACGTTCACGCTGAACGAGGGCGATACCGCGCATTACGAATCGACGATGCCGCATGCGTGGCGCAACACGGCCGACGAAGAGGCGGTGATCGTCTGGGTCGGCACGCCGAGGCTGTTCTAGCGAAGGCGGCCGGCAGGAAGGAGAAGTACCCGGTCGACGGCAGAGGGTGCGCAGTGTGGCGCGCATACAGGTTCGCGTTTTACGGAACCAACCGCCGGTCGAGCCGGGAAGAAGCAGGCAATGCGCTCAATGTAGGTGTTTAGTATGACGAATCAAAATAGAAAAAGACGGTGATGCTGAATGGCGCTGGTGCTACGAGGCCGATCCGTTCGAGTCGTGGCAGTCGAAAGCGTGGCAATCGCGGGTTCCGGTACACGGGCACCCAGGACGCGCAAGGAATTCACAAGGTTCCGGCGCACAGCAGGTGGGGTCTTACTACGAGCGAGAGGGAACAAGATGAAGCAGAGAGTTTTGGCGTTGGCCATCAAGAGGATAGTCTGGGCGGAACTCGCGTTGACGGCCGTACTGGCGCCGCCGGCGTTCGCCGAGAGCCAGCCGGCGCCGGGCGCCGTCGCGATCGCGGATGCGGTCGCGAGCGGCGCGCCCGTGACCGTTGCACAGGCGGGCGGCACGGCGGGCAGCGCCGCTGCACCGGACGCTGCGGCGCCCGATGCGGCACCCGGTGCAGCAGCCGACGCGACGGCTGCCGCACCCGCCGCGAACGGGCAGGGCAAGGTCGCGCAGATCAAGCGGTTCGAAGTGACGGGCTCGCTGATCCGGCAGGCCGACAAGACGGGTTTCCAGCAGGTGCAGACGATCACGCCGAAGGAAATCCAGGCCAGCGGCGCGGTGACCGTCGCCGACTTCCTGCGCGATGCGGCAGCCAACTCGGCGAACAGCTGGGGCGAAGGGCAATCGGGCAACTTCGCGGCCGGCGCGGCCGGCATTGCACTGCGCGGCCTCTCGGAGAAGTACACGCTCGTGTTGGTCGACGGCCAGCGCGTCGCGCCGTATGCATTTTTCTCGAACAGCGTCGACTCGTTCTTCGACCTCAACACGATCCCGCTCAACGACATCGAGCGGATCGAAATCGTGAAGACGGGCGCGGTGTCGCAGTACGGTTCGGACGCGATCGGCGGTGTCGTCAACATCATCACGAAACACAATTTCCGCGGCCTGCAGCTCGACGGCAGCCTCGGCAGCGCGATCAACGCCGGCAACGGCGACGGCACGATGAAGTTCGGCGTGCTCGGCGGCTTCGGTGACCTGAACGCCGACCGCTTCAACGTGACGGCCGCGCTCAGCTACTACAAGTCGAACGGCTTCACGCTGGCCGACCGTGATTCCACGCGCAACCAGGACTTCACGGGCAAGCCGGGCGGCTTCTCGCTGCTCGCGCCGTCCTACTGGAACATGCCCGACGGCAGTGCGCAGGCGCTGACCGGCGGCTGCCCGTTCGGCGGCTCGGTTCATCCGGCCGCGTCGAATTCGCTGTCGGCCGGGTTGCCGGGCACCATCTGCGGGTACAACACGGCGGAAAGCACGTCGATCCTGCCGATGACCGAGCGCCTGAACGCGAAGCTCCATGGTGACTTCAAGATCGACGACAAGACGACCGCGTTCGCCGACTTTATGGAGAGCTACAACACGACCACGACCAACGACGGCCTGTGGAACAACGTGATCGGCAACTCGCAGAGCCCGGCGCTCGTGTGGAATCCGCAGACGAAGCTGCTGTCGCCGTTCAACTACACGGTGCCGACCAGCAACCCGTACAACACGACGGGCGCGGCCACGCCGCTCACCTATGCGTTTCCGAACACGGTCGCGCAAAAGACCTGGGCCAACTACTGGCGGGCGGCCGCCGGCATCAAGGGGTCGTTTACGCTGCCGTACGGCGACTGGGACTGGGCGACGTCGGTCAGCCATTCGCAGAGCACGGTGTCGAACGTGTTCACGAACCAGTTGAACGTGAACGCGCTGAACAACATCTACCAGAACGGCACGCTGAATTTCGCGAACCCGGCCGCGACGCCGAACGCGTTCAACGGGCTGTTCCAGGAAGCGAACAACCTCGGCATCTCGAAGCTCGACACGATCGATGCGACGCTGTCGACGCCGAACCTGTTCCATCTGCCGGCCGGCGACGTCGGCATCGGCTTCGGCGCGCAGTTCACGCACCAGAGCGAAACGCTGACGCCGGGTTCCGAGTACCTGAGCGGGGCCGTCATCACGCCGGACCTCGAGACGGTGGATGGCCAGCGCAACGTCGCGGCCATCTATTACCAGATCAACATACCGATCATCGAGAACCTGACGTTCAGCCAGGCAGGACGCTACGATCACTACACCGACGTGGGCGGCGCCTTCTCGCCGCGCTTCGCGCTGCGGTACCAGCCGATCAAGGCGCTCACGTTGTATACGTCGTACAACCGCGGCTTCCGCGCGCCGACCTTCGTCGAGGACAGCAAGTCGCAGACGCTCGGCATCCAGGTCGATCCGGCCACCGGCCAGAACTACACGTCGATCACCGTCGGCAACCCGAACCTCGCGCCGGAGCGCACGCGCAACCTCAATATCGGCTTCCAGGTCTCGCCGAGCCGTTACACCGACCTCGGCTTCGACTGGTACAAGATCCGCATCGACAACGTGATCGGCCAGGGCAAGCCATCGCAGGTCGTGACCGACCCGACGACCGGCCAGCTGCTGTACAAGGTGATTCCGTACCAGAACCTCGGCTACCTCGACACGAACGGCTTCGAAGGCACGTTCCGCCAGGGCCTGCCGCTGAAGGGGTGGGGCACGATTACGCTGTCGGGCGACTGGGCTTACGTCAACAGCTACAAGATCGGCTTCCCGGGCGCCGCGCCGGTCAACGGCGCGGGCAACAACTTCACGATCACGCAGCCGTTCGGCGGCAGCTTCCCGCGCTGGCGCGGCAACACGACGCTGGACTGGAACTACCGGAAGTTCGATGCGGCGCTGACGTGGCAGTTCACGGGGCCGTACGCGCAGAACCTGATGCCCGAGCCGAGCAAGGTCGGTTCGTACAGCCAGTTCAACCTGATGGTGACGTACACGGGCTTCAAGAACTGGACGATCTACGGCGGCATCGACAATCTCTTCAACCGCACGCCGCCGTACGACCCGATCTTCGCGAACGGCACGCTGAGCCAGAGCGGGTACGACACGTCGGTGTACTCGTACATCGGCCGGTTCGCGCAGGTCGGCGCGACGTACAAGTTCTGACGGCGATCGCGATGCACTGACAGGCTTTGGACAGGCCGCTCCACGTCCACTACCCCCTTTTCGGGGCGGCCTTTTTTCGCCTGGTGCCACGACGGCCCGCAACCGGGACGCGCGGCGGTGCAGTTCATCCGATCGTGACAGCACGAACCATCCGCGGGACGCGGCCGTATGCGGCGTCCGGCACGGGCATCGATTGCGTGCAGGCTTCACACCCGCACGCTTCCGGACAGACTGACCATGAGACTGTTGAATGGGCGACGGGCACGCGTGCCGCGCCACTCGCACCTGACGCGCACGCACGGGCGGATGCGCACCGCCGCGCGCGCCGCGCTGCTCGCGTGCGCCGTGTGGCTCGTGTCGGGCGGCGTCTTGCCGCAGGCCGCGCTCGCGGTGCCGGCGATCTCGCAATACGACCATCCGAAGTATCCGCCGGGCTTCACGCATTTCGACTACGCGAATGCGGATGCGCCGGACAGCGGAACGCTCCAGTTCGAAAACTACGACGAGGCGCAGAGCTACGATTCGCTGAACCCGTTCCTCGTGCGCGGCGCGCCCGCACCGGACATCAAGAACCTGATGTTCGACACGCTGATGCAGCGCAGCTGGGACGAGATCGCATCCGAATACGCGCTGATCGCCGACGACGTCGACATCGCGCCTGACGGGCTGTCGGCGACGTTTCACATCAACCCGGCCGCACGCTTCTCGAACGGCGACCCGATCACCGCGGTCGACGTCAAATATTCGTTCGACACGCTGACGAGCCCGCAGGCGTCGCCGCTGTACAACGCACAGTTTTCGATCATCAAGCGCGCGGTGGTGGTCGACGGCCACACGGTGCGCTTCGAGTTCAAGCACGCGGAGCGCGACGCCGCGCTGATCGCGGGCGACCTGCCGGTGTTCTCGCCGAAATGGGGGCAGCGCGCGGACGGCACGCGGCCGCCGTTCGACCAGATCGCGAACGTGCCGCCGATCGCGAGCGGCCCGTACCTGATCGACCAGCGCAAGAACGACAAGCAGATCAGCTACGTGCGCGACCCGCACTACTGGGCAGCGAACCTGCCGTCGCGACGCGGCATGTTCCGCTTCGCGCACGTGTCGTTCAAGCTGTACCTGGACCAGTACACGGCGCTCGAAGCGTTCAAGGCCGGCGACATCGACGCGCGCATGGAATACAGCGCGACGCAGTGGGCGCGCAAGTACGTCGGCAAGAATTTTCGCAACGGCATGCTGAAGCGCGGCGAGTTTCCCGACGGCCCCGCGCAGATGCAGGGTTTCCTGATGAACATGCGCAAGCCGATGTTCCAGGACGTGCGGGTGCGGCATGCGCTCGCGCTGGCGTTCGACTTCGACTGGATGAGCCGGATGATGTTCTACGGGCAGTATCGCCGCACCAACAGCTTCTGGGAGGCGAGCCCGTTCGCGGCATCCGGCATGCCGAGCGCGAAGGAGCTTGCGCTGCTCGAACCGTTCCGTTCGACGCTGCCGCCCGAGGTGTTCGGCCCGATGGTCCGGCAGCCGTCGACGCTGCCGCCGAACTCGCTGCGCGCGAACCTGAAGGAGGCGCGCGACCTGCTCGCGCAGGCCGGCTGGCATTACCGCGACGGTGCGCTGCGCGACGCGAACGGCACGCCGATGACGATCGAGATCATCGACGACCAGCCCGGCATGGACCGCCTGATCCTGCCGTACACGCAGGCGCTCGCGATGCTCGGCATCCACGCGTATCTCCACGAGATCGACAGCGCGGTCTACCTGAAGCGCCTCGACAATTTCGAGTACGACATGACGACGTACATCTACCTGCCGGTGACGATTCCGGGTGCGGAGCTGACGCGCCGCTTCGGCAGTGCGGCCGCGTCGCAGCCGGGCTCCGAGAACTATCCGGGTGTGAAGTCGAAGGCCGTCGACGCGCTGATCCGCGCGGCGCTCGCGGCCGACACGCTCGACGATCTCGAGACGGCCACGCACGCGCTCGACCGCGTGCTGATCAATCTGTACGCGCTGATCCCGCAGTACTACCTGCCGAATGCGCGGATCGCGTACAAGGCGACGCTCGGCCACCCGGCGATCGTGCCGGACTCCTATCAATACGAGGACTGGATCATCGACTACTGGTACGTGAAGCAACCGGCGGCGAAACCCGCGCCGGCCGCCTGACGGAGGAACGACGATGCTGGCATACATACTCAGGCGCTTGCTGCTGATGATCCCGACGCTGATCGGGGTGGTGACGATCACGTTCGCGGTCACGCAGTTCGTGCCGGGCGGCCCGGTCGAACAGGTGCTCGCGCAGTTGCGCCACGGCAGTGCGCGCGGCGGGGAGGCGGGCGGAGGGGGCGGCGGCTACCACGGCAGCCAGGGCGTCGACCCGCAGCAGATCGAGCAGATCCGCAGGCAGTTCGGCTTCGACAGGCCGCCGCTCGAACGCTACGTGCTGATGCTGAAAAGCTATGCGACGTTCGACCTCGGCCAGTCCTATTTCGCGCATCGCAGCGTGTGGGCGGTGATCCGCTCGAAGCTGCCGGTGTCGATCACGCTGGGGATGTGGACGGTGATCCTCACGTACCTGGTGTCGGTGCCGCTCGGCATCGCGAAGGCGGTGCGCAACGGATCGCGGTTCGACACCGTGACGAGCGTGCTGGTGCTGGCCGGATACGCGGTGCCGGGCTTCGTGCTCGGCGTGCTGCTGCTGATGCTGTTCGGCGGCGGCACGTTCTGGCAGGTGTTCCCGATGCGCGGGCTCACGTCCGATAACTTCGACGACCTGACGCTGATCGGCCAGGCGCTCGACTATCTGTGGCACGTCGTGATGCCGGTGACGGCGTCGGTCGTCGGCAACTTCGCGATCGTCACGATCCTGACCAAGAACACGTTCCTCGAGGAAATCGGCCGCCAATATGTGCTGACCGCACGCGCGAAGGGCGCGCCGGAGCGCGACGTGCTGTGGAAGCACGTGCTGCGCAATGCAGCGATCCCGTTGCTCACGGGGCTGCCGGCCGCGTTCGTCGGCGCCTTCCTGAACGGCAACCTGCTGATCGAGACGCTGTTCTCGCTCGACGGCATGGGGCAACTGTCGTACGACTCGGTGATCCGCCGCGACTATCCGGTCGTGCTCGGCTCGCTGTTCCTGTTCACGCTGATCGGCCTGCTGACCAAACTCATCGCGGATATCTGCTATGTCCTCGTCGACCCCCGTATCCAGTTCAACCGCCTGGACCACTGACCAGGCCTGCGCCGCGTGTGCGGCCTCGCCGTCGCCGTGGCGGCGCACGTGGCTGCGCTTTCGCGCGCAGCCGCTCGGCTACTGGAGCCTCGTGATCTTCGCGGTGCTGTTCGCGCTCAGCCTCGGTGCGGACCTGCTGTCGAACGACCGGCCGCTGATCGTGCGCTACGACGGGCGCTATTACTTCCCGATCGTGAAGGACTATCCGGAGACGGCGTTCGGCGGCGACTTTCCCGCGATGACGAATTATCTCGATCCGTATATCCGCACGAAGATCGAGTCGCACGGCAACTTCGCGATCTATCCGCCGAACCGTTACCGCTACGACACGATCGACTATTTCGCGTCGCGGCCGTATCCGGCGCCGCCGTCGTCGAGCAACTGGCTCGGCACCGACCAGTTCGGCCGCGACGTGCTTGCGCGGCTGCTGTACGGGTTCCGGCTGTCGGTGCTGATGGCGTTCGCGCTGACCGTATCGGGCGTGCTGGTCGGCGTGCTGACGGGCGCGCTGCAGGGCTTCTACGGCGGCCGCACCGACCTGGTCGGGCAGCGCCTGATCGAGATCTGGAGCGCGTTGCCGGACCTGTACCTGCTGATCATCTTCGCGTCGATCTTCACGCCGTCGCTGTGGCTGCTGTTCATCCTGCTGTCGATGTTCGGCTGGCTCGTGCTGTCCGACTACGTGCGCGCCGAATTTCTGCGCAACCGCGCGCTCGACTATGTGAAAGCGGCGCGCACGATGGGGCTGACCAACGCACAGATCATGTGGCGCCACGTGCTGCCGAACAGCCTCACGCCGGTGATCACGTTCCTGCCGTTCCGAATGAGCGCGGCGATCCTGTCGCTGACGAGCCTCGATTTCCTCGGCCTCGGCGTGCCGCCGCCGACGCCGAGCCTCGGCGAGCTGTTGCAGGAAGGCAAGAACAACCTGGATGCGTGGTGGATCTCGATCGCGGCGTTCGCGGCGCTGGTGATGACGCTGCTGCTGCTCACCTTCATGGGCGATGCGCTGCGCAACGCGCTCGATACGCGCACGCGCGGTTCGGCATTCGGTGGAGGGCGGTGATGACGAGACCATTGCTGCAGATCGACGGGTTTTCCGCGCATTTCGGCGCGAGCGCGGCCGTACAGGACCTGAGCCTGTCGATCGGCCGCGGCGAGCGCGTGGCGCTCGTCGGCGAGTCGGGGTCGGGCAAGAGCGTGACCGCACTGTCGATCCTGCGGCTCGCGCAGCAGGCGACGCTGTCGGGGCGGATGCTGTTCGACGGCGAGGATCTGCTCGCGAAGACCGAGCAGCAGATGCGCGGGATTCGCGGCGCCGACATCGCGATGGTGTTCCAGGAGCCGATGACGGCGCTCAATCCGCTGTATACGATCGGCAAGCAGATCGCCGAGAGCCTGCGGCTGCACGAGGGGCTGCGCCCGGGCGACGCGCGTGAGCGCGGGATCGCGCTGCTGCGGCGCACCGGGATTCCGGAGCCGGAGCGGCGCATCGACAGCTTTCCGCACCAGCTGTCGGGCGGGCAGCGGCAACGCGCGATGATCGCGATGGCGCTGGCGTGCCGGCCGCGCCTGCTGCTGGCGGACGAGCCGACCACCGCGCTCGACGTGACGGTGCGCCAGCAGATCGTCGACCTGCTGATCGAGCTGCAGGAGCAGGAGGCCGCCGCACGCGGGATGGCCGTGCTGCTGATCACGCACGACCTGAACCTTGTGCGGCGCTTCGCGCAGCGTGTGGCCGTGATGGAGAAGGGCGTGCTGGTGGAAAGCAACACGACGGCCGACCTGTTCGCGGCGCCGCAGCATCCGTATACGCGCCGGCTGCTCGACAGCGCGCCGCAACGGGCGGTCGAGCCGGTGGCCGCCGGCGCGCAGACGATCCTCGACGTGCAGCATCTCGCCGTCGACTACCGCATCGCGGCGAACGGCTGGCGCTCGGTGCTCGGCAAGACGACGTTCCGCGCCGTGCACGACGTGCAGCTGAGCCTGAAGCGCGGCGAAACGCTCGGGATCGTCGGCGAGTCGGGCTCGGGGAAATCGACGCTCGCGTCGGCCGTGCTCGGCCTGCAGCGGCCGGCGTCGGGCGGGATCGAGATCGACGGGATGCCGCTGGCGTCGCTGCGCACGACGCAGGGCCGGCGCACGCTGTACGGGCGCATGCAGGTGGTGTTCCAGGATCCGTTCGGCTCGCTGTCGCCGCGCATGACGGTCGAGCAGATCGTCGGCGAGGGGCTTGCCGTGCACCGGCCGCAGGTGGCCGGCGACGCGCGGCGCGCGCGGATCGCCGCGCTGCTGCAGGAGGTGGGCCTGCCGCCCGAGGCGATGCTGCGCTATCCGCACGAGTTTTCCGGCGGGCAGCGGCAGCGGATCGCGATCGCGCGGGCGCTGGCGGTGGAGCCGGAACTGCTGGTGCTCGACGAGCCGACGAGCGCGCTCGATGTGTCGATCCAGAAGCAGGTGCTGAATCTGCTGACGAATCTCCAAAAGAAGTACAAACTCAGCTACCTGTTCATCACGCACGATCTGGCGGTGATGCGCGCGATGGCCCACCGGGTCATCGTGATGAAGGCGGGGCGCGTGGTCGAGGCGGGCGAGACGCTCGACGTATTGCACGCGCCATCCCATCCGTATACGCGGGCGCTGCTCGCGTCGTCCATGCTGGCGCCTGAGCGCGGCCCGCAGGAGCAGCAAGAGGGAACCGATGATTGACGAGAACCGGGCGCCGGGTGCCCGAGCCGTGCAGGCGGCGCAGGGGTTGCGCAGCGACGCCGATTTCTGGTCGCTGCGCATCGTCGACGAGACGATCGACGAACACGCGGTGCGCAACGACGTCGCGCAGCCGTTTTCGCGCACGCGCGAGCGCGGTGCGATGCTGACGGCCTGGGCCGGCACGGGCGCGGGTTATGCCGCGACGCCCGACCTGTCCCCGGCCGGGCTGCAGGCGGCGCTCGACATCGCGACCGCGCGGGCCCGTGCCAGCGCGCCGTGGGCGCTGGTCGATCATCGGCAGGCCGCGCGTCCGCAGGCGAGCGGCACCTATGCGTCGCCCGATGTCGATGCGACGCTGCCGTCACGCGCGGAATGGATCGAGCGTCTCGCGCACGAATGTGCGGCGGCAAACCTCGGCGCGCGCATCGTCGAGCGTTCGGCTAGCGTGATGATCGTGCACACCGAGCAGTATTACGTGACGAGCGACGGCGTGCGGATCGACCAGCGCTTCCGCTTCCTGATGCCCGAGCTGCAGGCCGTCGCCCATGGCGACGGCGACACGCAGACGCGCTCGCTCGGCCAATCGGGCACGCTGGCGCAGGGCGGCATCGACGTGCTGGCGCGCTACGGCTTCGATGGCGCCGGCGCGCGTGTTGCCGACGAGGCGCTGCAGTTGCTTGCCGCGCCGAACTGCCCGACCGGCCGGCGCGACCTGCTGCTGATGCCGGACCAGATGATGCTGCAGATCCACGAGTCGATCGGCCATCCGCTCGAACTCGACAGGATTCTCGGCGACGAGCGCAACTTCGCCGGATCGAGTTTCGTCAGGCCGGAGATGGTCGGCCACTATCAATATGGCTCGCCGCTGCTGAACGTCACGTTCGATCCGGAGCCGACGGCCGAAGCCGCGTCCTACGCATTCGACGACGACGGCACGCCGGCGCGCAAGCAGTACCTGATCCGCAACGGCGTGCTCGAACGGCTGCTCGGCGGGGCGCTGTCGCAGCAGCGCGCGGGCCTGCCGGGCGTCGCCAACTCGCGCGCGTCGAGCTGGAACCGCGCGCCGATCGACCGGATGGCGAACCTGAACGTCGAACCCGGCGACCAGTCGCTCGATGCGCTGATCGCCGGCACCGAGCACGGGATCCTGATGCGCACCAACACGTCCTGGTCGATCGACGACCACCGCAACAAATTCCAGTTCGGCTGCGAATTCGGGCAACTGATCGAGAGCGGCCGGCTCACGCAGGTCGTCAAGCGTCCGAACTACCGCGGCATCTCTGCCCAGTTCTGGCGCAGCCTGCGCGCGGTCGGCGATGCGGGCACGTTCGGCATCTACGGCACGCCGTACTGCGGGAAGGGCGAGCCTGCGCAGATCATCCGTGTCGGCCACGCCGCGCCGGCCTGCGTGTTCGCCGGCGTCGACGTCTTCGGAGGCGCGTGATGACGGGATTCGATCCGATCGCCCGCCAGGCCGGAATCGACTGGCACGCGTATTTCGCCCGGCTCGCCGAGGAGGCGCAGCGGCTGACCGCGCCGACCGAAACCGTCCTGCTCGGCTTCTCCGGCGAAACGTCCGACTTCATCCGTTTCAATGGCGGCAGGATTCGCCAGACCGGGCGCGTCACGCAAGGGCGGCTGTCCGTGCGGCTCATCGACGGGGCGCGGCAGGCGCACTCGGCGCTGACCGTCTGCGGCGATCCGGCGGCCGACCTGCGCGAACTGGCGGACGCGCTAGCCGTGCTGCGCGACGGCCTGCGCGATGCGCAGGACGATCCTCATCTGCTGTTCGATACCGCGTCGTGGGTGCAGGAAACGCGCCGCACCGGGCGCTTGCCGAATGCGGACGGGCTCGCGCGAATCGTGGCCGAATGCGCGCGCGGGCTCGACTTCGTCGGCTTTTACGCGGGCGGCACGCTGGCGCGCGGCTTCGCATCGTCGACCGGCAGCCGCGGCTGGTACGAGGTCGAGAATTTCAACTTCAGCTGGTCGCTGTATGACCCGAGCGGCCGCGCGATCAAGACCGTCTATGCGGGTGACGACTGGCGCGATGCGGCGTTCGCGGCGAAGGTCGACGCGGCCGCCGCGCGGCTGCCCGTGCTCGGCCGCACGCCGAAGGCGCTTGCGCCCGGGCGCTACCGCGCGTATTTCGCGCCGGACGCCATTCACGAGATGACGAGCCTGCTCGGCTGGAGCGGCTTCTCGGCGCGCGCGGTGGCGAGCGCCCGCAGCCCGCTGCATCGCCTGTACGCCGGCGAGGTCGCGCTCGATCCGCGCGTGTCGATCACCGAGGATTTCACGCTGGGCATCGCGCCGGCGTTCAACGCGGACGGCTACCGGCGCGACAGCGTGCCGCTCGTCGTCGAAGGGCGGGGCGCCGGGCAGCTCGTGTGTGCACGCACCGCGCGTGAGCACGGGCGCACACCGAACGGCGCGGACAACGCCGAAGCGCCGCAGTCGCTGTCGATCGCGGGCGGCACGCTCGCCGACGCCGACGTGCTGGCCGCGCTCGACACGGGGCTCTACGTCGGCAACCTCTGGTACCTGAACTTTTCGGACCCGATCGCGTGCCGGATGACGGGGATGACGCGGTTCGCGACGTTCTGGGTCGAAGGCGGGCGCATCGTCGCGCCGGTCGACGCGATGCGGTTCGACGACAGCTTCTACCGGCTGTTCGGGTCGGAGCTCGAGCAGCTCGGCGCGGCACCGGCGCTGCTCGCGAGCGACGACACGTACGGCGAGCGCGCCACCGGAGGCGCGCAGTTGCCGGGGCTGCTCGCGCGTTCGTTCGAGCTCACGCTGTAGCGCGTTCGCCGACACTCGCCGATGCCGTCATTCTTCATCGACCGTCCCGTCTTTGCGTGGATCGTCGCGCTCGCGATCGTCGTCGCGGGCGTGCTCGCCATTCCGCAGCTGCCGATCGCGCAGTATCCACGCCTGGCGCCGCCGCGGGTCGTGATCACCGCGTCCTATCCGGGCGCGTCGACCGAGACGGTCGATGCCGACGTCGGCAGCGTCATCGAGGAAAGCCTCGATGGCGCCGACGGGCTGCTGTACTACGAGACCAGCAGCGACGGCCACGGCAACCTCGAGATCGACGTGACGTTCGCGCCCAGCGCCGATCCGGACATCGCGCTCGTCGATGTCAACAACCGGTTGAAGCAGGTCGAGCCGCGGCTGCCGCAGCAGGTCGTCCAGCAGGGGATCGGCGTGTTCAAGGCGGCGAACACGTTCCTGATGCTCGTCACGCTGACGTCGACCGACGGCACGCGCGATTCCGCGCAGCTCGGCGATTACCTGAACCGCTACGTGCTGCGCGAGCTGAAGCGCGCGCCGGGTGTCGGTGCGGCCGAGCTGTGGGATGCCGACGAGGCGCTGCGGGTCTGGCTCGATCCGGTCAAGTTGCGCGAATACGACCTCGGCGCCGACGACGTGATCACGGCGATCAGCGCGCAGAACGCGACGGTCACGGCCGGTGCGATCGGCGACGCGCCGTTCGTGCGCGGCCAGCAGCTCACCGCGACGGTCGTGGTCAAGGGCCAGCTCACGTCGCCCGAGGAGTTCGGCCGGATCGTGCTGAAGTCGAAACAGGACGGCTCGGTGGTGCGTGTGGGCGATGTCGCGCGCGTCGAGATCGGTCGCGACGACTATTCGTTCTATTCGCGGCTGAACGGCCGGCCGGCCGCAACGGTCGGCATCCAGCTCGGCCCGCGCGGCAACGCGCTCGAAACGTCGAATGCGATTCGCGCGCGGCTCGCGGAACTCTCGCGGACGTTGCCGCCGGGCGTCGCCGTCGAGATTCCGTTCGACGGCGCGCATTTCGTCAAGATCGCGATCCACGAAGTCGTGCTGACGCTCGTCGAGGCCGTCGTGCTGGTGTTCTGCGTGATGTGGCTGTTCCTGCGCGACCTGCGCTACACGCTGGTGCCGACCGTCGTGATTCCCGTCACGCTGATGGGCGCGTTCGTCGCGATGTGGGCGTTCGGGCTGTCGATCAACGTGTTCACGATGTTCGGCCTCGTGCTGGCGATCGGCATCCTGGTCGACGACGCGATCGTCGTCGTCGAGAGCGTGCATCGCGTGATGGAGGAGGGCGTGTCGCCGCGCGACGCCACGCGCCGGGCCATGAAGCGGATCGGCGGGGCGATCGTCGGCGTGACCGCGGTGCTGACCGCCGTATTCGTGCCGATGGCATTTTTCCCGGGCAGCGTCGGCGGCATCTACCGGCAGTTCGCGGTCGCGATGATCGCGTCGATGCTGGTGTCGTCGTTCATGGCGCTGTCGCTCACGCCCGCGCTGTGCGCGAACCTGCTGAAGCCGGTCGCGCGGCACGATCGCGGCGCCGGCCGTGCGCGGCGACGCGGCATCGGCGCGCGTCTGGCCGACCGGTTCGGTACGGCTTTCGCGCGCGCCGAAACCGGTTATCGCCGCGTCGCCGTGTTTGCGGTGCGCCGCACCGGCATGGTCGTGGTGGTCTACGCGGCGCTCGTGATCGCGTGCGGGCTGCTGTACTGGATGATGCCGGGCGGCTTCCTGCCGACCGAGGACCAGGGGCAACTGCAGGTGATGATCCAGTTGCCGGCGGGCGCCACGCAGGCGCGCACGCTCGCGGTCGTCGAGCGGGTGGAGGCCATCCTGCACGGGGAGCCGGCGATTGCGAACGTGACGAGCGTGATCGGCTGGAGTTTCGTCGGCAGTGGGCAGAACGTCGGGATGGCGTTCGTGGAACTGAAGGACTGGGCGAAGCGCGACGTCGATGCGATGGCGTTGCGCGACCGGCTCAACGGGCGGTTCAGTGCGATCCTCGACGGCGACGTCGAGGCGGCGCTGCCGCCGTCGGTGCGCGGCATCGGGCATTCGGACGGCTTCACGTTCCGGCTCGAGGATCGCGGTGGGGTCGGGCTCGATGCGTTGAAGGCGGCTCGCGAGCAGCTTGCCGAACGCGCGAAGGCGAGCCCATTGCTCTCGGCCGTGCATTTCGAAGACCTGCCGGACGCACCGCGTATCGAGCTCGATGTCGATCGCGCGAAGGCGTACGCGCTCGGCGTGCCGTTCGAGCGGATCGCGGGGCTGCTGGGCGGCACGTTCGGCTCGAACTACATCAACGACTTTCCGGCGTCGGGCCGGATGCGGCGGGTGATCATCGAGGCCGATCCGGTTGCACGCGCAACCGATACGCAGCTGATGGCGCTGACCGTGCCGAACCGTACCGGCGACATGGTGCCGCTGTCGGCCATTGCCGCGCCGCACTGGACGATCGGGCCGGTGATGCTGAACCGGTACAACGGCTATCCGTCGCTCGACATCAGCGGCCGGGCGGCGACAGGCACGAGTTCGGGCGCGGCGATGGCGGAGATGGAGCGGCTTGCCGCTGCGCTGCCGGCCGGGATCGGCTTCGACTGGGTCGATGCGGCGCGCGAGGAGCAGGTTGCCGCGCGGCAGACGCCGCTGCTCGTCGGGTTGTCGGTGCTCGCGGTTTTCATGGCGCTGGCCGCGCTGTACGAAAGCTGGACGATTCCGCTGTCCGTGCTGACGATCGTGCCGCTCGGCATGATGGGTGCGATCGCGGCGGCGCTCGCGCGCGGGATGCCGAACGACGTGTATTTCAAGGTCGGGATGATCACCGTGGTCGGGCTGGCGGCGAAGAACGCGATCCTGATCGTGCAATACGCGCGCGACCTGGTCGTGCATGGCGTGCCGCTGCGGCAGGCGGTGGTCGACGCGGCCGCTGCGCGATTCCGGCCGATCGTGATGACGTCGATGGCGTTCTTGCTGGGCGTCGTGCCGCTCGTGCTGGCAACGGGCGCGGGGGCGGAAAGCCGACGGTCGATCGGCACGGGCGCGTTCGGCGGTGTGCTGGCGGCGACGGTGTTCGGGCTCGTGTTCGCGCCGGTAGCGTTTCGGGTCGTGGCGTCGGTCGGGCGACGCGGCAGGCGGGCGACGGTGGCGAAACGGGATGATCGTCAGGCGGAGGTGGTGGGGGAGTGAGGTCGCTTCGACAGGTGATTTTCGAGCGTTGTGTTGATTGAATGCGATTACCGTGCAGACGAGTCACAGACATTTCAATTCAAAGAGACGAATTCAGACCATGTCCTACGTTCTGTATTACTCGCCCGGCGCGGCAAGCATGGCCGTGCACTGGATGTTGATCGAACTCGGCGTGCCGTTCGAAACGCGCCTCGTCGATATCGATACGGGGGCGCAGCATACGCCCGAGTACCTGCGGTTGAATCCCGCGGGCCGAGTGCCGACGCTGGTCGTCGATGGCAAACCGCGGACCGAATCGGCCGCGTTGCTGATGCTGCTCGCCGAACGTCATCCGGAGCCGCGCCTGGCTCCGGATCCGGGCTCGCCTGAACGTGCCGAGTGGTTCGAGATGATGATCTATCTCGCCAATTCCGTCTTGCCGGCGATGCGAAACTGGTTCTATGCGGAGACGGATGGGGATCCGCGATGCGCTGAAATGGTGAAGACGTTTTCGCAAGGGCAAATCGAGGAATCGATGGCACATCTCGACACTCTGCTGTCCGATGGCCGTTCGTATTTGATCAACGATCGGTTGAGCACGGTCGACTTCCTGGCGCTGATGCTCATGCGCTGGACGCGCAACATGCCGCGTCCGGCAACGACGTGGAGGAATCTGGCGCGCTATATCCACGAGCTTCGCGCGATGCCGACGTTCATCGAGTTGAACGCGCGTGAAGGTCTGACGGAGTGGTTGAATCCGGTTGCCTGAGCGTTTCCGAAGGCGCTCAAAAGTGCGGCAGCGGTCGGTTGGAGGCTGCTTGTCGTGGGGTTTGGGGATGAAATATCGTATTTGACATAATCAACATTATCGGCGGATTTGGTTGTAGCAGCCATATCCTAATGTCGTGTTCTGGCTATTTACAGATGTCGTGTTTTTGACTGCTGGCATGCTGGACGGCTCGTTGAGCGAGCGCGGAGCCGACCATGCAGCCAGCCGGATTGGTGACACTGACGATGCGAGAGCTTGATCGACTCAAGGTAATCCAGGCCGTGGTGGACACGGGCTTGAAGCCGGGACGTGCAGCCGAACGGCAGGCGTTGACGACCCGCCGAATTCGCCGGTTCGTCGGCAGGCCACGTGAGCACGGCAAGCCGGACGCGATCGATGTCGAGACACCGGGCGAAGGACGCTAACCGCTGTCAGGACCCGAGTGCCGCCGATCGATGACTGTTCCGTTCCCCTCCGCCAGCTTGACGGAACAATCAGACCCAAGCCGCAAGACAACCGATGCGTGCTTGTCAGACGCACAACAGCCCGAGCGAGATGGCCTTCGTCACCGCATGGCGACGGCCCTTGGCATTGAGTTTCCGAACGACATTGCCGATATGAAAATTTACGGTTCGCTCGGTGATGCCGAGAATCTCACCGATCTCCCAGCTCGTCTTGCCGGCGGAACACCATTGCAGGCATTGCCGTTCGCGCGAACTCATGCCCGACATCCGCGTGGTGCCCTGCCCTTTGGTTTCCCGCGCGATCATGGTGACCTTTTCCTCGATATACGCGCAAAGCAGACTGAGTTTCGCGGTCTGGCCGAGGTCGTGCGCCGGGATGCCTTCAGAGCCGTCGGAGGCAACGCTCAGCACGCCGATGTCGCCGCGATGGCCGCGCACCGGCAAGCTCAGGCCGTGAACGAGACCGAAGCGACGCGCGTCCGCTTCGAGGCACCGCTGCTCGCCGGAGCTGTACATCGCGCGCTCCCATCGCAGCGGCAGCGAGGACGTGCGTGCGTGGGCGAGTATCGGGTCGATGTTCGCGTAGCGGCGCTCGGCGTAGACATCCTGCCAGGCCGGGCAGTTCGAGATGATGTGACTGAAGGCCGTCTCGCCGGCGGACCCGGACGAGACAACCGAATACATATAAGTTTGGTATCCGGCCTCGCGGCAGAAACTTCCCACGTGGGCCCCGAGCTCCTCCATCGTCTGCGATTGAAGGATAGGCATGAATTCGTCTACCAATTCAAACTCCGTATTGACTCTTCACTGATCTCGAACGTAAGCACGCGTCAACACCATCGGAAACGCCGCGCTCGCCCGCCGACAAGCGGCGCCCCGCGCGGGTCGATCCGGTATTTCATGGCCGGTACTCGGGGCGAGTCCGGCTGGTGCCAACAGTACGGGAGCGGTTAGCTGCCCGACGCACTTTCGCGCAGCTCGCGCACCTGCTCGACACGTTCATGCACGGCAGCCGACGCGACCGGCCCTGCCTTGAGCAGGACGCGATCCACGGTAATCGGCTGCAGGTCATTCCTGTCGACGACCACGGACTCCAGCACCCGACCGCTCTCCCGATCGATCTGCTGAACCGCGACACCGTCGTTGACGAGGTACTTGCTCCCCCAATCGAACAGCACGACCAGCAGCGGGAACAGGTCGATGCCCATCTGCGTCAGCACGTACTCGTAACGCGTGGGTCGCGTCATGTAGCGCCGGCGCTCCAGCAGGCCCTGATCGACCAGGCGTTTCAATCTGCGCGTCAGCGTATTGGTTGCAATCCCGACACTGCGCTGGAATTCGTCGAAGCGTGTACACCCCTGCAACGCATCCCGCAGGATCAGGAGCGTCCACGATTCGCCGATGCAGTCGAGTGCGCGCGCGGTCGGGCACTCCATCGATTTAAAGCTGGTCGTTCTCATGGCGTGAAGGCTAACATCGTGACTTCTAATATGCAAGTGACTATCCGGACGGATGCCCTGTGGCGTCAAGGGCGTGCCGGACGGGCGTGTCCGGCACGCCCCTGGATCAGGCGTCTGCCGGCGGAGGGCCGAATATCAGCGCGGCGTTCGTTCCGCCGAAGCCGAAGGAATTCGACAGCGTGTAACGCACCGGCCGCGACTTGCTGCGGTTCGGCACCAGATCGAGGCCGTCGCATTCGGGGGCCGGGCGATCGAGGTTGATCGTCGGCGGTGCGACCTGGTCGCGGAGCGCCAGCAGCGCGAACACCGCTTCGACGCTGCCGGCGGCGCCGAGCAGGTGCCCGGTCGACGCCTTCGTGGCGGACACCGACGCACCACCGAACAGATGCTCGCCAAACACGCGTTTCAGCGCGGCGATCTCGGCCAGATCGCCGGCGGGCGTCGACGTCGAATGCGCATTGATGTAGTCGATGGCGTCCGGCTCGATGCGCGCACGCTTGAGGGCGGCCAGCATCGCGCGGGCCGCGCCGTCGCCATCATCCGGCGGCGCGACGATGTGATAAGCGTCGCCCGACATGCCGTAACCGATCACTTCCGCGTAGATCCGGGCGCCGCGCGCCAGCGCATGCCCGTATTCCTCGAGGACGACCATGCCGCTGCCCTCACCCATCACGAAGCCGTCGCGGTCGGCATCCCACGGCCGCGACGCACGCTCCGGCGTGTCGTTGAAGCCCGTGGACAGCGCTTTCGCCGCGGCAAAACCGGCGATCCCGACCTCGCACACGGCGGCCTCCGCGCCCCCCGCGATCATCACGTCCGCGTCGTCGAGCGCGATCAGGCGCGCCGCATCGCCGATCGCATGGGCACCGGATGCGCATGCCGTGACCGTTGCGTGCGTCGGGCCGCGAAAGCCGTACTTGATCGAAATCTGGCCGGCGGCCAGGTTGATCAGGTTCGACGGAATGAAGAACGGCGACAGCCGCTTGCCGGGCGCACGCTCGATTTGTCGCGATCCAGCCTCGATGCCCGGCAGGCCGCCGATACCCGCACCGACCATGACGCCGGTGCGATTCTGCAGCGCCCGGTCGTCCGGATGCCATTGTGCGTCGTCGAGCGCTTCCGTGGCGGCCGCGATCGCATAGACGATGAACGGATCCATTTTCTTGACTTCCTTCGCCTCGACCCATTCGGTCGCATCGAAGCCGCCGTCGCGCGCATTGCCGGCGGGAATCAGCCCGGCGATCTTGCAAGGCAGGTTCGACGTGTCGAAGCGATCGATGGTCGTGATACCGCTTCGACCGGCGAGCAGGTTCCGCCACGAGTGTTCGACACCGACGCCGAGCGGAGTCACGAGGCCGAGCCCCGTCACGACGACACGCCGCAATCCCAGCGGATGAGGCAGTTGGGGAGTGTTGGGATTCATTGAATTCTCCAGTTGGTTCGCGGTGAATGACCTTGACGCGGGCTCATCGGCTGACCTCGAGTTCGATCGCCTGGTTGCAGAAGCGGCCGCCCAGCACACACGCCGACACGAGCACGAGCGCGGACGTCGCGACCGGGAGGACGATCGAGTGCGGCTGCAGCAACGAGGTCACGATCGGGGCGACGCCCCAGGCAAGCGCATTGATCGACGAGACGACGCCCAGCACCTGCCCCTGATCGTCGGCGGTCGCGCGGTTCGACGCGATGCTGAGCAGCGTGACATAGCAGTTGGAGACGGCGAGCGCGAGCAGCGGCACGGCCGCCCAGAGGCTGATGGGGGCGTCGACCAGCATCACCAGTGCGATCAGGACCGGTTGCGCGATCAGGCTGCCCATGAGGTTCTGTCGCGGTGAAAACGCCTTCGCCAGTGCGGGAATGATGAACAGCAGCGACACGGCGAAGCACGCCGAGTAGAACGACAGCAGCATCGCCTCCCAGAACGCGTCGAATCCATACCGCAGCAGGGAAAAGGCCGACATGTAGTTGAAGAAGATGTAGTAGCCGGTCAGGAACACCGCGAGGATGACGAGCGGCGTGCGGAGTACCGGCGATGCCGCATTCGCGACGATGCGCCGCCATGCGCCGGCGCGTCGCGCAGGCGTGGTGCCGTCGTGTGCGCGACGATCGGAGAAGAACGCGATCACGAACGCGAGCGTGAGCGCCGCCAGGGCGGCACCGATGACGAACGGCAGCGCGACGCCGAACGCACCGCCGCCCGTGCCGGAAAACACCCCACCGATGACCGGCCCGATCGCGAATCCCACGCCGTTCGCCGCAGTGATCATGCTGAGGTTGCCGGCTTTCGTGTCGGGCGTGCTGATGTCGATGACGGCCGCCTGCGCCACCGGCAGGCTCGCGGCGGTCAGGCCGCAGATCGCGCGGCCGACGAGCACCCCCCACAGACTGCCGGCGTACACGCCGGCAGCGGTGCCGAGCATGCCGAGCGCGTTGCCGCCCAGGCACAGCAGCAGCACACGTTTGCGGCCGTACCGATCGGACATGTCGCCGAGCAGCGGCGACGCGGCGAACATGGCCAGCGGATAGAGCGCCAGCACGATGCCGTAGATCTGATAGCGCGTGGCCTCGCTCACCGACGCGGCAAACAGGCCGGTTTCGTTGTTGAGCAGCATCGGCGTCAGCGCGGGAAACACGATGCCGATTCCGGCGGCATCGACAAAGATGGTCAGGAACAGCGAGGCAATGGCAAGTTTGGATGTCTTCATGGTCAGCGTGCGGACGGACGGGCAACCGTCCGTCCGGGTTCAGGGAAAGGGATCAAAGCGCCGCGAGCCGGTCCAGGCAAGCTGCGGTCGTGTCGAGCAGCCAGTTGCCCGAGTCGTCGGCGGCCGGCATTTCCAGCCGGCCGAGTTCGTCGAGATACGCGGCATGTTCAACGGGCCGCCCGCACCCCACGCCGTCGCCGAGCGCGCTGTACAGCGGCAACATCCTGAAGAACGGATCGGATTCGGGCGTCTCGTCGCGAGCGCGGGCCACCCATTCGGCGGCCGGTATCCCGCGCAGCGTCGACCCGTTGCGCAGCCGCGCCACGATCGCGCGAAAATCCAGATCGTCGATATGGACATTGCGCACGGCCGACATCATGGTGACCTTGCTGCGACGGACGATGTAGCGGGCCACGTGTTCCGTCGGCATGACCGGCACCGCAACGGGAAGATCCGGGTAAGCGCCCATCGCCACGCACTTATTGCTGAACGCGACGAAATGGTTCTGCCGTTTCAGGTTCGGATCGCGGTCGTCGATCAGCAGCGGCAGCCGATAGATCGACGTGGGATAGCCGTGCAGTACCGATTGCGCGAAGCAGGCTTCCGCCACGAACTTCGAGCGTTCGTAACCCGACGACAACGCGCGGATCGCCGCGTGGTCGAGCCATTGTTCCGGCAGCGATCCGAGCTCCGTGTACTGCGTCGAAATGTAGTGCACGTGGGCGACTTTCGCGGCCGACGCAAACGCCAGGACGTGCCGGCTCGCGCCGACGTTGCCCTCGCGCATGAAGGCGTAGTCGGCCGCGTGATTGACGTGCGCCGCGCAATGCACGACCTGCGTGACATGGGTCAGCAACTGCGCATGGCTGTCGTCGTCCATGCCGAACCGCGGCAAGGTTGCGTCGCCGCGGCAGATCCGGACACGCGCGACGGGCAGCGCGCCGCCGAACATGGCACGGTAACGTGCGTCGAGACGCGCGCGCGCGTCGGCGTCGTCGTTGCCGCGCACCAGCACGTAGACGTCCGCGTGCGTTTCCTCGAGCAGCATCCGCAGCAGCCAGGCGCCGAGGTGCCCGGTCGCGCCGGTCAGCAGATAGGCGTCCGCTGCCTTCGCCGCCGTCCCCGTGAATGCCGGCAGCGTCGCGGCGGCCGCCAGATCCGCCGCATACGGCGCATCCTCCTGCCGGTTGACGGCGTCGTTCGTCGTCGTCGCCCCGTCGGGCCGGTGCGCACATGCGGCAAGGAAACCGTCGATCGTCGGGTTGGTCAGGAAGCGGCTGAAATCGACCTTCAGCGCGAGCTCGCGTTCGGCGGCGAGGACCATGCGCGTCAACGACAGCGAATCGCCGCCGAGCTGGAAGAAGTTCTCGCGGGTCCCGATCGAGGCCAGGTCGAGCTGCGTCTTCCATAGCGTGCACAAGGCCGCCTGTTCCGGCGACAACGCCTCCGCCGCGTCGGCGGGACGCCGTGCATCGGCGTCCTGCTCGATCCGGGCCAGCACGCGTTCCGTGAGCGCCTTCCGGTCGACCTTGCCGCTGCTGTTCGACGGAAATGCGTCGAACTGCATCAGGCGCCACGGCACCATGTAATCCGGCAACCGCGCTTTCGCGCCGGCCAACACGGCAGGCTCGTCGAACCCGTCCGCAATGACGCAGCCGACGATCTGCCGTCCGACTGACGAGGCGGCGCCGACATCGACCACGAGTGCGCTCGCGTGACGGACGCCCGGGTGCGACATCAGCACGTGTTCGATCTCGCCCAGCTCGACCAGCAGCCCGCGCAGCTTCACGCGGAAATCGTTGCGACCGATGTAGTCGAGTTCGCCGTCGCGCCGCCATTTGACGATGTCGCCGGTGCGGTACATGCGCGTCGCACCGTCCTGATACGGATTGGCGGAGAACGCGTCGGGCGCCTTGAGCGTGCCGATGTAGCCGCGCGCCACGCCGCTGCCGCCGAGGTACAACTCGCCGGGCACGCCGGGCGGCACCGGGCGGCCGCGTGCGTCCAGCACCCAGCAGCGCACCCCGTCGCACGCGAGGCCGATCGATGCGCCCGGCCCGTCGGGCACCCGGGTGCACGCATGATGCGTTGCATAGATCGTCACTTCCGTCGGCCCGTACAGGTTGTTGAGCGTCGTGGTCGTGCCCGACGCGAGCCACGCGCGCACCACCGGCTGCATCAAGGCCTCGCCGACCGAAATCACGTGGCGCAGCGTCGGGCAGCGGGTGAGCGGCTCGAGCAGCAGGTTCAGCAGCGACGGCACGGTGCTCATCATGGTCACGTCGTGGCGCACGCACACGGCGGCGTGGCCGGCCGGCCCGTCCGTTTCGTCCATCAGCACGACGACCCCGCCCGTCATCAGCGGCAGGCAGAATTCGGGCACCGAGATATCGAACGTCAGAACCGTCCCTTGCAGGAACCGGTCGCGCGCCGAGAAGCCGAAATGGCGCTCCATCCAGCGCAGGCGCTGGGTCAGGCCCAGATGCTCGACCAGCACGCCCTTCGGATTGCCGGTGCTGCCGGAAGTGAACAGCACGTAAGCGAGCTTGCCGCCGCGATCGGCGTAGTCGCCGTTCGGTTCCAGTCGAGCGTGATGCTGCATGCGGCCGGCTTGCACGACGTCGCAGTCGATCGCGGTGTGGTCCGCGCGAAGCACGACGTTGCACAACCCCAGCGCGTCGCGCTCGGCGAGCGCCTGCCGCACGTCGTCGGACAGCCGGTGCCGTTGCGTCAACACCATTGCGCAGCGGGCCGTGTCGATCATGTAGCCCGTGCGCGCCGCCGGATGCTTCAGGTCGAGTGCGACGTACGCGGCAGCGCATTTCCAGATCGCGAGGATCGCGATGATGGATTCCGGGCACCCGAAACGCGGCATCAGGATGCCGACGGTCGTCTCGCTGCCGACGCCCTGGCGGTGCAGCGTATCGGCCACCGTATCGGCCAGCGCGTTCAACTCACGATAGGTCAGCCGTCGTTCGCCCCATTCGATGGCGACCGCATCCGGCGTCTCGTGCGCGCGCCGTGCGAACTGCTCGTGCACGCATGCCGTGTCGCCCGGATCGACATCCCGCGTGTCGCGCGGCACCGGGCCGCGCCCGGATGCCAGCAACCGCAGTTGGTCGGCGGCCAGCATCGTGATCGAGCCCACTTCGCGTTCGGCATGACCGGGGTCGGACAACGCAACCAGCAGCGTCGCGTAATGCTCCGCAATCTGTTCGACCGTCGCGCGGTCGAACACGGCATCGGCGTACTTGAGGTCGATCGCCCAATCGTGCTGACGTTGCGTCACCCATGCACTCAGGTCGAATTGCGCTTCCTGCTGCGTGATGTCGAGCGGTGTCGCGTCGCACCGGGCACCGACGTCGACCACCATCTCGGAGGCATCGAAGTAGTTGAAATACGTCTGGAACAGCCCTGCCGAACGGCTGGCGGAACGCAGGCGTTCGTCGCGCATCAACAGCGCGAGCGGGACGTCCTGGTAATCGACCAACTCGAATAGCGCACGCCGGACCTGGTCGACCGCCGCCGTGACGGTCTGGTTTTCGTCGACTTCGCTGACGAGCGGCAGCACGTTGACGAAATGGCCAACCGTGTTGCGCCAGCGTTGTGCCGAACGACCGTTGAACGCGACGCCCGTGATCACGCGATTCTGGTTCGAGTATCGCGCGAGCAGCAACAGCCACGTGGCAAGGTGCACGGCCGCGCGTCGTCCGCCCGGCATCGCGTTGAGCTGGTCGGCCAGGCGCCGCGACACCGGTACGCGCACCGTGCCGCCGGTCTTCGCGCCCTGCTCCGTGCGCACCCGATCCACCGGCAGGTCGACGCTGACGGGTACGCCGTCGCCGTCGATGATCCGCTCGACGAAGAATGCGCGTGCGGCCGTCAGGGTCGTCGCATCGAGTGCCCGTTGCGTGGCCACGAAGTCGCGATAGGGTGCATCGGAATCGACCAGCGGTGCCGTGGTGCCGCACATCGCCTGAAGAAGCTGGACGCCCACGATGAAAATGGTCGCGGCATCCATCACGAGGTGATTCGACGTCACGACCAGATACCATTCGTGCGGCGACACGCGCAGCACGTTCACGCGGGTCGCGAAGTCGGTCGCGAGGTCGGGCGACGCGGCCAGCAGCGCCTGGATCCGGGCGTCGACGTCGACACCCGCTGCGGCGTCCTCGGTCGCGATCGCGCAACGCGAGAGCGTTTCGTCAAGCGAATGAATGACGTATCCCGGCTCGTGCTCGACTTCGTCGAACGTCGCGCGCAGCAACTCGTGTTCGCCAAGCAGCGCGCGCCATCGCGCCGCCAGCCGATCCAGGTCGAGCCCCTCGCCGGCCACGCGCCAGCCGACTGCGCAGTTGTAGGCGCGGCTGTCGCGGTGGCGGATCTGCTCGTACCAGATCGCAAACTGATTGTACGAAAGCGGTACGCGGGCCGGTGCACCGCCCTCCTTCACGGGCGCGGCCTCGGCGTGAGCCGTCGCCGTCGCCTGGCTCATCGACTCCACCAGCCGGTCATGGATATCGGCGAGCGTCGCGCTGTCGAAGAACAGGCTCGCGGGCAGGCTCAGCCCGAGCCGCGCCTGCAGTTCGCTGCGAATCCGGATCGTGCCGACCGAATCGAGCCCGAGTTCGTCCAGCGTCGACGTCCTGGCAATCTGGTGCGGCGCATGGCCCGTTTCCGCGGCGATCAGCCCGGTCAGCAGCGCGAACGCGCCGTCGGCTGTCGTCGTGGCCGACGCCGGCCCGATCGCGGCCGCGTCGCGTGTCGCGAGCGTGTCGCCCGATCGTGCGGGCGCTTCCGGGACGACGCGATAAATCGCCAGATGCGCGCCGTGCCCGATGCGCGCCATCGCGGCGGTCAGTGCCGCGCAGGCGGCTTGCGGGGCGAGCGGTTGCAGCCGTCGCAGCGAGCGCGACGGTGTACGCGCCCCCACCCGCTTCAACATGCCGGTGTCCGCCCACGGCCCCCAGTCGACCACGATGGCCGGCAGGCCGAGCGAAGCACCGTGCGCGGCCAGCCGTTGCAGCCCCGCGTTCGCGATCGCATACGAAATCTGGCCTGGCGACTCGACCAGCGACGCCAGCGACGAGAAATACACGATGAACCCGATCGAAGGCTGCCCGCACGCGTAGTCGTGGAGCACCGACGCCCCGCGCAACTTGGCGCCGAGAACGGTGTCGAGTTGCGCCGCGTCGGTGTCCAGGATGTTCCGGTCGGCGGTCGCGCCGGCCAGGTGAAAAATGCCGTCCAGCGCGCCGGCATGGGCAGTCAGCCACGCACCGTCGACCTCGGCGGCGGCCAGATCCGCGACGAGCAGTTGAATCGTCGCGCCGGACCGCTCGCGCAGGCCCGCCACCCATCGGTGATCCTCGTCGTCCGGCGTCAACGCGCGTCGGCGCATCAGCACGAGGTTCCGGCATCCGCAATCGTCGACAAGATGTTCGACGAGATGTTTGCCCGCCCCGCCGAACGCACCGGTCACGAGGTAGCGGCCGTCGCTGCGCGGCTGCAGCGCGTTGTCGCCGTCGACTTCCGGCAGGCCGGCCACGGTTTCGCGGCGCGCCAGCCCCGCGTCGTCGATACGCCATAGCGGTGTCGCGATGCGCCGCGACGTGATGCCCGGCTTGACGTCCCGTACCGCGAGGATCGCGTCGACGACGCGATCGCCCGCGACGGCGAATTCGAGCTGTGCCGCGTCCAGCGCGGGCAGTTCGGCCTGCAAATGAACCGCGAGCGCCTGCATCGTCGCCGCGCCCAGCACGTCCGGCGCGGCGTGACCCGTCTCCGTCACGAGGCAGACTTGTAGCGGCTGTCCCGGTTGTCGGTCCGACACCGTCTCGATGCTGCGCCGCACGTCGCGAACGAAAGCGGCGACCGTGCCGTAGGACGCTGCGCCGGACAGCCACGCGTGAGGCGCCCAGACGACGATCGTGCGTACTCGCGCACCGTCCGCCTGCGGTTCGTCGATCGGCTTGCCGTCGCGCTGCGACTCCCCCGGCAACGCGAGCAAGCGGCTTGCTGCCCCGCGCGTGGCAAGGCCCTCGTGCCAGCGATCGGGCGCCGGTGCATCCGCCGGTGCGAGCAACAGCCACGTTTCGCCGGTCAGCGACGCGCCGGCCGGCAACGCCGGGACACCGTCGCGCACCCATTCGACCCGGAAGTGCACGTCATGGCGCTCGGCGGCGCTTGCCGACAGGCGCACGCAGGTCACGCCATGCAGTATGGCAACGTCCCGGCCGGATTCGTCCTGGACGAGCACGTCGCCGACCAGCATCGTGTCGCTCGACTCCCGAAGCACGGCCCGGCAAGTCAGCGCCAACGACCAGCGCGCGTGCGGATCGATCCGGATCGACTCGAGTGCGACGGGGGCATAGGCGCTTTCCGGACGGCCTCGGCATACACCGAGCGACTGGAAGCACGTGTCGATGAACGCACTGTGACTGAGCGGCAGCGCCGGCTGCGCGTCCGGCGGTGCGATGCGGCAGCGTACCTCGGTGTCGCTGACGCGCTGGTAGGCGGCGATCCGCTGGAACAGCGGGCCGTACTGGACGCCCCGACGCGCATATTCGTCAAAGAACGCGTCCGGTCGCGCCCATTCGCCTGGCTGCTCGTCGAACCGGCCGCTCGACGGCGGCAGCGGCGCGTGTTCCGCTGCGACGTGCACGCGCGCCAGTTCGGCATCGCCATCGCCCGGCAGTCGATAGACGATCGTGTAGCGGCCATCGTGCGCGGGACCGGTCACCTGGCAGGCCACCTCGTGCGTCGCCGCCGGATCGTCGAAGGCGAGCGGCCGGCTGACCGTCAGATCGTCGAGCTGAATCATCGCGCCGGCAGGGCCCTGTCGGGGCGTTTGCGCGATAGCCTGCATCGCGAGCGCGACACCTGTCGACAGGTAGAACGCGCCGGGTACGATCGCCCGGCCGTGAATCCGGTGCTGATTGATCCAGTCCAGCGCGGGCGTGCCGAGGTCGACCTGCAAGGTCGCGCGAAAGTCGATGCCCGACCAGGCCGGCGCATCGCGCAGCGGCTGTGGCGGCGCGGCGCGGGTGCTCGCGCGGGAGACGGTGTGCGGCCACGACGCCGGTTGCAGCAGCGTGTGGTCGAAACGATATGTCGGCAGTTCGACGAACGGCTCGGCGGCCCGCGCATCGCCGAATGCCTGCATGGCCTTCCGGATGTCCAGTGCGCCGCCTTCCGCGAGGCGTCCTGCAGCACGCAGGAACGTTTCGTCGTCGGCGCCGCGCCGGTCGATGCTGGGCAGGCACGCCAACCCGCGCCGTGCCGCCCGCGCGGTGGCCGCGACGAGGCCGCAGAGCACCGGACGCGGCCCGATTTCGAGCACCGCGTCGACGTCGTCGCCGACGAGCCCGGCGGCGGCCGCCGCGAAATCGACGGGGCGCACGATCTGTTCGGCCCAGTAGGCCGGCGAACCCGGTGCCGCGTCCATTTGCACGGACCCGACCCACCCTTCGACGGAACTCACGAAGCGGACGGACGGTCGCGTCACCGCGACACCGCTGGCCAGGAGACGCGCCGCATGCGCGGCGAATTCGTCTGCCGCGGATTGCATCAGCGGCGTATGAAACGCGCCCTGCGTGTCGAGCGGCAGGGTCGTCAGGCCTTGCCGCCGGGCATGCTCCGCGGCGGCCAGCACGGCCGCCTCGGACCCGGCGATCACGGTCGATTCCGGTGCGTTCAGCGCCGACAGCCACAGCGCGGCCGACGGCAGGCCGTGATTGACCTCGTCGATCAGTGCCTCGACGATCTGCCGCGGCGCAGCGATCGACAGCATCTTTCCGGGGCTGACCGTACACGCCCGCTCCATGGCATCGGCGCGCGCCAGCACCAGGCGGGCCGCCGTGTCGAAGTCGAATGCGCCGGCGAACCACGCCGCCGCATATTCACCGACACTGTGCCCGAGCACGGCGTAGGGCCGGCACCCGAGTTCCTGCCAGAACCGCGCGAGTGCGCATTGCAGGACGAGCAGCGAGAGCTGGGACGTCCGCTGTTCGCGCACGAGCGGCAGCGCCGCGCCCGCAGCCTGCCCGGTGGCCAGCATGCGCGGCAGCAACGGCGTGCTCCAGCCGACGATGCGGTCGACGTGATCCGCGAATTCCGTGAGCAACGCGCGGAATCGCCGGTTGGCGTCGAACAGGCTGCGAGACATGCCGGCGTACTGGCTGCCCTGCCCGGTGAAGACCATCGCGATGCGCTGCAGCCGCGTCGTCGGGGCCGGTGCGGCGCAACGCTCGCGCAACCGTTCGACCAGTTCGGCCGGGTTGCCGGCCGCGACCGCGATCGACGCATGCGGCCACACCTGGCGGTTCGCCAGCGCCGCGTCGCACAGCGCGTGCAGGTCGATATCGGGCGATGCCTCGATCGCATCCGCATAGGCGTCAGCCAGCGCCTGAACCGACGCCGGCGTGCGGGCCGACAGGAACAGCAGGCTTGCGCCGCTGCGGCGCTCCGCCGCCGGCGTGGCCGCACGATGGGCGCGCGACTCGCCCAGCACGACGTGCGCGTTGGTGCCGCTCATGCCGAACGAGCTGACACCCGCGATCAGCCGCCCGTCCGGATCGCCAGGCAGCCAGTGCGTGGCAGTCGCAGGGATCACGCCCTGGAAGCGGGCAAGCGGCAGATCCTCGCTGATATCGTCGGCCATGCAATGCGGCGCGAGTTGCCGCGCGGACACGCACAGAGCCGCCTTGATCAGGCTCGCGATCCCGGCGCTTCCCTCGCAATGGCCGATATTGGCCTTGACCGCCCCGAGATACAGCGGATGCATGCGCTTGCCGAACACGTCGGCGAGCGCCGACAGCTCGATTCGATCGCCGAGGTCGGTGCCGGTCCCGTGTGTTTCGACATAGGAGACGTCGGCCGGCGTCAGCGCGGCGCTCGACAGCGCGTCTTCGATCACGCGGCGCTGGGCGGCCTGCGAAGGCGCGGTGATGCCGTTGCTGCGGCCGTCGCTGTTCACGGCGCTGCCGAGCAGGTTCGCGTAGATCCGCTTGCCGGTGCGCACGGCGTCCGATTGGCGCATCAACACGACGGCGCCGATGCCTTCGCCGCGCGCGAAGCCGTCGGCGTGTCGCGTGAAGGTCTTGCAGCGACCGTCGGCGGCCAGCATGCCGGCCTGTGCCAGATCCACGCTGTAATCGTGCGTCAGCATGAGCGACGCGCCGGCCACGATCGCCGCGTCGCATTCGCCCGCGGCCAGCGCGCCGAGTGCCTGGTGAACCGCCACCAGCGACGACGAGCAGGCGGTATCGACGACGAATGCCGGGCCTTCGAGGCCGAGATGATAGGCGATCCGCCCCGCGGCCATGCTGCCCAGCGCGCCGCGGCTCAGGAAGCCGTTGTAGTCGTCGCTGCTCGCCATCCGGCGTGCATAGTCGAGCGTACTCAGGCCGACGAACACGCCCCAGCGCTGCTTCCTCAGCGACGACGGGTCGATGCCCGCGTCCTCGATGGCGTGATAGCTCGTTTCCAGCAGCAACCGATGCTGCGGATCCATGTAGATGGCCTCTTTCGGCGCGATCGAGAACACCGCCGGATCGAATGCCCACGGCGAGCGGGCAAGGAAGCCTCCGTGCAGCGCTTGCGGCGGCGTCGCGGCGCCGTCCGCGCCGAAACGGCCGGCCGGCATCGGCCCGGTCGCTTCCCGCCCGTCCAGCACCACGGCACGGAAAGCATCGAGCGAATGGGCAGTTCCGGGCAACTCGCACGCCATGCCGACAATGGAGATTTCCTCCGGTACCCGTTCACGCTGCTTCATTGCTCGACTCCGTCGTTGCGTTGTGTTTTTCCGTTCCGTTCTGCGCGTCGATCTGTTGCAGCATGCATTGCACCGAACGGCAGGCGCCTTCGAAGAAGCCCTGCAGGTCCGAATAGGCCTCGCCGCAGATATGCACGCGCCGGTTGGCCGGATCGGCGCCGATGCCGAAGGCGGCCAGTTGCCGAATCACGTCCGCCGAGCGGTAGCCGGGACGCCAGAAGTGCACGCCGGCGCCGAACGGCGCCATGCTCCAGTCGCGGATGCCCCATTCGAGGATGCGCGGCGTGTCGTCGCGCGAGAACGTCTGCTGCAGCGTCCGGACGAGCGCCGCCTTCAGGCGCTCGCCCCGGTTGCGGTACGGGGCCGACTGCCAGCCGCGGCGGCCTTCTTCCGTGTCGATCAGGTTGGCCCAGTACTGATGCCACGGTTCATCGCTGTAGAACATCGCCATGCCGTACCGTTCCGGCTGGCTGGGGTGGACCTCGAAATGAGCGGCCCGGACCATCGCGCCTTCGCCGCTGCCTGGCGGCGTGTCGGCGTTCCACCACGGGTCCTCGACCACGCAGCATGCCCACGTGATCGGGAACGGGACGACGGCATCGAGGCTGGCGGTCACGGCCGGCGGCAGGCAGCGGGCAAGCGCCCGGAGCGGGCGCTGCGGCAGCGCGAGCACGACGCGCCCGCACCGGACGACGACGCGGCGCCGCTCCGCAGTCGACACGTCTTCGATCGTCGCGGCGATGGCGCCGTCGGGCTGCTCCGACAAGTCGACGAGCGCGTGATCCACGACCACGTCGACGCCCAGTGCGCGCACCGCGCGCCCCGCGTAGTCGATCAGCGTCTGCATGCCGCCGACCGGCAGGTAGGACGGACGCTCGAGCAGGCGCAGGTCGAGCAGCGTCGCGATCCATTCCGCGGCATTCGGATTCGCGTTCTTGAAGTTGTAGAACGCCCCCTTCTCGCGCGTGAACTCGACCGCTTCATGGCTCAGTACGTTCGACAGCACGTTCCAGATACCCTGCTGGTAAAGCGGCACGCCCCCGAACCGGGCGTCCGTCCGGAATCTCGCCAGTGCCTCGGCCCGGCCGGGCCGGTCGAAGCGGTCGCCGTCGAGGTCCCACTGGTCCGCGACGATCACGCGCACCGCATGCATCAGCAGCGCCCAGGGCGGATCGTGCGCGCGCGGATCCGCCAGCAGCGCGCGCTCGTCCTCGGTCAGCTTCGCCGCACACGGACGGATCGACGAACCTGCCTCGTGCGACGAAATGGGTTGCACGGGGACGCCCAGCGCCTGCACGAAGGCGTCGACGAGCGGCTGAAGATCGGGCTCGATTCGCACGGCGCCGTATTCCGCACGGAATGCGCCGGCGAGCATCTCGTCGGTCTGCACCCGGCCGCCGATGCGAGACAGCATCTCGACCAGGCGAACCCGCAGTCCGGGGTGACGCTTCTTCAGTTCATGGGCGGCATACAGGCCAGCCAGACCGCCACCGGCGATCAGTACATCGGTATCCAAATGAATTCTCCGTCTGGAAGACCCGGTGCCGCGCGCGCCATTGCGCGCGGCGTCCGGTGTCGTTCTCATGCCGTTGCAAGCCGCGAGTGGATTTCCCGCGAAAGAAGGTCGATCGTGTAGTACTCGAACATGTCTTCGGCACGGAGGGACACCCCGAAGGTGGCGCTGAGCCGCAGCGACAGCGCCTGTACGCCCAGCGAATCGAGCCCGATATCCGCGAACGGTTCGTCCCGGTCGATCAACGCATCGCTGCCCAGGCCGATCAGCTGGGCCAGCGCGCGGCCGATTTCGGACTCGACGTCGTTGGCCGGCACGTCATCCGCCCGGGTGCGCTCGCTGGCCTGGCGGCAGAGGTCGACGAGCGCGCGCCGGTCCGCCTTGCCGCTCGTCGCCTGGCGCGGGATCTCCGCGACCGCGACCCAGTCCTTCGGCAGCCAGGCGGCCGGCAGCGCGTGGGCAGCGGTTTCGCTCAGTGTTCGCATCCACGCGGTGTCGTGGCCGTCGGCCAGAACCACAATGGCGGTCAGCCGGTCGCCGACGACGAGCGCGGTGGCATCGCGAACCAGCGGCGAGCGCAGCACCGCGGATTCGATCTCCGCCAGTTCGACGCGCTGGCCGTTGATCTTCACCTGGTCGTCCACGCGCCCCACGCAGTGGACGAGGCCGTCTGCATCGACCCGGCAGATGTCGCCCGTCAGGTAGATGCGCGAGTACACCGGCAGGTCACCGGTCTCGAACAGCGGATTCGCGATGAAGCGCCGCGCCGTTTCCGCGGCGTCGTTCACGTAGCCGTTGGCCAGCGCCGCGCCGCTGATGCAGAGCTCGCCCTCCTCCCCCGGCGTCGTGGGCACGATCGTGTCGGTCACGCCGTCCGCCGCGGTTCGACGCAGGTAGAAGCGCGTGTGCGAAACCGGTGCACCGATCGGCAGCGAATCCCGCGGCGCGTCGTCAAACGGCCATGCGCTCGCCATGATCGTCGCCTCCGTCGGCCCGTACACGTTGTGGACGACCGTGTTGGGCAACAGGCGCCGGGCGCGCTCCGCGAGCGACGGACGGAAGACCTCGCCGCCGACGCAGATCGCCTTCAGGCTCGTGCATTGATCGAAGCCCGGCGTTTGCGTGATGAGATTGAACATCGTCGGCACGGTGGTGATGTGCGTGGCCGCATGCCGCCGGATCGCGGCCACGATCTCGACGCTGTCGATCCGGTGCGTGCCGCCGAGAAAGCACACCGTCGCGCCGATTGTCAGCGGCGCGAGCAGCTCGTGCATGGAGGGGTCGAAACACGGGTTGATGCTTTGCAGCCAGCGATCGTCCTCGCGGAAACCGAGGTAGTCGATGATCCAGCTGAAGTGATTCCACGCCGCGGCATGCGAGACGGCAACGCCCTTCGGCAGCCCGGTGGAACCGGACGTGAAGATGATGTAGAGCGGATCGTGCAGTTCGGCACCCAGCCCGAGATTGTCGGACGACAACTGGCTCGCCCGATTCAACGCCGCATAGACGTCGCTTTGCGGCACGTCGCCGAGCTGCGTCATCGCACGACCTTCCAGGGCCGTCAGCACGAACGCGATGCGCGCGCGCTGGACCATGTGACGCATCCGGTCCTCGGGGCACGCGGCGTCGACCGGCACGTAGACGGCCCCGCACTTCAGGATGGCCAGTAACGCGACGAGCCTGACAGGATCGTGATCCGTGCACACGCCGACGGCCTCGCCGGCGCGGATGCCGACTTCATCGCGCAGGAAACGCGCCAGCCGGTTCGCGCGCGCGTTCATCTCACCGTAGGTCACGCTTTCGCGCTCCGAGAGGGCCGCGATTCGATCGGGTGCCGCTGCGGCGCGCTGCTCGAAGGCCAGATGCGGGATGTGGGGTGAATAGACAGGTTCAGTCATCGCAGGATTCAGGACGAAGGGATTGAACGATCGAAGCGACACAGGCGACGTGCGGCTCCGAGAGCATTGAAAAGTGATTGCCGGGTACTTCGATGCCCTGCACGCGATGCTGCAGCGCGTGCGCATGCCAGTCGGGCAGCAGCGGCTCGCGCGCGTGCAGGCAGGCCACGCGCGCGGCCGGGGCCGCGGCGGTGCGGTGGGACTTCAGCAATGCCAGGCACGTGCGGCGCATGTCGAGCACCTCGCGCAGGCGGGCGGCGGGCATGCGCCGACGCAGGCAGGCGTCGATTTCGCTGTCGCTGGGCGATTCGGCGAGGACGCGATCGGCTTCCGCCGGCGGAAACATCGCCTTGAGCAGCGTGACGCGCTCCGTGCGGTCGTCGCTCACACGCTCGCGGGCCGCCAGGGCCAGCGACGGATCGAGACTGACCACGACGCCCAGGCGCTTGCCGCGCTGCTCGAGCAGCGCGGCCATTTCGCGCGCCACCACCGCACCGAACGAGTGACCGCCGATCCAGTGGAAAGGCCGGTCATCGATCTCGCACAGTGCATCGACATAGCGGTGCGCGAGGTCCTTCAGGTCGGTGGCCTGCGCGAGTTGCGCCGGCACCCCGCGAAACGCCCTGACGATGAACGGCAGCCGCGCGGCCAGCGGCGCGAACGGCACGACGCTGCCGTCGGCGCCGTGAATCAGGGTCAGCACGGCATCGCTTGCGTCGCGCGCCGGGCGTCCGGCGAGCACGCGGGTGACGTCGACGATCGGATCGACGGCCAACTGATCGGCGAGCTCGGCTGCGGTGTGACGCCACCTGTCGCCGATGGCGGCCGCGAGCGCCGGCGCGCCGGCAACGCTCACCTGCCATGTGTTCGCGTGCGTCGGGTCGTGCGGCCGCAGCAGGATGGGGCCGTGCGCGCCGCCGCGGACCTCGAGCTCCCATTGATCGATGGCGGCGCCGGCGTCCGCGCCCCCCGCCGCGTCGAGACGATCGGCGACCCGTCGAACCAGCGTGCGGAAAGCCCCGGCGATCTCGGGCGATCCGATCGTGATCGCCGGGGGCGCAGCGCCGACGGCCGAGCGTCTGCGGATCGTGATGGTCGTGTCGTTGCCGCCATCGATGCCCCGCACCCCGGCGCGGCACAACGCCGCGAGAAAACCGTAATGGAGCGGCGCTCCGAGAACCTGGGCCATGCTGGCCCGCAGGCGCGGGGCGATATCGTCCGTCCGCATCATTCTGTATTTACCCGATTTGCAAACCGCACGTTTCTTTGAACATGCTAAAAATATATTAAATATCAAATCACTGTTGCGGAATGTGATTAGACAATCAAAATCCGTTGTCGTGAACCTGCAATATCTGACAGATATCCCTGACACAAACATCAGGTGTCATCGGCGTGAATAAAGCTGTCTGTTCTGACAGCGATCATTTCGAGAAAATAGTCGATACAATCCTCCCCCGCTCCACCCTGATACGTCTTGAAAATCAATTAAATCAACATCGGACCATCGAGAGGTTTTAAATGGAAGTGAAAGCACCTGAGAGCGAATCGGCCCGGTCGATTCGGCAAGAAATCGCGTCGTTCCTGCGCAGCAAAAGCAATCTCCCCGTCACCGCGGAACACGCGACGGAGAAGCTTCTCGCCAAATCACTGGACCTCGACGAAATCTCGCGCCGTCGCGAGGCGTTCTCGACGCATGCGGAGATCGACAGCACCGCGGTGCTTGCGAACTACGAACTTCTGCATGGCGTGAAATACCTGGATCGACTCATAAACTGCGAAAAGCAGCAAATCGATGCAAAATGTATTGTCGCCATCTTCAGAGGGACGGAAATCTGCCTGAATAACATTTCCGTCCTCGCCGACCGGATCATCGACGACGTCAGCCATTCCCGCTTCGGCGACGTGTCGGTCAAGATTTCGTGGATGAATCATTTCAACGATTCCCTGTACCGCTTTTCGCAGTTGCTGGTGCAAACGGATCTCGGGCGCAATGGCGGGGACTTTCTTTCGATCGAGGATTCGTCCACCTATCAGGCTGCCGCGAAAAAAACCGAAGCGATGTACGAAGCGCTGAAATCGGCGCCGGAAGCGGTCGGTGACGTTTCGGAGAAGGACCTCGACGATCCGCAGCGCTTCACGTTCTTTCACACCTTCGTCAATACCAATTACGAAACGATCTGGCTGGCCGTGCTGCGCCACGTTCGCGTGCCGGGCGTGTTTCGTCTCGAGGGCGAGAGCGCCGAGCAGTTCTATCAGCGGGTCGTGCAGAACGACGAGGTGCGCGATGCGGTCACCTGCGTCGACCTCAAGGATCCGACGTACCTGATGCAGTTCCGTGCGTACCACCAGATCAGCGAAGTCCTCGTGGGCCTCGTCAACGACGTGATCGCGGATTCGATCCTGGCGCTCGTGAACGAAGCGAACGAGTCGTTCGAGCATGAGGCGACGTCGCTGGCGCTGTGCAACAAGTTGCTGCAGATCGTCACCGACAACATCAAGCCGATCGTGCGGACGCTGAGTCCGAAGGCTTACTTCGCGATCCGGCCGGCGCTTGGCATCACGAGCGGGTCTCACTCGCACAATCTGCGCAAGGGGCTGTTCCTGACGATCTACCCGCTGCTGGTCCGTTCGCTCCGCCTGCGGCTGATGGCATTCAACGACACTGCCGCGCGCGACGACGACGCCGTGCTCGAGCAGGCGCAACAGGTGCTGCGCCTGAACACGCAACCGGCGCTCGCCGCGATGATTCGCCAGACGGTCTACGTGTACCAGTACGTGCGGACATGGCGTGACGAGCACATCCAGTTCGTCAAGACGCAGATCGGTGTGAGTCCGGAAGACAACACGCCGACCGCCTCGATTTCGGGCGCCGAAAACGCGGCCCAGACCGCGCACAACTTCCGCAACTCGCACATGAACGATCCGATCGGCCCGCTTTACGAGGCGACGCTCGGCAAACGGCCGCCCGCCCCGTTCTCGATCGTCCATCCGGGACGTTTTGACGAGCACATGGCGTTCTTCACGGCGAATGCGGTCAAGGCGATGTATGCCGACGTGCAGCAACGCGCGCAGCGCAAGCGCGACCGCGGGGTCCGCACGGGAGGCGCGTCGTGACGACTTTGCCGCTGGTGATGGTGACGGGCGCGAGCTCCGGCATTGGCGCGGCGGTCGCGCGTGCGTTCGCGGCGCTCGGGCATCCGCTGCTGCTGGTGTCGCGGCGGTTGGCGGAGCTGCAGGCGCTCGATTTGCCCAACGCCGCATGCGTTGCGGCGGACGTGACCGACGAATGTGCGGTGCGGGCCGCGGTGCAGGCCGCGCAGGCGCAGTTCGGCGGTGTCGACTGCCTCGTGAACAGCGCGGGAACGATGCTGCTCGGCGAGCCGCTCGAACAATCGGCCGACGAACTGCGGACCATGCTGGACGTGAACGTCGTCGGGACGATGAACGCGATTCAGAGCGTGCTGCCCGGCATGATCGAGCGGCGGCGCGGCAGCATTTTCAACGTCAGCTCGATCACCGGCCGCCAGGCCTTTCCATTTCATTCGGCGTATTGCGCATCGAAATTCGCGGTGCACGGCATGTCGGCCGCGCTGGGCGCCGATCTCGGCCAGCACAATATCCGCGTGTCGACCATCGCGCCGGGCGTGGTTGACACGCCCCTGCTCGACGCCACCACGTCGGAGTCCGCCAAGACGATGTTTCGCGAGTGGATGAGTTCGCTGGCTTCGGTGCTGCATCCCGACGACGTCGCACGCGCGGTGTGCTTCGCCTATGCGCAGCCGCAGCACGTCTGCATGAGGGAGATCTTCCTGACGTCCACCGCGCAAACGTCCTGAAGCCAACCCGCTCGCGATTCGTCGTGAGGTGTCGGGCAGGCGGATCGGGTGTCGGCTGCCGGCTGCCGCAATCGTGAGGGAACTGCCGGCGGAGGTTGCCGGCTGGTCCGATCCTGCCAGTCGAAACCCTCGAAACGCGACTCGATGAACTGCGCCCCAAAGGCCGGATAGCGATCCGGCTTTCGGGGCGCTTTTCGTGGAGCGCTGTCTGCCGGTCGCGGACAGGTGCCCCGCTCGCCTGCCGCCTCGCAAAGTATCCGGCGGGCGATGCTGACCGCGGCATGCTCGGCTACCGAGACTGACGCGTTTGCCGACTGGTCAGTTTTGAAATGAAATGACGCTATTGTGATAAGAAAAGTTATCTTGTCGGGCGTGAAATCTCTCGTATTCGCCTTGTTTCCGGCGACTCAGCATGACCTGCGCTGCCCGGATTTGCCCCAAGTATTCGGCAGCGGCGCCACTGAGCGGTGCTCACGGGCGGCGCAACGGCGTTAAGATCGGGGCCGCGCATTCACCGGAGCCCTGCTCTATGCGATTTTTTCTCTTGATCATCGTGACAGCGCTGCTTGCGGCCTGTAGCCACGCTCCGCAAGTGGCCACGAAAGCAATGCCGCCAGCACCCGGCGCGGACCGCGACCGGACAGCCTTGATCGACGCTTTCGTGAAGCGGTTGGCCGATGTTGCGAATTCAGGAGAGATGTTTGACGTTGATGCGACGATGCACCGGCTCGATCTGCGCTACCAGGCGGACACCATCGGTAGTGCCCCGTTAGCACCGAACTGTCATGGCGACTGCAACGCCAGAAGGATCAATCGCACGACCGTCATCGCGGATACGCCAAATTGGTATCAACCCACCCAATTCACGTGGCTATCGAACGAGTCGACCGTAAATGCGGCGCTTCCGCCAGCATTCGAATATGCCGTCGACCATCCACCGCAGGACACGACGCGTGCCATGCTGAAATTCGCGTCCCTGAGCCGGTTCGCCTGCATCACGGAGGCCGATGTCGTTCATGCACTGCCCACCGCTCATCAGACTGGCGGCAGCATTGGCGCACCGTTCGCAGTCAAGTTTTTCGGGACACAGGGGCTAACCAACGACGATTTCGGTACATGGCTCACCTTCTGGTTTGAGCGGGGTTCGCCATGTGCGCAAGAGGTCAAGATCGAGCAAGATCAGAAGCAGGGAATGCGGTTCAAGCGGGCAGTGTGGAATCACGACCTGTGTGTCGCAGAAGAACAGCATGACTATTGTGTGGCACACGGCGGCCTCGATGTCAGCGCAGCCGACCTTAAAGGGATCGACGCATACGTGAACGCGCATTGCCCGACCATCCAGGCAATGTACGCGAAGGAGCCGCACACCGGTCAGCCGCCGCCGAGTGGGCGGGTCGGAAACTGGAATCGCCGGAATCCATGCGGTTTTTAGCGGATGGTCACCGACACTGAGTTGGCGGGATCGCGTTCAAGGTGGGCGGAGCAAGGTTGCTCGACCATGCGTATGTTGACAGTCGCGAAATGCGGCCTGATCAACCAGAGGGCGCGTTCGATCCCGTGGTTTCCGGTCTAGTCAACGATCCGGATCCTCCGCAGTTAAGTTGAGAATATCGCCGGCATTTCGGCCGGTCTCCCAGTAAAGCGGCCGAGCTCGTACATCGGTCGGGCGACGCCAGGGCAATGCCCGACCTTGGTTCGTCCGAGTGAGCCACCCTGGCTGCCCCCTCCCCGCATTTGTTCCCCCGACGCAAGACTGTTGCTCCACGGTGGGTGTTCGAGATCGCAACCGGCGCGCCTACAGTTCGCCCATCGGATTCACGGATCCGGTCGGCACCGAAGCCGAGAACCCTTCACTTATCGAGGCAAATCATGAGCGCATCCAGAGTCATCATCGTCACCGGTGCATCGCAAGGCATCGGCGCGGCAACGGTCGACGCATTCCGGGCCCGCGGCCATCGCGTCGTCGCAACGTCACGTTCGATCGGGCCGTCGAACGATCCGGACCTCGTCACCGTCGCGGGCGACATCGGCGACGCGGCCGTCGCACGGCGCGTGGTCGACGCCGCGATCGAACGCTTCGGCCGCGTCGACACGCTCGTCAACAACGCGGGCATCTTCATCGCGAAGCCGTTCACGCAGTACACCGCGGACGACTACGCGCAGATCACGAACGTCAACCTGAGCGGCTTCTTCCACGTCACGCAGCATGCGATCGCCGCGATGCAGAAACACGGCGGCGGCCACGTGGTCAGCATCACGACGAGCCTGGTCGATCACGCGAACAGCAACGTGCCGTCGGTGCTTGCGTCGCTGACGAAAGGCGGATTGAATGCGGCGACGAAGTCGCTCGCGATCGAGTATGCGAAGGCCGGCATTCGCGTGAATGCGGTATCGCCCGGGATCATCAAGTCGCCGATGCACGCGCCCGAAACGCACGCGACGCTCGCGTCGCTGCATCCGGTCGGCCGCATGGGCGAAATGAGCGACATCGTCGACGCAATCCTGTACCTGGATTCGGCGCCGTTCGTCACGGGCGAGATCCTGCATGTCGACGGCGGCCAGAGCGCCGGGCATTGAGACGCGGCGTCGACACCGCGAGCCGGCGCGCCTAACGCGATGCGCCGGCTCGTTTGGCGCGTTTCTCGGCCGGCTGCCCGGCCGGCGCGCGCGCCAGATGCTCGACGAGAAAGTCGACGAACACGCGTACGCGCGACGACAAAAAGCGCGCATGCGGATACAGCAGCATGAACGGCAGCGACCGCCCGCCGAGGCCGGGCAGCACTTCCACGAGCGTGCCGGCCCGCAGATCCTGCTCGACGACGAAGCGATAGGTCTGGAACAGGCCCGCGCCGCTGCGCGCGAGCGTCACACCGGCGAGATAGTCCCCCGACGTGCCATAACTGCCGGTCGTCGTGACGTCGATCCCCTCCGATCCATCGATGAACAGCCACGGAATCGTCCGCCCGCTGCTCGGCAGCTCGAACTGGATGCATTCGTGTGCATGCAGGTCGTCGACGGCGGTCGGCATGCCCGCGCGCTTCAGGTAGCCGGGCGCCGCGACGATCACGAGTTCGGCATCCTCCAGCTTGCGTGCGATCAGGTTCGAATCGGCCGGCGCGCGGCCGCGGATCGCGAGGTCGTAGCCTTCCTCGGCGAAGTCGATGTTGCGGTTGCTCAGGTGGGTGTCGACGCGCACGTCCGGATAGCGCTCGCGAAACGCTGGCAGCAGCGGCAGCACGCGATAGTGCCCGTACGGTGTCGGCATGCTGATCCGCAGCACGCCGGCGGGCGTTGCCTGCTGGCCGGTCGCCTCGCGCTCCGCGTCGACCAGTTGCGACAGCGCGTCGCGACATTGCTCGAAGTAGCGGCGGCCGGAATCGGTCAGGCGGATCTGGCGTGTCGTGCGCACGAACAGCCGCACGCCGAGACGCGCCTCGAGCCGCGCGACCGACCGGCTGACCGCGGCCGGCGTGACGCTCGCCGCGTTCGCCGCCAGCGTGAAGCTGCCGAGTTCGGCGGCGAGGCAGAACAGCTCGATGCTGCCCAGCAGCAGATCGTCGAATTGTCGTTGCATGAGGCGATTCCTGCCGTCTGCGGCGCGTGGCGCGCGATGACGCCGAGTGTGCATGAATCTCGTGGCGGAAACCAGCGGGCGCACACGACGCGATTCGTTACACCGCGTCGTGAATCAATTGCGCGGCTGACATTTACCGGCTTCGGCCGCCTGGCTACTGTGACTCACAGGCCGGACCGATCGCCGAACCCCTTTCCTGCAAGGAGCACGACATGACCGTCGAACAGAAACTGGCCGACCTCGGCCTCGCGTTACCCGAGCCGCCGAACCCGCTCGGCAGCTATACGGCCGCCAGCGAAGCCGGCAACCTGCTGTTCGTCTCCGGACAACTGCCGCTGGTCGACGGCAAGATTGCCTATACCGGCCGCGTCGGGGAGCAGTTGAACGTCGACGAAGGCAAGCATGCCGCCCGGCTCGCGGCGCTGAACGTGCTCGCGCAGATTCGCCGGCACCTGGGCGGGTTCGAGCGCCTGCGCAAGATCGTGCGCGTCGAGGGGCACGTGAGTTCGTCCGACGGCTTTTTCGGGCAGCCGGCCGTGATCGACGGCGCGTCGGACCTGTTCGCCGCCGTGCTGGGCGAAAAGTCGGGCCACGCGCGCTCGGCGTTCTCCCAGCGCCAGTTGCCGGCCGATGCGGCCGTGATCCTCGTCGTGATCGCCGAGATCGACCCGGCCTGACCGATCGGCCGCCCTGCGCGGCGGCCAGCCGTTCCCGGGGCGTTTTCACCTGCCCTGCCCGGATGCGTCGCGCGTCGAATATCGGGGATCGATCGCCGGAATGCCTTCTCCCGCAAGGCTGTACACGTTCCAGATACATTGAAATACAAAATATCGCATGCGATTTAATCGAATGCGCTTGACGAGGGTGGTCGTCTCGACGAAACTCCATCGCATGCGATCGAATCGCATCTGAAACAAACCACCCAACTGACGGAGCAAATGATGAGCAAGATCGAAAAAGTGCTGTACACGGGCAAGACGCATACGACTTCGGGCGGCCGTGACGGCGAGGCGCGCAGTTCCGATGGCCGCCTCGACATCCAGTTGTCGTCGCCGGGCAGCGCCGGCACCGGCACCAACCCGGAGCAGCTGTTCGCGGCCGGCTGGTCGGCCTGCTTCATCGGCGCGATGCAGCTCGCGGCGCGTGCCGCGAAGGTGACGCTGCCGGCCGATCTCGCGGTCGACGCCGAAGTGGATCTCGGCACCGCCGGCAATGCGTACTTCCTGCAGGCCCGGCTGAACGTGAGCGTGCCGGGGCTCGATCGCGACGTCGCGCAGCGCATCGTCGATGCGGCACACCAGACCTGCCCGTATTCGAAGGCGACGCGCGGCAACATCGACGTCGACATCCGTATCGCTTGAACGATGCATCAGGCGGCCTGGCGCCGCCTTGCCGAATGCCCGATTTCCTTTCTTTCCTTTTGAGGTGAATGATGAATACCCGACTGATCGCCGCCCTTCTCGTCGCTGTTTCGGCCACGGTTGCCGCACCGGCGTTCTCCAGCGAATCCACCGTGACGCGTGCACAGGTGCGCGCCGAGCTCGCGCAGTTGCAACAGGCCGGCTACCCGCTGAATCGCGCGACCGACGCCACCTATCCGAATGATCTCCAGGCTGCACTCACGCAGATCCATGCCACCGATTCGGTCGCCAGCAACGAGCAGGCGTCCGGCTACGGCAGCAACGGCGAGGCGGCAACGCAATCGGGCCGCCGGCATGCGGTCAGCGTGGCCGACCGCTCGGTGTATTTCGGTCATTGAGCGCGACGCATCGTCGATACGTGAACCCTGAATCCCTTCTATTTCTCTTCTGTCGAGGTAAATGATGAAAACCCAACTGATCGCCGCCCTTCTCGTGGCCGTTTCCGCATCCGCTGCCGCACCGGCGTTCGCCGATGCAGCCGCCGTATCCCGCGCGCAGGTGCGTGCCGAGCTCGTCCAGCTCGAACAGGCCGGCTATCGGCCGGGCCGCGCGAACGATCCGCACTATCCGGACGATCTGCAGGCCGCACTGACGCGCATTCATGCGAACGACACCGCGGTGGCCGACGCAGCGACGTCCGGTTACGGCAGCGATGCCGCCGCCGCGACGCAGTCGGGCAGCCGGCACGCGACGCGAATCGCCGAACGCTCGATCTACTTCGGTCATTGAACGACACCGCGAACGGCGCCGGTGGCTGGCGCACGATGCGTAACTCCTGAATTCCACTTTCTTGTCGAGGTAAATGATGAAGACCCAACTGATCGCTGCCCTTCTCGTTGCCGTGTCGGCTGCCGTTGCCGCGCCGGCGTTTGCGGGTGACAGCACCGTGACGCGCTCGCAGGTGCGTGCGGAACTGGCCGCGCTGCAGCAGGCCGGCTACCTGCCGAACCGGCCCAACGACCCGAACTATCCGGACAATCTCCAGGCTGCGCTGCGCCGGGTTCACGACAACACTGCGGTCGCGGTCGATTCGCAGGTGTCCAGTTACGGCAGCGACGCCGGCAGTGCAACGCAGTCGGGCAGCCGCAGCGCGGTTCGCACGGCCGAGCGGTCGATCTACTTCGGCCATTGAGCATGGCGCGTCGGAATCGTCGCGCAAGGCCGGGCAACGTATGGGAAACGGGGGCGCACGAGCACGGTGCGTTCCTCGTCAGCCTGCGATGGAGCGTAGCGTTGCCAATTGACATGCCCTGCGCGTTTGCGTCCGTGCGGGATTCGACAGCGCGCGGCGCCCACGCCGATCCCGGTTTTCGCGACCAGCGGCCAGCCAGACAGTAACCCCCTACCCGAACGCGCTCACGATGCTGGACGTCCATCCGTCGATGGCCCGACGCCGCTCGAATGGCGTGATGGCGTATGGGGAAACCGGGTGATATCGATGCCGCGCAACGTGGTTGTTTCCGCAATCACATCGAGCTGCGGCCGTGCACCCGGCCACTGAGGTCGGGTCGTGTCGATCCGGCGTTCGAACCGATACACGATGGCGGGCGGCAAGTTCATCCACGCGACGCCGACCCGGACGGCACGAATACGCATGGCCTCCAGATAGCGTGCCGGAATCGGGCAGCGCGGCACATAGGTGAACTGGTAGAACGCGCCGTCGGCAGCCAGATGACGCGCGAACGCGCCGTGAACGATCGCGACGGCCTGTTCGACCGGCATCGCGACGAGCGGCAGCCCGCTCACGATCGCATCCGCGCGCGCCCCGCCGAAGAAATCCCCTGTCATGCCGAGCTGCGCCGCATCCATCTGCATGATCCGCAACGCGGGAAACCGATGTCGCAACGCGTCCGCGAAAGCCGGATCGGCTTCCACCAGCACGAGCCGGTCGCTCGCGACACCGCGCGCGAGCAGCGCCCGTGTGAACACGCCGGTGCCCGCGCCGAGTTCGATCACGGCGGCGCCGTCGCGCGGGATATCGGCGGTGATCAGCGCGGCGAGCGCGGGGCTGGATGGCGCAAGCGCGCCGACCCGGCGCGGATTGCGCAACCAGGTACGCAGGAACAGCATCCATTCAGGGATTCGCATCGACAGGCTCCAGGCGGGATCGATCGGTCAACGACATGTCGGGCTAGGCGGCCGCTTGTGCGGCCAGGTAGCCCGCCGTGATGAACAGCGTGTTCCAGAGCGCGATGCCGGCCGCGGCGCCGGACGCGAATCGCACGAAACTCGTTTCCAGCAAGCCGGCGAGCGCCGGCGCGACGAGCCGGACGAACGGCACCAGTTGCGACCAGAGTGCGAGCCGCGTGGGCCGCGCGCGGATGCCGTCGATCAGCGCGTCCATTCGCGCGGGCTGCAGCCTGCCTAGCGGCGCGACGCGGCGCAGCAGGGCCAGCACGCTGTCTTCCGGCCACAGGTTGCCGAGCGCGTAATGCAACAGGCAGCCCGCGAAGCTGCCGAGCGCCGTGACGACGATGGCTTCCGGCAGTGTCCATGCGCCCTGCGCGCTGGCGACGCCGATCGTCGTGAGGAGCACGTGGGACGGCAGCACCGGAATCAGCCGCTCGATCAGCGACAGGCCGACGAGGCAGGCGATGCTGTTGGCGCCGGCCACGCTGAGCGCGACGCCGAACGGGACGAGCGTGGTGAGCTGGTTCATCGCGCCGCTCCCGCGCGGCGAGTGCGCAACGTGCACGACCTTCCATGCCAGAATGGCCCGCACCCGCACGGCGCGCAGGTGGAGCCTCGCGCCGCATTGCATTGCAGCAACGGAATTGATGGGTATGACACGGTCATCGCGAGCCTCTCGATAAAACGCCAGATGCATTGCACCGGCAATGCGGCGAATGGCACGCATCGTGGCCCCCGGGCTTTAAGAAGTTTTTAATCGCGGTCGGTCAGGCTGGCGACCTCGACAGTCGAGGAGCGAAACCGATGGATATCCTGCTGGTGGAAGACGATGTCATGCTGGCCGACGCCGTTTGCGCGGGCCTCAGGCAGAACGGCTGGCGCGCGGACTGGTCGGCCGACGTGCCGGCCGCGCGGCTCGCGCTCGTCGGCCACGACTACGACGCGGTGCTGCTCGACCTGCAACTGCCAGGCGCATCCGGCTTCACGCTGCTTGCTGCGATGCGCGCGAACTACGACCCGACGCCGGTATTGATCGTGACCGCGCGCGATCAGCTGAGCGACCGGATCCGCGGCCTCGACGCAGGCGCCGACGACTATCTCGTGAAGCCGTTCCAGCTCGACGAGCTCTATGCACGGCTGCGCGCGCTGACGCGCCGCAGCCAGGGCCGCGTGTCGGAGCGCCTGGTCTACCGCGACGTGCACGTCGATCCGGCGCGCAAGGAAGTCACGCGCGCCGGCGAACCCGTTGCGCTCAGCATCCACGAGTACCGCACGCTGCTCGCGCTGATGGAGCGGCAAGGCCGCGTCGTCACGCGCACGCAGCTCGAAGCGCGCGTCTACGGCAACGACAGCGAAATCGAAAGCAACACGATCGCGGTGTATATCCACCAACTGCGGCGCAAGCTTGGCGATGAGCTGATCGTGACGGTGCACGGCTTCGGCTATCGCGTCGGGGAGAACCCGGCATGAAGTCGCTACGCGTGCGCCTGCTCGCGACCGTGATGGCAGCGGTCGTCGTGTTCTGGGCGAGCTGGGGGGCGTTTCTCGGCATCGGCCTGTGGCGCGAGCAGCGCGGCTGGCGCGACGGCATGCTCGAGAGCGCCGCGCAACTGCTGCTGCTGTCGTTGCCGGATGCGATCGATCGCCTGCCCGAAGCGAACGCCCAGGCGGTGGTGCCGAACACCGCGTATGGCAAATACGACGTCGCGTTCCAGGTCTGGGTCGATGGCCGCAACGTGATGCACAGCGCGGATGCGCCGGGGCCGGCGCTCAAGGCGGACCTGCGGGACGGATACGGCGTGAGCACCGGGCGCGGCGCCGCGCACGACGAGACCTGGCGGGTCTATTCGCTGTCGGATCCGGCGGGCCGGATTCACGTTCAGACGGGCTGCCCGGCCACGACCTGGCAGGAGAAGGCGAGCAACGCACTGCAACTCGGCCTGTTCAATACGGCGGTGATGCTCGGGATGCTGGGCGTCGTGATCTGGTGGGTGATCCGCTGGTCGTTCGGGCCGGTGCGCGAGGTCCAGCGAGCGATCCAGCACAAGGCCGCGTTCGATTTCTCGCCGCTGCCGCTGGTGACGCTGCCGCGCGAACTCCGCCCGCTCGTCGAGTCGTTCAATCGCCTGCTGGCGCGGCTGAGTCAGGCCGTCGACACCGAACGCCGCTTCATCGGCGATGCCGCGCACGAGTTGCGCACGCCGCTGGCAGCGTTGTCGGCCCAGGCGGAAGTCGCGTTGCAGGCGGATAGTCTGGCGGACAAGAACGCGGCATTGCGTCGGCTCGCCATGGGCGTCGAACGCAGTGCGCGGCTCTCCGGGCAATTGCTCGAGCTGGCGCGGCTGGATGCCGGATCGCGCGTCGACCAGCACGGGCCGGTAGACCTGTCGCGACTCGTTGCGCTGATCGCGAGCGACTTCGACGCGGGCGCGCATGCACGCCGACAGACGGTGCGGGTCGCGGTCGAACCGGTGCGCGTCTGGGGCGATCTGGACGAGATCGCGATTGCGGTGCGCAACCTGATCGACAACGCGCTGCGTTACGGCCGTGACGGCGGGCAGGTCGAGATCACGTGCGACGTCCCTGCCGATGCGGGCGGGACGCGGGTCAGGCTGCGGATCGCGGACGACGGGCCCGGCGTGCCGATGCACGAGCGCGAGCGGATCTTCGAACGCTTTTATCGCGTACCGGGGACGGTGCAGCCGGGCAGCGGCATCGGCCTGTCGCTCGTCGCGCGAATCGCCGCGTCTCACGGCGGGTCGGTCGAGGTGACAGCCGGAATCGGGGGAAACGGGCTGGCGGTGGTCCTGTCGTTCCCGATCTGGGTGGATCCGGAGCGCTGGCAGCGGTAGCGCGGGCCGCGGCAAGTCGCGCTGTGCAGGCCGTGCCCGGCCCGCCCGATCCCGGTCTATGCTGTGCGATCGAAACCTTCAATCGAGGAGCAGCCGATGTCCGATGCAACGACCGGAACCGCGCCGGGCCGTGCGCACCCGCTCGACCGTGTGGTGTGGAATGCGCTGACGGGCAGGCAGCGTCGCTTGGCGCTCGGCCACGACCGTGCATGGCGGTTTCCGGCGGCGGTCGCGCCGTTTGCCGCGACGGAGGATACGAGCGCGGCGTCGTTCGATGCATTGCGTACACTGATCGCCGCTCACGGGCCGGCGGCACTGGTCACGCCGGACGAGATCGAGCCGCCGGCGGGATTGTCGGTGATCCGGCGCGCGAACCTGTTGCAGATGGTCTGGCAGCGGACGCGCGACCCGGCGCCCGAATCGGGTTACGTCACGCTCGGCGAAGCCGATGTGCCGGACATGCTCGCGCTGACCACGGCCGCGCAGCCCGGCCCGTTCGGCCCGCGCACGTTCGAGCTCGGCCATTACATCGGCATTCGCAGCGACGGCAGGCTGGCCGCGATGGCCGGCGAGCGGATGCAGGTCGACGGGTATACGGAAATCAGCGCCGTCTGCGTGGATGCCGCATTCCGCCGGCAAGGGCTGGCGGCGCGGCTGATGCGGGCGTTGATTGCGGAGATCGATGCGCGCGAGGATACGCCTTTCCTGCACGTCCTCACGTCGAACCAGGTGGCGATCGAGCGCTATCTCGCACTCGGTTTCGTCGTCCGCCGCGAGATGAACCTGCTGGTGCTGGGCGACGGGCACGCATGACGACGCGGCCGGCACGCGGGTCGTGTCGGCCGCAGTGTAACCGGGCGTTTATTCGTCGGTCGACCGGATCAGGTTGCCGCGCAGCGTGACGATCGCCTTCTGCATTTTCGCGAATTCGTCCGGCTTCAACCCGGTGGCTTCGACCAGGTTCATGTCGAGCCCCTTCTCGCGCACGCGGCGGCCGCTTTTCGTCAGGCTGACGAGCACCTGGCGTTCGTCCGACGGATCGCGGTGCCGCTCCAGGTAGCCCATCGCCTCGAGCTTCTTCAGGATCGGCGTCAGCGTATTGGATTCGAGGAACAGCTTCTCGCCGAGCTGGCCGACCGTCTGGTTGTCCTGCTCCCACAGCGCAATGATCGTGATGTATTGCGTATACGTGAGGCCGAGCGATTCGAGGATCGGCTTGTACGCCTTGCCGAACGCGAGGTTCGTCGAGTAGATCGCAAAGCACAGGAACTCGGACAACTTCGGTGCAGGGTCGGATGGGGTTTCGGTCGGTTTCATGAACGTCCTCCAGCGACGCGAACGGCCGCAGATGGACGCATTATATATCGCGTGCGATCTTATCGGAAGCATGATAATCGGTCTCGATGAACCGGCGCGCCGTCAGGCCGCCCTGCGGCGCTTGCCGGTCGGTGGACGGCTGACCGACAGCAGCGTGCATTGCACCGGATGCGCGATTTCGGTCGCGAGCCCGCCCGCGGCAAACAGCAGGATCATCAGCCAGCGTTTCATGCGTCCTCCACGACCGAGAGGCTCGCGCCGTCGGCGACCGTCGCGTCGAGCGCATACGGGTCGACGCCATCGAGGCAGCCGAGATTGACGCGCCAGCAGGCGGGATCCTTGCGCGTCTGATGGAACGGATAGATGCCGCAATGGCTGCAGAAATAGTGACGGGCCGTGCGCGTGTTGAACTGGTAGCACGTCAGCGCGCCCTCGCCTTCGACGATCTTCAGTTCGCTGGCGGCGAACATCGGGCTCATCAATGCGCCGCGCCGGCGGCACAGGCTGCAGTTGCAGCGCGTCGCCGGCGTAATGGCCGTTCGGACTTCGAATTTGACGGCCCCGCAATGGCAGGACCCTTTGAACCAGGTTGCAGACATGGCGCACTCCCGAAGAGGTCATGCCTGCTTTATAGCGGACGCCCGAACTTGCGTTGTATCGCGATGTATCCGCAGTTCGTGCAGATACAGAACATTGCAAATTGACGGCGGGCGGCGACGTATCGGCGCGGCGACCAGGGTGCGTTCCCCGATCGCCGGCATGGGGCCGCGGCCCCATGCCCGCGAATCGGGCGATCAATCCAGCACGTGCTGCATCCGCTCGATCGCCGCCCGCGTTTCGCGTTCGAGCGCGGCGAACAGCTCGGCCGCCGGCAGCGGCCGCACGAGCGGCGCCGCCTGCCCGGCCCACTGCGCGCCGTAGCCGAATTCACCCTTTGCCTTCGCGGCCGCATGCAGTGCCTTGCCGGCGTCGTACGCGATTGGGTATGCGGGTATGGCCGGCACGCGCGGGTCGTCGCCGAGCGCGGTGAAGCGATTCGCGAGGCCGCGTGCGATCCGGCCCGAGATCGCGGCGGTGAACGTCGTATGGCGTGCCGCATCGCCCAGCAGCGCGCGGCGATAGCCGTCGTCGATCGACGTCTCCGGGCACGCGACGAACGCGGTGCCGAGCTGGGCGGCCTGCGCGCCGAGCGCGAGCGCGGCGGCGATGCCCTCGCCGTCCATGATGCCGCCGGCGGCGATCACCGGCAGCGCGCACTCGCGCACGATCAGGCGCGTGAGTGCGAACGTGCCGAGGCGATCGTCATGCGCGGTCGAATCGAACACGCCGCGGTGCCCGCCCGCTTCGATCCCCTGCGCGACGATCGCGTCGATGCCGGCGGCGGCGATCTGGCGTGCTTCGTCGAGGTTCGTCGCGGACGCGAACAGCGTGACGCCCGCGCGCTTCAGCGCGGCGATCACGTCCGCGGACGGCAGCCCGAAATGGAAGCTGACGACGGCCGGCTTTTCTTCGACGAGCAGCGCCTGCATGGCTTCGTCCGCGACGAAGCTCGTATAGATCTCCGACAGCGTGGCGGGCGGCGTCGCGCCGTATTCGCGGAACACCGGCGCGAGCCAGTCGAGCCACGCGCGTTCGACGGCCGCGTCGGCGTGCGCCGGCTGGTGGCAGAACACGTTGATGTTGAACGGCCGGTCGGTGAGCGCGCGCGTGTCGCGGATCATCTTGCGGGCGCCGTCGGCGTTCGTCGCGCCCACGCCGAGCGAGCCGAGCCCGCCCGCATTCGACACGGCGGCCGCCAGCGCCGGCGTGCTGACGCCGGCCATCGGCGCCTGGACGATCGGGGCGCGCATGCCGAGCGTGCGCAACAGCGTCCGGTGGTCGGTCGATGGATTCATGTCGCTTGTCTCCTGCAAGATTCGTCGTCGAAATGCGTCGGCCGGATGCGGGCCGACGCGCGTGGGTCGGGTTCGGATCGGTGCGCGTTCGTCGTGCGTTGCGCGCGACCGGTCACGTGAGCGTCATGTCGGAAACGATGGGTAGCCGTGCGGTGCGGCGGTGTCTGTAATGCCGGCGACGCGACGGTGCTCGTTGTCGCCGCTTCCCGGTGCGGCACCGGTCACTGCGCCCATCCTACGCCAGCCCGCGCTCCGCGGGCCAGCCGCTATCGGCCGCGCGCCCAATGCGCAAGCCCCGCGCAGGGCGCCAGCAGCACGCCCGTCACGGAGAACACCGAATGCAGCCCCGGCGCGACGCCGATCTGCCCGCCGAACTGCGCGGGCCACGGCCGGATGGTGTTCGATGGTGACGCGCTTTGCCGGGGGATACTGCGCTTGCCGTTTTGGCCCTACAATGCGCAGGCGAAGAAACCGCATGATCGGCCGTCAGGGTGCCGCGTTCATCGAACGCAGCGTCCGACATTCAAGCGGTTCCGCTGAATAACCAACAACATCCAACAGCACACATGAAAAGAAGAACATTTCTCGCGCTGCCCGCCGTGGCAGCGTCCGGCATGCTCGCCGGCTGCGCCGACGCCGACATCGGCCCCATCACCAATCGCATGATGAAGGATCCGGAATACCGTGAAACGCTCTCGGCATTTCTGATCAGCGCGGACGGAAAGAGCCTCGTCGTCATCGGCAAGCAGTATCACTACATTTTCGATGTGCCGCCGGCCCTCGCCGTCAATCTCACGGCACCCTATCGCTCCAAGCTGTATACCGATTTCGACGATTTCGAGACGCACGGCGACAAGATCTCGGGGCGTTACGTGTTGCGGCTCGCGCGCGAGGACGCACCGGCCGGCTCCGAGCTTCGCGAGCGCGCGCTTGCCGACGGTTTCAAGGACGGGCGGTTTGAGCTGACGGAGAGAGGCACGATCACCGGAAAGCGTTATCAGCCGAACGATGTCACGCCTTCGTCGATCCCTCAGGCGTTCAATCACGCGTACAACGTCACGGTGATCGAGCGACCGTCGGTGCTCGGTAAGGGGGCGAAGATCGCGCTGTCGCCGATCACGATTGCAGCCGATGGTGCGCTCGGCCTGCTGGGTGTCGCGCTGGCGCCGATCGCACTTACCACGCTCCTCGTGCTGGCTCACTAGGGCCACGGCGTCGCGGCGTCACTGAGCTGCACGCTTGCACGACGCAGCGGAATGCATCGCTGAAATGAAACGAGCCGGTACGCCGCGGTAAATTGCGGCGTACCGGCTCGTGTCGTGACGTTGCCGCATCAGACTTCATACCGCACTGCGTGCGCTTCGGTGGGCAGCGGCAAATCCCAGCGCAACAGCATCGCCTCGAGCGCGCGGTTCGTCAGCGACGTGTCACGCCGCGCGTTGCGGCGCAACAGTTCCGCGCGCGGCTGTTCGAGGTAGACGAGCGTCACGTCGGCGTTGTATGCAAACAGCAGGTCGAGCGTCTTCTTGCGCATTAGCGGCGACAGGTTCGTCGCATTCCACACGAACGGTTGTTGCGCGCGCAACAGTGCCTTCGCGGCGTCGATAGCATGGTGCGCGACCGCGCCCTCGTTCTGCCCATGACGCAGACCCAATGCATCGCGCGCATCGTCGAACGACACGACCGGCAGATCCGGATGATGCCGCGCCACCCACGTGTTCTTGCCCGACGCAGGCAGGCCCGACATCACGACGACCTGCGCGCCCGGTGTGCGAAACAGCGGATAGTCGGGATGCACGTCCGCACCGCGGAAGTAGCTGAGCGCCGTGTGAGCGTCGGCGAATGCACGCGGCTGGCCGTAGCAGCCCTCTTCCCGCGCCAGTTCGCGCAACAGTTCGATGTTGTCGAGCACGCGCTGCGTGTCGTCGCAGATGCGCCCGCGAATGTCGGCTTCTGCAAGCAGGCACAGCAGCGGCAGGCTGACCTGCCATGACAGCTCGCGCGCGATGAACTCCGGCGTGCCGCGGCGCGACCCGCTCATCGCGAAGAACGGCACCTGGTGCACGGCGATCATCCGGCAGATCGCTTCGCGCACCGCGAACGGCACGCCGGCATCCCACAGTGCAATCCGCGCATCGATCGCGCCCTTGCGCGAGTGGCCGGGATGGCCGATCGCACCGGTAACGGGATCGATGACCGTCGTGCCGTGCTTCGCGACGTCGTGCAGCAGCGCGGCCAGGAACACGATCTCCTGGTCGCCACGCGATGCGGCCTGGTACTCGGGCAGCGCGAGCAGCGCATCGATCACCATCATCGTATGCGTCCACACGTCGCCTTCGCCGTGGTGCGCGGGCTCCTGCGGTGTCGCTTTCGCGTGTTCGAGCGCGGGAAATGCCGCGAGACACGCGTGATAGTCCGGCTGCCGGCCGGGCGCGGGCACGAGTGCCCGCAATTGTTCGTACTTCATGATCAAGACTCCTCTCGAAACGGCACACGGCCGTTCCGAATTCATGGGTTCGGGCGCGCGGCGGGGATCGATGCCCACGTGACCGTCGGGCGCGGCGCATACAGGTCGACACCCGGCGCGAGCAGGTTCGGGATGAACGGCTGCTCCGAGTGATGGCGAGCCGATTCGAGAATGGCCTGCACGAAATCGTGGCGCACCCACTTCAGGCGCGCGGTCGCCGTGTCGTCCGTCTCGACCTTCACGTAGAGCCCTTCGGAGCGCTCCGACTTGTCGCACTGCTGCCATGCACGCGCGAGGTCGAGCCCCTGCCGCCGCACCGTTTCCTCGAACGCGCGACGCCAGTCCGGCGTCTTCGCGAGCGACGGGCCGAGCATGGCCTTCAGGTCCGCGAGTCGCGCCGGCGCGATGCCTTCGTACAGCACGGGCACCGACAGCACGGGCCCGTCGGCGAGCAGCGCGCGACGCGCGGGTGTCGACAGGAAACGGCCCGTTGCGCGATCGAACACGTCGAACTCGAAAAAGTGATGCGGCAGCGCGTCGTAGAACACCGCGTGCTTCTTGCTCATCGTCTCGCCGTACATCACGTAGCGATCGCCGAGGCGATCGAGCAGCCAGCCGGCATGGGCGGCGGCCCAGGTCTTCACGAACCCGAACTGCCGCTCGCGGCCGCCGCCGGCCAGATAGTGGCCGCGCGACTGCAGCAGCAGTTCGCCCGCGGGGCTGAAGCTGATGCCCGTGTTCGCGCCGTCGAGCTTTTCCTCGACGACGAGATGGGCGCCCGCGAGGGTGCGATAGGGAACGTGGTCGTGACCTTCGTCGCCGTCCTGCAGGCGCGAGCCTTCGAGGTGCGGCGTGCGCGGGTAGCGGGCGAGGTCGAGCGATTGCGCGTAGGCGCGGAAATCCAGCGTCATGGTCTTTCTCCGGAAACATCAGAAAAAGCCGACGACGTGAACGAACGATGGGGTGTGCGTTGCGGTGTCAGTGCGTGTCCGGGCGCGGCCCTGCGATCACTGTTCCGGTGCCGCGAGGCGGACGGGAACGGGCAGGACGACACGCGGCCGGGACGGCAGTCGTCGGCGTATCAGGCGAAGGGACGAATGTTTGCGGGCACTTGGATCACCGATTCGATGAGGGTTCAGGGATGAAGCAGGCGGATGCTACGAAACGGCATGTGTGCTGTCAAGCGCGGCCGGGTACGGCCGTTGCGGTTGTCGGCGTGCGTCGAATGCCTGCTGCGGCGTGCCACGCGCGCCATCGACATGGAAATGATCCGGATTCCTGTTTGTGTGTTTTTCGCCACATCGAGCCGTGATTCGATGGGCCACGCCGCGCCACCCGCTTGCTGCGCTCGTCGCGTGCATGCTAGAGTCGCCGCCATTCCGATCAACCCCTCACTCGCAAGGAGAAGAAATCATGACGTCACGCCAGCACTCCTCCCGTCGCGGGTCGTAGTTCGGGTTTTTCGCGTCCGTTCGTTTCATCGTTCACGCCAAGCAGCACCCCGTATCGCCGTCACGGCGATGAGCCGGGTCGTTCCGATCCGGTCGTGCCGCCCTCTTCCCGACTTCCGATGTCGGGCAGCGCATGTGTGCGCTGCCTGCACCATGGCCCGCCGTTCTTCCTTTTCATCGAACGGAAACCTCCATGGGCAATTCCATGCAATACCTGGGCGAGCGCATCACGTTGTGCGCTTGCGCCACCACCTGGATCGAAGGTGAGGCGATCCGGCAGCTCGAACACGCTGCCACCCTCCCCGGCATGCGGCGCGTCGCCGGCATGCCCGATCTTCACCCCGGACGCGGCTATCCCGTTGGCGCCGCGTTCTTCTCGACGGGCCGGCTGTATCCGGCGCTGATCGGCGGCGATATCGGCTGCGGGATGGCGCTGTGGCAAACCGCGCTCGATGCGCGGCGCATCAGCGCGTCGAAGCTCGCGAGCCGGCTCGGCTCGATCGACGCCACGCCCGATGCAAGCTGGCAGCCGCTCGTCGCGGCCGCCGGGTTCGCGGATCACGCGTACGCGGCATCGCTCGGCACGATCGGCAGCGGCAATCATTTCGCGGAGGCGCAGCGGATCGACGCGGTGTACGACACCGATGCCGTCGCGGCGCTCGGCCTCGATCCCGATCGCCTGCTGCTGCTCGTGCATAGCGGATCGCGCGGCTTCGGCCAGTCGATCCTCGAGCAGCACATGCGCGAGCACGGCTACAACGGTCTCGTCGACACGGATGCCGCATGCACGGCGTACCTCGCGCGTCACGATGCGGCGTTGCGCTACGCGATCGCGAATCGCGACCTGATCGCGCGGCGCATGCTGGCGCGCTGGCGCACCGATGGCCGGTGCGTGCTCGACGTGAACCACAATCTGGTGAGCCGCGCGAGGGTCGACGGCGAGGCGGGCTGGCTGCATCGCAAAGGTGCGACGCCGGCCGATGCGGGGCCGGTCGTCATTCCCGGATCGCGCGGCGACTACAGCTACCTCGTCGCGCCGGTGCGGCCCGACGATGCGGCCAGCCTGGCGTCGCTGGCGCACGGTGCGGGCCGCAAGTGGGCGCGCGGCGACTGCAAGGGGCGCCTCGAACGGCGCTTCACGCCGTCGCAGCTCACGCGCACGCCGCGCGGCAGCCACGTGATCTGCGAAGCCCGCGAACTGCTGTACGAGGAAGCGCCGCAGGCCTACAAGCCGATCGACAGCGTCGTCGACGCGCTCGAAGCGGCCGGGCTGCTGCGCAAGCTGGCGCGGCTCGCGCCGGTGCTGACCTACAAGACGTCCGGGGAGGCTGGCCGATGCTGATGCAGATTTCTTCGGCGCACGGCCCGCTCGAATGCCAGCTGGCCGCGGCCAATGCGTTGCGGCGGCTGCAGGCAGAAGCCGATGCGAAGCGCGTCGTCGTCACCGTGCTCGATGCGCAGCCGGGCGAACGGCCCGGCACGCTGCGCTCGGCGCTGCTCGACCTCGACGGTGAAGGTGCGCAGGCGCTCGCGGACCGCTGGACGGGCACGCTGCAATGGATTTGCGCGAGCCCGTACCGGTTGCGCCATCCGCGCAAGAACTGGTTCATCGGCGTCACGTGCTGCGCCAACGCGCAGCCGCTGCCGGATGGCGATGTGCGGTTCGAAGCGATGCGCGCACGCGGGCCGGGCGGCCAGCACGTGAACAAGACGAGCTCCGCGATTCGTGCGACCCATGTCGCGACCGGCCTGTCGGTGCGCGTGGAAAGCGAGCGCAGCCAGCACGCGAACAAGCGCCTGGCGCTGCAGTTGCTGCAGGTTCGCCTGCAGCAGGAAGCCGACCGTCACGCGTCCGATGCGCGCCGGCAGCGGCGGATGCAGCACTTTGCGCTGGAGCGCGGCAACCCCGTGCGCGTGTTTCACGGGACGGCGTTCGTGCCGGCCGACTGAGCGCGAACGCGTGGCCGCCGGTGGTGTTCGCGCCGGCGGCCAGGCCATCGGCCTCATGGTTTTCCCGGCCTGCCGGTTGTGCGAGCGCGCAATCGGCTCCGGTGCATGACCGCGCGCCAGGCAGGCTGCACGGGCCTGCCGCGTGCATGCCGGTTGCCGCGTGTTCCGCACCCTTTCTGCGCAGGAAAGGACGCTTGAGGCATCCGCAATTATCACGTGCCGCGGATTTGCCCACCATGTGTCGAACGATCGGTACAGCCCGCCTATTCGGCCCTTTCACTGGCCTTGCGGTGCCTGCCGCCACGTCGTGCGACCGGATGCAGCGCGCCGGTTGCGAACGGCCGGGCCTCGCGCCACGGCGTATCGATAATCAGGAGACACGATGAACAGCCATTCCCTCGATCTCGGCGGCAGCGCGGGCGAACCCGCGTTCGCACGGCCGCCGGCCACTGCCGCCGGCGCCGATGCGTCGGCCCTCCCCGCCCGCCGCGTCACGCTCGGCGATTTCATGGACGACCTGCCCGTCGGCGCGTTGCACCGGTTCGTCGTCTGGGTGATCGGCATCGGACTGTTCTTCGACATGTACGAGATCTTCCTCGTCAGCACGATCGGTTCCGCGTTGCAGAACGAATACGGGCTGAGCCGGCAGAGCACCGATTTCAAGCTGCTGCTCGCATCGGCGTTCATCGGCATGTTCGTCGGCGCGATGTGCCTCGGCAGCCTCGCCGACCGCATCGGCCGGCGCAAGGCGTTCCTGCTGACGCTCACGTGGTACAGCGCATTCTCGCTGGTCGGCGCGTTTGCGGTGAATGCCGACATGCTCGTCGCGTGCCGGTTCCTGACCGGCATCGGCGTCGGCGCGATCTATCCGGTTGCCGACAGCTTCCTGTCCGAGATCCTGCCGAAGGAAAAGCGCGGCAGGCTCGCCGCGTGGGCCTATACGACTTCCTATGTCGCGGTGCCTCTCGTCGGGTTTCTGGCGCTGTGGTTGAACCCGCTTCGTGTCGGTGGCGTGGCCGGCTGGCGCATCATCCTCGCGATCGGCAGCCTCGGCGCCGTGTACGTGCTGTTCGTCGAGCATCGGCTGCCGGAGAGCCCGCGCTGGCTGCTCGCGCAGGGTCGCACCGCCGACGCGCATGCGGCATTGCGACGCTTCGCGGAAGGCACCGGCGTGTGCGTGCCAGAGCAATTCGCGGAGCCGGTCGAGCCGCAACGGCCGCTCGGGCTTGGCGAGCGTATCGCGCTGCTGCGACGCGAACCGTACGGCGCGCGCTACGTGATGCTCGCGACCTTTCACCTGTTTCAGGGCTTCGGTTATTACGGGTTCGGCACGCTGGCCGGCACGGTCGTGAAAAGTCGCGGCTTCGACGTGACGGACAGCACGCTGTTCATCGCGCTGTCGTTCATCGGCTATCCGGTCGGCTCGCTGCTGTCGATTCCGTTGCTCAACTGGATCGAGCGCCGCACGCTCGTGATCGTGTCGATCCTGTCGATCGCCGTGTTCGGGCTGTGCTTCGCGTATTCGGGCAATACCGCGCTGATCGTCGGCTTCGGGTTCCTGACGACCTGTGCGTCGAACGTGTTCAGCAACGCGTATCACGTGTACCAGGCGGAGATTTTCCCGGCACGGGTGCGCTCGACGGCGATCGGCAGCACCTATGCGCTGTCGCGGATCGTCAGCGGGGTGTTGCCGTTCGTGTTGCTGCCGGTGCTCGGCAGTTATGGCGCGGGTGCGATGTTCGGGGTAATCTCGGTCGCGCTCGGTATCGTCGCGGTCACGCTGCGCGTGCTCGGGCCGCTGACTACGCGGCGCAGCCAGGATGAGATCAATCCGGTTTGAGCGGGGGAATGCGGGGCATGGGAACGTGCGCCCGCATCATTTTCGATGGCTGCTGGATTTCCTGGGCGATATGTCGCCAGTCATCTGTGGTGACACGTTTGCCCGATCCCCAAAGGGGCGCTCATGAATGCGCGAGCCGGTTACGCCTTGCTACTTGCGGAACAGGAAGCCCCACATGAGGACCGTACAGAACACCAGCCCTACCCACCCCTCGAATCGGGTTATTCGAATCATTCTGGCCGACATGATGTCTTCGGTCGACATGTTGTAAAAGAATTTGTACGTCCATCGCCAGGCCCTCGATCGGCAATGGAAGGCCAAGATCCGTTCCGGACGAAATGCCATGACGGCGGACATCGCGATGCCGTAAGCGACAACGACAAAGCCGACAACAAGGCGGTAGCTCGATTCGTTCATGTGGCGGCCCCGGATCCAGCGGTTGAGGAATTGGACAGAACGTCGGTAATCGGTGCGAACGTGAACCTATGATCGTGTTCTTCGGAATCCGGGCCAAAACGGCTTTGCGCACGCCGCGTCGCCTCACCGCGCCGACATGAAATCGAACAGCTTCGCGATATCGGTCGTCAGCACGGCGCCGGCCTTCACCCCCACCCACAGCGTTCTCGTCGCCCACGCATCGTCGAGCTTCACGACCCCGAGCCGCGCCGCGCGCTCGCCGGTCACCGCATCGCGCGGCAGGATGCCGATGCCGAGCCCCGCCTCGATCATCCGGCTCACACCGTCGAAATTCGATACCTGGATCCGCAGCTTCAGCGAGCGCTCGACCGCGAACGCCGCGTCCGTCATGCGCGCGAGCAGCGAGCTGCCGTCACTGAGCCCCACGTAGTCTTCGTCGAGCGTATCCGCGAAGCGGATGCTGTCGCGCGCGGCGAACCGGTGCGTGCGCGGCACGAGCAGCACGAGCTCGTCGCGCCGGTACAACCGCCGTTCGATGCCGGGGGCCGGCACGTTGTCGGCGAACACGCCGAGATCGGCCTTGCCGGATGCGAGCGCGTCGACGATCTCGTGGCTCAGCCGCTCTTCGAGGCTGACCTTGATGCCCGGATGGTCGGTGAGGAACGCGGCGAGATCGGCGGGCAGGAACTGCACGATCGCGGACGTGTTGGTCCACACGTGGATATGGCCGCGCACGCCGGCGACGTAATCGCTCATCTCGTGCGCCATCCGGTTGACCTGCTCGATCACCTTCGCCGCATGGTCGAGCAGCGCGCGGCCCGCGGGCGTCAGCTCGACACCGCGCGCATGCCGGACGAACAATGCACTGCCCGTCACGCTTTCCAGCTCGGCGATACGCTTGCTGACCGCGGACAGCGTGAGCTGGCCGTGTTCGGCCGCTTTCGTCAGGCTGCCGTGCTCGGCGACGAGCGCGAACACGCGCAGCGACTGCAGATCGAAATGAAGCGGGTTCACCATGTCGTGGGTCCTGGGAAGGCGGTGCCGGCGCCTACCGTCGGCGCGGCGGCCTGACGCCGATCATACGCCCGGCCGCCCCCGCGCGATACGGCGCGCCTAGCGCAGCGCGATCGACAGCAAGGCGGTGAGCATCGCACCGTCCGGCTTCTCGAGATCGTCGAGCACGTCGAAGTGCTGCATGCCGGGCAATCCTACGTGGATGATTCGTTCGCCGGCCGCTTCGCACGCCGTCGCGTAGTCGCGTGCTTGCCGCACGAGTTCGGGCAGCTCGGCTTCGCCGACCGCGACGACCGTCGGCGCGCCGGGCCCGACGTGGCGCAACGGGCTGTACGCGTCGACTTCGTGCGCGGTGAGCTGCAGCTTGTCGTTCAGGCAGCACAGCGAGATCGGTTCGAGATCGACGAGCGGACTGATCGCGAGCGCCGAGACGACGGCCGGATGCGCGCGGTGCACGGCCGTCAGATGGCCGCCCGCTGAATGGCCGCTCAGGTGGATCGGCCGCTTCGCGGTGCCGAGGCCGTCCGGGTCGTTCGCCAGGTAGTCGAGCAGCGCGCCGATCTCGCCGACGATGTCGGTCATCGTCGCGATCGGCGCGAGCGTGTATTCGGCGAGTATCACGTCGAAACCGCGCGCGAGCGGCCCGCGCGCCCCGTACGCGAAATCCTCTTTCGCGCAGTGCTGCCAGTAGCCGCCGTGAACGAACACGAACAGCGGCGCCTCGGGCTGGCCGCACGACAGCCAGTCGAAACGCTGCGCGGGTTGCGCGCCGTAACGCAGGTCGCGCCGGACGGACGCGGCTGCATAGAGCGCTGCGCTGCGCGCCTGCATCGACGCGAGCAACGCAGGGAAATCGGGTACCACCTTCGTGTTCAGATAAGCGGCGTCGAGCGCCGCGCGGTCCATGCCGCGGTAGAGGATCGTCATCGGGAATCGCCTCGGTCGGGTTGCGGAAGCGCGGACGCGAGCGTCGCGTCCGCTGCGAAGGCGGCTTCTCAGTCGCCGATGCCTGCATTATCCGCAGCGCGGCATGGGTCGGCTATCCGGAATCGGCGAGCGCGGAGGCCGGCTGTCCGATTTCGGCGGGAGATCGGCGCGGCATGCGGCCGCACCGTGATCAGGTCCGCTCGCGTGAGGGCGACGCGGCGATACGACACGGTGGTGCGCCGGTGCTCAGATCAACTCGGAGATCTCGATCAGGTTCAGGTCGGGATCGCGCACGTAGACCGACCGGATCTTCTGCGTCGCGCCCGTGCGCTCGACCGGCCCTTCGACGATCGGCCAGGCGACGCGCTTCAGGTGTGCGATCACGTCGTCGAGCGGCACGGACGCGATGAAGCACAGGTCGAGCGCGCCGGGCACCGGCACATGCGCTTTCGGTTCGAATTCCGCGCCGCGCACGTGCAGGTTGATCTTCTGGTTGCCGAAGCGGAAGGCGATCCGGCCCGCGCCGAAGGTTTCGAGCCGCATCTGCAGCACCTCGGTGTAGAAATGCTTCGTCCGGTCGGGATCGACGCAGGTCAGCACGAGATGGTCGAGGTGATCGATCAGCGCCATGAGGTTCGCTCCTGTTCGTGGTTCATGAGAACGCGCGCTGCGCGGGCATGTCGCCGGCGTCCGCGCGCGGCGGCGGATGAAGGTCCGAGCGGCGCCCGGCTTTCAGGATCTGGCTCGGCACGTCATGCCCGATCAGTGCGGGCAGCCGTGCCGACGCGGCCAGCACGGCCGCGAGATCGATGCCCGTATCGAAGCCGTCGAGTTCGAGCATGTGCACGAGTTCTTCGGTGCACGCGTTGCCGGTCGCGCCCGGCGCGTACGGACAGCCGCCGAGCCCGCCGAGCGACGCGTCGAAGCGGTCGATCCCGGCGTCGAGCGCCGCGAGCGTATTCGCGAGCGCCATCCCGCGCGTGTTGTGGAAGTGCAGCGTGAGCTGCAGCGCACCGAAGCGTTCGCGTGCCCGTGCCGACAGGTCGCGCACCTGCGACGGAAACGCCATGCCCGTCGTGTCGCACAGCGTGAAGCCATGCACGCCGAGATCCGCGAAGCGCTGCATCCATGCGAGCACGCCTTCTGCTGCAACATCGCCTTCCATCGGGCAGCCCATCGCGGTCGACAGCGACACGTTGATCGCGACACCGGCGCCGCGTACCGCGTCGATCACGTCGCGCAGTTGTGCGAACGACTGCTCGCGCGTCATCCGCAGGTTCGCGCGGTTGTGGCTTTCGCTCATCGACATCACGAGGTTCACTTCGTCGACCCCGCACGACAGCGCGCGCTCCGCTCCGCGCACGTTCGGCACGAGCACCGTATAGACGACACCGGGTGCGCGCGCGATGCCGTGCATCACGGCCTCCGCGTCGCGTAACGCAGGGATCGCCTTCGGCGACGTGAACGACGTGACCTCGATCTTCGCGTAGCCGCACGCGCTCAGCGCGTCGACGAGCGCGATCTTGTCGTCGGTGTCGACGAATGCCGCTTCGTTCTGGAGACCGTCGCGCGTCGCGACTTCGTGGAGGTAGAGGCGTTTGCGTTGGCCGCTCATGTTGTTTTCTCCTGTTTCCGCATCTCAGATTACGCCGCGCGTGCGCCAGTCGCCGCGCGTCGCCGCATCGATGCCGAGCGATTCGAGTACCGCGTCGGTATCCGCGCCGAGCGCGGGCGCCGCGTGTTCGATGCGCCCGGGCGTCGCGCCGAGCTTCGGTACGATGCCCGGCACGAGTACCGGCGTGCCGTCGGGCAACGCGGCATCGACGAGCATGTCGCGGGCGCGGTAATGCGGATCGGCCGCGATGTCGGCCACGTCGTAGATGCGCCCGGACGGGATGCGCGCGTCGTTCAGCGCGGCCAGTACGGCATCGAGATCGTGCTGCGCGCTCCATTCGCCGATTGCCGCGTCGATGCGCTCGACCTGCGCGACGCGTCCGTCGTTGTGCGCGAGCGCGGGATCGTTGCCGAGATCGGGCCGGCCGATCAGCTCCATCAGGCGCCGGAAGATGCTGTCGCCGTTGCCCGCGATCAGTGCGTACTTGCCGTCGTGGCAGCGGTACGCGTTGGTCGGCGCGATGCCGGGCAGGCTGCTGCCGGCCGCCTCGCGCACGGCGCCGAACGCCGAGTATTCGGGCAGCAGGCTTTCCATCATGTTGAAGACCGACTCGTACAGCGCGACGTCGACGACCTGCCCCTTGCCGCCCTGCTGCTCGCGATGCCGCAGCGCAAGCAGCACGCCGATCACGCCGTGCAGCGCCGACAGCGAATCGCCGAGCGAGATGCCGACGCGCACCGGTGTGCGGCCGGGCTCGCCGGTCAGGTGCCGCAGGCCGCCCATCGCCTCGGCGATCACGCCGAAGCCGGGACGGTCGCGGTACGGGCCCGTCTGCCCGAAGCCCGACACGCGCAGCATCACGAGCCCCGGGTTGATCGCGGACAGCGCGTCCCAGCCGAGCCCCCAGCCTTCGAGCGTGCCGGGCCGGAAGTTCTCGATCAGCACGTCGGTCTCGGCCACAAGGCGGCGCACGACGTCCTGCCCTTCGGGCGTGCGCAGGTCGAGCGTGAGCGAGGTCTTGTTGCGCGACTGCGCGGCCCACCAGACCGACGTGCCCTCATGCAGCAGCCGCCATTTGCGCAGCGGGTCGCCGAGCCCGGGCGGCTCGACCTTGAGCACGTCGGCGCCGAATTCGGCGAGCATCCGGCCCGCGAACGGCCCGGCGATCAGTTGGCCGAGTTCCAGCACGCGGATGCCGTCCAGGGGGCGTGTCATGGCTGTCTCCGATGAAATCGTGGTGTCGATGAAGGCGATCATGACGGCGTTCGCGCCCGGCGAAAATCGATCGATGCTCAACCAGCCTTTCCGTTTCGGAAAGGCGCGCGTCACGCCCCTCGTGCAACGCGTAGCGTCAGCCTTTCCATCCGGGAAAGCGCGCTCGCGCAACGGGCAAACGACGCCACGCGCGCCGCCGGCAGAATCGAACCCGTTCCGCGCCCGCCGAGCGCCTGTCAGCGAGACCCGCCATGTTTTCTGCTTCCTCTCCCGCGAAGATCGTGTTTCTCGACCGCGCGACGCTGTCGCCGCACACCGTGCTGAAGCCGTTTCCGTTCCCGCACGTATTGCAGACCTTCGACCGGACGGCCGCGCACGAGATAGCCTCGCGCATCGGTGACGCGGACATCGTCGTGACCAACAAGGTGCGGCTCGACGCGGCAGCGCTCGCCGATGCGCGGCGCCTACGGATGATCGCGATCGCCGCGACGGGCACCGACATCGTCGATCTCGACGCGTGCGCGGCGCGCGGCATCGTGGTGAGCAATATTCGCGGGTATGCGGTCCGCACGGTGCCCGAGCATACGTTCGCGCTGATCTTCGCGCTGCGCCGCAGCCTCGTCGCGTACCGCGACGCGGTGCGTGGCGGGCGCTGGCTCGACAGCGGGCAGTTCTGCTTTTTCGATCATCCGATTCGCGACCTGGCCGGCTCGACGCTCGGGATCGTCGGCGACGGCGTGCTCGGGCGCGCGGTGGCCGGCATCGCCCGCGCGCTCGACATGCGGGTGCGGTTCGCGGCGCACGGCGATACGGCGGGAGACGACTACGCGCCGCTCGACACGCTGCTGCGCGACAGCGACGTGATCACGCTGCACTGCCCGCTCACGCCGGCGACGCGGCACCTGATCGACGCGGCCGCGTTCGCGCGGATGGCGCGCCGGCCATTGCTGATCAATACCGCGCGCGGCGGGCTCGTGGATGAAGGTGCGCTCGTCAACGCATTGCAGTCGGGGCAGATCGCGGGCGCGGGGTTCGACGTGGTCACGCAGGAGCCGCTGCCGGCCGCGCATCCGTTCCACGCGATCCTGTCGCATCCGGCATTCATCCTGACGCCGCACGTCGCGTGGGCGAGTGACGAAGCGATGCAGGCGCTCGCCGATCAGCTCGTGGACAACGTCGCCGCGTTCGTGGGCGGCACGCCGCGGCATGTGGTGTAACGTGCGCGGCGCATGGCGCGGCTGAAGGTCATTCAACCCGCGCAAACAGAACGGCCCCGCTCGATGGCTCGAAGCGGGGCCGGCTGAATTCGGGGCTGCTTACGCCAGCGACTCGGCACGTTACGGGTTCGTGCATCCGCCCTATCTTGCGGCCGGTTTCTGAATGCCTGATGGGCTCTACTTTAAGGAATCCAGACGACCAGCGATATAGGACAAGTCCGAAACTGAATGGGGCCAATTCTGGAAACGGCCGTTTCGATCGCAGCGTACCGCGACCGACGCGAATCTCAGTAAGCCGACATCTCGACGCAAGGATCGACCTTGGACGGCGAGCAGATGACCGAGTACTTGGCGCTCTCGCGCATCAGCGCTTCGCCTTCGTGCAGCGCGATCTTGATCTCGGGGTGACGCTCGTACGCGAGGAAGGCCGAGCACACGACGGCGGACATCACGACGAGGGAAAACACAAATTTTTCAAGGGTTTGGAAACGTTCAGGCATGGTTCGACCTATCTCTTAGGCCGTGATTATATCTCGAAATAAGGGTTTTCCCTATAACGTGGCCCACATACCGAGGATGCGTTCGGTCTTTGGGGTCAGGTGTTCGCACCCCTTTTCAGTGAATCGGTGTCGAACGCGGGTCGCGCCGGTCGAATGGCGCCACCCCGCCGGCCGTGGTCGCGCCTGCACGGGGCGATGGTCATCGATGGCTTGAAGAAACGGGACGATCGCGGCCCGCAAGGACGAAGTCGCATGCCCGCGGAATCCGGGCGCGCCGTGCCGCCGGCGCGTCACTGCGGCGCCGACGCGCCGCTCGCCGCATTGCCCGGCCACGCCTTGCCGATTTCGTCGACCAGCGACTTCGCGGTGCCGGTTACGATCGCGGCGTCGACGCCGGACGTCTGCCACGCGCCGTCGGCGGCCTGCACGAAGGTCAGGTTCGCGCGCGAAGGCTTGTAGTCGGCATTGCGCCACGTGACCACGACGTCGCACGAGTAGGTGCGATCGCCGAGCTTCTTGCAGTCGCCGTCGGGCTTCGCCGACACGACATCGGCCGAGACGGGCAGCGGCTGGCCGAACAGCGCGTTCAGGCCGCCGTGGTTTTCCGCCTCGAGCGCGCGGCGCACGGCGGCGTCGACGTCGCTCGACCCGGGGCCGTCGTGGAGCAGGTTGCAGGCAGCCAGCAGCGTCGATGCACCGGCGAGTGTCAGCAGCGTGTGGAACTTCATGGATATCCGTTATCGGGGGAACGCCGCGTAGTCTGCAACGTCCGCGCGCGGTGCGCGGTATCCATTTGTAACCAATTGCACGGAGGCGCGAGCGGCATCGCGTGCCCGTGCGTCGCCCTCGCCTATTGCCGCTCCTGCTTCACGCGGCTGACGAGCTGCGTCGGGCTCACGAACTGCAGCGCGATCACGACCCACACGAGCGTGATGGCCATGTAGATCATCGCCATCGCGTCGATCGACTGCGGCGCGCGCACGCCGGTCGAGAACACCGCGTAATACAGCGCGACGACGAGCGTCTGCGTGCTCGGCCCCGCGGTGAAGAAGGTCAGCTCGAACATCCCGATCGTGCGCACCAGCACGAGCAGCCCCGCCGCGAGCATGCCGGGCACCAGCAGCGGCAGCAGCACGTAGCGGAAATAGCGCCACGTGTTCGCGCCGAAGATGCGCGCGGCGGCTTCGAGATTCGGGTCGATCTGCTCGATGAACGGCGTCATCACGAGGATCACGAACGGCAGCGCCGGCACGAGGTTTGCGAGGATCACGCCCGGCAGCGTGCCCGCGAGCCCGACCTTGTACATCACGGTGGCCATCGGGATCCCGTACGTGACGGGCGGCACCATCAGCGGCAGCAGGAACACCAGCAGCGCGAAGCGCTTGCCGCGAAACTGCACGCGCGCAAGCGCATACGCGGCCGGCACGCCGAGCGCGATCGACAGCAGCACGACCGCGCCGACGACCTCGACGGTCACCCACAGCACGCTCGCGAGCTGGAAGTCCTCCCACGCCTTCGCGTACCAGTGCAGCGTGAAGCCCTGCGGCAGCGGCGTGCCGAACCAGCGGGTCGCGATCGAATTCACCGCGACGGTCGCGATCAGCAGCATCACGTTCAGCAGGAAGAACGCCATCAGCCCCCACACGAGCGCCTTCCACGCGCGGCCGGCGAGATTGCTTGTCATCTTCTGCGGTTTCCTCGCGTCGACGGGGCGCGCATCGGGCGCATCGGGCGTGTCGTGCTTCGGCGGCCAGGTGCGCGCGGCATGATTGTCGGTCGCCATCAGCCCTTGCCTCCCGTCACCGCGCCCGTATAGAAGAAGCGGCGCGCGCCGAGCATCGACGCGACCACCAGCAACTGCACGAAGCCCATCACGATCGCGATCGCCGATGCGAGCGAATAGTCGTAGCTCTCGAACGCGGCTTCCGCCGCCGCGATCGAGATCACGCGTGTGGGGCCGGCCGGCGCGCCGAGCAGCACGGCCGACGGGAACACCGAGAACGCCTGCACGAACGACAGGCACGCGGCCATCGTCAGCCCCGGCACGAGCAGCGGCAGGTAGATCTGCCGGAACTGCTGCCACGGGTTCGCGCCGAGCGTCGCCGCTGCGCGCGCGAGCGTCGGGTCGATGCCGCTGATGTACGACAGCATCAGCAGGAACGCGAACGGAAAGCCCGACACGATCAGCGACAGCAGCACGCCCCAGTAGTTGTGGGTGAGGCGCACTTCGTCGGTGTACAGGTGCAGCCCCTGCAGCGCCTGCGGGAACCAGCCGTTCGGCCCGAAATACGTGAGCATCCCGTCGGCGACGAGCACCGTGCCGAGCGTGACGGGAATCACGAGCAGCGTCGTGACGAACTTCTGGTACGGCGAGTGGCGGCGCAGCGCGAATGCGACGGGTACCGCGATGCCGACGTTGAGCAGCGTCGCCGGCACCGCGAGCTTCAGCGTGACGAGCACGGTCGGCCACATCGCCGCGTCGGTGAAGAACTGCACGTAGTTCGCGAGCGCGCCGCCGCCGTTCATCGGCTGGAACGACAGCACGAGGCCGTACGCGAACGGATAGATGAACAGCGCGACGATGAATGCGAGCGCGGGCGTGACGAGCCACGCTTTCGCGTCGCGCGGCGTGCCGCCGGATGCGACCGTGCTCATGCGGCCTCCCGGTATGACGGCGCGGCGGCCACGCCGCTCATGTCGGCGCTCCCGGGTAGACGAGCGTGCGTGACGGCGCAACGCGCAGCCGCAGCGGCTCGCCTTCCGTGAATTCGCCGGCGACGCGCGCCCAGATCGGGCCGAACGGCGTGACCGCGCGGATCAGCGAGTCGCGGCCGCCGTACTCGACCGTTTCGACGGTCGAGTCGAACGCGTTCGTGTTGTCGCCCGCATCGTCTGCCCGCTCGATGTCGTCGGGGCGCAGCGCGACCACGACCTCCTTCGTATCGAAGCCGGCCATCGGCACGCCCGTGACGCGCACGCCACCGGCCGCGACGTTCACGTAATCGCCGGCCATCCCTTCGAGCGTGAACGGCAGCACGTTGCGATAACCCATGAAGCGCGCGACGTGCAGGTTGTGCGGGCGCGTGTAGACGTCCTTCGGCGTCGCGACCTGCTGCACGACGCCCTCCTTCATCACGACGATGCGGTCAGCCATCGACAGCGCTTCGTCCTGGTCGTGCGTCACGTAGATCGTCGCGCGTTCGAGCTGTGTGTGGATGCGGCGGATCTCGGCGCGCATCTCGATGCGCAGCTTCGTGTCGAGGTTCGACAGCGGCTCGTCCATCAGCACGAGCGGCGGCTCGATCACGATCGCGCGTGCGATCGCGACACGCTGCTGCTGCCCGCCCGACAGCTGCCCGGGCAGCTTGCCCTCGTGGCCGACGAGCTGCACGAGTTCGAGCGCCTGCTGCGCGCGCCGCCGCGTTTCCTGCTTCGGCACGCCGCGCATCTTGAGGCCGAAGCCGACGTTGTCGAGCACCGACATGTGCGGAAACAGCGCGTAGTTCTGGAACACCATCCCGAAGCCGCGGCGCTCGGGCGGCAGCACGTCGATGCGCGTGTCGTCGAGCCAGATGCCGCCGCGCGTGAGCGGCTGCAGCCCCGCGATGCAGTTGAGCGCGGTCGACTTGCCGCAGCCCGACGGGCCGAGCAGCGCGATGAATTCGCCGCGCCGGATCTCGAGATCGAGCCCGTTCAGCGCGGCGACCTGCGCGCCTTCCGCATTGGTGAAGCTGCGGCACACGCCATCGAGCCGCAACCGTTCGAAACTGTGCTTCATTGCGCGAACTCCCTCGACGCGGGCGCCGCGGCGCCCGCCGGTTCCTGCGTCACTTCGACTTCTGCGATCCGATCTCGCGATCCCACTTCTGGAACGCGGCGACCATCGCCTGCGCGTTGAGCGGCTGCACGTGCGGGCGCTCCGCGAGCAGCTTCGCGTACTCGGGGCGGCCGAATTTCTTGATCACCTCCTGGCTGTGCGCGGGCGCCATCTCGAGCGTCACGCCCTTCACCGCCGGGCCCGGATAGAAGTAGCCGTCGTCGTAGGTCATCGCCTGTTGCGCCGGTTCGAGCAGGAAGTTCATCAGCTTGAACAGCACGTCGAGCTTTTCCTTCGGCACACCCTTCGGGATCACCATGTAGTGCGCGTCGTTGACCCACGTCATGTTGTCGAAGGCCTGGACCTTGAATTCCGCCGGCACGATGCCGAGGGCGCGCGGGTTGAGGTCCCAGCCGGTGACGGTCACGGTCATGTCGCGCGTGCCCTCGCCGAGTTCCTTCATCACCGCCGACGTGCCGCCCGGGTAGTACGGCACGCAGTCGTTCAGCGCCTTGAGGAACGCCCAGGTCTTGTCCCAGCCGTTGATCGGATCCTGCGGATTCTTGTCGCCGAGCACGTACGGCAGCCCCATCAGGAACGTGCGGCCGGGGCCCGAGTTCGCCGGGCGCGCATAGATCAGCTTGTTCGGGTGCGCCTTGCACCAGGCGAGCAGCTGATCGGGTGTCTTCGGCGGGTCGCTGACCTTCGCCGGGTTGTATTCGAGCAGCGGGCCGGCCGGCATGTAGGTGACTTCGAGGCCGTAGCCCTGCGCGAGATCCTGCATCTTGCGCGGGCCGGGCGCGTATTTGTCGAGTACGCCGGGGAGCGCGGCCGCGTCGTCGGGCAGCAGCTTCTGCCACAGGTTCTGCTCGATGCCGGCGGCCAGCGCGTCGGTGCCCGTCAGCACGAGGTCGATGTCGGCGCGCCCCGCCGCCTGCATCGCCTTGATCTTGCCCGGCAACTGCGGCGCGGGCGCGTTCGTGAACGTGACGTTCGAGACGAGGTTCGGGTTCTTGTCCTTGAAGGCTTCGATGGCCTTCTGCGTGAGCTGAAGGTTCCCCGCGACATCGACGATGTTCAGCGAGACGGGGGCGGCGACGGCGGCCGTGGCAGACAGCGTGAAACCCACGGCGAGTGCGATCCGGCGGACACGGCGAGCGATCGGGGTGGCGTTCATGTCTCCTCACTTCGGTCGGTGGATGGGACCTTTCTTTTCAGGAAATCATGACGGCGTTATACGATGTCGGTCAACAAAAAACCACGGCGCGCGGGGCGGGACTTTCCCTGACAAATACCTTCCGTTTGTTGACGATTTGGGTGCCGACCGATGCTGGGGCGTCGTGCCGGGTCGATTGTGCTGCGTGTTAAGACGTCGTATCTCGGCGAGCGGCGAAATGGAATCGGTTCGAGGCCGCATCGCGACCCGACGGTGACGGCGCGCGCGCCGGGCGCCCGGTCGGGCGCGGCGCGCGAAAGGCGGGAATATTCAGTCAGTCAGGCCGTGCCGAGAGCGGCCACTTCTTCGATCAACCGCTCTGCATCCCGCCACTCGCCATACCCCGACGCCGGGTTCAGGTGCCCGACCTCCCCCAGATCGACCAGCTTGCTGCCCCACCCTGCCGCCAGCGCCTCGACGCGTTCGAAACCTGCGAGCGGATCGTTGCGGCTCGCGGCGACGATGCTCGGAAACGGCAGCCGTCCGGTCGGTATCGGCGTCCAGCCGTTCGCGGCGATCGCATCGGGCGCCGGATAACCGGCGGGCATCGGCGACTCGAGATCGGCCGGCGCCGCGAGCAGCGCGCCGTGGATCTGGCGCGTGGCCTGCCGTGCCCAGTGCACCGTGATCATCACGCCCGCGCTGTGCGCGACGAGGATCACCGGGCCGTCGATTTCGGCCAGCGCCGCATCGAGCGCCGCGACGCGTGCGGCGCGGCTCAGCTTGTCGGCTTCGAGCGGCGCGACGGCGCGTGCGTTCGGCAGGCGCCGTTCGAGGTGCGTCTGCCAGTGGTCTTCGACGTGATCGCGCAAGCCGGGCACGATCAGGATGGTGGGGGTGGTCGTCAGGGTCATGCAGTCTCCGAAACGTTCAGGAAAGGTGGGACGCGCGCCGTTCGCGTTCGACGCGCGCGAGGTCGGACACATAGCTCGCTCGTCCGATGGCGAACAGCACGGCGGCCATGAGCGGCACGACGGGAATCCATTGCAGTGCGCCGACGAGCCCGGCGCGATCGGCGACCCACCCCGTCAGCAGCGGGCCCGGCGCCATGCCGAGCAGGTTGTTGGCGAGCGTGAGCGTCGCGAACGCCGACGCGTGGATCGCGGCCGGCGTCAGGTTCGCGACCATCGCGCCCGATGCACCGGACGCACCCGCGCCGACCAGCATCCCCGCGCAGATCAGCGCGAGCTGCAGCGGCCCGGGCGGCAGCCGGAACGCAATCGCGAGGCACACGCCCGTGAGGACGCAATACGCGATCGCGGTCAGCCACTTGCGCTTGCCGTCGGTCTTGCCGACGCGGTCGGTGACGATCCCGCAGCCGACCATCCCGACGCCCGCGAGCAGCACGAAGCCGGCCGCGAGCACCGCCGCGCGGTCGGGCGCCATCGCGTAGTAGCGGTTCAGGTAGCTCGGCAGCCACGCGAACAGCGCGCCCGGCACGAACAGGTGCAGCCCGCTGCCGAGGTACGCGCAGATCACCGAACGCGATGCGAACAGCCCCGACATCAGCGCGCGCACGTTGCCGCGCAGGTCGCGCGGCACGCCGGCGTCGCGCCGGCACGGTTCGATCCGATACGCGGCGAGCCGCCGTTCGGTCACGACGCAGCGATACGCGACGAGCAGCACGATGCCGAGCGCGGCCATCACGCCGAACGACCAGCGCCAGCCGAGATGCGCACCGACCAGCCCGCCGAGCGCCATCCCGAACACGGAGCCGAATGCGCCGCCGGCCATGAACGCGCCGGTCAGGGTCGCGCGCAGCCGTGCCGGAAAGATGCTGAGGATCAGCGCGACGCCGACGCTGCCGTACGCGGCTTCGCCGAGCCCGACGAGGCCGCGTGCGACGAGCATCTCCGCGTAGTTCGTCGACAGCGCGCAGCCGAGCGTCGCGATGCTCCACAACGCGGCCATCAGCACGATGCTGCGCACGCGCCCGAAGCGGTCGGCGAGTACCGACAGCGGGAACGTCAGCAACCCGACCAGCAGCGCGACGACGCCGGACAGCGAACCGAGCTGCGTGTCCGACAGCGCCCACGCGTGCTTGAGCAGCGGGAACACGGCATTGAGCACCTGCCGCGACATGTAGTCCGACAGCAGCAGGCCGACGGTCAGGCCGAACACGAGCCACGCATACGCGGGCGCGCGCCGGCCGGCGGCGGCGACGTCCTGCATCGACGGCTCGACTTGATGGATCAGCATGCGTGTCTCCTCCGGCGCCGGAGGTCGTGCTTCGGCGCGGCTTGCGTGGCACCGCTCCGTTGACCGGAGTCCGCTCCCGCGCGCTGCGCAGGGGTGGTGCCACGCCACAACGATCGGCGGGCGGCGGCCGTCACGGCCGCTTACCCGGGTGCGCGGCGCGTCAGGCGGCCCGCAGCGGCACGTTCACCTGGCCGGCGCGGCGGTTCGGCGCCATCCCGAGGTGCGCCAGCGTTTCGTCGATGCCGTCGTACTGCACGCCGATCCGGTAGATCGCCTTCGCCTCCTTGCCGGTGGCGATGTCGCGGCCGAGTTCGCGCGCGATCCGTGCGCACTGCTCGACCTGCTGCACCGACGTCATCCGGTTGCCCTTCTGGTCGATGATCGTGTCCTCGATCCCGCAGCGCGGATGCAGGCCCAGCGCCATCGCGACCGTGTTGATCGGCAGGACGTTCTTCATCAGCGATTCGAGCGTGATGCACGCGCCGTCCGGGCAGCGCCGCACGAATTCCATGAAGTTGTACGGATTCGGGCCGTCGAAGCCGCCGCCGATGCCGACCCACGTGACGTTCAGCGGGCCGCGATAGACGCCGCGGCGGATGATCCGTTCGAGCGTTTCCAGCGCGTGCATGCCGGTGAGCTGGAAATGCGGCTGGATGCCGGCCGCCTGCAGGCGGCGCAGGTGCTCGTCGACCCAGCCGGGGCCGGCCGGCACGGTCATCTCGCGGTACGCGTCCCAGTACGCGGCTTCGTTCAACGACGTGCCGGCGATGTCCTGGCGGTTCATCAGCTCGGTGATGTTCATCTGCACGGTGTTGATCGCGACCGTCACCTGGTCGGGCTTCGGCGTCAATTCGGCAAGCATGTGGCGCGTGTCGTCGGACAGCCATTTCGCGTCGGCGCCCTCGCCTTCCGGCGCGAACGAGATCGAGCCGCCCACCTGCAGGATCATGTCGGGCACCGCCTCGCGCAGCCGGCCGAGCAGTTCGTTGAACTTCGACAGGCGCTTGCTGCCCTTGCCGTCGAGTTCGCGCACGTGCAGGTGCAGCACCGTCGCGCCCGCGTTGTAGCAGTCGACGGCCTTCTGCACGTGCTCGTCCATCGTCACCGGAATGTCTTCCGGAAAATCGGCCGGCATCCATTCGGGGCCGTACGGCGCGACCGTGATGACCACCTTGTCCTGGTTTTCCGGGTGCAGCGAATCGTCGAGAAATTGCATGTCGTCCTCCAGTGGAAATCGTTGTATTGCGGGCGTATGGGCGTGCGTATCCCGCCGCGCCGGGCGGCGGGCCCGGCGCGTTGCATGGGGTTTCAGAGATGGGCTACGGTGTTGGCGGGCTCAGAACGGCACGTCGCCGACGATGCCCGCGCGCTCCATCTGGCGCACGCACGGCGGGTAGTCCATCACCGCGTAGTGCTGGGTGCTGCGGTTGTCCCAGATCGCGACGCTGTGCCTCTTCCAGCGCCAGCGCACCTGGTACTCGGGGATGTACGCCTGGCTGACCAGGTATTGCAGCAACTGGCCGGCGCCGGGATTCGCGTCCTGCCCGACCCGCACGCGCGCCGGCGTGTGGAAGTTGGTGAAATGCGTGGTGAACGCATTCACGTACAGCACTTTCTCGCCGGTTTCGGGATGCGTGCGCACGACCGGGTGCTCGGCGTCCGGGTACTGCGCCTTCAGCGCGAGGCGCTTGTCGATCGGCATCGCCGCGCCGAAGCTCGCCTCGATGCTGTGGCGCGCGCGCAAGTCGTCGATCTGCTGCTTCACGTGTTCAGGCAGGCGTTCGTAGGCGAGCACCATGTTCGCCCACATCGTGTCGCCGCCAACCGGCGGACCGTCGATGCAGCGCAGTACGCAGCCGAACGGCGGCGCCACGCGCCAGCTCGCATCGCTGTGCCACGCATTCTCGTAGCGGTCGTTCGGCTGGTCGGGCGACTTGTAGATCCGCACGAGCCCCGGATGCTCGGGATCGCTGCCCGCCACCGGATGATCCTCGAGCTCGCCGAAGCGCCGCGCGAACGCGACATGCTCGGCGCGCGTGATGTCCTGGTCGCGCAGGAACAGCACGCGATGGCGAAGCAGCTGCACGCGGATCTCGGCGAACAGGCCGTCGTCGTGCACAGCGTCGGCGAGGCTCACATCCAGCAGTTCCGCGCCGATCGCGCAGGTCAGGGGTTCGACTCGCATGCGCGTCTCCTCAGACGATGAACACCGACGAACCGGTCGTCTTGCGCGATTCGAGATCGCGATGCGCCTGCGCGGCGTCCTGCAGCGCGTAGCGCTGGTTGATCTCGATCCGGATCCGGCCGGCCGCGACGTGCGCGAACAGTTCGCCGGCCAGGTCGTTCTTCTCGGCCGGATCGGCGATGTAGTCGGCCAGCGCCGGGCGCGTCAGGTATAGCGAGCCTTTCATCGCGAGGCGCTGCGGATCGAACGGCGGGATCGGGCCCGACGCGGTGCCGACGCACACCATCAGCCCGCGCCGCTTCAGCGAATCGAGTGAGCCTTCGAAGGTGTCCTTGCCGACGCTGTCGAACACGACGTCGACGCCCGCACCGTCCGTCAGCTCGCGCACGCGCTTCGCGACGTCCTCGCGGCTGTAGTCGATCGTGTGATCGCAACCGTGTGCGCGGGCGATTTCGGCCTTGTGCTCGCTGGAGACGGTGCCGATCACCTTGAGCCCGAGCAGCTTCGCCCATTGCGACACAATCAGCCCGACGCCGCCGGCGGCCGCGTGCAGCAGGATCGTGTCGCCCGGTGCGAACGCATGGATGCGGCGCAGCAGGTAGGCCGACGTCAGGCCGCGCATCGTCATCGCCGCGGCCGTTTCGCACGTGATGCCGGCCGGCAGCCGCACGAGCGGCGCGGCGGGAATCAGCCGTTCGGTGCTGTACGCGCCGAGCGTGTTCAGGAAGCCCGTGTAGGTCACGCGGTCGCCGACGGCGACGTTCGTCACGCCGGGGCCGACCGCTTCGACCACGCCGGCCGCCTCGACGCCGAGGCCGGCAGGCAGCGGCACCGGATACAGGCCGCTGCGGAAGTACGTGTCGGCGAAATTCAGGCCGACCGCGTCGTGGCGCAGGCGCACCTGGCCGGGGCCCGGGTCGCCGACGTCGACTTCCTCCCAGCGCAGGACCTCGGGGCCGCCGGTTTCGTGGAATCGCACTGCATGTGCCATGGTGTTCTCCGTAGGGTGTCAGTCGGATGCGCGCCGCGCATCGTCGGGTTCGTTCGGTTCGTTTGCGCGTGGCGGCGTCGCGGCTGCGCCGTCCGCCAGCGATTCATCTAGCTCTGCCCAGTCCGCGTCGCCGAGATAGCGCCGCGCGGCCGGGAAAATCACGCCTTCCATCCGTCCCATCTGCTCGAACGCGCCGTGCGCATAGCGGGCGAGCGCCGTGTCGAACGCGGCCGACGGCAGCCCTTCCGCGGCGATCCGCATGAGCGCATCGAGCGCTTGCGCGTCGCGCTGCCGCTGGCGGTCGAGTTCGTCCAGTTCGGCCGCGACGCACTCCGCACGGATGCGCAATGCCGCGAACAGGCGCGCTTCGGCGGCTGTGCCGACCCGGGCGTGCTGCAAGGCGGCGAGCGATGCCAGCGCCTCCTGCATATCGGCCGCTTGCCGCTGCGGCGCGTCCACGTTTGCGGGTACGCCGGTCGTCATCAACGCATGCAGCCACCCTTCGACCGCACGATGCGCATCGAGGCAACGCGCCATCACGCGCGCCTCGGCAGGCGTGCGCCGCGACGTGCACACGAGCACCGGCACGCCGCTCATCGCGAGCAGGTGCTGCCGTTGCGCGCAGGCCGCCGCATCGGCATCGTGCGGCAGCGCCGCGACGCCGATCAGGTCGCAGCCGAGTTCGGCCGCCAGCGCACCGGGCGCTGCGTCGCCGGCCCCCGGATGGCCGGCCCCCGGATGGCCGGCCCCCGGATGGCCGGCCCCCGCGATCGCATGAGACAACCCCTGTGCCCGCGCGGCGGCTTCCACTTTCGCACCGTGCTCCGGCAGCCGCGCTCCGGATAAACGCGAGTCCGGCGCGGCGCCGGTCAGCATGAACGTGACCCGGGCGCCGACCGCACGCGCCAGTTCGAGCGCATGGCCGATCGCGTCGATGCCGCCGGGCGAGCCGTCGACCGTCACGAGCAGATGGCGGTACATCGTGCCGCTCCGCTTATCCGGCGAGCGGCGCGCTGCGCCGCGTGCCGGTCGATACGATCTTCATGGGTGGGCTCCTCGTGGTGTTCGTCTTGCATCGGAACCCATGCTATCGACGCCGTGCCGGCGCGGCCCCACTCGTCGCGGGGGGGATTGACGCGCGAACGCGGTTCGGCCGATCCTTCCCCCCACACCCACCCCGGACGCTGGCCCCCACGGCACCGCCGGATTCCGACTGCTGCCCCGATGGCTCACCCACCCGATCGCGCCGACGCGCCTCCCACCGAACTGGTCCTGAAGACGACCGCGCCGCGCGTGCCGGCGCAGTTGCTGGCCCGCGCGCGGCTGAGCCTTGCCGCACCCGCTTTCGACGGCCGGCCGGTCACGCTGGTGCAGGCGCCGGCCGGTTACGGCAAGACGTCGCTGCTCGCGCAATGGCGCCGCGAAACCCTCGCGCTCGGCCGTGCGGTCGTATGGCTGTCGGCCGACGAGCGCGACGATGCGGCGCGCTTGCTGCAAGGGCTCGTGCAGGCGGTGCGGACCGGTTGCGCGCGGCCCGGCTTCGGGCGCCTGATCCCGGTCGGCACGGCCGACGCGGCGCGCGCGCTGGAAGGCGTGACGGCGTGGCTGGCCGAGGTCGCGCAACTGTCGATCGATGCGCTGCTGATCGTCGACGATGCGGAGCGGTTGCCGCCCGCCGGCCTCGATGCGCTGACCTACGTGCTGCACAACGCGCCGCAAAACCTGCATGTCGTGGTTGCCGCGCGGCGCGGGCTCGATCACGTGGCCGGCGACCTGCTCGCCGGCGGGCAGTGCACGCTCGCGGGCCCCGACTGGCTGCGCTTCACGCTCGACGAGACGATCGCGCTGGTCGGCGCGCGCTTTGCGCAGCGGGTCGACGCCGACGCGTGCGCGCGGCTGTTCGAACGCGTCGACGGCTGGCCGCTCGGCCTGCAGCTCGCGATGGCCGCGATGGCGCGCTCGGCCGATCCGCGCCAGGCGGTCGACGCACTCGCCGCCCGCGTGGACGGCACGCGCGACCGGCTCGTCGAGCTGCTGCTCGCGAACCTGTCGGCCGACGACACTGTGTTCCTGACGCGCACGAGCGTCGCCGATCGCCTGCATCCGTCGCTGTGCGCCGCGTTGCTCGACGACGCAGGCGCACCCGACCGTCTCGCCCGACTCGCACGCGACACGCCGCTGTTCATTGCGTCGGACGATTCGGACTGGTGCCGGCTGCATCCGCTCGTGCGCGACACGCTGCGCGACCGCCTGGCCGCGGGCCCGGACACCGAGCGCAGCGCGCTGCATGCGCGGGCGGCTGCCTGGCTCGACGCGCACGGGATGACCGAGGAAGCCGCGCGCCACGCGTATGCGGCCGGCCAGTTCGAGGTCGCGTACGCGCTCGCGCAGCGCTGCCTCGAGGATGCGATCAAGCAGGGCCGCATCAACGACGTGCTCGACTGGCTCGCGCTGCTGCCCGATGCGGAGCTCGACAAGCGCCCGACGCTGCGTGTCGCGGTGGCCTGGGCGCTGGCGCTCGGCGAGCGCCATGTCGAGGCGCAACGCCAGATCGCGGGCATCCTCGCGGATCCTGGCACACCCGCGGCGATGCGCTACGAATGCGCGCTGATCCTCAGCGCGGCCGCGTATTACGCCGACGAAATCGACCGCTTCGTCGAGCTGTTCGAGCCGTGGGCCGACTTCACGCCGCCGGCGGCGACGTGGCTCGCGCAAATGCACGCGAACCGGCTGTCGGCGCGCGCGATCATCGTCGGCGAACCGGCGCAGGCGCGCCGCTTCCAGCACGCGGCGCCGCGCGGCGAGACGGCGGCCGGGTTCGGCTACGTCGCACGCTGGGGCGAGCTGATCACGGGCCTGAGCTACCTGCGCGAGGGCCAGGTGCGGCTGGCCGACGACGCGCTGTCTCCGGCGCTGGCGCGTGCGGAAGCCGATCTCGGGCGCCGCCATCCGCTCACCTGCATGCTCGCGGCGATGTGCGCGGCGCTCGCGTACGAGGCCGACCGTGTCGACCAGGCCGCCGCGCTGCTCGCGAACCGCCTCGATGTGCTCGAACATGCGGGCACGCCCGACACCGTGCTGCTCGGCTATCGCACCGCCGCGCGCATCGCGCTGCTGCGCGGCGTCGAGCACCGCGCGATCGACCTGCTCGAAGCGCTCGACGCGATGGGTGTCGTGCGCCGCCTGCCGCGCCTGTCGGTCGCGAGCCTCGCCGAACAGGTGCGCATTCATGCGGCGCGTTATCGCGAGGCGACCTGCCACGCGCTCGTCGAGCGGATCGATGCAATCGCCGCGGCCGAGTTTCCGTCGCACGGGCCGTTGTGGCGGCGCCCCGTCGTGCTGCTTCAGGCCACCGCGCACGCGGGTGCCGCGCTGGCCGCGCGCCGCTGGGACGACGCAAGCGCAGCGCTCGACGAAGCCGCCGTGCTGGCCCGCGAAATGAGCATGGGGCAGGCGCGCATCGAGATCATGGCGCTCAGCGCGTTCGCGCGCGAACAGTCGTGCGGCGGCGGCCGTGCGTTGCTCGACGAAGCGATGAACCTGGCCGACCTGTTCGGGCTGACGCGCACGCTCGCCGACGCGCATCCGGCCATCGCCGACTGGGCGCGCCGTGCCGGCGGCGAAGCGGTCGCCGGCGCCGGCCCCGCGCGGCACGCGCTGCCGCAGCCACGCATCGTGCCGCCGGCCCCGCGCGTCGCGGCCAGCCCGCGCGCGGTGCCGAGCGTCGTGCTCACGCCCAAGGAGCGCGCGATTCTCGAGCTGCTTGCGCGCAACCTGTCGAACAAGGAGATCGCGGTGGCGCTGGCCGTTGGCGAGGAAACCGTGAAGTGGCACCTGAAGAACCTGTTCGGCAAGCTCGACGCCAGTTCGCGCAAGCATGCGGTGCGCCGCGCGCTGGTGCTCGGCCTGCTCGAAAGCGCGCCCTGACGTCGTAACGCCGGTTTCGCCAGTCGGGCGCATCGTCGCGCCCGCTTTCCTTCGATTCTCCGCAACCCTGCCCCCCGCGCATGGGGGGGAGCGGCCGCCCGCCGTTGCGTAGTCTTTCCGCACGGCTCAGGCGGGCGTCGCCTGTCACACCCTCCCGCTAGCCTCCCTGCTTCACCCGGACGGGCTCGACCCCGTCCGGTCCAATACGACCCTGGAGACTTCGATGAAGACGAAACTGGCCGCGCTCGCGGCGCTTGCCGGCTGTTCGGCGCTCGCGCATGCCCAATCCTCCGTCACGCTCTACGGTGTGATCGACTCGGGCCTGCTGTACCAGAGCACGTCGGCGGCGTCGTTCAGCCCGACCGCGCCGAATACCGGCAAGGTGTTTCGCATGAAGGACGGCGGCATCTACTCGAGCTTCTGGGGCATCAAGGGCAGCGAGGACATCGGCGGCGGCTACAAGGTCAACTTCAAGCTGCAGGGCTCGTTCGACAGCGGCAGCGGCAAGCTGCAGTTGAGCGACACGCCGGGCGCCGTCGCGATCTTCAACCAGGTCGCGTCGCTCGGCGTGTCGGGCCCGTTCGGCACGTTCACGGCCGGCCGCCAGATCGTGCCGATGATCTACGCGATGGCCGACACCGACGTGCGCAACGCGCAGTTCTTCGGCAGCGTGCTGATCGCGTGGCTCGGCCTGAACACGGCAGCCGGCTGGTCGGGGACGAGCACCAACGCAGCGATCGGCGCGCTGTACGACAGCAATGCGCTCGTCTACCAGTCGCCGACCTTCGCGGGTGCGTCGATCGCGCTCGAATACGCGCCGGGTGGCGTGGCCGGGCAGTTCCAGGGCGGCACGCGCGAGTCGGTCGTGCTCAGGTATGCGAACGACGGGCTGAACGCTTCGGCCGCCTACTACAACGGCCACGACACGAGCCCGGTGCCGGGCGTCGCGCCGACCGGCGTCGACAATAACCGTTTCATCTACGTCGGCGCGAAGTACACGATCCACGGTTTCTCGGTGTCGGCGTCGTACGGCAACGGCAGGAATCCGTCGCATGCGGACAAGGTGAACCTCGACATGCTGTCGGCCGGCATCGGCTATCGCTTCACGCCCGCGCTGCAGGTGACGTCCGCGGTGTATTACCTGAAGGATCGCAACGTCTCGACGAACAAGTCGACGGCGGTCGTGGTCGCGGCCGACTACAGCCTGTCGAAGCGGACGATGGTCTATGCGCAGGTCGGCCACGTGAACAACCGCGGCACGATGGACCAGATGCTCGTGTACGGGCAGCCGGTTGCGCCGGGCGTCGGCACGACGGCCGCGATGATCGGGCTGCGGCACACCTTCTGACGGTTGCCGGCGGCGCCTGACGATGCCGCGGCGGTCGCGCGTGGCCACCGCCTGCATCGATCCGCGGGATCGGCTACAGTGGGCGTTTTCGGCGCGCTCCGCCCTGCCGTCTCGCCATCGACCGTGGCGCGTGCGGCGGCAGGAACGGGGCGCGGATCCTTCACTTCGACGAGCGACCCTCCATGTCCGACCTGTCCGCCTTCCCGATCACGCAAAAGTGGCCGGCCCAGCATCCCGACCGTCTCCAGCTCTACTCGCTGCCGACGCCGAACGGCGTCAAGGTGTCGATCATGCTCGAGGAAACCGGCCTGCCGTACGAGCCGCACCTCGTGCGCTTCGACACGAACGACCAGCTGTCGCCCGCGTTCCTGTCGCTGAACCCGAACAACAAGATCCCGGCGATCATCGATCCGAACGGCCCGGACGGCAAGCCGCTGCCGCTGTTCGAATCGGGCGCGATCCTGATCTATCTCGCGGACAAGACGGGCCAGTTGATCCCGAAGGATCTCGCGGGCCGCTACGAGACGATCCAGTGGGTGATGTTCCAGATGGGCGGCATCGGGCCGATGTTCGGCCAGGTCGGGTTCTTCCACAAGTTCGCCGGCCGCGACTTCGAGGACAAGCGTCCGCGCGACCGCTACGTCGATGAGTCCAAGCGCCTGCTCGGCGTGCTCGACGCGCATCTCGCGAATCGCCAGTGGGTGATGGGCGATACCTACACGATCGCCGACATCGCGATCTTCCCGTGGGTGCGGAACCTCGTTGGCTTCTACGAAGCGGGTGATCTCGTGGGCTTCAGCGAATTCCGGAACGTCAAGCGGGTGCTCGACGCGTTCGTTGCGCGTCCGGCTGTCGAGCGTGGGCTGAATATTCCGGCACGGGGCTAAGAGGCTACGCGGGCGCACGTTGCGCGGGCCGCGATCTGAAAAACCCGCCGCATTGTGAACTGACCCCGTAAAGTTGGACGGGTTATGACGGCTAGGGCTGAGTTCTGTATTGCACGGGACTCAGCCCTTTTAGTTTCAGTTTGATGCGGTCGTGATTGTAGTAGTGGATGTAGCTTGCCAAGCCGGTTTGCAGTTCGTCCAGGTTGCGGAACCGATTCAGATGGAAGAACTCGGATTTCAGCGTGCCGAAGAAGCTCTCCATGGCGGCGTTGTCCAGGCAATTCCCTTTACGCGACATGCTTTGCGTGAGCGCTCGTTGCTGCAGTAGGCGGCGATACGCAGGCATCTGGTACTGCCAGCCCTGATCCGAATGCAAGAGAGGCCGCTCGTGTGACTTCAAGCGCGCCAATGCCTTGCGAAGCATTGCGCTGACCATCTCGAACGCCGGGCGCCTCGCGGTTTCATAAGCAATGATCTCGCCGTTGTACAGATCGAGCACTGGTGACAGGTACAGCTTCTGGCCACCCACGTTGAATTCCGTGACATCCGTTACCCACTTCTCATTCGGACGCTTTGCGTAGAACCGACGCTGTAAAACATGAGGTGCAACACGTCCGACGCTACCTTTGTAGGAGCGGTATTTCTTCGGGCGCACACAAGACTTCAGCCGCAACTCACCCATCAGACGCGCCACAGTCTTGTGGTTAATCACCTGTCCCAGATTACGTAGAGCGAGCGTGATGCGTCGATAGCCGTAGCGGCCCTTGTGCCGTTCGAACAGCGAGCAGATTCTTGCCCTTGTATCGGCATACTTGTCGGCTGCTCCGAGCAATTTCTGATGATAGTAGAACGTGCTGCGCGCCAAGCCGGCAACCTTCAACAAGCCCGCAAGCGGATATTGCTGCCTTAGCTCGAGCACGATTTGCGCTTTTTGCGTTGCGCTGATCGCTGCTGCGCTTGAGCCAAGGCTTCGAGCTTTTTTAAGTACGCGTTCTCCATGCGCAGGAAGTTCAACTCGTCGAGTAGTTCCTGTCGGGAGCGCGTATCGTCCTCGGGTAGCGGCGGTGGCGTGAGCGGTGGCTTGGGCATCTTCCTGGGGCGCCCCCGCTGGCGCGGCGACAGTGCGTCTATACCGCCTTCATCATACTGGCGTTTCCACTGGCCGATGGCCGTACGGTTCCTAATGTTGAAGCGTGCAGCCGTCTCACGCGCTGACAACCCTTCGCTACGCATTTGCTGCAGTACAAGCAACTTGAACTCTGCGCTGTAGCGCTCGCACTTCTTCTTCAAGCCTGCCGGACCATGTATGCGATGGGCCGCCACCCACTTGCGGATCGTCGCCTCATCGACGCCGTGGCGCTTGGACATCTCACGGAACCCAGCGTGGCCGGACTCGTACTCCTCTGCAATGGATACCTTGAACTGCTCCGTGTACTTGCTCATGAAAAACACCCCAAAGGTTGGATCGATGTCCAACTTTTGGGGTGCAGTTCATTGCGCGGCGGGTTTTTTATTTGAAGGTCTTCGCGAATTTTCCGGGAGCGCCGTGAAGAATGTCGTTGTTCGGCGCGGCGGCGAACGTCCGAGTTGCCGAGGTAGCGGTGCCAGTCACGTCAGCGCGTCACGTGGGCCACCGCCACGACGGATCGGACAGGTGTTCCGCAAAGTAATCGGACAGCGCCGCCACCTTGGCCGGACGGGCGCGCGCGGACGGCGTGACGAAGTAAAGGCCGCCCTTCGTCAACGACCAGTCGGTCAGGAGCGCTTCGAGGCGGCCATTGGCCAAATATTCGCCGGCGATGAATTCGGGCAGCTCTGCAATCGCGAGGCCATCGAGCAGCGTGGGCAGCAACGCATCGGCATTCGTCACGCGCAGCGGTCCGGTCGGCATGACCGGTTCCTCCTCACCCGCGTCGTTCGTGAACCGCCACACATCGCCGCGTGCGCGATACGCATAGGAAAGGCACGGCCGATCCACCAGTTCGCGCGGATGGGCGGGCCGTCCTTCCCGCTTCAGATACGCGGGCGACGCCACGACGAACTGGGTAACCGCGCACAGCCGGCGCGCGACCAGCGACGAATCCGGCAGCGCGGCGATGCGCAGCGCGGCGTCAAAACCGTCGGCGACCAGATCGACCGACGCATCGGAAAGATGCAAGTCGATCGACACCTCGGGATACGTGCGAAAGAAGCCGGGTAACAGTGGCGCAACCCAGCGCAGCCCGAACGACATCGGCACGGCGAGCCGCACCAATCCACGCGGCTGCGACGACATTTCGCGCGCGGCGTTTTCCGCCTCCTCGGCCCGACGATAGATCTCGCCGGCCGTCTCGCAAATGGTCCGGCCGAATTCGGTCAGCGCGAGCTGTCGCGACGTGCGATTGAAGAGCCGCGCACCCAGCCGGTCTTCCAGACGGGCGACGCCCCGCGAGACCGTCGCGACGGACACCCCCATCGCACGCGCCGCCGCCGCGAACGATCCTTCCTCGGCGACCTTCGCGAACATCGCGAGTCCTTCGAAATCCGGCAGCTTGGCCATCGCCCCTCATCTTTTCATTTATGCAACGTTAGGTTGCAATCAATTCTATTTCGAAATGATCGGGGCGTCGATATTCTCCTCACATCGCAGCACGCAACACCGAACGCAGTCCCACTTATCGAACGCAAGGAGAAGCAAAATGGCACGCAAACTCGACAGCAAGATCGCCCTCGTGACCGGCGCAACCAGCGGCATCGGCCTGGCCACCGCCCAACGTTTCGCGGCAGAAGGCGCGCACGTCTATCTCACCGGTCGCCGTCAGGCCGAACTCGATGCCGCCGTGAACGGGATCCAGGCCGCGGGCGGGAACGCGACCGGCGTCCGCGTCGACTCCACGAAGCTCGATGAACTCGACGCGTTGTACGCGCAGATCAAGGAAGAACAGGGGCGCCTCGACGTGCTGTTCGCGAACGCCGGCGGCGGTTCGATGCTGCCGCTCGGCGACATCACCGAAGAACACTACGACGACACCTTCGATCGCAACGTGAAGGGCGTGTTGTTCACGGTGCAAAAAGCGCTGCCGCTGCTCGCCGAAGGCGCATCGGTGATTCTCACCGGCTCGACCGCCGGCAGTGCCGGCACCGCTGCCTTCAGCGTGTATTCGGCGTCGAAGGCCGCGGTGCGCGCCTTCGCACGCAGCTGGATTCTCGACCTGAAGGACCGCCGCGTCCGCGTGAACACGATCAGCCCGGGGGCGACCCGCACGCCCGGCCTGCTCGACCTCGCCGGTGACGACGCCGCCCAGCGCCAGGGTCTCGCCGATTACCTGGCGGCCCAGATCCCGATGGGGCGCCTCGGCGAACCGGGCGAGATCGCGAGTGCCGCGCTGTTCCTCGCGTCGGACGACGCGAGCTTCGTGAACGGCGTCGAGCTGTTCGTCGATGGCGGCCAGCAGCAGATTTAAGCATTGCGCCGGGCGCGGATGCGATCGTCGATGATCGAGCCCGCGCCCGGCGCATACGCGCATTTGAACCCGGACCCCTCATGATCGAACATCGATCGTTTCAGTTGCTTGGCGCGACCCGCAGTGACCGGCGCGACACGCGGATGCATTTCCGCGTCGGCGCCTGCGGACGCCCCGATCACGGTTCGCTCGGCGCGCTCTACGCTTGGGACGACGAAGCGATCGCACCGCATGCCGCCTTTGGCCTAGACGCTCACCGGAACGTCGAGATCGTGACCTGGGTGCGCTCGGGCGCGATCACGTTCGAAGACGACGCGGGCAATCGCACGCGGCTGGTTGCCGATTCCATGCAGGTGATGCATGCCGGCGCCGCTATCCACCTTGCCGAGCGCAACGAGGAGAACGTCGCTGCGCGGCTGTTCCAGATCTGGCTGCATCCGCGCACGCCCGGCGGCACGCCGCGTTCGGCGACGCGAACCTGTTCGCGCGAATGTCGCGAAGGCCGCTTCGTCACGCTGGCGAGCGGCGATCCCGATGACGTGTGCGCGGGTGCGCTGCCCATCCACGCCGACGCGCGCGTGCGCATCGCGACGTTACGCCAGGGCACGACGGTGCATCACGTGTTGCCGGGGTCAGGCGTGGCGTATCTGGTTGCAGATCATGGCCGGCTCGATGTCGGCGAAGTCCGGCTCGCGCCGCGCGACGGGGTTGCCGTTCGCGACGAAGCGCGGCTCACGTTGGTGGCACGAGACGACACCGATGTCGTGATGGTCGAGCTTTTGCGGTAAGGGAGCCGTACCTTCGGGCTCGACCGCAACGACATGCTTCAATGGTTATGCGTCGTACGAAAAGCTCGGTTGGGTCGCTTTATGGGCCGTTTTGCGGTGAGGGGCAGACGTGGATCCGCGTGACGGGGTGTCCGCCACCGGGCGGCAAGCGGCGTCCACGTAAATCATGACGATTTTTTTGCCCGCCTCGTGCGTTCGCCTCACGCATGCCGCGGTGCTACTTCCCCTCCGCCCCTTTCGACGCCCCCTCTCCCAACCCCGCCAGCAACTTCCCCAGCAGTTCAGACAACTGCGCCTGTTCCGCATCCGACAACACGGCCAGCAACTCCCGCTGGTTGTCGATATGCGCGACGACTGCCTCATCGATCAGCGCGCGGCCGGTCTCCGTCAGCGCGACGAGCGTGCCGCGCCCGTCGGCCGGGTTCGGCCGGCGCTCCACCCACCCGGCCTTCTGCAACCGGTCGATGCGCGCGGTCATCCCGCCCGACGACATCATCAGCGCGTCGTACAGCGCCGTCGGCGTCAGCGCGAACGGCGCTCCGCCGCGCCGCAGCGTGGCCAGCACGTCGAACTCACCCGGCTGCATCCCGTAGCGCGCGAACAGCGGATTGAGACGGTCGCGCGCGATCACGAGCGCCGCTTCCTGCAGGCGCCCCATCACCACCATCGACGACGCGTCGAGATCCGGACGCTCGGCGCGCCATTGCGCGAGCGCATGCGCGGCTCGATCCATTAACCCTCCTCGGCTCACCAGTTATCTTGACGTCGAGATAAATCAGCATTTATCTTGATGTCGAGATACTTTACATGAAAAGCGCGGCACCTCACCGGAGGGCGCCGCGCACCGATATCGAGGGCCTTGCAATGAATCGCTTCACTTCCCCCGGATGGCGGCTTGCCGCCATCGTCCTGGTCGGGCTGAACCTGCGGCCGGCGCTCGCCGCGGTCGGCCCGTTGCTCGACATGATCCAGCGCGCGACCGGCATCAGTGACGGCGCGGCGAGCCTGCTGACGACGATCCCGATCCTGCTGATGGGCCTCGGCGCACTGAGTGCGCGGCGCCTGCAGCGCCTGACCGGCATCGCGGGCGGCGTCTGGCTCGGCGTCGCGTTGATCGGGCTCGCCTGCGTGTCGCGTATCGGCGCGCAGCACGCGTGGCTGCTGCTCGCGAGCGCCTGCTGCGCGGGCGTCGGGATCGCGATGGTGCAGGCGCTGCTGCCCGGCTTCGTGAAGGCGCATTTCGCGACGCGGATCGGCGGTGCGATGGGCGTCTACTCGACGTCGATCATGGGCGGCGCCGTGCTCGCGAGCGTCGTCGCGCCGTTCGCCGCGGCCCAGTGGGGCTGGCTCCCCGCGCTCGCGGGCTGGGCGCTGCCGGCCGGGGTGGCCGCGCTGGCGTGGCCGCTGGCCAGTCGCGGCGGCGACGCGCTCGCCGCCGGGCCGACGTCGGCGTCGAACGCGCAACCGTCGCGCTCGCCGCGCGCGTGGCGACTCGCGCTGTTCTTCGGCATCGCGACGGGCGCGTACACGCTCGTGCTCGCGTGGCTGCCGCCGTATTACATGCGGCTCGGCTGGTCGCCGACGGCGGCCGGCAGCCTGCTCGGCGGCGTGACGCTCGCGGAAGTCGTCGCGGGGCTGACGATCTCGGCGACGATCGACCGCCTGCCCGATCGCCGGCCCGCGCTGCATGCGGCGATCGCGTCGCTGTTCGTCGGCTTGCTGGTGATGCTGGCCGCACCCGAGGCGCTGGCGTTGCCGGCCGCGCTGCTGATGGGCGCGGGGATCGGCGCGCTGTTTCCGCTGTCGCTGATCGTCACCGTCGACCATGCGGCGACGCCGGCCGATGCCGCGTCGCTGACGGGGTTCGTGCAGGGCATCGGCTACCTGATCGCCGGGCTGTTTCCGTTCGCGGCGGGCATCGTGCGCCAACACCTCGCGGATCTGACGCCCGCATGGATCGCGATGGCCTGCCTGTGTGTCGCGCTGTTCGCGCTGGCGGCGGGGTTTGCGCCGAAGCGGGTGCTGCACGCCGCGCGTGCGTAGCGCGTGTCCCGCGCAATGTTGCCCCGCCGCGATCGGACAGGGCTGTGGTCGTGCTCAACTGCTCAACCTGCTCCCTGTCGTCGGCATCGCCGCGTCGATCCTGATCCTCGGCGAATCGGCGTCGCCGATCTGCTTCGCCGGCGGCGCGATCACGATCGGCGCGGCGCGCCCCTGCGTGAGCGCCGCACCGAACCCGGGCCGGCCCGCGCGTGCTCAGCCCGCGCTCGCGTACAGCGTCGAATCCGCGAACCCTTCGGCGTCCAGCACGCGCCCGATCAGGATCAGCGCGGTGCGCTCGATCTGCGTGCCCTGCACCTGGCCGACGATGTCGGCGAGCGTGCCGGTCACACGCTCTTCATCCGGCCAGCTCGCGCGATAGATCACCGCGACCGGGCAATCTGCGCCGTAATGCGGCAGCACTTCGTCGACGATACGGGCGAGATGGCGCACGCCGAGATGGATCGCGAGCGTCGCGCGGTGCGCGGCGAGCGCGCCGAGCGCTTCGCCTTCCGGCATCGTCGTCTTGCCCGCGAAGCGCGTGAGGATCACCGTCTGCGCGACACCGGGCAGCGTCAGCTCGACGCCGAGCGTTGCCGCGCACGCGGCCGTGGCCGTGACGCCGGGTACGATTTCATACGGAATCCCGAGCGCTTTCAAGCGGCGAATCTGCTCGCCGATCGCACCGTACAGCGACGGGTCACCCGAATGCACGCGCGCGACGTCCTGCCCTTTCGCATGCGCGTCGGCGAGCAACGCGACGATGGCGTCGAGGTCGAGTTCGGCGGTATTGACGACCTGCTCCGCGCGATGGCCGTCGAGCACGGCCGCCGGCACGAGCGAACCCGCATACAGGATCACCGGGCACGTGCGCACGAGGCGCTGGCCCTTCACCGTGATCAGCTCCGGGTCGCCGGGGCCCGCGCCGATGAAATACACCGTCATCGAAAAATCTCCGTCAATTCATGGGGTGACCGGCCGCGCGGCGTCATGCGCGCGCGGCGGGATCGAGCGCGTCGATGAGCGCCGCGGCGGAATCGAACGCGCGGTCGGCGTCGGGTAGCGGCGGCCGGCGCAGCATCACGACCGGCAGCCTGCGTTCGCGCGCGACATCGAGCTTGGCTTCCGTGGCCGCGCCGCCGCTGTTCTTGCTGACGACGACGTCGATGCCCATCAGCGCGAACAGCGCGCGCTCGCCGTCGAGCGTGAATGGCCCGCGCGCGGCGACGATCTGCGCATGGGCATTGCCGGGATGCGCGTCGAGGCAGCGCACGAGCCAGAACTGGTGCGGCGGGATCGCGTCGAGATGCGCGAGCGGTTCGCGGCCGAGCGTGAACAGCGGCCGCCTGAACGGCGCGAGCGCGGCCTCGATGCCGGCCCAGTCGTCGACCATGCGCCAGTCATCGCCGGGTTGCGCCACCCACGGCGCGCGGCGCAGCGCCCACAGCGGCACGCCCGCTTCACGCGCCGCGGCGGCGGCATTCGCGCTGATTTGCGCCGCATACGGATGGGTCGCGTCGATCACGAGGCCGATGCCGGCGTCGTGCAGATACGCGGCCAGGCCGGCCGCGCCACCGAAGCCGCCGACGCGCACGTCGCAGCGCAGGTCGTCGGGCACCTTGCCGAGGCCGGCCAGGCTGTACACGTGGTGAGGACCGAGTGCACGCGCGATCTTCAGTGCGTCGCCGGTGCCGCCGAGCAGCAGGATGCGCACGCTCATCGCGCCTCCCCGACGAAGCGGCCCTGCCGGTCGATCGCGAACATCTCGACGGCGACCGACGGCGGCACGATGTCGCGCGCGACGCGCAACGCCTGTGCACAGACGAGATCGCCGAGCGGCACGCCGTCGGCGTGTGCGAGCTTCAATGCTTCCTGGCTCGTGTTCGCGGCGCGCATCGCGGCCTGCAGCGTGTCGCTTGCGCCCGCCTCGGCCGCCCACTGCGCGAGCAGCGGCAGGTCGATGCTCGAATGGCGGCTATGCAGGTCGAGATGGCCGGCCGCGAGCTTGCTGAGCTTGCCGAAGCCGCCGCACATCGACAGCCGCGCGACCGGCGCGCGCCGCAGGTGCTTGAGCACCGCGCCCGCGAAATCGCCCATCTCGATCAGCGCCATGTCGGGCAGGTGATAGTGCGCGCGCATCGCGTCCTCGCTTGCGTTGCCCGTGCACGCGGCGATGTGCGCGATGCCGTTCGCGCGGGCGACGTCGATGCCCTGGTGGATCGACGCGATATAGGCCGAACACGAGAACGGCCGCACGATGCCGGTCGTGCCGAGGATCGACAGGCCGCCGACGATGCCGAGGCGCGGGTTCATCGTCTTCAGCGCGAGCGCTTCGCCGCCTTCGACGCCGATCGTCACGTCGAAGCCGCCCGCATAGCCGTGCTCGGCCGCCAGCGCGTCCAGGTGCGTCGTCATCATCTGGCGCGGCACCGGGTTGATCGCCGGTTCGCCGACCGGCAGCGTCAGCCCCGCGCGCGTGACCGTGCCGACGCCCGGCCCCGCATGAAACCGCACGCCGGGCACCGCCGCGAGCGCGACGCGCGCGAAGATCAGCGCGCCGTGCGTGACGTCCGGATCGTCGCCGGCATCCTTGATCGTGCCGGCTTCCGCACCGTCGGCGGTCGCCCGGCAGAACTCGAGCCGCATCATCACGCGCTGCCCCTTCGGCAGCACGATCTCGACCGCGTCGTCCGCACTACCCGCGAGCAGCAATCGCGCGGCGGCGAGCGACGTCGCGGTCGCGCAGCTGCCGGTCGTATAGCCGAAGCGTAGCGGCGCGGGCTGTTCGGGAGTCTCGTCGCGCATCACGCGTCCGTTGCGTTCGTCGTGGCCGGCGCTGCGGACGTGTCGGCCGCGTCGGGCTTGCGCACGTCGTACAGCGTGACCGGCAACGGTTGTCGCCACGTATCGAAGCGGCCGAGCGGCTCGGCGTGTGCGAGCGACACGCGCGTGAGCGTGCCGCCGTGCGCCTCGCGCCAGGCGGCGAGCGTCATCTCGCCCTGCAGCGTGACCGCGTTCGCGACCAGCCGGCCGCCGGGCTTCAGCGTTGCCCAGCACGCGTCGAGCACGCCGGGCGCGGTCGCCCCGCCGCCGATGAAGATCGCGTCGGGCGCGGCGAGCCCCGCGAGCGCATCGGGCGCGCGGCCCGCGACGAGCTGCAGGCCCGGCACGCCGAGCGCGTCGCGGTTGTGCTCGATGAAGCGCTGCCGCTCCGCATGCGCTTCGATCGCGATCGCCTGGCATGACGGATGCGCGCGCATCCATTCGATGCCGATCGAGCCGCTGCCGGCGCCGACGTCCCACAGCAGCTCGCCGGGCGCGGGCGCGAGACGCCCGAGCGTCATCGCGCGCAGGTCGCGCTTGGTGAGCTGGCCGTCGTGACGGTACGCATCGTCGGGCAGGCCGGGCGTGAGCGCGCGGCGCGGCGCGTCACGGCCGGCCTGGCAATCGAGCGCGACCAGGTTGAGCGCGGCCGTTTCGTCGATGCGCCAGTCCTGCGCGAGAGCGTCGAGACGCCGCTCGAGCGGGCCACCGAGATGTTCGAACACGCTGATGCGCGTCGGCCCGAAGCCGCGTGCGACGAGTTCGGCCGCGACGGCGGCCGGCGTGCGGCCGTCGGCGCTCAGCACGAACAGGCGGCGCCCGGGCAGCAGATGACGCGCGAGCGTCGCAAGCGGCCGGCCGACGAGCGAGACCGCGCCGACCTCCTGCAGCGCCCAGCCGAGGCGCGCGGCCGCGAGCGACAGCGAGGACGGCGCGGGCAGTACGCGCCATTCGTCGGGGGAAAGCTGGCGCGCGAGCGTGGCGCCGACACCGAACAGCATCGGGTCGCCGCTGGCGAGCACGCAGACGGGCGACGCGCGCCGCGCCAGCACGCCCGCGAGGTCGAACGGCGACGGCCACGCTTCGCGCGCGGCCGGCAGCCGCGCGGGCAGCATGTCGAGATGCCGCTTCGCGCCGACGACGAGCGTCGCGTCGAGCAGTGCGCGACGCGCACTGCGCCCGAGCCCCGCGTAACCGTCGTCGCCGATGCCCACTACCGTCAGCCACGCCGTCATGCACCCTTCCCCATCGTTCGATTTCCTACCGTGTGTTGCGATGCGCGGCGGCTGGGCTGCCGCGCGTTGATTCGTTGACGATCCCGATCCGCTCCCGCGCCGTGCGTGTCGCCCGCCCGCCGGTGCGATACGGCCACGACGTCGGCCGAGCGGCACGCCGACGACAAACGTCAGCAAGGCCAGAACCATCCCGCCGATCGACGCGATCAGCAGCCAGCCGAGCAGCAGCCACATGAGCGAGCGTGCATCGGTTTTCCGGTACAGGAACGTGCCGCCCGCCGCGATCGGCACGCCGAGGCCGGCGAGTCCGACATTCTTCGGCCACTCGGCCGACGGCGCAAGCGGGATCAGTATGCACGCGAGCAGCATCCAGGCCGGGATGGCCAGCAGGCCCAGCGCGATGCCCATGCCGAACAGCTCCGTCCTGCCGAGTGCCATCGCGGATGCCGGCGGTCGCCGATCGGGTGTCGAGCCGCCAATCGTACCATTTGCGAGATAGCGCCAAACCGGCTGCGACCGCGCTGTGACGCGGTTGCGCGGCATATCGACAATGCCGGATCGTCTCGAAAATCGGGTATCCTACGGCCGTTCGTTCGCCGGTGCCCTTCGGGGCCGAAGAGGGAACACAGGGCGCGCCACGCGCCGCTGTGGCTGCCCCCGCAACTGTAGACAGCGAGCCGATCTCCCCCTCATGCCACTGGTTCCACCGGGAAGGCCGGGAGCCGGCGCCGACCTGTCAGCCAGGAGACCTGCCGGCCAGAAAGTGCGTGCGTGCCAGTCGGCGTCGGGCGGGGTGTACCGATGCGTTGGCCGCGGCCCGACACTGTCCCGGTACCCCGTTGAGCTCCGCCCCCGTTTCGATTCCTGCGTCGCCCGTCGTGCGCCCGTCGGCCTGCCCGGGGCTCGTGCGCGTGGTCGCGGCCGCCGACGGCGGGCTGTGCCGGATCAAGCTGCCGGGCGGCCGGCTCGATGCGCGGCAGGCGCGTGCGATCGCCGCCGCCGCGCGCGCCTTCGGCTCCGGCACGATCGACGCCACCAATCGCGCGAATCTCCAGCTGCGCGGCATTCGTGACGGCGCGGCCGACGCGCTGACGCGTGCGTTGCTCGAAGCGGGTCTCGGCCCGCCCGTCGACGCCACCTCGAATGCAGACGCCGATGCGGCCGCGCTCGCCGCGAGCGACGACGTGCGCAACGTGCTGCTCAGCCCGCTCGCCGGCCACGACCCTGCCGCGCTCGTCGACAGCCGCGCGCTTGCCGCGCCGCTCTTCGACATGCTGGCGCGCGAGCCCCGCCGCGGCGAGCTGTCGCCGAAATTCTCGATCCAGCTCGACGGCGGCGAATCGGTTGCGGCGCTCGATCATCCTCACGACATCTGGCTGGCCGCCCGGCGTCGCGGCGACGGCGCGGTGCGCGTCGCGGCCGGGCTGGCCGGTTGTCCGCCGGTCGCGCACGATGACCCACCCGCTTCGGTCGATGTCGCGCCCGATCAAGCTGCTGCGCTGGGCCGTGCGCTGCTGCTCGCGTTTCTCGATCTCGCACCGGCCGACGTCACGCGGATGCGCCCGCTGCTCGCAACATGCGGCGAACGCGCGCTGCTCGAACGCGCGCAGCACTACCTGCCCTTCCCGCTTGAAGCCGATCCGGCACTCGCCGGCTGGCGTCGCACGTGCACCGACCCGACGCTGCGTTTCGGCGTGCGCCCGTCGCTCGATGCGACGCGCTGCAACGTCGGCGCGCAATTCGTGCTCGGCCGACTCGATGCCACCCAACTGGAACGGCTCGCGGCGCTGGCCGAAACCGACGGCGACGGCACGCTGTCGATGACGCCATGGCAAGGCGTGTTCTTGCATGACGTCTCGCGCGAACGCGCACCGGCCACGCTCGATGCGCTCGCGTCGCTTGGCCTCGTCTGCGCGTCGTCGGACCCGCTGGCGACGCTCGTCGCGTGCACCGGCAGCGCGGGCTGCGCGAAAGCGCGCGCCGACACGAAGCACGACGCACGCGCGCTCGCCGCCCGCATCGGCCATGCAGTCGACGTGCACCTGACCGGCTGCGAACGCCACTGCGCGCTGCCGCATCCCGCGACGCACACGCTCGTCGCGGTGGCGCCCGCGCACTACGACCTTTACCGGCGCGACGCCGCCGCGGGCCTTGGCGCCCCGCTCGCGCGCCATCTGACGATTGACCAGGCCGCGGCCCGACTGACGGGCGCGCGGCACAGCCAGGACACCACCGATGCTTGACTACATTCGCGACGGGCAGGAAATCTACCGCCAGTCGTTCGCGACGATCCGCGCCGAGGCCGACCTGTCGCAGGTTCCGCCCGACCTCGAGAAACTCGCGGTGCGCGTGATCCATGCGTGCGGGATGGTCGACGTCGTCTACGACCTGCGCTTCTCGGCCGGCGCCGGCACGGCGGGCCGCACGGCGCTCGCCGCCGGCGCGCCGATCCTGTGCGATGCGCGGATGGTCGCCGAAGGCATTACGCGTGCGCGGCTGCCTGCCGACAACCGCGTGATCTGCACGCTCGGCGAGCCCGAGGTGCCCGATCTCGCGCGGCATCTCGGCAACACGCGTTCGGCCGCCGCGCTCGAGCTGTGGCGTCCGCATCTCGCGGGCAGCGTCGTCGTGATCGGCAATGCGCCGACCGCGCTGTTCCACCTGCTCGACATGATCGACGCCGGTGCGCCGCGCCCCGCGCTGATCCTCGGTTTCCCGGTCGGCTTCATCGGCGCGGCCGAATCGAAGGCGCTGCTCGATGCCGACAGCCGCGGCGTGCCGTACGTCGCCCTGCTCGGCCGGCGCGGCGGCAGCGCGATGGCGGCGGCAGCGGTCAACGCGCTCGCGACGGAGGTCGAATGACGACCGCGCGCGGACGCCTGTTCGGTGTCGGTGTCGGCCCCGGCGATCCCGAACTGATGACGATCAAGGCGCTGCGCGTGCTGCAGGCCGCGCACGTGGTCGCGTATTTCGTCGCGAAGGGCAAGAAAGGCAATGCGTACGGCATCGTCGAAGCGCACCTCCAGGACGCGCAGACGCAGCTGCCGCTCGTCTATCCGGTGACGACCGAGGCCTTGCCGCCGCCGCTGTGCTACGAGACGGTGATCGCCGACTTCTACGACACGGCCGCCGAGATCGTTGCCGCGCACCTCGACGCGGGGCGCGACGTCGCGGTGATCTGCGAAGGCGACCCGTTCTTCTACGGCTCGTACATGTACCTGCACGACCGCCTCGCGCCGCGCTACGACACCGAGGTGATTCCGGGCGTGTGCGCGATGCTCGGGGGCACCGCGGTGCTCGGCCAACCGCTCGTCTATCGCAACCAGAGCCTGTCGGTGCTGTCGGGCGTGCTGCCCGAGCATGAACTGCGCGAGCGGCTCGCGCGGGCCGACGCGGCCGTCGTGATGAAGCTCGGGCGCAATTTCGACAAGGTGCGGCGCGTGCTCGACGAGCTGGGGCTCGCGAAGCGCGCGCTGTATGTCGAGCGCGCGACGATGGCGAGCCAGCGCATCGTGCCGCTCGACGAAGTCGACCCGATGGCGTCGCCGTATTTCTCGCTGCTCGTCGTGCCGGGGGAAAAATGGCAAGGATGACCACGCCGCCCGCGATCGTGATTCTCGGCGCGGGCGCGCTCGATACCGCGCGGCGCATCCAGGCGCGTTATCCGGGTGCGCTCGTGCATGGCCTCGCATCGCGTGTCGCGGCCGACGTGCCGTTCGACGATCTCGGCGCGCATCTGCGTGAACTCTATGCGCGCGGTGTGCCGATCGTCGCGCTGTGCGCGGCCGGCATCGTGATCCGCTGCATCGCCCCCGCGCTCGCCGACAAGGGCATCGAGCCGCCCGTGCTCGCGGTGGCGGAAGACGGCTCGGCGGTCGTGCCGCTGCTCGGCGGGCTGACGGGTGTCAACGTGATCGCGCGGGAAATCGCCGCATGCGTCGGCGTCGCGCCGGCGATCACGACGAGCGGCGAACTGCGCTTCGGCGCGTGCGTGCTCAATCCGCCGGAAGGCTATGCGCTTGCCGATCTCGGCCAGGGCAAGCGCTTCGTCTCCGATCTGCTCGCGGGCGCGTCGACGCGCATCGACGGCGCGGCGCCGTGGCTCGACGATGTTGCGCTGCCGCGCGACGAAGCCGCCGCGCATGCGATCCGCGTGACCCCCGACGCATGGCGCGGTACGCGCGACGAACTCGTGATTCATCCGCGCAGCGTCGTGGTCGGCGTCGATGCGCGGGCTATCCACGCGGATGAAGCGCTTGCCGCACGCATTGATGCAGCACTCGATTCGCAAGGTCTCGCGCGGCTGGCGCTCGCCGCGATCGTTGCGCCCGCATCGGCAATCGGTGATGGCGTACTGGAAGAAGCGGCGCAAACGCTCGACGTGCCGCTGCGCTTCGTAGATGCCGACGCTGACGCGACAGATGATGCGGCCACCCTGCTCGGCCGCGCGTTGCGCGTCGCGCACACGCTGCGCGCCCCGACGAACGGCATCGCATGCGCGGTCGCGTCGCATCCGGTCGATCCCGCCACGCTCGGCCGTGCACGCGGCCGACTGACGGTGCTCGGCCTCGGCCCGGGCGGCGCCGAGTGGCTCACGCCGGCCGCGCGCGCCGCGCTCGAGGACGCGACCGACATCCTCGGCTACACGACCTACGTGAACATGGCCGGCCCGTTCCGCGCCGACCAGCGCGTGCACGGCACCGACAATCGCGAGGAGATGCAGCGCGCGCGCCATGCGTTCGAGCTTGCAGCCGAAGGCCGGCGCGTCGCGGTCGTGTCGTCGGGCGACCCGGGCGTGTTCGCGATGGCCGCGGCCGTGCTCGAAGCGCTCGACGAAGCGCGCGATCCGCACTGGGCCGCGGTCGACCTGCGCGTGGAACCCGGCATCTCGGCGTCGCTCGCGACGGCCGCGCAGGCCGGTGCGCCGCTCGGTCACGACTTCTGCGCGATTTCGCTGTCGGACAACCTGAAGCCGTGGGATGTGATCGAGACGCGCCTGCGGCACGCGGCGCAGGCCGATCTGGTGATGGCGTTCTACAACCCGATCTCGCGTGCACGGCCGTGGCAGCTCGATCGTGCGCTCGACGTCGTGCGCGCGCACCGCAGCGCCGAGACGGTGGTCGTGCTCGGCCGCGACATCGGCCGGCCGGGCGCGACGCTCACGACGACGACGCTCGGCGCGTTGCGCAGCGACCAGGTCGACATGCGCACGATGGTGATCGTCGGCTCGTCGACGACGCGGCGCTTCGCAATCGGCAATACACGCGAGTGGGTCTATACGCCGCGCTGGTATCGCTGAACCCGGTCAGCGCGTCGGTGTGACGCCGCGTGCGTCGGCCTGCGCGGTGCCGGCTGTGCCGTCGGCGCGCCAGAACCGGTACACGAGCACGCCGACGATCGCTTGCGTCGCGACCACGAACGCGACGCAGCCGGCCCATCCCCACCGATGCCAGCCGGGCACCGGCAGGATCGAGCCGAGGCTGCCGCCGAAGTAATAGCAGGACAGGTAGATGCCGATCGCCGTCGAGCGCGCGCTCGACGCCGCCTGCGAGATGAACGTGTTGGCCGACGCCTGTTCGACGAACACGGCGGTCGAGCTGAGCGCGAGGCCGGCCAGGATCACCGGCACGTGGTTGGACAGCGTGAGCAGCGCCCCGCCGATCGCGAGCGCGGCCGCGGCAAGCCCCGGCGCGCGCGGGCCGCGATGCCGCGCGAGGCGCCCTGCCAGCGGGGTCACGACCACCGCCACCAGAAACACCGCGTAGATCGCGCCGATCCCGACCGTGCCGAAGTTGAACGGCGCGCGGGCCAGGCGCAGGCCGACGAACGTGAACGTCGCGACCTGCGACGCGAGCACGCATGCGCCGATCGCGAACGATGCAAGCAGCGGGCCGCGCGTGACGATGCGCCAGGACGGCCCCGCACCGCTATCCGCAACGTGCTCGACGCGCCGCGCGATCGCGCCGGACGCCGGCAGGCTCGCGTAGATCGCGACGCCCGTGACGAGACACAGCGCCGCGACGACGTCGAGCGCATGCCGCCAGCCCCAGATCGACGTCATCAGGTTGGTCGCGAAGCGGCCGGCGAAACCGCCGAGCGTCGTGCCGGCGACGAACAGCGCGCTGATCTCGGCGGAGGTGCCGCGATCGAAGCGCTCGGCGATATAGGCGATCGACAGCGCGAAAATGAAGGGCATGACGAGACCGGCTGCAAAGCGCGCGCCGAGGAACGACGTGAAACCGCCCGCCTGCGCGGACCACACGACCGGCAGCGCGACGGCCACCGCCGCGAGCGAGATCGCGACGCGCCGCTCGATGCGCGCGGCCAGCATGCCGACGAACGGCGCGATAATGGCGACGGCCGTCGTGGTGGCGCTCACGCCCTGCCCCGCGCGCTCCGCGCTGACACCGAAGGTGGCCGCGAGTTCGTGCAGGATGCCCTGCGTCGAATACAGATTGAGAAACGCGGCGAAGCCGCAGAGAAAGAACGCGATGCGCGTGGTCCTGTCGTTCATCGGAGCGGCCTGGTCGTCGATACCGACAGTCTGACGAGCGCGCCGCGTGCACGCCAATACCGTTTTCATCGCGATTGATACCGGAACGACAACAATGCTCGACCTACGCCGCCTCCGCTATTTCGTGGTCGTCGCCGACGAACTGCACTTCGGCCGCGCGGCGTTGCGCCTGCGGGTCGCGCAGCCGCCGCTGACGCGCCATATCGCTGCACTCGAAAGCGAGCTCGGCGTCCGGCTGTTCGAGCGTTCGACGCGCGCGGTGCGGCTGACGCCGGAAGGCGCCGCGTTCCTCGACCATGCGCGCCACGTCGTCAGCGCGGCCGCCGAGGCCGAGGCGAGCGCGCGCAAGATCGCGCAGGGCGTTGCCGGGCGAATCGTGATCGGCTATGCGAGCTCGATCCCGATGTCCGACACGTTCCCGGACGTTATCCGCGTCGCGAGCCGGACGATGCCCGACGTCGAGCTGGCGTTCCGCGAGGCGGCGACCGCGAGCCAGCGCCAGCAGATCGCGGACGGCACGATGGACATCGGTTTCGGCTGGGCGTGGCACGGTGCGCCCGGCGTGCCGGTGGCATCGCTCGTCGTGTCGCGCGAACCGCTCGTCGCGGCCGTGCCGGCCGGCGATCCGCTCGCGAGCCGTGCGAGCGTCGACGTCGCGGCGCTTGCGCACGCAACCTTCGTCACCTTTCCGCCCGGTTACGGCTCGGCATTGACCGCGGCACTGGACGACCTGTGCGCGCAAGCCGGATTCACGCCGCGGATCGGCGCGACCGCCGCACAGATCACGACGCTCGTGTCGCTGGTGGCCGCCGAACGCGGCATCGCGATCGTGCCGGGTTTCACGGCCACGCTGCAGCGTCCGGGCGTCGTCTACGTGCCGCTCGCCGGCACGCGCGCGGTCGAGCAGATCGTGTCGTGGAACGAGCCGTTCGCGTCGGCGTGCGTCGAGCGCTTCGTCGCACTGGCGCGCTCGCTCGTGCAGCCGCCATCGGCTTGAAGCGCGACGAGCGACACGCGTCGGGCCTCTCCCGGTCGATCGGAAAAATCACCCGTGTCACGCATTCAGGAACTGTGTCGAATCGGCAAGATCGTTACGTATCGGGAATCAAATAACAAAAAGAACTCCTGACTATTCACTATTCGACGCGAATCCTCCAAGATGAGCACGCCGTCGGCCGGGCCTGCCCGGTCGCCCGACCGGCGGCGATACGCGGGCCAGCGTATCCCTCTTCCACTTGGAGAACACAATGAACAACAATGTGTTGCCGCGTTTCATCCCGCGCGCACTTGCAGCGGGTTGCCTGCTTGCCGTGGCGAGCGTGTCTCAGGGCGCCGGCGTCTATGCGCCCTACGTCGACGTGACGCTCTACCCGACGCCGCTCGTCGACCAGATCGGCGTCCGGCAAGGCATCCAGCAGTTCACGCTCGCGTTCGTGGTCGCGGGCAACGGCTGTGTGCCGTCATGGGGCGGCGTGCAGCCGATCGGCAACGGCGCGAGCGGCGGCCTGCTGACCGCGCTGTCGACGTCGATCGCGAGCTATCGCGCGAAAGGCGGCGAAGTCGCCGTGTCGTTCGGCGGTGCGAACGGCACGCCGCTGATGCAGGCGTGCTCGACGGTCCCCGCGCTGGCGAGCGCGTACCAGACCGTGATTGACACGTACGGCCTCACGCACGTCGACTTCGACATCGAAGGTGCGTCGCAAACGGACACGGCCGCGGTCGCGCGCAACTTCCAGGCGGTCACGCAGCTGCAGGCGAGCTATGCGGCGAAAGGCAAGCCGCTGCACGTCACGCTGACGCTGCCGACGATGCCGACCGGGCTCACGCAGGACGGCCTGAACGTCGTCAACGCGGCGATCGCGAACAAGACCACATTCGATGCGGTGAACGTGATGGCGATGGACTACGGCCCCGCGAACCTCGACATGGGCGCGGCCGCGATCAGTGCCGCGCAGGCGCTCTACTCGCAGCTCGATACGGCTTTCAAGTCGGCCGGCCAGCCGAAGACGAATGCGCAGCTCTGGCAGATGGTCGGCGTCACGCCGATGATCGGCGTGAACGACGTGCAAGGCGAAACCTTCACGCTCGCGAATGCGCAAAGCGTGCTGAACGCGGCGGTCAGCAACGGCTACGGCTTCTTCGGCAACTGGTCGGTCGGCCGCGATCAGGCGTGCCCGTCGGGCGGCACGTATGCGTCGCCGACCTGCTCGGGCGTCGCGCAGCAGCCGTACGCGTTCGCGACGATCTTCAAGCGGCTCGACGGCAAGTGGGGCACGGGCGTCACGCAGGATCCGAACTACGGCGGCGGCTCGGACGGCGGCACGCCGCAACCGGGCGCGCCCTGGGCGGCCGGCCAGGTCTATACGGCCGGCGCGACGGTCACCTACCAGGGCACGACGTACCAGGCGCAATGGTGGACGCAGGGCGACGTGCCCGGCCAGGCCGCCGTGTGGAAAGTGGTCGGCGGCGGCACGCCCACGTGGTCGGCCACCACCGCGTATTCGGGCGGCACCTGCGTGATGTACCAGGGCGCGAAATACTGTGCGAAATGGTGGACGCAAGGCGACAACCCGAGTGCGGGCGGCGTGTGGGTGAAGTCGTGATGCGGCGCAGCGGCCGGCGCTAGGCGCGAGGCCTGCGCATCCGGGGCCGTTCACGGCGATCGCCCGCTACCGGATCGCCGGCGGACGGCCCGCTGGGCGGCGCGCCCTGCCCGCTTTCAGTCGCGCGCGTGCTCGGCCAGCAGCCTGGCCTTCGCGTCGACGAGCAGCGCCGCATGCGTGTCGCGATGCTGGCGAATCCGCTCGGTCGGCCCGACCACCGACAGCCCGTACCAGTCGCCGTCGAGCGTCAACGCAACCGCGATCGCCGACAGCTCGGGCGCGCTCTCGCCGAAGTTCTCGGCCCAGCCGAGTTCGCGAAACCGGGCGGTTTGCGCGACGAGCGCGGGTAGATCCGCCACCGTCGCATCGGTGAAGCGCTCGAACGGCAATTGCGCGCCGAGCGCCTGCTGCGCGTCGCCGGCCAGTTCCGCGAAGATCGCCTTGCCGATCGAGTTCGCATGCAGCGGGCGCAGTTCGCCCGGCGCGCGCGTATAGCGGATCGCCTGCTCCGACTCGACGACGTCGAGATACGTGACCGCCACACCCTGGATCTTGCCGAGCACGGCCGTCTCGCGGCTCGCGTCGCGCAGCGCGACGAGATGCGGATGGACGATGTCGACGACCGGGTCGGTCGCGTCGATCGCGGCGGCGATCGTCTGCAGGCGGCGCGTCGGGTAGTAGCCGCCGCGCTTGCGCACTTCGTACAGGTAGCCGCGGCTCACGAGCGTGCGCGCCATCGCGAGGCAGCTCGACGCCGGCACATTGAGCAGGCGCGCGAGTTCGGTGAGCGGCAGCGGCCGCCGTTCGGCGGCGAACAGCTCGAACAGGTCGAGCGTGCGGGCAACGAGTTTGACGTCCATGACGAGTGCTTGAATCGGAACGGGAAACCGCGCACCGGGCCGGCTGCCGGGTCGGACCGGTCAGTACGACTTCGGCAGCCCGAGCACCTTCTCCGCGATGTAGCACAGGATCAGTTGCGGACTCACGGGCGCGAGCCTCGGAATCATACACTCGCGCAGGTAGCGCTCGACATGGTATTCCTTCGCATAGCCCATCCCGCCGTGCGTCGCGACCGCCGTCTGGCACGCCTGGAACGCGGCTTCCGCGCCGAGGTACTTCGCGGCGTTGGCCTCGGCGCCGCACGACTGCCCCGCGTCGTAGCGCGTCGCCGCCTTCATCACCATCAGCCACGCGGCCTCGAGCTGCATCCACGCCTGCGCGAGCGGATGCTGGATCGACTGGTTCTGCCCGATCGGCCGGCCGAACACGACACGCTCGCACGCGTACTGCGTCGCGCGGCGCAGCGCGGCCTGCCCGAGCCCGATCGCCTCCGCGGCGATCAGGATCCGTTCGGGATTCAGCCCGTGCAGCAGGTAGCGGAAGCCGTCGCCTTCGTTACCGATCAGGTCGCCTTCCGGCACGCGCAGGTTGTCGATGAACAGCATGTTCGAATCGACCGCCTTGCGGCCCATCTTCTCGATCTCGCGCACCTCGACGCGCGAGCGGTCGAGGTCGGTATAGAACAGGCTCAGCCCGTCGGTCGGCTTCGCGACCTGGTCGAGCGGCGTCGTGCGCGCGATGATCAGCATCTTGTTCGCGACCTGCGCGGTCGAGATCCAGATCTTGCGCCCGCTCAGCACGTAATGGTCGCCGTCGCGGCGCGCCTGCGTGCTCAGGTGCGTGGTGTCGAGGCCCGCATCGGGTTCCGTCACCGCGAAGCACGCCTTGTCGCGCCCGGCGATCAGCGGCGGCAGGAAGCGCGCCTTCTGCGCGTCGGTGCCGAACACCTGCACCGGATTCAGCCCGAAGATGTTCATGTGGACGGCCGACGCGCCGGACAGGCCGGCGCCCGAGGCGCTGATCGTGCGCATCATCAGCGCGGCCTCGGTCATCCCGAGCCCGGCGCCGCCATGGGCCGGGTCCATCGCGATGCCGAGCCAGCCGGCCTCGGCGAGCGCCGCGTGGAAATCGGCCGGAAACCCGCCCGCGCGATCGCGTTCGAGCCAGTAATCGTCGCCGAAGCGCGCGCAGATTTTCTCGATCGCGCTTTCGATCGCGCGCTGGTCATCGGTCAGGTCGAACTGCATGGCATGCACTCCTGGAAAAGGCCAAGCGGCTACGCCGCTTTCAAGAAGGAAAACGCCCGGCGGCGTCGAGGCTTCCACTCCGACGCGCGTCCCCTTGCGGGATCGCCCGGCGGGTTGGCACGAAGCGGCAGGTCTCGCACGCTCACAACGGAAACACGCCCACGATCACGGCGGCGAACACCATCAGCACGGTGGCGGCGAACAGGAACGGAATCGTGAATTTCTGGTGCTCGGCCAGCTCGACGCCGGTCAGGCCGACGATCAGGAACGTCGCGGGGGTGAGCGGGCTCACCGGAAAGCCCGTCGTCATCTGGCCGAGCAGCGCGGCCTGCGCCATCTGGATCGGCGGCACGCCGAGCAGCTTCGCGCTTTCCGCGAGCACCGGCAGCACGCCGAAGTAGAACGAATCGGGGTCGAACAGCAGGCTGAGCGGCATCGACAGCAGCCCGAGCACGAACGGCATGTGGCGCGCATGCTCGACCGGCACGTGCGCGACGACCACGTCCGCCATCGCCTTCAGCATCCCGGTGCCGGACATGATGCCGGTGAACGCGCCGGCCGCGAGCAGCACGCTCGCCATCATCAGCGCGGCCTTGGCGTGCGCGTCGATCCGCTCGCGCTGGGCCTGCACGTCCGGGTAGTTGATCACGAGCGCGGCGACCGTGCCGAGCATGAACATCACCATCGGGTCGACGATGCCCGCCACGAGCGTGACGAGCACGACGAGCGTCAGCACGAGATTGATCCGGAAGCGCTCCGGCCGGCGCAATGCGCGCTCGTCGTCGGTCAGCGCCCGCGGCGCGATCGCGAGCGACGCCGCGCCGGCACGATCGAGCCCGAGCCGCTTCGCCTCGCGCACGCCGAGCACGTAGGCGGTGCCGAACACGAACACGAGCCCGACGATCTGCACCGGAATCATCGGCATGAAGATCGCCGAGCCGGGAATGTGCAGCGCCGCCGATGCGCGCAGCATCGGCCCGACCCACGGCAGGAAATTGACGCCGGCCGCCATCGACGCGACGCAGGCGAGGATGCGGCGATCCATCCCGAGCCGCGTATAGAGCGGCATCATCGCGGGCAGCGTGACGAGAAACGTGACGGCGCCCGAGCCGTCGAGATGGATCAGCAGCGCGAGCAGCGCCGAGCCCATCACGATACGCGGCGGATGGCAGCCGATCACGCGCAGCACGCCCGCGATGATCGGATCGAGCATCCCGGCGTCGGTGAGGATTCCGAAAAAAAGAATCGCAAAAACGAACATCCCGGCGATCGGGCCGATGTTCTGTACGCCGTGCACGATGAACTTGCCGGTCGCAAGCCCGAACCCGGCCGCGAGCGACGCGGCCACCGGCACGACGATCAGCGCGACGAGCGGCGATAGCCGCTTCGTGATGATCAGGCCGAACAGCGCGACGATGGCGATCGCGCCGATCCATGCAAGCATGATGCGTCTCCTCTTCAGCCGGTGCGCGCGTCGTCGCCCGGCGTGGTGTTCGAGTGGCCGTGCGGCGCCGTCGGGCGCGCGACACGGCCGGCGGCCGCGATGCGGGTCAGTCCCGGCGTGTGTCGTGGTCGCGGTCTTCAGCGTTGGGCTCGGCGTCGGCAAACACCTGCGCCGCGTGCTCGTTCAGCGCGGGCGGCGGCCGCCGGTACGTGGCCGGCGTGCGGCCGAGCTTGATCGGCGACGCGATGCCGCGATGCCGGCCCAGCTCGACCTTCATCTGCCGATGCGCGACATGCGGATGGTCGAGCGCCGCATCGAGCCCGAGCACCGGCGCGCACGGCACGCCGCGCCGCATCAGTTGCTCGGCGAGCGCCGCGCCGTCGTGTCCGGCCAACGCCGTTTCGAGCAGCGTGCGCAGCGCGGCGCGGTTCGCGCTGCGCGCGCGGTTGTCCGCGAAACGCGGATCGTCGAGCCAGTCGCGCGTGCCGAGCACGTCGCACAAGCCCGCGAACTGCCCGTTGTTTCCGACCGCCAGAAAGATGTCGACGCTCGCCGTCGGAAAGCTGTCGTACGGCGTGATGTTCGGATGCGCGTTGCCGGTGCGCACGGGTGCTTTCCCAGAATGGAAGAAGTTCGGCGTATGCGGATGCAGGATCGACAGCGCGCAGTCGAACAGCGTCGATTCGACGAACTGGCCGCGGCCGCTCGTGTCGCGCTCGCGCAGCGCCATCAGCACGCCGAGCGCCGCGTTCAGCCCGGTGACGAGATCGACGATCGGCACGCCGACCCGCAGCGGCGCGCCGCCGGCTTCGCCATTGACGCTCATCAACCCCGCGAGGGCCTGCACGGCCGCGTCGTAGCCGGGCAGCCCGCCCAGCGGGCCGTCCGCGCCGAAGCCCGACACGCGGCAATGGACGAGGCGCGGAAACCGCGCATGCAGCGCGTCGAAGCCGAGCCCCCAGCGCTCCATCGTGCCGATCTTGAAGTTCTCGACGATCGCGTCCGCATGTTCGAGCAGGCCGAGCAGCCGCTCGCGGTCGGCCGGTTGCGTCAGGTCGAGCGCGATACCGAGCTTGTTGCGGTTCACGCCGAGGAAGTACGACGCGGTATCGCCGTCGAACGGCGGGCCCCAGGTGCGCGTCTCGTCGCCGGACGGCGGTTCGACCTTGATCACCTCCGCGCCGTGGTCGGCCAGGATCTGCGTCGCATACGGGCCACCCAGCACCCGCGACAGATCGATGATGCGCAATCCCGCCAGCGCGCCCTGCTGCTCGTGTTCCGCCATGCGTCCCGCTCCTGGTTCCGTTGATCGGCCTGCCGGTCCCGGTAGGCCGGCGCTTGGGCGCGGCCGTCCGGATTCGACGAATAATTCTTGTATGTGAATTTATATTCACACTCAGGAAATTCGTTGTCAACCCCGGCGGCACCCTGAGGCGAAGCGAAAGACGCCGCCGTGCGCAAGTCGGGGCGACACCGAACCCGGGCCGGTTGCGGTGGCATCCCGCCTTTCGTTAAGCTGGCGGGCAATCTTCATCTCAAAAAAATCGGACGGATCATTCATGAAACGGATGCTGCTGGCGGCCTTCATGCTGGCGTCGACGCTGGGCGTCGGACATGCGCAAACCCAGACGTTCCACTTCGGCGAAGGACAGACCGGGATGCCGGGGGGAGCGCCGCAGTCGTCCTCACCGACCGCCCGGCCCGCGCCCGCGCGCCGGCACGTCACGCCGCCGCCGTCCCACCATCGGCGGGCTGTTCACAAGCGCCGCCAGCCGCGTCACGTGAAGCCCGCGCGCAGCGGCATCTATACGCACGCGTGACTCGGCGTTTGCCCCGCGAAGGCGTGCATGGAACTGTCATGAACGGCCGCTAAGATCGGTACGGCGGCCTCTACGCCGTTGCGGCCGGCTGGCGGGTCGCGCGCCGCCGACATGCATTTCCTCCACGATTCAGCACCTGTTTGACCGAACATGCGTACCGGGCCGGACACTCTCGCCGTCATCAAGGAACGCGCCACGATCGTGTGCCGTCAGCGTAGCAGCGTGCTGCTGGTCGCCCGCACCGCATCGCGCTGGTCGCTGCCGGGCGGCACGATCCGGCGTGGCGAGACGCCGCTCGATGCTGCACTGCGGGAGCTTGCCGAGGAAACGCGGCTGGAGGGGCTCGCGCTCGACTACGCGGTGCAGTTCGGCGGGCTGACGAAGCTCCATCATGTGTTCGTGGCCGACGTGCCGGCACACCTGACGCCGCGCGCGAGCAACGAGATCGCCCGCTGCAAGTGGTTCACCGTCGACCGGCTCGACACGCTGCGTGCGAGCGTGCCGACGCGCAAGATCATCGAGCTGCTGCGTCTCGACTGTTTCTCGGCGATCGCAAGCGGCCGGCTGCGCTGACGTCGATAGCGCTCCCGCCGGTCATGCGCGCAGCAACGGGCCGGCCTTGCGTTCGAGCAACGTGACGAGTTCCGGCTGCATGTAGGCGTACCGGTCGGGAATATCGAGGCACACGATCTTCTTGTCCCGCAGATGCGCACCGAATTGCGCTGCCAGCCGCGCCTTGTGCGCACGCTCCATCACGAATACGACATCGGCCCAGTCGAGCTGCTCGGCGGACACGCGCGTGTCCGCATCGGGCGCGAGGCCCGCGGAGTCGGTTTCGACGCCCGGCCACGCGGCGAACACCGCTTCGGCCGTCGGGCTGCGCAGCCGGTTGCGGCTGCAGAGGAAGAGTGCCCGCGTCATGTCGCTTCGCGGTTGCCTGGCGCCTGCCTGCTCACCCTTGCGGAATCGTGCCCGGCCGGACGTACGCGAGCATGTGCGGCACGTAGTCGGCCTTGCCGAGTTCGACGCCGTGGTGGCGCAGGATTGCGTACGCGGTGATCGCGTGGAAATAGAACTGCGGCAGCGCCCAGTCGCGCGCGTACTGCTCGCCCGTCATGTCGAATGCGATCCCGTTCGGCATGTCGAGCGCGATCGGCCGCGCGGCACCGGCATCGAGCGCATCCGGCGCGAGGTCGCCGAGAAACGTGAGCGTGCCGGCGATGATCGCCTGCGCATCGGCGAGCGTGCCGGGCTGCGCATCCGCATGCCATCCCGCCTCGCGCAATGCGAGCAGTGCGGCCGGCAGCGGTTCGCCGCGCAGCCGATGGATGGGCTCCATCGCCTGGAAGCACGAGAAGCGCACCTGTGCCGCGAGCGGATACATGTCGGGCGCCAGCTTCAGCGACATCGCCGCGTCGGGCGCGTCGCCCGCGGCCTGGCGGTGTGCGGCAGCCTTGTCGAGCCACGCGGACTGCGCGCGCAGCATCTGGGAGAAGGTCGGAACGAGAAGTTGAGTCGGTGACACGCGTGCGCTCCTATGCTGTGTTGTGGTTTGCGCCACGATAGCAGCGTAGGGACAAACCTGCATCCTCGCAGCAGCGATGCGCGCGATTGAATGCGGATTCGGTGATATAGCGCATGGCGCGCAGGTGTCGCCCCGCGCAGGGCGATCACGACACGCGGCGGCCGCGACACAACCTCAAGGCTTGCCCTGTCGCGCCAGGAACCGGTCGAACTGCGCGGCAAACGCCTTGCCGTCGCGTGCGCTGAACGGCGCCGGCCCGCCCGTGTCGATGCCCGCGCTGCGCAACTGATCCATCATCGCGCGCGTCGACAGGCGTTCCTCGATGTTCTCGCGGCTGAACCAGTTGCCGCGCGGGTCGAGCGCATGCGCGCCCTTGTCGAGCACGGCGGCGGCGTGCGCAGAAACTGGTTCGCGACCAGCGTCACGCAGATTTCGGCACGACGCGCGGCGCGAAACAGCATGTCCTTGATGACGGCGGGACACGCGTCGGCATCGACCAGTACTTGCATGGCGGGTTGTTCCAATGGGTTGAAGCAGAAACGGCGATCATAGCGTACCGCCGGCCGGCCATCAGCCGGCGCGGCCCGTGCACAGCGCGTCGGCCGTCACCCACTGCGCGCCCCACGCCGCGGCCAGCCGCGCGCCCTGCCCGATCCGCACGGCCGCATCGTCGAAGTCGACGAACACGACGTGATCGGCCGCCGCGGGTTTCGCGGGCGTCTCGCGCGTGCGGCCGTCGGACAGCACCCACAGCCAGCGCTGCTTGGCCGGCGCGCGCCGCGCCGCGCGTGCGAGCATTTGCGCGGCGGCCGCGATGCCGTCCGCGAGCGGCGTGCCGCCGCCGCCTTCGACCGGTTCGAGCCAGCGCGCATTCCACCAGCGCGGCACGGCCGGGCCGAAGCGGCGCACGGCGCCATGGCCGCCGAAACAGATCAGCGCGGTTTCGACACGGTCGCGCGCGGCCTGGTCGAAATACGCGACGATCAGCCCCTTCGCCAGTGCGAGCCGCTCGTGCGACAGCATCGACGCCGAGCAGTCGAGCACGAAGCAATGCAGTGCGTGCGGCGTGCCGGCGCGTTGGCGAAAGCGCAGATGGTCGCGCTGCAGCGGGCCGCCGCGCTTCGCGGCGAGCGTCGCCGGCCACGCCACGGCCGTGCCGGCGCGCACCGTGCCCGGCACGCGCGCGGCTGCGCCTGATTGCCATCGAGGACCGCGAACAGTGTTCGCGGCGGCGCCGGCTCGATGGCTCAGCGTTTTTTTAGCGGCAGCGGCACCACGCCTTTCACGTCGCGCAGCCCGGCCGGCTCGGGCGGCAGGTAGCCCCAGTCGCCCTGGGATGCCGTGGCGTCGTTCTTCGTCACATCGGACGAATCGTCGGGGCGACCGCGCGTGTCAGGCGCATTGGGCGCAGAGCGACCGTCGCGTTCGTCGTTGGGTTGCTGCGCGCCGGACGACGGCGGCGGCCCCGCGTGGCGCCGATGCCGCAGCACCGCGTCGGCCACCCGCTCGACATGCGACACCGTCACCGCGTCGGCGTGCTCCAGCGCGGCGAGCGCACGCGCCGCGCGCAGCATCACGAGATCGGCGCGCAGCCCGTCGACGGCCGCGTCGATGCACAGCGCGCTGACGCGCGCATGAACCGTATCGTCGAAATCGAGCGCCGCGAGCCGTGCGCGTGCCGCGTGAATCCGGTCGCCGAGTGCGCGTTGCGCGGATGCATGACGTGCGCGGAATGCATCGGAATCAAGATCGAATGCAAGCCGCGCCTTCACGATCCGCTCGCGCTGCGCGGCGTCGAAGCAGTTCTCCAGCTCGACCATCAACCCGAAGCGGTCGAGCAGTTGCGGACGCAGCTCGCCCTCCTCCGGATTCATCGTACCGATCAGCACGAAGCGCGCATCGTGCGCGTGCGACACGCCATCGCGCTCGACGATGTTCACGCCGCTCGCGGCGACGTCGAGCAGCGTGTCGACGAGCCCGTCGGCGAGCAGGTTCACTTCGTCGACGTACAGCACGCCGAGATGCGCCCGCGCGAGCAGGCCCGGCCGGAAGCGCACGCCGTTTTCAGCGAGTGCATGCGCGAGATCGAGCGTACCCGTCACCTGCTCGTCGCTCGCCGACAGCGGCAGCGTGACGAACTGCCCTTCGGGCAACAGCTCCGCCAGGCCGCGCGCCGCGGTCGATTTCGCGGTGCCGCGCGGCCCGCTCACGAGCACGCCGCCGAGCGACGGGTCGATCGCGGCGAGCAGCAGCGCCTGCTGCAATGCGTCCTGCGCGACGAGCGCCGCAAACGGAAAAACCGCGCGGGCGCGGTGCGTCGTCGGATCGGTCATCGCCGTCCCCCTTCCTGGAGTTGTTCGCTCGCGAGCCAGACCGCTTCGATCCGTTCGCGATAGTCGCCCGACTGCTGCCACAGGCCGCGCTGCATCGCCTCGACGAAGCGTTCGCAGATGCCGTGCAGCGCCTTCGGATTGTGCCGTTCGAGGAACGCGCGGGTGGCGTCGTCGAACAGGTACGCGTCGGCGACGAGCGCGTATTGATGGTCGGACAGCACGCGCGCGGTCGCGTCATAGCCGTACAGGTAGTCGACCGTCGCGGCCAGCTCGGCCGCGCCCTTGTAGCCATGACGCTTCACGCCGTCGAGCCATTTCGGGTTGACGACGCGCGAGCGGATCACGCGCGCGATTTCCTCGCGCAGCGTGCGCATCTTCGGCGCGGCCGGGTTCGCATGGTCGCCGTGGTAGATGCTCGGCTGCTGCCCCGAAAGGTGCCGCACGGCCGCCGTCATCCCGCCCTGGAACTGGTAGTAGTCGTTCGAATCGAGGATGTCGTGCTCGCGGCTGTCCTGGTTCTGTACGACGACATCGATCGTCGCGAGCCGCTCGCCGAACACGTCGGCCGCCGCATCGCCCGCGCTGTTCTGTGCGTACGCATGGCCGCCCCACTGGCGGTAGGCATCGGCGAGATCGGCGTCGGTCTGCCAGCGGCGCTGGTCGATCAGGTCCTGCAGGCCCGCGCCGTAGCTGCCCGGCCGCGCGCCGAATACGCGCCAGCCGGCGCGGCGTCGCGCTTCGTCCGGCGCCACGCCCTGCGCGACCCATTTCTCGCGTTCGCGCTCGATGCGCGCGCGGACCGGGTTCAGTGCCTCGGGCTCGTCGAGCGCGGCCACCGCCTGCACGGCCGCGTCGAACAGGTGCATCAGGTTCGGGAACGCGTCGCGGAAGAAGCCCGACACGCGCAGCGTCACGTCGATGCGCGGCCGGTCGAAGATCTCGATCGGCAGGATCTCGAAGTCGGTCACGCGATGGCTGCCGTGCGCCCATTTCGGCCGCACGCCGAGCAGCGCGAACGCCTGCGCGATGTCGTCGCCGCCCGTGCGCATCGTCGCCGTGCCCCAGACGGACAGGCCGATCGCGCGCGGATAGTCGCCGTGATCCTGCAGATGGCGCTCGATCAGTTGCTGCGCGGATTTCAGGCCGAGCGACCACGCGGCCTGCGTCGGCACCGCGCGTGTATCGACCGAATAGAAATTGCGGCCGGTCGGCAGTACGTCCGGGCGGCCGCGCGACGGCGAGCCGCTCGGCCCCGGCGGCACGAAGCGGCCATCGAGCCCGCGCAGCAGCTGGCGCATTTCCTCGCCGCCGCACGCGTCGAGCGCGGGCAGCAGCGTCGCGCGGACTCGCGCGATCACGGCGAGCGTGTGCGGCCAGTCGCCGGGCGGTGTCGCGTCGTTGCCCGTTCCGCCGCCGTCCGCTGCGCACAGCCCGTCGAGCCATTGCTGCGCGAGCCGTTCAAGCCGCTCGCGCGTATCGCCCGCATGGCGCCACGGCGATGCATCGAGCGCCTGCAGGATCGCCGGTCGTGGGCCAACCCACGGCGCGGCCCAATCGGCCACGAGCGGATCGAAGTCGTCGCCGAGTGCGAGATCGCGCGCCAGCGCACCAATTAACCCGGCGCGCGCACCCTTGCCGTCGCCCACCGGAAAGCGCGCAAGCGCGAGCAGCGTATCGCGCCGCTGGCGCTCGGCCGGCGACACGCCGAACACGTGCAGCCCGTCGCGGATCTGCGCTTCCTTCAGTTCGCATAGCCACGCGTCGACGCGCGTGAGCAGCGCATCCTCGTCGCCCGTATCGCGCGGCGGCGACACGCTCAGTTCGTCGTGCAGCCGGTGCTCGGCGATCGTCGCGAGGATCGTCTTGCGCAGCAGCTTCGCGCGCCGCGCATCGACCATCAGTGCTTCGTAGTATTCGTCGACCTGCCGTTCGAGATCCTGCAGCGGGCCGTAGTTTTCCGCGCGCGTGAGCGGCGGCATCAGGTGATCGATGATCACGGCCTGCGCGCGGCGCTTCGCCTGGCTGCCCTCGCCCGGATCGTTGACGATGAACGGATACAGGTGCGGCAGCGGCCCGAGCGTCAGGTCCGGCCAGCACGCGTCGGACAGCGCGACGCTCTTGCCCGGCAGCCATTCGAGGTTGCCGTGCTTGCCGAGGTGGATGACCGCGTCGATGCGGTACGCATCGCGCAGCCAGAAATAGAACGCGAGATACGCGTGCGGCGGCACGAGATCCGCGTCGTGGTAACTCGCGTAGTCGTTCTCGCCGCGCGAGCGCGACGGCTGGATGCCGACGAACACGTTGCCCGCGCGCCAGCCGGCGATCGTGAAACGGCCTTGCCGCAGCGTCGGGTCGGCTTCGGGCGGGCCCCAGCGTTCGTTCAGCGCGTCGCGCACGGCCGTCGGCAGCCGCGCGAAACGCGCGACGTAGTCCGCCAGCGGGAAGCTCTGGAATGCGGGGCGCAACGCATGCACGGCCGCGTCGTTGGTCACGCCTTCGGTGAGCCGCGCGATCAGCGCGTCGCCGTCGGGCGGCAGGTCGGCCACCGCGTAGCCCGCGTCGCGCAGCGCCGCGAGCACGCGCAGCGCGGACGCCGGCGTATCGAGCCCGACCCCGTTGCCGATCCGCCCTTCGCTTTGCGGATAGTTCGCGAGAATCAGCGCGACGCGCTTGTCGGCGTTATCGAGCGTGCGCAGCCGGCACCAGCCGCGCGCAAGCGCCGCGACGAACGCGATCCGCTCGGCATCCGGCTGGTAGCGCACGACGTCGACCTCGGTGTGCGGGCAGCGGTACGCGAGCCCCTTGAAGCTCACCGCACGCGTGACGATGCGGCCGTCGACCTCGGGCAGCGCGATGTGCATCGCGATGTCGCGCGCATGCAGGCCCTGGTTGTCGGCCACCCACGCGTCGCGATTGCCTCCGGACAAGATCACCTGCAGTACCGGCGCGTCGCCGGCGAGCACGTCGTGCTCGGGGCTGTCGATCGCACCCGCCGCGAATGCGGTCGTGTTCAGCACGAGCGCGACGCCGTGCGTGTCGCAGAGCTGCGTGATGACTTCGCGGCTCACCGCGTCCTTCAGCGACGTGACCGCGATCGGCAGCGGATTCAGCCCTTCGACGATGAGCGCGTCGGCCAGCGCGTCGAACACGGCCGTGTTCGCGGCCTGCCAGTGCGCGCGATAGAACAGGATCGCGACGACGGGCGCGCCGGGCGTCCAGCGCGGCCGCCAGTCGTCGACGCTCGCGCGGTCGCGCGCCGGGTGATACAGCGCGGCGGCCGGCAGCGGGCGCGGCAATTCGGGTTCGTCGCCGAAGCCGAGCGTGTGGAAGGCGATGCTGCGCAGCAGCGCCTCGGCGTTGTGCACGCCGCCTTCACGCAGGTAGCGCCACCACAGCCGGCACAGGTCGGGCGCGACGGTGCTTTTCGCGACGAGGTTCGGGTCTTCCTGCAGGTCGCCCGAGAACATCGCGAGCGGCTGCCCGCGCTTCGACGCGAGCGACACGGCCTGCTCGATCCCGTACGGCCAGTACGCCTCGCCGCCGAGATGATCGATCACGACCGACTTCGCGTGCTGCAGCACGTCGTCTACATAGAAGTCGACCGACGCCGGCTGCCGCAGGAACGTGACGTTCGCGAGCCGCACGCTCGGGAAGCCGGCCGGCAGATGCGGCACGACGCTCGCGAGCAGCGACAGCGTCGTGTCGGCCGAGCTCAGGATCACGATGTCGGCCGGTTGCTGGTCGATCCGGACGACGCCCTGCGTATCGTCGACGAAACCGCCCGGCGTGGTGCGCAGCAGATGCATCGTGCGTTACGCCTGTTGCGGCTCGGCCGCGCACGCGGCATCGAACGCGCGTTGCAGCGCGGCCGCGTCGAGATCCTCGCCGATCAGCACGAAGCGGCTCGCGCGCGTTTCGCCGTCCTGCCAGCGACGGTCGAAATAGCTGTCGAAGCGGCGGCCGACGCCCTGGATCACGAGCCGCATCGGCGCGCCGGGCAGCGCGGCGAAGCCTTTTGCGCGGTAGATCGTGTGCGCTTCGACGACGCGCTGCAGCGCGGCGATCGTCGCTTCGCGCGTGCCGGCGTCGCCCGACACGACCACCGAGTCGAAATCGTCGTGATGGTGATCGTGATCGCCGTCGTCGGCCGAGCCGTGATGGTCGTGACGCAGGTGGATCGTTTCTTCGGATGCCGATTCGAGGCCGAGCAGCATCGCGAGATCGAGCTCGCCGCGCGTCGCGCGCACGATCTTCACCTGCGACGGGATTTCTTCGCGGATCGCGGTTTCGATCTGCGCGAACTCGGCGTCGCCGACGAGATCGGCCTTGTTCACGATCACGAGGTCGGCGGACGACAGCTGATCGGCGAACAGCTCGTGCAGCGGCGATTCGTGGTCGAGGTTCGGATCGGCGCGGCGCTGCGCGTCGACGGCCTGCGGGTTTTCCGCGAACTGGCCGCTGGCGGCCGCCGGCCCGTCGACCACGGTCACGACCGCATCGACCGTGAAGCTGTTGCGGATCGTCGGCCAGTTGAACGCCTGCACGAGCGGCTTCGGCAGCGCGAGGCCCGACGTCTCGATCAGCACGTGGTCGATGTCCGCACGGCGCTCGACGAGCGCTTCCATCACCGGATAGAACTCTTCCTGCACGGTGCAGCACAGGCAGCCGTTCGCGAGTTCGTACAGCTGGCCCGCCGCTTCGCCCTGCGCGCCGTCGGCATCCTCGCAGCCGATGCCGCAGCCCTTGAGGATTTCGCCGTCGATGCCGAGCTCGCCGAATTCGTTGACGATCACCGCGATGCGGCGGCCTTCGGCGTGCTGCAGGATGTGGCGCATCAGCGTCGTCTTGCCGCTGCCGAGAAAGCCCGTGACGATCGTGACGGGAAGCTTGCGTAGGGTCATGGTAGGTCCTGTGTCGAAAATGGAATCAGCCCGGGATCGTCGCGTCGAGGGCGGCGTGGCAGTTCATCGGGTGGATCGCGGGCATGCCGCCGCGCGATCCGCACGGACAGTCGCGGGACGGGCGGGACGACGAATCGGACATGGTGCTTCCTTGCGAACGGTCGACATCGTGAATGCCAACACGGCTGCCGCCGGCCCGCTCGCGCTGCCTGCCATTCGCCACGCCGGCCGGTGCGGGTTCGCGCGGGGACGGATCGGTGGAGGAAGCGGGCAATACGCGGGCGTCGGGCCGGCTGCGGCCGTGGACGATGCGCCGCCTCCCCGCGGCGCTGAACCCCAACGTTTCGGCCGGTATCCGGGCTGACGAACACGCCGCTTCGCCTTCCCGGATGCGCGGCATCCAGTGGCGGTCGTCCGCATGCGCGCGGCATGCGGCGAAGCGGCGTTGCGTGGCGCTTCTCGCGCGACGCGTTCGCTTACCGTTGCGGGGGCAGCACAGGTTGGCTCGACTGCGGCGCAGGCAGGCTCCCTGTTTCCCGTTTAACTGCGCGCACCGGAGCGGCGCGCGCGAGCACCAAAACGCGTGCGAGTGTAGGCGGCGGTGCGGGGAGCGTCAAGGCGGAGCGGGCCGCCGGGCCCGGTTCCGGATGGCCGCCGCGTGTGGCCGGAAGCCGTGCGCGGCGGTTCGCGCGGGGGAGTCGCTGTGCTATCGTAGCGCCGCGTTCGGTGCCCGCATGCGCATTCCGCGCGTGCAGTTAAACGGGAAACAGGAGGCGGACCCCCGCCCGGCCTGTGCTGTCCCCGCAACGGTACGCCGCCCGCGCGACGCGCTTCCCCGCGCACGCGCCCAGGCCGCCCACGATGCCACTGCCCGTCAGCCGGGCGGGAAGGCTGCGGCCTGGCAAGCGGCCAGCCCGGATACCGGCCGACGCAAGGGGCGAGCCCGACGCTTGCCGAACGCCCGATCCGCGGGGGACGGATGAGGTGCGCATTCCGCCCGCGTCCGCGCGGGCTTCGTTCGATCCGTCATGGCTTACCTGTCCGCTGGCCGCCGCCGTGCCGGCCGCCTGCCCTTTTCCACTGTGACGACACGGCGCGCGCCGTGCCGCGCCCGATGAGCCGCGCCTGGCTCGTCGGCGCCGGCCCCGGCGACGCCGACCTGCTGACGCTCAAGGCCGTCCACGCGATCGGCGCGGCGGACGTGCTGCTCGTCGACGATCTCGTGAATCCCGACGTGCTGCGCCATGCGCGCGCCGATGCGCACATCGAGCACGTCGGCAAGCGCGGCGGTCATGCGTCGACGCCGCAGGAGACGATCGTCGCCGCGATGCTCGCGCATCTGCGCGCGGGCCGCAGCGTCGCGCGGCTCAAGGGCGGCGATCCGTTCGTGTTCGGCCGCGGCGGCGAGGAGCTGGCCGCGCTCGGCGCGGCGGGATTCCCGGTCGAGGTCGTGAACGGCGTCACCGCGGGCATCGCCGCGCCGGCCGCAATCGGCATCCCGGTCACGCAGCGCGGCGACGCGCAGGGCGTGATCTTCGTCACGGGCCACGGCGCGGGTGCCGACGAACCCGACTGGCGCGCGCTCGCGGCCACGCGCATGACGATCGTCATCTACATGGGCATCCGCCGGCTCGACGCGATTGCCACCGCGCTGCGCGATGGCGGCCTGCCCGGCGCGACGCCGTGCGCGGCGATCGAGCATGCGACGCGCGCCGAACAGCGGCACGTGCTCGCGACGCTCGACACGCTCGTCGAACGCATCGGCACGACCGGCATCGGTTCGCCGGCGATCATCGTGATCGGCCGCGTCGCGGCGTTCGCCGACGATCCCGCGGTACGGGCCGCGCTCGGCGGCGGCGCATGATGCGTGTCGCACTCGGCATCGGTTTTCGTGCGGGCGTGACGGCCGCGCAACTCGATGCCGCGATCCGCGCGGCGCTGATGCCGTACCCGGCCGCCGAACCCGCGCTCGTGGCCACGCTCGCCGACAAGGCGTGTGCCCGCGCGCTGCGCACGCTCTGCGCGCGACGCGGCTGGCCGCTCGTCGCGTTTGACGTGGCGCAACTCGCGAGCCGCCCGGAACTGGCCGCGAGCGGCCCGTCGGCTGCCGCGCTCGCCCGCTTCGGCGTCGCGGGCGTGGCCGAGCCGTGCGCGCAGCTCGCGGCGCCGCGCGGCCGGCTGCTGGGCCCCAAATCCATCCGGGACGGCGTGACGGTCGCACTCGCCGGCCCGCTCTGAACCTTTTGTTTCGCTTTCTTTCGACAGGACGAATCCGATGAAAACCGACGCTGAATCCCATCAACGGATGACCGAACGCCGCCGTGCCGGCCACGAGAAGAAGCAGGCCGCCGCCGTCAACGAAAAGGGCCTGCTGATCGTCAACACCGGCAACGGCAAAGGCAAGAGCACGGCCGCGTTCGGCATGGCCGTGCGCGTGCTCGGCCACGGCATGCGGCTCGGTGTCGTGCAGTTCATCAAGGGCGCGCTGCACACGTCCGAGCGCGACTTCCTCGGCGCGGTGGCCGAATGCGACTTCGTGACGATGGGCGACGGCTATACGTGGAACACGCAGAACCGCGACGCCGACATCGCGACCGCGCGCAAGGGCTGGGACGAGGCGCGCCGGATGATCGAGAGCGGCGATTACCGGATGGTGATCCTCGACGAGCTGAACACGGTGCTGAAGTACGAATACCTGCCGCTCGACGAAGTGCTCGCGACGCTGACTGCGCGGCCCGAGTCGGTGCACGTCGTCGTGACCGGGCGGCATGCGCCCGATGCGCTGATCGACGCGGCCGACCTCGTCACCGAAATGCGGCTCGTCAAGCATCCGTACAAGGAGCAAGGCGTGAAGGCGCAGCGCGGCGTGGAGTTCTGAGCATGCCTGCCTGCCCCGCGTTGTTCGTCAGTGCGCCCGCGTCGGGCCAGGGCAAGACGTCGGTGACGGCCGGCCTCGCGCGGCTGCACCGCCGGCTCGGCCGGCGCGTGCGCGTGTTCAAGACCGGGCCCGATTTTCTCGATCCGATGCTGCTGGCGCGCGCGAGCGGCGCGCCCGTGCATGCGCTCGACCTCGGGATGGTCGGCGAGGCCGGCTGCCGCGCGTTGTTGGCCGACGCCGCGCGCGACGCGGACCTGATCCTGATCGAAGGCGTGATGGGGCTGTTCGACGGCACGCCGAGCAGCGCCGACCTCGCGGCCGCGTTCGGCGTGCCGGTCGTCGCGGTGATTTCGGCGAAGTCGATGGCGCAGACCTTCGCGGCGATCGCGTTCGGGCTCGCGCGGTTCCGGCCGGGGCTGCCGTTTCACGGCGTGCTGGCCAACCGCGTCGGGTCGGCCCGGCATGCGGAACTGCTGCAACAGGCGTTGCCCGGCGACCTGCGCTGGCTCGGGCACGTGCCGGCCGATGCGGGCATCGCGCTGCCGGAGCGGCATCTCGGCCTGCATCAGCCGGGCGACATCGACGATCTCGACGCGCGGCTCGATCGCGCGGCCGACGTGCTCGCGCAAACGGCGCTTGCCGAGTTGCCGCCGGCTGTGGCGTTCGCGGAACCGGACGCCACGGCGCCGCTGCCACGTGCGCTCGCCGGCAAGCGGATCGCGGTGGCGCGCGATGCGGCTTTTTCGTTCACTTATCCGGCGAATCTCGCGTTGCTCGACACGCTCGGTGCGCAGGTGCGATTCTTTTCGCCGCTCGCCGACGAACCCGTGCCGGACGACTGCGACGCACTGTTCCTGCCGGGCGGCTATCCGGAATTGCATGCGGCGGCACTCGCGGCGAATGCCGCGACCGCGCGGTCGATTCGTGCGCACGCAGCGGCCGGCCGGCCGATCGTCGCGGAATGCGGGGGGATGGTGTATCTGTGTGAATCGCTGACCGATGTGGACGGCGTGACGACGCCGATGCTTGGGCTGTTGCCGGGGCACGCGACGATGCAGCGCCGGTTCGCGGCGCTCGGCATGCAGCAGCTCGACACGCGCAGCGGGACGATGCGGGGGCATACGTTCCATTATTCGCGGCTCGCGACGCCGCTGGAACCGGTCGCGCATGCCGCGCGTCCCGATGGCGCGCCGGGCTACGGCGAAGCCGTCTATTGTCGCGATGCGATCGTCGCGACGTACATGCACATGTACTGGCCGTCGAATCCGGATGCGGTCGTGGCGTTGTTCAGCGGGGAAGCGTTCTAGATTCGGGATCGCACGAGTCATACCGGGATTGCATGCCCCGTCGCAACGATCACACGCCTGCCTTGTGCGATTACAAATGTTGTTCGATGTCCATGCGTTGATGCAGGACCCGAATCACATCGATCGTGTATTCCGTTTCACGATAGAACACGACGTGGGAGCCCACGGCGTACCGGAAATATCCATCGCGAACAATGCAAGTCCGGCCGACCTTTTCACCGCGCGCCAGCGCTTCCATGGTTCCGATCAGATCGCGATGGTAAAGGTCGGCTTGCTTGAGTGACCAACGCCCGACGGTATAGCGCCAAATGTCTTCGAGATCGAGTTCGGCCAGCGGTGTGAGCTGAAGCTGTCTGCCTTTAACCGCCATGCGTCGCCCGCATCCGGGCCAGGAAGGCCTCGTTGTCGAATGGTTGGGGTGTTCCCGATGCCTCACCAGCCTTCAACGCTTCCTGCAATGCGCGCACCTGCGTTTCATGTGATTCGAGAAGTCGCAAGCCAGCTCGTACGACATCGCTCGCGGAACTGTATCGTCCCGACTGGACTTGAGCGTCGACGAATTCGGCAAAGTGGTCGCCCAGGGAAACGGATGTGTTTCGCGACATGAGTCACCTCCTGTTTCAATGCGACCATCATATACCAAAGTTTGGTACTTCAGGCGCTCGGCCGCTGCGGCAACGTTGCCGAAGTCCAGCCTCGCGCCGCCTGTGCCGTTCCCTGATCACACCAGGAACGTCTCCGCCAGCTTCACCCAGTACGACGCGCCAGTCGGTAGCGCCGCGTCGTTGAAGTCGTAGCCGGGGTTGTGCACCATGCAGCCGCCCTCCCCGTCGCCGTTACCGATGATCAGGTAGCAGCCCGGCCGCTTCTCGAGCAGGAACGCGAAATCCTCGCTGCCGGTGAGCGGCACCATCCCGTCGATCAGGTTCGCATCGCCCACCCACTCGCGGGCGACGTTGCGCGCGAACGCGGTCATTTCCGCATCGTTGACGAGCACCGGGTAGCGGCGCTGGTAGTCGATCGTCGCGGTCGCGCCGAACACGGCCGCCTGCGCATGCACGACTTCCTTGATGCGCGTCTCGAGCAGGTCGCGCACCTCCGGCTTCAGCGCGCGCACCGACAGGCGCATCTGCGCGCGATCGGGAATCACGTTCGGCGCTTCGCCCGCGTGGATCGCGCCGACCGTGACGATCGCCATGTCGAGCGGCGACACGTTGCGCGACACGATCGTCTGCAGCGCAATGACGATCTGCGCGCAGACGACCACCGAATCGACCGCCTTGTGCGGCACCGCGCCGTGGCCGCCCCGGCCCTGCACGTCGACGATCACCGTATCCGACGACGCCATGAACGACCCCGGCAGGAAGCCGAACTTGCCCGTCGGGAAACCGGGCATGTTGTGCATCGCGAAGATCGCGTCGCACGGGAATAGCTCGAACAGCCCTTCGTCGAGCATCTTCTTCGCGCCGCCGAGCCCTTCCTCGGCCGGCTGGAAAATCAGGTTCAGCGTGCCGGAGAAACGGCGCTCGCGCGCCAGATGCTTCGCGGCCGCGAGCAGCATCGCCGTGTGGCCGTCGTGGCCGCATGCGTGCATCTTGCCGGCGATCCTGCTCTCGTACGGCAGGCCCGTGGCCTCGTGGATCGGCAGTGCGTCCATGTCGGCGCGCAGGCCGAGACGCTGGGCGCCGCTGCCGACCTTCAACTGCGCGACGACGCCCGTGCCGCCCAGCCCGCGATGCACCGTGTAGCCCCACGACTGCAGTTGCTCCGCGACGAGGTCGCTCGTCGCGAATTCCTCGAAACCGAGCTCGGGGTGGGCGTGGATGCGGTGCCGGATCTCGATCATTTCGTCGGCGAGGCTTGCGGGAATCACGCTGTGCGTCACGGTGTCGTCTCCTGTCCTGTGGGGAATATGCAGGCAAGGATAGTGGGTTCGACGGCAACCGGGCAGATGGAAAGTCGTCGCGGTAGCAACCGGCAGTTGCCATATTCGGCATGATGCGCGGCACGCGCAAGCCGGCCGTCCGGACGACTGCCGCGCGGAAGCCGAACGCGCAAAACTGTGTGCCACCCATCGATTTCTTGCGCATGAGGGCCCCGGTGACTATCGTTCAGAATCAAAAAATAGTTCCGATACATCAATATCTTGGGAATTCTTGTTCACTTTTTGACGCTTGTACATTTTTTGTGTACGCTGATAAAAAGGTGAACAAGCGATTCCCTTTGATGCCCGTGAACACTTCCCTCCCCGTGTCGGAACAGCACGTGCTCGACGAAGCCTGCGCCGCGTTCGAAAGCGCGACCCGGCGCTTTCGTGCCCGGCCCGTGCGTGTGCCGGCCGCCTGCGAGGCGCGCGCCGACGCCATGATCCGCTTCGACGTTGCCGAGCAGGCATTCGAGATGCCGGTCGTCATCAGCCTGCGCGTCGAATCGCTGGCGGGCGCACTCGCGGAATTGCGCCGCCGCGGCGACACCGCAGCGCCCGGCGAACGGCCGCTGATGCTGGTCGCACCGTATCTTTCGGCGGAACTGGCCGCCGGCCTGACCGACCAGGGCATCCCGTTTCTCGATACCGCCGGCAACGCATGCCTGATCGAACCGGGGGCGACCGTGATGATCGCGGGCCGGCCGAAGCCCGCACGCACACCGCGCCGACAGGCGTCGCGCGCGACGACGCCGAAGGGGCTGGCCGTGATGTTCGCACTCGCGACACAGCCGGGCCTGGTCGCGCAACCGTATCGGGCGATCGCCGCTGCATCGGACGTCGCACTCGGTACGGTCAATCTCGCGATGGACGACCTGATCGCGCGTGGCCTCGTCGGGCAACGCCGCAACGGCGAGCGCCTGATGCCCGACTGGCCGCGCTTCGTGCACGAATGGGTCGCGCTCTATCCGAGCCGCTTGCGCGCGAAACTGCCGAGCCGCCGGTTTGCCAGCCTCGCGCCCGACTGGTGGCGCGGCGTAGATTTCGCGGCATTCGATGCGCGATTCGGCGGCGAGCCGGCAGCCGACCTGCTGACGCACGGCCTGAAACCCGCCTCGATCACCGTCTATACGCACGGCACCGCGTCGAACCGGCTGCTGCTTCAGGGCCGCCTGCGTCCGGACGAGCGCGGCGATGTCGAGATCGTCGAAGCGTTCTGGCCGCGGTCCGCGGAGCTTGCCTGGCGCGAGCAGGAAGTACCGGTCGTACCGCCGCTGCTGATCTACGCGGATCTCGTCGCGTCCGGCGACAGCCGCAATCTTTCCATCGCCGATCGCATCCATGACCGATACCTCGCCCAACCGCCCGCTTGAGGTCGACGCACGCCGGCCGCTGGAGCCCGCGGCGGTCGCGTTGCTGCAGGCCGTCGGCTCGGCCTGCGCGCGCCTCGACACGGCGTTCGTGGTCGCCGGCGCCACCGCGCGCGACATCCTGATGTGGCACGTGCACGGCATCCGGCCGGTGCGCGCGACGCGAGATGTCGACGTCGCAGTGTGCGCGGTGAGCTGGCCGTTTCACGCGCAACTCGTCGAGGCACTTGTCGCGACCGGGCAGCACGCGCGCACCGAAACAGCAGCAGAAACTGCTGTTCGACAGCGGCGCGCACGGTTTTCGTACGGAGCTGGATCTCGTGCCGTTCGGGCCGCTCGAAACGCCTCCGGGCGAAATCGCATGGCCGCCCGACGGTGAATTCGTGCTGAACGTGCTCGGGTTTCAGGAAGCCGTGGACACCGCACAGCCTGTGTCGATCGATGCGCGCACCGTGGTACCGGTGGCCAGCCTGCCGGCACTGGCGCTGCTGAAGCTGCTCGCCTGGAAGGACCTGCGTGCGCGCCAGAACAGCGATGCGTACGACCTGCTGTTCCTGCTGCGGAATTTTCACGACGCGGGCAATCGCGAACGTATCTGGGATGCCGCGCCGGACCTGCTCGAGATCCACGCGTTCCAGCCGGGACTCGCCGCTGCCGCGCTGCTCGCGCGAGAGGCGAAACGCATCGCTTCGCCGCAAACGCGTGACGCGATCCGTGCGCTGTTGTCGGACGAAGCAACTTATGCCGTGCTCGGCCAGGATCTGCTGGCACGTGCCTTTGCGCTGTTACCCGGTGAATTCAGCGATGACGCCGACCGCTATCTCGACGCATTCCGCAACGCCTTTCTCGCAGATGAACCCGCGTCGCGCGCTTGACGCGCCGATGCGCAACAGCCGAGCGATCGAACAGATCCCGAACGGCGCTCACGCCGCCCAGTCTTCGAGCGACAACCCGGCGACACGACCGAACTCGCGGCTGTTGTGCGTGACGAGCACCGCACCGGCCGCGATCGCATGGCCGGCGATCGACGCGTCGTTCGCGCCGATCGGCGTGCCGCGCGCGGCGAGATCGGCACGAATCGCGGCCGTTGCATCGACGGCCGCCGTGTCCCACGACAGCACGCCGTCCAGCCGCGAAACAAAGGCCGTCACGAGTTCCGCATGCTTCGGCGATGCCTTCCTGCCGACCGCGCCGAACCGCGTTTCGGCATAGGTGATTGCCGAGACGACGATCCGGTGCTGCGCATTGACGCACGATTGCAGCCGCGACAGCACCACGGGCGGCCGCTCGCGCATGATGAACGAACAGATGTTCGTATCGAGCATGTAGAGCGTGGTCACTGGCCGGACTCCGTCGGTGCGGCGCCACCGCCATCGGACAGGTCGAAGCGGCCGGACTCGATGACGGCCGGGCGTTCGGCGAGGAAGTCGGCGTCGGCCGGCGGTTCGCTCGCGAACGAGAGCCACGTGGGCCGCACCGGCCGCAGCAGCAGCGTGTCGCCTTCGCGGCGGATCTCGAGTTCCGTCACCCCCCCGAACTCCATGTCCTTCGGGATGCGGATGGCCTGGTTACGGGCGTTCTTGAAAATGGAAACGGTGCGCATGAGCCACTCCATGGGAGTACGATGCGTCCATTCTGGGCATATGCCGGCATATGTCAATGCGGGCGCGCGCAAACCGAATGTCGCGCCCCATGCTGTCGCGGATATTTTTGCCATGTCGCGGGCCTGTCGTCGATGAGGAGAGCGATCCATTCTTCACGACGCAGGCCGCGCGGTCCATATCCCGGATGGCCGATGCCGGCGCGCCACCTCGCGCCGCACCGCGCCCCCGCGCCGTCACGGCAATTTGAAAGTGTCGAAGAATGTATCGCGCTCGATCACGGTGAGCGCCGCGCGCTTGTGCGGGAAGTCGAACTCCTTCAGCGTGTAGAACCCGAGCCGGTGCATGTACGCGATGTGCCGCACGTGATCGACGCGCGGCTCGCCCACGAGCCGCTGCGTGCGCGGTTCGTCGACGAACATGTAGTGCAGCACCCCGCTCCACCACGCATGCAGCTTGCCGGCGCTCTGGAAGCGCGAATCGCCGATCAGCAGATGCAGCCCGCGGTCGTAGTCGTGCGCGTCGTAGAACGGCGCGAGACGGTCCTCCTTCGCCCAGTAGAACTCGAAATAGCCGAACGGCGTGTCGTCGAAATAGCCGATCATCGGGTGCATGTGCGGATCGGCGAGCCGCTCGGCGAGATACGCCGCGTGCTCGTCGCGCGTGCCGCGCTGGTCCCAGAAGTGCGCGACGCGATCGAGGTTCATCCAGCCGCTGAACAGGTCCGCGTGCGCGTCGACATCGACGGTGCGCAGGCTGAACGTCATCCCGACCTGCGGCATGGTGCGTGCGTAGATCTCGCCGGCCGGCGACGGCGGCCGCACCGGGTGGCGGTGGCCGTTCGTGATCACATGGCGCAGCGGCATGCCACCCGACGCGGGCGCCTTCAGCCACGGCCGCGGGTTCTGCCAGAACGTCGCACGCGATACGGTGAAGCGCAGCGCGTCGCCGGCAACCTGCGCGCCGTCGATCACGCCCTCGCGCACCGCGCGCGCGACGTACGCCGCCACGGCGGCCGCGTCGGCGTCGCCGAGCGGCACCGTGATCGTCGCCGCGTCGTAGCGCGTGTCGGTGTTGAACAGCGCGACGAACGCCGCGAGCAGTTCGTCCGGCGAGTCGTCGGGCCGCCACGCGTCGAGCGTATGCTCGGCGACGGCCATCGCCTGCCCGTGTGCGGCGCCGTCGAGCGCGGCGGCCACTTCACCTTCGACGGCGTCCGCGGCGCCGGCCGGTTTCGTCAACGTGTCTTCCATCACAGTGCTCCCGCGTCGTGGCGGTCGGCGAGGACGTGCAGCCCCCGCTCGAGTGCCGGAAACAGGCTGCGCTGGAAGTTGTTCCAGCGCAGTTCGAGAATCGTGTCGTCCGGCGCGATCGGCGTGTCGAGCACGTCGCAGATCACCTCGCCGGAATCGATGCCGTTGTCGACGTAGTGAAACGACGCGCCCGTCATCATCACGGGCTCGACGGACGACGTCGTGCCGTTCGACCAGTCGACCCGTTCGCCGCGCGCGCCGTGCAGCGCGTCGAGCGTCGCCCATGCGCCGCGCCGCTGGTACGGCGAGCCGTCGGCCGTGATGCCCGGGTGGATGTTGGCGATGCGCCGGTGAAAGCGCGCGCCGGGCCGCACGAGTTCGTCGAGGATCACGAGCAGCCCGTCGAGCACGACGACGTCGGCGTCGAGTTCGAGCAGGCGCTCGAGCAGGCGGCGCTCGAACGCCTGTTTGCCAGCCACGCGCTCGCGCGCGTCGCGCGGCAGCCGCCGGTACGTCGACGCAATCGTGCAGAACAGTTCGTCGACCGGACGGCCCTGCACCGTCAACCCTTCCGGCAGGATCCACGGGCGGCCCGGCGTGCGGGCGAAACCGTAGTCGGCGACTTTCGCGCGGTCGGCCGGCGAACCGTCGTCGTCGTCGACGATCACGCCCTTGAGCGTGTAACGCTCGCCGAGCGGCGAGTCGTTCAGGCGTTCGACGAGATATTCGAGCGGCGCCTTCATGTAGCGCGTGCCGCCCCGATAAGCGACCGGCTGGCCGGCACGATCGGCCGCGCCGTTGCGCAGCGACTGGATGTAGACGAGATTTTTCTTCGGCATGGATGCGTCGTGGAAAAGCGGACGAAGGCGCCGCGGCCCGCCCGCGCCGGCCGCGAGGACCGGCCGGCGGGCCGCGGCGCGCATCATCACCAGTTGTATTTCGCGGTCGCGATCACGGTACGGTCGGTGCCGAACACACAGACGTTCGCCGACTGGCAACCGCTGATGTAGTGACGGTTGGCCAGGTTCGTTCCGTTCACGGCGAAGCGCCAGTTACGCGTGTCGTAGTGCACGCCCGCGTCGAACAGCGTGACGCTCGATACCGTCAGCGAGTTGTCGGCCCCACCGGCCGACGCGCTCTGGTAGCGCACGCCGCCGCCCAGGCCGAAGCCCGCGAGCGGCCCCGTGTGCCACGTCCAGTCGGTCCACAGCGACGCCATCTGGCGCGGACGCGGAATGTCGACCGGCCAGTTGTTCAGCGACACGTCGTTGGCCTTCACGTTCTTCACGTCCTGATACACGTACGAGGCAATCACCGACAGGTTGCGCGTGACCTTGCCGGTCGCGCTCAGCTCGATCCCGCGCGAACGCACCTCGCCCGTCTGCACCGACTTCGTGCCGGTATTGTCCTGGCTCGGCAGCGCCGGCGTGAGCACGTTGGTCTGGTTGATCTGGTAGATCGCCGCGTTCAGCATCAGGTTCTTGCCGGGCGGCTGCCAGCGCAGGCCGGCTTCGATCTGCTTGCCGCGGGTCGGCTGCGGCAACCCGCCGCCGACCAGGTTCACGCCGATCAGCGGATTGAACGACGTCGCGTAGCTGACGTACGGCGACAGCCCGTAATCGCCCTGGTACGTGAGGCCGACACGGCCGGTGAACGCCGTGACGTCCGCCTTCGTCGACGTGCCGGCCGCACGGTCGTCCATCCGCATGTTGACCCAGTCCTCGCGGCCGCCGAGCGTCAGCGTCCAGCGGTTCCACTTGATCTGGTCCTGCGCGTACAGGCCGAACGTGTTCATCGTCGTGTACGTGTTGGTGCGGAACGTCGAGTCCGGCGTGAACACCGCCTTCGTGACAGGCAGGTAGACCGGGTTGTAGATGTTCAGCGGCGGCGCGGCAGCGAGCCACTCGCTGTCGGTCGCGGTCTGGCGGTTGTACTGGAAGCCGAGCAGCAGCGTGTGCTGGAGCGGGCCCGTCGCGAAGCGGCCTTCGAGGTTGTTGTCGATGTCGAAGCGGCTGTAGTTCATCTGGAACACACCGGCCCAGCGCGACACGTCGGTCGTGCTGCCGTCGACGAAGCCGTTGCCGAATACCGAGCCGTTGTCGAGCGACAGGTGCATCAGGCGCGTGTTCTGGCGGAACGTCCACGCCGGCGTCAGGTTCCGCTCGAACTGATAGCCGACCGACCACTGCTTCTTGCGGTAGTAGTTGAAGTTCGGATCGCCTTCGTACACGTCCTTGTTGATCTGACCGTTCGGATTCGGCAGCACCGTGCCCGCCGCGGGCAGGAAGTTCGACGAGATGTCGCCCCAGTCCTGCAGATAGGTGGCCGACAGCGTCAGCGACGTATCCGCGTTCGGACGCCAGCGGAACGACGGCGCGAGCGCAACGCGCTGGTCGTTGTTCGGGCCGGTCAGCGCGTTGCCGTCGCGTGCGACGCCGACGAAGCGGTACGCGTACTTGCCGTCCGGGTCGAGCTTGTCGCCGACGTCGATCATGAACTGCTTGCGCGCGTAGTTGCCGATCTGCACGCCGGCCTCGCGCACGCGCTCGCCGTCGGCGAGCTTGGTCTGCACGTCGACGATCGCGCCGGGGTCGCCCGCGCCGTACAGCACCGAGGTCGGCCCGCGCAGCACGCTGATGCTGTCGATCATGTACGGATCGACGCGCCAGCTCGCGAGGTTGATCGTGTTCGGCACCTGCAGCCCGTTCACATACGCGGTCGGCGTGAAGCCGCGCAGCGCCGCGTACCAGTCGGAACGGTTGTCCGAGCCGTACGACGAGAAGCCCGGCACGTAGCGCAGGGCCGCGTTCACGTCGGTCGCGCCGGTCATCTCGATCTGTTGCGCGGTGACGACGTTGATCGTCTGCGGGATCTCGTTGATCGACGTACTGGTCTTCGTGCCGGTGCGGCTGCGCTTCGCGACGAGCCCGACCGTGCCATCTCCTTCCGAGGCCGCGTTGACGTTGATCGTCGGCAGCGTGCCGGTCGACGCACTGGCCGACGCACTCGCGGCCGCACCGTTCTGCGCACTGCTGGCCGACGCCGCCGCGCCTGCGTTCACGGCCGGCGCCGTCTGGGCCTGTGCGTGCCCTGCCGCCACCCCGAACGCCACGCTCGCCGCGGCTGCGATCGCACGCAAACGCGTGCCTGTTGCCCACTCCATCTTTCTCTGCTCCAGTTTTTTCATGCGGTCTCCGACCGCGCCTTTGTCAAAGAGCGAAAGCCATCCGGCTCGCGCTCGCCCCGTTTTCCTGTCGTTTTTCCTGTGTTGCCCGGGCCGCGCCTTCTTCATGGGCGGGTGCGATCCCGTCTTCGAGCGACGCGCAGATTTCGTCCGCGCGGCGCGCCAGTACCGACAGCAGCGTGTCGGACAGGCCGTGGCTGTCTTCGCAGCAGCCTTGCAGGTAGATGCGCGGCGCGAAGTGCGCGGGCGTCGCGAGCAGGTAGTCGCGCGTGACGTCGCCGCGGGCGAGCGCGTCGCCCAGGTGCGGCGCGAGCCCGTCGAGCAGCGCCGAATGCGTGTCGCGGCGGTAGCCGGTGGCCAGCACGAGCGCGTCGAAGCGCTCGACGCGCGTGTCGCCGCTCATCCGGTCGCGCAGCGTCAGCTCGATGCGGCCGTCGGCGGTGCGCACCGCCGCCTCGATCGCGCTGTTCGCGAGCAGCGCATGACGCGGCGTGCCGTCGATGCGCTGCAGGTACAGCATTTCGTAGATCTGCTCGATCAGCGGCCGGTCGACCACCGCGTAGTTCGTGTCGCGATAGCGCTCGAGCAGCGCGCGGCGCGCGTCGTGCGGCTGCGCATAAACGACATCGGTGAACTCGGGGCTGAAGATCTCGTTGACGAACGGGCTGTCGTCCGCCGGCTTCAAGGCGCCTGCGCGCATCACGAGGCTCGCGTCGACATGCGGGAAGCGGCGCGCGAGATCGATGAACACCTCGGCCGCGCTCTGCCCCGCGCCGATCACCGCGACGCGGCGGCGCTCGCCGTCCGGCGACGCGACGAGCCGGTCTATGTCGGTCAGGTACGACGACGAGTGGATCACGCGGTCGCGGCCGAGCGCGGCGAACGCGTCCGGGATCGCCGGCGTGCCGCCGACGCCGACCGACAGCGCACGCGTGACGCGCTGGCGCTCGTGGCCGGCGGCGTCGCGCGACAGCACGCGCAGTGCGTCGATCTTCTCGCCGTCGCCGTGCACGGGTTCGATCGCGAGGACGGTCTCGCTGTAGTGGACGCTATCGTCGAACGCGTCGGCCACCCAGCTCAGGTAGTCGTGGAATTCGACGCGGGTCGGATAGAAGTTCTTCAGGTTGACGAATTCGTTCAGCCGGCCGCGTTCGAACAGATAGTTGATGAACGTGTAGCGGCTTGTCGGATCGCGCATCGTGACGAGATCCTTCAGAAACGAGATCTGCATCCGGCAGTCGTCGAGCAGCATGCCGCGATGCCAGCCGAATTCCGGTTGGCGCTCGATGAAGCAATGGGCGAGCGGGCGCGCCGCGCGCCGCTCCTCGAGGCGGATGGCCAGCGCCAGATTCGACGGCCCGAAGCCGACGCCGATCAGGTCGAATACGGTTTCTCTCTGCATGTCTCAGCTCCCTTGTCGGTGAATCCGGCGCGTCAGACGTGACGGCCGGAGAAGAACGTCTCGCGCAGCGTGCGCATCCACAGCGGCTGCGCGTCGGCCAGCGCGAGACGGCGCTGCCGCGCGAAGCCGTGCCGCGCGAGATGGTCGGCAACCCGCGCGTGGCCGGCCGGAACGGCACAGCCGACCGCTTCGGTACGCGGGTCGTCGAGAAACAGGTAATGCACGACGGACGGCAGCCAGCCCGCCACGCACTGCGGGCCGCGCCAGCGCGACTCGCCGACCAGCATCCGCAGCCCGCGGTCGTAGTCGCGCGCCGCGACGTGCGGCGCGAGCGCGTCTTCCTTCAGCCAGTACGCCTCGACATACGCGAACGGTTCGCCGTCGAAGCAGCCGACCAGCGGAATCACGTGCGGATCGGTGTCGGGCGCGGTGCCTTGCGGGCCGTCCGCGTCGGGCTGCGTGCCCGGCCAGCCGTCGCGCACGCGCGGTTCGTCGAACCAGCGCGCGAGGCGTTCGGCATCCTCGGCCGGCTGCCAGCCGCGCAGCGTGAAGCGCACGCCGAGCGCCGGCAGGTCGCGCGCGTAGACCTCGCCACGCGGCGCGGGCGGCCGGCGCGGATGACGGCGGCCGTCGGTGAACATCGGCAACGTCGCGCACGGCAGATGCGCGCCGACGCGCCACAGATCGGCCTGCTGCGCCCAGCCTTCACGCATGCAGCGGCCGCCGTCGGCGAGCACGCCGCTCGCGCGCAACGCATCGAGCGCGACCGCCGGCCACGCGGCCGGGTCGAGCCGGATCGCGGCGTGGCGCGCGCTGTCCGAAAAGGCCGCGGCGAGTGCCGCCAGCAGCGCACGCCGCTGGTCGGCCGCTGCCGCGCGATGGTTGTACGCGACGAGGCGCAGCGCGCCGTCGTCGCCGAGTTGTGCGCGCAGCAACTGCGCGCCGATGCCGTCGCCCTGCGCGACGCGGATCTCCGCGCCGTCGCGCACCGCGAACAGGCCGTCCGCGAATGCGAGGCGGTAGGTATCGAGCATCGTGAATCCGTCCGGACGCACTTCAGCCAGCATGGCGCGCCTCCTGTCCCGTTTCCGTGTGCGCATCGAGCCGCGCGCCGAGTGCCGCGAGCGTCGGCGACGCGAACACGTCGGCGACCGTCAACGCGTGACCGACGCGGCTGGCCGCGTCGACGAAGCGCACGACGTCGAACGACGTCGCGCCGGCTTCGAACAGGTCGGCGTCAGGTTCGGGCGCGGCCGTCGCGAACGTGTCGGACCACAGCGCCGCGAGCACGGCCGCCGCATGCGGTGCACGTGAAAGCGTTGCGGCGCATGCATGGCTTTCGGTCCGCGCGCGATGCGACGCCTGCTCGACGACAAGCTTGTCGGGCGCACCGAGCACCGCCTCCGACGCGCCGGCGAAGCGCGCGACTTCGTCGTGATAGAGCTCGACGAGCGCATCGACGAAGCCGCTATCGAGCAGTTCGTCCGCATACGAGAACGCGCCGCTCACGCGGCCGTCCGGATGCTCGACGACGTCCAGCTCCAGCGCGAACACGACGCGATGGCGCACATCGTCGAATCCGGCCAGCGCCAGGCCGGCCCAGTCGCGTGTCGCGGCACCGGTCGGGCGCAGGTAGTTGAACATCACCTGGAACAGCGGATTGGCCTGCGCGGCACGCGGCGCACGCAGCGCCGCGACGACGTCCGCGAACGGCACGTCCGCATGCGCGTAGGCTGCGAGCGCCGTGTCGCGCACTTGTGCGAGCACGTCCGCACGACGCGCGGCCGGGTCGAGCCGCGTGCGCACGACGACCGAGTTGATGAAGAGGCCGAGCGCATCGCGGGCCGCATCGCCCGTCAGCTCGCGCGTCGACGCGAGCACGCCGACCGGCTGGTCGGCCGCGCCCGTCGCGCGGAACAGCGCGGTGTTGAGCGCCGCGTGCAGCAGCATCGGCAGCGTCGCGTGCGCGGCCGACGCGGTGTCGCGTGCGGCGCGGATCAGCGCGCCGTCGAATTCGAACGCGAAGCGGGCCGCGCGCCATTGCGGCACGGCCGGCGCGTCCGCGCGCTGCGGCAGCACGCGCGCCGGCAGGTCGGCCAGCGCGTCACGCCAGTAGGCGACGCGGGCCGGATGGCACGGTGCGGGCAGCACGAGCGGCTGGGCGGACTGTTGGACGACCTCATCGGCCGGCACGGCGCCGGCGCCGCCCTGCACGCGGGCAACATAGCGCGCACGAACCGCATCGAGCCACAGCTCGATCGATTCGCCATCCGACACGATGTGATGAATCGTCACCGACAGCACGTGGTCTTCCGCATCCAGACGCAGCACGCGCGCACGCCACAGCGGCGCATCGGCAGCGAGGTCGAACGGTGCGAGTGCATCCTCGTCGGTCAGTGCTGCGGCGCGGGCGAGCACATCGGCTTGCGCCGACAGGTCAATCACCGGCAGTTCGACAGAAGCATGGGCATCGATCCGCTGGCCCGGCAGTGCGCCGTCACGTGCCACGAGCCGCGCGCGTAGCGCCGGATGCTCGACGGTGACATCCGCGAACGCGGCACGCAGCGCATCGACGTCGAGCGGGCCACGCACCCGCAGCGCGACCGGAATGTTGTACGCGGCGCTGTCCGGCTGTGCGCGCCACAGGAACCACAGGCCGAGCTGCGCCGGCGACAGCGGCCACACGCCGTGTGCATCCGGTTTGGCGAGGGCCACGCCCGGCGCTGCCGCACCGGCATGCGCGGCGCGCGGCGCATCGGCCACCTGCAACGCATACTGCGCGAGCACCGGCGCTTCGAACAGCGCGCGCACCGGCACGTCGCGGCCGAGCCGTTCGGCCACGCGTGTCGCGACGCGCACGGCGGCGAGCGAATGGCCGCCGAGATCGAAGAAGTGATCGCCGCGGCCCACGCGCTCGAGATTCAGCACGTCGCACCAGATCGCCGCGAGCGCGGCTTCGTCGCCGTCGTGCGGCGCTTCGTACGCGCGTTCGACGCGTACCGGCGCCGGCAGCCGTGCGCGATCGACCTTGCTGTTCGTGTTGCGCGGCAGCGCGTCGAGCACGATCAGCTGCGCGGGCACCATGTAGTCGGGCAGCGTGCGGCGCAGGTGCGCGTCGAGCGTCGCGGCTTCCACCGGCCGCGCGGCCGCCTGTGCGTCGGCGGTCAGTTCGACATACGCAACGAGCTGCGCCAGTGCGCCCTGCCCGTGCACGACCGCGCAGGCTTCGCGCACCGCGTCGTGCGCGGCAAGCTGCGCCTCGATCTCGCCGAGTTCGATGCGCAGCCCGCGCAGCTTCACCTGGTGGTCGACGCGGCCGATGAAGTCGAACACGCCATCCGCGCGACGCCGCACGAGGTCGCCGGTGCGGTACAGGCGCGCGCCCGGCGCGCCGTACGGATCGGGCACGAAGCGCTCGGCCGTCAACGACGGGCGGTCGAGATAACCGCGCGCGACGCCGATCCCCTCGCCGCCCAGGTACAGTTCGCCGATCACGCCGACCGGCAGCGGATGCAGCCGTTCGTCGAGCACGTGCGCGGTGCGCGCGCCGACCAGCGTGCCGATCGGCAGGTATGCGGCGTCGCCGAGCTTCGCGAGATCGTCGCCGGGTCGGAACATCCACAGCGTCGGCGTGATGACCGTCTCGGTCGGGCCGTAGCCGTTGACCACGCGCACGTTCGGCAGCGCACGGCGCAGCATCGCGAACGCCTCGCGCGACGTCGCCTCGCCGCCGACCGTCAGCGAACGCAGCGTCGGCGGTGCGCCATGCGCGAGCGCCCATTCGGCGAGTTGCGCGGCGCAGCCGGGCGGCACGTACGTCATCGTCACGCCGTCGCGGACCATCATCGCGCAGGTCTGCGCGGGCGGCCACAGCACGTCGGCCGTCACCGACACGGCCGCGCCCGACATGTATTGCGAAAACCAGCCTTCGTGCGCGCCGTCGAAGTTGACCGACTGGAACAGCAGGAACACGTCGTTCTCGCTGGCGCCGTAGCGTTCGGCGATCGCCGCGCAATGCAGCGCGAACGACGCATGATCGACGATCACGCCCTTCGGCTTGCCGGTCGAGCCCGACGTGTAGATCGCATAGGCCGCGTGACCCGGCAGCACGTCCGGCAGCACGACGTGCGCGGCTTCGTCGAGGGCATCGACTTCATCCGCGCGCCACACGCGCAGATCCGGCAGCTCGGGCAGCGACGCGGCGCTCGCGCGGTCGGTCAGCACGTGCGCGATGTTCGCGTCGCCGACGATCTGCGCGAGCCGTTCGCGCGGATGCGCGGGATCGAGCGGCACGAACGCGGCGCCCGACTTCAGCACCGCGATCAGCGCGACGAGCAGGTCAACCGAGCGCTGCAGCGCGACGCCGACGCGCATTTCCGGGCGGACGCCGGCCGCGACCAGATGGCGCGCCAGGCGTGCCGCGCGCGCGTCGACTTCACCGCGCGTCAACGCGCGATCGATGTCGGCCACGCCGCGTGCGTCCGGCCGTGCCTGAGCATTCGCGGCGATGCGGGCATGCACGGGCACGAACGGTTCGGCTTCGGTCGCGCCCGCCGGGGCGTTCCATGCGAAGAGTTGCGCGCGCTCATCGGCGGGCAGCCAGTCGAGATCGCCGATCGGCATGTCCGGGCGTGCGAGCGCATCGGTCAGCAGCGTGACGAAGCGCGCGGCCAATCGGGCGATCGCGTCCGCCTCGAACAGGTCGAGCGCGTAGATGAAGGCGGCGTCGAACGTGCCGTCCGGCGTCGCTTCGACCGACAGCGTCAGGTCGAATTTCGCGGACGGCGTGCCCGACGGCAGCAACGCGGCCGCTGCCGCGCCGAGCGCCGGCAGCGCACGGCGCTCGCCGTACGCGGCCATCACCTGGAACAGCGGATGATGGCTCGCGCTGCGCGGCACGCCGAGCGCATCGACCACCTGCTCGAACGGCACGTCCTGGTGCATCTGCGCGTCGACGAGCGCACGCTGGGTGCGCGCGACCAGCGACGAGAAATCGCCGTGCGCGGGCACGTCGACGTCGATCGCCAGCGTGTTGACGAAGAAGCCGATCAGGCCGGCGACCTCCGCGCGTTCGCGATTCGCGGCCGGCACGCCGACGCAGATCCGCGCGTCGCCGGTCGCGCGCGCCAGCAGCGCATCGAGCGCGGCGAGCAGCACCGCGAACGGCGTGGCGCCCGATGCGGCCGCGAATGCGCGCAGTTGCGCACCGACGCGCGCGTCGAGCGAAAACACATGGCGTGCGCCGCGCGCACTGCGGCGTGCGGGTCGTGCCGTCGCACCCGGCAGCGCCAGCACGCCGCGTTGCGGATCGAGCCGTTCGCGCCAGAACGCGAGCTGGCGGTCGCGTTCGCCGGCGTCGAGCCAGCGGCGCTGCCACAGCGCGTAATCGGCGTACTGGATCGGCAGCGGCGCGAGCGGCACCGGCTCGCCTGACGCATAGGCGCGGTAGAACGACGCAAGCTCGAACAGCATCACACCCGACGACCAGCCGTCCGACACGATGTGATGCACGGTCAGCGCGAGCCAGTGATGCGTCGCATCGAAGCGCACCAGATGCGCGCGGACGAGCGGCGCCACGCCGAGATCGAACGGCTCGGCTTCGTCGGCCGTCGCGACGGTTTCCGCGCGCGCCATGCGCTGCGTATCCGGCAGCGCTTCGAGATCGGTTTCACGCCATGGGCAGCGCAACGGTGCGTGGATCGTTTGCGCGACGCCGTCCTGCGCTTCGTCGAAGGTCGTGCGCAGCGCCTCGTGGCGCGCGATCAGCGCATCGCACGCAAGACGCAGCGCATGCGCGTCGAGCGGGCCCGTCAGCGCCAGGCGCTCGGTGATGTGATACGCATCGGGCGCATCGATCAGCCGCGCGTGCAGCCACAGCCGCGTCTGCGCGAACGACGCCGGCACGCGGTCGCTGCGTGGGGTGCGCGGCGGGATCGGCAGCACGCGGAAGTCGATGCCGGCCGCGCCGAGCTTGTCTATGAAGACCGCGCGCTGCGCGTCCGGCAGTTGCGCGAAACGCGTCGCGAGCGCGAGCCAGTCGGGTTGAACCTTCGTCATCCGTCGTCCTTATTGGGTTTCCAGTTCGCCGAGCAGCGCATCGATCGCGCTCGCCGCATCGGTCGCGCCGCGGGCCGCGCAGGCCGCGTCGATCGCCTCCGCGCAGCGCGCCAGCGTGCGCGTGTCGAACAGCGTGCGCAGCGGCAACGCGAGCCCCCAGTGCAGGTTCGCCTGCGCATGGGCCTGCGTCGCGAGCAGCGAATGACCGCCGAGCAGGAAGAAATCGCCGTCGCGGCCGATCGCGTCCACGTGCAGCACGCGTTGCCAGATCCCGGCGAGCGCGCGTTCGGTGTCGGTCGCCAGCTCGACTTCCGCCACTGCTTCGCGCACCGGCGCGGGCAACGCATGACGGTCGCACTTGCCGTTCGGCGTCACGGGCAACGCATCGAGTTCGATCAGTTGCGACGGCACCATGTAGGCCGGCAACTGCGCGCGCAGCGTGTCGAGCAGTGCCGCCCGGTCGAGCGGGCCCGCGTCGCCGCGTGCGACATAGCCGATCAGTTGCTCGTCGCGCACGATCACGACCGCGTCGTTCACGCCGGGCGCCGCGCGCAGCAATGCTTCGATTTCGCCCGGCTCGATCCGCTGGCCGCGCAGCTTCACCTGCGTGTCGACGCGGCCGAGATAGTCGAGCGCGCCGTCGGCGCGCCGGCGTGCGAGGTCGCCCGTGCGGTACATGCGCGCGCCCGGCACGAACGGATCGGGCACGAAGCGCTCGGCGGTCAGCGCCGGACGGCCGAGATAGCCGCGCGCAAGGCCCGCACCCGCGAGATACAGTTCGCCGGTCGCGCCGGCCGGCACCGGCTGCCATGCCGCGTCGAGCACGTGCAGTTGCAGGTTCGCGATCGGATGGCCGATCGGCACCGCGGCCGCATGCGCGTCGTCGGGGCCGCAGGTCCAGTGCGACACGTCGATGGCCGCTTCGGTCGGCCCGTACAGGTTCACGAGCGTCGCGTTCGGCAGCAGCCGCGCGATCTTCGCGACGAGTTCAGGCGCGAGCGCCTCGCCGCTCGCGACGATCAGGCGCACGCTGTCGCACTGTGCGGCGGCCGAGAAATCGTCGAGATACGCGGCGAACGCGGCGAGCATCGACGGCACGAAGTGCAGCACCGTCACGCCGTGCGCATGGATCGCGGCCGCGAGACGCGCCGGATCGCGATGGTCGCCGGGCGCGGCGATCGCGAGCTTCGCGCCGATCGCCAGCGGCCATACGAATTCCCACACCGACACGTCGAAGCCGAACGGCGTCTTGTGCAGCACGACGTCGTCGCGCGTCAGCCCGTAGGCGTGCTGCATCCACGCGATCCGGTTCGCGAGCGCGCCGTGCGTGTTGCCCGCGCCCTTCGGCTTGCCGGTCGAACCGGACGTGTAGATCAAATACGCGAGCTGGGCGTTGTCGCTCGTGGCGGTCACCTCGGCAGCGTCGCTTTCGGCTTCGTCGGCGAGCAGGTCCGCTACCGTCAGCAGCTGCGTCGTGACGCCCTCGCCAAGCGCGGCCTCGACCTGCTCGCGCAGATGGGCCTGCGTGATCGCGACGGCCGGCCGCGCGTCGCGCAGCATGTAGGCGATGCGCTCGGCCGGATAGTCGGGATCGATCGGGAGGTAAGCCGCGCCGGCCTTCAGCACGCCGACCAGCGCCATCACCATGTCGAACGAGCGCTCGACGCACAGCGCGACCGGCGTGTCGGGCTGCACGCCGCGCCGGCGCAGCGCCGCCGCGATGCGTGACGTGCTGACGTCGAGTTCGCGATAGGTCGCGCGATGCACGCCGCCGTGAACGTCCGCGTATTCGAGCGCGATCGCGTCGGGCGTCGCCCGTGCCGCCTCGGCGAATTGCAGGTGCAGCGGCTGTTGCTGCGACGCCGGCCATGCTTGGGTAGTGTCTTGCGCCCGCGCCAGTGCGTCACGGGTGGCTTCGTCGGCGATCGATAGCGTGCCGAGCAGCGCATCCGGCGTGCGGGCCAGTGCATCGAGGGCGCACACGAACGCGCGGTGCGACGTTTCAACCTGCCGCGCGTCGATGCGCGCGGTGTCGTAGCCGTAGTCGATCGTCAGTTCGGCACCGCTTTCGATCACGAGCGTCAGCGCGAAATCGGTCGCTTCGATGCTGCGCACGTCGCTCAATGCCAGCGCACGCGGATCGGCGTCGCGCGCCGTGTCGTCGACCGGGTAGTTCTCGAACACGACCAGCGTGTCGAACAGTGCGCCGCCCGCGCCGCGCGCCCAGCGCTGGATGTCGGCGAGCGGCGTGTGCGCGTGCTCGGCGGCGGCCGCGTTCTCGCGTTGCAGCGTTTGCAGCCAGTCGGCCGCGCGTTGCTGCGGCGTGGGCGCCGTGATCACCGGCAGCGTGTTGATGAAGAGACCGAGCACCGAATCGACGTCGGCGAGTGCATCGGGGCGGCCCGCGACGGTCGCGCCGAACGCGACGGCCGGCTGGTGCGTCATCCGCTGCAGCGCGAGCGCCCACGCGCCCTGCACCAGCGTGTTGACCGTCAGCTTCAGTGCGCGCGCCGTCAGCGCGACACGCGTCAGCGTGTCGGCATCGAGCGTCGCGCGCCACGTGACCATGTCGGCATCCGCGCGGTCGGCCGTGCGTTCCGCGATCAGCGTCGGTGCGTCGAGTCGTGCGAGGCGTTCGGTCCAGAAACGTTCGTCGGCGTCGCGGTCGCGCGTGCCGAGCCACGCGATGAAGTCGCGATAACGCAGCGCCGGGCGGCTCGCGAACGGCGACACGGCATCCGGGTCGCGATAGTCGCGCAGCACGTCGGCGAGCAGGCGCGCGGTGCTCCAGCCGTCGAGCAGCACGTGGTGACGCGTCCACACGACGCGCCAGGCGTCGTCGCTCACACGGATCAGCGTAAGCCGCATCAGCGGCGGCTCGCGCCAGTCGAAGCCGCGTGCGCGATCGGCGGCAAGCCATGCGTCGAAATCGGCATCGAAGGTGTCGCCGCGGGTGCGCCAGTCGAGCTGTTCGACCGGCATTTGCGCGTGGCGATGCACGCACTGCAGCGGCGCGGCTTCGTCCGGCATTACGCTCGTGCGCAGGATGTCGTGGCGTGCGATCGACGCGTCGAACGCGGCCGCGAACCGGTCGGCGTCCAGTGCTGCCGCGGTCGCGACGAGCTGGTTCACGTAGCTGGCATGACCGGGGGCGAACAGCGCATGGAACAGGATGCCCTGCTGCATCGGCGACAACGGGTAGACGTCGTCGATCGTGCGCCAGTCGAGCGGGGTGCGCTCGATCGCGGCCTGCGTGAGGCCGGCGGCCTGCGCGAGCGGGAAATCGCCCGGCGTCGCGCCACCGCCGCGCTGCGCGACGCGCGACGCGCACGCGTCGACGAGTTCGCGCAGCGCCGCCGCGAAGCGTTCGGCGAATGCGTCGATCGTCGCGCGCTCGAATTGCGGTGCGCCGTAGACCCAGTGCACTTTCAGCGTGCGTGCGCCGTCGCGATCCGTGTCGAGATACGCGTGGATCGCGAGCGTATTGCCGAGCGGCCCCTGTAGATCGCGCTCCACGCCGGTGCCGCCGAAGCGCGGCACGAGCGTGGCGTCGCGCGGCGCGTCGAACTGGCCGAGATAGTTGAAGGTGACGCGCGGACGCGGCACGGCGGCCAGCGCCGCACGCGTCGCCGCATCGCCGTAGTGCGCGAGCACACCGAAACCGAGCCCCTTGTGCGGCACCGCACGCAGCGTGTCCTTGACCGCGCATAGCGTGTCACTTGCCGTGGCCGTGACCGGCAGCGTCACCGGGTAATGGCTCGTCAGCCAGCCGATCGTGCGGCTGGCATCCACGTCGTCGAACAGCGCCTCGCGACCGTGCCCTTCGAGTTCGACACGGCACGATGCGGCACCGCTCACGCCGGCCAGCGCCAGCGCGAGCGCGGCACCCAGCAGTTCGATCGTCTGCGTGCGATAGGCCGCGTGCGCATCGGTCAGCGCCGCGCGGGTCAAGGCCGCGTCGATCGTCTGCACGACGACGGCCGCATCGGCGTTCGTCGCCGCTGCGTCGGGATGATCGGACGCGATGTCGTCGCCTTGCGCCATGTCGGCCCAGTACGCGGCTTCGGCCGCGAACGGCGATGCCGGTTCCGTTGCCGCACGGGCAAGCCGTGCCGCCCATGCATCCGCACGCAGGCCCGGCTGCGACAGTCGGACCGGCGCGCGTTCGCATGCGGTGCGATAGGCCGTGTCGAGGTCGTCGAGCAGGATGCGCCACGACACGCCATCGACGATCACGTGGTGAATCGCGAGATAGAGCTGCGTCGAGCCGTCCGGCAAGCGCGCCGCGCAGGCGCAGGCAAGCGGCCCGCGGCTGAGGTCGAGACGGCGCTGCAACGCGTCGAAACGTGCGAGCGCGTCGGTTGCGTCGCGGGCGGCGACTTCGACGAACGGCAGCGCGTCGTACGGCTTCGCCGCATCGCTGGCGTGCCACGTGCCGTCCGCGTCGCGCGCGAAACGCTGGCGGAACGCGTCGTGATGCGTCAGCAATGCGTCGAACGCGCGCGCGAATGCCTCCGCGTCGAACGGCCCGCGCACGTCGAACGCAACCGACTGGTTCCAGTGGCCCGGATGCGGGATGTCCAGCGCGAAGAAGCGCTGCTGTGCGGGCGTCAGGACCTTGGCTGTTACAGGCGCGCTGGCTGCGGCGGCAACGGCAGGCTGCGCGGCAGCGGCAGTCACGGCTTCCGTCTTCGCGATACGTGCGAGTTCGGCGACCGTCGGGCCGTCGAACAGCTGCTTCGGCGTGAAGCGCACACCACGCTTGCGCGCGCGGGCGATCACCTGCAGCACGAGAATCGAATCGCCGCCGAGCTCGAAGAAGTTGTCGTCACGGCCGACCTTCGGCGCTTTCAGTACGGCCTGCCAGACTTCGGCGAGCACCGTTTCGACCGCGCCCTGCGGTGCATCGCCAGCGGCGGTCACGACCGGGGCGACCGCCAGTTCACGCAACGCCGCGCGATCGATCTTCCCGTTCGCGGTCACCGGCAGGCGCGCGAGCGCGACGAATTGCGCGGGCACCATGTAGTCGGGCAGCTTCGCGGCAAGCGCCGCACGCACGGCAGCCTCGTCGAAGGTCGCGCCATCGCGCATCACGACGAACGTCGCGAGCCGCAGGCGGCCGTCGTGTTCGATCGCGAGCGTCTCGGCCTGCGCGACCGGGCCGGCCGCGCGCACCGCCGCACTCACCTCGCCCGGTTCGACGCGATAGCCGCGAATCTTCACCTGATCGTCGATACGGCCGAGGAACGCGAGGCGGCCGTCCGCGCGCAAGCGCACGCGGTCACCCGTGCGATACAGCCGCGCACCGGGCGTGAACGGATCGGGCACGAAGCGCTCGGCGGTCTGCGCCGGACGCCCGAGGTAGCCACGCGCGACGCCCGGCCCGCCCAGATACAGCTCGCCTGTCGCACCGGCCGGCACGCACGCGCCGAACGCGTCGAGCACCAGCGCGCGCGCATTCGGCAGCGGCAGGCCGAGCGGCACGCCGCTCGCCGGATCGCGCGCATCGGCGGCGATCGACGCCGTATCGCAGGCGATCGCGCCGACGGTCGCTTCGGTCGGCCCGTAGTGGTTGATCACGCGGCAGGCGGGCGCCAGCGCGGCCAGGCGCGCGACGAGCGCCCACGTGAGCGTTTCGCCGCCCGTCACGAGCGCGTGGCGCGGCAGCACGTCGGCCGGCACACGTGCGTCGAGCAGCGCCTGCAGGTGGCTCGGCACGATCTTCAGCACGCCGACGTCGCGGTGGCGCATCTCTTCGGCGAACAGGTCGGGATCGAACGCGCATGCGGCGGGCAGCAGGTGCAGCGTGCGGCCTGCGCACAGCGCGCCGAACAGCGTCGTATGGCCAAGGTCGGCCGCGACGGTCGACACCATCGCGAACGACGCGTCCGGTGCGAACGCGAGTTCGTCGAGCATCCCCTGCACGTAGTCGGCCAGCGCGCCGTGCGACACGACGACGCCCTTCGGCGTGCCGGTCGAGCCCGACGTATAGATCAGGTACGCGCCCTGCTCCGGATGCGGTGCGATGCGCACGCCGGTGGCGTGTGCGAGCGTCGCGTCCTGCGCGAGCGCGTCGACGTCGAGCGGCTGTGCGTCGATGCCGGCAGGCCATGCGGCCGGGTCCGCGACGAGCGCCCAGCGCGCGCCGCAGTCGTCTGCCGCGGCAGCGAGGCGCGCGGCCGGCTGCGCGGGATCGAGCAACACGGCGAGCGCACCGGCCTTCAGCGCGCCGAGCAGGCCGACGACGAAGCGCGCCGAGCGTTCGATGCAGACGATGACGGACGCTTCGGCGGCCACGCCGCGCTGGGTCAGCGCGCGGGCGATGCGGTTCGACGCATCGTCGAGTTCGGCGAATGTCAGCGACGCCGACGCATCGGCGAGCGCGATGCGGTGCGGATACGCGGCCGCCTGCCGCGCGAACGCGGCGACGATGTCCGCATGTTCAATGTGCAGCGCACGGCCGTCGCGCGGCTGGCGCGAAGCGGCCGCTGTGTCGCACGGCAATACGGCCGTCGTTTGGTGCGGATCGCGCGCGGCCGCACCGACGAGCGCCGCATAGCTGTCGAGCCACGCCCGCGCGGTGTCGGCGTCGATGCAGTCGGTCGCATAGGCCGCGACCAGTTCGATGCCATTTGCATCGTCGGTGAAATCCACGGCGAAATCGAAGCGTGCGGCGAGGTCGGGCCCCGGCGTGGCAACAGCCGTCGCGCCCGGCAGCACGCTGTCGTGCCGCGCGTCGAACTGTTGCGCGAATTTCACGCGCAGCCATTCGTCGCCGCGCTTGACCGGCGGCTTCACCGCATCGACGACACGCTCGAACGGCACGTCCTGATGCGCGACCGCATCGAGCGCCGCCTTGCGCGTCGCATCGACGAGTGCACGGAACGGCAGCGTCGGCGCCACTTGCACACGCAGCGCGACCGTATTCAGGAACAGCCCGAGCAGCGCGCGCGTTTCCGGGCGCTGGCGATGCGCGACCGGCACCGCGACGACGACGTCCGTTGCGCCGGTCAGGCGCGACAGCCATGCGTCGAGCCCGGCCAGCAGCACCGTGAAGACCGTTGCCTGCGCGTCGCGCGCGAGTTGCCGCACGTCGGCCGCGACCGCGTCGGGCAGCCGCACCGACACGCGCGCGCCTTGCAGCGTGCGTGTAGCGCCCGGCTGACGATCGACCGGCAGCGCGAGCGGGCCCGGCACGTCGCGCAACGCGCCGCGCCAGTAGTCGAGCTGGCGCTCGCCCTCGCCGCCGGCCAGCATGTCGCGCTGCCAGTCCGCGTAGTCGGCGTACTGGATCGGCAGGTCGGGCAGCGACGGCTCGCGGCCTTCGGCATACGCGCGATAGGCGGCCGACAGTTCGTCGAACGCGCAGCGCGAGCTCCAGCCGTCGGTGATCGCGTGATGGGCGGTCAGCAGCAGGCGGTGACGGTCGTCGGTGAGTGCAACCAGCGTCGCGCGCAGCAGCGGGCCGCGTGCGAGGTCGAACGGCTCGGCCGCCTCGCGCTCGGCGAGACGGGCGGCTTGTGCGTCCCGCGCGGCGGGCGGCTGGTCGCGCAGGTCGAGGTCGGCGATCGACACCGGCAAATGGGCGTGGATCCGCTGCATCACGACGCCGTCGTCGTTGTCGACGAGTGTCGTGCGCCAGGCTTCGTGGCGGCCGATCACGTGATCGAGCGCGCGCTGCAGCGCCGCGCGATCGAGCGTGCCGTCGATCGTCCAGTGTGCGGCGACGTGATACGCGGCGCTTGCATCGCGCGTTTGCGCGAGTACCCAGAAACGTTGCTGGGCGAGCGATGCAGCGCGGTCGGCATGCGGTGCGGTGGACACGGTCGCATCGGCCGGTACACGGCGTGCGGAAATCGTGGCGAGCGGCTCGCCGGTTTCGCGCTCCGCACGATCGACCGCGTCGGCCAGTTCGACGAGCGCCGGATCGGCGAACAGGGTGTCGAGCCGCAGGTTCACGCGTACCGCGGCACGGATCGCGGCCTGCAACTGCATCGCCGCGAGCGAATCGGCACCCAGCGCGAAGAATCGGTCGTCACGCGACGGCGTGACGTCGAGGCCGAGCAGCGTCTGCCAGAGGCTGGCGAGCTGCTGCTCGGTCGGCGTGCGCGGTGCGTCGCCGCTGCCTTGCGCGGTATCGCGCGCGGCGGCAATCGTCTCGCGCAGCGCGGCACGGTCGAGCTTGCCGTTCAGCGTATACGGCAGCGCATCGCACCGCACGAACCGGTGCGGCTGCCAGGCGGCCGGCAGTTGCGCGGCCACATGCGCTTTCAGCGCCGCATCGTCGGCCGCCGCACGCAGCGCGACGCATGCGATCAGCCGCGTCGGCCCGTTGCCGGTTTCAGCGACCACGGCCGCGTCGGCCACGGCCGGATGCGAGCGCAGGCACGCGGCGATTTCAGCGGGCTCCACACGCACGCCGCGCACCTGAACCTGGTCGTCGAGGCGGCCAAGGTAATCGAATGCGCCGTCGTCGCGCAGCCGTGCGAGGTCGCCGGTGCGGTACACGCGCGCACCGGGTTCGCCGTCGACATCGGGAATGAAGCGTTCGGCCGTCAGCGCCGGGCGGCCGTGATAGCCGCGCGCGACGCAGACGCCGCCCAGCAGCAGCTCACCCACGCCATCTGCCTCGCCGCCATCGACACGCGCGACGCGCGGCCCGATCACGCGGCCGATCGGCAACGACGCATACGCATCGTCGGCGGCCAGCACGGGCGTCTCGCCCGGCTCGACCGGCCACAGCATCGGCGAGATCACGGCCTCGGTCGGCCCGTAGCCGTTGATCAGGCGTACCGACGGGAACGTGCCGCGCACGAATTCGAACGCCTGCTGCGGCAGCGCTTCGCCGCCGAACGCGAGCACGCGCAGGGCCGGCGGCACGCCGTCGCGCGCGGCCACCGCCGCGAATTCGCGCAGGTACGCGGGCGGGAACGCGGCCACGTTGACCGATTCGTTCACCATCAGCGCATGCGCGGCATCCGGCGCGAACGGCTGCGGCGGCGCCACGACGATGCTGGCGCCGGTCGCGAGCGGCGCGAGCCAGCATTCGTGCGCGGCATCGAAATTGACCGATGCGAAATGCAGCAGGCGGTCGCCGGCCTCGATCGGCAGCGCGGCCGCGAGCGCGTCGCAGTGCGCGGCGAGCGGCCCGTGTTCGACGACGACCGCCTTCGGCGTGCCCGTCGAACCCGACGTATAGATCATGTAGGCGGCCGCACGCGGGTGGACGGGCACTGCTTCGTCATCCGCAACGATCTCCTGCCCGTGCGCCGCGCCGCCGGCCGCGTCAAACGTGTGGTCGAACGGCGTGCCGAGCGCCGCGCGGCCGGCCGCGTCGACGATCCCGTGCCGCAACTGCGCATCCTGGACGATCCAGTCGAGGCGCGCGGCCGGATGACGCGGATCGAGCGGCACGAACACGCCGCCCGCCTTCAGCACGGCCAGCAGCGCGACGAACAGGTCGCCCGAGCGCTCGACGCACACGCCCACCCGCACTTCCGCGCCGACGCCGGCCGCGCGCAGTTGCCGGGCCAGTCGCGACGCCCGCGCGTCAAGCGCGCCGCGCGACAGGCGCAAGTCATTCTGGAAAGGGACCGCGATGGCGGGTGCGTCGGGCGCGACGCGCGCCAGTTCGCGGATTCGGTGATGCAGCGCAGTCGGGAAACTCGTCATGTGCGTGAAGTCCTTCGGTCCGGCCGCTTCGGCCAAGTCTCGGGGCCGCTTGGGGGCGGCTTCACTGGTGTGACGAACGGCGCGGCCGATTTTTTACCGTTTTGTGCGCAAAGCGCGTGCGGACGCTTTTTTTGAACGGGCCGCTAAATATTTGCGCGGCCCGTTCGTCTATCAGGGAGGAAAGCCGGAACGGGGCCCCGCCTCGCCCGCCGCTTTCGCGTCAGTTTTGCCGTTTCCGCGTTTTCGCTTGCCTTCCCTTTACCGACGTTGCCGATGACAGCCGCCCACGAGCCTTCTTCCCCGCCGTCCCTCGACGCTTCCCCCGGCCGCCCCGCGGCGCGCCTGATCCTTGCGCTGTTGCGCGAAAGCCGCGTGTCGCTCGCGCTGGCGCTCACCGCGTGCGTGCTGAACGGCGTCGCGAGCGTGCTGCTCGTCGCGACGCTGAACCGCGCGCTCTCGCAGCCGGGCGCGGCCGACGCGTCGCTCGCGTGGCGCTTCGCGCTGTGCGCGGTGATCGCACTCGTCACGCGGATCGTGTCCGGCACGCTGTTTGCCCGCCTGTCGCAGGACACGATGGCGCGGCTGCGCGTGCATCTCGCGCGGCGCGTCGGCGCGGCCGAGCTGCGCGACATCGAGCGGATCGGCGCGGCGCCCGTGCAGTCGGTGCTGACCGACGACGCCACCAACGTGTCGATGCTGTTCTTCGCGCTGCCGAACCTGGTCATGCACGGCTCGATCGTGTTCGGCTGCCTCGGCTATCTCGCGTGGCTGTCGTGGCCGGTGTGCCTGCTCGCGCTGGCCGCGATCATCGCCGGCTCGCTCGGCTATCACACCGGCGACCGCCGCGCGATCGCGGCGCTCGAAGCGGCCGGCCAGGCGCAGGATCGCCTGTTCGGCTATCTCGGCTCGCTGTTTTCCGGCGCGAAGGAGCTGAAGCTGCACGATGAACGCGCCCGCCAGTTCGTCGACGGCCAGCTCGGCGCCGCGATCGGCGAAGTGCGCGATCACCGCCGCCGCGCGTTCAGCGCGTATGCGGTCGGGGTTGGCTGGATCATCTTCCTGTTCTACGTGTTCCTCGGCATCGCGTCGTTCTGGCCGCAGCTCGGCGTGCATGCCGATCCGGCCGCGGCCGCCGGCTACGTCGTCGTGTTCCTGTTCATGCTCGTGCCGCTCGACGGGCTGCTGAACAACCTGCCGACCGTCAACGCGGCCCGCGTGTCGCTCACGCGGATCGAAGGCGTGATGGCTGAATTCGGCGCGCTGCGCACGGTGCCGCCCGCGTCCGACGCCCCCGACGTGCCGCCGGCCGGCGCCGTCACGCTGCGCGGCGTCACGCATGCGTACTTCCACGAACGCGACGAACGGATGTTCAGCATCGGGCCGATCAACCTGACGATCCAGCCGGGCGAGCTCGTGTTCATCGTCGGCGGCAACGGCAGCGGCAAGACGACGCTCGCGAAGGTGCTGACGGGCCTCTACGAACCCGAGGAAGGCACGATCGAGGTTGACGGCCGCACGATCGGCTGGCGCGAGCGCGCCGCGTACCGGCAGCGCTTCAGTGCGGTGTTCAACGATTTCCACCTGTTCGATGCGTTGCTCGGCATCGTCGACCCCGATGATCCGTCCCGCGCGCAGGCCGATGCACGCGCGAACGCGCTGGTCGCGAAGCTCGCGCTCGATCACAAGGTGAAGGTGGTCGACGGCGCGTTCTCGACCCGCGCGCTGTCGACCGGGCAGCGCAAGCGGCTCGCGCTCGTCGTCGCGTACCTGGAGGATCGGCCGTTCTACCTGTTCGACGAATGGGCGGCCGACCAGGACCCGTCGTTCAAGGCCGTGTTCTACGAGCAACTGTTGCCCGAGCTGCGTGCGCGCGGCAAGGCCGTGATCGTGATCACGCACGACGACCGCTACTTCGATCTCGCCGACCGCCTGTTGAAGCTGGACAACGGGCGCATCGTCAGCGATACGACGCCGGCGCGGTCTCGCGCGCAGGATGGTGTCGATGCGCTGAGCGCGTAACACGGCAAGTCGATGAAAAAAACGCCGACGCGCTGCCATGGCAGTGCGTCGGTGATTTTCGTTTCAGGAAGCAATGTGGCCGGCGCGTCGCGCGACCGCAGAACGCCCTGGGGCGATTCACCGCGCGTCCCGCGCACATGCAGCGGCCGCCGTCGGCGAGTATGCCACCCGACCGAAGCGCATCGCATCGAGCGCGACCGCCGGCCACGCGGCCGGGTCGACCCGGATCGCCGCGCGGCGCGCGCAGGCCGACCGCAACGCCCTGCCCGTCCAAGTCGAAGCGGCGTCATCCGCCGATCGAGGAGCGCCGCGCACTCAACGCACGGCCGGCAGCTTCAGCATCGTGTCGGTCATCACGTCGGCCAGCTTCAGCGCCGACATCGGGCCGCCAAACCCCCAGATATTGCGTTCGATGAGCGCGATCCGGTGTTCCTTCATCGCGGGAACGAAGCGCCACACCGGCGAATCGAGTTTCGCGGATAGCGGCACGTCCATCCCCGACGCGGTCACGAACAGCACGGCCAGCTCGCGCTGCCTGAGTAAATCGGCCGACGTCACGTACAGCGTGCCTTCCCGCGTCGGCTTCTTCGGCCACGGATCGAGCCCGAGCGCCCGCGCGAGCCCCGCCGACGTGCTGTTGCCGGTATAGGCCCAGTAGCGGTCGGGCAAGCCGAGATCCTGCAGCAGCGCGACGCGCTCTCCCTTGCGGCCCGCGGCCGCGAGCCGCGCCGCATTGCGCGCGATGCCCGCATCGAGCTGCGCATCGACCGCCTGCGCGCGCGCGTCGCGCCCTGTCACCGCACCGATCGTCCGGAAGATCTGCCGCATCCAGTCGAGCTGCGTGACCGGCACGCCACCATCGGACACATTCGGGCTGAACTGGAACAGGATCGTCGGTGCGATCCGGTCGAGCGCGTCGAAGATCGGCGCATGGCGAAAACCGACGCCGATGATCAGGTCGGGCTTGACCGCCGCAATTGCTTCGAGGCCCGGCTCCTGGCGCGACCCGATGTCGGTCACGTTTGCGAGCCGGTCGCTTTGGTATCCGAGCCAGCCCGGATAGAACGCGGTATCGGCCATCCCGACCGGCACGAGGTCGAGCGCGATCACGCTTTCCGCGAACATGAAGTCGAGCGCGACCACGCGCTGCGGCCGCACCGGCATCGTCGTGCTCGCCTGCGACACGACGGGGTTACCGGCCAGCGACACCGCCCCCGGCGCACGCGCGCCCTGCTCGCGATGGGCATCGAGGGGCGCGGCAACCGCGCCGGACGATGCGGCAAACGCACCGCAGCACGCGGCGCCGAGCGCCGCGAGTGCGCCGAGCGCGTGCCGGCGGCCGGCGTCCATCACCGGATCGCGTCCTGCCCGGCCAGCGCCGCGTCGTCCATCGTCAGTAGCAGGGGGCAGCTTCCACACAGTTGCGTTTCTCCAGGAATTTCATAGCGCAGGCAGCACACGCGGCGCGCGCGAAACGGCGTCGGCAGCAGCGCCGAGCGCGGCACGGTATCGCGCACGGGCACGCGCAGCGGATTCGGCTCGCCGTGCACGCAGCGCGAGCCGAACAGCCAGTCCGCATCGCGGACGGGATCGGCCGCGCATGGCAGCGCACGATACGTATCGAGCAGATAGTCGAGCAGGTTGCCCGCGTTGCTCCACAGCACGCGCGGCGTGACGCGGCCCATTGCCGCGAGCAGGTCGATCACCGCGCCGAGATGCGCGACGAGCCCCGCATAGCGGGGCGCCGGGTCGTCGCACGGCGCGCCGAGCGCATCGTGCGGGACGTACAGCGCGGCGGGCATCCCGTCGTCGAGCGCGACGAATGTGCGCTCGGGCGACATGTCGAGCGGCCGGCCGAGCGTCAGCGCGGCGACGACGCCGGCCGGCGCCGCGCGACCGAAATAGTATTTGCTCCATTGCGACATCAGCGCGCGTGCATGCTGCGCCGGATCGCCGCCGTAATGGCCGACCATCGCGTCGAGGATTGCCTCGCGGTGATCGGGCAGCGTGCTGACGGGTACGACGATCCGGCCCGGCGCATCGTGCGCGTCGTCCGGCATGCCGAGCCAGACGACGTCGAGGTGTTCGGCGAACGGTTCGGGCGCGAACGCCGAGAAGCGCGTGGCGCGCGCGCCGTCGAGCGCGGGCGTCATCGCCCTGCGCGCCGGGCGCGGCGCCCCTCGAGGATCAGCAGCCCGAGCAGGTACGGCGCGCCGATCAGCGCGGTCAGCACGCCGGCCGGCACTTCGCGCGGCGCGACGACCGTACGCGCCGCGAGATCCGCCGCGCCGAGGATCAGCGCGCCGCACGCGGCCGCGAGCCACAGCCGCGTCCGGTGCCGGCGCGCGCCGAGCATCGTCGCGACGTGCGGCGCCATCAACCCGATGAAACCGACCGGCCCGACCGCCGCGACGGCCGCGCACGCGGCGAGCGTCGCGATCGTCAGTGCGAGCGGCCGGAGTGCCGCCACCGGCAGGCCGAGCGCGGCGGCCTGGTCGTCGCCGAGCGCGAGCATGTCGAGCGGTTTCGCGAGCCATGCGAACACGGGCACCGCGAGCACGCACCACGGCAGCAGCATCGACACTTCGCCCCAGCTCCGCCCATAGGTACCGCCGACGAGCCATACGACGAAGCGCGCGGGCTGCACGCTTTCCTGCGTGATCAGCCATTGCGCGAGCGTGGTCCACAGCGCGCCGATCACGATGCCCGTCAGCGCCACCGCGAGCGGCGCATAGCGGTGCCGGTGATTCAACGCGAGCGTGACCGCGAGCGACAGCCCGCCGCCGATCAGCGCGGCCGCCGCGAGCGTCACATGACCCATCAGCGGCCACGTCGACAACGCGAACAGCGTGACGAGCCCCGCGCCCTGCGTGACGCCGAGCACTTCGGGGCCCGCGAGCGGATTGCGCACGACGCTTTGCATCGCGACGCCGCTCACCGCCAGCAACGCGCCGGCAAGCAGCGCGCACAACAGGCGCGGCATGCGCAGGTCGATCAGCATCCGCGCGAGCGCATCGTGGCCGGACAGCGCAGCGGACCAGCGCGCGATCGACAGCCACTCGGGGCCGGCCGACACGCCGACGAACACGATCAGCACGCCCGCCGCGACGAACAGGGCCGTGCGCAGCGGCCAGCCGAGCCGTTCGAGCCAGCCGACGAGCCACGTCGAACCGCCGCCCGACGCGCGTTCGGCATCCGCGTGCAGCACGCCCGACCACGCGGCACCGCGCCGGATCATCGCGAGCATCAGCGGCGTGCCGACCAGCGCGATCGCGACGCCGGTCGACAGCGTCGCGTCGAGACCCGACGCGAGCACCGCACTGTCGGTGACGAGCACGAGCGCACCGCCCGCGAGCGCCGACAGCGGCACCAGCACGCCGAGCCGCGCGGCGCGCGCGCCGCGCACCTGGCGCAGCAGGTTCGGCGCGACGAGGCCGACATACGACAGCGGGCCCGCGATACTGACCGCCACGCTCGTGAACGCGACCGCGACGATCGTCGCGGCGAGCCGCGTCGCGTCGACGCGCACGCCGGCCGCCGCCGCCGCATCGTCGCCGAGCGTGAGCGGATTCAGCGGCCGGATCACGAACGGCAACGCGACGAGCGGCACGACGAGCCAGCGCGCGGCGAGCGCGAGGCCCGTCGCGCCCGGCTGGTAGAGGCTGCCGTTGGTCCACAGCGCGGCGCCCGCGATGTTCTGCTCGAAGAACGCGAGCACGAGCGTCGACAGCGCCGCGAACAGCAGCATGCACACGCTGCCGGCGAGCACGAGGCGCAACGGCGTCGCGCGCCAGCCGCCGGCCGCGACTATCGCGCAGCCGGCCGCGGCCAGCCCGCAGACGAACAGCAGCGGCACCGATGCGACACCCGCCAGCGCCGGCACGAGCATCGCCGCGAGCAGGCCGAGCTGGGCGCCGCCCGTCACGCCGAGCAGGTCGGGCGACGCGAGCGGATTGCGCGTGAGCGACTGGAACAGCGCGCCCGCGATGCCGAGGCAGCCGCCCGCGACGAGCGCGGCCGCGACGCGCGGCAGGTTGAGGTCGAACAGGAACACGTGCGCGAGCGCGGCGGCATCGCTGCCGGGCACGGCGCTCCACCACACGCGCAGATCGGGCGCGACGCGCAGCACCGCGAGCAGCGCGATCAACGTGACGAGGCCGAACGCGATCGCGCCGGCCCGGCCCGACGCCGTGCCCTTCCCCGCCGCCGCGAGGCGCTTGCGCATCGCGAACGTCGTCATACGGCGAGATCCCGGTCGAAGACGCCGGCCGCCTGCGGCGCGCCGTCGGTCGTCGGCCCGTAGGCCGGCACGCACATCGGCGCGCCCGTCTGCGGATGCGAAAGCTTCAGCATCTCGACGCCGAACGCCGCGCGCAGCCGCGCCGGATCGAGCATCGCGTCGGGCGTGCCCTGCGCGACGAGACGGCCCGCGCGCATCAGCACGATCTCGTCGCTGTACGCGGCCGCCTGGTTCAGGTCGTGCAGCACCCACACGATCGTCAGCCCGCGCGTGCGGTTCAGCGTGCGCAGCGCATCGAGGATGTCGAGCTGGTGATGGATGTCGAGATAGGTCGTCGGTTCGTCGAGCAGCACGATCGGCGCCTGCTGCGCGAGCGCCATCGCGATCCACGCGCGCTGGCGCTCGCCACCCGACAGCGCGCCGACGTCACGGTCCGCGTCGCCCGCGAGGCCGCTCGTCTCGAGCGCCTCGTCGATCGCCGCGTGATCGGCCCGCGACAGGCCGCGCAGGAAGCCGCCGTACGCATAGCGCCCGTACGCGACGAGTTCGCGCACGGTGAGGCCCGATGGAATCTGGTTGAACTGCGCGAGCATCGTCAGCTCGCGCGCGAGCGCGCGACGGCGAAACGCCGCGAGCGGCTGGCCGTTGACTTCGACATGGCCGGCACGTGCGGGCTGCAGGCCCGCGAGCGTGCGCAGCAGCGTGCTCTTGCCGCAGCCGTTCGGTCCGCACAGCGCGGTTACGCGGCCGGCCGCGATCGACAGGTCCAGCCCGTCGATCACGACATGGTCGCGATACCCTACCGACAGCCCGCGCGCGGCAAGCGCGGCGGTACTACGCGTCATCAATCCTCCGTTCGGCCGCGCGGGACCGTATAACTCTGCGCCATCGCGACGACGACCTTGCGCGGCCCCTCGAACGGGTCGCGCGCATGCGCGGTCAGCATGTTGTCGAGCATCAGCACGTCGCCCGTGCGCCACGGGAACACGATGCGCTGCTGGTCGAGCACGCCTCGGATCTCCGCGAGCGCGTCGGCTTCGAGCGGTTCGCCGTCGCCGTAATACACGTTGCGCGGCACGTTCTCGAGCCCGACCGCGTCGACGAGCGCTTCCTGCATGTCGTCGTCGAGCGCCGACAGGTGAAACAGGTTCGCCTGGTTGAACCACACGCGGTCACCGGTGCGCGGATGCCGCGCGACGGCCTGGCAGCGTTCGCGGGTGCGCAGCAGCAGCTCGCCGTCGTCGTCGGTGCGCCATGCGCATTCAATGCCGCGCGCCGCGCACATCCGCTCGACTTCGGCCGGCTCGTCGGTGCCGAACGACTGCTGCCACGGCAGGTCGAGCCCCTGCCCGAAATTGCGCACGTACAGCAGTTCACGTTTCTCGAAACGCGCAATCAGCGCCGGATCGAGCGCGCGATAGACGGCGCGGCTGTCCGCGATCGGCGTCGCACCGCCCTTCGGCGCGGCGAGCGCGCAGTGGAACCAGATCCGCAGCGGCCATTCGCGCGTATACGACTGCTCGTTGTGCAGCGGAATCGCGCGGTGCGGCGGGTATTCGGTCGACGTGTAGACCGCGCCCTCGACCTGGCTGCGCGGCGTCGATGCGTATTCATAGCCGATCAGCGGATCGCCGAACGACGCCGCGAACTGCTGGAACGCGTCGATCGACGGCACGTGAAAACCCGTGAACAGCACGCCGCCCGCCCGTTCGAGCGTGTCGGCCGCGATCTCGCGCGCTAGCGGCGAGACGTCGTCGATCGACATGCCGTCACTGCCGCGCGGCGACACGACGGTGGGCAGCCCCGGCTCGATACGCAGGTCGTCGAGCGTCGGCAACGAAAGCAGGGTCATGCAACGTCCTCTTCAGGTGGCGCGCCGGATCACGGCGCAGCGGGTCACGACGCGCGCGGTGCGCGCTCGCCGTCCATCGCGCGGCGCAGGCTCGCGGGGCGCATGTCGGTCCAGACGGTCTCGATGTGCGCGAGACAGTCGGCTTTCGGGCCGCTCACGCCGATCTCGCGCCAGCCGGCCGGCACGGGCCGGAACGTCGGCCAGATCGAATACTGTTCTTCGTCGTTGATGACGACCGCGTAGACGAGGTCATCGGTGTCGGCGGAAGGCGTCGTGGCTTGCGTCATGATCGGAAATCGCTGAGGCGGTTGAAGGTGGCGAAGCGGCGGTTTCGGCCGCTCCTGACTGATAGACGTTTGGCCGGCGCGGTTTTTTACCGGCGCCGTGCGCGGCCGCCCAGGAACACCGGGCACGCGACGCCGCGATGGCACGCGTCGAGGCATTCCGCGCAGTGGCGCTCCGCGTCGCGCACCATGAAATGCACGAGCGTCTGCGACACGTTCAGCGCGCGCGCCGCGGTCTGCAGCGTCTCCTCGCGCAGCCGCACCATCTCGAACGCCGCGCGGCTGCGCGCCGGCAGGTCGTCGAGCGCCGCCCACACGCGCCGCAGCGTGTCGCGCGTCAGCAGCGCGGCTTCCGGCGTCGGCTCGGGCGACGGCACGTCGAAGCCGTCGTCCTCTTCCGTGTGATAGACGTTCTCGAGGCTTTGCCGGCGGCACGCATCGATCGACGCATTGCGCACCATCCGCGTCACGTACGCGACCGGTTGGCGCACCGCGTCCTGGTTCGGAAATTCGACGAGCTTCACGAACACGTCGTGCACGACGTCCTCGGCGCGGCTCGCACAGCCGACGAAGCCGCGCGCGACATTGACGAGCATCGCCCGATGCGAGATCAGCACGTCCAGCAACGCACCCTGCGCACGGGGCTCCGCGGTGCGGCGCGCACGCGGCGGCCGGTCGGGATAACTGCCGAGGAACGGGTTTGCCGCTGCCGCCGCCGGTCGGTCGAGCACTTCCGCCATCGCCATCGATCTGCTCCGTCAAATTCCGAGATAGCGAAATTTAACGTAAACGCAAATCATTCTCAATACGATTACGAAATGACCCTTTCGGTTGTCAGGATTTGTCTGAACAATCGGCGGAATCGTTGCCGGGGCAGATGGGACGCATGCCGCTGGTCGTGGCAGGAGACACCGACTCGTCTGTCCGGCGCGCACGGCTACCGCTGCTTTCACGGGGTTCTGACGAAACGCCTGGGGTGTCATGTCATGTGCGGTAGCAACTTCTTACCACGTGAAATTTTGAGGGCTCGTACGATCGACGTGTCGTTTCCCCAGGGAGAACAAACATGAAATCCATCGTGCTATCCGCTGTCATGCTGGGCGCGCTGTCGAGCGTGATGCTCACCGGATGCGTCGCCTATCCGGGCCCGGCCGAAGTCACGATCGGCTGGCATGGCGATCGTTACTGGGACGGAAATCGCTACTGGGAGCGCCGCGACTGGGAGGCTCAGCATCGCGGCGGCCATGACGACCGCCGCGACGATCGCCGGGACGACCATCGCGACGATCAGCGGCCGCAGTGGTAACGCGCCGCCGCTCCCGTGACCCACTATTCAACGACAGGACCTCAAACATGAAGACGCTACTCAAGACCCTGACCGTCGCGGCGCTCGCCGCCGCCGTGCTCGTGCCGGCGATCGCCGAAGCCCATCCGCACCGCGTGTGTCACTTCGAGCATCACCATCACAAGGTTTGCCGCTGGGTGCGGTAAACGACACAAGGCGTCGGGGAACCGGCGCCTTGCTTCATCGCTTTACCTGATTGCGACCGTGATCGCTAGCGTGCGGCCGGCAGCAGCCGGCATTGCACCAGCCGCGCCGGGGTGACCGGCATGCGGCAGACATCTCGCTGCATCGCGGCGTTCGGCTTTGCCGCCAGCATGCGTGACATCGCCTTCGGCTGCGACGCCCGTACGCGCGATGCGTCCGCACCCGGGCTCGCCGGCCGCAATGCGCGCAGCGTCGCCGCATCGATGTGCACTTGCCAGAATTGCGGCCTCCCGTCGGGGTCGTCTTCGCGATAGCCCTGCCCCGTGATGGTCTGCCCATCAGGGCTCACGCCGATCACGCGGCTCAGATTCAGCGTGCCGGCCGACAGGCCGGCCGCTTCGAGCAACGCAACGAGGCTGCGCATGCCGCTTTGCGGCGTCCAGACGAAGACACGCGCGACACCGGTCTGCTCGTTGCTCGAGCCACCGATGACAATCTGCCCGTCCATACTGATCGACAACGCGTAGCTGCTGTCATCGCCTTCGAGAAAACCGAGCCGCTGGATGCTGTCGCCGCCGTTCGTCCACAGCACGGCTTCCGAATCGAGCCGTTGTCCATCCGGCGTGTCCACGAGAGTGCCGAGCGAGCCGGCGATCGTCCGTTCGTCTTCGGTCACGCCACGGGCCATATCCATTCTGGCCGCGCCCGCGTTGATCGTCGGCAACAGTCGTTCGCCGGTTCGTTCTGTCCAAAGGAGCGCGCGCGAACCATACACGCCGTCGACATTGCCGGCGAACCCGGTTGCAGCATTCCCGGACGAGGTCATCGCGAGCAGTTGCACGAGATAGTCGCCGCCCGGCGGCAACTCGCGGAAACCCCTCGGCTGGTCCCACATGAACCGTGCATTCCGGCCGCCTGTCGTCGTAAAACTGCCCGCCATCCTCGTGCCGGCGAGGTTCGCAACGTCGACCCTTGCGCCCCGGCCGGCCGTATCCGGAACGAGTTTCTGTGTGCGACCGTCGCCGGGCCATCGCACCGCCCATCGATCGAGGTTGCTGCTGTCCGCCTGGCGCGCGCTGATCGAGCCGCCGATTACCTGCCCATCGGCCGACACCGTCTGTGCCTGCGAGTCATAGGCGTTCGCCGGCGCGGCCAGCCGCTGCCAGCCCGTCGCGGCCGACCAAGAGAAGGCCATCGAGCCACCGGGCTGCGCTTCGCTCCAGTAGGAACCAATGATCGTCTTGCCGTCCGCACTGACGGCATTGCCGTTGTACTGCACGTCGCGCGGCCCGCCCAGGTCTCCAATCACCGTCAGCGAATAACCGCCGGCCGATACCGTCTGCGCGTGAACCGCGCTCATTGCCGACACGGCCAGCACGGCCGCGACGACACTGCGTCTCGGATGCATCCCCTTCTCCTCCGTCCGTACATCAATGAAAATTCAGTGCACGCAGCATGTTGCGCGGCGCACGCCGCTCACACCGCACCACGCTCAATACAGGAAAATCCGGATCGTGGCGGCTGCGTCAAACGGCCCGATCTTCGGTGGTCCGAACGACTTGAGCACCGCATCGAGCATCACGGTCTGATTCGCAACGTTGGCCGCAAACTGCGTGAGCGTGAACTGCTTGTTGAACTCGATCGCCTTGCCCTGACTATCCTCGAGGCCGATCCCGAAATTGCTGTTCGCTGCCGGCACCAGCAAACCGTTCTGTACGGTGCCCTTGGTCGCCTCGAAATAGCCGTCGACGCGAATCGGGATGCTGCATTTCTTCGTCAGCGACAACGAGAACCGCCGGCGCGGCACGGCCGGCAGGAAGCCATTGCCGGACGCCTGCACCTGACCGAAATTGACGATGCCGGGCTCGGGCGTCACCAGCACGTCGACGAGGCACGGTGTCGGCTTCAGGCGCGACAACCCGCTCAGCCGGTACTGAAAACTCGATCGGGCCGCGTTGAGGCCGTATTTGCCGTCGAACTGGAAGACCGCATAGATATCGTTCGGCGGCTGCATCCATTGACCCTTCTTGCGCACCACCACCTGATAGGTAATGCTGAGTGGCACCTTCTCGCAGCGCCCCCATGCAAAGTCCCGGGGCGAACACGGACCCACTTCGGTGGTGGTTTCCACGCGCGCGCCCAGCCCGCTACCCAGGCCGAAATAGTCCCGGCCACCATAGCGAATGCCGATTTCCAGTCCCCATGCGGCGGGATCCTGCATTCTCGGGTTCGCGTAGAAGTAAACCTTCTCGGAAAAGGCCAGTGCGTCCCCGCCGTAGTCCTTGTAGCAGTACCCCGTCGTCGTGCGCGGCGGCGATACCCAGATCACGTACCCGTCCTGCGCGTCCGTCGGATACGATGCGACGCCGCCGATCGGCTCGGTAAGCGAATCCGCGCCGCCGTCGCTCAGGCAGCGCAGCGCCCATGCCGGCTGCACCACCGCGATCAGCATCGCGAGCACGACCCAGCGCAGCCATGCCGCGAGCGGCGACAGGCGTTGTCTTGCGCCCCCGCTCATTTCTTCACGCTCTTGCAAGCCCCTGCCTCACACGCATACTCCACCGCCACCTGGCCACCGTAATCATCGACATGCGTGACGAACAGCGTCGACGGCGTCGCGGCCTTGAACGGCACGTCCGTCCTGCTCATCGGGCTCACCATCACCGGCTCCAGCGGCACGGGCGTCTTCTGCGCCCCCGAAGCCAGGTTGACGATCGTGATGTGATACGGCGTCGGATTGTCGAACACGAGCGTGTGCGCGGCCGAGTCGACCCGCAACGTCATCGGCAACGTCCAGTCCTCGTCACGCGCCGGCTGCACGGCCTTCGGGCGGTAGAACAGCTTCATCTGCGTATGCAGCGCGATCTGCAACGTGTTCGGCGTATCCGTCTTCGGCGGCACTTCGCGGATGTTCAGGTAGAACACCGTTTCGCGATCGGCCGGCAGCTCGGTGCCCGGCAGCTTCGCGATCCGCAGCACGTTGCGCTCGTTCGCCTCAACGCGCTGCAGCGGCGGCACGACCATCAGCGGCGACGTGATCTTGTTGCCCTTCGCGTCCTCGAGCCACGACTGCACGAGATACGGGTACGTCGCGCTCTTGTTGGTGATCGTGACGATCGCGGCCTGTTCGCCTTCGTTGAAGATCACGCGCGTGCGATCGGGCACGATCGCCGCCTGCGCGGCGCCTGCGAACAGCGCGCCGGCGGTCGCGAGCACGCACCATGCGCGCCGCGGAAAGGAAAGGGAGAAGGAATGTTTCATCGCGGGATCCGTGAATTCATCGTTCGACCCGTGCGGCCGCTGCATGCGACTCGCCGGGCGTCTGGCACGTCACCGGAATCGGCGTGCCTTCGAGTTGGAGCTGGTTCGGCAGCGTGTCGATCGTGCAGAGCGTGCGTTCGCCCGCACGCACCGCCAGCGTGGATTTCGGCTGAACCTGGGTCAGGAACGCCGCACCGCCCTCGCCGACGATGCCGAGTTCCTTGCCGTTCGCCACGTCCTGCACCGATGCACCGAACGGCAGCGGCTTGCCGGCCGGGTCGGTCAGCGTCAGGTACAGGTTGCTGCCGCGCGCGGCGGCAAACTTCACGAAGCCGATCGCGCCGTCGGTCAGCACCATGCGCTGGATCGGGTTCGTCACCTGCACTTCGAGCGGCAGCTTCTCGACGTTGACGGTCGCGTCGTACACGTTGTACGGCGAGATGCCGTCGAGCACCGCATAGCCGCGCGAATCGGTGTGCGAGAGCGTGCCGGACAGCGGCACGTCGGGCACGCCGTCGGTCGACACCAGCAGGCGCGTGTCGCCCGCATTGCCGTTCGCGTGCGCCGACACGCCGTATTGCGTCGCGACGAACGAACCGTCGACTTCGAGCGATGCCGCCGCATACGCATTGGCGAGCGTCGACGCCTGCGCGGTCAGCTGATACGCGGACGAGCGCTGGCGGTAGCTCGCGTTCGCCGATGCACGCCCGTCGGTCGCACCCGCGTTGACCTGGTAGGTACGGCCGTTCGGATCGTCGTAGATGTAGCCCGCGTTCACGCTCGTGCTGCCGCTGCCCGTCGTCAGGTTCGACGTGACGGTGTGACGGCCGCCGATCGGCAACGTCGCGGTGACCGAGACCTGGTTGCCGCTTGCACCGGCGCTCTGCGTGCGGAACGCCGACACGCTCACGTTCAGGTTGCGCAGCGTGCCGATCGAGAACGCCCGCGTGAGCGTGAGGCCGACGCGCTGCTCGTTCGCGCGTTCCCAGTAGGTCGTCTGGTCGTACGAGAAATAGGTCGAGGTATCGCCGAAACGCTTCGACAGCGTCGCCGAGTAGCGCTGCTTGCTGTTGGCGAGGCCGTACGCGGTCGGGTCGCCCGAGAACTGCGCGAAGTTCGTGTATTCGCGTTCGGAGAAGCGATAACCGAAGAAGCGCACGTCGGCATCGAGCCCGTCGAAGTGCTTCGAATAGTTGATGCGGTACGAGTTGCCGTTGCGCGTCGCGCCGTTCCACCACAGCTTCGCCCGCGCATGCGTGACGTCGGCCGACAGCGCGCCGAACGCGCCGAAATCGCGGCCCAGGCCGAGCGCGATCGACGTATAACCCGACGCGGCGATGAAGCCGCCGTACGCCGTGACGTCGAACGGCAGACCGTAGGCGATTTCACCAAAGCCGAAGAACGGCGTGATGCCGGCGCCGCCGAACTGGCGCGGCTTGCCGACGGCGGCCTTGTAGCGCAATTGCCCGGCGCGCGCGAGGAACGGCACGGCGGCCGTCGTCACCTGGAAGCGCTGCACGCTGCCGTCCTCTTCCTCGACCGCGACGTCGAGCGTGCCCTGCACGCTCGTATTGATGTTCTGCAGCGCGAAGGCGCCCGGCGACACGCGCGTCACGTACAACACGCGGCCTGCCTGCGACACGGTCACGGTCGCGTTGGTGCGCGCGACACCCGAGATCAGCGGCGCATAGCCGCGCAACGAAGGCGGCAGCATGCGATCGTCGCTGCGGATCGACGCGCCCGTCAACGCGAACGTGTCGAAGATGTCGGAAGTCAGGTAGTCGTCGCCGAACGTCACCGTCGACTGGATCGACGGCAACGCACGAAATGCGTAAAGCCGGCTGAAGCGGAACGTGCGGTCCGCGTAGGCCGTATTGCCCACGTTCGATTGCGCCTGGTAGTCGCCGCGAAAGCGCCATGCATCCCAGTTCGCGCCCACCGTCCCGTAGGCCTGGATCGAATTCGTCTGGCGACCGTCCGTCCCGAAGTTGCGGTTCGTGTTCGCGATCACGCGATAGTCGAGCATCGCACCCGGAATCCCTTCGGACCAGCGCGACGGCGGCAGGTAGGTCGAATCGGTGAACTCGAGCGCGGCCTGCGGAATCGTGATCTTGAGCCGCCCGTCGCTTTTCACGTAGCGCACGGTCGCGCCCTCGATCGCGCCGAGGTCGACGCAACGTCCGCCCTGGAAGCGCGGCAGGTCCTTCAGGAGCGACGGCTTCAGCCCGAACTGCGCGACGAGTTCCGGCGGCAGGCACGGCTTGCCCGCCCCTGACGTATCGACGGCGATGAATTCGATCGCCTGCAGCCCGTAGAACAGGTCGTTGACCTGCACGTCGAGCATGTACTCGCCCGGCAGCGTGAAGTCCGCCTGCGAGAACTGCGACAGATCGACGTTGTTCGAACCGTCGATGTTCAGGAACGACGAATTGAATTCCGTCGCATGGCTCTGGCTGCCGACCACCAGCACGGAGACGCAAAGGAAGGAATGTCTGATTCGCACGCGGCGCTACCGGAAGTCCAGGAAGGGAGAAAAGGAGGAAAAGCGAACGAGGAAGGGTGCGCGCACCCTTCCCCGGTACGGCGGCTTACTGGTAGCGAACCGTGAAGTTCGCGACGCCTTCGGCGGTACCCGGCGTCACGCCGGCTGCGGTCGCTTCGTACATCGCAGCGAAGCGCGCGATGTTCGTGCCGTTCTGCAGCACGGTCGGTGCCTTTTGCTCGGCGCCGTTGTCGAGGTATTCACCCGACGCTGCCTGCAGGCGGATACCGACGTTGGTCGCCGAACCGATCGTCGCGAGCAGCTTCGGCTGGCCTGCGCTCGACGTGCCCGTGAACGTGAAGTACGCGTTCTGCGCGACGCTCGTGTCGCAGTCGGTCAGCTTGATGTCGAAGTTGGTCGGCGTGGACTTGTCGCCAGCCTGCTTGAACACGTTGGTCGGCACCTTGCCGAGGTTCACGGTCTGGTTGACCGAGCCCGAATCGATGCCGCATGCGCCCGCGACGATCTCGCCCGTGAAGTTGATCGTGCCGGTGCCCGCTGCGAAGGCCGAGGTCGACAGGGCCGCGAGTGCGACAGCGGTCAGGATGGATTTTTTCATGACGTTTCCCGTAAGGACTGCAAATGGAGTAGTTGACGTGGCGGACACAAACGGCAGCGCATGGTGGCTTCCGTCCGACACGAGGCGGCATTATCGAGATAATCGTGAAAGTTTTCTGTAAATCATTGTCAAATGCATCTGACAATGTCCGATTTACCCCTCTAAATCCACACTCTTTCCTGTCGATTTACAATCCTTCAACTTTTATCCGCAGTCCTTTTTTATTTTCAGGAAGCAATTGAAGATTAAGGGGATTTTCGATCGACAGCCGGAGCCGCCCCACTCCACCTTGCTGGGATTGACTTCCGCGAAATCATCGTCGGAAAGGACAAAGCATTGTCCAATGCCGCCATCGTTGCAGAACGACAACGGCAATATCAAATCATTTTCAACAAACAGGAAATTAAACCGCGATTCAATCAATTCAATTTTTTCGCGCAAACGATTGCGACACGAATACAAACGTTTTACTGCGACACTTTGCCGCTCTCATTATTTCCAATATATTGATTAATTCGATCGTCAATTCCTGATCGTAAATCACATGCATGAGCGGTCGCCGGAACCCGTCGTCCGGTCCGTATCGCGGCAGCGCAGGAAGGAAAAATGGCCCGCACACGTTTGCGCGGAATCGCGACACGAGCGGTCGCACGACGAGGGCTGCCCCGGAACGCGCACGTGCGCGTTCCGGCAGGATGAAAACGTCCTGGCCAGCCTGTCAGTGAGGGGGAAGATATCGCCGGAACAGCGGTATGGATCGAAGAAAGCGGCAGCGGCACGTCGAAGCGCACCGCCGCCGTCATGCCGCCCGACACGCTTGCGTCAGGCGACAGGCATCACGCGGATGCCGCGGCCTCCGCCGACGCCGGCGACCAGCCGCCGCCGAGCGCGCGGTACAGCGTGATCGCATTCGCGAGCCTGAGTTGCTTGAGCCGGATCAGCTCCTGCCCCGACTCGTACGTGCTGCGCTGCGCGTCGAGCAGTTCGAGATACGTCGCGACACCGCCCGCGTAACGGCGCTCGGCGAGCTTCAATCGCGCACCGTCGGCCGCATACACGTCCTGTTGCGCGGCAAGCTGGCGATCGATCCAGTCGCGCGCGGCGAATGCGTCGGCCACTTCGCGGAATGCGGTCTGCACCGTCTTCTCGTAATCGGCGACCGCGATGTGCTTGCGCGCGTTCGCGACGTCGAGGTTCGCCTGATTGCGGCCGCCCGCGAAGATCGGCAGCGTGAGGCGCGGCGCGAACGTCCACACGCTCGTGCCGCCGGCGAACAGGCTCGAGAACGCATCGCTGACCGAGCCGTAGTCGCTCGTCAGCGTGATGCGCGGGAAGAACGCCGCGCGCGCGGCGCCGATCTGCGCATTGGTGGCCTTGAGCCGTGCCTCTGCCTGCCGGATGTCCGGCCGCCGTTCGAGCAGCGCACTCGGTGCGCCGGGCGCCACGGGCGCGATCGACAGTGCGTCGAGCGCAGTGGTGTCATCCGGCACGTTGCGCGCGAAGTCACCCGCGAGCAACTGCAGCGCCCGCACGGACTGCGCATGCTCGCGCTCCAGCGCGGCCTGCGACGCGCGCGCGGATGCCACCAGCATCTCGGCCGAGCGCAGCTCGATCGCGTCGCTCGTGCCGGCCGCATAACGCCGCTGCGTGAGCGCGGCCATGCGTTGGCGCGCATCCAGCGTGCGCTGCGCCAGCGCGAGTTGCTCGTGCAGCGAGCGCTCCGACACATACGCGCCGGCCACGTCGGCGATCACGCCGATGCGTACCGTGCGTTGCGCGTTGGCCGTCGCGAAATATTCGGCGAGCGCCGCGTCCGACAGGCTGCGCACGCGGCCGAACAGGTCGAGCTCGTACGCGCTGACGCCGACGCCCGCGCGATACAACCCGCTGATCGCGCTTTCGCGCACGACCGGGTCGTACTGGCGCGTACGGTCATAGCCCAGGTTCGCATCGACCGACGGCATCCGGTCCGCACGCTGCACGCCGTACAGCGCGCGCGCTTCCTCGAGGCGGCCGGCCGCGACCCGCAGGTCGCGGTTGTTCGCGAGCGCCGCGTCGATCCACGCCTGCAGCACGGCATCGGTAAAGTAGGTGCGCCAGTCGTCGAGCAGCGCGGCGTCGGCGGGCGACACCTCGGCCGCCGGTGCGGCACTGCCGTCTACCGGCGTATAAGTCGCCGGCACCGGCGCCGCCGGCCGCTCGTAACGCGGCGCGAGCGTGCAGCCGGCCAGCGCGAGCGCGGCGGCCAGCGCAACCTGGGCCCGCAGCGCGGCGCGTGCATTCAGCGCAAACATCATTGAGAACCCTCCATCGTCGCCGGCTGGGCCCCGCCGCGCCGGCGCGGGCCGACGTCGAACAGGCGGCCGACGATCACGAAAAACAGCGGGACGAGGAACACCGCGAGCACGGTCGCCGTGATCACGCCGCCCAGCACGCCGGTGCCGATCGCCATCTGCGCGCCGGACGCGGCGCCCGACGCGAACGCGAGCGGCAGCACGCCGACACCGAACGCGAGCGACGTCATCACGATCGGCCGCAGCCGCAGGCGCGCGGCCTCGAGCGCCGCGTCGACGAGCGACATGCGCTGCGCGACCAGGTCCTTCGCGACTTCGACGATCAGAATGGCGTTCTTCGCGGACAACCCGATCGTCGCGATCAGCCCCACCTTGAAGTAGATGTCGTTCGGCATCATCCGCAGCGTGACGCCGAGCACCGCGCCGATCACGCCGAGCGGCACGACCAGCATCACCGCGAACGGAATCGACCAGCTCTCGTAGAGCGCCGCGAGCGCGAGGAACACGACGAGCACCGACAGCGCGAACAGCATCGGCGCCTGCGCCCCCGACAGCCGCTCCTCGAACGACTGCCCCGACCACGAGAAACCGGTGCCGGCCGGCAGCTTCCCGGCGAGCCGCTCGATCGCGCTCATCGCCTCGCCGCTGCTGTGGCCTGCCGCGGCCGAGCCGTTGATCGTGAACGACGGAAAGCCGTTGTAGCGCGTGAGCTGCGGCGGCCCGAGCGTCCAGCGCAGCGTCGTGAACGCCGCGAGCGGCACCATCTCGCCGTGCGAGTTGCGCACGCGCAGCTTTTTCACGTCGTCCGGGTCGAGCCGGTGCAGCCCGTCGGCCTGCACGACCACGCGCCGCACCTGCGTGCCGTGCATGAAGTCGCCGATATAGTCGGAGCCGAACATCACCGCGAGCGTCGTGTTGATCTCGTCCATCGACACGCCGAGCGCGGACGCCTTCGCGCGATCGATGTCGAGCTTCAGCTGCGGCGCGTCCTGCGTGCCGGCGAACATCAGGTCGGTCAACGCCGGATCCTTGCGGCCCGTCTCGAGCAACTGCTCGCGCGCGGCGCTGAACGTCGCGTAGTCGAGCCCGCCGCGGTTCTGCAGCCGGAAGTCGAAGCCGCTCGACGAGCCGAGATCGGGCAGCGCCGGCGAGTTCATCGCGAACACCGTCGTGTTCGGCGTGCTCGCGAAGCGCTCGTTGATGCGCGCGACGATCGCCTGCACGTGCGCGTCTTCGTTCTTGCGTTCCTTCCAGTTCTTCAGCGTGACGAAGATCATCCCGCCGTTCGGCCCTTCGCCGTACAGGTTGAAGCCGCCGAGCGCATACGTGAACGCGGTCGGCTCGTCGCGGCGGATGGTCGACTCGACTTCCCGCACGCTCTGCATCGTTTCCGCGAGCGGCGTGCCTTGCGGCCGGATCACCATCACCATGAAGTTGCCCTGGTCCTCGTCCGGCAGGAACGCGGTCGGCAGCTGCGTGAGCATCAGTGCCGCGGCGCCGGTCAGCGCGCCGTACACGACGAGCCAGCGCACCGGCTTCTTCAGCATCTTGCCGACGCGCGTGGCATAGCGTTGCGTCGAGCGCGCGACCAGGCGGTTGAACCAGCCGAAGAAGCCGCGCTTCTCGTGATGGTCGCCCGACACGGGCTTGAGCAGCGTCGCGCACAGCGCGGGCGTCAGCGACAGTGCGAGGAAGGCCGAGAAACCGATCGACACCGCGAGCGACAGCGCGAACTGCCGGTAGATGTTGCCCACCGCGCCGCCGAAGAACGCCATCGGCAGGAACACCGACGTCAGCACCACGGTGATCCCGATGATCGCGCCGCTGATCTGCTTCATCGCCTTGACGGTCGCGTCGTAAGGCCCGAGCCCCTCCTCGACCATCAGCCGCTCGACGTTCTCGACCACGACGATCGCGTCGTCGACGAGGATGCCGATCGCGAGCACCATCCCGAACATCGTCAGCACGTTGATCGAGAAGCCGGCCGCATACATCACGCCGAACGTGCCCGCGAGCGCGACCGGCACGACGAGCGTCGGGATCAGCGTCGCACGCAGGTTCTGCATGAACAGGAACATCACGAGGAATACGAGCACGCCGGCCTCGATCAGCGTCGTGACGACCTTGTTCATCGATACGCGCACGAACGACGACGTCTCGTACGGGATCTGGTACTTCACGCCCGGCGGGAAATACGCGGACAGCTCGTCCATCGTCGCGCGCACGCGCTTCTCGGTGGAGACCGCGTTCGAGCCCGGCGCGAGCTTGATGCCCATCCCGGTCGCGACCTTGCCGTTCACGTACGACGGATAGTTGTAGTCGTTGCCGCCGAACTCGATGCGTGCGACGTCGCGCAGGTAAAGCGCGGCGCCGTCGGCCTGCGCGCGCAGCGCGATCGCGCCGAAATCGGCGGGCGTCTTCAGCGGCGCATCGGCGAACACGGTTGCCGCGATCGGCGCGCTGGCCGGCACCGCGCTGCGCCCGATGTCACCGATCGTCACGCGCGCGTTGTGCGCACGCACGGCCGATGCGATATCCGACGCGGTGAGGCCGTGCCCGGCCATCTTCACCGGGTCGGGCCAGATCCGCATCGCGTACTCGGCACCCCAGAACTGCACCTTGCCGACACCCTCGACGCGGCGCAGCGCCTGCACGACGTTCGCCGACGCATATTCGCCGAGCTGCACGTCGGTCATCCGCCCGTCGTCGGACGTCAGCGACACCACGAGCTGGATGTTGTCGGCGGCCTTCTCGACCTGGATGCCGTCGCGCCGCACCGGTTCCGGCAGCCGCGCCTCGACCGTCTTCAGCCGGTTCTGCACTTCGACGGCCGCGAGATCGGCGTTCACACCCTGCTTGAACGTCAGGTACAGCGACGCGGCCCCCGCACTGCTGGTGGCCGACGTGTACATCAGCCCCGGCGCGCCGTTCATTTCGCGCTCGATCAGCGCGGTCACCGATTCCTCGACGACCTGCGCGGACGCGCCCGGGTACGTCGCATAGATGCTGACGACGGGCGGGGCGATGTCCGGGTACTGCGCAACGGGCAGCGCGCGGATCGCGAATGCGCCGCCCAGCATGATGAAAATTGCGATCACCCACGCGAAGACGGGGCGATCGATGAAGAAACGTGCCATGGTGGTGTGGTGTTGACCAGTCAGGTTTGACGGGCGGCCGCCTGCGAGGCGGCCACGGCCGGCGCTGCCTTCGACGGCGGCGCCTGCTCGACGGGCTTGACGGCCGTGTCGGGCGCGAACTGCGCGGCGTTGTCGACGATCACGCGCTCGCCGCCCGCGAGGCCGCGCGTGATGCGCCAGTCATGGCCGCTCATCTGGTCGGCCGTGACCTCGACGTCCTTGACCTTGCCGTTCGTGCCGACGACCCGCACCGACGTGCGGTCGGCCGTGCGCAGCAGCGCATCGCGCGGCACGAGGATCGCGCGCTGGTCGACCGCCGTGTCGAGCGCGATCCGCACATACGCGCCCGGCAGCAGCTCGCGCTCCGGATTCGGGAACAGCGCACGCATCGCGACGGTGTCGGTGGTCGGATCGACCGCGAGGTCGCTGAACAGCAGCTTGCCCTTCAGCGGATACGCGGTGCCGTCGGTGCGCAGCAGCGTCACCGCGATGTCGTGCTGCGCGATGCCCGTCGCCCGCCCGCTCTTCACCGCGCGGCGCAGCGCGTCGACGTCGGCGGCCGGCTGCGAGAAGTTCACGTAGATCGGATCGAGCTGCTCGACGGTCGTGAGCGGCGTCGCCTGGTCCTGGCCGACGAGCGCGCCTTCGGTCACGAGCGCGCGCCGGGCGCGGCCCGCGATCGGCGCGGTGACGGTCGCATAGTCCAGCTGCAACTGCGCCCGCGCGAGTTCCGCCTTCGCGGAAGCGACGTCGGCCTTCGCCTGCGTGTCGGCCGCGACGGCCTCGGTGTGGTCGCGCTCGCTCACCGCACGGTCGCGCACGAGATCGTCGTAACGGCGGCGCTTGTCGCTCGCCGCGAGCGCGGCGGCCTGCGCCTTCGCGAGCGCGCCCTGCGCGGCGTCGCGCGCGGCCTTCAGCGGTGCGGGATCGATGCGGAACAGCACCGCGCCCTGCTTCACTTCCTGGCCTTCCTCGTAGGTGCGCGCGGTCACGATGCCCGCGACCCGCGCACGCACTTCCGCCTGCCGGTACGCGTCGAGCCGGCCCGGCAATTCGACGGTCATCGGCACGGCCGTCGGGCGCACCGTCACGACCGTCGCCTGCTTCGCGGCCTCCGGCGCGGCGTCCTTGTCGCCCTTTCCACATCCGGCCAGGGCCAGCACGGCCGCCAGCGCGAACGGCGCCAGTCGGTGGCGCAACAGGGAGCGATTGTTATTCATGTGTGACCTCGGATCGTTCGCCACCGATAAAATGCGGCGGCTCAGGGTGGCCGATTATAATCAGTCACGACTGATTAAATACACGCCGCTTCAATCTGACCGCCACACTGTCTCAATAAAACGACAGCGAACTGTAAGGAATTTCAGGACATGGCCCGCAAGACCCGCGAAGAATCGCTCGCCATCAAGCACCGGATCCTCGACGCCGCCGAGCTCGTGCTGCTCGAGAAAGGCGTGGCGCAAACCGCGATGGCGGACCTCGCCGAGGCCGCCGGGATGTCGCGGGGCGCCGTCTATGGCCATTACCGCAACAAGATGGAAGTGTGTCTTGCGATGTGCGACCGCGCGTTCGCGCGCACGTCGGAAGGCTTCGACGCGGGCGAAGGGCTACCCCCGCTCGCCACGCTGCGGCGCGCCGCGTCGCACTATCTGCAGGAATGCGGCGAGCCGGGCCCGATGCAACGCGTGCTCGTGATCCTCTATACGAAGTGCGAGCAGAGCGAAGAGAACGGCGCGCTGCAGCGGCGCCGCATGCTGCTCGAATTGCAGATGCTGCGGATCACGAAGGCGCTGCTGCGCCGCGCGATCGCGGCCGGCGAAGTCGCCGCCGATCTCGACGTGCACCTGGCCGCCGTCTATCTCGTGTCGTTGCTCGAAGGCGTGTTCGCGTCGATGATCTGGACCAACCGGCTGCGCGGCAACCTGTGGAACGACGCCGAGGCCATGCTCGACGCCGGCTTCGACACCGTGCGCACGTCCGCCGCGCTGCGAAGCCGCGCGCACAAATTGCCGGACTGACGGAATTTGTCGTAATAAATGCTGATTTAACCCGATTTACCGCACTGCGAAACGAATGAGCTGACCCCCTTTAAAATTTTTAACGTTCCGCGGAACATCGGTAGACTGACGCTGTCATCTTTCTTTAGCGTCTTCGTGATAACCGGGTACGACCCGGCATGCACGCCGCCGTTCGAAGCGGGTCCCCCCGCGCGTTGGGTCGAACGGAAACGATACAGGCCCCTGGCGGGGCCTGTTTTGTTGCACGCCCGCCGCCCGCCCCGTCGCTGCCCGACGGATGTGCCGCCGGTGGACCCTGCCCACACCCCCTTTGAACCGCTTTCCTGGATGTGGACACCTTGGTCAAGTCTGCCGCTACCCCTGATGCTTTCGCGCCCGGCCGCGCGCAGCGCATTGCGCGCGCGCTCGTGCCGGCCGCCGTGCTCGGCGCCCTCGCCGCACTCGGCCTCGCCGCGCTGCCGGCCGTGTCGCAACTGCCGGGCGCCGTCGATTCGGGCACGGCCGCGCTGCCGCAGCGCGTGCTGTCCGACACGCCGTTTCCCACCGCGCAGCATTTCGTGACGAGCGAGCTCGCCCGCACGATCGGCGAGCGCAACGATGCCGGCGAACGCAACGACCGCAGCCAGCAGCCGGGGCTGTTCGCGCCGCTCAGCGCGCACCGCAACGAGATGCTCGGCTACGCGAACCTGTTCCAGTTCGCGGCCCCTGAAAACCAGCACGGGATGCGCGCGGGCGACATCGAACTCACGCTGTCCGATACGCTGAACCATCTCGACGTGCCGCCCGAGGTGCGCATCCAGCTCGGCGATCTCGTCAGCGGCAAGGTCGCGATGCGGGCGAGCGCGCAGCGCGGCGACTACTACCGCGTCGCATTCAATATGAGCGACGGCACGCCGCGCCTCACCGCGCTCGAACTGCGCGTCGCCGGCCGCACGTTCGGCGCGATCTGGTTCCGCGCGCCGGGCGCCGAGCACGGCGCGTACTACGCGCTCGACGGCTCGCCGCTCGAAGCCGCCGCCTTCACGATGCCGGTCAAGTGGACACGCATCAGCTCGTTCTTCGGCGAACGCATTCACCCGCTGTCGCAGGCGATGGCGTTCCACACGGGCGTCGATCTCGCCGCGCCGAGCGGCACGCCCGTCGATGCGGCGGCTGACGGCGTCGTCTCGTTCGTCGGCACCGATCCAGGCGGCTACGGCCGCTACGTGATCGTCGATCACGCCGATGGTTACTCGACCTACTACGCGCATCTGTCCGCGTTCGCGCATGGCCTCAAGACGGGCGAGACCGTGAAGCAGGGTCAGCGCATCGGCTCGGTCGGGATGACCGGCGCCGCGACGGGCCCGCACCTGCACTTCGAGGTGCGCGTCGCGAACAATCCGGTCGATCCGCTCGTCACGCTCGCGAGCGCGCAGACGGCGCTGTCCGACATGCAGCTCACCGCCTTCCGCCAGGAAGCGGCGCAATGGCGCTTCCGTCTCGCGTCGATCAATACGGCACCGTTCGCGTTCGCGCAGAACGACGGGCCGCTGTGGGGCGATTTCGCGACCGGCCCGTCGACGCTGCGTTCGGTGTTCGATACGCACTACTCGGCGGAAAGAAGCTGACTCCGAGGTACGATCCTGGTTGCAGAAGAGCGCACGGTCAAAATGCTCCGCCGCTCTTCTCTACGCCGTCAGCTGGTTACGGGCTTAAACCAATGTTCTGGCGCAAGGGCCAACCACACCTGCGCCCGATACTGCCGATAGCTTGCACTACCTCTCACGGTCATAGCGCCGGCGCAATGCCGGATCTCGTGTGATTCGCAACCGAAAACAGTTCGGGCACCACGCGCCACGATTGACCACCGTGTTAGGCATTGAGTCCCACACATGTCCGTGTGCGCACTGCCATGTCAATTTGACTCGATTGCCGTGATATTCGGTACTCAAGCATCGGCCACCGCGCTCCGCAGCAATTGCCTGCATGTCCTCTATCGTTCGGCGCTTCGCAAGATTGGCGCAATGCCAACACCACGCCCCGCCGAGCACCAAATGTCCCCACGTCGCCCATTCATGTCCACGTGCGCATCTAAATCGGTACTTCGAATTTGTTAAGTGATACTCCGTCGAAAGAAGCTGTCCACCACGTAACTTCGCTGCGGCCTGCAATCGCTCGAGCCCCTTCGGATCGCGTTGCTGTTCTCCGCGCTTGATTCGAGCACAGTTCGGACACCATCCGCCGTCGACGATTCGGTAAGCCACAGCTTTCCATCGATGGCCTTCGGCACACTCCCATTCGTAATGCATGGCGATACCGTTATACGTGTCAGTCAGACAACGACCGCCGCGCTCCGTCGCCGCCTCGTGAAGACGTTCCAACCCATCCGAATGTAGGAGACAGGAAGCCAAGTCGTATTTGGCACACCGTGGACAGCCATGGCCATCTAGAATCTTGCGTGCTTCAGCTGTCCATTCGTGTCCAGCACGACAAGTGAAGTGTTGCCGCGCCGTTTGACCGAGATAGGTTCCCTCATGACACACAAAACCGCGTTCACTCAGTAGCTCCTGAAAGCGGTGCTGCACGCGCACTTGTTCGCACTGGAGGCAAGTTATCGTGCCTCGCATCGCGACGGTGCCTATGCGCGTGAAGTCATGGCCCGACTCGCAGCGGAATTCATAGTGGGATTTCAACCCTCGCCATTCGAGCGTCAGAAGCGTAAGCCCCTGTTCGACGGCAATTTCGACCAGACGGGCATACGCAACATCGGGCTTGCGACGTGTACGTACAGCAGAAGTACCTTGGCTCATTGCGTCTTCAGAACTGAGCAGTCACCTGAAAACCGAGCGTCACGCGCGCGGTTGGAAAACCGGACGGCTTGTAGACAGGCGTACCCGCGAAGAGATCGTAGCCGTATCCGCCGAACCGAGTCGCGACACTGCCCTTGACGCCAATCACTGCGCCAGCGAGCTGCGTGCCGACCAAGGCAACCGGCTCTGGCCCCCAGACCCGACCGTAGTCGAGACCGGCATAGGCCGCAAGCCCGGTCTGCGCGATGGGGACCTGCAATTCGTTGCGCCAGTAAAACCCGCGCGATCCCGCCAGCAGCGTTTCACCGTCGAATCCCCGCACGGTATAACGGCTGCCAATCGTGACGCTATCGAGGTATGAAACCGTATTGCCGGTGTACTGACCATGAAAGGTCGTCACATATTTGAACGGCTGCGTACCGATCGCGAACGGTATCGACAGATTCGCATCGAACACGACCATCTTGAATCTGTAAGTCTGTCCACCCTCTGCCGCGAACATGCTGTCGGTAGAGCCGAGCCACCCCAAGCCCTGACGATAGGCAAGCGAGCCGTCGAACTGCGACGAGCCGAAATAGTGCCGGTCGTTCAGCCCGAACTCGAGAAAGGTCGCGTTCTGGTGCGACGACGGTATCGTCGTGCCTTCGATGTAGCTGTCGCCAAAGCGGCGCGTCAGGCGAACCTGCGCACCGAACACATCGTTCCGGCTGCGCGTCAGCACACGATTGAGCTTGAAGTCGACCGTCTTCATGTTGCCGCTCGCAACGAACGTCTGGTTCACGGCCGCGAGCGGTTGAAAGTACGTGCTGGTATAGGCCGACAGGGTGCCGGTCCAGTAGCCCCAAGGAACCGAGTAGAACGCGTTCCAACCGTGCGAGCCGAAGCGCTTGTCGCCGAATTCTAGGTCTTGGTTGAACCCGACGTTGAAGATGTCGTTCAGGCCCAGCGGGTTGTCGATGCCAAGCGACACATTGCCTTGCAGTTTGCCGGTCGCGCGCGTACCGGAATTGTCGATGGACGCAACAACGGTCCATGGTTTGCTGCGCTTCACGTCGAGCACGACGTCGCTTTCGCCGGGCGTATCTCCGGGTGCAATCCTCATTGACACATCCTGACTTGAGACGCGCTTCATCTGCTCAAGCCCTTGTTCGATGTCGCGCAGGTTCAACACTTCGCCGTCGCGCGTCGGGAACGCGGTCTTCCACGTTCCGCGCAACTTCTCGTCCTCGAAACGCACGTGCCGGATGACGCCCGGAATCAGGGCAAGCTTCAATGTGCCGGTGGACAAATCCTGCTCGGGCACGAGTACGCGGGTCGTGATGTAGCCGCGTGCGAGGATGGCCTGCGACACCCCTTTGACGATCAGGTCGACACCTTGCTTGCCGACGCATTGGCCGGCGTAGTGCGCGAGCCAGTCGCGCGCAAAGGCGAAGCGATCCATCGGCAAGGCGGATGCGCCCTGCATTTTCGCGGCGGCCGGTAACGAATCGGGCACGTCGAGCGCGAAGCGGTCGATTCGAAAGCGCGGTGATTCGGTCGGCAGTACCGGATAGGCTTCCGGGCGCGGCACGTCCGAGCGCACGCCCGGCGCCTGCACGGCGGCATCGCGCTGCTGGGCGTCGCGGCGCTGTTGCACCTGCTGGTTCTTCTCGGCATTCGCGCGGGCAGCGGCGGCCTGGTCGCTCGGAGTGGGGGTCTGTTGCGCCTGCGCAGAGAATGTGACCAACGCCGACAATGGCACGATCGACAACCGCTTAATAGTCATGATTGATGCCATATTGCCCAATCTTTTAAGTATGCTCTCGACATATTCCCAAGCTGCGCTTCCATACGCATCAGAAGGGCACCATCTCTGTTTGCTTGCGCGTATAGAGACTCCAATAGACCCGTTGCAACGAATGTCTTCAGATCAACGTTCTCTGCCCTCATGCCACGCTCGATAATATCGAAGATATACATCCGGTCCTCGGGTGAATATTCATCGAATTTTTCTGCGACACTCTTCCCTAGCTTTCCGAATAGGAGTGTTGTAGGAATGTCTTCCCCCCAATCCTCGACAGCTTCATCTCTAGCCAGCCGAAGAAATTCGATTTTCGTCAAATCGGCAACAAAATCTTTCCATGTACTCATCGCTTTCCCTTCAATGCATTCTGGAGGTCTCTCAGTACGTTGATCGATTCGGAAGCACGGCGTCTCAGTCGCATACGGGGTAAGCTTCTGGACGTGACACATCGGAGCGCACGCCCGGCGCTTGCACGGTGGCGTCGCGTTGCTGGGCGTCACGGCGCTGTTGCGCCTGCTGACTCTGCTCAGCGTTCGCACGGGCGGCGGCCTGGTCGTTCGGAGTGGGGACCTGTTGTGCCCGTGCGGCGAACGGGCTGAAGACGATAAGTGACCAAAACGCAAACCTCCTCATAATTTCCCTTTTAAGATTGGTCACTTCTGGTCAAGAATATTTTTTATTAACTTCAACGAGCAATTTTTCCTTGAATTCATCAGAAGAAAATTCATGCCCGGAACATAGATATCCCGCATCGTCGTAAATTTTCCCGCCTGTCACCAACGAGATTGCAGAAACAACAATAGCCGAAAACAATGCATCCCCCCGACTCTCGATCGAGCATGCGTAGGGATAGTCATTAACGATTCGCTGCCCCGGTGGCCATTCTATTACGTTGATCCAACACCATTCGTTTTCCCGCCGCCCCTGTGCGTATAGGGCTTTGCTGGAATCTCCGTAATTTCTCGACGTAATGATTGGACTTGACCGCCCAAGCTCCGGAAAATAAATTTCAATGCTCCTCGCCAATTGACCATCAGTGAGACGCTTTTTCATATCTACCAAGGAACTTTTCATTTGCGTCCTCCTGGCGGAGCGGCGACCGTAGCCTTTATCAAATTAACCTGGCCACCCCAAGCTCACCCAACTTGACATGACAAATCAAATCCCGCCTCGCGAATAACCGCTCTCGCCTTCTCAAAAAAATCGATTGCAACCGGCGACAGCGGATATTTTGCAAGCAATTCAATCTCGCACCGACAATCGCGCGCGTTCGGAAAGTGCTGATATAACTCACCACCCTCAATAAAGCTCAAATATGTGTTGATTTTCTCCTGAAGAAGAAGAAGATGTTCACCTTCTGGCGCAGACCATTCCAAATGATCGGAAATCCCGAGTTTGGCGATTTTATTGGAGGGATCAACCCCAATCAAATCAACAACATTCGTTTCGAGAATAGACATTCAATTTCCCTTTTCCTTGCCCGACGGCTGAGCGCCACTGTCTGGGCGAACAATATCGACCTTCATTGGCGGTATTATAGTCCCACCGGGGAACCCCGGCTTTCCCTTCCCAACCACTACCGCACCATCGGTTTCGATTTGAGGAAAGGCTTTAGCTTGATTTTTTGTCAGCGGCGCAGTTTCTGACGATTTACATTCAACACACCCGATTGTGCCACTTGAATCTTTTGTCACAATATCGAGTCGGGTTCGTGTGCCATCGGTTGTCTTCAGAGTAACTTGCTGCCCAACTTCTGGAAATTGGTTCCGATAAGACGCTGCTTTAGAATTTTCAAACGCATCTCCTGCAGCCTTGTTCGCAGTAATCGTACTTCCTTTTTTTCCGCCGGCCAACGCACCCGCCACAGACGTAAACGGCACAACAGTCAGTCCATCCTCTTGGCGTTGTGTCAGATTGACTTGACCGACCATCGCGCGCCGCTTATCAAGATCCTTCTTAAGCTCCGCGATTTCTTTCTGATCCTCGCCTCGGTTCTTATCTTCGCTGGCATTGTAAAGCTCGACGTTCGATGCGGCGGCTGCCCCGGCGCTGCCGCCAACGAGTGCACCACCAACCGTCGCGGCCACGTTCGCGGCGATATTGCCAACCAACGACGAGCCGGTCGCGTCGCCGACCGATTGGCTGACCTTCTCTGCCTGGTTCGCCAGTAGCGACGACGTGCCCGCGCCCGCTGCGCCCCCGAACGCCGTGAGCGCGCTACCGCCGCCGAGGTCGCCAATCAACGCACCGCCGCCCATCTGCAATGCCGCCCGCGACGCCCCGCCCTCATCCCAGCTCTTCGCCTGATCGATGTACGACTGCATCGCATCGAGATCGCCGCGCTCGGACGCCGCCTTTGCCGCTTCGATCGCATCCTTGCGCTTGTTGTCCGCATACAGGCCGATCCCCTGCGACACCGTCTGCCCGGCCGCCTGCGCCGCATTCATCGTGTCGGCCTGTTGCGACAGCGTTTTCTGAACGTCGGGCGTCTTCGAAACGGTCCCGTTCAGATTCGTCGCATCGCGGTTCAGGTTCGCGAGATCCTGAGTCTGCTCGCCCGGCTTCGTGATATTGATCGTGCCGACACTCACCGCACTCTTCGTCGTCGCGCTCTGGTCGCCGCTGTCGTTCTGGAACACCATCGGCGTGACGCCGCCCGAACCCGATACCGACGACGGGCCGACTGCCTTGGTGCTCGGCCCGACCGACGCCCCTGCGCTGAAGCCCGCGCTGTTCGCGCTGTAGTGAGAGTGGTTCTCGATGTCGCTCGTCGTCAGCGTGCCGGTCGTCAGGCTGTTTTTCGACGGATTGGCCGTGCTGGCGATATACGCGCCCTTGAGGTCGGTGCTGCCCTTCACGGTCACGTCGAACCCGCCAGCACCGGCCTGAATGCCCGCCTGTTCGTTCACGCCCGCATAGTTGCCGTCCGCGTGGCCGTTCTGCGCGCTGAAACTCCCGCCGACGCCGCCCGCCTGACTGATCGTGAAGCCACCACCCGCGCTCGACTGATGCGCGGCGCTCACGGTCGTATCCTGAACGCTCGCCACGTTCAGGTTGCCGCCCACGTCGGCCACGACCTTGTTCGCGTTCACGTTCGCACCGATCACGTTCGTGTCGCCGCCGCTCACAATGATCGCCGTCTGGCTCGCGTTGATGTGCGTGTTGTTCTGGATCGCTGCATCCGAATTGCCGTCGCCATGCGCACGCTGCATCGACGCGGACACGCCGATTCCGTTCGTGCCGATCGACACGCCGACGCTCGAACCCGACGACGAGTTCGAACTCTGCGTCTTGTCCGTATCGGTCGTGTTGACGAGGTTGACCTGGTTGTTTGCAATCAGCGCCACGTTGGCCGCGTTCACGTTCGAACCGGCGATCGTGATGTTGCCGTCCTTCGACGTGCCGTTGCCCGTCGCAACCAGTTTCGCGTTCCCACCCGCATTGATGCTGGAACCACGCTGAATCGTCTGGTCTTCGGACGATTGCATCGAACTATGGCTCGAACCGACGCTGACCTGCACGCCGATGCTCGGGGCCTGCGTCCCCTTCGCGCCGTTCAACAGATCCTTGGCCCCCATACCGCCGAATGCCACGTCACCGGCCGCCGCGATGCTGTGAAGCGCCGACGCACGGCCGTTGTCGTCCTTCGCGGACTGGCGCGCGGCCTGCGTCTCGCTGATCGCATTGTTGATTGCATCGCCCACCGAGCCTGACAGGCCGACCGTCAGCCCGCTCTTGCTCGTCTGCTGCTGTTGCGCTTGATGCGTGGTGTCGGTGGCCGAATCGATCACGATATTCGCGGCCGTTCCGGTCATGTCCTTGCCCGCGACCAGATCGCTGCCTTGCACGTGCAGCGTATTGTTCGCGTGCACCGACAGATTGCCGTCGACCGAACCAACCGTACTGGCATTGTTCGTGACGCTCGACGATTGATTCTGCTGCGCGAGCTTGCTGTTGCCGACCGAGAACGACAGGCCGCCGCCCGACATCAGGCCCGAGTGCTGCTCCTGGTAGGTGGTCGACGACTGGCGGGTGTCCTGTGAGGTCGTGATATTCACGTCGTGCGCGGCGTTGAGCGCGACATCGTGCGTGCCGACAACCGTACTGCCCTGGACATTGATGTCCTTGCCGCTGCCGATCGACACACCGTCCGCCGAGATCAGGCTGCCGCTTGCCACGGTGCTGGTCGCGTCCTGACTGCTGGCGATTTTCGTGCCGCTCACGACGCCGCTGCGACTATGCGTCTCGCGCGAGTTGTACACGTGCGTTTCTGTCGCGGCCCCGATATTCACATCGCCGGCCGCCAGCAGGTTCGCATCGCCCTTGTTCAAGTCGATCGTGCTGCCGATGACATTGATGTCCTTGCCCGACACCACATTGAGCGTATCGCCGCCCTTGACGGTCGTGCCCGTCAGCGCCTGATCCGATCCATGCCGGGTTTCCGCATAGCTGCGATTGCCTTGGTCGCCCGAGCTGTTCGCATTGATGGTCGACGTGACGCTCGCCGCACCGAAGGTCACGTTGCCCTTGGCCGCAACCGTGCCGCCCTGCCCGAAGTCGAGTTGCGCACCTTGTGCCGTCAGATCGCCGCCCACACCAATGGCCGACTTGCCGCCCACGTTCACGGTGCTGCCGGTCGCGCTGTTGAGGTCCGTATCCGACACGCCGTTCGCACGCTGCACGACCTTATGCTCGCCGGTCTGCTGCACGCCGAGGTTCCAGTTCCCGCCAACATCCGCGCTCAGGTTCCCGCCGACGTTCAGGTTCCCAGCGTTCTGCTGGAAGTCGCCGCCGGTCTTGATCGACGCGTCGCCGGCCACGTTCAGGGTCGCGGCCGGCCCAAGCGTCGTCTTGTCGCTCGTCGCGCCGTCGCGGCTGACCTGGTGTGTGGTCTGCGTCGCGGTATCCAGAATCAGCTTGTTGCCCGCGTTCAGGTCGAGGCTACCGGCCTTCACATTGGCCGAGGTGAGGTCCACGTTGCCCGTCGTATCGAGCGACATCAGCCCGCCGCTTTGCAGCGCGCCGAATGCGTTGTCGATCTGCTTGCCTTGAAGCGCGAGCGTCGTGTCCGCCTTCACGGTGCCGCTGTTCGTGAAGACCTGCGTGTTCTTCAAATCGATATTGCCGGCCGTGATCAGCGGACCGTTCGCGTTCTGCTGATCAGCCTTCGCAAGATACACGACCGGTACCAATACCTGCTGGCCGCCGACCGTCTCGGTCTGCATGATGATCACGTTGGTCGTGAGCGCGGCCACCTGCTGCGGCGACAAGCTCATGCCGAGCGGCAAGTTCAGCGACTTCGACAATTCAGCGCCCGCCAGCATCAGCGACTGATACATGCCCTGAAGGTCCGTATACGGCCCCAATACCGCCTTGCCCGTCAGTTGCGTGACCTGGTTGCGCACGAGCTGCTGCTCGTAGAACCCGTCACCGAGACGCTTTTCTGTCGTCAGCGGATTCACGCCGATCTGGTTCAGGTAATAGTCGCTCGACAGGAAATTATTCATGCGAGTGAACGCGGGGTTCGTCTCGATGAGGTACGTCGGGTTCGGTGCCGGATTCGGCCGGTACAGCCCGCCTTGCGGGATCGTCAGGTTGTTCAGCACGTTGACGGCCGTCGCGCTGGCGATCACCGGATCAATCCAGGTGGGCGTATCGCCCTTGATCGCGGATCCTCCCGATTGCGTACCGCTCGCGTTGCCGCTGACTGTGCCGATCGTCAGCCCCGGCACGGCCTGACCGGGCAGCAGGCCGAGCGACGGAATGGTCGCATTGGCCGCCGTGTTGTTCACGCTAACCCCATTGCCCGAGATCGTGCGGTTCGCTCCCCAGGTCGAGCGATAGTCGGGCAGACCGAATTTCCTCACGTCGGCAGGCGCGGCCTGCGTATAGCCCCCCGGCCCGCCGACGAACGGCTTATCGCCGAACGGCAAGGTCCAGTTGTGTTCGGTATTGTCGTAGTTGTTGTAGTGATAGTAGCCGGAATACACGACGGTCACGCCCGGTGCTTGCTGGCCCGTCGCGCCCCAACCATCCATGTCGAGACTCACGGGCTGCTTGAGGTTGCCGACTGCCGTCACGCTGCTCCAGTAGTTTTGGAACGTCTTAACCGTCGACACATCAAGATCGCCACCGGACGCGATCTGCGCGCCCGGACTCAGCTTCGTCACGGTGTTGGCGGTCGCCTTACCGTCGTAGGTCGTGTACTGATAACCGCTGTTCCACTGACCGCCGTTCGGCGGTACCGTGAAAACGCCACCCGGCTGCAATTTGAGCGCGGCGATGATCGGAGCGGGATCGTAATCCGGGTAATTCGGATCGTGGAACAGGTTGATCCAGTGCACGTCCTGACCGCTACAGGCCGCGATGTAGTAGGCGGCGCACCCCGACATGCTGATGCCGAGCTGTTGAAGCAGCGCCGGATCGACCTGATTCGTGTTGCCCGAGGTCTGCATCACGCGCCGCGTGTTCGTGACCTTGTCGGCGTGCAATTCCATCGAACTACCCGATTGGATCGCCGCCGACGAATTGTTGATCAACGCCGCGTTCGTGTAGTTGCCGTTCGCATCCTTGCCGCCCGCCAAAGCCACTTTGCCGAGCCCGAAGATCGTCGTGGTGGGCATCGAGTCGCCCAACGTCGTGTCGTCGCGGTTCTCGATGTCGTGCGCGAGAATTTCCAGCAGACCCGACGTGTCCGATGCGCCGATCAGCGCGACAGGGCCGAGGTTCGACACCGTTCCGCTTGCCTGGATGGCGACACTGCCGCCGACCATCGCACCATAGTTCGTCAGGTCGCCCGAGTGCGTACTGAGCAAGCTGCCGGCCGTGATCGCCCCCGTGTTGACGATGTTGCCGGCGTTGACCGTCAGGTTGTTGACCGATTGCAGGTTCGCGCTGTTCGTGAACGTGCCCGGCAACGTGAAGGTCAGGTCGTGACCGATGTTGAACTGCGTCTGTGGCGTGGCCGTAAAGTTGCCTTGCAGGTTGATCGTCGCGTCGTGCGCCGCGCTATATGCGCCGCCGCCAAGCAGCGTCGAAGCCGCTATCGTCAGGTCGCGAGTCGAGCTGATCGAACCGTTGGCGTTCGAGATCGCGCCCGTCGTCGCGACATCCACGTCGCCGGTCGAGTTCGCGACGTTGCCTATTTGCGCGCCGGAATTGTCAACCGTATCGCCTTTGACATGGAGCGATCCGCCCATCAACTGGCCGCCCTGCGTGTTCGAGATCGAGGTCGCGCCAATCGTCACATCGCCTTGCCCTGTCATCTGCCCCATGCCGGCGACACCGCCCGCATGGCTGTTCACGATCTGGCTGCCGCCCTGCACGTTCATCGCGCCGCTGCCGAAGTCGTGCACCACGCCGTCGGTATTGTCGATCGACGCGGCCTGAATCGACAGCGTGCTGGCGTCACCCGTCTGGCCGGCTTCGATGTGCCCCTGCTGATTCGACAATGCGCCGCCGCTTATCAACGACAGATTTGCGTTCGAGCGCATCAGGCCCTGAGCGTTGTTCACCGCTCCGGCAATCGTGGTCGCCAGACCCAGTTTCGCCGCGATGACGCCGCTACCATTGTCCAGACTACCGGCCTTCACGATGGCCTGTCCGTTGGTACCGATCGTGCCGCCGATATTGTTTAAGGCGCCCGCGCCGTTGCCGGGCGTGACGGTTAGCGTGCCGGTCCCGCCGTGCGTGATGGCGCCGTGCGAATTCTCCAGAACGGCCGGCGCAAGCGTCAGGTCCGTGCTGTTGGTCTGGATGACACCGCCATTCGAATTGTCGAGCGAGCCGGAAATAGCAAGCGTGGTCGGCCCGCTCTGCCATTGCGAAATGCGGCCGCCCTGGTTTTTCAGGTTCGCGGCCGTCAGCGAGAGCTGATTGCTTTCGATGTCGCCATTCTGGCTGTTGTCCACGAGTCCGGCGATGGTTGCCGTGAGCGTGGGCGAAACGATTTTGCCGCCGAGGTTCGACAGCGAGCCGCTATGAATCGTTGTGGTCGCCGTCTTCGAACCAAGTTCGCCACCATCGTTGACCAGTGCACCGCCCACGGTCACGTCGACGTTGGCGTTCGACGTGAGCTTGCCGCTCATATTCGTGATCGAGTCGGCCGCATTGACGCTCAGGCCCGTTTGGCCGGCGGCGGAACCGGCCGAGTTATCGATCGTCTTGCCCTGCAGGACGGTTCGGCCATTGCTGGCGATGGAGCCGGCTTTGTTGCTGACCGTGCCCGAAGCGTTGCCGACCGTCAGCGTGCCTGTGCCGACGTGCGTGATCGCGCCGCCGTTGTCGTTGATCAGGACGGCGGGTGTGAGCGACAGATCCGTGCTGCGCGTCTGGATCAGACCGTTGTTCGAGTTGTCGAGCGTGTCGGTAATCGCGACCGTCATCGGGCCGGTGCCAGTCTGCGTGACCGTACCGCCGTGGTTCAGCAGAGTCGAGCCGTTCAGCGAGACCGTCGCCGCATTGACCGTGCCTTGAGAGTTGTCCAGCGTCGTGCCGTTCAACACGACGATTTGGCCTTCAACTCGGCCGTTGGCATTCGCAAAATGATTGCCGGCGTCGACTGTCGCAGTCTGCCCGGCGTGCAGGATACCGTTGCCGTTGTCGACGCTCTGGCCGATCACGTGCAGGATTGCGTCGGCCGACGCCGAGCCGCTGTTCGTGACGGTGTTGCCCTGTACGGTCACATCACCCTTGCCGCCGATGACGCCGCCCGGGTCCCCGCTCACGTTCGTGCCGGCTGCATTCGTGATCGCGCCGGTTGCCGTTACCGACAAGCCGTCTGCGTTCAGGGAAATCAGCCGGCCAGCGCTATTGTCGATCGACGCGCCAGCAATCGTTTGCTTGCCCGCGCTCTGAATCAGCCCGGCGTTGTTCAGGATCGCGCTCCCGCGCACGTCGGCCGTGCTTTGGGAACTCAGCATGCCGCTTTGGTTCGACACGTTGCCAGCCATCTGCACCGACAGCGGCCCTTGCGAATTGGCGCGACCGCCCTGATTCGACAGGTTGCCGCCGCCGATAGTCATGCCCGCGCCGCTGGACAGATTGCCCCGATCATTAATGACCGTGCCGCTCGCCTGCGCGTTCACGGCACCCTTGGCGCTGGCAGTTGAGCCGGCCAGATTCACATCGCCCGCCGTCGCAGTCAACGCGAGGTTGCCGTTCGCGGCCGTCGCGCTGTTCGACAGATCGACGCCGTTGCCGGTGAAGGTCGCGTTGCCGCCCGCGCTGTTGGTGCCCGTCGCGGTGAGCTGTCCCGCGCTCGTCACACTCAGATCGCCGTTCGCGCCAACCGTGCTGTCGGCGTTGATGCCCGCGCCGAGCGTGCCCGCTGAATTGAGGCTGCCGACGTTGGCCGTCAGGTTCTGCTGCGCCGTGAGTGCCCCAGTGTTGGTCAGGTCGGCCGCGCCCGTGTTGACCGTGACCGATTGCTTTCCATACGTGACGCCGCTGTTCTGGATGCCGCCCGAAGCCGACAGCCACATATTGCCGGTCGCATTGGTCTGGCCTGACAGCACGAGCCGGCCGTTCGCTTGCAGTGTCAGGTCGCCCGCCTGTGCGGCGATGTCGCCAGCATTAGCAACACCGACCCCATTTTCCGAGGAGACCAAAAACACTCTATTCGCGTACATGCCGCCGAGCTGGCTGACATCGATCGCAATGGACGGCGCTGCGCCGTTGCCCGCGATCGGCGTCGCGTTCAGCGTGGCGTAGTCGATCTGATTCGATCCAGCGACCACGTTCAGGGTCTTCGCGTACGCCTTCGCATTAATCTGGACGGCGCGGGCCAACAAATCCACCTGATCGACATTCGCTGTGTCGAGCCCCGCGCCGACGACCGAAATCAAGCCCTGGTTGACGTTGAAACCCGTGAGCGACCCATCAGGCCCAAAGTTCGGATTGCCGGTGGTCAGCGTGGCTCTGCTCGTATTCAGGAAGCCGCCGCCATCCACGACCAGCCCCGCCTGATTCGCGATCACGAGCTGCGCCGCTGCGCCGCCGATTTCCACTTTGCCGCGAATGAAGCTCGGGTTGTTGCTGTTGACCTGGTTGACGATCAGACGCGCCGCATCGCCAGCCTGGAAATTGGGATTGCCGCCGATTATGCCGCCCAGTTGAGTCTGGACGTTAACCGGGGAGTTGTTGAGAATAATCCCGGGCTTGGGTACGTCGAACTGGTTGTACGTGTTCATCGACACGCCCGACGAGCCGGGGCGATTGATGTTCACCTGTTGAAGTCCGTTCTGTGTCTGGATCACGGACGGCGCATGCGCGCCGCCCGCAACAACTTGGGCATTGGCCCATATCGGCATCACGCCGGCCGCAACCAGTACCGCGAGTGCCGCCTGACGAAGCGCGAATCTTGCGAATGCGGGCGGCGAGAGAATGGCGAAACCAATTTCACCCTGCACTGCGTTACCTGATGCACTTGCGGTTTCTTCCACCGCAACCAACATACCGCGCACACGGCTGAATACCAGCCGATAATGGTTTTTATTCATGATCTTGGTCTACTCGCGATTCATCCGATCCGCTCTCACGGGCCTCGAACATCGCACGGAATCTAATAGAACAGCGTCAACAAGTGTCAAGCGTTGCCGAGAATCAACGACCCGGTGACCTCTTCACATTCGTATTAGCGACGAGCGCGCCAATAGGCAATCGCAGCTGCGCAGACTAAACAGCGCAACCGGTTGGTCGTCAATATCGACGTATTGGTTACGCAATTCTCGCGAATATTACCTCCCCCATCATCTCAAAAATCCCTGGCAGAATTGCGAGGCGCAATCGGCGCACGATCGGCAATTGACTTTCTTTCAACGAAATATCATCTTCCTCGGCACGGCCATATACGGCCGCTCCGCCGATGCGCTCCCGCACCGACGCACTCCGCTCAGGCGTTTCCGTGGTCTCTAATCCCCCTACCTTTGTGCAGATCGCGCTGGGCCTCGCGCTCGTCGCAATGTTCACGGGGAGTTTCCAATTGCTCGCCACCGAGGACCGGCCGACACGCAGGCACGCTCCTGTCGCTCGCTCACTGACTCGCGGCACACCATTTCATGTTCCGTCGACGTCGACGAATTCGATCAATTGGAGTCGCTCGAGCCGTATCCCGACCACGCCATTCACGCCACGCATGAAGGCTGCACCGAATCGAGCAATAGCTATCCGTCATTCGGCCGGCGCGAAGAACCCGCCTACGCGTCCGCTCGGAGGCTCGCCACGCCTTGCACGATGCGATTGAATCGTTGATGGACGAGCCGGCCAAGACCGCGGCGCCGTTGTCGCCCAATCCGGCGATCCGCTATCCACGTTGGCAGTCCTTGCCCATCGACACGCGCAATCGCGTCCGCACGGTCAGCAGCACAGTCGGCAGCGTCGCCGGAGGGACAGGCGGCATGGCCGCCACCCTCGCCGGGGCCGAGACCGGCTCAGTCGTCGCTCCGATGGGCACCCTGTTCGGTGTGCATTCGACACTGAACTACGTTAGTCCCATGACGTTCGAGAAAAACTGGGCCGCCGCACAGGAACGAGAGGCGGCCTGATTTTCTCGGCTATGGGATTCGTGGAACGGAGGCAAGGTCACTCGGATCGGCATGCGGCCGGTAATCAGATCTCTTGTAACTGCCTATCGCGATTACATCATCGCAAGGATTTGATCCGTTCGACCGCCGTGCTCGCGACACGCCGCTCCCGCCGCCCCCGCGACAGCAGCCAGCGTGCCGCGCCGTCGAGCGACGTGCACAGCACCAGATAGATCAGCGCGACGAACAGGAAGATCGGCGCCGGATACACCATCAGCCGGTTGTTCACCTGCGTCGCGACGAACGACAGCTCCGGCACGCCGACGATATACGCGAGCGACGTGTCCTTCACGAGCGCGACCCACTGGTTGACGAACGACGGCGTCATGATGCGGATCGCCTGCGGCAGCAGCACGTAGCGCACCGTCTGCCAGCGCGTGAGCCCGAGCGACAGCCCGGCCTGCCATTGCCCGTCGCCGGCCGCGACGATGCCCGCATGCACCGCGTGCGCGAGATACGCGCCGCCGATCAGCGCGAGCGCGCATACGACCGTCGCGAGCCCCGGCACGTCCATGTGCAGCAGCATGGGCATCAGGAAGTAGGTCCAGAAAATCAGCATCAGCACCGGAATCGCGCGGAAAAAGCCGATGAACGCGAGCAGCAGCACGCGCACGGGGCCGCGCGCGAGCGCCATCGCAACGCCGAGCGCGATGCCGAGCACGGCCGACGCGACGGCCGACGCGATCGCGAGCAGCAGCGACAGCGCGGCGCCGCCGAGCGGCCCTTCCGGGAACGCGCCGACGAGCAGGTACGGCAGATTGGCGAACAGCAGCGAAAGGTCCATCGTCAGCGCCCCGCTCCCAGCCGGTCGCGCCATTGCGTGGCCGCATACGCGCCCGCTTCGATCGCGGCCACCGCCGCGACGTACAGTACGGTTGCCACGCCGAAGGCGGCGAACGTCTTGAACGTCTCGGTCTCGACCTGCCGCGATGCATACGACAGCTCGGCCACGCCGATCGCCATCGCGAGCGACGAGTTCTTCACGAGATTCATGTATTGGCCGAACAGCGGCGGCAACGCGATGCGCACCGCCTGCGGCAGCACCACGTAACGCAGCGACTGCATCGGCGTGAGGCCGAGCGCGGCCGCCGCATCGTGCTGCGCGCGCCGCACGCCGCGCAGGCCGGCTTCGCACTCCTCGGCAACGAACGCGGCGGTATAGGCGCTCAGCCCGACCCAGCCCGCGACGAATTCGAACGACGGCCACGCGAGCGTGAACGGGCCGATGCTCAACGCATGACGCGCGTTCAGCCACGCGATCCATGGTTCGGGCAGCAGCGACGCGACACCGAAATACCAGAACAGCAACTGCACGAGCAGCGGCGTGTTGCGGAACGTGACGACGTACGCGGCCGCCACCGTGCGCGGCGCCGTGCCGCGCGCATGGCGCATGACCGCGAGCAACAGTCCGCCGGCGGTCGCGACGACGGCCGACGCGGCCGCGAGGCCGAGCGTCAGCAGGAAGCCCTGCCAGAGCCAGGACAGGTATTTGGGAGCCAACCCGAGCATGCTGTGTTGCGGGCGCGAAGCGCGCGATCGGAAGAAAACGAAAAGCGCCGCGCGGCCGATGCTTTGGCCAGTCGCGGCGCGCGTGCGATGCGGATCAGGTCTTGTCGCCGATCCGGAAGATGCGCGTGAGCGGCGTCTTCGTCGTCGGCCCGAACCATGCGTCGTAAATCTGCACGGCGCGGCCGTTCGCCTCGAGCCCCTTCAGCGTGTCGTTGACGAAGCCGAGCAGGCGCGTCTCGCCCTTCGGCACGCCGACGCCCATGTAGTCGTTCGAGATCGTGAACGCCGGGATCTCGTAGTTCTGCTTGTCCGGCACGTTCGCGAGCAGTCCGATCAGCTTCGGGCCGTCCTGCGTGATTGCCTGCACGTTGCCGGCGCGCAGCGCGGCGAACGCGAACGGCGTGTCGTCGTACGCGACGATCGTCGCCTTCGGGAATTTCTCGCGCAGCGTGATCTCGTTGGTCGTGCCCTTGTCGGCGCCGACGCGCAGCGCGTTCAGCTGGTCGGCCGATTTCAGCACGCCCTTCTTCGCGAGAAACTGCTGGCCCGACGAGAAATACGGAATACTGAAATCGACCTGCTTCGCGCGCTCTTCGGTAATCGTGAAGTTCGCGAGCACGAGATCGACCTTGCCGGACGTCAGGAACGGAATGCGGTTCGCCGGATTGGTCGGCTGGAGCTGCAGCTTCACGCCGAGCTTGTCGGCGAGTGCCTTCGCGTAGTCGACGTCGAGGCCGACGATGTGATTGCTTTTGCCGTCGACATAGCCGAACGGCGGGTTGCTGTCGAACGTCGCGACGCGCAGCACACCGGCCTTCTTGATGTCGTCGAGACGGTCCGCATGCGCGACGGTGCCTGCGGTGATGAGCGCGGCTCCGACGAGCCACGTAGCGAGCGTGTGGAATTTCATGAGCACGACCTGATTTGTTATGAAGGCCGCCGCGGATCGCGCGGCGGCCCGGTTCGAGAAATATCGCAGCTCAGTGTTGCCGCGAAGCCGCTAACGTACCAGCGCATACCGCGAATCCGAACCAACAAATGGTGCTTTGCTCAGCGGGTTTCGTGATGAGGCCGGGCCGTGCGCCGCCTTCACGGAAACGTAAACGAAAATTCCGCGCCGCCGCCCGCATAGCCGGGCGCCAGCTCCGCATCCGCCCCGGTACGGATGTACTGCGCGCGCAGCGGCATCACGGCCATGTCGCCCGTGCGCTGCATCGGATACTCGATCGCCGCACCCGGCTCGCCGTACGCGATCCGCTCGCCGGTCAACCCGTTCGTCATCACGATGTTGAACCCGCGCGCGACCGTCTGGCCCGCCGGCGCGCTCAGTTGCAGCAGCGTCTTGTCCGGATTCGGCTGCGCAGCCTTGTCGCGGAAGCTGATCGACGGCTTTGCCGACGCCGCGCACTGGCTGAGCGCGATATCGAAACCGACCGGCCTCGACGTCGCGTTCAGGCTGGGAAATCGATTGATCGCGAAATTGCCGAGCGTCACCGGCACGATCCAGTTCGACGTGATCTCGCAGCGGTTCGGCACATGAATCTCGCACTCGCTGCCGATGCACACGTTGCCGACGCCGACAAAGGCCTTCATCTGCTTGCACAGATTGGGCGGCGTCGTCGACTCCGGCACCGTCACCGGGCTGCCGATCGACGCAACGCCTTTCGGGAAGTCGATCGCATAAATCGCGACGGTCGGATTGCCCGGCAGGTTCTTGACGACCAGCTTGCCCTGCGGCAACTGCGAAACCGGCTTGTCGAGTACCAGAAACTGCCGGAAGCGCATCATCCGCAAGTCGGCACCACCTGCGTTCGAGCGAATGAGGTCGTGCTTCGCGGTCACCATCGGATCCGCACCTTGCTGCAGCGTACGCTCGACGTCGTCGCCGGACACGCCGGCCCATTTGAAGCCGATGCCGTTGACGTTCGTCTGCGCGACGCCATTCGCGACGATACTGCCCGACGCCCAATGTGCCGCAGTCACGAGTTCGTGCGCCGTCGGCGCCGTGCCGTACTTGAACGAGACCATGAGCGAAACGGTGCGTTGATACAGGATTGAATTTTGCGGTGTCGTACTCGTCAGCGGCGTCATCATGCGCCAAGGTGACGCCTCGATGTTGCTGAAACTGCAATCCAGCGCCGTTGCGCCACTGCTGCCTTGCGCCATGACGTGCGTGCCGAATGCCAGCACCAGGTATCCCGCCATCGCGAGGCGATGCATCGCCCGGCCCACTCGCCCCGGCCTGCGCCCTTGAATCGTCTTCATGCTGCCCTACCTTTGTATCGGCGGCGGGCGCCGGTCATGCTCGCCCGCCGCCTGTTGCATTACTCGATCACACCCAGATTGAGGCCGGCGATCTTCTGCAGCCCAGCCTCGCCGGATGCGATGCTGTTGCGGAAAATGCCGCGGTTGATGCCGACGAGGCCGCCGAAGGTCTGGGTCGACGATCCGTTGACCCGCCCGTTCGCGGCAGAGCGCTCGACAAGCCCCGCGTTCAGGCCGATCAGGCCGCCGAGCGTCGCGTAACACCCGGCGCCGACCGTCCCAGATGCCGACGCATCGCGCACCGCGCCGAGGTTTTCGCCGGCAAAGCCGCCCACCGTGCTCGACGAACCGCCCGTCACGTTGCCGGTTGCCGACGCGGCCTCGATCGTGCCGGACGTCGCGTTGGTGCCGGCGAAACCGCCCACCGACGCACCGGCCCCGGCGGACACGTCGCCGCTCGCATCGACGTTGCTCAGTTCGGCCGCGTTGGCGCCGACGAAGCCGCCCGTCTTGCTGTAGTTACCGCCCGTCGTCTTGCCGCGCGCGACCGCATGAGCAATCCGGCCGCCGAGATGACTGCCGACGAAGCCGCCATTGCTGCCCTGACCGCCGCTCACCGTACCGTGCGCTTCCGCCATGTCGATGAATGCATTCGCGCCGAGGTTGATGCCGACGAACCCCCCCGTCGAACCGGTCGACGCGCTTGCGACGCCGCCCAGCGCCTTGCTGTCGGTCACCGTGCCCTGGTTCAGCCCGACAAAGCCGCCGATCGCTTGCGCATATCGGCCGTCGACGAATCCGCTTGCGCTCGACTTGACGATCTTGCCGGTATTGAGGCCGACGAGCCCGCCCGCCGTACCGCCCGAGCCGCCTGTCACACGCCCCAGCGCGGCCGAGTCGTCGATCGTGCCGAGCAGGTTCGCGCCCACGAGCCCGCCGACGTTCACGCCGGCAATATTGGCGCCCGATGTGGTCCCGCGACTCGTCGACCTCAGAATGTCGCCGCCCCGGTTCACACCGACGAGACCACCGATCGAGGCGAGATTCGATGCGCCGCCGAATACGGTCGCGTTGGACTCGCTGTCGGACACGATCCCGGCAAGCTGATCGACGCGGTTCTCGCCGACCAGACCGCCAACGGCATACGACATGCTGTTGCCCGACACGGATCCGGCAAACGACGCCTGGGAAATCTCGCCGCTGTTGATGCCGACCAGCCCGCCCAGTGCATTGCTGCGGTTGGCGCCCGCACTCATCTGCATGCCCGTCGCGGTCACGTTCGAGATCTTGCCGGCGTTTTCGCCGACCAGCCCGCCGATGGACACCGGACCGACGCCCGACGCGGCGCTGACGCGCAACGACTTCAGGTTGAGGTTGGCAAGGGTGCCCGTGTTGCGGCCGAACAGCCCCGCGTACGGATCGCTGCTCGTGATGGTGAGGTTGCTGATCGTGTTGCCGAGGCCGTCGAACACGCCGGAGAACGACGCGCCCGAACCGATGGTCTTGAACGTGGTGCACGAATAATAGGAACAGTAACCGGCGATGTTGTTGCCGAGTACGTACAGACCGTCGAGATTCGTATTGACGGCCTGCAGCTGCTGCAGGTTCTGGATCACGGTATAGCGATAGCCGTTCGACTCGAAGCCGGCCCCGGCCCCCGACAGCGTCACGGCCGCGCCGCCCGAGAGCAACTGCGCGACACCGTAGTCGAGCGTCAGCAGCGCATTCGTGCCGGTCAGCGCGATCGGCGCCGCGATCCGCACGTTCTTCCGTGCGTCGATGGCCACGCGCGCATTCGCGCCGGTTGCCCGCAGCGCACCGTTGACCGACACGTCGCCCTGCCGGCTGGCCAGCGTCAACCGGTTGCCACTGGCCCAGGTCACCGGCCCGTCGACCGACGTCCGGCCGCGTTCGGCGACCAGCTCGACATCGGTGGTCGCGAGATTGCGCGACAGCGTGTCGGCCACGATCGTCCCGGTCTGGTTCGCGCCTGCCGTGACAGACACGTCGGACGACGCGATGCGCCAGTTGCCGCCGCGACCGTTGGTCGCGCGCGTATCGACCATCGCACCGAGCGCCACCTTCACGTCGGCACCGCGCGTGACGACCGTGCCGCCGTTGCCCGGCGTCGTCGCGCTCGCGTTCAGCACGCCCGCGACGTTGACGGTGCCGGCGTCGTAACCGTCCAGCGAGATCCGGCCTGCCGTATTCCTGAGCATGCGCGCCTCGATCGTGCCCTGGTTGTTGACCACCGTGCGCAGCACCGTATCGGCGGTCTTCGCGCTCATCAGCACCTGCCCGCCATCGGCTTTCAGCAACTGCTCGTTGCTGACCAGCGCGTTGACGATTCCCTGGTCGATCTGCACGCTGAGCAGCTTGCTGCCGTCGAAGTTCAGCGTGGCGTCGCTGCCCGCCGCCAGCGCGACGGTACCCATCTGTGCCTGAACGATCCCCCTGTTGAATACTCTTGCGCCGAGCAGCGCGATCGAGCCGCCTTCGCTCGCCACGAGATTGCCTGCGTTCTGCACTTCGCTCGGAGACTGGCCGGAGAACCGGAAGCGGCCTGCTTCGAAGTCTTCGTTCTTGATATCCAGCGTCGTCGCCACCAGGCCGCCGACATTGACCTGCGCGCCCTTGCCGAACAGGATGCCGTTCGGATTGACGAGGAACACGCGGCCGTTCGCGTCGATGTTGCCGTAGATCGCGCTGCCGTCCTGGCTGACGACCCGGTTCAGCGCGATCGACGTCACGGACGGCTGGTTGAACGTGACGCGCTGCCCCTTGTCGACGTTGAACGACTGCCAGTCCGCCACCAGCTTGTCGGTGTGCTGGTTGACCGACATCTGCTGCCCGTTGTCGTAGCGCAGAATGTCGGCCTTCCCGGACACGATGTTCTCGCCCGTCGGCAGCGCATGCACGGACGTCGCCGCGCTACCCGCAAGCAGTGTCGCCACCGCGACGACGCGCGCGCGCATCGTGGACTTGCCGTGCCGGCGTACCCGTTCGCCGACTGCCTGCCAAACGCCCTGCCTGGCGTTCCATACCAAAGCGTATGTCTTGTTCATGCTCGTTTTCCTTGTTGTGGTTGAAACCCTGTCGATGCCCCGACAGGACGGGTACTGCAAGCACTGACGGTCCGTCAGTCACGGCGGCGCGAACCGCGCCCGGTATTCGTTCGATGTGCCGCTATCGTCGACGGCGTCGAACACGATCTCGGCGTCCCCTTTCCCGTCGAGCTGCGTGCCGGCCGGAATCTCGGCCCGACCGAACGGCGCGACGTCCACCGCGCGGCTCGCCGACAAGACGGGTTCGCCGTTCAGCAGCACGCGCGTCAGCGTCACGTAGTACGGTGTGGGATTGGTGGCGACGATCGTGGCAGCAGCCTGCCGGTTCGCGCGCGTCCAGGTCAGTGCATTTGGCGCACGATCCGGATCGCCGGCCAGGCCGGGTGGTCGATACAGGAGCTTCATGCGCAGCCGGTAAGCGATGCGCAGGGTGTTGTCGTGCGTCGGCACGGCCGGCGGCACTTCGAGCACATTGATCCAGAAACAGGATTCCCGGTCAGTCGGCAAATCGCCGCCGATGGACTGCACGCGAATCGCCAGCGGCCGAGCCGGATCGAGTCGCACGAGCGGCGGCGTCACGACGAACGGCACGCGCAGGCGGTCGGGATCGGCATTCGCGTCGCCCACGTCGAGCCACGCCTGAACCAGGATCGGCTCAGCGCCACCGTTGCGCGCGAGGATCGTCAGCGCACGCGCATCGCCGGGATAGACGAAGCGGGTGCCGACCACGGACAGCGCCGCGTGGCCGGTGACTGCGCCGACGCTCGCCGCGCAAGCCACCACCGCCGCGCGCACGATCCTCGCAGCGCGGGTCGTGGCGACGGCTCGGCACGACGATCGGATAACCACCGGTGCGGGAAGGAAATCGTGACCGTGCATCGAACTATTGCCCCTCGCCACGGCCTGGAGCGACCGGCGCCGTCACGGGGATCGCACGGCAGACGCGCGTCAGCGTCACGTAGCCGCGCGCGGTCCGCTCCTGCGGCGACACCGAGTAGTCGATCACGCACTGCTGATCAGCACGCGCGCCCCACTCGACGCGAATTTGCCCGTCGTCGTCCGCGCTGCGCGCGAGCAGGAGACTGCCCTGCCCGACCGCGCCCAGCATGGCGCCGGTGCGAGCATCGAGCGCACGCGCCGCGAACGGCAGCGGCCGGCCGTCCTCGGTCTGCGCGTCGATCAGCAGCGCGCGCGCCTTCAGCGTGTCGTACGACAGCATGACGACCGATCCCGAGCGCGGCGCGACGCTGCGCGATGTCATCTTGAGTTCGACATCGTCCGGAATATCCTTCGGATCGAGGTCGACCTGGTTGAGCTGATACGGTGTGAGGCTCGGCACGATCGCGTAGCCGAACCGGTTGACGCGTGCGTTCGTGTTCGCCACCAGGGCGCCGCGCGCGTGCGGCGCGTGCACGACGCCGATCGTCTCGCTCAGGGTTGGCGCGAGCGTCAGGCCGCCCGGGTGCAGCACCACGGCGCCCGCCGCGTTCGCAGACGCCTGCTGATAGTCGCGCCCGAGGCCGATGTTCGCCGACACCGACGCAACCGGCAGTTGGTAGCCCACGCCGAAACTGCCCGACGACGCGCGGTTGTTGCCGTCGTAGCTCGACGACAGCGAGTACGATCCATCGCTGCGCTCGCCGAAACGCCCGGCCAGGCTCGCCGTGGCGCTCGTGCCGTTGCTGCTGTCACGCGTCATCAGCGTGCTGAAGATCGGCGCGCGCCGCGAGTCGCGTCCGAGCGGAATCGAAACGTTCACGCTGACGAGCGTGCTGCCCGCCCCGCCGCCGGACGACGCGTAACGGGTGGACAGGTTGCGCACGCGCTGCACCGACGCCGTCACGGTCGCATCGCGCCATTGCGTGCTGTAGCTGAGCGTGAAGCTGAGCGATTGCCCGCCTCCCGCCCAGTAGCTGAGCGCCGATCCGTTCGCGTAGACGCTGCCCGATCGCCCGATCTGCTGACTCACGTTGAGATCGACCCGATTGCGCAGCCGCGCGAATGCCTCGGCGCCCACGCGCTGATCGCTCCGGCCGTTCAGTACTAACGCATCGCGCAGGCCGAGATAGCCCTTGGTCGAGTAGCGATACGCGAGCAGCGAAAAGTTCGTGCCGCTATTCGGCAGGTTCTTGCTGTAAGACACGCGAATACTCGAACCGCTCAGGCGCTCGCTGCCTGGCGGCTGGGTTCGCGCGATCGTGACGTCTGCGGCGAAGCCGCCGATCGGCGTATTGAGCCCGACGCCCATCAGTACCGACTGGTAGCGGTTTGCAAACGCGGCGCCGCCATAGGCCGTCAGTGCATTGTTGACGCCGCGTTGCACCGTGAACTGGCCGACGTACTGCGTGCCGATGTCGCCACCGAGCTCGATCGCCCGGCCCGCCATCGCGCTGAACCGTGTGCGGCCGGGACGCAGCAGCTGGACCGTCGTCGCGAACGGCACCACGAAGCTGCGTGTCTCGCCGTTAGCCTCGGTCACGGTCACGTTCAGATCGCCGCCGTAGCTCATCGCCTGCAGGTTGTCGATCGCGAACGGCCCCGGCGCGACCGTCGTCTCGTGAACGAGATAGCCGCGTTGATGGATCGTCACCTTGGCATTCGACTGTGCGACGCCACGCACGACCGGCGCGTAGTAGCGCTGCTCGTCGGGAAGCATCCGGTCGTCGCTGTCGATCTGTACACCGCGGAACGACACGGCGTCGAACAGCGCGCCGCTGGTCGAACTCTCGCCGGCCAGCAGTTGCGCGTGCCAGTCGGGCAAATCGGTTTGCGCGTAGATGTAGCCGCGCTGGTAGCGGGCACCCCCGCGCTGCGACCACGTGAGGTTGCCGTTGTGGCGAATCCGGAACCGCCCGGCGCTGGCCGCCATCGAGAGCCCCGTGTAGAGCTGCGAGGATTCGTAGCCGCCCGAACGCGTCGAGAACACACTGGCGTTGTAGCTCAGCAGCGCGGCCGGCACACCGTTCGTCCAGTTCGCCGGATCGACGTAGCTACTTTGACTGGCGACGCGCATGTAGAACTGCGGCACCGTCAGATACAGTTTCTGCTCCGCCGCGTCGAACGACAATGCGGCCCCCGGTACGTAGCGGGAAGGTGTGTCGCAGATCAACCCGTCGGGCAGCGGATTCGGCGGCTGGCTGCCGTCCTGGCCCCGTGCGCTCCGCTCGAGGTCGACACCGGCGCGCTGCAACAACAGCCGGTCGTAGCAAGGCTGCACGTCATCGCGCGCATCGTGGCGGAACGTGATGTCTTCCACGCCGCGCCACTGACCATTGACGATCAGGTCTGCACGATGCTGCCCCGGCACGACGGCGTTCGGACGTTCGAACGCCGTCGTATCGATCGGCCCGCTGTCGGGGCCGTGCATCAGCATCGAATCGTCGAAATGCGTCTTGCCCGCAGCCGGCGATGCGCCTGCGGTCTTGCGATGCGCGTCGTCCCGCACCGCCGTGTCGACCGTATCCGCGACGGCATTCGCCCCCGACGTCATCGCGACCGACGCAAATACCGAGGCGACTGCCAACAGGCACGGCCGCTTCGTCAGCCGCGGGGCGAGGTCCGGCGCGCATGAATGATGAAAACCTGCTGAACTGCGCATGTGGATACATTAATTTCGCATACCGAATCGATAATGCGGATCGGTATGCCGGGGTCGTGCCTGCTGGATGCGTTGCGTGAAAAAACTGCTCAGTCGGTCAGTTTCTTTGTTATCGTGCTGCGGCCGCCGTAGTCGTCGATGGTCATGTAGCGCACGGTCGTCGGGCGTTGCGACGGCGTGACGCCCGGCAACGGAAAGCGCTGGGCACCGAACGGCTCGACCATCCCGCCACCGGCCTCGACGAAAGCGCCGCCAACCTCGCCCTCGACCTTGCCGAACGACACGTAATACGGCGTCGGATTGGACACCTCGAGCGCGACCGGGTGCCTGCCCGCATGCGCCGCACCGTCAGCCACCTTCCAGACCAGCTTGTTCTCCGCCATCCCGACGTCGTTCGCCAGCGCCGAGGGCCGGTAGAACAATTTGATACGGGTTCGGAAGGCAAAGCGCAGTTGGTTGTCCGCGTCTTGCTGCACCGTCGGCACCTCGAGCACATTCAGCCAGAACACCGATTCGCGATCGGTGGGCAGCGACGCCTGCATGTTCGTGATGCGCAATACGGCGCCCCGCCCGGCTTCGACGCGCACCAGTGTCGGCGCAACGACGAACGGCGTGCGCATCTTCTCGGGCGGAACGTCGACGCGACCATCGTCGATCCAGCTCTGCGCGAGCACCGGTTCCGTACCGGAATTTTCCATCCGGACCGTCACGTCGCGAGCCCGCTCGGGAAAGATCACGCGGGTACCGTTCAGCAGTAGAGCCGCCTGCGCCAGCGTGGCGCAGGCAGCCCACGCCACGACACCGGCCACGACTCTTGGATAAGGAATCCGAATTGACAATGTCATGACGTGTAATGGGAACGAGACCGATCAGTGATAAGCGAGTATGTACCGGATGAACGAGTTACCGGAACCGGTCTTGATGCCAGCCGGCAAGGCCGTCGACACGTATGCCGCCTTGTAGGTCAGGGTCGCGGTGTTGTTCGCGACGGTCGCGATCTGCGGGTCGGTCTGCGGCGTGCCGAGCATGATCTTGCCGTTCTTGGTGTTACCCGCGTCCTTGATCTGGATTTCGATCCCCTCCGCCGGCTTGGTGCCGATGAGCTTCAGGTTGCCGGTCGACGGGTTGATGTTGACCGACACCGGATCGAATTCCATCACGACCTTCGTGCCGTTGGTACAGCCCGTATTGCCGCCGATCTTGACACTGAACTCGACGTCATTCGACGTCTTGCCGATCACGTCGAACATGGCCGGGTTGATGCGATCGCCAAGTTGTACCTCTTGCCGATTGCTGGAGCCAGGTGCCTGGCCGTTGACGTTGCAGGTCACGTCGGAGATGCTGCCGTAGAAGGCCAGCTCGCCGTCGAACGCGTGGGCAAGCGACGGTACCAGCGCAGCGCTGGCGATGCCTGCTGCAACGCAACCCCGAAGCAAGTTCATTTTCATCTTTGGAATTCCTCTCAAATGAATGATTTTTCGAAAACAGTCCGATCGACTCAGGAATTTCCGGAGGAGCTCAAATTCCCGAAATACAGATCGCATCGCGCCCTCTCGAATAAATGAATTTTTATCCCGAAAAACGACGACATCGCAATTCTATTGGCCCGTAAATTTTTCTCAAATAGTACGAGTAAGAAATATGAACTCCTTTTATCCTCCCCTCGGGTGACGACGATCGCGACTGGCAGGCCTGGTTCATCGAACTTGAGCTGCAAGCAGGATGCACGTACCACTGGCGATTCGGTATCGCGCATCGTACAGACTCCTGGAAATTAACAATTGATTGGATTATTTCTAATCCAAATGACCATGTGAACCAGATAATATTGACAACCCGCCATTTATCAGCGTTAAAAATAAGAAAAGTCCGATCCCCGCTTTCGAACATGAGTGGGCCGCGCAAGATCGCGCATCGACATGTTGCTCGGGTTTTCGAATTCGACTTCTCGTCACGGCGTCGCATTTCACCGAGAACGCGGGAAGTCAAATCGCACACGAACCGGCTGCATGCGACGCCGCTTGCGGACAGGAAACTGTTGGCGTATGGAAGGGGTGAAGACCCGTCGCTTCGCGACGAGATGCGCGTTGCCGCACAGGCCCGGAGCGCGGCACCGCGCCGTGTCCTGCCGCTACATCACCCGACGAGCGCGGTCGCCGCCTCGTCGATCAATGCTGCGACCGCCACCGGCTTCGACACGAGCGACGCATGGCTTGCATCGAGCGTGATGACCTTGCGCGCGTCCATCCGCGCCGACATCCGCTGCTGGTTCTCCGGCGCGATCATCCGGTCTTCGCTCGAGATCTGGTACCACGACGGTTTCACGCGCCAGGCCGGCGCGTGAATGGTGTCCGCGAAGGTGCTCGCCCCCGGCGCCTTCTGCGTGACGGCCGTCACGAGCGCTTCTCTTCTTGACATGGCATGTCATCAAACCGTCACCGGCCCGGCCGATCAGGACCGTCGCGCGGACATGCAGCAGCCAGCACAGGCGAGCCGACGGGCGCGACCAATTCCGCCGAGACCGGCGTGAGACGCAGCGCACCAAAAAAGACGCCCGCTGCAAGCAGCGGGCGCGAATCCCAGTCAAGGAGGTGTCACACGAACTACAGGCCCAGATTAAGGAATTCGCCCGTCCTGGACAACGAATCGATTTCAATATCGATATGACGGGATTCGCTCACGCCGGCACCTCCCGCGTCGAGCAGTGGATGCCGCCGCCGCCCGACGCGATGCCGAGGATGTCGACCTGCACGATCGACCGGTTCCCCGCATACGGCCGGATCGCGGCAACTGCAGCCGCATCTGCCGCCGCGTCGTTGAACTTCGGCATGACGATCGCACCGTTGCAGGCGTAGAAATTGATATAGCCGGCCGCGAAATTCGTCATCTGCCGGTCGGTCAGGCTGGTGCCGGCCGACGTGCCGAAATTGACCGGCGGCACCAGCTCGACGATCTGCAGCGGCCGGCCGTTCGCATCGGTCTGGCCGGCGAGCCGTTGCCGGTTCGCGTCCGTCAATGCGCGCTCGCCGGTCGAATTCGACGCGTCGTAACAGCACGCGACCACGCCGGGCGCGAGAAAGCGCGCGTAGAAGTCGACGTGCCCGTTCGTGATGTCGGTCTCGCCGGCCGGGGTCGCCGCGCCGCCGGCGCCGCCCGCGCCGCTGCCGCGCGGATAGGTCGCCGTACCGGGCAGCCAGATGATCTTCCGCACGCCGAGCGTGCGCTGCAGTTCGGCGAGCACCGTGTCTTTCGCCGTCGGCAGCAGCGTCGCATTCGCGATCACGCCGTTCGGGATGTCGAACAGCTGCGGATTCCGGTTCACGTGCAGCACGGACGATTCGGTGAGGATCGCCGTCGCGTCGCCGTCGAATTCGATCGCGCCGCCTTCGAGCGTCAGCGTGCTGCGGATCAGGTTTGCGCCTTTCCGCTGCGCCATCCAGTCCGCCATCGCGTTGTCGCGGCTGAACGGCTGGAAGAACTTGCCCGCCTTCGACCGGTTGCTCGCGGCCGCGACTTCCGGCGGGACCGTCGCGCCCGGGCTCATGCCGGCGCCGTCGGTATTCGCGTTGCCCCAGCCGTTGAAATTGAAGCCGACCGCATTCAGCGCATCGCCGTTCGTCGTATCCCTGACGAACAGGCACCCCGTGTCGCGCACCCAGAAATCGTTGAAGCCGTCGGCGAACGGCACGAGGTTGATCCCGCCGGCTCCCGCGGCGCGTGCCGCATAGCGCGCGTGCAGGTCGGGGTTCGCGACGCTCGCGGTCGCGAGCAGCGCGCGGGCCGTGTCGAGATCGGCCGGCAGCACCAGCATGTCGACCGGTTCGGTCGCGCCGATCGCTTTCGCGACGTCCATCAAGTCGGCCCGCACGCGGTCGATGCCGGCATCCGTGCTTTGCGGCGTGACGGGCCTCCAGATGCCATCCGCGCCGGACGCGAAAGCCATGTAGGTCGACGCGTGCGGCGCATCTTCGGCCGGCAGCCGGTACTTGACCTGCCGCGTCGACGGCGTCGTGCCAGATGTCGTGCCTGGCGACGTGGAAGCCGCGCCGGATGCACCATCGCCACCGCCACCGCAAGCGGTCAGGCTGCCCAGCAGCGGCACGCCGAGAAAGGCGGCCGAATATCGGATGAAGCCGCGCCGGCCGTTATCGGGTGTGCGCTGCATGCGCTTGCCGGTGCTCGCATGGGTACGTCGTTTCGTCATGTTTCAACTCCTTTGTGCGGTCGGCGCGCACGCGTGCACGCCGGCTTCCGTCTCGCAAGACGGACTCCGCATTGTTTTCGGTAGTCCGGAATGAACTGCTGCCTGCTACGGTCGTACGGGCCGGTCACACATGCCGGCCCGCGGCCGTGCTCAGGCCGGCTGCTGTTGCGTCGTGCAGTGGATGCCGCCGCCGCCCGCGGCGATGCCGTCGATGTTCAGCTGGATGATCTCGCGTCCCGGAAACAGGTCGACGAGCGTGTCGCGCGTATTGCGGTCGGCGCGGCTGTCGCCGAACGCCGGCGCGATCACCGCGCGGTTGCACACGTAGAAGTTGATGTAGCCGGCCGCGAACTCATCGTTCTCGTATTGATGCCGGACGGACTTCGGCCCCGGCAGCACGACGACCTTCAACGGGCGGCCCTTTGCATCGGTGGATTTCCGCAGGATCTCCAGATGCTGCCGCGTCACCGCGTGGTCGTATGAAGACGGATCGGTATCGAGCCCGGCCACCACCACACCCGGGCTCGTGAAGCGCGCATAGAAGTCGGTATGCCCGTCGGTGATGTCCTTGCCCGCGATGCCCGGCAACCAGATGATCTTCTTCAGGCCCAGCAGCCGGCTCAGCTCCGCCTCGCACTGTGCCTGGCTGACGCCCGGATTGCGGTTGCGGTTGAGCACGCAGCTGCGCGTGATGATCGCCGTGCCCTCGCCGTCCACCTCGATGCCGCCGCCTTCGAGCACCAGCCGCGTGTCGAGCAGCCGCGCACCGGCGCACTCCCCCACGAACGGCGCGACTTCCGCGTCCTGGTCGTGCTCCTGCTTGTTGCCCCAGCCGTTGAAATTGAAGCTCACGCCGCCGAGCTGGCCCGACGCGTTCTTCACGAACACGGGCCCCGTGTCGCGCATCCACAGATCGTCGACCGGGTGCTGGACGAGCTCGACCGATGAACCGCACAGCCGCGATGCGATCGCATAGTCCTGCTCGCGCACCAGCATCTTGAGCGGCTCGTGCGCGGCGATCGCCTTCGCGATCGCGGCCAGGTTCGCGCGCGCAACGGGCAACAGCCGCGCGCCCCAGATGTCCTCGCTCGGGCCGAACGCCATCCAGGTCGCCGTGTGCGGCGCGCCCTCGTCCGGCATGTGCCAGGTTGCGCCCTGCTGCGCGTGCGCGGCGCGGCCGAGCAACCCGCCGAGCGCGCCGGCGGCCAGCGCCGCCCCCGATACGGACAGGCCGCGTTGCAACAGTTGACGTCTCGTTGTCATGGCATTCCTCTTTCGCTTGCCGGTTGCTTCGTTTGCTTCGGTTGTTTCAATCGTTCGGCGGCTTCGTGATGCGCGGTCACGGCCGCGCCGTCTTGAAACCGAGCCAGGTCCGGCCTTCCACACGCATCGCGGCCGGCGATTCGGCGATCGGCGTGAACAGCGTGCGCCGCGTCGCCTCGTCCGGATAAATGCCGGGATCGCGTACCAGCGCCGGGTCCATCAGCTTCAGCGCGCCCTGGTTCGCATTCGCGTAGCGCGTCGAATTCGAGATCCTCGCGATCACGTCCGGACGCAGGATGTAGTTGATGAACGCATGCGCGTTGTCCGGATGCTTCGCGGAGGCCGGGATGACCATCGCGTCGAACCACATCAGGGTGCCGATCCGCGGAATGTCGTACGCGACGTCGCGTTTCGGATCGCGCGCCTTCGCCTTCTGCGCGGCCAGGTTGATCGCGCCGGAGAAGCCGACCGTCACGCACAGCTCGCCGTCGATCAACTCGTTGGCATCGGACGAATTGACGAACTCGCGGATGAACGGCCGGATCTTCATCAGCATCGCCTGCGCGGCTGCATAGTCCTGCGCGGACGGGTGCATCGGATCGCGGCCGACATAGCGCAGCGCCAGCGGCAGCACGGTGCTCGCGGAATCCTGCAGGCCCAGCCCGCACTTCGCGGCGACGCGCGCCGCGATCTCCGGCTTGAACAGCAGGTCGAGGCTGTCGGCCGGCATGTCCTTGCCGAGGATCGCGCGCACCCTGGCGCGGTCGTAGCCGACGCCCACGGTGCCCCACATGTACGGCACGCCATACTGGTTGCCCGGATCGGATTGCGCCATCTGCTTCAGCAGCGACGGATCGAGATACTTCAGGTTCGGCAGCCGGTTCTTGTCGAGCTTGCGAAACACGCCGGCCTGGATCTGCTTGGCCATGAAGTCGTTGGTCGGCCACACGAGGTCGTAGCCACTGTTGCCGGTCAGCAGCTTCGACTGCAGCGTCTCGTCGCTGTCGTACGCGTCGTAGCGCACCTTGATGCCGGTTTCCTTCTCGAAGCCGGCCAGCGTATCCGGCGCGAAGTAATTGCTCCAGTTGTACAGGTTCAGCACCTTCTCTTCGTCGGCGCGGGCCATGCCGGCCAGCACGCACAGCGCGAGGCCCGGCACCACGAAGCGCAACCCTCCTTTCCGTTTCATCGGGCCTCCCTCATCGATAACACGACGACACGCCGTCGCTGGTCAGCAACGTGCGGTACATCTCCGGGCGGCGATCGCGGAAAAAGCCCCACGATTGCCGGTCGGCGCGGATCGCGTCGAGATCGAACGTGTGCACGAGCACGGCTTCATCGGTGCGGTTCGCCTCGGCCCGCTTCTCGCCGGTGTGATCCGCGATGAAACTCGACCCGTAGAACACGCCCGTGAGCCCCTGCTGCGCCGGATTGCCGTTGCCGAAGCCGACTTCGCGGCCGATCCGGTTCGCGGCCACGACCGGCACCATGTTGGCGGCCGCGTGGCCCTGCATCGTGCGCTGCCAGTGGCCGGACGAATCGAACGCACTGCTGAACGGCTCCGAGCCGATGATGGTCGGAAAGCACAGGATCTCGGCGCCCATCAGCGCGAGGCTGCGCGCCGTTTCCGGATACCACTGGTCCCAGCAGATGCCGATGCCGATCCGGCCGAAGCGCGTGTCCCACACCTTGAAGCCGGTGTCGCCCGGCGTGAAATAGAACTTCTCCGTATAGCCCGGCCCGTCCGGGATATGCGTCTTGCGATAGACGCCGAGCACGCGCCCGTCCGCGTCGGCCACGGCGATCGAGTTGTACGCGGCATTGCCCGCGCGCTCGAAGAAGCCGATCGGCAGCACGACGCCGAGCTCGCCGGCCAGCGCCGCGAAACGGGCGATCTGCGCGTTGCCTTCGAACGGCTGCGCAAGCTCGAGATGACGCACGTTCTGGTCGAGGCAGAAATACGGCATCGCGAACAGCTCCGGGCACAGCACGAGATTCGCGCCCTGTGCGGCGGCCGCGCGGATCAGGCGCTCCGCGGTGGCCATGTTGTCTTCGAGATTCCAGCTGCCCGACGCCATCTGGACGGCGGCGACGGTAATGTGTTTGGACGGCATTGCGATTGCTCCTCGGTCGAACCGGAAACCGCTGACGAAACGTCGCTCAGTTCGCGACGCACGGCTGCTGCTGCGTCGAGCAGTGGATGCTGCCGCCGCCGACCGACAACGTCGGGATCGGCAGCATCTCCACGTTGCGCCCGGGAAACGCGCGACCGAATGCCTCGCGCGCGGCCTGATCCTGCTCGACGCCGAACGCGGACACGATCACTGCGCCGTTCACCAGAATGTAGTTCGCGTAGCAATCGCAGTAGCGCTCGGAGCCGAAGCGTTCGGTGACGATCGGCGACGGCAGGTCGAGCAGCTCGAAGCGACGCCCCGCCGCATCGGTCGCCAGCTCCAGCGCGCGACGGTTTTCCCGCATCACGTGAAAATAGTCGCCCTGCTCCGGCAGCGCGGTCTGGCACAGCATCCGGCCGGGTGCGATGAACGACGCGATGCCGTCCACGTGCCCGTTCGTCTCCACTTCGTCGGGATTGCCCGGCAGCCAGATGATCTTCTCGACGCCCAGCATGCGGCGCAGCTCAGTTTCGATTTCCGCGCGGCTCAGGTGCGGATTGCGATTCGGATGCAGCAGGCAGCTCTCGGTGGTGACCAGCGTGCCCTGCCCATCGACGTAGAACGCGCCGCCCTCCAGCACCAGGTGCGAATTGAAGATCTCGGCGCCGGCCGCGCGGGCGATGTCCTGCCCGGCCTGCTGGCAGCCGTCGTACGGCTGGTACTTCTCGCCCCAGCAGTTGAAGCGGAACACGGCCGCGCCCAGCCCGCGCTGTTCGCTCACCAGGAAGACCGGCCCGCAGTCGCGCAGCCAGTTGTCCTCGGCCGCGACCGGCAGCACGTCGACGCTCGCGCCGACCATCTCGCGCGCGGCGTCGGCCTGGCTGTGGTGCGCGGCCACCACGCAGCGCTGGTAGCGGGCGATCGTCCGCGCAACCAGCGCGAATTCGCGGCACACCTGCGCGTAGTGGCTCCCCCACAGATCCTCGCGATCGTGGAGAACCGGCCATCCGAGCCACGTGGCATCCATGGATTCCCATTCCGCGGGCATCCGGTAACCGCGCTGGCGAGCATCAAAGCGACCCATCGTTCAGCCTCCGTTGTGATTGATGGCCGATTGTGCGTCAGGTTAAACTTGATGAATATTGATATTTCTTGGCCGAATCAATCAATCTGCCTCATGCCTCGATGCAACGCGTTCCTTCCCTGAAACTGCTGACCGGCTTCGAAGCCGCGGCCCGATTGGGTAATTTCTCGCGCGCGGCCGACGAGCTGCACCTGTCGCAATCGGCGATCAGCCATCAGATCCAGCAACTCGAAGCGCAACTCGGTCAGCCGCTGTTCCGCCGGCGCGGCCGCGGCGTCGAACTGACCATCGCCGGCGAGGTCCTGCAGCGCAGCGTGCAGCGCGCGATGGGCACGTTGCGCGGCGGCCTCGACCGCATCGCGACCTACCTGAACCCGGGGCTCGTCGTGCTCGTGTGTCCCGCGCCGTTGCTGCATGGCTGGCTGCAGCCGCGCCTCGAGCAGTTGCAGCACGCGCTGCCCGACCTGTGCCCGCTGCTGTCGACCGACGAAACCGCGCGTTACGTCGACGAGATCGACGTCGACATGACGATCGGCACGCGGCCGATGCTGCAGCCCGGCCTGCTCGATATCCCGTTCATGCGGGACGAATGGGTGACGGTGTGCGCGACGCCGCTGGCGGAACAACTCGAACGCGTGCCGCGCGACGCGCACCCGCAGCACGCGGGCGTCATCTGTCTCGAAGCCAGCCTGACCGACGAGCGTCTCGCGACGGTGTTTCGCGAGCAGCTGTCGGCATTCCGGATGCATGCGATCTACGACGACCAGCGGCTCGTGCTGGACGCCGTGCTGCGCGGCCGCGGCATCGCGTGCCTGCCGCGCCTCGTCGCGCAGGCAGGCATCGACCAGCGCACGCTGACCGTGCTCGCCGATTACCCGCGCCTGCCCGGCACCACGTGGTGGCTGTCGCGCATGGAAGGCCCGTCGCGCTCGCCGATCGTCGAGCGGATGTTCGAATGGCTGGTCGAGCAAGGCAGCCTGTCGAGCGCATCCGATCCGGCGCCCGACCACGCGACGCCTCCGCCCGCGTAATCGCATGCCGCAAAAAAAAACGTCCCGCCGGATGGCGGGACGTTCGTCATGATGCGAATGCGCTCGATGCGCACACTGCGCAGCCGATCACGGCTCGTGACGCAGATACCCTTCCTTGCTCGGATCGCGCATCCGCCACGACACGAGCAGCGAGATCGCGCACAGCACGGTCACGTACCAGTAGAAGGTTTCCTCGCTGCCGATCGACTTGAACCACAGCGCGACGTACTCGGCGGAACCGCCGAAGATCGCGTTCGCGACCGCATATGACAGGCCGACGCCCATCGCGCGCACTTCCGGCGGGAACATCTCGGCCTTGATCAGCCCGCTGATCGACGTGTAGAAGCTGACGATCGCGAGCGCGACGGTGATCAGCACGAATGCGGCCACCGGGCTCGTCACGTCCTTCAGCGCATGCATCAGCGGCACCGTGCCGATCACCGCGAACGAACCGAACAGGATCATCGACGTGCGGCGGCCGATCTTGTCGGACAGCGCGCCGAACACCGGCTGCATCAGCATGTAGACGAGCAGCGCGACGGTCATCACGTTGCTGGCCGTCTTCGCATGCATGCCGGCCGTGTTCACGAGGTACTTCTGCATGTACGTCGTGAACGTGTAGAAGATCAGCGAGCCGCCGGCCGTGAAGCCGACCACCGTGAAGAACGCGCCCTTGTGCTGCCACACGCCGCGAATCGTGCCCGCGTTTTTCTTGTCGCGCGATGCGGTCGTCGACGTCTCGTCGAGCGACTTGCGCAGGTACAGCGAGATCAGCGCGGCCGCCGCGCCGACCACGAACGGAATGCGCCAGCCCCACGCCTTCAGTTCGTCGGCCGACAGCGTCTGCTGCAGGATCACGAGCACGAGCAGCGCGCACAGCTGGCCGCCGATCAGCGTCACGTACTGGAACGACGCGAAGAAGCCGCGACGGCCCTTCAGCGCCACCTCGCTCATGTAGGTCGCGCTCGTGCCGTATTCGCCGCCCACCGACAGCCCCTGGAACAGCCGCGCGATCAGCAGCAGCGCCGGCGCGAGCGCGCCGATCTGCGCATAGGTCGGCAGCACCGCGATCACGAGCGAGCCGCCGCACATCATCAGCACCGAGATCATCATCGCGTTGCGGCGGCCGTGGCGGTCGGCGATGCGGCCGAACAGCCAGCCGCCGATCGGGCGCATCAGGAAGCCGGCCGCGAACACCCCGGCCGTGTTCAGCAGCTGCGTCGTCGTGTTGCCGCTCGGGAAGAACGCCGGCGCGAAGTACAGCGCGCAGAACGAGTAGATGTAGAAGTCGAACCACTCGACGAGGTTGCCCGACGAGGCGCCGACGATGGCGAACACGCGCCGCCGGGTGTCATGCGCGGACAGCGCAGCTTGGTCGGTCTGGACGTCCATGGATTGGTCAGTTCCTTTTAGTGCTTTCTGGGCGAGACGGCTGGGGGCCGCCGCGTGCGATCGTACGTGGCACCGGTTCCGGCGCACGGCGCTATGGAATTTTAGCGAAATGTAAAGTAACGGGCTCTCCGGGTTCGTCCGGATGTAGAAAATTTTTCTCCTGCCACGCGTTCGTCATATGAAAACGCCAGCCGCAAGGCTGGCGTCCGATGCAAACTTTCTGCTGGCGACGTTCAGATCCGCACCTCCGGCGGCACGTAGCGGCACTCGTAGCGCTTGCGCACGGTGCCGGCCTCGTCGACGCTTTCCAGGAACACGTCGAATTGCCAGAGCCGCGCCATGTGCTTGAGCACCTCGTCGCTGTCGTTCGACAGGTGGCGGTTGTCGGTCATGAAGTGGCGCAGCGTGAGACTGCGATCCCCGCGCGTATTCACCGCCCACACCTGGATGTTCGGCTCACGGTGATGGATGTCGTACTGCCGCGACAGCGCCTGCCTCACGTACTGGTAGCCCGAATCGTCGTGGATCGCCGACACCTCGAGCGAATCGCGCATGTCGTCGTCGAGCACCGAGAAGAGCCGCATGTCGCGGATCAGGCTCGGCGACAGGTACTGCGCGATGAAGCTCTCGTCCTTGAAGTTGCGCATTGCGTAGTGCATCGCCGGCAGCCACGGGGTGCCCGCGATCTCCGGAAACCACTTGTAGTCCTCTTCCGTCGGCGCTTCGCAGATCCGCCGGATGTCGCTCATCATCGAGAAGCCGAGCGCATACGGGTTGATCCCGCTGTAGTACGGCTTCGTGACGGGCGGCTGGTAGACCACGTTGCTGTGCGAGTGCAGGAATTCCATCATGAAGCTGTCTTCCAGCTTCCCCTGGTTGTACAGCGTGTTCAGCAGCGTGTAGTGCCAGAACGTCGCCCAGCCTTCGTTCATCACCTGCGTCTGCCGCTGCGGGTAGAAATACTGGCCGATCTTGCGCACGATGCGGATCACTTCCCGCTCCCACGGCTCGAGCAGCGGTGCATTCTTCTCCGCGAAATACAGCAGGTTCTCCTGCGGCTCGGGCGGATAGCGGTCTTCCTGCTCTTCCATCAGCTCGGGCTTCTTGCCCGGCAGCGTGCGCCACAGTTCATTCACCTGCGACTGCAGGTACGCCTCGCGCTCGCGCCGCAGCGCGGCTTCCTTCGACAGCGAAGGCTTCTGCGGCCGCTTGTACCGGTCGACGCCGTAGTTCATCAGCGCATGGCACGAATCGAGCAATTCCTCGACGCGATCGAGGCCGTAGCGCTCCTCGCATTCCGCGACGTAGTTCTTCGCGTACACGAGATAGTCGATGATCGCGTGCGCGTCGGTCCACAGCCGGAACAGGTAATTGCCCTTGAAGAACGAGTTGTGCCCGTACGCCGCGTGCGCGATGACGAGCGCCTGCATCGTCATCGTGTTCTCTTCCATCAGGTACGCGATGCACGGGTTCGAGTTGATGACGATTTCGTACGCGAGCCCCATCTGGCCGCGACGGTAACTCTTCTCGGTCGACAGGAAATGCTTGCCGAACGACCAGTGACGGTAGTTGACGGGCATCCCGACCGACGCATACGCGTCCATCATCTGCTCGGCGCTGATCAGTTCGAGCTGGATCGGGTAGATATCGAGCTCGTATTGTTCGGCAACCTGCGAGATGTGCGTGTCGTATTCCTCGAGCAGTTCGAACGTCCAGTCGGACGGGCACGGCAGCGGCTTGCGTTCGGCAACGTTCATACGCGCTTCCTTTCGCCCGGAGCCGGGCAAGTCGGCGGCCGGCGGCGGTGGTTCGGCCTGTCCGCGTTGCTGCGATGCGGCAGGGCCGGCCGTGTCGTCGCCGGAAGGGCGCGGCGCATAGCCGCGCGACTCGTTGTGCAGATGGCGGGTCGTCATGACATTTCCACCTGCTTTTCGAACAATTCGCGAAACACCGGGTAGATGTCGGCAGCCGATTCCACTTTTTTCATCGCGAGGTGCGGCTGAGACAAGGCCAGTTGCGCGTATTCCAGCCACAGGTTCTGCTCTTCCGGCGCGACCTGGATATACGCGAAGTAACGCGTCTTCGTGAGGATATCCTCTTCCAGGATTTTGCGACACTTGGGCGAATCGTCAGTCCAGTTGTCGCCGTCGGACGCCTGCGCGCCGTAGATGTTCCACTCGGTCGGCGAGTAGCGCTCGTTCATCACCTTGCGCATCAGCTCGAGCGCGCTCGACACCACCGTGCCGCCGCTCTCGGTCGAATGGAAGAAGGTGTCCTCGTCGACTTCCTCGGCTCGCGTGTGGTGACGGATGAACACGACCTCGATGCGCTCGTAGTTCCGCTTGAGGAACAGGTAAAGCAGGATGAAGAAGCGCTTCGACAGATCCTTGCGCTGCTCGTCCATCGAGCCCGACACGTCCATCAGGCAGAACATCACGGCCTGGCTCGACGGTTGCGGCTGCTTCACGCGGTTGATGTAGCGCAGGTCGAACGGATCGATGAACGGAATCCGCCAGATGCGCCCCTTCAGGTGATGGATCTCGGCCTCGAGCACCGCGATCTCCGCGCGCCGGTCTTCCGGATCGCTCTTCATCGCCTCGAGCTGCGCCTCGAGTTCGCGCAGCTCGTTGACGAGCGGCGAGCCGAGCGCGATGCGACGCCCGAGCGCGCTGCGCAGCGAACGCACGACGTCGATGTTGTTCGGCGTGCCTTCCGCCGACCAGCCCGCGCGCACGTTCTTCCAGCTCGGCACCGTCAGCAGGTGCGTCTTCACGAGGCGCGGCAGTTCGAGATCGTCGAAGAAGTACTGCATGAACTCGTCGCGCGACAACTCGAATACGAAGTCGTCCTGCCCTTCGCCCTCGTTGCTCGCCTGACTGCCTCCGCCGCCCGAGCCGCCCTGCGGACGCGGGATCTTGTCGCCGCGCACGTAGTCCTCGTTGCCGGGGTGCACGTATTCACGACGTCCGCCAGGGGCGTGCCGAAAATTCGGCTCCGCGATGTCCTTGCGCGGAATCGTGATGCTTTGCGTGCTCTGGATATCCTTGATGCTACGGTCGCGCACCGCGTCGGACACGGCACGACGAATGTAGTTCTTGACGCGACGCAGAAAGCGTTCGCGGTTGGCGATACTCTTGTTCTTGCCGGCCAGCCTGCGGTCGATGATTTGATGAAGCACTCCCGGTCTCCCGCTCGAAAGTCGATATGCCGGGACGCTCGCCGCACATGCCGTCTCCCGTCATGCGGGCGGCGTCTCTGAAAACACCCGTACGGCGACGCCGTACGGGCGCGGTACCGCGCGCGTCATGACGACTTGCGCACGCGCAGGTACCAGTCGCAAAGCAGCCTCACCTGCTTCGGCGTATAGCCCTTCGCGACCATCCGGTTCACAAAGTCCTCATGCTTGCGCTGCTCCTCCGCCGAACCTTTGGCGTTGAACGAAATCACCGGCAACAGTTCCTCGGTGTTCGAGAACATCTTCTTCTCGATCACGACGCGCAACTTCTCGTAGCTCGTCCACACGGGGTTCTTGCCGGCATTCGCCGCCCGCGCACGCAACACGAAGTTCACGATCTCGTTGCGGTAATCCTTCGGATTACTGATGCCGGCCGGCTTCTCGATCTTCTCCAGCTCCGCGTTCAGCGCGGCGCGGTCGAAGCTCTCGCCCGTGTCGTGATCGCGGAATTCCTGGTCCTGGATCCAGAAGTCCGCATACGTGACGTAGCGGTCGAAGATGTTCTGGCCGTACTCCGAATACGACTCGAGGTACGCCGTCTGGATCTCCTTGCCGATGAATTCCGCGTAGCGCGACGCGAGCACGTCCTTCACGAAGGACAGGTACTTCTGCTCGGTTTCCGGCGGGAACTGCTCGCGTTCGATCTGCTGTTCGAGCACGTACATCAGGTGCACGGGATTGGCCGCGACCTCGCTCGAATCGAAGTTGAACACGCGCGACAGGATCTTGAACGCGAAGCGTGTCGACACGCCCGTCATCCCTTCGTCCACGCCCGCGTAGTCGCGGTATTCCTGATACGACTTCGCCTTCGGATCGGTGTCCTTCAGGTTTTCGCCGTCATACACCTGCATCTTCGAGAACAGGCTCGAATTCTCCGGCTCGTGCAGGCGCGACAGCACCGAGAACTGCGACATCATCTTCAGCGTACCCGGCGCGCAGACGGCTTCGGCCAGCGACGAGTTGCGGATCAGCTTCTCGTAGATCTTGGTCTCTTCCGACACGCGCAGGCAGTACGGCACCTTCACGACGAAGATCCGGTCGAGCAGTGCCTCGTTGTTGCGGTTGTTGCGGAACGCCTTCCACTCCGACTCGTTCGAGTGCGCGAGGATGATCCCGTCGAACGGAATCGCGCCGAAGCCCTCGGTGCCCTTGAAGTTGCCTTCCTGCGTGGCGGTGAGCAGCGGGTGCAGCACCTTGATCGGCGCCTTGAACATTTCGACGAACTCGAGCAGCCCCTGGTTCGCCAGGCACAGGCCGCCCGAGTAGCTGTACGCGTCGGCGTCGTCCTGCGCGTACTGTTCGAGCTTGCGGATATCGACCTTGCCGACCAGCGACGAGATGTCCTGATTGTTCTCGTCACCCGGCTCCGTCTTCGCGATGCCGACCTGCCGCAGGATCGACGGATAGCGGCGCACCACGCGGAACTGGCGGATGTCGCCGTTGTATTCGTGCAGCCGCTTCACGGCCCACGGACTCAGGATGTTCTTCAGGTAGCGGCGCGGAATGCCGTACTGTTCCTCGAGGATCGGACCGTCTTCGTCGTAGTCGAACAGCCCGAGCGGCGATTCGTTGACGGGCGAACCCTTCAGCGAATAGAACGGCACGCGCTCCATCAGTTGCTTCAGACGCTCGGCGATCGACGACTTGCCGCCGCCCACCGGGCCAAGCAGATAGAGGATCTGCTTCTTCTCTTCGAGCCCTTGCGCAGCGTGGCGGAAATAGGCGACCACCTGCTCGATCACCTCCTCCATTCCGTAGAACTCACGGAATGCGGGATAGACCTTGATGACCTTGTTCGCAAAGATTCGCGACAGGCGCGGGTCGTTGCGGGTATCGATGTGTTCAGGTTCCCCGATTGCTTCCAGCATGCGTTCACCAGCCGTCGCGTACGCGGATGGATCGTTCTTGCAGAGCGCGAGATACTCCTCCAGCGAGAGCTCTTCCTCTCGCGTTTTTTCGAAGCGGTTCGCGAAGCTGCTGTAAATATCCATGCTACCTCCCTCGCCTGAGTCTGAAGACGTGCCTGCCTTCGTACGACTGCGCAGAAGCAAGCGCGTTCGAATTCATCCTAAACCCTTTCTTATTTTTTTTCACGAACTCTTCGTATGAAGTTCGTCATTCTCGACAACACCGCTTGGACAACACATTTCGTCGTTTTACAATCGACCTCCCGAGCCGCAGAAACTGCATCCGGCGCGTCTCGTCGAACAACGGAACGTCTTGTGTGTTGGACACCGCCGACGTCGTCGCTTCTCCCCTTCATCCCTATACGTTCGAGCGGTCGTTTTCGACGACACGTTGCGCGCGCCGTTACAAATTTTTTTCGCAGCGCCCTTACGGAAATACCCGTACGACGGATGCGGGAACATGACGCACCACCTGCGCACGCATCCTTCGATGCACGTTTCACCCGGCATGCGACGTGGCACGCTCGTCATTCATGCCGGTCGCCTGTCACATTTCTTCCGTCGCGGAAACGACGACGCCCGCATGTCGCGGGCGTCGTTCGTCACCAAATGGGGATAGATGCGCGGCGCGCGCGAATCAGAAGGTTTCCCAATCGTCCGCGTCGGCGGTAGCGGCCGCTTGCGCGGGTGCTGCAGAAGCCGCGACAGGCCGGCGTACCGGCGCCGCTGCGGCGACGCGTTTCGGGGGGGCGTCGCGCTCGTCGCGCGCAGCAGCCTGGACGGGCACCGCCACCGTTGCGGCGGCCGCACGCGGCGCGTGACGCACGGCAACCGGTGCCGCGACACCCGGGCGAGCCTCGTCTTCATTGAGCTGGAAGACCGCTGCCGTTTCACGCAGGCGCCCGGCCTGTTCGTCGAGCGATTGCGCGGCAGCCGCGGCTTCCTCGACGAGCGCCGCATTCTGCTGCGTGACCTCGTCCATCTGCGCGACCGCGCGCGCCACCTGGTCGATCCCGCCGCTCTGCTCCTCGGACGCCGCCGCGATCTCGCCCATGATGTCCGTCACGCGCTGCACCGCACTGATCACGTCGCTCATCGTGCGCCCTGCTTCGTCGACCAGCGTGGAACCCGAGCGAATGCGCTCCACCGATGCGTCGATCAGCACCTTGATCTCCTTGGCCGCGGTCGACGAACGCTGGGCCAGGCTGCGCACCTCGCCCGCGACGACCGCGAAACCGCGGCCCTCCTCGCCTGCCCGCGCGGCTTCGACTGCGGCATTCAGCGCAAGAATGTTGGTCTGGAACGCGATTCCTTCGATGATCGCGATGATGTCCGCGATCTTGGCCGAGCTGTCGTTGATCTCGCCCATCGTGCCGACCACCTGCCCGACCACCGTATTGCCCTTGTTTGCAATCTCCGACGCGTTCGCGGCCAGCGAACTCGCCTGGCGTGCATTGTCCGCGTTCTGCTTCACGGTGCCGGTCAGCTGCTCCATGCTCGACGCGGTTTCCTGCAGCGCCGCGGCCTGTTCCTCGGTGCGCGACGACAGGTCGATGTTACCGGCCGCGATCTGGCGCGCCGCGGTCGCGATCGACTCGCTGCCGCCGCGCACGGTGCGCACCGTGTCGACGAGCCCGCGCTGCATCTTGCCGAGGCCTTCGAGAAGCTGGCCCATCTCGTCACGGCGATCCACGACGATCGGCCGGCGCAGGTCGCCGGCGGCAATCGCGTCGAAATGCGCGAGCGCGTCGGAAATCGGACGGCCGATCGCGCGGCTCAGCGTCAGCCACGACACCACCGCGGCGGCAAGGCCGGCCGCCAGCGCGGCGATCGCCAGCACGCGCACCGTGTCGAACGCCGATTCCGCACGGTCGAAGCCGGCTTGCGCATCGGTGAACTGGAAGTTGCGCAGCGCCTCGCTCGCCACCGAGAGGTCGTTGTAGCTCGCCTGGAGCTGCTTCGCGCCTTCGCCGATCCGGTCGGCCTGATTCGCTCCGATCACGCTCGCGAACGCGTCACACGCGTGCTGCAACGCCTGCCGCTTCGCGGCGACGTCCTGTGCGAGCCGGTCTTCCTCCGGGCCGCGCGGCAACGCGAGGTATTTCTGCCACCACGTGTCGGACTGCGCGCGCATCGCGCGGCTTCGTTCCACGGCCGCCGCCGAGTCCGGCGTGCCGGCCAGCAGCGCCCCACGGTCGAGCGCAAGGCGTTCGCGCGCGGCGTAGATCTCGGCCACCGAAACGTCGACCGCGCTGGGCATCTGGTTCGTGAAAACGTCGCGCGTCGTGTCGTTCGCGCGCGTCATGCCGTACACGCCAAGCGCGCCGATCACCCCCAGGAGCACCGCCAGAAACGCCATCGTGAAACCGATGCGCGCACGAATCGTCAGGTTTTTGAACACCATCATCCTTCCTGTGTTGCGTCGTGATGGACGGGACGGGCCCGTCGCGTCGAAGCATTGCTTCACTTGGTGCATTTACGACCATGCACCGCACAACTTGATGGTGTTTCCGCTATTTTTTCGAATTATTCGTCTGTTTATTACAAACAGCTAAATGAATAATGCGTGTTTCAGCGTGTTTTGGGAGTCAATGGATGGGCGGCGCTCCGCTGCCGGCGCGCGTCGCAGGTGGGCGGCCGGCCGTCGTTTGCGACGTACCGGCCGAGATGCTTGATCGGGCCCTATTCGGCCAGTTCGGCCAGCGTGGGAATCGACGGCTGCGCGCCCGCTCGGGTGACCGACAGTGCCGCGGCGCGTTGCGCGAAGCGGATGGCCGTATCGACGTCCGCGCCGGCCGCGAGCCGTGCGGAAAAGCCGCCGATGAAGGTATCGCCGGCCGCCGTCGTGTCGACGGCCTGCACGGCAGGCGCCGGATAATGCCGCGCCGCGCCATCGGCCGTCAGCGCCAGCACGCCGCGCGCGCCGAGCGTCACCAGCACGTTGCGCGCGCCGCCTGCCTGCAGCACGCGCGCGGCGGCTTCCGCCTCCGCCGGGTCGCGCACCGGCAGTGCGGTCAGCGCGGCGGCCTCGACCTCGTTCGGGATCAGGTAATCGACGAGCGGCAGCCAGCCGTCCGGCAGCGGTGCGACAGCCGGAGCCGGATTGAGCACCACGGTGCGGCCGAGCCGCCGCCCGGCCGACAGCGCCGCGAACACCGCGTCCGGCGGCGTCTCGAGCTGGCAGATCAGCACGTCGGCCGACGCCAGTGCGGCCTCGTGCCGGGCGACCGTCTCGGTCGTGACCTCGCCGTTGCCGCCCGCGACGATCACGATCGCGTTCTGGCTCGCATCGTCGACGACGATCAGCGCGACGCCGGTCGACGCCGACGCGCTCGTCGCGAGCCCCGCACAGTCGATCCCCTCGGCTTCGAGCCCCGTGCGCAGGGCCGTGCCGTGCGCATCCGCGCCGACGCAGCCGATCATCGCGACCTGCGCGCCGAGCCGGGCGGCCGCGACGGCCTGGTTGCCGCCCTTGCCGCCCGCCGCCTGCGCGAACGCATGACCGGCGAGCGTTTCGCCCGGCAGCGGCAGGCGCGGCGCGCGCACGACGAGATCCATGTTGAGGCTGCCGACCACCGTCACGCGGCCGGTGCCTGCCGCGGGCGCCGTCATGCGCGACCGCCGGAGGCCGGCGGCTCGCGATAGACCGCCGTCGATTCGCGCAGCACGAGGCGCGGCGACACGACGCGGCGGCGGCTCGGCACGGCGGTCGAGCCGCCGCCGATGCGCTCGATCAGCGTCTGCGCGGCCATTTCGCCGAGCGCGCGCACCGACTGGCCGACCGTCGACAGGGCCGGATACGTGTAGCGGGAGAATTCGATGTCGTCGAACCCGATGATCGAACAGTCGTCGGGCACGCGCATGCCGCGCTCGGCCGCCGCGCGCAGCGCGCCGACGCCCATCAGGTCGTTGCCCGCGAAGATCGCGCTCGGCCGCACCGATTCGAACAGCCGCGACGCCGCGTGATAACCGCCGAGGCACGAGAAGTCGCTTTCCGCGATCGCGCCCGGCACGATGTCGACCCCGCGCTCGGCCATCGCGCGGATGAAGCCATGCACGCGCATGGCGCTGACCGCCGTGTCGGTCGGCCCCGTGATGCAGCCGATCTTCGCGTGCCCGAGCTCGAGCAGGTGACGCGTCGCCAGGTACGCACCGCGCTCGTGGTCGATCTGCACGAGGTCGGCCGCGAGCCCCTCGATGTTGCGGTCGACGACGACGAGCGGCGCGTGGATATCCGCGAGCGTCTGAGCGAGCACCGCATCCTCGCCGGCCGATGCGACGATCAGCCCGTCGATGCGCTTTTCCTGCAGCACGCGCAGGTAGTTGCGCTGCTTGACGGGATCGTCGTCCGAGTTGCAGAAGAACACGCAATAGCCATTGGCCGCACACTGGTCCTCGATCCCGCGCGCAAGCTCGGCGAAGTACGGATTCGTGCTGTTCGGCACGACAAGGCCGATGGTCGCCGTCGCACGCGCCTTCAACGAGCGCGCCACGGCCGACGGCACGTAATTCAGCTCGCGGATTGCGCCCTCGACCTTCGCACGCACATCCGCGGACACCGGCCGCGAATTGTTCACCACGTGCGAGACGGTCGTAAACGACACGCCCGCCATGGCCGCCACATCCTTGATCGTCGCCATTTCCCGTTTCTCTCTGGTCTGTTCTGTCTGTCTTTCTACCGCACGCGGGTGCGCCGGCTGCGATACGTATCGAGCACGACCGCCACCACGATCACCGCGCCGGTGATGATCCGTTTCGTCGGCTCGTTCGCACCGATCTGCGCCAGCCCCGCGGCCAGCACGGAGATGATCAACACGCCGAAGAACGTGCTGATCACCGAGCCGCGCCCGCCCATCAGGCTCGTGCCGCCGATCACGACGGCGGCAATCACCTGCAGTTCGAGACCGACGCCCGCATTCGGGTCGGCCGCCTCGAGCCGCGAAATCTGGAACAACGACGCCAGCCCTGCGAGGGCGCCCATCAATGCGAATACGAGAATTTTATACGGCCTCGGGTTAACCCCTGCAAGTCGGACCGCTTCTTCGTTCGTGCCGATCCCGACGAGATAGCGTCCGAACACGGTGCGCGTCAGCACGAACTGGGCCGCGATCATCACCGCGACCGCGATCAGGAACGCCGGCGAGATGCCGAGCGTGATCGGGTTCGACAGGAAATCAAACGCGTCGCCGATGTAGGCCGTGCGCGAATTCGTCAGCTGGTATGCGAGGCCGCGCGCGGCCTCCAGCACGCCGAGCGACACGATGAACGACGGGATCCGCCAGCCGACGGTAACCGCGCCGGTCAGCGCACCCGTCGCGGTCGCGACCGCGATGCCGATCAGCGCGGCCGGCAGCGGCCCCCACTGCCATTTCAGCGCGGCAACGCTGACCATCGACGCGGCGAGCGCGAGCACCGAGCCGACCGACAGGTCGATCCCGGCGATGATCAGCACGAAGGTCATCCCGACCGACATCACGACGAGATCGGGAATCTGGTTCGCGATCGTGCTGAACGTATCGTAGGTCAGGAAATGCGAGCTCAGCACCGAAAACAGCGCAATCATCGCGGCGAGCGCACCGGCGAGCCCGAGGTAGTTCGACAGGCCGAGCCGCGTGCCGGACAGCGTGCGCGCACGGCGCCCCGTCACGTCCTGCTGCGCGCCTGCGTCGGTCGGGGTTACGGGAGGCTGGGTCATTGCGGTCGTCCTGTATTCGAAGTGCCGGGAGCAGCGCCTTGCGCCTGCCCCGCGTCCGGATGCTGCGCGCCGCCCGGCGGCGTCTCGCGGCCGAAGCCGGCGAACGCCGCGGCCAGCAGCGCATCCTGGGTCCAGTTGCCGCGCTCGAACACGGCGGTCATGCGCCCGGCCGACATCACGCCGATCCGGTCGCAGATCAGCATCAGCTCGCGCAGGTCGCTCGACACGACGACGAGCGCGCGGCCTTCGCGCGCGAGCGCGCCCATCAAAGTGTAGATCTCGAACTTTGCGCCGACGTCGATCCCGCGCGTCGGCTCGTCGAACAGCAGCACGCCCATGTCGCGTGCGAGCCAGCGGCCGATCACGACCTTCTGCTGGTTGCCGCCCGACAGCTCGCCGACCGCCTGCGTCGCGCCGTGCGCGCGGATCCGCAGCGCGTCGATCTGCTGCTCGGCGAGCGCCGTTTCGCGCGCGCCGTCGACGATCCCGCCGCGCGCGAGCCGGTCGAGCTGGCCGAGCGACACGTTCGCGGTGATCGACTGCGTCAGCAGCAGCCCTTCGCCCTTGCGATCCTCGGTGATCAGCGCGATGCCCTGCTTCACCGCCTCGACGGGCGAACCGATCCGCACCGGCTTCGGCGGCTGGCCGATCGCGATCGTCCCCGCGTCCGGCGCATCCGCGCCGTAGATCAGCCGCAACAGCTCGGTACGTCCCGCACCGATCAACCCAGAAATGCCGAAGATCTCGCCCGCGCGCACCTCGAGCGACACGTCGCGCACCGCCGTCCCGCGGCTGAGGCCCGACACGACGAGCCGCGGCGCGCCGATATGACGCTCGCCAAGATCGATGTGCTCGCCGATCTCGCGCCCGACCATCAGCGTGACCAGCCCGTCGGACGTCGTCGCCGCCATGTCGCCCGCATGGACGAGCCGGCCGTCGCGCAGCACTGCGACGCGCTCGGCGACCCGCGCGAGTTCCTCGAGCCGGTGCGAGATGTAGACGATCGCGACGCCGCGCGCCTTCAGCCGGTCGATCTGCTCGAACAGCAACTCGACTTCACGCGCGGTCAGCATCGCGGTCGGTTCGTCGAGAATCAGCACACGGCAGTCGCCGATCAGGTTGCGTGCGATCTCGACCATCTGCTGGTGGCCGATGCCGAGCGCGCCGACCGGCGTATCGGGATCGACCGCGTCGAGCCCGACCTGCGCCATCGCGGCCCGCGCATCGTCGCGCAGCCGCGCGCGATCGATGATCCCGAAGCGCCGCGGCAGGCGGTTCAGGAACAGGTTTTCGGCGACCGTCAGTGTCGGCAGCAGGTTCAGCTCCTGCATCACCATGCGCACGCCGAGTGCCTCGGCCTGCGTCCGGCTCGCCGGCGCATACGGCATGCCGCCGAGCTGCATCGTGCCGGCGGTCGGCTCGACGAGCCCGCCGATGATCTTCGACAGCGTGCTCTTGCCGGCGCCGTTCTCGCCCGTCAACGCGAGCGCGTGGCCCGCCTCGAGCGTCAGCGTGACGTCGGCGAGCACGGGTTCGGCATAGGTCTTGCCGACGCCGGAGACGGACAGCACGGGAGCGGCTGCGCGGGAGGGTTGGAAAGTCGGGTCCATCGCGATCCTGGTTGCGGCCGCGCGCACGCGGCGCGCGGGTGTGACGCTCACAAGTGCATGTGCATGCAGTGGCCGTGATCGCGCTCACCCCGGATAACGGCCGCCGCGCCCGATTCTTGAGGGCGGCGGCCGCATCGGGGCCGCGTCACTTCGTCACGAGATCCACCGGCGTCTCGACCACGCCCGACATGTCGGCCTGCTTGCGATGCTCCGCAATCGCCTTGAGCGCCGTGTCGATACCGAACACGGCCTGCTTCGCCGCGTACTGATCGGCGGTCGCGAGCACGCGGCCGTCCTTCAGCATCGGCTTGATCGCGTTGATGTTGTCGTAGCCGACCACGAGCACCTTGCCCTGCTTGCCGGCCGCGCGCACGGCCGACACGGCGCCGATCGCCATGTTGTCGTTGCCGCACAGCAGCGCCTTCAGGTTCGGGTATTCGTTGAGCATCGCGGCGGCGACCGCATTGCCCTTGTCGATCTCCCATTCGCCGGACTGCACCGACACGACCTTCATCCCGCCCGCCTTCATCGCGTCCTGGAAGCCGGCCGTGCGCTGCTGCGCATTGGTCGTCGTCGACACGCCTTCGACGATGCCGACCTGGTCGCCCGCCTTCAGCCGCTTCGCGAGGTAATCGCCGATCTTGCGCGCGCCCTTGCGGTTGTCCGGGCCGACGAACGGCACGTTCAGGTTCTTCGATTTCAGCACGTCGGGATCGAGCCGGTTGTCGATGTTCACGACGACGATGCCGGCGTCGACCGCCTTCTTCACGACCGGCACGAGCGCCTTCGAATCGGCCGGCGCGAGCACGATCGCGTCGACCTTCGACACGATCATCTGCTCGACGATGCGGATCTGGTTCGCGGTGTCGGTTTCGTCCTTGATGCCGTTGGTGATCAGGTCGAACTGGCCCGCGTTGTGTTTCTGGTATTCCTTCGCGCCCGTTTCCATCGTCAGGAAGAACTCGTTGGCGAGCGACTTCATCACGAGCGCAACCTTCGGCTTGGCTGCCGATTGCGCGTGGACGGCCGGTGCGGCGGCGACCGCGACGGCGGCGAGCGCGGCGGTCAGGAAGCGACGGCGAAAGAGGACATTCATACTCATCTCCTGGCGACCGGCCCCTAAGGGCCGGACTATTGTTTGACTGTTGTTTTAATGTGAGCAAACGTTTGCGCCACACTACCCGGGCAATGGCCATCGATGCTGCTGTCGGTACCACGGAATGGAAGCGAGGCAGACGGCCGACTGCCTGGCGCGTGCTGTCGTTTACGCGCCGCCGCCGGCGGGACGCCGGCGGAGTGAAGGCTATGCTGTACCGATTCGCGTCGGTGTGCAACCTGTCTGATCAATATTTAAGGGTTTATTCGGAGCGCGAGTCACGCCGGGCCCCGCGGCGCCGGTTCGTCTTCACCGGCCGACGGCGGCTCGCCGAAGCGGTTCGCATGCGGCGTGCCGGCGATGAAGCCGTTCATCACGAACAACGCGAGCGCGCCGACGATCGGCACGAACAGCAGCAGCATCCACCATCCCGACTTGTCGATGTCGTGCAGCCGCTTCACGCCGACCGCAATCGACGACCACACCGCGACGACCGCGATGACGACGGCCACCAGCAACGCCAGCGGCGGCAGATCGTCTTCCGGCGCACCGCGGGAACCCGCATCGAAAATCGCGCTGAGCACCGTGGAAACCAGCGCGTAGATCCACCACGGCAGGCGCCCGATCCGGCCTTCGAACGAAAAGAGAAGCCATTTCAGATTCATTGTTTACCTCTTCGTCACGCGTGTTGCGTGCTGCGCGGTAGGTCTCCGAGCGTGCCGGGACCGGCGATCCATGTGCGTTGTTTCTTGAAGGCGGACGGGCTGCCGGCTTTGCCTTTCGCACTTCGTTCCGGTGTTGCGCGTTGCATCGCTGGTGCGATCCGGCCGGCAGGATGGCGACCAACGGACGGCCCGAGCGCACGTCACCCGGCATTCACGCGCATTGAATCACATTTGCCGGCCAATGGATCGCCCGATATGGCCGAACCCGAAACGAGGCGTACACGCGCACCCTCTTGTTCTTGTCGTTGGGTCGGCAAGCGAATGCATGTCGTTCGCCGCGCGCAGCGAAGAATCGGACGGAAACCGCGATGGCGGCCGATGATACGGTGAGTCGAATCACCCAGGCAGCGGCAAATCGCCTGCCGCTGCCCAATACATGACGACCCGCGCCGGTATGTCGCGCCATCCGCGGTGAGCGCGTGGATGACGCGCGACGCGCTGCCGTCAAACGGCTTCGCGCAACAGCCCCGCGATTTCCGCTTCGTTCAGATGCGGCGCGAACATCTCGATCAGCCGGTACGCATACGCGCGCAGGAACGCGCCCTTGCGCAGCCCGACCCGCGTCGTGCTCGCTTCGAACAGGTGCTGCGTATCGAGCGCGACGAGCCCCGTGTCGCGCTGCGGATCGTAGGCCATCGCCGCGACCACGCCGATCCCCATGCCGAGCTCGACATAGGTCTTGATCACGTCCGCGTCGATCGCGGTCAGCACGACGTCGGGCACGGCGCCCGCCTGCGTGAACGCCTGGTCGATGTGCGAGCGGCCCGTGAAGTCCTGGTCGTACGTGATGATCGGGTACTCGGCGATTTCCTCGAGCGTCAGGTTCTCGCGGCCGACGAGCGGATGGCCCTTCGGCACGACGACCGTGTGGTGCCACGAATAGCACGGGAACGTGACGATGTCCGGATAGCGGTCGAGCGCTTCGGTCGAAATGCCGAGATCGGCCTCGCCGTTCAAAATCATCTGCGCGATCTGCTGCGGGCTGCCCTGGCGCAGCGCGAGATGCACCTTCGGGAACACGTCGGTGAACTGGCGGATCACCTTCGGCAGCGCGTAGCGCGCCTGCGTGTGCGTCGTCGCGACGACGAGGTGGCCGCTGTCCTGGTCGGCGAACTGGCGCGCGACGCGGCGCAGGTTCTCGGCGTCGAGCAGCATCCGCTCGATCAGCTGGTGCACGGCCTTGCCGGGCTCCGTGAGCCCCGTCAGCCGCTTGCCGCGCCGGATGAAGATGTCGACGCCCAGCTCATCCTCGAGATCCTTGATCTGCTTCGACACGCCCGACTGCGACGTGTACAGCACGTTCGCGACTTCCGTCAGGTTCATGTTCTGGCGCACCGCTTCGCGCACGAACCGCAATTGCTGAAAATTCATGGGTATGCCTCTTAGGCTGTCGTTGTTTGATTGTCGATTCCGAGCGTATCCCGCCCCCTGCCCTGCATTTTCTCGTCAACGCGCGGGAAACACACGCACCGCGCGCGGCACCGCCGTCGCACCGTCGCCGACCTGCAGCGACAGCGCCCGCCATGCATCGCGATCGAGTTCCGCCTCGAGCGCGCCACCCGCACGCGCCTCGAGCTCCACGCGCACCGAGCCGCCCAGCGGGATCACGCGGCGCACGTCCACCGCGATGCCGTCGCGGTGCCCGGCTTCGCCAACCGGCCACAGCTGCAGGTCGTGCGGGCGCACATAGGCGTTCGCGGGGCCCGCGAAATCGGCGTCGACCTCGATCGGCGCGGCCGCCCCCTCGGCGACGAAGCCACGCCCGGCGACCGTGCCCGGCAACCGGTTGGCCGCGCCGAGGAATTCGTAGACGAATGCGCTCTGCGGATGATCGTAGACGTCCTGCGGGCTGCCGACCTGCTCGACGTGGCCGCGGTTCAGCACGACGATGCGGTCCGCGACTTCCAGCGCCTCCTCCTGGTCGTGCGTGACGAAGATCGTCGAGATGTGCAGGTCGTCGTGCAGACGACGCAGCCAGCCGCGCAGCTCCTTGCGGACCTTCGCGTCGAGCGCGCCGAACGGCTCGTCGAGCAGCAGCACCTTCGGCTCGACCGCGAGCGCCCGGGCGAGCGCGATACGCTGGCGCTGGCCGCCCGACAGCTCGGACGGATAGCGCTGCGCGAGCCAGTCGAGCTGCACGAGCTTGAGCAGTTCGTGCACCTTCTCGCGGATCGCGGCTTCCGACGGCCGCTCGCGGCGCGGCTTCACGCGCAGCCCGAATGCGACGTTCTCGAACACGGTCATGTGGCGGAACAGCGCGTAGTGCTGGAACACGAAACCTACCTGGCGGTCGCGTGCACCGACCGATGCCACGTCGAGCCCCTGCAGCACGACCTGGCCGGCATCCGCGTGCTCGAGGCCCGCGATCACGCGCAGCAGCGTGGTCTTGCCGCAGCCGGACGGCCCGAGCAGCGCGACCAGCTCGCCCGGCGGGAAGTCGAGCGATACGTTGTCGAGCGCCGTGAAATCGCCGAAGCGCTTCTGAAGGTTACGGACGGTGATACCCATTCTGGTTGCCTCTTTACGATTTCGACGAAACGGCGCCGACGGGGCCGGCATGTGCGGGAACGGCGTCGTGCGCGTCGGCCAGTTCGGCCGCCAGATGACGCTCGGCGATCAGCTTCAGCGCGAGCGTGACGAGCGCGAGCAGCGCCAGCACCGACGCCACCGCGAACGCCGCCGCGAAGTTGTATTCGTTGTACAGGATCTCCACGTGCAGCGGCATCGTGTCGGTCACGCCGCGGATGTGGCCGGACACGACCGACACCGCGCCGAACTCGCCCATCGCGCGCGCATTGCACAGGATCACGCCGTACAGCAGGCCCCACCTCACGTTCGGCAGCGTCACGCGACGGAAGATCTGCCAGCCCGACGCGCCGAGCACGCGCGCGGCTTCTTCCTCGTCGGTGCCTTGCGCCTGCATCAGCGGAATCAGCTCGCGCGCGACGAACGGGAACGTGACGAAGATCGTCGCGAGCACGATGCCCGGCACCGCGAAAATGATCTGCACGTCGTGATCCTGCAGCCACGGCCCGAACCAGCCCTGCGCGCCGAACAGCAGCACGTACACGAGGCCCGAGATCACCGGCGACACCGAGAACGGCAGGTCGATCAGCGTCGTCAGCAGCGCCTTGCCGCGGAATTCGAACTTCGCGATCGCCCACGATGCGCACACGCCGAACACGAGGTTCAACGGCACCCCGATCACGGCGACGGTCAGTGTCAGCTTGATCGCCGACCACGCATCGGGATCGGCCAGCGATTCGAAATAGAAGCCGACGCCCTTGCGCAGCGCCTCGACGAACACCGCGGCGAGCGGCACGACGAGGAAAAACGCGAGGAACGCCAGCGCGATGCCCGTGAGCAGCCAGCGCACGACGCGCGACTCGCTGACGGGGTCGAGCCGCTTCGTGGCACGCGCGGCCGGCGACGGGGTTTTCAGCACGACGGTGGCCTCCTGGCTCATTGCTGGCCTCCTGCTGCTACGGCGACGGTGGCGGGCGCCGGGCCGCTCGCGCCCTTGCTCGTACGACGCTGCAGATACCACTGCAGCGTGTTGATCAGCAGCAGCATCAGGAACGACACGACCAGCATCACGACCGCCAGCGCGGTCGCGCCCGCGTAGTCGTACTGCTCGAGCTTGGTGATGATGAGCAGCGACGTGATCTCGGATTTCATCGGCACGTTGCCGGCGATGAAGATCACCGAGCCGTATTCGCCGAGCGCGCGTGCGAACGCGAGCGCGAAACCGGTGAGGAGCGCCGGCAGCACGGCCGGCAGCACGACGCGGCGGAACGTCAGCCAGCGCGACGCGCCGAGGCATGCGGCGGCCTCCTCCTGCTCGCGCTCGAAATCCTCGAGCACCGGCTGCACCGTGCGCACGACGAACGGCAGCCCGATGAAGGTCAGCGCGACCAGCACGCCGGCCGGCGTGAACGCGATCTTGATGCCGAGCGGCGCGAGATACTGGCCGACCCAGCCGTTGGTCGCGTAAACGGCCGCGAGCGAAATGCCGGCGACCGACGTCGGGAGTGCAAACGGCAAATCGACGACCGCATCGACGAGGCGCTTGAACGGAAACGTGTAGCGCACCAGAACCCAGGCGACAAGAAAGCCGAACACGGCGTTGATCAGCGCGCCGCCGAGCGCGGCGGAGAACGTCAGCCGGTACGACGCGAGCACGCGCGGCGACGTGACGGCGGTGACGAACTGGTCCCACGACAGCGTCGCGGTCTTCAGGAACGTGGCGGCGAGCGGTATCAGCACCACGAGGCTCAAATAGGCCACCGTGATGCCTAGCGTCACGCCGAAACCGGGCAGCGCGCTCGGCTTGCGAAAGGTGTACGTCGTCATCGGATGCTCTTGCTGGGTCGATGCTGCTCATGGGTCCGACGCAAACGCCGGCGCAGTGAATCGCGCCGGCGGCCCGTCGGGGATGCGGCGCGCTATCGTGGCGCGCCGCTGTCGTTATGGCGTTACTGCGGCTTGTAGATCGAATCGAACACGCCGCCGTCCGCAAAATGCGTCTTCTGCGCATTCGTCCAGCCGCCGAAGGTATCGTCGACCGTGTACAGCTTCAGCTTCGGGAACTGCTTCGTCAGCTCCGCCGGCACGTTCTTCGAACGCGGCCGGTAGTAGTTGCGCGCCGCGATCTCCTGGCCCTGCGGGCTGTACAGGAAGTTCAGGTACGCATCGGCCAGCTTGCGCGTGCCCTTCTTGTCGACCACCTTGTCCACCACCGCGACGGGCGGCTCGGCCAGGATGCTCACCGACGGCACGACGATCTCGAACTTGTCGGTGCCGAATTCCTTGACCGACAGGAATGCCTCGTTTTCCCATGCGATCAGCACGTCGCCGATCCCGCGCTGCACGAAGCTCGTGGTCGCGCCGCGCGCGCCCGAATCGAGCACGCCTGCGTTCTTGTAGAGCTTCGTGACGAATTCCTTCGCCGTCTGCTCGTTGCCGCCCGGCTTGTGCACCGCATACGCCCATGCGGCCAGGTAGTTCCAGCGCGCGCCGCCCGACGTCTTCGGATTCGGCGTGACGATCGAGATGCCCGGCTTGGTCAGGTCGTCCCAGTCCTTGATCCCCTTCGGATTGCCCTTGCGCACCAGGAACACGATCGTCGACGTGTACGGCGACGCGTTGTCGGGCAGGCGCTTCTGCCAGTCCTTGTTGACGAGCCCCTTGTTCGCGAGCGCATCGATGTCGTACGCGAGCGCCAGCGTGACGACGTCGGCCTGCAGGCCGTCGAGCACCGAGCGCGCCTGCGCGCCCGAACCGCCGTGCGACTGCTTGAAGTTGACGGTCTCGCCCGTCTTCGCCTTCCACTCCTTGCCGAACGCCTGGTTGAAGTCCTGATACAGCTCGCGCGTCGGGTCGTACGACACGTTCAGGAAGGTCGTATCGGCCTGTGCGTGCGTCGCGACGCCCAGCGCCGCCGCCGCGCCCAGCGCGAGTGTTGCGATCAGGCGGCCCACTCCGCCCACCAGCCCCGTATTGCGCTTGCCCATCCTTGGTTCTCCAGTGTTGTCGGTATTGCGATGTCGGGCCAGTCTAACGAACGGGTTACATGATTAAAAATAATCGTTCCTTATTTTTTAATACTCAAAAGTGCTAACGCAGACGGGATGGACGGTTGTGGCAGATGAACCGGCGTCCGGGCGTCGTGAAATCGCGTCGGAACCGGCGCGATCGCGTCGAACCTCACGTAACACTTGAAATTCGCGGACTACTGTATAAAAATACAGCTCACTGTCTATCCATACAGTTGAGCCATGACCAAACTCACCGCCCGTCAGCAGCAAGTGTTCGACTTGATCCGTCGCGCGATCGAGCGCTCCGGATTCCCGCCCACCCGTGCCGAGATCGCGGCCGAACTGGGCTTCAGTTCGCCGAATGCGGCCGAGGAGCACCTGCGCGCGCTGGCGCGCAAGGGTGTGATCGAGCTGGCCGCCGGCGCGTCGCGCGGCATCCGCCTGCTCGGCATCGACGATGCCCCGCACCAGTTCACGTTGCCGCACGCCGCCCTGATGCAGTTGTCGCTGCCGCTCGTCGGCCGCGTCGCGGCCGGTAGCCCGATCCTTGCGCAGGAGCACATCTCGCAGCATTACGCGTGCGATCCCGCGCTGTTCTCCAGCAAGCCCGATTACCTGCTGAAAGTGCGCGGCCTGTCGATGCGCGACGCCGGCATCCTCGACGGCGACCTCCTCGCCGTGCAGAAGCGCACGGAAGCGAAGGACGGCCAGATCATCGTCGCGCGTCTCGGCGACGACGTCACGGTCAAGCGCCTGATGCGCCGGCCTGGCGGTCTCGAGCTGATCGCGGAGAACCCCGATTACGAAAACATCTTCGTCAAGGCCGGCAGCGCGGAATTCGCGCTGGAAGGCATCGCCGTCGGGCTGATTCGCTCGGGCGAACTCTGACATTCCGTCTCGCTGAGGAGAACATCATGGAACGCCTTGCCCGTCTGCTGCCTTTCCGTCAATTCGGCCGCCTGCGTCACCTGCGCGGCCGCACGCCCTGCGCACCGCTGTCCGCGGCGGCGCCTGTGCAAGAAGAAGTCGCAGTCGAACGGCAGGCGTCCCTGCTGCCGTCGGCGCTCCCCGCTTTCGCGCGGGTATCGCTGAACGCCGGCCTGAATCACGCCGAACCCGCGCGCCGTGCACCGGTGCGCGTCTATCACGGCCGTTCGCGCCTGATCATGGTCGGCACGATCGACGCCGTATGCCGGATGATCGATCGCTGCATCGCAGAGGAACGATCGGCCACGCCCGGCGGTCTCTGATTGCGGAACATCCCCGCACCGGAGGCAACGTGACCGGATCTTCGGGCCGCGCATGGCGGCTCAAGCCCCTTCTGATCGTCGTGCTGGCCGTCGCCATCGTTACGGCGATCGGCTATGCCTACGCATCGCCGTACGTCGCGCTCGGTCGCCTGAAATCGGCGATCGATGCGCGCGATGCACAGGCCATCAGTGAATATGTCGATTTCCCGTCGCTGCGCATCAGCCTGAAGCAGCAGGTCACGGAAGAGTTGATGCGCCGGATCGACGCGGTGAAGAAGAACAATCCGTTCGCGGTGATCGGTGCGCTGATCGGGTCGGCACTGATCGGCCCGCTGGTCGATGCGTACGCGACCCCGGAAGGCGTAGCCGCGCTGATGAGCGGATTGCCACCGCGTGGCAATCCAGGAGAGCGCCCACCCGAATGGTCGAATCTGCCGCCAGGCAGCAATACGCCGGCGGCCAATCCGGCTCCACCGGCAAGCGCAGCCGCTCCGGGTAGCAACACGGCCTCTACGGCTGCGTCATCGGCACCACCCGCCGCTGCCGCACCGGCCAGCCCGGTCGATGCAACGCATGTGCCGCACCAGCAGCAAACCAGCGCCGGTTACCGGAATATCGATGAATTCGTCGTGACCTACCAGCGCAGTGCCGACGGCACGCGCTATGCGGCGATATTCCACCGCTTCGGCCTGTTCTCGTGGAAGTTGTCCGCGATCGACCTACACGCTTGAGCGGTCTTGAGTGGCCGCGGTCAGCGCCCACCCCACGGACGTGGCACGACGCCCGACCGGCGCGATTCGCCGGTCAGGCAGTCATCGAATCATCCGAATCATTGGATCATTTGCCGTTCGCCGTGGCCGCTTCACGCTCCCGCGCGATTTCTTCCTTCTGCTCCTGCGCCGACGAACACGCAACCAGAATGCTGCAGTTCACGCGATCGAGCAGTTGCGTGTTGCCCGACCCCATCCACCATCTGGACAACCCGCTACGGCACCGATGGCCAACGACGACGAGGTCGGCCTTCAGCTCCGTCGCAAGATTCGCGATTTCGTCGATCGGATAGCCGAACGCGAAATGGCCTTCGGCCTGCACGCCGCGCTCGCGCAGCCAGTTCACCCCTTCCTGCAGGATTTCACGCGCGGTTTCCTCGAACCGGCCACATGCGACGTCGGTCAGCAAACCCGCGCTCTGTGCGATGCTCGAGCGCATGTCGACCACCGACAGCAAATGCGTCTCGGCCTTCAGGTCCATCGCGAGATTGGCGCCGCAACGCAGTGCCTTGCGTCCTTCGAGCGTGCCGTCGTAACACAGCAAAATCTTGTTGTAGCTAGCCATGAAACCTCCCTGTCACAACACCGAGCCTACGCATTCATCATGGTGCGCCGCAATTCAGGACGCAAGGGATGGAAAACGCTGATTCGCCCCGCTCGGCTCGTGCGCGATGATGCAGTGCACGATCGGTGCGACCATGCATCGCATCGTGCAGGCATGCCCTGAAGAGACGCAGCCGATGCACTAGAATGGCCCGTTCGTACTCCAGCGGGCCATCAGGCGCCGGCGTCGTGCGCTTCGGTCATGCCCGTGTGACACGCAATCGTCCGATCGGTTCGTCAACCGGCCACGCATCCGGCAGCGGAACGCTTCCGCGCCGCCTACAACGACAACATGCCCATGTCCGTTGCACCGATCGATTTCCGGAACGTCGAGAAGCACTATGGCGACAAGCTCGTCGTCAACGGCCTGTCCTTCACCGTCCAGGCCGGCGAATGCTACGGCCTGCTCGGGCCGAACGGCGCCGGCAAGACCACCACGCTGAAAATGCTGCTCGGCCTCACGCATCCCGATGCAGGCACCATTTCGCTCTGCGGCGAACCGGTTCCATCGCGTGCGCGGCATGCGCGCCAGCGCGTCGGGGTCGTCCCGCAGTTCGACAATCTCGACCCCGACTTCACCGTGCGCGAGAACCTGCTCGTCTTCAGCCGCTACTTCGGCATGTCGGCGCAGGCCGCGCACGCGCTCGTGAAGCCGCTGCTCGAATTCGCGAAGCTCGAGAACAAGGCCGATGCGAAGGTCGGCGAGCTGTCGGGCGGCATGAAGCGCCGCCTGACGCTCGCGCGCGCGCTCGTCAACGATCCGGACGTGCTGGTGCTCGACGAGCCGACGACGGGCCTCGACCCGCAGGCGCGTCACCTCATGTGGGAGCGGCTGCGCTCGCTGCTCGCGCGCGGCAAGACGATCCTGATCACCACGCACTTCATGGAAGAAGCCGAGCGCCTGTGCGACCGCCTGTGCGTGATCGAGGAAGGCCGCAAGATCGCCGAAGGCGCGCCGCACGCGCTGATCGAATCGGAGATCGGCTGCGACGTGATCGAGATCTACGGGCCCGATCCGGCCACGCTGCGTGACGAGCTGTCGGCGTTCGCGAAGCACACCGAGATCAGCGGCGAGACGCTGTTCTGCTACGTGAGCGATCCGGAACCGCTGAGCGCGCGACTCAAGGGTCGCACGGGGTTGCGCTATCTGCATCGCCCGGCCAATCTTGAAGATGTGTTCCTGCGGCTCACCGGCCGCGAAATGCAGGACTGATCGATCATGGATGTCCGCAACTATTCGACCGCCGCACCGTCGGCACCGCCGCGCGTGTCGCGCTTCGCGATTGCGATGCCCGCGAACGCGACCAACTGGATCGCCGTCTGGCGGCGCAACTATCTCGTCTGGCGCAAGCTCGCGCTCGCGTCGATGTTCGGCAATCTTGCCGATCCGATGATCTATCTGTTCGGGCTGGGGTTCGGGCTCGGGCTGATGCTCGGCCATGTCGACGGCGTGTCGTATATCGCGTTCCTCGCGGCCGGCACGGTCGGGTCGAGCGTGATGATGTCCGCGAGCTTCGAGTCGATGTATTCGGGGTTCTCGCGCATGCACGTGCAGCGCACGTGGGAAGCGATCATGCATACGCCGCTCGCGCTCGGCGACATCGTGCTCGGCGAGATCGTTTGGGGAGCCAGCAAGGCGATGCTGTCGGGGGCCGCGATCATGCTCGTCGCGGGGGCGCTCGGCTATGCGCAGTTTCCGTCGATGCTCGCGGCGCTGCCCGTGATCGTGCTCGCAGGCCTCGCGTTTGCCAGCATCGCGATGATCGTCACGGCGCTCGCGCCGTCCTACGATTTCTTCATGTTTTATCAGACGCTCGTGCTGACGCCGATGCTGCTGCTGTCGGGCGTGTTCTTCCCGATCACGCAGTTGCCGCCGATCGCGCAACACGCGGCGCAGGCGCTGCCGCTCGCGAATGCCGTCGAGCTGATCCGGCCCGCGATGCTCGGCCGGCCGGCAACCGACGTCGCGCTGCATGTCGCGGTGCTCGCCGGTTACGCGGTCGGCGGATTCCTGCTGTCCGCGTGGCTGTTCCGGCGGCGGATGATGCGCTGACGGCCGGCGCACGGGCGCCGGCTTCCTGCGACGACCTTACTCGTCGTCGTCGCTCCACGGGATTTCGACGTCGGTCAGGAACGCGACGGTCGCGAGCGGGCCGCCTTCCTGGCGGCCGAGCTTGCCGTCCGCGCGATGCCATTCGACGCGAAACTGCGTGCCCGGATCGTCGGCCAGCAGATAGACCGTGCGCAGCTCTTCCTTGTCGGCTTCGTCCACCGGGCCGTCGAACGACACCAGCATCTTCTGCGGCCACAGGCCGTTGACCGGATCGTAGATGCGATCGCCTTGCGGAATGTCGATGCTGGCCTCGACGCCGATCGTTGCGGAGGCCTCGATGATCATCGAGCCGAGTGCGTTCAGCACGGCAGTCGCCCGCGCGGAATTGGCCTGGCGGATCGCGAGATCGCCGCGCGTCAGCGCCTTTTCGAGTCGAGGATGGATCTTCGGTTGGGTCATGCGTTTTCCTGTTTGCTTCTTGTAAATGGCGCCGCACGCGCGAAACGGCGGCGCCGGATGAATACGACGATTGCGCCCGTTTGGCGCGCCGCTTGCGCGCGTCAGAACCCGAGCGCGACCGCGAGCAGGCCGCTCGCGATCCCGAACACGACGACGAGCGTCGCGACGATGGCCAGCATGTAAGGCTTGAACGAACGCGCGAGCATCGCGAGCGACGGCACGCTGATCGGCGGCAACGTCATCAGCAGCGCGGCGGCCGGGCCAACGCCCATGCCGAGCGACAGCATCGCCTGGATGATCGGCACCTCGCCGGCCGTCGGGATCACGAACAGCATGCCCGCGACCGCGAATGCAATGATCCAGCCGAGATGATTGCCGATGTCCGGGCCGATATGCGGGAACAGCCACGCGCGCGCGGCGCCGAGCAGCAGCACGAGCACGATGTATTCGGGCACGAGCCGCACGGCCATGCGCGCGAGCAGCTTCATCCAGCGGACGAACGGATTGCCGGCCGCGGCCTGCTCGGCCGCCAGCGCGGCGAGCTGCGCATCGTCGATGCTGCGCTCTTCAGGGCGTGCGATGCGGTTCAGCAGATAGCCGATCCCGAACACCATCGCGATGCCGAGCACGAGGCGCAACGCACTCCAGTGCCAGCCGAGCACGAAGCCCATGAAGACCAGCGCCGCCGGGTTCAGCACCGTGTTGCCAAGCCAGAACGCGACCGCACCGCCCGGCGATGCATGGCGCGCACGCAGCCCCGCGACGACCGGCGCCGCACAGCACGTGCACATCATGCCGGGCAGCGACAGCAGGCCGCCCGCGGCGACGCTGCCGAAGCCGGTGCGGCCGAGCACGCGCGCGACCCAGTGCGCGGGCAGCAGCGCCTGCACGGCCGAACCGAGCAGCAGGCCCAGCACCATTGCCTGCCAGATCGCCTTGCCGTACGCCCACGCGTAGTCGAGCGCGGCCTTCAGCGACGGTTCGGGCGCGGTCGCCGACGTGCCCATCAGGATCGACTGGCCGATCGAATGGTGCTCGGCGGCCACGAACGCCTTGTTGTAGTACGGAAACCATTTCACATAGAACAGGCCTGCGACCGCGATCAGCAGGAAGGTCATCCAGCCGAGGGCCGGACTGGGTTGGGTGCGGGTGGTCGTCATCGTGTGGTGGTCGATTGGTTTTGGTCAGTTTCGAATGTCGCGCCTGCAGCAAACGCGGCCGATGCGGGTAGCCCGGCCTGTGCGAGCTGGGCCAGCAGCGCACGCGCCTGCTCGCGCCCATCGGCGGCGTTGGGCCGGAACGTGAACGTCAGCGCCCGGTTCGGCTTGTTGTATGCCGCGCGGTAGGTCCGTGCGTAGGCCGGATCGTAATGCTTGTCGATCAGTTCGGTGAACAGTTCGGCCCGCGCGTCCGCATCGATCAGCGCCTTCCAGTGCGTCACCTGCTCGCGGCTGTGCAGGCCGATCAGCCGATTGAGCTGCGCCTTGAACGTATCCGGTTCGTCGAACAGGTGAGCGTAATCGTCGAGGAGAAATGCGATGCGCTCGTCATGCGCCGCGTCGACATGCACCCACGGCCCTGCGTGAAACGCTTCGATCAACGCGATCGGCAACTGCACGAGCCCGATCCGGCGGCTTTCCGACTCGACGAACACCGGCCATTCGGGGTCGAAACGTCCGAGTGTTTCGACGAGCCCCGAATCGAACCCCTTCTGCGCCGGCTGAGGCTTGCCCGGCAGCGCGCCGAGCAGCGAACCGCGATGGCACGCGAGCGCCTCGAGATCGAGCGTCTGCGCGCCCACGTCGCGCAGCGCGTTCAGCAGGCGCGTCTTGCCGCAGCCCGTATGGCCGACGAGCGCGATGTAGCGAAAGCGCGTCGGCAGCGAGTCGAGCGTCGCGCACACCGACTGGCGGTACGCCTTGTAGCCGCCGTCGAGCTGGCGCGCCTTCCAGCCGATCAGGTTGAACCAGGTCGTCATCGAGCCCGAGCGCTTGCCGCCGCGCCAGCAATAGATCAGCGGCCGCCAGTTGCGCGGACGGTCGGCGAACGTCGTGTCGAGATGGCGCGCGATGTTGCGCGCGACCATCGCCGCGCCGACCCGGGTCGCCTCGTACGGCGACACCTGGCGGTACATCGTACCGACGAGCACGCGCTCCTCGTTGCTGAGCACGGGCGCGTTCAGCGCGCCGGGAATATGGTCCTCGGCGAACTCGAGCGGCGTGCGCACGTCGATGATCTCGTCGAACTCGCCGGCGCGATCGAGGGTGACAATCAGGTTCTTCAATTTGGCGTCGAACGGGGGCGATGCGGCTCGATGAGCCGCATGGGCACGGAAGGCGGATTGACGATTATCTCACGGGCCGGCGTCTCGGGCCGCGCGCGGCAGTTGGCGGCGCCGACGCGGCCTGCATCGCATCGATCAGATGGTCGCGGAACGCGCGAACCGACGCGGGCAGGTCACGCCCCGCCATCGTCTGCACCTGGATGCTGCGCTCGCGCAGCTGCGGGTTCGTCACGGGCACGACGACGAAGCCGTCCGCGGCGCAGCGGTCACGCACCGACAGCAGCCCCGTGAACATCACCGCGCCCGTGCGGCGCGCGTAACCGTACATCGCCGCCGTGTTGTTGCTCGTCAGTTCGGGCTCGAGCAGCAGCCCGTCGAGCGCGCACGCGATGTCGATCAGCTGGCGCACCGTCGTGCCGGCCTCGGGCAGCACGTGCGGGTGACGCGCAACATCGGCGAGCGACACGGCTTCCCGCGTCGCGAGCGGATGGTCGTGCCGCACCAGCGCGAAGATCGGCGCGCGCTCGGAGTGGTCGACGCGCACGCCCTTCTCCGGCGCGAGGCTGAAGCTCAACGCGATGTCCACATCTCCATCGCGAACACGCCGCGTCGCGTCCGCCGGTGACACCACCCATACGGAGAAATCGACACCCGGATGGCGCGCCTTGAAGCTGGCCAGCGTGCCGGGCAGGAAATCGATCGCGAACCCTTCCGAGCACGCGATCTTCAGCAGGCTGCCGTGCAGCGCGTCGAGCCCGCCGATGTCCTTCATCACGTGCTCGGCCTCCAGCAGGCTGCGCTGCGCGAACGCCAGCAGCCGCTCGCCGGCCTCCGACAACGCCATTCCGCGCGGCCGGCGCTCGAACAGCGGTGCGCCGAGCTCGTTCTCCAGTTTCGCGATCTGGCGGCTGATCGCCGATACGGCCACGTGCAGCCGCGCGGACGCGTCGCTGATCGAGCCGGTGCGCGCCACCTCGACGAAATACCGCAACGCCAGGCCATGCAGGAAAGCCGCCATCGCTCTGTCTCCGCCCGGCTGCCGGGCTTGCCGCTTTGCCTTTTCGGCAAAGAAAGGTTCGAAATTCGATCATTGTGACAAAAAAAACGGCTTCCTAGAATCGATCGAATTTCACGCTGCATGCCCGATCCGGCGCGTGCAGCGAAGCCGTCAGAGGAGACCCGACTTGAGCCGTACCGCCGCCATCCAGCACGCGCTGAACCAGTTCGAATCCGGTGCGTTCTTCACGACCCTGAGCCGCCGCGTCGGCCTGCGCACCGAAAGCCAGGAGAGCGGCAATGAAGCCGCGTTGCGCGCCTACCTGACCGACGAGATCGCCCCCGAAGCCGCGCGCCTCGGCTTCACGTCGCGGATCGTCGACAATCCCGTCGACGGCGGCGGCCCGTTCCTGCTCGCCTCGCGCCACGAAGACGACGCGCTGCCGACCGTGCTGATCTACGGCCACGGCGACGTCGTGCGCGGCTACGACGCGCAGTGGCGCGCGCCGCTGTCGCCGTGGACGCTGACGGCAGACGGCGACCGCTGGTACGGCCGCGGCAGCGCCGACAACAAGGGCCAGCACACCATCAACCTGGCCGCGCTGGCGAGCGTGCTCGACGCGCGCGGCGGCCGGCTCGGCTTCAACGCAAAGCTGCTGATCGAAATGGGCGAGGAAACGGGTTCGCCGGGCCTCGACGCACTGTGCCGCCAGGAACGCGACGCGCTCGCGGCCGACGTGCTGATCGCATCCGACGGCCCGCGCATCGCCGCCGCGCGCCCGACGGTATTCCTCGGCTCGCGCGGCTCGATCAATTTCAAGCTGAGCCTGCGCGCCCGTGACGGCGCGCATCACTCCGGCAACTGGGGCGGGCTGCTGCGCAATCCGGCGATCGTGCTCGCCCATGCGCTCGCGAGCCTCGTCGACGCGCGCGGTGCGATTCGCGTCGCGGGGCTGCGTCCGCCGCCGATCCCGGCGGCCGTGCGCGATGCGCTCGCCGACCTCTCCGTCGGCGACGGCCCCGGCGATCCGGCGCTCGACGCCGACTGGGGCGAGCCCGGCCTCACCGCGCCCGAGCGCGTGTTCGGCTGGAACACGTTCGAGATCCTCGCGTTCAAGGCCGGCAACCCCGAGCACCCCGTCAACGCGATCCCGCCCGCCGCGTACGCGCACTGCCAGTTGCGCTTCGTCGTCGGCACCGACTGGCAAGCGCTGCACGCGCATCTGCGCACGCACCTCGATGCACACGGCTTCGCCGACATCGAGATCGACGTCGAACGCGGCGCGCCGGCGACGCGCGTGCCGCCGGACGATCCGTGGGTGCGCTGGGCCGTCGCGTCGCTGGCGCGGACCACCGGCAAGAAGCCCGCGATCCTGCCGAATCTCGGCGGCACGCTGCCGAACGAAGTGTTCGCCGACACGCTCGGGTTGCCGACGCTGTGGGTGCCGCACTCGTACCCGGCGTGCTCGCAGCACGCACCGGACGAGCACCTGCTCGCGAGCGTCGTCAGCGAGGGGCTGCAGATGATGGCCGGCCTCTTCTGGGATCTCGGCGACGACGCACCGACCGCTCGCCGCACGGCGCCCGCCGCGGCCGACGCCGCCCTGTAACGCGCTTCGCCCCTTTCACGGGACCTGCACACACGATGAATACGACCACCCTGACCTCGCAGGAAGCCGCCCGCCCCAGCGCCGCGAAGATCCGGCGCATCATCTTCGCGGCGTCGATCGGCAACGCGCTCGAATGGTTCGACCTGATCGTCTACGGCTTCTTCGCGGTGACGATCGCCAAGCTGTTCTTCCCCGCCACCAGCGAAGCGACGTCGCTGATGCTGACGCTCGGCACGTTCGGGCTGTCCTACCTGATCCGGCCGATCGGCGGCTTCGTGCTCGGCGCGTACGCGGATCGCGCGGGCCGCAAGGCGTCGCTGCTGCTGTCGATCGCGATGATGATGGCTGGCACGCTGCTGATCGCACTGATGCCGACCTACGCGTCGATCGGCCTGCTCGCGCCGCTCGGGATCATGCTGTCGCGGCTGATGCAGGGCTTTTCCGCGGGCGGCGAATTCGCGAGCTCGACCGCGTTCCTCGTCGAGCACGCACCGCAGCGGCGCGGTTTCATGTCGAGCTGGCAGTTCGCGAGCCAGGGCCTCGCGACGCTGCTCGCATCGGGCTTCGGCGCGTTGCTGACCTCCACGCTGACGACCGCGCAACTCGAAAGCTGGGGCTGGCGCGTGCCGTTCCTGTTCGGGCTCGCGATCGGCCCGGTCGGGCTGTATATCCGCCGCTACGTCGACGAGGGCGTCGAGTTCAAGACGCAGGCACGCTCGGAAGCGCCGGTGCGCGAGCTGTTCGCGGAACAAAAGGTGCGGGTGCTGCTGTCGATCGGCGCGCTCGTGATCTCGACCGCGATCAACTACATGATCCTGTACATGCCGACTTACGCGATCAAGCAGCTCGGCCTGCCCGCCTCGACGGGCTTCGCGGCCACGCTCGCGACCGGCTTCGTGCTCACGCTCGTCACGCCGGTCGTCGGCCACCTGTCCGATCGTACCGGGCGGATCCGCATGATGGCGGTCGCGGCGGTCATGATGCTCGTCACCGTGTACCCGACGTTCGCGTGGCTCACGCGTCACGCGTCGTTCGCGACGATGCTCGCCGCCCTGGTCTGGATCGGTGCGCTGAAGGCGATGTACTGCGGCGCGCTGCCGGCGCTGATGGCCGAGCTGTTCCCGTCGCAAACCCGCGCAACGGGGCTCGCGGTCAGCTACAACACGGGTGTCACGCTGTTCGGCGGCTTCGCGCCGTTCGTCATCACCTGGCTGATCAGCGCGACCGGCAACCGGCTGTCGCCGGCGCTCTACCTGATGGGGTGCGCGCTGCTGAGCCTCGCCGCGCTGTTCGTCGCGCGCACGCGGCTCAAGATGCGATAACGGAACAACCGATGGCGCGGCGATGCGCCGCCGGTGCGGCCCGTCGCGGCATCGCTGCCGCGCGGGCCGGGCGCCACCTGCTTCAGGTCAAGGCGCCGGGTTCGGCTGCAGTTCGTGCAGCGCGTCGATCTCGGCGAGGATCTCGTCGGACAGCTTCACGTCGACGCTGCCGATGTTCTCCTTCAACTGCTCGAGCGACGTCGCCCCGATCAGGTTGCTGCGCGTGAACGGCCGGCTGTTGACGAACGCCAGCGCGAGCTGCACGGGCGACAGTCCGTGACGCCGCGCGAGCGCGACATAGCGCGACGTCGCCTCGACGGCCTGCGGCTTGCTGTAACGCTGGAAGCGTTCGAACAACGTGATGCGCGCGCCGGCCGGACGCGCACCGTTCTCGTACTTGCCGGACAGCCAGCCGAACGCGAGCGGCGAATACGCGAGCAGGCCGACGCCGTCGCGATGCGTGAATTCCGACAGCCCGTTCTCGAACGTGCGGTTCAGCAGGCTGTACGGATTCTGGATGCTCGCGATGCGCGGCAGCCCGAGCTTCTCGGCCGCGCGCAGGAACTGCGCGACGCCCCACGGCGTTTCATTCGACACGCCGATCGCACGCACCTTGCCGGCCTTCACGAATTCCGCGAGCACGCCGAGGGTTTCCTCGATCGGCACCGTATAGGCGTCGTCGACCCACGGATAGGCGGGACGGCCGAACGTCGTCGTGCTGCGATCGGGCCAGTGCAGCTGGTAGAGATCGACGTAGTCGGTCTGCAGGCGCTTGAGGCTGCCGTCGAGCGCTTCGGTCAGGTTCTTGCGGTCGAACTGGTTCCCTTCGCCGCGAATATGGCGCGGATTGTGCGGCTGCCGCGCCGGCCCCGCGATTTTCGTCGCGAGCACGATGCGCTCGCGCTGCGCGCGATGCTGCGCGAGCCAGGTGCCGATGTACGCCTCGGTGCGCCCCTGCGTATCGGGTTTCGGCGGCACCGGATACATCTCCGCGGCATCGATCAGCGTGACGCCCTGTCCGATCGCGTAGTCGATCTGCTCATGCGCATCGCGCTCCGAATTCTGCTCACCCCACGTCATCGTGCCCAGGCCGATCAGGCTGACCTCGATGCCCGAATCGCCAAGTGTGCGGTATTCCATGCTGTTCCTGTCGCGTCGGTGGAAAGCAGGAACGCTATCACATTGAAGCGACTGCTTCAGACAGGCGCCGCCTACGCTTACAGGCGGCCTTCGGCGCCGGCAGCGAGGTTCACGCGCCGGCCCGGATGATGGTGCTCCCGCCCGCCGTCACTGCGGCCGCTGGATGAAACAGGTTGCCGACGCATGCGCGACGATCTTGTCGTCCGCGGTCTTCAGCGTGCCCTCCGCGACGCCCAGCGAACGCGACAGGTGGATCACGCGCCCTTCCGCGACCAGGTCGACGTCGCGCGGCACGGGCCGCAGCATCTTCACATGCAGATCGACCGTGCCGTAGCCGACACCCGCATCCAGCATTGAATGCACCGCGCACCCGGTGACCGAATCGAGCACCGTCGCGGCGAACCCGCCGTGCACGCCACCGAGCGGATTCAGGTGCCGGCCGTCCGCCCGCGCCGAAAACTTCACATAACCGAGTTCGACGTCGAGCGGACGCATCGGGATCGTCTCGGAAATCGACGCGAGCGGCGCATCGCCCGATACCGCTGCGCGCAACAGATCGAGACCAGACAGGGAAAGCGGGTTCATCGGGTTGTCTCCGGGTTGAAAGCGCGTCGCCGCGCGAGTAAGTTCTAAATTGGAACTCATTATTGGCAACGACGGCGCCCGTTGTCAACGTGGCCGGGCCCGTTGCAACCGAAGACGGGTTCTATAATCGAACCCGCTATTTCGCCGAACCGCCGCAAAGGATGCAAGAGACTCGACGATGAAATGGGATGACATCGGCACGCTGAACTGTTCGGTCGCGCGCACGCTCGCCGTGCTCGGCGACCGCTGGACCATGCTGATCCTCCGCAACGCGTTCCTCGGCTGCCGCCGCTTCGACGCGTTCCAGGCCCAGCTTGGCATCACGCGTCATGTGCTGGCCGAGCGGCTCGCGCGACTCGTTGACGAAGGCGTGCTGGTCAAGCGCGCGTACCAGGAGCGGCCGCCGCGGTTCGAATACCGGCTGACGGACAAGGGCCTCGACCTCTACCCGACCCTGCTCGCGCTGACGGCGTGGGGCGACCGCTGGAAAGACGACGGCCAGGGGCCGCCGGTGCAGTTGCGTCACCGCACTTGCGGCCAGCTGATGCATGCGGTCACCGTATGCTCCGCGTGCGGCGAACCGCTCGACGCACACGACGTGCAGCCGGAGCGTGGCCCCGGGTGGATTGCAGCCGAGGCGGCCGGGGCGCCCGCGGACGAGAATTGATGCAGCGTCGTGCATCCTTGAATGAACGCGTAACGCACACGGATCGTTAGTCGCACTCGCGCTGCTGTTGCGTGCCGCGTCGAACCCGCCCGGCTGCACGCGCGCAGGGCTTGCATGCATGCCGCGATTCCCCACCACCGCACGCGCAATCGCGCGCTGCTTTCGGCTCCATCCGCTGATCAAACCGATCACGCGCTCGGATCCCGCACAACGCAACTTTGCGTCACCGTCTCGGCCGTCGCAGTCATCGCGATGCGTCATCCCGTCTCATCCACACGTGACCGGGCCGCCACGTCTGCGTTACACTCACGGCCCGCTGTCTCGAAATTGTTCGCTGTCCAAGATGTTGTCGCGCAATCGCCTCGCCGCTGCCTGTCTCGCCGCCTCCCTGCTCGCCACTCCGTTCGCCGCCTTCGGCAAGACGCAAAGTGAATCGCTGCTTCAGCAGGCGATCGACCTCGTGTCGCGTTGGCTGCCGGCCCCCACTCACGAAGCACCCGCGACACAGGTCGTCGAATCGGCATTTTCGCCCGACGGCGGTGCCGAAGCGCTCGTGCTGAAAGCGATCGGCGCCGCGCGCAGCTCGATCCGCGTCGCCGCCTATTCGTTCACGTCGCCGCCTGTCACGCGCGCACTGCTCGCCGCCAAGCGACGCGGCGTGAATGTCGCGGTGGTCGTCGACGACAAGGGCAATCGCGCAAAAAGCAGCAAGCAGGCGCTGAACCTGCTCGTCAACGCAGGTATCCCGACGCGCACGATCGACGCCTACGCGATCCATCACGACAAGTACCTCGTGATCGACGCCGAACACGTCGAAACGGGCTCGTTCAACTACAGCGCATCGGCGGCCAGCCGCAATTCCGAGAACGTCGTCGTGGTGTGGAACAACCCGCAACTCGCGTCGCGCTATCTCACGCACTGGCAAAGCCGCTTCGACCAGGGCACGCCGTACCGCTCCAGCTATTGAGGCAGGCCGCGCGGCGCTTGCCCCGTGTTCGATCCGCCGTGTTGCAGATGATCGGCGAGCGCGGCGCGAAACTCAATTCAGCCGAATGGCCAGCGCGCCGCCGCACTCAATGGATGTCGGGCGTCCGCCCGGTCGCCGCACCGGCCTGCGTCGTCGGCGCACAGCGATTCGCGTGTCCGCTCGCGCCGCTTGCCGAAGACGTCGGCAAACCGCCGGGCAGCGCGCTGCTCACGCAAACGACGCCGAATGCCAGCGTGTTCTGGACCATCGGATAAAGAAGATACAGCGCAAACGCGAGATAGCCCGCGTACAGGAATCGAACCATGGTGCGATGGGAAGCGATGAACGAATGGACTCGACCTGTTTACGGCACTGCGCCGGGCACCTTGAGGTATCGCGCCTCCGATTGAGCATCGGGGCGAAACACGGGCCCATGGCGCCTGCTTCGCACCCGATCTGCATCGATTCGCGCCGGGCCGAAACCACCGGCCGGCGGATTCGTAACGTGGCGATGCGCCGAACAATGCGCGATACTGTCCGACATACGATCCCGTGACCGGCCTCGCAGCCGGGACAAAAGGCAAGGCCCATGCAAATCGCACCGAAACCGGCCGACGAGGCGGCCAGGCTCGATACGCTTCATTCGCTCTCGATCCTCGACACGCCACCCGAAGAGCGCTTCGATCGCCTGACGCGTCTCGCACGCAGGCTGTTCGACGTACCGATCGCGCTCGTCAGCCTCGTCGACGCCGATCGCCAGTGGTTCAAGAGCCGTGCCGGGCTCGATGTCGCGCAAACGTCGCGCGACGTGTCGTTCTGCGCCCATGCGCTGCTCGAGGGCAATACGATGGTGATCCAGGATGCGCTGAACGACAATCGCTTCCACGACAATCCGCTCGTCACCGGCGCGCCCGGCATCCGCTTCTACGCCGGTCGACCGCTCACGGCGCCGAACGGCGCACCCATCGGCACGCTGTGCCTGATCGACACGCGGCCGCGCTCGCTCGAACCCGACGAACTCGCGCTGCTCGGCGATCTCGCCCACATGACCGAGCGCGAGATCGCCGCGCTGCATTTCGCGACCACCGACGAACTCACGCAACTGACCAACCGGCGCGGCTTCGAGATTCTCGCCCGCCACGTGCTGAGCCTGTGCGATCGCCTCGACCGTCACGCGGTGCTGCTGTTCTTCGACCTGAACGATTTCAAGTCGATCAACGACCGCTTCGGCCACGCCGAAGGCGACCACGCGCTCAAGGCCTTCGCCGACACGCTGACGGGCGCGCTGCGCGACAGCGACGTGGTCGCCCGGCTTGGCGGCGACGAGTTCGTCGTGCTGCTGAGCGCCACCGATCCGGCCGACGTTGCCGAGCCGGTCGAACGCGTGACGCAGGCGCTCGCGCTGCGCAACGCGGCCGACGCACGCGGCTATGACATCCGGTTCAGTGTCGGCCACGTCGACTACGATCCCGCACACCATCGCGACGTGGCCGACCTGCTCGCATCGGCCGATCAACGGATGTACGAGGACAAGCAGCGCGGCAAGACGGCCGGCACGTAAGCGCGGGCGGACCGGGCGCAGGCGCCTGCCGCCGCCCTGCCGCCCCGCCGCTCAACTGGGGTTGCGTGGTTGCGTCAGCTTCCGCACGGCGGCGCGCTGGCCATGGCCTCCGCGATCTGCTCGGGCGTCAGGTCGCGCTGATGTGTCGCGAGCGACCAGCGATGGCCGAACGGATCCTCGACCTGTCCGTAGCGATCGCCCCAGAACATGTCGGCAGCCGGAATCGTGACCGTCGCGCCGGCCGCGACCGCCTTCGCGATCGCCGCGTCGGTGTCCGGCACGTACAGGTGCAGGCACACCGGCGTGCCTTTCAGTGCCTTCGGCCCGAGCGCGCCGTGCTCGGGCATTTCATCCACCAGCATCAGTGTCGAATCGCCAATCACGAGGCACGCGTGCGCGAGCCGGCCGTCGGGCATCGCCAGGCGAAACTGTTCGCTCGCATTGAACGCGCGCTTGTAGAAATCGATGGCTGCGGTTGCGCCGGCGCAGATCAGGTGCGGCGTCAGCGTGCGCATCCCTTCCGGGATCGGTTTGACGGACGTGGACATGGGTGTCGCTCCTTCGGGCGGTTGTCGTATCGGAATCGGGACGGACGCGCGATGCGCACGCCTCCGATGCTACGACGGACGAACCCGGCGGAAATCGACACGGCGGCGGACATTTTTTTGTTTTCCCGGGGATCGGCGCACACGGGTTCCCCGCACCGGGCGTCATCGGCCCGTGAGGTCGGCCTCGTTGTCCCGTACGCCGAACTGCCGGCGGCATGCCTCCAGCAATCCGGCCACCGCATCGAGCGGCAGATCGGCAAACCGGGCGATCGGCAGCATCACGCCACCCGGTACCTTGTTGCGCGATGAAAGCGCCGAGAACTGGTAGCCGATGTAGCGATTTCCGGCAACGCTGATGATCCGGAATTCGGTGACGTCACGCCATCGCGTGACGGGTTGCTCGCGCAAAGCCCCGATCAGCCTGAAGCCCGTCTCGTCGACCTGCAGCGCCATCCTGCGCCGCGACGACACGAAGAAGGCGGCCCCCGCCAGCGCCAGCAACACGGCCAGTGCCGCCACCGGCCAAAGCGCCGGCGCGGCCGCGTAACCGCACAGGCTCGCCACGGCCAGCACCGCGCACGCGATCGCCCTTCCTTTCAGGCTCCGGCCGTCGACCGCCAGCGTCACCGGCAACCGGCCGACGACGGTTCCCGCGTCGGGATCGACGTGCCAGCCGGAGGAATCGGTGGTTTCGCTTTCGTCGTTCATCGCGCAATCGCTCACATCGAAGGCAACCCGCTCATCGAGGCCGGGCACCCGATCGACGCGCCGAGACAGGCTGTCCGTCGCCGGAAAATGGTCGGGATCGACGACGGTGAGCATCGACCCACGACAACGCGCCTTCGTCCGCGCGGAACGGGCCACGCTCCGTCGGCATCGGTCATGTTCAGTTGCACACCTTGACGGTACCGTTGGTCGTGCATTGACCAGTGGCCCAGTGGCTCTGCCCTGCCAGATGAGGTGCCTGGCCGACGCCACGGATCGGCTCGGACGGCGACGATGCCGGAACGGCCGCGGCAACCGACGCGGTGTCGGGCGACGGTAGCGGAGACGGCTCGGGCGCGGCCTGGCAAGCCGACAATGCCAGACAAAGAGCGGATGCCAACAGGGCGATGAGCGGTCTGGACATGATCTCGTACGCGTTTGCGATGTTCGCTTCCGGTAAAACGGGCTGGCTCAAGATCACGTGCCCGTCAGACCGTTCGGCGCAACCGCCAATGCAGCATGACGGTCATCCAATACTACTCCTCGCGATCGACGTCGCGCGAGCGGCCATTCGGCCAGGTGCCGCCCTCCATGCGGCGGCACGCGCCATCGCTGACGCATGCCGCGCCGGTCAGATTTGCGGCAGGTCGCGCAAAGTACGCGACTCGTTCGTTGCATCGATGTCGAGCTCGATGCCTTCCGATGCATCGCGATACAGCACGCGCTTCAGCCGGGGCCCGATCGCGGTGGCGTCCGATGCCGAGAAGATTGCGCGGACATCGTTTCCGGACGCGAGCGCGCGCGCCACGTCCGCCACCGGCGCTTCGCTGGGCGTCGCCGCCCACGACCGGTCAGCCGGATTCACGGCCGCCCAGCGCACGTGCGTCACGCGCGCGCTGAGCGGATCGATTCGCACGCCATTCACCGCAAACATCGACATCGGCATCTCCTTCGAATTTTTTGCGGCTCGCCGTACCGATACGCGGTCACGGACGGCCCCAGATCTCGCAGACGTTTCCCGCCGGATCCGCCACGGAAATCGCGATCGTGCCGTCGCCGTAGTCCCATTCGTTCAGGATACTGACGCGACACGACTCAAGTCGCGCAACGGCTTCCGACACGTGCGCCACTTCGATCGCCAGCGCAATGCCATGGCCGGTCGGACGAAACTCAGGGTACGGAAACTTGCCACCGCTACCCGTATGGATGGTCAACGTCGCCCCGTTCACGACAAAGCGATGCCACGGATTCCCCGCAGCCGACACGCCTTCGGCATGCACGGGCAGCGCGAGCGCCAACCGATAGAAACCCACCACCGCCCGGAAGCGATCGTCTTCGACCGGCACCAGGATGCCCAGACTCGCGATCATGCGTGCTTCTCCGGCCCACGTGATTTTCGATGATACATTGGGACGCTTTACCACCGTCAACAGACAATCGTGCACGGGAGAAACACATGACCGACGCCTGGGGAACCTTCCCTGCCAGAATGGGCGACCATCAGGCTTTCATCAGCTTCAACCACAGCTTTGCGGAAATCGCCGAAGGCGATCCGCGCACGTCGCTGCTCAGCGTGCGCGTCCCCTTTGCGCATCCGACACCGGAAGGCCTGCCGAGCGGCGACGAATTCGCCGACCTCGCAACGATCGAGGATCTGCTCGACGCCACGATGACCGCGAAAGGCGGCGTGCAGGTGGGCCGCATCACCGTCGACGGCCACCGCGATTTCCTTTTCTACGTGCCGTTCGACGAAGCGGCAGCGGCGGAGATCGTCGACGCGCTGGCCGATCGGACGACTTACGCGCTGCAGTACGCGCATCAGGACGATCCGGACAAGGAAGCGTACTGGCAGACGCTCTACCCGACCGATGACGACTGGCTGATCATGCGCGACATGCGCGTGCTGGATGAATTGCGGAAGAAAGGTGACGCCAGCGACGTAAGCCGGCGCGTGATGCACTGGGCGTACTTCCCCGACCCGAGCGACGCGCATCAGTTCGCGGACTGGGCCGAGTCGAAAGGCTATCCGGTCGAATCGGTGGCGCCCACCGAGGACGGCAAGTCGGCCGTCCGGTTTTCACATGAAGGCACCATGGCGCTGGCCGACATCACGCGCCATACGATCGCGATCAACCACGAAGTGCGTGCACTCGGCGGGGATTACGACGGATGGGAAACCAGCGTCGAACAGGCTGGCTGAGCGGGTCGACCTGCCCGCTGTGCGACACGTGATGCAACGCATCCGGCGCAAAAAATATCCCGGCGGCATGCTTGCGCGCCGCCGGGACCAAGGCATCACCGGCCGAAACCGGCGATGGGCCTGAGGGTTCGCCCAGGCACGAGGAAAGCGATTCGTGCGGATCAGGCGAACGGATGCCGGGGTGCGCAATCGATGCGCTCACGCCGCCCGCCGGACGCCTGTCCGGTTCCGTCGACGCAGCCTTCCCGCGTCGCACGGGCAAAAAGCCCCCGCTCCTGCGCGAGCGAGCGGGGAAACGGTTGACCGGGCCGGGGAAGAACGGTCAACCGACCAAATTGTGAGCGTGGGCCGCGCAACGATCTGTGCGGCAACTCACCATTTGGTGACAATGCCGCAGCAATTGGTTCGCCCGCGTGCCGCGCGGATCGCGTCACGGTCCGAGCGCAACGCCCGCGACCGGCGCGAGCATCACCACGATGATGGGCGACAGCACCACGGCCCCGATCATCATCACGCCGTCGGCCGCGAGCGTGACAGGCGTCGCGAGCACGCGCACGGCCTTGCCCGCCGTCGTGATACGGTCGGTGACCGGAATCTTGTACGAATGCGCAAACGACGACCACGTCTTGCCTTGCGCAAAACCATCGGCGAGATAGCGCGATCCGGCCAGTTCACCCTTCATCCCGAGATCCCGGTCTCCGAGCTTCGTGAAGCCGTCCTCCAGCGCACGATTCCAATCCTCATTGGTCATGTCATCGCGATGGAGCCGCAGCGAGAAATCGCCCGAAATCTTGCTGCCCTGCGCGACGAACCCAGATAGCGACGCCTTGATCGATTTCCGGTAAGGCGATGCCAGCACCGCGCCGAGATGCGCCGGCATATCGAAGATGTAGTGATATTTCTTGCCGAGCACGACGAATTGCTTGCCGTCCTCGCTGACGAGGAATCGGTCGACTGTCTCTTCGTAATGGCCGTCTTCGAACAGCATGGCAGTGCAGCCTGTCAGGCCGGCAGCGACAACGATCGCGCCAGCCGTCAACAGCGTTCTTCTTTTCATGCCTGGAGTTTTATTTTGTTTTAATTCAATTGGATATTTTCAGTCCGGGCCCAGTCTCCGGTAAGTCGCAGGTGTTGTCAAAGCAGGTTTATTCTATTTTTCCGATCGACACGATTCTGGTTTCATTTTCTTGCACCGATTTTTTAGAAACTGCATTTTGCGAACGCCGTGACTCGCGTCATGACAACCGGGTTTCGTCATCGTGACGGTCAGCTGAAAAGCCATTCTGCGACCATCTCTATCCAGTCGAGTTCGCCCGCGATATCGATGACGGTTTCGCCGACGATTTCGGCAGTCAATGTGGTCGATACGCCCGTCGCCACCGCCCCGGCAGCAACCGCGTTCGCCTTCGCCATTTCGACCGGCGCGCCCGATCTTGGATCGGCCAGCCGCTCCAGCCAGTCGACGATGTTGGCACGCGCATCCTCTTCATCGACGAAATCATGCCGCTCGAGAAGCGATCGAACACGATCCACGCAAGCGTCTTGCTTCGCGAATCGGATTCGAGATGCCAGTCGACCACACCTGTCCGCCCGGACACCCTGATTTCGAGCCTCGCGGTGAAACAGTAATCGAGGTACTCGATTTCAAGTTTCGACGACATGGTTTTCTCCGGCCAATCTGCCAGTTCTGTACTTACGATGAGCAGCGCCTCGGACTCCCCGACACTGTATGAATCTTCGATGAAATTCGCGCGGTGCATCATGTCCGCGAGCAGTATCGCGATATTCTCGTGACCTGTCGATATCGATCGCCGACACATGACCGCATGCGATTGCCCCACCCTTCCTCACCGCGCTTTTGCTCGCGGTTGAGGTTCTGCCGCGAATCGCTCCGATTTCCTATTTCGGGTATTGTCCTGCCTCGCCGCCGCAATCGCGCTGCTAAACTGGAATCAATAAGGCCGCTTGCGACATCAGAGGAACAATGGCACTCGCCCACGCACAGGAAAATGGCGTAGAAGTCTGGGTTATCCAGCTTCCCGGGCACACACCCTATGCCTATACGCACCTCAAGCGGGTGTTCTCGTCTGACGATACGCGCCATCGGGTCGTGACGATCGACCTGACGAAACTGCTGGCATGTGCCGACCGAGACACGACGGACTACGTGTTGCCGTCCGTTCTGTACTGGGCTCCTGGAAAAGCCGCGGGCATTCGCGAATTCCTCGATCCTGAACAGGACAGGATTGCGGACATGCCGTACATCACGTTTCGCGAGACGAGAACGCGAACGCTGCTCGGCATCCCCGGCCTGTCGAAGGTCGGCGTCGCGTCGTTCCGCAACGGCCAGCATCGCGCACGCTATCTGGCCTATGCAGGCGCAACGACCCTGCCCGTCGAGGTGCACGAGACGGAAGCCGATTTGCTCATGCGGTATTGCGGCGAGTAGCGACGGAGTCCGCTCGGCTTGCGCCCGGCGACGGCCGCACATCGTGCGACCGTTCGCTCGAATGTCGCCAGGCCGCTACGCCCGTATCGCATAGATCCGGTCGGTGACCTCCGTCTGGCCGATGCGGCTCGTCTCGATGCCCGCCAGTTGCCATCCATTGTGTTCATAGAAATCGATCGGGCGTTCGTTGTCCTCCAGCACCTTCAGGTGAACCTTGTCCACGCCAATCGTGCGCGCCCAGGCACGAACGGCTTCGATCATGCGCTTGCCCATGCCGCTTCCGTGATGCGAAGGATGGACGTGCAGGCAGTCGAGCAACAGGCCAAGCACCGGCTCGTGACGTCCGCCAGCGCTCGTCTTCTTCACGCCTGACGCGATCGCGTCAGCGCCTGCTCGCCGGGCGTCGCTGCAACTCGTTGCCCGTGCAACGGGATGCAGGCAAAAAAAATCCCGACACCATCATTGGTCGTCGGGATCGAACGGCCCTGCAAAGCATGAGGGCACGAGGAAGCCGACACATTACACCAATGTAAGACTGTTGCGCGCTGTCGGTTCACGCCAAGTCCCTGTCCCATTCCGCCATTCATGCGCAAAGCGCGGCCGTAAACGAAAAAAGCCTGCTCACGCGGAACGCGAGCAGGCAAGAAAACGGATCAGCATTCGAGGCACGAGGGCTGTCCATGGAAGATAACGGCACGGGGCGCAAGAACCTTAGCTGGGACAGGAAACTCGCAACATCATGTCGGCGGGATACGGCCATCCAATCCCGTGTCGAAGATCCATTGATGAAAACCGGCGACCCGGTGACGATATCCTGTCGCCCGCAACGCTGGCCGCGAACCGTGCGAAGCTCCACCCGGCTCGCTCGTAGCAAAGCACCACTCCGTTCAATCGGCCATGTATGGCAAACTTCGGCTCCGAATCGACGCAGCGCGCACTCTTCATTGCAGGGGAATCATGTACGTCTTGATCTATATCGCAGCAGTCGCTGTCGCGAACCTGATGGTCGCTCATTTCGGACCAGCTGCTACACCGATCATTGCGTTCTTTCTGATCGGACTCGATCTCGCGATTCGAGACCGACTCCATCTGGACTGGCGCGGCCGCGCGCTTTGGTCAAGGATGCTTGCGTTGATCGCGGCCGCTGGCGTTGTCAGTTACGCGCTCAATCCGGCTGCCAAGGAAATCGCCCTCGCGTCTCTCGTGGCGTTCGGTTCGGCGGCCGTAGCAAGTGCAATCGTGTTCCAACTCGCACGTCGCTTTCCGATACTGGCGCGCGCAAACGGTGCGAACGTCGCGGGTGCGGCTGTCGACTCCATCGTCTTTCCGCTGATTGCGTTCGGGGCAGTGTTTCCGACGATCGCCGCATTGCAGTTCGTCGCAAAGGTCGCGGGTGGCGCTTTGTGGTCGTGGGTGGTTTTTCGAAACACTCGAACGGTTCAGGCGGGGATCGCGAGCAATGTGGTTGATCGGTGACGACGAGTTCTGTCCAGATATCGCTGACTACGCTTTGATGGAAGAAGAAATTCGACGCGCAGATACCAGCCCGTGTCAGCTTCAGCGCGTGGAGTAAGCATGCAGACGGTGGAAAGGTTGATTCAGCGTCCCGTCAGGAGCGGTCGCCGCGCGATTTCATATCCCAAGAACCAGCGACGCACCAGCCATATCGTGACGATGCCCACGATCACGCCGGCACCGATATCTGCCAGGTAATGGCCACCAACCGAGAACGTCGATACCAGCATGACCGAATTGAGCGCGAGCGCGACGGGAAAAATGAAGCGAAGATTACGTGTGACGTAGATCAACATTACCGCGACGACTGCATGAAATGACGGTAACGAAACGATTCCCTGCATCGCCATGGGATTCATCACGATGGGCGCCCCACTTCTGGCACTGAAATAATCGGAAAGGTGAGACGCCGGCCCGGAATCGCTAATACCGAAGTACGGGAATGCACTCGCCGCCGGATACCACGTCGAAATCGCAACGACGAATATCAGCGAAATCACGAATATCAGCATCATCTCGCAAAGCTCTTGCTTTCGGCGCAACAGTCCGAATAAAAAGCACAACAGAACCATCTGATATGAAATGGTTTTATATGCAAACACAAGTACTTGCTGAATAACCTCGTAACGCACGACCCATTGGTAGCTTTTCAGCCAATCGAATCCGAATGATTGCTCCCATGCCAGAAGCGCATCCTGGATCTCGGGACGGTTGACGGCTGCCCCGATATACGTCGCAATCACTGCCGCCTGCGCATTCATCGTGACGGTCCGAAAGCAAAGGACCGAGAGCGCGATATCCCGACAACGAAGTTTTTCGGCAATTTCCCGATAGCGCGGGATACGTCCGATGCCGACCAAGACACCGCAGATCAGTAGCGTCATGCCGCACGTCTCGACCGATTGCGGATACCACTCGTGAATGAGGGACAGCCCAAATCGGCCCATGGTCGCGAAATCGACAGCAAACATGACACCCGTCAGTATCCAAGCAATTGCAAACGCCCCCAATACGCTCGTTCTCATATTTTCCCCGGCCATGCTTTTTATTGACGGTGTGTCCGTCCTGTCAGCACATATTCAATCACGCCCGGCAAAAAAATACACTGGGCGTTTGTCATAGGCCAGCCAAATCAGTCATCGCGGGAACGGCACTCGTAGCGGAGGCGGTTGCGGTATATCCAACGTTGAAGGGGCGTTTCCGCGTCTCGACCACCTTGCGTCAATCGAAGGCACTCGCTTAGCCGGTCGACACTCGCACCACTGTTACCTCATTCGAACTGTCGAGCGCGACGTGCATCGCCTCGCACGTGCTATCCGGGGAAGGAATCGAAGGGAGCGCCCAAGTGCGCGATCCGCGCAATCGCCCTGCGTTCGAATGCTCCGCTCGCCGGAAACCGCAAGATCGAATGCATTGACCTCGCACAACCGCAAGGCCGGTCACATTCGCGTGAAGCGCGCAATGCAGCGCCGGAAGATGCGCCGCAAGGTAATCGAGCAGTTCGAGATCACGCCGGCGCTTGCGGCACGCCCCGATCGGTTGGAGGCGATTCGGCACGAAGGAATGCCTGTCCGTGTTCACGCCGAAGTGCGGCACACACTACACGCGCGACGGATTCAAGGGATGCCGAGGGAAGTTGATGGGCGAAACGATCGAGGTGGAGGTCATTGCCGGTCGATTCGCATTCCATGACTTGCGCGCATATTACGCACCCAACATTAGAGCGAGCGCGGCGCCCTGCCCGACTGGCATGCGAACCCGGCGACAACCGCACGGGTGTACGACCGAAACAAAATCGGAAAGCGCTGTGAATTCCATTTTGTGAAATGCCAAAACAAAAACGGCACTGTCTTTTGGGACAGTGCCGTTCTTAACAACTTGATACTGCTTGGAATTCTGTGGGGTGGCTGATGGGACTCGAACCCACGACGACAGGAATCACAATCCTGGACTCTACCAACTGAGCTACAGCCACCACTGTTACTGCTTTTTGTTCTTCGCTGCTTTTGTGTTTCAGCAGCGAAGAACAAGATTATACGAACACTTTTGAATCTTGCAAAGCTTTTTTTTCAAAAACTTCTTCGGCCTCGTTCAGATGCGCGCGCGCCTCGTCGAACACGGCCAGATCAGCGCGCGCGAGCTTCTTGTTGTCGGACAGCACACGACGCCAGCCGCGTGCGCCGGGCATGCCGCGATACAGTCCGAGCGCGTGCCGCACGATCGCGCCGAGGTAGGTCCCGCGCTTCAGTTCGGCCGCGCAGTATTCGATCAGCTTCGCCTCGGCCTCTTCGCGCGTCGGCACCGCCGCGGTCGACCCGTAGAAGCGCGTATCCACCTCCGCGAGCACGTACGGGTTGTGATACGCCTCACGGCCAAGCATCACGCCATCGACATGCTCGAGATGCTGCGCAACCTCGTCGAGAGTCGTGATACCGCCGTTGATGACGATCTCGAGCGACGGAAAATCGCGCTTCAGCTGATACGCATAGTCGTACTTGAGCGGCGGGATCTCACGATTCTCCTTCGGCGACAGCCCCTTCAGGATCGCGTTGCGCGCATGCACGACGAACGTTTCGCAGCCAGCCTCCGCCACCGTACCGACGAAGTCGCGCACGAACGCGTAGTCCTCGACCGCGTCGACCCCGATCCGGTGCTTGACCGTGACCGGCACCGACACCGCATCGCGCATCGCCTTCACGCAGTCGGCAACGAGTTGCGGCTCATTCATCAGGCACGCGCCGAACGCGCCGCGCTGCACGCGCTCGGACGGGCATCCGCAATTCAGGTTGATTTCGTCGTAGCCCCACTGCTCGCCGAGCTTCGCCGCGCGCGCGAGATCGTCCCGCTCGCTGCCGCCCAGCTGCAGCGCGACCGGCGATTCGTTCGGCGTGAACGCGAGATGCCGCTGGGCATCGCCGAACAGCAGCGCGCCCGTCGTGATCATCTCCGTATACAGCCACGTGTCGCGCGTCAGCGTACGGTGGAACGACCGGCAATGGCGGTCAGTCCAGTCCAGCATGGGCGCGACGGATACGCGGCGGGGAGGAAGTGAAGACGGTACGGACATGGATTTCGGGCAACAGGCCAGCGGCGCGGAAACAACCGGGTATTTTACCGCAACACGGGCCATGCCTGCCCGGCACGCGTGCTACCCCTCACCCAGCTCCGCATCGACCGCCCGCCGGGCCTCGTCGAGCACGCGCTCGATCACGCGCCGTTCGGTCAGCAGCATCCCGTCGACCTTGACGAGCCGCCAGTCGATCCGCACCGCGTCGCCCTGCAGCACGCGGTAATGCGCATGCTCGCCGTCCCAGACCTGCTCGGTCTTCACCTCGATCTCGAAGCCGCGATACGGCTCGCTGAAATCGCCGAGGTCGCTGCCTCTCGGTTCCATCGCACGCTCCGTGGCGACGCAGCGCCAGGCCGCCCGGGCGGCCGGCGCCGTGCGCTCAATCGTATTCGTCGGATAAAAAGGACTTGCCATCGGCCGTCAGGTCGACCCGGTCGGCCGCCGCCTGGTAGATCAGCCCCTCGTTCAGCAACGCGTAGACGACGTCGTCGAACACGGCGGGAACCGGCCGGCTTTCACCGAACTGGTCGATCCATTTCAGCGCCTCGATGGCTTCGGGGGAAAGGATGGGGGTCATGCGTTGGCCTCCGGCATCGGTGTCGCTCCATCCTAGCACTTCGTCCGGACGTCGAATACCAAGGCAAACGCGCTGCGCCAATGCCGGGCGGCGCCAACGGGCAGGTTGCCCGCGGCGCCGCGCCGTTGCAGCACACGCGGGCTCAGAGGCGCGCGATCGAGACTTCGGTCGATTTCACGAGCGCGACGACTTCCGCGCCCACCTTCAGTTCGAGTTCGTCAACCGAACGGGTCGTGATCACCGACGTGACGATGCCGAACGGCGTCTCGACGTCGACCTCGGAGACCACCGATCCGCGAATGATCTCCTTGACCTTGCCCTTGAACTGGTTACGTACGTTGATTGCAGTGATGCTCATCAGGTTGATCGCTCCGAAGAAAAAGATCTCAGAACGGGCGGCCGCTGCCGCCCGGATTTAAACGGCCCAGCGGATCTGCCCGACCGGTCGAACGTTGTCTGCCTCATGCGGTGCGTCGTGGTCGGCCGCACCGGGCCCGCCGGCGAGCACGCGTTTCAGCACGCGATCCTCGAGCGCCGCAAACGCGGCCGACGCGCGGGCGCGCGGCCGGTCGAGCGGCACCGGCTGATCCAGCGCCACCCGCCCCTGCTCGATGAGCAGGATGCGGTCGCCAAGCGCGACGGCCTCCTGCACGTCGTGCGTAACGAGGAGCGCGGTAAATCGATGCTCGCGCCACAACCGCTCGATCAGCGCGTGCATCTCGATGCGGGTCAGTGCGTCGAGCGCGCCGAGCGGCTCGTCGAGCAACAGCAGTTGGGGCCGGTGCACGAGCGCACGGGCCAGCGCGACACGCTGCCGCTGGCCGCCCGACAGTTGCGCGGGCCAGTCGTTCGCGCGTTCCAGCAGGCCGACTTCATCGAGCACCGCGCGTGCCTGGTCGCGCGCGCCGCGCCCGAGGCCCAGCATCACGTTCTGCAGCACGGTCTTCCACGGCAGCAGGCGCGCGTCCTGGTACATGATCCGCGTATCGAGTTCGCCGCCGCCCTCGCCGCGCGTTTCGAGCGTGCCGCTGCTCGGCTGCTCGAGTCCCGCGACGAGACGCAGCAGCGTCGATTTCCCGCAACCGCTGCGGCCGACGATCGCGACGAAACTGCCGCGCGCGATGCCGAGCTCGACGTTGTCGAGCACCGTGCGTGCCCCGAAGCGCTTGCTGACACCCGACAGCGTCACGGCATCGTCGGTTGCCGGGCTTCCTGGCCGTCGCCGCGCGAGCGGAACGACGGATGCACTGGCGTCACGTTCGAGAACCGCTGCGTCCCGCGCGTCACCGTCCGCGACACGCGCCTGCGCCAGCTCGGCCTCGAGGTCTGCGCCGGCAAGCGGGCCGTAGGCGGCCGCCGAAGTCGTCGCATTCATGCCTTTGCTCCTGATTGATAAGCGGGGTGCCAGCGCAGCGTCACGCGCTCGAGCCATTTCGCCAGCACGTCGGCCAGCTTGCCGAGCACCGCGTATAGCAGGATGCCGACCACCACCACGTCGGTTTGCAGGAATTCACGCGCGTTCATCGTCATGTAGCCGATGCCCGACTGCGCGGAGATCGTTTCCGCGACGATCAGCATCACCCACATCAGCCCGAGCGCAAAGCGCACGCCGACGAGAATCGACGGCAACGCACCGGGCAAAATCACGTCGCGGTACAGCGCAAAGCCGCGCACGCCGTAGCTCTTCGCCATCTCGATCAGGTTCGCGTCGACCGAGCGGATCCCGTGATACGTGTTGATATAGACCGGGAAGAACACCCCGAGCGCAACGAGGAACAGCTTCGCCTTCTCGTCGATGCCGAACCACAGGATCACGAGCGGAATCATCGCGAGCGCCGGGATGTTGCGGATCATCTGGATCGTCGAATCGAGCGCGACCTCGGCCGCCTTCGACAAGCCGGTCGCGAGCCCCAGCACGAGGCCGACGCCGCCGCCGATCGCGAAACCGAACAGCGCGCGCCACGTGCTGACCTTCACGTTCGCCCACATTTCACCCGACGTCACGAGCGACCAGGCCGCTCGCACGACCGCCACGGGTTCGGGCAGCACGCGGGTCGACAGCCAGCCGATGCGCGCGCCGACTTCCCAGGCCGCCAGCAGCGCGAGCGGCACGAGCCACGGCGCGACGCCGCGCCATGCGCGGGCGGCCAGGGCCGCGCCCGTCGTCGACGTTTTCGTTGTCATCGCAGGCCTCCTGTCGCTCAGCTCTGGGCCGCTTTCGGCAGATAGCTGTTGCCGACGATTTCGCCGAACGGGCCCGACAGCGGGCCGGTCGCCTTCGCCGCGCCGTTGCCCTTGATCAGCGGGAATACGAGTTCCGCGAAACGGTACGACTCCTCCAGGTGCGGATAGCCGGACAGGATGAAGGTCTCGATGCCGAGATCCGCGTATTCGCGCATGCGCTCGGCGACCTGCTCCGGGTTGCCGACGAGTGCGGTGCCCGCGCCGCCGCGCACGAGGCCGACACCGGCCCACAGGTTCGGGTACACCTCGAGCGCCTCGCGGCCGCCGCGCTTGCCGCCGTGCAGCGCGGCCATCCGGCGCTGGCCTTCCGAATCCATGTTCGCGAACGCCTTCTGCGCGCGTGCGATGGTTTCGTCGTCGAGGCGGCTGATCAGGCGCTCGGCGTCGCGCCATGCTTCGTCCTCGGTCTCGCGCACGATCACGTGCAGACGAATGCCGAACTTGATCTTGCGGCCGCGCGCCTCGGCGCGGGCGCGAATATCGGCGATCTTCTTCGCGACGGCCTCGGGCGGCTCGCCCCAGGTCAGGTAGGTGTCGATGTGATCGGCCGCGATCTCGTGCGCAGCCGGCGACGAGCCGCCGAACCACAGCGGCGGATGCGGACGCTGCACGGGCGGATACAGTGCCTTGCCGCCCTTCGACTGCAGATGCTTGCCGATGTAGTCGAACCCGCCGTTGTCGTGCGACGCGGACAGCAGCCCGCGCCAGATGTTCAGGAAGTCGTCGGTGATTTCATAGCGCGTGTCGTGATCCGCGAACAGGCCGTCGCCTTCGAGCTCGGCGGCATCGCCGCCCGTCACGACGTTGATCAGCAGGCGGCCGCCCGACAGGCGGTCGAAGGTCGCGGCCATCCGCGCCGACAGCCCCGGCGATGCGATGCCGGGACGGATCGCGACCAGGAATTTCAGGCGCTGCGTCGCCGGGATGAGGCTCGACGCAACGACCCACGCATCCTCGCAGGAACGGCCGGTTGGCAGCAGCACGCCCTCGTAGCCGAGCGTATCGGCCGCCACCGCGACCTGCTTGAAGTAATCGTAATCCGCGGCGCGCGCACCTTCGGCCGTACCGAGGTAGCGGCTGTCGCCGTGCGTGGGGATAAACCAGAACACATTCATCTGCTGCTCCTGCTTGACTGTCCTTGCCGGAATTTGAAAAAGACACCGCCCTGCTCGCGTCGCGGATGCGCAGCGCATGCATGGTGTGCGTTCGAATCGGGATGGCTCGCCGGTCAGGCCGTGCAGCGGGCGAGGACGCGATTGCACGGCTGTTTCTGGGAAATCAGTCTAGGGATCGGTGCAGGGCTTTGGAACGATTTTTTTGAGCTTAGGTTTTCCGCTTTCGTGATTAGCACGACGCTGGAGCGAATATCGCGGCGGGCGGGCCCTATAATGGCGCACCTATCCGAATAACTCCGCGCGGACGGCCCCGGCCGTGCGCGCCTGCGGTGCACTCATCGATGCAGAAAGTCATCCTGCCATTCCTGTCCGGCTTCCTGGCCGCCCTGTTCTTCCGCGAAGCCACGCTCGCCCTCCTTCATACGGCCGACCTGATCGCCGCAACCGGCTTCTCCACGCAGCCGTTCGCGCCGCTCGGCATTCCTGAATTTGTCGCGAATGCGCTGATCAGCGCGTGCTGCGCGATCCCGATGGCGTGGCTGCTGCGCGTCTCGCCGGAGCGCGAGGCCTCGTGGATCGGCGCGCTGGTGTTCGGCGGCATCGTGCTGACGGCCGCCCGCGTGTTCGCGATCGATCCGCTGCGCGGCATCTGGCCGTCGGGCAACATGATGCCCGTGCTCGCGGCCGGCTTCGCGGCGAACGCGGTATGGGGCTTCGGCGCCCTCGTGTTCATGCGCGCGTTCATGTCGGACGACGCAGGCGACGAATAACGCGGCGGCAAGCGCTGCACCCTTCGCCGCCCGCCGGTCGACACCCATGCAAAAGGCCGCCTGCTCGTGCAGGCGGCCTTGTCGTTTCCAGCGCGCGCTTCGGTCAGTCCGACCGACGTCAGTCCTGCAGTTTCCGCAGCGGATGCGTGTCCGGCGTCCACGGGCTGTCGAACATCGCGAGCACGTCCGCGCGGTCGATATCGGCGGACGACTTGAAGCGCCAGGCCGGCTGGTGGTCCTTGTCGACGATCAGCGCGCGCACGCCTTCGATCACGTCGCCGCGCGCGAACGTCGAGCGCGTGAGATCGAGATCGCGCCGCAGGCAATCGGCCATCGTTGCCCCGCGTGCACGTTCGACGACTTCCAGCGATACGGCCATCGACAGCGGCGACAACTGTTCGCGCATCGCGTGGGTCGCCTTCTCGACCCAGCCGTCGACGGCCGCGCAATCCTGCTCGGTGTCGAGCGACGCGAGGATCGCGCCGATGTCCGGCTGCGCGAAATGCCGGTCGATTCCGGCGCGCGCGTCGGCCAGCGCCGACGTGTCGGGCGTCGGCACGACCTTGTGTGCGGCCGCCGCGTCGGCCACGCACGCGACCGCCTGCTCGCCGCTGTCGATGCGCGCACTGCGCAGCGTATCGAGCAGCGCCGGCAGTGCGGCATCGGGCAGATAGACGTCGGCGAGCTGCGCGTACAGCGCGCCGGCCGCGTCGAGCGTCGCGCCGGTCACGGCGAGATAGCGGCCGAGCGCGCCGGGCGTGCGTGCGAGGAACCAGCTCATCCCGACGTCCGGGAACAGGCCGATACGGGTTTCAGGCATCGCCATCTTCGTCGAGTCGGTCACGACCCGCAGGCCGCCCGTATGCCGCGCCGCCTGCGAAATCCCCATGCCGCCGCCCATCACGACGCCGTGCATCAGCGCGATATAAGGCTTCGGGTAGGTGAAGATCGTGTGGTTCAGCGTGTATTCCTCGATGAAGAACGTGTCGACCGCATCGCGGTCGCCGCGCTGCCACGCATCGTGGAAGAAGCGCACGTCGCCGCCCGCGCAGAACGCGCGCGGATGCGGGCTGTGCACGACGACCGCGACGACTTCCGGATCGTCGCGCCACGCGTCGAGCGCCTGCTGCATCAGCCGGATCATGCCGACCGACAGCGCGTTCAGCGCCTTCGGCCGGTTCAGTTCGAGAAAGCCGATGCGGTTCGCGACAGTCGCGCGCACGTCGGGCTGAGTGGATTCGGCGGAAACGGCAGCGGAAGTGGAATCGGTCATGAGAGTCATCCGGCAAATGGCAGTCGCACGCTCAGTGCGCCTGCATCTTCGAGAACAGGTTCAGCACCACGACGCCGGCGATGATCAGGCCGAGGCCGATCACGGCCGGCAAGTCCGGCACCTGGCGATAGAGCAGCATCGCAACGAGCGTGATCAGCACGATGCCCGCGCCCGACCAGACGGCATAGATGATGCCGACGGGCATCGTGCGCAACGTGATCGACAGGCAGTAGAACGCGATGCCATAACCGGCCACGACCAGCAACGACGGCCAGAGGCGCGTGAAGCCGTCCGCCGCGCGCAGCGCCGACGTGCCGATCACTTCCGCGACGATCGCGATCGCGAGCCATGCGTAACCGGGAAGCTGCATCGCTCAGCTCCTTGCGAGGGCCAGCACGGCGTAGTCGTGGCCGAGCTCGGCACACAGCGCCTCGACGACGAATTCGTGGTCCGCGCGCTGCGGCAGCCCCGACGCGGTGATCGAGCCGATCACGCCGGCACCGGCGACGGTCAGCGGGAACGAGCCGCCGTGCGGCGAATATTCGGCGATCGGCAGCCCATGCTTGTCGGCGAGCGTCGCACCGGCCTGCTGCATGCGCAGGCCGATCGCGTACGAGCTGCGGCGGAAATGGGCGACGACGTTGCGCTTGCGGCGTACCCAGTCGGCATTGTCGGGCGTGGCGCCAGCCAGCGCCGCGTAGAACAGCGGCTGGCCGAACGTAACGATGTCGATCGCGATCGCATGGCCGCGCGACGTCGCGAGCGCGTGCATCCGGCTGCCGAGCGCCCATGCGCGGGCCGGGTCGAAATGGGGAAATACGAGCGCCTGTTCCTGCGCGCCGATCGATTGCAGATCGTGAGCGATGTCCATGAATCCGTCGGTACAGTAATGAGAGTCGCAACAGCGCCGAAGCGATCGCGCACGGCCCCGCTGTCGAAGAAGCGAAACAAACCGCTCGATTCTAGCGCACGCACCCGCCGTACCGGCCCCACAAGCAGCGACAAGAAATTGTCAGAAACCGCTTGCACGCATTCGGGTTACTCCTTATAATTCATTTTTTCGACGGACGCGGGGTGGAGCAGTCTGGCAGCTCGTCGGGCTCATAACCCGAAGGTCGTAGGTTCAAATCCTACCCCCGCAACCAACCGACCAGAATTACTTACGCAAAAAGCCCGGCTCCGCGCCGGGCTTTTTGTTTTCCCGCCGCACGCCCCGTCCCGCTTCGCGCGACACGCGGCCTGCACGCGCAGGCGTTCAAGAATGCCGCGCCCCGGTGATACACTCGCATCACCTCGTCCCTTCCACTCGACATGAAATTCTGCTCCGTCTGCGGTCACGAAGTCATCGCGCGCATTCCTCCGGGCGACAACCGCGAGCGCTTCATCTGCGATCACTGCGGCACGATCCACTACCAGAATCCGCGCAACGTCGTCGGCACGGTTCCGGTCTGGGGCGATCAGATCCTGCTGTGCCGCCGCGCGATCGAACCGCGCTACGGGTTCTGGACGCTGCCCGCGGGCTTCATGGAAATGGGCGAGACGACGGCCGAAGCCGCCGCGCGCGAAACGCTCGAGGAAGCCGGCGCGCGCGTCGAGGTGCAGAACCTGTTCACGCTGCTCAACGTGCCGCACGTGCACCAGGTTCACCTGTTCTACCTCGCGCGGCTCACCGATCCGGCGTTCGAGGCCGGCGAGGAAAGCCTCGAAGTGAAGCTGTTCGACGAAGCCGACATCCCGTGGGACGAAATCGCGTTCCCGACCGTCAGCCAGACCCTGCGATTCTTCTTCGCCGATCGCGCCGCGGGCGACTACGGCGTGCACACCGGCGATATCTTCCGCTCGCTGCGCAACGGCTGAGCCCCCGCCCCATGGTCCCCTGGCTCGGCCCGGACGATCCGTTTCCGCCCATCGAACGCGCGCTCGGTCCCGCGACCGGCGCGCCCGGGCTGCTCGCCGCGAGCGCCGACCTGCTGCCCTCGCGCCTCATCGACGCGTACCTGCGCGGCATCTTCCCGTGGTATTCGGACGGCCAGCCCGTGCTGTGGTGGAGCCCCGACCCGCGCATGATCCTCGTGCCGGCCGAATTCAAGGTGTCGCCTTCGCTGCGCAAGACGCTGAAGCGCGTGCTGCGCGAGCCCGAATGGGAAGTGCGCGTCGACCACGACTTTCCGGGCGTGATGCGCGCGTGCGCGCAGGCGCCGCGCCGCGGGCAGCGCGGCACGTGGATCACGGCCGAGATCATCGATGCGTACACGTCGCTCTACCGCTCCGGCAACGCGCACAGCATCGAGACGTGGCACGACGGGCGGCGCGTCGGCGGCCTGTACGGCGTATCGTTCGGGCGGATGTTTTTCGGCGAATCGATGTACGCGGACGCGACCGATGCGTCGAAAATCGCGCTGGCCGCGCTCGTCGCGCACCTTCGCGAGCAGGGGCTGGAAATGATAGACTGCCAGCAGAATACGTCGCATCTAGCGTCGCTCGGCGGCCGCGAGATCGCACGCAAGGCCTTTGTCGCTCACGTGCGCAGCGCGGTAGCCGAACCGCCGATTCCGTGGCAGTTCGACAAGCGCGTGCTCGCCGCGCTGACGGGCCGCGCCGAAACGGCGGCCCCCTCCGGGATCGAGCGCTAGCGCGGCACTCCCTCCCTGCAACGAGAGCTGCCCATGACTCACCCGACTGAGCTGCCGCTTTCACCGCTTTCGGCGCTGCAATTCTATGCAACGGCGCCCTATCCGTGCAGCTATCTGGACGGCCGCGTCGCGCGCTCGCAAGTCGCGACGCCGAGCCACCTGATCAACTCCGACATCTACACCGAGCTCGTGAAAGCCGGCTTCCGGCGCTCGGGCGTCTTCACGTATCGTCCGTACTGCGACGGCTGCCGTGCCTGCGTGCCGGTGCGCGTCCCCGTCGCCGCGTTCGCGCCGTCGCGTACGCAGCGCCGGATGTGGAAGCGGCATCGCACGCTGGTCGCGACGGTTTCGCCGCTGCACTACGACGAAGAGCACTACGCGCTCTACATGCGCTACCAGTCCGCGCGCCACGCGGGCGGCGGCATGGATCGCGACAGCCGCGACCAGTACGAGCAATTCCTGCTGCAGAGCCGGATCAACTCGCGCCTCGTCGAATTCCGCGACCTCGACGCCCCGGGCGGCGAGCCCGGGAAGCTGCGCATGGTCAGCATGATCGACATCCTCGGCGACGGGCTGTCGTCCGTCTACACGTTCTTCGAGCCCGACGACCGGCACACGAGCTACGGCACCTACAACATCCTGTGGCAGATCGAGCAGGCGAAGAGCCTCGGCCTGCCCTACGTGTACCTCGGTTACTGGATCCGCGAGAGTCCGAAGATGGCCTACAAGGCGAACTTCCACCCGCTCGAAGGGCTGATCGACGGCCGCTGGAAGATACTCGATCCGGAACGGATCGACCTGCCGCCCGTCGATGCGGCGCTGGCCCGTGCGCCGTTGCCGGGCGGGCATTCCGGCTCGGGCTGACGCGCGCCGCGGGGGTGACGAAGCGAAGCGCGCCCCTGCCGCCCAACTCCCGGTAAAATAGCGGGTTGTCATTCATTCCGGCTGTCCGCCCAATTCCCGTGTTCAGTTCCCTCTATCCGCTGGCCCGCGCATCCCTGTTCAAGATGGATGCGGAAGACGCTCACCACCTCACGCTGCGCGCGCTCGGCGCGGCCGGCCGCACGGGCCTTGCCTGTGCGCTGTCGGCGCGCGTGCCCGACGCGCCGCGCACCGTGATGGGGCTCACGTTCCGCAACCCGGTCGGCCTCGCGGCCGGCCTCGACAAGGATGGCGCGGCCATCGACGGCCTCGCGGCGCTCGGCTTCGGCTTCATCGAGGTCGGGACGGTCACGCCGCGCCCGCAGCCCGGCAACCCGCGCCCGCGGATGTTCCGCCTGCCGCAGGCCGAAGCACTGATCAACCGGATGGGCTTCAACAACCACGGCGTCGACCAGTTCGTGAAGAACGTCCAGGCTGCCCGCTATCGCGGCATCCTCGGCCTGAACATCGGCAAGAACGCCGATACGCCGATCGAGCGCGCCGCCGAGGACTACCTGTACTGCCTCGAGCGCGTGTACCCGTTCGCGAGCTACGTGACGATCAACATCTCGTCGCCGAACACCAAGAACCTGCGCCAGCTGCAGGGTGCGGGCGAGCTCGACGCACTGCTCGCGGCGCTGAAGGACAAGCAGCAGCGCCTCGCCGACCTGCACGGCAAGCTCGTGCCGCTCGCGCTGAAGATCGCGCCCGATCTCGACGACGAACAGGTCAAGGAAATCGGCGACACGCTGCTGCGCCACAAGATCGAGGCGGTCATCGCCACCAACACGACGCTGTCGCGCGCGGCTGTCCAGGGCCTGCCGCATGCGGACGAAGCCGGCGGCCTGTCCGGCCGCCCCGTGTTCGACGCGTCGAACGAAGTGATCCGCAAGCTGCACGCCGAAGTCGGCAGCGAAGTGCCGATCATCGGCGTCGGCGGCATTTTCTCGGGCGAGGATGCCCGGGCGAAGCTCGCGGCCGGCGCGGCGCTGGTGCAGCTCTACACGGGGTTCATCTACCGCGGTCCCGCGCTCGTCGCGGAATGCGTGAAGGCCGTCGCCCGCGAACGCACCGCGTAATATAGCCATAAACAAACGATATTTAGAGGTCGATTGCATTTTTGCTATCATTGGCCTCGATATCAGAATCAATGACCCGGACAGGGCAAGGAAACACACGATGAAAATTGCGCTGCTGAAGAAGCTGCTGGTTGCCGGCCTGATCGGCACGTCGTTCGCCGCTGCCACCGCGCATGCGGCCGACCTTCTCGACCAGGTGAAACAACGCGGCACGCTGCGGGTCGGCCTCGAAGGCACGTTCCCGCCGTTCAACTCGAAGAACCCGCAAGGCGAACTCGTCGGCTTCGACGTCGACATCGCGAAGGCCGTGGCCGCGAAGCTCGGCGTGAAGGCCGAATTCGTGACGACCGAATGGAGCGGCATCATCGCGGGCCTGCAGGCCGGCAAGTTCGACGTGATCGCCAATCAGGTCGGCATCACCGACAAGCGCAAGGAAACGCTCGACTTCTCGCCGGCGTACACGTACTCGTCCGCGCAGCTGATCCAGCGCAAGGACGACACGCGTGACTTCAAGTCGCTGGAAGACCTGAAGGGCAAGAAGCTCGGCGTCGCGCTCGGCACGAACTACATGGACATGGCGAAGTCGGTGCCGGGCATCGACGTGAAGACGTACCCGGGCGCGCCCGAGTACCTGCGCGATCTCGCGGCCGGCCGTCTCGACGCGGCGCTCAACGACCGCCTGATGCTCGCGTACCTGACGAAGAACTCGCAACTGCCGCTGCGCCCGGGCGCGAACGTCGGTTCGGCGAACCCGTCGGGCATCCCGTTCAAGAAGGGCAACCCGAAGTTCCAGAAGGCGATCGACGACGCGATGGCGCAACTCGAGGCCGACGGCACCTTCACGAAGATCTCGGACAAGTGGTTCGGCATCGACGTGACGAAGCCGATCAAGTAAGCACGCCTGCATTTCCCGCCTGACGGCGGGCCGGAAAGGGCGGCATCCGTAACGATGCCGCCCTTTGTTTTATTCGTCCGGTTTATGATTGCGCTTTCGCGCACGCATTCGATTCGTATTCCATGTCGACAACGTCCCTGCTCGTCCAATCGCTGCCGGTGCTCGCCCAAGGCGCCGTTCTGACCGTCAAGTTCGCCGTGCTGTCGATGGTGTTCGGCCTGCTTGGCGCCGTCGTGCTCGCGATGATGGGCATCCGGCAAAGCGAAGCGCTCGACGGCTTCGAACGCATCTGGGTCAACGCGCTCGCGTGGCTCGCACGCGCGTATGTGAGCCTGATGCGCGGCACGCCGCTGCTCGTGCAGATCTTCGTCATCTATTACGGGCTGCCGAGCCTCGGCATCTCGCTCGACCCGACGCCCGCCGGCGTCATCGCGCTGTCCGCGAACGTCGCGGCCTACATGTCGGAAAGCATGCGCGGCGCGATCAACGGGATCGCACGCGGTCAATGGCTGGCCGCGTACAGCCTCGGGCTGTCGTGGGGGCAGACGCTGCGCTACGTGATCGGCCCGCAGGCGCTGCGCATCGCGGTGCCGAGCCTGTCGAACAGCCTGATCAGCCTGATCAAGGACACGTCGCTCGTGTCCGTGATCACCGTGACCGAACTGCTGCGCAGCGCGCAGGAAGTGATCGCCGCGACCTATCAGCCGCTGCCGCTCTATCTCGCCGCCGCGGCGGTGTACTGGATCCTGTGCCAGATCCTCGAATGGGTGCAGCGCTGGTACGAAAAGCGCCTGTCGCTGCCGTCGCGGCACTGAGCGCACGCCGTGCACCGGGCCGCTCGCGCGTGCCCGGCTCCCGCCTTCCCGCTTACTCGCCCGAATAACGCACGCCAAGCGCCGCTCGCGCGGCATCGGTCATCGCGATCATCTGCCGCGAATGGTCGTGCGTCATGATCGGGCTTTCGGTCTGGCCCGCGCGCAGCAGGTCGCAGAAATGCGCGGTCTCGTAGTTCAGCCCGCCGCCGTCGACCGGCGCATCGAGTTCGACGGTGCGCCCGTCCGCATAACGAATCGTCGCACGCGCGGGGTTCCACCATTTCTCGTGAATCGTCACGTGGCCGCCGGCCGCGGCGATCAGCGCGTCGCCGCGCCCCATCACGTCGAGCCCGCAAAAGAGCTGCGCGATCCCGCCGTTCGCGTGCACGCTGTTCAGGCTTGCGAACAGGTCGACACCCGTTGCGCCGACGCGGCCGAGTGTCTGCACGTCGCGCGCCGCACCGAGCCAGTCGACCGCGAGAAACGCCTCGTAGATCCCGATATCGAGCAGCGCGCCGCCCGCGCGATCGAGACGATAGACGGCATGGTCGTCCGGCACCGATGACGACGCGCACCCTGCCCGCACGAGCCGGATCTCGCCGATCGGATCGTCATGCAGATGCGCACGTAACTGACGGTACAGCGGGAAGAACGGCGGCTTCATCGCCTCCATGAAAAGCCGCCCGGCGTCGCGTGCCGCACGCAGCACGGTGTCGAGCTGCGCCGCGTTCAGCGTCGCGGGCTTTTCGCACAGCACGGCCTTGCCGGCAGCAAGCGCGGCCAGCGTGTACTGCGCGTGACTGTCATGGAGCGTCGCGATGTAGACCGCGTCGATATCGCTCGCGAGGAGTGCTTCGAGGCTTGCAGCAGGCGTACCGCCGTACGCTTCGCAAAAGTCTGCCGCGGCATCGGCGCGGCGGGCCCAGGCACCGGCGAGCGTGGCGCCCGGCACGTGCGCGAGGCTTTGCGCGAAACGGCGCGCGATGCTGCCTGCGCCAATGATGCCGAAGCGCACCGTGCGATGGTCGTTGTCGTTCATCCTGATCTTCCGTGTCGGTCGTATGACGATGGCCGGCACGCTGCCGGCCGGCCGTCATGATAAACGGCCCGCGGCACACGGATGAGCGATTCGCGCAGCGTCAGGCGCGCATGGGCACGTCGACGGAGAAATCGCGCGAGATCTCGTCGGCGCTGAAATCGATCAGCGCGAGCGAAGCGGCTTCGGCTTCGCGCGGGTCGCGCCGCTCGATCGCATCGACCACACGTGCATGCGCCTTCACGACGACGTCGTGTGCACCTTCCTTCTGCACGACACGCGGATTCACGAGACGCACCGCACCGCGCACGATCGCCGCCATCTGCTGGAAGAACTGGTTGCCGCTCGCCTGCACGATCCGCGTGTGCAGCAACTCGTCCGCCGTGTCGTAGCCGGAGTCGCCCGGCTGCAGCACCTTGAACGCATCGAACGCTTCGCGGATGCTCGCGATGTCGGCAGCCGTCGCACGCACCGCCGCCTGCGCGGTCGCGCGCGGTTCGATCAGCATCCGGAATTCGATGACGTCGCGCATGAACTGCGGATCGGGTTTCGCCCGGAATCGCCAGCTCACCACGTCTTCGTCGATCATCCGCCAGTCGCGCATCGGCCGCACGCGCGTGCCGACTTTCGGACGCACGTCCAGCATGTCGCGCGCAAGCAACATCGATAGCGCTTCCCGCATCACGGTGCGACTCACATCGAACTCTTTCGACAGCACGTCCTGCGGCGGCAAGATGCCGCCGTACTTGTCCTCGACGATACCCGAGACAAGCCCATCCATCACTTTCGCGACCAGTGACCGGTCTTTGCCCTGCTCCATGACACCTCCCCGTGCGTCGATTTGCGAACACCTGCTCCGCAGTTCCGCCGGCCCTGGTTACGACTGTTCTTATGATCTATAAGTTGATGAGTTCGAGGATATTTCGCTATCTGGTAAACACCTGACAGGGTTATCCCTCTTTTTGACCGGGTGATTTATACGGCTAAAAATAAGGCCCGGGAAGCGCATTGCGCCTACCGGGCCCCGATTTCCACAAGATTTAAACATTCAGTCCATTACGACGCGACACATCATTACGGACTGCTTTCCATATCTTTCAATTAGCCGAATAAACGATCGTTTCAACGCCGTTTTCCGTGCCGAGCAAGCACAGATTCGCACCGCGCTCGGCGAACAGGCCGACCGTCACGACGCCCGGCCATGCATTCACCTGCGCTTCGAAACCACGCGGATCGGCGATCTGCAGCCCCTTCACGTCGATGATCTCGTTGCCGTTGTCGGTGATATACGGCGCACCGTCCTTCGTCACGCGCAGCACCGGCACGCCGCCGAGCGCGGTCACGCGCCGGCCGATCGCCGTGCGCGCCATCGGCACGACTTCGATCGGCAGCGGGAACGCACCCAGCACCGGCACGCGCTTGCTGGCGTCCGCGATGCAGACGAACGTATCGGCCACCGATGCGACGATCTTCTCGCGCGTCAGCGCGCCGCCACCGCCCTTGATCATCGCGCCGCTCGCGTCGATCTCGTCGGCGCCGTCGACGTACACCTGCAGCGAGTCGACCTCGTTCAGGTCGAACACCTTGATGCCGTGCGACTTCAGGCGCTCGGTGGTGGCGACGGAGCTCGACACGGCGCCGCGATAGCGCGCCTTGACGACGGCGAGCGCGTCGATGAAGCAGTTGGCGGTCGAGCCGGTGCCGACGCCGATCACGGCACCTTCCGGCACGTTCTGGATCACGTAATCAGCGGCGGCCTGGCCGACGAGGCGTTTGAGTTCGTCTTGAGTCATGGAATGGTGATGCTGCGGGATTGCGGAAAACCGCCAGTTTACCGGACTCGGATGACGGCCCGGGTTTTTCGGCGTGCCGGGCACGGCGGATTCAGGGTGCGCCCGCTGCGGGCGCGTTGTCCGCCGGTTGCGTGCCGGGAAAGTACTTGTCGAGCAACGCCTGCGCGATCGCGTCGGTTTCGGCGTCCGGGTTGCCTGCATAGTCGGACGGCCTGAAATGCATCTGGAAGGCCGCGAACACGCGTCGCGTGCGTGCGTCGAGCACGCCATCGGTGGCCACGTCGTAACCGTAGCGCGCGAGCTTGAGCTGCAGTTCGCGCACGTCGACCGGCGCATGCGGATCGCGACCGCCGAGCCGCGCGGCCACGACCGCATCGTCCGGCCACGCGCCGACGCCGGCCAGGGCCAGCGCATGCCAGGGAAACAGCGGCCCCGGATCGATCTTGCGTTGCGGCGCGATGTCGCTGTGCCCAACCACGCGCGTCGGCGGAATCCCGTAGCGCGCGACGATGTCCTTCGACAGCCGGGTCAGCGCCGCGACCTGTTCGGGCGGATAAGGCTGCCAGGTGCGGTTTTGCGGATCGAGCGGCCCGCGGTTCACGTTCTCGATGCCGATCGACACCGCGTTCAGCTCGGTCGTGCCCTGCCACTCGCTGACGCCCGCGTGCCATGCGCGCTCCGATTCCGGAACGAGCTGGAAGACGACCGGCCTCCCGCGCTCGATGCGCGGCTGCGGCGGGATGACGTAATGCACGCTGACCGAATCGCCCGTCAGCGTGCGCAGCGATTTCGCCTCGTCGCTTTCGGTGTAATGCATCACGAGAAAGCGGATCCGCGCATCGGCGCCGCGCGCGTGCAGGCTCGTGTCGGCGTAGTAAGTACCGCGTTCGACGAGCGACGGCGACGTGCAGGCAGCCAGCAGGCACAGCACCGCGCAGGATGCGCCAGCGCGAAACAGGGTCATCGGTCGCGAGCTCCGGAGAGCCGCGTGCCGCAGCGGATCGCGGCACGCGTCGTTCGGTTCATTCGAGGCCCGCGCAGGGCGCGCGGGACGGGCTGCGTCAGCCCTTCACGCGCCGCTGGCGCACGGCTTCGTACAGGCACACGCCGCTTGCGACCGATACGTTCAGGCTTTCCACGCTGCCGGCCATCGGAATGCTCATCACTTCGTCGCAGGTGTCGCGCGTCAGCCGGCGCATGCCTTCGCCTTCCGCGCCCATCACGAGCGCGACGGGGCCGTCGAGCTTGGTTTCGTAGAGCGTCGCCGATGCCTCGTCCGACGTGCCGATGATCCACACGCCGGCCTCCTTCAGCTCGCGCAGCGCACGGGCGAGGTTCGTCACCGTGATGTACGGCACCGTATCCGCCGCACCGCTCGCCACCTTGGCCGCGGTTGCGTTCAGGCCGACCGCGCGGTCGCGCGGTGCGATCACCGCATGCGCGCCGGCCGAATCGGCGACACGCAGGCACGCGCCGAGGTTGTGCGGATCGGTGACACCGTCGAGCACCAGCAGCAGCGCCGGGCCCTGGATGCCGTCGAGCAGCTCGGACAGGTTCTGCGCGAGCGGGATGTCCTCGACACGCGCGACGACACCCTGGTGACGCTCGGTATGCGCGAGGCCCCACAGGCGCGTTTCGTCGGCTGCAATCAACCGCACGCCCGCTTCCTTCGCGGTGTGCAGGAAGTCCTGCATGCGGCGGTCGCGGCGCGTCTGGTCGTACAGCACCTCCGCAACCGTCGATGCATCGTGCCGCAAACGTGCGGTCACCGCATGAAAACCGTAAAGAACCTTCAGACGTGACATGACTGGAACAACCTTCGATCAAACGTGCGGCCGCGCGACGCGCGCAGCCGCGATCCATGGAAAAGGAAAGCGCCGCGTTGCCGGCTGATGACCGGTCACGCGGCGTCTCTCGATACTGCAGGGCGGGCGCTGGCGCCGCCCCGCACGCTCAATACTTCTTGCGGGCGCGCGTCTTCTTCGCGGTCGGCTTCGCCGCTGCACCGCCACCGCTGCTACCCTTCTTGCGCGCGGCGCGCGCTTCATTCACCGCAACGCTCGGCGCACTCGCGGCCTTCTTGCGGCGCGGCACGGGATCCTCCACCTGCGGCAGCGTGCGTACGCGCGGGCCATTGCCGCGGTCGACACCGCCGCCAGCGGACGCCGGCGCGGGCGACGGACGCGGCGCCTTCACCGGCGTATCGCGCACGAGGCGGAAGTCGATCTTGCGTGCATCGAGATCGACGCGGCTCACCTGCACGCGCACGCGATCCGACAGGCGATAGCGGATGCCCGTGCGTTCACCGCGCAGCTCGTTCTTGATCTCGTCGTACTGGAAGTAGTCCGAGCCGAGTTCCGTGACGTGCACGAGCCCTTCGATGAACAGCGTATCGAGCTGCACGAAGATGCCGAACGACGTGACGCCGTTCACCATCCCGCCGTACTCCTCGCCGAGCTTGTCGCGCATGAAGTAGCACTTGAGCCAGGCCTCGACGTCGCGCGACGCTTCATCCGCGCGGCGCTCGTTCGCCGAGCAGTGCAGGCCGAGTTCTTCCCAGATCGCCGTGTTCGAACGCGAGCGGCCGCGCGATTCGTCGTCGGCCTGCTGCATCGCGCGAGCGCGCGGCGACAGCGCGGTGTTCAGCTCGAAACCTTCCGGCGCCTTCGGCACGTATTTCTTGCCCGACAGGATCGCGTAGATCGCGCGGTGCGTGAGCAAGTCCGGATAACGACGGATCGGGCTCGTGAAGTGCGCGTACGCCTCGTAGGCCAGGCCGAAGTGACCGATGTTGTCCGGACTGTAGACGGCCTGCTGCATCGAGCGCAGCAGCATCGGCTGCAGCATCTGCGCATCGGGCCGGTCGCGGATCTGCGCCATCAGCGCCGCGTAGTCGCTCGCATGCGGCTTGTCGCCGCCGCCGAGCGACAGACCCATGCCGCGCAGGAACGCACGCAGGTTCTCGAGCTTCTCCGGCGTCGGCCCCGCGTGCACGCGATACAGGCCCGGATGCTTGTTGCGCTTCAGGAAATCGGCCGCGCAGACGTTCGCGGCCAGCATGCATTCCTCGATCAGCTTGTGCGCATCGTTACGCTGGCGCGGCACGATCTGCTCGATCTTGCCCTGCGAGTTGCAGACGATGTAGGTCTCGGTCGTGTCGAAGTCGATCGCGCCACGCTTCTGCCGCGCGGCGAACAGCGACTTGTAGACGCCGTACAGGTCCTGCAGGTGCGGCAGAAGATCCGCGCGGCGCGCAGCCTCCGGCCCCTTCGTGTTCGACAGCACGGCGGCGACTTCGGTGTACGTCAGGCGCGCCGCCGAATGGATGACGGCCGGATAGAACTGGTACGCCTTGATCTCGCCGCGCGCGGTGATCACCATGTCGCACGCGAGCACGCAGCGGTCGACCTGCGGATTCAGCGAGCACAGGCCGTTCGACAGCTTCTCCGGCAGCATCGGAATCACGCGGCGCGGGAAGTAGACCGACGTGCTGCGCTCGAGCGCGTCGGCATCGAGCCCGCTGCCCGGCTGTACGTAGTGCGACACGTCGGCGATCGCGACGATCAGCCGGTAGCCGTCGCCGCGGCCGACCTTGACCGGCTCGCAGTAGACGGCGTCGTCGAAGTCGCGGGCGTCCTCGCCGTCGATCGTCACGAGCGGCACGTCGCGCAGGTCGACGCGGAAACGCAGGTCGGTCGGCCGCACCTTGTCGGGCAGCGCGGCGGCTTCGTCGAGCGCCGGCTGGCTGAACTCATGCGGCACGCCGTACTTGCGCACCGCGATTTCGATTTCCATGCCCGGATCGTCGATGTCGCCGAGCACCTCGACGACACGGCCGAGCGGCTGCGAATGGCGGCTCGGGAAATCGGTCAGCTCGACGACGACGACCTGCCCGACCTTCGCCTTCTTCACGTTCTGCGTGATCAGGATGTCGTGGCCGATACGCTTGTCTTCCGGTGCGACGATCAGCGCGCCGTTCTCGTTGAGCAGGCGGCCGATCACGCGCTTGTTCGCGCGCTCGGTGACTTCGACGACATGCCCTTCCGGACGGCCGCGGCGATCGTAGCCGACGATCCGCGCGAGCACGCGATCGTTGTGCATCACCTTCTGCATTTCGCCGTTCGGCAAGAACAGGTCGTCCTGGCCGTCGTCGCGGATCACGAACCCGTAGCCGTCGCGATGCCCCTGCACGCGCCCGGCGACGAAGTTCGACGGATGGGTCAACTGGTAGTGGCCGCGCTTGTCGAGGCGGATCTGGCCGTCGCGTTCCATCGCGGCGACACGCCGGAAGAACCCCTCGCGCTCCTGACGCTTGATCGACAGTGCTTCCGCGATGTCGTTGGCGGCCAGCGGCGCGTCGCTCGTACGCAGCACGCCGAGAATTTCTTCACGGCTCGGAATGGGGTACGGATATTTGCTCAAGGGTTTGTCGATGGTTGTTCTCGTTGCGTTGATTGATGGTGCACGGCATCAACATAGAGGTGTCCGTCAGACAGTTCTATATTGACGGCGGCGGGTCATTCTATCACCCGCCTGTGTCGCCAAATGACCGGAATGCCGCCGGCAGGCATGGTGGAGCCAGGTTTGCGATGCATCGCAAAAAAGTGTTGACACGAATAATTGGGGCGCTATAATTTCGCTTCTTTGCAGCAAGCAGCTACTGCAAAACGTGCCCAGGTGGCGGAATTGGTAGACGCACTAGGTTCAGGTCCTAGCGGTGGCAACATCGTGGAGGTTCGAGTCCTCTCCTGGGCACCATCTGTTTTATGAAAAGGTCGGCTTCTAGCCGGCCTTTTTTCATTTCAAGCCCAGGAAGCACTGCGCCGGGGTCGCGCATGTGCTGCCGAGTTCTCTCCTCGGCAGCCTCGGTTTTAAAAAAGCAAAAAGGCCGGCATCGTGCCGGCCACCTCCCCTTCGTTTCCGAGCCTTGGGCGCGCCCATCGCGGCCCGCCCGGCATCGTCGCGAATCAGCACCAAAGTGGTGCGCGCGCGGTGGATCGAAATCCGCCTCGCGCCACGTCACCATCAGAGCATGCGCTTCAGCACGTCGTTCTTCGACACGAAATGATGCTTGAGTGCCGCCCCCGCGTGTACCACCACCACGAATGCCAGCGTATAGCAGCCGAACTTGTGAAGTTCGAACCAGTGCTCGGTCACCGGCCCCGCGCTATACGGCGTCTTCACGTAAAGCAGGCCAAACAGCCAGTAACCGTCCGGCACCATCACGAACCCGCTGAACAGCACGAAGGCGACCAGCGCGTAAATCAGCGAGTGCACCAGGTGCGCGATCGATTGCTGCTGACGCGGAATCGACGCGACGTCAGGCGGCGTGCGGCGGAAGAACGACCACACGTAGCGCAGCGGAAACAGCACGATCAGGCAGCTCGCGAGCGACATGTTCAGGGTCGACACGAAACGCCATAGATCCGGCTGCGTGATGAAGTGCAGCGAAATTCCAGCCACCATCGTGTACAGGATCACGGCCGCGAAAATCCAGTGCAGCGCGCGGGAAAAGCGGTCGTATCGACCGCTGGATAATGTTTCGTTCTGCAAATCTGTTTGGGAAGCCACCTGCATGATTCATCCTTTATCGGTTGCGAAGACATGGTTGCCATGGATATGTGGATGAAATTATCGAGGCGGAAACCCGTGTTGATAACCATTCTCAAGGATTTCAAAATACCCGGCGCAGCGTCAGCGCATCTCGATCAGGAACGTCATCACGCCGTCGCCCGACCCCGCCGTCACGCGCTCGCCGTACTGGTAGTACTGCGCGGTATACGGCAACGTGGTTGCCCCGACCGTCGCGTCGCCGAGGCTGTGCCAGGTGTTCAACGTGACCGGCGCATCGTTTTTCAGCACGCGAATGCCGACACCCAGCGCGGCGTCATCGCCGAGCAGCTTCAGCACGTCGGTCGTGCCCGGCACCGTCTCGCCGAGCAGCTGGATCGACAGCGGTGTCGGCCGTGCCTCGCCGAACGGGCTGCAGGTCAGGTCGATCGCGAATTCGCGTGACGCCTGGGTCGAGCCCGGACCGTCGAAGGCCGACGCGGGCACGGCGCCGAGCGGCACGACGAGATGCTTCGAGGCCGTATTGACGGTGCACGCGACGCCCCGCACGTAACTGCTCGTAATGTGCTTGCGCACCACGTAATGGCCCGGATCGCCGCTCACGGGCGACGCCTCGACGACAAACGCCTGGCCCAGCAGGAAGCCGGGCGTCACCGGCCCGATCTTGACGAGCTCCATGTCGATCATGAACTCGCGCGCCGAGCCGTCCCCCGGATGCGTCCCGAGCACGCCTTCCGTCTTGCTGCCGAGATCCTCGCCGTCGCGCACCATCCGCAGCGCAAGGCCGGGGAGATTGGTTGCCCACAGGTTCATGCCCGGCGCGGGGCCGAACTCGCTCGAGTAATTCAAGGTCCGCGCCAGCGGCTCGCCCTGGCCGTTCGGCGCACAGGTGAGGGTCAGCGTGAACCGGATCGACCGGACGACGCCGCCGACCTCGACGCCGTCGGCCGCGATCGAACCGAACTCGATCGGATTGAAATCTTCGGGGAGGCTCAGGCACGCGGCAAACGCGGGCGCCGTGCAGAGCGTCAGCGCGACGAACGCCGCCCAGCGGCGCAGGCATGCGGCAAATCGGGAAATCATGGGTTTCATGAACGGGGGGAAGTGGGTGAAGAAGCGTCGGCCCGCAGCGCCGGATGCGTGCGCGAGCAGACGACCTCGAGTTCGGGGAAATTGCTGTGCGGCGTCGACTCGCCCATGTTGTACGACAGCGCGCAACGCTCGTCCGGGCGCGCGCCCCATCGCACGAACAGGTCGCCGGCCCGGCCGACGCCGGTGACGAAGCCCTGCCCGTTCGGGCCGACCATGCCGACCTCCTTGCCGGCCGTCGTCAGCACGGCGGCACCGAACGGCACCGGCTGGCCCGCGTCGTCGGTCATGTCGAGCATCAGGCGCCCCGCCTCGACCTCGAACGGCGCCAGCACGACCGCGCCGTGCGTCGGCACGACGTGCACGATCGCGTTGCGGATCTCGAGCTGACGATCGAGTTCCGCCGTGCGCAACGCGATGCGGTTCTGCCGGTACGGCGTGACGCTCGGCACGACCGCATAGCCCGCGCGGTCGGTACGCACGCCGGCATGCGCGATCACGCCGACGTCGGCCGCACCCTCGCTACGCACCAGAGCGACGGTTTCGCCGAGCGGCTGCGACAGCGTGACGCCGCCGCCGTGCACGACCATCCCGCCCGCCGCGCTGACCGAGGTCTGCGAGCCGCTGCGCGTCTGGTTGTGGGTGACCCCGAACTGGCCGGCCGTCGCACGGTAGTTCAGGTTCACCGCACCGCCCAGGCCGTGTGCCGTGCGATCGGCGTCGACGCCATAGCTCAGGCGATCGTCGTCGAACAACGTGCCGAACACGCCCGCGCGCTGCTCGGTGCCCGCGGTACCGGCGATCAGCGTCGCACTGCCGTACGCGTGCGGTGTCGTCGTGCGCCCGCCGCCGAACGGAATCGACAGGTTCAGCGACACCTGCCGGCTGCGCTCGCCGCGCGCGCGCTGCTCGGCGCTCAGGCTCACGTTGTAGGACACGCGCGACACGCTGCCCGAATAGCCGAGCTGGAGCAGCCGGTCCTCGCCCGCACCGTCGCGGTAGGCGCGCCGGCTCGCGCTGACGTACAGCGAGCCCGCGCGCCCCAGGCTCTGCGACACGCTCAGCTCACTGCGGCTGCGCTTGCCCGCGCGGCCGGCCCACGTGTCGACCGACGTCGCGTAGCGCACCACGACGTCGGACAGGCTGCGATAGCCGCCCGAGTACTGGTGATGCGCGGCGCGCAGTTCCGTGCCGGTCGACGCGAACGCCTTCGCGTACATCGCGCGCACTGCGCTGCCCGCGCCCGCCTGCCCCGCCTGGTCCCGATAACGGGCGTGCGTCACGTCCACCGACAGTGCACCGATCCGCGCCAGGTTGCGCGCGGCGCCGGCCGCCAGCGCCGCGTATCCGTTCGCGAACGTCGCGCCGCCGTAGATCGTCGTCTCGCCAGGCAAGCCGTAAGCGGCGCTCGCCGACGTGAACCACTGCGATTGGGCGGAATCGGCACGCAAGCGCCCCGCGGCCGCGCGATACGACCACGCATTCTGGCGCAGCAGGGTCGGAATGCTCGCCGACGGCTGGATGAAGCTGCGCTTCTGGCCATCCGCCTCGACGATCGTCACCTCGAGGTCCGCATGCGCCGCGATCGCGTACAGGTCGTCGATCTCGAACGGCCCCGGCGGCACGTAGCTGCTGTAGATCAGATAGCCGTTCTGGCGAATCTCGACCTTCGCATGGCTTTGCGCGATGCCGCGTACGACCGGCGCGTAGCCGCGCTGGCTGTCCGGTTGCATCGTGTCGTCGGACGCGAGCTGCACGCCGCGGAACGCCACGCTGTCGAACACGTTGTCGGACGTGAAGTTCTCGCCGAACGTGACGCGGCTGCGCCAGCCGGGAATGTCGCGCTCGAGATAGGTATTCATGAATTGCGTCTGCAGCCCCGACGCGTTGTGGTTCACCATCGCGCTGCTGCGCAGGCGCCACGCGCCGAGGTTCAGGCCCGCGCGCACGCTGCCGTACGCTTCCGTCGCGTGGCCCGACGGCCCGTCGTAACGCCGCTGCGCGGCGTTGAAGCGATAGTCGAAGCGCAGTGCATTGATGCCTTCGTCCCAGCGCGACGGATCGACCGAGCCGCGCGGCACGCGCTTCATCTTCGCCTGCGGGACCGTCAGCGCCAGCGTCTGACGATCTGGATCCACCGTGACCGTTGCGTCCGGCATCGCATCACGCGGATCGACGCACGCAAGCGTAGCGCCGGGCGCATCTGCGACATCTGCGGCATCTGCGGCATCTGCGGCATCTGCGGCATCCACCTCGGCGACGCGCGGATAGGCCGCGAGGTTCACGCCGAACCCGTCGAGCTGGGCGGCGCTCAGGCAGGGCCGCACCGCATTGCCTTGCTCGTCGCGTGGATCGCGCTCGAAGCGGATGTCGTGCATGCCCGACGCTTCGCCATTGACCGACACCTCGACCGGGTGCACGCCAGGCAGCAGCACGTTTGCTTCGGCGAACACGTCGAGATCCACGTCCGCCTGCGGGTTGCCGAACGCGAGGAACGCGGGATTGAATGCCGTGTTCGCGTGCGCGTGCGCCCCCGCGGTCGGCAATCCGAACGCGAAGGTCGAAGCGAGCGCGAGCACGCATCGGCGCAGCGGGTCAAGGCATCGTGTCATGAATGGGGGAACGGCGCGCGCCGGATGAGCGCACGCCGCATGAAGTCAAAAAAATGGAAAGTCGGAAAAGCGGATCGCGGAGTGGCCGCTGGCCGGCCCCGCGACCGCGTTGCGTCAAACGGCGCCGGTCGGCACCTTCATCGTGACGGACGGCGTCACCGCGCCGTAATCGTTGATCGTGCTGAACCGCAGCGTGACGGGCTGCGTCGGCACCGCGTGGATGTAGCGCAGCTTGTAGGTCGCCGCCTGCAGCGGCGGCACCATCTCGAGATCGACGTCCTCGATCGTGCCGGCATCGATGCCGATCTTCGAGAAGGTGACGTGATAAGGCGTCGGATTGTTCACCGTCAGCAGCACACCGTCGCCCGACGGCGCGATGCGCCAGGTCAGCGCCGCCGGCGCATCGGCCGACGAGCCGGTCAGGCCCTGCGGCCGATAGAACGCCTTGATCCGCGTCTGGATCGCGATCTGCAGCACGTTGTCCTGCTTCGGCGTGGCCGGAATCTCCTTCACGTTCAGCCACATCAGCGACTCGCGATCGGACGGCAGCCCGTGCTTGACGGGCATCACGCGCAGCAGGTTTTCCTTGCCGGGATCGAGCCGCGACAGCGGCGGCGTGACGAAGAACGGTGCCTTCGCGCCACCCTTCGTCGATCCGCCGTCAATCCAGGCCTGCACGACGTAAGGCTGGCTGTCCGCATTCTTCACGGGCACGACGGCTTCGCGCCGGTCCTCCTGCAGGATCATGCGCGTCGCGCCCACCACCACGCCCGCCAGCGCGCCGTGGGTCATGCACAGCCCGAGCACGCAGGCCAGCGTACGTTGTCCGAATTGAATCGTCATCGGTCGATCCCGTCTGCTTAGCGGTAGTGCAGCGTGAACGACGCCGTGCCGTTCGCCTCGCCCGCCTCGGTCTGGTTGGACGTCGAGACGTAGTTCGCGGCGAAGTTCAGCACGTTGCTGCCCGGCGTCAGCTTGAGCGTGTCGGTCTCGGTGTTGATGCCGATCTGCTTGCCGCCTTCGTCCATCAACTGGATGCCGACGCCTTTCGCATCGTCCTGCGCGCCGGTGCCGATCGCGAGCAGCGTCGGATCGTCGTCGTTCGACGTGCCCTCGAACTGCGCGCGCACGCCGCTCAGCTGGTCGTTGCACTCGCTCAGCGCGATCTGGAACGGCACGCGGCGACTTTCCTGGCCGGCGGTGGCGAGCTGGTCGATACCGATCGCGCCGAGCGGCACCTGAATATTGCTGTTGTCGATCTTGCAGGTCGTCGCGACGATCTTGCCGTGGAAGTTGATCGTGCCATCCGCGGCGAGTGCGGACGTCGAACCGAATGCGGCCAGGAGCGCGGCCAACAGGAGGGATTTCTGGGTCTTTTTCATCGAGTATCTGGGTAGAGAATTGAGGATTTCCGCTGCCGGTCCCTGACAGCGGAACAACGAACCCGTCGAGTTCGCAGGCATTATTCCGATCCGGCCATCGCCACCCAACAAACTTAAGAAAATTCTCAACGCGTGCCGCCTGGACGGATGAATCGCAATGCAATGCGATGCCGGCGACGACGCTGCCCAGCCATTACGGGCGCACCTGTCGACGTAGCGGACAGCACGCGGGAAATACGAAAGGAATCCTCACCATCTGGCGAAAGATGCATCGTGCAGCGATATGGCCATCGACACGGATGGTGCGCGCAAACGCGCCCGAGGCCGGCACGACCGAGCGTACCGCTCGCGGCGGCGATGACGAACGACGGGGGGACGGGATGTGACCGGAGCGCGGCGAGACGGGCTGCCGTGCCTCGCGAAAGCCTCAGGATAGCCTCGCGCAGGCGCGTCGATTCAATGCCGAACGGCGGCTGAAGCGGCGTGCCGCGACAGCCTTGCCGGAACGGGAATACGGATGGGGACTGGAAGGATCGGCGATACCGATCCTGTGGTCAGCCGGCGCGCGTCGCCGCGGCCGGCCGCTTGCTCAGGTCAACTCGAGCCGATACCCGTAGTTGTAGATCGTCGTGATCGCGAGCCCGTTCTTCGGCCGCAACCCGAGGCTCGTACGCAACTTGCTGACATAGGTGGCCAGCGTCGCATCGTACTTCCGGTCCACCACGCCCCAGATACGCTTGATCATCATGTCCTTCGACACGATCCGCCCGACGCTCTCGAACAGCATCAGCGCGAGATCGAACTCGCGCTGCGACAGCTCGACCGGCACGCCGTCGACGGTCGCGGCATGCGAGCTCGTGTCGAGCACGAACTTGCCGACCTCGACGACCTTCGCGCGCTGCGTCTCCGGATAGTACTTGCGCGCCTGCGCATTGACGCGCGCGACGAGTTCGCGCTCCCGCAACGGCTTGATCAGATAGTCGTCTGCACCGGTGTTCAGACCGAACACGATGTCGTTCTCGCCGTCGTGCTGCGTCATCATGATGATCGGCAGCGTGTCGGCAAACGATTCGCGCGCCCAGCGCATCACCTCGATCCCCGACTTGCCGGGCACGTCCCAGTCGAGCAGCAGCACGTCGACGCGCTGCGTGCGCACCAGCTCGATGAAGCTGTCGCCGTCGTGACGCACCTCCGTGTCGTAGCCGGCCTTGTTGAGCCAGCCGGCCACGACGCCCGCCTGCGTCACCATGTCTTCGAGTATTGCGACAATCATGTTCGATCCAGTCTCAAGATGCCGCCCCGTCCTCGGGCCCGTTCGCCACTCCGTCGGCCGAAGCGGGCGGCAAGTAAACAAAAGCCCATTCGCCATAGGCGTCGCTGTCGCCGAACGTATCGTACCGCGCGGGGAAGCCCTGGCGCTTCAGCGGCTGCCCCGGCGCCTCGCTGAACACGCCCATGATGCCGCCGTCCGGCGCCTTCACGAGCCCCCACTGCGTCGACCCGGTCAGCGGATCGGCGTACAGACGCCGCAAGTGACGCTGCGTCGGCAGCGCGCGGCGGTCCTCGAGCAATACGTCGAGCGACTCCGGATAGCGGCTGCCTCCCGCCGCATTGTAGTAGCTTGCGATCGCCGCGCGATACTGGTCGCCGACAAACAGCAACTGCGCCTCGCGATCGCGCTGCTGCACCGTCTGCCAGATGCGCGCGGCCTGCGTCATGCCGAGCCCCAGCGCCGCGACGAGCATCAGCACGCCGAGATACGCGATGCCGCGCTGCCCGCGCGGGCCGCGGCATCGGCCGCCACGCCGCCGATTACCATGTCCCATATGCGCTCCCGTCGAGCGCACGCCCTTTCGCGCCGCTCTTCACGTCCGCGACGCCGCCCCGGTCGCCGGCCTGCGGTTGCCAGGAGCCGCGCTTGCCCGTGACCGGGTCGAGCGGGATCTCGCGCAGATAGCGCTTGTCGACCAGCACCTCGAGCGTGTCGGGATCGCGGCCGTGATCCGCCCGATAGTCGTCGATCGACTGGCGCAGCGTGTTCAGGTTGTGGCGCAGCACCGTTTCCTTCGCGCGATCGCTCTGCTTCAGGTAGCCGGGGGCGACGAACGCGGTGAGCGACGCGATGATCGCCATCACGACGAGCAGTTCGATCAGCGTGAAGCCCGCGGTGCGGCGTGCACGCTTACCACTGGTTGTACGGGACGCCATTGAGGCTCTCCTTGCGGTTGGTCGAGCGAATGTCGAACACGTCCTCGCCGGACGAGAACGCATCGGGGTCGCTCGCATAGCTGCGCGTTTCCCAGGTGTCCTCCGGCGCCTTGCCCTCGCATTCGCACATCGGATCGGCGGGGAGCTTGCGCAGGAAGTACAGTCTCGCGCCGTCCGGCGATTTCTTGTCCTCGACGCCGTCGACGAGCGCGTGCAGGTCGGGCGGATAGCCGCTCGCGTCGACACTGCGCTCGATGCGCCCGTCATCGGCCGCCGCCTTGTACGCGTCGAGCGCCGAGCGGATCACCACCAGCGCACGGCGCAGTTCGGCCTCGTCCGAGCGGCGCTTGACCAGGTCGGTCAGCGGCAGCGAGACGGTCGCGAGCAACGCGAGCAGCGTCAACGCCACCAGCAGCTCGATCAGCGTGAAACCGCGCGCGCGCGCACGTCGACGGATGCTCATGCGAAGCCCCGTGCACGCGACAGCAGGACCGGCGCGTCGGCATACCGCACCGGCGCCGGTTCGCGCTCGCCCGTCAAACGCACGACGAGCGCGTGGAGCGAGCCGATCAGCGAGCGTACCGCGGCGGTGATGCGATGCTCACCACGTGCCTTCGACTCGGCGAGCGCCGCGCGCGGCGCGGCGGCATCGGCTACGGTCACCGGCGCAACGGCGCGCACGACGGCGGGCGATTGCACCGCCTGCGGAGCCGCGTCGACGTCACCCTGCGCGGCGACGACTTCCGCACGCGGGCCGGCAGCCGGTGCCGCCGCAGCGACGGCGCGTGTGATCTCGCCGCGCGGCGCGGCCGCACGGCTCGGTGCGATCGGGGCGACCGGGGCCGCTACGGTCTTGATCGCCGCAGCCGGTTGCCGCCCGGCATCCGCACGCGTACGCATCATCCCGGTACCGCGCGCGCCGTGCTCGGCCGCCGGGCTCGTCGCGTCGCCCTGCTCGGCCTGAGCGGGTGCCTGCGGCTCGGCGTCGGCGTTGGCCGGTTCGGCGCTCGCATCGTTGGCTGCGGGCTTCGACGGCTCGATCGGCGCGTTCAGGTCCGGGCCGTCCGACGACGTCATCCGCGCCGGCACGGCGCGTGCCGACTCGAGCGTCAGCGCCTCGGTGGTCACGCGCGACTCGGTACCCGACAGGAAGGTCGTCACCGCCGACGTCGGCAGGTCGAGATTGCGTTCGATATGCGGCGTGATCAGCAGCACGATCTCCGAACGCTCGCTGCTGCGGCCGTTCGAGCCGAACAGCCGGCCGAGCACCGGCAGGCCCGACATGCCCGGCAGCCCCGCGATGCTTTCACTTTCATTGCGCTTCACCAGGCCGGCCAGGATCTGCGTTTCGCCGTTTTTCGCGGTCATCAGCGTCTCCGCGTTGCGCGTCCCGAGCGAATAGGCGACGAGCCCGGTCTTCGTGGTTTCCTTCGACAGGATGCTGCTGACCTCCATGTTCACCTTGACGCTCACCTCCTCGTTCAGGCTGATGCGCGGCTCGACCTTCAGCATCAGGCCTACGTCCTGGTAGCTGACCGATTCGGTGACGACGCCGTTCGCATTGGTGGTCGTGACGATCGGCACACGCTCGCCGATCTTGATGTTCGCCTTCTCCATGTTGCGCACACGGATCTTCGGATTCGCGATCGTCTTGGTCTTGCCCTGCTTCTGCAACATGTCGATCGCGAGCGCGAGCCCGCCCGATTCGCTCGACACGCCGACGCGATCGCGATTCAGGCGCAGCAGGTCGCCGAGCGTCAGTGCACCGCCCTCCACGCTGCCCAGCGCGTTGAACTGGACCTTGCCGGGATATTGCACGCCCAGATCGAGGCTGTCGTTCATGTTGACTTCCAGCACCTGCACGTCGAGCGTGACTTCCGACTGCGGGATATCGAGGCCCATCACGACGCGCTCCGCGACCTGGATCGTCTCCGGCGTGTCGCGCATGACGACCGCGTTCACGCGCTCGTCCACGTAGACGTCCTTCGGCTTGATCATCTGGCGCAGCGCGGCCATCACCGACTTCGCGTCCGCGTGCGACAGGAAGAACGTGCGAATCGCGAACTCCGTGTAGTTGCGCGCCTTGTCCGGCTGCGACGGGTAGACGAGCAGCGTGTGCTTGTCGAGCACCTTCTTCTCGAGCTGGTTGGTGCGCAGCAGCAGGTTGATCGCGTCCTCGGCGGTCGTGCGCTCCGCGAACAGCGTCGCGGGCTGGGTGGTATCCACGTCGCGGTCGAACACGAAGTTCACGCCGGACACGCGCGAAATCACGTCGAAGATGTTCATCAGCGGCTGCTGCTTGAAGTTGAGCGACACCGGCTTGCGCAGCGCGTCGGCCAGTTGCGGGCGCACCGTGCGACCGGCCTGCGATTGATTCAGCAGCGTGTCGCGCAGGCGCTTCGCGTCCGCATGGTTCGGCTGCTCGGCGAGAATTCGCCGCACGATCTCGAGCGCTTCCTGCGGCTTCTCGCCGCCGATGCGCTGCGCGCGCGCGAGGTCGACCGACATCTGCTGGCGGCGCTTGACCTGCTCGAGCGACTGGCTGGCCTTGAAGTTGCCCGGCTCCTCGCGCAGCACGTTGTTCAGGTGGTCGATCGCGGCGGCATGGTTGCCCTGCGCGACCTGGCGGTCGGCTGCCTTCAGCTCGGCGCGCACATACTCCTGCCGGCTGCCCTCGACGGCGGTGGTAAGGGCGATGTCGTCGGGCGCGGCCTGCTTCTGCTGCTGCAGCGTGCTGAGGCGCTCGGCGGGTGTCGTGGCGGCGGCAGGCGCGGCGTTGAATGGGGTACTCGCGCATCCTGTCAGCGCGAGCGCCGAGATCAGGAGCAAAAGACTGAGTTTACGTTTCATGATGATGTTCGGAACAGGTTCAAATCGGGGTTCATGGAGTCGGGACGGGCGGCGACAGCTCGATGTCGCTGCCGCCACGGGTCACGATCACCGCGCCCTGTTTGCCCAGTTTCTTAAGCCGGTAGCCTTCGGCGATCTCGCCGCCCGGCAGCACCGCGTCACGCACGCCGCAACGCGATTCGCACAGCAGGAAAGTCTTGCCCGCGCCGTCCAGCACGACGATGCGATGACCGTTCTCGCGCCACTCGCCGGCAATGTCGAACGGCGCCGACGCAACCGGTGGCGCGTCGATCGGCGTGTCGAGCGGCGGCATGTCGGATTCGGGCGCCGCGTCGGGCGGCGGCTCGGCGTCGGTCGCCGTCTCCGCGCCGAGCGATGCCCAGCTCTGCGCGGGAAAAAGGTCGACGACCGGCGCCAGCTCGTGCGTCTCATTCGCCGCGCTGCCGCCGGCGACGCACGCGGCAGCCAGCGCGAGCGCGGCCGCGATCGGGATCAGGGGCGCGCGCATCATGCATCCGGCCCCAGCAGGCTGACCCGCAGGTCGGCGATCACGTTGGGACTGTCGATCCGCTCACGCTCGACCGACAGTCCCTCGATGCGTACCATCGGCTGCTGCGTAATCTCGCGGATCGCTTCGCGCAGCCCGACATAGCTGCCGGACAGCGCGACGTTGATCGTGAGCCGGCGCAGCTTGCCCTGCACCTCGACTTCGCGGCGATAGGTCGCGTGCTTGCGCTCCATACCGTGCTGGGTCAGGATCTGGACGATCGAGTACGCCTGCTCGGTGCTGCGCAGTTGCTGCACCTGCTGCAGCGTCATGCCGCCGTTACCGGCCTTCTGGCCCGGTTTCGGCAGCGCGGCCAGCGCCTTCGTCCGCGCGTCGCGATCGGCCTCGAGCTGCTCGGCGCCCGGCTGCAGGTAGCACGCGTGCACGCCGATCAGCGCCACGACGAGCCCCCCTGCCACCAGCCCCGGCACGCCCAGCTTGCGGGACGCCGCATAGGCGCCCCAGCGCAGCCGCTCGGCGAGCGCGGTCATGTCGATTGATTTCAGGTTCGTCATGGGTGTTCGATGTTCAGGCTGAAATAGAAAATGTTCTTGCCGTCCTCGGCTTTCGTCCGGTGCTGCAGCAGGCGGACCTTGCGGTCGGGGTGACGGTCCTTCAGGCGGTCGACGAACATGTAGATGTGCGACAGATGCGCGGCACCGCCTTCGAGGCGCGCTTCCTGTCCGGCCTTGTCGACCGTCAGCAGCTTCAGCGCGATCTGCGGCGTCCACGCCTGCTCGATCCAGTCGACCACCGCCGGTCCCGCGCCGGTTGCACTCGTGCGCTGCTGGTCGAGCACGCGCGCGATGCGGCGCTCCTCCGCCGTCATGTTCTTCTGCCGGCGCTGCTCGCGCTCGATCGCGCGCTGGCGCTGGTCGATGCGGCTTTCGATACTGTCGACCTCGTCGCGCAACTGCTCGACGTTGGACCACTCGCTCGCGACGAACGCGCCGGTCAGCAGCGCGCAGCACAGCGCGACGGCCGCCCACGGCGTGACACGCGTGCGAGGCGCCGTGAAATCCAGTCCATTCAGGCGCTTCATGCCGGCTCCTCCTGCGTGAGCACGGCCTGGTCCATGTCGTCGTCGAGCAACGTGACACCGTCGGCGGCCGCGCTCGGCAGCGTGCCGTCGAGCGCGCTCGCGAAGGCCGCGCCGGCGAGCGGCTGTCCGGCCATCAACGCCGCGGCCGCGAACCAGTCGTCGAGACGGCTGCCCCCCGCGCGCGGCAGCGTGACCACGTCGGCCCACTCGCCCGCACGCCGGAACACGCACGTGACGACGCGCGGCTGCAGCAACGCATAGCGGTAGTCGTCGCCGCCCAGGTGCTTCGCATGCGTGGCGAGCGCCACCGACAGCGCGTCGCGCACGCTGACGAGCCGCCAGCCGGCTGCGCGGCACGTCTCGTCGAGCGACACGAGCAACGTGTCGCAAGCCGCCACCGCGAGTTGCGCGCGGCCGCGCCGCCCGCCTTCGAGGCGAATCCGCAGCGCGCCGCGCTGCGCACGGGCGGCGAACAGCGCGCGCGCATAACCGTCCCACGCGGCGTCCGACACCAGCCCGTCCTGCCAGGGCAGCACGACGCCATGCGTCCACGGATGCCCCGCGACGACGTGCACGCGGTTCAGCATCGGCAGGCGCGCCTTCGGCAGGTCGCCGAGCACCCGCGCCAGCGCTTCGGCGGGCGCGCCGTCGTGCGCGACGACGATCCGCGGCTCGCCGGCGCGCCGTGCGCGCCAGTCGTCGCTCGTCCATACGCGCAGCCGGTCGGCGTCGAGCACCGCGAACACGTTATTCCACGGCGATCGCACGCTGCACCTCCTGAAACGTCGTCAGTCGCGCGCGAATCGCGGCGAGGCCCGCATCGCGCATCGACTGGTAGTCCGCGTTGTTCGCGAGCGCCTGCGCGCGCTTCTCGATCGAACGCTCGAGCAACGCAGCCTTCATCGCCGCGTCGAGCGTCAGCACTTCGGCGAGGCCGATCCGGCCGTGATAACCGGTGCCCCGGCAGGTTTCGCAACCCTCGCCGGGCGTCACCACGTGCTTCAGGTCGTCGAGCGACGCCCCCGCCAGATCGGCACCATCGGCCGCCGCGCCGCCGCAGCTTTCGCAAATGCGCCGCACCAGCCGCTGCGACACGACGCCGTTCAGCGCCTCGAGAAACGTCGACGGCTCGACGCCCATGTAGATGAAGCGGTCGATCACGCTGAAGCCGTCGTTCGCGTGCACCGTCGACAGCACGCGGTGACCGGTGAGCGCCGATTGCACCGCGATCGACGCGGTCTCCTCGTCGCGGATCTCGCCGACCATCACCGTGTCCGGATCGTGCCGCAGGATCGCGCGCAGCCCGCGAGCGAAGGTGAGCCCCTTGCGCTCGTTGACGGGAATCTGCAGCACGCCCTTCAGTTCGTATTCGACCGGGTCCTCGATCGTGATGATCTTGTCGTCGCCGGTGTTGACTTCCGACAGCACCGCATACAGCGTCGTCGACTTGCCGCTGCCGGTCGGCCCCGTCACGAGCATCAGCCCGTACGGCCGGTGCGCGAGCGCGCGCACGCGCCGGGCCGTCTGCGCGTCGAAGCCGAGCACGTCGAGGCTCACGCTGTCGCCGCGCTGCGACTTGTCGAGCACGCGCATCACCGCGTTCTCGCCATAGGTGCCGGGAATGATGGACACGCGGAAATCGATCTCGCGGCCCTGCATCACGACCTTGAAACGGCCGTCCTGCGGCACGCGCTTTTCCGCGATGTCGAGCGCGGCCAGCACCTTGAGACGCGACAGCGTCTGCGCGGCCGTCTCGAGCCCCGGGATGTGACGGATCGACTGCAACACACCGTCGATCCGGTAGCGGATCGCCAGGCCGTCGGGTACCGCTTCGAGGTGGATGTCGCTCGCGCGGCTCTGCAGCGCGTCGTAGAGGGTTGTATTGACGAGCCGGATGATCGGGCTTTCGTCCTTCGCGATGCTCGCGAGCGAGATCGACTCGATCGCCTGCGCGAGCGAATCGCCTTGCGCATCGATGGTCACGTCGTCCATCAGACGCTCGTTCGACTCGACGTCGCCGAGCAGCCGCTCGACCTCGCCCGGCACGCTCATCGCCATCTGCACCGGCTGCGCACCGAAGCGCGCGAGCAGTTCGTCGCGCACCTGGCGCGCGAACGGATCGGCCAGGACGACGCAGGCCGATCCGTCGCGCTCGATCGGCAGCACGCGCCAGGTCAGCGCATCGTGCAGCGGCAGCAGGTCGAAGCGCGTCGGCGCCGCCTGCAGCGTCTGCGCGTCGACCGCGTCGACGCCGAGGCAGGCCGCCACTTCGGCCAGCACCGATGCGTCGCCGCTCAGCAGGCCGTCGACGTATTGCGCGAAGCCAACGCCGGATGCCTCCGATTCCGACTGCCAGCGTTGAGCGATGTGTTCCGTTTTCATTCAGTTTTCTCCTGTTGGTCAGCGGGTTCGCGAGAGCCGGGTCGGCCCGGATCGCTATCCGACGCTGCCGGCCAATTCGAAGATCGGCATGTAGAGCAGCAGGACCACCGCGCCCACCGTCGCGCCCACCGCCAGCATCAGCACCGGTTCGAAGACCTTGCTGAGCATCTCGATCGCGCGGTCGAGCGCGCCGTCATGAAACTGCGCGATGTGTTCGCACATCCCGCCCAGGTCGCCGCTCTGTTCGCCGACGCGCAACAGCCGTTCGGCAACCGACGTCGTCAGCGCATGCGCGGCGAGCACGGCGGCGACCGGACGCCCTGCGCGCATTTCGGTGAGGGCCGCCGCCAGCCGCCCGCGGAAATGCTCGGGCAACACCTTGCCGGACAGCTCCAGCGCGACGATCACCGGCGTGCCGCCCGCGATCAGCAGGCCGACGGTCCGGTAGAACCGCGTGAGCGCGAACAGCGCGCAGATGTCGCGCACTTTCGGCGCGCGCCACATCAGCCGCTGCGCGGCGCGCTTGACGGCCGCCGAGCGCACCGCCAGCCCCATGCCCACGAACGACGCCACGACCGCCAGCCCGACCGCCATGCCGTTCTCGCGCAGCAGGGTTGCCCACCAGAGCATCGCCTGCGCGGTCGCCGGCAGCGTGGCCAGCGACTCGAACACCACCGCGAAGCGCGGAATCACGAAGAACGCCATGAACAGCAGGATCGCGATACCCACGCCGATCACGACGACCGGATAGATCAGCGCGCCGGTGACGCGCTTGCGAACCTGTTCGATTCGCACTTCGTACTGTTGGTAGCGCTTCAGCACGACCGGCAACTGGCCGCTGCCCTCCGACGATTCGATCGTCGCGACGAGCAGCGGCGGAAAGATCGCCGGTTGCTGCGCCAGCGCCTTCGACAACGGCTGCCCTTCGACCATCACCGCGAGAATCCGGTCGATCACGTGTTTCGCGTCCTTGCCCGAATCCGCCTTGTCGCGCAGCGCTTCGAGCGCCTCGATCAGCACGAGGCCCGCATCGAGCAGCGTCGACAACTCCTGCAGGAACAGCGTCAGCGCAAACTTCGGCGCCGCGCGGCGGCGCCCGAAGCCCGCCTCGCGCCGGATCTCGACCACGACCCAGCCCTGTGCCGAGAGCCGCGCGCGCACCTCCGTCTCGCTCGCCCCTTCGGCCGTCTGCTGCGAGACCTTGCCGTCGGCAAGCACCCGTACCCGAAACGTGTTCATCGCGACGTCCTCCGCCATTCGTCGAGTTTCGCGAGGCTCGCTTCACGATCGCTCGTCAGCACCCGGTATTCCTTCCAGACCTTGGTCGCGTAGGCCTTGCGGGCCGGCTCGCGTTTCGGCGAAGACCCGGCGTTGTACGCACCGACCGCGTTCCAGGTATAGCCGTGCCGATCGATGAAATCGGCGAGAATCGATGCGCCGGTGGCAATCGACGTGCACGGCTCGTCGATCAGCCGCTTGTGCGTCACGCCGACCTTGACCAGACGCGGCAGATGCGTGCTGTTGATCTGCATGAGCCCGATGTCGTAGGTGCCGTTCCGGTTCCAGTTCATCGCGCGCGGATTCATCGACGATTCCACTTTCGCGATCGCGACGAGCAGCAGCGGATCGATGCCATGCTGCTCGCCTGCCCAGGTCCAGCAATCCCTGGCAGCGACGCTGGAGGTGCCGGCGGCGAACAGCGCCACCGCGGCCACCCAGCGACGCAGGCCCTTACATGCCATAGACGAGGTCTGCATCGAGACCACTCCCGCCAACCCGACCGTCGCGCCCGAGCGAAACGATCTCCGCTTCGCCGTCGCGGCCCGGCACGTTCCACTGGTACACGCGGCCCCAGCCGTCCTTCGGCACGGCCTTCGCGAGATACGGGCCGTTCCAGCCGTCGGTGCCCTGCGGCGCCGCGACCAGTGCGTCGAGCCCTTCGTCAGCCGTCGGATAGCGGCCCATGTCGAGCCGGAATTGCGAGACCGCGTCGCCCAGCGTCTTCATCTGCGCTTCCGTCGACTTGACCTTCGCCTTGTCGACCTGCGAGAAGAGCTTCGGACCGACATAGCCGGCCAGCAGCGCAATGATCAGCAGCACGACCAGCAGCTCCAGCAGGGTGAAGCCCTTCTGGCCCCGTCGTTTCGTCCATTTCAGATAGTTCGGTTTCACGTCGTATGCCCTCGGTAGAGATCCCGGCGCGGCATCGCGGCCGGAGGCCGTCGTATCGCAGACGGCAGGTGAATCGCGCTTTCGCTGATGCGTATTCGATTGAAGGAAAGCGCCGATCGATGACGTCATTTTCCCGGGGGGCGCCCTGCGCCACCACCTTCCTCAACGAAATATCAATAAGGTTTTCCAGGTGCGGGGCGGTACGCGCCGACACCAAAAGAAAAGCCGCACGCATTGCTGCGTGCGGCTCGTCTCAACGCCCTTTCAGGTCGTTACTTGGCGCAGGCGCCCAGGTCCTTCCACACCTTGCCGGTGTGGTCCGCACCCGTCGAGGCCGGGCTGCCCGGAACCTCGTTCTGCGTCCACCAGCGCGCCTCGTACGTGCGGCCGTTGTGCTGCACCTTCGCGCCGCCCGTGTAGGCCGTGCCCTGCTTCCACTCGGCCTGGCATTGCGCGCCTTCGCCGCCACCCGCGTCGCCGGTCAGCTTGAACGTGGTGGTTTCCTGCTTCAGCGTGCCGCCTTCGATCTGCGACGTCGCCACGGCCGTGTGCTGGCCGGCCTTCGCGTTCGCGATGTCGACGCTCACGTCGCCCTGCATGCGCATCGTCGACGACTTCGAGTCGACCAGCGAATTCGACGCGTCATAGACCTTCACGTTGACGTTCGTGTCCTTCGCGTGATTGAACTTCAGGAAGAACTTCGCGGTCGCCTTGCCGTTCTGGATCTTGAATTCACCGTTGTTCGAGATGCTGAAGCCTTCGTCGAGCCCGCTTTCCGGCTGGTGATCGATCGTCGTCTCGGTGCGCACGATGCCGCTGCCCTTCTTCGAGAACACGTCGTTCTTGCCGAGCGACGGCTCGATGCGACCGTCGCGCTCGACGCCCGCCATCAGGTTCGCCGACTGCACGCGGTTGATTTCCTTCGCGAGCAGCATCGGCCACATGTTGCGTTCGCCCTGCTGTGCGGAGCCGATCGTCACCGTGGTCTTCATCGACGGCACTTCGCCGCTCGACTTGAACACGCGGTTCGTGACCTTGTCGCCGGCCTTCAGGTCCATGATCGGCGCGATGCTGCCGACGTTCGACCACGAGGGCTTGCCCGGATCGGTCGCGCCGCCGTCGTCGGTGATGTTCAGGTCGGCAACGTTGTAGAACATGCCGGCCGTATCGCCGACGTGCCACGTCGTCAGCATCACGTGATGGCCCTTCTTGTCCGCCGGAATCGTACAGTTGTGCGGGCCGATCTCGTCGGCTTTCTTCATCCCGCCGTCGACCGTGCAGAACGGGTTCAGGTCGAACTGGTCGCGCGTGAGCTTCGCGTTCGGATTCCAGCCCTGCTTCGTCAGGTAGTACTTGAATTCCTTCGTCACGTGCGCCGCGGTGAACGTCCACTTGAACTTCTGCGCGCCCGGCTTGATGCTGGTCTGCTTCCAGCGATCGACCGACTGCTCGTTGAGTTCGCTGAACTGCGTCACGCCGCCGCTCGCGATTTCGCCGTCCTTCGGGCCGGCTGCCGGGAAGCCTTGCTTGCCTTCGATACTTTGCGGTTCATAGGCAACCGAGCCGCAGTTGAAGTTTTCGATCTTCCCCGACTTCGCGCTGCACAGCAGGCCGCGCGACGGCGGCTCGGACAGGTAGCCATGCGCGAATGCGGCCTGGGCGAAGAACATCGACGCGCAGGCAACGAGCGGCGACAGGGTAAAGAGGGTCTTTTTCGCAGTTCGGGTTCTCATCTGATTTCGTTTGGTTGAAAGTTGGTCAGGGTTGGCTTCGTTCGACGGATCGCGTTCGAACGTCCGGAATGGCGTGACGCATGTTCTGCTGACGAAACGCTGAGTGAAGTATCGGCAAGCGTCTTTCAATCGAGAATCTTCCTCAACGATCTCTAAACGATTCCCTGCCGGGTCATCCGCAGTCCTGACATAGGCATGTCCCGCGTTGACCGGCCCGCGTTTAGATTGCATTGAGATTCGTTGCCGCCCCGCCATCCACGAAGAAAAATGCGCTGGCATTAGCGACACTTTTTTCAACACCAGGATGGATGGCTATCAAATTGAATTCGAAGAAACCGACTCTTGATCTCGTGGTTCGACGCCGCTCGCTGCGCCGCACGCACATCGCCTATGCGGCACTCGCCGCGGCCAGCGCACTCAGCTTTGCCAACGCCGCATTCGCCGCACCCGGCAAACCCAGCCTCAAACAGTACGAAATCACCTCGCAGCCGCACGGCTTCGTCGAAATCGACATGCAGAAGGCAGGCGTCGCGCCGTACAAGGACATCGTCAAGCTGAACAAGAAGGTCGACGTACCGCTGCCGTTCGACATCTGGAGCAACGGCACCGCGGTGAAGGCGGTCGCGCTGGTCGACGGCATCGTCGACCCCGCGTCCGAGGTGAAGATGACGCCCGGCGGCACGCAGAGCGGCCAGGTGGTCGCGAACGTGAAGACGCCCGGCGTGAAGAAGATGCAGGTGCGCGTGATCGACGCGAACGGCGCGGTGACCGACAGCGCACCGCTCGACGTGGTCGTGTTCGACACGATTCCCGAGCTCGCCGACGACCTGCCGAACAACGCGAGCAAGAACCACAAGCCGTACGCGAACACGTCCGGCTCGGTGGTCGGCACGTACTTCGCGACCTGGTCGATCTACGACCGCAAGTTCAACGTCGACAACGTGCCGGTCGAGAACCTCACGCACATGCTGTACGGCTTCATCCCGATCTGCGGCGGTGCGGACGTCAACGCCTCGCTCGCGAAGGACCTGCCGGGCTCGTTCAACACGCTCCAGCAGAGCTGCAAAGGCCTGCCCGACTTCAGCGTCGCGATCCACGACACCTACGGTGAAATGGCCAAGGCATTGCCGGGGCAGACCGCGAACTCGAAGCTCAAGGGCGTGCTCGGCCAGATGATGGCCGCGAAGAAACGCAACCCGAACATGAAGATCCTGCCGTCGATCGGCGGCTGGACGCTGTCCGATCCGTTCTTCAAGCTGCATGACCCGGCGAAGCGCAAGGTGTTCGTCGACTCGACCGAGCAGCTGCTGCGCACGTGGAAGTTCTTCGACGGCGTCGACATCGACTGGGAATTCCCCGGCGGCAAGGGCGTGAACCCGTCGCTCGGCGATCCGGTGAAAGACGGCCCGCTGTACGTGACGCTGATGAAGGAACTGCGGCAGATGCTCGACAAGCTGTCGCAGGAAACCGGCCGGACGTACGAACTGACGTCGGCGATCGGCGCGGGCAAGGACAAGATCGACGTGGTGAACTACAAGGAAGCCACGAAGTACATGGACTACATCTTCGACATGACGTACGACTTCTACGGTGCGTTCAGCCTGAAGGAACTCGGCCACCAGACCGCGCTGTATGCACCGGGCTGGAAGCCGGACACCGCGTACACGACGCACAATTCGATCAAGGCGCTGCTCGCGCAGGGCGTCGATCCGAAGAAGCTCGTGGTCGGCGCGGCGGCCTATGCCCGCGGCTGGACCGGCGTACACGGCTATGCCGACGGCAATCCGTTCACCGGCACGGCGACGGGTGCGCACAAGGGTCAGTGGGAGCCGGGCATCCTCGACTACAAGAAACTCAAGGCGGAGATGATCGGGCCGAACAACGCCGGCATCAACGGCTACGAGTACCACTACGACCAGACGGCCGAAGCACCGTACGTATTCAACAAGAGCACCGGTGAACTCCTCACCTTCGACGACGAGCGCTCCGTTCTCGCGAAGGGCGACTACGTGCGCGCACACCAGCTGGGCGGCCTGTTCTCGTGGGAAATCGACTCGGACAACGGCGACATCCTGAATGCGATGCACAAGGGCCTCGGCCACGGCAATGAAGGCGGCGGCGCGGAAAACCATCCGCCGATCGCAAACGCCGGCGCCGCCATGACCGTCACCGGGCCGGCGACGGTGACGCTCGACGCGTCGAAGTCGCGCGATCCGGACGGCGACAAGCTGACCTACAAGTGGGAACAGGTCGCCGGCACGGCGCTGCAGCTCGCCAACGCGACGAGCGCGAAGGCAAGCGTCGACATTCCGTCGGTCAAGCAGGACACGAAGTACACGTTCCGCGTGACGGTCACCGATCCGGCCGGCCTGAAGGACAGCGCGCAAGTCGTCGTGACCGCCAAGGCCGACACGGCAGTGGAACCGCCGCCGGCGGAAAACCGCCCGCCGGTCGCGCAACTCGGCGGCCCGGCGACGGCTCAGGCCGGCCAGGCTGTCGTGCTGTCGGCCGAGAAATCGACCGACCCGGACGGCGACAAGCTGAGCTTCAAGTGGAACGTCCCGACCGGCATCCAGGCGACGCCGGCCGGCGCGAAGCTGAACTTCAATGCGCCCACGCTCGCGAAGGACCAGTCGTTCACGTTCTCGGTCACGGTCAGCGACGGCAAGCTGTCGAGCACCGCGAAGCACACCGTCCTCGTGAAGGCCAAGGATGCGGGCGGCGGTAACGGCGGCGAAGGCGGCGGCAACGGTGGCAACGGTGGCGGCGAAGGCGGCAAGCACCCGGCGTACAAGGCCGGTACGCAGTACAACGCCGGCGACATCGTGTCGAACCTCGGCAAGCTTTACCAGTGCAAGCCGTTCCCGAACAGCGGCTGGTGCTCGGGCGCGCCGACGGCGTATGAGCCGGGCAAGGGCTTCGCGTGGAACGACGCGTGGACGCTCTACGGCAACGACGGCGGCAGCGGCGGCGGTAACGGCGGCGAAGGCGGTGGTGGCGAAAGCGGCGGTGGTAACGGTGGTAACGGTGGCAACGGCGGCGGCGAAGGTGGCGGCAGCGGTGGCAACCACCCGCAGTACAAGGAAGGCACGAAGTACAACGCGGGCGACATCGTTTCCAATAACGGCAAGCTGTTCCGTTGCAAGCCGTTCCCGTACACCAACTGGTGCTCGATGGCAGCCTGGGCGTACGAGCCGGGCAAGGGCACCGCGTGGGACCAGGCGTGGGATGAACACAAGGAGTAATGCCCGGTCCGGCCGGCGGCGCCAGCGCGGCGCCCCGGTCAATCCGAACCCGCGTCTTCCGACGCACAACGGCTGATGCCGATATCGCCCTCGCCTCGCGCGAGGGCGTTTTCGTTTGGGTTTCGGTTGGCGGATGGGCATCCGCAACGCTGCGGACGGTTGTGAAGGTGCGGCCGATGCGCAAGGAATGCGCGGACCGCAAACGCCACCGCCAGGATCGACGTCGCCCCGATGTCATCGCGTCATGTCGATGGCGTCCTCGACCTTTCCGCTGCTTCGCGTCCGAGGTCGCGCCGCGCCTGCGGGATCGAAGTCCGGCTTGACGGCAGGTCCGCGTCGGAAGACGACACGCGGCCCCCGCGCCTTCGTCTCTCGTGCCGACGTGGCAGGCCATCGCCGCACCGTCCGCTATCCCGCGGTTCACGGCGACGAGCCTCCATCCGCAAGTCTCGTCAGGTCGGCACCGCTCGGGACGGCGCGATCGTGACGCAGTCCGAAGCGCCGACAGGCGCGCCCGTCTCGTCATCCGCCGTGTCGCGACACACACCAGGCCCGAACGAAAAAAAGCCAGGCCCTGTGCGATACAGGGCCCGGCTTTCCATCCATCCGGTTCAATCTCTACCCGACCTCGACGAAGCTGGCGGCCGCACTACCGTTGCGGCCCGGCACGGCTCACGCGTCTTCGAGCGCTTCCGCAGCGGTTCTCGGCAAGCGCACGATGAAGCGGCTGCCCTGCCCCGGCGTCGACGTCACGTCGATCGAGCCGCCATGGCGCACGACCACGGCCTTCACGAACGGCAAGCCGAGCCCAACGCCGCGGCTGGCGTCGCGGTGCGAGCCGTCGACCTGAAAGAACGGCTCGAACAGGCGCGGCAGCGCGCCGGCGGGGATGCCGATCCCCTGATCCTGCACCGTCATCGTCACCTGCCGATCGTCGGCAGCGATCCATACGTCGACCACCGTCTCCTCGTCCGAGTACTTGATCGCGTTGTCGAGCAGATTGGTCAGCGCACGCAGCAGCATGTCGCGATTGCCGGACACGAACACGTCGTCGCCCTCGTAATGCGGACCTTCGACGCGGATTCGCTTCGCATTCGCGCTGTGCCACAGATGATCGACCGCCTCCGTCGCCAGATCGTTGGCGGACACGGCCACGTAGGCGCGGGTGTCGAGATGCTCGGCGCGCGACAGCTGCGTGAAATCCTGTGCGACGCGCAGGCTGTAGTCCACCAGCTTGTGCAGGTCCGTCAGGAAATCCTCGTCGGTCGCGCCGTCGGCGCGGTTGCGCTCCTCGAGCAGCGACAGCACGGTCGACAGCGGATTGCGCAGGTCGTGCGCCATGTGTCGCAGCGTCAGCCGGTCGCTTTCGACCGCGGCCTTGATGTTGTGGATATCGACGAAGCAGATCATGCTCGCCGTGGAACGATGCTGCTCGCCGTCGCCGAACGGCGTCACCATCATCATCTGCGTGCGCCCGTTCAGCGTCAGCTCCGCCGAGTGAATCTTGCCGCTCGCCTTCGCGATCCGCACTTCGTCGTGCGCGATCGACAGCACGTGCCGGACGGCCGCGTCGCGGTCACCCGCGGTGTCGAACGTCTCCAGCATCGCGCGGCCGCCCGCATTGCACAGCAGCAGCCGGCCGTGCTGTTCGACGAAGATCGGATACGGCAACGTCTCGATCATGTCGACATAGGCCGTCTGCCAGGCGCGAATCTGCTGCATCGCGATCTCGACTTCGTCCGCGCTCGGCAGCTCGGTATCGGCGCCCGCCGCGTGCGGCAAGCCGGCGAACGCATGCTTGCCGGCCAGCCGGTGCAGCAGCCCATATTCCTTCAGCATGAACGTCCGCAGGCTGCCGGCACGCCGCCAGCCGCAGAACGCGAAAATCAGCGCGCACACGGCAAACATCGGCCCGAGCGGCATCCAGTACGACCAATGCACCAGCAGCACCAGCGAGACGGAGACGAACGTGGCCATCCACGCGATCGCGAATGCGTACATGCGCCAGCCCGGCACCAGCATGCAGATCAGCAGCATCCCCGTCGCGACCGCGACGCTGACGCCAACCTGGATCGCCGCCGGCTCGCGCCGCAGAATGCGGCCATCGAGCAGCGCCTGCGTCACCAGTGCATCGACCTCGACGCGCCGCAGCCGCCCCCCTTCCGACGTCGACAGGTCGTACACCCCGGAAAAGTCCGATATCGCGTCGCCGATGAAGACGATGCGACCGCGCCACGCCGACTCGGGAATGCGCCCTTTCAGCACGTCGACGTATGAATAGCGATCGAGGTCGAAGCGCGCAGGCAGGAACAGCGCGAGCGAACCGGTCTCGACATGCCCCAGATTCGACACGTGGTCCTGCACCTGGTGGCGCACGTCGCCGGCCGGCAGCGACGCACCCGCCACGCGAATCGCCTCCAGCGCCACGTGCGGCAGTTCCGCCTCCGCGTTGTCCGCGTGAATATAAGGCACGATGCCCTGCACCAGATGGTCGCTGCCCAGCACCACGCTGCGCTGGCCGATGGCCGCGGCCGCGGCACGCAAGCGCGCCTCGGGCAACAGCACGGTGTCGGCACGCGTGGCCTCCTGCGATACGTGGGCAGGCAGCACGACGTGCCCTTGCCGCGCGATCGCGCCCGCCAGCGGCCGATCGCCGGACGCCGCGCTGAACATCGTCATGTCGAGCACGACACTCGCGGCGGCACCCAGCCGATCGAGCACCTGCGCATGGGACGTCCGCGCATAGCTTTCGCCGCTGCCGAGTTCGGCAATGGTCTTGTTGTCGATCGAGATGACGACGACCTCGTCACGATCCCCGTGATCGACGCCGGTCACCACCAGGTTCCAGTACAAACGGTCGAGCGGCGACAGCAACGCCTCGGCGGTCGGCGTGCAGCTGAGCACCGCCAGCAACACCGCGCCGGCCGTGAGCGGCCATACGGCAGGTCGAACGGATGTTGCAATTTTCAAGACTCGATTGAGCCAGTCAGGCATGGTTTGGTCCACGTTATTGTTTTATTCGCCCGAGTTCGTTGCAGTCGCGCACTTCCTGCATGGTTGCGGCCACGGCCACATTTTTCGTCGCGCTCGCGATCCCGCCACGCGACTAGCGCTCAGGCGGCCCCGGGTCCCTCAACAGGCAACCGCACGGCATGCTGCCGCGGGTTCCAATGTCGCCATGTTGCCGGAACCATCTCGATTTTTATTAGGCACCGGGTCCAATTAGACCTCGTCCCATATGGTTTCTATTTCGTTTCGGACTCGTCCTAATTTTTGCCATTCAGACGGTCGTCAGGACGCGTCGATACCGTGCCGGTGCGACCCGTTCGGGATCCTCGATCCCAGTTGAGTTCGTGCAGACGATGCGGTTGTTTGCCCTGGATGTTCACCCGTGAAGCGATCCTGCCAAACTTTGATGAACGGCGAGAAATTTCGCAACACGTTTTTCCCGACCGAATGGTTTGCCGACGCACGTCGAGACGAAGCCGGCGTCGGGCTGAATTTTCGCAGCGAGACGGGCCAGCCCCGGCCAGTGTGTGGCAGGCCGTTCGACGTGAACACTTTTCATCGCTTTCGATGAAATTGTGTTGACAGCCTCTTCGGACACGCTATAATTGCGTTCTTTCGCGATGCAGCAACAAGCGAAACGTGCCCAGGTGGCGGAATTGGTAGACGCACTAGGTTCAGGTCCTAGCGGTGGCAACATCGTGGAGGTTCGAGTCCTCTCCTGGGCACCATCTGTTTTATAAAAAGGTCGGCTTCTAGCCGGCCTTTTTTCATTTCCGGCGCCGAAAATACGCGTCAATCGCAAGATGGCGTCGCCGCACATGCAAGCGGCTCGCATGCCCCTCCTTCGCCCCACCGAACAGCGTGCTCAATTATTTTCGTTCGCGACCTGAAATTGTGTTGACAGCCTCTTCGGACACGCTATAATTGCGTTCTTTCGCGATGCAGCAACAAGCGAAACGTGCCCAGGTGGCGGAATTGGTAGACGCACTAGGTTCAGGTCCTAGCGGTGGCAACATCGTGGAGGTTCGAGTCCTCTCCTGGGCACCATCTGTTTTATAAAAAGGTCGGCTTCTAGCCGGCCTTTTTTCATTTCCGGCGCCGGAAACGCACCTCCCCCATCACCGAGGGCAAACCAATCACTTTGGTTTGCGCGCCCCGGCATGCGGCAAATCCGGCAACAACCCGGCGCCACACGGTCGTACTCCCCTCAAGCCACCTGCATCCGATTTTCTCGATCTCCGCGATCCATCCCCGATTCCAAACACCTCGCACCAACGTCCCGCTTCCACCGAAACCGGGATTTCCCTAGGCTGACACGCCGACGTGCGCGCGGTTAAATAAATCAACGTGATTTATTTAATGCGCTGCCAGACGGCGCACCATGGAAGGAGACGCCATGAGAAGCCCGCACTTCGGCCAGGGAAGCAACTCGGCCAACGTGCGCCGTTACAACGAGCGCCTGCTGCTGAAGACGCTGCGCCGCGCAGGCAGCGCGTCGAAGGCCGACCTCGCCCGCCTCGCGAGCATGACGGGTACGGCAGTCGGCAGCATCATCGCGTCGCTCGCCGATGCGAAGCTGATCGAATTCGCGGGCCGCACCGAAGGCCAGCGCGGCCAGCCGGCCTCGCTGATCCGCCTCGACCCGCGCGGCGCGTTCGGCATCGGCGTCCATCTCGACCGCATGCGCATCGAAACGGCGCTCGTCAACTTCGCCGGCGACGTGCTCGGCCGCCGCTCGCACGACACGCTGCTGCCACCGCCCGCCGATGTGCTCGAGATCGTCCGCCACGACATCGACGCGATGCAGGCGCTGCTCCCCGACCACGAGCGCGCCCGCCTGACCGGTATCGGCGTCGCCCAGCCCTACAACCTCGGCGCGTGGATGCGCGAACTCGGCCTCGCACCGGACACGTTCCGCGCGTGGGAAGACGTCGATTTCGCGGCCGACCTCGGTCGCATGTTGTCGCTTCCGGTGTTCGGCGAAAACGACGGCAACGCAGCCGCCATCGCCGAGCTGTTCTACGGATACGGCCGGCAGTGCGACGACTTCGTCTACCTGTTCATCGGGCCGGCCATCGGCGGCGGCATCGCGATCGACGGCGACTGCCTGCGCGGCGTGACCGGCAATGCAGGCGACATCGCCGTGATTCCCGTGCCGCCGAGCCGGCTGGCTTCCGCGCCGCCCCCACGCGGCCCGTGGGACATCCTGCTCGCGCGTGCATCGCTGCACGCGCTGGTGCGCCATCTGCGCCATCACGGTGAAACGGTCGACAACCGGGCCGATCTCGAAGCGTGCATCGCCCGCGGCCTGCCCGCCGTCGACGAATGGATCGATGATTGCGTCGACGCGCTTGCGCCGGCATTGCGCGCGGTGCTGTGCGTGGTCGACGCGCCGGTGGTCGTGCTCGACGCCGATACCGACGCGGGCCTGCTCGACGCGGTCACGACGCGCCTGCGCGCCGCGCTCGTGGCCACCGCGCCCGAAGCCCGCGGCACGCCGGTGCTCGTACGCGGCACGTTCGGCGCCGACGCCGGTGCGATCGGCGCGGCCACGCTGCCGATGTTCTTCAACTTCTCCCCGCGGGCCGGCATCCTCAAGGGCGCCCGCACCGACTCGCAGGAGGTCAACCATGTCGCGATCTGAGTCGCCCCGCCCGTTGCTCGAGATGCGCGGGATCAGCAAGACGTTCCCGGCCGTGCGCGCGCTCGACAACGTCAGCCTGACCGTCTATCCCGGCGAGATCCATTCGCTGATGGGCGAAAACGGCGCGGGCAAATCGACGCTGATGAAGATCCTGTCGGGCGCCTACCGCGCCGACGCCGGCGGCGAGATCCTGATCGACGGCGCCCGCATCGACATCGACGGCCCGCTTGCCGCGCGCGATGCAGGCGTCGCGGTGATCTACCAGGAACTGTGCCTGTCGCCGAACCTGAGCGTCGCGGAAAACATCTACATCGGCCGCGAACTGCGGCGCGGCAACCGGCGCTGGGGCACGATCGACCGCGCGGCGATGGCGCGCGGCTGCGAGGACGTGCTCGCGCGCCTGGGCGCATCGTTCGGGCCCGACACGCTCGTCGACACGCTGTCGATCGCGGAGCAGCAACTCGTCGAGATCGCACGCGCCGTGCACACCCGCGCACGCATCCTCGTGATGGACGAGCCGACCACGCCGCTGTCGTCGCGCGAAACCGAGCACCTGTTCCGCCTGATCCGCCAGTTGCGCGAGGAAGGTCTCGCGATCATCTACATCAGCCACCGGATGGCGGAGATCTACGAGCTGTCCGACCGCGTGTCGGTGTTGCGCGACGGCGCGTACGTCGGCACGCTGGAGCGCGCATCGCTGTCGGCCGAGCGCCTCGTCGCGATGATGGTCGGCCGCGACATCTCCGGCTTCTACAAGAAGGAACACGCGCCGTACGACCCCGGCCACCTGCTGCTGTCGGTCCGCGACATCGCCGACGGCGCACGCGTGCGCGGCTGCAGTCTCGACCTGCACGCCGGCGAAGTGCTCGGCATCGCGGGGCTGGTCGGCGCAGGCCGCACCGAACTCGCGCGGCTGATCTTCGGCGCCGAACCGCGCGTGCGCGGCGACGTGAAGGTGGGCGAACGCACGTTCGGCGCGCACTCGCCGCGCGACGCGATCGACGCGGGTCTCGTCTACCTGACCGAAGACCGCAAGCGCCAGGGCCTGTTCCTCGACATGAGCGTGCGCGACAACATCAACATCTCGGTCTGCAACCGCGATGCGCGGCTCGGTGCACTCGATCTCGCGCGCGGCGCCGAACGCGCGCGGGACGCCATTGCGTCGCTGTCGATCCGCGTGCCGAACGCGAACGTCAACGTCGGCGCGCTGTCGGGCGGCAACCAGCAGAAAGTGTTGCTGTCGCGCCTGCTCGAAACGAAGCCGCGCGTGCTGATCCTCGACGAACCGACACGCGGCGTCGACATCGGCGCGAAATCCGAGATCTACCGGATCATCAACGAACTGGCCCGGGCCGGCGTGGGCGTGATCGTGATCTCGAGCGAACTGCCGGAGATCATCGGTGTCGCCGACCGCGTGCTCGTGATGCGCGAAGGCGAGATCGCCGGCGAACTCGGCGGCTACACGCAGACGCCCATCACGCAGGAAGCCATCATCGCGCTCGCCACCGGCTCGCAGGCCGAACTCGCCGACGCGCACTGAGCCTCGCCCTTTTCATTTCCTTCTTACATCCAGGTTACCGAAATGATCAACCCGACCAAGCAGCGGAACCTCGCTTCCGCGACGGCCCAGCCGGTGGCCACCCGCACGCCGCTGTTGCGCGGCGCCGATCAACGCGCCCGCATGCAGTCGCTGATCCGCACCGCCGGCATGCTGCCGGTGCTGCTGGTCCTGTGCATCGGCTTCGGCTTCCTGACCGACGGTTTCTTCACGCTGCAGAACCTGTCGATCGTCACGCAGCAGGCGTCGATCAACATCGTGCTGGCCGCCGGCATGACCTTCGTGATCCTGACGGGCGGCATCGACCTGTCGGTCGGCTCGGTGCTCGCCGCCGCGGCCGTCGCGGCGCTACTCGCGTCGACCATCCCGGGCTGGGGCTGGCTCGGCGTGCCGTTCGCGCTCCTCGTCGGCCTCGTGTTCGGCGCGATCAATGGCGGCCTGATCTCGTTCCTGCGCCTGCCGCCGTTCATCGTCACGCTCGGCGCGATGACGGCCGTGCGCGGCGTCGCGCGCCTGATCGGCAACGACACGACCGTGTTCAATCCGCAGTTGCCGTTCGCGTTCATCGGCAACGGCACGATCCTCGGCGTACCGTGGCTCGTCGTGATCGCGTGCGCGGTGATCGCGATCTCGTGGTTCATCCTGCGCCGCACGGTGCTCGGGATGCGCATCTATTCGGTCGGCGGCAATCCGGAAGCCGCGCGCCTGTCGGGCATCAACGTGCGGGCGATCCAGCTGTTCGTGTACGCGGCGTCGGGGCTGCTCGCCGGCCTCGGCGCGGTGATGTCGGCCGCACGGCTCTATGCGGCCAACGGCCTGCAGCTCGGCCAGTCGTACGAACTCGACGCGATCGCCGCGGTGATCCTCGGCGGCACGAGCTTCGTCGGCGGCGTCGGCTCGATCGTCGGCACGCTAATCGGCGCGCTGATCATCGCGGTGCTGACCAACGGGCTCGTGCTGCTCGGCGTGTCCGACATCTGGCAGTACATCATCAAGGGGCTCGTGATCATCGGCGCCGTCGCGCTCGACCGCTACCGCCAGCGCGATTCGGCGCGTACCTGAGCCCCTGCCCGTCCATTCAACCTGGCGGCGCAGGCCGATCCCTGCGCCCACCCGCCAAGCCACTTCACGGAGACACCACGACATGTTCAAGCACAAAGCCGCCCTGACCGCCGTCGCCTGCGCACTCGCCTTCGGCGCTTCCGCCGCGCACGCGGCCGACAAGCCGCTCAAATCGATCGGCGTCACGGTCGGGTCGCTCGGCAACCCGTACTTCGTCACGATCGTCAAGGGCGCCGAGGCGCGCGCCAGGCAGATCAACCCGAATGCGAAGGTCACGGCCGTATCGGCCGACTACGACCTGAACAAGCAGTTCACGCAGATCGACAACTTCATCTCCGCGCACGTCGACATGATCCTGCTCAACGCAACCGATCCGAAGGCGATCGAGCCGGCGGTGAAGAAGGCGCAGGCGGCCGGCATCACCGTCGTCGCGGTCGACGTCGCGGCAGCCGGCGCGAACGCGACCGTGCAGACCAACAACGTGAAGGCCGGCGAGCTGGCCTGCGACTACATCGCGAAGAAACTCAACGGTAAGGGCAACGTGATCATCGAGAACGGCCCGCAGGTGTCGGCCGTGATCGATCGCGTCAACGGCTGCAAGACCGTGCTCGCGAAAAGCGCCGGCATCAAGGTGCTGTCGAGCGACCAGGACGGCAAGGGCTCGCGTGAAGGCGGGATGAATGCGATGCAGGGCTACCTGACGCGCTTTCCGAAGCTCGACGCGGTGTTCACGATCAACGACCCGCAGGCAATCGGCAGCGATCTCGCCGCGAAGCAGCTGAACCGCCCGAACATCGTGATCACGTCGGTCGACGGCGCGCCCGATATCGAGGTCGCGCTCAAGTCGAATACGCTCGTGCAGGCGTCGTCGAGCCAGGACCCTTGGGCGATGGCGCAGCAGGCCGTCAACGTCGGCTACGGGATCATGAACGGCCAGAAGCCGGCCAACCCGATGATCCTGATCGAGCCGACGCTCATCACGCGCGACAACGTGAAGAGCTACAAGGGCTGGAGCACCCCGCGCTGATCGCGCCCCCGTCCGCCCGAGCAACCGGGCGGTGCAGGGCCGCGTCGCTGCATGCGACGGCCCGCGCTGCCCGCCTTTTCAGATCAATCGCTGCATCGCCGCGCACAGCGGCGCGGCACAAGGTTTCGACATGACGACGACGTTTCCCCGCCTGATCGTATTCGGCGAAGCATTGACCGATTTCATCCGCGACGACGCACAGCACTGGCACAGCATCGCCGGCGGCTCATGCTGGAACGTCGCGCGCGTCGGTGCGCGACTCGGCGTGCCGACGGCCTTCGCCGGCACGGTCAGCCGCGACACCTTCGGTGACGAGCTGATGCGCAAGAGCGCCGACGCGGGGCTCGACCTGCGCTTCATCCGGCAGGTCGATCGCGCGCCGCTGCTCGCGATGGTCGTGTCGAAGCAGCCGCCCCACTACTTCTTCATCGGCGAGAACAGCGCCGATCTCGCATTCGATCCGGCGGACCTGCCCGCCGGCGCACTCGACGCGGCCGAGATCGTGCACGTCGGTTCGCTCGGTGTCGTGCGCGAGCCGCTCGCGTCGCGCCTGATCGACGTGGCGCAGGCTGCGCGGGCGGCCGGCAAGCGGATCTCGTTCGACCCGAACTTTCGCGCACCGATGGCCGCGCCATCGTATCGCGACACGTTGCGCCGGCTGGCCGGGCTCGCCGACTGGATCAAGGTATCCGACGAGGATCTGCGCGGGCTGTTTCCCGAACTCGATGAAGCCGCCGCGCTCGCACAACTGCGCACGTGGGCGCCGGACGCCGCGATGCTCGTCACGCGCGGCGCATCCGGCATGCAGCTCCTGCATCGCGACATCGTGCTGTTCCAGCCCGCGTTCCCGACCGACGTGGCCGACACCGTCGGCTGCGGCGATGCGAGCATCGGCGGCTGGCTCGCGAGCCAGCTCGCGCGTCCCGATGCATCAGCCGCCGAACACCTGCGCTACGCAGCCGCATGCGCGGCGGTCGCCTGTGCGCATGCAGGCGCCTATGCGCCGACGGCGGCCGAAGTGACCGCCATGATCGATCGCTCCGCCGACGCCGTGATTTCGCCATAGCGCGCGCCGGCGCGCCGCCTCGTCACGCGGCGGTCGTGCCGTCGCTGCCGTCCGGCGGCATCCGGGCCTGCAGCAGTTGCAGGCTCTCGTCGACGCTCAGTTCGGACATTTCGTCGTCGTGCAGCGTATCGTCGGCCGCGCGGCGCAACGCATGCAGCGCGTGCACCTTGAGCCGCACGATCGCGAGCCGCAACCCGCGCGCCGTGCATTCGGCCGCGAACGTGCGCAACGATTCGATCGTCGTGCTGTCGACATCCGGCGTTTCCTCGAGGCTCAGCATCACGGTATGCGCGTCCGGCGCGGCCTTCATCAGCGCACGCACGCGGTTCAGCATCCGGTCCGCATTCGCGAAGAACAGTTGCGCCTCGGGCCGCACGATCAGCACACCCGGCACCGGCTTCGCGTCGGCATGGCTCGCCACGTCGACGAAATCGTGACTGTCGCGCAGCCTGCCGAGCACGCTGACGTTCGGCTCGGACAGCTTGCGCAGCGTCAGCAGCAGGCTCACGCCGATGGCCGCGAGCAACCCGTGCAGCACGCCGAGCACGAGCACTGCGAGCAGCGCGGCGATCACCACGAGGCGGTCGCGATGCCAGGCCCAGTAAGGCCGGAATACCGACGGATGCAGCGAGTGGCTGACCGCGAAGATCACGATCGCCGCGAGCACGGGCTCCGGCGTGCGCGCGAGCTGCGGCAGCAGCAGCCAGACGATCAGCGCGACCACGCCCGCCGCCCACAGGCCGGCAAAGCGCGACTGCGCGCCGGCCGCTTCGTTCGCCGAGGTCGCCGAATAGCCGGCGCCGACCGGCATCCCGTGCAGCAGGCCCGACAAGAGGTTCGCGCAGCCGAGCGCGACGAGGTCGCGGTTCGGCGACACGCTGTCGCCATGCTTCAACGCGAAGTTGCGAATCGATCCGTACGATTCCGCATACAGGATCAGCATCAGCGCGAACGCAAGTTCGACGGTCTGCATCCACGCGTTGCGGTCGAGGGTCGGCAGGCCGAACTCGATATGCTTGAAATCGATATGGCCGACGATCGCGATCCCGTATCGCTGCCAGTCGATCGCGTAGCCGGCCGCGATCGACAGCACGATCACGACGAGCGTCGCGGGCACGCGCGAGCTGCGCCCAAGCGTGAACAGCAACGCCAGGGCAATGGCGCCGAGCACGACGCTCGCGAGATTCGCGTGCGGCGCGCCGGTGATCAGGTCGAGCGCGACACGCGGCGCATCGCTGTGCTGCACCGAAATCGCGAGGATCTTCGGCAACTGCTTGATGACGATCGTCAGTGCGAGGCCGAACGTGAAGCCGCGCAGCACCGGCCGTGCGACGAAGTCCGACATGCCGCCGAGCCGCGCGGCACCGGCCAGGATGAACAGCACGCCCGTCATCGCGACGAGCGCCGCCGCGAGCGCGAGCTGCGCGGCGAGCGCCATCCCCGACTCCGCGAGCACGGTCGCCGCAAGCACGGCGGCCGACGACGACGTCGACGACACGATCGCGAAGCGGCTGCTGCCGGTGAGCGCATAGACGACGAGCCCCGACAGCAACGCGATGAGACCGGCCTGCGGCGGCAGGTTCGCCAGCCCCGCGTACGCGACCGCCTCGGGGATCAGCAGGCCCGCGATCGACAGGCCGGCCAGCGCATCGAGGCCGATGCGTCGCGTGGGCGGCGGCGAAGCCGTGTCGAGCGCGGCGAAATGGTCGGCATGCTGCGGGCCGGCATCGGGGCGGATCGGGGCGGTCGTCATGAGGCGATCAGGGCTTGACGGCGATGACGCCCGACCAGCCGGGCAGATAGCGTGCATCCTGGTCGTGCGCGCGATGCAGTGCGATGTCGAGCGCCTTCGCGAAATTCTTGCGGATCTGGTCGAGCGACACGTGCTGGCGCAGGTAGTCGGCCCACAGGAATTCGCTGAATGGCGTCGCATCCTTCGCATAGCCGCCTGCCGTGCGCAGCTCGCCGGCAAGGCTGCGGTATGGATCGTCCACGAGCCCGGTCAGCGCCTTCGGCAGATTCGCGTAGTCGCGACGCGTGCCGTCCGCGCCGAACGGATGCACCCACTGGTTGTGTTCCATCATCCGCCAGAAGATCGTGTCGTCGAGCCACGACAGGTCCTTCAGCAGCATCGCGTTCACGCGAGCCTCGCCTTCCTCGATCAGCGCGAGGCCGAGGTGGTGGTGATCGGTGATGTAGTGCAGCCCGCCCGGGCCGAGCACGGCCGGAAACCAGTGCGATTCGATCGCGGCCTTGCGTGCCCGCTTGTTGAGCGCCTTCCAGTGCTTGCGCTTCGCCTTGACTTCGCGATAGCCGACCGTCATCTGCGTGGGACGCAGTTCTTCAAGCTTGACGGGAATCAGGTGAACATCGTTGCCGAGAGCCATGGTCGTACCCCATGTTGCGAAATTCCGGCAACGATACTCCTGAACACGCGAGCCGTTAATACGTCATGACCTCGATACGCCTGCGGTTGACGATCTCTGACAACCGCCCGACGCCCCCGCCCCCGCACGACGCCGCGCTACGCGCGCAGATCGTTGCGTTCGAGACGATGCCGAATGTAAGGAATGCCATCGTGCACGACGCTCACGCGGCGCATCCCGAGCTTGCGCGCGACATTCAGCGAACCGCTGTTCGCCTCGGCGATATCGGCGATCACGCGCGGCAGCCGCACGGTGTCGAACGCGTGACGCACGACGGCTGCCGCGGCTTCGCTCGCGATGCCGCGCCCCCATGTCGCACGCACCAGCCGCCAGCCGATCTCGACGTCGCGCGCGCCGTCCGCATAGTCGGGAATCAGCAGGATCCAGCCGACGAACGCATCGGGGGCGGCCTTCTCGAAGATCGACCAGTAGCCGAGGCCCGGCGGATAGTCGCACGTGATCCGGTGCGTGACGAAGCGCCGATGCTCGACGGGATCGTGCCACGGGCCCGCGATGTGCCGCGTGACCTCGGGATCGCGATCCATCGCGAGGCATGCGTCGAGATCGGCCAGCACACGCGGACGCAGCCACAGCCGCGCAGTCTCGAGCACGGGCAGCGTGGCGGCGGAACGTTCGGTCATCTGGACTCCTGATTCGGTGACGATGCGCACCGGGCGCATTACAAAACAGCTACAAACAGCCTTCCGGAATGATACAGAGGCCTGTCGCCGGTCTGGTGCGACGGCATTGCCATTTCCGAAACAGTTCATTTCCTAGGGATTATTCCCGATTCGACGTTATCGCGCCCCACATCGTCCGGCGCCGCCGCCTACACTCGATCCATGCCCCCGCACCGCGCGCAGGCCGGGCCGGCATCCGCATCCACAACGTGAGCGCGCAAGCCAACGAGGAGACCTCGGACATGAGCTGGACCCGCGAACAACGCAACGTCACGATCGCCGCCTACCTCGGCTGGACACTCGATGCGTTCGATTTCTTCCTGATGGTGTTCGTGCTGAAGGACATCGCCGCCGAATTCGGGTCGACGATTCCCGCCGTCGCGTTCGCGCTCACCCTGACGCTCGCGATGCGCCCGCTCGGCGCACTGATCTTCGGCCGGCTCGCCGATCGCTTCGGCCGCCGCCCGACGCTGATGGTCAACATCGCGTGCTACTCGCTGCTCGAGCTCGCATCGGGTTTCGCGCCGAGCCTGACCGCGCTGCTCGTGCTGCGCGCGTTGTTCGGCGTCGCGATGGGCGGCGAATGGGGGGTCGGCTCGGCACTGACGATGGAAACCGTGCCGACCCATGCGCGAGGCTTCGTGTCGGGGCTGCTGCAGGCCGGCTATCCGAGCGGCTACCTGCTCGCGTCCGTCGTGTTCGGCCTGTTCTACCAGTACATCGGCTGGCGCGGCATGTTCATGGTCGGCGTGCTGCCCGCGCTGCTCGTGCTGTACGTGCGTGCACACGTACCCGAATCGCCGGCATGGAAGCAGATGGAAAAGCGCCCGCGCCCAAGCCTGGGCTCCACACTGAAGCAGAACTGGAAGCTCACGATCTACGCAATCGTGCTGATGACCGCGTTCAATTTCTTCTCGCACGGCACGCAGGATCTCTATCCGACGTTCCTGCGCGAACAGCATCACTTCGATCCGCATACCGTGTCGTGGATCACGATCGTGCTGAACATCGGCGCCATCGTCGGCGGCCTGTCGTTCGGCGCGATCTCGGAGCGGATCGGGCGGCGTCGCGCCATCTTCATCGCCGCGTTGATCGCCCTGCCCGTGCTGCCGCTGTGGGCGTTCTCGAGCGGCCCGGTTGCCCTCGCCGCGGGGGCGTTCCTGATGCAGATCTCGGTGCAGGGTGCGTGGGGCGTGATCCCGGTTCACCTGAACGAGATCTCGCCCGACGAGATCCGCGCGACCTTCCCCGGCGTCGTCTACCAGCTCGGCAACCTGCTCGCGTCGGGCAACGCGACGATGCAGGCGTCGCTCGCCGTTTCGCACAACAACAATTACAGCTTCGCGCTCGCGCTCGTGGCCGGCATCGTCGCCGTCGTGATCGCCGTGCTGATCCTGTTCAGCCGCGAGCGGCGCGGCATCGACATGACGCAATCGGTCAATACGCGTAGCACGGTCGGCTGAACCCGCACATTGCCGCATCGCATCATCGCGCGTGCCCCGTCCCGCCGAGGGCACGCGCAATACTTTCCGCATTCGCACATCGAACTAGAGGAATTGGTCCAGATTCCCCGCTTGCCCGCTCGGTGCGCGATTTTTTATCTTAATAAAAACGACTGTTTGAATCAGACAAACAAATCACCAGTTCGCGGCCGGGCGACCGGCATGGGAGGCGGGACATGGCAGTAAGTCAGGAGGGGCGGCCATCCGCGGGACGGCCGTCCGGGGCACGGTCATCCGGCACGCGGCAGACCGGCGGGACGAAGGCGCGCATCCTCGATGCGGCCGAGGACCTGTTCATCGAGCATGGCTTCGAGGCGATGTCGATGCGCCAGATCACCTCGCGCGCGGCGGTCAACCTCGCCGCGGTCAACTACCACTTCGGCAGCAAGGAAGCGCTGATCCACGCGATGCTGTCGCGTCGGCTCGACCAGCTCAACCAGGAGCGCCTGGGCATCCTCGACCGCTTCGATGCGCAACTCGGCACGCACATCACCTGCGAGCACGTGCTCGGCGCGATGTTCATTCCCGCGCTGAAGGCCTCGCGCAATCCCGAACGCGGCGGGCCCGGCTTCCTGCGCCTGATCGGCCGTGCGTACACCGATCCGTCGCCGTTCGTGCGCAACTTCCTGACCGCGCACTACGCGAGCGTCGCGGGCCGCTTCTTCGACGCGTTCCAGCGCGCGTTGCCGCACCTGCCGCGCACGGAGCTCGGCTGGCGGCTGCACTTCGCGATCGGCGCGCTGTCCGGCGCGCTCGCGGGCGCCGAAACGGAAAGCCTGATCGACGAGTTCTCGCAAGGCCGCACGATGAACGACGTGCAGATGATCGCGCGACTGTCGTCGCTGATCGTCGCCGCGCTGAAAGCGCCGATGCCCGACAGCGCGCAACTGTCGATCTTCGCGGCCGTGCTCGACGATGCGGGGGCCAGCGAAGCGTTCGGGCTGCCGCAGTCGGCTGCGCCCGCCGTCGATACGGCGACGCTGCATTCCACGAACTGAGCGCGCGAGGCCACGCGCCGCTTCCTGTTCACGATTTGATTGAAACGCGCGGTCGCGCGGGGCGTCGAGGCGCCCCGTCGATCGACCGTGCGGCACGGGGCACGGGCCGGCGCCGAAGCGCCCGCCTTCGCCGAGAGCAAAGACCGGAGACTCGTCATGTCATCTTCCGCAGCAACCGCAGCGGCCCAGGTTCCGCCGAACACCGACGGCATCTGGTACGCGTCATACCCGCCCGGCGTCCCGCACGAGATCGACGTCACGCAGTACGCATCGCTCGTGCAGTTCTTCGACGAATGCACGAGCCGCTTCGCCGAGCGCGTCGCCTACGTGAGCGCAGGCGCATCGATGACCTATCGCACGCTCGCGCAGAAGGTCGACGCGTTCGCGTCTTACCTGCAAGGCATCGGCATCAAGCCCGGCGACCGCGTCGCGATCATGCTGCCGAACACGTTCCAGTACCCGGTCGCACTGTTCGGCACGCTGAAGGCCGGCGCGATCGTCGTCAACGTCAATCCGCTCTATACCGTGCGCGAACTCGCGCACCAGCTGAAGGACAGCGGCGCGCAGACGATCGTCGTATTCGAGAACTTCGCGCGCACGCTGCAGGACGCGCTGCCGGAAACGCAGGTGAAGAACATCGTCGTCACCGCGCTCGGCGACCTGCTCGCCGACGGCTTGAACGCGAAAGGACGCCTGATCAATTTCGTGCTGAAGCACGTGAAGAAGCTCGTGCCGGCCTACCACCTGCCGCAGGCCATCCGGTTGCGCTCGGCGCTCGCGCTCGGCGCGCGCGGCAAGCCGCAGCCGGTGCCGATCACGCGCGACGACCTCGCGTTCCTGCAGTACACGGGCGGCACGACCGGCGTCGCGAAAGGCGCGATGCTCACGCACGGCAACCTGATCGCGAACCTGCTGCAGGCGAAGGCCTGGATCGCCGACCAGGTCTCGGGCGACGTCGAAACCGTGCTCACGCCGCTGCCGCTGTATCACATCTATTCGTTGACGGTGAACGCCTTCATCTTCATGGGGCTCGGCGGGCGCAACATCCTGATCGCGAACCCGCGCGACATGACGATGGTGATGAAGATCATCCGCAACGAGACGTTCACCGGGATCACCGGCATCAACACGCTGTACAACGCGTTCCTCGACAACGAGGAATTCCGCAAGCGCGACTTCTCGAAGCTGAAGCTTGCGATGGCCGGCGGGATGGCGATGCAGCGCGCGGTCGCGGAGCGCTTCCAGCAGGTGACGGGCCGGCCCGTCGTCGAGGGCTACGGCCTGACCGAGTGCTCGCCGATCGTCACGATGAACCCCGTCGACCTGAACGACATGGCCGCGTTCAGCGGTTCGATCGGCCTGCCCGCGCCGTCCACCGTCGTGCGCTTTCGTCGCGAGGACGGCACCTGGGCGCCCGTCGGCGAACCCGGCGAGCTGTGCGTGCATGGTCCGCAGGTGATGCGCGGCTACTGGCAGCGCCCCGACGAGACGGCCAAGGTAATCGACGCCGACGGCTGGCTCGGCACCGGCGACATCGGCGTGATGGACGAACGCGGCTTCATCCGCCTGATCGACCGCAAGAAGGACATGATCCTCGTGTCGGGCTTCAACGTGTACCCGAACGAAATCGAGGAAGTGCTGGTGATGCATCCAGGCATCAGCGAAGCCGCGGCGATCGGCATTCCCGACGAGGTGCAGGGTGAACGGATCAAGGTGTTCGTCGTGCGCCGCGACCCGTCGCTGACGGTCGACGACGTGCTCGCACACTGCCGCAAGAACCTGACCGGCTACAAGATGCCGAAATTCGTCGAGTTCCGCGACGCGCTGCCGCAGACGAACGTCGGCAAGATCCTGCGCCGTGCATTGCGCGACGAGGAACTCGCCAAAATCAAGGCCACGAAGCAAGGCTGAACGATCCATCGCCCCGGGAGACGCCGCCGATGAACGAAGGAAAGAAGCGCCACGCGCGGCATGCCGCCGCCGTGGCCGTCGCGTGCATGCTGTCGCTCGCCCAGACTGGCCTGCATGCGCAGGAAGCGGCCAGCGCCGCGGGCGCGACGCAGGAGGTCGCCCTGCCGGCCGATCTCGCGAAAATCACCCGCGAGCCGGTCGCGCAGCAGGCACGCTGGCTGCGCACGGCCGCGCAGCGCGGCACGCTCGCGCAACTCGATGACGCGACGCTCACCACGCTCTTCAAGGCGCTCGATCCGCTCGCCGTGCCGCTCTATATCCGTAACGGTCCCAACGGCTATCCGTCCTACCAGTTCACGATGGTGCGCCAGGAACGCATCAGCGGAAAATGGTCCGATACGCCCGACCGCATGCTCGTGAAGACCACCCGCGAGCCGCTGCGCGTCTATGCGAAATGGCTGCCGGGCGGCGCGCACGCCGGACAGGAGACCATCTACGACACGACGCAGCGCAAGGACGAGATGTACGGCCACCTCGGCGGCCTGCTCGGCAAGATTCCGCTGTGGACGGCCATCGACGGCGCACTCGCGCGCGCCCAGTCGAATCACCAGGTGAAGGATCTCGGCACCGAATTCATCACGAACCTGTACCTGACCGAAGGGAAGAAATATCTGGAAGCCGGCGTGCAGCGGCCGACCAATGTGGAAGCCAGAACGATCAACGGCGTGCGCGTCGTTACGCTCACCTACGAAACACCGACCGGCCGGCCGCAGTTCTATGCGAAGAAGGAAGTTTTGGGGCTCGACCTGCACGCGCCCTATTTCCGGACCGTCGAGTCGTATGACAACGACGGCAAGATCTTCGAGCGGATCGTCATCGAGAAAATTGCCCCGGCGACGCTCGACGACACCGCATTCGACCCGAAAAACCCCGACTACGCGTTCTGATGCGCGCCGGCGGGGCTGGCCTCGGGCTCAATCGTCATCGTCGTCGCCGTGGTGCCGGCGCCAATGCTTGTAATAGTGCTTGCGCCACTTGCGATAGCGGTCGTCGTCGTCATCGCCGTAGTAGCCGTATCCGTAGCCTGGATAGGCGACCACGGCAGGTTGCGGCGCCACATAGACCGGGGCCGGCTCGACATAGACCGGTGCGACCGGTACGCCGATGCCGACGGACAGGTCGACATGCCCCGCCATCGCACTGCCCGAAGCCAGCAACGCCACGCTCCCGACCCACCCTGCCCATCGTCTCTTGTTCATGTTCTGAATCCCTGATATGCCGGCCCGCCCGGCTCGCGCGACTAAAGTAAACGTCGCGCGCGAACCCAGGTGATACGGCCTTGCGAGAGTCGTAACGCAACGTAACGAAATGGCATTAGCCGTTTGGCCGAATCGCGAAAATGCGCTGGAACGTCTATAGTGGGTTACGGTTCGACACAATCACGACTTCGCGCTCCCCGATTGAACAGGGTAGAATCCCGCCAAACACCTTGTGGACGAACACGCCACACACACGCACAACATATTCTCTGACGCAGGCTCCTGCCGCACCTCAATGGCCAATCCCGCAGAATCCCATCCGCAAAACGACTTCATCAATTCGGCGCGCAAGGAACGTAAGCGCGTTGAAATCTATCTCGTCAACGGCATTCGTCTGACGGGGTGTATCGAGTCGTTCGACCAGTACCTGGTGATGCTGCGCACCCCCGTGGGTCTGCAAGGCATCTACAAGCGCGCGATTTCCACGATCCAGCTCGACACGGGCGGCTCGCGCCCGGGCGGCAGCGGCCCCCGCGGGCCGCGCACCGGCGGTCGCCCCGGCGGCCGTGAAGGCGGCGGTCACAGCCCGTACGGCTCGCACGGCGGCCCGCGTGAATCGCGCGGCGACGGCGGCTACGGCTCCCGCGAACCCCGTGAAGGCTATGGCTCGCGCGAACCGCGCGAGGGTTACGGCTCGCGTGAGCCGCGCGAAGGCTACGGTGCGCCGCGCGAACCCCGTGAACCGCGCGAAAGCTACGGCTCACCGCGCGACACCGGCGACGCATCCGGCAACGCCTCGTCGTCGGATTCCCGCGGCGGCAGCGGGCCGGTCATCGTGACGCGCCGCCGGCGAATCGTGCCGGACGGCCAGTAAAGCAAAAGGGCAAGCCAACCGGCTTGCCCTTTTTACTGGTGCGGCCGGCGCGGCATGTCGCCGCACCGCCGCCGGGTTCAGCGTGCCGTCGTCGGCAGGCCTGCATCGGCCTCACGCTGCAACGAACGCACCTGCTGCTGCAACGCACGCAGTTGCGACTGAAGCTCGGCCTGCTGCGCCTGCAAGGCGGCCGTCTCGTTGCGTACGCTCTTCTGGCGATCCGCGACCGCCGCCTGCTGCTGGCGGGCGATCGAAATATCCGCCTGCAGACGCCGCGCGCGATCCTGCGTGACCTCGATCTGCTTGTCCATTTGCGCCTTCTGCGATTCCAGCTTCGCCGCCCGCAGTTCGTTCACGGCCAGCCGCTCCGCCTGGCGCGAGAAATCGCGATAGATCGCTTCCGCACGCGTTTCGTCGTAAGTCTTGATGACGCGCCAGAACGCCTTCTGCTGGAACAGCGCGACGAAGTACGCACCGTCCTTCACGTTGAACAGCAGGCTCGCGCCGTAGCTGCCGTTGTAGCTCGTGCGCATTTCCGTCAGCGAGTGCCCCTGAATCTGGCGCTGCAAGTCGTCGACCGTGCTCGGCCCCGTCGACTCGCCAGCCTGCGGCTGCAGCGACGTCTGCGAATCGATCACCGGAATCGCCGCCACCGGCGCCGATGCCTGCTGTACGACGGGCGAACCGCTGTCCGCCAGACTTTGCGCGTATGCGCCCTGCATGCCTCCCGCCAGGGCGAACAATACGCACGCCCTTCCCAACCCCGTCATATGGCTCATGAAGTTCTATTCCCGCCCGAGTCGTTGTAATTCAGCGCGATTTTATCTCATTAATTACTCACTTTCGCGGGTCTCGGGCTCCTCGTCGAAGATCTGGTATTTGCGCATTTTTTCCCACAGGACCTTGCGGCTGATGCCGAGTTGCTGCGCCGTATCCTGACGCCGCCAGCCGTTTGCGTCGAGCGCCGCAATGACGCGGTTGCGCTCGTTCATGTCCCACTTACTGCGATCGACGAACACCTCGGCCGCACTCTCCGCCGGGACCGGCTGGGCCGAACTGCGCGCGTGCGCGATCAGCCGCTGCAGCCGCGCGGCATCCCACCCGCCCGTCTGCCGCACCGTCACGCCGACACGCTCGGCGAGGTTGCGCAGTTCACGCACGTTGCCGGGGAAATAGCTGTCCGCGACGGAATCCGTCAGCCAGTACGGCAGATCGGACAACTGAGCGAGCCGCTCCTCGCCGACGACCTGCGCGACGAACGACTTGAACAGCGCGATCTTGTCGACGGCGCCGCGCTCCTCCAGCGACGGAATGCTCAGCTCGATCACCGCGAGCCGGTAGTAGAGATCGGCACGGAACAGGCCATCCTTCACGAGCTGCGGCAGCTTCTTGTTGCTCGCCGCGACCAGGCGGAAATCGACCTTGACCGGCGACGTCGCGCCGACGCGCAGCACCGCGCCATCCTCGAGCACGCGCAGCAGCTTGACCTGCTGGTACAGCGGCAGATCGCCGACTTCGTCGAGGAACAGCGTGCCGCCGCCCGCCTGCTCGAAATAGCCTTTATGCGCAACAACCGCGCCCGTGAACGATCCCTTCGCATGACCGAAGAACAGCGATTCGAACAGGCCGTCGGGAATCGCGCCGCAGTTCACGGGCACGAATTCGCCATGCCGGTAGCGCGAATGTTTTTCGTGCAGCAGTTGCGCGATGCGCTCCTTGCCGACGCCGGTTTCGCCGTGCAGCAACACGTTGGTGTCGCAATCGGCGAACGTATCGACTTCGTGCAGCAGGGCCTGCATCGATTCCGAGTGCGCGACGAGTTCGGTCGGATGCGACGTTTCGGCCGTATGGGCCCGTAGCTGCGTGACGAGCTTGCCGATCATGCCGCGCAGTTCGGCACACGTGAAGTCGAGCGGCAGGATGTGCGAATACTCGGGCGGATACTGCGACGCGTCGTGATCGCGCGCCGCGCCGACCCAGACGACCGGCATGCCGATGTTGGCCTGCCAGTCGCGCAGGAACGCGGCGCCGATTTCGATCATCGTCACGCTGATGATCGCCAGCGACGGCCGCAAGGCGGCGCGCTCGGGCGAGATCTCCGCGTTGTCGGCGCGGATCACTTCGACGTCGAAGCTCGCCATGCACCGGGCGACGCGGTCGACGATGTCCGCCTTGCCTTCCCAGACGTACAGGTCGAGCTCTTCGATTGCGGGCGTGGTTCTCATGATTCGGGTGCGGCTTCAGTGATTGACGAGTTGCTTTGCATTGCAGATCAGTGAACTGTTGCAGGCAACAGCGACGCTGCCCGCGTTGATGCCCGAACGTTCAGGCATTTATTGAACCAGCATGGGGTTGCCGCATTTGATCGAGTCCGGTGTGTTCGTGACATAGGCGTTCCCCAAGCTCAGACCGAGCAGGCCCGTGACGGAGGTCAGGAGAGAATCGACCGGTTGCAGGAGCAGCGGAACGAGCGTATTGGCCAGTGCGTTCAGCAGCGGTCCGAGCAAGGTGTTCAACAACTGACTCAGTACCCCGCTCAGATCGACCCCCACAGCCGCCAGCGCTCCGAGCAGGCCGCTGTTCCCCAGCGACAACGACACCTTCAGGCCGTTATTCGCGACTCCCGTGACCGCAGGTGACAGAAACTGATCCGTGCCCGTTCCCAGCGTGTACGGCGATGCCGGGGATGGCGAAGCGGACGATCCGGGTCCGGGATACGTGAATACCAGCGGCGTCGGACTTTGATTGGCATCAGGAACAACCGTCATCTGCCCGGGCAACAGGCTGATGTTGACCGTAATGGCATTCAAATTGACGATACCCAACGTCAGGACATTGATCAACGAAGCCAGCGTGGACGTCAAGCCACCCAGGTTCAACAGGCCAAGCAGGCTCGACAGGTTGACGGACACCAGCTGAATCGGGGCCGCACTGCCGTCCGGCGAATACCCGGACGATGCGTTGAGGTTGATCGGCGTATTCGCCGCGCCGCCGATATAAACGGCGAGCAATCCGGTCTGAACATTCACGGTCGCGCTTTTCGTGCCGTTCGCGGAGCAGGTGACCGACGCCAGGCCGGCTGTCGCCGGCGCCACGTAGGCGGTGATCGGCAGTTGCACCGCGGCAAGCGGCGTGGGACTGCCGGACGGACAAGTGCCTCCCGGATACACCAGCCCGCCTGTAGGACAAGTCGACAGCAGCGATATCGACGTGTTGAGGAATACGTTCCCCTGCGCAGTCGACGTATTGGTCGTGCAATTGGATGTCCCGCAGGTCGATGGCCCGGGCGGACCGCTCGCGGTGGCCGGCGGATTCGCCCCGAGCTTGACCGAACCCGACACGGTTACGTTCAGTAGCGGCGAGAGCAAGGTAGGCGTCTGAACTGTGACGCTGGGAATATTGACCGAACTCGTGCCGTTCGCGATCTGCAAAGCTGTCGACAGCAATCCAAGTGCATTGACGCTGGCATTGGCGGCAGAGGTTCCGGTAGCGGTTGCGACAGCAACCAGTTGGCCGAGCGCGATCTGCGGACCGCCGCAGACGCTGCCGGAACAAAGCGCGGCGACAATCGCGTTCAGGACGTTCAGGTTCGCCCCGACCAGATTCTGCTGCGTCGCCGCTTGTACTGTCGCGTTCGCCAATTGGCCAAGCGTCACGGTACCGTTCAATACGCCCGTGGTCGTGCCGACCGGCAGATTGGCGAGAATACCGGCCAGTTTCAGGTTGACTTGCGCCAGACCCTGGTAGTCAAGGACCTTCAGACTCAGCGCATTCGGCGACCCCGTCAGCACTTGCAGCAACTTGTTGGCCAACCCGCCGTTCAACGCTGCCAGCGACGTGGTCAGCGTAAAGCTGTCGGTCGGCACGCTCTTGGCGATAGCCGACGCACTGATCGTTACGCCGTTGATAAAGATCCCGCTCACCGGCTCCGAAACGGTCACGCACACGGCGTTGACCGATTGCCCGGCACCGACCGCGCCGCCTGACAAGCCGGCGCACTGGTTATTGGCCGGCAGCGCTGCTCCCGAGGTGCGTGTGAACTGGGCGCTCGCGCCGCTGGTTGCCGGCGGGCTCCAGATCCCGCACGTCACGACTGCCGTGGCCTTTCCCGACAGCAGGCTTGCCGGCACGTTCGTGACTTGATTGACCGCAGTCGTTGCGGCCGCACAAGTGGCATCGCTGGCGACCTGCGTCACGGCAGACAGCGCGGCCGTATCGGCGGCCGCCTGCATATGGCGTCGTTCGGCATAGAAGCGGCCTATATCGGTCGCGCCCAACACGATGACCGCGATCGCCAGGAATATCGTCGCCATGATCGCCGCACCACCACGCTGGCGACGCCCCCCCGGGCAGCCGACGCGACGCCGCCGAGCCACGTGTGATTGATCTGTGCGCATCAACGTCTCGCTTACTGCGCGCTTTGACCGCCACCCGACATGCCGCTGGCAGAGCCGAGCTGCGAATTCATCGTGTCGGGAATCTTGTTCTTGAACGAGTCGAGATAGCGTTGATAGACAAGCGACGCAACGTCGCCGAGCACCGGTTGCGCCGGCGCCGCAGCGCGATTGTCGCGCTGCATGGCGAGCCATTCCTTCGCGGAGCGCTCGACGTCGGACGCGCGCGGCGCACCTGCATCCTGTGCATGGGCGACAGCCGATCCGACCACGATCCACACGATCGCTCCGAGTGCTGCGATCCGGCCCACGCGCACGTTTCGATGATGTTTATTGTTCATGTCGTTCCCCCGATGTCTATTCATTGTGCAAAACGCTGCAACAGTGGCACGGTCTGGTCATAGCCGAAATTATTCGCCATCGGTGTAATCGGCGCTGCGGCAGCGCGACGCGACACCACCGATGGTGTCGCGACCGCACGCTGCTGCGCCCGTGCCGCCGCGACGATCTTCGCCGCGTCGCCGACGATGTCCTTGCGGATATCCGCCGACAGATGTTGCTGATTCATCAACCTCTGAGCATCCTGTGTACGCCCCGCCGCGATCAGGTAAAGCGCAAGATTGCTGACGATCTTGGGATTGCGCTGATCCAGTTCGGCCGCCTTCATCAACGGCACCCGCGCACCGACGACGTCGCCGCTGCGCAACTTCGCGTATGCGAGATCGGACAGCAGCGACGCATCGGTCGGCGCAAGATCCGACGCCTGCGCGAGCACCTGCGCCGCACGATCGAAATCGCCTGCCGCGCCCGCGATCAACCCGAGCCCGCGATAGCCTCGCGCGGCAAGCGGCGTTTTCAGCAGTTGCGTATAGACGGCTGCGCTTGCGGCCGGCTGTTCGGTCATCCGCAGTGCGTCCGCGCGCAACAGGATCGACTCCGGAATCGCGCCATAGGTCTTGTCGTACGCATCGATATGCGCGAGCGATGCAAAGTAGAGCCCCTGCCCCTGCATCCGCTGGATCAGACCGAGGTACATCCCGGGCGTATCCGGCACGGACTGCTTCTGATCGGCCGCCTGCATCAGCGCCGCACGCTCGGTCTGCGAGCTGACGCCGTACCCGTTTTCCTTGGTTGCGCACGCCCCGAGCAGCAGCACTACTGCCGCAGCCGCACCTATTTGCGATGCCATCCCGCTGATCCGCTTCATCGTCTTTCCTTCCACCGTCAATGGCGCGACGACAGTGCGTGTGTCACCGCCAGCAAACCCGGCCCGGCTGTCACGATCAGCAAGGCGGGCAGCAACGTCAACACCATCACGCCCGTCATCTTCACGGTCAGTCGGCCAATCCGTTCACGCAACATCGCGCGGCGCGTCTCACGCAACCGGTCGCCGAACTGCTTGAGCGGCTCCTGCACCGCACCGCCATGTTTGTCGACCTGCACCATCAATCGCACGATCGCGCGCAGATCCTCGTTGTCGAATCCGCTGGACAGACGCTGCAACGACTGCTCGCGCGTCCGGCCTGCCGCGAACTGACGCTGTGCGATCCCCATTTCCGACGACAGTACCGGCATCATTCCGCGAAAATCGTTCGTCACGACCTGCAGGCTCTGATCGAGCGACAATCCGACGCCTTGCAGCAGACGCAGCATGTCGACGAGCAACGGCAGTTCGTCGATCACGCTTTGACGCCGCGCCGCCGCGCGGCGCTGCACGTATAGCTTCGGCAACATGAAGCCGAGCCCGAAAGCGGCAAACATGCCGACCATCCACATGCTGCCCTTCATATGGCCGCTCGCGAAAATCGCGAACAGCAGCGGCAGCCCGATCCCACACGCGACCCGCGCGCTCAGGAACAGCCCGCGCGTGCGCGTGTCGACGTAACCGCATTGCTCGAGCAAGCGGCGATCCTCTTCCGCGACAGCGTATTTGCCGAGTCCGGTATCGAGCCAGCGCACACCGGCCGCCGACAGACGATCGAGAATACGTTCGACGCGCTGTCCCCGCCGGACGTCAGGCTTGGCTGGCGCCTCGCCGCCGTCCGGCGCGGTCCGCGCTTTCGCTGCTTCGAGCGTGGCCATGCGCCGGTCGAGCGCATCGACAAGCGCGCGCTCGGCGCGCGTCGCGGCACTTGCGCGTAACAATGCGATCACGCCGAACAGCAGCACGCCGAGTGCGCCGCTCGCCAAGGCAATCGCTCCGATCTGAGTCGCTGTCATAGCATCACCTGAGCCGAGCCATTCGATACAGCCAGACACTGCCGGCCAATTGCAACAGGAACGCGAACATCAGGAGCGTCCGCCCGCCCGGGTCGTTCCACATCCCGTGCAGATACTTCGGATTGGTTACGACGATAAAGCTGCCGATCCCGATCGGCAACATCACGAGCACGAACGCCGACAACCGCGTTTCTGCCGACATTGCTGTCAACTCGCGCTCCGCCTGTTCGAGGTCGCGCATGAACACGGCCATGCGCTCGAGCATCACGTCCGCGCGGCCGCCGTACTTGACCGACAGTCGCAACACGGAACCGACGAGTTCGAACTCCTCGGTCCGGTAGATTTTCGCGATGTGCACCATTGCGCGATCGATTTCGACACCGCCTCGCAGCATCCTCGACACGTGGTCGAGACAGCCGCGAAGCGGCTCCTCGGTCGTCAGCAGCGCGGACTGGAATGCCGCCGGCACGCTATTGCCAAGCGTCACAAGACGCACGATGCCGTCGAGGAACGACGGAATCTGCCGGACAATCTTCAGCCTGCGCCGCTGGATTCGCGACGCGAGCCAGACGCCGAAAATCGAGCATCCGCACGCAAGCGCGGCAAAGCACGCGAGCGCGCCACCGCGGTTGCCCGCGAACACCGCGATCGCAACCAGCGCGGCGAGCGCGACAAGCGCTTTGCCGCGCGCATCCTCGATCCCCGCGCGACTCGCCAGGTTCGTCAGATACTCGGATGCGATCGCATATTGATGCTTCCAGAACGTATCGGACAATGCGCTCCGTGCGGTGCCAGGTTGCGGCGGCACTGCACGCGCGGCGCCTGCCGTCGACGACCGCGCCGCCTGTGCGGCCACCCCGGCACGTGCGCCCGGTTCGAGCCGGCTGTCGATAAAGCGCTTCGCGTCGGTCCGTACGCGCAGGTTCTCCGCGTGACGCCACAGCATCACCGCGGCCGCGACGCACAGCATCGCGAAAGCCAGCACCCATGCCATCGCGCTATACATTGAAGCCCCCGCCGCCGCGGCCGAACCCGCCCCCCCCGAAGCCACCGCCAAACCCGCCGCTCGTCAGCGTCTGACGGAAGCGTGCGAGCTTCGGCGAATGCGGATGAATGCCCAGCGTTTCCCAGTTGTCGACTTCCTCGCCCTCCGGCGTCACGCGCGCTTCATAGCGGTAAAGCTCCTGCGTCGCGATGATGTTGTCGGACAATCCGGTCACTTCGGTGATCGACAAGATCCGCCGCCGTCCGTTCGACAGACGCCCGATCTGCACGATGAAGTCGATCGCGTTCGCGATTTGCCGGCGCAGGCTCGATTCGGTGCCCTGGAAGCCAGCAAAGCCGGCAAGCATCTCGAGACGGTACAGACACTCACGCGGCGAGCTCGCATGCACGGTGCCCATCGAGCCGTCGTGACCGGTATTCATCGCCTGCAGCATTTCCAGCACTTCGCCGCCGCGCACTTCGCCGACGATGATCCGGTCAGGGCGCATCCGCAGTGTATTGCGCAACAGGTCGCGAATCGACACGACACCGGTGCCGTCGAACCCGCCCGGACGGCTTTCGAGCCGCACGACGTGCGGGTGGTTCAGCGACAGCTCCGCCGTATCCTCGATCGTCACGACACGCTCGATCTCCGGAATGTGGAATGCGAGCGCGTTGAGCAGCGACGTCTTGCCGGAACTCGTGCCGCCCGACACGAGGATGTTGCAGCGTGCCTCGACCGCTGCCTGGAGCAGCGTGTTGATCTCTTCGTTGAACGTGCCATTGCCGAGCAGATCGGACGGCTTCAGTGGATCCTTGCGGAATTTCCGGATCGATACGACCGGGCCGTCGATCGACAGCGGCTCGATCACGACGTTCACGCGGCCACCGTCGGGCAGTCGTGCGTCGACCATCGGGTTAGACTCGTCGAGACGACGACCGATCGGCGCGAGAATCCGGCGCACGATCCGCAGCAGGTGCGCGTTGTCGGTAAAGCGCACCGGCAGCCTCGCGAGGATCCCGTGACGCGACACGTACACGTCGTTGTAACCGTTGATCAGGATGTCCTCGACGGCCGGGTCCGCGAGCAGGTCCTCGATCGGCCCGAATCCCGCAAGCTCCTTGGTCAGCGCTTCGGCGATCGCACGCACCTCGTTCTCGTTGAGCGGAATGCGGCGCAGGCGCACGAAGCTGTCGATCTCGAGATCGACGAACTGGTTGATCGCCTGTCGGGACCATCGGCCGAACTCGGCGCCCAGTTCTTCGATGCGCGTCAGCAGATGTTCATGCGCGGCATTCTTGATATCGTGGAATTGCTGCGTCTGAGAGAACGGCGCTGCGCCGTCGGCGAATTGAATGTCGTGTGCCATCACTTACGACCGCTTGGACGAGGGTTGAATGAAGCGCTTCAGCGCAGACAGGCCGGATGCCGGTCGCGTGGCGGTCGATCTGACCGACACGCCCGGCAGCCGCGCGGCAAGCGACTCGAGCGCGCGAACGTACGGGTCGCGCTCCGTCATGTCGACGATGAGCCGGCCCTGGTTTGCCGCATGGCCGATCGCGACGCGTCGCGACGGCAACGTACCCACCAGCGCCAGGCCGAGACGCTCGGCAATCTGCGCAGGTGTCAGGTCGAGTGCGGGATCGTACTGGTTGACGACGAGCCGGACGCGATCGGTGTCGACACCCGCGTCGCGCAGCCCGGTGAGCAGATCGGCTGCGGACACGATCGACGCGACGCCCTGATCGCAGACGAGCCACGCCTCATCGGCCGACGTCGCCATCTGGGCAACGAACTCGCGATTCGAAAAACCACCGAGATCGACGATCTGCTGATCGAAGAAGGCTCGAAACCGGTTCAGCAATCCGGCACACGATGCATACGAGACATCGCGCAGGCCGCCGAGATCGGCAGGAAGCGTCGTCAATGCAACACCGCTCTCATGCCGGGTCAGTGCGGTATTCACGAAGGTTCGGTCGATGCGGCGCAGGTTGTGAACCGCATCGATGAAATGGAATTCGCAGCGGGTATTCAGGAACAGCGCGCCGTCGCCTGCCGGCAGTCCCAGGTCGACGAGCGCAGTCTGGCGACCGGCCGGTGTGCCGCCATTCGACTCGCCGCTCCCCCCCGGACTCACCGCGCGCTTCTGCAGCCATACGGCGAGATTCGCAGCGAGCGTGCTCACACCCATGCCGGCGCGCGCGCCAAGCAATGCGACGACCTTGCCATGGCGGCTCGCCGGCTCGCCGACGTTGGCAAGCAGTCCGCGAGTCGTGCGCAATGCCTCCTCTGGCGGAGCCGACACGTCGATGAAATCGCGCACGCCTGCACGCAATGCAGCCAGCGTGCTCTCCGGCTGTGCGAGCGAGCCGAGCGCAACAATCGGCAGGCCCGGATGCGATGCGCGTACCGCTGCGGCCGCCACGCTCGCCGCCGTGCTGCCACCGGAAAAATCAATGAATACGAGAGCAGGGTTGAGACCCGTAATGCGCTGCGCGAGCACGCCAGGCTCAAGTGACGCAGGCTCGACCGCACCGGCCGATACAAGCGTATCGGCCAACCAGCGGACGTGCGCCTCCTGTTGCGATGCGCAAACGAAATAGTCTGTCACGGCGGGTTCACACAATGATTGGTTTCGCGCGTTCATGTTGAACACCCCCGATTACGCAAGGCGTGGCAATACGTCGCGACTCGCGATGCATCGCACTCATTTCGAAAAACCCGGAGCTGCATCCGGCGATGCGGCTCCGCCCAAATACGATTTCCAGACCGGCCCGTCCCGCTGCTCAGACAGCTCACCAGGCGTCGCGGGCAATACCGCTCCCTTAGCGATCGGTGCGACGAGATGCGGCGTCACGATGAACAGCAATTCCTTGTCGTTCTGCTGATAGTTCAGATTCTTGAAGAACGTACCGATGATCGGCAAATCACCGAGCAGCGGCACCTTGTTGACGTTCGACATGGTCTGGCGATCGATCAGGCCGCCAATCACGAAGCTCTCGCCGTCGCCGAGCTCGACCGTCGTGTCGGCACGACGCGTTGTGATCCCCGGCACCGCAACACCGCTGATCGTCACGCTGTTCACGTAATCGAGTTGGCTCGATTCAGGCGCAACCTTCAACGCGATCCGCTGCGGGCTCAGCACTGTGGGCGTCAGCGACAGTCCGACACCGTACTGCTTCCACTGGATCGCGGTCGAGCCAAGCCCTTGCGGTGACGGTACCGGAATCTCGCCACCGGCGAGGAAGCTCGCGCTCTGGCCGGACAACGCAACGAGCGTCGGCTCCGCAAGCACGCGGGCGAGATTGTTCGCCTCGAGCAGCGACAGGTCGGCGAAGATCCCGCGGCCCGCAGCGTTCACGACCAGGTTGAACGCGGACGAGACAGGCGAGCCGAGCGTCGGAATGTACCCCGCCCCGCCGGGGGACCCACCGTTGTACGATTGCACGCCGCCGGGCGAAAACGATCCGAACGAAAAGCCGTTGCTCTGCTTGAAGAAATTGAACCCGACTTGCTTGAGGACCGAGCGGCTGAATTCAACGACCCGCACGTCGACCTGCACGACGCTCTTGCCCGCGATCGTCGAGCGATCGATCACGGCGCCCTTCCCGCTCATGTTCTTGCCGACTGCGGCCGCGCGCGCATGCGCATCGAGCGACGCCGACGACCCCTGCAGCACGGCAGTGCCACCGTATGCATTCACGCGCGGCGTGGAGCCGTCGAGCACCGCTTGTGCCGCCGCGTCGACAACCTCGACGTTCCAGATCGTCGGTTCGTCGTGACCGCGCTCCCACAGCATCACATTCGTCGCGCCGGGTGCCTTCGCCGTCAGCAGCACGGTACCTGAGCGGCTGCCCTTCATGATCAGTACGTCGGCGATTGTCGGATCGCCAACCGCGACACGCTGCAGCGCACGGCCCGCCGAAAGCTGCCGCTGCGCGCCGACCGCCAGCTCGATCGTGCCGTTCGCGCTCGCAAACGACGCCAAAGTCATGGTGCAGATAGCAATCGCGAATCCAATCAGTGTGTTTTTCATTGTTTGGTAGACCGTCACGCGGCCCTTTACTTGTCGTCGCTGATATCGATGACCGTCGATGTCGTTCAATAGGCAACCGTTTCCGACCGGCCGCCGCGGATCACCTCGATGCCGCTTCCGCCTCCGCCGCCCCCTCCCGTCCGCACCGCCGGCGGCAGACGCGATGGCAACGGCGGCACGTTCACATTGGCCACCGCGGTTCTCTGTGTGCCGGATAGTTGCTGCAGCGAGACGCCAGCGGCGGCGAGCGCCGACGGCGACAGCTTGTTGTCCGTCCGCACCGCGACCGTTTGTATCGCAAGCTCGTCGTCGCGCGGGTTGCGCAACGCGAACGTCAGGCGCCCACTCGCCTCGCCGAGCGTCAGCGCATCGACTTGCGCGGTCGGCACCGCAAGCACCGCGATGCGGACACCGGACGGTTGACCGTTGTTGCCGTTGGCAGTGTTGCCGCTATCTCGATCGGGTGTCGCGTCTCCGAACGACAACACCCGCACCTTCGACAACAGCAACCGCGCCTGTGTCTGCGAAACTTCGCCGTCAAGCATCGTGCCCCCGCCTTCGCGCTTCAAATTCAGAAATACGTCGACGAAATTTCCGGGCCGCAACCGGTTGCCGACCGCATTGGTTTCGTCGACCCGCACTGCGACCGCACGCTCGCCCGGTTGTACGTCCTCGGCAAGCCCCGACACCAGCGCTCCCGCGACAACCGGCGACGAAGCCGGAATATCCGCTGCCGGCACCCGGCCAACGAGCACGGACGGATCGGCAAACGCACCCGTCGGTACCGGTGCCGTCTGCTTGATCTTCAGTGCGTCGGCCGTGATCGGCTGGCCGGCGGGCAACACCCGTGTCGCGATCACGACAGGAAACGGGCTGGCCGCCACGGTTTGCTGAACTGGCGTCGCATTCTGCGTGCTGCGCCCGAGCATCCACGCGTAGATTCCGAGCAATACGGCGATTGCAATCAGCAGTCCCGCGATGATCTTCGTTAAATTGTTGGCCATGTTGTTGTGTGGATGCCGGGATGAAAGTCCGATGGGTTTCTGCGTGATTCGCGCGTCAGCTGGCCCTTCGCGTCACGATACGTACTTCAAAGGATCGACTGCGGAATCTGCACGACCGCCGTACTCGTCAACGGTCGATTCAGTATGCTTCCCAGAAACGGCATGGTCGTTATCCAATCCTTGGGGGTGTAATTCACCGTAACCGACAGGCAGTACAACGACGGCGGAACCGACGTGTCGTAACTGCACGGCGGTGCCACGACTTGCGGCGTACCGACATTCAGCCAGGCCACGACACTCTGCGCAGTCGTTGTGGCGTTCGTTATGCGCGCCGCAAGAGTGGGGGCGTAAACCAACCCGGCCCGTGCGCCTTCGCTGGCGGCAAATGTCAGGCTCTGCTGAATCGTGAAGATCATCCCGAAACTGACGACGCCGTAGAAAATCACGAACAACAACGGGAACACGATCGCAAACTCGACCGCCGTCGCGCCACGCTGCCGACGGCGTCCACGCGGACGCATCTGTCGTTTCATCGCACGCCCCCCCTTGCGACAAGAAAGACAACCCATGCGGCAGCTGGTGCCATGAGACATGCCGCGTAAGGCGTTGCCCGGTATTTGCCAAGCACCATTGCCGGCTGGCCCCGTTGCCACAACGCGCCGATCGACGTGCGCGACAGCAACATCAGGGCCAGAGCATGAATACCGGCGACAAGACTGGCGGCAATCCAGATCCACAGCAGCGCATGTGCGCCGCACCACACGCCGATCGCGGCAAAGATCTTGACGTCCGCCGCGCCCATGACGCGCAGCAAAAAAAGCGGAATAAAGGCGACCAACCCGGCCAGCAGGCCGATCATCGCCTGCGCCGGGAGAATGCCGAATGGACCGGCGTTGAAATACGCTCCGCCCAGGCCAAAGATCAACCCCGCCAGAACGAGCGAATTCGAAACGCGCCGATAACGGATGTCGCTGGTTGCGACGAACGCAGCCCAGACCAGGAACACCCCGCTGAAAATGAAATGTGCCATCGCACCGCAACCTGCGACAAATGTCGCGGAGGACGGACTGCCAACGGCAATCCGCCCGCCACAACATCAAGACGACGACTCAATGTTTCGAGGTCGTACCAATTAACGCCAGGTGGGTCACTTAAAGATACTGGCAGCCGTACAGTTCGTGCCGCTCGGGGTGGTCAGACATGTCCCGAGGTTCGTGAACATATTGCCAAGATTAGTGCCGATCGTTGAAGCACCAGCCAGGATCGCGACAGCGATAAGACCCGCAATCAGCCCGTACTCGATCGCGGTAACCCCGTTGCTTTCCTTAAGGAAGCGCTTGATGATTGCTTTCATTTTATTCCTCGTGCCTGTATTTACGTTCTTTGGCCTTTTATACGTATACGTCCCCGCATATCTGGCCCTTGCCCCGCGCTGTTCGCCACATCTGCTGTAACGACAACCGGGTGCGCTTTCTTTATAGATTGCCCCGAGGGGCATGGCTCAACATTTGATGCAAGTTAACATTCGCGATAGTGACCCTCCTCGAACGTTGTGTACCGAACCGTACATTTCCTTACATCTGCTCCGGATTCTATCTCCGATCCTATTTAACTTCCAACCTCTTTTAACGGCTTGGATAGAAAAAAATGACCAGGAGCACAACGTATTTGTACGGCGTTTCGGTACGACTTACACATAGGATTTACGATAGGTTAGATGTGCACACCTAATCCACCAGTAAAACAATTGCCTCGTCCACCAAGCCTGCGCGGCCTCCACGTTACGCCGCACGCGTAACGCCAATGTTGTGACGTTACGTTACGAAACGCGCGAAACCGTTCTCATTCGCCTGTCCTTAAACAGATTCAACAATCTTTCAATTTCCATAACCTCCTTTTCCGACAAGGAATTGCCCCGTTTAAAACCTGTTGTCGAACCGTCGAGCATCGAAATGGCACGACAGTTGCAGAGTAGTCCGCGCACCACTCAACACAACGAAGTTCACAACACATTTTTAATGCGAGGACGAAATGGACATTAAGGTTATCCCTCATGGCGTGTTCCGGACGACTCTGATCGCGGCCACCGTTTCAGCCATGCTTTCCCTCTCCGCGTGCGGCGGTTCCGGCTCCATCAGCCAGGGTCTCGGCGGCGGCTCGAGCTCGGGCGGCGGCGATACGATCTCCACCTCCGGCACGAGCGGCACTTCGGGCACGAGCGGTACCTCGGGCACGAGCGGTACCAGCGGCACCAGCGGTACCTCGGGCACCAGCGGTACGTCCGGTACGAGCGGTACCTCCGGCACCAGCGGCACCTCGGGCACGAGCGGCACCTCCGGAACCAGCGGTACGTCGGGCACGAGCGGCACCTCGGGGGTGTCGTCGAACGCAGTGGGAACTGTCCTCGCAAGCAGCAGCAACATCATCACGAGCGCCGGTGGGACCGTCTCGGGCCTCGGCTCCGTCATCGCCAACCAGTCGCTGCCAGGTGTCAACCCGGCCACCACGCAAGCCGCGGGCGGCATCGTGCAGAGCGTTGGCGGCGCCGTGACCGCACTCGGCAACGGCCTTGGCAACGGTCTCGGCCAGCTTGGCGCGACGAAGGATCCGCTCGGCACCACGCTCGCCAGCACGGGCGGCGTGGTCAACCAGCTCGGCGGCGCGGTCACGCAGACGGGCAACCTGGTCTCGAGCCTCGGCAGCGGTCCGCTGACGCCGCTCGCACCGGTCACGGGCGCCGTCGGCGGCCTCGTGTCGACGCTCGGCGGCGCCGTATCGAACGGCGGCACCACCCTCACCAACGCACTGTCGACCGGCCCGATCCAGCAAGTCACGCAGACGGTCAGCTCGGCCATCACGCCGATCACGACGATGGTCGGCCAGACGACCCAGACGATCGGCACCGCGACCGGCCTCGGCGCGCCCGTCAACACGCTGCTCGGCACGGTCGGCAACGGCCTGAACCAGGCCGGCGCCCTGCTCGCGTCGGCCGGCGGCAACCCTGTCACGACCGGCCTTGGCAACACGGTCTCGTCGACGGGCAACACCGTGAAGGCCGTCGGCGGCCTGCTCACGGGCGGCAGCGGCGGCGTGACCAATCCGCTCGCCCCGCTCACGGGTCTCCTCACGACGGTCACGGGTACGCTCGGCGGCGCAACGGGTGGCGCCAGCAGCCCGCTCGCCCCGGTTACCGGCCTCGTCTCGACGGTCACGGGTGCGCTCGGCGGCGCAGCAGGCGGCGGCAGCGGCCCGCTCGCCCCGGTCACCGGCCTTGTCTCCACGGTCACGGGCGCACTCGGCGGCGCAGCAGGCGGCAGCGGCGGCCCGCTCGCCCCGGTCACCGGCCTTGTCTCCACGGTCACGGGCGCACTCGGCGGCGCCACGGGCGGCACGAGCGGTGGCCCGCTCGCCCCGGTCACGGGTCTCCTCGGCGCGGTCACGGGCGCACTCGGCGGCGCGACGGGCGGTGCAGGCGGCAGCAGCCCGCTCGCTCCGGTGACGAACGTCGTGTCCACGGTGACCAGCACGGTCGGCGCACCGGCATTGACCGGCGGTACGGGCGCCGTCACGAACTCGGGTTCGTCGTCGAATCCGCTCGCGCCCGTCACGTCGCTGATCGGCGGCCTGCTCGGCGGCACGCACGGCAAGTAAACCAACATCCATCAATCGACAAGACAGCGAGGAGTCCATCATGTCCCAGCAACGTTCTCTCACGACAGTCGCCCTGCGCCAGTGGCGCGCGCCCCTCACGGCCTTCGCCGCCGCCTGCCTGCTGGCCGCCTGCGGCGGCGGTGGCGTCAGCTCGCCGCCGACCAGCAGCAACGACAATAACAATCCGAGCACGAGCGGTACGCCAGGCACGAGCGGCACCAGCGGTACGTCCACCGGCACCAAGGGCGTGGTCAGCACGGTCGGCCAGACGGCCACCGACCTCGGCAGCACGGTCGGCAACATCAGCGTGCCGGGCCTCGGCGACGGCGTGACGAAGGGTGTCGGCAGCACGCTCTCCAGCACCGGCACGATCGTCGGCGCAGCCGCCGATGCGGTGAGCAACGGGCTGGGACAGATCGGCACGACCAAGGATCCGGTCGGCACGACCGTCGCGGGCCTCGGCAACGTGGTCGGCGCGACGAGCAACACGGTGTCCGGCCTGAGCTCGACGGTCAAGGCGCTCGGCACCGGCCAGCTCGCACCGCTCGCGCCCGTCACGACGCCGGTCGGCACCGTGCTCGACACGGTGGCCAACGGCTTGACGGCTGCCGGCACGACGATCGGCTCGACGCTGTCGTCGGGCGCCGTGCAGCAGGTCACGCAACCGCTCAGCTCGGCAATCACGCCGCTCGTGATCACCGCCGGCCAGGTCACGCAACAGGTCGGCACGACGACCGGCCTCGGCCAACCCGTCTCGGGCCTGCTCGGCCAGGTCGGCGGCGCGATCAGCTCGGCCGGCAAGCAGGTGGGCGGCACGTCGAGCCAGCCGCTCGTCGGCGACGTCGGTCAGCTCGTCACGGCGGTCGGCAACACCGTGACCAACGCGGGTGGCCTCGTCAACCCGAACGGCCCGAACGGCGCGGCACCGATCCCCGGCCTGATCACGAGCCTCGTTGGCGGCTCGACGGCGACCGTACAAAACGGCACGTCGTCAGGCTCCGGCTCGACGAATCCGCTCGGCGGCCTGCTGTCGGGTCTCGGCTCGACGCCGCTCGGCTCGCTCACGGGCGCACTCGGCGGCGCGACCGGCGGTTCGGGCAGCAGCCCGCTCGCCCCCGTCACGAATCTCGTGTCGACGGTCACGGGCACGCTCGGTGGCGCAACGGGTGGCGCAGGCAGTGCAAACCCTCTCGCGCCTGTCACCGGTTTGCTGAATACTGTCACCGGAGCAGTGGGCGGCGCAGCAGGATCCGGGGGATCGAGCCCGCTCGCACCGGTCACGTCGCTGGTTGGCGGCGTCACGGGTACGGCAACGGCGGGCGGCGGCTCGACGGGGCTGCTGGCACCGGTAACGGGGTTGCTGGGTACGCTGGGTAGCGTTGGCAAGTAAGGAGGACGGTCGCACCTTCGCAGCCGGAGCGGATGGCGCGGCCGTACAAACACAACCGGCATTGCGGCACGCGGCGCGCGGCACCCTGGTGTCGCGCGCCGGCATTACAAAGAAGACGAAGAGCAAGGCCAACGAGGAAGAACAATGAAATCCAGACTCGACAGATGGATGATGCTGCTCGCCATCGCGGCAGCAGGCACGGCACATGCACAAACGCGCGTCGGCGGTAACCCGCTCGACTCCCTGCCCCAGATCAACGCGCCGAAAACCGGCCCGAACGTGACCGTGCAGGTCGCACCGCAAGCGCCGCAATTGCAGGAGTTGCTGTCGCGCCACCTGACGCCGACCACATTTCAGGTCGAAGGCGTGAAGTCCGTTCCGTTCGAGGAGATCTCGCGTCGCTTCACCCCGCTCGTCGGCAAGGACATCACGATCGGCGAACTGATCGAAACCGCCAACGGCGTGACGAAGCTGTACCAGGATCGCGGCTTCGCGCTGTCGTTCGCGTTCGTTCCGGCGCAGACGTTCGAGAACGGCGTCGTGCGCATCACGGTTGTCGAAGGCTATGTATCGGACGTCAAGGTCACCGGCAAGCCCGGTGCGATGGAATCGAAGATTCGTGCAATCGCCGCGCATATCACTGCCGATCGCCCGCTGCGCCGCGCGACGTTCGAACGCTACGTGAACACCTTCGGCCTGTTGCCCGGCCTCACGGTCAAGGCGAACGTACCGCCGCCGCAAACCACCGACGGTGCCACGACGCTCGAACTCGCGGTCGACCGCAAGCCGTTCAACGTCAGCACCGGCATCGACTTCAACCACCCGGGCGTCCAGGGACTCATCACCGCGACCGAAAACGGCCTTACGTCGTTCGGCGAGCAACTGAGCATTTCCGCGCTGGCGCCGCCGGGGCGCGACAAGCAAACTTATTTCGCATTCAGCGGCGCGGTACCCGTGGGCAGCAGCGGCCTGATCACGCGCCTCGACGCGAGTACCTATCGCGGCAAGCCGACTGACAATCCGGGGCTGCCGTCGAGCGTCCAGCGAACCGTAAAGAACGAGAAGCTAGGCCTTTCGGCATCCTATCCAATACTTCTCAACAACCAGCGCAGCCTGCTCGGCACGGTGTCGGGCTATGCAGCGCATAACGACGACAACTATCAGAACAAAATCAACGGCAATACCCTCGACAACAGGTCGCAGGTACGCGTGCTGCAATTGCAGCTCGACTACACGAGCGTACAACCGAAGCAGGTGCGAAAACTGAGCGTCAACGTCGCAAAGGCGTTCGACATCCTCGGCGCATCGAAATCGCAGACCGGCCTGGTTAACGGCTCGACGATCACGTACGCCGACCCGACCTCACTGACCTTCGTCCGTACCGGCGCGACCTTCACGCAAACCAACGAGTGGCCGTTCCGGATCGGCACGTCGGTTTCGCTGACCGGGCAATACAGCCCCGACTCGCTGCCGACGTCCGAGCAGATCTCGTTCGGCTCGACGCGTTACGCGCTCGGCTATCAGCCGGGCGAAGCGTCGGGTGACTCGGGATGGGGGATGTCGCTGGAGGTCAACCGCGGCTTCACGCCGGGCTGGACGTATATGAAATCCATTACGCCGTACATCGCCTATGACATGGCGCGTGTGTACCTGCACGCAGGCACACCGTCGCCGAACCGCATGTCGTCGGTCGGTATCGGCGTACGTTTCACCGACAGCCGCTTCTACAGCCTCGACCTGAACGTCGCGAAGCCGGTGGGTGACGCACCCGTCGAAAGCGCGTCACGCAGCCCGCGCATCAACGCCGCATTCTCATATCAGCTCAACTGATCGGTCACCAAACAGCCCGCGCCACGTGGGCTGTTTCGATTAGAGTCCCCTCTATCAAACGTGGCACGCGGTTTCACGTATTCTGGCGAAGCTCGCAACATGCCCGCCCCATGCAGACGGTCGTGCGAGCAAATCGAACACGACATGCAAAACAAGGAGGACGACAATGATTCAACTGACCCGCCCGTTTCGTGCCATCGCCGTCGCCGGCGTATTGCTCGCTTGCGCCGCTCCCACGTTCGCACAGGCAGACAGCCCCATCGGCATGTGGCAGACGATCGACGACAACACGCATCAGCCGAAGGCACTCGTGCAGATCGCCGAGGACGGTGACGGTGCGCTGACCGGCAAGGTCGTGAAGGGCCTCGGCGCGAACGATACGCCCGATCGCCGCTGCACCGCCTGCACGGACGAACGCAAGGATCAGCTCATCAAGGGCATGACGATCATCAAGGCCATGAAGAAGGAAGGCGACCACTGGGACGGCGGCAACATTCTCGACCCGGAGAACGGCAAGGTCTACAAGTGCAAGATGACGCTTGAAGACGGCGGCCAGAAACTCGTCGTGCGCGGTTACATCGGCGTGTCGTTGCTCGGTCGTTCGCAGACCTGGGTTCGCCAGCAGTAATGCGGTTCGCGCTTAAATGCGCAGCTCAATGAAAAAATCGGCCTGCGACGAAGTCGTCAGGCCGATTTTGTTTTGGTGCATGCGCGGCGGGAGCTGATGAACATCACGCTGCATGCTTCAGCGCGTCCGACGCATAGCTGCCAGGTGCGCGATACGCGGGCGCCGCATTGCTGCGTGCTTCCGCAGCCTTCGATTGCGTGTGCTTGCGCATCCGCGTGGACAACTCGTTGCACAGATTCACGCCTGCGTCGCCATAGAGTTCACGCATGACACTCATCAACGTGCCCGTCTCGTGCCAGACCTTGAAGCGACGATGGCAAGTTTGGTACGAAGGGTAACGACGCGGCATGGCCGACCACGTTGCGCCGCTGTAGATCACCCAGAGCACGCCGTTCAGGACGGCACGCGTATTGGCCAACGGGCGGCCGCGCAACTCGGTGCGCGGCTGCATTTCGGGCAGAAGCGACGCAACGCAGCGCCACTCTTGATCGGTCAGATCGCGATACGGTGTCATGGATATCTCCAGCCTTAGTAACCATGACACAACGATATCGGCTCACCTCAACAATGAATATAAGACAAATCCGAAATTACCCTGAGATTGCCTTAATTTGACCGGAATTGACGTTTGAATCCCGTCAATTGCCGGAAATCGCACTCAGGTCAGCGACGTATCGACGATGCGGCGCGGCGTTTCGATGTATTCCTTCGACTGCATCTCGACGATTCGCGAGACCGTACGCGCAAACTCGTTGGCCATCGGGCCTTCGATGTACAACTGCTCCGCCGGCACCGCCGCGGACATCAGCAGCTTGACCTTGTGGTCGTACAGCACGTCGATGAGCCACGTGAAGCGCCGTGCCTCGGACGCCATCCGCGGCGACATCTGCGGCACTTCGGACAGCACGATCGCGTGGAAGCGGCTCGCCAGCTCGAGATAGTCGTTCTGCGAGCGGGGGCCGCCGCACAGCGTCGCGAAGTCGAACCATACGACGCCGTCCGCCTTGCGCAGCGCCTTCAGTTCGCGCTTCTCGATATGCAGGAGCGGGCTTTCGTCGGGAACGGCAGCGAGCTTCTGGAACGCATGCCGCAATTCGCGATCGGCATCCGCGCCGAGCGGCGTGTGATACATCTTCACCTGCGCGAGCGTGCGCTGGCGATAATCGACGCCTGCGTCGACGTTGAGCACGTCGAGCCTGGACTTGATCAGCGCGATCGCCGGCAGCATGCGGTCGCGATGCAGGCCGTCCGGATACAGGTCGTCGGGATCGTAGTTGGACGTCATCACGAACTGCACGCCGTTGTTGAACAGGCGGTCGAGCAGACGGTACAGGATCATCGCATCGGCAATGTCCGACACGTGGAACTCGTCGAAGCAGATCAACCGGTAGCGCTTCGCGATGCGCCGTGCGAGTTCGTCGAGCGGATCGGCCTGCCCTTTCAGCTCCTCGAGCTCGCGGTGCACTTCGCGCATGAATTCGTGGAAATGCAGGCGCGTCTTGCGCTGCACGGGCACGACCGCGTAGAAGCTGTCCATCAGGAAGCTCTTGCCGCGACCGACGCCGCCCCACATGTAGACGCCGCGCGGGAGGTCGGGATGGTTGATGAGCTTCTTGAATGCGTTCGAGCGGCGCGCCTTGTACTCGACCCACTCGTCGAAACATTGCTGCAGGCGATCGACGGCCGCGCGCTGTGCGGGATCGGACTGATAGCCGCGCGTGGTCAGTTCGCGCGTGTAGTATTCGGTGACGTTCATCGGGCAAACCGGAAAAAACGAAGGCGGGCGGGAATCCCCGCCCGCCTTCGTCATGAGACGGCTGCGCCGGCCGATGGCCGGCCGGCGCTATACCGCGCTCAGCTGTTCAGCGAGCGCTTGTCGACGGCGAGCGCCGCTTCGCGCATCACTTCCGACATCGACGGGTGCGGATGGCAGATGCGGGCGATGTCTTCCGACGCCGCCTTGAATTCCATCGCCACCACGGCCTCCGCGATCAAGTCCGACGCGTTCGCCGCGATCACGTGCACGCCGAGCAGTTCGTCGGTCTTCGCGTCCGCGATCATCTTCACGAAGCCGTCCGGCGCGTTCATGCCGAGCGCGCGGCCGTTGATCGAGAACGGGAACTTGCCCGACTTGATCTCGCGGCCTTCCGCCTTCAGCTGCTGCTCCGTCTTGCCGACCCATGCGATTTCCGGGTACGTGTAGATCACCCACGGAATGCAGTTGTAGTCGATGTGCGGCTTCTGGCCGTCGATCACTTCCGCGACCAGCACGCCTTCGTCTTCCGCCTTGTGCGCGAGCATCGGGCCACGCACCACGTCGCCGATCGCGTACACGTTCGGCACCGCCGTGCGGCAGTGGTCGTCCACGTCGATGAAGCCGCGCTCGTTCGCCTTCAGGCCGATTGCCTCGAGGCCGAGGTTGTCGGTGTTCGGCACGCGGCCGACCGACACGATCAGGCGGTCGGCGTCGAGCGTCTGCGCGTTGCCGTCCTTGTCCGTGTAAGCGATCGACACGCCGTTCGCGGTCGTCTTCACTTCGCCGATCTTCACGCCGAGGTTGATGTCGAGGCCCTGCTTCTTGAACAGCTTGGCCGCTTCCTTCGCGAGCGCTTCGTCAGCTGCGCCGAGGAAGGCCGGCAGCGCTTCGAGCACCGTCACTTCGGCACCGAGGCGGCGCCACACCGAGCCGAGCTCGAGGCCGATCACGCCTGCGCCGATCACGGCGAGCTTCTTCGGCACCGAGTCGAACGTCAGCGCACCTTCGTTGTCCGACACGATCTTGTTGTCGACCGGAATGCCCGGCAGGTGACGCGCCTTCGAGCCCGTCGCGATGATCACGTTCTTTGCGGTGACGACTTCTGTTTCCCCTTCGCCGCTCACTTCGATCTGCACGCCGGCGTCGGTCTTGCCGGTGAACTTGCCATGGCCCTTCAGCCAGGTGATCTTGTTCTTCTTGAACAGGAACTCGATCCCGCTCGTCATCTTCTCGACGATCGCGTCCTTGCGGCCGAGCATCTTCGCGACGTCGATCCTCACGCCGTCAACCGTGATGCCGTGGTCGGCCAGGTGGTGCGACGTGTTCTCGAACTCTTCCGACGATGCGAGCAGCGCCTTCGACGGGATGCAGCCGACGTTCAGGCACGTACCGCCGAGCTTCAGCGCGCCGGCCGGGTTCTTCCACTTCTCGATACAGGCAACCGTCTTGCCGAGCTGCGCGGCGCGGATCGCGGCGATGTAGCCGCCGGGGCCGGCGCCGATCACGACGACGTCAAATTCCTTGGACATGACAATCCTTTCTTCTTGTGCAGCCGCACGGGCCGCGCGTGTCGCGCGCCCGTGCGGTGCGGGTCAATGCGGTGAAACTCGGCTTACAGGTCGAGCAGCAGGCGTGCCGGATCTTCCAGCGCATCCTTCATCGCGACGAGCGACAGCACGGCTTCGCGGCCGTCGATGATGCGGTGGTCGTACGACAGCGCGAGGTAGTTGATCGGACGGATCACGATCTGGCCGTTTTCGACGACCGGACGCTCCTTCGTCGCGTGCACGCCGAGGATTGCCGACTGCGGCGGGTTGATGATCGGGGTCGACAGCATCGAGCCGAACACGCCGCCGTTCGAGATCGAGAACGTACCGCCCGTCATTTCCTCGATCGACAGCTTGCCGTCCTTCGCCTTCTGGCCGAACTCGGCGATCTTCTTCTCGATCTCGGCGAGGCTCAGTTGATCCGCGTTGCGCAGGATCGGCACGACGAGGCCGCGCGGCGAGCCGACAGCGATACCGATGTCGAAGTAGCCGTGGTAGACGATGTCATTACCGTCGATCGACGCGTTCACGAGCGGGAACTTCTTCAGCGCGTGGACGGCCGCCTTCACGAAGAACGACATGAAGCCGAGCTTCACGCCATGTTCCTTCTCGAACTTGTCCTTGTACTTGTTGCGCAGTTCCATGACCGGAGCCATGTTCACTTCGTTGAACGTCGTCAGGATCGCGTTGGTCTGCTGCGACTCGAGCAGACGCTCGGCGATACGCGCGCGCAGGCGCGACATCGGCACGCGCTGTTCCGGACGGTCGTTCAGCCAGGTCGCGGCCGATGCCGGCACCTTCACTTCCGGCAGCGACGGCTTCGCAGCGGCGGTCTTCGCCGGTGCGGCAGCCGGTGCGGCCTTCGGTGCGCTGCCTGCGGCCAGCGCGTCGCCCTTCGTGACGCGGCCGTCGCGGCCCGAACCTGCGACGTCGCCCGCCGACAGACCCTTCTCGGCCAGCAGCTTCGATGCGGCCGGCGATGCGGTGGTCGACGATGCGGCTGCGGCTGCAGCGACCGGCTGTGCTGCCGGTTCGGCTGCAACAGGCGCTGCTGCCGGCTTGACTTCGGCGGCGCCTGCCGCGGCTTCGGCTGCACCTGCCTTCGCTTCGGTGTCGATCGTTGCGATCAGCTGATCGGCAACAACGGTGTCACCGTCGTTCTGCAGCACTTGCGCGAGCACGCCCGCGGCCGGTGCCGGCACTTCGAGCACGACCTTGTCGGTCTCGAGTTCGATCAGGATTTCGTCTTGAGCAACTGCTTCGCCCGGCTTCTTCTTCCACTGCAGCATGGTGGCTTCCGAAACCGACTCCGAAAGCTGGGGGACTTTGACTTCTACGATAGCCATGTGATTTTCCTGGATGCTTAATCTGGGTAATGACGAGGTTCGTGCGATTCCTTCGGCCGGTGCGGCGCGCAACGCGCCCGGCGGGCCAAAAGAGACGGGAAAGCGCATGGCGCCTTCCCGTTTCGCTTCCGTCGGTTATTTCGCGATCGATGCGCTCTTCAGGCGGCCGAAAGCACCTTCGATCAGGGCCTTCTGCTGCTCGTAGTGCTTCGCGTAGTAGCCAACCGCCGGTGAGGCCGAAGCCGGACGGCCGCTGTATGCCAGCTTCTGCCCTTCCTTCATGCCTTCCTTCAGATGGTGCTCGACGTAGAACCAGGGGCCCTGGTTCTGCGGCTCGTCCTGCACCCAGACCACTTCAGTCGCGTTCTCGTACTTCTTCATTTCGGCTTCGAACTGCTTGTGCGCGAACGGATACAGCTGCTCGATACGGATGATCGCGACGTCGTTCGCCTTCGCTTCGCGGCGATGCGCGACGAGGTCGTAATACACGCGGCCCGAGCATGCCAGCACGCGCTTGACCTTCTTCGCGTCGATGCCGCCGTCGGTTTCGCCCAGCACCGGCTGGAACGAACCCTTCGCGAGTTCCGACAGGTCCGACACCGCTTCCTTGTGACGCAGCAGCGACTTCGGCGTCGCGACGATCAGCGGCTTGCGGAACAGGCGGATCATCTGGCGACGCAGCAGGTGGAAAATCTGCGCCGGCGTCGTCGGCTGAACGACCTGCATGTTGTGATCCGCGCACAGTTGCAGGAAACGCTCGATACGCGTCGACGAGTGCTCCGGACCCTGGCCTTCGTAGCCGTGCGGCAGCAGCATCGTCAGACCCGACACGCGGCCCCACTTCACTTCGCCCGACGAGATGAACTGGTCGATCACGACCTGTGCGCCGTTGACGAAGTCGCCGAACTGCGCTTCCCACAGCACGAGCGTGTTCGGCTCGGCGGTCGAGTAACCGTATTCGAAGCCCAGCACCGCTTCTTCCGACAGCACCGAGTCGATCACCGTGAACTTCGCCTGGCCTTCGGCGATGTTCTGCAGCGGCACGTACGTGCCGTCGTTCCAGCGCTCGCGGTTCTGGTCGTGCAGCACCGCGTGACGGTGCGTGAACGTGCCGCGGCCCGAGTCCTGGCCGGTCAGGCGCACCGAGTAACCCGATGCGACGAGCGACGCGAACGCGAGGTGTTCGCCCATGCCCCAGTCGAGCGGCTGGTCGCCACGCGCCATGTTGCGACGGTCGTTGATCACGCGCTCGACGAGCGGGTGGACCTTGAAGTTTTCCGGGACCGTCGTGATGCGTTCGCCGAGGCGCTTCAGTTCCGCGAGCGGCACGGCCGTGTCGGCTGCATCCGTCCACTTGCGGTTCAGGAACGGAACCCAGTCGACCGCGTACTTGCTCTTGTAGTTCGACAGGACCGGGTCGACCGTGTGGTGACCGTCGTCCATCGCCTTGCGGTACGCCTTCACGAAGTTGTCGGCGTCTTCCGCGGTGATCACGCCTTGCTGCACGAGCTTCTCGGCGTACAGCGCACGGGTGCCCGGGTGCTGCGCGATCTTCTTGTACATCAGCGGCTGCGTGACCGCCGGCGTGTCCTGCTCGTTGTGGCCCAGCTTGCGGAAGCAGACGATGTCGATCACGACATCCTTGTGGAACTGCATCCGGTAGTCGATCGCGATCTGGATCGCGAGCACGACCGCTTCCGGATCGTCGCCGTTCACGTGCAGCACCGGCGCTTCGATCATCTTGACGACGTCGGTACAGTACAGCGTCGAGCGCGCATCGCGCGGGTCGGACGTCGTGAAGCCGATCTGGTTGTTGATGACGATGTGCAGCGTGCCGTGCGTGCCGTAGCCGCGCGTCTGCGCGAGGTTCAGCGTTTCCATCACGACGCCCTGGCCAGCGAAGGCCGCGTCACCGTGGATCTGCACCGGCAGCACTTGCAGGCCGTCTTCGTCGCCGCGACGGTCCATCCGCGCCTTAGCGGAACCTTCGACCACCGGGTTCACGATTTCGAGGTGCGACGGGTTGAATGCGAGCGACAGGTGGACCGGGCCGCCTTCCGTCGACACGTCCGACGAGAAGCCCTTGTGGTACTTCACGTCACCGGCCGGCAGGTCGTCGACGTGCTTGCCTTCGAATTCGGCGAACAGGTCGGCCGGCATCTTGCCCAGCGTGTTGACCAGCACGTTCAGACGGCCACGGTGGGCCATGCCGATGATGATTTCCTGCACGCCGCGCTTGCCCGCGTGCTGGACGACTTCGTCCATCGCCGCGATGAAGCTTTCGCCGCCTTCGAGCGAGAAGCGCTTCTGCCCGACGTACTTGGTATGCAGGTAACGCTCGAGGCCTTCAGCGGCCGTCAGGCGATTCAGGATGTGCTTCTTCTCGTCTGCCGAGAAGTTCGGCGTCGCGCGGGTCGACTCCAGGCGCTCCTGCCACCAGCGCTTCTGTTCCGGGTCGCTGATGTACATGTACTCGGCGCCGATCGTGCCGCAGTACGTGTCGCGCAGACCCTTGACGATGTCACGCAGCGAAGCCTGGTCGAAACCGAAGTACAGGTTGCTTGCGCTGTACGTCTGGTCGAGGTCGCCTTCGGAGAAATCGTAGAACGCGGGTTCGAGCTCGGGAATGGCGGGACGTTCGCGACGCTTCAGGGGATCCAGATTGGCCCATTGCGAGCCGAGGAAGCGATACGCGCTGATGAGGGACTGGACGTGCACCTGCTTGCGTGCCGCAGCCAGGTTGGTCGTGCTTTCGCGCGGGATGAAGGCATTGGCCTTCGCGCGCTCGGCGAACGATTCGACGATCGGAAAATGGGCGACGTCATTGGCATTCGAACCGTCCGTTGCAGGCACATTCTGCAGCGCGTCGAAATACTCTCGCCAGTTCTCCGGCACCGATGCCGGATTGTTGAGGTATGCATCGTACAGTTCTTCAACGTACGAAGCATTGCCGCCGAACAGATAGGAGTTCAGCTGAAACTGCTTCATTACATCTGACATTTTACGCTCACCTTTCTTCGAGCTTCTCGAGAAATAGCGGGTTACTCAACCTTCCGCGACACGGCCTGACCGTTTAGCGGATTGCGAATCAAGTCTTGCTTGGAAGGACCTAAAACTTGCGTGCGCGCAGCATATCACAGAACCGATACCGGAGTTCACGGCGAAATGTGCCCGAAAGCACCGCGCGACGGGGTTTTGCCGGATTGCCACGACCCGCGGGAACAGTGTTTTGCAGACAGCCCGATTGCGCATCGCGCAGATGCAAAAAAGGCTGCCCGCAGGCAGCCTTTTCCGTGATGCAGCAAACGGCCGGAACGCTTAGTCGACCGCGCCTTCGCGGCTCGCGCGGCGACGCTCGTGCTCCTTCAGGAAGCGCTTGCGCAGGCGGATCGATTGCGGCGTCACTTCGACGAGTTCGTCGTCGTCGATGAATTCGACCGCGTATTCCAGCGACATCTGGACCGGCGGCACCAGGCGCACGGCTTCGTCGGTACCCGACGCGCGCACGTTGGTCAGCTGCTTGCCCTTGATCGGGTTCACGACGAGGTCGTTGTCGCGGCTGTGGATACCGATGATCATGCCCTCATAGAGCGCGTCACCCGGCTTCACGAACATGCGGCCGCGATCCTGCAGCTTCCACAGTGCATAGGCCACGGCAGCGCCGTCGTCCTGCGAGATCAGCACGCCGTTGCGGCGCTCGAATACCGAGCCGTCCTTGACCGGTGCGTACGAGTCGAAGATGTGGCTCATCAGGCCCGTGCCGCGCGTGAGCGTCAGGAATTCGCTCTGGAAGCCGATCAGGCCACGTGCCGAGATCTTGTACTCCAGACGCGTGCGGCCGCGGCCGTCCGACGCCATGTCGAGCATCTCGCCCTTGCGGCGGCCGAGCTCTTCCATCACGCCACCCTGATGTTCGTCCTCGACGTCGACGGTCAGCAGTTCGTACGGCTCGTGACGCACACCGTCGATTTCCTGCATCACGACGCGCGGACGCGACACGGCCAGCTCGTAGCCTTCACGACGCATGTTCTCGACGAGAATCGTCAGGTGCAGCTCGCCACGGCCCGACACTTCGAACACCGTTTCGTCGCCGGTGTCCTTCACGCGCAGCGCGACGTTGTGGTTCAGTTCCTTCATCAGGCGGTCGCGGATCTGGCGGCTCGTGACGAACTTGCCTTCGCGGCCGGCGAGCGGCGACGAGTTGACGAGGAAGTTCATCGTCAGCGTCGGCTCGTCGACGGTGATCATCGGCAGCGCTTCCGGCGTATCCACCGCGCAGATCGTTGCGCCGATGCCGACGTCTTCAATACCGTTGATCAGCACGATGTCGCCCGCTTCGGCCGATTCGACCTGCACGCGCTCGAGACCCGTGAACGACAGCACCTGGTTGATCTTGCGGTTCAGCACGTCGCCTTCCGGGCCGAAGCGCATCGCGACCGGCTGGCCCGGCTTGATGCGACCGCGCGTGATGCGGCCGACGCCGATCCGGCCGACGTACGTCGAATAGTCGAGCGACGTGATCTGCAGCTGCAGCGGCGCGTCCGGATCCGCCGGGCGAACCGGCACGTGCTCGAGGACTGCCTCGAACAGCGGGCGCATGTCGCCTTCGCGCGCGGCCGGGTCGAGCGACGCATAGCCGTTCAGGCCCGATGCGTAGACGATCGGGAAGTCGAGCTGCTCTTCGGTTGCACCCAGCTTGTCGAACAGGTCGAAGGTCTGGTTGATGACCCAGTCGATCCGCGCACCCGGACGGTCGATCTTGTTGACGATGACGATCGGCTTCAGGCCGAGCGCGAGTGCCTTCTTCGTGACGAAGCGGGTCTGCGGCATCGGGCCCTCGACCGCGTCGACGAGCAGCAGCACCGAGTCGACCATCGACAGCACGCGCTCCACCTCGCCACCGAAGTCCGCGTGCCCCGGCGTGTCGACGATGTTGATGTGCGTGCCTTCGTACTCGACCGCGCAGTTCTTCGCGAGAATCGTGATCCCGCGCTCTTTTTCGATGTCGTTCGAGTCCATCACCCGTTCGGCAATCTGCTGGTTCTCGCGGAAGGTGCCGGACTGGCGAAGCAGTTGGTCGACGAGCGTGGTCTTGCCGTGGTCGACGTGGGCGATGATGGCGATATTGCGAAGGGCGCGGGTCATAGAAACCTGGAAATCGTTTGAACGCGCAAAAGCGCCCGCTCGTTTTTCACGGGCGCGCGCATTGCAGCTTGGAAAGCCACAAATTATAGCACGTGCGGATGTCGCGAGCTGACAGGCACGTTGCGACGCGACACCAGACGGCCGGCACGCCCTCCCCTCGAACCCGCCGGTCGGCCGAAGCCCGCATCATCGGCAAGCCCAAAAACCTTATTGGAGTAGTGGATTTATGGGACACAAAGCGCGCCCTTTGCCGTTCGATTAACATTTGCCGCGGCAAGCAACTGTGCCTATACTGCTGCCTAGTCAACTATTGCAGCTTCAGGGTTTTATGCCGGATTCTTCTACCCAACCACCCGTCTCGCAGCTGTCTTCATATCAGATGAACGACAGCGTCGGTTATCTGATGTCGCGCGTGAAGTCGGTGATGACCAACCTCGTCACGCAACGCACGCAGGAAGAGCTCGGCATCACGGGCACGCAGGCGAGCATGCTGTTCATGATCGCGGTCGGCAAATGCTCGACGGCCGCCGAACTCGCGCGCGAGTACGGGATCGACGCGAGCGCGGTCACGCGCCTGCTCGACCGGGTCGAGAAACGCGGCCTGCTGTCCCGAGTGCGCAGCATCGAGGATCGGCGTGTCGTGCGCCTCGAGCTGACCGACGAAGGCCGTGCGCTCGCCGAACGGCTGCCGCCGATTTTCCGCAGCGTGCTCGACCAGGTGCTGGACGGGTTTACGCCGGAAGAAGTCGGGTTCCTGAAGAGCATGCTGCGCCGCATTCTCAGCAACTACTGCGAGACCGCCGGCGGCAGCATCACGTAATAGTTGCCATAACAATTACTTTTGACAGATTAATGTAAGGAAATCCTTGCAGTGTCCATCATTCATTCCGAGTCAGGGATCAGCGCGATGAAATCCTCCCCGTTGTCCGTGCGCGCCGGGTCGTGCCGCGCCGCCGTCGCCGCCGCGGTCGCCGCACTGGCGCTGGCGGGCTGCGCGAACTACATCGGCATCAAGAGCGACAAGCAGATCGCCCCCGCGTCGCAATTCGAATCCGCCCAGAGCCTGCCGGCCCAGGGCGGCCAGTGGCCGGCGCTCGACTGGGCCAGCCAGTTCGGCGATCCGCAGTTGCCGAAGCTGATCGACGAAGCCCTGCAGGGCAATCCGTCGATCGCGCAGGCGCAGGCGCGCATCGCAAAGGCGTCGTCATACATCGAATCGTCGCGCTCGAACCTGATGCCGAAGGCGGAAGCCAGCTATTCGTGGACGCGCGAGCTGTATTCGTCGAACGCGCTATTCCCGCCCCCGTACGGCGGCCAGTGGTACAGCGAGAACAACGCGCTCGCGAGCGCATCGTGGGAGCTCGACCTGTGGGGCAAGAATCGCGAACGCCTGCACACCGCGGTATCGCAGGAAAAGGCGGCCGAAGCCGACATGCAGCAGGCACGCATCACGCTCGCGTCGTCGGTCGCACGCACGTACAACTCGCTCGCGCAACTCTATGCGCTGCGTGATATCGCGCAGCGCGAGATCACCAACCGCGAGACGGTCGGCAAGATCACCGACGGCCGCGTGTCGGCCGGTCTCGACACCAACGTCGAACGCCAGACGGCGCGCGGCAATATCGCAACGACCCAGGCTTCGCTGTCCGATCTCGACGGCCAGATCACGACGGTGCACTACCAGCTCGCCGCGCTGCTCGGCAAGGGCCCGGATCGGGGGCTGCAGATCGCCGCGCCCGTGGTCAACCCGAGCGGCGAAGTCGCGCTGCCCGGCAACCTGCCGGCCGATCTCGTGTCGCGCCGCCCCGACATCGTCGCCGCGCGCTGGCAGGTCGAAGCCGCGATGCACGACGTGAAGGAAGCGAAGGCCGAGTTCTATCCCGACGTAAACCTCGCGGCCGGCTTCGGCTTCGATGCGTTCGGCTGGGGCAAATTCCTGAACTTCGCGAGCCGTCAGGCGCAGTTCGGCCCGGCGATCCACCTGCCGATTTTCGACGCCGGCGCGCTGCGCGCGCAGCTCAAGGGCCGCTACGCGGACTTCGACCTGTCGGTGGCGAACTACAACCAGACGCTGATCAGTGCGCTGAACGACGTCGCGACGCAGGTCGCATCGATCCGCGCGGTCGATCGACAGATGGGCGATGCGCAACGCGCACTCGACGCATCGACGCGCGCCTATGACCTCGCGGTCATCCGCTACAAGGCCGGCCTGTCGCCGCAGCTGCAGGTGCTGACCGCGGACAGCAACCGCCTCGCATCGGAACAGACGGTGACCAACCTGAAGATGCGCCGCCGCGACATGCAGCTCGCGCTGATCAAGGCGCTGGGCGGCGGGTTCGACGCGACCGGCACGCCGCTCGCCGCACCCGATGCCGACAAGCCGACAAAACAGGCCGCCAACTGATCCGGCGCCACCACTACGCAGACACTCGAAATAACGGACGGAGAAAATCGCCATGAGCGACCAACAAAACGCCGCCAGCGCGCAGCCGCAGAACAATGGCAAGCGCAAACGGATGATGACGCTGCTCGTCGCGGTCATCGTGATCGCGGCCATCGCGTACGGCCTGTATTACTTCCTCGTCGCCCGCTTCCATGAAGGGACCGACGACGCGTACGTGAACGGCAACGTCGTGCAGATCACGCCGCAAGTCACCGGTACCGTGATCGCGGTGAAGGCCGACGATACGCAGACCGTCAAGGCCGGCGATCCGCTCGTCGTGCTCGACCCGGCCGACTCGCAAGTCGCGCTGCAGCAGGCCGAGGCCAATCTCGCGCAAACGGTGCGCCAGGTGCGCGGGCTGTTCGTCAACGACGACCAGTACCGCGCGCAAGTCGCGCTGCGCCAGTCCGACCTGTCGAAGGCGCAGGACGACCTGCGTCGCCGCCTCGCCGTCGCGCAGACGGGCGCCGTGTCGCAGGAGGAAATCTCGCATGCTCGCGACGCGGTGAAGGCCGCGCAGGCGTCGGTCGACGCCGCGCAGCAGCAGCTCGCATCGAATCGCGCATTGACCGCGAACACCACGATCGCATCGCACCCAAACGTGATGGCCGCCGCCGCGAAGGTGCGCGACGCGTACCTCGCGAACGCGCGTAACGTGCTGCCCGCGCCGGTCACTGGTTACGTCGCGAAGCGCTCGGTGCAGGTCGGCCAGCGCGTGTCGCCCGGCAACCCGCTGATGTCGGTGGTGCCGCTCAATGCCGTGTGGGTCGACGCGAACTTCAAGGAAGTCCAGCTCAAGCACATGCGCATCGGCCAGCCGGTCGAACTGACGGCCGACATCTACGGCTCGTCGGCGGTCTACCACGGCAAGGTGGTCGGCTTCTCGGCCGGTACGGGCTCGGCGTTCTCGCTGCTGCCGGCGCAGAACGCGACGGGTAACTGGATCAAGGTCGTGCAGCGCCTGCCGGTGCGGATCGAACTCGATCCGAAGGATCTCGACAAGCACCCGCTGCGCATCGGCCTGTCGATGCAGGTCGACGTGGACATCAAGGACGAACGCGGCGACCAGCTCGTGAACGCGCCGAACACCGTCTACGAGACCAACGTGTTCGCGAAGTACGGCGACGAAGCCGATGCCGAAATCGCCCGCGTCATCGCCGAGAACGCAGGCGGCAACGCATCGGCGCCGGCCGCGTCGAAGTCGAATGCCGTCGCGAAGATGATGTAACCGTTCCGACTCCGGAAAATCAACCGACATGGCACAGGCTCCTGTCTCTCACCCGCCCTTGCAGGGCGGGCAACTCGTGATCGGGACGATCGCGGTATCGCTCGCGGTGTTCATGAACGTGCTCGACACGTCCATCGCGAACGTCGCGATCCCGACCATCTCGGGCGACCTCGGCGTGTCGTCCGACCAGGGCACGTGGGTCATCACGTCGTTCGCGGTCGCGAACGCGATCTCGGTGCCGCTGACCGGCTGGCTGACCGACCGCTTCGGGCAGGTGCGCCTGTTCCTCGCGTCGATCATCCTGTTCGTGATTTCGTCGTGGATGTGCGGTCTCTCGCCCAACCTGCCGTTCCTGCTGGGGTCGCGCGTGCTGCAAGGCGCGGTGGCAGGCCCGATGATTCCGCTGTCGCAAGCGCTCCTGCTGTCGAGCTATCCACGCGCCAAGGCACCGATGGCGCTCGCGCTATGGGCGATGACGACGCTGATCGCGCCCGTCGCCGGCCCGATCCTCGGCGGCTGGATCTCGGACAACTACTCGTGGCCGTGGATCTTCTACGTCAACATCCCGGTCGGCATCGCCGCCGCCGCCGCGACGTGGATGATCTATCGCAACCGGGAGTCGGCCGTGCGCCGCGCGCCGATCGATGGCGTAGGCCTCGCGCTGCTGGTCGTCTGGGTCGGCTCGCTGCAGATCATGCTCGACAAGGGCAAGGATCTCGACTGGTTCGCGTCGACAACCATCATCGTGCTCGCGCTGACCGCCGTCATTGCGTTCGCGTTCTTCGTCATCTGGGAATTGACTGCCGAGCATCCGGTCGTCGACCTGTCGCTGTTCCGCATGCGGAACTTCACCGGCGGCACGGTTGCGCTGTCGATCGGGTACGGTCTGTACTTCGGCAACCTCGTACTGTTGCCGCTGTGGCTGCAGACGCAGATCGGCTACACCGCGACCGACGCCGGTCTCGTAATGGCGCCGGTCGGGCTGTTTGCGATCCTGCTGTCTCCGCTCACCGGGAAGTATCTGCCGCGCACCGATCCGCGCTTCATCTCGACGGCGTCGTTCCTGACGTTTGCGCTGTGCTTCTGGATGCGCTCGCGCTACACGACGGGCGTCGACGAATGGTCGCTGACGCTGCCGACGCTCGTGCAGGGCATCGCGATGGCCGGCTTCTTCATCCCGCTGGTGTCGATCACGCTGTCCGGCCTGCCCGGCCACCGCATTCCCGCGGCATCGGGCCTGTCGAACTTCGTGCGGATCATGTGCGGCGGCATCGGCACGTCGATCTTCCAGACGGCCTGGGACCATCGCAACAACTTCCATCACGCGCAACTGGTCGAGCAGACGAACGTCTACAACCCGACGTTCAACCAGGCCGTCACGCAGATGGGCAACCTCGGGCTGACGCAGGACCAGGCGCACGGGCTGATCAACAACATGGCCACGCAGCAGGCCGCGCAACTCGGCGTGAACGACCTGTTCTACATCTCCGCGGCGATCTTCGTGCTGCTGATCGGGCTGATCTGGATCACGAAGCCCGAGCGCTCGGGTGGCGATGCAGGTGCCGCGGCATCGGCCGCACACTGAACACGCAGCCTGGACGCAAACAAAAAGCCCGGTTGGCAACGTGAACTGCACCCCAAAAGTTGGACATCGATCCAACCTTTGGGGTGTTTTTCATGAGCAAGTACACGGAGCAGTTCAAGGTATCCATTGCAGAGGAGTACGAGTCCGGCCACGCTGGGTTCCGTGAGATGTCCAAGCGCCACGGCGTCGATGAGGCGACGATCCGCAAGTGGGTGGCGGCCCATCGCATACATGGTCCGGCAGGCTTGAAGAAGAAGTGCGAGCGCTACAGCGCAGAGTTCAAGTTGCTTGTACTGCAGCAAATGCGTAGCGAAGGGTTGTCAGCGCGTGAGACGGCTGCACGCTTCAACATTAGGAACCGTACGGCCATCGGCCAGTGGAAACGCCAGTATGATGAAGGCGGTATAGACGCACTGTCGCCGCGCCAGCGGGGGCGCCCCAGGAAGATGCCCAAGCCACCGCTCACGCCACCGCCGCTACCCGAGGACGATACGCGCTCCCGACAGGAACTACTCGACGAGTTGAACTTCCTGCGCATGGAGAACGCGTACTTAAAAAAGCTCGAAGCCTTGGCTCAAGCGCAGCAGCGATCAGCGCAACGCAAAAAGCGCAAATCGTGCTCGAGCTAAGGCAGCAATATCCGCTTGCGGGCTTGTTGAAGGTTGCCGGCTTGGCGCGCAGCACGTTCTACTATCATCAGAAATTGCTCGGAGCAGCCGACAAGTATGCCGATACAAGGGCAAGAATCTGCTCGCTGTTCGAACGGCACAAGGGCCGCTACGGCTATCGACGCATCACGCTCGCTCTACGTAATCTGGGACAGGTGATTAACCACAAGACTGTGGCGCGTCTGATGGGTGAGTTGCGGCTGAAGTCTTGTGTGCGCCCGAAGAAATACCGCTCCTACAAAGGTAGCGTCGGACGTGTTGCACCTCATGTTTTACAGCGTCGGTTCTACGCAAAGCGTCCGAATGAGAAGTGGGTAACGGATGTCACGGAATTCAACGTGGGTGGCCAGAAGCTGTACCTGTCACCAGTGCTCGATCTGTACAACGGCGAGATCATTGCTTATGAAACCGCGAGGCGCCCGGCGTTCGAGATGGTCAGCGCAATGCTTCGCAAGGCATTGGCGCGCTTGAAGTCACACGAGCGGCCTCTCTTGCATTCGGATCAGGGCTGGCAGTACCAGATGCCTGCGTATCGCCGCCTACTGCAGCAACGAGCGCTCACGCAAAGCATGTCGCGTAAAGGGAATTGCCTGGACAACGCCGCCATGGAGAGCTTCTTCGGCACGCTGAAATCCGAGTTCTTCCATCTGAATCGGTTCCGCAACCTGGACGAACTGCAAACCGGCTTGGCAAGCTACATCCACTACTACAATCACGACCGCATCAAACTGAAACTAAAAGGGCTGAGTCCCGTGCAATACAGAACTCAGCCCTCTCAGCCCTAGCCGTCATAACCCGTCCAACTTTACGGGGTCAGTTCACATCGACCGGGCTTTTTTATTCCAACGGGAGCGCGTTCGCGCGGCGGCGTCAGGCCGCCGTGACGACGAGCCGTTCCGGCGCAAGTACGCCGTTCGCCTTGCGCGCCACGCCGAGCAACCGAGTGGCGTCATAGACGCGCACACGCTCACCTTCGGCCGCATCGATCGGATCGAGCGCCGACAGCGGCAGACGCTGGCCGTGCAGGAACCGTTTCGCGCTGGTTTCATCGAGACGAACCAGCGGAAACGTCGACAGCAACGCGTCGACCGGCTGGAGCCACGCATCGCGCGACGCTTCGTCGGCATCGGACAGCGCATCGAGCGTCACCGCATGCTCGAGCGTCAGCGCGCCGACGCCCGTGCGACGCAGCATCGTCAGATGCGCGCCGCAACCGAGCGCCTCGCCGATATCCTCCGCCAGCGTACGCACGTAAGTGCCCTTGCTGCAGGTCACGCGAAACGTCACATCAGGCAGGTCGCACGCGAGCAGGTCGAGTGCGAGGATCGTCACGTTGCGGCCCTCGCGCTCGACGGTCTGCCCCGCCCGCGCATATTCGTACAGCGGCTTGCCATCGCGCTTGAGCGCCGAATACATCGGCGGCACCTGCACGATCTCGCCGGTGAAGCGCACGAGCGCGGCTTCCACCGCCGTGCGGTCGCATTCGACCGGCCGCGCTTCGATCACCTCGCCTTCCGCGTCGCCGGTAGCCGTACGCTGGCCGAGACGCATCGTCGCTTCGTACGTCTTGTCCGCTTCGAGCAGATCCTGCGAAAACTTCGTCGCCTCGCCGAAGCACAGCGGCAGCAGGCCCGAAGCCAGCGGATCGAGCGTACCGGTGTGACCGGCTTTCTTCGCGAGCAGCAGACGCTTCGCGCGAATCAGCGCATCGTTGCTCGACAGGCCGACCGGCTTGTCGAGCAGGAGGACGCCGTCCAGCACGCGCCGGGGCACGCGCGGACGTTGGGGTGCTGCAGTCGTCATAGGCCGGTCGAGCTCAGTCGTCCTTGGCGGCCGAATCGGCCTCGTCGTCGTCCTTCGCGCGCGTCGAGTTCGCTTCCTTGATCAGGCGCGACATTTCCACGGCCTTCTCGATCGTCTGGTCGTAGTGGAAATGCAGCGTCGGCACCGTATGGATGTGCAGACGCTTGAACAACAGGTTGTGCAAGTGACCCGACGCGTGGTTCAGCGCTTCCTGCGTCTTGTCCGGATCGCCGGTCAACGCGGTGAAGTAGACCTTCGCGTGTGCGTAATCCGGCGTGAGTTCCACACTCTGGATGGTCACGATGCCGATGCGCGGGTCTTTAACCTCGCGCATGATGAGTTCGGACAGATCGCGCTGAATCTGGTCAGCGATCTGCACGTTGCGATTGGGGGAAGTACGTTTCCTGGACATGATCGATCCGTGATCCGTTTATCAGGATAAAGCGGCGGCCAGTGTTGGCACGCCACCATGAAAATGGGCGGGACAGGCCCAAGCCTGCCCCGCCCATGAGCCGATGCGCGAGGGTTACAGCGTACGCGCGACTTCGGTCACTTCGAAGACTTCGAACTGGTCGCCTTCGACGATGTCGTTGAAGTTCTTCACCGACATACCGCACTCGAAGCCTTGCTTCACTTCCTTCACGTCGTCCTTGAAGCGCTTCAGCGATTCAAGTTCGCCCGTGAAGATCACGACGTTGTTGCGCAGCACGCGCACCGACGACGAGCGCTTGACGACACCGTCCGTCACCATACAGCCGGCGACTGCACCGATCTTCGGTACCTTGAAGACCTGGCGCACCTCGACCATGCCGGTGATGACTTCGCGCTTCTCCGGCGCCAGCATGCCCGACATCGCCGCCTTCACCTCATCCACTGCGTCATAGATGATGTTGTAGTAACGGATGTCGATGCCGTTCGACTCGGCCAGCTTGCGCGCCTGTGCATCTGCACGCGTGTTGAAGCCGATGATGACCGCCTTCGATGCCGTTGCGAGGTTGACGTCGTTTTCGCTGATGCCACCCACCGCACTGTGCACGATCTGCACGCGCACTTCGTCGGTCGACAGCTTGAGCAGCGACTGCACGAGTGCTTCCTGCGAGCCTTGCACGTCCGCCTTGATGATGAGCGGCAGGTTCTGCACTTCGCCTTCGCCCATCTGCTCGAGCATGCTTTCCAGCTTCGCGGCCTGCTGCTTCGCAAGCTTGACGTCGCGGAACTTGCCCTGACGGAACAGCGCGATCTCGCGCGCCTTGCGCTCGTCCGGCAGCACGATCACTTCTTCGCCCGCACCCGGCACTTCCGACAGACCCTGGATTTCGACCGGAATCGACGGGCCGGCTTCCTTCGTCGGCTTGCCGTTTTCGTCGAGCATCGCGCGCACGCGGCCATAGGCCGTACCCGCCAGCACGACGTCGCCTCGGTTCAGCGTACCGGACTGCACCAGGATCGTCGCGACCGGGCCCTTGCCCTTGTCGAGCTTCGCTTCGATCACGATGCCCTTGGCCGGCGCCTCGACCGGCGCCTTCAGTTCCAGCACTTCGGCTTGCAGCAGCACGTTCTCGAGCAGATCGTCGATACCCGCGCCCGTCTTCGCCGAAACCGGCACGAACGGCGAATCGCCACCGTACTCTTCCGGCACGACGCCTTCCGCGACCAGCTCCTGCTTGACGCGATCGAGATTCGCGTCCGGCTTGTCGATCTTGTTGATCGCGACGACGATCGGCACACCGCCTGCCTTCGCGTGGGCGATGGCTTCCTTCGTCTGCGGCATCACACCGTCGTCGGCTGCTACCACCAGCACCACGATGTCGGTCGCCTTCGCGCCGCGTGCACGCATTGCCGTGAACGCTTCGTGACCCGGCGTATCGAGGAACGTGATGACGCCGCGCGGCGTTTCGACGTGGTATGCGCCGATGTGCTGCGTAATGCCGCCCGCTTCGCCCGCTGCAACCTTCGCGCGGCGGATGTGGTCGAGCAGCGAGGTCTTGCCGTGGTCGACGTGACCCATGACCGTGACGACCGGCGGACGCGGCAGTTGCTCCGCATCGGTACCGGTTTCGCCTTCGACGAGCAGCGCTTCCGGATCGTCCAGCTTCGCGGCAACCGCGCGGTGGCCCAGTTCTTCGACGATGATCATCGCCGTTTCCTGGTCCAGCACCTGGTTGATCGTGACCATCTGGCCCATCTTCATCATCACCTTGATGACTTCGGAGGCCTTGACCGACATCTTGTGCGCGAGGTCGGCAACCGACACGGTTTCCGGCACGTGCACTTCACGAACGATCGGTTCGGTCGGCGCCTGGAACGTCGAGCTGTCCTGGTGACGGCCGCGACCCTTCGGGCCGCCGCGCCAGCCGCGGTCGACACCGCCGCTCGAATCGCCGCGCGTCTTGATGCCGCGGCGCTTCGACGCGTCGTCCTGCCAGCCGCCCTTGCCTGCGCCCGGCTTCTTGTTGCGGTCGCCCGCGCCTGCCGGCGCAGTCGTAGCCGGCGCTGCCGCACCGGCCGGCTTCTTCACGGCCGGACGCGCCTGCGCACCTTCCGGCTTTGCCGGCTTGTGCAGCGTGCCCTTCGCTTCGGCCGGCTTCGGCGGCTCGACCGGCTTCGGCGGCTCGACTGCCTTGACCACGGCCTTGCGCGGCGTGTTCATCATTTCGCGGATCGCACGCGCCTCGGCTTCTGCCGCTGCACGACGCTTGCTGATCTCTTCCTGCTCGGCGCGCGCCTTGTCCGCCGCCTCGCGGGCAGCGTCTTCAGCCTTCTTCGCCGCTTCGCGCTGAGCCGCACGTTCGGCGGCTGCGCGTGCTTCGTCCTGCGCGGACTGCGTGCTCGCCGTTTCCTGCTGCTCGGCTGCTGCAGCCTGCTGTGCGGCTGCCTGCTGCTGTGCGGCCGCAGCTTCGGCTGCAGCACGCTTCGTCGCTGCCTCTTCCTCGGCGCGACGACGCTCGGCTTCAGCCGCTTCCTCGCGGGCGCGGCGCTCTGCTTCCTCGCGCTCGAGGCGTTCCTGACGCTCGCGAAGCTCCTGCGCCTGCTTCTCGAGCAGCTCGGCCTCACGGCGCGCTTCTTCTTCGCGACGCTTCAGTTCCGCATCGTCGTCCGCTTCGGCGACCTGCGCCTGACCCTGTTCCGCACCCTCGCTCACGTCGTCGCGCTTGACGAACGTACGCTTCTTGCGGACCTCGACCTGAATGGTGCGAGCCTTGCCCGTCGCGTCAGATTGCTTGATCTCCGACGTATGCTTGCGGGTCAGCGTGATCTTGCGCTTGTCGCCGTCGGTTGCGCCGTGCGACTTGCGCAAATGATCGAGCAGACGCGCCTTGTCCGTTTCGGACAGCGCATCGTCTTCACTCGCTTTCTGGACGCCCGCTGCCTGCAGCTGTTCGAGCAGCACACCAGCAGGCATTTTCAGTTCCGCGGCAAATTGGGCTACGTTGTTACTCGCCATTCATTCCTCTTAGTGCAAGGACCGATTCCTTGCGGTTAGCATCGGGTCAGGCCATACGGCCGCCATCAAATCAGTGCGCCATGGTCATTTCTCACTGGAACCAATGTTCACGTGCTTTCATGATCAACGCCTTAGCGGCATCCTCTTCCATTCCGGTCATGTCGACCAGTTCATCTACAGCCAGCTCGGCGAGATCGTCGCGCGTCTGCACGCCGTGTTCGGCCAGCTTCGCGAGCAGCTCCGGCGTGATGCCGTCGAGGCTCTTGAGATCCAGCGCTGCGTTCTCGACCTTTTCTTCGTTCGCGATGGCCATCGTCAACAGCGCGTCGCGTGCGCGGTTGCGCAGTTCGTGCACGGTGTCCTCGTCGAACGCCTCGATTTCGAGCATTTCGTTGAGCGGCACGTACGCGATCTCTTCCAGGCTCGTGAAGCCTTCGTCGATCAGGATGTCGGCAACTTCTTCGTCGACGTCGAGACGCGCCATGAACAGTGCACGCAGCCGGTCGCGCTCTTCACCCTGCTTCAGGGCGGATTCGTCCGGCGTCATGATGTTGATCTGCCAGCCGGTCAGTTCGCCTGCAAGACGAACGTTCTGACCGCTGCGGCCGATCGCGACAGCCAGCTCGTTCTCGTCGACGACGACGTCCATCGAGTGCTTTTCTTCATCGACGACAATCGACTGAACAGCTGCCGGCGCGAGCGCGCCGATCACGAACTGGGCGGGATCCTCCGACCATAGCACGATGTCGATGTTTTCGCCACCGAGCTCGTTGCGCACGGCCTGCACGCGGGAACCGCGGATGCCGACGCAGGTGCCGATCGGATCGATCCGCTTGTCGTACGCGATGACGCCGATCTTCGCGCGCACGCCCGGGTCACGGGCAGCCGCCTTGATTTCGAGCAGGCCCTGCTCGATTTCCGGCACTTCCATCTCGAACAGCTTCATCAGGAACTCGGGCGCCGTACGCGACAGCTCGATCTGCGGGCCGCGCGCGGTGCGGTCGACCTTCGCGATGTAGGCGCGCACGCGGTCGCCCACGCGCAGGTTTTCCTTCGGGATCAGCTGATCGCGGCGCAGCAGCGCCTCGACACGGCCCGATTCGACGATGAAGTTGCCCTTGTCGAGGCGCTTCACCGTACCCGTCATGATCTTTTCACCCCGCTCGAGGTAGTCGTTCAGGATCTGCTCGCGCTCGGCGTCGCGCACCTTCTGCAGGATCACCTGCTTGGCGGCCTGCGCGCCGATGCGACCGAACTCGATCGACGGAACGGGTTCCTCGACATACTCGCCGACTTCGACGTCGGGCTTCTGCTCACGTGCTTCGAACAGCAGGATCTCGCGATCCGGCTCCTGCAAGCCTGCCTCGTCGGGCACGACGAGCCAGCGACGGAAGGTTTCGTGCTCGCCGCTTTCGCGATCGATATGGACGCGGATTTCGGCGCCTTCGTCGAACAGCTTCTTGGAAGCGGACGCGAGCGCAGCCTCGAGGGCGCCCAGCACCACATCCTTGTCGACGTTTTTCTCGCGCGCCAGCGCATCCACCAGCATCAACACTTCGCGACTCATTATTTGCGGCTCCTAAAGTCAACTTGCGGAATCAGGCGGGCTTTGTCGATATCGGCCAGCGTGAAATCCAGCATGGCCGCCTCGCCCTTCTTCCTCTCAAATTCCAAACCGATCGTTTCGCCATTCGGCGCGTGCAGAATGCCCCGGTACGTCTTGCGCCCGTCCAGCGGCTTTTTCAAGGTCACGGAAACTTCGCTGCCAGCGAAGCGCTCGAAGTCGGCCAGCTTCTTCAACGGGCGGTCGAGCCCCGGGGACGAGACTTCGAGCCGTTCGTAATCGATGTTTTCGACCGTCAAGACGTGCTGGAGCTGACGCGTGACCTTTTCGCAATCTTCGAGCGAGATGCCGGCAGGCTGATCGATATAGATGCAAAGCATGCCGCGCCCGGTGCGCTCGAGATCCACCAGCTCGTAGCCGAGCCCGGTGACCGTGGTTTCTATCAGTTCCGTCAGTTGCACTGTGTCCTCTCAGGTGTTCGCGCCCGCCGCTCGCGATTACACCCGCGGGCGCGCGCCTTAGCCGGCGCAGGAAGCGCTACCCGAGATGCCTAACCGTTTCAGCAAAAAAAAATGGGCGGAACGCCCATCTTCTTACTGGTGGTCGCACCTGAGCCGCACATTGAATCCGTACGCCCAGCGACTCCGCGATTATAGCGATTTTTGGCGCAAACGCCAAGCCAGCCGGTAAAAGCAGCGTGTCGTCTGCCTTTACGGGCCCAAAAATGCGAAATCGGGCTGCACGATCAACCGGCGCCATGAAGGCAGGCCGGAGATCGGTCATGCCGGCGGCCATCCCGCACCGCGTGACATATATACAGTCGAAAGCAACAAACGCAATGCCTCGCGCCGACAAAACCGGCCGGATGCCGATCCGGCCGGCACACCGGCGGCCTTGCGCCGCGTGCCTGATTGCTCAGCGGCTGCGCGTGCGGCTGCGCTGCGGACGCTGACCGCCGCGCGGGCCGCCGCCGTTGCCGGCACCCTCGGCACGATTGCCGTTCGGATTGCGGTTACCACCCTTGCTGCCGCCGCGCTTGGGGCCCGCGCCGTCGCGCTTGGGGCCTGCGCCATACGACGCGCGGTTGCCGTCGACATCACCACGGCCACCGCCAGCGCGATTGCCATCGCGTCCGCCGCCGCCGGCGCGATTGCCGTAGCCCGACGGTGCGACCGGCAGGCTGCCGTAGCCGCTCAGACCCGGCAGGCCCGGCCCGCCGCGACGACCGCCGCCGCGACGCGGCTGATCCAGCTGCCCGTGTGTCGTCAGCACCGGCTCTCGGCCGATGAAGCCCATCGACGTCTGCATCGGATCGGGCTGGCGACGTTCTGCCTGGCCGGCACCGCCGCGCTTGCCCTTCTCCTCGGTCGGCGCCTTCAGGCCGACGGTCGCCATCAGCTTGCGCACCTGCGTGTCGTCGAGCTCTTCCCAGCGACCGCGCTTCAGGCCGCGCGGCAGCGGAATCGGGCCGTGACGCGTACGGATCAGACGGCTCACCATCAGACCGACCGCCTCGAACATCCGGCGCACTTCGCGGTTGCGGCCTTCGGCCAGCGCAACGTGATACCAGTGGTTCGTGCCTTCGCCGCCGCCGTCGCGGATGCGCAGGAAGTTCGCCGGGCCGTCATCGAGCTCGACGCCGTGCAGCAGCTTCTGCCGCATGCCTTCGGCCAGTTCGCCGACGACGCGCACCGCGTACTCGCGCTCGACGCTGTAGCGCGGGTGCATGAAGCGGTTGGCGAGGTCACCCGAAGTCGTCAGCATCAGCAGACCTTCGGTATTGAAGTCGAGGCGGCCCACCGCAAGCCATTTCGCCGTCTTCATCGGCGGCAGGCGGTCGAACACCGACGGACGGCCTTCGGGATCCGCGTGGCTGACGATCTCGCCCGTCGGCTTGTGGTACAGCAGCACGCGCGGCGGCTTGTTCGGCAGCTTGCGCTTGACCGGCTTGCCGTTGATCCGCACCTGGTCGGTCGGCATGATGCGCTGGCCGATGTGCGCGGGCTCGCCGTTCACCGACACGCGGCCGGCGACGATCAGTTCTTCCATTTCGCGGCGCGAGCCCATGCCCGCTTCCGCCAGCACCTTGTGAAGCTTCGGCGCGTCGTCGTCCGGCGACAGCACGCGCTTGTTCGCCGGCTGGCTACGGCCGCGACGCAGCATCGGTGCACGCACGCCGCTACCGCCCGCGGAGTTGTCCGCGTCGAATGCCGGCGACGTCACGTAGGCGAACAGTTCGTCCTGGGACGCATCGCCCTCCACCTTTGCCGCACCGCCTTCAGCCTTCGGCGCGCTGCCGCGACGACCCTGGCCGCCTTGGCCGCCCTGAGCCTTGGCCGCGCCTTCGCGCTTGGCCGCCGGCTTGCGAGCACCCTTGGCCGCACCTTCCTTGCGCGGCGCACGCGTCGGCTGCTGCGCTTCGGTGGCCTCGGCCGGCTGCGCGTCAGCGCCTTCCCCTCCCTGCGGCTCGCCTTCGGCGCCCTTCGACTTGGCCGCCGCGCGACGCCGCGCGATCAGGCTGCGCGGGCCTCGCCGCAGACCGCGGCGGGGACGCTCGTCGCCGCCCTCGGCCGAAGCGCCCTGCTCCGGTGCATCGTCGGCACGCGCTGCCTGTACGGCAGGCGCGGACGATTCAATATCGTGGATATCTGTCAAAACAACCTCAAAATGTCAGGTCTCGCGCCCGGCGCGGGCGCGGCAAGAAGTTGGCCGCGATCAGGCGCGACGCTGTTCAGGTTCTGCTTCGTCGTCCGGCAACGCATCGGCACCGATGGGTGCACTGGCGCTTCGTACGGCATCGGCGAGACTGTCGGACGTGTCGTCCAGCATCTCGTCGTCCGCAGGACGGGAACGGGGGGCGTCGGCCTGGCCGGCCTCGCCGGGCATGTCGCCGGCCGCTTCCGCTCCGTCTCCGGCAACCGCTTCGGCAGCCGGCTTGCGATCTTCCTCGCTCCAATCCGCGCGCAGCGGCTCGGGCTGCACACCGGCTGGCACTGCTTCGGCGCCAGCCTGTTCCATTCGTTCAGCTTGCCCGCGACCAGCATCGAGCGTATCGCGGCTCGCGATTTCATGCGTCGACGCGACGTCCGCCGCAGGATCATCCGGCAAGCCTGCCGATTGATCGCTGGATGCCTCATCCGTTTGCGGCGCGTCGCCCGTTGCGTCACCGGCAACCGGCATGCCCTCGTCGAAATCCATCGCCTGCTGCGCCAGCAGCGCGGCCTCGATGTTCGCGGCCGGCTCTTCGAGTGCAGGCAGATCATCGAGCGCCTTCAGGCCGAGGTCGTCGAGGAATTGCTTGGTCGTCGCATACAGCGCCGGGCGTCCCGGCACGTCGCGATGACCGATCACCTCGATCCAGCCGCGATCCTCGAGTTGCTTGACCACCTGCGTATTGACCGTCACGCCGCGAATCTCTTCGATGTCGCCGCGCGTGACAGGTTGCCGATACGCGATGATCGCGAGCGTTTCGAGCACCGCACGCGAATATTTCGGCGGCTTCTCGGGATGCAGGCGATCCAGATAGTGGCGCATCGCCGGCTTGCTCTGGAAGCGCCATCCGGTTGCCAGCGCCACCAGTTCGACGCCGCGGCCGGACCAATCCTGTTTCAGATCTTCGAGCAACGTGCGGACCGTGTCAGCCGACACGCCGTCGGCAAAGAGCTTGCGCAAATCGCCGAGTTTCAGCGGTTCCTGCGCGCAGATCAAAGCAGTCTCGAGGACGATCTTCGCCTCTTGGGTATTCATGCAGCTAGGCCAGACCCTGTGGTCAAACGAACCGGATCAACAAACAGACGAAAGGAACGGAAGACGCGCTCGCCCGATTCTGATCGGTCATATTGATGGGAGCACGAACCGGGGGCGGCGAACCAACTTCAGGCCAGGCCCAAACCGGACGGAACAGCACGGTTCAACGACGGAACCGCGTGACTGAGCGCCATATTACGCAAAATTGTCCGGTGCGTAAAGATGAGCCGAACGGGGTGCCGCCAGCACGCCGTGCCCGCTCCGGCCCCGCTTCAGCGGTCGGCCACGCCCCGTGCAAGGAACCGCCGCAACCGCTCGACACCCGCGTCGAGCCGCGCCGGATCGCATGCGTAGCACCAGCGCACGAACCCTTCCCCCTCCGGGCCGAATGCACGCCCGGGCGCGAGCCCGAGCCCCGCCTCGCGCACCAGCGTCTTGCAGAACGCGAGGCTGTCTGACGCGCCCGGCAGGCGCAGGAACAGGTACATCGCGCCCGGCGGAGGCGGCACCTCGACACCCGGCAGGGTGCGCAGCGCGGCGACCAGGTGATCGCGCGCATCGCGCAGCGCCGCGACGAACGACCGCACGAACGGCTCGCCATCGTGCAGCGCGACCTCACCCGCGGCCTGCACGAAGCCCGGCGCACACGACGTGTTGTATTCGACGAGCTTCGACAGGTCAGCCATCACCGCTGCCGGCGCGATGAGCCACCCCAGGCGCCAGCCCGTCATCGCCCACGCTTTCGAAAACGAATTCACGACCACGACCCGCTCGTCGCGTGACGCGATGTCGAGGAACGATGGCGCACCGTCCGCGCCGCCCGCGTCGAACGCGAGCCGCTCGTACACCTCGTCGGCGACCAGCCAGATGCCGTGGCGGCGGCAATGGGCGAGCACCGCTTGCTGGTCGTCGCGCGACATCGTCCAGCCGGTCGGATTGTTCGGCGAGTTGATCAGCAGCATCCGCGTATCGGGCGTCAGCGCCGCAAGCAGCCGCCCGACATCGAGCTGCCAACCCGCATCGCCATAGCGGAGCGGTACGCATTCGACCTGCGCCCCAAGGATCTTCGGAATCTCGACGAGATTCGGCCACAGCGGCGTGACCGCGACGACACGCTCGCCCGGACCGACCAGCATCTGCGCGGCCAGCATCAGCGCGCTCACGCCCGAACTCGTCACGGCGACGGTGTCGGCCGCCGTCGCCCCGTGACGGGCGCTGACGTAGGAGGCGATCGCATCGCGCAGCGGCGCAGTGCCGAGGTTGTGCGTGTAGAAGGTTGCGCCATCGCGCAGTGCCGCCGCGGCGGCGTCCCGGATGAAGTCCGGCGTCGCGCGATCGGATTCGCCGAACCAGAACGGCAGCATGTCCGGCACGCCAAAGCCGGCGTTTGCCACTTCCCGGATCAGCGACGGACGCAACGCGTGCACGGCATCGCGGGCCGCCGGCGAACCGGCCACCGGAAGAGAATCTGCGGAATGCACCATCGAGAACCACCTTCGAGGAACACGGTCCGCGTAGTGTACCGGCCTGCAAGCAGGGCCGGCGCACGTCGATCCGCTTCAGTCGAGGTCCTCTGCCCTCGCCGGCATCTGCCGCACGAGTTCCCAGATCGCCTGCGCAGCGGGCGACAACGACCGGTCGCGGCGGCGCACGAGTTCGACCGTGCGCTCGGTGCGTGGCGTGAGCGGCCGCGCAACGAGCGTCGAGCCGGCTGGTAGCGGCAGCGACAGCCACGGCTGCACGCTCACGCCGACGCCGGCCTCGACGAGTCCGAACACGGTCGCCGAATGCCCGAGCTCCTGCATGACCGTCGCGTTGACATGATGAGCGGCCAGCGCGGCGTCGATCAGCGGCCGGCTTCCCGATGCGTGATCGAGGAGTACGAGGCGCTCGCCATCCAGCGCCGTCCAGGGCACCTCGGCGCGCGCCGCGAGCGGATGGTCAGCGCGTGCGACCAGGCAGAACGAATCGGTCATCAACGATTCGCAGACGAGATCGGCCACCGTGAGCGGACCGATCACGACGCCGAAATCGACCTCGCTCGACTTCACCTTGCGCAACACGTCGCTCTGCACGTCGTCGCGCAAACCCAGCGTCACGAACGGAAACTGGCGCTCGCACGACGCAACCACGCGCGGCATCAGCCGGCACGCGATCGTCGGACTGGCTGCGACGATCACGCGCCCGCGGCGCTGCTCGCCGATTTCGCGAATCTCGCGCAGCGTGTCGTCGAGATCGTCGAGCAGACGGGACACGCTCGCGATCAGGTTCGCACCGACATCGGTCAGCTGCACGTCGCGCGTCGTACGATCGATCAGCTTCAGCCCGAGCTCGGCCTCGAGTTCGCGCACGCAGCGACTGACCGCGGACTGCGTGAGCCCGATCTCGTCACCCGCGCGACTGAAGCTCTTGAGCCGCGCGACCTCGATGAAGACGCGAAGCTGGCGCAGCGTGACGTTCATTTCCTGACCTCATCAATCGTCGATATCGATGCGCGATTTTAATGCGCGAATCCGGCTTCGAGGTGCGAATCAGGCACCTGCCCCACATGTTTCGCTGCGGTGCAATACATCCGCGAACGCACGTGGTGCGGGCGAGCTGCACAAGATTGGTGATTGTCCCGATTTGCTGGCGGGTTATTTTGGCGTCTTATACGCCCCTAGCTGACTTAGCCGTTAGCTCGCTGCCAAGCGGCTCTCGAGGGAATTACCTCCGACATGGCACGCTTCGTGCATTACCTGGCGCACAGGGCACAGGTTTGATCGGACGGAAGAGCAGAAACGCCGCTGCCGGCCAACCGGACGCCCCCACCCGGCACTCGACGATCGAGTGCCTGAAGAGTGCGCGGCGCAGGGCAGCGCACCGGAGTTAGCTTCGCTGAGGTGAGGACATGATGCTGTTCGACGATTTGAGAGATAACGAGTGGGCGCTGGTCGAGGGTCTGTTTTGCTCTGAACCCGCACGGAGTGAGCGGCGCGGCCGCCCCCGCGTGGAAGCCCGCTCGGTGGTGAACGCCGTGCTGTGGGTGCTGTCGACGGGTGAAGGCTGGTCGAAGCTGCCGGGCCGCTATCCGTCGCCGCCGACTTGCCGCCGTCGCTTCGACGAATGGCAGGCGGACGGCACGCTCGCCGAAATCGTGAAGCGACTCGGCACGAGCGGCCGGCAGATCTCCCTGCGCGGGCGCATCGGCGCAAGCGCCGCGAAGCCGCCCGCACCGCCGAGCCGCGACCGGCTGCGCGGCGCCTTCTGGACCAATCCGGAATCCTGGCGCGCGCCCGTCAAGATGGCGTAACGAATGCTCGATCGGGCGGCTTCGGCCGCCCGGTTTCTTTCAGCGACGCGACCCGTTCGCGACGCCCGCATTGCCGTCGATTACCGTTGTCGTGCCGCGATACATCTATTTACCAATATTTACAGCAAGCCTGCACTCCCACGCTTACCTTAGCGAAATATCAACAGGCCGCGTCGACGGCTTGAAGGGAGCCCCGCCATGAAACCAATGTCACTGCTCGTTGCATGCGGCATTGTCATTTCCGTGGCGTTGTCGGCTCCAGCCCACGCCGACGATCGCGTGAAGCCGCCCCACCGCCAGCAGGATCACCGGAACACCCTCCGCCAGCCGCCGTCTGCCAATCCGCCCGGCCGGCAAACCGTGCCGCGTGGCGACCTGCGTGGCGACATCGCCAGCAACGCGCGAGCGCGCATCGGCTCGCAGCCGACCGACGTACCGCGTCATCCGTAGTCCTGCCAATTTCGGAATTTCGCAAAAGAAAACGCCCGCGATCGGGAACTGCGCCGCATGCGACGAGTCAGAACCTTGCCATGAGCACAGCGTGGCAACAGCAAAAGTATCCGGTACGCCCGTATCCTCGCGATACGGGCTTTTTTTCGGCGGGATGATCGACCGCTACAGGCGGCTTTCGAGAATCGCCACGGCGCTCGCTTCGCTCAATGCGTAGTCGGCCATGCGGCGATCGGTCCAGGAAAGTAATTTCTCGTCGCGCTCGAGGCGCGAGAATTCGGCTCGACCGCTTTCGGTCAGTACGGCAATGTCGACCGGTGCATGGAAGCCCGGTGCGGGGGCAACGGTTTTCTGCCTGACCGTGTCCATCAGCCCGAGCGAACGGAGATACTCGAACACGCCCGGGCGGCGTGCCCACGGTACCTGGCGGTACTGCACTCGTCTCAATGCGTCGAGCACCGCTTCGTTGGAATACGTGGCCATCTCGATTCTTTCTTAAAGTGCAGCGACAATGCGAAGCGGCGCGCCGGGCGGTGTCTCCGCCCGCCGATACCGCCACCGATTCTGGACGCCGACGTTCGGCGTCGCGTCAGGGCCGGATCGTCAGCCGTCCATAAAAAGACACCATACCCCAATCAAATTGATTCTGTTCGATTCATTTGTACTTCTCTTCATCGGTTTCATGCTCTGCCGCAAGCGGCGACGAATCATCTCGATCGCCGCCGTTGCGCTGTTCTGGCTGCTCGCGACAGGCTGGCTCGCCGCGCCGCTGATCGCCTGGACCGAGGCGGGCGTCGCACCCGTCGAGGACCCGGACATGCATGGACGGACCACACTGATTCTCATCGGCGCAGGGACGAAGCACACCGACTCCGGGCTGCGGCCGCCACCGGACGGAACCGCCCGCATCCACAAGGTCGCAGCGCTCTACCGCACCTGCCGGCAGCAAGCCGAGCGCTGCACCGTGGTGATGTCGGGCGGCGACCCGCAGCATCACGGCGAAACCGAGGCTGCCGTATACGGGCGCCAACTCGTCGCCGAAGGCGTCGCGCCCGCGGACCTCGTTCTGGAACCGGATAGCCGCACAACCTACGAAAACGCGAAATTCACTGCGTCTATACTACGCTCACAGTATGACGACGCACGCATTCTCGTCACTTCCTCATACCAGATGCGCCGCGCGTTGCTCGATTTCCACCGTTTCGGGATCGATCCGCAGCCCGTTTATGCGAATCGCCGGCCTGCGCAAACGGGCTGGCTGCCGCGCTGGCGCAATGTAGTCAACGCCGAGCAGGCGCTGCACGAACTGGTCGGCATCGCGCAGTTCCATGTCTATCGATGGCTCGGGTGGTTCTGACGACCCCGGGGAAACCGGAGCGAAAATGACTGCGACGACGACGATGGCAGCCGCGTGACGAAGCGTGCGAAGTGTTGCGCGACTTCAACGGGGCGTTGCGTCGCGCCACGATCCGGTGCACATTGATCCGTCACTTTTGTTACACTCGACACGCACTCGATTGCAGTCGCCAGACAAAACGGCAACACTCGGGTTCATCACCACTTAGCGGAGGTAAAGCAATGAAGAAGACGTCCCTGGCTATCCTGGTAGCGATGTCGGCGCTGACTGGCGCAGCGTATGCGCAAGAGAGCACGGAAATCAAGACGATTACCGATCCGGCCAAGATCTCCGAGATCGAGCAGCGCGCACAGGCGCTGCAGCAGCAGCAAGCGGCGGAAGCCGCACAGCCGGCGGTGCAGGAAGAGCATCACCACGGCAAGAAGGCTGCTCACCACAAGGCTGCTGCGAAGAAGGCCGGCAAGAAGGCTGCCAAGGCCGCAGACGCCGCCAGCCAGTAAGTTCGGCGGCACCGCACAAGCGAAAAGCCGAATCCGGGCAACCGGGTTCGGCTTTTTTGGTTGCGGTGCCCGTGCGCTGTGCTAAAGTCGCGCACCGAAATTTTCCACCCGTGCGCACCCCGGTGCGGAGGACAGCATGAGCAACATTCAACTCGACATCGAGTGGACCGAAGCCGCCACTCGCCAGATCAAGCAACTGATGCCCCGCGGCTCGGCTGACGCGTTCCTCGCGCTGCCGCCGATCGAGTGCCTGCCGATGGAGGGCGACGTGCTTTTCCTCGGCCCGCAAGGCAAGCAGCAACCGTTCATCGTCGCCGAGCGCCAGTACCATCACGACGGCGACGCCGACTGGACGATCATCCTGATCCTCGACGTACCCAACACGTCGCACTGACGCATCCCGCGACCGGACACGTCCGGTCGCCCTGCCCGGCTCAGACGAGCTTCGACAGCACGCGGATTTCGGAACGCTCGATCCAGTCCGCGGCCGCTTCCCGATAAGCGAGAATGTGCGCCGAACGCGCATGAGCAGCCAGCGCCTCCTCGCTTTCCCAGCGCTCGACGAATACGAATCGCGCCGGCTCCTTCAAGTCCCGATGCAGGTCGTACTGCAACGCTCCTGCTTCGTTGCGGGTCGGCTCGACAATCCCTTCGAGCTGGGCACGCAACTTCTCCTCGGCGCCCGGCTTCGCCACGATCAGCGCCACGACTGCAATTTCCGCCATTCCCGCTCCCCCTTCATCTGGAAAAGCCCGAGAATACGCGAATCGCGCATTGGCTGCGCCAGCACGGCGTCGCACGACGGCCCCCAAAAAAATAGCCCGCGCTTCAGAGAAGCGCGGGCGAAACCGTCGCCCTACGAGGATAGGCGACGGGGCCATCGGGATCCGCACGCTGGCGCGGATCGTCATCCGTTGCGCCGACGCTTGTTGCGTCGACATTCGAAGACGTCGATACCGTTGTTCCGGCGCTCGCGGCGCACCCCCGGCATCTGACGCCATCCTCCCTGTTTCAACAATTCCAACATATAAAGCAGGTTGCGTGCCAACTGCCACAAACCGACCACCTCATTGATTTATAAGGATAAATTTTTGGCTTTCGACGATGCGACATGGGTTTTGCCGCCGTAACGCGCGGATGTTACGTAACGTCACGAGGAGGGACCGAACCTCCGGCACACATGCGCGCCAGCGAGCGGCAATGAAAAAGCCCGCCATGTGGCGGGCTTTTTCATTGATGCGGAGAAAGTCGAGATCAGCGAAGCTGATTCACGAGCAGCCCCATGATCTGGCGAGCCGGCGACGACGTATCGATCGCACCCGAATCGTCGACGATCGCGATGCGCGTCTGGTCGGCCGTGAGTGCCTTTACATTGACACGGTACTGCTTCGCCTGCTTTTCCTTCTTGCCGTGGAACAACTGGCTCCAGAAGCCCTGCTCGGCCGAGGTCAGATCCTTCGGATCGACATAGCGCACGAAATACAGGCCCTTCGTGCGATCACGATCGTCGACGGTGAAGTTCGCACGATCGAGCGCGAGACCGACGCGCAGCCACGACCGGTCGTACGGCTCGCCGAGCGTGACTTCCGACGGGACAGCAGCATCAGCCGCATCGTTGCCTTGCGCCGACGTGCGGGACACGTTTTGCGCGGCAATCGCTGCAGCAGCCTTCGACGATGCGTCGTCGGCCTTCTTGTCCTTGGCCGCCGGTACCGTGTTGTCCTTGATGTTCGCGATTGGCGGCTCGCCGTTCTTCGCGCGCTGCTCGTTCTGTGCGAGCACCGCCATCAATCGCTTCAGGTATTCGGTCTCGAGCGCGGGATCATTCGGCTTCGGCTCCCACTTGCTCGAATCGTTGTTCGAGCCCGTGATCGCTTCGCGCATCCCCTTCTGGCTGATGAACACGTAGGTGCCGCCATTCGGCGCCGAATCGAGACGCGTACGGTACTTGTTGCGCTCGGCCGTCACGTACGAGTTGCCCATCGCCTTCGAGATCACGCTACGGATCAGGCCGTCATTGATCTGCGGATGGGTTTCGTTCCAGTCGGTTTCCATCACGCCCTTGTCGCGCTGGTCGACGACGAGCAGGAAGCCCTGCTCCTGCCAGAAGCGGCGAACCTGCGGCCAGACGGCGGCGGGCTGCTTGCCGTCGATCACGAGCCAGCTCTCGGTGCCGTCGCGCTGGATATGCATGCCGGCGACGGCCGGAGCAACAGTGTCCAGCGCAGGCGCTGCCTGCTGGACCTGCTGAAGCGCGGACAGGGAAGTCGCGCCGCCCTGGGGCGGCAGCGAACGCTGATCGGCCGTCTCGTCGAGCATGTTGGGCGGCACTGCGAGCGACGCTTCCTTCGATTTCGAATCGCTCTTGTAGTCCACTTTCGTGGGCGACGACGTACCGCAACCGGCGACGAGCGCGCCGGTGGCGAGCACTGCAGCGAACCGCATGGTAAGACGAAGATCAGTCATGTTCGGGGAATCCTCTTCCGCTAAATCACGGCGCTTTCCGTGGATCAACCTTGCATTTTACCGGGGCCGCGCCGCGATGTGCAAAAAAGCGACGGGCAAGAAAAAACCCGCGTCAGCCTGAGCTGACGCGGGTTCTTTGTCTGGTCGGGGCGAGAGGATTTGAACCTCCGACCACCTGCACCCCATGCAGGTACGCTACCAGGCTGCGCTACGCCCCGAAAGAAAAAAATTATAACAGACAGTTTTCCGATTTAGAACGGGTCGCATGCATTTTGTGAATATTCTTGTGAAATTTTTTGGCGTGAAGGCGCCGATGCGAGCAACGACGCGCGTGGCATGGACGAATTGCCCACCAACCACACGACTCCGCCTCGCCTTCACCGCTTGCGCGCAACACAGATGACCGTCAGCCCGGCGACGCGGTTGAAACGGAATATCGGTAACTCGATCCGACAGATCGACTTGAGCAAGCCGTTGACGAACGGATGGTGACGACGCAATTGCGACGCCGGCTCGTTCGGCTGCCGACGCACCCGCTCGCCGAGCCGCAACGCTGCCGCAAGCGGAAACGTGAGACCGAAATAATAGGCGCCGTGCTCGACGTCGAGCCCCGAGCGACGCACCACGTCCTCGAGATTGCCCAGCGTATATCGGCGCTTGTGTTCGAGAAAATCGTCATGACCGCTCCAGAGGAACTGGAACGCGGGAACCGTGATCAGAAAGCGGCTACCCGAAGGCGCACCCTTTACATACTGCGTGAGCAGACCGACATCGTCGTCGACATGCTCGAGTACGTCCATCAGCAACACGAGATCGGCGTCGAATCGATCAATGGATCGCCGAAAGTGGATGGGCTTGCCGGACGCTTCGCCGTCGGTATCGTCCGCGTAGCTCGTATCGACACACCACGCCTCCGTCGCCTGCGTACGCTCCAGCAAGTGCTTCGAGAAAAAGCCTGAGCCTGCACCGACATCGAGTATCCGGTTTGCACCTGGCACCCCCAGGAACCGACGGATCGCACTCGCCTTCGACGCGTAGTACCAGTGATCGCCCACGCCCGCACCCAATACGTCGACTTCCTTGAGATCCATGACGTTTCCCCGTGATGGCTACTGTGCTTTGGTCGATACAGCCACTGCTGCCGATCTTACCTCGCTGCTGCCGCCGATCCTACCTGTCGACAACGCGTAGCCGACACCGGCAACCCGCATTACGACCTAATCGAAAAGGACGATGGCCGGTTCGCCGCAAATCGCTACCGTGCGGTTACCCGGCGCGAAATTGATGCGCACCGGCGAACCGTCCGACTGCATGCCGATCGATCCGGCCGCCCCGGCTTTGCCGCGTCGCGTGATACAGGGGCGACTTCGATCACCACCGCAGTCGCGACCTCTTGTAACCGTCTTCGACACAGGGCATTGAATGCATCAGAAAAACGAAATTTCCCGTCGACAGTTTCTCCGGCTGGGCGCCGGCACGATAGGCGTGGCGCTGGGAAGCGCATCGCTTCTGTCGGCATGCGGAGGCGACTCGATTTCGGTCGCGCCGGTCACGACACCTCGGCTGAGTTCCGCATCGAATTTTCGCGACACGGCCGGGCCGGACGGAACCGGCTACGTGACAACGAGCGGCGCCAAGATGAAAAAAGGTGTGATCTATCGTTCATCCGCGCTCGCGTTGTCGGCCGCGGACATCGCCACCGTCGGCACGCTTGGCATCAGGCAGGTCTGCGACCTGCGCACACCCGCCGAGATCAAGACGCAACCGGATGTGCCTCTGGCCGGCGCCACCTGGCAAAACCTCAACGTGCTCGGGGCTGCCAGCATCGATCCGATCCCGACTACCGGCGCCACCGCGACGGCATTCATGTTGAGCATGTACCGCGCGTTCGTCACGTCGGACACCGCGCATGCCAGCTATCACGCGCTCTTCACCGGCTTCGCTGGCTCCGGCGAAAACCTGGTGTTCCACTGCACGGCCGGCAAGGATCGCACGGGCTGGGCAACCGCGATCCTGCACACGATCCTGGGCGCGTCCGAGCAGACGATACTCGCCGACTATCTGCTGACGAACGTCTATAGCGCATCGGAAATCGCCGCTTCGGTCGCCCAGGCGCAGAAAGCCGGCGGCCAAAATGCGGCAGACATGATGACTGCGCTGCAAGGCGCGCACACCGACTATCTGCAGGCGGCATTCGACCAGGTCGCCGCGTCGTACGGCTCGATGACGTCGTATATCGCGAACGGGCTGCAACTCGACCAGGCGACGCTGAACGCAATCCGGCGGCACATGCTGGTCTGACCGACCCGCGGCTGCTGCGACGGGGGCCGGATCGCATCCCCGCTTCGACCGCCGCGGCCGCTGCCCGTCGCGTTCGGCGAAACCCGCATCGGCCAAGGCTGCGGTGGATTTTCCCGGTCGCGGAAACATTCGCCGACGACGGGCCGAGCAAACCAAACGGCCGTTTGATCCGGCCACCCAACCACCCCGAATCCATTGTCCCGCAGCCCGCCGGACAGGCGCACCCCGGCGCCCGTTGTTTGGTAACGCCGCTCTAGCACGCTATGCCACACTGCACGGCATCGACGCTCGCGCCGTGCAGTGGCGCGCGCCGCCGTCGATCACGACAAGACATGGAGACAGACGATGCGGAATGCGGTCCGGCGCGGCCATCGCTCGCCTTTGGCAATTTTCGACTGGATTTCCGGCCCGCCACGCGCGGCCCGCCCCCTGTCGCCCGCGACGTCCCGCGTGTTCGGCTGCGGCGTGCTGGCGCTCGCGCTGCTGTGCGCCGGTTGCGCGGAATCATCCGCGCAGCGTGACGGCAACGCGTCGGTCGCGTCGACGAAGATCGAACGCACCAAGGCCGAACGCCTCGCCCGCGAGCAGCAGGTCGCACGCACCGTGCCGTCGCTCGCATCGATCAGCCTCACGCAACCGCGTCCGTTCACGCTGCGGGACTCGGGCCAGAACGGCGCGATGACGTTCCTGCGCGACGTCGATTTCCGCATCGTCAACAATCTCGGCTTCTTCATCCATCAATTGTCGGCCACGCTCGTGCCGACGCAAGCCGGCGCGCCGATCGTGTTCGACGATCCGACCAGTTTCCAGATCGACGTACATGAAGGCACGGTCACGCTCGACGACGCGAAGCTCACCGCCCTCTTCAACACGTACATCTTCGGCTACCGCAACGCGCCGCTGCGCAAGCTCGCCGTGTCGGCCGGCGACGGCGTGATCCACCTGCAAGGCGAGATGCAGCGCGACGGCTGGGTGCCGTTCTCGCTGACCGGCACCCTCGCGATCCGTGACGGCAGCCAGCTCGTGTTCCATCCGACGGGCGTGCGCGTATCGGGCATCAACGCGCAGCCGGTGATGCGCGCGGCCAACGTGAAGATGGCCGACCTGCTGAAAGTCCAGACGCCGATCGCGCAACTCGCCGGCGACGATCTCGTGATGTCGGTCGACAAGCTGATGCCGCCGCCGCGCCTGAAGCTCACGATCACCGCGCTGCGCGTGACGCCGGCCGGGCTCGACCTGAAGCTCGACGACGGCACGCATGCCGGCTTCGCGATGCCCGCGAACGCGCCGCAGCAAGCGATGTACATTCGCGGCGGCGACGTGAAGTTCATGCGCTCGATGCCGATGAACGCGGACATCCTGATCGGTCCGGTCGATGCCACGAAACGTGACCAGACTTTCGTGTTCGACCTTTATCACTATCGCGACCAGGTGTCGGCCGGCTACTTCAATTTCGACGAAAGCGGCGCGATGGCGATCCGGATGCCGTCGTATGCGGGCCCGGCCAGCGGCGCGTTGCTCGGCAACGCGACCGCGCGCCTGAACGACAGCTTCCTCGCCGCGCAACAGAGTGCGTTGCGCGACTTACGCCAGCACTGGGAAGCCTACGCACTCGCGGCGAACCCCGCCCACCCCGGCATGCAGAAGGTCGCGATGCGGCGCACGTCGACCACGCCGTTCAACGAACGGCATGTGTCGAACCGCAACCCGACGATCCATCTGCGCAACGTCGACTTCAACCTGTCTGGGGATATCGGCTTTCACGTCGAGGACCTCGACGTCGAGCTCGTCTCGAAGCGGCCCGGCGAACCCGTCGACCTCGACGATCCGAACCAGTACGACATCCGCATTCTCGGCGGCACCGTCGTCGAGTCGTGGAAAGCGATGTCGGCGCTCTTCAACAACTATCTGCTCGACTACTCACCCCGCTCCCTCAACGACCTCCAACTGAGCGCGGACGGCACGAACCTGCGCGTCCAGGGCGGCATCAAGCTGTGGAACCACGTGCCGGGCGTCTGGCTGCCGACCGACATGAAAGGCACGCTGTCCGTGCTCGACGACCGGCATCTTGCATTCAAACCGTCCCAGGTGTCGGTGCTCGGCATCCCGCAGGCGAAGCTGCTGCGTTCGCTCGGCATCGAGCTCGCGTCGCTGACGCCGTTGCAGCGGCGCGGCGCGGAACTGCGTGGCGACACGCTCGTGCTCGACCAGTACACGGTGTTCCCGCCCCCCGTGCTGAACGGCAAGCTCGGACAGGCAACGGTCGAGCGCGACGGGCTGCGCCTCACGTTCAGGCGCATGGCGGGCGCGCCCGCGCCGCAACGGCCGCAGATCGATGCACCGAGCTACATGTGGATGGAAGGCGGCGACATGAAGATGTTCAACGTGCTCGAACTGAACGTGCGCGCGCTGATCCGGAATTCGGCCGAGGCCGGCCCGATGCGTTTCGACCTGTACGGCTACCGCAGCCAGGTCGCGCAGGGCTCGGTGCGGATGCTGCCGGACGGCACGCTGGTCGTCGACATGGGGCAGAAGAACCCGCTCGCGTCACGCTGAAACACACGCGGCACGCATGAAAAAAGCCCGGCGGCACGTTGTGAACTGCACCCCAAAAGTTGGACATCGATCCAACCTTTGGGGTGTTTTTCATGAGCAAGTACACGGAGCAGTTCAAGGTATCCATTGCAGAGGAGTACGAGTCCGGCCACGCTGGGTTCCGTGAGATGTCCAAGCGCCACGGCGTCGATGAGGCGACGATCCGCAAGTGGGTGGCGGCCCATCGCATACATGGTCCGGCAGGCTTGAAGAAGAAGTGCGAGCGCTACAGCGCAGAGTTCAAGTTGCTTGTACTGCAGCAAATGCGTAGCGAAGGGTTGTCAGCGCGTGAGACGGCTGCACGCTTCAACATTAGGAACCGTACGGCCATCGGCCAGTGGAAACGCCAGTATGATGAAGGCGGTATAGACGCACTGTCGCCGCGCCAGCGGGGGCGCCCCAGGAAGATGCCCAAGCCACCGCTCACGCCACCGCCGCTACCCGAGGACGATACGCGCTCCCGACAGGAACTACTCGACGAGTTGAACTTCCTGCGCATGGAGAACGCGTACTTAAAAAAGCTCGAAGCCTTGGCTCAAGCGCAGCAGCGATCAGCGCAACGCAAAAAGCGCAAATCGTGCTCGAGCTAAGGCAGCAATATCCGCTTGCGGGCTTGTTGAAGGTTGCCGGCTTGGCGCGCAGCACGTTCTACTATCATCAGAAATTGCTCGGAGCAGCCGACAAGTATGCCGATACAAGGGCAAGAATCTGCTCGCTGTTCGAACGGCACAAGGGCCGCTACGGCTATCGACGCATCACGCTCGCTCTACGTAATCTGGGACAGGTGATTAACCACAAGACTGTGGCGCGTCTGATGGGTGAGTTGCGGCTGAAGTCTTGTGTGCGCCCGAAGAAATACCGCTCCTACAAAGGTAGCGTCGGACGTGTTGCACCTCATGTTTTACAGCGTCGGTTCTACGCAAAGCGTCCGAATGAGAAGTGGGTAACGGATGTCACGGAATTCAACGTGGGTGGCCAGAAGCTGTACCTGTCACCAGTGCTCGATCTGTACAACGGCGAGATCATTGCTTATGAAACCGCGAGGCGCCCGGCGTTCGAGATGGTCAGCGCAATGCTTCGCAAGGCATTGGCGCGCTTGAAGTCACACGAGCGGCCTCTCTTGCATTCGGATCAGGGCTGGCAGTACCAGATGCCTGCGTATCGCCGCCTACTGCAGCAACGAGCGCTCACGCAAAGCATGTCGCGTAAAGGGAATTGCCTGGACAACGCCGCCATGGAGAGCTTCTTCGGCACGCTGAAATCCGAGTTCTTCCATCTGAATCGGTTCCGCAACCTGGACGAACTGCAAACCGGCTTGGCAAGCTACATCCACTACTACAATCACGACCGCATCAAACTGAAACTAAAAGGGCTGAGTCCCGTGCAATACAGAACTCAGCCCTAGCCGTCATAACCCGTCCAACTTTACGGGGTCAGTTCACGTTGCCAACCGGGCTTTTCATTTCATTCTTCGCGCTTCGCACTCAGTCGTGCTTCAGTCCGTCGATCACGTCGAGCAGCGCCTGCCGCAATGCAATGACGTCGACGGTCGTGCCTGGCTTGCCTGGTGTGCGTGCATCGGCGGCCTGCGCCTCCGGCTCGACGGGTGCTGCCGCGGCCCGCTCGCCGGCCGGCGAATCGAGCCGGTTGCGCGCGCCGTTGATCGTGAATCCCTGCTCGTACAGCAACTCGCGAATCCGCCGGATCAGCAGCACTTCGTGGTGCTGGTAATACCGACGATTGCCGCGCCGCTTCACCGGCCGCAGTTGAGTGAATTCCTGTTCCCAATAACGCAGCACATGCGGCTTGACCCCGCACAGTTCGCTGACTTCACCGATCGTGAAGTAGCGCTTCGCGGGAATCGGAGGCAAGACGACTTTCTCAACCGTAGTGGTCATCGTCGGTTAACCGTCGGTAAGGGTGCGCGGCGGCCGCGCGGAGACGTCAGCGCGCGGGGCTTACTCCGCGCCGTTTTCGACCAGCGCCTTCAGCTTCTGGCTCGCGTGGAAGGTTACCACCCGGCGGGCCGCGATCGGAATCGCCTCGCCCGTCTTCGGATTGCGACCCGGGCGCTGCGGCTTGTCGCGCAACTGGAAATTGCCGAACCCCGACAGCTTGACGCTCTCGCCGTTTTCGAGCGCGTCACGGATCACCTCGAAAAACGCCTCGACCATGTCCTTCGCTTCACGCTTGTTCAGCCCGACGCTGTCGAACAGCAGCTCCGCCAGTTCCGCCTTCGTCAGCGTGGGCGTCTCGGTGGACGCCGGCGCCGAAGCGTCGCGGTTCATGGCGCTGCGTTGCGCCGTCAGGAGGGCTTCGAATTCACTCGAGGTCATGTCGTTCATATCTGCCATACAGCGCGTTAAATCAAAACTTACGATCGGAACAGGCCGCCCGCGAGCGGGCGGACCTCCTCCTTAGCCGCGCAGGCGCGCACCGGCACGAGCCATCCGCTCGACCAGCGTCTGGATCGCCTGATCGACGACCTCGTCCTGTAGCGTGCCAGCCGCGTCCTGCAGCGTCACGCGGAAGGCAAGGCTCTTCTCGTGCGCGGCAAGACCACCGGAAGTATTTGATTTTGCACGAAATTCGTCGAAGAGTACAACCCTCTGAACGAATCGGCAGGCCTCTTCGGCAAGCGCCTTCTTCATTTCGTCGAAAAGTGCCTGAACCTCGACCGCCTGATCGACGACAACGGCGATATCGCGACGAACCGGCGGGAATTTCGATACGTCGGTCGGCGCGGGCAACGCACGTGCAATCAGCGCGTCCGCGTCGACCTCGAACATCACCGGCGCGTGCGGCAGCTCGTACTTCTGCATCAGGCGCGGGTGCAGCTCGCCGATCCAGCCGACCGCACGGCCATCGACTTCGATGCGCGCGCTGCGGCCCGGATGGAGGGCCGGATGCTCTGCCTTCACGAAGCGTGCGGTTGCGGGCGCGAGCAGTGCTTCGAGATCGCCCTTCACGTCGAAGAAATCGACCGCGCGGGTCGCCGTGCCCCATTGCTCGTCGAGCGCCGGACCGTAGGCAAGCGCACCGACGCGCTTCGGCTGCACGTAGCCCTCGACCGTCAGCTCGCCGGCCTTCGCCGCCGTATCGGTGAGGAACACGCGGCCAGCCTCGAACACGCGCACGCGATCCGCGCGGCGGTTCAGGTTGTGGCGCAGCACGGAAATCAGGCTGCCGAACAGCGTCGTGCGCATCACCGACAGCTGGCTCGCGATCGGGTTCAGCAGACGGATGGGTTGGTCGTTGCCCGCGAAATCCTGCTCCCACTCCGCATCGACGAAGCTGAAGTTGACGGTTTCCGCGTAGTCGCGCGCGGCCAGCGCGTGGCGGATGTCGTGGATCGAGCGACGCGTCTCGTTGGTCGCGCGCATTTCGCTCGTCGCGACCGGCGGACGCGCCGGGATCTTTTCGAAGCCGTAGATGCGCGCCACTTCCTCGATCAGGTCTTCCTCGATCTCGATGTCGAAGCGATGCGACGGCGGCGTGACGAGGAATGCGTCGTCTTCACGCTCGAACGGCAGCCCGAGGCGCGTGAAGATGCTCGCGATCTCGTCGGCGCCGATCTGCACGCCGATGATGCGGTTCGCGCGCGATACGCGCATCTTCACCGGCGCGCGCTGCGGCAGGTTCACGGACTGATCGTCGACCGGGCCGGCCTTGCCGCCGCAGATCTCGAGAATCAGTTGCGTGATGCGCTCGACGTGCTCGACGGTCGTCGCGTAGTCGACGCCGCGCTCGAAGCGATGCGCCGCATCGGTCGAGAAGTTGTACTTGCGCGCGCGGCCGCGGATGCTGTCCGGCCACCAGAATGCGGCTTCCAGGTAGATGTTGGTCGTATCGAGCGTGACGGCCGTGCTGTCACCGCCCATGATGCCGGCCAGGCTTTCGACCTGACGGTCGTCCGAAATCACGCCGACCGTTTCGTCGAGTTCGACCGTGTTGCCGTTGAGCAGCTTCAGCGATTCGCCGCGCTTGCCCCAGCGCACCTCGATGCCGCCGTGGATCTTGTCGAGATCGAACACGTGCGACGGACGGCCGAGCTCGAACATCACGTAGTTCGAGATGTCGACGAGCGCCGACACGCTGCGCTGGCCGGAACGCTCGAGGCGCTCGACCATCCACTGCGGGGTCTTCGCATGCGCGTTCACGCCGCGGATCACGCGACCCGAGAAGCGGCCGCACAGATCGGGCGCGGCAATGCGCACCGGCAGCGTCTCGTCGAGCTCGGCGCGCACCGGGCGGATGTCGACCGGCGTCAGCGGTGCGCCGGTGATCGCAGCCGTCTCGCGTGCGATGCCGAACACGGACAGGCAGTCGGCCTTGTTCGGCGTCAGCTTGATTTCGAAGATCGTGTCGTCGAGATTGAGCGTCTCGCGGATGCCCTGGCCGACCGGCGTGTCTTCCGGCAGCACCAGCAGGCCGCTGTGATCCTCGGACAGCTTCAGCTCGCGCGCCGAGCACAGCATCCCCTGGCTCTCCACGCCGCGCAGCTTCGACAGCTTGATCGCGAACGGCTTGCCGCCCTCTTCTGCCGGCGGCAGTTCCGCACCGACCAGCGCGACCGGTACCTTGATGCCAGGAGCGACGTTCGGTGCGCCGCAGACGATATTCAGCGTCGCGCCGGTGCCGGCGTCGACCTGGCAGACATTGAGCTTGTCCGCATCCGGATGCTTGACGACTTCGAGCACGCGGCCGACGACGATCTTCGACGTCGGCGGCGCAGCCTTGCTCAGCGATTCGACTTCGAGCCCCGCCATCGTCAGCGCGTGCGACAGTTCGTCGGTCGTCAGCTGCGGGTCGACAAAGGTTCTCAACCAGGATTCAGGGAATTGCATGGATGTCTACGTTCGAAACAGGTTAGATCGACGCCCGGGCCCCTCGGAAACGTCCGTCGGGGCGTGCACGGGCACAGGTCGGCGCGGCGCGCGGCGTTACGCGAACTGGCGCAGGAAACGCAGGTCGTTCTCGAAGAACAGCCGGAGATCCTGGACGCCGTAGCGCAGCATCGTCAGGCGCTCGAGGCCGCTGCCGAACGCAAAGCCGATGTAGCGCTCGGGATCGAGGCCCATGTTGCGAATCACGGTCGGATGCACCTGCCCCGAACCGGAGATCTCGAGCCACTTGCCGGCGTTCTTGCCTTGCTCGAACATCATGTCGATCTCGGCCGACGGTTCCGTGAACGGGAAATACGACGGACGGAAGCGCACGAGAATGTCGTCGCGCTCGAAGAATTTTTTCAGGAAGTCGGTATAGACGCCCTTGAGGTCGGCGAAGCTGATGTTTTCGTCGATCCACAGCCCCTCGACCTGATTGAACATCGGCGAGTGGGTCGCATCGCTGTCGACGCGATACGTGCGGCCCGGCGCGATCACCTTGATCGGCGGACGGTTCATGCGCGCGTAACGCACCTGCATCGGGCTCGTGTGCGTGCGCAGCAGCAGCTGGCGGCCGTCGGCATCCTTGCCTTCGACGTAGAAGGTGTCCTGCATCGAACGCGCCGGATGGTTCTCCGGGCTGTTCAGCGACGTGAAGTTGTACCAGTCGGTCTCGATTTCGGGGCCGTCGGCCACATCGAAACCGATCGAGCCGAAAATCTGTTCGACACGCTCCCACGTGCGCATCACGGGGTGCAGGCTGCCTGCACCGGCGCCGCGGCCAGGCAACGTCACGTCGATCGCCTCGGCAGTGAGGCGCTGATTCAGCAGCGCGTCGGCCAGTGCCTGGCGACGGGCGGTCAGCGCGGCTTCAACCTGCTGCTTCGCGACGTTGATGCGTGCGCCTTCGGTCTTGCGTGCTTCGGGATCGAGCTTGCCGAGGCCCTTCAGCAACTCGGTCAGCGCACCCGACTTGCCGAGAAATCGTGCTTTCTCGTTTTCGAGCGTGGTGATGTCGGCAGCCTGTTCGAAGGACTGCTGCGCGTCGGCGACAATCTGGTCCAGATCCATAGATCCCATCATTTCCAACGTCATTCGGTCTTGGCGAGCGAAATCGCCCACCAAACAAAAAAGGGGCTCGGAAGAGCCCCGTTTTCGCTGCAGCGGCCGAGACTACCGGAACCTCGCTGCAACTAACCACGCAGTGCTAATTTCGCAATTAGGCTGCAACGGCGGCTTTCACCTGCTTGACGATCGCAGCAAAAGCAGCCTTGTCGAACACCGCCATGTCGGCCAGAACCTTACGGTCGAGTTCGATCGACGCCTTCTTCAGGCCGTTGATGAACACGCTGTAGGTCATGTCGTGCTGGCGAACTGCCGCGTTGATACGCGTGATCCACAGTGCGCGGAACACACGCTTCTTGTTGCGGCGATCGCGGTACGCGTACTGACCAGCGCGCATCACCGCCTGCTTGGCGATGCGGTAGACGTTATTGCGACGGCCGCGATAACCCTTGGCCAGGTTGATGATCTTCTTGTGGCGGGCCCGTGCGGTTACCCCACGTTTGACTCGAGGCATGTTTCTCTCCTTAGAGTATCAGTTAGGGGTTACGCGAACGGCAGCATCGCGCGGACGGAGTTCAGATCGGAATCATGAACTGCCGTTGCGCCGCGCAGGTGACGCTTGTTCTTCGTGGTTTTCTTGGTCAGGATGTGACGCTTGAAGGCTTGACCGCGCTTGACGGTACCGCCCGGACGCACCACGAAGCGCTTTGCAGCACTCTTCTTGGTCTTCATCTTAGGCATGACGAACAACTCCAGTTTATTAGATGGCGATGGGTGTGCGGTTGGCTTGCGCCCTGGACCCGCCCTTCGAAACCCAGTCCACTTGTGTACGGTGAACCGCTTGCGCAGCCGCCGTCATTGTTGGCGCGCCGCCCTGACCGGGCAACGCGCCGAACCTCTGCGAACCTGCGCGCGACGCGCGCGGGCTCGTTACTTCTTTTTCTTCGGCGAGAGCACCATGATCATCTGGCGCCCTTCCATCTTCGGCATCTGCTCGACCTGGCCGACTTCCTCGAGATCCGTGCGCAGACGCTCAAGCATCCGCATACCGATTTCCTGGTGAGCCATTTCGCGGCCGCGGAAACGCAACGTGATCTTCGTCTTGTCGCCTTCTTCGAGGAAGCGCACGAGATTGCGGAGCTTGACGTTGTAGTCACCGTCATCGGTACCCGGGCGGAACTTGACTTCCTTGACCTGGATGACCTTCTGCTTCAGCTTCGCTTCGTGCTGCTTCTTCGACTCCTGGTACTTGAACTTGCCGTAATCCATCAGACGGCAAACCGGGGGAACCGCTTGCGGCGCGATTTCCACCAGGTCAACATCCAGTTCTTCCGATTTACGGAAAGCATCAGCGAGTTTTACGATACCGAGCGGTTCGTTCTCGATCCCGACCAGGCGCACTTCCGGCGCAGTGATTTCACCGTTGATGCGGTGCGACGACTTATCAGTAGCGATGTTACGTTTCCTCTAAAAATTAAAAAAACGAGCCGCGCTGCCAGGGCGGTTACTTGAACGAGCGCAGGTCTTCCTGCAGACGCTCAACGAAGGCTTCGACCGGCATCACGCCAAGATCGACGCCGCCACGGGCACGCACGGCTACCGTTTGCGCATCACGCTCCTTATCCCCCACGACGAGGAGATAAGGCACCTTTTCCAGCGTGTGCTCGCGTATTTTATAGCTAATCTTCTCATTGCGCAAATCGGCCGTCACTCTAACCCCTTGTTTTTGCAACGTTTGGGCCAGAGATTGCGCATATTCGGCCTGACTTTCGGCGATATTGAGCACAACTGCCTGGAACGGCGCGAGCCAGGCCGGCATCGCACCAGCGTGGTGCTCGATCAAAATGCCGAGGAAACGCTCCATCGAACCGACGATCGCACGGTGCAGCATCACCGGACGGCGACGGCTGCTGTCATCCGCGACATACTCGGCGCCGAGGCGCTCCGGCAGCACCATGTCGAGCTGCAGCGTGCCGCACTGCCACGAACGGCCGAGCGCATCCTTGATGTGGTACTCGATCTTCGGACCGTAGAACGCGCCTTCACCCGGCAGCTCTTCCCACGTGAGGCCGCACGCCGTCAGCGCGTCGCGCAGGCCCTGCTCGGCGCGATCCCAGGTCTCGTCCGTACCGGCGCGCTGCTCCGGGCGCAGCGACAGCTTGATGTCGATGTGGTCGAAACCGAAGTCCTTGTACACGCTCATCGCCAGCGTGTTGAACGCGATCGATTCCGAGATGAACTGGTCTTCCGTACAGAAGATGTGTGCATCGTCCTGCACGAAGCCGCGCACGCGCATCAGCCCGTGCAGCGCGCCCGACGCCTCGTTGCGGTGGCACGAACCGAATTCCGCGTAACGCAGCGGCAGGTCGCGGTACGAGCGCAGGCCGTGCTTGAACACCTGGACGTGGCCCGGGCAGTTCATCGGCTTGATCGCGTAGTCGCGCTTCTCCGACTCCGTCGTGAACATGTTCTCGCGGTAGTTCTGCCAGTGACCCGACGCTTCCCACAGCGAGCGGTCCATGATCATCGGCGTCTTGATCTCGAGGTAGCCGGCTTCGTTCACGCGGCGGCGCATGTACTGCTCGACCTGCTGCCACAGCGCCCAGCCCTTCGGATGCCAGAACACCATGCCCGGCGACTCTTCCTGCATGTGGAACAGGTCGAGCTGCTTGCCGAGCTTGCGGTGGTCGCGCTTTTCCGCTTCCTCGAGCACGTGCAGGTACTGGTCCTGGTCTTCCTTCTTCGTCCAGGCCGTGCCGTAGATGCGCTGCAGCTGCTCGTTCTTCGAATCGCCGCGCCAGTACGCGCCGGCGACCTTCATCAGCTTGAAGACCTTCAGCTTGCCGGTGGACGGCACGTGCGGGCCACGGCACAGATCGGTAAAGCCGCCGTGCGAATACAGCTTGATTTCGTCGCTTTGCGGAATCGACTCGATGATCTCGGCCTTGTACTTCTCGCCGATGCTGCGGAAGTAGCCCGCCGCTTCGTCACGCGACACGACACGACGCGTCACGGGCTCGTCCTTCTTCACGAGCTCCTGCATGCGCTTTTCGATCTTCTCCAGATCTTCGGGCGTAAACGGGCGGTTGTACGAGAAGTCGTAATAGAAACCGTTGTCGATCACCGGGCCGATCGTCACCTGCGCGTCCGGGTACAGTTCCTTCACCGCGTACGCGAGCAAGTGCGCCGTCGAGTGACGGATGATGTCGAGACCGTCGGCGTCCTTGTCGGTCACGATCGCGAGCGATGCGTCGCGGTCGATCACGGCCGACGTATCGACGAGCTCGCCATCGAGCTTGCCACCAAGCGCAGCCTTCGCAAGGCCGGGACCGATCGAGGCTGCAACCTCGGCAACTGTCACCGGATGCTCGTATTGTCGAACTGAGCCGTCAGGCAAGCGTATCGAAACCATAGCAATCTCCGTGATGCCGACAGTGGGCGGCAGACCAGGTACGCGATATAAAAATCACGCGGGAAAATGTCGCGACAAAAAAAATGCGGCCCCGCTTTCGAGGGGCCGCATTCGATACTTCACTCAAACTGAAAGGGCGAAAGGGTTCCTCGACTAGCGTCGCTCCGAAAAGGTTTCGGTCAACGTTCGCGGTGTCATAACCGTATTCGCCTTGTTCGCGTTGAGTTATTTGCTGCATCGAACACCCGGAGACCGGGCATTCTCAATTCGTTGGTAGGCTCGATTGGACTCGAACCAACGACCCCCACCATGTCAAGGTGGTGCTCTAACCAGCTGAGCTACGAGCCTAGTGAAGCTAAGATTATATGGAGCCGCTACCCGCTTGGCAAGTATTTTTATGCGGTCGCAGCAAAATAACGGTGTTCGAACCCCACATCAGGCCTTCCGCCCCGCCCGCACGACGCCCTGCACCTCGCCGAGCAGCGTGCACGCGCGCTGCACCTGCGCCGAGTTCGACACCTCGACCGTGAACTGCATGAATGCCGCATTGCGGCGGCTCTGCGTCTTCACGCCCACCACGTTCATCTTCTCGCGCGCGAACACTTCGGAGATGTCGCGCAGCAACCCTTGCCGGTCGCTCGCCTCGATCATCAGGTCGACCGGATAGACGGACGCACCGCGCCCGCCGAGCACGTCGGCCGACCAGGTCGTCTGCAGCACGCGCTCCGGCGCGCGCTCGACCATCCGGCGGAACGTCGGGCAATCGGTGCGGTGGATCGACATCCCCTTGCCGCGCGTGACGAAACCGCTGATCGGATCGGGCGGCGCCGGACGGCAGCATCGCGCGAGCTGGGTCAGCAGCGCGTCGACGCCCACGACCAGCACACCGGTCGACGCGCCATGCGCCACGCTCGCGCCGCTGCTGCGCTTCTCGAAATCGGCAGGCGCCTCGGGCGCCGGTTCGGGCGGCGGCGCATCGGACAGCGCGTGCTCGACATTGCGCAGGCTGAACTCTTCCTTGCCGACGACCGAGAACAACTCCTCGGGCGACTTGAAGCCGAGCTTCGCGGCGAGATTGTCCAGGCTGACCGACGTCTTGCCCTCGCGTTGCAGCGTCTTTTCGACGAGCGCGCGGCCATGCGCGACGTTTTCTTCCTGCTCGATCGAGTTGAACCACGCCCGCACCTTCTGACGCGCGCGCGGGCTCTTCATATAGCCGAGCTGCAGGTTCAGCCAGTCGCGCGACGGGCCGCCCTCCTTCACCGCGACGATCTCGACCGTCTGGCCGTTTGCGAGCGGCGTATTGAGCGGCACCATCGCGCCGTCGACACGTGCGCCACGGCAGCGATGGCCAAGCTCGCTGTGCAGGTGGTATGCGAAATCGACCGGCGTCGCGCCCTGCGGCAACGCGATCACGCGCGCCTGCGGCGTCAGCACGTAGATGTGATCGTCGTCGAGCGACGTCTCGCGCAATTGCGCCCACGCCTTGTCGCCCGACTGTTCCGCGCCGTCCTCGACGTCATCCTTCCACGCAAGCAGCTGGCGCAGCCATGCAATCTTCTCGTCGTACTTGTCGCTTGCCGAGAACTGGCCGCCGTAGCCGCGCGCGCCGGCTTCCTTGTAGCGCCAGTGCGCGGCGACGCCGTACTCGGCGAAGCGGTGCATCTCCTGCGTGCGGATCTGCACTTCGAACGCGCGGCCATCGTCGCCGATCACGACCGTGTGCAGCGACTTGTAGCCGTTCGGCTTCGGCCGCGAGATGTAGTCGTCGAATTCCTTCGGCACCGGCTGCCACAGGTGATGCACGATGCCGAGCACCGCGTAGCAATCCTTGATGTCCGGCACGATCACGCGAAACGCGCGCACGTCGTACAGCTCGGAGAAGTCGAGTTCCTTGCCGCGCATCTTGCGCCAGATGCTGTAGATATGCTTCGGCCGGCCGCTCACGTCGGCCTGGATGTGCGCATCCGCCAGCTCTTGCTGCAACCGGTCGATCGCCTGCTTGACGTACGCTTCGCGCTCGATGCGCTTCTCGTCGAGCAGCTTCGCGATCCGCTTGTAGGTGACGGGATCCTCGAAACGGAACGCGAGATCCTCGAGCTCCCACTTCAATTGCCAGATGCCGAGACGGTTCGCGAGCGGCGCATAGATCTCGAGCGTCTCGCGCGCGACGTCGGGCGGCGGGTCGATCTTCGCGGCCGCGTAGTAGCGCAGCGACTGCAAGCGCGACGCGAGCCGGATCAGCACCACGCGGATGTCTTGCGCGAACGCCAGCAGCATCTTGCGCAGCGCCTCGATCTGCGTGCGCCGCTCTTCGGCCGCATCGCGCCCCGCGTCGGCCCCCGCGTTCTGCGCGGCACGCAGGCTGACGGTACCGAGCCGCAACAGCTTGCGCACGTCGGACACGAGCCGCGCCACTTCGTCGCCGAACCGCTCGGTGAGCTCGCGCTCGGGGTCGCTCAGGTGCGGCGTCAGCACGAACAGCGCGGCCGCCTGCATCGCGGACGGATCGACATTCAGCGTGCGCATGATCGACGCCGTGCCGGCCGAGTGATCGGCGAGCAGTTCGCCCGACGACAGGCGCACGTCGCCGGCCCGCTCGCGCACGAACGCGAGCACGTCGTCGAACGACGGCGTCGCGACGGGAGAGGCGGAAACGGACTCGGTCATTGCTCGGCCTGGCGGAATGCGATCATCGTCGGGTTGCGTTCAGCTCCGTTGCGCAGCGACGACCACGATCTCGACGAGCAGTGCCGGATCCGCGAGCTTCGCCTCGACGGTGGCGCGCGGCGGCGTGTTGCCGTGCGCGACCCATGCGTCCCACTCCGCATTCATGCCTTCGAAGTTCGCCAGATCCGAGATGTAGATCTGAACCGACAGCAGATGCGCCTTGTCGCTGTTCGCTTCGGCGAGCAGGCGATCGATGTGGCCGAGCACTTCGCGCGTCTGGCCCCTGATGTCCTGGGTGGTGTCTTCGGCGATCTGGCCGGCCAGATACACGGTACCGTTGTGGATCGCGGTTTCGGAGAGACGGGCCCCGACGTGGTGACGAATGACTGCCATGGAATGTTCCGGTCGTGAGTGGATGGAGATTCGGGCGGCGGCACGGCCCGCGTGCCGCCGAACCGCATATTATGACGCGTTTATGCACCGCCTTCGACGAAAAACCGCCGCGCGAGCGCAATCTGGCTTGCGTCGATGAACGCCGGCGCGTGGCCCGCCCCTGGGATCTCGGCGTGCGTCACATGCCGGCCGCGACGCTCCATCTCGGCCACCGTCTCGCGCGACAGCAGGTCGGACGTCTCGCCACGCACGACGAGCAGCGACGCGTTCGTCGTCTCGATCGCGTGCCACAGCGCAGCCTCGCCGAGCGCCGCCAATTCGGGCGTCGTCGCCTTGAACGGTTCGGCGATGCGCGGATCGTAGCGAACCGTCCAGCCCCCTTCGGGCAGCTCGCGCAGCAGCGGCCCGTTGATCTCGCGCCACTCGTCGGCGGTCAGCGCCCCGAACGGCAGCGACAGCGACGTCAGATAGTCGATGCCCTCCTGCCGGGTCGCAAAGCGCGGCTGCACGCCGAGATATTCGCCGATGCGCGTGAGCGACTCGGGTTCGATGCGCGGGCCGACGTCGTTGACGATCATCCGGCGCAGCGGCGAACCCGGTAGCCCCGCGAACGCCATGCCGATCAACCCGCCCATCGACGTGCCGAACCAGTCGACCGATTCGACGTCGAGCCGCGCGATCAGCGTCACCATGTCGGACACGTATTGCGGGATCGCATAGAGCCGCGGATCGGCCAGCCAGTCCGACTGGCCGCGCCCGACGACATCGGGGCAGACGACGCGATACGTGTCGGACAGCGCCGCGGCGAGCCGGTCGAAATCGCGCCCGGAACGGGTCAACCCGTGCACGCAGACCAGCACGCGCGGGTTGGCGGGATCGCCCCACTCGGTATAGGCGACGTGGTGAAGGCCGGCAGCGCTCGCACACTGCACGCGCCGCTGGCGAGGAACCTGGGAATTCGCTGGGGTCGTTGGCATCGTTGGCATCCTGTCGAACGGGGGCGACGCGCAGGGCAACGCTTGCGACGCCCGATGCAAACGATTGTAAACCGCTTCAGCCGCACGGGTCCGCTCGTCGGGCATCCGACGATCGGCCTGACCGAGGACACCATGACAAACGCCCCGCATGCCGTCGTCCGGCATGCGGGGCGTCGAAGCTGCGCGTACGCGCAGAACCTTATGCGACCGCGCTGATGTCGAGCGGCGCGCCCGTCTTCGCCTGGATCTCGTCGGCGCTCACGCCGTCGGCGAGTTCAAGCACCTTCAGGCCGGACGGCGTCACTTCGATCACGCCGAGATCGGTGATGATCAGGTCGACCACGCCGACGCCCGTCAGCGGCAGGTTGCATTCCTCGAGGATCTTGTGCTGGTCGCCCTTCGCGACATGCTCCATCAGCACGACGACGCGCTTCACGCCGGCGACGAGATCCATCGCGCCGCCCATCCCCTTGATCATCTTGCCGGGGATCATCCAGTTCGCGAGGTCGCCCTGCTTGCTGACCTGCATTGCGCCGAGGATCGCCAGGTTGATGTGGCCGCCGCGGATCATCGCGAACGAATCGGCCGACGAGAAGATCGACGAGCCCGGCAGCGTCGTGACGGTCTGCTTGCCGGCGTTGATGAGATCGGCGTCGACTTCGTCTTCGGTCGGCGACGGGCCGATGCCGAGCAGGCCGTTCTCCGATTGCAGCCACACCTCGACACCTTCCGGCACGTGGTTCGCAACGAGCGTCGGCAAGCCGATGCCGAGGTTCACGTAGAAGCCGTCCTGCAATTCCTTCGCCGCGCGCGCGGCCATCTGGTCACGATTCCAGGCCATGTCAGTCTCCTTTCGCGCGTACGACGCGTTGTTCGATGCGTTTTTCGGGCGTCGCGTTCAGCACGATGCGTTGCACGAAAATCCCCGGCGTGTGGATGTGGTCGGGATCGAGTTCGCCGTTCTCGACGATCTCCTCGACCTCGGCGACGGTGATCTTGCCGGCCATCGCGCACATCGGGTTGAAGTTGCGCGCGGTGCGGCGAAAGATCAGGTTGCCGGACTTGTCGGCCTTCCAGGCCTTCACGAGCGCGACATCGGCCGTCAGCGACGGCTCGAGCACGTAGTGGCGATCGCCGAACTGGCGCGTTTCCTTGCCTTCCGCGATCACGGTGCCGTAGCCCGTGTTCGTGAAGAACGCCGGGATGCCCGCACCGCCCGCGCGCAGCTTCTCGGCGAGCGTGCCTTGCGGCGTGAATTCGAGCTCGAGTTCGCCGGCCAGGTACTGGCGCTCGAACTCCTTGTTCTCGCCGACGTACGACGAGATCATCTTCTTGATCTGGCGCGTTTCCAGCAGCAGGCCGAGGCCGAAACCGTCGACGCCCGCGTTGTTGCTGATGCAGGTGATGCCCTTGACGGCCGTATCGCGCAACGCCGCGATCAGCGCCTCGGGAATCCCGCACAGGCCGAAGCCGCCCACCGCGAAGGTCTGTCCGTCGCGGACGATCCCTTCCAGCGCGGCAGCCGCGCTTGGATAGACTTTGTTCATCAGTTGTCCCTTCCTCTATGGAAACCAGCGAAACCGGTTCACGCGCCCACGTGGCCCGCAAGCCCGCCGCATCATTCTATGCATGCACGGCGATGCCTGCGTCGAGGCGCGCTGTTTTTTATACCGCGGCAGACCGCCACGAGATGCCTGAAAGGGTACGATGCGGCGCGGATGCGGCACAATACGCAAAAATACATAAGCGTTTGCCTCCGCTTGCCTGCGCCATGCCCGCTCTCGATTACCAGACTGCCTTCCACCTCGCGCCGCTCGGCCTCGTGCTGTCGCGCGACCGCGTGATCGAGGACTGCAACGACGCGCTCGCGTCGATCTTCCGCTGCGCGCGGGCCGACCTGATCGGGAAATCGTACGAGGTGCTCTACCCGTCGACGGACGAATTCCAGCGCATCGGCGAACGTATCGCGCGCGTGATGGCCGCGAACGGCATCTACTCGGATGACAGAATCATGAAGCGGGCGGACGGCGAGCTGTTCTGGTGCCACGTCACCGGCCGTGCGATCGACCGCACCGCCCCGCTTGCGGCGGGCGTGTGGACCTTCGAGGATTTGAGCGCGACGCGCCGGGTCGCCGTCGAACTGACCCCGCGCGAGCGCGAGATCGCCGCGCAGCTCGCGACTGGCAAGACCAGCAAGCAGATCGGGCGCGTGCTCGACATCAGCTCGCGCACGGTCGACATCTACCGTGCACGGCTGATGCGCAAGTACGGGACCAACAATACACCGGAGCTGCTGCAGCGCCTGCTCGGGCAGTGAGTGTCGGCGCCCGGATGACAATCGGCCGCACCGGGCGGCCGATTCGGGAAACAACGGGTATGGCGTGACGCCCCGGCGACCTTGTGCCGGCCCGGACTCGCCGACCCGACGCTCAGCCGACCTTCGCCGCGAGCGCGCGCTCGATCGTGTCGCGCAGCAACTGGGGCAGCGGCACCGACTTGCCGAGCGCGTAGTCGACCCACACGCAGCGCGCATTGCCGCGCGCATAGACATGCTGCGGATCGTCGGCGCGCGTCAGCTCGAAACCGGTATCGAAGCTGCTGCGGCCGGGTTTCGCAGCCGACATCTTCGCAATCACGTCGCCCGGATAGTGCAGCTGCTTGAGAAATTCCATCGACGCCGTGACGATGACGGGCCCCTGCCCCTCGCCGTTGCCGCCGGCGATGCCGAGCTCCTCGAACCACGAGATCCGCGCCTGCTCCATGTAGCGGAAATAGACCGTGTTGTTCACATGGCCGAACGCGTCCATGTCGCCCCAGCGGATCGGCATCGACATCTCAAAAACGGGGGAATAATCACTCATTGCAGTCTTCTTTGTTGCGGTATGTCGTCCGCTCAGGCGAGGCCGAAGCCGTCGTCGGCGGAGATAATCGAGCCATTGATGAACTGCGACTCGTCGGCCGCGAGCAGCAACAACAGCCCGTCGAGATCCTGCGGCTTGCCGACGCGCCGGCGCGGCAGCATCGACTGCAGCTTCTGGCCCTGCTCGGTTTCCCACAGATAATGATTGATTTCGGTATCGATATAGCCCGGACAGATCGCGTTGACGTTGATCCCGTGGCGCCCCCACTCGAGCGCCATCGCGCGTGTCATCTGCACGACTGCGGCCTTGCTCATCGCGAACAGCCCGATCTGCGGAAACACGCGCAGCCCGGCCACCGACGCGATGTTGATGATCCGGCACGGCGGCTTGCCGTTGCCGCTTCCGTTCGCGCGCATGATCATCCGCTTTGCGACTTCCTGCGCGACGAAAAACGCACCGCGCGTGTTGGTGTCGAATACGAACTCGAAATCCGCCGGCGTCACGTCGACGAGCTTCTGCATCGTCGAGACGCCCGAATTGTTCACGAGGATGTCGATCGTACCGGCTTCCGTCTCCGCGTGCGCGACCGCCGCCTTGATGCTCTGGACGTCGGTGACGTCGAGCGACACGACGTGCGCGGCGCCGCCCGCCGCCTCGATCTCGGCACGCAGTTCCTTCAGGCGCTCGACCCGACGGCTCGCGAGCACGACCTTCGCACCGGCCTGCGACAGCACCTGCGCAAAGCGCTGCCCGAGGCCGCTCGACGCGCCCGTGACCAGCGCAACCTTGCCTTCCAGATTGATCGACCGACCCATTTGCACTTCCCCTTTCGATATCGTTTCGCCGCCACGAGCAACATGGTTCGAGCGGCATTACCCTAGCACGAAAATAGAACGATCGTGCTAATCTAGCCGCATGCTGTTGCGGCAAGCGTTTCGTTTCGCAGACAATACGCTCCCGAATAAAAGCATTCTAACGGTTAGAGGAACGCCAATGACCCCCGCAAGCCTCATCGAGCAGTACGGCCCGCGCGAATCGATGGAATACGACGTCGTGATCGTCGGCGGCGGCCCCGCCGGGCTGTCGGCGGCGATCCGGCTCAAGCAGCTGGCCGCCGAGAAAGGCACCGAGATCGGCGTGTGCGTGCTCGAGAAAGGTTCCGAGATCGGCGCGCACATCCTGTCGGGCGCGGTGATGGACCCGCGCGCGATCAACGAACTGTTCCCCGACTGGAAGGAACGCGGCGCGCCGCTCGACGTCGAGGTGACGGAAGACCGCTTCCTGTTCCTGTCCGAGAAGAGCGCGGTCACCACGCCGAACTGGGCGCTGCCCGCCAACTTCCAGAATCACGGCAACTACGTGATTTCGCTGGGCAACGTCACGCGCTGGCTTGGGGCACAGGCCGAAGCGCTGGGCGTCGAGATCTTCCCGGGCTTCCCCGCTGCGGAGATTCTCTATAACGACGACGGCTCGGTCAAAGGCGTCGCGACCGGCAACATGGGCGTGGGCAAGGACGGCGAGCCGACCGAGAACTTCCAGCTCGGCATGGAGCTGCACGCGAAATACACGCTGTTCGCCGAAGGCTGCCGCGGCCATCTGGGCCGCCAGCTGATCTCGAAGTTCAAGCTCGACGCGAACGCGGATCCGCAGGCCTACGGGATCGGCATCAAGGAACTGTGGGAAATCGACCCGGCCAAGCACAAGCCGGGCCTCGTGATCCACACGGCCGGCTGGCCGCTGAAGTCGGATACGTACGGCGGCTCGTTCCTGTATCACATGGACAACAACCAGGTCGTGGTCGGCTTCGTGGTGGGCCTCGGCTACACGAACCCGTACCTGTCGCCGTTCGAGGAATTCCAGCGCTACAAGACGCACCCGTCGATCCGCGCGTTCCTGGAAGGCGGCAAGCGCGTGTCGTACGGCGCGCGCGCGATCACGGCCGGCGGGCTGCTGTCGCTGCCGAAGACGGTGTTCCCGGGCGGCGCGCTGATCGGCGACGACGCGGGCTTCCTGAACGCATCGCGGATCAAGGGCAGCCACGCGGCGATCAAGACCGGCATGCTGGCGGCCGACGCCGCGTTCGACGCGGTGCAGGCCGGCCGCCAGAGCGACGAGCTCAACGCGTATCCGGATGCCTTCAAGCAATCGTGGCTGTACACGGAGCTGTACCGCGCGCGCAACTTCAAGCAGTGGATGGCCAAGGGGCTGTACCTCGGCACGCTGATGGTCGGGCTGGAGCAGAAGGTGATGGGCGGCAACGTACCGTGGACGCTGCACCACAAACACGCGGACCACGAAATGCTGAAGCCCGCGTCGCAATGCCAGCCGATCGAGTATCCGAAGCCGGACGGCAAGCTGACGTTCGACCGGCTCTCGTCGGTGTTCATCTCGAACACGAACCACGAAGAGAACCAGCCGGCGCACCTGACGCTGAAGGATGCGAGCGTGCCGGTGAACGTGAACCTGCGTACGTACGCGGGGCCGGAGGCACGTTTCTGCCCGGCGGCCGTGTACGAGTTCGTGAAGAACGACGACGGCAGCGATCGCCTGGTGATCAACGCGCAGAACTGCGTGCACTGCAAGACCTGCGACATCAAGGACCCGACGCAGAACATCGTGTGGGTCACGCCGGAAGGCGGCGGCGGGCCGAACTACCCAAACATGTAATTGCCGGAATGCGCCGCCACGCGCGGCGCGCTTTTTGGGTTGCCGCAAACGAAACGGGGCGCTGCTTGATGCAGCGCCCCGTTTTGCATGCTCCGCGCAACTGGCGGCGAGACGCGCTGCGCCCCGCCCGCTCGCGTCAGGTCGCGCTGCCCGCGATCTTCGGCGTCGGCGTCTCTACATCGCCGCACTGCGCGCGATGGCGCAATGCATGGTCGATCAGCACCAGCGCGAGCATCGACTCCGCGATCGGCGTCGCACGAATGCCGACGCAAGGATCGTGGCGGCCGAACGTTTCCACCGTCGCTTCCTCACCGGCCTTCGTGATCGAACGGCGCGGCGTGCGGATGCTCGACGTCGGCTTGATCGCGATCGACACGGTGATGTCCTGCCCCGTCGAAATCCCGCCGAGCACGCCGCCCGCATGGTTGCCGACGAAACCGCCCGGCGTCAGCTCGTCGCCGTGCACCGAGCCGCGCTGCGCGACGCTGTCGAAGCCCGCGCCGATCTCGACGCCCTTCACCGCGTTGATGCTCATCATCGCCTTTGCGATGTCCGCATCGAGACGGTCGAACACCGGCTCGCCCCAGCCGACCGGCACGCCCGATGCGACGACGTCGATGCGCGCGCCGATCGAATCGCCATCCTTGCGCAGCGCATCCATGTACGCCTCGAGCTCCGGCACGACCGCCGCATTCGGCGAGAAGAACGGATTCTCGTGCACGTGCGACCAGTCGACGAACGGCACGTCGATCTCCCCGAGGCCGCTCATGTAGCCGCGCACCTCGACGCCGAAGCGCTCGCGCAGCCACTTCTTCGCGACCGCACCCGCGCCGACGATCGGCGCGGTCAGGCGCGCGGACGAACGGCCGCCGCCGCGATAGTCGCGGATGCCGTATTTCTGCCAGTAGGTATAGTCGGCGTGGCCGGGGCGGAACGTCTCGACGATGTTGCCGTAGTCCTTGCTGCGCTGGTCGGTGTTGCGGATCAGCAGCGCGATCGGCGTACCGGTCGTCACGCCTTCGAACACGCCCGACAGGATCTCGACCTCGTCGGCCTCCTGCCGCTGCGTCACGTGGCGCGACGTGCCGGGCTTGCGGCGATCGAGTTCGACCTGGATGTCGGCTTCGGTCAGCCCCATTCCCGGCGGGCAGCCGTCGATCACGCAGCCGATCGCGGGACCGTGCGATTCGCCGAAGGTCGTGACAGTGAAAAGCGTGCCGAGGGTATTGCCGGACATGATGGAACCGCCCAAAGAGAAATGGACAAACCGATGCGCTGCCCAGGCCGCAGGCAGGTCGATCGTTTGCCGGTCGAGAAAAGAGGTAAGCCGCTATTATGCCAGCCGTCCCGGGCACGCGGGCCGTGTGAACCGTTCGGACCATACCGGCCTGGCACGGGAACGGCCCGGGCGACGATTGCGGACCCGCGCCGTTCCGGTCGAACAAGCCCGTTCACGGCGGCCATGACGGCCCGGGGCGGCGCCGCCGGGCCCGCCCCGCCTACTTCCGCGCGCCGCGCAGTTCGGTGACTGCCGCCTGAAGCGCTTCGGGTGTCGCGACCGACGCCGGGATCGGCTCGCCGACCGCCAGCGTCAGCCGGCTCATCACGCCGCGCTTGATGGGCCGCGGCATCCGCGCATCGGAATGCCGCGAAAAATAGCTGCCCCACAGCCCGCGCAGCGCCATCGGGATCACCGGCGCCGGCGTGCGACCCAGAATCTCCGTGATGCCGTGGTGGAACGTGTTGATGTCGCCCGTCTTCGTCAGCTTGCCTTCCGGGAAGATGCACACGAGTTCGCCTTCCTTCAGCGCGGCCTCGCATGCGTCGTACGCACGCGCGAGCATCGCGGGATCCTCGTGGCGCGGCGCGATCGGGATCGCCTTCGCATGCCGGAACACCCAGCTCGCGAAGCGCGTCTTGAAGATCCGGTGGTCCATCACGAAACGGATCGGGCGCGGGCTCGCGGCGGCCAGCACGAGCGCATCGACATAACTGACGTGGTTGCACACGAGCACGGCCGCCCCTTCCGCCGGAATCCGCTCCGCGTGCACGAGGCGAATCCGGTAGAACGTATGCACGAGCACCCATGCGACGAAGCGCAGCAGGAACTCGGGCACGAGCAGATAGATATACGCGGCGACGATCACGTTCAGCAGCGCGGTGACGAGGAACAGCCCCGGGATGTCGACGCCGGCCTTGGTCAGCCCCATCGCCATCACGGCCGACAGGATCATGAACAGCGCGTTCAGGATGTTGTTCGCGGCGATGATCCGCGCACGGTGCGTCGGGGCGCTGCGGCTCTGGATCAGCGCGTACAGCGGCACGCTGTAGAAGCCGCCGAACATCGCGAGCAGGAACAGGTCCGCCAGGATGCGCCAGTGGCGCGCGCCGGCCAGGAACTCGCCGACCGACAGCAGATGGCCGGGCGACGGCAGCGCATGGCTCGCGAAATACAGCTCGATCGCGAACACGCTGATGCCGATCGAGCCGAGCGGCACGAGACCGATCTCGACGCGCCGCTGCGACAGGCGCTCGCACAGCAGCGAGCCGAGGCCGATACCGACCGAGAACGTCGCGAGCAGGATCGTGACGACGTCGGGGCTGGCGGACAGCACGTCCTTCGCGAAATTGAAGAACGACGTGAGGAACGTCGCGCCGACGAACCACAGCCACGAGATGCCGAGCAGGCTCAGGAACACGGTGCGGTTCTGCCGGGCGAGCCCGAGGTTGCGCCAGGTCTCGCTGACCGGATTCCAGTTGATCACGAGATCGGGCTGCGGCGCCGGCGTGGACGGCACGCGCTGCGCGACGAACCGCCCCGCGAGCGCGATGACGACGACGCTCACCGCGAGCACGCGCTCGCCGTTGCCTTCGATGCCCGCGGCCGCGCCGCCGATGATCGTGCCGATCAGGATCGCGATGAACGTGCCCATCTCGACGAGGCCGTTGCCGCCGACCAGCTCGTGCTCGCCGAGATGCTGCGGCAGGTACGAATACTTGACGGGCCCGAACAGCGTCGAGTGCATCCCCATCATGAACGTGCACAGATACAGCAGCGGCGCGCTGTGCGTGACGAAACCGGCCGCGCCGACCAGCATCAGCACGATCTCGAAGGTCTTCACGAAACGCGTGAGGGTCGCCTTGTCGTACTTGTCGGCGATCTGGCCGGACGTCGCCGAGAACAGCACGAACGGCAAGATGAAGATCGCGGAAATCAGGAAGGCCGCCGTCTTCGCATCGACGCCGGAGAACCGCGCGGTGTGATAGGTGACGAGCGACGTGAAGCCGATCTTGAAGACGTTGTCGTTCAGCGCGCCGAGGAACTGGGTCGTGAAGAACGGCGCGAAACGGCGCTCGCGCAGCAGGTCGAACTGCGACGCGTGCGCGCGCCGTTCGTCACGCCGCCTGGAAGTGGCTTGCGTTTGATCGCTCATGCGGAATACGCGCGCGCCGTCTGGGCAGCGCTGCGCGGGCCTCGTGTGGTCATTGAAAAAAAGGCGGCGCAGGACCCACCTGCGCCGCCGCGTGCCGGGTAGCGGCGCCCGCGCATGACGGCGACGGGCGCGGCATGGTTCACGACTTGTGCGCTTCGGCTTCCGATTCCGGCCAGTCGCGGATGTATGCCTTCAGCATCCGGTTCTCGAAGCTCTGCGCCTCGACGACCGTCTTCGCGACGTCGTAGAACGAAATGACGCCCATCAGCACCTTCTTGTCGAGCACCGGCATGTAGCGCGCATGGCGCTCGAGCATCATCCGGCGCACTTCGTTGACGTCCGTTTCCGGCGTGCACGTGAGCGGCTCGTCCATCACCTTGCGCACCTGCACGTCGCCGATCGCGCCGCCGTTCACGTGCAGACGCAGGATGATCTCGCGGAACGTCAGCATCCCGACGAGATCGCCGTACTCCATCACGACGAGCGAACCGATGTCGTGTTCGGCCATCGTATCGACCGCTTCGCGCAGCGGCTTATCGGGCGTCACCGTAAACAGCGTGTTGCCCTTCACTTTCAGAATATCGCTGACGCGCATCGTAGTCCCCTCATGCTTGAATGCAAAACCTCGTTCGATCGTATCGGAAAGCCTGTCAAAAGGAAAGCGCGGGCCCGCCGCGGCGGGCCGCCCCCGCTTGCGGAAGCGGACTGCCGGCAGCACAATGGCCCCATGAACAGCGGCCGGAGGAGACGTCCATGGCGCATACGCATTCGGAGCAATTCGCCAGCTTCGCCGATTTCTACCCGTATTACCTGAATGAACACCAGAACCGGACGTCGCGGCGGCTGCACTTCATCGGCTCGCTCGGCGTGATCGGCTGCGTCGCGATGGCGATCGCGACCGGCGACTGGCTGTGGCTGCCGGCAGCGATCGTCTGCGGCTACGGCTTCGCGTGGGTCGGACACTTCTTCTTCGAGAAGAACCGCCCGGCCACGTTCCGGCACCCGATCTACAGCCTGATGGGCGACTGGGTGATGTTCAAGGATATCTGTACGGGCAAGATTCCGTTATGACGCGGCCGGGCGCCGCGCTCACGCGGGGCGCGGCGGCCGCGCGTGCGGATCGGGCACGGCGCCCGGCGCCTGCCCCGGCATCGCCGTCGGCTGCGCACCCGCGAGCCGGTGCGCGGCGATCAGCGTCGCGAGCGACACGTCGAAGCGGTCGCTCGACAGCACCGCGAGCAACGCAGCGCCATCCACGTGGCTGCGGCGCCGCTGCAGCTGGTAGGTGAGTTCCGTGCGGTCGATCACCAGCACGTCGAACAGCTGCGCAAGCGTCAGCTGCTCCGGGTTCGCGAGCAGGATGTAGCGCGGCGTGGTCTCGCCGCCGCCGTCGAGCCGCGCAATCCATTCCCGCTCCTCCATCGTCGTCAGCAGGCGCTGCGCGGTTTCCATGTCGCAGCGCAACATGGTCGCGAGCCGCAGCGCCGTGTAGCCGCGCTTGCCGGCCGTGCGCGCCTCGGCCAGCCGCGCGAGCATTTCCAGCGCGTCGAGCAGGTCGCTGCCCGGGTAGTGGATGCGGTGGAACTGGCCGACGCGGATCGCCGGCAGCGCGGACGCCACCATCGCGCCGAGCAACGCGATGAACCAGCTCAGGTACACCCACAACAGGAACACGGGCAGCGCCGCGAACGCGCCATAGACGGCCGTATAGGTCGGAATGCGCCGCACGTAGTAGCCGAAGCCGCGCTTCGCGAGCTCGAACGCGACGGCCGCGAACAGCCCGCCGATCACCGCGTCGCGCCATGCAACCGTGCAGTTCGGCAGGTACACGTACAGCAGCGTGAACGCGAGCACCGTCAACGGCAGCGAGACGAGCGCGAGCAGCCACTCGACGATCGACGTGGACGGCGCGGCGCCCGTAAACGCCAGCGACTGCGTGAACAGGTACGACGAGATCGACAGGCTCACGCCGAACAGCAACGGGCCGAGCGTGATCAGCGCCCAGTACGCGAGCACGCGCTGCGCGAACGGCCGCGGCTTGCGCACCCGCCAGATCAGGTTGAACGCCGATTCGATCGTCATCATCGTCATCACCGACGTGACGACGAGCACGATCAGGCCGGCCGTCGTCAGCCCCTTCGCCTTCGACGCGAACTGGTTCAGGTACTTGAAGATCTGGACGTTGAACTGCGCGGGCATCAGGTGATCCGCGAGGAACCCCTGCAGCGAGATCTGGAACGACGCGAACATCGGGAACGCGGTGAACAGCGCGAACGCGACCGTCACGAGCGGCACGAGCGCCAGCATCGTCGTGAACGTGAGGCTGCCCGCCACTTGCGGGATGCGATCCTCGGCGCTGCGCCGGGCCGCGAACTGCGCGAGGCGCTTGATGGTGTCGAGATCGACGCTCAACTTCGGCAAACGACTTCTCCTTCTTGATGCCGCGCGCCCGACGGCGCGCCGCCGTCGCGCTGCGCGACGGCTTCAGCCCCTATAATAGCCGCTCGATTCCAGCAGGGGCCGACTGCACCGGGCACGCGCGCGGCCGCACGCGGCTCCGTCGCCCATGAAAGACATCCTCGTCCTCTATTACAGCCGCCACGGCGCCACGCGCGATCTCGCGCTCGCGATCGCGAACGGCATCGACAGCGTGCCGGGCATGCAGGCCCGCATCCGCACCGTGCCGCCCGTGTCGGCCGTCTGCGAAGCCACTGCCCCCGACATCCCCGCCGACGGCCCGCCGTACGCGGAACTGCGGGATCTCGAGGAGTGCGCGGGCCTCGCGCTCGGCTCGCCGACCCGCTTCGGCAACATGGCCGCCTCGCTCAAGTATTTCCTCGACGGCACCACACCGCAATGGCTGTCGGGCGCACTGACCGGCAAGCCGGCCTGCGTGTTCACGTCGACGGGCAGCCTGCACGGCGGCCAGGAATCGACGTTGCTGTCGATGATGCTGCCGCTGCTCCATCACGGGATGATGATCGTCGGGATCCCGTACACGGAATCCGCGCTCACCACGACGCGCACCGGCGGTACGCCGTACGGCGCGTCGCACGTCGCGCAGCACGATCGCTCGGCAGCCGCCGGGCTGTCGGCAGACGAAAAGGCGCTCGCGGCCGCGCTCGGCGTGCGGCTCGCGCGCGCGGCGGCCGCCCTGTCCAGCGCCCAGGCCGCCGAGACCGCATGAACGCCCCCGCCGTCGCGGCCCGGCCGCGCCACGCGCTGATCGCCACCGCGTGCCTCGTCGCACTGATCGCGCTGTCGCTCGCGTGGGAGCTGTGGCTCGCGCCGCTGCGCCCGGGCGGCTCCGCGCTGATGCTCAAGGCGATCCCGCTCGCGCTCGCGCTGCCCGGCGTCTGGCGGCGTAACATCTATACGATGCAGTGGGCGAGCATGCTGATACTCGTCTATTTCGCCGAAGGCGTCGTGCGCGGCATGTCCGATCGCGGGCTGTCCGCGACGCTCGGCTGGTGCGAGACCGCGCTCGCCGTCGTCTTCTTCGTGGCGGCGCTGGCGTACGTCGCGCCGTTCAAGCGCGCGGCGAAAAAGTCGCGCGCCGCGTCCTGACCCTTACGCGACAAGGTGATGATGTCCTCCGAAGCTTTCGTTTCCGCGTGCCGTGACGCGATCGGCACCGATCATGTGCTGACCGACCCGCACGATACCGAACCGTTCCTGACCGACTGGCGCCGCCGCTACAAGGGTGCCGCATGCGCGGTGCTGAAGCCCGCGAACACCGCCGAAGTCGCCGCGCTCGTCAAGCTGGCCAACGCACACGGCATCGCGCTCGTGCCGCAAGGCGGCAACACGGGCCTGGCCGGCGGCGCCACGCCCGACGCGAGCGGCAGCCAGGCCGTGCTGAGCGTCGCGCGCCTGAACCGCGTGCGCGCGCTCGACCCGCACAACAACACGATCACCGTCGAAGCCGGTGTGATCCTCGCCGACGTGCAGGCGCGCGCCCGCGAAGGCGGCCGGCTGTTCGCGCTGAGCCTCGCGGCGGAAGGCAGCTGCACGATCGGCGGCAACCTGTCGACCAACGCGGGCGGCACCGCGGTGCTGCGCTACGGCAACGCGCGCGAGCTGTGTCTCGGGCTCGAGGTCGTGACGCCGCAAGGTGAAATCTGGGACGGCCTGCGCGGGCTGCGCAAGGACAATACGGGCTACGACCTGCGCGACCTGTTCATCGGCGCGGAAGGCACGCTCGGGATCATCACGGCGGCCGTGATGAAGCTGCATCCGCTGCCGGCCGCGCAGGTCACCGCCCTCGCCGCGCTCGAATCGCCGCACGCGGCGCTCGATTTCCTCGCCCTCGCGCAGCGCGCGGCCGGGCCGCTGCTGACCGGCTTCGAGCTGATGTCGGACTTCTGCATGCAGCTCGTCGGCAAGCACTACCCGCAGCTGCGCTACCCGTTCGCGCAGACGCATGCGCAGACGGTGCTGCTCGAACTGTCCGACAACGAAAGCGAAGCGCATGCGCGCGCGCTGTTCGAGAAACTGATGGAAGAAGCGTTCGAGGCCGGGCTCGTGGTCGACGCGGTGGTCGCGGAGAATCTCGCGCAGTCGCGCGCGTTCTGGGATCTGCGTGAACACATCCCGCTCGCGCAGGCCGACGAGGGGCTCAACATCAAGCACGACATCGCGGTGCCGATTTCGTCGATCGCGCGCTTCATCGACGAGACCGACGCGGCGATCCAGCAAGCCGCGCCGGGCGCGCGGATGGTCACGTTCGGTCACCTCGGCGACGGCAATCTCCACTACAACGTGCAGATGCCCGAAGGCGGCGACCCGAAAGCGTTCCTGGCCACGTTCCAGGCGCCGATCAACCGGATCGTCTACGACAACGTGCATCGCCACCACGGCACGATCAGCGCGGAGCACGGCATCGGCCAGTTGAAGATCGACGACGCGCAGCGTTACAAGTCGCCGGTCGAAACGACGCTGATGCGCACGCTGAAGACCGCGCTCGATCCGCGCGGCCTGATGAATCCCGGCAAGGTCCTGCGCTGAAGCCGTCCACTCCGGAGCCACACCCGTGAAAGTCCGCGTCCTGTCCGACCTGCATCTCGAAAGCAACCTGCCCGACGCGATCCCGCATGCCGACGCGGATCTCGTCGTGCTCGCCGGCGACATCCACAATCACGCGGAAGGCCTGCGCTGGGCCGCCGAAACGTTCGATCCCGCGGTGCCGGTGATCTACGTGCCGGGCAACCACGAGTACTACGACGGGGAATTCGGCGCGCTGGAGTCGGCAATGCGCGATGCGGCGCAGGCGCTCGACAACGTGCATTACCTGAACAACGACGTCTACGTCGATCCCGGGCAGCGCTACCGCGTGCTCGGCACGACGCTCTGGGCCGATTTTTCGCTGTTCGGCGCCGACGAAGCCAGCCTTGCCGGTTCGATCGAGGCCGGGCAGCGCGTGATGCTCGATTTCAAGGGATTGATCCAGGTGACCTGGCCGCACGATGCGGCGCTGCATGCGACGCCGGGCACGCCGGAGCGGGATTTCTCGCCGGCGGACGCGATCGCGCTGCATCGACGCAGCCGCGCATGGCTCGAAGCGCAGCTCGCCACACCGTTCGCGGGCCAGACGATCGTCGTGACCCACCATGCGCCGCACCGGCGCTCGCTGGCGGAGCGCTATGCGGAAGATCTTGCGTCGGCGGGATTCGTAACGGACATGGCGGAGCTCGTGCAGCCGCCGGTCAATCTGTGGCTCCACGGCCACACGCATACGTCATTCGACTATGTGGCGGACGGCGGCACGCGCGTGGTGTGCAACCCGCGCGGCTACATCCACAGGCGCACCGGCGAACTGGAAAATACCGCGTTCGCATGGGACAAGGTCGTCGAGCTCGGCTGAACGCCGGCCCGCGCGGCCGCGTTGCGCGGCCTTTTTCAACCCGGAGCGTGACGGCCGGATCAGCGGCCGGGGCGGCGTTGCTCGCGCACCCGCACCGGCACCGGCTTCATCTGCGCCTTCGCCTTCATCGCGCGCAGCAGGTCGCGGGTCGCCGCGGCGGCCGCGGCCGCGCCCAGCAGGACTCCAAGGCCGATCATCAGGTGCGTATCCATTGCTACTCCGGGGTTGCGTATCTCGTTAATTCCCACAGTATCAAACTGTCTGACACGCGTTCGTAAAAAAATGTTGCGTGAAGGACAAATCTCGTCAGATCGCGGTCAACCGCGCTGTCATGTCGCACGCGTGTACTGCTCGAGCGCGGCTTCGTCGGCGGCGAGCGTGGCCGGCAGTTCGTCGCGCAGGAAATCGACCCAGGTGCGAATTTTCGCGTCGAGGTACTGGCGCGACGGATACAGCGCGTAGATGTTCATCACGTGCGACCGATACTCGGGCATCACGCGCACGATGTGCCCGCTGCGCAGCCAGCCGATCGCCGAATAGAGCGGCAGGCCGCCGATCCCCATCCCTTCCCGCACGGCCACCGCGAGCGCCTCGGCGACGTTCACGCGAAACGGCGGCGCCGTGACCGGCACGACCTCATCGCCGTTCGGCCCCGACAGCGCCCATTCGTCGAAGTGAAAGCCCGGCGCGATCATCCCGAGGCACACATGCTGCGCGAGGTCGGCCGGCCGCTGCGGCACGCCGTGCGACTCGACATACCCGGGCGATGCGCACACGACGCTGTAGCTCACACCGAGCCGCTGCGACACGAGCCCCGAATCGGGCAGGTCGCGGCCGACGACGATCGCGACGTCATACCCCTCGTCGAGCAAATCGGGCATCCGCTGCGCAAGGGTCAGCTCGACGTGCACATCCGGGTAGCGCTCGCGATAGCGCGCGATGGCCGGCACCAGGTAGTGCTGGCCGAGGCTCGTGAAGCAATGCACCTTCAGCTTGCCCGACGGGCGCGCATGCGCGTCGCCCGCCTCGGCTTCGGCCTGGTCGACATACGCGAGGATCTCTTCGCAGCGCTGCAGGTAGCGCTCGCCGGCTTCGGTCAGCGCGATCCGGCGCGTCGTGCGGTTCAGGAGACGCGTGCGCAGGTGCGCCTCGAGGTCCGAGACCGCGCGCGACGCGTAGGCGGTAGTCGAATTCATCTGCTGGGCGGCCGCGGTAAAACTTCCCGCGTCGACCACGCGGACGAACACCCGCATGTTTTGTAACGTATCCATCCCATTACCCGTTTGAATCCGGACGGATTGTTGCACAGAGGCGAACAAGTATTGTCTCAGGATTCGTAAAAATGACTTGCACCCTTGTCCATTTATTCAGGAATCACTGAAAAATATAATCGCATCCGACTCATCTATATCCGAAAGGGAGAAAATCGTGCAGTCTCCGGCGACAAAAGGGACGCTCGCACTGGCGGTTCTTGCAGTCTCATTAATAATGGCCGGATGCGCGAGCATGGGCGACAACAAGCCGCAGTCGGCCCGCATCGAGGCGAACGCGCTCGATGCCGGCGCTGCGATCCGCGCGGCCGACCGTGACGCGGGCTGGCCCGCGGCCGACTGGTGGCGCGCCTACCGCGATCCGCAACTCGACGCCTGGATCGCCAACGCCCAGGCCGGCAACCCGACGCTCGCGGCCGCCGAGGCACGGGTACGCGAAGCGCAGGCGATGGCGCGCGTGGCCCGCTCGGCCGAGCTGCCGCAGATCAACGGCAACCTGTCGCTGATGCGCCAGCACTGGCCGGACAACGTGTACTACGGCCCCGGCCCGCTCGCGAACACCGATACCTGGAACAACACCGGCACGCTCGGCCTGTCGTACCACCTCGACCTGTGGGGCAAGGACAAGAACGCGACCGAGCGCGCGCTCGACACCGCGCATGCAACCGCCGCCGACGCGCGGGCGGCCAAGCTCGAGCTCGAAGTCAACGTCGTGCGCGCGTACGTCGGCATGTCGATGAACTACGCGTTGCTCGACCTCGCGCACGAAACGTTCGAACGCCAGCGCTCGCTCGCCGATCTGGCGCGCAAGCGGCTGCAGGCCGGCCTCGGCACTCAGCTCGAAGTGAGCCAGGCGGAATCGACGCTGCCCGATTATGAGCGCCAGATCGACAGCTATGAGGAAGCGATCCAGCTCGCACGGCATCAGCTCGCCGCGCTGGCCGGCAAGGGCCCCGGCGCGGGCGATGCGATCAAGCGGCCGCAGCTGTCGCTCGACGCACCGGCCGGCCTGCCGTCGGCGATGCCGGCCGACCTGCTCGGCCGCCGCCCCGACGTCGTCGCGGCGCGCTGGACGGTCGACGCGCAGGCGCGCGGCATCGATGTCGCGAAGGCGTCGTTCTACCCGAACATCGACCTGCTCGCGACGGTCGGCGGCTTCGGCGTGACCGCGCCGTTCACCGACTTCCTGCGCGCGATGAACGGCGGCTGGACGGCCGGCCCCGCGCTGTCGCTGCCGATCTTCGAAGGCGGCCGGCTGCGTGCGCAGCTCGGCGCGGCCAATGCCGGCTACGACCAGGCAGTCGAGCGCTACAACCAGACGATCGTCGGCGCGCTCAAGGACATCGCCGACCAGGTCGTGCGGATCCGTTCGCTCGATACGCAGAAGAAGGACGCCGCACGCTCGGTGGCCGCCAACGACCGCAGCTACCAGCTGTCGCGCGAAGGCTTCCGCCGCGGGCTGACCGACTACGTGAACGTGCTGGTCGCGCAGCAGCAGTTGCTGCGTGCGCAGGAAACGGCCGCCCGCATCGATGCGGAACGCCTCGCCGCGCACGCGCAGTTGATGGCCGCGCTCGGCGGTGGGGTCGAGACGGGTACGGACGTTCGGGGCGGCCATCCGTCGCACGACGAATCCGCCGCGGGCGCAGCCGCGCCTGCCGCCGCGTCGGGCGCGAAGCCCGTGGCAGCCGTCGCCCGGCCCGCGCAGGTGGCCGCCGCCGGTGCGTCCGGCGTGCCGGCCGCACGGTAACGCGGAGCGACGCCATGTCAGCCTCCTCCCCCGCTTCCACGCACGCCGGCGGCCCGTTCGCGGCCTGGACCGCCGCGTTCGGCGACTGGGCCCGTACCGACGGCGCCGCGTGGCTCTATCTGTTCAAGGCGCTGCTCGCCGCGTTCATCGCGACCGGCGTGTCGATGCGGCTCGACCTGCCCGCGCCGAAGACGGCGATGACCACGGTGTTCATCGTGATGCAGCCGCAAAGCGGCGCGGTGCTCGCGAAGAGCTTCTACCGCGTCGCCGGCACGATCTTCGGGCTGATCGCGACGCTCACGTTCGTCGGGCTGTTCCCGCAGCAGCCGCAGCTGTTCCTGCTGGCCATCGCGCTGTGGATCGCGCTGTGCACGGCCGGCGCCGCGCGCAACCGCAACTTCCGCAGCTACGGCTTCCTGCTCGCCGGCTATACGACCGCGCTGATCGGCCTGCCCGCGTCGCAACACCCGGACGGCGCCTTCATGAGCGCGATGACGCGCGTGTCCGAGGTCATCATCGGGATCGTGTCGGCCGGCGTCGTCAGCGCGCTCGTGTTTCCGCAGTACACGGGCGAGCAGATGCGCACGACGGTCCGCAAGCGCTTCGGCAGCTTCGTCGACTATGTCGCGTCGGCGCTGTCGGGCCAGCTCGACCGCGCGCACATCGAGACCATCCACACGCGCTTCGTCGCCGACGTGGTGGGCTTCGAGGCCGCACGCAGCATGGCGGTGTTCGAGGATCCCGGCACGCGCATGCGCAGCGGCCGCCTCGCGCGGCTGAACAGCGAGTTCATGAGCGCGTCGAGCCGCTTCCACGCGCTGCACCAGCTGATGAACCGGCTGCACGCGGCCGGCGCGCAGGCCGCGATCGACGCGATCGAACCGTACTTTCGCGAGATCGCCCCGCTGCTGCTGACGCCCGCCGGCGAACCGGTGCGCACGTCGACCGACGCGGGCCACGCGGCCGGGCAGTTGCTCGCGTGGCGCGACGCGCTGCCGCGCCGCATCCGCGCGACGCGCGCTGCGCTCGAAACGCAGCCGGGGTTTCCGCTGCTCGACTTCGATACGGCCGCCGAGCTGCTGTACCGCTTCATCACCGACCTGCACGAGTACGCGGCCACCTACGCGTCGCTGTCGACCGCGACGCACGAACGCGAACGCTGGATCGAGCGCTACGAGCCGCGCACCAATGCGACGGCGATGGTGATCGCGGCGATCCGCACGGCGACCGTGATCCTGGTGCTCGGGTGGTTCTGGATCGAGACTGCGTGGCCGAGCGGCGTGACGATGACGCTGACGGCGGCGGCGACCTGCGCGCTCGCGTCGTCGACGCCGCGCCCGACCGCGATGTCCGCGCAGATGGGCATGGGCACGGCGCTCGCCGTCTGCACCGGCTTCGTGCTGATGTTCGGCATCTATCCGCACATCGACGGCTTTCCGCTGCTGTGCGTGGCGCTCGCGCCGCTGCTCGCGATCGGCATCTACATGACGCTGAAGCCGAAGCTTGCCGGGTACGGGATGGGCTACCTGATTTTCTTCTGCTTCCTCGCCGGCCCGGACAACATCACGCACTACGACCCGACGGGCTTCATGAACGACGCGCTCGCGCTCCTGCTGTCGATGCTGGTATCGGCGATCGCGTTTGCGGTGCTGTTCCCGCCGACCGCACCGTGGCTCAAGAAGCGGCTGTTCGCCGACCTGCGCCACCAGGCCGTCGCGGCCGGCCACGCGCGACTCGCGGGCTTGCGCACGCGCTTCGAAAGCGGCGCGCGCGACCTGATGTACCAGGCGCACACGCTGTCGGCCGACCAGCCGGACGTGCAGCGCGACGCGCTGCGCTGGATGTTCGCGGTACTCGAAACCGGCAACGCGACGATCGACCTGCGTCACGAGCTCGCGACGCTGCCGCCCGACCCGCGCTATGCGCCCGCGATGCCGTGGCGTCGCGCGATCGAGACGATGCGCACCGCATTGTCGGCGCTGTTCTCGAAGCCGGCCGCCCAGCGTTTCGATGCGGCGCTCGCCGCCACCAACGCGGCGATCGACGCGACCCGACAAACGCTCGACGCGGTCGAGCCGACGCGCGACGAACGCCACCGGCTGCAGCGCATCCTGAGCCACCTGCATTTCGTGCGCACGGCGCTGCTCGATCCCGAATCGCCGCTCGCCGCGCTCAACCGCAACCGCCCCGTGCGTCCCCAACCAGGAGCCTCGTCATGATGCCGCGTGAAATCGCCATTCTCGATGCCTACATGCCCACGGTGGTGCTGATGTTCGTCCTCGGCGCGCTCGCGACCTGGGCCGTCGACCGCCTGCTCGCCTACACGGGCCTCTACCGACTCGTCTGGCACCCGTCGCTGTTCCGGGCCTGCCTTCTCGTCTGCATTTGCGGCGGACTGAGTCTTGCCGTTTACCGTTGATTCCGAACCATCATGATTCTCAGAAAACTCTTCGGCTTCGTCGCGACCGCCGTCATCCTTCTCGTCGCGATCCTGATCGGGCGCTCGCTGTGGGTGCACTACATGGACGATCCGTGGACGCGCGACGGGCGCGTGCGCGCCGAGATCGTCAACGTCGCGCCGGACGTGTCGGGCGCGATCGTCGAGCTGCCCGTGCATGACAACCAGCTCGTCAAGAAAGGCGACCTGATCATGCAGATCGACCCGTCGCACTACCAGATCGCGGTCGAGCAGGCGCAGGCGGCCGTCGCCGCCCGCCGCGCGGAACTGCAGATGCGCCGCGACGACGCGGCGCGCCGCGCGGATCTCGATGCGCTCGTCGTGTCGAAGGAAAACCGCGAGAACGCCGCGCACAGCGCGTCGAGCGCCGATGCGCAGTACCAGCAGGCGATCGCCGCACTCGATGCCGCGAAGCTCAACCTCGAGCGCACGCGCGTCGTCGCGCCGGTCGACGGCTACATCACGAACCTGCAGACCTTCAAAGGCAACTATGCGGTGGCCGGCCAGGCGAAGCTCGCAATCGTCGACAGCCATTCGTTCTGGGTCTACGGCTACTTCGAGGAAACCAAGCTGCCGCGCGTGAAGATCGGCGCGCCGGCCGAGATGCGGCTGATGAGCGGCGGCGTGATGAAAGGCCACGTCGAAAGCATCTCGCGCGGCATCTACGATCGCGACAACCCGCAGAGCCGCGATCTCGTCGCGGACGTGAACCCGACCTTCAACTGGGTGCGGCTCGCGCAGCGCGTGCCGGTGCGCATCAAGATCGACGACGTGCCGGCCGACGTGGTGCTGTCGGCGGGCACGACCTGCACGGTCATCATCGATCCGGACAAGCAGAAGAAGTCCTAAGCGCCGGATGGCCGGCGGCGCTTACGCGGCGATGCGGAAACGCCCGACCAGCGACTTCAGCGCCTGCGCCTGCTCGTCGAGCGCATTCGCGGCCGCGGCCGCCTGTTCGACGAGCGCCGCGTTCTGCTGCGTGCCGGCATCCATCTGCGTGACCGCACGGCCGATCTCCTCGATGCCGGCGCTCTGCTCGTCGGATGCCGCCGAAATCTCGCCGATGATGTCGGTCACGCGCTTCACCGCGCGCACGACGTCGCCCATCGTGCGGCCCGCATCGTGCGCGAGCGTCGCGCCGTTCGCGACGCGTTCGACCGATGCACCGATCAGCTCGCGAATCTCCTTCGCCGCGGTCGCCGAGCGCTGCGCGAGCAACCGCACCTCGCCCGCGACCACCGAAAAACCACGCCCCTGTTCGCCCGCGCGTGCGGCCTCGACCGCCGCATTCAACGCGAGAATGTTGGTCTGGAACGCGATCCCCTCGATCGTGCCGATGATGTCGCGGATGTTCTTCGCGCTGTCGTCGATCTCGCTCATCGTCGCCACCACACGCCCGACGACTTCCCCGCCCGTCTCCGCGACCGCCGACGCATTGGCCGCGAGCGCGCTCGCCTGCCGCGCGTTCTCGGCGTTCTGGCGTACGGTCGACGTGAGCTGCTCCATGCTGGCCGCGGTGCGTTCGAGCGCGACGGCCTGCTGCTCGGTACGCTTCGACAGGTCGAGGTTGCCGGTGGAGATCTCGCCCGACGCCGCCGCGATCGCCTCGGCGCTGACGGCGATCTCGCCGACGGTCGCCGCGAGCCCGGTCTGCATCTCGGCCAGCGCACGCACCATGCTGTCGCGGTCGTGCCGGCCCAGCGTGATCGGGCGCGTCAGGTCGCCGCGCGCGATGTCCGCGGCGATTGCCTTCGCGTGCGCGGGCTCGCCGCCGAGCTGCGACGCGAGACGGCGCACGACGCGCTCGGCGATCACGATCGCGAGCACGATCAGCGCAACCGTCATCGCCGCGATCATCGCGAACGACGACGAGAAAATGGTGGCGGACGCATCGAGCGTCGCCTTCGACTTCGCGCCGCGCGTCTTCACGAGTTCGGCGACGAGTTTCTCGAGCTTGCCGGTTTCGACCAGCAGCGACACGTCCTGCGTGCCGACCTGCCAGTTCATCTGCGACAGGTCGAGCGGCTGCGCACGCACGAGTTCGACGAAATCGCGCAGATGCGCGCTCCAGGTGCCGACCGCCGTCGAGAACGCGTGCAGCCGCGCCGAATCGTCGGCGTCGGCCGGATCCGCGTAGCGCTGCAGCGTGCCGAGCGCCTGGCCGATCGACGCGAGCCCCGCACCCACGTCGGCGCCCAGTTCGTCGCGCTCCTTCGCGGTGGTCGCGGTCAGCAGCATCTTCTGGGCACGGCTCGCGCGCAGCACTTCGGCCCGAACCTCCGCGGCCGCGCGGCTCGCGACGTGGCCCTGCTCGTAGACCGACGCGATCGACGCATTCAGCCGGCTGATCTGCCAGAGCGAAAACATGCCGATCGCCAGCGTGCCGGCGAGCAGGATCGCGAAGGCGGCGCGCAACGTCGCCTTGACGGTCCACGGCCGGCGCTCGCGACGCGCCACGCGCAGGCGCCGTGCGGCGCGGCCGGCGGCAACGTCGGGGGCGGCGGCGGCCGCACCCGGCTGTGGATGCAAAGATGCTGCTTTCATCGAACTATCCCCGTATTGATCACGCGGCCGGAAAGGTCGGTCCCGGCATTCCCGCGATGGCTGGCCTTGCCGCGCGTCCTGCGCCCGCACCGGCGGATAGCCGGTGCCGGGCGCGGCGCGCCTGTTGTCATTGGGTCGTTCTACGGCCGCCACCGCCGTTTCTTGAGTCCGGGAAACCACGCACCGGCCCCGGGCGCGCCCTCCCATGACGGGCAGGCGCGCCGCCAGCGTTATACCCGGTCAAAAAAACGCGCACCTGACGATCCATCAGATGAATGTCCGATTCACGATAAAAGTTGTCCGGACATTCTCGATACGCCACATTACACTTCTTTGACGCAGCAACGAATCAAGACGCGCCAATCCCCAGCAGAGCGCGCCCGCCACCTCAACTCGTTCAGCTCTCACATGGAAACCAGCCTCGACACCGGCTCCGCCGGCGCAGCCGCCGCCCAGCCATCCACGCCCCCCGTCGCCCGCACCGTGTACCCGGTGCTCGGCGCGATCAGCTTCTCGCACATGCTCAACGACATGATCCAGTCGTTGATCCTCGCGATCTATCCGATGCTCAAGAGCCAGTTCGCGCTGTCGTTCGCGCAGATCGGCCTGATCACGCTCACCTACCAGATCACCGCGTCGCTGCTGCAGCCGCTCATCGGCCTCTATACCGACAAGCGTCCGAAGCCATATTCACTGCCGGTCGGCATGGGCTTCACGCTCGCGGGGCTGCTGCTGATGTCGGTCGCGCCGAATTTCCCGATGCTGCTGGTGGCCGCCGCGCTCGTCGGCTGCGGCTCGTCGGTATTCCATCCCGAGTCGTCGCGCGTCGCGCGGATGGCGTCGGGCGGCCAGCACGGGCTCGCGCAGTCGGTGTTCCAGGTCGGCGGAAACGCGGGCTCCGCGCTCGGGCCGTTGCTCGCCGCGCTCGTGATCATTCCGCACGGCCAGCACAGCATCGCGTGGTTCTCGGCGGCCGCGCTCGTCGCGATGATCGTGCTCACGCAGATCGGCCACTGGTACAAGAAGCATCCGTCGATGAAGAAGAAGGCCGCGGCGGCCGGCCACCCGACGCTGTCGCGCGGCCGCGTGCTGGGCGCGATCGGCGTGCTGGTGCTGCTCGTGTTCTCGAAATACTTCTACCTCGCGAGCATCAACAGCTATTTCACGTTCTACCTGATCGACAAGTTCCACCTGTCGGTGCAGGCCGCGCAGATCCACCTGTTCGTGTTCCTCGCGGCCGTGGCGGCCGGCACGCTGATCGGCGGGCCGGTGGGCGACCGGATCGGCCGCAAGTACGTGATCTGGGTGTCGATCCTCGGCGTCGCGCCGTTCACGATGCTGCTGCCGTACGCAAACCTGTTCTGGACCAGCGTGCTGACCGTGATCATCGGCGTCGTGCTCGCGTCGGCGTTCGCCGCGATCCTCGTCTATGCGACGGAGCTGATGCCCGGCAAGGTCGGGATGGTCGCGGGCCTGTTCTTCGGCTTCGCGTTCGGTCTCGGCGGGGTCGGCGCGGCCGTGCTCGGCCAGCTCGCGGACGCGACGAGCATCCCGTTCGTCTACAAGGTGTGCTCGTTCCTGCCGCTGATCGGCGTGCTCACCGTGTTCCTGCCGAACCTCGAAAGCAGCCGGCGCAAGCAGGCGTGACGCACCGGCCGCGGCGTGCGCGCCGCGGCCGGTGGAACGGCTCGAAGGAAGGAATGAAGAAAACGGCGGCGGCTTCAGGCCGCCGTCGTCGCATGCAGCGTCAGGAAACGCTTGAGGATGCCCGACGAATAGCTGCTCGCGATCGCCGACAGGAAGTGCGAGAACGACTGCGTCGCATGATCATCGGCCGTATCGGAGATCGTGCGCACGAGCGCGAACGGCACGTCGTGCTCCGCGCACACCTGCGCGATCGCGGCGCCTTCCATCTCGACCGCGAGCGCATCCGGCAGCGCGTCGCGCAGCGCGACGACCTCGCGCTCGCTCGACACGAAACGATCGCCGCTGATGATGAGCCCCGCATGCAGCGTCGCACCGGCCAGGCCGAAGCGCGCGGCGAACTGCGCGCCCTCTTCCTCGACGAACTGCGTGCACGCCGCCCGCAAGCTGGCGCTCAGCGCCGCGTCGGTCGCGAAACGCGTGATGCCGAGCAGCGGCACCTCGTAGCGCGGAAAGAGCGGCGACGCATCGAGATCGTGCTGCAGCAGCGTGTCGGCCACGACGACATCGCCCACGCGCACCGTGCGCGACACGCCGCCCGCCACGCCGGTGAACACGACGCCCGCCACGCCGAACACGTGGATCAGCGCGCTGACCGTCGCGGCGGCCGCGACCTTGCCGACCCGTGCGAGCGTCACGACGCAGGCCGCGCCGTGCACGGTGCCGACGTGATAATCGCGACGGCCGAGCGTGACCGTCTTCATCGCGCCGTCGGCGCGCATCGCGGCGATCAGGTCGCCGAGTTCCTCGGGCAGCGCGGCCAGAATGCCGAGCGGGCGGGCCGCAGGCGTCACATCCAGGTCGATGCCCGTCATTCCACCGCCTGCAGTTTCGCGACCGCGAGCGCGAGCCACTTCTCGCCGTGCCGCTTGAATTTCACCTGCGCCTTCGCATCGGTGCCGTTGCCCTCGAGCGCGGTGACCGTGCCTTCGCCGAACTTGGTGTGGAACACCTGCTGACCGACCCGGAAGCCGGCATCGGCGGCGCGCTGCTTGTCCGCGAACGCGGGCAGCGGCGCGGATACGGCCGGGTCGACGATCTGCTCGCGACTGCCGCCGCCCGGCCGCGCGAACCAGTCGCGCCCGTATCCGGCGTTGTCCGACCGGCCGCCCCAGCGCGAACCGGCCTCGACCTTCGGCGTCAGCCACTTCAACACGTGCTCGGGCAGTTCGTCGAAGAAGCGCGAGCGCACGTTGTAGCGCGTCTGGCCGTGCAGCATCCGGCTCTGCGCGAACGACAGGTAGAGCCGCTCCTTCGCACGCGTGATCGCGACGTACATCAGCCGGCGCTCTTCCTCGAGGCCGTCGGATTCGAGCACGCTGTTCTCGTGCGGGAACAGCCCTTCCTCGAGGCCCGTGATGAACACGGCCGAGAATTCGAGCCCCTTCGCCGCGTGCACCGTCATCAGCTGCACGGCGTCCTGCCCGGCCTGCGCCTGGTTGTCGCCGGCCTCCAGCGACGCATGCGACAGGAAGCCGGCGAGCGGCGTCATCGTGTCGGGATTCTGTGCCGGGTCGGCGGGCGATACCGGGTCGAGCACGTCGAGCGCCGGATCGTCCGTCGCGGTGCCGAGCTCGGGCGCCGCGATCGCGCCCGCGCGCAGCGGGATCGAACGGGCTGGCGTGTCGAGCCCGTAGCCTTCCTCGGCGATGAACGCGGTGGCCGCGTTCACGAGTTCCTGCAAGTTCTCGAGACGATCCTGGCCTTCGCGCTCGCCCTGGTAGAAATCGGCGAGGCCGCTGGCGCGCACGATGTGCTCGACGGTGTCGGGCAGGTTCATATGCTGCGTGTCGGCGCGCATCTTCGCGACCAGGTTCGCGAACCCGCCGAGGCTCGTGCCGGCCTTGCCCGTCACGTACGGGATCGCGGCGGCCATCGAGCAGCCGTACAGGCGCGCGGCGTCGGCCAGCTGCTCGATCGAGCGCGCGCCGATGCCGCGGGTCGGGAAGTTCACGACGCGCACGAACGCGGTGTCGTCGTTCGGGTTGTCGATCAGGCGCAGGTACGCGAGCGCATGCTTCACTTCCTGGCGCTCGAAGAAGCGCAGGCCGCCGTACACGCGGTACGGGATGCCCGACGACATCAGCGTGTGCTCGATCGAGCGCGACTGCGCGTTGCTGCGGTACAGGACGGCCACTTCGCTGCGCGCCATCCCGGTGTTGATCAGCGAGCGGATCTCCTCGACGATCCAGCCGGCTTCCTGCGAATCGGTGCTCGCTTCGTACACGCGCACGGGCTCGCCGTGGCCCGCATCGGTGCGCAGGTTCTTGCCGAGGCGGTGCGCGTTGTTCGAGATCAGCTGGTTCGCCGCGTCGAGGATGTTGCCGTGCGACCGGTAGTTCTGCTCGAGCTTGATCAGGTTGCGCACGCGGAATTCGTCTTCGAAGTCGCGCATGTTGCCGACGTTCGCGCCGCGGAACGCGTAGATCGACTGGTCGTCGTCGCCGACCGCGAAGATCGCGTTTTCGCCGCCCGCGAGCATCTTGAGCCACGCGTACTGCAGCTTGTTGGTGTCCTGGAACTCGTCGACGAGGATGTGCCGGAAGCGCGCCTGGTAGTGCGCGCGCAGCGGCGCGTTGTACGCGAGCAGTTCGTAGCAGCGCAGCAGCAGCTCGGGGAAATCGACGACGCCCTCGCGCTGGCACTGCTGGTCGTACGCCTGGTACAGCTCGACGAACTTGCGGTTGAAGTTGTCGGACGCATCGACCTTGTCGGGACGCAGCCCCTGCTCCTTCGCGTTGTTGATGAAGTACTGCACGTTCTTCGGCGGGTACTTTTCATCATCGACGTTCGCCGCCTTCATCAGCCGCTTGATCGCGGACAGCTGGTCGGCCGTATCGAGGATCTGGAAGGTCTGCGGCAGGCCGGCGTCACGCCAGTGCGTGCGCAGCATCCGGTTGCACAGGCCGTGGAACGTGCCGATCCACATCCCGCGCGTGTCGATCGGCATCATCGCCGACAGGCGCGCCATCATTTCGCGCGCGGCCTTGTTCGTGAAGGTCACGGCGAGCACGGTGGGCGGCGACGCGTAGCCCTGCTGGATCAGCCACGCGATGCGGGTGATCAGCACGCGGGTCTTGCCGCTGCCCGCCCCTGCGAGGATCAGCGCCGGTTCGTTCGGCAACGTGACGGCGGCGAGTTGTTCGGGGTTCAGATTGGCGAGCAGGTCGGGCATGGAGCGGCAGCGAACGGGCGAGAAAAATGCGGACCCCACATTATAAGTCGGCCGCGCGATGCCGTTCCCGATCCGTTCGGCGGCACGTCACGGACGTGCTGCGGCGGCGTCCCGAGAGGCCTGCGCCGGCAAGGCGATGGCTGGTCGATGTGCATCCATTTATAATTGTCAGATTCGGCATCCAATTCACGCATTTTTCGGCAGATTTCCAACATGAGCGACAACACGCTTGCGAAGAGCTTCGAGCCCCACACCATCGAGTCCCAATGGGGGCCGGAGTGGGAAAAACGCGGCTACGCGGCCCCGGCCTTCGATCCGGCCCGCCTCGATTTCTCGATCCAGTTGCCGCCGCCGAACGTGACGGGCACGCTGCACATGGGCCACGCGTTCAACCAGACGATCATGGACGGCCTCACCCGCTACCACCGGATGCTCGGCGAGAACACGCTGTGGGTGCCCGGCACCGACCACGCGGGGATCGCAACCCAGATCGTCGTCGAGCGCCAGCTCGACGCGCAGGGTGTGTCGCGCCACGACCTCGGCCGCGAGAAGTTCGTCGAGCGCGTGTGGGAATGGAAGGAAAAATCGGGTTCGACGATCACCGGCCAGGTGCGCCGCCTCGGCGCATCGCCCGACTGGTCGCGCGAATACTTCACGATGGACGACAAGATGTCGGCCGCCGTGCGCGACGTGTTCGTCACGCTCTTCGAACAGGGCCTGATCTACCGCGGCAAGCGGCTCGTCAACTGGGATCCGGTGCTGCTGACTGCCGTGTCGGACCTCGAAGTCGTGAGCGAAGAGGAAAACGGCCACCTGTGGCACATCCGCTACCCGCTTGTCGACGGCTCGGGCTCGCTGACCGTGGCCACGACGCGCCCGGAAACGATGCTCGGCGACGTCGCGCTGATGGTCCACCCGGAAGACGAGCGCTACGCGCACCTGATCGGCAAGCTCGTCACGCTGCCGCTGACGGGCCGCGAGATCCCGGTGATCGCCGACGACTACGTCGACCGCGAGTTCGGCACGGGCGTCGTGAAGGTCACGCCCGCGCACGACTTCAACGACTACCAGGTCGGCCAGCGCCACAAGCTCGCGCCGATCGAGATCCTGACGCTCGACGCGAAGATCAACGACAACGGCCCCGAGCAGTATCGCGGCCTCGACCGCTTCGACGCGCGCAAGGCGATCGTCGCCGACCTCGACGCGGAAGGCTTCCTCGACTCGGTGAAGCCGCACAAGCTGATGGTGCCGCGCGGCGACCGCACGGGCGTCGTGATCGAGCCGATGCTGACCGACCAGTGGTTCGTCGCGATGACGAAGCCGGCGCCGGAAGGCACGTTCAATCCGGGCAAGTCGATCACGGAAACGTCGCTCGACGTCGTGCGCAGCGGCCAGATCAAGTTCGTCCCGGAAAACTGGACGACCACCTACTACCAGTGGCTCGAGAACATCCAGGACTGGTGCATCTCGCGCCAGCTGTGGTGGGGCCACCAGATTCCCGCGTGGTACGGCGAGAACGGCGAGGTGTTCGTCGCGCGCAACGAGGAAGAAGCGCGCGCGCAGGCTGCCGCGAAGGGTTACACCGGTGCGCTGAAGCGCGACGAAGACGTGCTCGACACGTGGTTCTCGTCGGCGCTCGTGCCGTTCTCGTCGCTCGGCTGGCCGAACGAAACGCCTGAACTGAAGCACTTCCTGCCGTCGTCGGTGCTCGTCACGGGCTTCGACATCATCTTCTTCTGGGTCGCCCGGATGGTGATGATGACCACGCACTTCACGGGCAAGGTGCCGTTCCACACCGTCTACGTGCACGGCCTCGTGCGCGACGCGGAAGGCCAGAAGATGTCGAAGAGCAAGGGCAACACGCTCGACCCGATCGACATCGTCGACGGCATCGACCTCGACACGCTGGTCGCGAAGCGCACGACGGGCCTGATGAACCCGAAGCAGGCCGCGACGATCGAGAAGAAGACGCGCAAGGAATTCCCGGACGGCATCGCCGCGTTCGGCACCGACGCGCTGCGCTTCACGATGGCGTCGATGGCGACGCTCGGCCGCAACGTGAACTTCGACCTCGCGCGCTGCGAAGGCTATCGCAACTTCTGCAACAAGCTGTGGAACGCCACGCGCTTCGTGCTGATGAACTGCGAAGGCCACGACTGCGGCAGCGACAAGCCGGAAGTCTGCGGCGCGGGCGATTGCGGCCCGGGCGGCTACCTCGACTTCTCGGCGGCCGACCGCTGGATCGTGTCGCTGCTGCAGCGCACGGAGGCCGACATCGCGAAGGGCTTCGCCGATTACCGCTTCGACAACATCGCCAGCGGCATTTACAAGTTCGTGTGGGACGAGTACTGCGACTGGTATCTCGAGCTCGCGAAAGTGCAGATCCAGAACGGCACGCCGGAACAGCAGCGCGCGACGCGCCGCACGCTGCTGCGCGTGCTCGAGACGGTGCTGCGCCTCGCGCATCCGATCATCCCGTTCATCACCGAAGCGCTCTGGCAGAAGGTCGCGCCGCTCGCCGGCCGTTATCCGCAAGGCAAGGCCGAAGGCGAAGCGTCGCTGATGACGCAGGCATACCCGGTCGCGAACCTGCAGAAGATCGACGAGGTGTCCGAACAGTGGGCGGCCGACCTGAAGGCGATCGTCGACGCATGCCGCAACCTGCGCGGCGAGATGAGCCTGTCGCCGGCCACCAAGGTGCCGCTGCTCGCAGCCGGCGATGCCGAGCGCCTGCGCTCGTTCGCGCCGTACGTTCAGGCCCTCGCGCGCCTGTCGGACGTGCAGATCCTCGCGGACGAAGCGACGCTCGACAAGGAAGCGCACGGCGCGCCGATCGCGATCGTCGGGCCGAACAAGCTGGTGCTGAAGGTCGAGATCGACGTCGCGGCCGAACGCGAGCGCCTGTCGAAGGAAATCACGCGCCTGACGAACGAGATCACGAAGTGCAATGCGAAGCTCGGCAACGAGGCATTCGTCGCGAAAGCGCCGCCGGCCGTGGTCGAACAGGAGCAGAAGCGCGTCGCGGAATTCCAGAGCACGCTCGACAAACTGCGCGCTCAGCTCGATCGGTTGCCTGCGTAACAAAGGGTAAGGTCGTTTGCGTTCACTATAATGGGGACGTGAACATAGACCATCTGACAAGTCGATTACAGGAATAAAGGTTCGATCATGTTGAAAGTTACCAAGGCAGTGTTCCCCGTTGCTGGTCTCGGCACGCGGTTCCTCCCGGCAACGAAAGCGAGCCCCAAGGAAATGCTGCCGGTCGTCGACAAGCCGCTGATCCAGTACGCGGTTGAAGAAGCGATCGCCGCCGGCATCACCGAGATGATCTTCGTCACCGGGCGCAGCAAGCGCGCGATCGAGGACCACTTCGACAAGTCGTACGAGGTCGAGGCCGAACTCGAGGCGCGCGGCAAGGAAAAGCTGCTCGAACTGGTGCGCAGCATCAAGCCGAGCCATGTCGACTGCTTCTACGTGCGCCAGCCGGAAGCGCTCGGCCTCGGCCATGCGGTGCTGTGCGCGGAAAAGCTGGTGGCCGACAACCCGTTCGCGGTGATCCTCGCAGACGACCTGCTCGACGGCAACCCGCCCGTGATGAAGCAGATGGTCGACGTGTTCGACCACTATCACAGCTCGGTGATCGGCGTCGAAGAGATCCCGCCGTCGGAGACGAAGTCGTACGGGATCGTCGACGGCAAGGAGTGGGAAGAGTCGATCGTCAAGATGTCGGCGATCGTCGAGAAGCCGGCGCCGGAAGTCGCGCCGTCGAACCTCGGCGTGGTCGGCCGCTACATCCTGAAGCCGCGGATCTTCGAGCACCTGCGCGCGCTGAAGCCCGGCGCGGGCGGCGAGCTGCAGCTCACCGACGCGATCCAGGCGCTGCTCGCCGACGAGCAAGTGCTGGCCTACAAGTACCAGGGCACGCGCTACGACTGCGGCAGCAAGCTCGGCTACCTGAAGGCGACGGTCGAATTCGCGCTGCGCCACGCGGAAGTCGGCGCGGAGTTCGACGCATACCTGCGCACGCGCGACGGCGCACATCCGGCCGCCTGAACGCGGCAAGGGCAAGGCCCCGCTCCGGCGGGCCCGCCCTCACCTCACCGGCCGACGCTCAGCGCGCTTCGACCGGCTTCACCGAGACGACGCCCGGCATCCCGCCCGCGTCGTCTTTTTTCGTCTTGACGAGCCAGCCGCCGCCGTCGCCGAACGGCACCTTCGCGAGCGCGCTCTTCACGAGCGCAGGCGCGGCCTGCTGCGTGCCGGGATCGCGATCGCGCAGCGCGGCCGATACGCGGTAGACGTCGGCGCCCGATTTCGCGTCGACGAAGCGCAGCGTCAGCACATGGCGATACACGCGGCCCATGAACGGCAGCGCGAACGGCGCCGGCCCGTCGACCGTCACGCATGCGCTGCTCGCGGCCCCGCACCCGTCGGCGATCGCCGCGACCGAGGCCGGCTGCGTCGCATACGCGATCGACAGCCGGTAGCGCGCGGCCGCGAGCGGCTTCGCATCGAAGCCGCGGTGCGCGAGTTCGTCGCGCACGAGCGTCTCGATCTGCCGGTATTCGGCATCATCGGCCTGCGCGGCCGTCCGCACGAAATCGTAGCCGTGCGCGCCGGATGCGAACGCGTTCGGCTGCCCGACCGCACTGACGCCGCTCGTCACGCCGGCGCAACCCGTCAACAGCGACGCCGCCAGCGCGGTCGCTGCCCATTCCTTTCTCATGGCTTTCCCCAAATGCCTGCCGTCGCGCCCGGCCCTGTCAGGCGGACGGCTCGTCGATCGCGGGCAGCGACACCGTCACCGCGGTGCCGACACCCACCTCGCTGTCGACCGACACGCTGCCCCCATGGCGCGTGACGACCGTCTTCACGAATGCCATGCCGAGCCCGGAGCCCGAGATTTCGGGCCGCTCGCCGGCATGGAATCGCTTGAAACGCTCGAACAGATGCCGCTGATCTTCCGGCGCAATGCCGTATCCCTGATCGCGAATCGTACAGAACATCCGTTTCGACGCGTGCTCGACCGCCAGCGTACACGTGATCACGGTATCGGACGGACTGTATTTGACTGCGTTGTTCAGCAGGTTCACGAACGCGCGCGTGATCAGCGAGCGGTCCGCGCGCACCCAGCACATGTCGGTGCCGACGTCGGTGTCGACGCGAATGTGCTTCGCCTGCGCCTGCGGCCACACCTCGTCGCTCGCATCGATCAGCACGTCGACGAGGCTCGTCACCTCGAGCTGGTACACCTGCGACTCCGCGCGCGCCAGCTGCACGAACTCGTCGGCCAGCGACAGCGCGCGGTGCGCATAGCGCTCGATCCGCGCGAGCAGCCCGCGCATCGCGTCGGTCTCGGCGCGGTCGCGCTCGATCTCGACGAGCGCGAGAATCGACGACTGCGGCGAGCGCATGTCATGCGACAACAGGTGCAGCGCTTCCTCGCGCTGCCGCTCGGCCGCGTGCAGTTCGGTCACGTCGACGAGGCCGGCGATCCAGCCCGTCACGCGGCCCTGCGCGTTCGTGCACGCCGCGTAGCGTAGCAGATGGTCGAGCCCGTCACGATCGCGCACCTCGATGCCGCGCGCCATCGCGTCGTGCTCGGCCTCGAGCGTCGGGTCGAGTGCCGCCGGCCAGTGTTCGCGGATCACCGCGTCGTGTTCGGCGTTGCCGTCGACGGTCTTCATGAAGGTCAGCTCGCCGAGCGCGGTGCGCAGCGGCCGGCCTTCCGGCAGCGGCAGCGACAGGCGCGACCCGTAGCGCTTGGCCGCATGGTTCGCGATCAGCACGGTGCCGGCCAGGTCGGTCACGAAAATCGGCTCGGGCATGCTGTCGAGGCTGTCCCACACGAAGCGCTTCATGTCCTGCACGCGCTGCGCGGCTTGCGCCATCAGCGCCATCTGTCGCTCCAGCACGTCGCCGCCGACGCTGCGCGTGCGCGGCGCCTCGGGCAGCAGGTGCGGCTCGTCGGCGAGCCGCTGCAGCTCGCGGCGCAGATACGACATCGTCATTTCCAGGCGCCGCCAGTTCCAGATCGGGTAGACGGCGACCAGCCCGAAGATCGCGGGCGCCGGCGACAGCCAGATGCGCGCCTCGAACAGCAGCGCCATGCTCGCGACGACGGCCAGCGCGGCCAGGCTGAGCGTCAGCAGCAGCGCGCGCCACGGCGACAGCATCAGGAAGCCGCCCAGCAGCGCGGCGAGCGGCAGCAGCGACGCGATGAACAGCCCGGCGGGCGACGCCGGCGAGATCGCGCTGCCGGTCGCCAGCATGTCGAGCACGTTGGCATGGATATACACGCCGGCGAGCGGCCCGAACTCGCCGGACACGGGCGTGGCGAAGCGGTCGTACAGCCCCGACGCCGTCACGCCGACGACGACGATCTTGCCGCGCAGCGCGTCGGGTTTCACGCGCCCTTCGAGGACGTCGTCGAACGACAGCGTCGGATACGCGGGCGTGTTGCGGCTGAACGGGATCAGGTAGCGGCCCTCGCCCGCCGCATCGCGCGACAGGTCGTGCGCATCCGCGCCAGGCATGCCGCCGACCGGGTGCAGCCGGCCGGCCTGGATCGCGCGGTAGACGGGCACCATCAGCTGCGGCCAGCGCACGCGGCCGTCGCTTTCGTACAGCGCCACGCTGCGTACGATGCCGTCGCGGTCGACTTCGAGGTTGATGTGGCCGAGCCCGACCGCGCGCGCCGCGAGCGCGGCCACCGGCGGATCGACCGCGCGCGAGCCGTCCGCCTGCTCGGGGCTCAGCAGCACGGGCAGGAAGGTCGGCACGTGGGTCATGGCGTCCGCGAACGCGCGATCTTCCGGCGACGGTTCGGTAAACAGCACGTCGTAGACGACGGCGGCCGGCTGCGCGCGCGCCAGCGTGTCGAGCAGCCGTGCATGCACGTCGCGCGACCACGGCCAGCGGCCAAGCGCGGACACGCTCTGGTTGTCGATGTCGACGACGACCACGTCGGGTGACAGCGGCAGGCTGCGCAGCATCAGCAGCCGGTCGTAGATGAGGCCGTCGACGCTCGCCGACAGCCGGCCGAGCGCGCACGCGAGGATCACCGCGATCCCGAGGCAGCCGATCGCGATCCATTCGATCAGGAAGCGGCGGCCGAGGCGCCGCCGCGGAGAAACGGAATCGGGTTTCATGCGCCGCGGGTCAGCGCGACAGCGTGAACGCGCTGACCGGACTGGTCTTCTCGTAGAACTTGCCGCCTTCGAACTCCTCGACGGTCACGGCCCAGAAATACTCGCCCGGCGGCAGGTGCGCGACGGTGATCTGGCGCGTATGCAGGCCGACCTGGTCGACGACCGGCGCGCTCAGGTCCTTCGAGCGCGACAGCACGAACCGGTAGCGCGCACCGTCGCCCGAACCGTTCGGCGACCAGCGGAACTCGTAGCCGCCGGCGCCGGGCGACGCGCTCGCGTCGAGCCCCATCACGCGGCGTTCGAACGCGTACGTCCGCGGCCGGCCCTCGAGGCCGTTCGCATCGATCGCGGCGACCCGCACGAAGTAGTTCCCGTTCGGCACGTCGCGGAAGACCGCGCGCGGCGAATCGGTGCGCGTTTCACGGAACAGGTCGAGCAGTCCGGCGTCGTGCGCGAGTTGCACGCGGTACGCATGCGCGTCGGCGAGCGGCGCGACGTCGAAGGCGACCTCGGGCTCGTCCTGCACCTTGTCGGGATGCGCGAGCGCCGGCGCGGGCAGCAGCTCGACGGGCGCCCCGACCGCGCCGGACGACGTCGCGACGCTGCCGAAATTCGCATGCACGAGCGTCGGATCGGCGGGCTTCCGGCCGCCCGCGACGCCGACGGTGCCGTCGAGCACTTCGACACGCGTCGACGCACTGCCGGCCGCGTCGTAGTTCACGCGAAAGTGCGTGCCGCGCACGCCGGCCACGACCGACGGCGACCGGATCTGGAAGCGGTCGTCGCGTTTCTTCAGATGGGTGACCTCGCTGTCGACCGAGCCGCGCGTGAGTTCGAACTCACGATCGAGCGTGCCGGTCAGCACCGTGCGGCGCAGCGCCTTCAGGTCGAGCTGGCTGTCGGGCGGCAGGCTCATGTGCGTGCCGTCGGCGAGCTCGAGCGTCACGAAGCCGTTCGGGCCCGTGCGCACGCGGTCGCCCTCGGCGAGCGTCGCGTCGTTCGCGAGCGGCGCAAAAGCATCGCCGGACGCGCGTTCGGCCGTGCCCTGCACCGCGACGACGCGAGCGGTCAGCTTTTCCTTGCGCAGGCGCGCCACCGGCAGCTTCAGCGCGATGCCGGGCTGCAGATGCTTCGGCGCGGGCACGCCGTTGATCTGTTGCAGCAGTTGCCAGTCGTCCGCGCCCTGCAGATAGCGCGCGGCGACGTCGTACAGCGTGTCGCCCGCCTGCGTGCGGTAGACGACCATCTTGCCCGCCGCCGCGGGCGGCTGGGCCGCCGCATGCTGCGCGGCGAACGCAAACGCGACCGCGCAGGCTGCGCGCAGCGCGACCGTGCGCAGGTTCGCCGTGCGCTGCGTGATTCCCGTGGTCACTCCGGTTCTCCCTGCCCGACCCGTTCGAGCCGGTAGCCGTAGCCGTAGATCGGCGCGAGGCGATAACCGTTTTCGGGCCGCAGGCCGAGCTTGGTGCGCAGCATCGAGATGTGCGTATCCATCGTGCGCGACGGGATGTCGGTCGCCTGCTTCCACACGAGATCGAGAATGTGCGCGCGCGACAGCGGCCGGTCGAGGTGCTGGAACAGCAGCAGCGCGAGTTCGAATTCCTTCTGCGTGAGGCTCACGGCCTTGTCGCCGACGTAGGCCTGCTTCAGGTTCACGTCGAAACGGAATTGATCGAATTCGCGAACGGTGGCCTCGGCGTTGACCGGATACGCGCGCCGCAGCAGCGAGCCGATGCGCGCGCGCAGGATCGGGCCCGACACCGGCTTGACCACGTAGTCGTCGGCGCCGGCGTTGAGGATCTGCGTGATCCCCGCCTCGTCGTCACGGCTCGTCATGAAGATGATCGGCAGGCTGTGCTCGGTCTGATTGGCGCGCACCCACTTCAGCACTTCCTCGCCGGACATGTCGGGCACGTTCCAGTCGAGCACCAGCAGATCGAACGTCTCGCGCTGCAGGCGCTTCTTCAGGGCCTTGCCTTCCTTGAACGCGTAGCACGTATGGCCAACGGCCGTCAGCGTTTGACTGACGAAATCCGTCTGGGCCGGATCGTCATCCAGTACAGCAATTCTCATAGCACCCCGCAAATCGAAATCGATTCGTCCTGTTCAGCTCCCCGCCCCACCCGGCCGCGCAGCACGTGCGCGGCTTCCGGATACCGGCCGGCGAGCCGTCGTTCGCCGCTCGCGCCACCTGCGCAAACCGGCGACCCCAGCCAAATATCTCAAAAACGGGGTACGGACGAACCGGCGATTTCATCATAGTAGTATGAAATTCGCCAATAAATTGCGCGGACTACCGTCTTTTCTTCGAATAATCCTACCCACCGCGCAATCGAGCGCCTAATCGGCGCCCGTGATGCCCGCCACTGGCTCGACAGCATCGTCGGACGGCACGCAATGCGCCAGCGGCTCCGGACGCGCCGGCTGGGCAAGCATCCGCTGCAGCTGGCCGCGCACGCGCTCCCACGCGGTGGCCGCGTAGTCCGGCTGGCTCGCTGCCCACGCCTGCGCCAGATCGAACACACGCTCGATCGTCGCACCGCAGTAGGTCAGGCCCGAGCCGTCGTCCTGCGCGGCATCGCGCAGCCGTTCGTCGAGCCACTCGGCCAGCCACGGCATCTCGGCCGCGGCGGAATCCGCGTAGGCTTCCAGCGCGGCACGCGCGTGGCGATCCTGTTGCGGGTCGAGCTCGATACGGCTCAGTCCCGATACGCTGCGTTCCGCTCCGGACGGACTTCGAATGGTCCCTGGTCTGAAGGACATGTCCTCTCCCCGTTGTACGACGGTAGCATCAGGCATGGCCCCCGTGCCCGCCGTACGACGTACCGTGGCCGGCGCATCCGCTGGGAGCGGACGACCGGCCGGGTCAGTATACGCAGCCGATCACGCAGCGAGGTTTAAGAATTGTCAGAAAAGTGTGACCGGCGCCAGGCGCTGCCGGCACCGTGATACGGGCCGTCAGCGACGGCGCATCAGGAACACGAACGTCTTGTCCTGCGTCGTCGATTCGACGATCTCGTTGCCCGTCTGCTTCGCGAACGCCGCGAAATCGCGCTGCGAGCCGGGATCGGTCGCGAGCACCTTGAGGATTTGCCCGCTTTCCATATCGGCGAGCGCTTTCTTGGCACGCAGGATCGGCAACGGGCAATTGAGCCCGCGCGCGTCCACTTCCTTGTGAATCTGCATCGGCTGTCGACCTTCGAATGACGCGCCGTTCAAGGCGCGGAGAGAAGCCGCGATTTTACCGCAGCGCCGCCGTGCCTGCCCGGGCCGCCACCAGGCGGACGCCCGCGGACACCGGGCTCAGGTGCCCGAAAAGCCGCCCGCGAGCCGTTCGCGCAGGTGCCGCACGAGCGCGCGCACCGCGCTCGGCACGACCGGGCTGTACGGGCGGATCGCGAAGATGTGGTCGCCGAACGCGCCCGACGGCCGCCAGCCGTCGAGCAGCGCGACCAGCCGGCCGGCGTCGAGATCGCGCTGCGCGCTGAAATCCGGCAGCAGCGCGATGCCGAGCCCGCCGAGCGCGGCCTCGCGCATCGCCTCGCTGTTGTTCGCCGCGAAGCTGCCGCGCACCGGCACGCTCACGCGCTCGCGCCGCCGGCCGTGCGGCTCGAAGCTCCATGCGGCCGGCTCGTTGTCGCGCAGATAGCACAGGCAACTGTGCTCGACGAGCTCGCTCGGGTGGCGCGGAACGCCACGCGCGTCGAGATAGTCGCGGCTCGCGACGAGCAGCGAGCGCGTGTCGCACAACTTCCATGCGACGTGGGTCTGCGGCGCGGTGGTCGTATGGCGGATCGCGAGGTCGAAACCCTCCTGCGTCAGCGAATGCAGCCGGTCCGACAGGTCGAGCTCGATCTGCACGCCCGGATGCTGCCGCAGGAAATCGGGCAGGTGCGGCACGACCTGCTGGCGCCCGAGCGCGACCGGCACCGTCAGGCGCAGCAGGCCGCGCGGCTCGCCGGCCAGGTCCTTCACGCGCGCGAAGTGCTGCCCGATCGACTCGAACGCGTCGCGCGTGCTGTCGACGAGCGTCTGGCCAGCGTCGGTGAGCCGCACGCTGCGCGTCGTGCGCCGCACGAGCGGCACGCCGGCGGCCTTTTCGAGATCGGCGATACGCTGGCTCATCGCGGCCTTGCTGATGCCGAGCCGCTGCGCGGCGGCCGTGAAACTGCCGGCCGCGGCCAGCACCGTCAGCGAATGGATATGCGGCCAGAGCGCCTGGACATTTTGCTGATTCATCCGGTGATTATTCAGAATTCTGAACAGTGAATCAAGCTGAGCGGCCTTCTCCCGCCCCGCCCGTTTGCCTAGACTGGGCGCTGTCCACCCTCACCCGATCCCCCAGGAGACACGATGAATCCGGTTCCCGCGTACACCTCCGACGCCGACGTCGGCCACTATGTCGACGGCGCGCCCATCGCCGGCCGCAGCGGCCGCTTCCAGGACGTCCTCAACCCGGCGCTCGGCCGCGCGGTGCGCCGCGTGGCGCTCGCCGACGACAGCGAAGTGCAGCAGGCCGTCGCGTCGGCCCACGCCGCGTTCCCGGCCTGGGCCGCGACGCCGCCGATCCGCCGCGCGCGCGTGCTGCACCGCTTCCTGCAACTGATGAACGAGCACCGCGACACCCTCGCGGCGATCATCACGGCCGAGCACGGCAAGGTGTTCTCCGACGCGCAGGGCGAAGTCGCGCGCGGCATCGACATCATCGAATTCGCGTGCGGCGTGCCGCAGCTGCTGAAGGGCGACTTCACCGACCAGGTCAGCACCGGCATCGACAACTGGACGATGCGCCAGCCGCTCGGCGTCGTCGCGGGCATCACGCCGTTCAACTTCCCGTGCATGGTGCCGTGCTGGATGTTCCCGGTCGCGATCGCGACGGGCAACACGTTCGTGCTGAAGCCGAGCGAGCGCGACCCGTCGGCGGCCCTGTTCATCGCCGACCTGCTCACGCAGGCCGGTCTCCCGGCCGGCGTGTTCAACGTCGTGCAGGGCGACAAGGGCGCGGTCGACGCGCTGCTCGACCACCCCGACGTGCAGGCCGTCAGCTTCGTCGGCTCGACGCCGATCGCGGCATACGTGCAGCAGCGTGCCGTGCAATCGGGCAAGCGCGTGCAGGCACTCGGCGGCGCGAAGAACCACCTCGTCGTCATGCCCGACGCGAACCTCGAGCAGGCCGTCGATGCGCTGATCGGCGCCGCGTACGGCTCGGCCGGCGAACGCTGCATGGCGATCAGCGTCGCGGTGCTGGTGGGCGACATCGCGGACCAGATCGTGCCGCTGGTGGCCGAGCGCGCGCGCAAGCTGGTGATCGGCGACGGCATGTCGCCGGAAGTCGAGATGGGCCCGATCGTCACCGGCGACGCGCTGAAGCGCATCGAAGGCTATATCGAGCAAGGCGTGAACGAAGGCGCGCAACTGGTGGTCGACGGCCGCGGGCTGCGCGTGCCGGGCCGCGAGGCCGGCTTCTTCACCGGCGGCACGCTGTTCGATCACGTGACGCCCGACATGCGCATCTACCAGGAAGAAATCTTCGGGCCCGTGCTCGGCTGCGTGCGCGTGAAGGATTTCGGCGAAGCGGTCGACCTGATCAACGCGCATGAATTCGGCAACGGCGTGTCGTGCTTCACGAGCGACGGCGGCATCGCGCGCGAGTTCGCGCGGCGCATCCAGGTCGGCATGGTCGGCATCAACGTGCCGATTCCGGTGCCGATGGCGTGGCATGGCTTCGGTGGCTGGAAGAAGAGCCTGTTCGGCGACATGCACGCGTACGGCGAGGAAGGCGTGCGCTTCTACACGCGCCAGAAGTCGGTGATGCAGCGCTGGTCGTCGAGCATCGGCAAGGGCGCCGAATTCGCGATGCCGACCGCGAAGTAACCGCCTGACGGTACACCGCCCGCTGCGCTGTCGCGCGGGCGGTGCGCCGGCAACACCGGCAGGAGGCGTCAGCCGGCCTGCGTGCCGTGCGCGCCGTCGGCGGTCGGCAGGTACGACAGTTCGAGCCGGTACGCGAGCGCGACGAACAGGCTCTGCGCAAGACCCATCGTGGCCGTCAACGCGCGGAAGCCGAACGTCGCGCTGTCCTGCACCATCAGCGTCACCTCGGCCTCCCGCGCCAGCGGGCTCATCCGGCTGTCGGTGATCGCGATCAGCCGTGCGCCGCGCTGCACGGCCTGCTGCGCGACCTGCACGGTTTCCTCCGCATACGGCATGAACGAGATGACGATCATCACGTCGCCCTCGCGCACCGAGCGGATCTGCCCGAGATGCATGCTGCCGAGCGCGCTGAACAGCCCGATGCGCTTGTCGGTGTGCTGCAGCGCGTAATCGAGATACACGGCAATCGGAAACGCGCGCCGCGAGCCCGCGATCCAGATCGCCTGCGTATCGGCGAGCAGGTCGACGGCCTGCGCGAGCGCCTGCGAGTCGAGCGTCTGCCGCAGCTGCTGCATCCCGGCAATGCTGCCCTTGATGAATTCGTCGGCGATCTGCTCGGGCTGCAGGCTCGACGAGCCCGATTCGATCACGTCGCGCAGCCGCAGGTTGTACGCGCGCCCCGGCGCGATCTGCTGCGCGAGCCCTTCGCGGAACAGCTTCTGCATCTCGGAGAAGCCGGAAAAGCCGAAATGCTTCGCGAAGCGCACGACGGCCGACGGCTGGACGCCGCACGCCTGCGCGAGCGTCTGGATGCCTTCCAGGCCAAGCTGGTCCCGATGCGTTTCCACGTGGCGCGCAATCACCTTCAGGCGATTGCTGAGGCCGTCGTACTCCTGCGTCAGGTGCTGCAGGAACTGCTCGACGGTGGCGGGAGGTTTCTCGGATGAACTCATCGGATAGCGCGAAGTTGACGGCCCCGATGTGCGCGCGATACTGGCGGGCGCGGCCCGGGACTCGACTGGATACATGCATGAAGGGCGAATTTAATCACGTTTGCGACGCGGCCCGCGCCGCGTGCTCGCTCCCACGCGCTCGATCATCACTTGCCTACGCTCCACGGCAACACTGGAAGCGATTGTCCAACGCTCACGCGGCGTCGTAAAGATTAGGGTGTCTACCAACGCCGGCCGACGGCGCGAAGCCTTGCGCGACGGGCGCGCGGCGCACTGCAGCCGGCCCGTCGCGCGCGGTTCGACCGGTTCAACGATAGTCGACCCACACGCCGCCCGCATCGGCGGAGCGCACGCAGTTCTCGACCCAGCGCACGCCTTCCACGCCCGCATGGACGTCCGGATAGCGGATGCTCTTCAGTGCCGCGACGTCGCCGCGGTCGGCCGCATCCATCGCGAGCGCGAAGCGCGCATACAGATTCGACCAGGCCTCGAACAGCCCTTCCGGATGCCCGGCGCCGATGCGATCCTCGCGCAATGCATGCGGATGCAGATAACCCATCCCGCGATCGAGCACCTGCGCCGGCTGCCCCTGCACTTCGTAGCGCAGCTGGTTCGGATGCTCGTCCCACCACTCGACGCTCGCCTTCGAGCCGATCACGCGCACCTTCTGGCTGTGCATCGAGCCCGCGTTCACCGCGCTCGACCACACGTAGCCGACCGCACCCGTGTCGTATTCCATGATCGTGAACGCGTTGTCTTCCAGCGGCGCGCGGCTCTTCACGAAGCTCTGCCGCGAACACATCAGGCGCCGGATCTTCAGCTCGGGCGCCATCACCTCGGAGATGTACAGCGGATGCGTGCCGATGTCGCCGAGCACGTAGCTCGGGCCCGCGAACTTCGGGTCGACGCGCCAGCGCGCGGCCGCGCTCGCGGCCTCGACACCCTCGCTGTGGAACCCGTGCGCGAACTGCATCTGCACGATGCGGATCTCGCCGAGATCGCCGCGCGCGATCATCTCGCGCGCCTGCTCGATCATCTGGTGTCCGGAATAACCGTACGCGACGCCGACGATCCGGTTCTTCTCGACCGACAGCCGCTGCAGCGCCTCGGCCTCCTCGGTCGTGAAGCACAGCGGCTTCTCGCAGACCACGTGCAGCCCCGCGTTCAGCGCGGCGCGGCAGATCTCGAAGTGCGTGTTGTTCGGCGTCGCGATCGAGACCGCGCGAATGCCGTCCGGGCGGCGCGCCTCGGCGTCGAACATCGTCGCGTAGTCGGGATAGCAGCGCTCGGCCGCGACGCCGAGCTTCACGCCGAACTGGCGGCCGCGTTCGGGATCGATGTCGAACGCGCCGGCGACCAGCTGGAAGCTGCCGTCGCGCAGCGCGGCCGACCGGTGGCTGTAGCCGATCTGGCTGCCGAGCCCGCCGCCGACCATGCCCCAGCGAATCGAATGTCCAAGCAGAATCTGTCCGTCAATCATGATGAGGGTGTTCCTGGTCCGTGTTCAGTTCAGGGTGGGTGTGATGCGGTGGATCACGCGAAGCCGGCCGATGCGAGAAACGCGCGGCTCGCGGCGACGTCGCGCAGGCTCGTGCCGGCATTGCGCGGGTCGCGCTCCTGCTCGATCGTGATGTATCCCGCGTAGCCGATGTCGTCGAGCGCGTGCCGGATCGACCGGTAGTCGAGCACGCCGGTGCCGATCGGGCACATCACGCCGCGCGCGCACGCGGCGAAGAACGCGATGTGCTCGCCCATCACCGCGTCGTACACGGCCGCGTCGATGTCCTTGAAATGCACGTAGTCGAGGCGCGCCGCGTGGCGGCGCAGCCAGGCTTCCGGATCCATGCCCGAGTAGTACAGGTGGCCCGTGTCGAGACAGAGGCCGGCCGTGCCGGCCGGAATGTCGGCGACGATCCGGTCGATCTCGTCCGCGAACTCGATGTAGCCGCCCGCATGCGGATGAATCACCGTGCGCACGCCGAATTCGTCGCGCGCGATCGTCGCGATCTGCCGGATGTGGTCGACCATCGCCGCCCAGCTGTCGTCCGACAGCCGCGGCGCGCGATCGCCGTGGCCGGCCGCGTAGTCGCGTTCGTCGTGGCCCCAGTCCATCACGACGAGGTACGGCGCCGCGTAGCGCTGGCCGTCCTGCGTCGGCAGCTTCGGCAGCCGCGTGATCAGCGCGCAGATCTCGCGCGTCTGGCGCAACAGGTTCGGCAGGTTCTCAGGCGACACGAGATCGTCGAAGATCGTGCCGGCGGTGATGCTCAGGCGTTGCCGCTCGAGCTCGGCGCTCACCACGTCGAGTTCGAGCGGGATGTAGCCGTACGGCCCGAGCTCGATGCCCGAGTAGCCGGCCTCGGCGGCTTCGGCAAGCACCTGCCGCCACGGCGGCAGGTGCGGGTTCTTCACGTCGTCGACACCCCAGCAGCACGGTGCGCAACCCATCTTCATCGTCATGTCGGTCAGTCCGGCAAGTAGGCGGCTGCGGTTCAGCCGCGATAGAACGCAGGGCGTTCGGCCATCGCGATCGGCTCGACCGCCCCGCTCTTTTGCGCACGCACGCAGGCGTCGGCCGCGACCGCCGCCGCGTAGCCGTCCCAGGCCGACGGCCCGGTGAGCGCATGCGCGCGCACGCCGTCGATGAACGCCTGCAGCTCGACGTCGTACGACGCGATGAAGCGCTCCTTCCAGTCGGTCATGATCTCGACCGACTGCCGCGCCGAATGCTTGAGCCCCACGGCCGGCGGATCGGGCAGCTTCGCGATGCCCTGCTCGCCGACCACCTCGCACTGGATGTCGTAGCCGTACTGGCAGTTCACGAAGATCTCGACGTCGATGCGCACGCCGCTCGCGGTTTCCAGCAGCACGATCTGCGGATCGGCGAGATGCGCGGACGCATGGCGCGTCTTCCTCGGATAGACGACCTGCGTGCTCACGTAGTCCTCGCCGAGCAGCCAGCGCAGCACGTCGAGCTCGTGGATCAGCGTGTCGGTGATCGCCATGTCGGTCGTGTAGCGCTCGCCGACCGACTGGTTGCGGTGCGCGCAATGCAGCATCAGCGGTGCGCCGATCTCGCCGCTGTCGATCACCCGCTTCAGCGCGCGATAGCCTTCGTCGTACGGCCGCATGAAGCCGACCTGCACGAGCCGCTTGCCGTGCGCGACTTCGGCTTCGACGATCCGCATGCAGCCTTCGGCCGTGACGGCGAGCGGCTTCTCGCAGAACACGGGCTTGCCGTGCGCGATCGCGTCGAGCACGAACGCTTCGTGCGTCGGCCCCCACGACGTGACGAGCACGGCCTGCACGTCGGCGGCGGCGACCACCTCGTGGCCGTCGCCGTAGATCTCCGCGTCGAGCCCATACTTCGTCACCGCGTCGCGCGCCTGCTGCGGATCGATGTCGTTGACGGCCACGACGCGCGCGCCGGACAGCGTGCGGGTCAGTCTGCGAATATGGTCCTGGCCGATCGCACCGCAGCCGATCACGCCGATTTGCAAGGTCATCTAAAAGTCTCCAGTCGTTCATTGGCGGCGCGGCACGCGCCGCACCGGTCAGTCATCCGTCAGCGCGCGGCGCGATCGAAATGGCGATCGACGTAGCGCTGGATCGTGTCGCGCATGTAGCGCGACGACGCTTCCGCACGGTCCTCCCACGCGAACACGCACGACGACATCACGCCGTCGAAGCCTGCCGCGCCGAGCGCGCGAAAGAACACGTCCCAGTCGATCTCGCCCTGCCCGATGTCAAGATGCTGGTGCACGCGAATCTGGTTCGAACCGGGCGGGTTCACGATGTAGCGCAGCTGGCTGCTCTTGCGATGGTCGAAGGTGTCGGCCACGCGCACGTGCGCGAGGATCGGCGCGGCCTGCGCGATCATCGCGGCCATGTCGTCGCCGTAGTAGAACGTGTGCGGCGCGATGTACGACAGCCTCAGCGACGGCGAGCCGATGTTCGTGACGATGTCGATCGCCGGCTGCAGCTGCTCGATCCAGTCCTCCGGATGCGGCTCGACCGACAGCACGATGCGTTCGCGCTCGAGGATCGGCAGCAACTCGTCCATCGACCGGAACCACGCGGCTTCGCACAGCTCCTTCGGGTTCGCCCCCGGCCGTTCGCCGACCGAGCGCTCGGGTGACGCGCCGCGCCCGAACTCCGACACCATCAGCGCGCACTCCATCTCGACCGCCACCTCGATCGCCTGCTTCCAGCAGCGCACCGCCCATTGCCGCTCGTCCTCGAACGGGCTCGCCCAGCGGTACATCGGCTGCAGCGACGCGAGGCCGACGCCGCTCGCGCGCATCGCCTGCCGGAAAGCGGCCATCCGCTCGCGTGTGGCGCGGGGCATCACCCACCAGTCGAGAAAGTCGCTGCGCGGCGACAGCTCGATCTGGTCGTAGCCGAGCTCGGCCACCGCGTGCGGCAGGCGGTCGAGCGGCAGGTGGCGAATCATGTAGGGGTCCAGCGCGATCTTCATCGAATATCCTCGACGGTGGCGGGTTCCAGGCGAAGGCGGCGGCACGTGCCACCCTCGATCTGCGATGCACGAAGGGTCAGCGGCGCTTCTTCTTGTTGCGGTACTGGTCGGCGATCACGGCCGCGACGATGATCGCGCCCTTGACCATCTCCTGGTAATACGCGTCGATGCGGATGAACGTGAAGCCCGACGTCATCACGCCGAGGATCAGCACGCCGATCACGGTGCCCGTCACGCGGCCGAGGCCGCCCGACAGCGACGTGCCGCCGATCACGACCGCCGCGATCGCATCGAGCTCGTACATCACGCCCATGCCCGACTGGCCGGAGATCGCGCGCGCGGCCGTCACGGTGCCGGCGATCCCGCTCAGCAGGCCCGCGATCGCGTAGACGAAGATCAGGTGGCGCGTGACGTTGATGCCCGACACGACGGCCGCATGACGGTTCGCGCCGATCGCATAGGTGTACTTGCCGAAGCGCGTGTAGCGCAGCACGACGTGGAAGATCGCGGCGATCACGAGAAAGATGATCACCGGATTGGCGCCCGCGCCGATGGCCGCGAACTGGTCGGTCAGCATCGACACCGGCATCCCGTTGGTGAACCACTTCGCGAAGCCGCGCGCGGCCACCATCGTGCCGAGCGTCGCGATGAACGGCGGGATGCCCGTCATCGCGATCAGCGAGCCGTTCAGCAGGCCGACCAGCAGCCCGACGCACACGCCGGCCAGCACGGGCCAGATGATCGGCAGGTCGGTCAGGTGCGGAAACACCGCGCGCGGGAAGTCGGACACCTGCGCGAGACTGGCCGAGACGACCGCCGCCGCGGCCACGACCGAGCCCGACGACAGGTCGATCCCGCTGGTGATGATCACGAGGTTCACGCCGACCGCGATGATGCCGATCACGGCCATCTGCAGCACGATGATCTCGAGCCGCTCGGTGTTGAACAGGAAGCTCTGGCCGACGACGATCCAGCCGACGATCTCGAAGAACAGGCTGATGCCGACGAGCACGAGGAAGATGCTCAGCTCGGGCGGCCACTTCGTGTGCCGCGTCTTGAGGGTCATGGTCTGCGCATCCGCGACCGGGTTCAGGTTGCCCATTGCTTTGTCTCCAATCTTGTTGCGGCTCAGCGCGACGCGAGATCCATGATGCGGACCTGGTCGGCGTCCTTGCGATCGACGATGCCGGTCATGCGCCCTTCGTGCATCACCATCACGCGATCGCTCATTCCCAGCACTTCCGGCATCTCCGACGAGATCATCAGCACCGCGACGCCCTTGCCGGCGAGCGCGCTGACGAGCCGGTGGATCTCGGCCTTCGCGCCGACGTCGATGCCGCGCGTCGGTTCGTCGAGGATCAGGATGCGCGGCTGCGTGAGCAGCCACCGGCCGATCAGCACCTTCTGCTGGTTGCCGCCCGACAGGTTCTGGATTTCCTCGTGCAACCCGGGCGACTTCACGCGCAGCATCCGGCTCATTTCCTCGCAGTCGCGCTTCAGTTGCGCCTGCTGCACGAAATTGAACTTCACGTAGCGGTGGCTGAGCACCGCCGCTTCCATGTTCGCGAGCAGGTCGAGATTCAGGAAGCAGCCGGTGTCCTTGCGGTCTTCGGTGAGAAAGGCCATCCCGTGCTTCATCGCCTGCGCGGGCGTCGTGATGCGCACCGGCTTGCCGTCGATGCGGATCTCGCCCGACGTGGCCGGCACGACGCCGAACAGCGCCTCCGCGACGTTCGAGCGCCCCGAGCCGACGAGGCCGGCCACGCCGAGGATCTCGCCCGCGCGCAGCTCGAAGCTCACGTCGCGGAACACGCCGTCGACGCCGAGGTTCCGCACCGACAGCACGACGTCGCCGATCGGCACCTCTTCCTTCGGGAACATCTGCGTGATCTCGCGCCCGACCATCATGCGGATGATGTCGTCGCGCGTGACGTCGCTCGATGCATGCGTGCCGATGTACTTGCCGTCGCGGAACACCGAGAACTCGTCGGCGATCTCGAACAGCTCGTTCATCTTGTGCGTGATGTAGACGATGCCCTTGCCCTGCTCGCGCAGCTGGCGAATGATCCGGAACAGGTGCGTGACTTCCTTGTCGGTCAGCGCGGAAGTCGGCTCGTCCATGATCAGCACGTCGGAGTCGAACGACACGGCCTTCGCGATCTCGACCATCTGGCGGCTCGCGACGGTCAGCGTGCGCACGTCGGTTTCCGGATCGATGTCGATCGACAGCCGTTCGAACAGCTCGGCCGTCTGGCGGCGCAGCGCGGCGTGATCGATCAGGCCGAAACGGTTCTTCGGTTCGCGGCGGATCCAGATGTTCTCCGCGACCGTCATGTACGGCATCAGGTTGAGTTCCTGGTGGATCATCGCGATGCCGCGGTCGAGCGCATCGAGCGGGCCGTTCAGCACGACCGGCTCGCCGTTGATCAGGATCTCGCCCTGGTCGGGCGTGTAGACGCCGGCAATGATCTTCATCAGCGTCGACTTGCCCGCGCCGTTCTCGCCCATCAGCGCGTGGACGGTGCCGCGGCGCACGCGGAACTGCACGCCGTCGAGCGCGACGACGCCCGGAAAGGACTTGCCGACACCGCGCACCTCGAGCACGCAGTCGGCCGCGGAAGAAGCCGGCGGGGCCGACGCGCCGGTCGAGCCGGACGAAGCGGCCCGCGCATCGTCGCCGGCCATCGGGCGCGCGACTCTGGCTGTAAACATGGACGTTCCTCGACAAGTCGTGCGCGAACCCGGTCGTGCCGGGCCCGCGCCATTCAACGGATCACCGGTCAATGCTTCGCGTACTGGTTCATGTTCTCGGGCGTCACGAGCTCGAACGGCACGTTCACGTAGCGGTCGACGGGCTGCTTCTTCGCGAGCTTGAGCGCGGCCGCGACGGCCTGCTGCCCCTGCCCGGATGCGTTCTGGTACACCGACACCTTCAGCTCGCCGCTCTTCATCGACGCCAGGCCGTCCGGCGTCGCGTCGATGCCGGCGACGATCGTCTTCGGCGTCCACTTGCGCGCGGCCTTCAGCGCGTTGATCGCGCCGATCGCCATCTCGTCGTTGTTGGAGATGATCGCGTCGTACTTCGTGCCGGAGCTCAGCCAGTTCATCGTGATGTCCTGGCCCTGCGTGCGGCTCCACTTGCCTTCGCGCTTGTCGACGATCTTCATGCCCGCGCAATCCTTCGTCGCGATCACGTCCTCGATGTCCTTGGTGCGGGCGCGCGCCGATTCGTTGGACAGCTCGCCCATCAGCACGAGAAGGTCGCCCTTGCCGCCGAGCAACTTGCACACCTGGCGCGCCTGCAGCGTGCCCGACTGCTTCTCGTCGGACGCGACCACCGCGACGCCCGCCGGCAGCTTGTCGAAATCGACCGGCTTGCGGTTCACGTAGACGAGCGGAATCTTGGCCGCCGTCACCATCTTGGTGATCTTCGGCGTCGCGTCGGTATCGACCGCGTTCACGATGATCGCGTCGACCTTCTGCGCGATCATGTTCTGGACCTGGCTCAACTGCTTGCCGACGTCGTTGCCGCCGTCCTCGATCTGCACCGTCGCGCCGTCCTTCTTCGCCGAATCGGCGATGCTGTTGCGCAGGATGGTCAGGAACGTGTCGTCGAACGACGCCATCGTCACGCCGATCTTCTCGGCATGCGCGAGCGGCGCTGCCAGGATCGCGGCGGCCGCGACGGCCATCAGCTTGGTCTTCATGATCAATCTGTCTCCTCATCTCCGGGGGGCGGAAGACGGCGCGTTGCGCGCCGCCGGGCCGAGTCCGATCGAAGCCGATACGGACTGAAGCATCCGGATGAAACTGTAGATCACTTCCTCGAAAATTTGGAAATTTATTTCTACGTGATTTCACCTAGGGAACTGGATTTCCAAAAAGTCTAGACTCCGTTCCGTAGCCCGATTCCTTGCGGCAGGCAGTCCCGCGTCGTGCAGCACACGATGCGAAGCGTCGCCCGAGCTTCGGTCCCCTAATCTGCCGGCATCGCCGAACGCCGGCCGCGAGCGTGACACGTGATATGAGCCTGCTGACCTTTCCGAGTGACCGCCCCATCGATCTCGCCTGCCTCGGCCGCGTGGCCGTGGATCTCTATGCGCAGCAGTACGGCAGCCGCCTGGAAGACGCGCGCAGTTTCCAGATGTATCTCGGCGGCTCGTCCGGCAACGTCGCGTTCGGCGTGGCCCGGCTCGGGCTGAAGACCGCGATGATCTCGCGCGTCGGCGACGAACAGATGGGCCGCTTCCTGCGCGAGACGCTCGAGCGCGAAGGCTGCGACACGAGCCAGCTGCAGACCGACCGCGAGCGCCTCACCGCGCTGGTGCTGCTCGGGCTGAAGGACCGCGACACGTTCCCGCTGCTGTTCGTGCGCGAGAACTGCGCGGACATGGCCGTGCGCGCCGACGAGATCAGCGAGGACTTCATCGCCGGCTGCCGCGCGCTCGCGATCACCGGCACGCACCTGTCGACGCCGGGCACGCGCGAGGCGTCGCTGACCGCGCTCGGCTATGCGCGCCGCCATGGTGTCGTGCGGATCCTCGACATCGACTACCGGCCGGTGCTGTGGGGGCTGACCGCGCGCGGCGCGGGCGAAAACCGCTACGTGCCGGACGCGCAGGTGACGCGGCAGCTGCAGCAGGTGCTCGGCGAATTCGACCTGCTGGTCGGCACCGAGGAGGAATTCCTGATCGCGGGCGGCGTGCCGCACGACGTGATCGGCTCGTTGCACGCGGTGCGCAAGATCACGAACGCGACGCTGGTCGTCAAGCGCGGCGCGCTCGGCTGCTGCGTGATCGAGGGCGACATTCCCGCCCGCATCGACGATGCGCCGACCTATCTCGGCGAGCGCGTCGAGGTGCTCAACGTGCTCGGCGCGGGCGATGCGTTCCTGTCGGGCCTGCTGTCGGGGCTGCTGCGCGGGCGCGACTGGGCCGAGTCGACGCGCATCGCGAACGCGTGCGGCGCGATCGTCGTGTCGCGCCATGCATGCTCCGCCGCGATGCCGACGCCGGCCGAGCTGGCCCACTGGTTCGACGGCAGCCGCAATCCGGTGGTCGACGCCGACCACACGCTCGCGCACCTGCATCGCGTGACGGTGCCGCGCCGCGAATGGGACGACCTGTGCGTGATGGCGTTCGACCATCGCAGCCAGTTCTACGAACTCGCGGTGCAGGCCGGCGCGGACGAAGCGCGGATCAAGACGCTGAAGCGCCTGCTCGTGCGCGCGGTCGAACAGGTCGAGCGCGATCGCCAGATCGAAGGCCATGTGGGCGTGCTGATCGACGGCGGCGGCTACGGCAGCGACGCGCTGGCGTCGGCGACCGGACGCGGCTGGTGGGTCGGCCGCCCGGTCGAGCTGCCGGGCTCGCGGCCGCTGCGCTTCGACGAAACGCGCTCGGTCGGCTCGTCGCTCACGCACTGGCCGACCGAACAGGTCGTGAAGTGCCTCGTGCACTATCACCCGGACGACCCGGTCGACCTGCGCGTCGAACAGGAGCAGCGCGTGCTGGAGCTGTGGGAAGCCACGCGCGCCAGCGGCAACGAACTGCTGCTGGAAATGATTCCGCCGCGCGCGGTCACGCCGGCCGGCACCGAGGACGACGCGGTGCTGCGCACGATCGCGCGCTTCTACAACCTCGGCGTGAAGCCCGAATGGTGGAAGCTCACGCCGCTCACCGCCGACGGCTGGACGCGGCTCGCCGCGCTGATCGCCGAGCGCGACCCGCATTGCCGGGGCGCCGTGATCCTCGGGCTGAACCAGCCGCTGCAATACCTCGTCGACAGCTTCCGCTCGGCGACCAACCCGATCGTCAAGGGCTTCATGGTCGGGCGCACGCTGTGGGCCGACGCGTCGCTGAACTGGTTCGCCGGCCGGATCGACGACCAGGCGCTGATCGACGAAGTCGCCGGCAACTTCGCGCAGCTGGTCGACGCGTGGCTCGGCCGCCGTGCCGCGGCCGCCCGCGCCGCCGCGGCCTGACGCGACGCCTGCGATGACCCTTTCCTCTTCACCGACCGACATGACCTCTACCGTGAGACTGACCGTCAGCCAGGCGCTCGTGCGCTACCTGGCCGCCCTGCGCGCCGAAGTCGTCCAGCCCGACGGCCGCACCGAGATCCTGCCGTACTGCGGCGGCGTGTTCGCGATCTTCGGCCACGGCAACGTGGCCGGGCTCGGCGAGGCGCTGCACGCGGAAAAGGACCGCCTGCCGACCTTCCGCGCGCACAACGAGCAAGGGATGGCCAATGCGGCCGTCGCATTCGCGAAAGCGAATTTCCGCCAGCGGATGATGGCCGCGACGTCGAGCATCGGCCCCGGCGCGACCAACATGCTGACGTCGGCCGCGCTCGCGCACGTCGGCCGGCTGCCGCTGTTGCTGCTGCCCGGCGACGTGTTCGTGTCGCGGCTGCCCGACCCGGTGCTGCAGCAGGTCGAGGATTTCGAACAGGGCGACGTCAGCGCGAATGACTGCTTCCGGCCGGTGACGCGCTACTTCGACCGCATCACGTCGCCCGAGCAGCTGCTCGTCGCGTTGCCGCGCGCGATCCAGGTGATGACCGACCCCGCGCAGTGCGGCCCCGTGTGCCTCGCGCTGCCGCAGGACGTGCAGACCTTCGCATACGACTGGCCCGGGGATTTCTTCGCGCCGCCGGTGATCCGGATGCGCCGGCCGCCGGCCGACGCGCTCGAACTCGCCGATGCGCTCGACGTGCTGAAGGCCGCGAAGAAGCCGCTGATCGTCGCGGGCGGCGGCGTGCTGTACAGCCAGGCGTGGGATGCGCTGCGCGCGTTCGCCGAGACGCATGGCGTGCCGGTCGCCGAATCGCAGGCCGGCAAGGGCAGCCTCGCGTGGGACCATCCGCTGAATCTCGGGTCGATCGGCGTGACGGGCTCGCCGGCCGCGAACCGTGCGGCCGCGCAGGCCGACGTGGTGTTCGCCGTCGGCACGCGGCTGCAGGATTTCACGACCGGCTCGCATGCGCTCTACGGCAATGCGACGCTATTGAGCCTGAACGTGCAGCCGTTCGACGCGGGCAAGAAACGCGGCCGTCAACTGGTGGCCGATGCGCGCACGGGCCTCGGCCAGTTGTCGGCCGCGCTGGCCGGCTGGCAAGCCGATCCGGCCTGGACCGCCAGCAACCGCGACCAGGCCGCCGCATGGAATGCGCGCGTGACCGAGCTCACGACCCGGATTCCGAAGGACACGCTCCCGTACGACGCGGAAGTGATCGGCGCGGTGCGCGACTCCGCGGCCGACGCGGGCCGCGACAGCGCGCGCGATGATCTCGTCGTGTGCGCGGCCGGCACGCTGCCGGCCGAACTGCACAAACTGTGGCGCAGCGGCGTGGCGGGCAACTACCACATGGACTATGCGTACTCGTGCATGGGCTACGAGGTCGCGGGCGGCCTCGGCGCGAAACTCGCGCGGCCCGAACGCGAAGTGATCGTGATCGTCGGCGACGGCTCGTACATGATGCTCAACGCGGAACTCGCGACGTCGGTGATGCTCGGCCGCAAGCTCATCGTCGTGATCCTCGACAACCGCGGCTACGGCTGCATCGAGCGGCTGCAACTGAATTGCGGCGGCGCGAGCTTCAACAACATGCTCGACGACTGCGTGCCGGAAGGCGGCGAGCGCTCGACGATCGATTTCGCGATGCATGCGCGCGCGATGGGCGCCGAAGCCGTGCACGTGCGCGACATCGGCGAGCTGCGCAGCGAGATGAAACGCGCCCGCGCGGCGACGACGAGCCAGGTGCTCGTGATCGACACCACGCACCGGCGCACGACCGACGACGGCGGCGCATGGTGGGAAGTCGCGGTGCCGCAAGTATCCGAGCGCGCCGGCGTCGATGCAGCGCACCGCGCGTATCTCGATGCGAAGACCCGGCAGCGGCGCTGATCGCGCGCACGGCCCACGCACCCTCCCCGCGAACAATACATCCGAACCAAGGAAGCACGTCATGAGCTGGAACGTCCGCATCGGTATCAATCCCCTGTCGTGGATGAACGACGACCTGCCGTCGCTCGGCGGCGAGACACCGCTCGAAACGGCGCTGAAGGAAGGCGCCGAAATCGGCTACGCGGGCTTCGAGCTCGGCAACAAGTTTCCGAAGACGGGCCCCGAGCTGAAGGCGAAGCTCGCCGAGTTCGGGCTCGTGTGCGTGTCGGGCTGGTATTCGGGCTTCCTCGCCGAGGTCGAGCCGGGCATGAGCGACGCCGATGCGGTCGCCGCCGAGATCGAGCGCTGCCGTGCACACCTGACGAAGCTGCAGGTCAACGACGTGAAGGTCGTCGTGTACGGCGAATGCGCGGGCACGATCCAGGGCAACATCGACATGCCGGTCGCGAAGCGGCCGCGCTTCGTCGACGACGCAGCCTGGCGACGCTACGCGGCGCGCCTCGACGCGTTCGGCGCGCACCTGCTCGACACGTACGGCATCAAGCTTGCCTACCATCACCACATGGGCGCGTACGTCGAGTCGCCCGACGACGTCGACCGGCTGATGGCGCTGACCGACCCGGCGAAGGTATTCCTGCTGTTCGATACCGGCCACGCGTATTTCGGCGGCGCGGCCGACCCGGTCACGCTGCTGAAGAAGCATGTGTCGCGCGTGGTTCACGTGCATTGCAAGGACGTGCGACCGCAGGTCGTCACGCAGGCGCGCAACGACGGCTGGAGCTTCCTGAACGGCGTGATCAACGGCACCTTCACCGTGCCGGGCGACGGCGCGCTCGACTACGAGGCGACGCTGCACACGCTGAAGGACGCCGGCTACGAAGGCTGGCTCGTCGTCGAGGCCGAGCAGGATCCGGCCGTCGCGCCAAGCTATGCGTATGCGAAGAAGGGTTACGAATCGCTGCGCGCGATCGTCGACCGGTTGAGCGCGTAAGCGCGTGAACGCATGAGCCCTACCCTGTTGCGGAGCCCCACCCCATGACGATTTCTCCCCTGCTGATCAAGGCCTCGGCCGACCGCGAGATCTGCAACGTCACGCCCGAATCGGCCGGCTGGAAGCACGTCGGCTTCCGTGCGCTGCGCCTGAAGGCCGGCGACACCGAAACGCTCGACACCGGCGCGCGCGAGCTGTGCGTCGTCGTGCTCACCGGCACTGTGCGCGCGGAGGTCGACGGTGCCACCTACGATGCGCTCGGCAAGCGCGACAGCGTCTTCGAGGATGTATCGCCGGACGCGCTGTACGTGCCGGGCGGCAAGACGGTCACGCTGGTCGCGACGCGCGATGCGGAAATCGCGCTGTGCACCGCGCCGTACGCGAGCGGCGACAAGCGCGTGCAACGCCTCGACGGCGAGCGGATGCGGCGCTCGGTACGCGGGCAAGGCACCAACACGCGCTACGTGTGCGACATCCTGATGGGCGACAACCCGGCGGCCGACCGGCTGCTCGTGGTCGAAGTCGTCACGCCGGCCAGCCATTCGAGCAGCTATCCGCCGCACAAGCACGACCGCGACGCGGCGCCTGACGAAACGTCGCTCGAGGAAACCTATTACCACCGGATCGATCCGCCGCAGGGTTTCGCGTTCCAGCGCGTGTACACGGACGACCGCAGCCTCGACGAAGCGTGCGCGGTCGAGGACCACGACGTCGTGATGGTGCCGCGCGGCTACCACCCGGTGGTCGCGCCGCACGGCTACAACCTGTACTACCTGAACGTGATGGCCGGCCCGAGCCGCGCGTGGGCGTTCAAGAACGATCCCGCGCACGAATGGATGCTCGACGCCCCGAAGCGCTGATGGAAAGACGGGCCCGCGCGCGGCCCGTGACGATGCGACGCCCGGCACGCGCACCCAGCGCCGGCGACGCCACGGAGCCGCCATGGTGACGACCCTCTTTCGCCTCGAACCCCATCCCTTCGACGACGACGCGTCGAACCCGGCGCTGCCGCGCTTCGACGCAGCGGTCGCCCGCCGGATGGGTGAAATCGCTGTCAACCTTGCGTCGCGCCGCGGGCTGCCGATCGCGGTGAGCATCGTCGGCGAGCAGGCGCCGCTGTTCTACTGCGCGCTCGACGGCAGCGATGCCGGCAACAGCGATGCGATCCGCCGGCGGCAAAACACGGTATTGCGCTTCGGCCTGAGTTCGCTCGCGGTCGGCGAGCGGTTTCGCCGCGCCGGCTGGTCACTGCAGTCACAGGGGCTGTCGGATGACGACTATGCGCTCGACGGCGGCGGCGTGCCGTTGCGGCTCGCCGGGGCCGGCATCGTCGGCGCGATGACGATCGCGGGACTCGACTCCGAGCACAATCACACGCTCGTCGTCGAGAGCCTGCAGTGGCACGTCGGCCGTTACGCGCTCGCGATGCACGCGTAACGATACGGGCGGCGCGATCGGCGCACGCGCGCCGCTGCACCGCCCTTGCCGGATCAGTTCAACCCGCCGCTCACGACGAGGTGCTCACCGGTCATCCAGCGCGCATCGTCCGACGCGAGGAACACGGCCACCGACGCGATGTCGTCCGGCTCGCCGAGGCGGCCGAGCGGCGTCTGGCCGAGCACCTGCGCTTCGAGATCGGAACCGATGATGCCCGCGCTGTGCGTGCCTTCGGTCACGACCATCCCCGGGTTGATCGCGTTCACGCGGATCTTGCGCGGCGCGAGTTCGAGCGCGAGCACGCCGGTGATCGCGTCGACCGCGCCCTTGGTGCCGCTGTACACGGCGCTGGCGGGCGGCGTGATGCTGGTCACCACCGAGCTGATGTTGATGATGCTCGCGCCTTCGCCGAGGTGCTTGACCGCGGCCTGCGTGGTCAGCAGCACGCCGAACACGTTCGTGTCGAACTGCCGGCGGTAGTGCTCTTCGGTGATCGCTTCGATCGGCGCGAATTCGTACACGCCGGAATTGTTGACGAGCACGTCCAGACGCCCGTACGTGTCGATCGCCGTATCGACGATGCGTTGCGCGTCGGCTGCCTTCGACACGTCGCCGCCAACCGCGACCGCGCGGCCGCCGGCTTCGACGATCGCGCTCACGACCGCATCGGCGCCTGCCTTGCTGCTCGCGTAGTTGACGACGACCGACGCACCTTCCGCGGCCAGTGCCTTCGCGATCGCCGCGCCGATGCCCTTCGATCCGCCCGTGACGATCGCGACCTTGTTTGCCAGCTTGCTCATGATTTCATTCCTCAGTCAGAAGACTTTCGATGGAGGGTGCCGGCTGCCGCGCTGTTGCGTCGTTGCGTCGAGATGCAACCGGTATGACTGGCAATTTACTGTGCGGTACCGCGGCGATAAAGCGGCTCGACACGAATTGACTGGCAGCGTTTTCCGAACAATCGCTCGCGCGCCGTTATCGTCGTCATGTCAGATGGCGCTCAGCCACGGATCAGCGAGCGAGCGCCGCAACCCACTGAGCGCAACATGCGCCTCCCTCTACGGCGTGTTCGTATCGACGAAGCTGGAAACCAGCACGAGCTTTGATGCGACACCGTGTAATTCGCTGACGACAGGTAGGACCCTGCCGGCCTACTCGAGTGCAAACGAGAACGGAATCCGCGCCGGCCGTAGCGTATCCATGCTGATTCCGGCAAGCTTGGTGCGGCCCCGCGCAATCAACCTGTCCTCGCGGTATACATCTTGACGAAACGCGAGCCTTACGCCCGTGAACTCGTCAAGTGTGGTCTGAATCGTGAGCAGCTCATCGTGGCATGCCGGCGACATGAATTCGGTCTCGATGCCGCAGACAATGAGGCCGCGCCGCTGCCCGCTCATCATCTCGGCCAGATCGACACCGTTCGCGCGATACCATTCCATCCTTGCTTGATCGAAGTAACGCAGGTAGTGAGCGTGATAAACGACGCCGCCGAGATCGATGTCAGCGAACGGTACGCGCATCGAATAATGGTGACTGCGATGATCGGGAACACGGTGCATGTCACGGCCTCCTGAAACGTAAGCAAACAGAATGCGAACAGCGTGCATGCCGCGTCACGACAAACCCGCGTGCACGTGATCCAGCTTACCGATCGCGAGCGAAACGTTCACGCCTCCGAAACCGAAGCTGTTGGACATCGCGGTCTTGAGACACCGATCGGTCGGGTGCATGACGATATCGAAGCCTTCCGCCGCATCGTCCAGCCGTGCCACGTTGGCATTCGGCGCGATGAAGCCATGTTCGAGCATCAGCAGCGTATAGATGAATTCGTGCACCCCGGCTGCGCCCTGGGCATGGCCGGTGGTCGTCTTCGTCGACGACAGCGGAGGCGCGCCGGCACCGAAGACTTCGCGAATCGCGTCCAGTTCGCGAATGTCGCCGACCGGGGTGGACGTGCCGTGCGTATTGAGATAATCGATCGGAGCCGCGACGCCGCGCAATGCGAGACGCATGCTGCGCGCCGCTCCCTCGCCCGACGGCGCGACCATGTCCACGCCGTCGGTCGTCGTTCCATGCCCGATCACCTCTGCGTAGATGCGCGCGCCACGCGCAAGCGCGTGTGCCAGTTCCTCGACGACGACAAGTCCGGCACCGCCGGAAATCACGAAGCCGTCACGTTCAGCATCGTAGGTGCGAGACGCGCACGCGGGTGCGTCGTTGTAGCGAGTCGACAGCGCGCCGATCGCGTCGTACTGACACGCGATTTCCCACCCGACTTCCTCGGCGCCGCCGGCGAACACAACGTCCTGCCGGTCAAACGCAATCAGATCGACTGCGTGTGCGATACATTGCGCGGATGCCGCACAAGCGGCGCAGATCGCGTAGCAGACTCCGCGGATACCGAAAGCGACGCCGAGACACGCCGCGTACATTGACGGCATCGACTGCACGATATCGTAGGCGCCGACGCCGCGCAGCCCACGCTCACGCATCGCCTGAGTCGCATGGAGATAGCCATTCGGAATCCCGCACGCGTTGCCGACGACAACCCCCGTGCGCGCGTTCCATACGTCGTGCGCCGCGAGCCGCGAGTCATCGATCGCCTGCTGCATGCACGCATGCGCCTGCAGCGCGGCCGGCGTCATGAAGCGAAGGTGGCGCCGATCGACGCGGTCCGCGTACGGCAGGTCGACCGGCGCCCATACGTGGCTGCGCAGACCCACCTCCTGGAACAGTGCCGACGACGTGATGCCGCTGCGGCCTGTGCGCAACGCGTCGACCACGGTACGCACATCGCTACCGATACTGGACGCGATGCCGATGCCCGTAATAACCGCTCGCCTCATGGCCCCGTTCTCCATGGACAGACCACTCACGGTAGCTAAAAGGGCCGACCATGGCGTTCGACCGGCCGTCTGACAGACAGCGCCCTGTATCGATCATGACGTGCGAATACAACAATCAAATCAATAGTGTATTTATCACACGAATTCAAGTATGCCGCGCGGCATCTGCGCTGAGAAGGAGAGCGAAATTTTTACGCTACCGATCGGCCCGTTCGATGAAGAGATGGAAGTGCACGACAGGGGCACTTAACCGGCGCTCAGCCACGCGTTCGCGACCTCGCCGCCCAGGCCGTCGAGCGCGCCGTCATAGACGATCCGTCCGCGCCCCATGACCGCGACGCGCCGCGCGAGCCGCGGCGCGAACTGCAGCCGCTGCTCGATCAGCACGATCGCGACACCGTCGGCCTGCAGCGCGGCGAGGCACGCGCCGACTTCGTCGACGGCGAGCGGCGCGAGCCCTTCGGCCGGTTCGTCGACGATCAGCACGCGCGGGCGGCCGGCCAGCGCCCGCACCAGCGCGAGCACCTGCTGCTCGCCGCCCGACAGCCGCCCCGCTTTCACGTCCGCGCGCGCGGCCAGCAACGGAAAGCGGTCGAACAGCCGTTCGAGCGCCGTGCGTTCGGCCACGCCGCTGACGCCGCGCAGCCCGAGCCGCAGGTTGTCGCGTACCGTCAGCAGCGGAAACACGTCGCGGCTTTCGGCGACGTAAGCAACGCCGCGCCGCGCGATCTCGAACGTGCGCGCCCCCACGCATTCGGCGCCGCCGATGCGCACCGAGCCGGCCGTGCGCACGAGCCCCATCACGGCCTTCGCGAGCGTCGAGCGCCCCGAGCCGTTGCGGCCGAGCAGCGCGAGCGTCTCGCCTGGCGCCAGCGCGAGATCGACGCCGTCGAGCACGGGTTGCAGCCCGTACCATGCGCGCAGGTCGCGAATGTCGAGCAGCGCGCTCATGGGCCGCCCTCGCCCAGATAGGCGGCCCGCACGGCCGGATCGGCGCGGATCGCATCGGGCGCGCCGGTCGCGACCACCGTGCCGCGCACGAGCACCGTGATGCGTTCGGCGAAACCGAACACCGCATCCATGTCGTGTTCGATCAGCAGGACCGTGCGCCCCTGCGTCGTCGCGCGAATCAGCGCGATCATCCGCGCCGCCTGCGCGCGGCTCATCCCGGCCGTCGGCTCGTCGAGCAGCAGCGTGCGCGCGCCGCTCGCGAGTGCGATCCCGAGATCGAGCGCGCGCTGTTCCGCATAGCTCAGTTCGCCGGCCAGCGTGTCGCGGTGCGCATCGAGGCCGATGTCGTGCAGCACGCGAGCGGCCGCGAGATCGACCGACGCCGCTTCGCGCAGCCGGTTCCACCAGCGCCGCCGCTCAGCCGGCGCATGCAGCGCCGCGCAGCGCAGGTTGTCGAACACGGTCAGCCGCGCGAACGCGCTCGTCTGCTGGAAACTGCGGCCGATGCCGAGCCGGCTCGCGACGACCGGCCCGCGCCCGCGCAGCTCGACGCCATGCAGCACGACGCGCCCGCGCATGGGCCGCACCGCACCGGCGATCACGCCGAACAGCGTCGACTTGCCCGCGCCGTTCGGCCCGATCAGCGCATGACGCTCGCCGGCGGCGATGCTCAGTTCGACGCCGTCGAGCACCGTCTGCGCGCCGAAGCGCTGCACCACGCCGTGCAGCGCGATCGCGTTGCCGTTCATCGCCCGTCCTCCCGCTTGCCGGCTTGCCCGCCCGGCGCGAGCCGCGTGCGCCAGCCCCACAGCAGCGTGCCGATGCCGAACGCGGAGCACGCGACGGCCCAACCGGCCGGCGTATCGGCGTCGACGCTCCAGGCGCCGAACGCGAAGCCCGCGCCGTCGTCCTGCGCGAAGCGCCACGCGTAGCCGAGCTCGGCCGCGCAGACGACAGCGACGCTCCAGAACACGCACGCACCGACCGCGCACAGCATGCGCCACCGTTCGGCCGCCGGCGCGCCGCGCCGCAACGCCTGCGCGAGCGCTTGCACGATCCCGGCGATCCCGCGCGGCGCGGCCATGACGACCACGACGAACAGCACGCCGAGATACAGCGCCCACGCGCGCGACACGCCCGCGACGACGATGCTCAGCACCGTGAGCACGGCCGCACCGGCCGCCGGCCCGAAGAACGCGCCGGTGCCGCCGATCACGGCAGCGATCAGCACGGTCGCCGAACGCGCCATCGATACGCTGTCGGGCGTCGCGATCTCGACGTCGATCAGCGTCAGCGTGCCGGCGACGCCGGCGAAGAACGACGCGCAGGTGACCATCGCGAGCCGCACGCGGCGCGGATCGGACCCGAGCGCGGCCACGCGCACCGGGTTGTCGCGCACCGCATTCGCGAGCCGCGCGAGCGGCGTGCGCGTCAGCGCATGCATCGCCCACGCCGACGCGAGGCACCACGCGGCGACCACCGCATACGCCTGGACGGGTGCGCCGAAATGCCAGCCGCCCCACGGCGTGCCGCTCGCGCGGTCGATCGGCACGCCGCCGATTCCGCCGAACCAGGCCGGCACGCTCCACGCGGCGGCCGCGACGCATTCGCCGAGCCCGAGCGTGATCATCGCGAACGCGGTGCCCGAGCGGCGCGTCGCGAGCAGCCCGGCGGCAAAGCCGAAACCGGCGCCGGCCACGCCGCCGACGAGCGGCAATAGCGGCAGCGGGCCGCCAAAGTGGTTGAACCAGTGCGCGGCCGCGAACGCGCCGAGGCCCGCGAACGCCGCGTGCCCGAACGACAGCAGCCCGGTCGTGCCGAGCTGCAGGTTGTACGACAGGGCGAGCACGACGAGCGCGGCCGTCTGTGCGAGATAGCCGAGCACCGCGCCATGCGGCCACAGCCACGCGGGCAGCACGACGCAGGCGGAGAACAGAGACCAGCGCATCACGCCGGCGAGCATGCGGTTACGCATCGGCACGCTCGCCGAACAGCCCGCGCGGCCGCGCGACCAGCACCGCGACGAGCAGCAGGTACGGCACCAGCGGCGCCAGCTGCGCGATCGACACCGCGGCCATGCTGTCGGGCAGCGCGATGCCCGCCCATTCCGTGAGGTCGCGCAGCGACGTGTCGCTCGCGGCCGCGAAGGTCTGCGCGAAGCCGACCGCGAGCGACGCCGCGAACGCGCCGCCGAGCGAGCCGAGCCCGCCGATCACGACGACCGCGAACACGACCGACCCGACCGTTTCGGCCAGCGCGGGTTCGATCACCGCGAGCGGCGCGCCGATCACGCCGGCCAGCGCCGCGAGCGCGGTGCCCGCGCCGAACAGTGCAGTCATCACGCGCGGCACGTCGTAGCCGAGCGCCTCGACGGCCGCGCGGTGCGTGAGCGCGGCGCGCACGACGAGCCCGATGCGCGACGCGCGCAGCAGCGCGCCGAGCGCGACCAGCATCGCTGCGGACATCGCCATCATGAACAGCCGGTAGCGCGGCAGCGCGAGGCCGAATACGGTCACGGGCGCGCCGTCGAACAGCGCCGGCACGGGCGCCGGCAGCGGCGCGAGGCCCCACACGAGTTTCGCGCCCTCGCCGATCAGGTATGCGAGGCCGAAGGTCAGCAGCAGTTCGCTCGTATGGCCGCGCGCCTGCACGCGGCGCAGCAGCATGCGTTCGCAGCCGGCGCCGAGCAGCCCGACCGCGAGCGGCGCGAGCACCAGCGCGGGCCAGAAGCCCGCGCCGGCCGCGATGCTGTAGCCGACGTACGCGCCGAGCATGTAGAAGCTCGCATGCGCGAAATTGAGCACGCCCTGCACGCTGAAGATCAGCGTGAGGCCGGCCGACAGCATGAACAGCAGCAAGCCGTAGCTGAGGCCGTTGAAGGCCTGGAGCGCGAACGCGTGCACCGCGCCGTCAGGCCGCGAGCGGCTCGAGCGCGGCGCGCAGCGCATCGGGCAGCGGCACCGGCCGGCGCGTGCCGCGATCGACGTACACGTGCACGAAGTGCCCCTGCGCGGCGGGCGTGGCGTCGCCCTGCGCGAACAGCCCGACCTCGTAGCGCACGCTCGACGTGCCGAGCTTCACGACCCGCAACCCGGCGTCGACCGACTGCGGGAACACGAGCGGCGCGAAGTAGTTGCACTGCGTCTCGACCACGAGGCCGATCGTCTGCCCGTGCTCGACGTCGAGCACGCCGGCGCGGATCAGGTATTCGTTCACGACCGTGTCGAAGTAGCTGTAGTAGACGACGTTGTTCACGTGCCCGTAGACGTCGTTGTCCATCCAGCGGGTCGTGATCGGCAGGAAGTGGCGATAGGCGTCGCGCGGGCGTGGTTGCGGCTTGTCGGACATGGCGATGGCGGTCAGGACGAGGGAAGCGAGGTGGGCGAAGCGCAGCGGCCGCATGACACGGCGCGCCGGCGAGAAGCGGAACGCCGCGCCGCGATCGCTCGCGGCACGGCGGATGCAACGCGGCTGACGGGCCGGCCCGTCACTGCCCCGGCCGGTCGACGAATTCGAAATCGAGGCCGCGCGCCCGCATCCAGTCGGCGAGCGCGACGCCCGTGCCGGCGCGCCACGGTCGCAGCAGCGGCGGATCGACGAGCTTGTATTCGAGCAGTTCCGGCGACAGCGCGACCGTGCCCGACGCCCGCACGTGGTACGCGATGATCAGCTCGTTCTTGCGGATGAATTCGTAGACGCCGACCAGCGACACGTGCTCGGCCTTCAGCGCCGTTTCCTCGAACACCTCGCGCGCGATGCCGTCCTCGGGCGTCTCGCCGTTCTCGAGGAAGCCGGTGATCAGCGCGAACATGCCTTCGGGCCAGGCCGCGTTGCGCGCGAGCAGGATCTTGCCGTCGAGCTCGACGATCGCCGCGACGACGGGCAGCGGGTTGTTCCAGTGCACATAGCCGCAGGTGTCGTCGGGGCACGCCTGGCGAAGGCGGCCGCCTTCATGGTCGGGATCGGCGCGCTCGGTGAGCGGGCTCGCGCAGCGCGGGCAAAAGCGGTAATCGGCGGTGGTCATCGATGGGAATCTGGCAGGCGCCGGACGGCCGCCTGCCGGCTGCCCGCGCACCCGCTCGGCGCGGGAAAGGCTTCATTCTAGCGAGTTTGCCCGTGCCGCAGACGATCCGGCCCCGCCGACGTCAGGGTTGCCGCCGCCCGCGTGCGGCGGTCGCCGCGAAACCGGCGGCGCCCAGCAGCAGCGCGGCCACCGCGACCCACAGCGCGGGGGAAAACGACCCGAAGCGCGCGGCCAGCGGCGCGGCGACGAGCGGGCCGAGAATCTGCCCGACCCCGTACGACGCGGTCGCATAGCCCATCAGCCCGGCGGCCCGCTCGCCGTGCAGACGCCGCGCCTCGCGCATCGCGAACAGCGTGATCGCGGTGAACGGCAGGCCGAGCAGCGCGCTGCCGACCGAGAAACCGGCCGCGTTCGGCCACACGATCCCGGCGGCAATGCCGAGCGCCTGCGTCGCGCAGCCGGCCGCCAGCAGCAGCCGGTTGTCCCAGTGCCCGGGCAGCCGCGCGGCGGTGATCGCGCCGACGATCAGCGCCGCGCCGAACATCGGCCAGAACAGGTCGGGCCACGGCGAGCCGGCCGGCAGCGCCGCGCGCGCGATCAGCGGCAGGAACGTCGCGGTGATGATGTAGCCGAAGCCCGGCATGCCGTACAGCACGACGAGCCAAGCGGCGTCCGCGCGATGGCGGCGCTTGTGCGCGTGGTGCGCGTGGTGCGACGCGGTTGCGGCGGCCGCCTGCGGCGCGGCGCCGCCCGACGGCACGGCTTGCGCCGGGGTGGCCGCAAACGTGCGCCAGATCACGACCGACAGCACCGCGGACAGCGCGGCGAAACCGAGCCAGCCCGACGCCGCGCGCTGGCCGGCCAGTGCGCTGCCGATCAGGCCCGTCACCACGATGCCGACGCCGGGGCCCGCATAGATCACCCCGCTCCACTCCGGCGCATGCAGGTCGGCCAACCGCCGCAGCCCCCATTGCGACACGAACACGAACGTCCACGCGCTGACGATGCCCGCGACGAAACGCACCGCGAGCCACACCGGCAGCAGGTGGCCGACGCCCATCGCGGCGGTAAGCAGCACGGTGGCCACGAGCCCGACGCGCACCATGCGCGCGGGCGCCACCCGCAGCGCCGCGCAACTGACCGCGCCGACGAAGTAGCCCGCGTAGTTCGCCGACGCGAGCCAGCCTCCGGCCTTCAGGCCGATCGAGCCGTCCGCGAGCATCAGCGGCAACAAGGGCGTGAACGCAAAGCGGCCGACGCCGAGCACGACCGCGAGGCCGACCATGCAGGCCAGCGCGGCCGTGCGGGCGCGGCGGTCGGCATCATCGACGGAAGGCGCGCCGGCGGCGGCGGTCGGGGCATCGGAGCGGGACATGGCGGCAAGGGCCGGCGTTCAACGCGCAGGCCGGATCGGAAATCGGAATGCTTCCATCCTAGCTTGACCAAACGTTCTCGAAAAATGAATAATTGAGAATCCAATCATCGCTCGGAGAGAATCATGGACCTGGCGGCGCTGGCGATTTTCCGGGCCGTGGTGCGCGAGAACGGCGTGACGCGCGCGGCGGCCAAGCTCAATCGCGTGCAGTCGAACGTCACGACGCGCATCAAGCAGCTCGAGGAGGAACTCGGCGCGGCGCTGTTCGTGCGCGACGGCCGCCGGCTCGTGCTGACGCCGGCCGGGCACACGCTGCTGCCGTATGCGGAGCGCCTGCTCGCGCTCGCCGACGAGGCACGCGACGCCATACGCGAGGACACGCCGCGCGGGCGGCTGCGGCTCGGCACGATGGAAAGCACGGCCGCGAGCCGCCTGCCGACCGTGCTCGCGCGCTATCACCATGCGTGGCCCGACGTGTCGCTGGAGCTGCTGACGGGCACGACGGGCTGGCTAATCGACCGCGTGCGCGACTTCGAGATCGACGCCGCGCTGTTCGCCCGCCCGCCCGCGCCGGAGACGCTCCCCGACACGTTCGAGACGGTGCCGATCTTCCGCGAGGACCTGGTGCTGCTCACGCCGCGCGGCCACCCGCCGGTGCGCACGCCGCGCGACGTGATCCTGCCGACGCTGATCGCGTTCGAGCGCGGCTGCACGTATCGCAAGTACGTCGAGCAGTGGTACGCGGGGCACGGCGTCAAGCCGGCGCGCGTGCTCGAACTCGGGTCGTATCACGCGATCGTCGCGTGCGTCGCGGCGGGGGCCGGCATCGCGGTCGCGCCGCGTTCGGTGCTCGACCTGCAGCCCGAGACCGGCAACATCACCGCGCACGTGATCCCCGAACTGGAAGGCATCGATACGCTGCTCGCGTGGCGGCAGGGTTATGCATCGGCGGCGTTGGCCGCGTTGCGCGAGGCGCTCACCGAAGCCGCGCGACAACCGGACGATGCAACGAAGCCGCCAGTCACCGTACCGGCCTGATCGCCGGGCGGCCGGCACGCGTTGTGCCCGCGTACCAACAAAAAGACCCGACCGGCAGATGCCGATCGGGTCTTTCTTGTTTCAAGCGATGCCGCCACGAGACGGCATCACATCGGTCGTGACGATCAGAGCCGCGCTTCGACCCAGCCCTTCACGCCGGCCAGCGCGCCCGGCAGGTTCGCCGGCTCGGTGCCGCCTGCCTGCGCCATGTCCGGACGGCCGCCGCCCTTGCCGCCGACCTGCTGCGCGACGAAGTTCACGAGCTCGCCGGCCTTGACCTTCTTGCTCGCGTCGGGCGTGACACCCGCGATCAGGCTGACCTTGCCGCCTTCGACGGCGGCCAGCACGATCGCCGCGCTCTTGAGCTTGTCCTTCAGCTTGTCGACCGTTTCGCGCAGCGTCTTCGCGTCGGCGCCGTCGAGCGTCGCGGCCAGCACGAACACGCCGCCGATTTCGACCGCCTGCTGCGCGAGCTCGTCGCCCTGGCTCGACGCCAGCTTCGACTTCAGCGCACCCAGCTCCTTCTCGAGCGACTTCACCTGGTCCTGCACCTGCGCGATACGCTGCGTGAGCTCCGACGGCTGCGCCTTCAGCGCGGCCGCGGCTTCGTTCACGCGCGCGTCGAGTTCCTGCACGTAGCGCACCGCGTTGTCGCCGGTGATCGCCTCGACGCGGCGGATGCCGGCCGCGACGCCGCCTTCGACGACGATCTTGAAGAAGCCGATGTCGCCGGTACGGTGCACGTGCGTGCCGCCGCACAGCTCGCGCGAGAAACCGAGGTCGAGCACGCGCACTTCATCGCCGTACTTCTCGCCGAACAGCGCCATCGCGCCGCCCTTCACGGCTTCGTCGTACGGCATCACGCGCACGATGCCCGGCGCGTTCGCGAGGATTTCGTTGTTGACGATCTGCTCGACGCGACGGATTTCGTCGTCGGTCATCGGTGCGTTGTGCGCGAAGTCGAAGCGGGTCTTTTCCGCGTCGACCAGCGAACCCTTCTGCTGCACGTGGGCGCCGAGCACTTCGCGCAGCGCCTTGTGCATCAGGTGGGTGGCCGAGTGGTTGCGCTGCGTGCGGGCGCGGCGATGCGCGTCGATTTCCGCGCGCAGCACGTCGCCGACCTTCAGCGTGCCCTGCTCCAGCGTGCCGTGGTGACCGATCACGTCGGCCTGCACCTTCAGCGTGTCGGCTACCGCGAAGCGCGTCGCGGCGTTCGCGAGCACGCCCTGGTCGCCGACCTGGCCGCCCGATTCCGCGTAGAACGGCGTGTGGTCGAGCACGACGACCGCGTCCTGGCCCGTCTTCACTTCGTTGACCGACGAACCGTCGACGTACAGCGCGACGACCTTCGCGTCGTCGAACGCGATTTCTTCATAGCCGTGGAAGGTGGTCTTCGCGCCCGTGTATTCGAGGCCCTGCGCGGCCTTGAACTTGCCGGCCGCACGCGCCTGCTCGCGCTGGCGCGCCATCGCGTCGTCGAATGCCGGCTCGTCGACCGTCATCCCGCGCTCGCGGCACACGTCGGCCGTGAGGTCGAGCGGGAAGCCGTAGGTGTCGTGCAGCTTGAACGCGAGCTCGCCGTCGAGCACCTTGCCGCCCTTCGCCTCGACGTCGGCCAGCGCGGCTTCGAGGATCGACATGCCGTGCTCGATCGTCTCGAAGAAGCGCTCTTCTTCCTGGCGCAGCACGTCGGTCACGCGCTGTTCGGCTTCCTTCAGCTCCGGATAGGCCGTGCCCATCTCGGCGACGAGGTCGGCCACCAGCTTGTGGAAGAACGAGCCCTTGCGGCCGAGCTTGTAGCCGTGGCGGATCGCGCGGCGCACGATCCGGCGCAGCACGTAGCCGCGGCCTTCGTTGCCGGGAATCACGCCGTCGACGATCAGGAACGAGCATGCGCGGATGTGATCGGCGATCACCTTCAGCGAGTTGTTCGTGAGGTCGCTGATTTCGGTCACGCGCGCGGCGGCCTTGATCAGGTTCTGGAACAGGTCGATCTCGTAGTTGCTGTGCACGTGCTGCAGCACCGCGGCGAGACGCTCGAGGCCCATGCCGGTGTCGACCGACTGCTTCGGCAGGCGCGTCATGTTGCCCTGCGCGTCGCGGTTGAACTGCATGAACACGAGGTTCCAGATCTCGATGTAGCGGTCGCCGTCTTCCTCAGGCGACCCCGGCGGGCCGCCCCACACGTCCGGGCCGTGGTCGTAGAAGATTTCGGTGCACGGGCCGCACGGGCCGGTGTCGCCCATCGTCCAGAAGTTGTCCGACGCGTAGCGCGCGCCCTTGTTGTCGCCGATGCGGATGATGCGCTCGGTCGGCACGCCGACTTCCTTCGCCCAGATGTCGTACGCCTCGTCGTCTTCCTGGTAGACCGTGACCCACAGCTTCTCCTTCGGCAGCTGGTAGACCGTGGTCAGCAGTTCCCACGCGAACTTGATCGCGTCGTGCTTGAAGTAGTCGCCGAACGAGAAGTTGCCGAGCATCTCGAAGAACGTGTGGTGGCGCGCCGTGTAGCCGACGTTCTCGAGGTCGTTGTGCTTGCCGCCCGCGCGCACGCTGCGCTGCGCCGTCGTGGCGCGCGAGTACGGACGCGGGTCCGTGCCGAGGAACACGTCCTTGAACTGGACCATGCCCGAGTTCGTGAACATCAGCGTGGGGTCGTTACCGGGCACGAGGCTCGACGAGCGGACGATCGTGTGGCCCTTCGATTCGAAGAATTTGAGGAATTTCTCGCGGATTTCGGCAGCTTTCATGGCGTGCGGGGAGTGTCTGGCTGAGACGGCTTCAAACGCCGGCCGTCCTCACGGACGCACGGCGGCAGTTATCGTAAACGATCGATTATACGATACAGACCGGCGCCCCAGCCGGCGCGGCCGTACGGGCGGCCCGCCTCCGCGGACGAGCGCGCCGGGCCACTGCCGCAGCCGATTCGCCTTAAGATGCTCGGCATGCCAACCGGCCCTGCCCGACAAGGCGAGCCATGAAAGGAGACGATTCGACGATGGGTGCCCTGAGCCATATCCGCGTGCTGGACCTCACCCGCGTGCTCGCGGGCCCGTGGTGCGCGCAGACGCTTGCCGATTTCGGCGCGGACGTGATCAAGGTCGAGCGCCCCGGCGCCGGCGACGACACGCGCCACTGGGGGCCGCCGTACCTGAAGGACGCGGACGGCGCGGATACCGCCGAGGCCGCGTACTACCTCGCGGCGAACCGCAACAAGCGCTCGGTGACGGTCGACATCGCGACGCCCGAAGGCCAGCAGATCGTGCGCGAGCTCGCCGCGCAGAGCGACGTCGTGCTCGAGAACTACAAGGTCGGCCAGCTGAAGAAATACGGGCTCGACTACGATTCGCTGCGCGCGGTGAAGCCCGACCTCGTCTACTGCTCGGTCACCGGGTTCGGCCAGACCGGCCCGTACGCGCACCGCGCGGGCTACGACTTCATCATCCAGGGGATCGGCGGCTTCATGAGCATCACCGGCGAGCGCGACGGCGAGCCGGGCGGCGGCCCGCAGAAGGCCGGCGTCGCGATCGCCGACCTCGCGACCGGCCTCTACTCGACGATCGCGGTGCTCGCCGCGCTCGCGCACCGCGACCGGACCGGCGAAGGCCAGTACATCGACATGGCGCTGCTCGACGTGCAGGTCGCGCTGCTCGCGAACATGAACACCAACTTCCTCGCGAGCGGCAAGCCGCCGGTGCGCTGGGGCAACGCGCATCCGAACATCGTGCCGTACCAGACGTTCCAGACCAGCGACGGCTGGATCATCGTCGCGGTCGGCAACGACGGGCAGTTCCGCAAGTTCGTCGAGGCCGGCGGCCGGCCCGAGCTGGCGGACGACGAGCGTTTCGCGACGAACCCGTCGCGCGTGCGCCATCGCGACACGCTGGTGCCGATCCTCGCGGAAATGGTGAAGGCGCGCGACAAGGCCGACTGGATCGGTGCGCTCGAAGCAGCCGGCGTGCCGTGCGGCCCGATCAACGATCTCGACGAGGTGTTCGACAACGAGCAGGTGGTCGCGCGCGGGATGCAGGTGTCGCTGCCGCACCCGTGCGGCGCGGACGCGAAGCTCGTGCGCAACCCGATCCGGATGAGCGCGACGCCGCCCGAAGCACGCACGGCCCCGCCGCTGCTCGGCGCGCAGACCGACGACGTGCTGCGCGACATGCTCGGCTACGACGACGCGAAGATCGCCGCGCTGCGGGCGAAACAGGCGATCTGAACGCGGCAGGTGGTGCGGGTGCGGACGGCCGGCGTGGCAGCGGCCTCAACCGCCGCCCCGCCCCGCGCGATCCATCGAGCGGTGAATCGATCTTTCAATCGCGATTGGCGAGCGCGTCGAGCCAGCCGCACGCTTCGGGCCAGTCGCCGAGCCCGCTGTCCGCGTTGATGTGGCCGCGCGGGCCGATGTCGTGGAAGGCGCTGCCCCATGCATTCGCGCAGGTTCGGGCGAACGCGAGCGAGCCATACGGATCGTCGCTGCTGGCGACGACGCAGGTCGGAAACGGCAGCCGTTCATACGGCACCGGCCCGAAGCCGTGCGCGTCGGCCGGAAACGCGGGACCGTCGGGATCGGGCAACGCGACGAGCAGCGCGCCGCGCACTTTGGCGAGCGCGGCCGGGCGCGCATAGCGCGTCGCCCACCACGCGGTGGTCAGCGTACCGAGGCTATGACCGGCAATCAGCACCGGCCCGCGCGCGGCCTCGACCGCCCGATCGAGCGCGAGACACCAGCCGTTGCGGAACGCGCGGTCCCAGTCGGGCATCGCGACGCGCGAGAAGCGTGCATCGGCACGCTCCCAGCGGCTCTGCCAGTGAAGCGGGCCCGAATTGGCGTAGCCCGGCAGGACGAGAACGGGGAATCGGCTCATGGAAAGTGCGTCGACGGGTGAAATCGTTATGGTGCGTCGGCGCAGTGTCGCACACCCGTTCCTCCCTGATGCTGCCTGTCTGATACCGGAAGGATGTGCGTGGGGTCGGGACGCGTCGAGCGCAGCGTCGCGACCGGACGTCGAGCCGCCGTGCAGGCGGCTCGCGTCATGTCATCGGTCAGCGCACGTTCGCGCCGACGATGCCGCCTGCCGCGGCGCCGGCGACCGTGCCGAGCGGGCCGCCCGTGACCAGGTAGCCGAGCGCGCCGCCGGCGGCTGCGCCGATACCGGCATTGCGCTGCGTATGCGTCATGGCGCACGCGCCGAGTTGCGACAGGGCCGCGACGATCACGGCGGTACGAACGATAAACGTGGTCTTCTTCATCATGATTTTTTTGTCCTCCCGCCGCGCGGCATCCCGAACGGCGGCATTGATTTGGTGAAGCCATCATAGGCAACGCCAAACGGCACGGGCAATCCGATTTACGTCGTGTTACAGCCGACACAATATCGAGATAATCGGTCGAAACCCGCCCCCGTCATGCCGCAAGCCGCGCGGGACGGACCCCGGTCAGGTAGAATCACAGGATTAAACCGGCGCGACGCGCCGACACAACCTGACGCCATCCGCATGAGCACCGAACGCAACGACGCCCCCGCGGCTTCCAATTTCATCCGCAACATCATCGACGACGACAACCGCACCGGCAAATGGGGCGGCCGCGTCGAGACGCGCTTTCCGCCCGAGCCGAACGGCTATCTGCACATCGGCCATGCCAAGAGCATCTGCCTGAACTTCAGCGTCGCGCGCGACTACGGTGGCGTGTGCCACCTGCGCTTCGACGATACGAACCCGGAAAAGGAAAGCGTCGAGTACGTCGACTCGATCGTCGACGCGGTGCGCTGGCTCGGCTTCGACTGGCGCAAGGACGCGGTCGATCACCAGTACTTCGCGAGCGACTACTACGACAAGCTGTACGAGTTCGCCGAGCTGCTGATCCAGCGCGGCAAGGCCTATGTCGACAGCCAGAGCGCCGATGAAATGCGCGCGAACCGCGGCTCGCTGACGGAAGGCGGCAAGCCGTCGCCGTTCCGCGATCGCACGCCGGCAGAAAACCTCGACCTGTTCCGCCGCATGAAGGCCGGCGAGTTCAAGGAAGGCGAGCACGTGCTGCGCGCGAAGATCGACATGGCTTCGCCGAACATGAACATGCGCGACCCGGTGATCTACCGGATCCGCTACGCGCACCACTACCGCACCGGCGACGCATGGTGCGTGTATCCGATGTACGACTACACGCACTGCATCTCGGATGCGCTCGAAGGCATCACGCATTCGCTGTGCACGCTCGAATTCGAGGATCACCGCCCGCTGTACGACTGGGTGCTGAACGAACTCGCGGAAGCCGGCATGTTCACGCGCCCGCTGCCGCAACAGATCGAATTCTCGCGACTGAACCTCACGTACGCGATCACCAGCAAGCGCAAGCTGCTGCAGCTCGTGACCGAAGGCCACGTCGACGGCTGGGACGACCCGCGGATGCCGACGATCGTCGGCGTGCGCCGCCGCGGCTTCACGCCGGAGAGCATCCACCTGTTCTGCGAGCGGATCGGCGTGACGAAGATCGACTCGTGGATCGACATGAGCATCTTCGAAGGCGCGCTGCGCGACGACCTCGACGACAAGGCGGCGCGTACCGTCGCCGTGCTCGATCCGCTGAAGCTCGTGATCGACAACTACCCGGAAGACCTCGAGGAAGCGTGCACGGCGCCCGTGCACCCGCACCACCCGGATCGCGGCGTGCGCACGTTCCCGATCTCGCGCGAGCTGTGGATCGAGCGCGAGGACTTCGTCGAGAACCCGCCGAAGGGCTATTTCCGCCTGTTCCCGGGCAACAAGGTGCGCCTGCGCTACGGCTACGTGATCGAATGCACGGGCTTCGACAAGGACGCCGACGGCAACGTGACGGCCGTGCACTGCAACTACTTCCCGGACAGCAAGTCGGGCACCGAAGGCGCGAACACGTACAAGGTCAAGGGCAACATCCACTGGGTGAGCGCGAAGCATGCGCAGCCGGCCGAAGTGCGGATCTACGACCGCCTGTTCAAGGAGCCGCATCCGGACGCGGGCGGCGCGAACTTCCTCGAGGCGCTGAATCCCGACTCGAAGAAGATCGTGCAGGCCTACATCGAACCGGGCAATGACGACATCGCACCGGAGACGCGCCTGCAGTTCGAGCGTCACGGCTACTTCGTCGCCGATCGGGTCGATTCGAAGCCGGGCAAGCCGGTGTTCAACCGGATCGTCGGGCTGCGCGACAGCTGGGGCAAGCCGGCTTGACGGTTGGTCGGGCGCAGTGCCGAACGCACGCGCCCGGTCAGATCGTCATTCGCGGTCAACGGCTGCACCGATGCGTAGCCCGATTGACCGATCGTCGGGGCAGCCTTCCCCGGACTCCATGTCAGGAACCGTTACCGTGGCATATTCGCTTCAGGCCATTGTCGCCAGATCCGGCGCGTTTTCGTCCGCGCCATTGCCGCAAGGGCTGCACGTCGTTCGCCTGCGCGGTGACATCGACATGATCCCGCTCCACACTGCATTCCGGAAGGCTCACGACATCCCGTTCTGTCCGTTTACGGACGGCGACGGTACGGTGCTGCCGCCCGCACTTCTATCGCTGTGCCAACAATTGAGTGTGCAATTTGCACTCGCCTATATCGAAGCCGAATTCTTTGGCGGCAGCGGCTGCCAGGCACATGTGCTCTTTTCGGATGGCCGTGCGGCTAGCCCGCTCGTCGTGTCGGACCATGCGATCAACGAAGCGCTTCGCTATCTCGGCGTCGCCAAAGGCGAGGCGCGCGATGAATTCGAAGCGATCGGGCTCGACCAGCATCGCGACACGGACCGATGGACCATCGTGACCCATTGACGACGAATTGGATGAACGAAAAAACCGGCTTTCGCCGGTTTTTTTATGCATGCCGAGGTCACGGACCCATCAACCGCCGATGCAAGTCCGCGAGCGACAGCTTCGTGCGAAACAGCCGCGCGAGGCTGCGGCTCGCATACGCGTCGATGTCGCCGGGCGGGGTCCAGCGATACGCATCCATCTCGGGAATCATCGAGCCGTCGCGGCGGCTCGGAAACAGCGACGTGCACGTACAGTGCGCGAGATCGACTTCGTCGTCGGCCACGCGCACCGCGAACAGGTGCAGATCCTTGTCGTGCCGGTACGCGAAGCGGCCAAGATCGAGCAGCCGCTCGGCGCCGATCACGATGCCGGTTTCCTCGAGCAGTTCACGCAGCGCCGCGTCGGCCGGCGTCTCGCCCGGCTCGCCCTGCCCCTTCGGGATGTCCCAGTGCGTGGTATCGGTCGCGTGCGCGAGGAACACGCGGCCGGCCGCATCGAGGATCACGACGCCGCACGACACCGTGCGCGGCGCGGCGCCCCGCTTCATCACGCGCGTGCTCAGCGCTTCTGCAGCTGCCACTTGCCCGCGGCCGTCTTGCAATAGACGGGCTTGAGCGTCATCGTCTGGCCCTTCGCGGTGATTTCGGTCGCGATTTCGCGGCAGGTCTTGCCGTCCGTCTCGGTCGTGCTCGGCGTGAGCTTCGCATCGATCTGCGTGCCGCGGCCGCTGCTCTGCCACGTCGTGGTCTCGCCGTCCTTGCCTTCGTCGCGCACCTGCACGACCGCCTTCGACAGCGACGCGCGGTCGGTCTTGCTGAAATAGCTGATCGGCGTGTCGTTCAGGAAGTTCAGGTTGTTCTGTGCATGGGCGGGCAGCATCGCGGCTGCGCACGCGGCGCCGGCCAGCACGCGCGTGACGACGGAAAGGGATGCACGCATCGACATGTTTTTTCTCCTTGGATGTTCGATCGAACGGCGTGGTGCATACCGGCGAACCGGGGGCCGGCCATCCGGTACGCACCACGCCCGTCAGCGAGCGAGCATAGCATGCGTGCCGTAATGAATGCCCCTACGGCTTGGCCGGTGCGGCCGTTTGCTGATATCCGTCAGTCAGCGTGCCGAGGAACGCGATCACGTCCTTGATCTCGGCCGCGTTCAGCGCCGGCTGGTCGCCGCGCTTGCGGTCGAACGGCGGCTCGCGGTTGATGTTCGGCCAGTAGCGCTTCGGCAAATCGTCGTAGATCTGCACCTTGCCGTGCACGACCGGATAGAACTTCTCCGGATGGATGTCGCGTTCGACGTAGAAGCGCATCACGTCCTCCAGCGAGTGATACACGCCGTTGTGGAAGAACGTCTTGCGCAGCGCGACGTTGCGCAGCGACGGCGTGCGGAACAACCCGCAGAATTCGTCGCGGCCCTTCAGGTCGGTGCGCTCGGGGCCGCAGGCGCCGAGATCGTAGAAGCGCGGGTCGCGATTGACGGGCAGCGCGCGGTTGCGCGGCACCGCGACCGCGATCAGCCCGAAATCGCTGAACTGCGGCGGGCCGCCTTCGAGCGTGCGCTGGCTGATGTGGCAACTCGCGCAGTTGCCCTTCTTCTCATCGTTGAACAGCTGCAGCCCGCGCAGTTCCGCGGGCGTGAGCTGCGCATGGCCGGCCAGGTACGCGTCGTACTTGCTCGTGTACGGATCGAACAGCGCCGGCTGTTGCTGGAAGGCGTCGAGCGCGCGCAGCACCGCGTCGAAGGTCGCCTGGTCGTTGCCGAGCACCTGAGCGCCGAACGCGTTGCGGAACGCGTCCGCATAAGGTGCGGCGCGAACCGCCTGCGCGACCCTCGCCGGCGAGCTGCTCATCTCGAACGGCGACGTGAGCGGAATGCGCGCCTGCGCATCGCGCGTATCGACGCGGCCGTCCCAGGTCAGCCCGCCGGTCGGACCCGCGTCGATGCTTTCGTCACCTTCGTCCGGCGAATCGTGGAAGTGCTCGCTGAACGGCGGGATGCCGCGCAGGTACTTCAGCGACGGCACCGCGCGAAAGCCCGTGCGGTGCATGTCGTCGCCGCCGAGCTGCACCGACAGCGCGTTCGGCGGCCCGAACGCATGCTCGGCGCTATGGCACGACGCGCACGCGAGCTTGCCGGAGCCCGACAGCGAAGGATCGAAGAACAGCTGCTTGCCGAGCGCCGTCATCTGCTTGACGCCCTCGAATACCTGCGCGCGCGTCTGCGGCTGGCTGGCCGGCGCGACCGCGGGAGCGGCCGGGGCCGCTTGCGCCGCCGGCACGACGGACGCGGCCGACGTAGTCGCGCCGGGCCGCGCATCGCAGCCGGCGAGCGCCGCGAGCCCGGCGGCCAGCGCAAGCGCGGCCGCGGCAGGGGTCAACGATCGCGCGAACGCGACGGGTTTCAGAAGGCTGTGCATCGTCGTTCTTCTTGTAGCGGTGGGCAATCGGCCGGAGCTTATGTCAGTTCCATGACCGTTGCATGACGTTCCACCGACAGTCAATTGAAAGCGGCCCTACACCCGCCTGTCAAATCGGTTCCAGATAATGCGCGCAACCGGTCGGTGCCTCGCAGTGCCCGCACCGGCCGTACATCAACCCGGTTCCCACACGCGACAAACGACGAAAGAGAGAACATCGCATGAAGAAGCACGCCTGGATTCGCTATACGCCGATCGCCCTCGCGGCCGCGCTCAGCCTGACCGCCTGCGGCGGCGACGATGTCACGCAGCAAGGCCTGTCGGCCGTCAAGAACGTTGTCGTGATCTATGCGGAAAACCGCAGCTTCGACAACCTGTATGGCAACTTCCCCGGCGCGAACGGCCTGCAGAACGCAACGGCCGCGAACTCGGTGCAAAAGGATCGCGACGGCTCGACGATGGCGACACTGCCGAAGATCTGGGGCGGCCTGACCGCGACCGGCATCACGCCGGCGGTGACCGAGGCGATGACGGCAAACCTGCCGAACACGCCGTTCGCGATCGACGATCCGAAAGGCTTCAACCAGTCGATGAGCATCGCGACGCGCGACATCGTGCATCGCTTCTACCAGGACCAGATGCAGATCAACGGCGGCAAGAACGACATGTATGCCGCGTGGACCGATGCGGGCGGCCTGACGATGGGCCACTACACCGCCGATCCGTCGAAGCTGCCGCTGTGGAAGGTCGCGCAGCAGTACGTGCTGGCCGACAACTTCTTCATGGGTGCGTTCGGCGGCTCGTTCCTGAACCACCAGTACCTGATCTGCGCGTGCGCGCCGTTCTATGCGAACGCGGACAAGAGCCCGGCGGCCGGCAAGATCGCAGTCCTGAACGCCGACGGCAAGTCGCTGAAGGTCGCCGCGAACTCGCCGGCCTCCGCGCTGAGCGGGCCGCCCAAGTTCGTCAACGACGGCGCGCTGACGCCTGACTTCTACGGCATCAACACGATGCAGCCGGCGTACCAGCCGAGCGGCAACAAGGCGGCCACGGGCGGCGATCCGCTGCTCGCCGACCCGGCCAACCCGTCGACGATGCCGCCGCAGACTGCGACCAACATCGGCGACCTGATGACCAATGCGGGCGTGTCGTGGGCATGGTACGGCGGCGCGTGGGGCCAGGCGCTGCAGGCGAGCCAGAACGGCACGTCGAACGTGATCTACGGTGCCGATCTGTCGACGCCGAACTTCCAGCCGCACCACCAGCCGTTCAACTACTTCGCGAACCAGGCGCCGGGCACCGCGAGCCGCGCGCAGCACCTGCTCGACGGCGGCGCGAACGGCGCCGAGTTCATCAAGGCGATCGACGCGGGCACGCTGCCGCAGGTCGCGTTCTACAAGCCGCAAGGCAACCTGAACGAGCACCCGGGCTACACCGACGTCACCTCCGGCGACCAGCACATCGCCGACGTGATCGCGCACCTGCAGGCAAGCCCGCAGTGGAAGAACATGGTCGTGGTCGTCACGTACGACGAAAACGGCGGCTTCTGGGATCATGCCGCGCCGCCGAATGCCGACCGCTGGGGCCCGGGCACCCGCATTCCGGCGCTGATCGTGTCGCCGTACGCGAAGAAGGGCTTCGTCGACCACACGCAGTACGACACGGGTTCGATCCTGCGCTTCATCACGCGCCGCTTCTCGCTGCCGCGCCTCGCGGGCCTGCAACAGCGCGACGACGCGCTGAAGGCCAACGGCGGGCAGCCGATGGGCGACCTGACGAACGCGCTGCAACTGTCGCCGAACCTGTAACGGCCTGGCGGCTCTGCAATGAACCGGCCGGCGCGATGCCGGCCACCTCATGACACAGGGCGGCTTCGGCCGCCCTGTGTCATGGCGCAAACGCACCCATGCGAACATCGGCACGTGCGCGTCGCATCACCCGCCGTGCTTCAGCCCGGCGGTATCGAGTGCGATGGCCAGGATCATCGCGCGCGCATTCGGCGGCGTCGGGCGCCCACTCGGGCGGAACACGTCGTCCCCGCACGCGATCCGCGCGCCCGACAGCACGCAGACACCGGCCTGCCGTGCGCGCCCCGGTTTCCAGTGCTGCTCGCCGAAATGCGCACGCCCCGGCTCGACCCAGCGCACGACCAGCAGCTGCGCCGAGCGCTCGAGCACCTGGACGTGCGGGCGAACCGTCGACACGCGCGGACGGTCGAGCGCCGCCGCCAGGATCATCGCTTTCGATTCGAATGGCGCCCGCCCGCGCGGGCTGAACACGGCGTCGCCGCAGACGATCTTCTCGCCGGACAGCGCGCAGTGGCCCGAGCGCAGCGCACGCGCCGGCGCCCAGCGCTGTTCCGCGCCGCCCGGCGCGAGCCAGCGCACGATCAGCATCTCGTCCGAATACGCGAGCACCTGCACACGCGCATTCATCCGGCACCACGCATCGGGCAACGCTTCGCCAGCGCACGCGCAGCGCCGCGCGTGCTACCACCCATACTTCAGCTCGACGCCGACATAGTCGGCGTTATGCCCGCCCGCCTGGCGGATCGCATCGCCGACCTGGAAATGCACGGCCTCGATCGCACCGATCAGGTTCGCGGCGATCGTCCAGTCCGCGCGCAGCTGCACGTACATCCCGGTCCACAACCCGCCCTTGCCCGCCGTGCCCGGCACCGGGATGTTCGGCTGCTGATAGACGGCGTCGCCGGTCGTCTCGCGCCACTGGAAGCCGAGCGCACCGAGCAGCGACAGGTTCGCCGACGGCTTCAGCGTCACGGACGGCTTCACGTGAATCAGGTTCGCGTAACTCGTATAGCCAGCCAGCGTGAAGTAATAGCCGTTCGGAAACAGCGGGTTGAAGGTGCTCACACGGCCGTCGTGCGGATGCCGGTCGCCCGACGCCGCGTCGACCTGCAGCGCGATGCGCGGCGACCACGGCGCATCGAGCTTGTAGCCGGCGATCGACCCCACGGCCCACGCCCCGATCGTCGCGTTGCCGACCGTGCCGGTCTGCAGCATCGTTTCGAGATCCCAATCGAAGCGCCCCAGCGTGCCCGTGTAGCGCACGTCCCACACGTCGCGATGCTCGGGACCGCTCGCGTCGAGGAACCGTGCGTTGTTGCGGTTGTAGCGCGACCAGTAGCCGGACAGGTCGCCCGGCCCGACCGACTGCCGCTCGAAGCGCACGCCGCTGAACGTGAGGTCGCGATTCGACACGTCGTCGAAATCGGACGCGTTGCGGTTCTGCACCGGCTGGGTCGCATAGCCGATGAAGCGCCATTTCTGGTACTCGTAAACGGCCCAGACCGCATCGAACGCCTGCCGTACGTTCGGGCCGTCGCGCGTGGCGATGAACCGCTGCAAGTCGAACGCCATCTCCTGCCGGCCGACGCGGAACTTGAACGTGCCGCCGCCGAGCGCGCCCGTGTAGGTCGCGAACGCCTGCTCGAGATCGAGCGGGTTCTTGTCGACCGGCGACACGGTGTTCTTGCCGAACGCGCGGGCGTCCTGCAACTGCACGAAGAACTGCCAGTGCTGGCCGAGATGCGCATCGGCATGCACTTCGATGCGCTGGATCAGGTACGTATCCGATTGCGCGGAACCGATGCCGAACAGCGGCGCGTCATTGGTCTCGAGACGCTCGCGCAGGTTCACGCCGAGCGACAGATAGGAGGCCGGATCGTTGCCGAGCGGAAGATATTTCAGGCCGTCGAGGGGTGCGCGAGGCACGCACGGATTCGCGAGCACCGACCAGTCCTCCTGCCAGCGGTTGAACAGCACCACGGGGCGCTTGGCCGTGCAGGTCGATGCGGCAGCGGCGGTTGGCGTTGCCGATGACGCGGCCGGCGCCGGCTCCTGCACCGGCGTGGAAGCCGGCGTCGATGCCGGCGCCGTTTGCGCGCATGCCGCGTCGGCGCCCGCGAACAGCAGCCCCGCGACGATCGACGCGCGCGCGGCCCGTGCGGCGTGCTGGCCGTGATGTCTCCCCCCTCCCCGCTCGATCATGCGCGCTCCTGTGTGGTCGTCCCCGCCGTTTGTGCCGCGCACAGGGCAAGCGTCGCGAGCGCGCCGACCGGCGCGAGCAGCGCGAAAAACCCGACGAAGCGGAACCCGAGCGCGCCGCATGCGGCACCGAGCGCGAACGCCACGATCGCCGGCAGCATCTTGCCGAAGCGCGCCCGCGCCGCCGCGCGCGCGGCCTCGGCGGTGCCGGCGGAAAGCATGTCGACGACGTCGAGGATCGCCTGCGTCACGTTGCCGGTCATCACCGTGTTCGGCACGCCGCCGGCGCGCGCAATCACGCGCGGATGCGCGTTCTGCACGCCCATCGCGAACGTGCCGACGATGCCGGCCACGAGTGCCGGCAGGCTGTCGGGCTGCGTGACGGGCGTCGCCCATACGCCGGCCGCGCAGAAGCCGAGCAGCAGCACGGCCTGCACCGCATGCAGCGTGCGCGTGCCCTGCCAGGCGGGCCGCCCGGACATCGACCGCGCGATCAGGCTGCTCGCGATCACGCCGCAGACGAACGCGGGAAACACGCTGAGCTTCAGCACGACACCCTGGCCGAAGCCCGCGATGCCCGCGCCGATCAGCACGAAGTTGCCGGTCACGTGCGCGGTGAACAGCCCGAACAGCGCGACGAAGCTCAGCGTGTCGACGAAGCCGGCCACCGCGGCAAGGATCGTGTCCTCGTGCTTCATCGCGCGGCGCTCGCGTGGATCTCGGCGACGTAGCCGCCCGGGAACTGCACGAGCGCCGCGTCACGGCCGTCCGACGTGAACGGCGGCACGAGCACGGTCACGCCGGCTGCCTTGGCCTTCTCCAGCGTCGCGGCGAGATCGTGCACTTCGTAACCGGTCATTTCGCGGCCGAACGGGTAAGGCAGGTGGCCGTCGGTCACGAGCACGGTCATCTTGCCGAAGCCCGATTCGATGCGAATGCGGCGATACGTGTCGTTCGGCCGGCCGATCTCGATGCCCGGCGCCTTGAGGGTGTCGGATACCACCTTGCCGTTCGAGAACTTCACGAAATCGTGCACCAGCTTGCGCACGCTTTCCGGCGATACGTACACGCGATTCTCGGGCACCGTCTCCAGCGCGTCGTAGCGCGGCGCTTCGGTATGCCAATAGAGTTGCATGTTCAGGACGCCGGCCCAGCGGATGATCGCGTCGCGGCCGATCGGATCGGGGAACGTGTCGACGATCACGTCCGCGCCGTGTGCGCGTGCCGTCTTCATCGCGACGTCCATGTCGGTGACGAGATAACCGGTGCGCTCCGCGCAGAACGGATACGGGATCGGTGTCTTGAAGCCGAACACCGAGACCGTGCCGACCGGCGTGAGCACCAGTTGCGACATCGTCTGGCTCGGCGTGGGCGTGACCTGGAACACGCCCTGCTTCGACTTCTTGCCGCCGAACGTCGCGACGAAGCTGTCGGTGAAGCGGTCGAAGTCTTCCGGCGCCACGCACACGTGCGTCGTGTCGTATTGCGGGCCGACGGCCACCGTCGGCGTGGCCGCCGGCGGCACCGGCGGCTTCGCGAACGCCACCGGTGCGACGGCAAGACCGCCCGCGAACAGCGCGGCGAGCAGCACGGAACGAATGGATTTCATCACGGGATTCCCTGGTTGTTTCATTGTCATCGGATGGAGCGGCCGTCATCGGCCGGTTGCCGTGCATCGCCGAGCACGGTCGCAAGCACGAGGGCCGCGATCAGCCCAAGATGCTCGAAAAAGCTGTTGAGTGCCATGAAATGTTCGGCACCCGAGCGGTTCCAGAAATCGTTCGCCACGACCATCGCGACCAGCGTCAGCATGCCAAGCGCGCCGGCGCCGAGCCACGTGAAGCGGCGAAACACCACGCACAACGAGCCGACGATCTCGACCACGATCGCCAGCGCCGCCCACAGCGCGGCCGGCTGCAGGCCGAAATGCGCCTGCTCGGCCACCGCGTCGCCGAAGTGCATCGCCTTGTTGACGCCGCCGATGAGGAACGCGGAAACGAGCGCCAGACGCGCGAGCGGCAGGACCCACGGCTGCGACAGCAGCGCGCGGATCCATGCCGGGTTGCCATGGGCAGTGCGCGCCGTCATGTCAGACCGCCCAGCACGAGCAGCCGAATGCGCCCCAGAAGCCCTTCGCGTCCGAGGTCGGCAGCGCGCGGCTCCATGCGCTGGCATGCGCATGGCCGTGCAGGCCGCACGCACTCGCGCAACCGCACATCGCCGCGGCAGCCGCCGCGCGTTGCAGCGGTGCGCCGTCGCGCTGCGTCGCGCCCCAGCCACCGTAGCCGCCGTAGGCGCGCACCGGCGACCAGTCCGGCATCGCCGGCGGAATCGGCGCGTCGTGCGACGCGAACGGCCCCGCCCCCCACACGATCCGGCCGCCCACCACCGTCAGCAGCGCCGTCGTATCGACGATATCGTCCTCCGCGCACGTGAAGAAATCGCGATCCGGGACCGTCAGGTCGGCCAGTTGCCCGACCGCGATGCGCCCTTTCTTGCCCTCTTCGTTCGAGAACCACGTCACGTACTCGGTCCACATCCGCAGCGCGGTCTCGCGATCGAGCAGGTTGCGCTGCGGATACAGGCGCATCCCGCCCACCGTCTTGCCCGTCACCAGCCATGCGAGCGACACCCACGGGTTGTACGACGCCACCCGCGTCGCGTCGGTGCCGGCCGACACCTTGAGGCCTTTCGACAGCATCTTCGCGACCGGCGGCGTCGCTTCGGCCGCCTGCGCGCCGTAGCGCTCGACGAAGTACTCGCCCTGGTACGCCATCCGGTGCTGCACCGCGATGCCGCCGCCCAGCGCCGCGATCCGGTCCATCGACTTCTCGGAGATCGTTTCCGCGTGATCGAAAAACCAGTTCAGCCCCTCGAGCGGAATGTCCTGGTTGACCTTCTCGAACACGTCGAGCGCGCGGCTGATCGTTTCATCGTAGGTCGCATGCATGCGCCACGGCCAGCGGTTTTGCGCGAGCACGCGCACGACGCCTTCGAGATCGTCTTCCATCTGCGCCGGCAGATCCGGGCGCGCGACGCGGAAATCCTCGAAGTCGGCTGCCGAGAACACCAGCATCTCGCCTGCGCCGTTGTGACGGAAGTAATCGGTGCCGTCGTGGTACTTGCTGCTCTTCGTCCAGTTGACGAAGTCTTCCTTCTCCGCGTTCGGCTTCTGCGTGAACAGGTTGTAGGCGATCCGGATCGTCATCTCGCCCGCGTCATGCAGCTTGCGGATCACCTCGTAATCGTCGGGGTAATTCTGCGAGCCGCCGCCTGCATCGATCACGCCCGTCACGCCGAGCCGGTTCAGCTCACGCATGAAGTGACGCGTCGAGTTGTACTGATATTCGAACGGCAGCTTCGGGCCTTTTGCGAGCGTCGCATAGAGGATCGTCGCGTTCGGGTTCGCGAGCAGCAGGCCCGTCGGATTGCCCGCGGCGTCGCGCAGGATCGTGCCGCCCGGCGGCTCGGGCGTGTCCTTCGTATAACCCACGACACGCAGCGCGGCCGCGTTCAGCAGCGCACGGTCGTACAAATGCAGGATGAACACCGGCGTATCGGGCGCAACCGCGTTGAGCTCGTCGATCGTCGGCAGGCGCTTCTCGGCGAACTGGTGTTCGGTGAAGCCGCCGACCACGCGCACCCACTGCGGCGCAGGCGTGATCGCAACCTGCTGCTTGAGCATCTCCATCGCGACCGCGAGCGAGCGTACGCCGTCCCAGCGCAGCTCCATGTTGTAGTTCAGGCCGCCACGGATCACGTGGCAATGGTTGTCGGTCAGGCCCGGCAGCGCCGGGCGGCAGCCGAGGTCGACCACCTTCGTCGCACGGCCCGCGAGCGGCATGACCTCCGCGTCGCTGCCGACCGCGACGAAGCGGCCGTCCTTGATCGCGACCGCAGTGGCAACGGGGTTCGCACGGTCGAGCGTCGTGATGCGTCCGTTGTGCAGGATAAGATCCGGTTGATTATCAGTTGCACTCATTAATATGTCCTCGATGCGGTCAGAAGCCGAGCCAGTGGCGGATGGAGCCGATGGCCTGCGAGCCGATCAGCATGCCGGCGAGGCCGATCAGCGCAATGAGCGGCGGCGCCGGCGAGCGCACCTTGATCACGCTGTACACGACGCCGATCAGCACGCCTGCCGCCAGCGACAATAGATAAGATTCCATAACGATTATTCTCCCCGGCCGGATTAGAATGAGCCGCATCGCGCCGGCCGCATGCTGCGCCGCCGTATCCACTTCGCTTCCCTGCCACTCTGTCCGACCATGCAACACCTTCCTGATCTCGAAGCCTGGGCCATCTTCGCGCGCGTCGCGGAGCTCGGTTCGTTCGCCAAAGCCGCCGAGCTCCTCGGCGTGTCGCAACCGACCGTCTCGAAGGCGATCGCGCGTCTCGAAAAGCGCCTCGGCGCGATGCTGCTGTACCGCACGTCGCGCAAGCTGTCGCTCACGCCGACCGGCGAACTGCTGCGCGACCGTGCGATCCGCCTGCTCGCCGATGCGGAGCTGATCGAGAGCGAGGCGTCCGCGCAAGCGCTCGAACCGCACGGCCTCGTGCGCGTGAACGCGCCGATGTCGTTCGGGCTGCGCCATCTGTCGCCGCTGCTGCCCGCGTTTCTCGAGCGCCATCCGCGCGTCGATATCGACCTCGTGCTCACCGACCACATCGTCGACATCGTGTCCGGCGGGTTCGACGTCGCGATCCGGATTGCCGAGCTCAGCGATTCGTCGCTGCGCTCGCGCCGCCTGTGTGCGGTGCGCCGTCCGCTCGTCGCGTCGCCGGCGTATCTGGCCCGGCATGGCCGGCCCACGCATCCGCGTGACATCGAGAAGCACGTGTGCCTCACCTACACCAACCTGCCGACGCCCGAGCACTGGCGTTTTCGCCACCCGGCCTCGGGCGACGACTTCGGCGTGAACGTGCACGGGCGCATCCGCACCAACAACGCCGACGTGATCGTCCCCGCACTGATCGCCGGCCACGGCCTCGCGCTTCAGCCCGAGTTCCTGGTGTGGGACGAACTGCAGCGCGGCGTACTCGAAGAAGTCATGCATGACTGGAGGATCGCCGACGTCAACGTCAACCTGATGACGCCGCCCGGCATGCTGCGTGCCGCGCGCGTGACGGTGCTGCTCGATTTCCTCGCCGAACATTTCTCGCACGCGCCGTGGGCGCTGCCCGCGGCCTGAGCGGGCGGCGGCCGGCGGATCGCCGCGGGCCGCCGCTTGCATCGGATACGGCGCCCGCAGCCGGTCGCCCGCCGCCGGTCGCCCGTTATTTCGCCGGCACGGCCGGGATCGACTCGTGCGGCGTCGCGGTACGCTGCGCGGCCTTGTGGACCATCGTGTACGCGTAGTCGACGCCCATCCCGTACGCGCCCGAATGCTCCTTCACAACCGCCATCACCGCGTCGTACGTGTCGCGACGCGCCCAGTCGCGCTGCCACTCGAGAATGACCTGCTGCCAGGTCACTGGCACCGCGCCGGCCTGCACCATCCGCTGCATCGCGAAATCGTGCGCCGCCTGCGACGTGCCGCCCGATGCGTCGGCCACCATGTAGATCTCGTAACCGCCTTCGAGCATCGCGCACAGCGCGAACGTCGTATTGCAGACTTCGGTCCACAGACCCGACACGATCACCTTCTTGCGGCCGTTCGCGGCCAGTGCGTCGCGCACCTTCTGGTCGTCCCACGAGTTCATCGACGTGCGTTCGAGCGTCTTCTGGTTCGGGAAGACGTCGAGCAGCTCCGGATACGTGTGACCGGAGAAGCTGTCGCTTTCGACCGTCGTGATCGTGGTCGGGATATTGAACGCCTTCGCGGCCTTCGCCAGGCCGACGACGTTGTTCTTCAGCGTCTGACGATCGATCGACTGCACACCGAACGCCATCTGCGGCTGCTGGTCGATGAAGATCACCTGGCTGTTCTGCGGAGTAAGTACTTCAAGCTTCGGGTTGCTCATGGCGTGATCATCCTTGGAACGGAAGGGGAATCTTGCCTCGCCGCGAACGCGGGAGGAATCGAGTTGGGTACGACGCTTGATCTGCTTCGTCCGTCTCGATTCATTAAAACCGCAATCCTCTGATACGAACACCCAAAAAATGGAATCACTCGGATTCCAGAATAGGTGGTCGCCCAAGGGCAATCCGCCCTTTTTTTCTTCACGTAAACCCGATACGCTTCGAGGGACCTCGACGATGCACTCGTCGCCACCCGTCGTTCGATCACGAGACCACGAGACGCCCATCATGAAAGCCTATGTCCTGTCGCTGCTCGCCGGCGTCCTCGCCGGTGTCATCTACGGCGCGCTCGGCGTGAACTCGCCGGCCCCGCCGATCATCGCGCTCACCTGCCTGCTCGGCATGCTGGCCGGCGAACAGATCCTGCCGGTCGCGCGACGCATGCTCGCGGGCCACCGGCTGAACACCGCATGGCGCGATGCGAAGTGCAGCCAGCACATGTTCGGCGCGCTGCCCGGCGGCACCACGAACGACCGCAAGCCGTCGTGACGCAATCGTTCATCACCGGCCACGCATGACCAACGTCGAACTGTTTCATTACCTGCTGCTGTTGATCTGCGGTGCCGGCGCACTCACGTGGCTCGCCGAACGGATCTCGATTCCGCCGGCCGTCGTGCTGCTGCTCGGCGGCTGCGTGGTCGCGGTTGCAGGCAAGCGCGTGCCCGACATGGACCCGGCGCTGCTGCTCGCGGCCGTGCTGCCGCCGCTGCTGATGTCGAGCGGGTTCTACACCGCGTGGAAGGAATTCCGGCAGGAGCTCGCATCGATCGCGTCGCTCGCGCTCGGGGCCGTGGTGTTCACGACCGTCGCGGTCGCGCTCGCCGTGCATGCGGTGAACCCGGCGCTGCCATGGGCCGCCTGCTTCACGCTCGGCGCGATCGTGTCGCCGCCCGATGCGGTCGCCGCGAAGGCGATCCTGCAGCGCCACCCGCTGCCCGCGCGACTCGTCGCGGTGCTCGAAGGCGAAAGCCTCGTCAACGATGCGTCGGGCCTGCTGCTGTACCAGATGGCCGTGTCGGCCGCGCTCGCCGTGTCGATCACGGCCGCGAGCGCCACCGGCCTGTTCTTCTCGCTCACGCTGATCGGCATCGCGGTCGGCCTCGCGTGCGGCCATGCGATGAGCTGGGTGCTGCCGCGCCTGCGCGACCCGATGCTCGGCATCGTCGTGACCTTCGCGATGGCGTGGGGCAGCTACGGGATCGCGGAAGCCGTCGACGGCTCGGGCGTGCTGTCGGTCGTCACCTGCGGGCTCGTGCTCGGCGTGCGCCAGCATCGCGTGTTCGACGCCGACATGCGGATCAAGGCGAAGGCGACCTGGGAAGCGATCGTGTTCGTGCTCGACGCGCTCGTGTTCATCCTGATCGGCCTCGCGCTGCACGCGATCCTCGCGCGCGTGAACCACGAAGGCGCGGTGCTGATGGCCGGCCTGCGCGTCGCGCTGCCCGCCACCGCCGCCACGATCGCCGCGCGCATCGTGTGGGTGTTCGTCGCGATGTGGCTGCCGGGCCGCCTGCGCGCGCCGCGCGCCGGCCACGCACCGTGGTCGTGGCGCGAGGCCGTCGTGCTCGGCTGGTCGGGCATGCGCGGCGTCGTGAGCCTCGCGGCCGCGATCGCGTTGCCCGCCAACTTCCCCGGCCGCGACCTGATCCTGTTCAGCACGTTCCTGCTGATCATCGCCACGCTCGTCGTGCAGGGCGGCACGCTCGCGCCGCTGATCCGCGTGCTGAAGCTGCGCCCGGCCGCGCGGCACACGATGTCCGAGCATGCGGTGCGCGCACACGCGTTCGGCGCGGCGCTCGCCGAACTCGACGCGCTCGAACAGCGCGGCTCGACCCTCGAGCGGCCGTCGCTCGACCGCCTGCTCGCCGAATACCGGAACCGCGTCACCTTCAACGAGCGCGCGCATCGCCACGGCGCCGAGCCGGCCCAGGTGCGCGCGCGCATGCTGCGCGTCGAACTCGACCTCGTCGGCGTGTCGCGCCGCGCGCTGCTCGACCTGCATCGCGACGGCAAGGTCGACGACGCCGTGCTGCACCGGATCGAATCGGAACTCGATTTCGAGGAACTGCGGCTGCAGCGGCTGCTCGAACCGTGACGCCCGGCCCGGCCGCCGGCCTCCCCTTTTTTCACATGGAACTGCAATGAGCGAACTGTCCGTCGAAGCGAGCATCGGCTCCGTCGATTACCTCGTCCACTTCAGCGATGGCGTCCACCAGTGGCGCGCCGACGAACCGGCGTCGCTCGGCGGTGGCGATGCGGCGCCCGCGCCCGTCACGCTGCTGCTGTCGAGCCTCGGCGCGTGCACCGCGATCACGCTGAAAATGTACGCACAGCGCAAGGGCTGGCCGCTCACCGAAGTACACGTGAAGCTCGCGCACGAATCGGGCAGCGCGGGCAGCACGATCGTGCGCCGCATCACGCTCGAAGGCGACCTGTCCGGCGAACAGCGCGAACGGCTGCTGCAGATCGCGAACGCGTGCCCGGTGCACAAGATCCTCACGCATCCGATCACCATCGACACGGCGATCGCCTGACGCGCCCCGCCTCGACTACCAGAACCCCACCATGTCCGCCTCGATCAAGACCCTGCTCACGCCGCGCGAAAGCGACATCGGCAACCTCGTCGTGCGCCGCGTGCTGCCCGCGCGCGCCGCCCGCCTCGTCGGCCCGTTCATCTTCTTCGACGAGATGGGGCCGGCCGTGCTGCCGGCCGGCAGCGGCATCGACGTGCTGCCGCATCCGCACATCGGCCTCGCGACCGTCACCTACCTGTTCGACGGTTCGCTGATGCATCACGACAGCCTCGGCTGCCGGCAGAAGATCGTGCCGGGCGACGTGAACTGGATGACCGCCGGCCGCGGCATCGTGCATTCGGAGCGCTCGCCCGACGAAGATCGGCCGCGCGATCAGCCGGTCCACGGGATCCAGACCTGGGTCGCGCTGCCGGTCGAGCATGAAGACACCGCGCCCGCGTTCGTCCATCATGCGGCCGACACGCTGCCGTCGTTCACGCGCGACGGTGCGAGCGTGCGCGTGATCGCGGGCACCGCGTTCGGGCTCACGTCGCCGGTCGCCGTGTTCTCGCCCACGCTCTATGCGGTTGCGGAATTCGCGGCAGGCGGCACGCTGGCGCTCGATGCCGAACATGAGGAGCGCGGCGTGTACCTCGTTGACGGCGATCTCTCGATCGACGGCACGCCGCTCGCCGCCGCGACGATGGCCGTGCTGGAGCCGGGCGCGACCGTGACGCTCGCCAGCACGAACGGCGCCCGCGTGATGCTGCTCGGCGGCGCCCATCTGCCGGGAGAGCGGTTCATCGAATGGAATTTCGTATCGAGCGCGCGCGCGAAGATCGATGCGGCCCGTGCAGCGTGGGCCGATCAGACCTTCGGCAAGGTGCCGGGCGAAGAACACGAGTGGACGCGCCAGCCGGAACGCAAGGCGCAGTAAGGTCACAACGCGCAGCAAGCGGGTTCGCACGCATGCAAGCAACGGCCGGCTCCCATGACGGCCGTCGCGCGTTTACCGCTTCAATCCCATCAGTTTCGCGAGCGTCGGCCAGCGGTCGAGCGACTCGATGAACGCGCGGCGCGCCTGCTCGTCGACGTAACGCTCGGGATCGAGCGCGGGCAAATGCCGCGCGAGGCCGAGCACGTCGTTCGGTTGCGACAGGCGATCATCGTCGCTGTCGGCGGGGAGCATCACTGTTCGTCGATCCATACGCCATCCGGAGTTTTCACCGCGTAGCCCGCGGCCGTCTGCATCGTCACCGTGCCCTCGTTCTCGCCCACCATCCGCGTGCGCGGCAGGTCGGCCGCGTACTGCGCGAGCGTCGTGCCCGGCTTGAACGGGCTGTTCGACACGAGGTTCGACAGCAGTTGCGCGAGCGCGAGGAAGCTGGTCGGCTGGTCGATCACGGTCGTCGCGCCGTGGTTGCCGGTAAAGCCGACGAGCCGCACGCCGACCGGCCCGTGCACGATGCGCGGCGTCGGGATCTCGCGCAGGCCCGCGACCTGGTACTTGTCGCCGCGCAGCGCGGCGCCGTGCTCGGGCACGAACACGATCACCGCGCGCCGGCCCGATTGCGCGATCAGGTCGGCCAGGTGATCGAAGTCGTCCATCAGCTTCGTCACGCGCTGCGGATACGAGTCGATGCTCGTCAGCGCGCTGCCGACGACGCGGTTGCCGTCGTGCAGGCTGATCGTGTTGTAGTACAGCGCGACCGGGCCCGGCACCGACGCGCGCTGCGCGTACCAGTTCGCGAGCGTCGCGTAGTCGCTCTTGATCTCCGAGCCGTCGAACGCGTGCATCGCGACCGGCGCGGCCGCGTTCGACACCGGCGGCGCGTCGGGCACGCCGATGTTGTCGTGGATCACCTGCAGGAAGTTGTCGAAGTGGCCGTCGTGGTTCAGCAGCGACTGCACCTTGTAGCCCGCGCTCGCCAACTGCGAGAACAGGTAGCACTGCTGCGGCGCCGGCTTGTACAGGTCGGCGTGCGCTTCCTGCCCGCAGCTCGCGCGCAGCACGCGGATCGCCGCCGGGCCGCTGTAGCTCGCGGCCGTGCTGAAGTTATTGAACAGGTAGTCGAAGTGGCTCAGCATCGGATGGTTGCGCACCTTCGCGGCATCGAGGTCGTCCCACGACAGCGAGCAGATGTGCAGCACGATCACGTCGAATTGCGCGGATGGATCGTTGCCGAGATGGCCGAACGCGACCTGCCGCTGCGATTCCTGCGTGCGGAACGTCGCGAGCGCGGCGTTGTGATCCTCCGGCTGGCCGGCGAGCGTCGTGCCCGTGGCGCTCGCCTGCTGCGGAAGCGGTGCGACGACGCGCGCCATCAGCCCGCTGCCGGCCTGCCACAGCGGCATCACGACCAGCACGGCCAGCACGAACGTCGCGACGCGCAGCCAGCGATTGACGATGAAATAGACGATCAGCACACCGGCCACCGTCAGCAGCAGCACCGGCGGCAGCAGGCGCGGCAGCAGCTCCATCCAGTACTCGAGGCGGAACGTGCTCACTTCGCGCGCGGCTTCGGCGAGCCGCGCGAGCGGCGGCGCATGCATCTCGCGCGCGAGCAGCGGCACCGCGATCGCGATCGCCACGACCTGCCGGACGATGCGCCACGCGCGCCGCCGGATCGGCGCGCTCGCCGCGAGCGCCACCGCGAACGCGAGGTTCGCGAGCCAGAACGGCTGCAGGTGCCCGGTCGCGAACAGCGCGAACTTCAGGATGAAATACAGATTCCAGAACGTCATCTAACCCACTCCATGATGAGCGCCGCGTCAGTCGCGCGCCCGATCGAGTTTCGGCGCCAGCATGGCCAGCAGGCCGCGCGCCGCACCCTTCCACATCCGTACGTTGCCGTCCAGGCCGATCCGCAACACTTCCTTCAGCCCGCCGAGCGGCGTGTCGACCCGCTGGCCTTCGTGCCAATCGAGCCACGCGTCCGCGCGGCCGAACGTGCATTGCACGAGCTGGCGCTCCTGTTCGAGCGTGAGTTCGTCGAAGCTCACGCCGACATGGGTCGGCGTCACGCGGCTCACGCGCACCGGGAACGGGAACGGCCGGTCGCCGCGCGTCACGCACACCGTCAGCGTGTCGCCGACGGCAAGCGAGAGGCCCGGCACCGCTTCGAGGCCGAGGCCGCCGGTCGAGTAGTCGCTCGTGAAGCACGCGGCGGTCGACCCGTCGGCGAGCAGCAGCATGGCCGGCACGCGCATCGCGATCCGGTGCGTGACGCGCACCTGCTTGGTTTCGCGCGCCACGGCCAGCGCCGCGCCGAGCATCGCGAGGTTGTACACGGTCCAGCCGAGCGTGATCAGGATCGTCGACGCCTCGTCGCCCTGGTCGGCCACGAGCCGCCACAGGCCGGCGAGGATCGCGAGCACGTTCATCCCGAACAGCACCAGATACGGCTTCGACGTCGACCAGTCGACGTAGCCTTCGTCGATCTTGCCGCCCTTGTCGGTCACATTGAACTTGCCGTGCTTCGGGCTGAAGAACGCGACGGTGGTCGGCAGTGCGATGTACCACGCGAGCACCGATTCGTAGACCTCGGCCCAGAACGAATGGCGGTAGCGCCCCTGCATCCGCGAGTTCGCGACGTTCGCGAGCACGAGATACGGGATCACGTAGCTCGCGAGCGCGAGCGCCGACGCGTTGATGAAGTACAGGTGGAAGAACAGGTACGCGAGCGGGATCGTCAGGAACACCAGCCGCGGGATCCCGTAGAAGAAGTGCAGCATCGCGTTGCCGTAGCAGATCCGCTGGATGAGGCCGAGCCCGCGCCCGAGGAACGGGTTGTCGATGCGGAAGATCTGCGCCATCCCGCGTGCCCAGCGCGTGCGCTGCTTCACGTGGCCCGCGAGGCTTTCGGTCGCGAGGCCGGCCGCCTGCACGGTCGGCAGGTAGGCCGACGTATAGCCGCGCCGGTGCAGCTTGAGCGCCGTGTGCGCATCCTCGGTCACGGTCTCGACCGCGACGCCGCCCACCTCTTCCAGCGCGCTGCGCTTGAGCACCGCGCACGAGCCGCAGAAGAACGTCGCGTTCCACAGGTCGTTGCCCGACTGCACGAGGCCGTAGAACAGGTTGCCTTCGTTCGGGATCTCGCGGAACGTGCCGAGGTTGCGCTCGAACGGATCGGGCGAGAAGAAATGGTGCGGCGTCTGCACGAGCGCGCACTTCGGGTCGCGCAGGAACACGCCCATCGTCGTCTGCAGGAACGAGCGCGTCGGCACGTGATCGCAGTCGAAGATCGCGATGTATTCGCCGTGCGTCTTCGGCAGCGCGCGGTTGATGTTGCCGGCCTTCGCGTGGCGGTTGTCGTCGCGCGTCACGTAGTCGATGCCGGCCTCGCGCGCGAACGCCTCGAATTCGGGGCGCTTGCCGTCGTCGAGCAGATACACGCGCAGCTTGGCCGTCGGCCAGTCGATGCTCTGCGCGGCGAAAACGGTCGGCTTCACGACCGACAGCGGCTCGTTGTAGGTCGGGATGTAGATGTCGACGGTCGGCCAGGTGTCGGGGTCGTCGGGCAGCGGCACGATCGGCCGGTCGAGCGGCCATGCGGTCTGCACGAAGCCAAGTAGCAGGATCATCCACGTATAGGCTTCCGCGCCGTACAGCAGATAGCCGGCGACGGCCTCGACCGGGCTGCGGAAATCGAGCGTCTGCGTGGTGCGCCACCACATGTAGCGCACCGTCGCGAGCAGGGCGAGCGACGCGAGCGCGAGCGTCGGCAGATGGCCCGGCAGGCGGCGCAGCGCGAGCGCCAGCACCGCGACGATCGCGAAGAACGCGAACTGCGCGCCCGGCATCAGCGGCGACATCCCGGCCGCGGCCCACAGCAGCGCGCCGGCCACCAGCAGCAGCGGTGCGAGCCAGCGGTGCCGGCCGACACCGTTCGCGCGCGCATCGAGCCAGCCGCCCCAGCGCACCCACGGCAGGCGCGCGAGCAGCGCATCGATGCGCCGGCCGACCGCGCGCCCGGCCACGTAGACGGGCACGACATACCGGTCGAACCAGGCGAGCGGATCGCGCGCGGGCCGGCCTTCCGCCGAGCGCGGCGCCCGCACGATCGCGCGCCACAGCCATTCGCGCGGGCTGAGCGGCTGCAGCACGCCCCACTCCTGCGCCAGCCGCAGCGACGCGACGCGCACCCAGCGGCGCACGTGATCGGGCCGGCCCGGCGGCGGCGCGTGGAAGAACAGCCGCACGATCCAGTCGACCAGCGTGCGTTGCGCCGGCAACCCGATGCCGCGTGCGAGCCAGTCGGCCGCACGACGGCCGAGCACACGCAGGCGCAGCGCGAAGCCCGCGTTCATCGCGCCGCTCCGCGGCGACCGGCGGCGCCTGCCGCCAGCCACGCATCGACCCAGTTCGCGACGCCGTTCAGGTCGTGCGACGCCTGCGAATACGGCGCGTCGTCGAAGATCCAGCTGCCGCGTGCGAGCGCTTCGGGCACGGCCGCATCGACGTGGATGCGCTGCTCGAGCATCGACGCCGGCCCCGCGACCGCGCGCAGCATGCCGAGCGCGTCGCGCTGCATGTCGCGCGCCGGATTCAGCCGGTTCACGACGATCTGCAGTTCGCCGCCGCCGGCCCGCAGCGCGCCGAGCCGCGCGGCCGTCGTCGCGCACGCGGTCGGCTCGGGCGGCACGACGACGAGCGTGAGGTCCGCGCGGCGAATCGCCTGCTCGGCCTGCGTCGACGGATAGCGCGCGGTGTCGATCAGCACGACGCCGTCGGCCGGCAGCGCAATCTCGTCGAGCGCGCGCGCGAGCCACGCGGGATCGGCCGCGAGCCGCGCATCGCACGCGGCGGCGCCGGCCGCGTCGACCTGCCCGTACGGGACGAACAGCACGCCGTCGGCGTTGCGCCACGTATGGGCATGCCACGGCTCGCCGCCGCCGAGCAGGCTCTGCGCGAGGCCATGCTCGGCCAGCGAGTCGAGGCCGAGCGTCGCGCCCATCAGGTTCTGTGCATCGAATTCGACGGCGACGACCGGTCGGCCGCGACGCGCGAGCAGCACCGCGAGCGCGGCCGTGAGCGTCGTGCGGCCCGCGCCGCCCGTCGTCGACGCAATAGCGATCGTCTTCATCGGGCCGCCTCGCCGCTGCGCTCGCCGCGCGCCGCATCGGGCAGCAGCCGCCCGCGCAGCGCGACCGGCACGAGCTCGCATGGCACCGCGTCGCGCCGGTCGAGGCCGCGCGGCGCATGAAAACCGCGGCCGATGCCGAGGTGCTGTGCGACGATCCACACCGGCACCGCGATCACGATGCCGACGATGAAACCGATGACGATTTCGGCAATCATGCGACTCCCTCCTTGCGCAGCGGCATCGCGCTGCGGACGGCGCTGCGCTTGCGCGCGGCGGGAATGACGGGTTCCGGCGCCGATGCGTCGACAGCCGCGGCCGTCGATGTCGCACCGATCGCCTCGAGCGCGACGATCGTATCGATCGCGTCGATCGCGCCGCTCACTTCGCCCGCGTCGGGCACCGCCGCGCCGAGGTCGACCGACGATTGGCGCGTCGCGCCCGCCGGCTGCGTGGCCGCGAACAGGTCGCTGTAGTCGGCGATCGGCGCGCGCCGGTTCTCGGCCTTCAGCGCATTGAGCTCGGTGTCGATGCTGCCGTGGCCGAGGCACACGACGCGGTCGGACAGCGTGTCGACCGGCACGTCGAAGATGCGCGCGAGCGCGTCCTCCGCATCGGCCGGCTCGCACGCGAACAGGAACACGTACAGGTGCGCGGCATCGGCCGTCACGACGTCGCCCGCGCGGCGCGGCCGGCAACACCGCAGCGCGTCGACGTGCGACACGCCCGGCAGCAGCGCGATCTTCGCGAGCGTGTGCGGCAGCGCGAGCACGGCGCCGCGATCGAGCACCGCGCGAATCCGCAGGCAGAACGCGCCGACCGGCAGGTAGCCGAGCACCGAATCGCCGAGCGCGGCCGCGAGCGCCGCACGATAGTCGGCCGCGACGGGCCGCGCATAGAGCTGGCCGCGCAACGCGTGCACGGCGGCCTGCATCCGCGAGACCGGCAGGTCGCGCGCGACGACGCGGCTCGCGCCGACGCTCAGCACGAGCATCTCGAACTGCTGGCGCAGCACTTCGCCGCGCTCGACGACCGCGATCTTCAGCGCACCGCCGCACTGCCGGCGCAATGCGTGCACGTCCGCGCAGAGCGCTTCGAGCTGCGCATGCGAGCGGAACACGAGCACCGCGGTGGCGGCCTGCGCATGCGCGCAGGCGGCGACGACGGCCGCGTTGTCTTCGACGATCTCCCAGCCGTCCGGCACGCGGTTCGCGCCTTCGAGCACCGCGCGGCTGACGACGACGCGATCCTCGTCGCTCGCGAGCTTCATCCGGTGCGCGGGCTCGGTCGCGCCGCCGTCGACGTTCGCCGACAGCCGGCCGCCCGGCGCGAAGCGCAGCGGCCGCACTTCGCCGGCCGCGAGCGTGTCGCCCGCCCGCCAGAAATCGACGACCCACAGCAGCTCGCCGTGCGTGCGCTGCAACTGCGCGACGCCCGAGCAGATACCGTGGAAACCGCTGCGCGGCGTGCGATCCGCATCGCGCACGAGCGGCGCATCGTCGGTGCGCGCCGCGCCGCCCGCACGGGTCGCCTCGGGATCGAGCAGCAGCACCAGCGCGATCCGGCGCGTGCGGCACCAGTCGGCGAGTGCGTGCGCCTCGTCGGCGAGCGCGATCGGGTCGTCCCAGCTGAACCAGCGCTGCGCGCCCTCGACGAAATACAGCGAGCGCGCCCGAAAGCCGTAGCGCTTCAGCGCGCGCAGGCCGCCGGTCAGTCGTGCAAACGGGCCCGGTGGCGCGCGGCGCGGGGCGTCCGCGGTTGCGCCGGCGCCGGGGTTGTCACCGTTGGCCGGCTCGGCCGCGGGCGGCATCGCCAGCACGTTCAGGTTGCGCGGCCAGCCGGCCGGCTGCGCGCCGCCCGCGAAGCCGCGCGCCTGCATCTGGTCGGCAACGTGGGCCGCGTCGCGCGCGAGCACGACCGTCACGTCGCGCGTGCGCGCCTGTCGCGCGCTCTCCCACACGAGCGCGTCGCAGGCCGGCGTGCCGCCGGCCGCGTAGATCGCGTACAGGCCGCCGGCTTCCAGTTGCGTCCACGCATCGGGCAAGCCGTCGATCGCGAGCCGGCTCACCGTGCCGATACGGCCGCCGGCCGGCGCGCCCAGCAGCGCACGCAGGCGGCCCAGCAGGCCGGCGGCGCCGAATGCGGGACGGGTGGCATCGAGTTCCGTATTCACGGCGTTCCCCTAGTAACCTAGTAATCCGAATAAAGCCGCACCGGCGTCGGCGTGACGAGCCAGCTGCGTTGCGCGCGCGCGTCGAACGCATAGCGCAGGTACACGAGCGCCGAACTCGGCGCGTAGTCGTGCGACCGGTCGACCTTCAGCTGCGCGCCGACGCTCAGGTGCGGGTTCACGCGGTACTCGACGATCCCGTTGATCCCGTACGAGAACGACACGCCGCGCGTCGAGCTGCCCGTGTACACGAACCCGGCCGCCACCTGCGCGGCCCGCTGGTCCGACGACATCGGGTAATACAGCGAATCCTTCTCGTAGCTGTTCGAGATCCCGCCGGTGACGGTCAGGTCCCACGACAGCGCATCGTGCCGCCCCGCCCATTCGATCGGCACGCCGAGCGACAGGTAGCGTTGCGGGCTGTAGTAGCCGCCCTGCCCGTACGTGTAGTAGCGCAGGTTCTCCGCGTAGTGCCATGCGTTGCCGACGAGCCCGGTGCTGACCTTCATCGTCGCACGCTCGTACACGGGCACCGTGAAGCCGGTGCGCAGCGTGACTTCCGCGTTGCGTTCGACGTTGCGGCCGGACAGCACGCCCGCGCCGAGTTCCGCGAACAGGTTCGTGCGGCCGACGTCGACCGACGCGCGCAGGGTCACGCCGTCGCGGCGCACGCCGCCCCAGACCGCGCCCGTCCACGGGTCGCGCATCCCCGAGTACGACAGCACGCTGCTCGTTTCCGGCCGCCGCGACGCATTCACCGAGAAACTGGCCGGGCCGGCGTCGAAGCGATAGCGCACGCCGCCGACCAGGTAATGCACGGGGAAACCGAGCGGCGACGTGCCGAGATCGAAGCGCCATGCGTCCGTCAGGTAGCCGGCGCCGAGCGCGACGCCCGTGGCGGTCTGGTGCAGCGAGCCCGGCGGATTCGCGATCGATGCGGGGGTCAGCGCGTTCTGCGCCTTGAGCGCCGCGTAGCTGCCGAACGTGCTGAGCGAATACGCGTTCGGGTTGCTCGTGTCGAGCGTGCCCGGGTCGAGATGCACGGTGTCGATCTGCGCGAACACGTGCCCGTCGTAGCGGATCGGCATCTGCATGTAGATCGGCACCTGCTGCGCGCGATACGACGAGATGCCTTCGTCGCCCGACTTGTAGGCGGGCGTCCAGCCGGTTTCGATCTCGGGATTGCGCCGCTGCTGGAGATCCGCGAACGCGGCCTGCGCGGGCGTCAGTCCGTCACGGCCCGGGCTCACGCCCGTCGTGCGCTCCTGCGACTGCGACATCCGGTACAGCGACGCCGCATCGTCATAGCGCCCCTGCGCCTCGGCCACGCGGCCGGCCGCGACCGTCACGTCGGCGCGCGCCGGGTACGCGGCATGCAGCCGATCGGTCACCTGCCCGGCTTCGTCCGGACGGCGCAGCGCATTCAGGCGACGCACGGCCGACAGTTGCGTATCGACGTCGTCGTCCGGCGTGCGGGCCAGCACCGCCTGCACGCGTGCAAGCGCCGCGGCCCGATTGCCGCTGTCCTCGTCGATGCGGGCCAGCGCGAGCTGCGTATCCGCATCGTCCGGCGTGCGCGCGACGGCCGGCGCAAGCGCGGCGCGCGCCGCATCGTAATGGCCTTGCGCACGTTCGAGATCGGCCAGTTCGAGCGCATAACGCTGGTCCGCGCGGCCGGCCGGGCTCGCGCGATCGAGCAGCTTGCGCGCCTGCGCGTAATCCTGCTGCGCGATCGCGTCGTCCGTCTGCCGCAGCACGAGCCGCAGCGACTGGTCCTCGATCCTCGCCGTCTGTGCGGGCGTCAGCGACGGTTCCCGGCGCAGCGTGTCGAGCCATGCGGCGAGCGCGTCGTCGCGCCCCGCGCTGCCGAGCAGGTCGCCGTAGCGCAGCCGCACGTCCGCGTCGGCTTCGCGCGGGTGCGCGGCGATCCAGTCGTGCAACGGTGCGAGCCCGCGGTCGGCTTCGCCCGCGTCGATCCATTGCGCGCCGATCGCGGCGAGCATGTCGGGATCGTCCGGCGCACTCGCCTGCGCCTGTGCGAGCAACGCGGCAAACGCCGTGCGGTCGCCGCGCGCGAGCGCGCCGCGTGCGTCGGCCAGCGCGCGTTGCGCATCGAGCTTGCGCGCGAGCGCGCGCATCCCGTCCGAACGGTGCGCGTCGTCGACCGGCGCGAGCGCGGCCTGCGCGCCCGCGACGTCGTCGAGCGAATTGCGGTACAGCGCGGTCGCGTAGCGCATCTCGGGCGTCGCGCTCTGCGCCAGCCCGTCGTCCATCACCGTGCGGCCGAGCTGCGGCAGCCCCATGTCGCGATAGAGGCGCGCGAGTGCGAAGCGCGTCCACGGCGCGTCGGGCGCCGCGCGCACGGCCGCCTCGTAGCGCTGCGCGGCGGGCCCGCGTTCGCCCTTGTCCGCCAGCGCGCGCGCCTGGTCCGCGAGCAGGTCGGCACGCAGGCCGTCGAGCGCGCGCCGATCGTCGCGGCCCGTCACGCGGCCTTGCAGCGCACCGAGCAGCGGGCCGATCTGGTCCGCGCGGCCGGTGTTCTCGTACAGCGTGGCCGTGCCGCGCACGGCCGCGAGGTCCGGCGAACGTGCGGCCAGCAACTCGCGCAGCAACGGCTCCGCGCGTGCCCAGTCGCGCTGCGCGAGCAACGCGTCGGCAAGCTGCAGCTTCGCATCCGGGCTGTCCGGCTGCATCGCGAGTGCCGCGCGTGCGGCGCGCTCCTCGTCCTGCGGACGGCCTGCCGCGGCTGCCGCGCGGCCTTGTGCGAGCAGCCCCCAGAACTGCGCGGTGCGCGCGAGGCCCTGCCATTTGCCGCGCTGGTCGGTCGACAGCGTCGCGGCGCGCGTGAACAACGTGCGCGCTTCGTCGTGCCGCCCTTCGCGCAGGCGCAGCAGGCCGAGTCCGCCGACCGCGTCGGCGTCGTCCGCCCGCGCCCGCGCGGCGCGCGTGAGCAGCGGATCGGCGCCGGCCAGGTCGCCGCGCGCGAGCGCCTGCAGGCCGCGCTGCTGCGCGATGTAGTCGGGATTGCGTTCGAGCTGGCGCTGCGCGTCGCGCTGGCGATCCAGTTCCGCGACGCGGTCGACGAATTCGGTATCGCCCGGCACGAGCACGAGATACGCATGCAGTGCATCGAGATACGCGGGATCGCTGCCGGCCGACTGCAGCACGCGCCGCCACAGCGCCATCGCCTCCGTATGGTCGGCGTCGGCGCGCTTCGCGAGCGCCCAGGCGATCCGGTTCGCCTCCGGTCGCGTGTCGGCACGCTGGTTCAAGAGCCGCGCGAGCGCCATCGTCGCGCTCGTGTCCTGCGGATCGGCCGCGACCGCGCGGCGCAGCGCGGCGATCGCCGGCTCGCGTCCGCCCGGCGCATTCGACACGATCTGGTAATACTCGGCGCCGAGCGCACCCGACGGCGCGCCGTTCGGAAACAGCGCGACGATCCGCCGGGCCGCTTCGTCCGCGCGGCCGCTGCGCGCGAGCAGGCGGATCTGTGCCATCTCGCCGCGCCCGCTCGTCGCGACGCGATATTCGTCAGCCACCCGCCGCGTGGCGGGCGCATTCGGCGACTGCGCCTGCAGCCGCGCGAGCGACGCCTGCGCGCCTTTCGCGTCGCCGAGCCGCAACAGCACGCGCACTTGTTCGGCCAGCAGCTCGGGATCGCCCGGCGCGATCAGCAGCCCCTTGCGCAGCGCGTCGCGCGCGAGGTCGTCGCGATGCTTGACGCCCCACATCCGCGCAGTGTCGAGCAGACGCTGCGCATCGGCGGACGCGGCAGTCGCCGGCGCTGCGGGGTTCGCCAGCGGCGCGTGCGCGGCGGTGCCCGGCGCCGCCGCGCACACCGACGACGCGAGCCACGCGAATCCCGCGACGTGCGGCGCGGCGCGCTTCAGCGGGCGGCGCACGAGCGGCCTCCCCAGCGGGCGTCGAGCGTGCCGTCCGCGCCGAACCGGTAGCGCCCGTCGCGCCAGCCGAGCCCGAACAGCGTCAGCACGCTCGTGTAGTAACCGGGCGGCGACTGGCGCGCGAGCGTATCGACACGCGCCGCCTGGGCATCGGCCAGCGCGCGCTGGCCGCGTGCGTCGAGGAACGGCACGGCCGCCGCCGAGAAGCCGCCGTTGCCGTCGTTCGGCCCGGCGACGCCGGTCGTCGTGTCGACCTTCTCCGGCGGCGCGCCATGTGCGGCGATATGGTCGGCGAACGGCGCAAAACGCGCGAGCAGCGGCGCGGCGAGCGGATCGGCGCGGTCGAGCATGCCGGCCCACAGATACACGCGAATCGCGTTGTACGCGCTCTCCGCATGCGTGTCGCGGTCGGGCCCGAAACCCGTGCCCGCGCGATACAGCGCCCAATCGGGCGAAAAGCCTTTCGGTGCGGTGTCGAGCAGCACGCGGCCGGTACTGGAGACGAGCGCGGCCCAGCGCTTGTCGTCGGGCAGGCGCGCGCCGAGCGCACGGATCACCTGCGGCGGCGAATAACTCGGGTTCACGCGCCACTGGCCGTCGGCGAGTTTGAACCCCGTCGGCCCGGGCAGCAGCGTGAGGCCGAGGCCCGGCACGGTCGCCGTCTCGACGTCGAGCACGCGCTTCGCGAGCAGCGCGCCGCGCGCCGTGTAGCTGCGTTCGTGCCACAGCCGCCCGGCCTCGACGAGCGCATACGCGATCCACAGGTCGGCGTCCGATGCCGCGTTCGCGTCGAGCACGCGCCACGCGCCGTCGGGCGCGCGGCCCCACAGCCACGCGGGCAGGTGCGCGCTCAGGTCGCCCTGCGCGAGATTGTTCTCGGTCCATGCGAGGATCGTGTCGAACATGCGCCGGTCGTTCGCGACCAGCGCGAAGAAAAGTCCATACGCCTGCCCCTCCGATACCGTGCGTGAATCGGCCGAGCCGACGTCGATCACGCGGCCGTCGGCCGAGATGAAATCGCGCTTGAACGCGTCCCAGCGCGGCCACGACGCACTGCATCCCGCGTCGGCCGCAGCGGCTCCCGCGGCCTGCGCGCGCGTGGCCATGCCGGCCGCCGCGCACGTCATCGCCACCGCCAGCGCGAGTGCCGCGCCGACGCGCCGCGCCGGCCGCGTTGCCCGTCGCTTCGCCATTGCCCGCGCCATCCGTTACATCCCCCGTCGACGCGCGGCGATTCTCTGCAGCACGCTGAACACGCCAAGCGCGAGCAGCAGCCCCGCCACGACGCCGACCGCGCCCAGCACGACCGGATGCCGCGCCGCCTGCGTCCACACCCGCGCATACCACGGCACGAACCCGACCACGTAAGGCTCGCCGACGCGCAGGCTGTCGACCTGCCCCGGCCGCACCAGCGCCAGGTCGCCCTGCAGCTGCGACACGAGCCCGGCGTTCTCGAACACGTTGAGCAGATCGCCGAGGCGCGGCTGGTCGGTCGCCGTCAGCGCAACGACGCTGCGCCCCCGGCTGCCCGGCAGCTCGAACCCGGCGAGCGCCGCGAGCGAGCCCGTCTGCTCGATGTGCGCGCCGCCTTCGGTCAGGCCGACGCCGTTGCGCCAGCGCTCCTTCACCGAGAAGGCGATGCGCGCGGCGCCCTCGCCGCCCGCGCTGCCCTGCTCGCCGATCACGAGCGGCAGCGCCGAGCGCCAGTGCGCGAGCAGCGGCGACGCGGGCGAGCCGTCGATCACGAGGAGATCCTTGCTGCCCGACAGCGCGGCGACGTCGCCGGGCCGCGCGACCTGCACGCGCAGCGCCGGGAAGCCGGTCCATTCGCCCATGTGGCCGAGCATCGTCAGGTAGGCCTCGAGCTCCTGCGGCGACGGCCGGTCGGGCATCACGACGGCCGTCTGCGACAGGTCGGCGAAGCGCGTGAACGGGAAGCCGCTGTTCGCGAAGAACGCCAGGTTCGGCAACTGCGCGTAATGGACGAAGTGCGAGAAGTCGATCGTCGAATCGGGATCGATCGCCGCACGCTGCGGCTCGGTCGCCGTGCTCGAGCACAGGCCCGTCTTCTGCGAGTCGAGCGTGAAGCGGAACTGCAGCTGGTTGCCGCTGCCGACCCGGAACGCCGGGATGTCGACGTCGCTCGTCACGCGCCCTTCCGGCACCGACAGCAACGGCAGCTGCATGCGGCCGTGCGCGTCCTCGGCATGGGCCGGCCCGAGCCGGTACGACTTCACGAGCTGGTCGTTGATCTCGACGGCAAGCGTCGAGTTGTCCTGCACCGTCGGCGCCGTGTAGCGGTAGCGCAGCGTGATCGGCACGCCCGCGCCGTTCCACGAATGGAGGTCGGACGGCACGCGCAGGTTCAGGCGAATGGCGTCGGGCGACGTGCCGCGCACTTCCAGCTCGCGCGTATCGGACACGAGCTCGCGGAACGTGATCGGCCGGTTCACCGGCAGCCAGCGCGGCGCGTCGTACGGTTTGCGCGGTGCGCCGAGATCGACGTGCGCGACCGTCGCCGACGGCCCCGACAGCGCCGCGCGGCCCAGCACGAGCGTCGCGACCGCATCGTCGACCTCGGCCGCCGTGCGGCCCGTGACGACGAGCAGCTTGCGCCCCGGCGCGGCCGGGTTGTCGGCCACCGCGAGCAGCGGGCCGTTGATCGACGGCAGCGCGAGGCCGGCCGGCAGCGTCGCGGCCGTGCCGATCACCACCGCCTGGTCGTCGGCCGGCAGCCCGGTCGACACCGGGAAGCGCGCATGCCGGTAGTCGGCCAGCGCGCCGAACCACGACGCGAGCACGCCCGCGCTGCGCAGCGTCGCCGAATCGGGCGACGCCGGCAGCACGAACGGCAGCCGCACGCGGCCGTTGTCGCGCCGGTCGAAGAACGGCGCGGGCAGCAGCGCGAGATCGTTCGGCAGGCGGACCGGCGATTCGTCGAGGATCAGCTCGCTCTTCGGGCTCACGTCGGCCCACAGCGCCGAGTTCGACGGATCCTCGCAATGGTCGAGCGTGTAGTGCGCGATCAGGCGCAGGCCGATCTGGTTGAAATCCGAGAAGTAGCGCGGATCGATCGGGATCTCTTGCGTGACCGTGCGGCCCGCCTGCGCGGCGTCGAACGGGACGGTCGCGATGACCTCGCCGTTCACCGACACCTTCAGGTGCGACATCGGGAACACCAGCGACGGCGAATACGCGTAGGTCAGGCGCAGCCGCGCGCCGGTGACCACGCGGTCGAGCCGCACGCCCGCATTGATCGTGCGGGCGTCGTCGGCGCCGCGCAGGCGCAGCGGATCGAACGCGCCGAGCGACGCGAACGGCAGGCGCACCGTCGTCGCCGGCAGGCCGGCTGGGCTCGCGCTGGCCGCCGCGGGCGCGGCCGCAAGCACCGGCGCCGGCGCAGCGCCGGACGCGGCCGCAACTGGCACGGCCGGCATCGGCGCGGCCGACAGCGCGGCGGCATGAAAGGCGCCGACCATCGCGGCCGAGAGGATGAGCAGCGACACGGCCGGCTTCATGCGGCACTCCGTTTCATCAGGATCATCCGGTCGTCCGTCGCATCGAAATCGATGCCCGCAAAGCAGCTATGCCCGTGAGTGAACATCCCCACTGCTTCCCTCATATGTATCCAACTGGCCTGATTCATTTATCGAAACGATGCGGCGATTTCTTTAATCGCACGGCATCGTGCTACGCGCGCCTGGCACCGGCACACGCCCATTCGTCACACTATCTCAAAAACAGGACAAAACTCACCACGATTCGCGACATTGAAGCGAAAAAACCTCAATCCGGTCGGAAATGCTGCGCGAGAGGGATGAATGGTAAGAATTGCGCCGTTGTCGCCCGGCAGGCCGAACGGCATACTGCCGGCGCGGATCGGCTGGCCGGCGGCGGTCCGTTGCAGACCACCACCCCGCCAAACGCGCGGCCGCGAGGCGGCGCGTATGCTACCGCAATCCGCGCTGCCGGACGTGCTTTCTTTCACGGAAAACTGACTTGAATCAAATCGTCGACACTGCCACCCCGTCCCCCGATACGCTGCTGCGCATCATCGCCGTGCAGACCGAGATCGCGAAGCTCGGCCTCGATCTCGGCAGCGTGATGGCCTACGTGGCCGAGCAGGTGCCGCAGCTCACCGGCGCGAGCGCCGCCGCGGTCGAATTCGCCGAGGGCGACGACATGGTGTACCGCGCCGCGTCGGGCACGGCCGCCGGGATGCTCGGCCTGCGGCTGCGGCGCTCGGGCAGCCTGTCGGGCCTGTGCGTGCAGCAAGGCGCGTTGCTGCACTGCATCGATTCGGAAACCGACCCGCGCGTCGACCGCGACGCCTGCCGCCGGGTCGGCCTGCGCTCGATGCTCGTGATGCCGCTCACCCATGCCGACACGACCGTCGGCGTGCTGAAAGTGATGTCGCCGGAAGTCGACGGCTTTTCGCAGGCCGACGCGGCCACGCTGCGGCTGACGGCCGACCTGATCGCCGCCGCGATGTTCCACGCGGCGCGCAACGAGGCGAACGAACTGTACCTGCGCGCGACACACGACGCGCTCACGGGCCTGCCCAACCGCGCGCTGTTCTACGACCGCCTGCGGCAGTCGATGCACACGACGCTGCGCGCGAACGGCCGGCTCGGCATCCTCAACATCGACATGGACGGGCTGAAGCCGATCAACGACGGGTTCGGCCATCGCGCGGGCGACGCGGCGCTGCGCGAGATCGCCACGCGGATGCAGGGGGCGGTGCGGCGCTCGGACACGGTCGCGCGCATCGGCGGCGACGAATTCGCGGTGATCCTGCCGAACATCGGCAATCGCGACGATGCGCATGCGCAAAGCACGCGGCTCGCGCGCCAGGTCGGTGAACCGTTCGAATTCGAGGGGCGCCCGATGCGGCTCGGCGTCAGCGTCGGGATCGCGCTGCTGCCCGACGACGGCACCGACATGAACGCGCTGATCGAGCACGCGGACCAGGCGATGTATGAAGTGAAACGCACGCGGTCGCAGCGGGTCGCTCACGCGTAACGCGGCTCGACCAGCCGGCGGCGGCGGCTGCCTTGAACGGGCGCTAGCCGATCTGCGGAACGGCGATCGCGAGCCCGACCACGAGCCACTGGACGATCGCGACGAGCACACTGGCCCGGCACAGCCCGACCGCACCGCGCACGCGTGCGTCGAGTGCGCGCCCGGCCTTCGACGCATCGATCCAGCCGAGATCGGCGAGTGCGCGGTCGAGCGCCGCGAGGCCGTCGTCGACCGATCCGTCGCCCGCCGCCGCACGCGCGAGCGCGGCGAACAGCCGGCGGTCGATCTCGATGCGCACCGCGTACCACAGCGCCACGATCCCCGACCCGGTGCTGACCACCGCCAGCAGCACGCGGGCGATCGTCGCCGGCGCCCAGCCCGACGCGATCCACCAGCCGGCGCCGGCCGCGGCCAGCGCGGCCGCGATCGCCCACGCACCCGCATCGAGCGCGCCGCGCGCGGCGGCAATCCTGAATGGCGCGGACGGGTCGCGCATCACGCGCCTCCCGCGCCGCGACGGCGATCGATCCACTGCTGCAGCACGGCCACGCCGTCGTCCGACCACACCGCATGCGGCCGCACCGCACGCACCGCGGCCAGCGCGTCGCGCGCATCGCCGAGCCCGCGTCGCGCCGCCAGCCACGCGGCCGCGCACAGCACGCTGCGCCCGTAGCCGAGCGCGCAGCAGACCAGCACGTCGCGCCCTTCCCTGTGCAGGCTTTCGAGCGCCGCGACGGCCTGCGCGAGTTGCCCGGCCGTCGGCGCGACGAGATCGAGCTGCGGCACGGTCGCATACGCGAGCGACGCATCCACCGACGCCCAGCGCGGCATTTCGGCGGTCAGGTCGACCAGCGCCGTGAAGCCGTGGCGGCGCACGTCGCGTGTCGTCGGCGTACGCCCGATCGACACGCGTTCGTCGATCCGCACCGGCGCCGGCTGCCGGAACGTCCACAGCCGCGAATTGATGAACGCGCCCGCAATCGTCGGCGCGAGCAGCCAGCGCATGACGACCGGGAACCGCCCGAACGCGTCCTTCTGGAAGGCGCCGGGCGCGCCGCGCCGGTAGATCCACGCGACACAGGCGAGCGCCAGCGCGACCCACCCGGCCGCCAGCGCCCAGCCGGGCGCGCGCGGCACGCACCCGAGCGCCACGAGCGCGAGCGCCGCCGCGCCAAGCGCATAGCGGCGCGCGAGCGCACGGCCGGCCGCGCCCGGCGACGCATCGGCGCCCGGCAGCCGGCCCGCGGCATCGCGCAGCGGAAACAGGAACAGCGCGAGACAGCCGACGGCCGCGCCGGTCGGCACGTCGATCGCGTGATGCTGGTAGGTGGTCAGCACCGACACGCCGATCGCCGCGAACCACAGGTGCAGCACGCCGCGCGCGAGCGTGCCGCGCAGGTGCTTCGCATACACGGCCCACAGCACGACGAGCAACCCGATGTGCAGCGACGGCGCCTGGTTGAACGGCTTGTCGAAGCCCATCAGTAGCGTGAACAGCGCACCGGCCACGCCGCCGGCGTCGGGCCGCTCGAACCCGAAGCGCAGCGGCCACGCGATGAAGCACGCGACCGAGATCAGCTGCACGGTCAACAGCCGCTTCACGTGATCGAGCAGGTCGGCGCGGCGCGTCCAGAAAAAGAACGACAGCGCATACAGCAGGTCGATCGACCAGTACGGCACGATCGTCCACGGCACGAACGGGATCGCGTGCTCCCAGCCGAACGCGAAGGTCGGCACCGCCACGCGGCGCGCGGCGAGCCAGTTCGCGAAGCCGTAGGTCGAGAAGAACACGGCCCCCATCACCGCGAGCCAGCCGAAACGCAGCGCGAACGACGCGTCGCGCGCGCCGGCGCCGGCCGCCGGGGCCGGTTCGGCGAGGTCGCTCGCGCCGCCGCCGAGCGCGCTCATGACGCGTCGACCCGCTGCGCGAGGCTGACCGTGAAGATGCCCATTTCGTCGATCCGCTGGTCGAGCTTGCGGAAGCCCGCGCGCGCGACGAGCTCGTCCATCTCGGCCTGCGAGCGGCGGCGCATCACCCAGGTCGCTTCGCCGCGGTGATTGTTCAGCGCACGGGCGATGAACTCGAGCTGCGGATGCCACGGCTGCCCCGTATAGACGAGATAGCCGCCCGGCGGTACGGCCTGCGCGAGCCCGCGCAGCGAGCGCTCGATCAGCGCGTTCTCGCCGAACAGCTCGTAGAGGCCCGACACGATCGCGAGCGTCGGACGCGGCTCGAGCGTCGCGAGCGATGCCTCGTCGAACGCGTCGCCGCGCTCGAAGCGCGCGATCGACTCGAGGCCGCGCTGCGCGATCAGCACGCGCCCGGCCTCGACGTTCGGCGGGCTGTAGTCGCGCAGCGTGATGTCGTCGGGCGCCGCGCCGTCGCGCTCGGCGGCCGACGCGATCGCGTCGAGCACGTAGCGCCCGTGCCCGGCCGCGATGTCGACGATCCGCACCGGTGCGCCGTGGCCGCGCAGGCGGCCGATCGCCGCGCCGATCAGCTCCTGCAGATGCACCTTGCGCTGGCGGATGCCGACCCAGCCCGGCGAATCGAGATAGGTGCGGTCGATCAGCGCGCCGACGCCGAGCCGCCCTTGCGCGCGGTTGCGGTACACGTAGTCGAGTGTCGAGCCCGAATCGAAGCCGAGGCGCAGCCCGAGCGCGATGCCGTCCGACAGCGCGCCGCCGGCCTTCAGGCCGGCGCGCGTGAGCGCCCAGTACGCCCGCGCGAACGCATTCGCGGGCGGCCGGCCGAGCGCCGCGTATTCGTCGTGGAACGCGCCGCGCCGGTCGGCGTCGGCGAGCGACACGCGCGGGCTCGGCGCATCGAATTCGCGCAGCACGAATGCACGCAGCGGGGCGAGCGCCTGCGCGCGGTCGCGTTCGCCGAGCGTGTCGTGATAGAAGCCCGGCAGCACGATGCGCTCCTTGCGCGCGGCGCCGAGGCGTTCGAAGAAGCGGTCCTGCGGGCCGCGATGCACGACCCAGTCGGCGCCGGAGATCAGCAGCTGCGTCGGCACGGTGATCGCGGCCGCGTCGGCGACGATCCGCTGCGCGGTGTCGTGCAGGTCGAGCAGCATGTTGACCGCGATCGGCCGCGTGATCAGCGGATCGGACGCATAGCTCGCGATCCGCTCGGGATCGTGCGTGAGGAATTTCGGCTTCACGTAGCTGTTCACGTAGAACAGCCCGCGCAGCTTGTGCATCAACCGCAGGCCCTGCCGCGCGAACGGCACGTAGAGCTTGATGTGGAACGCCGGCGATGCGACGACGAGCGCGCGGATCGGCGGCGCGTAGTCGTGCGCCCAGGTGGCCGCGAGCACCGCGCCGACGCTCTGGCCGACCACCGCCATGTCCTCGATCGCGATGCCGTGCGAGTCGCGGATATGTTCGACGAAGGTCTGCAGGTCGCGCACCGACGCGGCCGCGCTCGGGCTGTAGCCGCGCGCGCCGGGCGAGCGGCCGTGGCCGCGCGCATCCCATGCGAAAAATGCGAAATCGGGCAGGTCGAGCTCGTCGACCAGGTGCGCGACGCGCGCCGAGTGTTCGTGGCCGCGGTGCAGCAACACGATGGCGCCGCGGCAGCGCGGGCCCGTGGCGGGCCAGTGACGATAGAACAGCGTTTCGCCGTCGTGCGTGATGAAGTCGGCCTCGCGGGCCATGCGTGCGCTCATGCGTTTCTCTCTCGTTTCGTTATTCGAATCTTGGTGCGCCGCCCTCCGGCGCCCGGTACCGCAACTGTGTTGACGACTGTTTCACCCGCCGCTTCAACTGCCCTTTCAACCGCCCTTTTCCGCGATGCCGGCCTGCACGCGCCGCACCACGGTCACGATCGACAGCACGATCAGCAGGCGCCACAGCCAGACGGCGACGCCGCCGACCGGAAAGCCGAGTCCGATCCACAGCGCGAACGCGCCGAGCGCGAGCGCACGGTCGCTCTTGCCGAACGGGCCGTCGTAGCGGCGGCTCACGCCGACCAGCGGGCCGATCAGCCCCGCGCATTCGACGATCACCGCCGTCAGCGCGAACAGCCAGACGTCTGCCGGAGCGAACGCGGAAATCGCGAGAAACGGCAGCACCAGCGCGACATCGGACACGACGTCGCCGAGCTCGTTCAGGTACGCGCCAAGCGTGCTCTTCTGGCCGTGCTCGCGTGCGAGCATCCCGTCGATCGCGTTGAGCGCCATGCGCGCGAACAGCCACAGCGGGATCAGCAGGAACAGCGCGCGGGCAAACACGCCGAGGCCGGCGAGCGCGCCGACGACGATCGAGCCGCCGGCCGCGAACAGCGTGACCTGGTTGGCCGTCACGCCGCGTTCCGCGAGCGAGTTCGCGAACGGGCGCAGGGTGTTCTGGAATTTGGGTTTGAGTGCGTAGAGGCTCATCGTTTTATTTGCGCGGCACAGTCGGATACATTTCCCGCCGCCATGCCCCGGGCGGCGAAACGGCCTTGGACGGCCTTCCATGGACGGCCCTCATCGTCGCCGAGCGGCCCCGATGCGTCAAGCACGCGCCCGGCCCGCACGCGCGGCGCCAATCTGGCGTTTTTGACGGAAACTCGCGATAATCCGCTGGCCCGATCGCAGCGAGATCCATTCGAACTGCAAACGGGCACGCGTGCAACAGCCGATTATCACGCCGCCGACCGGCGCATTCGCCGCGACGCAACAGCGTATGACGGCGACTCGTCCGATTATCGCGGACCTGCGACAGGCAGCCACGAATTTGAAAAAATTTAAACAAGGGCCGTCCGGCGCGCATCCTGCCGCGCCGGCATTCCGGGGTCCCGCCCGCCGCTCATGCGCAGCGGGCCATGCAGGCACGCAGGAGGCGCAGCGCCGATGAACATCCTCAACGTCTGGCAGCGCGATTTCCTGCTGTCCATCGTGCGGCTCGTCGCCGGTGCGTATCCGGTCTGGCATCAGGCGCCGCCGTCCCCGACGCAGAAGATCTACTTCTCGAACCACACGAGCCACATCGACACGCTCGCGATCCTCGCCGCGCTGCCGCGCAACGTGCGCGCGGTCGTGCGGCCGGTCGCCGCGCGCGACTACTGGGACAGCAGCGACATGAAGCGCCACATCGCGCAGAAGCTGCTGAACGTCGTGCTGATCGACCGCCACCGCGAATCCGGCGGTGACCCGCTCGACCCGGTGCGCGACGCGCTCAAGCAGGGCCATTCGATCATCATCTTCCCGGAAGGCACGCGCGGCGCCGAGATCCTGCCGCAGCCGTTCAAGAGCGGGCTGTTCCACCTCGCGACCGAGTTTCCGGACGTCGCGCTCGCGCCCGTCTATCTCGAGAACCTGCAGCGGATCATGCCGAAGGGCGCGATCTGGCCGGTGCCGCTGATCTGCAAGGTGCACTTCGGCGCGAACGAACAGCGCGGCGCCGACGAGGACAAGCCGACGTTCCTCGCCCGCATGCGCGACGCGGTCGTCGCGCTCGCGCCGCCGCAGCGGCCGGCCGGCTGAACGCGGCGCTCTCTTCTCCCTTTTCCGGATATCAATAATGCGAACCATTTTCTGGGAACTGGTCGCGGGCGTCACGGGCGTGCTCGTCGTCGCGACCGTGATCGGTGCGATCCTCGGCGCACGCAGCGGCGGCACCAGCGCGACCATCGTCAACCTGAACCAGCGCATCCGTGCGTGGTGGGCGATGATCGCGATCATGGCCATCGCGATCGGCCTCGGCAACAACATCACCTATCTCGTGTTCGCGGTGCTGTCCTACCTGACGCTGCGCGAATTCATCACGCTCACGCCCACCACGCCGAGCGACCATACGACGCTGTTCATCGCGTTCTTCGTCGCGATCCCCGTGCAATACCTGCTGCTCGGGATCAACTGGTACGGGATGTATTCGATCTTCGTGCCCGTGCACCTGTTCTTCGCGATGTCGCTCGTGTCGGCACTCACGCAGGACACGCGCGACTTCCTGAGCCGCAACGCGAAGATCAACTGGGCGCTGATGGTGTGCGTGTACGGGCTGAGCCATGCGCCGGCCGTGCTGATCCTCGACATTCCGCACTACGCGGGGCAGAACGCGCTGCTGCTGTTCTTCTTCCTGTTCGTCGTGCAGATCAGCGACGTGCTGCAGTACGTGGTCGGCAAGCTGTTCGGCAAGCGCAAGATCGCACCGCAGCTGTCGCCGTCGAAGACGATCGAGGGTTTCATCGGCGGCGGCCTGCTGGCCACGCTGTGCGGCGCCTCGCTGTATCGCGTGACGCCGTTCAGCTTCGGGTCGGCGTTCGGCATCTCGCTCGCGATCGTGATCGCGGGCTTCGTCGGCGGCCTCGTGCTGTCGGCCGTCAAGCGCTCGCTCGGCACCAAGGACTGGGGCTCGATGATCGCGGGCCACGGCGGGATGCTCGATCGCGTCGACTCGATCTGCTTCGCCGCGCCGGTGTTCTTCCACCTCGTGCGGTATCTGTACGTGTGATGCGCGGGCGGCGCCACGCCGCCCGTTCCTGCGCGCGATGGATCAGTACCCTTCGCGCAAGGCCTTCGGCACGACGTAGCGGCCACGCGCCGCGTCGAACTTCACCGTATGGCGCGCGTGGATCGTCCTGTCGCCGCGCGTGCCCGTTTCCGTGACCGTCAGCGGATAGACGTCGCCGGCGCCGGTCAGGTCCGGCGCGATCTCGAAGCGGCGTTCCTCGCAGCGCGCCCGCGCGTGCGCGCATTCGGTCGACTCCGCGTTGTCGAGCGCCTCGTCGATGCGCGCCGCCGCCAGCACCAGTGCATTGCCGACCGGCAGCCAGATCGCGCGGAAGCGTTGCGAATAGCCTTGCCGCGTGTCGCTTTCGCCGATGACGAACCCGAACAGATGCGGCCCGAGCCGCTCGATACGCACCGTGCCCGGCTCGCCGCGCCCGCCCGACGCGATCTCCGTTTTCTTCATGACCGGCTCGAGCGTCTTGCCGTCCGCCGCCGGTTTCAGCACGTACAGGTCGATCGTGCCGGTCGTCGCGTCCGTATCCATGCCCGGCATCCCGTTCTGCACGGCCGCCTCGGTCTCGCCGCACATCGCGAGCAGCGTGCGCGGGCCCTCCGCGGTCGCGACGCGCAGCGAGCCGCATGGTGCATAGACAAGATCGTCCCCGTCCGCCTGCCAGCCCTTGCGGTCCGCACGCCAGTTGCCATAGCTGTCGTGGATGAACGTGCGCAGCAGCCGGTCGGCCACCGCCGGCTCGATCGCGTGCGCCGCAGCCGGCAACGTCAACGCCGGCACCGCACACGCAGCGGACAGCCCCAGGCGTCGCACCAGGGGAGGAATGGATGAAATCATGTCGGCGTCGCCAGGAATGAGAAACGGTGCGGGAAGCAAACGGCCAGCGGCATCACGGCATCAACGCGGTTGCGCGACCGGCTCGGGATCGAACGCCGCCAGCCCCGGCCACGCCGCGTGCCCCCATGCACCGCCACCCGGTGCGAGCCAGCCTTGCAGCGTCGCGTCGTCGAACGCCTTGCCGAACGGATCGGCGCGAAATCCCGCCACCCACTGCCTGCGGCCCGCGACGTACGCGTGGCCGAAATCCGTCCAGCTGTCGAAGCAGTCCTGGGCGCGCTGCGCGTTGAGCAACAACACGCGCCAGGCGGTGTCCGGCTCGGTCCAGCCCATCAGCATCGCCACGCGCGCGAGGAACGCCATCCGCGCACAGGCGAACGCGAGCGCCGCACGCGGGTCGTCGGTCGGCCGCAGCGCATGCAGGTCGGCGCGAAACCACTGCGTCTCGAGCACGCGCGCCAGGTGCGCGCGCGCATCGTCGTCCGTCGCGTCGGTGCGCAACTCCATCTGGTGCAGCATCTGGGCACGCAGGAACTTGCGCGACGTGTCGTTCAGGTGGCTCGTGTCCGCATCGTCGAAACCCGAGAATCCCGTCGCTTCCACGTACGGGTGCGCGAGCAGCAGCGCCCAGTGCTTGCGGGCCGGCAACGCCGAATAGCGCCCACCGCGCCGGCGGAAGTAGCGCACGATGCGCCACAGCACGAACAGCGCAACGATCAACTTGAATATCATGGTCTTCGCCCCGTCATTGCGCGGCACCGACGCCACGCGGCGCGTCGTAGCCGGGCCAGCGCACGCCCTCGGTGGCAAAGGCAGGCTGCGCGTCGTCCGGCCGTGCGGACGGCACCGCCGGCGCCAGCGTCGCGCGCACCGCGTAACGCACCGAACCGGCACGCGGCGGCCGCGCGTGCAGCAGTTCAGGCTGCCGCGCGGCGACCAGCCACTCGACGGTCGGCGTCGGCTCGGCGAGCCGTCCGAACAATTGCGGATGGCGCGCGACGAGCCGTGCTTGCGACGCGGCATCCGTCACGTCCTCGATCCTGCACCACCCCGACGGCGTATGGACGACGCCGAGCGCGATGCAGTCGGGCGGCGTGCGATCCGTCGTCCCCAGCGCATTCAGGCAGGCCAGCACGTCGTCGACGTAGCGCTCGACCGGCGGCCGGTTCTGCTTGCCCTTGACCTGATCGACGTCGAGGCTGCCGTCCGCCTGCACCGCGACGCTGATCGTGATGTGCGGCTGGCCGCCCGCATCCCGAAAGCTCAGCAACCGCAGCGTGCGCGCCTCGATCGCTTCCGCATAGCGCCCGCCGTAGCCGCCCGTCAGCGCTTGCCGGTCGGCGAACTGGCCGAGGCAATGGCGCATCACGTAACTCTCGAACGCCATTTCGGCGCGCAGCAGCGCGCTGTCGGGCAGGAATTCGACAAAGCGCCCGTTGGCGGTTTCGCACCACGTGCGCAGCGCATCGGGCTGGCTCTCGCGCCAGCCGCGCGCGATCCGGTCCGCCATCTCCGCATGCTCGCGTTCCCACATCGCGAGCGCCTGCGGGCAATTGACACGGTCGAGCTTGCCCTCGAGCCCGGTGCCCTTGCGCGATTCGAGAAACTCGACGAGCGTGGTTTCGAGTGCGAGAAGGTGCGGATCGGCCGGGTCGACCCAGACGACAGGGGCCTGCCGGCCGGCGTCGCCCTCGCCGATCGTCTTCGCGCCGGGCCCGAAGCGCCGCGCGACCCACGCCGGCGGCGCGGCCTGGCCGAGCGCCTGCCGCGCCTCGTCGAGCGACCCGATCGTGCGCGCGGGCTCGAAGTTGGCGACGACATGCCGGTAGAAATGATTGAGCAGCCACGCGCGCACCGCGTCGGCATCGCCCCGCGCGGTGCTGCGCGCGGCGATCGCCGCTTTCAGCGCATCGGCGTTCAGCGCGTTGCGCGGCGCGTAGCCGGCCCGCCGATCGACGGCCGTCATTGCCAGAACTTCCACCAGCGCTTGTTCGGCGCGGCGGTCGCTGAATCCGGCGAGGCCGGCGCATCGGCCTCGCGGATCCGTCGCTCGATCACGTCCTCCATCAGGTCGAGCGGTTCCGCAGCGTGCCGGTTGCCGGCAAGCACACGCTCGTAGAAATACTTCGCATCCGACCGGCGGCCCAGTTCGTATGCCGCGTCGGCAGCCCGGAGCAGGACATCCAGATCGTGCGACGCATCGGCCTGCCCGCGCGCGGCGTCGTACAGCGCCGACGCCTGATCCGGATGCGATGCCGCCATGTGGGAGGCGAACACGAAGCGGGCGATCAGCGCTTCGTCGGGCAGGCTGCCGTCGACCTGATCGTGTTCGCGCTGCCAGCCGACGAGGCGTTCGAGCCAGATCGGCAGTTCGTTGCAACGATCGAGGCGATACAGCGCGCGCACCACGTCGCGCACGTACCAGTTCGGGTCATGCCGGCTGAAACCGTATTCGGCGGCGTAATGCCAGAGCTGCTCGGCGGCCTCGACCATCTCGTCGTCCTTGCCCTGGCAGGCGAGCACGTAGCGGACACCGGAGTAATGCTCGGCAAACGAGCTCGCCGCAATCCCGTTGCGATGCAGGACCAGCGCCTCGTCGTAACGGTCCTCGTCGCGGTAGAGAATCGCGAGGTTGTTGCAGAGCATCGAATACAGGTGCGCACAAGAATCGTACGGGTGCCCCTTGCCGGTCTCGAAGAAGCGCTCCATGCACGCACGGCCCTGCTCGTACGCGGCGATCCGCAGGCGCTGAAGGTCGGCACGCACCGGCGCCCGTTCCGCGGCCGGCAGTGCCTCGATCGCCTCCTCGACCCGGTCCTCGATCCAGCCCGAGAATGCGTAGCTCCACAAGCCGCTGCGCAGCGACGGCGGCGGCAGTCTCAGCGCGGCGGCGACCCCCAGCGCGCGTATGCGCGCCTCGGTCAGCGTGAACGCGGTGCGGTTGTCGTGCATCTCGCCTTCCTGCGCGGCCGCGAACAGGCGCGCGGCCTGGGTCGTCGCATCGATGCGGCCGGTTTCGCCGTCGTAGACCGCCGCGAGCCGCGCGATCCACGGATGGCCGGGCGCGCGCCGCAGCGCGACCTCGCGCGCGGCGTCGGCGATCGCGTAGCGCAACGCGTCGCCCTCGAGCGAGCCGAGCGCGGCAAAGATCTCGCCGTGGGTCGGCGAACGCGCGGCCAGCGCGTCGGGCTGTTCCGCGCCGAGTTCGACGAGCCGTTCGAGCGTCGGCGCGAAACCGGCTGCGCGCATCGCACACAGCGGCCACCAGACCGATGTGTCGGTCGGCTCGGCGAGGCGTGCGTGGATGATCTGCCCCACCCGGTCGAGCATGCTGCTTTCGATCTGGTACACGTGGAAGAACGCGCGGCGCCCCGCGTCGTCGAAGCGACCCGCCTCGAGCAGCCACGGCAGTTCGTATTCGATGAAGTCGTCGCCGCCGTCCGACTCGAGGCTGTGACTCGCCATCTCGCACCGGGCGAGCGCGCCGTCGAGATCGCCTTGCGCATGTGCCGCCCGCGCGGCAAGCCGCGCCAGCCTCACCTCGGCCTCGCGGCGCGGCGGCAGTGCCCAGTCGGCGATGCGCGACTCGACGGCCCGGCGAATCGTGTCGAACTGCAGCGGCGCAATCTCGATCATCGCCCGGCCGATCCGCAGCCAGTCATCGGCGTCGATGTCCTGGTCCGCACCTGCCGATGCGATGGCCGCCACCGCGGCCTCGGCCGCCGCCCGCGCGTCGTCGTCCCGGCCAAGCCGCCGCAAGGCCCACGCACGCAGGCATTGCCGGTTCGCTTCGTCCCAGGCGCGAAACGCGGCGCGGTCGGCCAGTGCGCCATTCAATGCGTGACGCAGTTCGATCGCGTCGAGCGCGTGCTCCGCGTGGTCGTATTCCAGCGTATCGAGAATGCGGGCGCGGACGAAGCGATCGGCATCGAGCGTCGGCGACGTGCGCACGACGTCATGCATCTCGCCGATCGCGTGGGTGACGGCGTCGTTCTCGCCCAGGTGCCGGGCGATCTGCAACCGGTACAGCGCGAGTTGCATGCGGATGTCGGGCCGCGCGTCGGGCGGCGCCGCGTCGTGCACGCCTGCGCCGTCGTCGTCGAGCACGGCGCGTGCAGCGGCCGGATCGCCGGCGTGCATCCAGAGCGTGTGCAGGCGCTCGATCGCGTCGAGCGAATCGGCACGCAACGGCTGGGCCCGCAGTCTTGCCGCAAGGTCGCTCTCGCGGCTCGAGTCGCTTTCTTCGAGATCGGCTTCGAGCCGGTTCATCAGCGTGTCGAGCGACTGGCCCGTCAAAGGCATCGTTGTCATATCGTTATGAGTCTTGGTCTTGGTATAGGCACTGGGGGCAACGGCTACCCCCCTCTCGGAATCGCGATAGCTTATCAGGAGACGGAGGCGGTGCGCGGCCTCGCCATTCGCGTCGTCCGGCGTTACGATCTCGTTCTTCATTCCCGGATCCGGTCGATGCGCATGGCGCGACGGCGCGATGCGTCCCGACCGGTCCCGCCCGACCCGGAACACGCATGAACCTCACGTTGCAGGACGTCGCCTGGCACCGCTCGGTCGGGCGGCTCATCGAGTCGCTCGACCAGCCGGGCTTCTGGCTGGCGCTGATCCGGCTGATCGAGGAATACGTCGCGGTCGACAGCTGGGTCGCGCTGACGTTCGGCGACGGCCGCCCGCAGGTGTTCGCCGAATGCCCGTACGAAGGCGGCGGCCCCGACCCGCTGTTCCGCGACTACGTGCAGGGCCTGTACCAGCTCGACCCGTTCTACATCGCGAACCGCGACGCGCCCAAGAGCGGCCTGTTCCGGCTGTCCGACGTCGCGCCCGAATGCTTCCGCGATACCGAGTACTACACGCTCTATTTCACGCACAACGTCGTCGAGGACGAGGTGCAGTTCAACGTCGTGCTCGACGATGCGCGCACGCTGTGCCTGTCGCTCGGCAGCAAGCGGCGCTTCGGCCCCGAGCAGGTGGCGCTGCTCGACCTGATCCGGCCATGGGTGGCCGGTCTGATGCGGCAGCGGCTCGCGTTCGAGCCGGCCGCCGTCGAAGCCGCGGTGCCGCCGCGGGCCGGCACGCGTACGCAGGACGGCTTCGAGCGCGCCATGGCGCGGCTCGGCACGCCGCTCACCGCGCGCGAACTCGACGTGATCCGGCTGATCCTGAGCGGGCGCTCGAACAAGGAAGTCGCGAACAAGCTGGCGATATCCGCCGAAACGGTCAAGGTCCATCGCCGCAACATCTACGGGAAGCTCGCCATCAACTCGCAATCGGAGCTGTTCTCGCTGTTCCTGAACGCGCAAACCGGCACCTGACACGCATCGCGGGCCGCGCGTGCCGGTGCTCGCCGGCACCGGCGGCGTCACAGATCAATACCCCCGAAGGGTTAACGCGCCGGCGGGATGGGAAATCCGCCGCTTCGGCGCATACTGGGGCCTCCTTACCCACCCTTCCGGCGCCACCGGCGACGGGCCCCTGCTTACCGACATCGCCATGAAACTGAAGCTCGATATCGTCCAGCTCGCCGGTCGCGACGGCGACACGCCCTACAACCTGCAACGCACGCTCGACGCGATCGCAACCTGCGCACCGGGCACCGACATCGTGATGTTCCCGGAAGCGCAGCTCACCGGCTTCCTCGATCCGTCGAATCTCGCGGAATGCGCCGAGCCGCTCGATGGCCCGAGCGTCGGCGCGGTCATGGCAGCCGCACGCGCACGCGATGTGGCGGTCGTGGTCGGGCTGATCGAAAACGACGGCGGCCGCTTCTACAACACGACCGTCTTCGTCACGCCGGACGGCATCGCGCTGCGCTATCGCAAGACGCATCTGTGGGTGAGCGAGCACGGCGTCGTGCTGCCCGGCGACCGTTTCGCGACGATCGAATGGCGCGGCGTGCGGATCGGCCTGCTGATCTGCTACGACAACGAATTCCCCGAAACCGGCCGCGCGCTCGCCGCGCTCGGCGCCGAGCTGATCCTCATCACCGACGGCAACATGGAGCCGTACCGCCCCGTCCACCGCACGTCGGCCACGGCGCGGGCGATGGAGAACCAGGTGTTCGCAGTGGTCGCCAACCGCGTCGGCGGCAGCGCGCACGACATCGTGTTCGCGGGCGGCAGCCTCGCGGCCGATCCGTTCGGCAACCTGATCTTCGAGGCCGGCAATACCGAATCGCGTCATGCGGTCGAACTCGATTTCGACCAGCTCGCCGCGTCGCGCGCGGTCTACGACTATCGCCGCGATCAGCGCCTGCGCATCGCAGGCGAACGCATCGAGCATGCCAACGGCCTGCGCGAACTGCTGATTCCTTAAGCGGCTGCCCGCCTCCGGCGGCGACATCCGTCACGCCGGGGCGGGCACCTCGATCGCCAGCAGCGCCGAACTGACCGACTTGCCGTGCGCGTCGAGCGCGAGCGAGCGCGTGACGCCGCCGCCGAGCGCATCGCGCAGCACGAAATTGAATGCGCCGAGCGCCGGCAGTTCATAGCGCACGACGTCGCCGTGCACGATGCCCGCGAGCCACGCCTTCACGGCGTCGGCATCCAGATGCGTGCGCAGGTGATCGTAATGACGCGGATCGTGGCAGATGACCGACACGTTCAGCGTATTACCCTTGTCGCCGGTGCGCGCATGCGCGAGTTCACGCAGTTGCATCATGCCTCCACGAATGAAAACGACGGCGTCACGGCCGCGCGCGGCAGCAGCACCGACTGCACCGCGATCACCTCGCGCGTCGACTTGAACGCGCCGCCGCCGCCGGCCGGCCCGTTCGTATAGAGCGTCTCGACTTCGTTGCCGATGCGCGCGGCTTCGGCGGCGCTCGCCGCACGGCCGGCCACCCGCACGCGCACCTCGGCCGGCTCGCCGCGCACGGCCGGCGTCGCGTCGCCATACAGCGCATCGGCACCGATCAGGTCGAAGCGCAACTCGGTCGCGGCGACGCCGGTCAATGCCAACCGCTCGCGAACGATCTCGAGCGCGAGACGCGCGCGTTCGAGCGCGCCCGGCCCGCCGTACGAGATCTGGCCTTCACCGATCCAGCCGTCGACATAAGCCACCGATACCTTCAGCGTATCGGGCCGCGCGGTGCCGCGCCCGCCCGTCACGCGCACGCGATCGGTCGCCTCCTCGGCGACGGTGACCTGCGTGAAATCCGCGACGACATCGGGCTGCAGATACCGCGCCGGATCGTGAATCTCGTAGAGCAGCTGTTCCTTGCAGGTCGCCGCGCTCACGCGGCCGCCCGCGTGCGGCACCTTGGTGATCACGAGCGTGCCGTCGGCCGCGACTTCGCCGATCGGAAACCCGAGGCGCGCGAGGTTCGGCACATCCTTGTAGCCGGGATCGGCGAAATAGCCGCCCGTCACCTGCCCCGCGCATTCGAGCAGGTGGCCGACGACCGTCGCGGCGCCAAGCGTGTCCCAGTCGTCCATCCGCCAGCCGAACGCGTGGATCAGCGGCGCGGCGAACAGCGACGGATCGGCGACGCGCCCGGTCAGCACGACGTCCGCGCCGGCCGCGAGCGCATCGACGATCGGCGCGGCGCCGAGGTACGCGTTCGCGGACACGATGCGGTCGCGATACGCGGCGACGTCGTCGCCCGATTCCTCGAAGCGGAATGCGCCGCGCAGCACGACGTCGAGCACGTCGTCGCCTTCGACCGCCGCGACCTTCAGCTTCGCGAAACCCAGCGATTGCGCGATTTGCGCGGTGCGCCGCGCGGCCGCACGCGGATTCGCCGCACCCATGTTCGACACGATGCGCACGCCCTTCGGCACGGCGACCGGCAGCACCGCCTGCATCCGCGCGTCGAGCAGCGGGTCGTAGCCGAGTGCCGGGTCCTGGCGCCGCGCCTGCTGCGCGATCGCGATCGTGCGCTCGGCCAGGCATTCGAAGACGAGATAGTCGAGCTGCCCGTGTTCGGCCAGTTCGACCGCGGGCTCGATCCGGTCGCCCGAGTAGCCGGCGCCCGCGCCGATGCGCACGCGCCGTTCAGGTTGCTTTGCTGTCATGTCCGTACCGTCGTCCGGCGGCGGTCACCGCCGGGAAAGATCAAAAGATGCCCAGCACGACGCACGCGATCGTCATCACGATCGAGGCGCCGAACAGCAGCGGGAACGTGAATTTCTGGTGCTCGGCCAGCTCGATGCCGCACAGGCCGACGACGAGGAAGGTCGCGGGCGTCAGCGGGCTGACCGGGAACCCGGTCGTCATCTGGCCGAGCAACGCAGCCTGCCCGACCTGCACGGCCGGCACGCCGAGCTGGCCGGCCACTTCCGCGATCACGGGCAGCACGCCGAAATAGAACGAATCGGGATCGAACAGCATGCTGAGCGGCATCGACGCGAGGCCGAGCACCACCGGGATGTGGCCGGCCATCGACGGCGGCACGAAGCCGACCGCCGCCTGCGCCATCGCCTTCAGCATTCCGCTGCCCTGCATGATCCCCGTGAACACGCCGGCCGCGAGCAGGATGCCGGCCATCATCAGCGCGGCGCGCGCATGCGCGTCGATGCGCTTTCTCTGCATGTCGACGTCCGGGTAGTTCACCATCAGCGCGATGCACAGGCCGACCATGAACATGATCGCGGGCGGGATCTTCTCGCCCATCACGACCATCGTGCCGAGCACGACGAGCGTCAGCACCAGGTTGAACCAGAACAGGTGCGGCCGGCGCAGCGCCTGCTCGTCGGGCGTCAGCTCGCGCTTCGGCAGCGGGATCGACGCATCGTCGCGCGACAGGCCGAGCCGCTTCTCCTCGCGCCGCCCGAGCCAGTACGCGACGCCGAACACGAACACGAGCCCGATCGCCTGCACCGGGATCAGCGGATTGAACAGCGCCGAGACCGGCAGGTGCAGCGACGCCGACGCGCGGATCATCGGCCCCGTCCACGGCAGGAAGTTGATGCCCGCGGCCATCGACACCGCGGCGGCCAGCACGCGCCGGTCCATCTTCAGCCGGTCGTACAGCGGCAGCACGGCCGGAATCGTCACGAGGAAGCAGACGGCGCCCGAGCCGTCGAGGTGAATCAGCAGCGCGAGCAGCGTCGTCCCCATCACGATACGCGTGGGCCGCGTGCCGACCGCGCGCAGGATGCGGTCGATGATCGGGTCGAGCGTGCCGGCGTCGGTGATCGTCCCGAAATAGAGGATCGCGAACACGAACATCCCGACGACGGGCGCGAGCCCCTTCAGCCCGTCGATGACGAACTTGCTGGTGTGCAGCCCGAAGCCGCCGATCAGCGACGCGGCGATCGGCACGATGATCAGCGCGACGAGCGGCGACATCCGCTTCGACAGAATCGCGGCCAGCAGCACGACGATCGTGCCCAGCCCGAGTAACGGCAGCATCCGTGTCTCCTACCTTGTCTTTTGTTGGAGACGAGCGTAAGGTCGGCGCAGCGATAGCACAATTGAAATGATTTGATCGCAGCAATCACGAACCGTTATGGATCTGAATCTTCGCGACATTCGCGCGTTCGTCACCGTCGCGCAGGCCGGCAACTTCACGCGTGCGGCCGCACGCCTGCATCTGTCGCAGCCGGCGCTGACCGTGCAGATCCGCCGGCTCGAGGAGATCGTCGGCGCGCGCCTGTTTGACCGCAACAGCCGCAGCGTCGCGCTCACGCAGACCGGGCGCGAGCTGCTGCCGCTGCTGCAACACTCGCTCGACGACATGGAGCGCGTGCTGCGCGACGCGCGTGCGCTCGGCGAAGGCACGAGCGGCACGGTGCGGCTCGCGTGCCTGCCGACCTTCGCGTCCAGCGTGCTGCCCGAGCTGATCCAGTCGTTCCGGCGCGAGGTGCCGCTTGCGGGCTTCGAGATCCGCGACGGCGTCGCGAGCCTCGTCACGGCGCTCGTGCGCAACGAGGAAGCCGATCTCGGCTTGACGGGTGGCGACACCTTCGATGCGTCGCTGGAGGTGCTGTATGCGGGCGCCGACCAGCTCGTCGCCGTGTGCCCGAAGGATCATCCGCTCGCGCGCAAGCGCCGCTTGACCACTGCGGACGTCGCAGCCGTGCCGCTCGTGCTCACCGCACGGGGTACGAGCGTGCGCAGCGTCGTCGATGCCGCGCTGGACGCGGCCGGCTGCACGCCCGCCATTGCGTGCGAGCCGACCTACATGATGACGGCCGTCGCGATGGTGCGCGGCGGGCTCGGCGTGACGATCCTGCCGGCAACCGCGCGCGAGGTGCGCGCCGAGCCCGAGCTGGTCGCGAAGCCGATCGACGACCCCGCGTTCGTGCGGCCGATCGCGCTCGTCACGAAGCGCGGCCGCACGCTGCCGCGCGTCGCGCAGGCGTTCGCCGAAGCCATGCTGACGGAATTGAACAAGCGCGCGTGAACCGCGCGCCCGGATCGGTGCTTACTTCGCGTCCGGATCGACGTGCAGCGATTCGCCGATCGCATAGAAATTGCCGCCCGCGATGTAGTGCAGGCTGCGCAGCGCCGGATCGGCCGATTCGAAATACCAGTGGCCGTCGCGGAACACGCGCGTGTCGGACCACGCCGCGACCACCTCGCCGATGAACAGGTCGTAGGTCTGCTGGTTGTGCGGCTCCGGAACCAGCCTGCACGCGAGCCAGCCGGAACAGCCGGCGACGAACGGCAGGTCGTGGCCTTCGACGTCGAACAGCGTGACACCCGCTTCGCGCAGCTTGTCGGGGCGCTCCGCGAGACTGTGGCTGCCGACCGCATGCGTGAGCCGCAGCTGCGCGGCCGTCGGCACCTGGATCACGAACGTACCGCTGCGCTCGACGAGCTCGCGCGTCTTCGCGGTCTTGTCGAGCACGACCGTCAGCTTCGGCGGCAGGAAATCCAGCGCGCACGCCCAGGCGGCAGCCATCACGTTGTCGACGCCATCGTGGCGGGCCGACACGAGCACGGTCGGGCCGTGGTTGAGGAGACGGTAGGCCTTCTTCAGCTCCACCGGAGCGATGTGACTGTCCATACGGGTTCCTTGGAGAACGGCTCGCACGGACGGATGCCGTGCGGCGCGGCGCCGGCCGGTGCGCAGGCGCGCAACCGGGCCGGAGGCCGCATTCTCGCACCCAATGTCAATCGGCGCTGACCGCGCCGCCGGTCACTTCGCGAACAACTGGCCGATATCGCGGAACGCCTTGAACTCGAGCGCGTTGCCGCACGGATCGAACAGGAACATCGTCGCCTGTTCGCCGACCTGCCCCTGGAACCGCACATACGGCTCGATCACGAAGGTCACGCCGAACGACTTCAGCCGCTCGGCCAGCGCTTCCCAGCTCGGCCAGTCGAGCACGATCCCGAAATGCGGCACCGGCACGTCGTGACCGTCCACCGCGTTCGTATGCGCGCCTTCCTGCGACGCGGTCTTCGGATGCTCGTGAATCACGAGCTGGTGCCCGTAGAAGTCGAAGTCGACCCACTGCGCGCTCGAGCGCCCCTCTGCCAGCCCGAACACACGGCCGTAGAAATCGCGCGCGGCCGGCAGGTCGTAGACGGGAATCGCCAGGTGAAACGGGGAAAGACTCATGGTGGCCTCGTGATGGAACGCTCGCGTGGCGCGAGGACGGCACCATGGTAGTCAAGGTCAAGCAGAAATTAAATCAATATATAGTTGCGTCATTCACAAACGAAATTGATGAATGATCCGCGAACTGAAAACCCTCGTCGCCGTCGCCCGGGAAGGCACGTTCGCCGCGGCCGGCAACCGTATCGGGCTCACGCAGGCGGCCGTGAGCGCGCAGATGCAGCGGCTCGAAGCGGAACTCGGCTTCGCGCTGTTCGACCGGCAAGGCCGCTCGGCGCGGCTCAACGAGATGGGTCATCACGTGCTCGACCAGGCGCAGGCGCTGATCGGTCTGTACGAGAACCTGAGCTCGACGTCGCCCGGCTCGCCGGCCGCCGTGCGCGTGACGATCGGCGCGATCGCGTCGGTGCAGAGCGCGCTGTTGCCGGCCGCGCTCGCCGATTTCCATCGCCGCGATCCCGCGTGCCGGACGCGCGTGATCCCGGGGCTGTCGATCGAGCTGGTCAACCGGGTGGACGCCGGTGAAATCGACATGGCCGCGATCATCCGGCCGCCGTTTTCGCTGCAGAGCGACCTGCACTGGACGACCCTCGTGCAGGAACCGTTCCGGCTGATCGTGCCGCGCAGCGTGAAGGGCAAGGACTGGGCCGAGCTGCTCGCGCGCGAGCCGTTCGTGCGCTACGACCGCGCGTCGTTCGGCGGCCGACAGGTCGACCGCTTCCTGAGGAAGATGCATATCGCGGTGCGTGACACGTGTGAGCTCGACGAGCTCGACGCGATCGTCAAGCTGGTCGAGAACGGCGTCGGCGTCGCAATCGTCCCGCAGACCGCCGTGTATCGCCGCTGGCCGGCCGGCGTACGCGCGATCGACCTCGGGCATCACACGTTCCACCGCGACATCGGGCTCGTGCATCGCGCGCGGCGCACGATGTCGGAGCCGGCGCAGAAGCTCGCGCAACTGATCGAAGCGGCGGCACGGCAGCCGGCCTAGCGCCGGCGTTGCCGATCAGCGCCGCCCGGCCGCCCAGTCGACGGCCGCGTCGAACAGCGCGACACCGGCCGGCGACAGGTTCACGAACGTGTCGTTGTCGAGGAAGAACATCACGCGACGCGCGGGCGCGAGCGCTTCGTAGTCCATCGTCGCACCCTTCTCGTACGCGAAGATCGCGGCCTTGTCGGGCTGGCCATACACGGTCGCGATCGTGATCGCGCCGAGCCCCGGCTTGCCCCAGCTCATCGGCGCCTGCTTGCCGTACACGTTCGTCGCGCCGGCCGGCAGCCCGGCCGCGATCGGGTGCGGTGCATTGACGAGCCACAGGTAGCGCTCCTTGCCCGTTTCGCCGAAGTCGACGTCGTGGCGCTTGCCCGTCATCGCGAGATCGTCGAGCAGGTCGTTTTCCCAGGTCACGAGCGGCTTGTCGAGCGTGCGCCAGCCGGGTCGCACGTTCTTCGACGACACCGTCGACGAAATCACGACCAGGTCGGCATCGCGCGCCGCATCGGGCGTCGACGACTCGTCGATCAGGCGCACCGCGTAGCCGCGCTCGCCGAGATGCTGGACGATGCGTTCGTCGACCTTCAGGTTCGGCCCGCGCAGCTGCACGAGCATCGCGACGCGCGTCACGGCCTGTGGTGCATCGGCCGCCAATGCAGGCGTAGCGGCACCTGCGCCGAGGCCGAGGCCCGCGCCGATCGCGAGCACCGAGCCCGCGATCGCGCGCATTGCGCGGCGCCGAGCGCTCGCGGCCACGGCGCGCACGGCGCCGGTCTTCATGTTCCGGTTCATCTGGATCTTCTCCGAAGCCGCGCGCCGCCGTGACGGCCGCGCGGCGATTGCATGGTCAGAATTGCAGCGTGGTGAGCAGCGACACCTGTCGCGCATCGCCGATCGCGACGAAGTAACGGTTCGCGCTCGACGGGTAGTACGTGCGATTGAAGAGGTTCTTCACGTTGAGCTGGAACGACAGCTTCTGCTTGCCGATCCGCGTGTCGTACGTGGCGAATGCGTCGGCGAGCACGTACGACGGCAGCGTGAAGCTGTTCGCCGAATCGCCGGGCCGCGCGCCGACGTAGCGCATGTCCGCGCCGATGCGCAGGTCGTCGCCGCCGGCCACCGTGCCGAAGTCGTAGACGGCCGCGAGCGACGCGGTGTGACGCGCGACGTTCCACAGCTGGTTGCCCGCGTACAGCGGATCCTCGGTCGTCTTCGCGTCGATGTACGCGTAGCTCGCGATCACGTTCACGCGCTCGCCGATCTTGCCCGACACGTCGAGCTCGATCCCGCGCGAGCGCGCCTTGCCCGACGTGCGCCAGTCGGTCAGCTTGGTTGCGTCGTTGTACTGCGACACGAGCACGTTCTTCTTGTCGATGTTGAAGAGCGCGAGCGTGCCCGTCATGCCGCCCGGCAGGTCGAGCTTGCCGCCCACTTCCCACGCGGTCGCTTCCTCGGGCGGCGTCGCACCGTCGATGATGTAGCCCGTCATCGGCGCGATCGACGACGACGGCTTCAGCGATTGCGAATAGCTGCCGTACAGCGAGAACGTGTCGGTCCACTTGTAGACGACACCCGCGCGCGGCAGCCACTTCGAGCCGCTGAGATCGGTGTTCGCGACGAACGGCCGCCCGCGCCCCGCGACCTGGTTGTACGTGATGTAGCGCAACCCGCCGGACACGATCCACTTGTCGGTCAGGTGGATCGTGTCCTGCACGAACGCCGACGCATCGTGCAGCGTGTCGGTCTGGTCGCTGTCGCTCGCGGACACCGTGCTCGACGGCGGCAGCAGCCCATAGACGGGGTTGAGATAGCTGAACGGCGTCTTCACGGCCTGCCGCAGCATGTCCTTGCGGTAGATGCGGCGGTATTCGGTATCGAAGCCGACCTGCACGTCGTGCCGCATCCCGCCCAGCATCAGCTTGCCGTTCACGTAGCCGATCCCGTAGCTGTCGGTGCTGAGCGAGCCGTGCGTCGCGTCGTTGCTGCGCGTCATCGTGCCCTTCACCGGATCGACACCGGTCGTGCGCAACTGGTTCGCGTCGTAGGTCTCGCGGTTGTAGCTGTAGCCGAAATGCGCGCTCCAGTCCGCGTTGAACTGGTGATCGACGCTCACCTGCGCGAGGTGCGATTCGCCGTCCATGTTGTTGAACGGCTCGTCGATGCGCCGCCGCGCGGGAATGTCGAGCGGCGCGTTGGTGCGCGGGTCGAGCGCGGTGCCGCGATCGAACGGCGAATGGAATTTCCGGTACTGGTAGGACACCGCGACCTGCGTATCGCGGCCGTACCACGCGAGCGACGGCGCGACGAAGGTCTGCCGGTATTCGCCGAAGTTGCGCCAGTACTGCTCGTTCGACTGGTCGACGATCAGCCGGTACGCGAGCCGCGAATCGCCGACCGGCCCGGTCGAATCGAAGGTCGCGCTGCCGCCGTTCTTGCCGTGCCCGAACGTCGACGCGCCGAGCGAGATCGCGTTGTAGCGCTTGAGCTGCGGCTGCTTGGTGACGACGTTGACCACGCCGCCCGGGTCCATCAGCCCGTACAGCAGCGACGTCGGCCCCTTCAGCACCTCGACGCTGTCGACCGCCGCGTTGAACGCGCGCCCCTGCACGAGCGGCATCCCGTTCTGCATGACCGATCCGTCGCGGTTGCCGCCGAAGCCGCGCTTCATGATCGTGTCCTGCGTGCCTGCGAGCGTGTTGCCCTGCGTGATGCCGCTGACGTTGCCGAGCGCATCGTCCAGGTTGCGCGGCCGCTGGTCGCGCAGCACCTGCGCGGGCACGATGTTGACGGCCTGCGCGGTGTCGAGCAGCGGGATCTCGGAACGCAGCACGCCCGCTTCCTTCGGCGCGCGATAGCTTTCGGCGCGCAGCGCGCGGGTGCGCACATTGATCGCGGGCAACTCGGCGCCCGCCGCGACGCCGGCCGCCGCGGGCCGTGCGACCGAACCGTCCGCGCGCTTGAGCGTGTAACCGCCGCCCGATTGCCGCAACGCGACGAGCCCGGTGCCCGCGAGCAGGCGGTCGAGCGCGCCGTCGACGTCGAAGCGCCCCTGCACGCCGCCGCTCGTCAGGCCGGCGGTCAGTTCCGCCGGAAACGCGAGCAGGATGCCCGCGTCGCGGCCGAACCGGTTCAGCGCCGCTTCGAGCGGCCCGGCCGGAATGTCGAACGCACGGCGCGCCGCGCGCTGCACGGCCGGCGCCGCATCGGTGTCGGTGTCGGCCAGCGCGGGCAGCGGCAGCAGCGCCGACACCAGGACGGCGCCGGCCAGCCGGCGCGCGAGGCGACCCGGCGCGGCCGATGCGGCGGATGCGGCCGGGCGCGACGCGCGCGGCAGATGTCGGGCAGGCGCCGGACGGCGCCGATACGTGAGACGGATGGAAACCATGATCGGGAGGTCGGTGGACGATGGGCCAGTGCTGCTTTCACTACCCCTGTCACGCGAACATCGAGAAACAGCTCAGGTCAGCGGAAATATTTTTTGAAACGCTCACGAACGGGCCGGCACGACCGTCGCCCAGTAGCGCGTCAGGTAGTGAACGTCGATCGGCAGCGTCGCCTTCAATGTATCGAGCACGCGCGCGGGATCGTCGAGCGGATAGGTGCCCGACACGCGCAGGTCGGCCACGGCCGCGTCGCAGCGCAGGCTGCCGCGGCGGTAACGATCGAGCTCGGCGACGAGGTCGGCCAGCCGCATGCGCGACGCGACGAGCATGCCGCCCGTCCACGCGGACGCATACGCATCGAGCGGCGACGGCGCACCGATCGTGTCGCGCGTGAAATCCGCGCCCTCTCCGGCTGCGATCACGCGCGCGTCGGCCATCGCATCGTCGGGCTGCACGCGCACGGCACCGGCGAACACCTCGATGCGGGTCGCGCCGTCGCGCTGCCGCACCGCGAAGCGCGTGCCGAGCGGCCGCAGTTCGCCCTGTGCCGTCGCGACGACCAGCGGCCGCGCGGGCACGCGTTCGTCGCGGCCGCTCGTCACCATGATCGTGCCGCGCAAGAGGCGCAGGCCGCGCGCCGTATCGTCGAAGCGCACGTCGAGCGCCGTGTCGGTATCGAGGACGACGACCGTGCGATCCGCGAGCGTCACCGTGCGCCGCTCGCCGACCGCCGTGCGCAGGTCCGCCGGCCAGATCGCCGCGCGCCGCGCGGGTTCGGCCATCCATGCGGCACCGCCCGCGCACAGCAGCACGGCCAGCGCCTTCACGGCCGCGCGGCGGCGGCCCGCCCGCGGCGGCAGCAGCGCCGCCTGCGCGGCCTGCGGGTCGAGCCCGGCCGCCAGCCCGCCGAACCGGCGCTGCATCGCTTCGATATGACGCCATGCCACGTCGTGCGCCGGATCCTCGGCGCGCCAGCGCGCGAGCGCGGCATCGAACGCTTCGTCGGTGCGGCCGGCCTGCCGGTCGACCCACCATTCCACCGCGCGCCGCGCCACTTGCGGCGGCACCACCGGCGCTCCCGGGGCGGCCATCGGTCAGGCCGCCATCGCGAAGAAGCACTGCGTGCCGGCCTTCACGAGATAGCGCTTCACCGTCGCCAGCGACACGCCGAGTTCGCGCGCGATCTCGGCCTGCGTGAGCCCGTCGAGCTGCGCGAGCAGGAACGCCCGCTTCGCGGCGAGCGGCAGGCCGTCGAGCAGCTGGTCGATTTCGAGCAGCGTCTCGAGCACGACGGCCCGCTCCTCCGGCGACGGCGCATGCGCTTCGGGGCGCAGTGCGAGCGCATCGAGATACGCGCGCTCGATCTGCTCGCGCCGCCAGTGATTGCTCAGCACGCGCTGCGCGACCGTCGTCAGGAACGCGCGCGGCTCGTCGGCGCCGATCGGCTCGTCGCGCGCAAGCAGGCGCATGAACGTGTCGTGCGCGAGATCGGCCGCGCGGTGCGCGCAACCGAGCTTCCGGCTCAACCAGCCGCGCAGCCACGCGTGATGGCCGGTGTAGAGGGCGTCGATTTCTCGATGGAGAGACAGCTTGTCAGCAGACATGGCCGGGTTCCGGGAGGCGCAGGCGTCAACGATTTTGTAAATGAGAATGATTATTATATACAAAACCAGATCGGCGACCGGCGTTTCGGTGCGCGGGGGTGATGGCTGCGCTGGGGCGGGCGGCGCGGTGCTGTCGGTCACGCCGGCGTGACACACGCACGACGTTCCACATGCGCGGCACCCATGATGAGGAATCGGCCACCCAACCATGAGGCCGTCGCCGGCCGCACGCGCCGCGTAATTAACACATTCATTACACCCGGGCCAATTCGATTCATTCAATAATTATTTGACGGATCGATAACAATATCCCGGCCATCCCGATTCCTCCGCGAATTGCCCGAAATTATCGCGAGATATGCAAGCCGCAATGGCCAAATCGCGAAATGCCAATCGATTGATACGCAATTTTCAACAATTCAAATCCCTCGATCGCGGCAATCGGAGGACATCCCTGTCTGCGTCAGGCCACAAAAGAGAATTTCATTTTTGCCGTTTTAATCGGGCTCGGTAGTCTCCTGCCATTCCGGATCACGCACACAAGCCAATGCGCAAGGAGATGACAATGAAACGCACGACCCTCTCGCTGATTTCCGTCGCGTCATTCGCGGCGATACCCGTCGCGCAGGCGCAGTCGAGCGTCACGCTGTATGGCGTGATCGACACGTCGATCACCTACGTGAATCATGCGCAGGGCAAGGACAACGCGTGGATGCTCGGCAACAGCAGCGCGGGCAACCTGGCCGGCAGCCGCTGGGGCGTGAAAGGCACCGAGGATCTCGGCGGCGGGCTCAAGGCGCTGTTCCAGCTCGAGAACGGCTTCGACCCGAGCAACGGCCGGATGGGCCAGGGCGGCCGCCTGTTCGGCAGGCAGGCGTTCGTCGGCCTGACGAGCGACCGCTACGGCACGCTCACGTTCGGCCGCCAGTACGATCCGCTCGTCGATCTCGTGCAAGGCATCACCGCCGACAACTATCTCGGCAGCGTGTTCGCAACGGCGGGCGACGTCGACAACTACGACAACAGCTTCCGCGTCGACAACGCGGTGAAGTACACGTCGGCCGTCTATTCGGGCCTGCAGTTCTCGGCGATGTACTCGTTCGGCGGCATCGCCGGCAGCACCGGCGCCGCGAATTCGTATTCGGCCGCCGTGTCGTACAGCAACGGGCCGTTCAGCGTCGCGGGCGGCTACTTCCACACGACCAACAGCCCCGCGTCGAACACGCAGCGCACCGGCTGGACCAGCTCGTCGGACGGCACGTTCGACGGCCCGGTCAACAGCGGCTATGCGAGCGCGCATTCGATCGGCATCGCGCGCATCGCGGGCCAGTACGTCGCCGGCCCGTTCACGGTCGGCCTCGGCTACAGCAACGCGCAGTACCGCCGCGATGGCAGCTCGGTGTTCGGCTCGAACGAGCACTACAACACCGGGCAAGGCTTCGTGAACTACCAGGCGACCAATGCGCTGCTGGTCGGCGTCGGCTACAGCTATACGCGCTCGGGCGGCGACACGTCGGCCACCTATCACCAGGTATCGGCCGGCGCGGACTACACCCTGTCGAAGCGCACCGACGTCTACCTGACCGCCGCGTACCAGCACGCCAGCGGCCAGACCGGCGACGGCCAGGGCGGCTCGATGGCCGCGCAGGCGTCGATCGGTTCGTACGGCTATGCGGGCACGAGCTCGCAGACGATGGTCAACCTCGGCCTGCGGCACCGCTTCTGATGCGAGACGGCCGGCTGCGCGCCGCGCGGCCGGTCGGGTGCGCTTTCACCGATACGGCGGCTTCGGCCGCCGTTGCTTTTGAATCGCCCTTCCCTTTTCATCCCGGATATCGACTTCAGCGCGATTTCCATCCGGTTTGATTCAGCACCGATTTCCGCGAGTAAATGACGCGACGCGTCAGTATTCCGGCCCCGCCATTACGCTGGTATTCGCGCGAAAATCCGGCCATTTTTACCGATAATGCTTCGCCGAACCGCGTGATCCGACGCGATAAAAATGCGTGGCGAACGCATGGGCAAATGCAAAGGAAAGTTTGACGTGAGCCATTTGCGTGCGCGCTATGGCACACTTCGCGTCTGCGTAATTTCCTTGCACCGGGCGGCCGGTTTCCGCCCCATCCTGCCATGCCGCGTCAGACAACCCGTTCGATCAGCCGAGATACGCTGAAAATCGCCGCGACGATTGCGCTGTCGTGCGCGCTCGCCGGTGTCGCGCGGGCCGATTGCCTCGACGACGCGGCCGCGTTCCAGCACGTGAGCGTCAGCCTGATGCGCGGCATCGCGCAGGTCGAGTCGGGCATGAATCCGAGCGCCGTCAACACCAACACGAACGGCACGGTCGACATCGGCCTGATGCAGATCAACAGCACCTGGCTGCCGACGCTCGCGCGCGAAGGCATCACGCGGGAGAGCCTGTTCGATGCCTGCACGAACGCGTACGTCGGCGCGTGGATCCTGTCGCAGAACATTCGCCAACTCGGCGCCAACTGGAACGCGATCGGCGCGTACAACTCCGCCTCGCCCGACAAGCGCCTCGCGTATGCGCGCAAGGTCTATGATGCAATCCGGACCATGCCGGATTCGCCGGATACTCCCATGCCCATCCTTCCACCGTCCTTTACGCCGCCGCAACAGGCCCAGGCGTACAACCCGTTCGCGAGCCTGAGCGTGTCCGCCCCGCAGCAGGTCACGCGTCCGCGCACCATTTCGTCGGCTCCGCCGCCTCCGCCGCCGCAGGGCGGCCCCGCCGGCCCGGCCGGCTCATACAACTTCGGATGGACGGTCACGGGGGCGGACCAGGCGAAGCCGACCCAGGTGTTCGACGACGGCGCGCGGATCTACGTGCAGTTCAGCGACATGAAGCACGTGCCGGCGATCTTCACCGAGACGTCGTCCGGGCGCGTGCTGATGTCGTGGGAGCTGCAGTTTCCGTATGCCGTCCTGACACGTCCCGCGCAAACGTTGATCTTCCAGCTCGGGCCGTTCGAGGCACGCGCGCAGCGTAGCGCGGGCAATGGCGCCGGGATGACGGCGCAGGCCGGGACGGGGGGCGCGGCTGCGGCCGCCGGGTCGAAAAAGTCGGCGAATACGGCGACGAATACGGCAGCCAATCCGGCGGCGGCAGCGACCGCGGCAAAGCGCACGGCGTCGGCCGATGCGCTGTGGTACGTGAATACGCCTTCGACGTCGGGAACCGCGGCGGCCTCGCCGTCGACCGCGAACATGCCGGCCACGCTGCCGACCGCGATCACGTCGAACACGCCGCCGCCCGCGCCGGCCCAGGTGCCCGCTGCAGCCGCTCAGCCGTCGCGCGCCAGCGCGGATGCGCTGTGGTACATCTCGAAGTAGCGCACCGCCGATCGCGCGCGTCGCGCGGCGATCATTGCGCCACGGTCGGCGGCAGCTTGGGCGCGTTCATGTCGTCCACCCATTGCAGTTCGGCCGTGCCGTTCTTCCTGAAATACACGCGCAAATAGCGCGACGTCGACGATTCCGGCTGCGGAATCGTCACGTCGATCGTCTTGTGTTCCGCCGCGACGCCACGCTCGATCTCGTCCAGCGGTTGCGCGAACACCCACGCGAGCTTCACTGTTTGCCCCGGCGCGACCTTGCAGCCGCAAGCGAACCCGCCACCCCCGCCGAAGGCTTCACCGACTTCCCGCGCGGACGGATTGCCGAAGCATCCGGACTTGTGTTCGCCGTCGAGCCAGAACTCGTGAAGCTTGCGGGTGTACTCGTTATAGCCGGTGACGCAAACGGTGCGACGCGCCGACGATGCTGCGCCGTCATGTCGTTCGCATCCGGCCAGCATGCCGAGCACGCCCAGCACCGCCAGTGTCAGCGCGCGGGCCCCTGCCCTGGTCTGCGTCGACAGCCTCGCAAACGCGGCAATCCCGGACACCGCACGCATGCCGACCACATTCACGCGCATACCCGCACACACGCCGCCGCCGGCCATACCGCTCACCCGCGCCGCACCCAGATCACCTTGCCGTCGCGAATGCCGAGATTGCGGCGTTCCTGCCGGTAATCCATCGTGCCCGGCAACGACTTGCCGTCGCGCTCGAGCACGCGCCACAGGCAGCCGTCCAGTTGCGCCGCCGCATCGGCCTCGGTCTTGCCGACCAGCGCGTCGTCCGGCCCCGCGTCCGCCTTGCAGGCCTGCGACGTGCGTGCAGGCTCGCCATTCATCACCATGCCGCCCGCGGTCGCATTCTTCGTTTTCATGTCCGTGCATCCCGCAAACGTTGCGCCCGCAACCAGCGCCATCATCATCGCGATCGTCTTCTTCATCGGATTCTCCCTGTTGCGCCCGGTGGAACCTGTGCGGCGTTCCCGCCGACCGGGCGTTGCATGCATGTTCGGTCCGCGCGCCCGGGCCACGCCGATTCCGCGTGTCCCCAGCCGCGGGTTCGGCCTGCCGCCGAAGCCGCCTGCATGTTACCGCACGCCGCGCGGCGTGACGGCACGTGCAGGCCGATCGCGCCACACGATGCGTGCCGCGACGATTCGCTCAGAACTTGTAGGTCGCGCCCGCGATGGCGTAGTAGTTGCTGCGCGACTGGACGATCGGGCTGTCGCCGTAGCGGCCGAGCAATCGCGTCACGCCGCCGGTCGCGAGCACCGACCAGTGCTGCGACAGCGTCCAGTTCCACGCGAGCGCCATCGACGCGCTGTCGATCCCGCCGCGCGTCGAATACGGCCGGAACCGGCTCGTCATCGACTGCGCATCGGTCACGCCGTAGAACGTCTGCGTGTAGCGCCCCGAGCCCGCATGCACGGTGCCCGTCACGATGATCTCGTGCTGCGCGGTCTTGAACACCGGCACCGCGAGATCCATGTGCCCCGACACGCCGCGCGACGTATGCGTCACGGGTGAGTCGATCGTGACGCTCAGTTCCGCCGCGTTGAACAGCGTCACGCCCGCGCGCACGCCGACCAGCACCGAGCCCGGAACCCGGCCCATGCCCTTCAGGTAGTCGGAGCCCGGCAAGTCGAGGCGGTTCTCGTCGGCTCGACCCGGGTCATAGCTCACCGCCGCCGACACGAACGCGCCGTGCGGCAGGTCCAGCCGGTAACCGGCGCCCTGGGTACTGTCGATGAAGAAGCCATTGCCGAACTTCGCGGAAAACCCCGGCGCGACGACGCCGCGAGACTGGTTGCTGCCCGGGTAGCGCGGCGCGATACCGCCACCCAGCGACAACGAATACTGGTTTTCCGCGTGGGCGGCGGCGGCAAGGGTCAGGCCGGCGAGCGGCATGCAATAGCGGTAGCGGCGGAGTAGTGGGCGCACAATATTGAGATAAAAGTGACGGAGCCCGCAGTCTAGGTGCCGCCCTGCGCCGCGACTGTCCTGAATATTCGGAGAATCTGTGCTCAATTGTGTTCGATTGTTCGAGATTGTCGCCCCGCTCCCCCGGCCTTCGATGCGCCGGATAGAATTCGCGTGCCGCGCCACGCACCGGCTTGCCCGGGCGTGCGTTGGCGCGTGCGCCTCGAGGAGACCATGAACGAAGACCCACTCAAATACCGTGTACTGCTGATCGAAGACGACGACCGCCTGGCGCAGCTCGTCCGCGAATACCTCGACGGTTATGAATTCGCGGTGACGATCGTGCGACGCGGCGACCTCGCCGTCGCCGCGGTGCGCGAGCACCAGCCGGCCCTCGTGATACTCGACCTGATGCTGCCGAACCTCGACGGCATGGAAGTCTGCCGGCGCATCCGCGCGTTCACCAACGTCCCCGTGCTGATCCTGACTGCGCGCCTGGACGTCTACGACCAGGTCGCGGGCCTCGAGACGGGCGCCGACGACTACGTGACGAAGCCGATCGAACCACGCGTGCTGGTCGCCCGCGCCCGCGCGCTGCTGCGCCGCGCGCAGCCGGCCGTCGCGGAAGCGCCGGTGGCCGCGCCCGAAGCGCTCGTGTTCGGCGAACTGGCGATCTCGCCGCCAAACCGCACCGTCACGTGGCGCGGCGAGCCGGTCGACCTGAAGACCGCCGAATTCAACCTGCTGCTGATCCTCGCGCGCGCGGCCGGCACCGTGCTGAGCCGCGACGACATCCTGAAGCAGCTGCGCGGGATCGAGTTCGACGGGCTCGATCGCTCGGTCGATTCCGGCATCTCGAAGCTGCGCCGCCGCTTCGAGGATGCGTCGTCGGAGCCGCACAAGATCAAGACGATCTGGGGCCGCGGCTACCTGTTCAGCCCTTCCGCGTGGGACGAATAAATGCTCCGCCCATTGATTCGGCTGTACCTCGTCGTGATCCTGTTCGTCGCGGCGTCGATCATCTTCATCCAGCTGTCGTTCGACCGGATCTTCTACGATCGCAGCGCGCAGGCGGAGCGCGACGCGTTGACGACCTACGCGTTCGTGCTCAACGACTACCTCGAACGCCATCCGGGCGAGCAGCGCAAGGTGGCGCTGCGCGAGCTCGCGAAGCACGGCAACGAACGGTTCGACTTCATGCCGATGGCCACCGCCCGCGCGCAATTGAGCGGCGAGCCGCTGCGCGATCTCGACGCCGGCCTGATCGCGATCAGCTACGACGCGAAGGATTACTACATGCCGCTCGCGGATGGTTCGGTGCTGCATGCGCGGCCGATCGAGGCATTCAGCCTCGACATCAGGATCTATGCGTACATGCTGCTCGCGCTCAGCACGCTGTTCGCGGTGGTGCTGTGGATTCACTATCACTGGCGCGACCTGCGCAGGCTGCAGGAAGCCGCCCGCGCATTCGGCGCCGGTACGCTGTCGACGCGCGTGAAGCTGTCCGGCAAGTCGAACATCTACGAGCTGTCGCAGCAGTTCAACGACATGGCCGAGCGCATCGAGGCGTCGATCAAGCAGCAGCGCGAAATGATGCACGGCATCTCGCACGAACTGAAGACGCCGCTCGCGCGGCTCGAATTCGGGCTCGCGCTGCTCGCCGAGCCTGACGAAACGGCCCGGATGCGCGAACGCCGCGACGCGCTGCGGCGCGACGTGCGCGAGCTCGACGAGCTCGTCACCGAGCTGCTGACGATCGGCCGGCTCGAACAGGGTGCAAGCCAGCTCGCGCCGATGGAAGTCGTCGTCGACGCGCTGCTCGACAGTGTCGCCGGCAACGTCGCGAACGACATCGTCGATCGCGGCATCACGCTCGACGTGTCGGCCCTCGACGCGCCCGCGACCCACGTATGCGACCCGAAGCTGGTCGCCCGTGCATTGCTGAACCTGATCCGCAACGGCGCACGTTACGCCTCGCGCACGGTGCTACTCGCCGCCGAGCACAACGCGTCCGGCGCGCTCGTGTTGAGCGTCGACGACGATGGCCCCGGCATTCCGGCCGCCGAACGCGCCCGCGTGTTCGAACCGTTCCAGCGGCTCGACTCCAGCCGCGACCGGCAGACCGGCGGCTTCGGGCTCGGGCTCGCGATCGTGCGGCGCGTCGCGCAGGTGCATGGCGGTGACGTGCGGCTCGAGGATTCACCGCTCGGCGGCGCACGCTTCGTGATCACGCTGCCCGCGCTGTCGCTGCCGGACAACCTGTTCGACTTGCCGGAGCCCCTCTCGCATGCCGACGCGTTCGGCGCCAGCACCGGCATGGCCCTCCCGCGGCAATGAAGCGCGCGGCAGGCGGCGCCCCGGCCGCCGTCGCCTGACCTGCGCGCCGCTCAGCGGCGGCGCAGCAGCGCGACGAAGAACAGGCTGCCGAACATCGCAGTCACGATCCCGATCGGCAGATCCTCCGGCGCCGCGAGCGTGCGGGCGGCCACATCGGCCCAGACGAGCAGGATCGCGCCCGTCAGCGCGGCCACCGGCAGCAGCCTGCCATGCTCGGCGCCGACGACGCGACGGCACAGATGCGGCGTCACGAGCCCGACGAAGCCGATCGCCCCGCTCACCGCCACCATCGCGCCCGTCGCGAACGACGCGACGACGAACACCTCGCGCCGCAGCCGCGCACTCGGCACGCCGAGCGCAGCCGCAGCAACATCGCCCGACATCAGCGCATTCAGTTCGCGCCGGCGCGCGTACAACGCGCCGCCGGCGAGCGCCGCGCAGACGGCCGGCACCGGCAGCAGATCCCAGCGCGCCAGCCCGACGCCGCCGAGCATCCAGAACAGCACGGAGGACGCGGCGCGCTGGTCGCCGAGATACAGCAGCAGGTTGCCGAACGCGGCCATCATGAACGACACCGAGACCCCCGCGAGCAGCAGCCGGTCCGATTCGAGCCGGCCGCGCCGGTAAGCGAGCGCGACGACGCAGGCGGTCGCCGCGAGCGCGCCCGCGAACGCGGCAGCCGACAGCGTGAACGGGCCGAACGCCGCACCGGCCATCACGGTGACCGCGACGGCGCCGAGCATCGCCCCCGCACTCACGCCGAGCAGGTGCGGATCGGCCAGGCGGTTCGCGGTCGCGGCCTGCAGCGCGACGCCGACCGCCGCCAGCGTCGCGCCGACGATCGCGGCCAGCAGTGCGCGCGGCATCCGGATCAGCCAGACGATGCTGTCGTCGCCCGCCCCCGCCGCCACTGCGCCGGCCTCGCCGAACGCCGACACGATATGCGTGGCGACGATCCGCACCGCCGCCGGCATCGCGATCGGCGCCGGCCCGAACGCGGCCGACGCGACGATCGACACGATCAGCAGCAGCGCCAGCGCCGGCAGCACCACGCGCATGGCGGGCCGCGCTGCACGCGCGTGCACGCTCATCGCGCCGGCCCGGCGAACGCGGCCGGATACAGCGCGCGCGCCAGCGTCTCGACGGCCGCGACGTTCTCGGGGCCCGGCGTCGCCGCATCGTAGGGAATCACGATGAAGCGCCGGTCGCGGATCGCGGCCACCCGTGCGAGCGACGGCTGGCTCAGCAGGAACTGCTGCTTCTGCGCAGCCGTCACGGCCGAATAGTCGACGATCACGATCACCTGCGGATCGCGCGCGACCACGCTTTCCCAGCTCACCTGCGTCCAGCTGCGCGGCAGGTCGGCCATCACGTTGCGCGCGCCGGCCGCCGCCAGCAGCGCGGTCGGCATCGCGAGCCCGCCGGCCGTCATCGGCTTGTCGGTGCCGCTGTCGTAGACGAACACGCGCAGCGGCTCCGGATGCCCGATCGTGCGCGACACCGCCGCGAGACGCGTGCGCATCGACGCGACGACCTGCGCGGCGCGCGCGTCGACGCCGAAGATCCGGCCGAGATTGTTCAGGTCGCGGAACACGTCGTCGAACGACGCGGCCGCCTGCTTCATCACGTGCGAACACGATTCGGTCAGCTCGTACGCACGGATGCCGAACGGCGCGAGCGTCGCGGGCGTCACCGGGCCGCCGACATGCATCCCGTAGTTCCAGCCCGCGAGATAGAAGTCGGCGCGCGCGGCCGCCAGCACCTCGAGCGACGGATACTGGCTCGCCAGTTCGGGTACGCCGCGCAGCGCTTCACGCACGCGTGCGGTGCCCGTCTTCCAGCCGCCGATCCCGGTGTAGCCGACGAGCCGGTCCTTCAGGCCGAGCACGAGCATCATCTCGGTCAGGTTCACGTCGTTGCTCACCGCACGCGTCGGCGCGCGCTCGAACGTCACGTCGCGATCGCAGCTGCGCACGGTGACGGGATAGGCGCCCGCATGCGCGGCCGCGCAGCCGAGCACGGTCGCGGCAACCAGCCGGCGAAATACAGGCGACAAAGCAGAGGACAAGACAGGAAACGGCATGGCAATCATTCCGGATGAAGCGGCGTGATGCGTGGCCGGCCCGTGACGGGATGGCGATCGACGAGCGCGGCGACGCCGAACACGTCGCGCAGCAGCGCTTCGGTCAGCACGTCGGCCGGCACGCCCGACGCGACGACCCTGCCGTGCGCGAGCACGTAGAGCCGGTCGCAATACGCGGCCGCGAGATTGAGGTCGTGAATCGTGGCGAGCGTCGCGATGCCGAGGCGCCGCACGCGCGCGAGCAGTTCGAGCTGATGGCGCAGGTCGAGATGGTTGGTCGGTTCGTCGAGCAGCAGCAGTTCGGGCTGCTGAGCGAGTGCGCGGGCCAGCAGCGCGCGCTGCTTCTCGCCGCCCGACAGCGACGCGAAGCGCTGCGCACGGCGCTCGACGAGGCCGACGTCGTGCAGCGCGGATTCGACGATCCGGCGATCGTCCGCCGTCTCTGCATCGAACGGCCGCTGGTGCGGCGTGCGCCCCAATCCGACCAGTTCGTCGACCGTCAGCCCGAAATCGTCCGGCGTCTCCTGCTGCAGCACCGCGACGCGCTGCGCGACCGCGCGCGGCCGCATGCGCCACACGTCCTGCGCATCGAGCGCGACACGGCCGGCATCGGGCCGCGCATAACGGAACACGCAGCGCAGCAGGCTCGTCTTGCCGCTGCCGTTCGGGCCGACCAGCCCGACGAACTCGCCGTCGGCCACGCTCAGCGTCACCGAATCGAGCACGGTGATCGCGCCGCCGGGAGACCAGCTCACGCGTTCGATGTCGAGCATGTGCATCACGGGAGGTGCGCCGTGCCGCATCAGAAGCGCATCGTCGCGACGAGCTCCGCCGAGCGCGACGGGCCGAGCAGCCATTGCTCGCCGGCGTTCGACGTCGTCACCGCATACGTGCGGTTCGCGAGGTTGCGCAAGATCAGCGCCAGCTCGGTGCGCGACGTCGGCTGCCAGCGCAGCGACGCGTCGAACACCGTGTACGACGGCACCTGCACGCGGTTCGCGTCGTCGCCGTAGGTCGCGCCGACGTAGCGCACGCCCGCGTTCGCCTGCCAGCGCTCGGCAAACGCCCAGCCGAGCCACAGGTTCGCCGTCTGCCGCGGCACGTTGGCCGGCGTATTGCCGGCGTGCGACACCGTCGCGCTGCCGACCTTCTGGTTGAACGCGTCATAGCGCGCGCGCAGCAGCGCGACGTTCGCATCGACCGTCCAGCCGTGCGGCAGCCGCGCGCCGCCCGTCAGCTCGAGGCCGCGCGACGATTGCCGGCCGACCTGCTGGCGCCGCGCGGGATTGAACGGATCGGTGCTGAGCAGGTTGCGCTTCGTGATGTCGTACACGGCGAACGTCCAGTATGCGCGGCCGTCGAGCAACGTCTGCTTGACGCCGGCTTCCCACTGCTCGCCGGTCGCGAGCCGGTAGCCCGCCTGCGACGCGGACAGCGTCACGAGCGAGCCGAGGCCCTCCGCGCCCGTCGTGTACTGCGCATATGCGCTGAGCGTCGGCGCGACCTCGAACACGAAGCCGGTGCGCCAGCCGACGTTCGCGAAACGCTTGTCGAAGCCCGCGCCGGTCGCTGCCTGCTCGCGGCTGAACGCGATGTGGTCGTAGCGCAGCCCGCTCACCCACGCGAGCCGCGGCAGCACTTCGAGCCGGTTCTCGGCGAACACCGCCGCCTGCCGCGCGCGCGTGCTGAACTGCGGCACCGTCGGGTCGGGGCTCGTGAACACGCCAGGGTCGAAGCCGTGCGCGGGCACCATCGATTCGCCGCCGTACGGCGAATTGTTGGTGCCGCTGAACGTGATCTGGCTGAATTCCGTGCCGACGACGAAGCGGTTCGCGCGGCCGAACAGCGTGCCGTCGAAGCGTGCGCTCAGCCGATCGCCGATCTGCCGCTGGTGGTGGCCGATGTCGAGATAGTCGCCGCGCGTGACGCGCCCCGTCGCGGCATCGAGCGCATACGATTCGGCATTGCGCCAGTGGCGATTCGACGTCAGGTAGTAGAGCTGGTTGTCGATCGTCACGCCGGCCGTCGGCCGGTAGGTCGCCGACAGGCGCGTCCATTGGTCGTAATAGGAAATCGACGCGTCGGCGACGTTGTAGTTGTGCTTGCGCAGCGACGGATCGAGCACGCCGTTCGGCGCCGGCACGCCATAGTAGGCCGCCGGCATCTGGCGGCCATAGTCGAAGTCGAGCGTCAGCGTGAGCGTCGGGCTCACGTCGACCTTCAGCGCGCCGCCGACGGCCGTCGTATGCGTATCGGCCCGCTCGGCGAGACCGTTCGCGCGCGCATCGCTTGCATGGAAGCGATACGACAGCTTCGGGCCGAGCGCGCCCGTCGTATCGAACGCGGCGCGCTTCGCACCATCCAGGCCGACCCCGACCTGCAGCGTCGTCTCGCGCGTGCGCTGCGGCCGTTTCGGCACCACGTTCACGACGCCGCCGATCGCCCCTTCGCCGTACAGCACCGACGCCGGGCCACGCAGCACCTCGATGCGCTCGACCGACCACGTATCGAACGGGAACGTGATCGTGCCGGCGGCCGGCATCAGCCGCACGCCGTCGAGCAGCGTCATCACCGATTCCTGTCCGCTGAAGCCGCGCACGCTCAATGCGGTGCCGCCGGTGCCGGGCGCCATCGCGCTGGAGAACCCCGCGGTGCGCGTCACCGCGTCGAGCACCGTGCGATCGCCGCGCGCGTCGATCGTGTCGGCCGTGACCGTCTCGACGCTCGCGGGCGTGTCGAGGCTCGCGAGCCCGAGCCGCGAGCCGGTTTCGAGCGGTTGCGTCAGCGGGTCGGCCGGTGCGGATGGCGCGCTGACGTTGATCGCCGGCAGCGCATGCCGTTCGTCCGGTGCGGGTGCGGCCGCTTCGGCGGCCAACGCGCCGGAGCTCGCCATCGCGCAGCCCAGCAGGGCCGTGCAGCCGCGGGCCGCGCGAACGCGCCAGGCGTCGCCGTTCCGGCGCGACGCGGCGTGGTGCCGCTCCCCGCGCGCCGGGGTGTGTCTGGTTTTCGTCACGTCGTATCGATCTTCGGAGGGTGGCGTCGCACGCGGCCGTGCCCGGCAGCCCGGCCCGTCGGTGACGCAAACCTCAGATGATACAATATATCACCTTGATTCGTCAGGATTTCGTCAGGTTGTCCCGGCCGGGTGCGTGGCCGGGGCCGTACGCCGCGCCTACAACGGAAAACTGAACTGCACCCACAGCTTGTCGCCCCGCGGCCGGTTGCGCACCGCGAACTCGTGCTGGTACTTCAACCACGCCCGACGCCTGCCCCCACATGACACGCAGCTGCGGGCCGATCGCGACCGATTGCCCGCGAGCCGTCCGACGCGACCTTGACGCCGTCCTGCGATCAACGGCCGACTTCCTTCCATTTGCGCGCGAGCCCGAGGCGTTCGAAGCGCTCGATCAGGAACTCGGTGAACACGCGGATCTTCGCCGGCTGGTGACGGCGGCTCTGGTACGCGATGTTGACGGTGAGCGCCGGCAGTTGCCAGTCGGTGAGCACCGGCACCAGCTTCCCCGCGACGATATCGTCGTGAATGATGTAGAGCGGCTGGATCAGGATGCCGAGCCCGGCAAGCGCCGCCGCGCGGATCACCTGCCCTTCGTTAGCATCGAGCACGCTCTTGATCGTGACCGACTGCTTCTTCGCGCCGTGGCGGAAATGCAGGACGTACGGATCGTTCGCGAGGTTGTACACCAGCAGCCGGTGGTCGCACAGCGCATCGGGCGTCGCCGGCGCGCCGTGCTTCGCCAGATACCCGGGCGACGCGGCCAGCACGCGCCGCGTCTCGGCGAGCTTGCGCACGGTGATGCCCGAATCCGCTTCATGCTCGCGCGTGCGGATCGCCACGTCGATGCCGGCCTCGATGAAATCCGGATAGCGGTTCGCCGCGACGATCTGCACGTTCAGGTTCGGGTAGCGCCGATGGAACTCGGGCAACGCGGGCGCGATATAGATCGACGCGAACGATACCGACGCGGTCACGCGCAGCGTGCCGGCCGGGTTGACGCTCGCCTCGTTGACCGCCGCATCGGCCTCCGACAGTTCCATCAGGATTGCCACACAACGCCGGTGGTATTCATGCCCGGCATCGGTCAGCCACAGGCGCCGCGTGGTGCGCTCGACGAGCCGCGCCCCCAGCCGCTCCTCCAGCGCGTTCAGGCAGCGGCTCGCCGCCGCGCTCGACATCCCGAGCCGCTCGGCGGCCTTCGACAGGCTGCCCAGCTCGGCGACCTGCACGAAAAATTCGATCTGCGTCCACTTGTCCATGCGTTCGATTCTTCCACCTGGCGGAGAACAAAACTCCTCCAAACCCTCTTTTTTACGATCCCGGGAGGAATTAATGTTACGTCAACGCGCTATCCAACGACATCAGGAGACACCCCCTATGCGCAATCTCAACGAAGACACCATCACACAGGCCGTGATCGCGTCGCTGGGCGGCTGTCGCGACGAGCGGTTGCGCACGGTGATGACCAGCCTCGTCCAGCACCTGCACTCGTTTGCACGGGAGACGAAGCTCACCGAGGCCGAATGGCAAGCCGCGATCGGCTTCCTGACGGCCGTGGGCCACATCACCGACGACAAGCGCCAGGAGTTCATCCTGCTGTCCGACGTGCTCGGGCTGTCGACCCTCGTCACCGCGCAGAATCACGCGAAGCCGGCCGGCTGCACGGAGGCGACCGTGTTCGGCCCGTTCTACGTCGAAGGCAGCCGCGATTTCGGGATGTTCGACGACATCGCGAACGGCGCCTGCGGCGAGCCGTGCTTCGTGTCGGGCCACGTGCGCGGCATCGACGGCCTGCCGATCGCGCACGCGTCGCTGGAAGTCTGGCAAGCCGACGAGGACGGGCACTACGACGTGCAGCTTCCGGCCGACGACGGCTCGGTCACGCACCGCGCGCGCGGCCGGCTGCGCACGGATACCGACGGCCGCTACGCATTCCGCTCGATCCTCGCGGAGCCGTATCCGATTCCGCACGACGGCCCCGTCGGCGCGATGCTCGACGCGCTCGGCCGTCATCCGTGGCGGCCCGCGCACCTGCACTTCATGATCGAGGCGCGCGGCTACGAAACGCTGATTACGCACGTGTTCCGCGACGGCGACCGCTATCTCGACTCCGATGCGGTGTTCGGCGTACGGTCGACGCTCGTCGCCGACTGGATCCGGCACGCGCCCGGCATCGCGCCGGACGGCTCGCGCATGGACACGCCGTTCTACACGCTCGATTACGACTTCGTGCTCAATCCCGCGGAGCGCGCCGCATGATCCGCCACGTCGTGATGTGGAACGTCGCCGGCGCGACCGAACCCGAGCGCGCGGTGGCACGCACCATCGTCAAGACCGCCTTCGAAAGCCTGCGCGGCCGGATTCCGGGCATGATGCACCTCGAAGTCGGCGCGGATTTCAGCGCGGCCGACTACGCGTGCGACCTGATTCTCGTCGCCGATTTCGAATCGCGCGAAGCACTCGACGCATACGCGACGCATCCCGAACACGCACGCGTACGCGACGCACTGACGGGCCTGCGCATCTCGCGCCATCAGGTCGACTACGCAACGGAGTAACGACGCCATGAACTTCATCTACCAGGCCCGCCCCGCCCGCGTGATCTTCGGCGCAGGCAGCCTCGAGCATCTCGAACGCGAAGTGCTGGAACTGGGCGCGCAACGCGCGATCGTGCTCTGCACGCCGGAACAGCGCGATCTCGCGCAACGCCTCGTCGAGCGGCTCGGTGCGCGCGCGGCCGGGCTGTACGATCGCGCGACGATGCACGTGCCGATCGAGATTGCCCGCGACGCGCAGGCGTTCGCCAGGTCGCGCGATGCCGACTGCGCGATCGCGATCGGCGGCGGTTCGACGATCGGCCTCGGCAAGGCGATCGCGCTCGAAAGCAGCCTGCCGATCCTCGCGATTCCGACGACGTACGCCGGCAGCGAGATGACGCCGATCTACGGCCTGACCGAAGGCGGCGTCAAGCGCACGGGCTCCGACGCTCGCGTGTTGCCGAAGACGGTGATCTACGATCCCGCGCTCACCGTCACGCTGCCCATCGGGCTGTCGGTGACGAGCGGCCTCAATGCGATCGCGCACGCGGCGGAAGGCCTCTACGCGAACAACGCGAATCCGGTGATGAGCCTCGTGGCCGAAGAAGGCATTCGCGCACTCGCGCGCGGCCTGCCCGGCGTGCGGCGCGACCCGGCCGATCTCGACGCGCGCAGCGACGCGCTCTACGGCGCGTGGCTGTGCGGCATGGTGCTCGGCAACGTCGGCATGGCGCTGCACCACAAGCTCTGTCACACGCTCGGCGGCAGCTTCAACCTGCCTCACGCGCCGACCCACACGGTCGTGCTGCCGCATGCGCTCGCGTACAACGCCGCGCACGCGCCGGAAGCAATGCAGCGGATCGCCCGCGCGATCGGCACGAACGACGCCGCACGCGGCCTTTACGCCCTGGCGCTCGACAACGGCGCGCCGGTCTCGCTGAAGGCGATCGGGATGCAGGAAGCCGACCTCGATCGCGCCGCCGATCTCGCGGCCGCCAATCCGTACTGGAACCCGCGCCCGATCGAACGCGACGGCCTGCGCGCGCTGCTGCAGGACGCATTCGACGGCAACCTGCCCGGTACGACCGCGCGCTGAATCGAACACTGTGACGACGCGATCGTCGGCTACGGCCCGACCGGCCTCGTCGCCGCATCGATGCTGGGCCCCGTGTTGCTGCAGCTCGCGCTGGCCGACTTCCTGGCGGAGCGGCGCATACGACGCGCATTTGCGCCGCGTCCGGCGCGTGTTCGAGGACAACCTGGCGCGGATGACGCGCACGATCGAGGCCAGCTTTCCGCCTGGCACGAAAGTGAGCCGGCCGGCCGGCGGCTTCGTGCTCTGGCTCGAACTGCCGAAGCGATTCGATTCACGCGCGCTGTTCGATGCCGCGCTCGAACAGGGTATTTGCTTCGCGCCGGGTGACATCTTCTCGGCCAGCCGGCGCTTTCGCCATTGCCTGCGCCTGAGCGCGGGGCACGTGTGGAACGAACACATCGAGGACGGCGTCCGCTGCCTGGGGCGGCTCGCGCAGGCACAACTCGCGCGCTAAGCGCGCGGCGGCCACTGCGCCGCAATCGCCCCGCTCAACCGCCGAGCTTGAACGACGGCAACTGCTGGGCGAGCCGCGCGCCCATTTCGGCACCGAGTGCCTGCAGCGCATTGAACGGCCGGATCATGACCTCGAACTCGACGATCCGCCCTTCTTCGTCGAAGCGGATCATGTCGATCCCCTTCAGCGCCTTGTCGCCGATGGCCGCACTGAACTCCAGCACCACGCTCTCGCCGTCGTCGGTGACGAACTGGCGGTGATAGGTGAAATCCTCGAGGATCGTGATGACCGTGCGCAACGCCAGCAATAACGCGGGCGCCGGCCCGTACGGCTTGAACGCCATCGGTGAGCGGAACACGGCGTCCGGATGGACGATCGATTCCAGTGCGTCAAAATCCTTGCGTTCGACCATCGCGTGCCACGTGTCGAGCGATTGCGCGACAGCGGGTTGAAGATGCAGCGGTGCGTTCGTCATCGAAAACTCCTGTATCGTCGGGCGGAAAAGAAACGTATCGGTCTCAAAGGGTCGCGGCCAGCGTCGTGCCCTGGTGAATCGCGCGCTTCGCGTCGAGCTCGGCCGCTTCGTACGCGCCGCCGATCACGTGCACCTTGCGCCCGGCGGCCTCCAGTTGCTCCGCCAGTTCGCGCAACGGCTCCTGCCCCGCGCAGATCACGACGTTGTCCACCGGCAGCGTCTGCTCGACGCCATCGATCGTCACGTGGAATCCTTCGTCGTCGATACGCCGGTAGGTCACCGCCGACGACATCCCGACCCCGCGCGCCTTCAGCGCCGTGCGGTGGATCCATCCGGTGGTCTTGCCGAGCCCGTCGCCAACTTTCGATGCCTTGCGCTGCAGCAGATGGATTTGCCGCGCTGCCGGCTCGGGGTGCGCGTGACGCAAGCCGCCTGCGTTCGCATACGACGGGTCGACACCCCACTCGGCGAAAAAGCGGTCCGCGTCGACGTGCCCGGCGCCCGCACGATGCACAAGATATTCCGCGACGTCGAAGCCGATCCCGCCGGCGCCGACGATCGCAACGCTGCGTCCTACCGCCTTGCCGTCGCGCAGCACGTCGAGATAGCCGAGCGCCTTGGCGTGCCCGACACCGTCGATCGGCGGCGTGCGCGGCACGATGCCCGTCGCGATCACCACTTCGTCGAATTCGTGTTGCAGCAGCAGCTCGGCGGTCGCGCGCGTATTGAGGTGGAGCGTCACGCCGCGCAGTTCGAGCTGCCGACGGAAATAGCGCAGCGTCTCGTTGAACTCCTCCTTGCCGGGCACCTTCTTCGCGATGTTGAACTGGCCGCCGATCTCGGCGCCGGCTTCGTACAGCGTCACCGCATGACCGCGCTCGGCCGCGGTGACCGCGAAGCCGAGGCCCGCCGGCCCGGCGCCGACCACGGCGATCCGCTTGCGCTGCTGCGCGGGGCGAATCACGAGCTCGGTTTCATGGCACGCACGCGGATTCACGAGGCACGACGTGATCCGGCCGCTGAACGTGTGGTCGAGGCAGGCCTGGTTGCAGCCGATGCACGTGTTGATTTCGTCCGCGCGCCCTTCCCGTGCCTTGCGCACGAACTCGGCATCGGCGAGAAACGGCCGCGCCATCGACACCATGTCGCAATAGCCGTCGGCCAGCAGTTGCTCCGCGACTTCCGGCGTGTTGATCCGGTTGGTCGCGACGAGCGGGATGCCGACCTTGCCCATCAACTGCCGCGTGACCCAGGCGTACGCGGCGCGCGGCACCTTCGTCGCGATGGTCGGAATGCGCGCCTCGTGCCAGCCGATGCCCGTATTGATGATCGTGGCACCGGCCGCTTCGATCGCCTGCGCGAGCCGGATCACTTCGTCGAGCGTCGAGCCGCCTTCGACGAGATCGAGCATCGACAACCGGTAGATGATGATGAAGTTCGTGCCGACCCGCTCGCGCACGCGCCGCACGATCTCGACCGGGAAACGGATGCGGTTCTCGTACGCGCCGCCCCATGCGTCGTCGCGATGGTTCGTGCGCGCGGCGATGAATTCGTTGATCAGATAGCCTTCGGATCCCATGATCTCGACGCCGTCGTAGCCCGCCTGCTGCGCGAGGGCCGCACATCGGACGAAATCGGCGATCGTCTCGTCGACTTCATCACTCGTCAGCGCATGCGGCGTGAACGGGTTGATCGGCGCCTTCAGCGCGCTCGGCGCGGCGAGCGCCGGGTGATACGCGTAGCGCCCGAAATGCAGGATCTGCAGCGCGATCTTGCCGCCCTCCGCATGCACCGCGCGCGTCACGACACGATGACGCTCCGCTTCTGCTTCGGTCGTCAGCATCGCGCCGCCGGGCGCCGGACGGCCCCGCTCGTTCGGCGCAAATCCGCCCGTGACGATCAGGCCGGCCTCGCCGCGCGCACGCTCCGCATAGAACGCCGCCATCCGCTCGAAGCCGTTCGGCGCTTCCTCGAGGCCCACGTGCATCGACCCCATCAGCACGCGGTTCCTGAGCGACGTGAAGCCGAGCTCGAGCGGGGTCGTCAGATGCGGATAACGCGATGTCATGGGGTGTCTCCAATTTTTATGCAACAAGTTGCACAGATAGTAGTCGACCGCTTTCGTTTATGCAACCCGTTGCATAAACGCATCCGTCATCTTGTACTGTGGCCCCGATATGGCAAGATGCGGTTCATTCCGCGGCCTCCTCCGATCCGACATGTCCCTGCCCCACGCACTCCTCACCGCGCTTGCCGAACGCCCGGGTTCGGGCTCCGAACTCGCCGACCGTTTCGATCGCTCGATCGGTTATTTCTGGCAGGCGACGCACCAGCAGATCTATCGCGAGCTGGGACGTCTCGAGGAAACGGGCTGGATCGAATCGCTGCCGGCCGAATCGGGGCGCGGCCGCAAGCGCGCGTACCGGATCCTGCCGGCGGGCAAGAAGGAGTTGCGCCGCTGGATCGCCGAACCGGAAGACCCGACGCCGCTGCGCGAAGCGTTGATGGTGCGCCTGCGCGCGGAAGCGGTGCTCGGCCCAGCCGGCCTCGAGGACGAAATCAGGCGGCGCATCGCGCTGCACCAGGAGAAGCTCGACCTGTATCTGCAGATCGAGGCTCGCGACTTTTCGGAAAGCGCCGATTCGCGCACGAAGCGCCTTCAGCACCTGGTCCTTCAAGCCGGCATCGCGAACGAGCGGTTCTGGGTCGAATTCTCGCAGCACGCGCTCGACGTGCTGCGCTTGCCGAAAGACTGAACGACTGAACGACTGACGGAGGACCTGACGATGACGCAGAAAACCGTGCTCTGCTACGGCGATTCGAACACACACGGTACACGCCCGATGACGCGTGCCGGCGTACTGGAGCGGTTCGCACGCGAAGAACGCTGGACCGGCGTGCTGGCGCAAACGCTCGGCGCGAGCTGGCGGGTCATCGAAGAAGGATTGCCCGCGCGCACGACCGTGCATGACGATCCGATCGAAGGCCGGCACAAGAACGGTTTGTCGTATCTGCGCGCGTGCGTCGAAAGTCACTTGCCCGTCGATGTCGTCGTGCTGATGCTCGGGACCAACGATCTGAAGACACGCTTCTCGGTCACACCGGCCGACATCGCGACGTCGGTCGGCGTGCTGCTTGCCGAGATCGCCGCGTGCGGTGCCGGCCCGTCCGGTACGTCACCGACGCTCGTGCTGATGGCACCTGCGCCGATCATCGAAGTCGGCTTCCTCGGCGAAATCTTCGCGGGCGGCGCAGCGAAGTCGCGGCAGCTCGCGAAGCGGTACGAACAGGTGGCAAGCGACGCCGGTGCGCACTTTCTCGATGCCGGCGCGATCATCGAGGTGAGCCCGGTGGATGGCGTTCACTTCGCGGCCGATCAGCATCGTGCGCTCGGGCAGCGGGTCGCGGCCCTTCTGCAGCAGATCGCGTAACGCGCACGAGCGCCGAACGGCAGCGGCGCGGCGTGTGCCGGAACACGGCACGCCGCGCGCGGAAAGCCGGTCATGCGTCCGGCAGGATCACCACCTTGCCCTTCACCTGCCGGTTGGCCATCCGCGCGATCGCATCGGCCGCACCGGCCAGCGACACACGCTCGGTGATCGCGGGTCGTACCTTGCCGGCCGCGAACCATTCGGCCAGCAGGCGCATGTTCGCGACATGCTGCTTCGGTTCGCGGCGCACCGCATCGCCCCAGAACACGCCCAGAATGTCGCGCTCCTTGAGCAGCGCCAGGTTCAGCGCGAGCTTCGGAATCTCGCCGGCCGCGAAGCCGACCACGAGGAACCGGCCGCGCCACGCGGTCGCGCGCAACGCCGCTTCGCTGTAGGCACCGCCCACCGGATCGTAGACGACGTCCGCACCGCGCCCGCCGGTCAATTCGTCCACGCGGCGGCGCAGGTCTTCGGTCGCATAGTCGATCGTCTCGTCGGCGCCCGCTTCGCGGCACAGCGCCAGCTTGTCCGCACTCGACGCCGCCGCGATCACGCGTGCGCCGAGTGCCTTCGCGATCTCGATCGCGGCGAGGCCAACGCCGCCCGCCGCGCCCAGCACGAGCAATGTCTCGCCTGCTTGCAGCCGCGCCCGCTGCTGCAACGCGTGCAGCGACGTGCCGTACGCCAGCACGAGCGCCGCGCCCTGCTCGAATGTCATGCCCGGCGGCAGCGCGGCAATCTGGTGCACGTCGGCCACGCACTGCTGCGCAAAGCCGCCGTGCCCGGTGAACGCGACCACCGCATCCCCCGGCTGCCACGCGGTCACGCCCTCGCCCACCGCGTCGATCACGCCGGCAAATTCCGCGCCCGGCGAAAACGGCAGCGCCGGCTTCACCTGGTACAGCCCCTGGACAATCAGCGCGTCGGGGAAATTGAGCGACGCGGCCTTCACCTGAACCCGGACCTGGCCCGCGGCCGGCTCGGGAATCGCCACGTCCTCGATGCGCAAGCTGTCGATCGGGCCGAATGCGGTACACAACAGGGCTTTCATGTTCGTCTCTCTCCTTGTGCGGCGTCGCCGCGCATCGAGTCATCCTGCGGGGCGCGCCCGCATGGCCGGTTCACGACGAATCCGCAACAGCCGACGGAATCGGCATCCGCGACATCGTCTTCATACCGGAATGTCGGTGAAGCAATGATCAGAACCACGCGTCGCGCATGTCGAGCGTCGTCGTGTCGACGCTCGCGAGCAGATCGAGCTGCGCATCCACTTTCGGCAATTCCCAGTTGAAGAAATAGCGGGCCGCCGCACGCTTGCCGTCGTGGAAATCGTCGGCGTGCCCGTGCGCGGCGAGCGTCACGTCGAGCCACAGCCATGCCACGACAAGATGGCCGAACGCTTCCAGATAGACGCTCGCGTTCGCGAGCCGCGCCTGCGGATCGCCGATCGCGCCGAGTTGCCGTGTGACCTCGACCAGCCGCGCCCACCGCCGCGCCAGCACATCGGCCCGCTCGCGCAGGTCGGCATCGAGCGTCCGCGCGCGTTCGACAGTCGCGCCGATCCGCGCATCGAGTGCGTGCAGCAACGCGCCATCGTCCTGTGCGACCTTGCGGCCCAGCAGGTCGAGCGCCTGGATGCCGTGCGTGCCTTCGTGGATCGGGTTGAGACGATTGTCGCGATAGAGCCGTTCGACCGCATAGTCGCGCGTGTAGCCATAGCCGCCGTGCACCTGGATCGCGAGGTCGTTCGCCGCGAGACACCACTGCGACGGCCAGCTTTTCGCGATCGGCGTCAGGATGTCGAGCAGGCGCGTGGATTGAGCGCGCACGTCCGCATCGTCGTGCGCGCGTGCTTCGTCGACCAGTTTCGCGCAATACAGGATCAGCGCGAGACCGCCTTCGACATAGGCCTTCTGCGCGAGCAGCATGCGCCGCACGTCCGGATGGTCGACGATCGGCGCCTGCGGCGCGGCGGCATCCTTGCCCGCCGGCCCGAGCGGGCGCCCTTGCGGCCGGTTGCGCGCATAGTCGAGCGCGTGCAGGTAACCCGTGTAGCCGAGCGCCACCGCGCCCGCGCCGACACCGATGCGCGCCTCGTTCATCATGTGAAACATGTAGGCGAGGCCGTGGTTCGGCTGGCCGACCAGATAGCCGATCGCGCCTGCGCGCCCTTCCGGGCGGTAGCGCGTGCCTTCGCCGAAGTTCAGCAGGCAGTTGGTGGTGCCGCGGTAACCCATCTTGTGGTTCAGCCCCGCGAGCACCACGTCGTTGTGCTCGCCCTGCGCCGCGCCGTCGCCGCCCGGCAGGTACTTGGGCACGATGAACAGCGAGATGCCGCGCGTGCCGGGCAGCAGCCGGCCGTGTTCGTCGGGAATCTTCGCGAGCACGAGGTGGACGATGTTCTCCGTCAGTTCGTGTTCGCCGCCCGAGATCCACATCTTGTTGCCGGTCAGCCGGTAGCGCGGGCCGAGCGGCGAATCGCCTTCGAAATCCGCGCGCGTCGCGATGTCGGACAGCGACGAACCGGCCTGCGGCTCGGACAGGCACATGGTGCCGAGATAGCGCCCTTCCAGCTCGGGGCGCGCAAATGCGTCGATCTGCGCGGGGCTGCCGTGCGCGACGAGCAGGTTCGCGTTGGCGGCGGTCAGGAACGGATAGGCGGACGTGGCGATGTTCGCTGCCTGGAAGAACAGGAACGACGCGGCCTCGACCAGCTTCGGCAAGCGCATGCCGCCGAGCGCTTCGTCGTGGCCTGCGGCGATCAGCCCGGCATCCGCAAAGGCGCGCACGGCCGGTTCGACTTCCGGGATCAGCGTCACGCGCTCGCCGTCGAACTGCGGCTCCTCGCGATCGCCGCGCGCCGCATGCGGCGCGAACAGGTCTTCGGCAATCCGCTCGCTGGTGTCGAGCACTGCGTCGAACGTCTCGCGACTGTGCTCGGCGTAACGCGGCAGCGCGACGAGCGCTTGCGCGTCGAGCCAGTCATACAGCAGGAACGCGAGATCGCGCCGCGACATCAACAGGCTCATCGTGCTGCCCTCCGCGTGCCCGGCGCCCGCGGCGCGCGGCCGGTACGCTGCGCGCCGCGGTCGATCCGCGCACGCCCGAACGATGCAAGCTCCATCACGTCTGTCTCCTGTCGGGCGGCCCGCCGGCGCGCGTCGTGGGCGCCGGTTGCCGGCACCGGATCTGTGAGTCGGTGACTGCTAGTGCTGGCGGGAATTTAGCACGGTCGTTCTAAACCGACAATGCCCGGATGCTCGCTTGCCCGGTCATCCGGCTGCAAGCGGGCCGGCGGGAAGGATCGTGAAAGCCGGCCGCGGCGCTCATGCGTCCGGCGGTGCCGGCCCGTCGTCGGCGAGCGTGCCGAGCGGCACGAACATGTAGCCCTTGCCGCGCACGGTGCGGATATAGCGATAGTCGCCGACGGCCTGCTCGATCAGGTTGCGCAGGCGGAAGATCAGCACGTCGAGCCCGCGCTCGGAACGCCCGGCCGTCTTGAGTCCGAGCAGCACGAGGATCTCGGTGCGCGACAGCACGCGCATCGGCTGCGTGATGAACAGCTCGAGCAGCGTGAACTCGCTCGCGCGCAACCCGAGATCGCGCCCCGCGCGGCTCGCGCGCCGGTTCGCGAAATCCACCTCGATGTCGCCGAATGCATAGGGCGCGGGAATGCCGGATGCGCGCGGCCGTTGAGGACGGGTCGCCGCGTGGCGGCGCATCGCGCAGCGCACGCGCGCGATGAACTCCATCGGCTCGAACGGCTCGACGACGTAGTCGTCCGCGCCGATCTCGAGCGCGACGACCTTGTCGGGCGTCTGCGCGCTGCGACTGAGCACGATCACCGGGATGTCGCACCCCGCGCGGCGCAGCGCGCGGAGCGCCACATACGCGGGCGTCGCCGGCTGCTCGACGCGCAGCACGACCAGCGCCGGCGGCCCCGCCGCCACGCGCGTCGGCAACATCGACACGTCGTCGAACGCGGCCGTATCGATCTGCGCACTGCGCAGCAACGCGCGGATCATGTCGCGCGTGCGCGGATTCGACTCTACGACGAGAACTTGGGTGGCCATGAAAAATTGCTCGACACGACAACCTGGACGACACACGCCGACGTTGCGCCGATCCTGCCGGCTCGCGCGCCGGCGATCGCGCGGTGCCGGCTCCTACCCCTGCATGCAGCAATCGAGACTCGTCGCGAAATAGCCGAGGCTCTTGCGAATCGACGTCTCGACGTCGCGCACGTCGCGGGCGGCGGGCGACCGGCCGAGCAGCGTCGCGACGATGTCGAGCGCTTCCCACGGATGCCGGTCGTCGTAGTCGGCATGCAACTTGAGCCAGCGCATCGCGCGATGCCGCGCCGCCGGATCGAACTGCGTCTCGTACGACGACGCACACAGCAGCGCGCTCCATTCGCCCGTCACGCCTTCGATCGCATAGTTGGTCGCGGCGATGCTCGGCGCGAGTGCGTCGGCGCTGGCGCTGCGCCAGCACCAGTGGCTCAGTGCGAAGCCGTCCGGCGACGCATCGCCGCCCAGCATCATGTCGATCGTCACGCCGGACTCGGCGGCCCAGTTGGCCCAGTGGTCGACGTGATTCTGCTCGACGCGGATGTTGCGGATCAGGTAGCGCCGCGCCTTCTCGTCGCCGCGCGACCGATACGCGGCGGTCTTCACCAGGTTCATCGCCATGTACTCCGGAAACTGGCTGACCACCGCCCAGCCGGTCACGAAGAACGTGCGCAGCTGCGACGCGCGCAAGGTGCCGGCGCTCATCGCCGCGAACACCGGATGCGCGAGAACGCGGGCCTTCAGCTCGTCGGTCGCGCCGACCACATCGCGCAACCAGCCGGGATAGCTGGCCAGGTCCATCAGGTCGCCGGTCAGCTCAAATGGAGCACTCATGCGTTCGATCCTCCGTGGTTCAATGAAAGCCCCCTTCCTGCCAGGGCGCGGGGCGGCCGAAGTAATAGCCCTGGCAATAATCGACGCCCAGCGCGCGCAGCATGTCGGCCGTCGCCGTATCCTCGACGTGCTCGGCGACGGTGCGGTACTGCAGCACGTGCGCGACGTCGTTGATCGCGCACGCGATGCCGCGCTTGATGTGGTCGGACGTCATATTCGACACGAGGCCGCCGTCGATCTTTAGATAGTCGATCGGCAACTGGCGCAGATACGAGAACGACGACATGCCGGCGCCGAAATCGTCGAGCGCGAACCGGCAGCCGAGATCGCGCAGCTCGCACATGAAGCGCGACGCGATTTCCAGGTTGCGCACCGCGCTCGTCTCGGTAATCTCGAAGCACAGCAACGACGGATCGAGCGCCGACGCCGACAGCTCGGCCATCACGAATTCGACGAAGCGCTCGTCGGTAATCGACATCGCCGACAGGTTCACGTTGTATTCGACGTACTGGCGCCGCTCGAGCCGCGCGAGGCGCCGGATCACGGTGCGCACGACCCAGCGGTCGATCATCGTCATGTGGCCGTAGCGCTCCGCGGCCGGCAGGAACACCGGCGAGATCAGCTTGCCGTCAGCGTCCGGGATGCGCAGCAGGATTTCCGCGTGTTCCTGCGCGTCGTGTCCCGACTGGATCGGCACGATCCGTTGCGCATACAACTGGAACGAATCCGTTTCGAGCGCCGTCTTCACGCGGCGGCTCCATTGCATGTGATACGCCTGGCGGCCCGAATTCAGGTCGCGCGAATCGGCGACGTGCACGCGATTGCGGCCGCGGTCCTTCGCGACATAGCAGGCGATATCGGCCATCTGCATCGCCGTCTCGACGTTGTCGGGCCGGCATGCGAGATCCAGCACGCCGATGCTGACGCTGATCTTGAACGGCTCGCCTTCCCATCGGAACGTGAAATCCTCCACGCTCGCGTGGATCCGCTCGGCCTTGCCGCCGTCCGGCACACCGTCGCGGCCGGCCGGCAACAGGATGCCGAACTCGTCGCCGCCAAGCCGACCGACCACGTCGGCGTCGTCGAGGCCGCGCCGGAACAGCGCCGTCGCGTCGCGCAGCAGCGCGTCGCCGGCCGCGTGGCCGCATACGTCGTTGATTTCCTTGAAGCCGTCCAGATCGAGCACCATCAGCATCCCGCCCGCGCGCTGCGTCAGCGCTTCACCGAGGCGCCGCTCGAACTCGGAGCGGTTGATGAGGCCGGTCAGCGCATCGTGCGACGCCTGCCAGGTCAGCTTCTCGATCAGCTGGTATTCGCGCGACATGTCGCGCAGGATCAGCACGTATCCGACGCAGTGGCCCGCCGCGTTGTCCATCTTCGACAGCGAGGCGCGCACGGCCACCGCGGAACGGCACCCGCGGATCAGGTCGAGATCGCGCGTGAAGGTGTGATCGCCGCTGTTGCTGAACGACGCGAGCAGCTTGATCGACATGCCGGTCGACGTATCGATCAGGTCCAGCACGTCGTTGATCGGCTTGCCGACGCACTGGTCCGACGATGCGCCGAGCAGTTGCTCGGCCGCCGGGTTGAGCGTCTCGATGCTGCGCGTGAGGCCGATCGTGATGATCGCGTCGGCCACCGAGCGCAGCGCGGCTTCCGCGAACGCCTGGCTCCGGTCGAGCTCCGTCTGCATCGACAGCTGCTGACGTCGCGCTCGACTCGCCCAGCGCACCGACAGCAGGAGGATCAGCAGCGACGCCACGAGGTACGACAGGAACAGCTGGATCACCGCCGAGCGGAATTCGGCGCTCAGTTCGTCGGAAAAGCGCTTCGGCAGCGGCTCGATGCGCGAATTGAGATCCCAGATCTCGCGGTTCAGACGGCGCGTGCGGCGCACGTCGGCCGCCTGCACGGCCTCGCGCAGCGCGTCGGCAAGCCGGCGCAGGTCGACCAGTTGCCGGTCCGCGTCCTCCCAGTACCGCAGCGCGACGCTCAGGCTCGCGAAGCTGCTCAGGAGCGGATAGAACCACACCACCGCCGCCGCATCGACGGGATTGATGCCGGCCGCGATCATCGCCGCGCGCGCGATGCCGGAATCCGCCGGCACGCCGACCATCGCGCGGCGCGCGACGCCGAGAAACGTGAGGGTCCGGTCGGCCGTCAGGTAGTCGCCGAACAGCTTCTCGTCGCCGGTCTGGCCATAGCGCGTCAGCAGGATCACCTCATCCTTCTGCGCCTTCGACCAGCTGCTCTCGCCGCCGACATACACACGCAGCGACATGATCACGATCAGGCTGACCGCAACGAACCCCGCCAGCGCGACGATCACGACAACGATCGGCAGGATGCCCAGCGCCGGACTCCACGGCCACACGTAAAACGAGCTGCGCTCACTCTGGCGCTTCGACATGTTTTCCATACTGAATGGCTGCTTTTCTGATTATTGTCGACGCCACCGGCCGGGCGTCCGGCATCGATGCCTCTCCCTGCTCCGCGCCCGCGTGGCTCGCCGCGCCCCGGGGCGGCTAGGTCGTCCTCACCCGGCACGACGACCCGACGCCGGCATTCGCCACGGCATCGACCGCCAGGATGCGGCGCGCTTCGTCCCGGATCACGCGATGGCAGTCGCACCCGTGCCGTTCGAGATTCGCGAGATCCGACAGCACGATCGCGCCGCGGTGCTGATGGATCAGGCCCAGTTCGTGGAGCTGCCGCGTGGTGTCGGAGACGGTCTCGCGCCGTACGCCCAGCAACTGGCCGAGCATGCCGTGCGTGACGGGAATCTCGATGCTGCGCGAGCGCTCGTAGGCGATCAACAGCCATCGGCCGAGCTGCTGCCGCATCGCGTGATGACGGCTGCAGAACATCACTTGCGACGCCTGCGAGAGCGCGAGCTGCATGCGTGCGAACACCTGCCGCCGCATCGCGGCCGATGCGTCGCACGCTTGCGCGAACCGGCGTGACGGCAGCCGGTAGGCGAAGCCGCCGCGATAGACGACCACGCGCCGCTGCATCACACTGCCGATGATGTCGTCGCACACGACACCCTCGCGGCCGATTTCCGCGACACTCAGCGTCGCCTTGCCCCCTGACGCGTACTGCAGCGAAATGCCCGCCGTCACGGGGAAATAGGCGGCACCGGGGTTCTCGCCGGCTTCGCACAGCACCTCGCCGGTCTTGAGATTCGCCAGCTGCAGATGAGGCGCCAGTTCCGCGAGTTTCATTCCGTCAAGCGCAGCCAGGAAATGATTGGCACCAAGTGCATGCGGCAACTCGATGACGTTGTTTGCCTCGTGTATCACGGCGCACCTCGTACGTTGTATCCCTGCCCCTGCCATCGAACTTCATGCTCTTTTAAACCGAATGGATTTTCCGGTTTTCCCGGCTTTGACGCTTTCATCCCGGTTTCATTGAGCAAAAAGGTATCACGCAGGCCCGTCCTTCGCGCCGCCCCGCCTTTGTTACATGAAGTAATTTGACAGTTTATTCAGCCACAGGGAGTTTTTTCACGGCCAATCATTCATTGAACGCTTAAATCTCCGCTCAACAAAAATGGATTCCTTTTGAATCATTGAAAATTACCAATGAAATTCAATTCCCCGGAATGCGATTACATCCGCAAATCAAAATAATTCATTATCGGAAATAATGCGGGTTGAGTGACATGCCCCACACTTCCGCGATGACGGGCGTGGAATGAGCGGGCTCGCGCCGGCATGCCGTGCCGACATCGGGTGAGGCCGCGCGCTAGTGCGCGGCTGCGGCGCCGGACGTGCTGCCCGCGTCGAGCGACGCGGCGCGCAGCGCGTCCGCCGGATCCGGAAAATCGCGCTGTCGCAGTTGCGCGAGCTGCGCGTCGCGTGCGTCGGGCGCGAGGTGTTGCGCGTCGAGCCGCGTGCGTTCAGCGGTGTAGTCGCGATAGCGCGCTTGCCAGGCGTCGTCGCGCTGCTGCATCTGCACGACCCGCCCGGCGATGTCGGCGCCGAGCTGCGCGCGCAGCGCATCGGGCGTCGCGCGCTGCGCGTCGAGCCGTGCGACCGTCGTGATCGCGTCACGCTGCCGCGCGAGCCGCTCGCGTGCGTCGCGCATGCCGGGCGGCAGCGACTGATCGAGCGCGGCCAGACGTTCGCGCTTCTGCGCATCGCCGAGCGACGGATCGCGCGCGATCCGGATTCGCTCGAGGTCGTCGCGCTGCTGCCGGAATTCGTCGCCGAAAAACGGCGGGCTCCAGTCGCCGAGCCAACGGCTCGCGAGCGACGCGCGCCGCTCGAGCGCGCCCGCGATCGCGTCCGGATCGAGGCCGGGGCCGGGCGACGCGACACCCGGCTGCGCATCGAACGCCGCGACGCACGCGCGATAGCGCGGCCACAGGTCGAGCGCATCGCGCTGCGCGAGCGGGCCGATCGGCTGCGCGGCGAGCGCGCGCGCCACCAGCGCGTCGAGCGCGGCCGGCGTCAGATCGTGCCGGGCGAGCAGAAAGTAATCGAAGAATTCCCGCACCGCGCGCCGCTTCGCGAGATGCCCGTCCGGCCCGACCGGCAGGCGCGGCGCACTCGACCCCGCCAGCGCCGCGGGCAGCGCGACATCGGCCCCGGCGCCCGTGGGCGGGCGCACCGCCGCCGCGCCGGGCGCCCCGGCGTCGATGGCGGGCGCGGCGCCCGCGACGGCCGCCGGCACCGCAGGCGGCCCGAGCGCGTGCCACACCGCGGCCGCCGCGATCGTGCCGGCCGCGCCATATAGCACTGCGCGCTGCAACAGCGTCCCGGTCCTCATCGCTCACACGCCCTGCAGTTTCAGCCGGTTCGCATGCACGCGCAGCGCCGCGACCGGATCTTCCGCATACGCGCCGCGAATGCCGAGCAACTGGTTGATCGCGTCGAAGTGATTCCAGCGGTAACGCGTCGAGATGACCGTGCCGAACAGCGCGCTGCAGGTCGACGTGAAGCCGTCGTTCGGCCCCGCGCCGGCCAGCGCCATGACGTTGCCGGCCGTCAGGAACATCAGCGTCGACGGATCCAGCACATTGGCCGGGTCGATGACGGGAATCACGCTGGTGTCGACGGCCCCCGTCACGATGCCGAGCAGCGAAACGGGCTGGTAGGCGGCGCCGCTCCACGAATACAGCAGATGCAGGTTGCCGCCGATCGTCTCGGCCGGTGCGCCGGTGCCGCACGCGCCGGCGCCGAGGCCCGGGCTCGGGAACAAGCGGTTGAACTGCGCGGTAGACGTCGTCCCGAGCGCGTTGAGCGCGGCGATCGCATCCTGGTTCGTATTGTGCTTGTCGCTGGTGAGGATCCCGAACAGGTTCAGCAGCGTGCCGAACACCGGTGTCGTGAGGCCCGTCGGGTCGAGCTTCAGCGCGCCCAGCACGAAATCGGCGAACTGCGAGCCGCGATGCGGCGTCGCGATCGTCGTGACCGACGCGACCAGCGCGGGCGCGACCGACGCCACGTAGCGCGACGTCAGCCCGCCCTGGCTGTGCCCGATCAGGTTCACCTTGGCCGCGCCCGTGACCGCGAGCACCTGCTTCACGTACGCGAGCAGTTGCTCGCCGCGCCCGTTGGGACCGAGATCGCTCTGGAAACCGGACAGGTCGGCGACATAGACGGTCGCGCCATGCCGTTGCAGGTCGGCCTGCATGCCGTACCAGTACGGCACGACGCCGAAATAGTCGTCGGTACCGGTCAGGCCGTGCACGAGGATGATCGGATAGCGGGTGGCCGCGTAGTGGTCGAGCGCGGCGCCGGCCGCCGTCTGCGCGCCGGCCGGCGGCGTAGCCAGCGCGACGCAGGCGAGCAGCGCCGCGCGGGACAGGAAGCGCGCGCACACGCGAGCCAGGCGTCGCGCGAGCGCGGCGCGCCGGTCGATGAAGCGGTCGATGTCATGCATGTGCGTGCTCCCCGGTTGCGCGGGCGGCCACGTGCCGCTGCCAGGCGATGAACGCCGGCGCGCCGACGACTTCGAGCGCCGTGAAGCCGACGAACGGCGGCCACGGCAGCCCGAGCGACGCGAGTGAAATCAGCCGCCCGATACCGCCGAGAAAGATCATCGCCCAGAGCGTCGCGAACAATCGCCCCTGGCGCTCGATTCGCGGGATCACCGAGAACGCCGCGAGCCCGAGCCCGAACCACACGCCCGCGTAGAAGCGCAGGTTGCCGTCCAGCGTCGCGTCCGCGGGCAGCGCAATGCCGAGCGACGCATACAGCGGATCGTGAATGCCCATCATGCCGAGCCCCCCTGTGATCGTCGGGACCAGCGCAAGCACGGCGGTCGCCGCCTGAAGCGCACGTTTGCTCATTCGAATTCTCCCTGCCTCGTCATCGATAGAAAATGCCCAGCACCTGCACGCTGCTCGACTCCGGCATCGCACCGAAGCGGCTCCACGACGGCCCGTCCTGACGCAGCCACTGCAGCGCGACGTCGAACCGGTCGAAGCGGCGACGCAGCTCGACCCAGTATTGCCGGCCGCCGCCGAGATCGGCCTGCATGAAACCCGACAGGTCGAGACGGCGCACGCCGACATTGCGCCACGCCGCCATCAGGAACACGCCGTGACGGGTCTGCAGCTCCTGCGCGGCAATGGTCGTGCGCACCGCGCTGCCCCACGCGTACGGGTTCGCGCGCTGCAGCGATCGCCACTGCGCGGCATCCGCGCCGCCGCCGTTGCTCTGGAATTCGGCGCTCAGCGACAGGTCGACCGGCAGCGTCCACGTCGCGCCCACCGACGAACTGGTGCGAAACGCGCTGTCGTGGCCCGCGCCGGTCGCCCGCGCGATCAACGAGCGCCGGTAGCCGCCCGCCCATTCGACGTACGCGACCACCGAGTTGCCGAGCAGCACGCTCAGGTTCTGGCCGAACTGCGGCGCCTGCCCGCTTTCGCCGTAGACGATCCATTGCGGCTGGAGCGCGGCGGTGAACCGCTGGCTCGCGACGAGCATCCAGCGATCGACGCCGTTGGTGCGCTGCAGGTCGGACGCCGCGGCCGCGTCGCCCGGCAGGGCGCGGCGTTCGAGCCGCGGCGACAGCAGCGCCGCGACGGAGCCCGTGTCCCACACCTGCTGCGCGCGCAGCGCGACGGTGCCGAGCCGGTTCGTATGGCGGCTGTCCGGGTCGGGCGGCACGTCGAGGCTCACCGCGCCCGCGCGGAAAAAGTCGGTCGGGTTGTAGCCGATCGCCGCGCCGAGCCGCTCGTTCACGCGCCCCGCGTCGACGACGAACGCCGGCGACGCACGCCAGCTCGCATACGCTTCCTTCACGAGCGTCACGTCGCGCGACGACGTGCGCGACGTCCCGAGCGGATCGAAGCGGTCGAAGCGCATCGAGAAGTGCGCGGCGAAGGCCGGCGTCAGCCACTGCCCGTATTCGAATTCGATCGACAGCTGGTTGCGGCCCGCATCGCCGCCGTCGCGATAGCGGCTCGTGCGCAACGCGTCCTGCACGTTCAGCTTCCACGGCTTCGCGGTATCGGCCAACGGCGCGGGCGACTGGTCGGCGAGCGTGAGCGCCGCGGCGTCGGCCGTATCCACGTCGGCCGTATCCACGGCGGCCGTATCCACGCCGCCCGCACCGCCCATGCCGGCCGCCCCCACCGCCCCGCCCGCCTCGGCCGCGCACGCGAGCGCCGGCAGCAGCACACACGCGAGCGCGGTGATCCGGCCTCGACGCCGCACCGTCATTGCGCCTGGAAGCGGGACAGGTAGTCGCGCTGCAGCCAGCCATCGGGAATGTCGCGCCATGCGTAGTCGGAAGAGCGCATGACCGTGACCCAGTTGCTGTCGAGCCCGTCGATGATGACGGTCTCGGTCGGCCGCTCGACGCCGAGCTGCATCGTGTAGCGCCGGTAGAACGCCGTCTTCAGCAGCCGGTCGCTTTCCGAATAGAAGCGCGCCTTCAGCGGCCGGCTGTTCGCCGCGTCGATCCAGATCTCGATGCGGCGGTAGGTCAGCCCGTCGCCGTGGCCGGTGAGCGCGAGCCGGTATGCGCGGCGCGTCTGCCGGTCGCCGTCGGCGATGTCCTCGATGCCCTTCAGCTCGGCCGTATAGTCGTGCGCGAGATTGACCGTCACGACGTCGCCGTTCGCGGCCTGACCGAGCAGCCGCTGGTCCGGCGAGATCCGCACGCTCGCCTGGTTCGCCGGATCGTAGAACCACAGGTCGTTGCCGTTCTTCAGCATCAGCTTGCCCGTGTCGCGCGCCGGCGCGACGAAGCGCACCAGCGTGCGGAACGCGCCGCCCGGCGCATCGGGCTTCGAATAGATCGACAGCGTATTGCCGTCGACCTGCTTGCCGGACCGGTACTCGACGAGCGTCGCGGTCAGCACGAACGATTTCTCCGGCGTGCGGATCGCGTCGCTCGCCGCGAGCACCTTCTGCGGATCGGGCGCCGGCTGCGCAGGCGCGACGCCGGCCAGGAACGAAAGACTCAGACAGCATGAAACGAACAGGCGACGCACGTGCGCTCTCCCGAAAGTGAAATGAACGAACCACGCGATGCACGGGCGGCATCACACATGCCGCAGCGCGTCGACGATCGACAGCCGCGCCGCATGCCGCGACGGCAGCCACGCGGACAGCCCGGCCACGCACGCGAGCCCGACGAACGTGACGGCGATGGAGCGCCACTCGCCCCACACGCGCACCGTCAGCGCGACGGCGTCGATCCGCGCGGGCGGCGTCCACGCGAGCCCGCTGTGATTGACAGCCGCGGCGATCGCGAGCGCGACCAGCACGCCGAGCGACGCGCCGGCCACGCCGAGCAGCGCGCCTTCGCAGACGAACAGCGCCTGGATGCCGCCGCGCCGCATCCCCATCGCGCGCAGCGTGCCGATCTCGACCGTGCGCTCGATGATCGCCGTGCTCATCGTGTTGCTGATCACGAACAGCACGATCGCGCTGATCAGCACGAACACGAAACCGAAGATCACCGAGAACATCCGGTTGGTCTGGTCGTAGAACGGGTTCAGCGTCGCGAAGTCGACGACGTCGAGCGGCTGGCCGTCGAAGCCGCCGTGCAGCAACTGCGCCAGGCGCGCGCGCGCCGCCGGCAGATCGGCCGTGCGCGCGAGCTGGATCTCGATCGCGGTCGCGCGCGGTTCGGCGCCGCCGTAGACGAGCCGCTGTGCTTGCGGCAGACGCACCGCGAGATACACGTCGTCGAGTTCCTTCACGCCCTGCTGCTCCGCCTTCACGACCGAGAAGCGGCCGACGTTCGGCGCCCCGCCCGCGCTCGCGGTCAGCACCTCGATATGGGTCGCGCCGCCGTCGGCCGGCCGCGCACCGGCCTCGCCCTGCGCGAGCGCCAGCACGTCGGGCGGCGCGGTCGCGGCCGGGGCGTCGGCCGGCGGCTCGGCCGGCCCGGCCGGGGCGTCCTGGCAATCCGGCACGTGCAGCGGCCCGCACAGATGCAGCACGCGCGCGACGCCGAGGCCGACGATCGCCGCGTCGTCGGCGCTGCCTCGCCACGCGAATTCGCGCGGCCGCAGCGGAAAACCGTACGCATTCCATTGCTGCATCCGGTACTGATCGTCCGGAATCGCGCCGAAGCCCATCACCGTGCGCGACACGCCGGCCGCGAAATTGCCGGCGATCCCGCCGAACTGCAGCGTCGGCGTGACGACCTGCAGCAGCGGAGCGAGCAGCGGATCGCGCCGCAGTTGCTCGATCAGCGCCGGGTAGCGGCGAATGCCGTACGCGGCCGGGTCGCCCGTACCGTACAGGAAATAGCCCTGCCGCTGGATCTGCAGATGGCCGCTGCGCTGCACGAAGTCGGTCTGCAGGCCGAGCGTGATGTCGCGGCTGAAGCCGCCGAACAGCAGGATCGCGCTGACGCCGACGATCATCGCGAGCAGCGTGGTCAGCGAGCGCCGGCGGTTGCGCTGCAGGTTGCGCAGCGCGAGCATCAGCGTATGGGTCATCGGCCTGCCTCCTGCGCCGCGGCATCGTCGCCGCCGCGGTCGTGGCCGACGATGCGGCCGTCGAGGATCCGGATCACCTCGTCGGCGACGCGCACGACCTGCGGATCGTGCGACGACACGATGATCGACACGTCGCGCTCGCGCTGGATCGCGCGCATCAGTTCGATGATCGCGTGCCCGGTCGCGCTGTCGAGGTTCGCGGTCGGCTCGTCCGCGAGCACCATCGCCGGCTCGGCAGCGAGCGCCCGTGCGATCGCGACCCGCTGGCGCTGGCCGCCCGACAGTTGGCTCGGCCGGTGCCGCGCCTTGTCGGCCAGCCCGACCGCATCGAGCAGGTCCCGCACCCGCGCCGCGCGCCGCGCGGGCGCCCAGCCCGCCATCAGCAGCGCATACTCGACGTTCTCGTACGCGGACAGCACCGGCAGCAGGTTGAACGTCTGATACACGTAGCCGACGTGGCGCGCACGAAAATCCGACAACGCGTCGTCGGATAGCGACGCGGTGTCCTGGCCCGCGATCGTCACGCGTCCGCTGTCGGGGCGGTCGATGCAGCCGATCATGTTCAGCAGCGTCGTCTTGCCGCTTCCCGACGGGCCGCTGAGCACGGTGAAGCGGCCCGCGTCGAGCGTCGCCGACACGTCGGCGAGCCCGGTCACGCGCACGCTGTCGAGCAGGTAGGTCTTCGACAGGTGTTCGACGGTCACGAGACTCACGACGCCCCTCCCGCGCGCACGTGCCGCACCGGCGCCGCTTGCGACGCGCTCGCGCCGGCGTGGGCGCCGGGTACGGCCGGCAGCCCGCGGATCAGCCGCCGCAACTGCAGCCGGTAGGCGAAATGCTCGACCTCGATCACGTGCCGCGGCGTGCGATGAAACGCGATGCCGCCGCTCCAGTCCGAGCGGCCGCGCGTGATCAGCCGGTCCAGGCGCGCGGCCTTGCGCGGCGCCGCCTCGCGTGCATGCAGGTAGCGCGCGAGCAGTTGCGCCTGATAGTCCATCAGTGGCCAGTTGCCGGTCGATGTCTGAAACAGCCCGATGAAGAACAGGTCGCGGTGCTGCGCGTCGAACATGTTCAGGTACAGCGACGGCCGCGACTTCGGCCATTGAAGATGCGCCTGGTCGATGAACGGAAAGCTCGGCCGGTAGCCGGTCGCGTACACGATCACGTCGACCGGCTCCTCGCTGCCGTCGACGAACACGACGCGATCGCCCTTCAGCTCGCGCACGTCGGGCCGCGCGGCGAGGTCGCCATGGCCCAGGTGATAGAACAGCGTCGAGTTGATGATGAAATGCGATTCGAACAGCTTGTGGTCCGGCTTGCGCAGCCCGTAGTCCGCCGGCTGCCCGGCCGTGGTCAGGCGCAGCAGCCGCTCGCCGAAAAAACGCCGCGCCCACAGCGGCATGCGCAGCCGCAGCGGCCATTCGGCCCACTCGTCGGCCGGCATCCCGAACAGGAATTTCGGCCAGTAGTAGTAGCCGCGCCGCGTGCTGTGGAACACCGCGCGTGCATGATGGGAGGCCTCGACCGCGATGTCGCAGCCGGAGTTGCCGGCGCCCACCACCAGCACCCGCTTGCCGCTGAAGATCTCCGGCGTGCGGTACTGCGACGAATGCAGTTGCAGCCCGTCGAAGCGGCCCGGATAGTCGGGCAGTTGCGGATGCGACAGATGGCCGTTGCAGACGATCACGCCGCGATAGGTGCGCACCTCGCCGCGATCCAGTTCGACGCGCCACTGCGTGCTGCCGGCAACCGGCGCGATCTCGAGCACCGAGCGGCCGAACTCGATCCGGTCGTACACGCCGAAGCGCCGCGCGTACGCTCGCAGATACGCGAGCGCCTGGTCGCCGCGCGCGTAGGTCGGGTAATCGTCGGGAATCGGAAAATCGGTGTATTCGGAAAACCGCTTCGAGCTGATCATGTGGATCGAGCGATACACCGCGCCGCTCGGCCGGCCGTAGTACCAGTTGCCGCCGACATCGTCCTCGCGCTCGATCACGTCGAAGCCGATGCCGGCCGCGAGCAGGTTCTTCGCGGCGGCAATCCCGGCCGCGCCCGCACCGATGATGCAGTACCGTGCGCCGTCGTTGCGTTCCGTCATGGTGGATCTCCTCTTCCCGTTCAAAGAACCGACGCGGCCACGGCCTGCGCGTCGGTCGCGCCCGCGAGCCGAGCGTCGTGCAGATCGACGATCGACGCGCCCGCGCGATCGCCGATCGCGAAGCGGCCGTGCGGATAGCGCAGCAGCATCTCGGCGTCGCCGGGCTGCGCCGCGCCGAACACGATGCCGCCGATGCGCCACGTGCGCGGCGGTTCGCCGTCGTCGGGCCACGCGCCGAGCAGCACGCGCAACACGTTTTCCAGATGGTTGACGGGCAGCCAGAGCTGCGGGCACGGCGCGTCGTCGCCCGCGCCCGCCCCGTCGGACGACGCACGCCACAACGCGTCGGCGTCGGCGGCCGGCGCCTGCCCGATTCCATCGCGCCAGCACGCGTCGGGCAGCAAGTCGCCGCGCCAGCTCGCGCGCGTGACCGGCCGCGACGCATCGCGTTGCGCATCGCGCGGCAACGACACCATCGAGCCTGCCGGCGGACGGCTGCGATACACGAACGTCGCATCGAGCAACGCGCGGCCGGCCACCGATGCGCAGCGGACCGTCACGCGCCAGCCGTCATCCGCCGTGCGGCCCGCCGCGTCGGTGTCGAGCACGACGTCGCCGCGCGCGTCGAGCGCGTCGGCGAGCGCATCGAGCGCGATCGTCACGTCGACGGCTTCGTGCAGGTAGGCGGGCTCGCCGTCGGGCGGCGCGACCCAGTCGGCCACCACGCGCGCATGCTCGAGCAGCAGCGACGCGGGCATCGCCGCGCGAGCGCCGAAGCGGAATGCGCGCGTATAGGGTGCGCCGGCCGTGCGATAGCGCGTCGAGAAGAACGCGAACGGCCGGAATCGTGTCGGCTCGCCCGCGTGATGCCGGCGCGTCGCGAGTTCGCCGAGATTCGGCAAGCCGTCGACCGCGTCGAAGCCGCGCAACTGGATCGGCGTCAGCGCGCGGCCGACCGCGCCCATGTACATCGGTTCGCCGCTATCGGACGCCGCGGACGCCACGGGCGCCGCGAGCTCCGTGAGCCAGTGACGCACGCCGTCGTCGATGCGCATCGGCGTCACGTAGCGCCGCGTGACGGCAAGGTTCGTGATCATCCCGACACCGTTCCACGTCGGCCACGCGAGCGTCTTCACGCTGCGCTTGCCGGCGTCGCGTCGCGCCCACCAGCCGAGCCGCGCAAGCGCCTCGTTCGCCGCCGCATAGTCGGTCTCGCCCGTCATCCCGCCCCAGCGGCCGGTCAGCGAGCCGACGTTGACGAAGCAGTCGACGCGCGACCGCTCGCGCACCGCCGCGTAAAGATTCATGAAGCCGAGCACTTTCACGCGCACGGTGCCGAGGAATTCGTCGGCGCGCTTGCGCGACAACCGCACCGGCTGGTCGATGCCGGCGTTGTGGATCACGCCGCGCAGCCGATCGCCGCATTCGTCGCACAGCGCGCGCACCGCGGCTGCATCGGTCACGTCGCATATGCGGTAGTGCACCGGCAGGCCGAGCGCGGCCACCGCGTCGAGCGACGCCTTCAGTTCGCGACGCCGTTCGAGCTGCCGCAACGTGTGCCGGATCGCCTTCGGCGGCCGCTCCGGCGTCGCCTGGCGCAGCAGGTCGAGCCCGTAACGCTTGAAGCCGGCGTCGTCGAGCGCGAGCCACGGCTCGTCGCCGGCCGGCAACGCGTCGCGGCCGGTGACGATCACCGTGCAGCGGTGACGTTTCGCGATCTCGCAGGCGGCCAGGAACCCGATCCCGCGTGCGCCGCCCGAGAACAGCACGACGTCGCCCGGCCCCCAGTCGGGCGCCGCGTGCGCCGGCAGATCGTCGCGGCTCGCGACGAGCGTATGGCGGCGCCCGCCGCGATGGCCGACCTCGAAGCGCCCCCAGCGGTAAAGTTCGCGCACGATCAATCGGTCGACGCGCCCCGTCTCGTCGGGCGCGATGTCGAGCACGCGCACGTTGCAGTTCGGCAATTCCTGCGGCAGCGTCTTCGCGAGCCCGGCCCACAAGCCGCCGAGCGGCTGCACGAGCGTGTCGTCGCCGTAGCCCATCAGCCCGTCCTGCCACGTGAGCGCGAGATAAAACAGCCGCGACGTCGATTCCTCCTGCGCCCAGTCGCCGTAGCACGCCTGCAGCAACGCGACCGTGCGGCGCAACGGCGCCTCCCACTGGTCGCGTCCGTCGAGCGAGAACGGCGCCTCGACGCCGAGATCGACGATGCCGTCGAACGGCCCCGACTGCGCGACGAACGCGATCGCGGCGCTCGCCGGATCGACGCCGTCGGCCGGCGCGAACACGCTCGGCTTCGCGCACGCGCGCAGCAGCGCCGCCACCACGCGCTCGACCGTGCGGCCGAGACCGTTGACGATCGCGATCCGCTTGCCGCTCAGTTCGGCCGCCGGCACGTCGGGCAACGGCTCGATCTCGACCGGCCGCCACGTGAAGCGGTGTGTCGGCGCTGCGTCGGTACGCTGCCGTGCGTCGTACGTCGTCAAGTCGCGCTGCAAAAAAGCCAGCACGTCCGGAGCCAGCGTCGGGCCGGCGGGCTGCACGGGCGTCGGCGTGCGCGTGGGTGATGCCGCGCTCGCCGGTTGCGCCGCATCGGGCCCCTGCCACGACGACTCGGGCGCGCCTGCTTGCACGTGTCGCGCTGGCGTGCCCGTGAACGGACACGCAGCTGTGCGCCCGGCCGGCACACTCGCGTCGCGTACCGTTTGCTGCGTCGGCACCCGTTCGCGCGAGCGCGGCTTCGCGATCATTCGGATTCCGTCGCGCGGGCGCAGCGAGATCGTCGCACCGGTCTCGAGCGAATGCCCCGGCACCGCGCTCAGGTCGACGTGCTGCGCGACGACCGCGATCAGCACGCGCATCTGCAGCAGCGCGGTCTGATAGCCGATGCACTTGCGCATGCCGCCGCCGAACGGGAAATACGCATACTTGTGCCGCGCCGGCGCGTGCGATCCGAAGTTCTCCGGATCGAATGCGTCGGGGTTGGCCCACAGCGCCGGATGACGATGCGTGACGTACGGCGACATGAACACCGACGAGCCGGCCGGCACGTGATAGCCGCCGATTTCGTCGTCGTCGACCAGATCGCGCGTGAAGCCCCAGATCGGCGGATACAGGCGCAGGATCTCGTCGACGGTCTGCACCAGATACGGCAGGCGCTCGAGGTCGCCCGCGTCGGGCGCGCGCCCGCCGAGCACCGCGTCGAGCTCCTCGCGCAGCCGGCGCAGCACGTGCGGATGCTGCGCGAGCGCATGGAGCCCCCACGCCATGCCGCTTCCGGTCGTTTCGTGGCCGGCGAGAAACACCGTCATCACCTCGTCGTGCACCTCGCGCTCGGTCAGCGGCGCGCCCGTGTCGGGGTCGCGCGCGGCGAGCAGCAGCGAAATCACGTCGCTCGGCTCGCTGCGCCCCGCGCGATGCCCGGCGACGATCGCGTCGACGATCGTGTCGATGCCGCGGCGCGCGTGCGCGATCCGGCGATTGAACGGCGTCGGCATCCAGCGCGGCACGAAATCGTTCAGGTTGCCCTGCGGCATCATCGCCTCGATGCCGAAGCGCACGGCCGGCCCGACCTCGTCCGCGTGCCGCGAGATGTCCGCGTTGAACAGCATCAGCCCGAGCATGCGCAGGCTCACGTGCATCATGTCCTCGACGACGTCGAACGGCGCATGCGCGGGCCGCCTCGACCAGCGCTCGACGAGCGCGAGCGCCGCGTCGCCGACCGCGGCCGTGTGCGCGTCCACCTGCTTGCGGTGAAAGAGCGGCTGCACGACGCGCCGGTGACGCCGCCAGAATTCGCCGTCGGTCGTCAGCAGCCCGTCGCCGAAGAACATCTTGAAGTTGTCGTAGAAGCGGCCGCGCACGTAGTTGCGGTGATTGTCCTGCAGCACGTGCTGGACGCCGTCCGGATGCGCGAGCGCATGCGTGAGGAACGGCCCGAGGCGGTTGCGGGCGACGTCGCCGTACTGCTGCTGCAGCTTCAGCAGCATCGTGACGGGATTGCGCTTGTATTGCGCCAGATTGCCCATCACGACGCTGCCGCGCGGGCCGGGCGCGAGACGCTTCGTGCTCATGCGGACACCTGTTCGGCAGCCGCCTGCGCCGCGCGTTGCGCGTCGACTTCGCCACGCGCGGCGAACGCGCCCGTCACGCGATGCACGTAGCCGATCACGATGCCCGTCACGTCGCGCATCTGCATCAGGACCCTGCCGTCCGGGCGCACCGCGACGAACCGGTTGCCGCTGCTTGCCGGCCCCTCGAGCGCGAACGCGCGCGGCGTCACGCGCAGCGCGATCGACGCGTGGCGGGCCGACAGCTCGCAGTCGTTGCCGGCTTCGTACAGATCGATGCGGCCGATCGACATCGGCGCCGCGAGCGGGATGTAGTCTCCTGCGACATGATCGAGCGCCGCCACGCGCGCGAGCCCGTCGAGCAGGATGCTCGGCACCACGAAACGCGAGAACACCGGATCGCCGTCCGGTACGTTCAGACGGAAACGCGCATGCTTGCCCGTTTCGCTCATGCCGGTGTCGGACGTCGACACGAACATGCCGGTCAGCCGTACCGGCGCCGCGTCGAAGTGATACGGATCGGCGACGGGCGTGAACGTGCCGACCGCCGGTTCGCTCCACACTGGCGCCGGCGGGTAGGTCTCGGCGAGACGCACGGTGATCTCAAAGTGCGGCTTGTCGCGCACGAGTACCTGGCCGCCCGGCGCCAGCACGTCGCCGGCAATCCGCACGTGCACCAGCACGGCGTCGGCGTCGCGCGACACGATCCGCGCATGGATGCGCTTCACGCTCGGCCGCTTCGCATCGTAGACACGCAGGAAGTGCAGGAAGGTCGCGTCCGCGAAACCGACCACCTTGAGGCCCGGCACGAGCCGCAGCGCGGCTTCGGCAGCCACTTCGGGCACGAACGTGCCGGGCAGCGTCGGGAAGCCGTTGACGACGTGATGCTGCAGGTACGCGTCGCGCTCGAGATCGAACACGCGCTCGAACGTCACGCTGTCGGCGCTGCGCGCGAGCTCGCGGCCGAGATAGAAATCGGGCGCGCACGCCGCGGCCGGCGCCGGTTCGTCGGTTTCGAAGTAACCGGGCAGATGCGTTTCGATCGCACGTCGCTCGGCATCGCCGAGATGGACGGACATCGCCGCGCGCTCGCCGAGCCCGAGCTCGCGCATGAAGTGATGCTGCCCTTCCGCGGTGCGCATGCTCGTGAACAACCCGCTCTTCTCCAGGAACGCGCGCGTGACCGGATTCGCGCCGAGCCCGACCGAGCGCCACAGCGTCCAGCCGATCGTGAATTCGTCGTGGCCGAGCGCCGTGCGGTGATACGACGCCTGCGTGTTCAGGAAGTCGTTGCCCGACGCGTAGTCGGTTTCGCCGGCCTGGCCCGTCAGGCCGATGAACGACCCGAAGTTGCACCACAGCCGCGGCTGCCGCGCGCCGAACGCACGGCGCAGGTTCCAGTAGCCGCGCACCTTGATGTCGCGCACCGCGACGAAGTCGTCGAGCGACTTCACGCGCACCGACGCCGAACGGTTCAACCCGGCCGCGTTGACCAGCAGGTCGACGCGCGGCTCGCGTGCGAGGATCGCGTCGATGGCCGTCTTCACGCTGTCCGGGTCCAGCACGTCGGCGCGCACGTAGGTCACACGATGCGCGCCGCTGAACGCGCGCATCGCTTCGATGTTGATGCACGCCGTGCGCGCGTCGGCACGCCGTTCGAATGCGCGGATGATTTCCGGCAACGGCCGTTCCGGATGCAGCGCCTTCTGCTGGCGAATGTAATCGGGGCGACTCTTCGCGAACGCTTCGTCGTCCATCTCGAGCCACGCCGCATCGACCACGTCGAGCGCGCTGCTGCCGATCAGGTACAGCGTCGGGCGCACGTGCGCGGCGAGCGTCTTCATCAGCTCGCCGGTGATCCCGCGCGCCCCACCGATCGCGACGACGACCGAGTCCTGGCCAAGCGACAGCCGCTCGTCGGCACGCAACTCGCCTGCTTCCTCGATCACGCGCGGCGTGCGGCGCCGCCCCGCGCCCAATGCGACGACCGGCAGCCAGTGCCGTGCGCCGCTCTCGCGCTCGGCATCGCGCAACGCATCGGGCAGCGTGCGTGCATCGGTGAGCACCGCGACCGGGCGGGCTTTCGGCATCTCGATCGCGAGCGCCTTCACGAGGCCCGTGAACAGGCCGGCATCCGGATGCGGCACGTCGCCCACGAGCGCGTCGAGCAGCAACGCGACGAACGTGCCGTCGCGCTCGAGTGCGTCGTGGCAACGCTTGATCGCGAGGAACGCGAGGTCGTGCAATGCGAGCCGCGCGGGTGCGGCCGGCGCGGCGGCGTCCGGTGCGAGCGCGCCGGCGTCGAGCGACGTCAGCACGCGCACGTGGCCGATGTCGTCGGGCTGCGTGTCGAGCGCCGCCGCGTCGATCCGCTCGATCCAGTGCCAGCCCGGCCTGCGGGCGGCGAACGGCCGCGTCGACAGCACCACGCAACCGGGCCCCGGCTCGGCCTGCGCGGCCAGGACTTCCGGCATGTCGGTCACGATCACGCAGCGCGGCGTGATGAACGGCGTCGACTGCCCCGCGGGCCGCCACGGCGCGTCGCGCCATTCGATCCGGTAACGCGCGACGCCGAGCGGCTCGCCGTCGGCCGCGACGCCGGTCCGGCGCAGCGTGCCGTGCAGCAAGGCGCCGGGGGAAATGGGTGCGGTGCACGGGTCGGCCGGCGCGACCGCAGCGGCGGCTGGCGCCGCCCGGTGGGCAGACAGCTCATGCGTCGCCGCGCCATGCGCCTCGCCTGACGCGGCCGCTTGCGTGCCCGCGCAGTCGCAGGCGACGTGCAGCGCATAGCGCGCACGATCGCGGCCGCTGTCGCGCGTGAGCGTCGTGCCGGCCTCACGCGCGACGACCGCGCGCAGCACGTCAATCGCCGAGTCGGCGCCCGCATAGGTGACCGCGCGGCCCATTGCGTCGCGCGGCGCGGCCGGTTCGACGGCCGCCCGCGCGTCGCCGCCGCCGACCACCGCGAACACCGGCAGCCCTTCGGCCTGCGCCCGCCGCACGGTCGTCACCGCGAACAGCACGATGCCTTCCGCGAGCGGCAGGTCGAACGCCGGGCGCACTTCTTCCGCCGAGTTGCCGTTGATCCCGCCGACGATCGCCATGTCGAGTTCGCCGCTGCACAGAAAGCGCTCGGCCGCCTCGAATGCGGCCAGCGTCGACGCATGCCCCGCGTCGACCGTCATGTTCATCCCGTGCAGGTCGTGATAATTCGCGACGCGCGCCGGAATCACGTTCGGCATCATCCCCGGGAACGAATTCTCGGTCGTCGGCGCGACGAGCTGCTTCGTCGCCTCGCGCAGGCCGTTCAGGAGGCGTTCGGTCGCCGCGCGCTCGTCCGGCCGCGTCGCGTCGAGCACCGCGGTCGCGATGTCGTCGAGATAGCAGCGGCTCGCGTAGAGCGCCGCGTTGCGCGTGGGCCCCATGTGCCCCATCACGAGCCCGATCGTGTCCGCGTGCTCGCGCCAGAACGGGCCGAGGCGTTCGCGCAGGTCGTGTGCGGCATCGAGCGCCATCAGCTGGCAGCGGTCGAGCGCGCGCAGCACGGCCGGCGGCATCTTCACGCGCGCGAAGCTCGGCAGCGGATAGCCGACCCCGAAGCTCGCGTCGGGCGCGCGGCCTTCGCCGCGCAGCCAGGCTGCGACCTGCGCGTCGTCGTCGAGGCCGGGAAACTTCGCCGACCATCCGACGATCGCGAGCGGCTCGCGCTTGAAGCGGCCGCTCGCCGCGCCGGCCGGCAGATCCTCGCGGTATTCCGACACGATCAGGTGCCCGTTCGTCCCGCCGAAGCCGAACCCGGACACCGCGGCGACGCGCGCCGATTCGCGCCGCGCCGGCCACGGTACCGGCGCGACCGGAATCCGCAGGCTGGTGCCGCCAAGGTCGAACTCCGGCGGCGGTTCGCTGAAGCGATGCTGCGGCGGGATCATCTGATGCCGCAAGCCGAGCAGCACCTGGATCACCGACACGACGCCGGCCGCCCAGCCCGTATGTCCGACCAGCGACTTGTTCGACGTCAGCTGCACCGGCCGGTCGCGCCGGATCGCATCCCGCAGGCTCTGGAATTCGGCGAGATCGCCGGCCGGCGTACCGGTTGCGTGCGCAACGACCCAGTCGACGTCGGCGGGCACCGTCGCGGTGCGCGCGTACGCGCGGTCGATCGCGATACGCTGGCCGGCCGAATTCGGCGCATAGATCGCCTTGCCCTTGCCGTCCGACGACGAGCCGAACGATTTGAGCACGCCGAGAATGCGGTCGCCGTCCGCGCGCGCGCGCTTGACGCGCTTCAGGATCACGACGCCCGCGCCGTCCGCGAACAGCACGCCGTCGCAGTTGCGATCGAGCGGCCGCACCTCGCCGCTGCGCGACAACCCGTGCAGCTTCGAGAACAGGATCGAGCCGCGCGGCGCGAGCGCGAATGCACCGCCGCACGCGACCACGTCCTGCTGGCCGAGCAGCAACGCCTTGATCCCGAGATCGATCGAATACAGCGACGACGAACAGGCGGTATCGACCATCATGGTTTGCGCGTCGTCCGGCAGCACGCCCTTCATCGCGTTCAGGCCGACGCGGTGCGGGAAGAACGAGGCGAGCTCGCCGGCGCCGCGCGCATAGCGCGCGCTCAGCACCGCATCGATCGCGGCCACGCGACGCGCGCGCTCGGCCGCATCGACACCCGCGTCGATCAGCACCGCGTTCAGGCGCTCGCGGGCAGCGGCCAGCACCATGCCCTCTTCGAGATGCTGGCTGCCGTCGGCCGTATAGCCGACGAGGAACGCGACGCGATCGGCGTCGCGCAGCGTCACGCCGACAAGCGACTGGCACAGCGCGTGGCGCAGCCACAGCGTCGTCAGCTCTCGCGGCGCGGTGCCGGCGTCGAGCTCCGCGCGCACCGTCGGGCACGGCTCGAACCGCTCGATGAACACCGAGCGCGACTGATAGCTCTTGTCCTCCGCCGACGTATCGGGCGAGTAGAACGAGCGGTAATCCCAGCGATCCGGCGGCACGTTGCCGAACAGCTCGGGGCCGTCCAGCAGCGCGCGCCAGAATGCTTCCGGATCGCTCGCGCCGGGCAGCGCGACGCCCATGCCGACCACGGCGATGTCGTCGCTATCCTCGCTGTCGTCGCCGGCGGGGGCGTGATCGGCCCGTGCGGCCGGTGCGTGTGCCGTCCGCGCGGCCGCGGCAACCGTATCGTCGCCCGCATTCGCAGCCGGCGCCGCCGTCGCCCATTCCGCGCGCGGCGACAATCCCTCGCTGCACAGCGACAGCCCGCCGTCCGCGACGACCACCTGCCCGGTGATCCAGCGCGCCGCGTCCGACGCGAGAAACACGACGAGATCCGCGAGGTCTTCCGCGCGCGCGAGTCGCTTGAGCGGCGTCGCCGCGATGCTCGAGCGCTTGGTGTTCTCCGGGTCCGGAAACTGCGCGGCGACGTCGCCGTCGATCAGCGTGGACGATGCGCCGTTCACGCGTATGTCACGGCCCGCGTACTCGACCGCGAGATAGCGCGTGAGCGACTCGAGCGCCGCCTTCGCGGTGCCGACGACGAGATAGTTCGCCGGCACGAGCGTCGCCCCCACCGACGACACGTTGACGATCGCGCCGCCGCCCGAGCGCGCCATCAGCGCCGCGGCACGTCGCGCACACCAGAACGCGCCTTTCAGGTTGGTATCGAGCGCGCGATCGAAATGCTCGGCGCCGATCTCGTCGACGCCGAGCAGCGCGCCGGACGCCGCGTTGTTGACGAGCACGTCCAGGCGGCCGTAGCGCCGTTCGATCTCGTCGAACATCCGGTCGACCTGCGCCTGCTGCGCGACCGACGCGCGGATCACGTCGACCGTCGCGCCGAGCGCGCGCAGTTCCTCCGCGGTCTCCTTCGACGCGTCGAGCGAGTGGAAGAAATTCAGGATCACGTGCGCGCCCTGCTCGGCGAACCGCCTGCAGATCGCCTTGCCCACGTTTTTCGCACCGCCCGTCACGAGAACGAGCTTGCCGCGCATGCTGGTATTCGACATGGATCGCCTGCCTATCGAGAATGTGTCATTTCGGGCAGGGCCCCCCTGCCGATCACCGTTTCGGTCCGCCGCCGTCAGGCGGCTGCCTTCCCCTGGTTCTCGTAGACGAAATCGACGATCTGCCCCATCGCCTTGAAATCGCCGCTGCGGAAATTCGCGGGCAGCGGCGGCAGCGCGTAGCGCGCCGTGATGCGCTGGATGATCTCGGTCTGCTTGACCGAGTCGATGCCGAGTTCGGCCTCGAGTTCGATCGATTCGGAGAACACCTCGGCCGGATACTCCATCGCCTGCGCATAGATATCGACGAGCTCGGAGAACAGCCGCTCGCGCGGCACGTGTGCGGGTCTTGCCGCCGCGGGAGCGGGAGCGCGAGCCGCGGCAGCCGCCGCCGCGAACGGTTCGTGTGCGACCGACGGTGCCGGCGCCGCCGTCAACGCCGGCCCGCCGACGGCGGCCAGCCGCGGCGCAGGTGCGACGCTCGACTCCGGCTGCGGCGCGAACGACGTCGCGCTCGGTGCGGCGCCTGCCGGTGCCGCGCTCGCCGCGTCGAATGCGCGACGCAGTTCGCCCTTGAGCCAGTCGACGATGTGCGGTCCGCGTGCATGCCAGAACGCGTCGAAACCGGACCCGGCGTTGTCGATGCGAATATCGTCTTTCATGATGCTGTCCTCCTGGAAATATCGGGTGATCGTCGTGACGACGCTCGACTCCTCTGTCGCGTTCGACGGGCCGCCGAACGTCCTCACCGTGCCGGGCCCCGCGATGCGCACGACGATGCGCGCCAGCGTGTTGAGCGCGCCGCATTCGACATAGCGCCCGATGCCGTCCGCGCGCGCGGCGCGAATCGCATCCGCGAACCGAACCGGCAGCACGAAATGCGACGCGAGCCGCGCACCGGGATCGTCGGCGACGCTGTAGCGGCGCCCGAGGATCGGCGAATACACCGGAATCGCGAGCGTGCGATGCGGATAGGCGGCCAGCCGCGCGGCAAACTGTTCACGCGCGCCGGCCAGGTCCGGATGATGAAATCCATACGGAGACCTGATCGCCTGAGCGGTCACGCCGCGCGCCGCGCAGACCGCGACGAAGCATTCCAGCGCATCGCGCGGGCCCGACACGACGGTCTGCGACGGATGGTTTTCGACCGCGACGCACACGTTGCGCACCGCATGCGTGTAGGCGCTCGCATCGATCAGCTCGCGCGTCGCGTCGGCGCCCGCGGAAATCGCGGCCATCATCCCGTCTGCCGGCGCGGCCGCCTGCAGCGACGCAATCCGGTCGCAGACGATGTGCGCACCCTGCTCGATCGAATACAGGCCACCGCACACCAGCGCCGCGATCTCGCCGAAGCTGTGTCCGATCAGCACGTCGGGCACGACGCCGCGTGCGTGCAGCACGCCGAACATCCCGACGGACGCGCCGAAGATCCCGAGCTGCAGCAAATCGGGGGCGTCGCGCAGCCACGTGTCGAGCCCCGCGTCGTCACGCCACAGCGCGCCGGTCAGCGGCCGGCCGAGCCGTTCGCTCGCGATCGCGTCGATCGTGTCGAGCGTCTGCCGCACGCTGCGGTGCTCGCGGGCGAGCTGCCGCAGCGCGCCCGCGTAGAACGCGCCCTGTCCGGGGAACAGGAACGCACAGCCGCGCGCTTGCGCGCCGCCCGCCTCCGGCCCCGCATGAATCAACTCGCGTCGTTCCATAATCCCAATCTCCCGAGGCTCTCGGCCAACTTCAGTCTCGCGGTGCGCCATTTCGACACCGCGAGCACGCGCTGCCGGCGCGCATCCGCGAGCGCCGACTGCGCATTCAACAGTTCCGTGAACGTGCCGACGCCGGCCTTGTAACGGCCGCGCGCGATGTCGAGCGAATGCAGCGCGGTGTCGAGCAGATGCTGCGAGTTGTCGAGGTTCGTCGTGTCGGTCTGCAGGCTCTGGTAGCTCTTCCACACGTCGAGCGACACCTTGAGTTCGGTGCTGCGCACATCGGCTTCCTGCGCATCGGCCTGCGCCTTCGCCTCCGCGACGCGATAGCCGGACGCGAACCCTTCGAACAGTGGAATCGACACCTGGATGCCGATCGAATTGCCGTGACTGCTCTGGATCTGGAACAGCGACGGCTGCTGCTGGTACGACGGGTTGTTGCGCGACAGGCTGCCCGTCAGCGAAATCGTCGGCAGCGTCTGCGCCCGCACCGAGCGGATCTGGTCGCGTGCGGCCTCGAGCTTCTCGCGCGCGGCGATCAGCTTCGGGTGATGGCGCTTCGCTTCGGCGATCAGGTCGGCGACGCCGCGCGTGAAGTCGTCGCGATCGGGCGACGGTTCCGCGTCGGCGATGCGCAACGGCGTGTCGGCATCGACGCCGAGCGTCGTCGCGAGCGTGCCGATCGCGTTCTGCAGGTCGCCTTCCGCGCTCACACGATCGAGCAGCGCCTTGCGATAGGTCGTCTGGGCCTGCAACGCGTCGCCGAGCGTGCCCGCGCCGCCGTCGTGACGCGCGGTGGCTTCGGCGAAGCTCTCCTGCGCCGCGCGCTCGACGGCCTGCGCCGCCTCGAGCGCCGCCTGCGCGTCGCGCAGCGCATAGAACGCCTGCGCCGCGTCGTAGAAGACGCTCTGCAACGTATCGTCGTGCGCGGCGTTGGCCGCGCGCAGCAGCGCGCGCGCACGATCGAGATTCGCGCCGCGCTTGCCGAAATCGAACAGCACCCAGCTCAGGTTGAGCATCCCGTAGCGGCTGCTGCTGCGCTGGTTCTGCGAGAAGCCGCCGCTGTAGTCCGTCGTCAGGTTGTCGCGCTGGATGCCGGCCGTCGCGTTCAGCGTCGGCCAGTACGCGGCCTTCGACACGCCGACCTCGGCCGCCGCCGCGCGTGCGTCCGACCACGTCCGGGTCAACTTCGGATGAGCACAGATGGCCTGCAGGATCGCATCCTCGAGCGCGAGCGGGCGGCCGTCGACGTGCGGTGCGCCGCACGCGGTCGCCGACGCCATCGACCCGGCCTGCGTCGCCGCGACATCGTCGCGCGTGCGATAGACGTCGAGCATCTGCGCGCCTGCGGACGACGCGAATGCCGCGCATGCAACGGCGGCCGACACGATGGTGAGAGCGCGTGTCATCGTCTAGCGCCCCGCGACCGGCTGTGCCGAACCGGCATCCTGCGTCGCGTGCATCGCCTGGGGCGATGCGGCCGGCACGCTGCCGGACGCCTTCGCCGCGGCCGCCGCGCGCAGCGCCTCGGTCGACTGGTCGAGCACGATCTTGCCACCCTGCAGCATGATGACGCGCTGCGCCGACGCGATCGTCTCCGGCCGGTGCGCGACGATGAGCCGCGTCATCGCGAGCTGCGTGACGGCCACGTTGACCTGCTTCTCGCGTTGAACGTCGAGATGGCTCGTCGCCTCGTCGAGCACCAGAATGGCCGGCCGCTTGTACAGCGCGCGCGCCAGCAGCACGCGCTGCTTCTGGCCACCGGACAGCACCGTGCCCATGTCGCCGACGAGCGTGTTGTAGCCCATCGGCATCGCGGCGATGTCGTCGTGCACGGCCGCGATGCGCGCGCATTCGGCCACCCACTGCGGGTCCGCCTCCGGGTCGAAGAAGCTGATGTTGTCCGCGATCGAGCCCGCGAACAGCACGTCGTCCTGCAGCACCGTGCCGACGAGCCCGCGCAGCCGGTCGATGCCGAGTCGCGCGACGTCGAGGCCGCCGATCCGCACGGTGCCGCCCGTCGGTTCGTGAATCCCGAGCAGCACGCTGATCAGCGTCGTCTTGCCGCAACCGGACGGCCCGACGATCGCGACCGATTCGCCGGCCGCGATCGTCGCGCTGACACCGTCCAGCACCAGCGGCTCGCCGTCTGCGTAACGGAACGACAGGCCGTCGATCTCGATGCTCGCGTCGAGCGCCTCGGCCTCGCCCGGCACGTTGCGCAGGCTCGCGTCCGGCTCCGCTTGCGCGAACACGATGTCGGCCAGCCGCTCGCCCTGCAGCTGCAGCATCCTGACTTCGAAATACTTGTCAATCAGGCTGCCGACCCGGCTGTCGAACTGGCTCTTGTACGCGTTGAACGCCATCAGCACGCCGACCGTGAACTGACCGTCCATCACCATCCGCGCGCCGAGCCAGATGATCAGCACGTTCTCGATGCCGAACAGCAGGCCGTTGAGCTGCTGGTAGAAGATCTGCAGCTTCTGCACGTGCAGGCCCGCATTGACCTGCTCGACCAGCAGCGTGATCCAGCTCGCGCGGCGCTCCGTCTGGCGATTGAACAGCTTGATCGTCTTCACGCCGCGCACCGTCTCGAGGAAATGGCTCTGCTGCTTGGCCGCGTGCACGATCTGATCCTCGGTCGCGCGCCGCAGCGGTGCGTACCACATCCATCGGACGAGCGCGTACAGCGCCATCGTCGCGAGCGCGACCACGCCGAGTACGCGGCTGTACACGAACATCATCGCGAGCGTGACGATCGTCATCAGCCCGTCGATCACCGCGCCGAGAAACGACGTCGTCAGCGTCTGCTGGATCGTGTCGATCGAACCGAAGCGCGACACGACGTCGCCGAGATGACGCCGCTCGTAATAGCGCACCGGCAGGCTCAGCAAATGCGTAAACACGTTCGCGCGCCACTGGATGTTCAGCGTGACGCCGACATACATCAGCGCCCACGCACGCATCGCGCCGGTCGCCTGCTGCATCAGCAGCAGCAGGCCGAAACCGAGCGCCAGCACCGTCAGCAGGTCGCGATCGGCGCTGACGATCACTTCGTCGATCACCCACTGCAGGAAGAACGGCTGCACGAGCATGAACACTTCCAGCGCGATTGCCAGCCCCAGGATCTGCGCGAGCGAGCGCGACAGTCCCGACACCGGGCCCAGCAGTTCGCGCAGCTTGACCGCCGGACGCGCCGCGCGCGGCGCGAAGCCGGAGGCCGGCCACAGCTCGAGCGCGACGCCGGTAAACGCGCGCGACACGTCGGCGAGCGGCACCTTGCGGACGCCGTGCGACGGATCGTGAATCGTCGCGGTCTTGCCGTTCACTTCCTTCAGCACGACGAAGTGGTTGAAATTCCAGTGCAGCAGGCACGGCAGGCGAAGCTGCCCGAGCTGCGCCAGGTCGAGCTTCACCGCGCGCGTGCCGAGCGCGAGACGCTGCGCGACCTCGATCACGCGAGCGAGGCCTGCGCCCTTCAGCGAGACAGGGAATTGGCCGCGCAGCGTCGCGAGATCCACGTGGTGACCGTGATAGCCGGCCACCATCGCGAGACACGCGAGCCCGCATTCCGCGGCTTCGGTCTGCAGGATCATCGGCAGCCGGCGGCCGAGGCCGAACGAGAGTCGATCGAGTAATGCCATGCGCGACCTCGTCAGAGTTTGCCGGTCAGGCTGTAGAGCGGCTCGAGCACCCACTCGTACAGGCGCCTGCGTTCCTGCAGGATGTCCGCCTGCAGCGTCATGCCGGCCTGCAGCGGCTGCTGCGCGCCGTACGCGGTGACGTGCTGCGCCTCAAGCGCGACGGTCACACGGTAGAAGGTCGCGTCGCGGCCCTCGCCCGGGGTCGCCGCCGGGCCGCCGTCGTTCGCGAGTTCGGCCGCCGACAGCGCCGTGCGCGCGATCGACACGACCGTCGCGCCGTACTGGCCGAACTTCTGGTAAGGAAACGCCTGATAGCGGATCAGCACCGGCTCGCCGACCCGCACGAAGCCGATCGCCGTGCTCGGCACGAACAGGTGGGCCTGCCAGCGCGCACCGCCCGGCACGACGCTCGCGAGCGGTCGCGACGGTTCGACCGACTGGCCGACGTCGGCGATCGCGGCCGTCACGATGCCCGTCTCCGGCGCGGCGACGACGATCCGGCGCTTCGCCTCGCTTTCGATCAGGTTCTGGTCGACGTCGATCACGTTGCGGTCGATCTGCGCGAGCTGGTTCTGCTGCTTGAAGCCGAGCCCCGACAGTTCGTTGCTCGCCTCGGTGAGCGACTGCAGCGTCGATGCGCGGTCGCGCAGCAGCCCGTTCAGCTTCGACTGCTGGTCGAGCAGATCGGCCTCGCGCTGCTGCGCCTGGTCCTTCGAGATGTAATCCTGCGCGAGCAGGCCGCGATAGCGTGCCGCGCCGTCGGCCGCGATCGACGTGCGCAGCCGCTGGGCCGCGAGCTGGTCATCGATTTGCGCGAGCGCGCCTTTCAGGTTCGCGATCTTCGCGCGCAGCGTGTCGCGCTCGTCCTGCTGCAGGCTGCGTGTCTTGTCGATTTCCGTGAGCAGCGACGCCTTGCGCTGCCGCGCCTGCGCGATCAGCGCGGCTTGCGTCGCGCCTTCCGCCGCGCTTTGCAAGTCGGTCGATACCGTATAGAGCGTCTGCCCGCGCGTCACGTGCTGCCCTTCCTTCACGTCGCGCTCGACGACGATGCCCGGCTGCAATGCGTAGACCTTGACCAGCCCCGAATCCGGCATCACCACGCCGCTGACCGTCGTGCGCCGCGTATAGGTACCGAACGCGAAGAACAGCACCACGCAGGTGGCCATGACCAGCGCGACGGCCGTCATCAGCGTCATGGACATGGGGTGCACGAGCACGATGTCGCCCAGCACGCGCATCCGTTGAGCCTGTGCCGCTTCAGAACGAAAGAGACCGAACTCCATTTTCACCCACGTATCGCCAAATTGCGGAATCAGCCGTCGCCCCGCGGCCGCGCGCCGGAGCCGGCCAAAGCGATCCGGTATGCAAAGTAGGTCCATGCATACCGGATCATCGCTTCCATCATCGGGAAACGCGGCGTCTACCGCGTTGCCTCAATTGCGGCAACTCAGTAAATCGGGCCGCCGAACAGGCCGTCCAGCAGGTTCACGGCGGCGGTCGTGATCGTCTCGCCGATGTTGTATGCCTGCTTGACCGGTGCGGCGAAGATGCCGAACGTCAGCGCATTGCCGATGCTCTCCGCGGTGCTGCCGCCCCATTCGATGATGTTGCCCAGCGCCGAGGGAATGCCCGGGCCGCCGTAGTAGCCACCGGCAACCTGGGCGATTTCCTGCTGATTCAGCTCTTGCATTGCATTTCTCCAGTTTGAAAATGCTAGATAACCCATCTAGCGGGGCATCGAACAACGCCGCAATTGCGACGATGATCAATACGTTAAATACATTTAAACTTTCGAACGGCACGATCACATCGTTCGAGCCGAATTAATTCAATTCGTCGATTCCATTCGAATGACACGCAAAATCCCGGCGACCCGAATGAATCCATCGATCTTTAACCCTAATCGGAAACCGGACAGTGATTTACCGACGACCTGCGATTGTTCCCCCGCCCCCCGGCGCCCCTCGCTGCAAGGCGCCGGACAACGGACGCGCAGACGCCGCCGCGCGTGGATGCCGCAGCGCCCGCACGTCATGAAATGCAAAGAATGAAATGAGAATGAATACTCGCCGGAGGATCGACCGGGAATAATTGCGCGTTAAATGTCGTTCACCGAATCAAACTAAACATCGTCGAACGGTTTATCGACACCCGATTTCCCCTCTGAAATTTTTACAGCACTGAATTCGACGGCCCAATGATCCGACACTTTCCGGGCGTTCTTTGTACGATACCGCACCATCGGGCAAACCCGATATTGCAGCGAGATTTATTCTGTTTTATTGAGAATGTCGAGCCTGAATACTGCGATTGAATGCCCGCAGTTGATTCTGGAAAGCGCGCGCCGGGCCATGCGGACGGCCTGGCGCGCAATGCGTCGTTACGCCGCTCTCGGCTTCGACAACTGATCGGCAACCGGCAGGCTGCGGATGCGCGTGCCGGTCGCCGCGAAGATCGCATTGGTCAGCGCCGGCGCGACGGGCGGCAGGCCCGGCTCGCCCACGCCGCCGAGCGGCGTCGCAAAATCATCCGGCGCGACGAGATGCACGCGGATTTCGCGCGGCGCCTCGTTCATGCGCAGCACCTGGAAGCCGTTGAAGTTGCTCTGCTCCGGATGGCCGTCCTTGAACGTGATCTCGCCGTGCAGCGCGATGCCGAGCCCCATCACCACCGCGCCCTCGAGTTGCGAGCGTACCCGCTCCGGGTTGACCTGCGGGCCGCAGTCGATCGCGACGTCGACTCGTGGCACCGTGATCTTGCCGTCGGCATCGACCTGCACCTCGCACACCGCCGCCGTGTACGACACGAAGCTGCGATGCGCGGCGATCCCGAGCCCGTGCCCCTTCGGCAGCTTGCGCCCCCAGCCGGCGCCGCGCGCGACCGTCTCGACCACGCGCCGCAGCCGGCCGGTATCGATCGGATACAGCGCCGGATCCTCGCCGTAGTTCGTGTTCTTCACCGTGATGTGCGGCTCGAAACGCCGCGCGGGCCCGATCAGTTCGAGCAGGAAATCCTTCGGGTCACGACCGGCCGCGTGCGCCAGCTCCGATACGAAGCTCTGGATGCCGAATGCATGCGGGATGTTGTAGACCGAGCGGAACCAGCCGATCCGCGTGTGCGCTTGCGCGGCGGGATTCTCGATCCGCACGTTCGGAATCGCGAACGGCAGGTCCGCGATCCCCTGCGCGAGCTCGCCCGGCTGCTCATGCTCGACACCGGCCCTGAACGTCGACTGGATCGACGGCGCGACCGTGCGATGCTGCCACGCGACCACCTTCCCCGATGCATCGATCCCGCCGTCGAACGCCTCGAGCGACACCGCGTGGAAGTAGTCGTGCGCGATGTCGTCCTCGCGCGTGAACGTCAGCTTGACGGGTGCGCCGACCGCCTTCGACAGCAACGCCGCCTCCACCACGTAGTCCGGCTTCGACTTGCGGCCGAAACCGCCGCCGAGCAGCGTCACGTTGACCGTCACGCGCTCCGTCGGCAACCCGAGCGCCTTCGCGACCTCGTCGCGCGTGGTCTGCGGCGCCTGCGTGCAGGTCCACACTTCGCAGCGGCCGTCGGCCACGCGCGCGACGGCCGCGGGCGGCTCCATCGTCGCGTGCGCGAGATGCGGGATGTAGTACGTTGCGCGCACGCGCTTCGCGGCGCCGGCCAGCGCCGCCGCCGCATCGCCGTCGTTGCGGATCACGTCGCCCGGTTGCGCGGCAGCCGCTTCGAGCGTCTTGCGATACGCTGCGGAATCGTAGTTCGCGTTGGGCCCGTGCTTCCAGTCGATCTTCAGTTGCGCGCGCGCCTGGATCGCCGTCCACGTATCGCGCGCGACGACGGCCACGCCGCCGAGCGGCTGGAAACCGGACGGCAGCGGTGTGGGCGCCAACTGCACGACCTTGACGACCCCCGGCAGCTTCTCCGCCGCCGATGCATCGAACGACGCGACCGTGTCTCCATAGGCCGGCGATCGCGCGACGACCGCATACAGCATCCCGTCGAGCCGCGTGTCGATCCCGTAGTGCGCGCGGCCGCCGACGATGTCGCGCCCGTCGATCAGCGCCGTTTCGCCCTTGCCGATATAGCGGAATTCGGCCGGCGCCTTGAGCGCCACCGTGGCCGGATCCGGCGCCGGCAACGCGGCCGCCTTCGCCGCCAGTTCGCCGAAGCCGAGCTTGCGCCCGCTCTTCGTGTCGACGACCTCATGCACCGTCGCCTTGACCTGACGCGCATCGACGCCCCATGCCGCGGCCGCCGCCTGTTCGAGCATCGTGCGCGCGGCCGCACCCGCGCGACGCAGTGCGGCGAAGCTCTGGCGCAGGCTGCGCGATCCGTCGGTGTTCTGGTTGCCGTAGCGCGGCTCGTCGCCCACGGCCTGCGCGACCTTCACGCGCGCCCAGTCGGCGCCCAGTTCGTCCGCCACGACGAGCGCGACGCTCGTGCGCACGCCCTGCCCCATCTCGGAGCGGATGCAGGTCACGGTGACCGTGCCGTCCGGTGCGATCGCGACGAACAGGTGCGGATCGTCGCGCAACCCGTGCGGCATCCCGGCGCCGCCATACTGCGGATTCGCGCTGACGGGCGGCTGCACCGGTGTCGCCGCACGGACGAGCGACGGCACGCCGAACGCGAGCAGCAGCCCGCCGGATGCGAAGCCGAGCAGCCATGCGCGACGGCTTTCGTTATGGACGGAGAGTTCAGGCGCGCTCATGCGGCACCTCCGCGGCGTACGGCCAGGCGGATCGCCGCACGAATGCGCGTGTAGGTGCCGCAGCGGCAGATGTTGCCGGACATCGCATCATCGATGTCGGCGTCGCTCGGATGAGGATTCGTCTTCAGCAGCGACGCGGCCTGCATGATCTGCCCGGACTGGCAGTAGCCGCACTGCGCGACGTTCAGTTCCTGCCAGGCCTGCTGCAGCGGATGATTGACGTCCGTCGACAGTCCCTCGATCGTCGTCACGCGCTTGCCGGAAGCGGCCGCGACCGGGGTGATGCACGAGCGGATCGCAACGCCGTCGAGGTGCACGGTGCATGCGCCGCACAGCGCCATGCCGCAGCCGAACTTGGTGCCGGTGTCGCCGAGGACATCGCGCAGATACCAGAGCAACGGCATGTCGGGATTGCCGTCGAAGTGCTGCTCGCTACCGTTGACGGTCAGCGTGATCATCGTTCACCTCCTGGTCGAGGCGCCCGCATCGCACCACGGGTGCCGGGTGGGGATTCGAACGGCGGCGGGTGCGTCCTGCTGCGCCGGCCCGATGCCGTCTTGTGGACTGCTCCGCCGGCAGGACCGGCGGTCAATGCGTGGTGATCGGTGCGGCTGGCTCGGGATGGCCACCGGGCATGCGATCCGGATGGATAGCGGGCACGCACCAGCCCGGATTCTGCCCCATGCAAACCGTCACTCAGGCAACGCGATCATGTCGGAACTGCCAGAAATGGCGACTCGGATCGCTGGACTTGCGTGCCACGTCCAGCCCCCGGCGGCTTCGACATTGCCCGGGGAGCCAGAATCGTATGTGGAATCGCCCGGGCTCCAACTCTAACTGATGTGCGGCAGTTTTGCGTCGTCGGTGCGTATCGGCACGGGCGAGAGACAAACCGGGGAGATGTTGAAAGGGAATTGATGACGCATGACGTTTGTCATGCGAGTGGAACCGACTGACGCGCCTGTTCCGGCGAGCGATAAGGGGGCGACGCTAGCGCGAGAACCCACGCGCCGACCGTTCGCGGCGGTACTTCGTGATATCCGGACCCCATCCGCAACGGCCTTCTCGTGATCCCTGCCGCGACAGATCGTGATCGCAGCCTGCTTCAGGTCGCCGTGCGAACCGAGCGCAAATTACTCGATCACGCCGTCAGGGCGGATGAGTCGTGAACGAAGCACGCGTGCGCCACATGGCGCCGACATCGAGCGCCAATGCTTCAAGCCGATTGCACGAGCTTCAATGGATTGCCGACGCAGGCCGGGAACGATGCCGCGCCGGGTGACCCGGTACGATTCCCGACTTGCGTGGCCGCGATCGGCGCTCAAAGTGATTGCCGGGCACCCCGCTCATACGGCATGCGGGCACGCACCACGCTCACGGCGATCGCAACGCCTGCAACCCGAGCGTGAGCGCATTGAACGGCATCTCCGACGACCCCATCGAAAAGCTCGTCGCCTTCGTGGGTGCCCCCGGATTGCGCATCAGCGCGTGAACGATCCGCTCACTCGCATGACCGTCGCCGTACGGATTGCTCGCGCGCGCCATCTCCCCGTACGCGCTGTCGCTATCGAACAACCGTGATGCCTCCCACACGATCCGCTCCTGATTGGTGCCGACGAGCCGCGCGGTGCCGGCCTGGATCGCCTCGGGTCGCTCCGTCGTCTCGCGCGTGACCAGCACCGGCTTGCCCAGCGCGGGCCCTTCCTCCTGAATGCCGCCCGAATCGGTGATGATGAAATGCGCGCGCGACATCAGGAATACGAACGACAGATATTCCTGCGGCTCGATCAGGTAAATGTTCGGCAGGTGGCCGAGCCGCGCACGCGCCGGCTCCCGCACGTTCGGATTCATGTGCAGCGGATAGACGAACTGCGCGTCGGGATAACGGTTCGCGAGCGTGCACAACGCATCGCAGAAATTCTGGAACGGCTCGCCGAAACTTTCGCGACGATGCCCGGTGATCAACACGACGCGCCGCGACGGTTCGAGAAACGGAAACTGCCCCGCAACCTTTTCCGACAACGCCGTGGTGTGATCGAGCATGCGCTTCACCTCGTGCAATGCATCGATCACGGTATTGCCGGTCAGCACGACCGCCCCACCCGGTACGCCCTCGCTGAGCAGGTTGTCGCGTGCTTGCCCGGTCGGTGCGAAATGCCACGACGACACTGCGTCGGTCACACGGCGGTTCAGCTCCTCCGGCCACGGCGACCAGATGTCACCACTGCGCAAGCCGGCCTCCACGTGCCCGACCGGCAGATAGCGGTAGAACGCCGCGAGACTGACCGCGAGCGTGGTCGTCGTATCGCCGTGTACCAGCACGACGTCGGGGCGCAATTCGTCGAACACGATGCCGATTGCCTGCAGAATGCCCGTCGTTACGTCGGTCAGCGTCTGACTTTGACGCATCACGTTGAGATCGTAGTCCGGCTTGATGTCGAACAGCGTCAGCACCTGATCGAGCATTTCGCGGTGCTGCGCGGTTACGCATACCCTGGCGTCGACACCGGCTTGCGCCTTCAATGCACGCACCAGCGGTGCCATCTTGATGGCCTCCGGCCGAGTCCCGAACACAAGCAAAATCTTTTTCATCGTTATCCTCGTTGAGCCATTTCGCGCTGAATGACCCTGCTCGTGGCGCGAAGCATGTATTCAGGCGGCGCCTCCCGTACTCGCACGCGGTCGACACGTTGCGGTGTCGCGGAGCGAGCGCGCCGCCCGGTTCGCGCGGTCCACGCCACGCGAATCGTCGTACTACCGGCGTCCTGTTGCGCTTGATCAGTCACGTCATGAGTCGTTCCTCGTTTGGCCAGGCGTCACGTCGGTTCTTCACGTCTTTTCCTCTACAGCAATATTCAAACCAGCCGCCCTGCGACCGTATCCGGTTCACCGCTGCGTGCACCGCGCACCTGCAGTGCGCGACGGAATGTTTCACAACTGCTACGCCAATCAGGCGCGATACACGCAAACACCGGGGCAGTCGCACGGTCCCTTCGACGACGTCGTCCGACGAATCTCGAACGCATGTCGAGCGTCCGTCGCGCATCGAATCGCTCGCATCTGTCGAAGCGCGTTGCGCTTCCTTGATCCGCCACTTTTGTCTGTGCAGACGGCGGCAAGATCGATCGTCTGGCGGTGGTCATCCTCGATGGTTCAACCCGACACGCAACGTCATTCACGTCGCACGAATCGACGGCGCGGGAAACGTTGCGAATGTGTAACGCGGGTCCGGAACGGGGCGGTTGCATCGGCGTCCGGCCCATCTAACCCACGCGCGCTCATGAAGCACACCGGCACGCCAGCCGATGCACATGGAACGCACGACGCGATGCGCATCCCCGCGCGACATCGCACTGCCAAGGCGGCGCAGGTTCGGCAGACGATTCGCTCCACGCACGACACGTCCATGCCGCGACGCCGATCAAGTGCGGGCATTCGGCGGGTGCGCACGCTGATTCTTCGTTGAATCAAAAATCATCGCCGTCGTTCGCGCCAGGCGCCCACCCTCCACCCCCGCCCCTTGCCGCGCGTGGCATCGCGGCCGATGGCTCACGCCTTGCTTAATGACAGACAGGTGTGCCCCGAAACACTCGCCCGGCAGCGGACGAACCGGGGCACCCAGGCAACGAAACAGGAGGGAAACGCGACGCGTCCGCGTGGAGCGAACGAGTGCTCCGGCGATCCGAACGAGCCGACGCGACCCGTTGAAGTACGCGCGATCCACGAGCCCGGTTCCGGCTTCGAAGCCAGGAACCGGCCCGTGAACGCAAACATCGGTACCAGCCTCGGGTTCACCCGCACTACGGCGGCCCGAGCCACAACGTCGACACGCACGCCGGGCGCGACGCGGCCAACGCCTCGCCCGGCGACGATTGCACAGGACCGCCGCGCAGGAGCCCAAGACCATGAACCGGCCCGCGCTTTGCCCGACCGTACGCTCTCGCGTAGCGGCCACCGTCGCACTGTGTCGCCTGTGGCACGTCGCCTGCTGTATCGCTGCGTGCGGTTTCGCGCTGCACGCAAGCGCCGCCGAACTTCGCCTCAACGGGCTGTACCAACGCGCCGACGGTGCGATCACCGTGCGCCTGAACGGCGTCGGCATCGATCCGTATTTCGCGGCGAAGGCGCTGCTCGCCGCGTCCGACGCGCAACTCGATGCCCGTCCGGCGGCACTCGCGTGGATCGCATGGCTGCTGCCGCGCCAGCGCCCGGATGGCGGTTTCGATCGCTACTGCGTGAAGAATGGCCGCTACCGCGCATGCGCCGACGCGGAAACCGACGACGCGATGATCGCGACCTGGATCGAACTGCTCGCTCGCTTCGCGCCGCCCGACGGCTTGCCCGCCGCGTGGGAACTCAGCCTGAACCGTGCCGGTTTGCACCTGGACACGCTGCTCGACAAGGCGTCCGGCGTCTATCAGATCTCGTCGTCGCTGCATGTCGCATTACTGATGGACAACGTCGAAGTCCACAGCGCGTTCCAGGCCCTCGCGGCGTACTACGTCCGACGCGCCGACTCCACGCATGCGGGACCGTGGAGCCAGCGTGCCGACCAGCTGGCATCCGCGATCCTGAGGGTCTTCTGGCGCGGCAGCGGATCCGGGTTTCGTGCGAGCACGCAGCAGGTCAGCGATACGAGTTTTTATCCGGCGAAGATCGCGCAGATCCTCCCGCTCCTCTCAGGTATTCAGGTACCCGAACAATCCGGCGAGACGTTCTACGCGCAGTGGATGCGGAAGCACGGCAAGAGCTGGCCGCAACTCGCCAACACCGATTATCCGTGGAGCTTGATCGCGCTGGTTGCGCTCAAGATGAACGATTGGGGCACCGTCGCCTGCTGGCAAGCGCGATCGGCCCCATACCGGCACGGCGCGCACTGGAACGTACTGGAGGAGTCGCTTTATCTGGCATTCGAAAGCCGGATGGCCGCGCCCGTCATCCCCGCTCGATGCGGATTCACGACGGCAGCGGCAACGGCAACCGCATCGCGCTGACGCAACGGCGTGCGCGGTCCATGAGGACTAACAGGGAGGAAACGTGTCATGTGTGGCATCGTCGGCGCGGTCGCGCAACGGGACATCGTCCCGATTCTGATTGAAGGATTGCGTCGCCTCGAGTATCGCGGCTACGATTCATGCGGCGTGGCGACGGTCGTGAACGGCCAGGCGCGTCGCGAACGCAGTGTGTCGCGTGTCGCCGATCTCGACGCGCACGTGCGCACCACCGGCCTGACCGGCAGCACCGGCATCGCGCACACGCGCTGGGCGACGCATGGCGCACCGGCAACCTGCAACGCGCATCCGATCTTCTCGCGCGACGAAATCGCGCTCGTGCACAACGGCATCATCGAAAACCACGAAACGTTGCGCAGGCAACTTTCAGACGCGCACTACGAATTCGACGGTCAGACCGACACCGAGGTCGTCGCGCACCTGATCCACAGCCAGTATCGCGGCGACCTGCTCGCCGCCGTGCGCGCGGCGACATCGCAGCTTCACGGCGCCTACGCGATCGCCGTGTTCAGCAAGCATGAGCCGCAAAGGCTGATCGGCGCGAAGGTCGGCTCACCGCTCGTCGTCGGCTTGAAGGACGGCGAGTGCTTTCTCGCCTCCGACGCACTCGCGCTCGCTGGCATCACCGACCGCTTCATCTTTCTCGAGGAAGGCGACATCGTCGAACTGACGCCGGGCGGCGTTCGCGTACTCGATCGTGGCGGCGCACCGGTCGAGCGCGCGGTACAAACCATTTCCTCCGCGCAGGCCGCGGTCGAACTCGGGCCGTACCGGCATTTCATGCAGAAGGAGATTTTCGAGCAACCGGAGGCCGTGGCCGCGACCATCCCGGACGCGGGGCTGTTCGATCCGGCCGTATTCGGCCCCGACGCCGCGCGAGCGTTCGAGCAGATCGACAACGTGCTGATTCTCGCGTGCGGCACGAGCCACTATTCCGGCCTGACCGCGCGCCGCTGGCTCGAAACGATCGCGCGCGTGCCCGCGCAGGTCGAGATCGCGAGCGAATACCGTTACAGCGACGCACTCGCGATGCCGAATACGCTGGTGGTGAGCGTGTCGCAATCCGGCGAGACCGCCGACACGCTCGCCGCGCTCAAGTACGCGCAGGCGCTGGGCCATATCGACACGCTGGCGATCTGCAATGTACCGACCAGCGCGATGATGCGGCAGACCGGCCTGCGCTTCCTGACGCGGGCCGGCCCGGAAATCGGCGTCGCGTCGACCAAGGCGTTCACGACGCAACTCGTTGCGCTGTTCATTCTCGCGGTCACGCTCGGCCGGCTGCGCGGCTACGTCGACGATGCGCAGCTCGCGCGCTACACGATGCAATTGCGGCGGCTGCCTGGTGCACTCGAGGATGTGCTCGGGCTCGAACCGCAAATCGAGCGCTGGGCGGAGGAATTCTCGCAACACGAGAATGCGCTGTTTCTCGGGCGCGGGCTGCACTACCCGATCGCGCTCGAAGGCGCGCTGAAGCTGAAGGAGATTTCGTATATCCACGCGGAGGCGTATCCCGCGGGCGAGTTGAAGCATGGGCCGCTCGCGCTCGTAACGCACACGATGCCGGTTGCCACGATCGCGCCGAACGACGCGTTGCTCGAGAAGCTGAAGTCGAACATGCAGGAAGTGCGGGCGCGCGGCGGGCAGCTTTACGTGTTCGCCGATGCCGATACGCGAATCGACAACAGCGAAGGCGTGTCGGTGCTGCGGATGCCCGATTACTACGGGTTGTTGTCGCCGATCCTGCATGTGGTGCCGTTGCAGCTGCTTGCGTATCACGCGGCGTGTCTGCGTGGCGCGGATATCGACAAGCCGAGGAATCTGGCGAAATCGGTGACGGTTGAGTGAGGGGGCTGGATAACCGAGGCGGACTGGTGAAGGTCCTTGAGGAATCAAGCTGGCCCGCCCTACACGATTCGAACGTGTGACCTACGGCTTAGAAGGCCGAATATGATGCAGCCGCGCAGATTCATGCGATGCGGCTCGACGCGCAGAAAAAGAGCATCGCAAGACAGCTTGCGGAGAATCCGGCGGCGAGTGTCAATTTTGAATCGATCCTGGAACCCGAAGCGCCGGGCATGCGGCGCTATCTGGTCAACGATACGACGTGTGAAGCGCTACTCGAAATCTGTCGTGAGAATCCGAAAGGCATCGGTGCGTATCGTGACGAGCTGGCGTCCCTGTTGCAATCTCTTGAACGGGACGGACAGGAAGGTTCACGCGGCTTCTATCTGACCGGGTGGAACGGCAACCAACCATATGTGGCTGACCGAATCGGCCGTGGCCGTAACCTGCGCGCGGAGGCTGTTTGCCTGTCCGTGCTCGGCTCGACGCAACCGGGCCGAATTGCGGGATACATCCGTGCCGCGACGCAAGGTGGCGCTGCCGACGATGGATTGATTCAACGCTTCGGCCTGTTGGTGTATCCAGACGTCGCAGGCGAGTGGTGCAACGTCGATCGAATTCCCGACAGTGACGCGCAGCGAAAAGCCTTTGCGTTATTCGCGAGGCTTGATGCTGCCGATCCGCTGGGCGACTGGGGAGCCGAAATCGTCACCGGACACGACAATCAACCAGATTTCCGACAGCCGCCTTTCCTTCGACTCGACGAGGCGGCGGCCGAGCACTTTCTCGAATGGCGAATTGCTTACGAGAGCGATCTGCGCAGCGGACATCTGCACCCGGCTGTCGAATCCCATCTCGCGAAGTACCGGAAGCTTGTGCCCAGTCTGGCGCTGCTTTGTCATCTTGCGAACGACGGCAAGGGGGCAATAAGTGATTCCGCGATGCTGCGTGCACTGGCCTGGGCTCATTACCTTCGATCGCATGCCGAACGTGCTTATGCCCTGGGAACCGGTGATGACCTTGACAGTGCAAAGGCGCTGCTCAAGCGTATACGTCATGGTGAGGTGGCTGACCGGTTCACAGCACGCGACATTTATCGTCACCATTGGTCGATGTTGCAAACACCGGAAGATGTTGCCAACGCGCTTAGCGTGCTCGGCGAGTATGGCTGGGTTCGCGGCGTCACCCTAGCAACAGACGGGCGCACTAAAACGGTGTTCGAAATGCACCCGGATACGCAACCATGAATCCGTATCTCGAACGCCTGAAACTGAAAAGGGGTGTACACGCTTCGGTGCCAGAGGTGCCAGAAGGGGTTCATGGCACTTCTGGCACTGCCTCGCCTGATGCTCGTTCTAGTCGCGACGCCGGCGTCGGCTGGCCTCGTGACGAAGAGAGCGGAGCATCGTTTTGCCCTTGGGGGCCGTGCATCACGCTGGAGATGCTAGCGGAGTGGCGGTGCGAACTGCGCATGCTGGTCGCGGAGTTGGCTGCGATCGACAGATGGTCAGCAGAGTACCGCGCCTACATCTTCTACCTGGTTGAGCACCAGCCTTCGCTCTCGACCGTGCGCGACGATCTCACGTGGTTTCGCGACAGGCTGAACGTCGTGCGCAGCCGCGCCGCGCAGGACGTTCAGCAGCAACCACCGCCGGTAATACCACGCTCGGGTACCGGAGGGATGCCATGACAATCAAGACTCGCATCGAGCGACTTGAGGAGACGCTCGCTGTTCAGTCCGTCGAGACGAACGTTACCTATTGCGTGCTGATCTACGATCCTAGCAACCCGCCGGACTTCGACGCGGTTGCGCGAGAACGCGACCTGACTTACGTCGTCTGGTTGCCGGATAACGGCCGTCGCGACCGTGAAAAAAGGGAGGTGCTATGCGGCGAAAATTCACAAACGCCTACCCGGTGAGCGAGGCAACGACTGAACTCGTCGTTTTGCCTGCCCCCCGCGTCAACTTGCACAACCTCGACGCTGTACGCCGAGAAATGGCGAAAGTCTACCGCGACATGCGGACGAACCGGATCGACAGCCAGGACGGCGCGCGCTTCGTCTTCGCGCTGTCGCAGATCGCGAAGATGTTCGAAATGTGCGATCTCGAACAGCGAATCGGCCGACTGGAGCAGTATGCCAGGACGTCCTGATCGGGCATGGCGGCTTTGGCCGCCTTTATAGAACGCAGGTTTCGCTTTCGCAACCAATTCGATCGTCGAGCAGCACGGCGCGCAGTCGGTTCTCAGCTGCGCATCTGGCGCGCTGACAGGGCCTATCAGCGGGGAAGCAGCAGTGGTGCAGCCTCGTGAGGCGTCCAGCCTGTTTCGAAGTTGAAACATTCTCCTCTCGTCAAAGTGCGTTTCGTCACCTTTGAGGCACGGTTTCAATGCGCGAATCGCAAACGCAACGGGTGGCATGCGACTTGCAGCATGGCCAAGACGCGCAGGTGAACGGCTGCACATCACGCTCAGTGAGCCACAAAGATAACCATCGGGCGAACGAACGGCCGGCAAGGTGTCGCGAATTTGTTCGCGGCCGTCTCGCGCGACTGTCTAGGTACGGGGTGACCACCATGCATGACCATCAGTCCTTTATTGCGCAGAGCGCACATGCTGCCGAAAGCAGTACGTCGTCACAGACTCACGACGGCAGCGGCTTCCTCATCATGTTGCTCCTGCTTTATTTTATTCCGGCCATCATCGCGTTTCGCCGGCGTCACCACAACCGAACCGCGATTACAGCGCTAAACGTGCTACTCGGGTGGTCCGTGATCGGCTGGATCGCGGCGTTCGTGTGGGCTCTGACGGCGGTCACCGTTCAAGCGAATGCGAACGGGCCGTGACGACGCATGGAGCATTTAGAGTGAAATGCGCGTCTACTAAAGTAGCCGCATTGGTCGACGTCGAGTCGAGGTCGCTGCTCGACTGCATGCCGGCAGTTATTAAAGCTCGCCGTCGTCGAGGTGGGTATTCGGGGGAAACAATGAAAAAGGCAATGTATATCGTGGGCGGCGGCGCATGCGTTTTTTTAACCGTGTTGCTCATCGTCGGGGCAACGATGTCACCAGAAAGAAGTGCAGCATATGATCAGCAAGCACGGGTTGAAGCAGCATGCGATCAAATGATCGCTGATAGCGCATTGGGGAGTGAGCGCCGGATGACGCGGCAGATGTGTGACCTGATGAAGGAAAAGGCCGCTGAGGATATTCGTAAGTCTCCCTAAGGGGGGAACGCAATGCAATCGAAAATGGGGGCCAACGTCCCCGTTGGTTTCTACAGACCGAACGCCTCCAGCTCCACGTCCATAAGGTGCGGATACAGCGCTGTGAGTCGCGCAATTAGCGCGTCCCGAGGTTCCGGATAGGCGCCACTGAATTCGTTGGGGTTTGACATTCGCGCCGGCTTAGTGCTCAGCTGATACAAGACCCGATCACATCGATGGCCCGAGCGACTTTCGTGCGGACTTTGTCTTGTGTCGGAATGCACAGACGCTTTCGAGCATAGCCTCTCCAATGGTGTCTGGAACGATGTCTGAATAGACTGCTGTAGCTGGAGCCGTCGACCACGACCAAACGACTTTGCCATTCCCGCGATGATCGTCGTAGTAGACGGTTTGTGTTGCAGCAGACGTTCGCTGATCGCAGTTAAACAGCACTAGCGCCTTATCGGACACATATCTCGTGTTGACGTATGTGCCGGGCACATCCAGTGAGTACATGTTGTCCTGTAGAAACCATGCTTTTGCATGGCCGCCAGAGAATGCCACGCTCGTGACGTCAAGTAGGACGGTTGCGGTTCCATCCGAAGATCGGCCGATCTCGACCCAGTTTGCCGCAAACGTGTTGCAGGCCGCGGCGAGAGATATGCAGGCAGCTGCGCCCCGAAGTTGTCCGATCTTCATGTTTCACCCCGTACCCCGTTATCTTTCAAAACGATTGTCTTATTTGCGCGTGCTCTTGGAGGTATCGCACGAGAACATTGACGACGCGGGTTTTGCCGCTATCCAACGTTGCAGTTGGTGGCTGTCCTCGTTGGAATGGGCGACGTCACTTTGCGAAACCGTCAGCAATGTGACGGCAATCATCAAAGCGCGCATGCGTCAATCTGTAACGTCGGCTATCATCCGGCCGAAGTGTGAAGCTTGACAAGTCGTGAGTACCCGAAAAATGTTACCTGCCGTGTTCCGCCCAGTTAATCTTGGCTCACACCTCGCCTAGGTAAGGCATCGACATCGGCTGGGACATCGCCTGCTATTAAGTGGAAGCTCGCTTTGCGGGCACGATGGTTCGCTCCATCGCCATGAATTTTCAAGTTGGGCCCTACGCCCGAACTCTGCCATTTCCGCTCAGCATGTCCGGAGGCCGCCGGCAAATCCTGCGCTCGATTGATTTGGCACCCAATGTTTATGGTACACACTACGGTACACAATGGCCCTGTCGAATTGATGGGACCTTGTCTTATAAGGGGTATGGCGAATTTGCTAGGTTTTGTATCGAGACGCGATCCTGGAATCCACCGAGCGCGGCGCGTGCATTCCAAAACTTGTGTGCGGCACGGTCCTCGCCCCGAATTGATGAAATCAGGTTACATAGCGGTTACATGGAACTCCAGTACGGAGACGTGCGTCGAGGAAGGCAACCGCAGAAGCTTGATCGGACTGGCCCGCCCTACACGATTCGAACGTGTGACCTACGGCTTAGAAGGCCGTTGCTCTATCCAACTGAGCTAAGGGCGGTCGGGGAGAAAAGACACGGCCGGCGCGGGCTGCATTTGATGCAAGGCTTCAAGCGGCAGCAAAACCACCAACTCGAAGCCCCGAAACAAAACGGGCCCGGCATGAACCCAAGCCCGAAATTATACCCGATCATCGCGCCACATCACGCGAGATCGACCTTCGCAGCATCAAACCGGCTGCGGATGCAGCATGAACCAGCCAAGGCAGAACACACCGGCGATCACGCAATACACGCCGAACGAAGCCAGCCGGCCACGCCCTTCGAAGTAGCGCATCAGGAACCGCACGCTCAGGTACGCGGCGATCGCCGTCAGCACGCCGCCGAGCAGCGCATCGGCGAGCTGGTCGCGCGCATGGAACAGCTTCGGCAGCTCGAGCACCCCCGCCGCGAAAATGATCGGCGTACCGAGCAGGAACGAGAATTCCGCAGCCTTCTCCGCCGTCAGCCCCGCGGCGTTACCGGCGATCATCGTCAGCCCGCTGCGCGAGAAGCCCGGAATCAGCGCACCGATCTGCGCGAGACCCACGAAGAACGCCTGCTTGAACGTCATCTTCTCCGGTGCCTGATGCGCGCGGCTGCGCTGGATGCGATCACCGAGCCACAGCAGCACGCCGTTCACGATCAGTGCGACCGCGACGATCCGCAGGTCGTGGAACACGCGTTCGATGCGCTTCTCGAGGAGCAGCCCGACGATGCCGGTCGGGATCGTACCGATGATGAGCGCCCACATCAGGTGCCCGTCGTCGTTCTTGCGGCCGCCGAGCTGCGCGAAGAAGCCGCTGATCAACGCGATCCAGCGCGCGCGGAAATACCACAGCAGCGCCAGCGCGGTGCCGAGGTGCAGCGCGACGAGGAACGGCAGCAGTTGCGGGGCGTGCTTGTCGATGTGCATGCCGAACAGCGCCGGCACGAGCAGCGTATGGCCAAGGCTGCTGACGGGGAAGAGTTCGGTGACGCCCTGCAGGACGCTCAGGAATACCAGAAACCAGAGACTCACGCGTCGGTCCTTTTAGTGAAAATTAAGCGGAAAGAGAAGCGGACGACGCGATGCGCGTCCGTAAAAACGCGCCCCGATTATGCCGAGCCCGGATTACTGCGCCAAGGCATTTGGCTGGATATTGCGGCAATGCACACAAACGCTTGCAATTTGTAAGCACTTAGAAAGTAAAAAGCCCGCCATTTGCATGGCGGGCCTTTCGACTTCGGCAGGAATTGCCGTCAGCGGCCGAGCTGATAGAAAAATAATACCGTGCTGCCGGTGAACATGCCGAACAGTGCGATACCCATTGCCATTGCCAGATCCATGGCCCCCTCCACGAAGTGTCATGACCCGGCAACATCACCGGTTTAGAGGCATTATCCCGACCGATGACGGTCTTAAAAACTCGCAATTTCCCGAGAAGGGTTTTCCCCGAGCCGCCACGGCCCGATAATGGAGCGCGCCGTTCCCGTCCACCCGCCCAACCCGATTCGCCATGCCGACCTTCCAGCAACACGACATTCACGAACTTCACGCCGGCCCGTCGCTCGTCCGGGTCGCTCCGCAATTCGGCGGCCGCCTGCTGTCATGGGATGTCGACGGCGAACCGGTGATCTTCTGGCCGGACACGGCCGACTGGAGCAACCTCGCACGCGTGCGCGGCGGCAACCCGCTGCTGTTCCCGTTCCTCGGCCGACACCGCGTCGACGGCGAACTCGGCCGCTGGCGCGACGCCGCCGGCGTGGTGCGCGACCTGCCGATGCACGGGTTCGCGCGCGACCTGCCGTTCGCCGCGCACCCGTCGACCGATGGCGCCGCGCTGTCGATGACGCTCGACGCGACCGACGCGCTGCGCGCCGGTTACCCGTTCGACTTCCGGTTCGAAACGACCTATCGGCTGGCCGACTCGCACACGCTCGAAGTCGCGCTGACGACGACCAATCGCGGCGACACGCCGCTGCCCTACTACGCCGGCCACCATTTCTATTTCGCGCTGCCGCACGGCGAACGCGCCGAAACCACGCTCGAGCTGCCGCCCACGCATCGTTGCGCGCAGCAGGCCGACGGTTCGATCAGCACGCCCGAGCCGGGCGAAGCCCGCTATCACCTCGACAATCCGGACATCCTCGACCGCTTCCACTGCCTCGACAGCGTGCCGGCCACACCGGTGCGCATCGTGATGCCGGGCCGCCGCCGCACGATCGAGATCGCGCTCGACGTGCCGGGCTCGATCCCGTGGTACGCGGTCACGACCTGGACCGAAAAGCCGGATTCGGACTTCTATTGCGTCGAGCCGTGGCTCGGCCTGCCGGATGCGATCCACAACGGCCTCGGGCTGCGCCTGCTCGCGCCGGGCGCGACCGAAACGGCCACGCTGCGGATTCGCGTCCTTCCGCTCGCCGGCTGATACACAGGCTTGATACGCAGGCTGAAACGCCCTCAGGCAACCCGTGGAACCGGCGCGCCGCAGCCCCGATAAGGGCCCAAACTGCGGTGCGCGGGTCGAACCCGTTAAAATCGGACGTTTTGTGTTGCCTGCCGCGTCACGCGCGGCAGGGTTTTGCGAGGTTCAATGTTCGGAACAACAACGAAGCGACTCTTCGCAGCCGCCTGCGCCGCCCTGCTCGTCGCGTGCGGCTCCGCGCCCGTCGGCCCCGGGTTCTATCGCGTCGAACGCGGCGATACGCTCTACAAGATCGCGCGCGACAACCGCACGTCGGTATCGAGCATCGTGCGCTGGAACCAGATGACGAACCCCGATGCGATCGAAGTCGGCCAGGTGCTGCGCGTCGCGCCGCCGCCCGGCACGACCACGGCATCGACGCCGTCGACCACCGGCACCGGCAGTGCCGGCCGGGCCCGCCCCGCGCCTTCCGCGCCGGTCGAATCGGCCGTCAAGCCGGCCTCGAGCATCGCGCTGATCTGGCCGGCAGCCGGCAATGTGGTCCGCACGTTCGACGGCTCGAAATCGAAGGGCATCGACATCGCGAATTCGCCGGGCACGCCGGTGGTCGCGGCTGCGCCCGGTGTGGTGGTCTATGCGGGTAACGGGCTGCGCGGCTACGGCAACCTGATCATCCTCAAGCACAACGCCGACTACCTGACCGCCTACGCGCACAACCGCGCGCTGCTGGTGAAGGAAGGCCAGTCGGTCACGCAAGGGCAATCGATCGCCGAGATGGGCAACAGCGACAGCGATCGCGTCGCGCTGCATTTCGAGTTGCGCTACGGCGGCCGATCGATCGACCCGTCACGCTACCTGCCGGCGCGCTGAGCACCCGATGGACGACACGCGATGCCGGCACGCATCGCGTGTCGTCGCGGTGAAAACCGGGAAAGGTGATGTCAGCGCTTGCGCAGACGTCCGGTGAACCGGCCGGACAACGGATCGACGTGACGGGCAAACGCTACCAGTACGCCGATTCCGATCAGGCTGAACCCCGCAGCTATCAGAAGCAAATCCATGGTCACACACTGATTTTTTCGTGATCTTATGCGTCATTGTGGAATCGTGCACTGAGCCGAGGCTATTGGACGAGTACGAAGATTCCCTACCCTCAGACGCCATTGTGGATTCGTTTGCGTGAAATCCTGATGTAAGCCGCTCGCGCGACGCCACGTTCGCCCCCCAGGAGACACCTCGATGCTGCCCGCCGCCGACCGCTACGACGACCTGCTCTCCCGCTTCGCGTGGGACGTTCCGGCGCGTTACAACATCGGCGTGGATGTCTGCGACAAGTGGGCGGACGGCAGCGGACGCCTCGCGCTGATCCATGAAACGGCGCAAGGCGACGTTTTTCGGATCACGTTCGACGACTTGAAGAATGCTTCTAACCGGCTCGCGAACAGCTTTGCGCGCGCCGGCCTTCGGCGCGGCGACCGGATCGGCATCTTTCTCGCGCAGGGCCCCGAAACGGCCGTCGCGCACCTCGCCGCATACAAGCTCGGCGCAATCGCGGTGCCGCTCTTCACGTTGTTCGGCGTCGATGCGCTCGAATACCGGCTCGCGAACAGCGAGGCGGCTGCGCTCGTCACCGATGCGGCCGGCTACGCGAAAATCGCGCCGCTGCGCGCCCGGCTGCCGGCACTGCATAACGTCTACTGCATCGGCGACGATGCGCCCGATACGCCCGATGAGCCCGATCACCCGGGCGTGCTGCGCTACGACGCGGCGCTCGCCGCCGAAACACCCGACTTCGTGCCGGCCGATACGGCCGCCGACGATCCGGCGGTCATCATCTATACGTCCGGCACGACGGGCAAACCGAAAGGCGCGCTGCACGCGCATCGCGTGTTGCTGGGCCACCTGCCGGGCGTCGAGATGTCGCAGCAGTGCTTCCCGCGCGACGCGCGCCTGTTCTGGACGCCCGCCGACTGGGCATGGATCGGCGGCCTGCTCGACGTGCTGCTGCCGTCGTGGCATCACGGCGTGCCGGTGCTTGCGCGCCGCTTCGAGAAATTCGACGGCGACGCGGCGTTCGCGCTGATGGCGCGGCACGGTGTCACCCATGCATTCCTGCCGCCCACCGCGCTGAAGCTGATGCGCACCGTCACGGCACCGCGCGAACGCTACGCGCTGTCGCTGAAATCCGTCGCGAGCGGCGGGGAATCGCTCGGCACCGAGCTGACGGCCTGGGGGCGCGACGCGCTCGGCGTGACGATCAACGAGTTCTACGGGCAGACCGAGTGCAACATGGTGCTGTCGTCGTGCGCGGCGCTGTTCGATGCGCAGCCCGGCGCGATCGGCAAGGCGGTGCCCGGCCATGCGGTCGCGATCGTCGACGCGGACGGCACGCCGCTGCCGCCCGGCGTCGAAGGGCGCATCGCGGTGCGCCGCCCCGATCCGGTGATGTTCCTCGAATACTGGCGCAACGCCGACGCGACGCGCGACAAGTTCGCCGGCGACTACCTGCTCACCGGCGACACGGGCACGATCGACGCCGACGGTTTCGTGCGCTTCGTCGGCCGCGACGACGACGTGATCACGAGCGCCGGCTACCGGATTGGCCCGGGCCCGATCGAGGACTGCCTGCTCACGCATCCGGCGGTGCGGATGGCCGCCGTCGTCGGCGTGCCCGACGCGACGCGCACCGAGATCGTCAAGGCGTTCGTGGTGCTGAATCCCGGCCACACCGGCGACGAGGCGCTCGTGCAGGCGCTGCAGGCACATGTGCGCACGCGCCTCGCCGCGCACGAGTATCCGCGCGCGATCGCGTTCGTCGACAGCCTGCCGATGACCGCGACCGGCAAGATCGTGCGCCGCGCGCTGCGCGACGCGTAGGCCGGCCGCCCCCCGTGCCGCCGGCCCGGCCGGATGGTTTATAGTGGCGCCACCACGCAGTCTTTCCTAGAAAACGATGTCCTCTGATCACCACTCCGACGCGGGCGCGTCGCCCAGCCCGCTCTACGCCAAACTCCTCGGCGAAACCGCCAAGATCGACTGGTGCGATCTCGAACGCTTCTTCGCGCAGGGCAAGCTGCTGTCCGTGGCACGCGACCTCGATCTCGTCAGCGTCGCGGAAGCCGTTGCCGACGACGATGCCGAGCAGGTCACGCGCTGGCTGTCGGCGGGCCTCGTCGTACGCATGCCGGCCGAAACCGCTGCCGATTACGCGGCGCGCAACCCGGAGCTGTGGGCGGTCGTCGTCTCGCCTTGGGTCTGCGTGCAGGAACGCGCCTGACGCGTCCGCCATGTCCGAAGCCGCGTTACCGCACGGGGCCGGCACGGCCGCCGTCACGCACCGGCGTGTCCTCGCGCTCGCGTTCCCGATCGTCCTCGCGAACCTGACCCAGCCGATCCTCGGTGCCGTCGACACGGCCGTCGCGGGCCACCTCGACGGCACGCAGTACCTGGGCGGCGTCGCGCTCGGCGGGCTGTTCTTCAATTTCGTGTTCTGGGGGTTCGGTTTCCTGCGGATGGGGACGACGGGCCTCGTCGCGCAGGCGCATGGCGCCGGCGACGCCGCCGGGATCCGCCTGAACCTGCTGCGCGCGTTGATCGTCGCGCTCGCACTCGGCGCCGCGGTACTGGCGCTGCAGGTGCCGCTGCTGTCATTTGCGCTGTCCGCGCTCGGCGGCAGCGACGCCGTCCGCGCCACGGCGCTCGCCTACAGCCATGCGCGAATCTGGAGCGCACCGTTCGCGCTCGCGAACTACGTCGTGCTCGGCTACCTGCTCGGCATGCAGCACGTGCGGCTCGCGCTCGTCGCGCAGGTGTTCATCAATGCCGTGAACATCGGCGCCGTGCTGCTCTACGTGTATGGCTTCGGCTGGGGCATCGCCGGCATCGGCGCCGCGACGGCCACCGCGGACACATGCGGTTTCGCGCTCGGCGCATGGATGCTGTGGCGGCTGCGGCCGCGCGGCCTTGCGCCGATCGCGGTACGTGCACTCGCCGACCGCGTCGCGCTCAAGCGGCTGATCGTGCTCAATCGCGACATCTTCCTGCGCACGCTGTGCCTGCTCGGCGCATTCGGCTGGTTCGCGCACCTCGGTGCAAAACAGGGCGATGCGACGCTCGCGGCGAACGCGCTGCTGCTGAATTTCCAGACGTTCATGGCGTACGGCCTCGACGGCTTCGCACATGCGGCCGAGGCGCTCGTCGGCGCGGCGGCCGGCGCGCGCGACCGCCGCGCGTTCCGGCAGGCCGTACGCGTCACGCTGCTCTGGTCTGCGCTCGGCGCGCTGCTGTTCACGCTCGTGTACTGGGCCGCCGGCAGCTGGATCGTCGCGCGCCTGACCGACCAGGCCGAGATCCGCGAAACGGCGCTGCGCTACCTGCCGTGGGCCGCGCTTTCGCCGATCGTGTCGGTCTGGGGCTTCCTGCTCGACGGCGTGTTCATCGGCGCCACGCAGACGCAATCGCTGATGCGTGCGATGGTCGCGTCGTTCTCGATCTTCGTCGTGGCCACGCTCGCCGCCGTCGGCACGTTCGGCAATCACGGCCTCTGGTTCGCGCTGCTGCTGTTCATGGCCGCGCGCGGCGCGACGCTGGCGCGCTACCTGCCGGGGCTGCTGCGGCTCATCGGCGCCGACGCGCCCGCAGCCCGCGCCTGACGGGCGAGCCGAACCAGCCGTTACTGCGTGGGTTTCGGCGGCGGCGCGTCGAGCATCGACGGCGGCGTCCTGTCGGTCGGCACGCCGTGATAGTCGGCCGGATCTTCCGGCGGATGGCCGCGACGGGCCTGATGCGGATCGCTGGTACAGCCGGCGAGCAAGGATGCGGCCAGCACGGCCAGCATGAAACGGGTCATCGGGTAGGGCTCCGGAAATCGGCGCGCCCATCGCACGCCGGGACCGCGCCGAGTCTAGCGGAAATCTCGCTTCGGAGTCGTGCCGCGCATGTCCTACTATGTACGCATGGCGCTGTGCCGTGGAAAGGAGGCTGCCATGTCGTCTGAAGAAATTGCCGGCCTGATCGGGTTGTTCGTCGGTCTGATGGTGCTCGTCGCCCTGTCGTTCTTCGAGTCGCGCGAATACAAGCGCAACCATGAAGGCGAAGGGATGATCCACCACTGGATGGCCGAACACCACCTGCTCGACTGGCGGCGCAAGCACTAAGCGCGCCGCTGCCGTCCGGCCCTTCCCCGGGCCGTTCTCGAACGTGCCGTCGCTCGGCACGGTGGTGATCGCGTATCGCCGAAATTAACAGGGTTCGACTCACACACATCGATCAGATGGACGAACGCCGTCGCGCGGCTCGTGCCACGCGACGGCGTTCGCTTGCGCGCGCCCGGGCGAGCGGGCGCGACGCGATTCCGACGGCTCAGCCCAGGAAGTGGCGGGCGTAGCGCGCGTTGATGTCGGACAGGCGGAACAGCGTCAGGAAATCCGCGCAGTTGAAGTCGGGATCCCAGGCCGGCGCACCGCAGATCTTCGCGCCGAGACGCAGGTAACCCTTGATCAGCGGCGGCGGCGCCACGACGGTGCCCGTCTGCAGTTCGTCGACCGGCAGGGCCGTGTGCGGGAACGCGCGATATTCCGGCGCCGTCAGCGAGCCTGCCGACAGCGACTGGTACAGGTTCGCCGCATAGTGGCCGCCGTCGGCCATCGACACGCTCGCGCAGCCGAGCATCGTCTCGTAGCCGTTCTGCATCATGTACGCGCCAAGGCCGCCCCACAGCGCCATGATGACGGCGCCGCTGCGGTAGTCGCTGTGCACGCACGAGCGGCCCACCTCGACCATCTTGCCGCGCAGGTGCGTGAGGCGCGACAGGTCGAATTCGCCTTCGGCGTACAGGCGGCCGACCCGCGCCGCCTGGTGCGGCGGCAGCACGCGGTACGTACCGACGACTTTCAACGTGTCGAGATCGCGAACCAGCAGATGGTCGCAGTACGCATCGAACGGATCGACGTCGAGACCGGACGGGCCGCTGACCTGCGCGCCCATCTCTTCGGCGAACACGCTGTAACGCAGGCGCTGGGCTTCGCGCAATTCGTCTTCCGTACGCGCCCATGCGGCGCGCAGGCGATACTCCGATGTGACGGTTTCAGCAGCGCGCGGCAGGTGACGCCGCGACGTGTCGAGGGGCAGCGAGGCAAAAGGGAGCGTAGGCGTCGGCAGTTCTCGCATTAGGCTTTCCTGGTCGTAAGGAATAGGGCGACATGCCCGCCAATGTAGTAATCGGCCGTGACCGTTATGTGGCACGACCGTGTCCTTTCAATGACGTGTCGCCGAATTGACTTTAGCAGAAAGCTTGCAGAACCGTACGATGAATCCCTTCAAAGCACTTCAGGCGGGCCTCACAGCAGATCGGGCGTCAATACCGCGCGCAATACGGCCTGCCGGCTGCCGTCACGCGTGCGGCTCGCCAGCCACACGATTCCGCCCTTCTTGACGCTCCAGCTGTCGTCGCCGCCGGCGATCAATTGCGCGGCAACGCTGCCGAGCGTCGGCTGGTGCCCGACGATCACGACCGTCGGCGCGATGCCTTCCGGCCAGCCGGCCGCCGCCAGCACGTCGTCGACGCTGCCGCCCGGCGCGAGCGCGTCGACCGTCCGGTACTGGTCGGTCAGCGCCTCGACCGTCTGCACGGTGCGGGCCGCCGGGCTCACGAGGATCACGGCGTTCGTCTCGAGCCGGCCACGCAGCCATTTGGCCATCGCCTGCGCGTCCTTGCGGCCCCGGACGGTCAACTGCCGCGCGAGATCGCTCGTCGCGTAGTCTTCGGCTTCGGCATGGCGCCACAGGATCAGGTTCATCATGATGTTCTCCTTGCTGCGGCGAGCGGGCCCGCCGATGACCGGGCGAATTGTCGCAAATTGCGGGCGTTTGCCGCCGCGGCATTTACCCGCATATAGGGATTGACCGGGTCAGATGTTCAACGATACAATCTTTGGCTCGTCGGAGCGTAGCGCAGCCTGGTAGCGCATCTGATTTGGGATCAGAGGGTCGTAGGTTCGAATCCTATCGCTCCGACCAAGGAATCAAGGGGTTACGGTTAATACCGTAGCCCCTTTTCCGTTTCTGGGCCCTTCAAGCGTCAACCGGGATTCCCGGTTCGCAGCGCCTCGATTCATTGTAGGGATCAATTGGGGCATCGACGCTACAACGATCCACGCAGCCTTGGGCGGCCATATTTCGAACGTCGGCACAAAGCAAATGGCTTAAGGCCTTGCGCTTTCAATGCAGGAAAGGCTGACTGGAAAGGATCGAGCGTCCACCTGGCCGGCCCGTCGAATCACCGACATACGGGCCAACGAGCCATCCGCAGCCCGCATACGGCACTTGCCGGAACACGCGATAATGCGCGTGGACAACCCTGCCTTCGCGCATGAAAAACAACATCCTCAAGACCGCCCTCTGCGCATCGCTGCTCGCGCTCGCGACTGCCGGCACCGCGTCGGCCAAGGCGCTCGACGACGCACTCGACTGCCACTCGACCGGCCACAAATTCGTCGCGCCGCTGCTCGCCGCCGGCGACATCCAGTCGGAGCCGATGCACGTCGAATCGAACTCGGTCAATGCATTCCGCACGAGCCACGCCCTGACGGCGTACGGCTTCGGCGTCTATGTCGTGCTCGGATACCAGGCGAACGACCCGATCTTCCGTCCGGGCGACGGCACGCCGATCGGCGACTGGGCCTATGGCGTCGTGGTGCGGGGCACGAAAAGCGCGGTGGAAGAAGCCGTGCGCAAGGCCGGCAGCGACGCGACCGTCAAGCAGGCGTTTCCGTTCCTGACTGCGATCGTCTGCTCGTCGGACTGAGCGGCCGTCAGGACGATGATGCGGCAAGCCTGAGGGGCACCAAGCCTGCCTGCTGCCCGGCCCCTCCCAGCCCCGCTATCGACCTCGCTTCGGCCTCGCTATCGGCCGGTTACGCGCCGGTATACACCACGCGATACGGGATACCGACCTTCTCCCACTCGGCCGCCTCCTGGCTGAGGCTGTAGTCGGTCAGCGGGTTCTGCTCGACCCACGCGCTCGGCAGGCGCACTTCATACCCGCCTTTCTTCATCTGCGAAACGGAAATGTCCGGCAGCCCGGCATCGGTCCGGCGCCGGCACAGCAGCGCCGCGAGTCGCAGGCAGAACAGCAGCGGCCACTCGACCTCGCGCGCCTGCGACAGCTTGCCGAGCTTGCCCGCGTGACCGAGCACGAGCGCGGCGAGGCGCGCCTGGTCGGTGCGCGAAAAACCCGGCATGTCCGCGTTGCTCGCAATATAAGCCGAGTGCTTGTGATACGCGCTGTGCGAGATCGACAAACCGATCTCGTGCAACGCGGCCGCCCAGCCGAGGAACATCCGCCCTTCCTCGCGCGCCTCTTCGTCGGCTTCCTCGAGTTCGTCGTAGAAACGCCCCGCCAGCGCGCCGATCCGCTCGGCCTGCGCACGATCGACACCGTAGCGGCGCGTGAAGCCCTCGACGGTCACCGCACGCATGTCCTCGTGCTGCGTCCGGCCGAGCAGGTCGTACAGCACGCCGAGGCGCAGCGCGCCGTCGGTCGTATCGACGTAGTCGACACCGAGTTCCTCGAACACCGCGAGCATGATCGCGAGGCCGCCCGCGAGCACCGGCACGCGATCGGGCTTCAGCGCGATCAGCTTCAGCCGATTGACGTTCTCCGACTTGATCAGCGCACGCTTGAGCCGCTCGAGGCCGCCGCGCGAAATGCCGTGCGTGATGCCCGGATCGTTGAAGCCGTTTGCCTCGACGAGTTCCGCGAGCGCACGCGCGGTGCCCGACGAGCCGATCGCCTGGTCCCAGCCGGCCTTCTTGTACTCGCTTGAAATGATCTGGATCTCGCGCTTGGCCGCGAGTTCGGCCTGCCGCATCGTGTATTCGTCGACGTTGCCGGCCGGGAAGAAGGTGCGGCTATGGCTCACGCAGCCGATATAGAGGCTCTCCATCACGATCGGCGTGTAGTGCGAGCCGATGATGAATTCGGTGGAGCCGCCGCCGATGTCGACGACGAGCCGCTTGCCCGCGCTCGCCGGCACCGAATGCGCGGCGCCCGCATAGATCAGCCGCGCTTCTTCGCGGCCCGCGATCACTTCGATCGGGAAACCCAGTGCCGCTTCGGCTTCGCCCAGAAATTCGCCCGCGTTCTTCGCGACGCGCAGCGTGTTGGTCGCCACCGCGCGCACGTGATCGGGATGGAAATCGCGCAGGCGCTCGCCGAACCGCTTGAGCGCTTCCCAGCCACGCTCCTGCGACGCGCGATCGAGCATCTTGTCGCTCGACAGGCCCGCGGCCAGCCGGACGGGCTCGCGCAGCGCGTCGACGGGATAGATCTGGCTGCCCGCCGGCGTTTCCTCGACACGTCCGACGATCAGCCGGAAGCTGTTCGAGCCGAGATCCACGGCAGCCAGCAAGTGGGGGGTTGTAACCATCAGAAGGGGGCTCCGTGCGCGTTCACCCGAGGCGGCCTGTGCGGCAACCGCGGACGATCAATCAAAGGCGACATTTTAAGCGTGGAACGCTTGCCATTGCCACGCTTCACGGGCATGCACACTGCTCGATTGCATATAGCCGAAACATTTATGAGACGAAACGGTTACAGCGTAGAATTTCCCGATATAAATACATCATTGTCATTCGCACGTCATCGTACCGTGAGAGTTTCCGAGCGTCCTTTCGAATCATCGCCCGAATCACCCCCTACTCTGCCGATGTCCGTCCGTTATCCGCTTCTCAATCGTGAACTCGGCATCCTCGGTTTCAACGAGCGCGTGCTGGCCCAGGCCGCTGATCCGCAAGTCCCGTTGCTCGAGCGCCTTCGCTTCATCTGCATCACCAGCAGCAACCTCGACGAATTCTTCGAAGTCCGGATGGCCGGGCTGCAGGAGCAGATCCGCGACAACCCCGGCGCACTGACGCCCGACGGCATGTCGTTACAACATGCTTACGACCTCGTCGTCGAACGCGCGCAGCGGCTCGTCCATCGACAGTACACGATGCTGCACGAAACCGTGCTGCCCGCGCTCGAACAGGAAGGCATCTACTTCCACGCGAGCGACACGTGGAACGACGAGCAGCTCGAATGGGCGCGGCGCTACTTCCTCGACGAGCTGCTGCCGGTGCTCACGCCGATCGGCCTCGATCCCGCCCATCCGTTCCCGCGCGTGCTGAACAAGAGCCTGAATTTCGTCGTCGAGCTCGAAGGCCGCGACGCGTTCGGACGCCAGGCCGTGATGGGCATCGTGCAGGCGCCGCGCGCGCTGCCGCGCGTCGTGCGCATGCCGCACGCGCTGTCGGGCTTCGAGCACGGCTTCGTGCTGCTGAGCTCGTTCATGCAGCGCTTCGTCGGCGAACTCTTCCCGCAGCTGAGCGTGAAGAGCTGCAACCAGTTCCGCATCACGCGCAACAGCGAGCTGTTCGTCGACGAGGACGAAATCACGAACCTGCGCGTGGCGCTGCAGGGCGAACTGCCCGCGCGCCACCTCGGCAATGCAGTGCGCCTCGAGGTGTCGGCCGACACGCCGCCGCACATCGTGCGCCGCCTGCTCGAGGAAAGCGAACTCGGCGAGAAGGACTGCTATCGCGTGGCCGGATCGGTGAACCTCGTGCGGCTGATGCAGATTCCCGATCTCGTCGACCGTCCCGACCTGAAGTTCACGCCGTTCACCGCGTCGACGCCGTCCGCGATCACGAACGCGCCGACGATGTTCGACGCGATCGACAACGGCGACATCCTGCTGCACCACCCGTACGAGAGCTTCCAGCCGGTGCTCGAGCTGCTGCAGCAGGCCGCGAAGGATCCGAGCGTCGTCGCGATCAAGCAGACGATCTACCGCACCGGCACGGATTCGCCGCTGATGGACGCGCTGATGGAAGCTGCGCGCAATGGCAAGGAAGTGACCGTCGTCGTCGAACTGCTCGCGCGCTTCGACGAGGAAACCAACATCAACTGGGCGTCGCAGCTCGAAGCCGTCGGCGCGCATGTCGTGTACGGCGTGGTCGGCCACAAGTGCCACGCGAAGATGATGCTGATCGTGCGGCGCGTCGTGCAGGCCGGCAAGGCGTCGCTGCGCCGCTACGTGCACCTCGGCACCGGCAACTACCATCCGCGCACGGCACGCCTCTACACCGACTTCGGCCTGATGACGGCCGACCAGAAGATCTGCGAAGACGTCCATCACGTGTTCCAGCAGCTGACCGGCATCGGCGGCGAACTCACGCTGCACGAGCTGTGGCAGTCGCCGTTCACGCTGCATCCGCGCATCATCGATTCGATCCGCGCGGAGATCGACAATGCGCGCGCCGGCAAGCGCGCACGCGTCGTCGCGAAGATGAACGCGCTGCTGGAGCCGACGGTGATCGCCGCGCTGTACGAAGCGTCGCAGGCCGGCGTCAAGGTCGACCTGATCGTGCGCGGTGTCTGCGCGCTGAAGCCCGGCGTGCCGGGACTGTCGGAAAACATCACCGTGCGCTCGATCGTCGGCCGATTCCTCGAGCACCACCGGATCTACTACTTCCACGCGAACGGCGCCGAGGAGGTCTATCTGTCGAGCGCCGACTGGATGGACCGCAACCTGTTCCGCCGCGTCGAAGTCGCGTTCCCGATCCGCGATCGCAAGCTCAAGCGGCGCGTGATCGCCGAGGGCCTGTCGGTGTGCCTCGGCGACAACCAGTCGGCGTGGCAGATGCACAGCGACGGTCACTACCGCCGCCGCCGCGCCGGCAAGACGATCCGCAACGCGCAACTCGGGTTGCTCGCGAAGTTCTGCTCCTGAAGAATCGGCCGCGCGGCACAAGTCGCGCGCCGCGTCGCTCCCAATAAAAAACGCAGCCGACTGGCTGCGTTTTTTGTTGCGGAGCCGGCCTACCTCCGCTCACCGAACGAGCGACGGATACCGTTACGCGATCATGCCTCGTAAGCGGCCGGCCGGATCGCGATGATGCGCGAGCCCGGGAAGCGCGCGGTGAACGTGCTGCCGCGCCCTTCCTCGCTCTGCACGTACAGGTGCGCGTCATGCCGCTGCAGCACGTGCTTGACGATCGCAAGGCCGAGCCCCGTGCCGCCGGTGTCGCGCGAACGGCTGCGGTCGACGCGATAGAAGCGCTCGGTGAGCCGCGGCAGGTCGGCGGCCGGAATCCCGAAGCCGCTGTCGGTGACGGAAAACACGCCCTGCGCGCCCTCGCGCCGCCACGTCACGACGATCTTGCCGCCTTCCGGCGTATAGCGGATCGCGTTCGTGACGAGGTTCGCGAACGCGCTGAACAGCTCCGTCTGCGCGCCGGTGACGCCGAGCGTCTCGTCGATCGAGAACGCGATGTCGTGATGCCCGTTCGACAGCGTCTGCGCGTCCTCCTTCAGATGGTCGAACACGGCCCGCATGTCGATCGCGCGATCGAGCGGCGGCTTGCTCTCGCCTTCCAGCTTCGCGAGCACCAGCAGGTCAGTCACGATGTGCCGCATCCGCGAGGCCTGCTGCTCCATCATGTCGAGATAGCGCGCGCGGTCTTCCTCGTTCAGCGGCAGCTCGCGCATCGTCTCGAGGAACCCCGACAGCACGGTGAGCGGCGTCTTCAGCTCGTGCGACACGTTCGCGACGAAGTCACGCCGCATCGCGTCGGTCCGCTCGAGCTCGGTGATGTCCTGCGTGAGCAGCAGCTTGCGATTCTCGCCGTACGGAAACACCTGCACTTCCAGCACGTTCTGCCGCGAATCGCCCATGCCGCGCATCACGAGCGTCTCCTCGTAATGCTGCGCGTTCAGATAGCGGACGAACTCGGGATGGCGCACCAGGTTGGTGATGTGCTGGCGCAGGTCGCGCTTCGCGTCGAGGCCGAAATGGACCTCGGCGATCGCGTTGCACCACTCGATCTGGTCGTGATCGTCGAGCATCGCGACACCGTTCGGCGACGCCTGGATCGCCTGGATGAAGCGCGAATGCTGCTGCTCGACCTGCCGCACCTGCGCATGCCACTGCTTCGCGAGCTTGTGCAGACGATAGTAGATCTCGCCCCAGATGCCCGGCGCGCTCGGCACCTCGCCATAGACGGGTGCATCGAGCAGTCGCCACAGACGCTGCGTATGAAAGGTGCTGAAAAAGCCCTGCGCGACCAGCATCACGACCACGAACACGAGGCCCGCGGTCGGGCCGGCGAAGACGCCGACCAATACGCCGATCAGCACGAGCAGCACGAGCGACACCAGAAAGCGCGCCCAGATGATGTTCATGATTCAGCGCCCGAAAGAATGAACGGCATGCCGTGGCACACGGCATGCGTGGATACGTTACGCGTGCTTGGCGAGCCGGTAGCCGCTGCCGCGCACGGTCTCGATCATCGCATCGCAGCCGGCCGGTTTCAAGGCCGCGCGCAATCGTTTGATGTGCACGTCGACGGTGCGCTCCTCGACGAATACATGGTCGCCCCACACCTGGTCGAGCAGTTGCGTGCGGCTGTGCACGCGCTCCGGATGCGTCATGAAGAAATGCAGCAGGCGGAACTCGGTCGGGCCGAGATCGAGCTTGATCTCGCTGCCTTCCGCATGCGCGGCGACGCGATGCGTGGCCGGGTCGAGGCGCAGCCCGTTGATCGACACGACGTCCTCGGTCAGCTGCGGCGCGCGACGGCGCAGCACGGCCTTGATCCGCGCCATCAGCTCCTTCGGCGAGAACGGCTTCGTCACGTAGTCGTCCGCGCCGATTTCGAGGCCGAGCACCTTGTCCTGCTCATCGCCACGTGCAGTCAGCATGATGATCGGGATGTGCTTGGTCCGTTCGTTGTTGCGCAGGTCGCGCGCGAACGCAATGCCGGACTTGCCCGGCAGCATCCAGTCGAGCAGCACGAGATCGGGCAGCACGTCGCTGATCAGGTTCTGCGCCTGTTCGGCGTTGTACGCCCGAATCGGGCAGTGACCGGCGTGCTGGAGATTCACCGAGATCAGTTCGGAAATCGCGGGCTCATCTTCAACGACGAGAATGTTGCTGGGCATCGGCACCTCTGTTCTTCCTTACGGAGTCGATTAACTGTTGGCTTCGCGATCGAGCGTGTCGCGCGGCTGGTGCCGCACGTCGGTGCCCTTCACGATGTAGATGATGAATTCGGCGATGTTCTTCGCGTGGTCGCCGATCCGCTCGATCGCCTTCGCGATGAACAGGTAGTCGAGGCCGACCGAGATCGTGCGCGGATCTTCCTGCATGTACGACACGAGCTTGCGCACGAACGCACGGAATTCCTGGTCGATTTCCTTGTCGTCCTTGACGATCTGCGCGGCGGCCACGGTATCGAGACGCGCAAACGCGTCGAGCGCGCGGCGCAGGATCGTCACGGCCATCTCGCCCGACACCTTGATCTCGGCGATGTTGACCGTGCGCGCGGTCGGCTCGTCGACCAGGCGGCGCACGCGCTTCGCGATCTTCTCGGCCTCGTCGCCTGCGCGCTCGAGGTTCGTAATCGTTTTCGAAATCGACATCAAAAGGCGCAGGTCACGCGCGGCAGGCTGCCTCCGCGCGATGATGTTGCCGCACTCCTGGTCGATGTCGACTTCCATCGTGTTCAGGACTTCTTCGTTCGCGATCACCTTCTCGGCCGCATCGCGATCGAATTCGTTCAGCGCGTGCATCGCGCCGACGATCTGCGACTCGACGAGCCCGCCCATTTCCAGCACTTTCGACGACACCGCGTTGAGATCGGCGTCGAACTGGCTCGACAGATGTTTATCCGACATGGCTGTTGTTCTCCGTCATCAGCCGAAGCGGCCGGTGATGTAGTCTTCCGTTTCCTTGCGCACCGGCTTGATGAAGATCTTTTCGGTCTCGCCGAATTCGATCAGCTCGCCCAGGTACATGTAGGCCGTGAAATCCGAGCAGCGTGCGGCCTGCTGCATGTTGTGCGTGACGATCACGACCGTGTAGTCGCTCTTGAGCTCCGCGATCAGCTCCTCGATGCGGCCCGTCGAGATCGGGTCGAGCGCCGAGCACGGTTCGTCGAGCAGCAGCACTTCCGGACGGATCGCGATGCCGCGCGCGATGCACAGACGCTGCTGCTGGCCGCCCGAGAGGCCGTAGCCGCTCTGGCTCAGCTTGTCCTTCACTTCGTTCCACAGCGCGGCCTTCGTGAGCGCCCACTCGACGCGATCGTCCATCTCCGAGCGCGTGAGCTTTTCGAACATCTTCACGCCGAACGCGATGTTGTCGTAGATCGACATCGGGAACGGGGTCGGCTTCTGGAACACCATGCCGATCCGCGCGCGCAGCAGCGAGATGTCGCGCTTCGTCGTCAGCAGGTTCTCGCCGTCCATCAGGATTTCGCCTTCGGCGCGCTGCTCCGGATAGAGCGCGAACATCTTGTTGAACGTGCGCAGCAGCGTCGACTTGCCGCAGCCCGACGGGCCGATGAACGCCGTCACCTTCCCTTCGGGAATGCTCAGGTTGATGTTCTTCAGCGCGTGGAACTTGTTGTAGAAGAAGTTGAGGTTGTTGACCTCGATCTTCGCGTTCAGCGGCTCGAGCGGACGGCCGTGCGCCGCGTCGTGCGTGCCGGCGGGCGCAGCGGTGCGCTCGACGGGATTCAGGTGGCTTTCTGCCATATTCATCGGATTGCTCCGCCGTTACTTTTTCGAGAAGATCGAGCGCGCCAGGATGTTGAGTCCAAGCACCCCGAGCGTGATCAGGAACACGCCCGCCCATGCGAGCGACTGCCATTCCGCGAACGGGCTCATCGCGAACTTGTAGATCGTGACGGGCAGGTTCGCCATCGGCTGGCTCATGTCGACCGAGAAGAACTGGTTCGACAGCGCGGTGAACAGCAGCGGCGCCGTTTCGCCGGCGATCCGCGCGACGGCGAGCAGCACGCCCGTGATGATCCCGCCGACCGACGCGCGCAGCGTGATCTTCAGCACCATGCGCCACTTCGGCGTGCCGAGCGCGAAGGCCGCTTCGCGCAGTGCGTTCGGCACGAGCTTCAGCATGTTCTCGGTCGTGCGGATCACGATCGGAATCTGCAGCAGCGCGAGCGCGATCACGCCGGCCCAGCCTGAGAAGCGCCCCGACTTTGCAACGACGATCGCGTACACGAACAGGCCGATGACGATCGACGGCGCGGACAGCAGGATGTCGTTGATGAAGCGGATCGTGCTCGCCAGCAGGTTCTTCTGGCCGTATTCGGCGAGATAGACGCCCGCCAGGATGCCGATCGGCGTGCCGACCAGCGTGCCGAAACCACACAGCAGCAAGCTGCCGACGATCGCGTTCGCGAGACCGCCGCCTTCCGTGTTCGGGGCCGGCGTCGATTCCGTGAACAGTTGCAGCGACAGGCCGCCGACGCCGAGATGCACCGTCGTGTAGAGAATCCACACGAGCCACAAGAGGCCGAATGCCATCGCACCGAGCGACGCGGCGAGCGCGATCGCGTTGATGGCCTTGCGCTTGCGCTGCAGGCGGTTGCGCATCGCGTCGAGCACGGCGCCGTCCGGACCCGGGAAATTCATGATGGGCTCGCTCATTTCTTGCCCTCTCCCTTCTCGAGACGAAGCAGCAGCAGTTTGGAGATGGTCAGCACGATGAACGTGATCACGAACAGGATCAGGCCCAGCTCCATCAGCGCGGACGTATGCAGGCCCGGCTGCGCTTCCGCGAATTCGTTCGCGAGTGCCGACGTAATGCTGTTGCCCGGCGCGAACAGCGACACGCTGTCGAGCAGGTTCGTGTTGCCGATCACGAAGGTCACGGCCATCGTCTCGCCGAGCGCGCGGCCGAGGCCGAGCATCACGCCGCCGATCACGCCGGTCTTCGTGTAGGGCAGCACGACCTTCCACATCACTTCCCAGGTCGTGCAGCCGATCCCGTACGCCGACTCCTTCAGCAGCACGGGCGTGACCTCGAACACGTCACGCATCACCGATGCGATGTACGGGATGATCATGATCGCGAGGATCACGCCGGCGGCCAGGATGCCGATACCGATCGGCGGGCCGGCGGTCAGCGGGCCGAGCACCCACACGTCCTTGAACAGGCGGCCGATCGGCTTCTGGAAATATTCCGCGAAGATCGGCGCGAACACGAGCAGGCCCCACATGCCGTACACGATCGACGGAATCGCGGCGAGCAGCTCGATCGCGATGCCGAGCGGGCGGCGCAGCCACACGGGCGACAGCTCGGTGAGGAACAGCGCAATGCCGAAGCTGACCGGCACCGCGATGACGAGCGCGATGACCGACGTCACGATCGTGCCGTAGATCGGCACGAGCGCGCCGTAGATGTCCGAGTTGGGATCCCACTCGGATTGCCACAGGAAGCCGAGGCCGAACTTCTGGATGGTCGGCATCGACGCGATGATCAGGGAAACGATGATCCCGCCGAGCAGCAGCAGGGTCACGATGGCGGCAAGCCGTGCGAGACCGCCGAATACGACATCCCCGAGGCGGCTCGGCGCGCGTTGCTGCGCAACGTCGGCGGACCGTGAGGACGTATAGGAAATATCAGACATGGGTGCCTGCGTTTGATTGCCGGGCGCCGTAACGCCCGGCTTTACCGCACACACTGCCCGACCGGCACGGCCGGGCAGCGAACCGCTGCAATGCTTACTCGGCGGCGACCGGCTTGCCCGAAGCGTCCGTCACCTTGACCTTCCACTGCTTGCGGATTTCCGCTTCGACTGCCGGCGGCAGCGAGATGTAGTCGAGGCTGTCAGCAGCCTTCTCGCCGTTCTTGAACGCCCAGCTGAAGAACTTCAGCGTTTCCACGCCCTGCTCCGGCTTGTCCTGCTTCGCGTGCAGCAGCACGAACGTCGCGCCGACGACCGGCCATGCTTCCTTGCCCGGCTGGTTCGTCAGGATCTGGTAGAACGACTTCGACCAGTTCGCGCCGGCAGCAGCGGCCTTGAACGTTTCCGTCTTCGGCTCGACCACCGTGCCCGTCGAGTTCTTCAGGGCCGTGTAGACCATGTTGTTCTTCTTCGCGTACGCCCATTCGACGTAGCCGACCGCGCCCGGCAGGCGCTGCACGAACGCTGCGACGCCGTCGTTGCCCTTGCCGCCCGTGCCCGTCGGCCAGTTGACCGTCGTGCCTTCGCCGACCTTCGACTTCCACTCGTCGTTGACCTTCGACAGGTAGTTCGTCCAGATGAAGCTCGTGCCCGAGCCGTCAGCGCGGCGAACCACGGCGATGTCCGTGTCCGGCAGCTTGACCTTCGGGTTCAGCGCGGCGATCGCCGGGTCGTTCCACTTCTTGATCTTGCCGAGGTAGATGTCGCCGAGCACCGGGCCCGACAGCGTCAGTTCGCCCGGCTTCACGCCCGGCACGTTGATGACCGGCACCACGCCGCCGACCACCGTCGGGAACTGGAACAGGCCTTCCTTCGCGAGCTCGTCATCCTTCAGCGGAGCGTCCGAACCGGCAAAATCGACCGTCTTCGCGACGATCTGCTTCAGGCCGCCCGACGAGCCGATACCTTGGTAGTTGACCTTCGCGCCGCCGGTCTGCTGGTAGTCAGCAGCCCATTTCGTATAGATCGGCATCGCGAACGTGCTGCCTGCGCCCGTGATGTCGGCAGCGTGGGCGGCGACGGCGAAAAGCGCGCCAGCCAGGCCGGCAATCGCGGTTTGCATCAATTTCATGAGACCTCCAGTGTGTGAGCGGATGACTACGGCACCGCGAAGGTTAGGGGCTCCTCATGACGGTAATGTGACAATCGATGAAACTGGCGTGACAGTAACATGACTGGTTGAAAGGGAGTATCGGGTGCGGCGGGCGCGGCGCCCGGGCGGCGCCGGAACGGTGGCGGCGGCAAGAATTGCCTGCCTGGAAGGGACGGAGATTTCCCGTCTTACATCGGTGCGAGCGGATCGTAGCGCGGTGTCCGCGCCATGGAAAGCCCCCGCTTGTGGCTGCCCCGATATCAGGGGTCTGACGATTTTTCGACCCTGGATTGCGGGGGCGACGCGCCCTTCTCTCTATAGGTATCGCAAACCTTTGCGTCTGACGAAAACACGGCGCCCCGAAGGCGCCGTGTGCGGGTTCACCGGAACACCGGCGCGCAGGTGTTTGACCTGACGCGCCGGGCCCGCGCGTCAGGTCGTCGCCGCGCGCACCGCGTCGGCGATCGTCTCCGCATGGCGCACCGCGTCGGCGGCCTGCTGCGCCTCGACCATCACGCGCAGCACGGGCTCCGTGCCCGATGCGCGGATCAGCACGCGGCCGCTGCCGGCGAGCGCGGCTTCGGCTGCGTCGATCGCGGCGCGAATCGACGTGCTGCCCTTCCAGTCGGCACCCGGCTTCATCCGCACGTTGATCAGCTTCTGCGGGAACAGCGTGACGCCGTCGAGCATCTGCGCGAGGGTCTTGCCGCTGCGCTTCAGCGCGGCCAGCACGAGCAGCGCCGACACGATGCCGTCGCCGGTCGAGTGGCGATCGAGCGACAGGATGTGGCCCGACCCTTCCGCGCCGAGCTGCCAGCCGTGTTCGCGCAACTGCTCGAGCACGTAGCGATCGCCGACCGCCGCGCGGACGAACTTCACGCCCTCACGCTGCAGCGCGACTTCGACCGCGAGGTTCGTCATCAGCGTGCCGACCGCGCCTTCGACCTTGCCGTCGGTCGCGATCCGGTCCTTCACGAGCACGTAGAGCAGCTCGTCGCCGTTGTACAGGCGACCGGTCGAGTCGACCACTTGCAGGCGGTCTGCATCGCCGTCGAGCGCAATCCCGAGATCGGCGTGGTTCGCACGCACCGCGCGCACCAGCGCGTCCGGCGCGGTCGCACCGACACCATCGTTGATGTTGAAGCCGTTCGGTGCGACACCGATCGGGATCACGTCCGCGCCGAGCTCGTGGAACACGTGCGGCGCGATCTGGTACGCGGCGCCGTGCGCGCAGTCGATCACGAGCTTCAGCCCGCGCAGGTTGAATGCGGCAGGGAACGTGCTCTTGCAGAACTCGATGTAGCGGCCGGCCGCGTCGTCAAGGCGGCGCGCCTTGCCGAGACCGTCGGACGATGCGCACTCGAGCGGCTTGTCGAGCCACGCTTCGATCTCGGCTTCGGTGTCGTCCGGCAGCTTGTTGCCGTCGGCGGAGAAGAACTTGATCCCGTTGTCGTGATAGGGGTTGTGCGATGCACTGATCACGACGCCCGCCGACAGGCGCAGCGCGCGCGTCAGGTACGCGACGCCCGGCGTCGGCATCGGGCCGGCCAGCATCACGTCGACGCCGGCCGCCGAGAACCCGGCCTCGAGCGCGGCTTCGAGCATGTAGCCCGACACGCGCGTGTCCTTGCCGATCAGCACGGTCGGGCGCGAGCCTGCCGCGACATCGGCCGAGCTGGCCAGTACCTTGCCGGCTGCGTAGCCGAGACGCAACACGAAATCCGGCGTGATGGGCGCCTCGCCCACCGTGCCGCGAATGCCGTCCGTGCCGAAATATCGACGTCCCATGGTGAATCTTCCTCCTTCGTCTTCTGACTTATCGTTGCCGCGCGGCTTCGCGCACGGCAACCCAGATTTTCAGCGCGTCGACCGTTGCCGCGACGTCGTGCACGCGCACGATCGCCGCCCCACGCTCGACCGCGCACACCGCGGCCGCCACGCTCGCCGCGACGCGCTCCATCGGCGGCTTGCCGCCGATCACCGCGCCGAGCATCGACTTGCGCGACATGCCCGCGAGTATCGGGTACGCGCGGCCGTCGGGCCGCACGGGTGCCGTGTCCGGCAACGCGGCCAGCAACGCATAGTTGTCGTCGACAACCGCCTTGCCGAATCCGAAGCCGGGATCGACGCAGATCCGCTCCGGCACAATCCCCGCATCGCGCAGCGCCAGCGCGCGCTCGGCGAGAAAATCGCGCACGTCGGTCACGACGTCGCCGTAATCGGGTTCGCCGACCTGCATCGTCTGTGGCTCACCAAGCATGTGCATCGCACACAGCCCGCAGTTGCCGTCGCGCACCGCGTCGATCGCGCCCGGCTGGCGGAACCCCCAGATGTCGTTGATCAGGTCGGCGCCGGCAGCCAGCGCCGCACGCATCACGGCCGGCTTGTAGGTATCGATCGACAGCGGCACGTTCAGCGGCCGCAGCGCTTCGACGAGCGGGATCACGCGTGCAAGCTCCTCGTCGAGCGGCACGGGCGGCGCGCCGGGGCGCGTCGATTCGCCGCCGATATCGAGAAGGTCGACGCCTTCGGCAATCATCCGCTCGGCCTGGCGCAGCGCATCGTCGCGCGCGAGGAAGCGGCCGCCGTCGGAGAACGAATCAGGCGTGGCGTTGAGGATGCCCATCACGAGCGGGCGTTCGAACGTCAGTTCGAAGCGGCCGCACCGGAGTGGCGCGGGAGTGTATGGGGAAACAGCGGAATCGGACACGAGCAACTGGCGTGAATGAATGCAAAACGGGCCGGTGTGAAGCCACACCAGCCCGTGAACGGCGCTAAAGCGGAGATTATGCCGCCGGCGAAGCAGGCGCCGGCGCGTTGGCGGGCTTCACCTCGGCGCTGCTGCCACCGCCCGACGAATCGCCGCCGACAGCCGGCGAGCTCTTCGGGGAGCGCGGCGGACGGCCTTCCATGATGTCGTTGATCTGATCGGCATCGATCGTCTCCCACTCCATCAGCGCGGCGGTCATCGCTTCGACCTTGTCGCGGTTCTCTTCGAGCAGGCGGCGCGCAAGGCCGTACTGTTCGTCGAGCACACGGCGGATTTCCGAATCGACCTTCTGCTGCGTCGCTTCCGAGATCGTGCGCGTGAAGCCGCGGCCGAACGGCGATGCATCGTTCTCATCGTCGACGTAGACCATCGGCCCGAGCGCGTCGGTCATGCCGAAACGGGCCACCATCGCACGCGCCGTCTGCGTTGCCTTGTTGAAGTCGTCCGATGCGCCGGTGCTGACCAGGTTCATGAACAGCTCTTCCGCCACCCGGCCACCGAACAGGATCGCAAGGCGGTCCATCAGGTAGTCCTTCGAGTACGTTTCGTTGTCATGCTCCGGCAACTGCCACGTGACACCCAGCGCGCGACCGCGCGGGATGATCGTGACCTTGTGCACGGGGTCCGCCTTCGGCAGCAGCTTCGCGATCACCGCGTGGCCCGACTCGTGATAAGCGGTCGCACGCTTCGCTTCTTCGCGGATCACGGCCGACTTGCGCTCCGGACCCATGAAGATCTTGTCCTTCGCGTCTTCGAAATCCTGCATCTCGACGATACGCTTGCCGCGACGTGCGGCGAACAGCGCAGCCTCGTTCACGAGGTTCGCGAGATCGGCGCCCGAGAAGCCCGGCGTGCCGCGTGCGATGACTGCCGCGTCGACGTCGTTCGCGATCGGCACCTTGCGCAGGTGCACGCGCATGATCTGTTCGCGGCCGCGGATGTCCGGCAGACCGACGTAGACCTGGCGGTCGAAGCGGCCCGGACGCAGCAGCGCCTTGTCGAGCACGTCGGAACGGTTGGTTGCGGCGATCACGATCACGCCCGAGTTCGCCTCGAAGCCGTCCATCTCGACGAGCATCTGGTTCAGCGTCTGTTCGCGCTCGTCGTTGCCGCCGCCCATGCCGGCGCCGCGATGACGGCCGACCGCGTCGATTTCGTCGATGAACACGATACACGGTGCATGCTTCTTCGCCTGCTCGAACATGTCGCGCACACGCGCCGCGCCGACACCGACGAACATTTCGACGAAGTCCGAACCCGAGATGCTGAAGAACGGCACCTTCGCTTCACCCGCGATCGCGCGGGCCAGCAGCGTCTTGCCGGTACCCGGAGGGCCGACGAGCAGCACGCCGCGCGGAATGCGGCCGCCCAGCTTCTGGAATTTCTGCGGATCGCGCAGGAAGTCGACGAGTTCGGACACTTCCTCCTTCGCTTCGTCGCAGCCCGCGACGTCGGAGAAGTTCACCGCGTTGTTGTTCTCGTCGATCAGCCGCGCGCGCGATTTCCCGAACGAGAATGCGCCGCCTTTGCCGCCCCCCTGCATCTGCCTCATCATGTAGAACCAGAACACGATGATCAGGATCGTCGGCCCGAGATAGTACAGCGCGGACATCAGCGCGTTCGGCTCGTCGTCGGCCTTGCCGCTGACCTGCACGCCGTACTTCATCAGATCGCCAACCATCCAGATGTCGCCGGGCGACACGATCTGGTATTTCTGGCCATCAGCCGGAGTGACGGTGAGGTTGCGCCCCTGAACGATGACGTTCTTGACCTTGCCGTTCTTGGCGTCGTCCATGAACTGCGAATAGGACACGCCTTCCTGGACGCGGGGCTTGTCGAACTGCTTGAACACCGTAAACAGCACCAGTGCGATCACCAGCCACACCGCTGCCTTCGAAAACATATTGTTGTTCAAAGCACCACTCCTTCACTCGTAGACGAGCGCCTACATTTTCCTTGCGGCGCCCCTCGGTCATTCTAATCCAGTCCGACCACCCTCGCCATAAGCATTGACAACCGCCGCGATAGCGCTTCGCTTGTCTGGCAAGGGCCGGAGCCCGTTTGCGGCACCTCGCTGCGCATCAGCGCGGACGTTTCAGATGCCGACCCAAAATGAACGTTTCGGACGATTTGTCGCGGGACGCCTTCGGCTTGCGCGGCGCGACGGTCTTAAACTGCTGTTTGAATTTCTCGACGATCTGGCTGTAGCCGCTGCCGTGAAAGCATTTCACGAGCAGCGCACCATCCGGCTTCAGATGATTCTGCGCAAATTCGAGCGCCAGATCGCACAGATGCTCGATGCGCGCCGCGTCTGCCGAGGCCACGCCAGAGAGGTTGGGGGCCATGTCGGAAATAACAAGGTCCACCGCGCGCCCTTCGAGCACTTCTTCGAGCTGGTGAAGGACTTCGTCCTCGCGGAAGTCGCCCTGCAGGAAGTGGACGTCGGCGATCGGCTCCATCGGCAGGATGTCGAGCGCCACGATCGTGCCGTCGATGCCGCCTTCGCGCTCCGCGTCGCGCTTCTTGCCCTGCGCGAGCTTGTTGCGGGCATACTGGCTCCAGCTGCCCGGCGTCGCGCCGAGGTCGACGATCACCTGGCCCGGACGGATCAGCTTGTCCTGCTCGTCGATTTCCTTCAGCTTGTACGCGGCGCGCGCGCGATAGCCCTCCCGCTGCGCCATTTTGACGTAGGGGTCGTTGATGTGGTCGTGCAGCCAGTGCTGGTTGAAGCGGTTTTTTGCCATTCGAGAGAGAGATTGCTGCCAATTGCTTCGTGAAGCCGCGCTTTTAGCGGATAATACGCGTCTTCTTCGCGCGGCTGCGGCCCCTTTTCAGGCCCAAGCCGCGATTTTACGTGGTTTCGGCGCACGGCTGACGCGGTAACTACCCGCGATCGCTATTCAGTCAGCGCGCCCTTATTTAGATTTCGACATTTCCATGCCCGCCCTTTCGCTTTCTCCCGCCGAGCGCTCCGCGCTGCGCTCCCAGGCCCATGCGCTCAAGCCCGTCGTGCTGATCGGCGCCGAAGGGCTCACCGATGCCGTGCTGAAGGAAATCAAGGTGCACCTCGACGCGCACCAGCTGATCAAGATCCGCGTGTTCGGCGACGAGCGCGACGAGCGCATCGCGATCTACGACGAGATCTGCGACCGCCTGAGCGCGGCACCGATCCAGCACATCGGCAAGCTGCTGGTGATCTGGAAGCCCGAAGGCGCCGCAGCGGCTCCGGCTCGCGGCCGTCGTGCCGGCACCGTGCCCAGCGCGGCCGAAGCCGTCGACGACAAGAAAGGCCGTGCACCGCGCACCGTCAAGGTCGTCAAGGTATCGCCGAACGCGAGCCCCGTGCGTCGCCCGCGGCCGGTCAAGGTCACGGTGCGCGGCAACGAGCGCGTGACGGCAGGCGGCAACGTGAAGCGCGCCAAGAAGCGCCAGGCCAGCACGAAGCGTCCGTTCCAGGACAAGTAAGCATCGAGGCGGCACGGCTCACCGTGTCGCCACCCTGCCGCGCGGGCCCGGCCTCGACCGGGCCCGCGCGGCATTCGCGTCAGGCGTCGCGCGCCGGCAGACGCCAGATCAGCATCAGCCCCAGCACGCTCTCGACGAGGTAGAACACGCTCGAGACGCCGTGCAGCATCCCGAAGCGGCTCGCATACGGCGAGTTCGCGATATCGGTGCCCGCGTCCATCGCGGCCACCCGCAGCGCATTCATGAACGGCTGCAGCGCGAAATACCCGACCAGCACGCACACGACCATCGCGGCGACGATCCAGCGCACGCGGCGATATTCGCTGCTGCCGCGCCGCACCTGCTGGTTCGACAACGCGAGCAGCAGCACGCCGCACACGACACCGAGGACCGCCTCGATACGGAACAGCTGGGCGGCGACCGAACCGGCCGTCATCCGCTCCAGCGTCTTGAACAGCACGGGCGCGACCGCATACCCGATCGTCAGCAGGCTGCCGACCCACACGGCCGACAGCAGACGGAACACGCGATGCGGCATCACGTCGCCCCGCTTCAGATGTAGCTGACCGAGATGATTTCGTACTCGCGCACGCCGCTCGGCGCCTGCACGGCCGCGACGTCGCCTTCGGACTTGCCGATCAGTGCGCGCGCGATCGGCGAGCTGACCGAGATCAGGCCGTGGTCGATATCGGCTTCGTCGTCACCGACGATCTGGTACTTGACGGTGTCGCCCGACTCGAGATCCTCGAGTTCGACGGTCGATGCGAAAACCACGCGGCCTTCGGCATCGAGCACGGTGGGATCGATGACCTGCGCGGCCGACAGCTTCGATTCGAGTTCCGCGATACGACCCTCGATGAAGCCCTGCTTTTCCTTCGCGGCATCGTATTCGGCGTTTTCGGACAGGTCGCCCTGTGCGCGGGCCTCCGCGATCGCGTTGATCACGGCCGGCCGCTCGACGGACTTGAGGCGCTGCAATTCATCGCGCAGGAGTTCCGCGCCACGCTTTGTCAACGGAATGGTGCTCATAAACGGCTCAATCGCTAAAAACGGCTTTAAAAAAAATCACCGCGATTAAGCGCGTTTCCGATGCACTGGAAACACCGCCTAATCGCGGCACGTGTTGCTTCGACAGGTAACTGACTGCTTAGTTTAGGCGAGCGTGAAGACCTTGTAAATCATAGACTTCCAGATCCTTCAGGTAGCGCAAGCCTTCAACCGCCGCGCGCGCGCCCGACATCGTCGTGTAGTACGTGACCTTGTGCGCCTGCGCGCTCATGCGGATCGAACGCGAATCGGCGATCGCCTGGCGCGTCTCGTCGACCGTCGTGAACACGAGCGCGATCTCGCCGTTCTTGATCATGTCGACGATGTGCGGACGGCCGTCCTTCACCTTGTTCACGACCTTCACCGGCACGCCGGCCGCTTCGATCGCGGCAGCCGTGCCCTTGGTCGCGACGATCGGGTAGCCGAGGTCGTGCAGCATGCGCGCGACTTCGACCGCCTTCGGCTTGTCGGCGTCCATCACGGTCAGCAGCACCGTGCCCGACTCCGGCAGGCGCGAGCCGGCCGCGAGCTGCGACTTGAACAGCGCTTCGCCGAACGTCTGGCCGACACCCATCACTTCGCCGGTCGAACGCATTTCAGGCCCGAGGACCGGATCGACGGTCGGGAACTTGACGAACGGGAACACCGCTTCCTTCACGCTGAAGTACGGCGGCTCGACTTCCTTCGTCACGCCCTGCTGCGCGAGCTTCTGGCCGACCATCGCACGCGCCGCGATCTTCGCGAGCGGCAGGCTGGTCGCCTTCGACACGTACGGCACCGTGCGCGATGCGCGCGGGTTCACTTCCAGCACGTAGATGATGTCCTGCTTCGAACCGTCCGCCTGCGGCACCTGCTGGATCGCGAACTGCACGTTCATCAGGCCGACCACGTTCAGCGCCTTCGCCATCGCGCCCGTCTGGCGCTTCAACTCGGCCACGGTTTCCTTCGACAGCGAGTACGGCGGCAGCGAGCATGCCGAGTCGCCCGAGTGGACGCCCGCCTGCTCGATGTGCTCCATCACGCCGCCGATGAACACGGCTTCGCCGTCGCAGATGCAGTCGACGTCGCACTCGATCGCGTCGTTCAGGAAGCGGTCGAGCAGCACCGGCGAATCGTTCGACACCTTCACGGCCTCGCGCATGTAGCGCTCGAGGTCGCGCGGCTCGTGGACGATTTCCATCGCGCGGCCGCCCAGCACGTACGACGGGCGCACGACCAGCGGATAGCCGATCTCTTCCGCGAGCGCGAGCGCTTCGTCTTCGGCGCGTGCGGTGCGGTTCGGCGGCTGGCGCAGGCCGAGGTCCTGCAGCAGCTTCTGGAAGCGTTCGCGGTCTTCGGCTGCGTCGATCATGTCCGGCGACGTGCCGACGATCGGCACACCGTGCGCCTCGAGGTCGAGCGCGAGCTTCAGCGGCGTCTGGCCGCCGTACTGGACGATCACGCCGACCGGCTTTTCCTTGTCGACGATCTCGAGCACGTCTTCCAGCGTCAGCGGCTCGAAGTACAGGCGGTCGGACGTGTCATAGTCGGTCGACACCGTTTCCGGGTTGCAGTTGACCATGATCGTTTCGTAACCGTCCTCGCGCATCGCGAGGGCCGCGTGCACGCAGCAGTAGTCGAACTCGATGCCCTGGCCGATCCGGTTCGGGCCGCCGCCCAGCACCATGATCTTCTTGTTGGTGGTCGGCTGCGCCTCGCACTCTTCCTCATAGGTCGAGTACATGTACGCGGTCTTCGTCGCGAACTCGGCCGCGCAGGTGTCGACGCGCTTGTAGACCGGGCGCACGTTGAGTTCGACGCGGCGCTTGCGGACGTCTTCCGGCGTCGCGCCGAGCAGCTTCGCGAGGCGGCGGTCGGAGAAGCCGCTCTGCTTCAGGTAGCGCAGTTCGTCGAACGACAGCGATGCGAGCGTGCGGCCGCCGAGCGCCTTTTCCTTCAGGATGATCTGCTCGATCTGCTCGAGGAACCACGGGTCGATCGCGGTTTCCGCGAAGATTTCCTGGGCCGTCATGCCGATCCGGAACGCATCGCCGACGTACCAGATGCGGTCCGGGCCCGGCTCGTGGATCTCGATCGCGATCTCGTCGCGGTTGGTCGACTTCTCGTCGAGACCGTCGACGCCCACTTCGAGGCCGCGCAGCGCCTTCTGGAACGATTCCTGGAACGTGCGGCCGATCGCCATCACTTCGCCGACCGACTTCATCTGCGTGGTCAGGCGCGAATCGGCTTCGCGGAATTTCTCGAACGCGAAGCGCGGGATCTTCGTGACGACGTAGTCGATCGTCGGCTCGAACGACGCCGGGGTCTGGCCGCCGGTGATTTCGTTCTTCAGTTCGTCGAGCGTGTAGCCGACCGCCAGCTTCGCCGCGACCTTCGCGATCGGGAAGCCCGTGGCCTTCGACGCGAGCGCCGACGAACGCGACACGCGCGGGTTCATCTCGATGACGACCATGCGGCCGTCCTTCGGGTTGATCGAGAACTGCACGTTCGAGCCGCCCGTGTCGACGCCGATCTCGCGCAGCACCGCGAGCGATGCGTTACGCAGGATCTGGTATTCCTTGTCGGTGAGCGTCTGCGCCGGCGCGACCGTGATCGAGTCGCCGGTGTGCACGCCCATCGGGTCGAGGTTCTCGATCGAGCACACGATGATGCAGTTGTCGGCGCGGTCGCGCACGACTTCCATCTCGTATTCCTTCCAGCCGAGCAGCGACTCTTCGATCAGCAGCTCGCGCGTGGGCGAGAGGTCCAGGCCGCGCTTGCAGATCTCTTCGAACTCTTCGCGGTTGTAGGCAATGCCGCCGCCCGAACCGCCGAGCGTGAACGACGGGCGGATCACGACCGGGTAGCCGCTGCCGCCGGTGAGCGCCATGATCTCGGCGTGCACCTGGGTCGCTTCTTCCATCGAGTGCGCGATGCCCGACTTCGCGGAACCGAGACCGATCTTGGTCATCGCTTCCTTGAACTTCTGGCGGTCTTCCGCCTTGTCGATCGCTTCTGGCGACGCGCCGATCAGCTCGACGCCGAACTTCTCGAGCACGCCGTGGTGGTGCAGGTCGAGCGCGCAGTTCAGCGCGGTCTGGCCGCCCATCGTCGGCAGGATCGCGTCCGGGCGCTCCTTCTCGATGATGCGCGCGACGACTTCCCACGTGATCGGCTCGATGTAGGTCACGTCGGCCGTGTTCGGGTCGGTCATGATCGTCGCCGGGTTGCTGTTGACGAGAACGACCTTGTAGCCCTCCTCACGCAACGCCTTGCAAGCCTGCGCGCCCGAATAGTCGAACTCGCACGCCTGGCCGATGATGATCGGGCCGGCGCCGATGATGAGGATGCTTTTGATGTCTGTGCGTTTTGGCATGGCTCTGTCAATCAATAAATAAACGTTAATGCTGCATGTCGCGACCGGTTTGCCGGCCGCCGACTTCACAGGGGAGGCGCGCTGGCCTCCCGCTGCTCTGCCTGCTTCAAATCTTCATTCAGGACGCGAAGTAGCGCCTGGAGTCCCTCCAGATCACTCTCCGCCATCTGGTTCTGCACCTTCTCGAACTGCCCGACCAGTCCCTTGAGACCCGCCTCGATTTCACGCATGTGTTCCGCTCGGGACGGGTTCGATTCCGTCAATCCGTCAGCCTTGATGAAAAACCAACCAAGCCTGATCGCGTTGGGCAATTGCGACGCGAGAAAGTGGTTCAACAGGCTGTACCGCTCGGCATCGGTGCCCACCATTCGATGGATACGCTGGCTGGTCCTGATCAGCGCACTCCATTCGTCCTCGATCACACTGCCCTTCAGTTGCGCGTACATCCGGCTCATCTCGGCCATTTGTTCGTCGAGGAGGCTTGACGCCAGTCCGTGCCGGTTCGCCGCCGCACCAGCCACGGACGAAAGCTCGGCTTGCTGCAGCGGCTGCGGCGCCGGTCGAGACGACGACATCCACGCGGTCAGGACGTATTCCCGAATCCAGTCCTGCAGTTCCGGGAACCCGCGGTAATACTTGTGCAACAACCACTCGATCCGCGCGGAGTCCGGGTTTTCCAGCGCGCGCAACCCCCACCAGACGAGCAGCGCAGCCGGCAACACGATCCATCCTACGCTCAGCCAGACCGTCGGCAGAAAATAGGCAAAAGCGGTCAGAAGCCCGATGCCGAGATGGATGCGCGGCACCAGGTACAGGTGGCGAAACGCCAACCCCATCACCGCTCCCATCAGGAAGAGCGACATGCCTGCACCCGCAATCATCACCGCGATCACCCACGGCCCAAAATCCACGAACCGGGCGTGCTTGTCGAATTCCTGCAACTTGTCCACCAGACCGACTGCGGCGACTAGCGACGCCGCGCCGACCCCGACCGCCGTTCCCGCGAACGCGGAACCGTAAGCCACGAATCCGTGCCACAAGCTCATCCACAGCGCACGGACAAAGAGCCGGGTGCCGCCTTTCGGCCGCACCTTGGGCAATTGAAGACGTCCGCTCCAGCGCAGCATTACGCCCCCGCCGCCTGACGCGCCAACGACGTCCGCAGATCCGACTCGAGCTTCTTCAACTCGACCTCGACCGCTGCGCGGTTCTTCCGGCCTTCCGCCTGGATTTCCATCACGTCACCGACCGTGCGCAGCAGCAGTTCATTCGCATGACGCACCGATTCGATATCGATGACGCTACGCTGGCTTGCCTGCTCGATCGACGTAGCGCTGCGGTGCAGCTGCTCGGCATTCTTGCGCAGCAGTTCATTGGTCATGTCGACCACGGCCTGCTGCGTCTCGTACGCCTGCTTCTGCCGCTCAAGCGCAAGCGCGGTGATGAACTGCGCCTTCCATGCGGGAATCGCGGTATGAATCGCCGTATGGATCTTGTCCACCAGCAGGGCATCGCCGTTCTGCACGATGCGGATCTGCGGCAGGCGCTGCAACCCGACCATGCGCGCGAGCTTCAGGTCATGCACCTTGCGCTCGAGCCGATCGATGTTGCGTGCGAGATCCTGCACCTTCTCCTGCTGGAGCGCGCGCTCGTCGTCCGACAAGCCGCTCATCGCGGCCTGCAGTTCCGGCATACGGCTTTGCCGGAATTCGGCGACGTACTGCTCGCCCGCCGTGATGTAGGTGTCCAGGTTCTTCACATACTGGACGCCGTTCGCGTGCAGGTCGTCCAGCATCGCGATGTCGCGACGCATCGCCTCGCGCCACATCTCGAGCCGCAGCGCCACCTCGTTGATCTGGGCCGACACATCCTCGTAGCGGCGCACGAAACGCTCGACTGCCCGCTGCGCGGTGCCGAGCATACGCGAAACGAAACCCTGCTTCTGCAACGACTCCGGATCCAGTGAACGGATCTGGTCCTGCAGATTCGACAGGAGCGCCCCCGCTTCGCCTACATCCTTGCCTTTCACGTCTGCCAGGATGCGATCCGAATACGCGCTGAGCTCGCGCATCGCGTCGTCGCCGAAGGACAGCACGGCAGTGGACGACTCGATGTCGATCGACGTCCGAATGCGCGCGACCGCCCCGTCCGCCTCGTTCCGCGGCGCGGCAGCCGCGGATGCGGCCGTCAAATCGATCGATGCAGTGCTCTCGCTCAATGAATTGCTTCCTGGCGTGTCAGTCAAAATGGTTTCCCCGGATGATTGGTCGATTCTTTTTATTGGCCCGACACCCGACCTGCAAACGCGCAGGCGTTCGCTCGTCGGGTGACCCGCTCAGCTCATCGTGGCCAGCGCGAGCTTCACCGAAAATCCGATGAATAGGCCGCCCACACTGCTCGCCGCGCCTGCTGCAAGCTTGCGGCGGCGGCGGAAGTGCTCGGCAAGCCGCGCCCCCGCGAAGATCAGCGTGCTCAGGTACAGGAAGCTCGCGCATTGCGCGATCGCCCCGAGCACGACGAACGACAGCGCGGGATGCGGGAATGCCGGGTCGACGAACTGGATGAAGAACGAGATGAAGAACAGGATCGCCTTCGGATTCAGCAGGCTCACGATCAGCGCCTTGCGGAACGGCCGCTCGCCATCGACCGCGGGCGCTGCCTCGACCGGCGCATTCGCCGGCGCGCGCAGCTTCTGCCACGCGCTGCGCAGCATGCCGGTGCCGATGTAGAGCAGATACGCGGCGCCGCCGTACTTGACGACGGAGAACAGCAGCGGGTTCGCCTTCAGCAGCGACGCGACGCCGGCGGCGGACAGCACCATCAGCACCGTGTCGCCGACGAACACCCCGCACGCCGCGCGATAGCCGGCCTTCACGCCGCGCTGCGCCGCGAGCGACAGCACGTACATCGAGTTCGGCCCCGGCAGCAGGATGATGAAGATCACGCCGAACACGTAGGTCCAGATATCCGTGATGCCGAGTGCGTGGCCGAACATGATGCGAATCTCCCGTTCTTCGGTTGCGTCGTTGACGTCAGGCGTTGCGCTGCTTCGCCGCGTCCATCAGCGCGGTGAAACGGTCGAACAGGTAGCCGATGTCGTGCGGGCCGGGCGACGCTTCCGGGTGGCCCTGGAAGCAGAATGCCGGCTTGTCGGTCAGCTCGAAGCCCTGCAGCGTGCCGTCGAACAGCGACACGTGCGTCACGCGCGCATTGGCCGGCAGCGAATCCGCATCGACCGCGAAGCCGTGGTTCTGCGACGTGATCACCACGCGACCGTCGCCGAGATCCTTCACCGGGTGGTTCGCGCCGTGGTGGCCCGTCTTCATCTTCAGCGTCTTCGCGCCGACCGCGAGGCCCATGATCTGGTGACCCAGGCAGATGCCGAAGGTCGGCACGCCGCGCTCGATGAACTGCTTCGTGGCCGCGATCGCGTAGTCGCACGGCTCCGGATCGCCGGGGCCGTTCGACAGGAACACGCCGTCCGGATTCAGCGCGAGCGCATCTTCCGCGCTCGCCTGTGCCGGCAGCACCGTCACGTGGCAGCCGCGCTCCGCGAGCATGCGCAGGATGTTGTACTTGACGCCGAAATCGTACGCGACGACGCGGTACTTCGGCGCTTCCTGCATGCCGTAGCCGCCTTCGAGGCGCCATTCGGTCTGCTTCCACTCGAACGGCTTCGTGGTCGACACGACCTTCGCGAGATCCATGCCCGCGAGACCCGGGAACGAGCGCGCGAGCTCGATCGCCTTCGCTTCGTCGTCCGAGCCCGTCAGGATGCAGCCGTTCTGCGCGCCCTTGTCGCGCAGGATACGGGTCAGCTTGCGGGTGTCGATGCCGGCGATCGCGACGACGCCTTCGTCGCGCAGGTAATCGCCGAGCGTGCGGTCCATGCGGAAGTTCGATGCGAGCGACGGCAGATCACGGATGATCAGGCCGGCGGCATGGACTTTCGTGGCTTCGACGTCTTCGGCGTTGACGCCGACGTTGCCGATATGCGGATAGGTGAGCGTGACGATCTGGCGCGAGTAGCTCGGGTCAGTCAGGATTTCCTGATAGCCGGTGATCGCGGTATTGAACACGACTTCGCCGATCGTGTGGCCTTCGGCCCCGATCGAATAACCACGAAAGACCGTGCCGTCGGCGAGTGCAAGCAAGGCGGGAGTAAAAGACGGCAACACGGGAGGCTCCTTGGGGAACACCCTGCTGCCGACCTGTTTACCCTGCCGCGCGAGCGCCGCGCTGCGTGGGCGCGCGTGGTCGCTTGCTGGACGCGACCTGCGTTGTCGAGACGCGAACCCGGCGCGTGGCGCACGAGGCTTCGCGGCATCGCCCGGCAGGCGGCGTGCGGCGGATGAACGGATGAATGAGGTAGGCGCTAGGGTGCGAGGTTGATCAGCACAAACTTTCAAATTATAGCCTGAAAATGGCCCTATCTTCAATTGATATGGCCGTCCGATCGTGCGCGCGCCGCGTCCGGCGACGCGGCGCAACGCGCTGCGGCCCCGTTTACGCGGCCGCCCTACCCGCCAGCGTACCGCCGGATCAGTGCGCTTGACCAGCGCCGCGCGCGGGCCAGACGTACCAGACCGCGCTCGCGAGCTGCAGCGCGAGCAGCACACCCCAAGCGGCGAAGTGCGCGGCGGCCGGATAGCGGCCGTCGACCGCCGGCCAGTGCGACAGCACCGCGCCGACCCCGATCTGGAACGCAAAGATCAGCAGGAAAATCACGAGCGTGAGCGTCGTGTTCGCGCGGCCGATCAGGTGAGCGGGAAAATGCCCGGCCATCACCGCGTAGGTCAGGATGCCGACGCCGCCGAACATCCCGTAGGCGGCCCACAGCACGGCCGGCGGCAACGGCACGCGCGCGACGATCGCGGCCTGCGTCGCGACGAACAGCGCCATGCCGACGCCGCAGAATGCGTACACGGACACGCCGCGCCGCTCGAGCACCCGCGCCGCGGCGCCGAAGCCGACGCAGCCGGCCATCATCGCGAAGCCGAGCACCGACACGAGGCGCGCGGCATGCGGCGCATCGAACCCCGCGACGTCGCGCAGGTACGGCCCGACCCACAGCGACTGCATCGCGTAGAACACGCCCTGCGTGACGACGGAGAACGACGAAATCTTCCAGAACGCGCGGCTGCTCAGGATATGCCACGTGCCCTTGAACTGGCTGACGAGCCCGCCCTGGTGGCGCACCTGCTGCGCTTCCGGTGCACCGAGGCCGATCGACGCCGCGACGATCACCGTCAGCACCGCGAGGCCGAAACAGATCGCGCGCCAGCTCGTCCAGCCGAGCAGCCAGGTCAGCGGCGAGCCGACCATCACGCCGCCCAGGCCGCCCACGGCCATCACGAGGCCGTTGACGAGCGGCAGCCGGCCGACCGGGAAATGCTGCGCGAGCGCCTTGAACGCCGCGCCGAGACACACCGAGACGCCAACGCCGATCAGCAGCCGGCCGACCATCATCGTGCCGAGGCTGTGCGCGGCGCCGAACACGGCCGCGCCGGCGGCCGCGAACAGCAGCATGCCGGCCGTCACGCGGCGCGGGCCGAAGTGGTCGAGCATCACGCCCGCCGGGATCTGCGCGCCCGCGAAGCCGAGGAAATAGAGACTGGTGAGCAGGCCGAGATCGGCGGCCGACAATCCGAGCTCCTGCGTGACGAACGGCGCGAAGCCCAGATTGACGCCGCGAAACACGTACGACACGAAATACCCGACCGAAAACAGCGCGAGTACCCTCACCTGCACCGACGACATCTCTTCCCCTTCTTATATGAAGACCTGCGAAGCAGCGCCCCCGCGCCGCGCACAAACAAAAACGCCGTCACCTCGGTGACGGCGTTTCTTGCATTTCGTCGGATGATACCGCAACCGCGCGAACCGGGCCGGCCGCACGATGCGCGCGCGACGGCGTTACTTCTTCTTGCCCTTGTGCGCGGCGGCCTTGGCCGGTGCCGCTTTCGCGGGGGCCGCCTTCGCCGATTTGGCCGCCGGCTTCGCCGCGCCGCGCTTCGCGCCGTGCGACTTGCCGCCCACCGCCAGGCTCGCGCGCTCGATGTGCGCCCCGCCGGCCGACGTCGCGATCCGCTCCGGACCGGGTTCCGCCGGTACCGAACGGCCGACCGGCACGTGCAGCACGAGCGCCTGGCCCGGCATCACGAGATCGCGGTGCGTACGGTTCCACGCCTTGAGCTGGCCGACCGACACGCCGTAGCGGCCGGCGAGCGCCGCCATCGACTGCTTGCGGCGCACGCGGATCAGCATCTTGCGCGTGTCGGGTACGTCGGGTTCCATCGCGAGCGCGCCGTTTTCGGCGACGTCGGCGCTGATGTCCTCGTCGTCGTCATCGCCGCGCGGCACGACGATCGTCGAGCCCGGCTTCAGGCGCATGCCGGCCGGAATCTTGTTGATCGACATCAGCGTATCGGCGTCCACGCCGATCTTCTCGGCGATCGCGGCCGGCCGCGCCCGCTCGCTGACCGTATAGGTGGTCCACGACGACAGCTGGCCGTTGTACGCCTTCAGGTTCTTCTCGAACGCCGACGCGTTGTCGAACGGCAGCAGGATCTGCGGCTCGGTCGCGCCGAGGATCACCGGCTTCGAGAACGACGGGTTCAGCGAGCGAAACTCGTCGAGCGACAGGTTCGCGAGCTTCGCGGCCACCGCCACGTCGATGTCGCGCGACGTCGTGACCGTCACGAAATACGGGTGGTTCGGGATGTCCGGCAACGCAAGGCCGTACTGCTGCGGATTCGCGATGATGTTCTTCACCGCCTGCAGCTTCGGCACGTAGTTGCGCGTCTCGTTCGGCATCCGCAGGTTCAGGTAGTCGGTCGGCAGGCCGGCCGCCTGGTTGCGCGCGATCGCGCGCTGCACGTTGCCCTCGCCCCAGTTGTACGCGGCCAGCGCGAGATACCAGTCGCCGAACATGTCATGCAGGCGCGACAGGTAGTCGAGCGCGGCGCTCGTCGACGCGAGCACGTCACGGCGCTCGTCCTGCCACATGTTGCGCTTCAGGTTGTACGTGCGGCCCGTGCCGGGCATGAACTGCCACATGCCGGCCGCCTTCGCGACCGACAGCGCCTGCGGGTTGTACGCGGACTCGATGAACGGCAGCAGCGCGAGCTCGGTCGGCATGTGACGCGCCTCGAGTTCCTCGACGATGTGGTACAGGTACTTCTGCGAGCGCTCGGTCATGCGCTGCACGTAGTCCGGGCGCTGCGTGTACCACGTGGTCTGCATGTCGACGAGGTCGGTCTGCAGGTCGGGCATCTGGAAACCGCGGCGGATGCGACCCCAGAGATCGGAATCCGCACTGGTCAGGTCGCCGACGGATTGCTTGTCGACGTCGACCGTTTCTTTGGCGGTGGCTGATTTGCGGAGGTAGGTGGACGTCGCCTGCGAATCGGCGGCGTTGTTGGCGACAGGGGCCTGGCTCGCACAAGCGGCGAGCAGCAGAACCACCATCGCACTCAATATAAGTCGCATGAAAATCTCTGCTTCCGACGGCTGGAAATTGCAGGCGATACTACGGAAGTGCGTGCTTCACGTCAATAAAAACACCGAAAACTCAGCGAAATCCTACATTTGGAGCAATTTTTACAGACTCCGCTTGAGCTTTGGAGTCCTCCGAAAATCATCATCGGAACCGGTTTTTCCACTCGCGCATCAGCGTGAACGCCGTCAGACGATCCGGCACCGTTTCATGCAGTTCCGCTTCGAGCGTCGCGCGGATCGCCTCGCTGTCCGCCCGCATGAACGGGTTAACGGCACGCTCATGCGCGATCGTAGTGGGCAGTGTCGGCACGCCGCGCGCGCGCAGCGCCTGGGCGTCGTCGCGCCACGTGGCGAGCGCCGCGTTGCCGGGTTCGCACGCGAGCGCGAAGCGGATGTTGGACAGCGTGTATTCGTGTGCGCAATGCACGTGGGTGTCGCCCGGCAACGCCGCGAGCGCGTCGAGCGACGCGAGCATCTGCGCGGGCGTGCCCTCGAACAGGCGCCCGCAACCGCACGAGAACAGCGTGTCGCCGCAGAACACGTGCGGCGCCGCGTTGCCCGGCCCGGCCGCCTGGAAATAGGCGATGTGGCCGCGCGTATGGCCCGGCACGTCGAGCACGTCGAACGTGGCGGCGGGTGCGTCGAGCGTCACGCGTGCGCCGCCCGAAAGCGGCCGCGTGACCACGCCGATCGCCTCGGCCGCGGGGCCGTAAACGACGAGCGGAACATCGTCCGGTTGGCTATCGCGCAGGGCCGCGACACCGCCGACGTGGTCGGCGTGATGGTGCGTGAGTAAAATAGCGGTCAACCGCCAGCCTCGTTCGGCTAGAACCCGGCGCACCGGCGCGGCTTCCCCCGGATCGACGGCAATCGCATCGCGGCCGTCCGAGACGAGCCAGATATAGTTGTCATCGAATGCCGGAACCGGCATGTATTCCAGCTCGTTCATGGGCGCGCAATCATCGTTATGTCCGATCGTCAAATTATAGACTGGCCCGCCTGGACCGACTCACCACCCGGCCGCTACGTGCTGGGCTGGGAACAGGCGCAGCTCGACCGGATCGTGTCCGACGTCTTCGGGTTCCACGCGCTGCAACTCGGCCTGCCGCAGCTCGACGCGCTGCGCGAGAACCGCATGCCGTATCGCGGCCTCGTGCTCGATCCGGCGAGCGGCGCGAGCGCGCCATACCAGTATCCGTGGGCGCGCGAAGCGCATGCGCCCGAGCACGCGCCCGACGGCCGCAGCACGACCTGGTGCGACCTGCTCGACCTGCCGTTCGAGTCGCAGAGCGTCGACCTGATCGTGATGCCGCACACGCTCGAATTCACGTCCGATCCGCACCGGCTGCTGCGCGAGGCCGAGCGCGTGCTGATGCCGGAAGGCCAGCTCGTGATCACCGGCTTCAATTCGCTCAGCCTGTGGGGCATGCGGCAATCGTTCGGTCGCATGGCGAACCGCCCGTTCGTGCCGGCCACGCGCGACCAGATCGCGTTCATCCGGCTCAAGGACTGGATCAAGCTGCTCGGCTTCGACCTCGAACGCGGCCGCTTCGGCTGCTACCGGCCGCCGCTCGTCACCGACAAGTGGCTGGCCCGCTACGGCTTCATGGAAGCCGCCGGCGACCGCTGGTGGCCGATCTTCGGCGCCGTCTACATGGTGACGGCCGTCAAGCGCGTGCGCGGCATGCGCCTCGTCGGCCAGATCCGGATGAAGAAGCCCGTGCTCGCACCGGGCCTGACGCCGGCGGCCTCCCCGACCACCCATCAAGAACATTCATGACTACCGATACCATCGACATCTATACCGACGGCGCCTGCAAGGGCAACCCCGGCCCCGGCGGCTGGGGCGCACTGATGCGCTACGGCGACAAGGAGAAGGAGCTGTTCGGCGGCGAGCCCAACACGACCAACAACCGCATGGAGCTGATGGGCGTGATCGCCGCACTCGAAGCGCTGAAGCGGCCGTGCCAGGTGATCGTGCACACCGACTCGCAATACGTGCAGAAAGGCATCAGCGAGTGGATCCACGGCTGGAAGAAGAAAGGCTGGGTCACCGCGGCGAAGACGCCCGTGAAGAACGCCGACCTGTGGAAGCGGCTCGACGCGCTCGTCGCGCAGCACGAGGTCGAGTGGCGCTGGGTCAAGGGCCACGCGGGTCATCCCGAAAACGAGCGCGCGGACGCACTCGCGAATCGCGGCGTCGAATCGCTCACGGCCTGAACGCGGGCCGCTCCCCTGTTTCTTTTGTTTTTCCCGACATGCGCCAGATCATTCTCGATACCGAAACCACCGGCCTGAACGCCCGCACGGGCGACCGCCTCATCGAAATCGGCTGCGTCGAGCTGCTGAACCGGCGGCTCACCGGCAACAACCTGCACTTCTACGTGAACCCGGAGCGCGACAGCGATCCGGGCGCACTGGCGGTGCACGGGCTCACGACCGAATTCTTGAGCGACAAGCCGAAATTCGCGGAAGTCGCCCACCAGATCCTCGACTTCGTGAAGGATGCCGAGCTGATCATCCACAACGCGCCGTTCGACCTTGGCTTCCTCGACGCGGAATTCGCGCGGCTCGGTCTGCCGCCGTTCACCGAGCATTGCGGCGGCGTGATCGACACGCTGGTGCAGGCCAAGCAGATGTTCCCCGGCAAGCGCAACTCGCTCGACGCGCTGTGCGACCGCTTCGGCATCAGCAACGCGCACCGTACGCTGCACGGCGCACTGCTCGACTCGGAGCTGCTCGCCGAGGTGTATCTGGCGATGACGCGCGGCCAGGACAGCCTCGTGATCGACATGCTCGACGACGTGGGCGCCGACGGCGGCGCGGGCAACGGCCAGCGCGTGTCGCTCGCCGCGCTCGACCTGGCCGTGGTGACCGCGAGCGACGACGAACTCGCCGCGCACCAGGCGCAGCTCGACGAACTCGACAAGTCGGTCAAGGGCACCTGCGTGTGGCGCACGTCCGCCGACACGGGCGCCGCCGAAGCGGCTTGAAGCAGGTGGCCGGCGGCACGCGCCGCGGCCGCGCTCACGCGCGCGGCTGCAGCGCGATAACCGCCATTCCGCCGAGCGCGAGCACCGCGCCGGCCACGTCCCAGCGGGTCAGCGCGACACCGTCGACCACCCGCAGCCAGACCAGCGCCACCGCGATATACATGCCGCCGTACGCGGCATAGGTGCGCCCCGCCGCACTCGGGTGCAGCGTCAGCAGCCACGCGAACAGCGCGAGCGACAGCGCGGCCGGCACCAGCAACCATACCGGCCGGCCGTCCTTCAGCACGAGCCACGGCAGGTAACAGCCGACGATTTCGGCCAGCGCGGTGGCGGCAAACAGCGCCGCGATCCTCATCAGTTCGGTCATCCGGTTCCTCGTGAATTCGGCCCCCGTCACCCGGGGCCGCACGGCCCCGCCGTGCGCCGCCGATCATACCCGAGCCGCCCCCGCCGGACGCCCCGCCAGCCGGGCGTTTCCCGGCAATTTGCACGATCATCCGTCATCGTGCTATCATGTCGCCTGTTTCAACATTCAATCTCTGTCTATTCGATTTCGAGAGAAGTCCATCCGCGCGTTGCGGGCCGGCGCTTCGACCGAAATTGCACACACAGGAAAGCCCGCCCGACAGGCCCGCTTTTCTCGTTTCGTTGCCCCTCCGGGGCGCTTGCCGGAACGCTGGACACCGTCCGCGCCGGCATCTGCCGCCAGCATCACGCGGCCCATTCTTCATGAGCGCACTGTCGCGACGGCCCATCGGGCCCGCGTCGAAGCAGCCCCTTACGGCCCTTTACCGCCTGCAATGCAGTAAGTGCTTAAAGGTCTGCCCCGACGCGCCGCATCCGACACCGCGCTCGCCGGCAAACCGTGTCGGACGGCCCGCCCGTTCGGCGCAGTCAAAGGAGTGCATGACCTTGACCGCAACACACGTCAGCCCGACCGCTGCTTCTTCCACCGCTTCGTCGTCCGGCGAAGCCCCGCTCGTCGCGGACGACATCACCGTCGTCGACCAGAGCCTCCTCAAGCGCGCCGTCAGCGCCATGGCCATCGGCAACGCGATGGAATGGTTCGACTTCGGCGTCTACAGCTACATCGCCGTCACGCTCGGCAAGGTGTTCTTCCCGTCCAGCAGCCCGTCCGCGCAGCTGCTCGCGACCTTCGGCACGTTCGCGGCCGCGTTCCTCGTGCGCCCGCTCGGCGGCATGGTGTTCGGCCCGCTCGGCGACCGCATCGGCCGCCAGCGCGTGCTCGCCGCCACGATGATCATGATGGCCGTCGGCACCTTTGCGATCGGCCTGATCCCCAGCTACGCGTCGATCGGCATCATGGCGCCCGTGCTGCTGCTCGTCGCCCGCCTCGTGCAGGGCTTCTCGACCGGCGGCGAGTACGGCGGCGCCGCCACCTTCATCGCCGAATTCTCGACCGACAAGCGCCGCGGCTTCATGGGCAGCTTCCTCGAGTTCGGCACGCTGATCGGTTACGTGATGGGCGCGGGCGTCGTCGCGCTGCTCACCGCGTCGCTGTCGCAGGAAGCACTGCTGTCGTGGGGCTGGCGCGTGCCGTTCCTGATCGCCGGCCCGCTCGGCCTGATCGGCCTCTACATCCGGATGCGGCTCGAGGAAACGCCCGCGTTCAAGCGCCAGGCCGAAGAGCGCGAAGCGCAGGACAAGGCCGTGCCGAAGGCGCGCTTCCGCGAAACGCTGATGCGCAACTGGCGCGCCCTGCTGCTGTGCGTCGGCCTCGTGCTGATCTTCAACGTGACCGACTACATGGTGCTGTCGTACCTGCCGAGCTTCATGTCGTCGACGCTGCACTTCGACGAATCGCATAGCCTCGTGCTCGTGCTGATCGTGATGGTGCTGATGATGCCGCTGACGCTCGCCGCCGGCCGCCTGTCGGACAAGGTCGGCCGCAAGCCCGTGATGCTCGCCGGCTGCGTCGGCCTGCTCGCGCTGTCGATCCCGTCGATGATGCTGATCCATGCGGGCACCACGGCGTCGGTGTTCGGCGGCCTGCTGATCCTCGGCGTGCTGCTGTCGTGCTTTACCGGCGTGATGCCGTCGGCGCTGCCGGCGCTGTTCCCGACCGAGATCCGCTACGGCGCGCTCGCGATCGGCTTCAACGTGTCGGTGTCGCTGTTCGGCGGCACGACGCCGCTCGTGACCGCCTGGCTGGTCGACGTCACGCACAACCTGATGATGCCCGCGTACTACATGATGGGCGCCGCCGTGATCGGCATCGTGTCGGTCGTCGCGCTCGCCGAAACCGCGCGCCAGCCGCTCAAGGGCTCGCCGCCGGCCGTCGCGTCGCGCCGCGAAGCCCACCAGCTCGTGCGCCAGATGCGCGAGGACGACGAAGCGGATATCTACAGTGTCGGGTCGCCGGCACGCGCCTGAGCGTCACCCATGAAAAAGCCCCGGCCGAAGCCGGGGCCCGATCGAACCCGATCCGCCCGACCGGCTTGCGCCGGCCGGGCTTTTTTTCATCCATTCGACGCCGGCGCGCTCATGCCTGCGCTTCGCAGTGGCGGCAGAAAATCAGCGCTCGCGAGCGCGACACGGCGGCCTGCGCACCGCGCGCCGCGACGATCAGCCCGACCTGACCGAGATTGAAATCGCGCTCGACCATCAACTGCGTCAGCGCGGCAAGCGGCAACACGAGGGACGGGTGGTACAGGCTCGATTCGATCAGGGCTTTCATCTGCGGCTCCATCAGGCAAGGCGTCATTCGATGGAGTGGATTCTAGGGACCGGCCGCGTCCGGATAAACAGCGCGAATGCGAAGTCACTTGTCAGCCGCCGAGAACAATCGACAACACCTTGCCTGACAAGGCTGGGCGGGCGACGGGCCGCGGCGCGGGGCCCCGCCGCAGGTCGCCTCGACGCCTAGACGAGCGGTGTTTCGACGAACGCCGGCAGCGCTTCCGCCCGCGCCGAATGCGCAGCCAGTGCCGGATAACGGGCCGGATCGATCCGCGCGAGCACCGGGTAGTCGGCCGCCATGAACTGCGTGAAGCGCCATGCGACCGCGACCGTCACGTCGGACTGCAGCAGGCGCGCGCCGCCGAACCAGCCGTTCGCGGCCGCGACGAGCGGCTCCAGGGCGCCGTATGCGCCCTCGATCTGGCTCAGCACGCGCTCGAGCCACGGCGCATGCTGCTTGTCGGCCGGACGCAGCGCCTGCTCGTAGACGACCTGCACGGTCTTCTCGGCGGCCGCCAGCGCGAAGCCGACCGGCACGAGCGCGCGCAGCCGAGCATCGGCGGTATCGGGCAGCAAGCGCCGCTCGGGCGCGACCAGATGATCGAGATAGTCGACGATCAATGACGAATCGAGCAGCGTCGCGCCGTCGCCGGTCACGAGCGTCGGCGCCTTGACGACCGGGTTGGTCGCCCTGAACTGCTCGAAATGACGGAACACCGAGATCGACTCGTGTTCGAACGGGAGGTCGAGCAGTTTCGCCGAAATGGCGACCCGACGCACGAACGGGGAATCCAGCATGCCGATCAGCTTCATCGCGAACGCTCCGCTTGAGGGGAATGGGAGCGACGACTGTAGCAGCGTCGCGCGGCATCGCCTAGGGCCCGTTCCCGCCCGCAACGAGCGGGGGCCGGCTGCGCGACCGCGTTTGCCGAATGGCGGAACGTGCTCGGCCGGCCTTCGCGCCCGTGCGCCCGATGCGCATCAACCCGCCGCGCGCGGGACTCACGATGTCCGGCCACAGTGACCATAATGCAAGTTCACCCCCCTTCCGCCCCAAGGTTCGCCATGTGGTATGCCCTCGTCGAGCAGCAGCGGGAATGGATGCGCGCGTGGCGCGCGGCGACGCGGCACGCGTTCGACGCGTGGCCCGCGGCCACGCTGCCGCACGCGGCGTCGTCGTGCTACGACGATCTGTTCGAGCCGCTGCTCGGGCCGCCGGACGGCCCCCCGCACTTCGACATCGGATGGCCGGCGCTCGGCGAGCGCGTCGTCGCGCGCACGCCGTTCTGCGACCTGCGGCGCTTCACGCGGGCCGACGCGCAGCGCACGGTGCTGCTGTGCGCGCCGCTCGCCGGGCACGCGGCCGTGATGATGCGGGAAACCGTCGAGACGCTGCTCGCGGACGGCGATGTCTGCGTGACCGACTGGCGCAATGCGCGCGACGTGCCGCTCGCGTCGGGCCGTTTCGGGCTCGACGAGTACGTCGCGACGCTCGACGGCTTCGTCGACGGGCTCGCGCACGACGACCGGCCGCTGCATGTCGTCGCCGTGTGCCAGGCGACCGTGCCGGCGCTCGGCGCGCTCGCGCTGCGGGCGGCGCGCGGTCTCCCCTCGCCCGCGAGCGTCACGCTGATCGGCGGCCCGCTCGACGCGCGCCGGAATCCGAGTGCGCTCGGCACCGCCGCTGCCGCCCATTCGCTCGGCTGGTGCCGCCGCCACCTGATCGACGTCGTGCCACCTGGTTTCGCGGGGCACGGCCGCCACGTGTTTCCCACCTATCTGCAACAGGGCGAGATCGCGCTCGTGTACCCGCAGCGCTTCCTGTCGCTGATCGAAGCGTACGCGCTGGCCGCGTCGCGCTTCGACATGACCGGACTCGCCGGCGCGCGGCGCGCGCTGCTCGAATACACGGCGCTGCTCGACATGCCGGCCGAGTATTTCCTGGATACGGTCGACATCGTGTTCCAGCGCATGAGCCTCGCGCTCGGCACGTGGGACGTGGGCGGCCAGCGCGTCGAGCCGGCGGCTATGCGCGGCATCGTCCTGCTGACCGTCGAAGGCGCATGCGACAAGGTCACGGGCGCCGGCCAGACACATGCGGCGCTCGACCTGTGCAGCGGCCTCGCCGACGACGAGCGCTTTCGCATCGACATCGACGACTGCGATCACTACGGGCTGTTTACGGGGGCGCGCTGGCACGGGGACGTGCATCCGATGCTGCAGCGCGTGTTCGCGTGGGCCGAAGCCCGCCGCCCTCGCCCGCGCCGCATCAGGCGGACGTGACACCGAATCAGCGCCGCGCCGCGTCGAGCAACGCGCGCACCTCGTCGTCACTCGTCTGCTCGAAGCGCGCGTAGAACTGGCTGATCCCGAAGAACACCAGCGGCAGCATCACCGTGACGAACGCGTCGGCCAGATCGTCGAACACGTGCCGTGTACCTGCCGGCGCGACCGGTGCAGCCGCGATGATCCGCGCCGGATGACGCTCGCGTAACGCCTGCAGCGCGACACGCATCGACGCGCCGGTCGCGACGCCGTCGTCGACGACGATCGCGATGCGCCCTTCGACCGGCAGCGGCGGCTCGGCGCCGCGGTACAGCGCTTCGCGTCGATGCAGCTCGGCCGTCTCGCGCGCGATCACGTCGGCGAGCTCCGCGTCGGGCACGTTCATCGAGCGGAGCACCGAACGCTGCAGATGAATCGCCCCGCCCGTCGCGATCGCGCCCATCGCGAGCTCGGGATCGTACGGCACGCCGAGCTTGCGCACGACCAGCACGTCGAGCGGTGCATGCAGCGCACACGCGACCGGATAGGCGACGGGCACACCGCCGCGCGGCAACGCGAGCACGACGACATCGCCTCGCCCCGCGTATTCGCGCAAAGCACCGGCCAACTGGCAGCCGGCATCGGCGCGATCGGCAAAACACTCGAACACGATCGGCTCCCTGCCGTTGCGCCGGATGCGCGAAACCCGCGTCGGCGCCTGTCAACGAGCATGGTTCATCGGCCGCGCCGATGCAAGCAGGGTCACACCGGCACGCGCGGCGCCGACGGAAAGGGTCAGAGGCCGCCGGCCTGCCGGTACAGCCGCCAGAACGACTGGGCATAGGATTGCGCGAGCTCGGGCGCACGCTGGAACACGTTCACCGTTTCCGCATGCGCGGCCGCGCCTTCGGACAGCGTGGTCAGCGCGACGCTGTCGTCGACGATCACGAAGCGCGGGGCGGGATCGCCGTGCCGCGAATCGATCGCCACGTCGATACCGGAAGATTTCAGATAGCCCGCGCCGCTGTACCGGCCCGCGCGCGGCGAACGCACGAGCACGACACGCACCTCGACCCCGCGCGCGCGGGCCGCGCGCAGCGCGCTCGCGACCGCCGGCGGCACGTGCGTGTAGCCGGCCAGCAGCACGCGGCGCTGCGCCTGCCCGATCAGGTCGACGGTCGCGTCGGCCGCTGCATTGTCATACGAAAAGTATGTGCCGACCGATGCGGCATCGGACGGAATCTGGCTGGCGTGGGCGCTCGCCGCGCAGCAAAGCGCGGCGAGAAGGAAGGCGGCTGGTCTCATGGCGGGCGCCATTGTAGCGACGCCAATTCGCGTGGCAAGCACCACCTGAGAGGCTGCTGCGCCGGCGCAACACACAGCGCAAAACGGGTGCCTGGCGAACGGGCCAGCGCGCGTTTTTCATGCGGCCGATCAGCCCGCCGCGACGCGTGAGAGCCAGCTCGCCACGCCGTCGACGGAGCGGAAATCCGCGAGGCTGCGCGCCGGCAGCGCCGGATAGGCACCACCGGCCATCTCGGCCAGCGCGCGGCCGGGACCGAGCTCGAGGAACGCGGTCGCACCGGCCTCCACGCACGCGGCCAGACAGGCCGCCCACTCGACCGGCTCCGCGACCTGCCGCGCAAGCTTGTCGAGGCCGGCGTCGACGTCCAGCACCGATGCGCCATCGATCCCCGAAAACAGCCGCGTGCCGGGCAGCGGCCGCCGTACGTCGGTCGCGGCGAGCGACGCGCGAAACACCGGCACGGCCGCGGCGAGCCGACGCGTGTGCGACGCGATCCGCACGCAGACGGGCGCGACGCGCAGCGCGCCGGCGCGCGACGCATCGTCGGCCACCGCGTCGACATCGGCCTGCCGCCCCGCGACCACGAACGCGTCGCCGGGATTCGCGATCGCGATCGCCGCGTCGCGGCCGTCGCACAACCGCGCGAGTTGGGCACGCGTCAGGCCGCGTACGAACACCATCCGCTCGTCGCCGCCGCTCGCGGCATCCATCGCGCGCGCACGCGCGTCGGCCAGGTCGAGCGCGGCGTCCGATTCGATCATCCCCGCGACGCTCCACGACGCGACTTCGCCGACGCTGTAGCCGGCGACGCAACGCCGGCGCGGCCACACCGCGTCGAGCAGCGCGGCGGCGGCGAGCGCCTGGACCGTGCAGAGAATCTGCGCGGCACGGTTTTCGCGCAGCGCGTCCGGCCCGGCCTGCCGAACCCACGCGCGCGGATCGTCGCCGAGGAGCCGGCCGGCATGCGCGAACAGCGCGTCGGCCTGCGACGCGGTGCCGGTCAGGTCGAACATGTCGGCGCGCTGCGCGCCCTGCCCCGAACAGAGGATGGCCAGCGTCATCGCGCGCCCTCGTCAATTTCGAGCGCATCGACGAAGACGCTCATCGCGAGCAGGTCGGCCGCGCCGCCCGGGCTCAGCCGCCGTGCCACGAACGCCCGATGCGCGGCGGCCGCGCGCAGCCGCCAGTCGCGCGCCCGCACGCCGCCACGTGCCACGAACGCGCGTGCGGTTACCCGCGCGAACTCGAGGCCGGCCTGCCCGCCCCGGTGCAGCAGGTTCGTATCGTCGAGCGCGGCGATCAGCGCGAAGCATGCATCGACGCGCGCGGCTTCCGGATCGCCCGGCAGGTCACGCTGCGCGCGACGCAGCGCGGGCAGCCCGACCGCATAGACGGTCGTGAAACCGTCGGCCGCCTCGCGACGTGCACCGCCGACACCGTAGCTGCGGCTCGCGCGTTCGCCGTGGCTGTCGGGCAAGCGCGGGCCACCGAGGATCTCGGCACCCCAGCGGCGGGAGACGATCGCACCGAGCGTCATTCCGACCGGTACGGCCCCCGGCGCCGCACGGCGGCCCGCGGCCGCACACAGCAGCCCGAGCCCGAAGATTGCGCCGCGATGCGTGTTGACGCCACCGGTCGCGGCGAGCATCGCGTGCTCGGCACGCAGGCCGATCTTGCGCAGCACGGCCATGTCCGCACCGCGCGCGCCCGCGTCGGCCAACTCGGCGAAGTACGGCCGCAGCACGGCGGAGCTGCGGGCGAACGTCGCGGCGTCCATGTCGGTGTGACTGCCGGTGTCGACGTGACTGACGAGCCCCGGCTTCGGATAGGTCTCGATCTCGAGCACGAGGCTGCGCTCGGCCAGTTCGGCGATGCGCTCGGCCTCTGACGGCGCCGGTACGCGGCAGGCAGCCCATGCACTCATTGCACACCTCCGATGAATGCGTCGGCCGGCATCAGTTCGACGCTGATCGCGGTCTTGACCGCGACTTCACGCTGCCGCGTGTGCAGTTCGCGCCAGTTGACGCCCGCGCCGTCGTCGCGCAGCAGTTCGCCGTCGATGCGCATCGGCGCGCGCGCGTCGATCGCCGCGAGGCCGTCGAGCAGCGGCGCGAGCGACGCAGGGTCCGGCAGCGGGAACACGATGTCGAGATCGGACGACGTCCCCAGGTAGGGTTCGCCCGTCAGCGCCTGCCATGCGAGGCTGCCGAACACGCGGCCCGGCACGCCGTAACGCACGCCGAGCGCATCGAGTTCGCGCAACGCCGTGCGCCATGCGTCGGGCGCGGCGACAAGCACGTCGGACAACGCGGGCAGCGGGCCAACCGTCGCGAGCGCGTCGGCCGCCGCGTTCAGCGCGATGCGCCGCTTGCCCGCGGAAGGCGGCAGCGGCAGGCCAAGCGGCACGCGACCGGCATCGGCCTCGTCGGGCGACGCGCGGCGCACGATCAGCGGCCAGCCACGTTCGGCCCACGCGCGCGCGAGCGGATCGGCCGCGAGCGCGGGATCGCGCGCGAATGCCGCGCCCCACCCCGCCGCCGTCAGCGTGACGAGCGTGTGGCGGCGCAGCGGCAGCTCAGCGTGCAGCACGCGCGAGTGCCTCGACGCGCCGGGCGACGTCGGCGGCAACCGGCCGGCCGCGTGACGCACGCCGGTCGACGCGGTCGGCCGGCTTGCCGAGCCATTCAACGACCTGCGCGTCGAGCGAGCGGGCCGGATCGAGCACGGCGTCGACGGCGCCCATCTTCACGAGATTGTCGAGCCCCGGCGCGAACACCGGCGTCGAGCGCGACATCTCCTTCAGCACGTCGATCGGCAGCTTGGTCACGCGCGACATCGACGGCAGGTCCATCACCTCCGGCTCTGCGCCCGGCACCGCGAGCAGCGTGCGCGTCGCGAGCGCGGTCGCGATGAACGCGCCGGCGGCCGTGTGGCCATACAGCACGCCGATCGTCCGGTGCCCGGCGAGATCCGCGTGCATCAGGCACTTCGCGAGATGCGACAGCCCTTCGTTCAGGCCGAGCAGTTCGTCACGCTTGCTCATCCGCTGGCTGTCGCTGTCGACCAGTACGAGGATCGGCGTGTCGTCGCCGCGTGCGATCGTGTCGAGCACGTGTGACGCGAGCGTCAGCGCCTCGTCGATGCCGAACGGCAAACGGTCGGCGACGCCGATCACGTCGACGCGTGTGCCGGCCAGTTCCGCGTGGCCGGTCAGCAGCCCGCCGTGACGGGCGATCGAATGGCCTTGCGGGAACAGTGAACTCAATACTTCATCGAGCGTCATGCGGGCTCTCCTGCAGTTGGTCCGCGAGCGCGGCGAACGCATCGTCCGGCATCCCTGGGATCGCTTCCGGCGCCGATGCGCGCAGCGCACGCCACACGTCGAGCGCATCCTTGCATGCGCCGAACCGTTCGACCCGCGCTTCGAGGCGGGCCTGCTCCGCGCGCAGCATCGCCGCATCGAACTTCGGTGCACGGCCGATCAGCGCGAGCGCCGCTGCACGGAACGCAGCGGGCGTGTCGGCCACGTAGCGATCCGCACCACCGATCAGCCGTCGGTGCTTGCCGCCCATCGTGCGCCAGATCAGCGCGCGATCCTTCGCATCGAATTCCTCGACGCCGCGATTGGTCTCGATCACTTCGGGGCCCGACACGCTGATGCGGCCCTGCTCCGATACCGCAAGCGCCGAGCAGCACGCGGCGAGCAACCCGCCGCCGCCGTAGCAGCCCGCACGGCCGCCGATCAGCCCGATCACCGGCACGCCGGCCGTGCGCGCTTCGACGAGCGCGCGCATGATCTCGGCGATCGCGAGTTCGCCCGCGTTCGCCTCCTGCAGCCGCACGCCGCCCGTATCGAACAGGATCAGCACCGGCTTGCCGGTGTCGCGCGCGGCGCGCAGCAGCCCGGTGAGCTTCGCGCCGTGCACTTCGCCGAACGCGCCGCCCATGAAGCGGCCTTCCTGCGCGGCGACGAACACCGGCTGGCCGTCGAACCGGCCGTGGCCGACCACCATCCCGTCGTCGAACTGCTGCGGCAGGTCGAACAGCGGCAGGTGCGGGCTCGTCACGCGCTCGGCCGGGCCGAGGAATTCGCTGAAACTGCCGGCGTCCAGCAGCCCGTCGATGCGCTGCCGCGCCGATGCTTCGTACCAGCTCGCGGCATTCGCGACGAACGCGGGCGTATCGCGCGTATCGTGGATCGCGTCGTTCGGCGCCTCCCGACGGGCCGCCCCTAGGGAGGCGCCCGCCCCCTCGGGGGGCAGCGAACGAATGTGAGCGTGGGGGTTGTTCATTTGGCGTCCCCCTCGATCGCCCGCACCGCTTGCGCGAGCCGCAGCGACACCATGTCGGGCCGCGCGCCGCCGTCGTTGATCGACAGCTTCAGGCCGCCCGGCGTGCGCCGCTCGACGAAATCCGCGACGACGGCCTGCCACACCGCGCCGAAGCCGACCGCCGCCGTGCTGATGTCGATCTCGCACTCGTTGCCCGGCAGCACACGTTCGACGAGTACTTCGAGATTGCCGGATGCCACCACGCCGACGAGCGCCGCGGCCTGCTCGCCCTTCGCGCGCTCGCGCGCGATGAAGCGATAGTTCAACTGTTCCATGCCCTTGTCCTTACCAGTTGCGGAACCGGGCCGGCGGCGCATACAGGCCGCCCGACCAGTGCACGAGATCCTTGATCGAACGCGCGGCGAGCCAGCGGCGGTCGGCGTCGAGCGGATCGATGCCGAGATCCTCCGGGCGGCGGATCACGCCGCGTTCGCGCAGCCGCTCGACCATCTTCCGGTCGCGGCCGCGACCGATTTCCGTATAGCCGGCGACGCCGCGGATCGCGTGCTCGCGTTCGTCCTTGTCGCGGCACATCAGCAGGTTCGCGATCCCTTCCTCGGTGACGATGTGCGTGACGTCGTCGCCGTAGACCATGATCGGCGCGAGGTCGAGCTGCAGCTTGTCCGCGAGCTTCAGCGCATCGAGCTTCTCGACGAACATCGGCACGTTCTTGTCGCCGAACGTCTCGCCGATCTGCACGACGAGCTTGCGGCCGCGCCTGAGCGCCGCCGGCGTGTCGGGGTCGGCTTCCGCGCCGGCCTTCAGCCACGGCTCGCTCGGATGGCGCCGGCCGCGCGCGTCGCTGCCCATGTTCGGCGCGCCGCCGAAACCGGCGATACGCTCGGCCGTGACCGTCGACGAATGGCCGGACAGGTCGATCTGCAGCGTCGAGCCGATGAACATGTCGCACGCATAGAGGCCGGCGGTCTGGCAGAACGCGCGGTTCGAGCGCAGCGACCCGTCTGAGCCCGTGAACCAGATGTCGGAACGCGCGCGGATGTAGTCGTCCATCCCGACTTCCGAGCCGAAGCAGTGGATCTGCTCGACCCAGCCCGACTCGATCGCGGGAATCAGCGTCGGGTGCGGATTGAGCGCCCAGTGCGAGCAGACCTTGCCCTTCAGCCCGAGCTTCTCGCCGTAGGTCGGCAGCAGCAGCTCGATCGCGGCCGTGTTGAAGCCGATCCCGTGGTTCAGGCGCTTGATGCCGTACGGCTCGTAGATGCCCTTGATCGCGAGCATCGCGGTGAGGATCTGCGTTTCGGTGATCGCCGCCGGATCGCGCGTGAACAGCGGCTCGACGTAGAACGGCCGGCCGGCCTCGACGACGAAATGCACACGATCGCCCGGGATGTCGACACGCGGCACCTTGTCGACGATGCGGTCGACCTGCGCGATCACGATGCCGTCCTTGAACGCGGTGGCTTCGACGACGGTCGGCGTATCTTCGGTGTTCGGGCCGGTGTAGAGATTGCCGTCGCGATCGGCGCTGACCGCGGCGATCAGCGCGACCTGCGGGGTGAGGTCGATGAAGTAGCGTGCGAACAGCTCGAGATAGGTGTGCACCGCGCCGAGCGCGATCTTGCCGCCGAACAGCAGCTTCGCGATGCGCTGCGACTGCGGGCCCGAATACGCGAAGTCGAGACGCTTCGCGATGCCGCGCTCGAACACGTCGAGATGCTCGGGCAGCACGACGCCCGACTGCACCATGTGCAGGTCGTGGATCTTCGCACTGTCGACGTCGGCGAGCGCCGTCGCGAGCAGGTCGGCCTGCTTCTGGTTGTCGCCTTCGAGGCAGACGCGATCGCCGGGCCGCAGCACCGCTTCGAGCAACGCCACGGTGTCGCGCGCATCGACCCGCTTGCCCTGCGCGTAAGCCGCGCCGGCCGCGAGCCGTGCATCGCGCGCCTGCCGCGCGTGATTCCATCCCGTCATGAACAGTTCTCCCGCTTCGATGGTTCAGCGGCATTCTAAGCCTGGCGCCGCCGCCGATTGATGATGTTGACGAATGCGACTCAGAGGACGCCGCGATGGATGCGGCCCGCGCACGCGCCGCCCATCGGTCGGGCCTACGCGCCGACCAGCGCGCGCGTCGTGAAGAACAGCAGCGACGGGCCGAGCAGGCAGCCGACGCCCGTGTGGAACGTCGCGACCAGTGCGCCGTACGGGACGAGCCGTCGGTCGGTCGCGGCGAGCCCCGCGCTCACGCCGCTGACGGTGCCGGCCAGGCCGCCGAAGATCATCGCGGAGCGCGGTGTCTTCAGGCCCATGAAGTTGGCCGCGACCGGCGTGCCGACCATCACGATGATCGCCTTGACCAGCCCCGTCGCGATGCTGAGCGCGATCACGTCGGAGCTTGCACCGATCGCCGCGCCCGTGACGGGGCCGACGATGTAGGTGACGGCGCCCGCGCCGATCGTCGTCATGCTGACCGCGTCGGTATAGCCGAAGGCGCGCGCGATGCACGCGCCGACGATGAACGGCAGCACGGTGCCGAGCAGCAGCGACACGACGCCGACGAGCCCGGCCTTGCGCGCCTCGGTCGGCTGCACTTCGAACGCGGTCGCGACGATCGCGAAATCGCGCAGCATCGCGCCGCCCATCAGGCCGATGCCGGCGAACAGCTTGACGTCGGCCAGCCCCTTCTCGCCGCCGGTGAATGCGCCGCCGACATAGGCCAGCACGAGACCGATCACGATCGCGATCGCGGAGCCGTGCACGCGGCCGAACGTGAGCTTGCGCGACGCGATCGACGACAGCCACATGATCAGGCCGACCAGCGCGAACGACGCGACGAGCCCGTTGTGGGCGACGGTTTTTTCGAGCATCTGCAGCATGGCGGCCTCCGTTACTGTTCTTCGAATTGCGGCACGCCCGCGAAGGCCGTGTCGTCGCGCCCGGTGCGCACGAGTACCGCGATGCAGCATGCGCAGATCGCGACCGCGCCGACGGCGGCCAGCAGCGCGACCGGGCCGCCCTTCAGCGCGGCGACGACGTTCTGGTTCGCGGCCATCGCGACGACGACGGGGATGTACATCGCGCCCCAGAAACCGACGCCGGCCTCGGTCTCCTTCGGCAGCCAGCCGCGGCGGTGCAGCCACAGGCGCAGGCAGATCAGCAGCAGCATCGCGATGCCGACGCCGCCGACGTTGGTCTTCACGCCGATCGCGCTGCCGAGCAGGTCGCCGAGGAACAGTCCGGCCAGGTGGCAGAACGCCAGCAGCGCGGTTCCGTAGATGATCATGAGTCGTCTCCAGTCTCTTCGTGACGGGCGCCTGACGCGTGCGGGAGCCAGGCCCGCACGCCGGTCCCGGGCGGACTGTCTGTCTCCTGCGGCGGGGCGCCGCGGCCCGGCGGCTCGTCGTGCGAGCGCGTTCTCGGGGTCGATGGGATGATGCGGTTTCGGGCCGGACGCCGGATGGCTTAGACTGACCGATGCCATCGGCGGCGCGACACGGGCTACGCGTCCGGTGCCCCCCATTGGCGGAGGCCGCACTGGCGCGTGATCCGATACTAGCGCCGCACAATCCGGCCATTTATGAAGTTGTCGAAACCGATTCAGTGGATTTAGCAATGCGCCCGTTACCGCCCGAGCTGCTGCGCAGCTTCGTCGCCGTCGCCCAGTCCGGCAGCTTCACCGCCGCGTCCGAGCGCGTGAGCCTGTCGCAGTCGACCGTCAGCCAGCATATCCGCCGCCTCGAGGAGCTGCTCGACCGGCCGCTGTTCGAGCGCGACACGCGCAACGTGCACCTGTCGCAGCACGGCGACGCGCTGTTCCGCTACGCGGTGCGCATTCTCGAACTGATGGACGAGGCCGTCACGTCGGTGTGCGGGCCGCCGCTGTCGGGCAAGGTGCGGCTCGCGATGTCGGAGGATTTCGCGTCGGCGCACCTGACGGCCGCGCTCGCGAGCTTCGTGCAGCGCAATCCGGACGTCGAGCTCGCGATCTCGACCGGGCTGTCGGGCGACCTGTTCGATGCGCTCGACGAGGGGCGGCACGATCTCGTGTTCGCGAAGCGCATCGCCGGCAGCCGGCGCGGCCGCGTGATCCGCAGCGAGCCGCTGTACTGGTGCACGGGCCCCGATTCGCGGATCACCGGCCATGAGGCCGTGCTGCCGCTCGCGATGCATCCGGAGCCGAGCGTGTCGCGCCGCCGCGTGCTCGAATCGCTCGAGGCCATCGGGCGGCCGTACCGGATCGCGGTCGTGAGCAGCAGCGTCGCGGTGTTGCGCGCTGCCGCGAGCGCGGGGCTCGGCGTCAGCGCGTTCGCCGGCTACGTGATCCCGGCCGGGCTCGCGCGGCTCGACGCCGGGCTGCCCGAACTCGGCGAACTCGAATACGTGATCGACCGGCCGACGGCCGCGTCGCGTTCGACGCTCGCCCTCGAAGCGACGCTGATTACAGCCGCTTCGGAGTTGTAGCCGCGCTTGGCGCGACCCACACAGGGGGCGCCGCACCCGCACCTGACAGCTTTGCCCGGAACGCGTCATCGTCCGCGCAGCACTCGCTCGCGACAATGGGACCCATCGGAACGCACCGCGCATCGCCGCGCGCGTCCGGTACCCGTCCCCTTGATCGGAGCCCGCCATGAACAACGTCCTGCGATTCGCCGTCGCGACCGCTGCAGCCGCCTTGCTCTCCCCCGCCTTTGCCCAGACCGACGCTTCGGCCCCGGCACAACAGGGCCTGACACGCGCGGAAGTCATCGACCAGCTCAAGCAGGCCTATCTCGACGGCGAACTGCCGACCAACGACGGCAACTACCCGCCGGACGCCGCGACACGTTCGCGCAACCGCGAACTCGTGCAGGCCGTGAGCCCGGCGTGGCTGGCCCACACGCCGCCCGCCAGCCAGGCGACGTCGCAGCAATGACCGGCGCCGCCGCGCCGGCGCAACGCAATCAGGATCACGGCAGGAAGCTGCGGCGGCGCGCGTCGATCAGCTCGACGAGCAGGCGGTCGCGTTCGGCCGCGAGCTCCTGCATCGAGTGCTCGCCCTGGATCGTGCGCAATGCGTCGTTCAGCTTGCGATCGACGTCCGGATCGAATGACGGCGTGCCGAGATCGTCCCACCAGCTCGTGATCGGCCCCGACAGGTGTTCGAGAAAGTGCGCGATCCCGCCCGCGCCGCCGCCGAGGTGATAGGTCAGGCATTGCCCCATCAACCCCCAGCGCAGGCCGGGCCCCCATGCGACGGCCTTGTCCGCATCGGCCACGCTCACCACGCCTTCGCCGACGAGGTGATACACCTCGCGGAACAGCGCGGCCGCGAGCCGGTTCGCGACATGGCCGGTCATTTCCTTGTTGAGGACGATCGTCTGCTTGCCGAGCGCATCGTAGAAATCCTTCACGCGCGCGATCACGTCCTGGCTGGTGGCATCGCCGCCGACCAGTTCGACGAGCGGAATCAGGTGCGGCGGATTGAACGGATGCGCGATCAGGCAACGCTCCGGATGCTTGTCGCACGCGGTCTGGATGTCCGACATCTTCAGGCCCGACGAGCTCGACGCGATCGGCACGTGCGCGGGCAGCACGTCGTCCATCTGCCGGTACAGCTCGCGCTTCAGGTCGAGCCGCTCCGGCCCGTTCTCCTGCACGAAGTCGACGCCGTCGAGCGCACGCACGAGATCGGCGTCGAACGACAGCCGCGCGGAAAGTTCAGCGGCCCGGTCGCCGAGAAACGCGGCCAGCGCGTCGCGCAACCGCGTGTCGGCTTGCGGCGCCGGATCGGTCGCGACGACGTCGAAGCCCTGCGTCAGATAGAAGGCGGCCCAGCTCGCGCCGATCACGCCGGCGCCGACGATCGCAATGCGTCGAATGTCCATGATTGTCCCGTGTCGTTGGTCTGCCAATAGATGGCGGCGATTGTCGCATCGAATCGCGCGGGCCTGCATTGACGCAGATTGCGGATTCCCTCTTGAAATGCGCTTCGGCTGCCACTAATTACACGTCGTCGGGCCGTGCAGCATGCAGCGCACCGCCCCCGTTTCGACCCAGTGGAGCTTCCACGACGCGCCCGCCGCAGGCGTCGCGCCGTCACGTCTCCCGCGTTCCCTGTTCAGGAGGACCAACATGAGCGGTATCCATTTCGGCAGCGACCTGTTCGACGAATTCGCCCGCGTGCAGCGGCAAGTGGCCAGCCTGCTCGGCGATCGTCCGGCCGGCATTCGCGCGGTACGGCCCGGCGCCTTTCCCGCGCTCAACGTCGGTGCCACCGACGGCGCGATCGAGATCGTCGCGTTCGCACCCGGCATGGCCGCGGCCGACTTCGACGTGTCGATCGACAAGGACCTGCTGACGATCAGCGGCGAGCGCAAGCCCGCACCGCGCGGCGAAGGCGACGATCTGCGCACCTATGCGCAGGAACGCTTTCACGGCGCATTCCGCCGTGTCGTCGAGCTGCCGCGGGACGCGGATCCCGACCAGGTCAGCGCCCGCTACGAAAACGGCTGCCTGCTAATTCGCGTCGGCCGGCGCGAGGCATCGAAGCCGCGTGCGATCACCATTCAATAATATTCAGGATACCGACATGAATGCGAACCCGACCCTGGCCGAGCGTCAGACCAACACCGTCCACCCCGCTGCCGCCGAAGCGGCCCGCCGTCCCGCGATCACGCCGGCCGTCGACATCGTCGAAGATCATCTCGGCGTCACGCTGCGGGCCGACCTGCCCGGCGTGCCGCGCGAGAACCTCGACGTGAAGGTGCACGACAACACGCTGACGATCGAAGCCGACACGCGTCTCGACACGCCGGCCGACCTGCGCGTGCGCCACGCGGAAATCCGTGGGACGCGCTATGCGCGCAGCTTCGTGCTGAGCCCGGACCTCGACACGGCGAGGATCGACGCGAACCTGCGCGACGGCGTGCTGACGCTGACGATTCCGCGCCGCGAGGAAACGCGTCCGCGCCGCATCGACGTGACGGCCGGCAACGCGTAAGCATTGGTGCATGCCGTGATCCCGCACGCATGAAGAAGCCCCGCCGGGTACGCGCCCGGCGGGGCTTTCTTTTACGACGTGCGGTGCGATCAGTCGAAGTCGAACAGGTCGAACACCGATTTCTTGCGACGCCGGCCGTCGTGCGAGCGGCCATCGTGTCTGTCACGGCTGTCGTGCGAGCGAGCGTCGCGCCCCCACCCGCCATCGTGGCCGCGCGGTGCTTGCGCATCGTGTCGCACAGGGGCTTCATCGCGGCGCGCGGGCGCATCGCCGGTTTCGCGCGCAATCAGCTTGTCGAGTTCGCCGCGATCGAGCCACACGCCGCGGCAGGTTGGACAGTAGTCGATCTCGATCGACTGGCGCTCGGCCATCAGCAGGTCGGGCGTCTTGCAGACAGGGCATTTCATCGCGCTTCTCCTTTCCGTGCGAATTTCGTCTGGATTCCATATGACGCGCGTGATGCCTGCCACCGCAGCGGCAGCCGGGTCACGCGCGCCGGCTCAGTGGCCATCCGTCGGTGCCGAGCGCTTCGTCTTCGCGCGCCGCGCCAGCATGTTCATGCCTTCGACGAAAGCCGAGAACGCCATTGCCGCGTAGATATAGCCCTTCGGCACATGCGAACCGAAACCTTCGGCGATCAGCGTCATGCCGATCACGACCAGGAACGACAGCGCGAGCATCACGATGGTCGGGTTGCGGTCGATGAAGCGTGCGAGCGGCTGTGCGGCGAACAGCATCACGGCGACGGCGACGATCACGGCGACGAACATGATCGGCACGTGCTCGGTCATGCCGATCGCGGTCACGATGCTGTCGATCGAGAACACGATGTCGAGCATCACGATCTGGCCGATCGCGGCCCACATCGTCAGGCCGACCGCCCCGCCCGACCCGCCCGCGCCTTCACCGTCGCGCGACACGTGGTGATGGATCTCGGTGGTCGCCTTCCACACGAGGAACAGGCCGCCCGACAGCAGGATCAGGTCACGCCACGAGAACGCATGGTCGAGCAGCGTGAACACGGGTTCGGTGAGGCTCGCGATCCATGCGACGCTGCCGAGCAGCGCGAGGCGCATCACCAGCGCGAGCGCGATGCCGAGGCGCTGCGTGCGGGCCCGCTGCGCCTCGGGCAGCTTGTTGCTGAGGATCGAGATGAAGATCAGGTTGTCGATGCCGAGCACGACTTCCATCACGACGAGCGTCAGGAGCGCCGCCCAGACGGCGGGGTCAACGGCAAGCGTCAGCAGGTAGTCCATGAGATGGGCCGATACGAAAGTGGAAAGCCCGATCATAGGCCGCCCCGAACTTCGGAAAAATCAGAGAGAATCTGAATTTTGGTTCGGTTTTTCCGAAATTTCGCTCCGATGCTCAATTTCCGACATCTGTACTACTTCTGGGTCGTCGTGAAGGAAGGCGGCTTCGCGCGCGCGGCCGCGCGGCTCGACATGGCCGTGCAGACCATCAGCGCGCAGGTGCGCGAGCTCGAAAAAGCGCTCGGGCACCAGTTATTGCGCCCGGCCGGGCGCGGCGTCACGATGACCGACGCCGGCCAGGCCGCGTTTGCGCGCGCGGAGGTGATCTTCGAGATGGGGCGGCTGATCCCCGACGATGTGCGCGCGGCGGCCAGCCAGCCGACCGTGCGGCTCGCGGTCGGCCTCGCGGACGGCATTTCCAAGCTCGCCGCGCACGCGATCCTCGCACCCGTGCTGGATACGCCCACGCTGCGGCTGCTGTGCCACGAAGGCGAGCACGATGCGCTGCTCGCGGAGCTGGCGCTGCATCATCTCGATCTGGTGCTGGCCGGCCAGGGCGCGCCGTCCGGCTCGAACCTGCGGGTGACGAGCGAGCGGCTCGTCGCGTCGCCGGTCGACTGGTATGGCCCCGCGGCGCTCGTCACGCCGGCCGCGCGGCAGCACTTTCCGCAGTGCCTCGCCGACCTGCCCGTGCTGTTGCCGACCGCGCATTCCGCGCTGCGCGCGCGCCTCGACCTGTGGCTGGAAGGTGAACGGATCGTGCCGCGCGTGGCCGGGGAATTCGAGGACAGCGCGCTGATGGCCGTGTTCGCGGCGCGCGGCCTCGGCGTGTTCCCGTTGAGCGAACTCGGCGCGAACGACGCGTCGCTGCTGCGCGGGTTGCGCCGGCTCGGGCGTGCCGGCGACGTGACCGAGGAGATCCACGCGATCCGCTCGCGGCGCGGCGAACACCATCCGCTGACGTCGCAATTGCTGGCCGCGGCACGCGGCGCTTCGGCCGACTGAAGCGAGCGCGACATCAAAGGAAACTATAATGACGCCCCGGCCTTACGAGATTGCCGCGCGCTTCATCCAGGCACCGCCGTTGCGCGGCCTCTCGCCAAGCCTTCTGAAAGACGCCATGCACAACCGATTTCGCCTGTTTTCCGTTTCGTGCGCGCTCGCGGCCGCGACCGTGCTGGCGGCGTGCTCGTCGCCGCCCAAGCCGATCTACCAGCAGGAACAGTTCGACGCGACCAGCAGCCCGTACGCGCATACGTTCCACTCGAAATCCGACGCAGCCTGCGAGGCCGCGCGGCGCGCGCTGCTGAGCCAGGGCTATGTGGTGTCGTCGTCGCGCAACGATGCGGTCGACGGCAGCAAGAATTTCCAGCCGAACAACGACATGCACGTCGTGATCGAGTTTCACGTCGTGTGCGCGGACGCGAACGCGGACGGCACGTCGAGCATCGCGTACGTGAACGCGGTGCAGGATCGCTATACGCTGAAGAAGTCGAATACGTCGGCCAGTGTCGGCTTGAGCGTGTTCGGCTCGCTGTCGCTGCCGATCGGGTCGAGCGACGACGCGCTCGTCAAGACCGCCAGCGAGACGATTCCCGCCGGCGTGTTCTATGAGCGCTTTTTCAATCTCGTCGAGCATTTCCTGAAGATCGACCCGGCCCGCCGCGACCGCGCGACCGTCAAGGCCGCCGAGAAGGAACCCGTCGCGCCGCTGCCCGAACCCGCGCCGACGCCGCAAGGCGAGCCGATGAAGATGACGACCCCGGTCGTGCCGACGCCGCCCGCGGCGCCGGTGCCGCTTTCGTTGCCGGCGGTCGCGCCCGAGTCGGGGGCGAACGCCGTGCCGGCCGCCGCGTCGGCCGTGGTTGCGCCGGCGGCGATGCGGGCTGCCGCGCCGGCGGCGGCGTCGGGTGCGGGGGCGGTATCGGCTTCGGGTGGGGTGCCTGCAGCGGCCGCGTCGTCGACGCCCGCTCCGGCGTCCGGATCGGCGTCCGTGCCGGTTTCGGCTTCCGTGCCTGCATCCGCTTCCGGCCCGGCATCGTCGCCCGCTGCTTCGGCACCGGCCGCTGCAACACCGACACCGGTCGCACCGGCGCCTGCACCCACCGCTTCGGCCCCCGTATCGGCATCGGCGCCCTCGAGCGCATCGCCCGCGCCTGCCGCCGCCAACCCCGTCGCCTCGTCCGCACCGTCCGGCGCGAGCGCACCGGCCGCACACTGACCGGCCGTCCGTATCGTCGCGCGGCCATATCCGGCGCCGCGCGACGATACGCACACTTCTCCCTCATTCATCACGGGAATCTCAGCGCCGCCGGCTGCATACCCGTTGTGTCGCTGACGTTGCTTCGATGCTTCGCGACGGTGTATGCGTAGCCGATGCCGACGTTCGCCGGGATCGACTGCCGTCCGGCCGTCATCCGACAGGCCGGCTAGCGCCGGCCGCCCCCGCCTTCTGCAACATCGCACGCAGCGTCTGCATCGGCTCGATGCTCAATGTCACGCGCCGCAGATGATCGCGGCGATATCCGCCGTCGACCGCCATCCGACCATCCCACGGCAGACTTGCTTGCCGCCGGCCCCTCTCGCCTTCTGCAACGCCGCACGCAGCGTCTGCATCGGCTCGGCGATGGCCGTCACGTCATCACAGACGATCGCAGAGATATCCGTCGTCGACGTCGACCTCCACCCAGCCGTCCCACGACAAACCGGCTGGCGCCGGCCGCCCCGCCTACCGCAACGTCGCACGCAGCGTCTGCATCTGCTCGACGGTCGCCGTCACGCCGCCGCAGACGATCACGGCGATCTCCTTCGCCGACGCGAGCCCGGCCACTGGCCGCTCGAGCGCGGCCAGCGCGGCGCCGCACGCGGGCTCGACGACGATCCGGTGCTCGTCGAGGAAACGCAGCGAGGCGGCCACCGCCTCGGCATCGGACACGACAACCGGGTGAATCTCGTGTCGCGCGGCCCACTCGACCGCCGCGTCGCACGGCCGCTTCGCGCCGAGCGACGTCGCGATGCTCGTGATTGCCGGCAATTCGACCCCATGCCCCTGCGCGAGCGAGCGCGCATAGCAGTCGGCGCCTTCCGTTTCGGCCGCGACCACCGGCACGTCGTGCCAGCCGTTGCGCGCCAGCCCTTCGAGCACGCCACACAGCAGCCCGCCGCCGCCGACCGCGAGCACGATCGCGTCGGGCTTCGGGCCGGCCGCCGCGATCTCGTCGATCATCGTCGCGTGGCCCTGCCACAGCACGCGATCGTCGAACGGATGCACGAACGCATCATGCTCGCCGAGCGCCGACTGCGCGAACGCATTCGCCTCGGCCCAGCTCGCCCCGTGCACGACGAGCTCGGCGCCCTCGACGCGGATCAGCTCGCGTGCACGGGCCGACGCGCTTTCCGGTACGACGACGAGCACCGGCACGCCGAGCTCGCGGCCGCAATACGCGACCGCGATGCCCGCGTTGCCGCCCGACGACGACACGAAGCGCCGCGCGCCGGCCGCGTGCCGCGCTTCGCAGACGGCGCCGATGCCGCGCAGCTTGAACGAGCCCGACGGCTGCAGCGCATCGAGCTTCAGCCGGATGGTCCTGCCGAGCCGGCGGGATGCGATTGGCGAGCAAAGATAAGGGGTCGGGATATGAAGCGGCATGGGGCGGGACCAATGGAAACGGAGGGAAACGGGGGAACGCACGCGACGTGCAACGGCGAGCGGCAATGACGGTCATCGTACGGCACGCCTCCCATGCTTTCCAATACCATCGAATGGCGTTTGCTATGCTCGACAGGTATATTGATAAACCTGAAAGGATGCCGCATGCGCCAGATCGAATTGCGTCACCTGCGCTACTTCGTGGCCGTCGCGCAAGCCGGCAGCGTGATGGCCGGCGCGCGCGCGGCCGGCATCGTCCAGCCCGCGCTGTCGCGACAGATCCGCGAGCTCGAGGACGCGATCGGCACGCCGCTGCTGGTGCGCCGCGCAACGGGCGTCACGCTCACGGCGGCCGGCGCCAGCTTCCTGCAGGACGCGACCGGCCTGCTCGCGACGCTGCAGGACAGCCGTGAGCGCGCGCTGCGCAGCGCGGCCGGCCAGCTGGGCGAGTTGCGGCTCGGTGCGTTGCCGAACTGCCTGCCGCTGCCCGTCGTCGGCACCGTCCTCAAGGCGTTTCGCGACGCGTGCCCGGACGTGAAGCTGTCGATCGCGCCGATGCTGTCGGCCGAACAGGCGAATGCGCTGATGCGCGGCCAGCTCGACGGCGGGATCATGGCGTGGCGTCAGGACGAGGCGCCGCACCTGTCGGGCGTGCGGCTGCTGAGCGACCGCTTCGTGCTCGCGATGCCCGCGCCGCCGGGCGGACGCTCCACCGCGCCGCGCACGCTGGCCGACGTCGCGAACGAACCGTTCGTCTGGTTCGACGCGCAGCGCTCCGCCGCGCACCACCGATTCCTGATGGCGCAGTGCCAGCAGGCCGGCTTCACGCCGCGCATCGCGCAGGTCGGCAGCGACATTCCGACGTTGATCGGCCTCGTCGCGGCCGGGATGGGCTGTGCATTCGTGCCGGAAAGCGCGTCGCCGACCTGCCCGCACACGGTCCGGCTCGTCGCGCTCGACGAACTCGCGCGCCGCTTCGACATCGAGTTCGTGTTCGACGGTGCGGCCGTGCCCCCGTCGCCCGTCGTCGCGCGGTTTCTCGAGGCCGTGCGTGATGCGACCGGCGAAGCGAGCGAAGCGGGCTGAGCGGACAGCAGGTGCGGCGACCTCACCCGGCACTTGAGCGACCCGATTCGCGATGCCGAATGACGGGCGCAATCCCCTCTCGCCCAACTGTCGCTTCGACTGCCGAAACACGCTAAACAACCGCATCTTTTCCACGAAAATTCTTACAAAACGACGACACCGGACGCCTCAGCACCGGTGTTTTTAAATTGGCACCAAAAACGGCCGTTTAACGTCGCTTCGAATTGTCATGGTGCGAAATATACTGCGCGCGCATCCAACCCTCGTGCCAAAGAGAGGATGCGTTTCCGCCCCGGTCACGGTCCCCCTGTGATCGGGGCTTTTTTTGGCCGCGGGCCTTGTCTGCAAAGGGTTTTCGGCGACGATGCGAGATTCGCCTGGCGTGATGCCGACCGCCTGCTCGGCCCGTCCGATCCGCACGGCCACCCATCGCCGGGAAGTCGGTGGGCGGCTTCCCGCTCATCCGGCGGGAGCGAGCGTCAGCCCGCGTCGAAGCGCCGGTGGATCGCGATCTCCCGCCCTGAAGCCGCATGCCGACCTTTACAAATATCTTTCACAAAAACATCGCTTTCGCTCGCCCCATCGCCGGGCTTCAAGCGCTCGCTGCATTGTTGACATGAAATCAAGATAATTTCGTCCGGACCCGGCTTTTTCCGCAAAAGTCATGCAGGCACACTTCACCCTGTCCTCAACGGCCCCTGCCGTTGTCCCTCGACTACAGGAGCCCATCGCGTGAAGATCACGACTTCCTCTCCTTCCCGCCCGGGTGGCAGCGCCGCGCTGCCGCTGCTGGCACTCGCCGCCGGTGCGTTCGGCATCGGCACGACCGAGTTCTCGCCGATGGGCCTGCTGCCCGTGATCGCCGACGGCGTGCACGTGTCGATTCCGCAAGCCGGCATGCTGATCAGCGCCTATGCGATCGGCGTGATGGTCGGCGCGCCGCTGATGACGCTGCTGCTCGCGCGCTGGTCGCGCCGCTCGGCGCTGATCGCGCTGATGTCGATCTTCACGATCGGCAACCTGCTGTCGGCGTTCGCGCCGGACTACACGACGCTGCTGCTCGCCCGCCTCGTGACGAGCCTCAACCATGGCGCCTTCTTCGGACTGGGCTCGGTGGTCGCGGCCAGCCTCGTGCCGCGCGAGAAGCAGGCCAGCGCGGTCGCGACGATGTTCATGGGTCTCACGATCGCGAACGTCGGCGGCGTGCCGGCCGCGACCTGGCTCGGCCAGATCATCGGCTGGCGCATGTCGTTCGCGGCGACCGCGGGCCTCGGCCTGGTTGCGATCGCCGGGCTGTTCGCCGCGCTGCCGAAGGGCGAAGCCGGCAAGATGCCCGACCTGCGCGCCGAACTCTCGGTGCTGACGCGCCCCGTCGTGCTCGGCGCGCTCGGGACGACCGTGCTCGGCGCCGGCGCGATGTTCACGCTCTACACGTATGTCGCGCCGACGCTCGAACACCTGACCGGCGCGACGCCCGGCTTCGTGACCGCGATGCTGGTGCTGATCGGCGTCGGCTTCTCGATCGGCAACATCGCGGGCGGGCGCCTCGCCGACCGCTCGCTCGACGGCACGCTGATCGGGTTCCTGCTGTTGCTGATCGCGACGATGGCCGCGTTCCCGGTGCTCGCCCGCACGCATGCGGGCGCCGCCGTCACGCTGCTCGTGTGGGGTGTCGCGACGTTCGCGGTCGTGCCGCCGCTGCAGATGCGCGTGATGCGGGCAGCCCACGAAGCGCCGGGCCTCGCGTCGGCCGTCAACATCGGCGCGTTCAACCTCGGCAACGCGCTCGGCGCCGCGGCCGGCGGCGCGGCGCTCTCGGCGGGCTTCGGCTATGCGGCCGTGCCGCTCGTCGGCGGACTGATCGCCGCGGCCGGGCTCGCACTCGTGTTCGTGCAGATCGCGCAGCAGCGCCGCGCACCGGCCGCCGCGAATTCGTAATCGCGACTCGTCGCGCCGGTCATGCGCGACGGGCAGCCGCACGTGGGGCGAACACACTCACGGCCGCGCAATGCGGCCGTCTTCGTTTTCACTCGTCAATGCCGATTCACCGATTCGCCAATCATAAAAATCGGGAAATTCGGCACATCTTGCATCGCTGAAAAATCCGATTCATTAACGGAAAACTGAAAACGATCCAATCTGCCTGAACGATTCAATGCCTGCCTATTTCGCTTCACCGGGCATTTCAGTCAACCATTCCGCATCGGCCGTTTCAATCCACTGCGTCAATCGGAAAAATCGCTTCGCACCCCGCCAAAGCCGCGAAACTATTGCCGCATCACAGGAAAATCTTTCGCTCGCGCCGCACGAGAGAAAATCGAAAACCGTAATGTTTTCCGGCTTTATTCCATCGACTCCCGGCTTTACTGTAACAAAATGAAACAGCCCGAACATTGCGATTGAAAGACTCATCAATTCGTATCAGCATTCGCAATGCCGTGGCATGCGAAGCGCGGCATAAATCCAATGAAAAACCGCTCGATGAGGGATCCGTGTGAAAGTCGCCATCGCTTCCACGACATTGTCGCTCGCGCTGTCAATCGGCCTGTCGACACCTGCCGCCGACGCAGCCACGTATTCGAACGGCACTGCGACCGCCACCTTCAACGTCACGCTGACACTGCAGCCGAACTGCACGATCGCCGCGAACCCGCTGGCCTTCGGCACCAACGGGGTGCTGGCCACGGCAATCAACCAGCAGACGACCGTCAGCGTCACCTGTACCAACACGACACCGTACAACGTCGGCCTCGACGCGGGCTCGGTCACGGGTTCGAGCGTCGCGAGCCGCCTGATGGCCGGCACGTCGACCGGCAACACGACGACGACCGTCGGCTTCCAGCTCTACCAGGACGCCGGGCGCACGACGATCTGGGGCAACACGCAAGGCACGAACACCGTGGCCGGCACCGGCACGGGCGCCGCGCAGGCGTTGACCGTCTACGGCCAGGTGCCCGCGCAGGCGACGCCGAAGCCGGATACCTATCAGACGACCGTCACCGCAACCGTCTACTTCTGACCGGCGCAGCAACGCATGACCGCATTACGTCGAACGCTCGCCGCGCTGCTGTGCGCGGCCGGCACCGCGCACGCCGCGTCGCTGCAGATTTCCCCCGTCACGATCGAATTCGGCACCGACGACACGGCCACCGGCATCACGCTGCGCAATCCGGGCGAGCGCCCGGTGTACGGGCAGGTGCGCGTGTTCCGCTGGGACCAGGCCGACGGCCAGGACACGCTGACGCCCACCCAGGATCTGGTCGCGAGCCCGCCGCTGATCGAGGTCGGCATGCAGTCCGAGCAGCTGATCCGCGTCGTGCGCGCGGCGCGCACGCCTTCCGGCATCGAGCAGAGCTACCGGCTGCTGATCGACGAGCTGCCGCAGCCCGGCGAAGCGCCGACCAACGGCGTGTCGATCCGGCTGCGCTATTCGATTCCGGTGTTCGTCGAGCCCGCGGCCGACGGCGCGCCGCAGCTCGACTGGGCGCTGCTGCGCAGCAACGGCGGCTGGGTGCTGCGGGTGCGCAACGGCGGCGCGCGCCGCGCGCAGCTCGCGTCGGTCGAGCTCGTGACCGGCGACGGCCACGCGTACCCGCTCACGCGCGGATTGCTCGGCTACGCGCTCGCGGGCCGCACGGGCCAGTGGAGCGTGCCGCTGCCGGCCGGCGTCACGCTCGGCGGCAAGGTCACGGTGCGGGCGGCCGTCAATTCGCAGCCGGCCAGCGCGGTCGTCACGGTGGAGCCGCCGGGCTAGACCGCCGGTGCGCCGCCCGGCCTCGCCCCCTTCGCCACGCGCCGGCAGGTTCCCCGCCAACGGACGCGAAACGCCGCACCGCTCGCCGCGCGCCGCGCTTGCGGCCATCGTGGCCGGCAGCCTGCTCGTGATCGGCTCGGCCCGCGCGGACGAACCCGCGGCACTCGTGATGACCGACAGCACGCACGACGTGGTCCTCGAAGTCAGTGTCAACGGCGAAAGCACGGCGCTGCTCGCGCACTTCCGCGAGCGCGACGGCCATCTGTCGGCGAGCGGCGCCGACCTGCGCACGATCGGCTTCGCGACCGACCGGCTCGGCATCGCCGATGCGGCGACCGTCGATCTCGACACGATTCCCGGCCTGCGCTACCGCTACGACGCGGCACGCCAGAGCGTCGACCTGCAGCTGCCCGACGCGCTGCGCCGCCCGTACGCGGTCGACAGCCGCGCGTTGCCGGCCACGCAGGAGGCCAGCGCGTCGCGCGGCCTCGCGATCAACTACGAGGCGTACGCGCAGACGATCGGCGACCGGCAGTTCTCGCTCTATACCGGCGTGCGCTACTTCGACCCGAACGGCGTGTTCAACACGACGGGCACCGCGTATTTCTACAACGGCCAGCGGCGCTATACGCGCTTCGATACGTCGTGGAGCCGCTCGGACCCGGCACGGCCGAGCACGACGCAGATCGGCGACGCGATCTCGGGATCGCTCGCGTGGACGCGCTCGGTGCGCCTCGGCGGCTTCCAGTGGCGCAGCAACTTCGCGCTGCGGCCCGACCTCGTGACGTTCCCGATTCCGTCGCTCGCGGGCTCCGCCGCCGTGCCGTCGGCGGTCGACCTGTACATCAACAACGTGCGCCAGTACACCGGCAACGTGCCGAGCGGCCCGTTCATCATCCACGACGTGCCGGGCATCACGGGCGCCGGCCAGGCGACCGTCATCACGCGCGACGCGCTCGGGCGCACCGTCGCGACGTCGGTGCCGCTCTACGTCGATACGCGCATGCTGTCCGCCGGGCTGTCGAGCTATTCGTTCGAAGCCGGCTTCCTGCGCCGCAACTACGGGCTGCAGTCGTTCGACTACGACGCGCGGCCGGCCGTCAGCGGCTCGATGCGGCGCGGCGTGACCGATGCGCTGACCATCGAGGGGCATGCGGAAGCAACCGGCGGCATGGTCAACGCCGGCGTCGGCGCCCTGATGCGGCTCGGCTACGCGGGCGTCGTGAGCGGCGCGGTCGCGGGCAGCGCCGGACGCTATCCGGGCACGCAGGTAAGCGTCGGCTACCAGGTGATCGAACCGCGCTTCTCGATCAACGCGCAGACGATCCGCGCGTTCGGCCGCTACGGCGACCTCGCGTCGCGCGACGGCTCGCCGGTGCCGTCGGCGACCGACCAGGCCACGCTCGCGCTGCCGTTCATGCACCGCCAGACGCTGTCGCTCAGCTATATCGGCTTCCGGCTGCCGCAAGGCCCGAGCGCGCGAATCGGCACGGTGTCGTACACGCTGAGCTTCGGCGATCTCGCGTCGGTGAGCGTGAGTGCGTACCGCGACTTCGCGCAGCAGGGTGCGAACGGCGCGTTCGTCTCGCTGAACATCGGGCTCGGCCGCAACACGTCGATCAATACGACCGTCGGCCGGCAGCGCGGCCAGTCGAACTACACCGTCGACGCGAGCCGCCCGCCCGACTACGACGGCGGCTGGGGCTGGGGCGTGCAGACCGGCGGCACGGGCGCGGTGCCGTACCGGCAAGCGCAACTGCGCTATCTGGGCCACGTGGGCGAAGTCATCGCGGCCGCGCAGAACATCGACCGCCAGACCGGCGCGTCGCTCGACGTCAGCGGCGCGCTCGTGTTCATGGACCGCAGCCTGCAGATGTCACGCCGCATCGACGACGGCTTCGCGCTCGTGTCGACCGACGGCGTCGCGGGCATTCCGGTGCTGCACGAGAACCGCGTGATCGGCACGACGGATCGCGCGGGACACCTGCTCGTGCCCGACCTGAACGCGTACCAGAACAACCAGATCGCGATCGACTCGATGAAGCTGCCCGCCGATGCGCGGATCGCCCGGACCTCGATGACGGTCGTGCCGCAGGCGCAATCGGGCGTCGTCGCGCATTTCGGCGTGTCGCGCTATCGCGCGGCGTCGGTCATCCTGCACGACGCGGCCGGCCGCCCGCTGCCGGCCGGCGCGCACGTGCATCACGCGGAAAGCGGCGCGGACACGATCGTCGGCTACGACGGGCTCACGTTCATCGACGGACTGAAGGAGGACAACCATCTCGTGATCGATTACGGCACGCAGCGCTGCGTCGCGACATTCGCGTTCACGGCGCCCGGCAACGGCACGCTGCCGACCCTCGGCCCGCTCACCTGCCGGCCCGCGCCATGAAGTTCGCACTGCTCCTCTTCGTCGCGTTCGCCATGTGGTGCGGCGTGCCGCACGATGCGCAGGCCGAGACGTGCACGGCCACCGCGTCGACGGTGAGCTTCGGCTCGGTCAGCCCGATCTCGCGCGCGTCGGTCGCCGCGACCGGCACCGTCAGCATCACCTGCACGTGGTCGGCCGTCACGCTGACGCCGAACGTGCTCGTGTGCCTGAGTCTCGGCGGCACGAGCCCGCGCAGCCTCGTCAACGGCACCAACGCGATGCAGTACGACCTCTATCTCGATGCCGGGCATTCGGTCGCGTGGGGCTCCATCTACTCCGGCACGACGCCGGCATCGGTGACGCTCGTCAAACCCGCGCTCGGCACGAGCGCGAGCGCCACGGTCACGATCTACGGGCAGATCACCGCGAACCAGCCGACCGTGCCGACGACCGGCAACAGCACGACCCCCTACTCGCAGACGTTCGGCGGCAACACGACATCGATCAACGCGGGGTTCTACCTGCTCGGTGCGCCCACTTGCGCGTCGCTGACGGCGTCGAACGGCACCTTCCCGTTCAGCGCGACCGCCAACGTCATCAACAACTGCAACATCAGCGCGACCAACGTCAGCTTCGGCACCGCGAGCGTGCTGTCGGGCGCGCTCACCGCGACCGGTTCGATCACCGCGCAATGCACCAACGGCGACGCGTGGAAGATCGCGCTGAGCGGCGGCAGCAGCGGCAGCGTGACGGCGCGCCAGATGCAGCGCAGCGGCGGCGGCGGCACGATCGGCTACGGGCTTTACACCGATGCCGCGCGTTCGATCGCGTGGGGAGACGGCACGGGTGGCAGTTCGACGGTCACGGGCGTCGGCACGGGCACCTCGCAGGCCGTGACCGTGTACGGTGCGGTGCCGGCGCAAACGACGCCCGCGCCCGGCAACTACAGTGACACGATCACCGCGACGATCAGTTTCTAGCGCTCAGTGGCATGGGCGAGCGCGCGCGAGCGCTCAGAACGTGACGGTCCAGGTGGGGAGCACGCCCGCGCCGATGCTGCGCGGCGCCGATCGCACGTCGGGCGGCGGCGCGTGACTGAGCACGAACGGCGTACCGTGCGCGCAACTGACGCTCGGCATGTCGGCATCGACGGCCTGCGGCACGCCGGGGCCGATCGTGCAGATTTCGGGAATGGTGAGACTGACGCGCAGCGGGATCGACGGATCGGCCGCGCTGGCGAGCGACCCGACGCCCAGCGCCGCGAGCGCGATCGCACCGCGTCTGATTTGGCCGGCTGTCATCGTTCGGCCCTCCTTCGTGCATCCATCCAGCATATGCGCGAATTATCGGCAGGCGTGCGGAAATCTTGAGTCCGCACGCCTGCGATCGGGCCCCGCGATGACGGTCAGCGCGCGGCGGCGAATCCGCCGAAAAATGCACGCGCGTTCGCGTCGAGGCTGTCGAGGTGATAGCCGCCTTCCTGCACGATCACCGTCGGCAACCCGAGCGCGCCGATCGCGCCGCCGAGCCGGCCGAAGCCGTCGGTCGTGACGGCCACCTGCGATTGCGGATCGTCCTTGTAGATATCGAAGCCGAGCGCGAGCACGAGTGCATCGGGCTCGAACCGCGCAAGCGCGCGCAGCGCGTCGTCGAGCCGCTCGAAGAACGCCGACTCCGGCGCACCGTGCGGCATCGGCAGGTTGAGGTTGAAGCCGTCGCCGGCCCCGGTGCCCGTCTCTTCCTCGTAGCCCGCGACGACCGGGTAGAAATTGGTCGGGTCGCCGTGGATCGACACGTACAGCACGTCGTCGCGGCCGTAGAAGATCTCCTGCACGCCCTGCCCGTGATGCATGTCGGTGTCGAGGATCGCGACCCGGCGATGGCGGCCGAGCAGCGACTGCGCGGCGATCGCCGCATTGTTCAGGTAGCAGAAGCCGCCGGCCGCGTCGCGACGTGCGTGATGGCCGGGCGGCCGGCACAGCGCGTAGGCCTCGCGCGCGCCGTCGTTGACGTCGGCCGCGGCCGCCAGCGCGCCCTGCGCGGACCAGTATGCGGCGCGCCACGTGTTCGCGCCGACCGGGCAGCTGCCGTCGGCGAGGTAGCGCGCGGCTTTCGCGAGCACGCCGCGCAGCGGGTTCGGGTCGCGCACGAACACGTTCGACATCACTTCGTCGCCCCAGTCGTCGGGCATCTGCTTCCAGTCGCGATGCGCTTCTTCCAGGAAGCGCAGGTAGTTCATGTCGTGCACGGCCGCGATCGGCGCGGTGCCGCGGTCGGCCGGCTCGCGCACGTCGAAGTCGAGCGAGCGCACGGCCGCGACGAGCCGCGCCGCGCGCTCGGGTACTTCCTGCGGCTCACGCATCTGGCCGCGCGACAGGTAGCTGCGCGGATGGTGCAGCAACTGCTCGGGATGGAAATAGGTTTTCATCGTTCGCCCTCGTCGGTTTTCGAATTATCGGTTCGCCGCGTCATGCGTGCTGCGCGGCGGCCGTCACGGCAACGCCCGCCGCGACGCCGGCGCGCGCGAGCACCGCATGAAGCAGCACGTTCGTGCCGCGCGTCACGTCATCCGGCAGCGCATCCTCGGCTTCGTTGTGCGACAGGCCGTCGACGCACGGGATGAACACCATCGCGGTCGGCACGCAACGCGCGAGCAGGATCGCGTCGTGCCCGGCGCCGCTGACGATCCGCTCGTTCGTATAGCCGAACGCGGCGGCCGCCTGCGCGACCTGTTCGACGCAGTCGCGGTCGAACGGCGTCGCCGGGCTGCGCCAGCAGGTCTCAATCGCGACCTGCACGCCACGCGCGGCGGCGACACGCGTGCACGCCTCGCGCAAGTCGCGCTCCATCGCATCGACTTGCGCATCGTCGTGATGGCGGAGGTCGACCGTGAACGTCACGTCGCCCGCTATGGTGTTGCGCGATGCGTTGCGGATGCCGACCTGGCCGATCGTCGCGAGCCCGCGCGGCGGATAAGCGGCGACGATCCGTTCGAGTTCGAGCGCCATCTGCGCGCTCGCGAAATACGCGTCCTTGCGATACGGCATCGGCGTCGTGCCCGCATGCGCGGCCACGCCCGTCACCGTCACGTCGAGCCAGCGGATCGCCTGTCCGCCCGTGACGATGCCGATCGTCGTGCCGTTCGCCTCGAGCACGGGGCCCTGTTCGATATGCGCCTCAAAGTACGCATCGACCGCGCCGCCCGCCGCACGCGCGCCGCGATAGCCGCATGCGTCGAGCGCCACGCCGAGCGTGACGCCGTCGGCGTCCTGCTTCGCGAGCGCTTCGTCGAGCGGCAACGCGCCCGTGAACACGGCCGAGCCGAGCATCGCCGGCGCGAAGCGCGCGCCCTCCTCGTTGGTCCAGGACACGATCTCGAGCGGCTTGTCGGTCGCGATGCCGGCGTCGTTCAGCGTGCGCACGAGTTCGAGCGCGGCGAGCACGCCATAGACGCCATCGAAGCGGCCGCCTTCGGGCTGCGTGTCGAGATGGCTGCCGATCAGCACAGGCGCTGCCTGCGCATCGATGCCGTTGCGCCGCGCGAACAGGTTGCCGACGGCGTCGACGCTCACCGTCATCCCCGCGTCGCGACACCACTGCGCGAACAGGTCGCGCCCGCGACGATCGTCGTCGGTGAGCGCGAGGCGTCGCACGCCGCCGCGCGGCGTCGCGCCGACACGCGCCATGTCCGCCAGGCTCTGCCACAAACGGGCGCCGTCGATTTCCAGCAGGTCTTTCATGTGCACTCCGGATGAATTCGTTCGTTGAGGGTCACTGCGAGCCGAGCGCTTCGGCGGCGGCCGGCCGTGCCGCGCGGCGTGCGTCGAGCGCGACGATGCACAGCAGCGAGATGCCGGCGAGACACGTGTAGAACACCGCGAGCGGCCACCACTGGCCCGCGAAGCGATGCGCGAGCCACGTGCCGACCAGCGGCGTCAGCCCGCCCGCGATCGCACCGCAAACCTGGTAGGCGAGCGAGATCGCCGAATAGCGCACGTGCGCGGGGAACACGTCGCTGACGAAACCCGCGATCACCGAATAGAAGCCGGCCATGCAGACGACCGCGAGCGCGATGCCCGCGATCAGCGACGCGGACGTGCCGCCCTGCACGAGCATGAACATCGGATACGGCGACAGCATCGCGAGCAGCGCCGCGAGCTTCAGGAAGCGCGCGCCGCCGATGCGCTCGGCGATCCATGCGGCGATCGGCTGCGCGACGAACTGGATGATCGCGACCGCGAACAGGCTGTCGAGGATCAGCGAGCGCGACACGCCGACGTACTGCGTCGTGTACGCGATCATGAACGTGTTCGTGAAATAGACGCCCGCGATGCCGATCGTGTTCGCGCCGATGCAGAGCGCCACGAGCCCCGACGCGGAGCGGAACACTTCCGCGACCGGCAGCTTCACCGTGCGGTGGGCTTCCTTTACACGCGCGAATTCCGGCGACTCGTTCACGCCGAGCCGGATCAGGATGCCGACCACGAGCAGCACCGAACTCGCGAGAAACGGCAGACGCCAGCCCCACGCGAGGAAGTCGGCCTTGTCCATCGACGTGACCGCGCGGAACGCGATCAGCGACAGGATCAGCCCAGCCGGGCTGCCGAGCTGCGCGAACGACGCGAAGAACGTGCGACGCCCCTGCGGCGCATGCTCGCCCGCCATCAGCACCGCACCGCCCCATTCGCCGCCGACCGCGATCCCCTGCACCACGCGCAGCGCGACGAGCAGCACCGGCGCGAGCATGCCGACCTTCGAATAGTCGGGCAGCAGCCCGACGCAGACGGTCGCGACGCCCATCATCATCAGCGTCGTCATCAACGCCTTCTTGCGGCCGATTCGATCGCCGAGATGGCCGAAGATCACGCCGCCGAGCGGCCGGGCGAAGAAGCCGACCGCGAACGTCGCGAACGACGCCATCGTGCTGACGAAGCGGTCATGCGACGGGAAATAGAGTTCGCCGAACACGAGCGCGGCGGCGGTCGCGTAGATGTAGAAGTCGTACCACTCGATCATCGTGCCGATGAATGCGGCCGTCGCGGCGCGCGCCGGCTGGCGGGCGGAAGAAAGGGACTGGGTCATGCGGGCTCCTGATGCGCGCCGCTGCGGGCGACGCACAATTCGTGTGACGGCCGTCTGTCGCGGCCTTGCGCCGCACGCTGCGGCACCCCTCCTTTATCGGTGACCGCAAATCATTAGTCAAATTTCAAGTTATTATTCGCCGTATAAATTCAGCTAATACCCACCTTGACGGCTCGCCCGGAGACCCGATGCGCCCCGACCTCGCCCCGTTCCTGAACGACCGCCTCGACTGGAACCTGTTGCGCACCTATCTCGTGATCATCCAGGAACGCAGCGTGAGCCGCGCGGCCGCGCGCCTGCACGTCACGCAGCCTGCGGTGAGCCAGGCCTTGCGGCGGCTCGAGGACACGCTCGAGCGCAAGCTGATCGAGCGGCGCGGCACGCACTTCGCGCCGACGCCTGCCGGCGAAGCCGTCTACCGGATCGCGAGCGACATCTACGGCGGCATCTCGCGCCTCGAGACCGAAATCGACGACAGCACCGCCGACCTGACCGGATCGATCCGGCTGCTGACGGTGAGCCGCATCGAGTCGCCCGTCTACGATGAATTCCTCGCGGACTTCCATCGTGCGTACCCGCGCATCGATCTGCAGATCGAAGTGATGCGCTCGTCGGACATTCTGTCTTCGCTGCTGCAGAAAACGGCCACGGCCGGGCTCGGCCTGTGCCGCACGCCGCACGACAAGCTGGAGATGCGCTGCTTCCTGCGCCAGCGCTATGCGATCTACTGCGGCCGCCATCACCGGCTGTTCGGGCAGACGCAACTGCGGATGGACGACCTGCTCGCCGAGAATTTCGTGTCGTTCACGAGCGACCAGATCGGCGACAGCCTGTCGCCGCTCACCGTGTTTCGCGACCAGCGGGGCTTCACGGGGCGCATCGTCGCGTCGTCACCAAGCCTCGAGGAAGTGCGGCGGCTGATCTTCGCCGGCTACGGGATCGGCTGCCTGCCCGAGCACATCGTGCGCGACGACATCGCCCAGCAGCGACTGTGGCGGCTGCCGCCCGACGACGGGCTCGTCGATGTCGACGTGTTCCTGCTGTGGCATCGCGATCGCAAGATGAACGCGGCGGAGCACGCGTTTCTCGACGCGATGGAGCGCTGCATGCAGCGCTATTCGCTGGCGGAGCGGTTGGGGAAGTAGCCGCGCGAACGCGCCCGCGAAATGCACGGGGCGCGCACGGCCATGCGCGTCGGCCTCGTCAGAACCGATGCACGATCCCCAGCTGCACACCCCGTGCATTCGCCCCCGGATACGCGAGCGGCAGGCCGGGGTTCGCCGCGCCGGCAAGCGTATAGCCGGCCTGCTTGCGGTTGCGCAGGTACGACAGCGCACCGTAGAAGCTCGTGCGCTTCGACAGGTCGTACTCGTACATCAGCCCGACCTGGTCCGCATGGTTGCCCTGCGACGACTGGTCGTGCAGATACGCGTAGCCGAGCGCTACGTAGTTCGCCGGATTGAACTGGTATTTGACCGACAGCCCGTACACGCGCGAATCGATGCCGAGGTCGGCCCACTTCACCGCGGAGAAGCCGCCGTACACGGTGGCCTTGCCGATCTCGTACGACGCGCCGGCCATGATCGTGCGATCGGTGGTGGTCGCCGTCGCGTTCTTCAGCCACTGGCCCGCGACGAACGCGCCGAACGGCCCGTGTTCGTAGGTCAGGTCGAACTGCTGGCTCGAGCCTGCCGAGCGCACGCCGCCCGCATCGCCGAACCCGAAATACAGCCCACCCTGGAAGCCGGCGATCTCCGGGCTCTGGTACGACAGCGTATTGCTGGTGCGGAACGCGAACACGGTCAGGTTGTCCATGCCGGACGCCTGCGTGACGCCGCCGAACGCATCCTGTCCGCCCTGGTCGTTGAACAGCGGCGAATTCTGGCGGCCCGCGCGCACCTTGCCCCACTGCCCCGCGATGCCGACCCATGCCTGCCGGTTGAACAGGCTGCCCGCACTCGCGAGCGAACCGTTGTTCGGATTGAAGCCGTTCTCCAGCGCGAACTCGATCTTCTGCCCACCGCCGAGATCCTCGCCGCCCTTCAGCCCGAACCGGCTGCCCCACTGGCCGCCCGAATTGATCGCCGCCGTGTAGCCGTTGCCCGTATTCACGTACTGCGCGAATTCGTCGATCACGCCGTACAGCGTGACGCCGTCCTGCGCGAACGCGGCGCCCGGTCCGGCGACGCACGCCACCGCGACCGTCATGCGAAGACCGGCGTGCACCATCCGCGCCCGGGAATCGCTTCCGCGCGCTATCGTTTGTTTAGTCATACTATTCAATGGTCAGAGAATGAAACGACACCGGGCGCGGCAGTCGCGCCGCACCGGCATCGCGGAAAAGAAAACGTGGGGAAGAACCGGGCGCAGGCGGCGCCCGGCTCGCGCGACAGTCAGGCCGGCAACCGGCCGGCCCGAGGCGCGTGACGTGTCGTCAGTGGTGAACTTCGCCGCGTTCGAGCGGCAGGATCAGGCGCTCGGGAATGCTGCGGCGCGATGCGCGTGCGCCGATGTAGTACAGCACGGCCGGCACGACCAGGCCGAGGATCCACGAGATGTCGGTGCCGCCGAGCGCGTCGACGAGCGGCCCCGTGTAGATGTGCGTCGACATGAACGGCAACTGCACGAGGATGCCGACCACGTAGATCGTGATCGCCATCACGTTCCAGCGGCCGTAGCGGCCGTCCGGATCGGACAGCGCCGGCACGTCGTAGCGCGAGCGCGTGAAGCAGTAGTAATCGACCAGGTTGATCGCGCTCCACGGCGTGAAGAACGCGAGCAGGAACAGGATGAACGCGGTGAATTCCTTCAGGAACGAATGGCGGCCCGCGAGCGCGATGAGCGTGGATACGCAGATCATCCCGAAGATGTAGACGAGGCGGCTGCGCGACGACACGGCGTGCTTGCCGCGAAAGCCGCTGACGATCGTCGCCATCGACATGAAGCTGCCGTACGCGTTGAGCGCCGTCACCGTCACCTTGCCGAACGCGATGCTGAAGTACAGCAGCGCGGCCACGGCGCCCGTCGAGCCGAGACCGACGATATACGCGACCTCATGGTGCGCGAACTGGCCGCCGGCCAGCGCGGCCGCAAACACGCCGAACACCATCGCCGCCTGCGCGCCGATCACCGAGCCGAGGCCGACCGCCACGAACGTCGCGACCGACGACGTCGAGCGCGGCAGGTAGCGCGAATAGTCGGCGACATACGGGCCGAACGCGATCTGCCACGACGCGGACAGCGACATCGACAGCAGGAAGCTCGCGAGCGAGAAATGCTTGTTCGCGAGCAGCGCGCCGATGTCGTGGTTCGCGAACAGCTGCGTGAACATGTAGACGAACGCGGCGATGCCGACCACGCTGGCGATCCGGCCGACGGCGTGGATCGCGCGATAGCCGAACACGGTCAGCACGACGATCACGGCCGCGAACAGCAGGATGCCGGCCGCGTCGTCGATGTGCAGCAGCTGCGCGACGGCCTGCCCGGCCAGCACCGAGCCGCTCGCGGAAAAGCCGATGTACATCAGGCACACGAGCACGATCGGGATCATCGCGCCATAGACGCCGAACTGCACGCGGCTCGAGATCATCTGCGGCAGCCCGAGCTGCGGCCCCTGCGCGCCATGCAGCGCCATCACCGCGCCGCCGATGAACTGGCCGAGCAGCAGCGCGACCAGCGACCAGAACACGTCGCCGCCGAGCACGACCGCGAGTGCGCCCGTGACGATGGCCGTGATCTGCATGTTCGCCGACAGCCAAAGCGTGAACTGGCTCAGCAAGCCGCCGTGGCGCTCGGCGTCGGGAATGAAGTCGATCGAACGGACTTCGATCAGGCCGCCGGCTTTTCCACTGGGATTCGTTGACACGGGGAAATCTCCAAAATACTCAGGATCACAAATGGTTGGAACGAGACGGGAAGCTGCGAGCCGCCCTTTCGGCTCGGCGGGTGCGGGGCGCCGTGGATCGCCGGCATGCGCCACGCACGCATGGTCTGCGCACTGGCGCGCAAGCGGCACGATGTGTGCCGACATTGCCAGCGGATGATCTTGTATATACAACTTGCGAGGTATCGGTGATTACCCGGAATCCGCCGATTTTCGAAAATGTCCGAATGATCGGGCCACGTTCGGCCTGTCCAGTCGAAAGATGAATGTCGGAATAATGAAAGCTCAGGCGCGTGCGGGCGATGCCTGATCGGGCTCGGCCGTCATGTCGGCGGCGGGAAGGAGATTCAGCAGGCGCCGGGCGGCCTCGATGTCGCGCACGTGCAGCCATTCGTCGTAGTCGTCGCGACGCAGCATCACGACGCCCCGCTTCTCTTCGCCGGGCCGATGCATCCGCGCGAACAGCGGGTGCGTATCCGCGTTGACCGTGAGCATCGCCATGCCCACGCGCTCGCGGCCGTCGTCACCTTCGTAGCGCCGCCAGATGCCGGCGACGCAGTACGGCTGCCAGCCGTCGACGCCGATCCGCTGCCACACGTTGCGGCCGGTTTCGTAGCAGGGTTCGAAGATCCAGCGCACCGGAATCAGGCAGCGCTGGCCGTTGCGCCACGCGTTGCCGTAGAGCCGCGACGAGCCGACCGTTTCCGCGCGCGCGTTCACCGTGTCGAGCTTCTTCTTTTTACGGCCGTTCTCGTCGAGCCGCTCCGGCTGCATGAATTTCGGCCAGAAGCCGAACACGGCCGCGACGACTTCGAGGCCGTCGCTATCGGCACGCGCGATCGGCGCCGCGTAGTCGGGATACACGTCGGGGGCCCACGGGTCGCGGCGATACAGATCGCCGATGCCGATCTTCAGTTCGCTGATGCCCGGGTCTTCGTCGGGGGCGCGGTAGTGAGTGCACACGGCTCGGCGGACGATGGATGCAATGTTTCCATCGTAGGTCAGCGCAGGGCCGCGGTCGCGCTATTGTTTTGTATGACGAAACAGTTTTACGAATCTATTTTCCCATGGCTCGCCGCCGGCGCGATGCGTACAGGCAGATCAGTTCCAGCGCGATCGTCGCGCCGGCCAGCGACGTGATTTCCGCATGATCGTACGGCGGCGACACTTCGACCACATCCATGCCGACCAGGTTGATGCCGTCCAGATGCCGCAGGATCTCGAGCGCCTGATGGCTCGACAACCCGCCCGAGACCGGCGTCCCCGTGCCCGGCGCGAACGCCGGATCGAGGCAGTCGATGTCGAACGTCAGGTACACGGGATGGTCGCCGACCCGCTCGCGAATGCGCGCGGCGACCGCGGCGGGCGTCGACGCATGCACCCGGCGCGCATCCTGGATGTCGAAGCCCATCGGCTCGTCGTTGGTCGTCCGGATCCCGATCTGCGCCGACCGTTCGGGCACGACCCACCCTTCCCGCGCCGCGTGATAGAACATCGTGCCGTGATCGATGCGCTTCACGTCGCGGTCGGGCCACGTGTCGGTATGCGCATCGAAGTGCACGAGCGACAGCGGCCCGTGCACCTTCGCATGTGCCTTCAGCAGCGGATACGTGATGAAGTGATCGCCGCCGAGCGTCAGCATCGCGCAGCCGCGCGCGAGGATCGCATCCGCATGCCGCTCGATCGCGCCCGGCACCGATTCGGGCTGCCCGAGATCGAATGCGCAATCGCCGTAGTCGACCGCGGCCAGCACGTCGAACGGATCGAACGACCACGGCCACGGGCGCGCCCACGCGATGCCCGTCGACGCGATCCGCAACCCGCGCGGGCCGAAGCGCGTGCCGGGCCGGTGCGATGCGGCGGAATCGAACGGCACGCCGGTGATCGCGAGGTCGACGCCGCCGAGATCGCGGCTGAAACGCCGGCGCATGAAGCTCGTCGCGCCCGCGAAGGTCGGTTCGGCCTGCGTGCCGTAGAGGCTGGCGCGCGTGAACGCGAAATCGTTCTGGCTCATCGTCGGATTCCTGTCTGGTGGGAAACGGCCGCGCGGCTGGCGACCTCGTGCCCGATTCTGCCGTCACGGCATCCGACGAAAAATTTGAACTAACATAAGCCGACTTCACGAAACGCGACGTATCGCCATGCTGACCCGATTGAGAGACATGGATTTGCAGTTGCTGCGGCTCTTTCTGACGATCGTCGAAAGCGGCGGCTTCAGCGCCGCGCAGGGCACGCTCGGCATGGCGCCTTCGACGATCAGCACGCAGATGGCCAAGCTCGAGACGCGCCTCGGGTTCCGGCTGTGCGATCGCGGCAAGAGCGGCTTCCGGCTGACGCCGAAGGGCGAACGCGTGCTGCAGTCGACCCGGCGGCTCCTGCACGCGATGGACGTGTTCACGCGCGATACGCAGCACGTGTCGGGCACGTTGCTCGGCGAACTGCGCATCGGGCTGTCCGAGCGGCTCGCACCGGACATCGTCGAATCGATCGCGACGAGCGTCGGCCGCTTCCGCGAACGGGCGCCCGATGTGCTGATCGAGATGATCGCGGTGCCGCCCGATGAACTGGAGCGCAGGTTGCTGAAGGGCGAACTGCAGCTCGCGATCGGCTACTTTTCCGGCCACCAGGCCGGCCTGCACTACGCACCGCTGTTCGTCGAACACCAGTCGCTGCACTGCGGCGCGCGGCATCCGCTGTTCGCGAAGAAGACCGTGTCGGTCAACGACATTGCGAACGCGAGCAACGTCGCGCGGCTCTACAAGACGACTACGTCGGGTGCGGCGCCGCGCAACGCGCAACCGACCGCGTTCTCCGAAAACGTCGACGCCGACGTGATCTTCATCCTGTCCGGCGCGCATGTGGGGTTCCTGCCCGACCACGTCGCGGCGCCGTGGGTCGCCGCAGGCAAGATGCGCCGGCTGCTCGCGAGCAAGCTGAGCCATACGGTCGAATTCCAGCTCGCGACGCCGAGGAACTGCGACGGCAGCGAAGCGCTGGAGGCGTTCACGGCGGCGCTTGCCGAACAGTTCGGCGGGCTCGACGGCTTCGCGGATCAGTGACCGGCGCGCGCCGCCCGCTTTGCGTCAGACGAGTTGGTCCGACGCAATGACCTGCACGCCCGGCCGCGCGTCGATTGCCGCGTCGAGCATCGCGCGGGCGATCCGCGACGCGGGATTCACGCGCCACTTCGCCGGCAGCACGGGCCGGGCCACGTTCAACACGGACACCAGCAGCCGCTCGCCGAACCTGAATTCGTCGCGGCTGCCGCCGATCAGGCCGGGCCGCACGTAAGTGAGCGCCGCGAACCCGACGCCGGCGAGCGCCTGCTCGACCTCGCCCTTCACGCGGTTGTAGAAGATGCGCGACGCCGGATCCGCGCCGAGTGCGGAATTCAGCACGTAAGCCGGTGTGCCGTGGCGGTGTGCGAGCCGCGCGACCGCGAGCGGATAGTCGTGGTCGACGCGCCGGAATGCCGCCTGGGAGCCCGCAGCGCGCATCGTGGTGCCGAGCGTGCAGATCACTGCATCGGCGTGCCACCAGTCGGCCGTGTCGGGCAGATGATCGAAATCGACCTCGAGCGCGCGCATCTTCGGGTGCGGCGACAACGGGCGGCGCGCGACGACGATCACCTGATCGACCCGCGCATCGGCGAGCGCGACTTCGAGGACGTGACGCCCGACGAGTCCGGTCGCGCCGACGAGCAGCAATTTCATGTCCGATCCCTCCGAGTAGAGCCTGCCTTGGCGAGCCGGGAACGGCCCGGCTTACGGCTTCCCCCATGATCGTCGGCCGACTCGGCGCCGACAACCCTCCAACATCTCCAAAAGTTACAGGGTGCGCTACAAACCCGCCGCCTGTCGCGACACGCTCGGCGCGACACCCGTCCAGCGCTTGTACGCCTGCGAGAACGACGACATGTCGCTGAATCCCAGTTCCTGCGCGATTTCCTTGATCGACCGGCGCCCTTCCGCGATCAACGCCTGCGCGCGGGTCTTGCGCACCGCGCTCGAAATGTCCCGGAAGCATGCGCCCTCTTCCTGGAGCCGGCGCTTCAACGTGCGCTCGCTGGTGTTGAGCAACGTCGCGATGTCCTTCAGCTGCGGCGGCCGGTCGAACGGGCGCGTGGCCAGGTACTCGTTCAGGAACGATACGAGGTCGACGCGCGTCCGCCTGCGCGTGATCAGCTCGGCACACATGCGCTCGCACATCGCCGCGGTCGCGGCATTCGCCTGCGGCAACGGTCGCTCGAGATGCGCATGCTCGAACGTGAGCGTGCTGGCGGGCTGGCCGTGCCGGATCGTCGCGCCGAGCACCGGCTGCTGCGCGCCAGCGCCGGGGCCGGCACCATACGCAAGATCGAACGTCGCGAGTTCGAACGCGCTGCCGATCACGTCGCGCAGCACGCGGCACGTCGCGCCCATCGCGCGTTCGACGAAGAAGCGCTGCACGTTCGCGGCGAGCTCCGGCGACGCGTCGAACTGAATCACGTCGCGCGGCCCGGCCCGGCGGAACGTCATCCCGACGAAGGTATAGGTCAGCGCCAGGTAGCGGCCCGCGAGCGCGACCGCGTCCATGCCGGTCGCGCTGCTCAGCAGCCCGTAGCCGAGCAGCCCGTATGCCGAAAGCTGGTACGACAGGCCGACCTCGAGGCCGACGCCGGCCTCCCCGGCGGTCAGGTCGAGCAGGTTCGACGCAACGGCCAGCTCCTGCGCGGCCAGCACCGTGAAGTCCGGGTCGGCAAGCTGCTTCAGCGTGAGCTGCGACCCCTTGAGCAACGCCTGCGGCGCGATCTTGCGGTCGCGGCCGAAATCGATCATCAGCAGGACGGAAGCCGGGCTGCGGGCAAAGTTCCAGACATTCATCAGACGCCTCGCGACGTGGGTTGGCCTAGATTCTAAAGCGGTTGGCCCGCCCCAGCATGGATCGCGCGAGCCCGCGCGCCGATGATGAACGCCATCGCAACCCGCACGGCGTCGATCACCATGAAGCGTCCGTCGCTCTTTCGTGCTGCCCGCGCGCTGCTGCTGGCCGCCGGCCTGTCGAGCGCACCGCTCGTACCGGCACTGGCCCACGCCGCCGTTTCGCCCCATCCACCGGAGTCCGCCACCATGCCCAAGACCTACGCCGACCAGCCCGTCTGGCGCGACATGCAGACATTCCTTCCGACCGACTTCCAGTGGAAGGACGGCCGGCAACCGACGGAGGAATGGTGGTCCTGGCACGGCCATCGCATGCATCTCGACACGTACCGCAACCGCCAGGCGCGGGTGAAGGTGATCCTGTTCCATGGCGTGGGCACCAACGGCCGGCAGATGTCGATGATCCTCGGCGAGCAGCTCGCGCGCCGCGGCTACGAAGCGATCGCGGTCGACATGCCCGAGTACGGGATGACCGAAGTCGCCACGGGCAAACGGGTCCGCTATGACGACTGGGTGCGCGCGGGCAGCGACCTGATCGACGCGGAGCGCGCGAAGGACGGCCGGCCGATCGTGCTCTACGGACTCAGCGCCGGCGGCATGCTCACGTATCACGTGGCTGCGCTGAACGGCAAGGTCAAGGGCATCGTCGGGATGACCTTCCTCGACCAGCGCCTTCAGCAGGTGCGCGACGAAACCGCGCGCAACGTGTTAATGAGCCGCGTCGGCGGCCCGTTGATGCATCTCACCGCGATGACGCCGCTGAAATCGATGCGGGTGCCGATGACGCTCGCCAGCAAGATGTCCGCGCTCGTCAACGATCGGGATGCGCTGAAAGTATGGCTGTCTGATCGCACCTCCGCCGGCAACGCGATGACGATCGCGTTTCTCGATTCCTACATGTCGTACCGGCCGGCGGTCGAGCCGGAGGATTTCGCCGTGTGCCCGATCCTGCTCACGCAACCGGCCGCGGACCGCTGGACGCCGTTGCACCTGAGCGAACCGTTCCTGCAGCGCGTGCGGAAAGTGCCGGTGAAGGTCGTCATGCTGGACAATGCGGGCCACTATCCGCTCGAACAGCCGGGGCTGTCGCAGATGGTCGAGGCGATCGATGCGTTCTATCGGGAGGTGACGGCAAAGTGAATGCCGGGCGCGGATCGCCTAGAACACCGTTCGAACGCCGACCCGCAACACGCCCTGCCGCGCGCCCGACGATGCGGTGAACGTACCGCACACCGATGCGATCACGTCCTCGCCGCCGCTCGCCTGTTGATACACGGCACTCATGTAGACGTCGGTCTTCTTCGACAACAGGTAATCGAGCGTGATGCCGGCCTGGTTCGAATGATTGCCGGTCAGTTGCCGGTTGCCCTTCGCGTACAGGTAGTTCGCATACGCGAAGAAATCCGGCGCGAACCGGTACAGCCCGCCGATCTCGTAGGTGTCGACGTGCGCGCCCGTCAGCGTGTTGCGCGTATTCACGTACAGCGCGTCGAGCGCGAAGTCGCCGAATGTATAGCGTCCGCCCGCGCCGGCATTGCGGATGCCGAGGTGCCCGTTGTCGATTCCCTCTTCTTTCGAATACGTGTACGCCGCATCCAGCCGCAACGGCCCGTTGTCGTAGGACACGCCGAAGCTCGACAGGCTGTTGCTGCCGGTCTGCCCGGCGATGTTGCTGAAGCCATACAACGCGCCGAACCGGAACCCGCCGTAATACGCGGACGTGAACTTGATCGCGTTCGGTGTTGCGCCCCCGCCCGTCGTACGCGTGTAGTCGAAGGTGCCGAGCGCCGCGCCCAGTTTCGAGAACGGGCCGCCCGGCAGCTGGTACAGGCTGACATACGAAATCTCGTGCCCCCAGCGATGCAGCGACAGGTTGTCGAACATGTAGTCGAACTGCCTGCCAAGCGTCACGGTGCCGTACGGCGTGACGATGCCGACATAGGACTCGCGTCCGGACAGTGCGCCGCCGCGCACCGTGCCGCTGTTGATATCGGGCTGCGACGCCATGAAGACGAGCGCCTGGAACCCGCCGCCGAGATCCTCGACCGTGCGGATCCCGATCAGGTTGGGCGCCTGGATGCCGGACATCGCCTGAACCAGCGCCTTGCCGCCCGAATTGCTCACGTACGAAATGCCGTTGTCGACCAGACCGAACAGCGTGACCGAACTCTGCGCGTGCACGTGGCACGACACCATCGCCAGCGCGACGGCCATTGTCTTCATTCTCACGGATGCTGTCTCCAAACCGTCAGTGTCCGACGCACCGTTCGCATACGAGCGAACCACACGTCGGACTGTCATTTTTATTAGTAAAACTATCTAATTGGCGCGTGCGGGATATGTGTTCCCCGCTCGATGCGCCGCCGTGGGCCGGGTTACCCGGCGTCGACTGATGGATCGCGCGCGCCGTCGCCGGCCGAACCCGTCGATGACGGGAACGACCGGCGGCGAGTCGCGCGTGTTACAGCATCACGTTGATGACCTTCTTCTCGACATAGCTATACATTTCCTCGATCCCCTCTTCCCGGTCGACGCCGCTGTTCTTGAAGCCGCCCCATGGCACGCCGAGGAAGTGCGTGTTGCTGCCGTTGACGAACACGCTGCCCGCACGGATGCGACGCGCGGTGTTGAGCGCCTGCCGGATGTCGTTGGTCCAGATCGCGGCCGAGAGCCCGTATTCCGTGTCGTTGGCCATCGCGACCACTTCGTCGACATCACGCCATCGTGCGACCGACAGAATCGGGCCGAAGACTTCCTCGCGCCACAGCCGCATCTCGGGCGTGACATCGGCATAGACGGTCGGCTCGACCCAGAAGCCTTTTTCGAAAGCGTGCCCGGGCGGGCGGCGGCCGCCCGTCATCAGCCGCGCGCCATGCGTCTGCGCCGGGTCGAGAAAGCTCATCACGTGTTCGTAGCTCTTGCGCGAATTGATCGGGCCCATGCCCGTGTCGGGCAACATCGGATCGCCGACGCGGATCGCGGCCACGCGCTCGACGACACGCGCGAGCACGTCGTCGTAAATGTCGTCGTGCACCAGCAGCCGCGAATTGGATCCGCACGACTGGCCTTGCCATGAGAAATTCATCCCGCGCACCGCGCTCTCGGCGGCCGCGTCCGGATCCGCGTCCGGAAACACGATCATCGGATTCTTGCCGCCCAGCTCGAGCGTCACGTGCTTGACGCCCACCTCCGCCGCGCTGCGCTGGATCGCCTGCCCGGTCGGCACGGACCCGATCAGCGCAAGACGCTTCACGTCCGGATGGCGCACCAACGCATCGCCGACTTCCGCGCCCGTTCCGTTGACGATGTTGAACACGCCGGCCGGCAATGTCTCGCGCGCGACCTCACCGAGCACGAGCACGGACAACGGCGACGTTTCGGGCGGCTTCACCACCACCGTGTTGCCGGTCACGAGCGCGGATGCGGTACGCGCCGCGGAGAACATCGCCGGATGATTGAACGCGGCAATCCGGCCGACGACGCCATACGGCTCGTACACGGTCATGTGCAGATGGCGGCCGGTGGCCGGGATCGTCTCGCCGTGCAGCCCGTGCACGAGCCCCGCGTAATAGCGCAGGCTGCGCACCGTCTCGTGCATGCTCGCAAGCGTCGGCACGTAGGTGTTGCCTGAATCGAGCACCTCGATGCGTGACAACGCCTCCGCGCGTTCGAGCAAGCGCTCGCCAAACCCGCGCAACAGTTCGCCGCGCTCCTCGCCGGTGCGTTCGGCCCACGCGGGCCACGCGCGCTGGGCCGCATCCACGGCCCGCGCGACGTCCTTGCGCGAGCCGGCTGGCGCGCGGCCGATCACTTCCTCGGTAGCCGGGTTGATCGACGCCGCCCACTCGCCGGTCTCGCTTTCCACCAGTTCGCCGTCGATCAGCAAACGGCCGGTTATCCACTGCTCGTCCATACTCGTCTCCTCGATGATTCGATCGCCGGTCAACGCGCGCCCGTGTGTTGCTCGTGCTGCACGCGCCGCTTCCACAGCGCCCACGGGCGCTCGACCTGCGTTTCGATGTTCGCGCACGCGGTTGCGGCTTCCTGCTCGCTCAGATAAACCACGTCACCCAGTTGCAGCGCCTCGATCTGCATCCGCGCGTTCACTTCCGCGTAGACCGCGCGATACACGGCCTGCTTGAGCGTCGGCGCGACCACGGTCGAACCGTGACCGCGCATCAGTACGAACGCCGCACTGCCGAGCCGCTGCGCCAGCGCCGCGCCGAGCGCGTTGTCGCGCACGAGCAGGTCCGTCGCATCGCCGGCGGTATCGCGAATCTCGAACACCGGCGTACCCGCGCCGAGAAATCCGCTCATGTGGCACACCGGCCGCAGCGGCGTGCGTTGCGTCACGCTGAACGGCAGCACGGTCGGCGAATGGCTGTGGACGATCGCCTGCACGTCCGGACGCGCTTTATAGATCTCGCCGTGGATGAAACGCTCCAGATAGACGGCGCGCCCGCCGGCATTGACCGGCACGCCGTCCAGCGTGAATTCGACGATGTCGTCGATGCCGACGGTGCCCGGCGCCATGTTGCGCGCCAGCAGGAAGCGCTGCGGATCCTTGTCGTGACGGACGCTGACGTGACCGAAGGCATCGACGATGCCCTGGTCGAACAGGATGCGGTTCGCGCAGACGAGATCCTCGACGAGCGCGGGATCCGGCGCATCGGCGGGACGCCCGGCATCGTCCGCATACGCGGCTGCGCCGCCGGATTGAAGATGAAGAGTACACATGGGTCGGCCTGTTTTCGGGTTGACTGGCAGTGCGCACGCCCGCTTCGCGTCGCGAGGCGGACCGTCAAGCACCCGGCCAGCTTAGGACCGCGCCGACCATAGGTCTATTAGCTATTGATCGCCAAACAGATAGCCCGATGACTATGAATTCGGGACGCCCGCTGCCGCGCCCGGCGACGCGGAATCGACGATGAACTGCACGAGTTCGGCCTGGAACGCCGAGAAGCGCTTGTCGTCGCGATGCACGAGATAGATCGGCACCTTCATCGACAGCTCCGGGCGATCGAGCACGACCAGCTCGCCGCGCTCGACCTCCGCACGCACCGCCGACGCGAACATGAAGCTCACGCCGAGGTTCTCGCGCACCACGTGTTTCATCGCCTCCGGATGCCCGAGTTCCATCACGACCTTGCGCTGTTCGAGGCCGCGCTCGCGCAGCAGCGCCTCTTCGAGCTCGCGGCGCGGCTGGTTGCGCGGCGTGCTCACGAACGGCACGCGGCGCAGGTCGAGATCGCCGGCCGGCTGCGCGGCCCACGGGCTCGACGCGCCGCACACGAGCAGCAGTTCGTCCTCCCACACGGGAATGGTCGCCAACCCTTCGAGATCCTGATTGGCCGCGATCAGGATGACCGCGAAATCGCAACCGCCGACACGGGTCGCATCGACGGCCGCCTGCGGCGTCAGGATCTGCACGGTCACGAGCCCGTCGGGCTGCCGCCGGTGGAACTCGGCGAACAGCGGCGGCAACGCGTACGAGCCGATCGACATCGACGTCGCCACCACCGCGGTGCCCATTTCGCCCTGTTCGAGACCGGCGAGTTCGCGCTCGACCTCGCGAGTGCGCGTGATCACCTCGGTCGCCCAGCGATAGATGCGCTCGCCGGCTTCCGTGAGTGCGATGTTGCGGCCGGCGCGCTTCACGAGCGCGTAGCCGAGCCGCTTCTCCATGCTGCGCACGTGCGCAGTCACGACCGGCTGCGCGATGCACAGGCGGTCGGCCGCGCGCGTGACGCTGCCGAGCTCGACCACCGTGCAGAACACCTCGAGCTTCTGAAAAGTGAGATACGAATCGAATCCGCGCACAGTCCCCTCGCCCATAGCCATCCGGGTATCGGATGGCACCGTAATACGTATTGGAAGATATGTTTCAGGTTACGCACAATCGAATGAACCCACAACCGAGAGGCCTGCGTTCAGGCCCACCTGGAGACATCATGGTTCGTTCGACGTCTGTTCCGGCCGGTCGCCGCGCCCCGCGTTCGCGGGTCGCGCCGGCCTGCCCTGCCGCCCGGCACCGCGAGGTGCGTCGATGAAAACCGATACGTACGACTACGTGATCGTCGGCGCCGGCTCGGCCGGTTGCGCACTCGCCTACCGGCTCGGCGAGGACCCGAACGTCCGCATCCTCGTGATCGAGGCCGGCGAGCAGGATCGCTCGCCGTACATCAAGGTGCCGCTGACGTGGGGCCAGATCCTGAAGAACCGGCTGTTCGACTGGGGCTATTTCACCGAGCCGGAAGCCGGCATGGACGGCCGCCGGATCGAATGCGCGCGCGGCAAGGTAGTGGGCGGCTCGTCGTCGATCAACGGCATGGCCTACGCACGCGGCGCGCGGGAAGACTACGAAGGCTGGGCCGACGAATTCGGCCTGACCGACTGGTCCTACGACGCGGTGCTGCCGTACTTCAAGCGCTCCGAATCGTGGGAGCGCGGCGAATCGGCGCTGCGCGGCGGCCGCGGCCCGCTCACCGTGATCCGGCTCGACTATCGCGACCCGTTGGTGGGTGGCTTCCTCGACGCGACACGTGCCTGCGGCTATCCCGAGAACGACGACTACAACGGCGCATCCGTCGAAGGCTTCGGGCCGATGCAGGCCACGATCCGCAACGGCCTGCGCTGCAGCGCCGCGGTCGCCTACCTGCGCCCGGCGCTCGCGCGCGGCAACGTCACGCTGGTGACGGGCGCCCTCGCGAAGCGCATCGTGCTCGATACCGACCGGGGCGCGCCGCGCGCCATCGCGATCGAGTATCGCCGGGGCGAATCCGACTACCGCGCCGATGCGCGCCGCGAAGTCATCCTCTGCGGCGGCGTGATCAATTCGCCGCAACTGCTGATGCTCTCCGGCATCGGCGCGGCCGACAGCCTGCGCACGCACGGCATCGCGTCGACGGTCGAATTGCCCGGCGTGGGCACGAACCTTCACGATCACATCGTGTTCGACCTGCGCTGGAGCCGCAAGGAACCCGGCCCGCTGCACCGGATGATGCGTGCCGATCGCATCGCGTTCGACGTCGTGCGCACGTTTGCCGGCGGCAACGGCTTCTCGAGCACGATCCCCGCCGCCGCGCTTGGCCTGGTCAGGAGCCAGCCTCACCTGCCGCTGCCGGACGTGCAGCTGATCCTCGCGGCCGGCGCGATGAACGCCGCGCCGTATTTCGAGCCGTTCAAGCATGCGTATGCCGATTCGTTCGCGATCAAGGGCATTTTCCTCACGCCCGAAAGTCGCGGACGCGTGTCGCTGAAGTCGGCCGATCCGGCCGAGCATGCGCGGATCGAACAAAACTTCCTCGCCACCGAGAATGATCGCATCGCTGCGCGGGAGATGTTCCGGCGCATGCGGGAAATCGGCGCGCAGGCCGGACTGCGCCCGTTCATCGACGCAGAGATCGCACCGGGCCCGCAAGTCCAGAGCGATGCAGATGTCGACGCGTTCATTCGTCGCATCGCGATCACCCTTCATCACCCGGTCGGCACGTGCCGCATGGGCCGCGACGACGATCCGGCGGCCGTGGTGGATACGCAGATGCGCGTGCGCGGCGTGGCCGGCTTGCGGGTGGTCGACGGCTCCGCGATCCCGCGCATCATCCGCGGGCCGACCAACGCGCTGATCATGATGATGGCCGAACGCGCGGCGGATTTCATGACCGGGAAAGCCGTGCCGGTGCCGCAGGCGCAGGCACGCGCCACGGCACGGATATAGACAGTCGCGCGCGGGGCAGCGCACCACGCCCCGCTTCGATTCATTCCAATTCATTCAGGAGACACCGATGACCCATTCCTGCGGGCATGCGCATTGCCATGCGCACATCACGAATGCCGAACCGCATGCTTTTTCCCTCGCGCTCGGCAACGTCGAAATCATCCGGCTGTACGACACGACGCTGCTCGGCGAAACCGCGCAGAGCTGGCTGCCGGACTTCGACCGCGCACGCGTGGCGGAACACGAGCACTGGCTCGCGCCGACACACTACGATCCCGAAAGCGGCCGCATCCCGATGCCCGTGCACAGCTGGATCGTGCGGACCGGCCGGCATACGGTGCTGATCGACAGTTGTATCGGCAACCACAAGGAGCGGCCGGGGCTGCCGGAAATGCACCGGCTGTCGACGCGCTATCTCGACCGGATGCGCGCACTCGGCATCCAGCCCGAGGAGATCGACTACGTGATGTGCAGCCACCTTCACGCCGATCACGTCGGCTGGAACACGCAGCTCGTCAATGGTGTGTGGGTGCCGACCTTCCCGAACGCGCGCTACGTGATCTCGCAGGTCGAGCACGATCACCTGGTCCGCGCGATCCGGGGCGAAGGCCCCGCCGGCCCCGCGTGGTTCAGCCCGATGTACAACGACAGCGTGCTGCCCGTGATCGAGGCCGGCCAGGCCACGATGTTCGACGACACCTACGAGCTCGACGACACGTTCCTGATCCGCCACGCGCCGGGCCATTCTCCGGGTCACGTGCGCATCGAGCTGACGTCGCAAGGCTCGCGCGGCGTGTTCAGCGGCGACATGCTGCACTCGCCGATCCAGATCCCGTTCTGGCAATGGAGCAGCAAGGTCTGCGACGATCGCACGCTCGCCGCGAAGAGCCGCTTCGAGCTGCTCGCGCATTGCGTCGAGCACGGCGCACTGCTGCTGCCCGGTCATTTCGAGGCACCGCACGCGGGGCATATCGTCGATACGGCCGGCACGTTCGGCATCGAGTTCCTGCGCTGACGCACGCATGGCCGCCACGGCGGCCATGCCGCGCGAACCGGTGGGCTCATCCGGCGAAGCCGCCGGATGCGAGAAAGCGCGCCTCGTCGCGCGTCGTCTCGCGGCCGAGCAGCCCGTTGCGATGCGGGAAGCGGCCGAAGCGCGCGACGATCTCCCGGTGCCCGATCGCATGCGACAGCCACGGCTGGCCGAGCCTGCCGTTCAGTTCGACGGAAATCCGCTGGTCGTCGAGGTCTTCGGAATGGGCGAACGGCAAACAGAAGAACAGGCGCAGCGGCCGCTCGACCTGCGCCATCTGATCGTGCTCGTACGCGTGCATCGCGAACTGCCGTGCGAGCGCGTCGGTCGCATACATGCGCGCGGTGCCGCGAAACGCATTGCGCGGAAACTGGTCGGTGAGCAACAGCAGCGCGAGCGTCCCGTATGGCGTCGACAACCAGCCGTCCAGCTCGCGCCTTGCAGCGGCCAGGTGCGTATCGAGAAAGCGCTCGCGAAAGCGGCGATCGAAATCGGGATGTTTTGCGAACCATTGCGCGGGCCCGGCATCGATCCAGAACGTGATGACGGCCTGCGCCGGCGGCGCGGCAAACAATGGCATATCGATCTTCATGGCGAAGAGATGAACGACGGGTGAATGGAAGCGGCACGTCGACGACGGCCGTGCCCGCACCCGGCCCGTCGTCCTCCTGCCATTCAGGTGCGTTGGAACAGCAGCGTGGCAGCCACCGCAACCACGGCCGGCACGCCGAATACGATCGCGAGGATCGGCAGCTCCTCGCGTACGCCGTAGCCGGCCCGATGCACGCCAACCCACAGGTTGGCCAGCGAGACAACGAGCCAGACCGGCACGAACGCCTGGGCGGCAAACGCCAGCGATGCCGCGTGCGTGCCCCACAATTGCCCGAACAACAGGAACACGGTCAGCAACAGCACGCCGGCGACGATCGTCCAAAGTGTATGCATCGTGCCCCCGGTTACGCGAAGACGCCGAGCATCTTGCCGATGTCCTTTCCCGCATACGGCGGGAACACGTCGAGCACCGCGTCGGGATTGCCGATCAGCATCGCTTTGGTATTGCTCAACGCGTCGAAGCCGGCCTTGCCGTAGTACTTCCCCATCCCGCTGTTGCCGACGCCGCCGAACGGCAAACTGTCGATCCAGCAATGCAGGTTGGTCTGGTTCACGCATCCGCCGCCGAACGACAGGCTGTTGAGCACGCAGTCGATGCTCGCCTGCCGCTTGCTGAACACGTAGCACGCGAGCGGCTTCGGCTTGCGCTTCATGATGCCGACGATCTCGCGCAGTTCGCGGTACGGCAGCACGGGCAGCACCGGGCCGAACACTTCCTGTTGCATCGCCGAATCGTCCCAGGTCGACGGGTACAGCACGGTCGGCTCGACATAGCGTGCCGCGATGTCGTGGCGGCCGCCGTGCACGACCTTGTCGGCGACGATGTAAGACGCGACGCGTTCGGCATCGTGTTCGCTGATCATTCGCGCGAAATCGGGGCTTTGTTGCGGATCGTCGCCGTACATCGCGGTGATCGACGCCTTGAGCTTCGCGATGAAGGCCTCGGCCACCGATTCATGCACGTACACATAGCCGGGCGCGATGCACCATTGTCCCGAGATCGCGTTGTGCCCCCACGCGACACGGTCGGCCGCGATGTCGAGATTCGCGGTTTCGTCGACGATGCATGGGTTCTGCCCGCCGAGTTCCAGCAAGACCGGTGTCAAATGCTCGGCGGCGGCGCGCATCACGACCTTGCCGACCGCCGAGCTGCCGGTGAAGAAGATGAAGTCGAACGGCAACTCCAGCAATGCGCCGATTTCCTGGCGACCGCCCGTGACGACGGCGACGTCCTCCGGTGAGAAGTACTGCGGCACGAGCCGGCTCAGCAGCGCGGCCGTCGCGGGCGTGGTGTTCGCCGGCTTCAGCACCACCGTATTGCCGGCTGCCAATGCCGCGATCGCCGGATCCAGCAGCAACAGAATCGGCGCGTTGAACGGGCCGATCACGAGCGTCACGCCGTACGGCTCCTTGTAGATCATGCCGGCGTTGCCGGCCGCCTCCAGCGCCGGCGGAATCGCCACTGTCTGCGGCGCCATCAGTTCGTGCAGATGCTCGCGGTAGTAGCGGATGACACCGGTCGGCACGGAGATTTCGAACAGTTGCTCGAACGGCGGCTTGCCGAAATCCTCGTACAGCGCCGCGCACAGCGCGTCCTGGTGATCGTGCAGCATCCGCTCCATCCGGTCGAGCTGCGCGATGCGCCATGCAAGGGTTTTCGTGACGTCCGAGTCGAAACGCGCACGTTGCGCGTCGAGCACGGACTGGTAGGGGTTCGACATGGTCGCGTTCTCCTTGGGGAAGCCGCCGGCCGGAGCGGCAACGGGCGGCATGCGGACGGCTCAGGCCTGCCCGATGTCGAGCCGGGTAATCCGGCCATCGGCGTCGACCCGGAACTTGAAGTACGTACGGAACGTGCCCCAGCGATCCGAATGAAACCGGCCGTGGATCTCGAGCCCGTCGTTGTCGACGCGATCGATCGTCGTGAAGCGCTCGGTCCCGATCGCGTCCCGGTTGAATGCGTGCAGGTCTCGTGGCCGGCCGTCGTCGTACAGCGTCGCATCGGGCGCGAACAGCGCGGCCCATGCCGCGCCATCGCCTTGCTGGAGCGCGTCGATCGCGCGCCGCACGACCGGATGGTGGAGTATGTCGGTGTTCACGATGCCGATCCTCGATGAAAGACGGCCGCCCGTCGTCCTGCCCCGACGCGTGACGGGCAGGCAACGCGTGCCGGGCAAAACACGGGCAGCCGAGGTGTGTTACTTGGTCGTATAGCCGCCGTTGATCAGGATCGTCTGGCCGGTGATCCACCAGCCGTCGCTGACCAGGTGACGAATGAACGGCACGACGTCCTCGATGTCGGTCAGCCCCGTCTTCGAATACTTCGACAGCGCGGCGGCCGTCTTGTGATACGCGACCGCGTCCGCCCCCTCCTCCGGATAGAAGAACGGCGTGTCCATCGGGCCGGGCCCCACTGCCGTCACCGAAATGCCGCGCTCACCGAACTCCTTCGCCGCCGCGCGCGTGTAGTGCTCGACGGGCGCCTTCGTACCCGCATACGCGGCGTAATAAGGCGTGAATGCGCCGAGCAGCGCCGTAACCAGCGAGACGATCTTGCCGTTGTCGTTCACGTGCCGCCCCGCTTCGCGCAGGAAAAAGAACGCCGACTTCGCGTTCACCGCGCTCATCTGGTCGTATTCCGCTTCGCTGATTTCGGTGAACGGCTTTTTCAGCACCTTGCCGACCGTGTTGATCGCGATGTCCGGGCGGCCGACCGCCGCAACCGCATCGGCGAACAGCTTCTCGACGGCCGCCGCGCTCGTCAGGTCCGCCTGGAATGCGACCGCCTCGGCGCCGGCCGCCTTGATCGCCGCGACCGTCGTCTCCGCGTCCGCCTTCGAGCCTGCGCTGTTGTAGTGAATCGCGACGGCCTTCGCGCCATGCGCGGCCAGATCGCGTGCGATCAGGCCACCCAGGTTCTTCGCGCCGCCGGCGATCAGTACGGTCTTGCCCTTGATTTCATGATTTGCCATTTCGCTCTCCTGATTCATTTCCTGTTCGATCCACGTCCGGGATGACGTTCCGGATCAGTGGCCACGCGCCGGCTGCGGCCGGCCGCCCGGCGCGTCACGCATTCGCTTTCGGCTGCAGCAGGTCGGACAGGCCGACGCGATGCAGCATCTCCGCACGCACGCGGTCGAGCACCGCGAAGCCGACAGCCGCGCCGTCCTGCGTCGGATCGATGTGCACGCGGAACGGACGCTTGCCGAACGGCATGCCCACGATGTCGACGATCGCACGTGCCACCTCGCTTGCATCGGCGTCGGCCGGCACGATGTCCGCAAACGCCTTCAGCACCTGCTCGCCGAAGCCCGCATACGGCCCCGCATCGTATTCGGCCGCACGCGACGCGTCGGCCGGCGCGCCCGCATGCGCGAAATGGTTGGTGCCGCCGGTAAATGCGCCCGGCACGACGATCGACGTCTCGATGCCCCAGCGCGACAGCTCGCGCGCATACTGCACCGCGATCGCATCCATTGCGGCCTTCGCCGCGAAATACGGCGCCAGGTACGGCGGCGTGCCGCCCGCCGAGCTGCTGCTGGAGACCCAGAGCAGCAGGCCTCGGGCGCTTTTCCGCATATGCGGCAACACCGCGCGGTTCACGCGCTGCGTGCTCAGCACGTTCACGTCGTACAGGTGCGCATACTGCTCCGGCGTAAACGCTTCGGCGGGACCGAACACCATGTGCCCCGCGTTGTGCACCAGCACGTCGATGCGGCCGGCCTCGGCGATCACGCTGGCGACGCCGGCGTCGACGGAATCCTGCGACTGCACGTCGATCTCGACGGTGCGCAGATCGATGCCCTGCGCTTTCGACTGCGCGGCCATCTGCGCGACGACCGGCGCATTGCGTCCGGCCGTATCGCGCATCGACGCGAACACGGTGTGGCCGGCCGCCGCCAGCGCTTCGGCCGTCAGGCGGCCGAAGCCGCTCGACGCACCGGTAATGAGAATGGTTTTGCCCATGACGATGCTCCTTGATTGACGACTGCGATCCTTCGATACGAACCGTGCGGACTCAAACCATCCCGCCGTTGCTGCGCAGCACCTGCCCGTTGATCCAGCCGCCGTCCGGACCAACGAGGAACGCGACCGCGTTCGCGATATCGGCCGGTGTACCGAGACGCTCCAGCGGATTCATCTTCGACAGGCGCTCGATCAGCTCCGCCGACTTGCCGTTCAGGAACAGGTCGGTCGCGGTCGGCCCCGGCGCGACGGCGTTGACGGTGATCGAGCGACCGCGCAGCTCCTTGGACAGGATGCCCGTCATCGCTTCGACCGCTGCCTTGGTGGCCGTATAGACGCCGTACGTCTCGGGCCTCAGTCCGACCACGCTGCTCGACAGGTTGACGATGCGCCCGCCGTTGCGCAGCCGGCGCGCCGCCGCGCGCAGCGTGTTGAACGTCCCCTTCAGGTTGATGGCGATCTGCGTGTCGAACAGCGCGTCGTCGCTATCGACCAGTGGCGCCAGCTTCATGATTCCGGCGTTGTTCACCAGCACGTCGACGCCGCCGAACTTCGCTTCGGCCACATCGAACAGCCGCGCCACGGCAGCCGGATCGCTGACGTCCGCCTGGACCGCGACCGCCCGCCCTCGCCCGCGAGATCGCTCGCCAGTTCCTCGGCCTCGCTCGCCTTGCCTGCGTAATTGATGACGACGGCCAGCCCGTCGTCCACCAGGCGCCGCGCGATTGCCGCGCCGATACCTCGCGATGCGCCGGTCACGATCGCCACGCTTGTTCGATTGTTCATGTCTGCTTCTCCACGGTTTCGCGTCCAGCGCATCCGGACGCATGCCTGGCCCGCGCGATATCGATCGCGACGAGGGCCGATTCACGACGATTCCTTCCCGTTACTTAGCACACCGATACTATTGATCCGGACCTTACCCGAACGAACCGGATACCCGCTCAGTCGCGCTGAGTCGATCGCGACACGGTTTCCCATGCACGGATATCACGCTCGATCGATTCGGCTCGGCCGAGCATCGTTCCCACCGCATCGGCACCAAGCGCGAGATGGACCGGCGGCTTCTCCGCCTTGAGGATATCGACGATCGCTTGTGCGCCCTTTTCCGGCACATTGGGCTGCTTGCCTTGCAGTTGGCCGATGAATCCGCGGAACTGGCCGGCCGGCGTGTCCGCGTAGTCGTCGATCCGGTTCGACGTATACGCCAGCGAACGTCCGGCGAACTGGGTTTCGAAAATGCCGATCGTCAGCACCGTCACATGAATGCCGAGCGGTGCGAGCTCGCCGGCCAACGCCTCGCCGAGCACGCCGGTCGCGGCCTTGGCCGCGGCGTACACGCCCAGCCCCGGGTAGCCCGCGAACCCGGCGATCGACGAGAACTGCACGATGTGCCCCGAGCGCTGGCGGCGCATGGTGGGCAAGACCGCATGGATCAGGCGCAACCCGCCGAAAAAATTCACGTCGAAGATCTGCTGCGCATCGGCTTCGGTCGTCTCCTCGACCGCGCCGACCGTGCCGACGCCAGCATTGTTGGCGAGCACGTCGATCCGGCCGAACTGCTCGATCACACGCTGCACGCCCGCCGCTACCGTGTCGGGCTGCGTGATGTCCATCAGGACACCGAGCGCACGCCCGGGCGCAAGCCGTTCGAATTCGGCGACCTGCTCCGCTCCGCGTACGGTGCCCGCGACCCGCGCGCCTTCTGCGAGCAGCCGTTGCGCCAGTTCGCGACCGAGACCGGACGAGACGCCAGTGATCAATACGACCTTGTCTGCCATCGATGCTGTGTTCATTCGAAAACTCCGGATCACTGAAAATATTGGGATGGATCGAGTGTAGTCGAGCCGATGGCGCGAATGAACGGGGCGCGTCGAGATGCACTATCCACGATTGACTAACAATCGGTTCAACCATATTAGCGTTCCGACCGTGCCGGTTCTTTCAAGAATGCGTACCGGAAAAATGAAAATCCGGAAGCCGGCCGAGCGGACACATCGACGTTGCCGCGCGGTGTTTCATCAGACAACACGGGCCTTCCGCGTGCAGCCGCCCGTTTGACAATTCTTGACGCACGGTGCGCCGGCAAGGTGCAATAGTGGGCACGCACGCCGGTTGCGTGCGTCCCGTCACACCGCCGCCGGCATCGAGTCGCGCCGGCATCCGTTCGGAGTGGAAACCAGCATGAGCGACCCGCTTCGCAGGACGCACCGGTTTCACAGCGACGACCCCGACGAAGTGTCCGATTTCATCGGCACGATCTATGCCGACAACCAGTTCACGGCGCAGCACGCGGTTCGTCGGAATGTCAGCATGACGGGACATGAATGGAACGGCATCGGCGTCTACGACGTCGACTACCTGATGCCTTTTCACTTCCGCTCGAACGATGCGCGTCCGAACTACCTGTTCCTGTCCTGCCGTCGTGGCCACGCTCGTTACGAAAGCAACGGTGACGATGCGGCCTGCACGACGGGTGACGTCATGCCGATTTCGTCGACTGGCCACTCGTTCTGCACGACGGGGGGCGACGGATTCGGCCATCTGTCGGTCATCATCGATGCGGACCGGGTCAACCGCTTTCTCGCACAATGGATTGGCCGGCCGGGGCTCGAGCCGGTCGAGTTCGGGCTGACACCGGTCTCGCCCGAGCTGCGGATGCAATGGAATGCCGCGGCCGGTTGCCTGCGCCGGATGATCAGGATGTCGCCCATTCCCGGCGTCGCCGTCGACGCGTTGCTCGAACACATGCTGAAGATCATGGTGGCCGGCCACGCGAACAACCACGGCGCGCTGTTCGACCGCGACCATTGCACGCCCGAACACCAGACTCGCATGGCAATCCACATGCTCGAGGACGCGCCGCTGCGGTGGAAAACGCTCGGCGCGATCGCGCACGTGCTCGGCTGCGCGACCGAGGCGCTGGAGCACGGCATCCGCCGCCTGACAGGCCGGTCATCGACCGAGCTGCGCAACGAAGCGCGCTTTCGCCACGTGAACCGCGCGCTCGCGCGAGGCGACGGGCCGGATTTCGATGCGACGTTGCATGCGCATGGATTCTCGATCACGGCGCGCTTCATTCGGGAGTACTACCGTCGCTTCGGCGAACCGCCCGGCGCCACCTACCGGCGAAACCCGCACGCCGCCGATCAGCCGTTGACAGCCGACGCCGCCAGCGCGCCGCTGTGCGCACAGACGATCAACCGGTTCATCGATGCGTCGCTGGAAAGCCGTATCGACACGGCCGACCTCTGCCGACTGGTTGGCATGAGCGAGCGCGCGACGATCGACGCATTCAGGATGCAGTTTTCCCGCACGCCGGCGCAATACATCATCGAGCGGCGGCTGGAACGCGCACGCCTGCTGCTCGAACATACGTCGGACAGCATCCTGTCGATCGCACTGGACTGCGGATTCGGCACGCAAAGCTACCTGTCGACCGCGATTCGGCGGCACTTCGGCGTAACGCCGCGGGAATTGAGGATGCGGGCGGCATCCGCCGGCCGCAGCAGGACGGACGACGGTCAATACGATCCGGAGGACTAGGCGAAACCCGGAGCACCGGCATCGCAGCGTGCCGGATATCGAATGAACGTGTCTGCCGTCTACCTGTCGTAAATATCGCCGCGGATACGCGCGTTGCGCATCCGCGGCGCTTTTTCAGGAGGCTCGCCCGTCACACATGCACCGCGTGCCCAAGCGCACGCAGCGCGGCCTCCTGCAGCGCTTCGCCGAGCGTCGGGTGCGCATGGATCGTGCCGCCGATGTCCTCCAGCCGCGCGCCCATCTCCAGCGACTGCGAGAACGCGGCAGCCAGCTCCGACACGCCGCGCCCGACTGCCTGCCAGCCGACGATCAGGTGGTTGTCGCGCCGCGCGACGACGCGCACGAAGCCGTCGGTCGCCTGCAGCGTCATCGCGCGCCCGTTCGCCGCGAACGGGAACGACGCGCTCACGCAGTCGACATCGGCCGCCCGCGCGTCATCCGGCGACCAGCCGGCCGTGACGATCTCCGGATCGGTGAAGCACACGGCCGGGATCGATGCGGGCACGAACTTGCGGCGCTTGCCGGCGATCAGCTCGGCCACCATTTCGCCCTGCGCCATCGCACGATGCGCGAGCATCGGCTCGCCGGCGACGTCGCCGATCGCCCAGACGTTGCGCATCGACGTCCGGCACTCGTCGTCGATCCACAGCGCGCGGCCGTTGCGATCGAGCGGCAGCGACTCGAGCCCGAAGCCGTCGACACGCGGCCGGCGGCCCACCGCCACCAGCACGCGGTCGGCCTGCAACGTCTGCTCCGCGCCATCGGCGGCCTGCACACGCACCGCGCCGTGCTCCGCGAGCCCGAGCACCTTGTGGCCGAGCAACAGCCGCACGCCCAGCCGCGCGAGCGAATCGGCAACCGGCCGCGCGAGTTCGGCATCGTACGCGGGCAGCACGCGCTCCGCCGCTTCGACCACGCTCACGTCGACGCCGAGCTTGCGATAGACGATCCCGAGTTCGAGCCCGATATACCCGGCCCCGACGACGACCAGCCTCTTCGGCAACGTCTCGGGCGACAGCGCCTCGGTGGACGACACGACATGCCCGCCGAACGGCATCGACGGCAGCGCGACCGGCTCGGAGCCGGTCGCGAGCAACAGGTGCTCGCAGCTGATGCGCGTCGTATGGCCGCCGCCGACGACGTCGACGGTCTTGCCGTCGACCACCTGCGCATCGCCGTGCAGCACGCGCACGCCGTTCTTCTTGAGCAGCGCGCCGACCCCGCGCGTCAGCCGGTCGACGATACCGTCCTTCCAGGCGACGCTTTTCGCGATGTCGATCTCGGGCGTGCGCACGCGGATCCCGAGCGCCCCCTCGCCCGCGTGGCCGCGGGCCTGTTCGAATGCATCGGCCACGTGGATCAGCGCCTTCGACGGAATGCAGCCGATGTTCAGGCACGTGCCGCCGAGCCGGTCGCGCTCGACGAGCACGGTCGGAATGCCGAGCTGGCCGGCGCGAATCGCGGCGACGTAGCCGCCCGGGCCACCGCCGATCACGAGCAGCGTGGTGTGTTCGTTCTTCATTGCGTGATCACTCCACGAACAGCAGTGCCGGGCGCTCGAGCACCGCGCGCACGGCCTGGATGAATTCGGCCGCATCCGCGCCATCGACGACGCGATGGTCGAACGACGACGACAGGTTCATCATCTTGCGCGCGACGACCGCGCCGTCGCGGATCATCGGCCGCTCGACGATGCGGTTCACGCCGACGATGCCCACTTCAGGATGATTGATGACCGGTGTCGACACGATGCCGCCGAGCGCGCCGAGGCTCGAGATCGTGATCGTCGAGCCGCTCAGCTCGTCGCGCTGCGCGCGGTTCGCGCGCACTGCGTCGGCAAGCCGCGCGATCTCGGCGGAAATCGACCACACGTCGCGCGCTTCCGCATGACGCAGCACGGGCACCGTGAGGCCGCCGTCCGTCTGCGTCGCGACGCCCATGTGCACCGCGCCGTAGCGTGTGACGACACCTGCTTCGTCGTCGAAACGCGCGTTGATCTGCGGGAAGTCGCGTAATGCGATCACCATCGCGCGGATCAGCAGCGGCAGCGGCGTGAGCTTGCCGCGCGTGTCGCCGTGGCGGCGATTCAGTTCCGTGCGCAACGATTCGAGCTCGGTGACGTCGATCTCCTCGACGTAGCTGAAGTGCGGAATGCGGCGCTTCGCTTCCTGCATCTTGCGCGCGATCGCGCGCCGCAGGCCGATCACCGGCACGTCGGTTTCGTCGTTGCGTTCGGCGTAGCCATGCGCGTGCGAACCACGCGCCGCACCGCTGCCGGTGCCCGCATACGCATCGAGGTCCGCGTGCAGGATCCGCCCTGCTTCGCCGGTGCCGCGCACATAGCGCAGCTCGATGCCCATGTCCCACGCGCGCTGGCGCACGGCCGGCGACGCGAGCGGCCGTTCGCCCGGCGCGAGCGCCGCGCGCGGCGGTTCCGCTTTCTCCGCATGCTCGGCATGCTTCGCGCGACGCGGCTCCGCCGGTGCGTGCTTCGCCGCCGGCTTGGCGGACGATTCGGCCGGCGCCTCGACCACCGACTTCGACGGCGCCGAAGCGACCGGTGCGGTTGCTACCTTTGATTCCCGCACCGGTGCGCCGGCCTTCAGGTTGCCGTCGCCTTCGACCTCGAGGCGGATCAGCTCGCTGCCGACCGCCATCATCTCGCCGATCCGGCCGCCGAGCTCGATCACCTTGCCCGTCACCGGCGACGGAATCTCGACCGCCGCCTTGTCGGTCATCACATCGGCGAGCGGCTGGTCTTCCTTGATCGTCTGCCCGACTTCCACGTGCCAGGCCACCAGCTCGACCTCGGCAATCCCTTCGCCGATATCCGGCATCTTGATGACATGAATCCCCATCTCACGCCTCCATCACGCGTCGCAACGCTTCACCGACCCGGGCCGGGCCCGGAAAGTACGCCCACTCCTGCGCATGCGGATACGGCGTATCCCAGCCCGTCGTGCGCTCGACCGGCGCCTCGAGGTGGTAGAAGCAATGTTCCTGGACCAGCGACACCAGTTCCGCGCCGTAGCCGCAGGTGCGCGTCGCCTCGTGCACCACGACGCAGCGCCCGGTCTTGCGCACCGACGCGACGATCGTGTCGAGATCGAGCGGCCACAGCGTGCGCAGGTCGATCACCTCCGCGTCGATGCCCGTCTCCTCGGCCGCGGCGAGCGACACGTGCACCGTCGTGCCGTAGGTCAGCACCGTCACGTCGTTGCCGGGGCGCACCACGGCGGCCGTATCGAGCGGCACCGTGTAGTAGCCTTCGGGCACCGCGCTGGCCGGATGCTTGAGCCACGACGTGACCGGCCGGTCGTGATGGCCGTCGAACGGCCCGTTGTATAGCCGTTTCGGTTCGAGGAAGATCACCGGATCGTCGTTCTCGATCGAGGCGATCAGCAGCCCCTTCGCGTCGTACGGATTCGACGGCATCACCGTGCGCAGCCCGCACACCTGCGTGAACATCGCCTCCGGGCTCTGGCTGTGCGTCTGGCCGCCGTAGATGCCGCCGCCGCAGGGCATGCGGATCGTCATCGGCGCGATGAACTGGCCCGCCGAGCGATAGCGCAGCCGCGCGCCTTCCGACACGATCTGGTCGGACGCCGGATAGAAATAGTCGGCGAACTGGATCTCGCACACCGGGCGCAGCCCGTACGCGCCCATCCCCACCGCCGCGCCGACGATCCCGCTTTCGGAGATCGGTGCGTCGAACACGCGCGACTTGCCGTATTTGTTCTGCAGTCCTTCGGTACAGCGGAACACGCCGCCGAAATAACCGACGTCCTGCCCGAACACGACCACGTCGCTGTCGCGCCCGAGCATCACGTCCATCGCCGAGCGCAGCGCCTGGATCATCGTCATCGGCTGCGTTGCCGTGCCTGTCTCGTGTTGCGCCATGATCACGCTCCCAGTTCCTGGCGCTGACGGCGCAGGTGCGCGGGCAGCTCCTTGTACACGTCGTCGAACATCGACGCCGGCGACGGAATCCGGTCGTCGGCCAGCGTGCCGAATTTCTCCGCTTCCTTCTGCGCGGCGATCACCTCGGCCTCGAGCTCGGCCGTCAACGCTTCGTGCGCGCTGTCGGACCAGATGCCCTTGACGATCAGGTGGTGCTTGAAACGTTCGATCGGATCGCCGAGCGGGAAATGGGACCAGTCGTCGCTCGGCCGGTACTTGGTCGGGTCGTCCGACGTCGAGTGCGCGCCCGCACGGTAGGTCACCCACTCGATCAGCGTCGGGCCGAGATTGCGGCGCGCGCGTTCGGCCGCCCAGCTCGATGCCGCGTAGATCGCGAGGAAGTCGTTGCCGTCGACGCGCAGCGACGCGATCCCGCAGCCGACGCCGCGCCCGGCGAAGGTCGTGCCTTCGCCGCCCGCAATCGCCTGGAACGTCGAGATCGCCCACTGGTTGTTGACGACGTTCAGCACGACCGGCGCGCGGTACACGTGCGCGAACGTGAGCGCGGTATGGAAGTCGGATTCGGCCGTCGCGCCGTCACCGATCCACGCGGACGCGATCTTCGTGTCGCCCTTGATCGCCGACGCCATCGCCCAGCCGACCGCCTGGATGAACTGCGTCGCGAGGTTGCCGGAGATGGAGAAGAAGCCCGCTTCGCGGTCCGAGTACATCACGGGGAGCTGGCGGCCTTTGAGCGGGTCGCCTTCGTTCGACATCAGCTGGCAGATCATCCGTTCGAGCGGGACGTCGCGCGTGATCAGGATGCTTTGCTGCCGGTAGGTCGGGAAGCACATGTCGCCGTCGCGCAGCGCCATCGTGTGCGCGGTGCCGATCGCCTCTTCGCCGAGGCTCAACATGTAGAAGGAGATTTTCTTCTGACGCTGCGCGATCATCATGCGCGCGTCGAAAATGCGGGTCTTGAGCATCGCGCGCAGGCCGGCGATCAGCCGCGCATCGTCGAGATCCGGTGCCCACGGGCCGACGGCCTTGCCACTGTCGTCGAGCACGCGCACGAGGCTGCGGGCGAGATCGGCGGTGTCCGCCGCGGCAACGTCGATCGGCGGGCGGCGAACGGCGCCGGCCGGCGATAGATGCAGATAGGAAAAGTCCGTCTTGCAGCCCGGGCGCCCAGTGGGCTCCGGCACATGCAGACGCAATGGCTCTGACAGGCTCATCGTGTCGTCTCCACGCTCGATTGTGTCTCACGCTGATTGGGAACGCGCGGCCGGTTGCCGGCCTGCGCGCGGGCTGGCGTGCGGATAGGCACGTCAACCTTGGAAATCTATGCCTTGCGGCGGCGGACGTCGATGCCCAAGCCGCTCGATTGCGGTGAGCAGATTTGCCATGTCGGGTGCGGGAGGGCCGCCAGGCGGGCATGGGCCGGTGGTCTGGCGTCGCCGTGCCGGCGCAAAGCAGGGCCTGACGGGAAATCGCGGATGTCGCTACGACCGATGCCGGGCTACGACCGGATGCGCCGGACAACATCGCCACGCCGCGCCCGATCGGGCGGCAGTCGATGTCAGCGAAACGGCGATCGCGGACGAACGCCGCCGATCGGTGTGGCCAATTCGATCACTGCGCGAATGCGAAGCGCGGCGAGCCTGCCACGCGCGCTTGCCGAGAGATACGTCCCCGCATCTCCCGGCACGCTCGAGCGTCAGTGGCTTTGCGCGGGCGTGAACACGCCGCGAAAGCGCATCTTCCCGGACGCGAGGCGGTCATAGGCATCGGTCGCCTGGTCCAGCGAGAACGTCTCGACGATCGGCTTGACCTTGCCTTTGGCGGCGAGGTCCAGCACCTCGCTCAGGTAACGCAAGCCGCCATGCGTGGAGCCGATGACCTGCTGGCGCATCATGTGGAACGGCTTGCGCTGCGACGCGATCGAGAACGGCTTGCTGAAGTCGAGCCCGCACAGGATCACCCGGCCGTCGACCCGCACGCCCGTCATCGCTTCCTCTGCAGTACTGAACTCGTTGGTCGTGACCAGCAGGACATCCGCGCCGCCCAGATCGCGCAGTTCCGCACCGTTCGCGACGACCCGGTCCGCGCCCAGCCCGATCGCGAGATCGCGCTTGTCGGCCGAATGCGTGATCGCGATGGTCTCGAAGCCGCACGCGCGGGACAGCTGCAGCGCCACGTGCCCCAGCCCGCCGATGCCGAGCACGGCCACCTTCTCGTGCGGTTGCGGCGCCGCATCGCGCAAGCCGCTCCACGTCGTGTAGCCCGCGCACATCATCGGCGCGGCATCGACATAGGCCAGCCCGTCGGGCAACAGCACCGTGCCCTCGGCCGCGACGGCGATGTACTCCGCATGGCCGCCCTGCGATGCGAACCCGGTGGTCCGCGGCGCATCGCAGTTCACGGCCGTCTGGCCGGAAAGCGGGCGATGTTCGCGGCAGTACGGGCAGCGCCCGCACGCGGACTGCACCCACGTCGTGCCGATCCGGTCGCCCACCCGTCGCGCCTGCACGCCCGCGCCCACGTCGACGATTTCACCGACCACCTCGTGGCCCGGTGTCTGCGGATAGATGTCGCCACCGTAGCCCTGCGTGGCCCACACGTCGGTGTAGCACATCCCGGACGCATGCACCTTCACCAGCACCTGCCCCGGCCCGGCTACCGGCATCGGCACTTCCTGCACTTCCCAGGGCCGGTTGGCCCCCGTCATCACGATCGCCTTCATCTTCATTGCCTGCTCCTTGTTCAACCGAACGCAGGGCCTAGTCTAGAAAAGGCGCATTATCATGACAATCTCGCCAATCTTTATGTTACGATGAAATCAGCTCATCAATTGAAAAGCGGCGATCTCTTCTCGCTCAATGTGTTCCTCGCGGCGGCCACGCACCTCAGCTTCCGCACGGCATCGGTCGAGCTCGACGTCACGCCGTCGGCGATCAGTCATTCGATCAAGAGCCTCGAGCAGCGCCTGGGCGTTCGCCTGTTCAATCGCACCACGCGCAGCGTGTCGCTGACGGACGCCGGCGAGCGGCTCGCCGACAAGCTCCGCCCGGCAATCTCGTCGGTCGCGGAGGCGATGCTCGCAGTCGACGGGATGCGCGACACGCCCAGCGGCACCGTCCGCATCAACGCCAGCGAAGGGGCGATCCGCCTCGTGCTGAAGCCGGTGCTCGCGCGCTTCCTGCGCGACTACCCGCAGGTCCACCTCGACATCGTGACCGACGGCAAGCTCGGCGACATCGTCGCCGGCGGCTTCGACGCGGGAATCCGGCTGGCCGAAGCCGTGCCGCAGGACATGATCGCGGTGCGCGTGTCCGATCCGGTGCGGTTCGCCGCCGTCGCGTCGCCGGCCTATTTCGCCGCGCGCGGCCGCCCCGACGTGCCGCAGGATCTGGACCGGCACGACTGCATCCGCTTTCGCTTCGATAGCGGTGCGCTCTACCGCTGGGAATTCGAGCGCCGCGGTGTCGTCGAAACGGTGAACGTCAGCGGCCCGCTCACGCTGACCGACCAGCCGTTGATGGTCGACGCAGCGATCGACGGGATCGGGATCGCCTTCGTGCCCGACCATCTCGTTCGCGATGCGCTGGCCGATGGGCGTCTCGAACGCGTGCTGGCAGACTGGTGCCCGGTCATGCCGGGGCTGTGCCTGTACTACCCCGGTCATCGCCATGTTTCGGGCGGGCTGCGGGCGTTGATCGACATGGTGCGAGTGCGGCCAACACGTACCGACTCGAAAAGCGGCACGGCCGGGCCCGCCGGGCGATGAAGCAATTTAGCGCCCTCGTTCCGCACGTTCAGGCGCGGCTACGATACGACCGAAGCCGCACCAGCTGCACCACCGATCCAAGCACGAAGATGCCCAGCCACGCGGCGAGCGAGCCGCGCACGAGGGGCGACGCGGGGCCATTGGCAAGCGGGTGACCGATCGGCAGCCGCGTCAGCGTCTCGTTGATCCCGGGAACCAGCAACAGAAAGAAGCTGAACGAGAATGCGAACTGGGCCAGGTACCGCCGTGCACGCCCCAGCGCTTCGATGCGCGGCACGAGGAGCCCTCCCGATGTCGCGATCAGCGCCAGGATGCCGAGTGCATGCCCGGCATTGAAACCGCCGGTACTGGACAAGCCGAACGACGTGAACACGGATATCACCATGCCTGCGACGTAAATCCTGGCGGACCGGGTCGCGCTGTCGATCTTCTGATACCGGGCAAAGCTGTAGAGCCCCGCGGCGAACGTCACCAGGCTGACGAGGGTGTGACCGGCACCCAAGGCGGAAATGGGATGAGGCATAAGACGACGACTCCTTCTGACAAGGTGGGCCCCGGTCGCCACGACTCCGGCGACTCCAAAGGCGCAAGGAAGCATTCATGCGGCATGGCATGTCGCTTGCCCCACTTGCAGCCAGATTGTCCCGATCGCTCGGGCCGTCCGGGATCGGTCAAATGACCGACCCCGGACAGCGTCACGCAACGGGGCGCCCGCACCCGCGTGGCGTATGATCGTTCGCTCGTCCCTGCGTTTTTTCCAAGCCGAGCCCGATGTTCGACGCCGACGCCAGCCACGCCACACTGCGCATCTTCGATTCCGCGAGGGCGATCGCCTTCATCGGCGATCTGAGCATGGGACAGCCGACCGACCATTCGCTTCGCACCGCATGGCTGGGTGTACGACTCGCAGGCGCGGCCGGACTGGGCGCGTCCGCGTGCGATACGGTTCGCGAGGTGTCGCTGCTTCGCTGGTCGGGCTGTACGGCGAACGCAGCCGGGTTCGCGCAGGCGTTCGGCGACGACATCGCGATCCGCACGGCGATGCTCGATAACCGGCCCGGCATAGCCGAGGCCATCGGAGGCGCCGCCGCGTCGATGACGCAACTCGCACGGATTCACTGCGAAGTCGCCGGCGAGGTCGCGCGGATACTCGGGCTGTCGACGGCGACCGAAACGGCGCTGCGTCACATTTTCGAAGCCTGGGACGGCAGCGGCTTCCCGGCGCAGCTCGCACGCGAACACGTGCCCGCCGCCGTGCCGGTCGTCGCGCTTGCCGGCGATCTGGAAGTGCTGGGTCGCACGTATGGCGTCGAGCGGGCCCTGGGACTGATCGAACAGCGCGCCGACACGCGATATCCGGCGCACCTCGTCGCGACGACGCTACGTCACGCGCACGCCTGGCTGACGGAACTGGAACGCACGTCGCCGGCCGAGTTCGACATCGCACTGGCGACCTCCGATATGCAACGGACGACTTACGCCGAACTGATCGCCGACATCGTCGACCTGAAAGTGCCGTGGATGACGGGTTTTTCGCGCGCGGTCGCCGTGACGGCGGCCGGGTGTCACGCGCGGCTCAAGGCGGATGACGCCGGGCGTTCGCTCGTCTACCAGGCCGGACTGATTCACGGCATCGGCAGGGCCGCCGTACCCAACGACATCTGGAACCTGCCCACGGCGTTGCCCGCAAGCGCGTGGGAGAAGGTGCGGCTGGTACCGTACTGGACGGAGCGCGCCGGCAAACAGTCCGGCGCGCTGCGCCACGCCGCGCTGCTGGCATCGCATGCTTACGAACGGCTGGACGGTTCGGGGTATTTTCGCGGCGCACATGCGCCTGCGCTGACACTGGAAGCACGCGTGCTGGCGGCATCCGTCGCGTGGGTCGCACTGCGATCGCCGCGCCCCTGGCGTGCCGCGATGACCGACGACGCGGCCGCCCGTCTGTTGCAGGACGAGGTCGCAGACGGCAGGTTGTGCGGCGAAGCGGTCGGTGTGCTGACGTCGGCAGGCAGCCCCGTCGCCAGACGCGTCTCCCGAAGTGCATCCTCCGGCGCCGGCCTGTCCGAGCGGGAGATCGACGTGCTGCGTGTGATCTCGCGCGGCGCGAGCAACAAGGAGGCCGCGCGGGAACTGACCATCAGCCCGAGCACGGTGCGCACGCACATCGAAAGCGTGTTCCGCAAGCTCGGATGTTCGACACGCGCGGCAGCGACGCTCAAGGCGTCGGCAATGGGCCTGATCTGAATGACGCATCAGGCGTCGTGCCTGAACCGTACTCGGTCCGTGCAATCAGCCGCACGCACACCTAACGATGACCGACATCCAGCATGTACCCTTCCCCGCGAATCGTGCGAATCAGGCGCGGCTCCTTGATGTCCTCGCGCAACTTCTGACGCAAGCGTGATATCTGCACGTCGATGCTGCGGTCGAACGTGTCGATCGACTTGCCGCGCGCGGTATCCATCAGGTATTCGCGGCTCAGTACTCGCCCCGGCGCGGCGAGGAACGCATTGAGCAGGCGAAATTCCGCGTTCGACAACGGAATGACCGTGTTGTCGGCCGCAATCAGGTGGCGGCCGATCTGGTGAAGCCGCCATCCGGCGAAGCGGCTTTCCTCCTGCGCCCGCGTCCGGCCCTGCGTTTGCGCACGCACGCGGCGCAGGATCGTCTGGATGCGCGCGACCAGTTCACGCGGCTCGAACGGCTTGACGATGTAGTCGTCGGCACCGAGTTCCAGCCCGACGATCCGGTCGGTCATCTCGCCGCGCGCGGTCAGGATGATCAACGGAATCTCCGAGGTCGCACGAATCTCGCGGCAGAGATTGAGGCCGTCGTCGTCCGGCAGCATCAGGTCGAGCACCACGAGATCGAAGCCGCCCTCGCCGAGCGCGTGATGCATTTCCGCGCCGCTGCCGGCTTGCGCAGTCGTCATGCCGAAGTCTGCCAGGCAGTCGCACAACAGGCTGCGAATCTGCGAGTCGTCGTCGACGACGAGAATACGAATCGCTTTGTTCACGGCGTCTTGTCTCCGATGTTGCGGCGGTGAGATGTGCCCCACACTCATTATTGCCCGTCAATATAAGGGCTTTTTGCACGAATTGTTGCAGCGTTGAAATAATTGCCCCGCACCTTGCCCCACAAGGTCGTCCGGAACGATCGGGATGCCTGACGAGCGCTCACGTCATGGATAACCCGCCCGGTATTTTCCCGAAGAAACGCCGCTCGGCATCGTCCGCCTTCGCCGCTCCGTCTGGTTTCTCGACTCCCGCCGCGACATGGCCCATCCGGAAAGACTTTGTGTCAGCGCCGATACAAAGCCGATATGAACCAGAAATGCCCGGGTTTTAACGTGGCTCCCAAGTCATATCGACGCAGGAGACACGCGGGACATGAACTACGCACAACCCAAGCCACCTGTCCGGCGCATTGGCGGCATCGCCTTCGTGGTCGGATTGCATGCGGTGATCGTCTACGCACTGCTCACCGGTCTCGCGACGAAAGTCGTGGACGTGATTCGCCAGCCGATCGAGACGCGCATCATCGAAGAGATCAAGCCGCCGCCCCCTCCACCACCACCACCGCCGAAGCACATCGCACCGCCGCCGCCGAAGCACGTCGCGCCCCCGCCGCCGTTCGTGCCGCCCCCGGAAGTGCGCGTCGCGGCACCGCCGTCGCCGAACGCGATCGCCGCGCAATCGACCACGCCCGCGCCGTCGGCCCCCGTCGCGCCGCCCGCGCCGCCCGCCGCTGCGGCGCCGGTGTCGACGAGCGTCGGCGTGGTGTGTCCCAACTCGACGCAGGTTCGCGCCGCCATTCGCTATCCGCGTGAAGCGCTCAAGGACAACCTGACCGGCGACGTCGTCGTGTCGTTCGTGGTCGGCACCGACGGCAACGTCAAGGACCTGAGCGTGACCCAGTCGGCCGCGCCCGTTCTCGACCGGGCCGCGGAAAACGCCGTGCGGCAGTTCCACTGCGTCGCACAGGGCGAGGAAGTCCGCGTGCAGGTGCCCTTCTCTTTCAAGCTCGATTGAGGCTGCCCTCGACAGCCGTTCCCTTTCCACTTGGCAACGCATTTCAGGAGACGTTCATGCTCAACCGAACCCGCAAGGCCGCCCTCGCGACGGCACTGTTCCTCGCGGCCAGCGCCGCCCACGCCACCACCGACACGGTGACGAATCCCTACGGTCTCGATGCGCTCTGGAAAGGCGGGGATTTCATTGCACGCGGCACGCTGCTCATCCTGGTCGTCATGTCCATGGGCAGCTGGTACATCATCGTCGCGAAACTGCTCGAGCAAACGCGTGTGCTGCGCCGCGCGAAGGCAGCGGAGGCAGGATTCTGGAAAGCAGGCAGTCTCAGCGAAGGCACGAAAAAGCTGGACGCCGGCAGCCCGTTCCGCTTCATCGCCGAAACAGGTCTCGCGGCGTTCGACCATCACGAAGGCGCGCTGGTCGAACAGGTCGATCTCAACCAGTGGGTCGCGGCGGCCATCGAGCGGGCGACCACGTCCGTCTCGAGCCGCCTGCAGGACGGCCTCGCGTTTCTCGGCACCGTCGGTTCGACCGCGCCGTTCATTGGCCTGTTCGGCACGGTGTGGGGCATCTATCACGCGCTGACGGCGATCGGCATCGCGGGCCAGGCCTCCATCGACAAGGTCGCGGGGCCGGTCGGCGAGGCGCTGATCATGACCGCGATCGGCCTGGCCGTCGCCGTGCCCGCCGTGCTCGGCTACAACTGGCTCGTGCGCCGCAATAAGGCGGTGATGGAACGCGTGCGCGGGTTTTCGACGGAACTGCACATCGTCATCCTGACCGGCACGACCACGGCCGGGGCCGCCGCCGCGACCAAGGCCGCCGCCCTCACCCGCGTGGGGTGAGCCATGGCCATGACCACGGGCCCGCGCGACGGCGCCGAGCACGACGAGACCATGTCGTCCATCAACACGACGCCGCTGGTCGACGTGATGCTGGTGCTGCTGATCATCTTCCTCATCACGATTCCGGTGGTGTCGCACACCGTGCCGGTCACGCTGCCCAAGGAAGCCGTGCAGCCGCTGCACACGACGCCGCAGAACGTGATTCTCGCCGTGACGAAAGAAGGCGACGTGTTCTGGGACGAACGGCGCGTGCCCGATGCGGCAACGCTCGTCGAGAAACTCAAGGCGGTTGCCGTGCAGTCGCCGCAACCCGAAGTCCACATCCGCGGCGACCTCGACGCGCGCTACGCCGCCATCGGCCGGGTCGTGTTTGCCTGCCAGCGGGCGGGCATCGTCAAGGTCGACTTCATCACCGAACCGCCGCCGCGCCAATGATCCCTTCATACCGACCAGGAGACCCGACATGGCCATGACGATGCCCACCGGCAACGCCGACGAAGCCGACGTGATGATCGAGATCAACACCACGCCGCTCATCGACGTGATGCTGGTCCTGCTCATCATGCTGATCCTCACCATTCCGATACAGACGAACGCGGTCAAGCTGGACATGCCGACCGGCGCACCGCCGTCGCAACCGCGGACACCGCCGGTGGTGCAGATCGATATCGCGGCCGACGGCGCCATCGCATGGAACGGCGAGACGCTAAGTTCGCGCGAGCAACTGGAAACGCGCTTGCACGACGTCGCCGTCGGCCCCGCGCCGACCGAACTGCATTTGCGGCCCGACAAGGCGGCGCCTTACCGCGCCGTCGCCATGGTCATGGCGTCCGCGCAGCGGCTCGGCGCGAACCGCATCGGGCTCGTGGGCAACGAGCAGTTCATGCAGTAACCGCCTTCTCATCACGGAGCCCTCATGTTCGACTCCAACCCCGACGTGCTCGCCCCCGTGGCGGCCTCGAGCCCGCCATCGGATTCACCGGCCGGGCCACGCGCCTGGTTCGGTCTCGCGATACTCGTGATCGTGGCGTTCTTCGCGTTCGTCGATCGTCAGATGCTGATCCTGCTGACGGAACCCATCCGCCACGATTTCGGGCTGACCGACACGCAAATCGGCCTGATGCAAGGCGCAGGCATCGCCCTGTTCGCCGGCGTGGCATCGTTGCCGATCGGCTGGGTCGCCGATCGCGTGGACCGCCGTGTCGTGCTGGTTGCGTGCGTCCTCGTCTGGAGCGCCGCCACCGCGATCTGCGGCATGACCACCCACTTCTGGCAGTTGTTCATCGCCACCGTCGGGCTGGGGATCGGCGAAGCCGGACTGGTGCCGGTGATCTACGGCCTGATTCCCGATCTGTTCCCTGCGCGCCAGCGCGTGCTCGCCAATGCGATCTTCGCGCTCGCCAACCTGTTGGGCTCGGGGGCGGGGATGGCGCTCGGCGGCGCACTGATGCACGGCATCGCGGCGGCGCACGGCGCGTTGCCAGCGGGACTCGCCGATCTCGAACCGTGGCGGCTCGCGTTCCTTGCCGTTGCGTTGCCCGCACCCGTTTTGGCCGTGCTGGTTCTGCTCATTCGACCCGGCAAGCACGGCGATACGGAAGCAGCCACCGCGCGTCACCGGACTTCCGCGCCGCTGCCCTCCGCACCGGTCTACTTCCGGCGCGAAGCCCTCATGATGCTCAAGTTCTTCGGCGCCATCGGGCTGGTCAACCTGTCGTTCGGCGGTGTCGCGACATGGATGCCGGTCGTGGCGGTGCGCACCTTCGGCGCGACACCGGCTGAAGCCGGCGGCGGCATGGGCGTGGCGGCAATGGCCGGCGGCATCGCGGGTTGCGTGCTCAGCGGACTCGTTGCCGGCCGCATGCGAGCGCGCTTCGGCGTGCTCGCGCCATTGCGTGTGTGTGAATGTGGCGCGCTGGTCGCCGGCGGCCTATCCTTCCTCTATCTGGCCGTGGGCTCGCTCACGCCGGTCTACGCGCTCTTCGGCGCACAGCTCGCCTGCATGGTCGCGGGCATGGTGCTGTTTCCCACCCTCATGCAGAACATCTGCCCTGCCCACCTGCGCTCGCGCGTGGCGGCGATCGGCGCCCTGACGTCGATCGTCGTGCAGTCCGGCAGCCCCGTGTTCATCGGGTTCATGTCGGATCGTCTGCATGCGTTCAGCCAGGGCTTGCTGTGGTCGATCGTCTGCGTGGCGGCGTTCGGCTTCTTTGCCGCCTGCCTGTTGATGCGCGCGGCGGGCCGCGGTGTGCGCGACGCAATCGAACGCTATGCGTGATTCCCTTCGTCCTTCCGCTCCCATGTCACCCTGCCCGCTCTCACTCTCGCTGCGTATCGAACGTTGGCCGTTGGCCGCTCCGTTCCATATCACCGGCCACGTCATCGACGCCGCTCGCCTCGTGAGCGTGACCGTCGACGACGGGCACCACGCCGGCAACGGCGAAGCCTCCGGGGTCTTTTACTTCGGTGAAACGCCGGAATCCATCGCCGCGCAAATCGAGCGCGTCCGACCATCGATCGAAGCGGGCATCACGCGAGAGCGATTGCTCGACGTATTGCCGCCCGGCGGCGCACGCAATGCAGTCGATGCGGCATTGTGGGCGCTCGAATCTCAACGGCAAGCGATGCCTGTCTGGCGCATCGCGGGCCTCTCCGAGCCACGCCCGTTGCGGACCACGATGACGATCGGCGTGGATACGCCGAATGCCATGGCCGGGGCCGCGCAGAGATTGCGCCACGCGCGGGCGCTGAAGGTCAAGCTGGACGGCAGCGCCGCCGACGCCGTGCGCCTCTTCGCCATCCGTGACATGCGCCCGGAAATACCGCTCGCCGTCGATGCGAACCAGGGCTGGTCGCGCGCGCACTTCGACACGATGCTCCCCGTGCTGCAACAGCTTGACGTCCGCATGCTCGAACAGCCGTTTGCGATCGGTGCGGACGCCTGTCTCGAAGCAATCGATTGTCCGGTCCCGCTCGCGGCCGACGAATCGTTTCAGGATCTCGGCGACCTGTCCGCCGTCGCGCGCCGTTATGACATCGTCAACCTCAAGCTCGACAAATGCGGCGGCCTGACGCGCGCGTTCGACCTTGCCGCGCGGGTACGCGAAGCGGGCTTGTCCGTGATGGTCGGTTGCATGGCAGGCACCTCGCTGGCGATCGCCCCCGCGTTTCTGCTCGGGCAACTGTGCGATCACGTCGATCTCGACGGACCGATCTTCCTCGCACGCGATCGCGAGCCGGGTGTCGCGTACATCGACGGCCTGCTGCACTGCCCGTCCAACGTCTGGGGCCACGCTGGCCCCCCTGCCTCCTCTCGCTGAGCCATCGACATGACATCCGACTCATCCACCACGACGACGCAGCTCGACGCGCTGTTCGCGCGTTATCGCCGCGCCGATGCACCCGGATTGATCGCCGGCATCGTCCATCGCGACCAACTGCTGTATCGGCGCGGTTTCGGCATGGCCAGCCTCGAACACGGCATCGCCAACACGCCGGCCACCCGCATGCGCATCGGCTCGGTCAGCAAGCATGTCACTTGCCTCGCCGTGCTGCTCCTGTGCGAGCGCGGCGCGCTCGACGCCGATGCCCCCATCGGCACGTATCTGCCGGAGCTGCCGCCGGCCGCCGGCCGACCGACGCTGCGGCAGTTGATGTCGCATCGCGGCGGGCAGCGATGCGCGCTGGACCTTGCGCTCCTGACGCAGGGTCTCGCGATGTCACCGCCTGGCGCGTACCTCGCATCGCAGCAACGTCAACACGACGAAAATTTTCCGCCGGGAGAACGCATGATGTATTCGAACGGCGGCTATCACCTGCTTTCGCTTGCCGTCGAACGTGCGAGCGGAATGGCGTTCGACGCGTTTCTCGCGACCCAGCTCTTCGCGCCCCTGCTCATGCATGACACCGCGTGCGTGCCCAACGACATGACGATCGAGCACGGCATCGCGACGATGCATGTGCCTGACAGCATGGGCGGATTCCGGCGCGGCATCTTTCCGACGTGGGAACTGCTCGGCGAAGGCTCGATCGTCTCGACCGTCGACGACATGCTGCGATGGACCGCGCACCTGCGATGCAGCGAGAAGATCGTCGGCAACGCCGACACCTGGCGCCAGATGCTGGCGTTGCCCGCATTCTCCAGCGGTCTGCGTAGTCAATACTCGCTCGGTCTCACGCAGAGCACCTATCGCGGTGTCGAGCTGATACAGCATTCCGGTGGCGTCGTAGGTGGAACTTGCCAGATGCTGGTATCGGTGGCACATGGGCTCGACGTCGTATTGCTCAGCAACGGCGCGCTCGACGCACCGCTCGAACTGTCGAAGCGTGTGGTCGATATCGTGCTGGCGGACGAGCTGGATGGCGATGGCCCGCCTGTCGCGGCGCGCGCCGCAGATCACGCAGCACGCCTCGGCCGCTACCGGTCGGCCCGCAGCGGCGCCGTGTATGCACTGGAGGATCACGAAGGCGCGCTGGTGTTGGCGGGCCCCCTTTGCCCCAGACGCTCGATGACGCTCTACGACAGCGCCGATGAACTGAACGACGTCCAGGTCGAAGCGAGCGGCGACGGTCTGTTGGCGCTGCGGTGGGGATCATCCTGCACACCGAACGATCTCTCGAGCCTGCGCATCGTGCATTGCGGCCACGTCGACACGTTCGCACGCGTCGGCGAAGCGCCCGCGATGACGCCGGATCTCGTCGCCGCGATGTCCGGCGTATTCGCAAGCCACGACGCCGATGCCCACGCGATCATTCGGCTCGACAACGAAGCCCTCATTCTTCGCCTGCACGGCGCGGTGGGCCGTTGCGACTACCGCCTCACGCCATTGGCCCACGATGCTTTCGAACTGGTGCCGATTGATCCAGTAAACATCACGACCGGAATGCTTACGTTGACGCGCGACGCAACGCGCGGCGACGTGACCGGCTTTCGCGTCGATACGCCGCGCACCCGGCATCTGGCCTTCACACGGGTACACGCCGACGCCTGACGCTGGCCGGCGTCGGTTGACGCCGGCACGTATTCACTTCACCGACGCAAACGGATTCGACACGCGCGGCCAGTAGTTGAGGTCACGAAGCCGATAGTCCAGTTCGGCGAAGTTCATCGAGAGCGCCCCTGGCGCGGCGATATGGAAGACGGCCTTCGAACGCGGCGCGAAGTCGGTCTGGAAATGCTGCGTCGATTTCACGACCACCAGCTTCTTGCCGGCAAAGTCGATGCCAAGGCCGGTGAATGCGTCCACGCCGAGCACCTGGGTGCGAACCGATATCAGCGCGATGTCGAGCCCGTTGTCCGCTTCCACCCACACCGCCCGGCCGAGCGGTTGCTCGAGGCCCATGATGCTTTGCGTATGCCGCTCGACCACGTTGCGGACGGTGACGCGCAGGTCCACCGGTTCTCCGGAGTACACACTGCATTTGCCGCCGATGCGCAGATTCAGCGTGGCCCCGACACCCGCGTCCTTGCAGATCTGGATAGCACCGAGATCCCAGAAACACCCGATCGCAACATTCGCAATCTGTCGCTCGACCACGCGACGCAGAATGAACGTGCTGTCGCACGGCGCGCCACCGCCGGGATTGTCAGCGACATCCGCCAGCACGACCGGGCCGCCCTCGACCGCCAGCGCGCGATCCAGCCCGGCCTCGATATCGAGCCATGCAGGGCGTGTCGCGTCGCGCAACGCCCAGAACTCGCGCGCCAGTTGCGCCGCCAGCGCGTCGGCCTTGGCGAGATCGTCGTCCGTCACCACCCAGAGTTTCGCGCCGGCTTCCGGCACGTCGCCCCACGGAAACCCATGGCCGAGCGACACCGACAGCACGCCGTCGCGCCCTTCGAACGACTGCATACGCCGGACGAACCCCGCCATCGGTTCGCTGGTGGTGTGCCAGGCACCGACCATTCGGCAATCGAACACGCCGATCGTCGGACGGATGCGTCCGGCAGCCATATCGAGCGTCAGTCGATAGGCGTCGCGCGCCCGCTCGACGGCGTCGATATGCGGATACTCCTTGTAAGCGATCAGGACATCGGCCGACGCCTTCATCAATTGCGTGAAATGACAATGCGGGTCGAGCGTGACCGAGATCGGAACGTCGGGGCCAACAATGGCGCGCACGCCGGCGAGCAGGTCGCCTTCGCAATCGTCGTAGCCTTCCGCCACCATCGCGCCGTGCAGCAGCAGAATCACGGCATCCAGCGGCAAGGCGGCCTTTACGCCATCGAGAATGTCGTCCCTCAGGGACTCGTAGACCGCGCGAATCGTGCGGCCTGACGGCTGGGCTTCGGCACACAGGCCTTCGACGATGTCGTGACCGTCGGCCTGCGCGAGGCGCCGCACTTCCGCGAGCACATGCCCCACGCCGTCGGGCTCGCGCACACTCGCGTCGCCGTGAAAGATCGTGTTCTCTTCGAAGCCGCCCCATCCGGTCGGGCACGGGGCAAAGGTATTGGTTTCCGTCGAAAGCTGAGCCGTGAATATTTTCATGACGAGGTCTGCCGAATGGGATTGAAGGGTGTGAAACGACTATAAGCACCCGCCATTTCCGCTTTGTGAGCAGTCTGTATCAAGCGTGAAACAGAGCAGTGCCAACGGTCGATCCGGGCCGTTATCCCTATCGACGCGGCAACGTGACCTGTGCGACCAGCCCGCCTTCCGGAGCGTTGCGCAACACCAGCTCCCCGCCGTGACGCTTCACGACGTCGTTCGCGATGGCGAGGCCCAGCCCCGTCCCGCCCGTGTTCCGGTTGCGCGAACTTTCCACCCGGTAGAACGGCTCCAGCGCGCGCTCCAGTTGCGACTCCGGGATGCCCGGGCCGTGATCGACGATCTGGATTCGCACGCACGACGGTGCGTCGATCAGGCGGATGTGCGCGTCTTCACCGTATCGAATCGCGTTGGCGACCAGATTCGTCAGGCAGCGCTTGAGGCCCAGCGGTTGCGCCGAGATCGGCGGCACCTCACCACTGATCGTCACTTTTTGACCGTGTTCGGCCGCATCTTCCGCGATGGCATCCACCAGTGCATTGATATCGACCGGACTGAATTCCTCGACCACCTCTTCATTGCGCAGGAACGACAGGGTGGCTTCCAGAAGCTGCGTCATCTCGTCGATGTCGTCCCTGATCCGTTCGCTCAATTCGGCATCCTGAGCGGAGCGAAGACGTAGCTTCATGCGCGTCAGCGGCGTGCGCAAATCGTGCGATACGGCGGCGAGGAAGCGGTTGCGCTCACTCATTTGCCGCCGCAGCGAGGCCTGCATCGTGTTGAACACGCTGGCGGCCTGACGTGCCTCGACAGGACCGATTTCCCGGATGGGCGGCGCATCGATATTCCTCGACAGTTCGGCGGCCCCCACGGCCAGCGTTCGGAACGGGGCGGCCAGCATGCGCGCGCCGATCCAGGACGAGATCAGCGCGGGCATCACCTGGATCATCACCGCGGCGCCCCACTGCAACGCCGCGCTCATCCCCGGCGGCGGCTTGAAGGGCGCGGTGCTGTAGAGCTTGAAGAGCAGCAGGCCGGCACTGATCTGCATCACGAGGATGATCGAGATCATCACGAAGAACAGGCGATAGAAAGCCGAATCGAAGCGGGGTTTGTGCATGGTCCTGGCCGACGGCGAGCGATGGCGTCGATTATCGCCCGTGAATGTAGGGGCCATGTGAGCCCTTTATTGCAAACCTGAAACAAGTCTTCGTCCCGGTTTTGCACCGCGTCGGCCGGCGTGGCGGCCCCGCTCCGTCATCGATCGTTTGTATCAGCACCGATACAAACGCCACATGAACCAGAAATAACCGGCACTTACCGTTCACCCTGAGTTGCGCTACACGGCATCGCGTTCAGTCGATTGCAAAACCAGGAGGAGACGATGGTGAAGATGAAAAACCGGACGAAGCGCGCGGCGGGCTCGGCAACGTTACCGCTGCGACACGGCGGGCGTTACGCCCCCCTCTTCGTCGGCCCCGTATTCGGGTTGGCATCGTTGGGCGTGCACGCGCAGGAACACGCGCAAACGCCCGCGACGACGCAACAGGTCGCCGCGCCTGATGCGGCGTCCAACGCGACGCCTGCCGCCGCTGCGCCGAATCCCCCTCCGGCCGAGGTGACGAAGGTGCAAGGCAACGGTGGCGCGACGCTCAACACCGTCGTCGTGACCGCGACACGCCGACGCGAACCGGCTCGCGAAGTCCCCATGCAGGTCAATGTATTGTCGGCCGACGAGCTGCAGAAGAGCGGCGCGAAAACGATGTCCGACTTCCTGTCCTCGGAGCCGGGCGTCGACTTGAACGCCAGCGGCGGCAGCGGGTCGGGGCAAGTCAGTATTCGCGGCGTGACGACCGGTGTTCAGACGGGGCCGACCGTCGGCATGTATGTCGACGACGTCGCGTTCGGCGGCAGCACGCTGTTCTCCCAAAGCGCGACGTTCTCGCTCGACATGAGCCTGCTCGACCTCAACCACGTCGAAATCCTGCGAGGTCCGCAGGGCACGTTGTATGGCGCGGGTGCGATGGGCGGCTTGCTGAAATACGTGACCAACGAACCGGACCCGAGTCAGTTTTCCGGGCAGGTCGGCACCGGCGTATCGGGAACGGCGCATGGCGGTGTGAGCGGGACGGCCAACGCGGCGTTGAATATCCCGCTGAAGACCGACGTTGCCGCACTGCGCGTCTCCGTGTTCGGGCAGCACGATGGCGGGTATGTCGACGCAGTGGGCCCCAAGGCGGACACCCACATCGATCGCGGCGACACCTACGGTGCTCGCGCGTCGCTGCTGCTGACGCCCACCCGCGATCTGACGGTCCGGCTGACCGCGCTCTCGCAGAACATCAATCGCAACGATCCGAACTACGTTGAATATGGCGCCGACGGCAAGCCGGTCTGGGGGGACCTGACCACGCGACAGTTCGCCCCGCAGCCCTTTCATCAAAACATCCAGCTCTATTCGGCCGGGATCGAATACGAGCTCGGCTGGGCGCGCCTGAACTCGATCACGTCGTATCAAAGGATCAACACGAGTGCGCCGCAGGACCTGACCGGTGTCTACGGGCCGCTATTTGCCGCCCAGGGGCTGAACCTGGGTTCGGTGGTCGCCAAGGATGTGGCCACCACGAACAAGGTGACCCAGGAGTTTCGCCTGACTTCGCCGGGCAACCAGCGACTCGAATGGCTGGCCGGCCTCTTCTATACGCACGAGCGCAGCCATTCGAGCGAGGGCTTTCTGACGACCTTGCCCGATGGCTCGCCCGGCCCGGACCTGTCGGAGCTCCAGGCGCCCAGCACGTACAACGAGTACGCGGCATACGGCGACCTGACTTATCACCTGACGCCGCGCCTTTCGCTGACCGGCGGCGTGCGGATCGCCCACAATACCCAGACCTACGAACAGACGACCTACGGCACGCTCGCCGGCCCGACACAGACCATCTCGGCACCGTCGTCGGACACCAGCAAGACCTACATGTTCACCGCGCGCTATGCGCTGACCGCCAACAGCAATGCGTATGTCCGCATCGCCAGCGGATACCGGCCCGGTGGCCCGAATGCCCTGCTGATCGATCCGCTCACCGGCATGCGCGCAGCGGGCAGCCCGACCTTCGCACCCGACACGCTGTGGAGCTATGAGGCGGGCTACAAGGCCGACCTGCTCGACAAGCGGCTGTCGCTGGAAACGTCGGTCTACGACATCGAGTGGAAGAACATCCAGCAGCTCGGCACGGTCGATGGCGTCAATCAGGTCATCAACGCCGGCAACGCGCGCATCAAGGGCCTGGAGTTCTCCGGCACGTTCCGCCCCACCCCGCACTGGAACTTCAGTGCGAACCTGTCGCTCATCGACGCCAGCCTGACGAGCGGCAACGCTAACGCGGGGACGACGGCGGGCGCGCCATTGCCGAACTCGGCCAAGGTCGCCGCCACGCTCTCGGGCACCTATCTGTTCAGCGCGCAAGGGTATCCGTCGTATGCGGGTGTGACCCAACGCTTTGTCGGCCGACGTCATAGCGGGTTCGACGCCAGCTCGGGCCGGCCGGATTATCCGTTGCCGGGCTACGCGATCACGGATCTGCAAGCGGGCGTGGATTTCAGGAAGTTCAGCCTGGCGTTCTACGTTCGCAACCTGTTCGACCGGCGCGCGTTGATCGCGGCCGGCACGTCGCTGATACCGATGGGCGGCCCGGCGCTCGTCAGCGTGATTCAGCCCCGCACGATCGGCGCGGCGCTGACCGTTCCGTTCTAGATCATATGGATACCTAAAATGACTCAAGCATCGCACGACATCGTCGAGCAGCTGGATACCCTTTTCGAACGCTTCAACAAGAGCGACGAACCCGGCCTCGTCGTGGCCGTCGCGCATCGAGGCGAAGTGCTCTACCGGCGAGGCTTCGGCATGGCAAGCCTGGAACACGGCGTCGCCAATACGCCGGCCACGCGCTTGCGCATCGGCTCGACGAGCAAACACTTCACGTGCCTTGCCGCCCTCCTGCTCGCCGAAGACGGCAAGCTCGACGTCGACGCCGGGATCCGCACGTACCTGCCTGAACTGCCGCTGCTCGCAGGCGACCCCAGCTTGCGCCAGCTGATGACGCATACGGGCGGCTACCGCTGCTATCTCGATCTCACGCTGCTTGCGCAAGGCGTCGCGACGTTGCCGCGTGGCGGCGTGCTGGCGGCGCAAGTCCGGCAACGCGACGTCAATTTTCCGCCGGGCGAGCGGATGATCTACTGCAACGGCGGATATCACCTGCTGTCGCTCGCGATCGAGCGGGTCAGCGGCATTCCCTTCGAGACCTTTCTGAAGGCGCGCATCTTCGACGTGATGGGCATGGTCGACACGGAATCGGTCGCCGACGACATGCGCATTCGCCCGCGCATGGCGACCCAGCATGTGCCGGATGGAAAAGGCGGATTCATGCGCGGCCTCTTTCCGACGTGGGAAGTGCTCGGCGAGGGCGGGATCGTGTCGACGGTCGACGACATGCTGCGCTGGCTCGCGCATCTGCGCGGCCCCAAGCGGGTCGGCAGCGAAGCAAGCTGGCGCCAGATGCTGACCCGACCGCACTATTCGAGCGGCGCGGAAGGCGTCTACGCGCTCGGGCTGATGCGCACGCCGCATCGCGACGTGGAGGTGCTGCACCATGCCGGCGGTGTGTTCGGTGGGTCTTGTCAGATGTTGACGGTGGCCGAGCACGCACTGGACGTCATCATTCTCACGAACGGCGCGGCAGTCAATCCGGTTGAAGTGGCCACGCAGATAGTCGATATCGTTCTGGGCGACGTCGTCCTTGGCGCGAAGCCCGCCGCGCCGTTGCCGACGGCAGGGCACGAAACCTTGCTCGGCAGGTACCACTCGCGTACGTCCGGGACGTATTGCGTGATCGGCGATCACGACGGGCAGCTCAACGCGAGCTTTCAGAACGTCCAGCAGATGCCCCAGGCGCTCATCGAGACGGAGGCCGGATTGCGGGTAGACGACGGGACAGGCAGAGCGCTGCTGATCAAACCTCGAGCGTCGACGGCGGCGGCTCGCGTGACGGCGATCGAGCTGGTGGACTGCGGTCACGCGGAGACGCTCGAGCGCTTGCCCGATCACGCGCCGTCGCTCTCCGATGCGTCGGCGGGCCTGGCGGGCGCGTATCACGGTCACGATGCCGCGGCACGTGCGACGATCGCCGTGACGAACGGTGAACTCACCCTCACCATGACCGGCGCCGCCGGCAGTGCCGGCTATCGGCTGGAACCGGTGGCCGACGACATTTTCACGTTCGACCCTGCCGGTCAGATGGCCGTCATGCACGGCGTCTTGACGGTGGAGCGCTCGGGTCACGAGGTGACGCGCTTTCGCATCGACACGTCGCGCACGCGCAACTTGACTTTCATGCGCGAGCGGTGTGATTCGTAGACTCCGAGTCACTTCATGACGTGGCGTTTGCGTGGTGAGGCGCGCGGCTTCGTCAGGAGCCGCGAGTTCCACCACGCGCCTGTGACGACTCGCCGTAATGCCGCCGGAGACCGGCCTGCCCGTCCATTGACGCGTCGCTAATGGCGTGGCGTCGCCGTTCGGTGGTCGGCAATCACCCTCGATGCCACGCCACAAAACAAAAAACCCGCGAGCGCATGGCTTCTCGCGGGCTTTCGTCCCTTTATCGAATCGCCCTGAAGCGATCGTGGTGGGGACCGGAACAGAATTAATCCCGTCAACGCCCACACAAGGAATTGATCCACTCGATCACTTGTTCATGCCCCCAAATGTGCCCCCAACTTACCGGAACACTTTGGTTCAGTAGCACATTTGACTTCAGTGCCCGAATGGGGGCAAGCGCAACGCCCAGCACCCTCGACTGCTGAATGCCACTGTGTCATCCAGGACAGCCCTGGACGGCACGACTTGTTGACGATCGCCCGCCCGCGGAGCAAAGTCTCAAATCTCCATATCGCGCCACTGGGCGGGATATGGCGAAAAAACAAAATGGTTGCGGGGGCGATGATGAAAGAGCATCAAGCCAGGCGGGAGCATCTAACAATATATCTCGTCAAGGACGCGAAACTGACAGACGAACAGATCGTCAAGACCGATCGGGCAAAGCCACCCTACGAACTGAAAATAAGCGAGGGAGCCGCTCGCCTTTACGCCAAGAACAGCTCGCGTCCGAAACTGCCCGACTGGGCTCCATTTCTCGTTCGCAACCAAGACGTGCCGTCCAACCTTTTCGAAGGCACCCGGTCCGAAGGGGCTGTCCTGCTAGTCCGGCATGTCGGCGCGCTTTTCGCGCTGTCGTTCGGGATGGGGCACCACCTCATAAACCTGGATCTGGTCGAGCGCGACTTCGGATTGCGTGTAACGCTCAATTCGATCGATCCACTAAAGCTGCGCAGCCTCGACAAAGCGAGCCACGAAGTCAATCCGTTGCACATACGGAGCCAGAGCGCGCGAGACGCCGACATATTCGATTTGAACATCGACCCAGAGCTCGACATGGTCCACGCAGTCACCGGGACATCAGAGGTCGCACTCTTCGGCGAACACATCAGCGGCCGTGACGCGTTGACGATCAACCCACCAGTGACCCTCGACGACCTCCCCAAGATTCTGTCCGAAGCGCTCGCCCGCCGGAACAAGCCTCTGCCCGAGCGATTCGCCTGGATTGACAATGTCCATCGAGTCCGCGATTCGACGATGATCGAATGTCTTGACGACGCGCTCACTGACGCCTTGCGATCGGATCCTCGGCCTGAAAACCTTTGGCTAGGAGAGCCGGAAATCGTGGACTGGGAAACGCAGACTGGCTACTCGTTCGACCAGCGGTCGAGGACGGCCCGCCACCGCACGCTGCAAATCGACCAGCTGCTCGAATACATCACCGAACATGGAGAGAGGCCAAGCGCGGCGCTACTGCGGTCCATCTCGGTACACGTGAACGACGCGAATTACCAGTCGATCAAGAGCTGGACCGCCTACCGCTGCCTATATGCGGAGCTTCCGATGGGTAAGGAGACGTTTATTCTGAGAAATGGACTGTGGTACGAAGTCAGCAGGAAATTCGTCGACGAAATCGACTCCTACTTCAAGCGGCTCGACGCCGAACCGGCAAAGATGCCCGCTTACCAACATGCCAACGAGGGCTTATACAACGAGAGCGTCGCAAATGAGAATGCTGGATATGATCTGCTGGACAAGAAGAACATCTCTTTCGGCAACGCCTATGACAAGATTGAATTTTGCGATCTCGTGCGCGACGGAAGCGACCTGATCCACGTCAAGCTGTATCGAAGTTCGGCGACGCTCAGCCACCTCTTCGCCCAAGGTAGCGTTTCGGCAGAGACGTTCATGCGCCACGAAGAGTTTCGGGTCAAGCTCAATGAAAAGCTTCCCACCAGTATCAGGCTCGACGACCCTCTAGCGCGTCCGATGGCCGAAAACTATCGGATCGTCTATGCCATCGCGACCACAAAGGAACTTCCGAAGGACCTGCCGTTCTTTTCAAAAATTACCCTCAAGAATGCAATCATTGGCTTGAATGGGCTTGGCTTCCGAGTCGCGCTTGAACGTATCGACATAACCCCCGACTTTCTGAAAACCGCAAACTACAAGCCCGCCCGCAATGCTGCGGAATCGGATAGGCCGGCCGGAAAGTCGGGGCGCACCGCACGACGACGCGACATGCAAACCCCTACCCTGCCTCCGTCTGCGGCATGAACCTCACCTATATAACGCGCCCGTATGGCTAGCCAGCCCAACGTCTTAGATTCGCTCCAACTTAAACGAATCGAAGCGGTCCACCGAGGATTTCTCTATCAGCACCTCTACGCAACCGGTTGTCTGTTGTTACCGGGACCGACTCAAAGAGTTGACGAGGAGCCCCAAAGAGTTGGAAGAGCAGCTTGAGAAGATCGATACATCGCTGCGCCAGCAAGCCGCTCAAGTTAACACGACGGAAGCGGAGTTTCGGCATGTCTCCGGGAAACGACGTGAACTGCGCAAGAAGCTGGAGGAGATCCGCCCGATGCAATTATGAAGCTCAAGCAATACCTGATGTTCGGTAAGAGTCCGCATCGTGGGCGCTACGGCTTGTTTCCGTATCCAGCTGCGCCCGCGGAGTAGCGGTCATCCCTCGACGCTGATTTGCACTATCGCAGGATGCTCCTCAGTCCGCTCTCGGGAGGCCGTTAAATTCTTTGCGTGCCATGTCGCGAAGACGATTTCGCTTCGCCAATATATTGCGAAAGTAGTCGATCTCAAGCGCCACCGCCTCTCGGAGGAGAAGATGTCTAGTCCCGGCGTTTTCCTCCTCTATCACGACTGTCATCGTTTGCTCGTTCCCAGAATCGGACCTTTTGATAACGTGGTTTGTCACGAAAAAATGGAGCTGTGCTTTCGAATCTGCTTTCCGCCTAATTCGCCGCCGAGACAGCTCGAAATTTTGGCTTTTCTCAACAGCACGGGCGAGCACTGAATCGTCTTTCGGCCCACAACCTGTGACTTGCTGATTTCCGGCCATGTACAACAAGGCATATGGGACGTTGGAAGTGCTTACCTCCCGATAGAGATAGCCCTCCTGCTCGTGGAACTGTTCGAGCATCGACGCGAACAGTCGGTCGGACACCGACGCGCCGAGAAATCGTTCGACCATGTAGTGAACCGCATCGGCATGATTCACGAGTATCTCGATGACGCCGGCCGTAATCACCCCGGGCCGCCGAGTTTTGTTTCGACCATTAAACGACTTCGGGTCCGCGAGAGAGCACTCGTCGTACGCGTCCTTATCGAACTTGCCGATGCCTTCAATGTCCCCAACAGCGTGCTTGGCGTACAACGGCAAACCCTTTCCGTCGGCGTCTACCTTGCGGTCAACGTCTAAGTTGACGATATGCACCGGGTTCTCGCACTCTGGACAAACCGCATAGTGCATCGTCTTGCCGGCACGGCTTTGATACCAGGGATGTTGCTTGCCTGTCGCAAAATGGAAGCCCGTCTCCGTAAGCTTCTGGTAATCGTGCTCTCCCTGCCGCAACTTGAAAACGTTCATCGCTACATTCACCTGTCAATCGTCACTTTCGTTGAATGCCACCTTCACCGATTCATCACTCATTGGAGGCTGAGAAACGGTGTGGCATAGGCCATGAATTCGTTGTGAGTCGTCCTATTTTCCTGCCATCGGTGGGGATTCGACGGGGGCGTTTGTCGGCGATCACTTACGGTCAAGACAAGACGACTCTTAGCTCGAGAGACCGCCACAAAAAAAGCACATCGCTCTGCATCTGCGTTGCCCCAGAACGTTTGGTTTTCGACACCAAGAATTACCACTGAATCGAATTCGAGCCCTTTGCTCTTGTGTATGGTGAGGATTCGTACCGCCTGATCGTCGGAAAAACGCTCTAGCGCCTTCGGCAAGTCAGGCTCGATCTTCAGCAGTTCTTCGATCCGAACCTTGGTGTCAGCAATGACCTCCTTCAATCGAGCCGTGGACTCGTAGTCCGGCAAAAGTGCGGACAGGATCTCGATCCCCACATGGCGCAAGAATTCACGTACGGACTCCCACCAATCCGTTGCAGGCTCGCCCAACGATTCGACAAGAACGGCCTTTTTCCGCTGCTCCGCTATGAAGCGTTGGGTGTTTCGCCGCATGTTGGCCTGGACGTCTTCATCACCGAAAGGAATCAACTGGTCCATTAGACGAATCCAAGCCTTGGGGGCGCGCTGCCCGTACACACAGGACAGGTAGTCAACGATGAGTCTTGCGGCTGGCTCTACCGAAATGTCCTGGATCTGCTGCTCATTTCGGAATGGGATATTTCGTCGCTCCATCGCTGCCATTAGATGATCGGCATACAGGTCGGGTTGTCGGGCAACCAGAATTGCGATTTCCGACGGTACAAGCTTGTCATGATTGATCCAGCCGTCAATTGCGTTAGCCACACACTCCGCTTCCTGCCGGCTGTCCGGAAAACGCCACGCAAAGATGAGCCCCTCCTCACCTCCAAGTTGCTCATCGGGCATAACAGAAGATGGGTCCATCACACGGATGATCTCGTTCTGCATGCGCAACAGGCGGGGCTTCGAACGGAAGTTGCGGTACATGTTGAGCGGCACCGCACCGAAGTCTGTTGCAAAGGTCTGGAAGATACCGTCTAGCGCGCCCGCCCATCCCATAATCTTCTGCTTCGTGTCTCCGACCGCTGTAAGGCGGATGGCCGTTCTTTGAAAGGCAATCTTCACCAACTCGTACTGGTGATTTGTGCAGTCCTGAAACTCGTCCAAGAAGACGTCGCTGTAGGTCTGACGGACAGCACGACGGGCAACGGCCGAGACTCTCAAAATCTGAGTAGCCAGAGGCACCAGATCCGTGAATTCGATCTGGCGTCGCGCGACTCGCTGGCCACCAATCCGGTAATCGACATCAAGCGCATCTTGCCCGGTTAGCACCGGTCGAAACCGATCAATTATCCGCTTCGCAAAGGCATGGAAGGTGTAGCTGTCGAACCGCGCGGCCATATCTGAACCGCACCGGCGCTTCACACGCTCCTTCAGGTTTTTACTGGCGTCAACTTTGAACGAGATAGCCAGTATCCGCTTTGGATAGGGGCAGGTTCCAGTACGCAACAGGAAGTCGGCGCGCTGTGCCAGCATTTCGGTCTTACCCGCCCCGGGCCCAGCTGTCAGGGCAAGGCAGCGTTCCGCTTCCATCGCCGCGCGCCTGGCGTTGGGTTCGAGCGTCAGCCCATCTGCTGGATGCCAAGTGTCCGCTGCGATCACTCTGGCAACTCCTCCAGCTTGGCGATCACCGCGTCCGCCAGGCGACTCAGAGACTCAGGCATGTCAGCGAGGAGTTCTTCGTCGCTCAGTTGGGCCAGTGCTTCGATGTGTGCTGCCGGCTTGCTACCCAGCTTGAAGCGCTTGTGATAGGTGCCGAACAGACCAAGCTCATCGGTATTGTATTGCTCGGCATCGTGGTGGCTGTCGCCGAGGACGGCCTTGATGGTGGGCTCACTCGGTGGATTCAATTCAACGCCATACTCTTCCGGATAGGAAAGAAGCATCGCGAAGTCGAGGTCCATCGGAAAAGAGAAAAAGATTCCGCGTTCTTCAAGCGCCTCGATGTACCAGGGGTACTTTCGGACCTTATTTTTGTCTGAATTCCACTTGGGAATTCCGTAATTTTCAGGAAGGACGTTTTTGGCTCGGTACTCCGATAACTGATCGTTGGCATATTTGAATCGTCCCCATCCACCTTGATACCGGGCGACATCCAAATCGAGCAAAGTGAGATGCGGGATTTCGAGCGCGGAGAGCAGGCGCCAGAAGTGGTTGACATGCCGGCCTCCTAGCGGTGCGACGGTCACTGCGGATTCGTCAACCGGGACGCCCTTGGCACGCAGGATTCGGGGCAAGACAATTTCTTCGCTGTCACCTTCTCCCAGGATGACCAACCGGGAAAAGTAGATTTCAGGGTACGCCTGTACAGCCTCCCGAACGAACTTGTGTGCCTCGTCCGTTTTCTTGGGCATTCGAATGCGCGTGATCTTTGTCGTACGTTCATCCGTGAGTCGCAAGTAGCGAATGTGCTGCGGGTCGACACGCCTCAGCATGGAGGGCGCGTGCGTGGCGATGAGGGCCTGCGCGTCCTCCTTTCCCGTCATGGCCACTAACGCATTCACGATGCGTCCCAGGTAATGCGGCGATAGGCTGTTTTCGGGTTCCTCGAGCGCAACGATCGTAAATACCGGTGGACGCAGCTTGTCCGGGTCGAATGAATCGTCCTCTCCGGCGAGGACGGCGCGCCCGATCGACTGAGCTGTGAGCACCAACGACAAGTAAAGCATGGACTTCTGACCATCACTCAGTCTAGAGAAATCGACTAGATCTTCGTCGTGTCCGGGCGAGAAGGAGACAGACAAATGTCGTAGAAGGGCCTCGATCTCGGAAGCAACGAAGGTGATATGCGGATCGGCAAAGAAACTGCCTTTGTGCAATGTACCCCAGGTCGTCTTCAAGCTCTCGCTCAAAGCCGCAATAGAGGGGTTTGCGGCGAGACTTTCACTAATCTGGTCCGTGAAGCCTTTGACTTCCTCGCGCTCGTTTTCCCAGTTAACTGCTCTCAGCATCCGCCCGAGTAATGCACTTGTACTGTACGCAATGTGTTCCGCAGGATCGCGGCGAGCAGGCAGGTAGTGAACCTGCACGTGATTTCTTTCGGCTCGTGGAACCTGTGCAGTCGTCAGGGGAGACCCGTCGCCATTCAGATCCAGCACATAGACCAAGGTTTCCTCGATATCGCCATCCACTCCCATTGTGGCACTCAGCCGATACCGAACTCGCGGTAAGTCATCAGCGGTGTCCAAGCGCATGTGGCTGAAGTGCGGTGCCACCGTCGAATTTTCGCCATCTTCACCGAGTTCAGGGAAGACAAAATCGGCTTCGATCCAGAGTTGTCTTTCGTCCGGAACAGCATCCTCGTCGTATGGAACGTGAAAATCCGAGCGCTGAATTCGTCTCAATGAGGGATCGAAGGCGAACAGGCGACATATAGCCTGAAGTGCCGCAGTCTTGCCTGAGCCGTTGGGACCGATCAGGTATGTAATGTCATTGAAAGTAATTTCAGTTGGTTCTTGTCCGAACGACAGAAAACCCGACAGTCGAATGCTCTGTAGTTTCATGCACCCTGCACCCCGTATCGACAATGCGTTTTTGTAAATATAGCTGAGTGGTCAACTTTATCACCTGCCCGCGATTGGCACTATATTTGCGCTGCGTCAGCATGTGACCAGTCATCGCCGCAACTGAAGGCGAGCCGCAATGCGGGAATGTGGCTGACAACGGAAAGGCAGGATCGAAGTTCAAGGCCCCCGTACGCCGCCCCCTTTTCGAACCTTGCCCGTGGCCCGACAATTCAAAAATATTTGAGCCGTATGTCACCGCTGAGAGCCCGAGCAAGTCGGGCGCTTCGCCGACGCAATCGTACGTCGACGCCCCTCTCTCCTTTCAGGAGTTCAGTGATGATCTCCTTGCCCGCAAAACGATACTTGAAGCCGCCAATATTTCCCACCCGCTGGAGATACCGCCAGATACATTCCACCGCCATCTGGAAGGCGGTTCGACTTATCACGTGGGGGGTTTTCGGATAGCGCGGCCTGTCAACGGCACGGAGCACATTGCGGCCCGAGGGGGCATTTTTCTCAGGGGTATTTACTGCAAACTCATATTCCCGCGAAGGTGCCCCCACATGCCCCGGATTCAGGAGGGCAGCACTGGACATCGCTGGAATTAAAAACCCGCGAAGACTTGCGCTATCGCGGGTTTCTGTATGTCCCAGAGACGCTCTTGGATTGCAAATTGGTGCCGGGGACCGGACTCGAACCGGCAAGCCAGTTAAGGCGGCGGATTTTCGTCACACTGCTTCTTTCAAAGCCGGCGTCGCGTGCGCGATGCCGTTCGTGCGCTGGACTATGCCTTCGCCGTCGCGCGCGGGCTTTACCTGCTGCCCATGCGCCTTAGGCGCCCCCCGTCTAGTCTCTACACCTTCCTCGCGGATGCCGCGAGGCTTGGCTCGGCGTTGCCTCGATGCGCGCATCAGGGGTTTCGCCGAATTTGAAGGGTTCTGCACCGACCGTTTCCGACCGGGCACTCAATCGTTTAAGTCCGCTATGTTTACCAATTTCATCACCCCGGCAAGAGGGCGGACGCGATTCTACCATTGCTTGCCCATGCGTTCCCTTATTCCGCGCCGCCGCATCACGCCCCCACGGATTCATCCTTTGTCGTCGACGCCGCCACACCGCCGCCAACGATTTCCTCCCGCGCCGCAGCATCCCCGATACAATCGAATCCGCGTCGTCCGACGGCCCTATCCGTCAGACGTTTGTGTCGTGCTTTTTGCGAAACAAGCGTCGCCTAAGTCATCGCGAAGTCACAAACGTTTTCGATAATTTCCCGGCCGAAAACGTTTACATCGCAAGCTTTCATGACCTCGACCATCAAGGACGTCGCTGCCCTCGCGGGCTTCTCGATCGCCACCGTCTCGCGCGCGATCAACGCCCCGCATACCGTCAGCCCCGCCACGCTGCAAACGATCCGCACCGCGATCGATACGCTGCAGTTCCGCCCGAGCCCGCTCGGCCGGCAACTGCGCGGCGAGCGCACGCGCCTCGTCGGCGTCGTCGTGCCGACGTTGTCGAACCCCGTGTTCGCCGACTGCCTGCAAGGCATCGACGAACTCGCGACCGCGGCCGGCTTCAAGCTGATCCTGATGACGACCGAATACGACGCGGCGCGCGAGCGTCACGCGATCGAGACGCTGCGCGAGCAGCGCGTCGAAGGGCTGATCCTCACCGTCGCCGATGCGGATACCCACCCGCTGCTCGACATGCTCGACCACGACGGCCCGCACTACGTGCTGATGCACAACGACACGCAGCGTCGCCCGTCGGTGTCGGTCGACAACCGCCGTGCCGCGTATGACGGCGTGCGGCTGCTGACCGCGCGCGGCCACCGCCGCGTGCTGATGCTGGCCGGCTCGCTCGCCGCGTCGGATCGCGCACGCCAGCGTCATCTCGGCTATGCGCAGGCCCTCGAGGAAATCGGCGTCGCCACGCTGCCGCCGGTCGAAGTCGACTTCAACGCGCCCGAGTTGCCCGACGCGGTGCTCGCGCATCTCACCGCGCACGCGACGCGCCCGACCGCGCTCTTCTGCAGCAACGACCTGCTCGCGATGGTCGTGATGCGCGGCCTGCGCCGCGCGGGCTTCTCGATTCCCGACGACCTGTCGGTGCTCGGCTTCGACGGGATCGCGCTCGGCGAACTGCTCGCACCGCCGCTCGCGAGCGTCGCGACGCCGAACCGCGACATCGGCCGCCACGCATGGCAGCGCCTCGTCGAATGCATCGGCGGCGCAGCGATCGAACGCACGTCGCTGATCCTGCCGCACGTAGTGCGCGACGGCGCAACCGTGGCGCCGCCGGCCACCGACCTGCAATTGCGCAAGGCCTGAACCCGCGCCGCGCACCCTGTACACCACCACGCCACCCCAGCGCCTCACCCTCGCCCGGAGACCTACCGTGTCCTTTCGCCTGACCTCGCTGCTGCGCGCGCTCGCAGCGCCCGTCGCCTGCGCCGCGCTCCTCGCCGGCGCGCCCGCCGCCCACGCCGACGAAACGGCGATCTGCTACAACTGCCCGCCCGAATGGGCCGACTGGGCCGCGCAGATCGCGGCGATCAAGCAGAAGACCGGCATCCGCGTGCCGTTCGACAACAAGAACTCGGGCCAGTCGATCGCGCAGCTGATCGCCGAGCAGAAGAGCCCGGTCGCCGACGTCGTCTACCTCGGCGTGTCGTCGGCGTTCCAGGCGAAAGACAAGGGCGTGATCGCGCCGTACAAGCCCACGCACTGGAACGACATCCCCGCGAACCTGAAGGACCCGCAAGGCTACTGGTTCGCGATCCATTCGGGCACGCTCGGCTTCTTCGTGAACAAGGACGCGCTCGACGGCAAGCCGGTGCCGCGCTCGTGGGCCGATCTGCTGAAGCCGGAATACAAGGGCATGGTCGGCTATCTCGACCCGTCGAGTGCGTTCGTCGGCTATGCGGGCGCGGTGGCCGTGAACCAGGCGCTCGGCGGCAGCCTCGACAATTTCAAGCCGGCGCTCGACTGGTTCAGGAAGCTGAAGACGAACGCACCGATCGTGCCGAAGCAGACCGCATACGCGCGCGTGCTGTCGGGTGAAATTCCGATCCTGCTCGACTACGACTTCGACGCGTATCGCGCGAAGTACAAGGACAGCGCGAACGTCGAGTTCGTGATTCCGAAGGAAGGCACGATCGCCGTGCCGTACGTGATGAGTCTCGTGAAGGGCGCCCCGCACGACGCGAACGGCAAGAAGGTGCTCGACTTCGTGTTGTCCGACGAAGGCCAGAAGCTGTGGGCCAACGCGTACCTGCGCCCGGTGCGCGCGCAGACGCTCGGCGCCGACATCGCATCGAAGTTCCTGCCGGCGAGCGAATATGCGCGTGCGAAACCGGTCGACTTCGGCAAGATGGCAGCCGGCCAGCAGGCATTCGGCCAGCAATACCTGCAAGTCATGCAGTAAGCGGCCGGACCTCATCGATGCTTGACCTGACTTTCCCGCTGCGCTGGCGCGTCGCGCTCGTCGCGCCGGCGCTTGCGGTGTTCGCCGCGTTCTGGCTGCTGCCGATGGCGGCACTCGTGCAGGTGTCCGCCGACGGCGCGTTCTTCCCGCACTACGCGGCGCTGCTCGGCAATGCGCGCTACATGAAGAGCCTCGGCGAGACCATCGCGCTGTCCGCGGGCGTCACGCTCGCGACACTCGCGCTGTCGACGATCTCGGGCCTCCTGCTCGCACGCCGCGAATTCGCGGGCAAGCGCGTGCTGCTCGCGCTGCTCACGTTTCCGCTCGCGTTCCCGGGCGTCGTCGTCGGCTTCATGGTGATCATGCTCGCCGGCCGGCAGGGGTTGATCGGCATGCTGTCCGCGAAGCTCACCGGTGACAAGTGGGTGTTCGCGTACTCAGTCGCCGGGCTGTTCATCGGCTACCTGTACTTCTCGATTCCGCGCGTGATCGTCACCGTGATCGCGGCGGCGTCCAAGCTCGACGCGTCGCTCGAGGAAGCCGCGCGTTCGCTCGGCGCATCGCCGTGGCGCATCTTCGTCGACATCGTGCTGCCCGCGCTCGCGCCGGGGCTGATCGCGGCCGGCGCGATCTGCTTCGCGACCGCGATGGGCGCGTTCGGTACCGCGTTCACGCTCGCCACCGACCTGAACGTGCTGCCGATGACGATCTATACCGAGTTCACGCTGAACGCGAACATCGCGACGGCGGCCGGCCTGTCGATCGTGCTCGGCATCGTCACCTGGGCCGTGCTCGCACTCGCGCGCCGCTTCACCGGCCACACCGCCGCCGCCGCGGCCTGAGGATTCCTGCATGCAATCGCTTTCCGGCTCTTCCGCGCCGTCGCCGGCCCCGGCTCCCGCTCCCGCGCAGGCGAACGGCGTCGCCCGCCGCGCGCCGCGCGTCACCGGCGCGCGCGCGATCGCCGCGCTGCAATGGGGCGTCACGCTGCTGCTCTGCGCGTTCCTGATCGTGCCCGTCGTGATGTCGGTGCTCGCGGGCCTCACCGTCAACTATTTCCGCGGCCTGTCGAGCGGCCTCACGCTGCGCTGGCTCGAACAGGTGTGGCAGCAGTATCACGGCTCGGTCGCGCTGTCGCTTTACGTCGCGTTCGCGACGCTCGCGATCGTGCTCGCGATCGGCGTGCCGGCCGGCTACGCGCTCGCGCGCAGCAAGAGCCGCGCCGCGCGCGCGATCGAGGAGGCGCTCGTGCTGCCGGTCGCGCTGCCCGGCCTTGCATCGGCGCTCGCGCTGCTGGTCGTGTATGGCGGCTTCACCGCGTTCCGGATGAGCCTGTGGTTCATCGTCGTCGGCCACGTCGTGTTCACGCTGCCGTTCATGGTGCGCGCGGTGGCGGCCGTCGCGGCCGGCGCCGACCTGCGCACGCTCGAGGAAGGCGCGGCCAGCCTGGGTGCGTCGTTCGTCACGCGCTTCGTCACGATCGTGCTGCCGAACCTGCGCCCCGGCATCGTCGCGGGTGCGCTCGCGGTGCTCACGCTGTCGATCGGCGAATTCAACCTCACGTGGATGCTGCACACGCCCGACACCAAGACGCTGCCGGTCGGGCTCGCCGACACGTATGCGTCGCTGCGCCTCGAAGTCGGCAGCGCGTACACGATCCTGTTCCTGCTGATGACACTGCCGCTGCTCGTCGCGATGCAGTGGCTCGGCGTCGATCCGTCCGGCACGCGGGCACTCAAGAAGCGCCCGCGCTGAATTTCTTGCAGACATGAAACTCGATTCCACTCCCATCACCCTCACCCGCTGCGCGAAGACGTTCCGCGGCACGCGCGTGCTCGAGCCGCTCGACCTGTCGATCGGCGCGGGCGAAACGCTCGTGCTGCTCGGGCCGTCCGGCTGCGGCAAGACCACGACGCTGCGCCTGATCGCGGGCCTCGACACGCCGGACGCCGGCGGCACGATCGCATTCGGCCATGACGACGTGACCGCGCTGCCGATCGAGCGCCGGCAGGTCGGCATGGTGTTCCAGAACTACGCGCTGTTTCCGAACCTGACGGTGCGCGGCAACGTCGGCTACGGGCTGAAGATCCGCAAGACCGAGCCACGCGCGCTGCGCGAGCGCGTCGACGAGCTGCTCGCGATGATGCGGCTCGACGCGCATGCGGACAAGCCGATCGACCAGCTGTCGGGCGGCCAGCGCCAGCGCGTCGCACTGGCCCGCGCACTGGCGGTGCGACCGCGCGTGCTGCTGCTCGACGAGCCGCTGACCGCGCTCGACGCAAAGCTGCGCGACACGCTGCGTCGCGAGATGAATGCGCTGCTGCGCGAACTCGGCGTGACGACGGTCTACGTGACGCACGACCAGGCCGAAGCGATGGAGCTCGGCGACCGCATCGTCGTGATGGGCGCGGGCCGCATCGAGCAGATCGGCACGCCGCGCGACATCTACTACCACCCGGCCAACCGCACGGTCGCGCAGTTCATCGGCACGCTGAACCGGCTCGCCGGGCAATGGCGTGACGGCACGCTGGTGACCACGGGCGGCGCGATCGCGACGCCGCACGCCGCCGACGAGTGGTTCTTCCGCCCCGAGGATGCGCAACTGGCCGATCCCGCGCATGCGCCGTTGCGCGGCGTCGTGAGTGCATGCGCGTTCCTCGGCGAGCGCACGCGGCTCACGATCGAGCACGCGGCCCCCGACGCGCTCGTGATCGACGTGCCGGGCCGCATCGCACTCGCACGCGGCACGGCGGTCGGCCTCACGGTCGCGCCCGAAGGCCTGATCGCGCTCGGCGCCTGATCCGTCCTTCCGGCATCATTCATGCAGCACCCCACCGCGGCGCACGACGCCGTGACAACAATCAGACAATTCCGAGGAACGACGATGCTGCTTGCTCAAATCAGCGATCTCCACATCAAGCGTCCGGGACAGCTCGCGTACCGGCGCGTCGACACCGCGGCCGCGCTCACGCGCTGCATCGAAAAACTGAACGCGCTCGTGCCGCGCCCGGATGCGGTGCTCGTCACCGGCGACCTGACCGATTTCGGCCACGACGAGGAGTACGGCAACCTGCGCGGGCTGCTCGCCGCGCTCGAGATTCCGTACTACCTGATGATCGGCAATCACGACGACCGCGCCGGGCTGCGCCGCGCGTTCGCCGATCGCGCCGAGCTGCAGGCGGGCGAATTCGTGCAATACACGCTCGACATCGGCGCGGTGCGCGTGCTCGCGCTCGATTCGCAGGTGCCGGGCGCAAGCTACGGCGACCTGTGTGACGCACGGCTCGCCTGGCTCGCCGCGCAACTCGACGCGGCGCGCGACCGCCCGGTGATCGTCGCGCTGCATCACCCGCCGTTCGCGTCGGGAATCGGCCACATGGACAAGCTGCGCCTCGCGCCGGCCGCCTCCGCGAAACTCGACGCGCTGCTGCGCGGCCATCCGAACGTCGAGCGCGTGCTGTGCGGCCACGTGCATCGCACGATGTTCACGCGCTTCGGCGGCACGCTCGCCGCCGCGGTGCCGTCGCCCGCGCATCAGGTCGCATTCGACCTGCGGCCCGACGGGCCTTCCGCGTTCCGGCTCGAACCGCCGGCGTTCGCGGTCCATCACTATGTGCCCGATGCGGGGATGACGTCACATCACGTGTATGTCGACGAAGGGGCCGGGCCGTATCCGTTCTATGAACCGACGGGTGAGCTGGTCGACTGACGGGTTGACGCACGCACGATGACGGGCAGCGACCGGCCGGTTACACAGATTTGGCCGGTTTGGCCGATCTGCCCCCGTCCGGCAGGATTCCCGTCGCTCCGGTATGATCGGCAGCCTCGACGGCGCCCCGCCCGCCTGCGCACCCGACGCGTGCGCCGCGCGCTGCGCCGCCCCACTTCCGTTCGCGCAGCCATGTCCACCGCCCCCACCGACCGTCCGACCGACGCCGCCTCGCCTCACTATTCGCGCAGCCTGCTGTTGCTGCTCGCGACGATCGCGGGGGTGTCCGTCGCGAACATCTACTACAACCAGCCGCTGCTCGACAGCTTCCGCTCGGCGTTTCCCGACGGCGCTTCGTGGATCGGCGCGGTGCCGACCGCGACGCAGCTCGGCTATGCGGCCGGCATGTTCCTGCTCGCGCCGCTCGGCGACCGCTTCGACCGCCGCGGGCTGATCCTGATGCAGATCGCCGGCCTGTCGGTCGCGCTGATCGTCGCGGCCACCGCGCCGTCGCTGGCCGTGCTTGCCGTCGCGAGCCTCGCGATCGGCGTACTCGCGACCATCGCGCAACAGGCCGTGCCGTTCGCCGCCGAGATCGCGCCGCCCGCCGAACGCGGGCATGCAGTCGGCACCGTGATGAGCGGCCTGCTGCTCGGCATCCTGCTCGCGCGGACGGCCGCCGGCTTCGTCGCCGAGTATTTCGGCTGGCGCGCGGTGTTCGCCGCGTCGGTCGCGGCGCTCGTCGCGCTCGCCGCCGTGATCGTGCTGCGGCTGCCGCGCAGCTCGCCGACGTCGACGCTGTCGTACGGCAAGCTGCTCGGCTCGATGTGGCATCTGGCGATCGAATTGCGCGGGCTGCGCGAGGCATCGCTGACGGGTGCCGCGCTGTTCGCGGCATTCAGCGCGTTCTGGCCCGTGCTGACGCTGCTGCTCGCCGGCGCGCCGTTCCATCTCGGCCCGCAGGCCGCCGGCCTGTTCGGGATCGTCGGCGCGGCGGGTGCGCTCGCGGCACCGTACGCGGGCCGCTTCGCGGACAAGCGCGGCCCGCGCGCGATCATCTCGCTCGCGATCGCGCTGCTCGCGCTCTCGTTCGTGATCTTCGCGCTGTCGGGCTCGAGCCTCGTCGGGCTCGTGATCGGCGTGATCGTGCTGGACGTCGGCGTGCAGGCCGCGCAGATCTCGAACCAGTCGCGCATCTATGCGCTGAAGCCCGAGGCGCGCAGCCGCGTCAACACGGTGTACATGGTGTGCTATTTCATCGGCGGCGCACTCGGCTCGTCGGCCGGCGTCGCCGCATGGCACGCGTTCGGCTGGATCGGCATGTGTGCAACCGGGCTGGTGTTCACCGCGCTCGGGGGATGGTTCCACCATCGCGGCGGCCGGCGCGACTGAGCGCGACCGGCCACGTCACGCGTCACGCGTCGGCGCGGGGTGCGGCCGGTTCGGCGGCGGGTGATGGAGCGAACGCCGGTGCCGGTTCGGCGATGGGCGGCGTGGCGAACGCCGGTGCCGGTTCAATGACCGCGGCAGGATCCATCACGGCAGCCGGCGTCGGCACGGCCAGCGGAACGGCGGAAGGCGCCAGGATCGGCGCCGCCTCCGGCACCGCGATCTGTTCGGGCGCCGCTGCAGCCTCCGCCGTCGACGCAGCCGCCACGGCCGCCGAGCTGGCAGCCGCCGCGCGCGCCGCGGGCCGGCGCGCCGGATCGAATACGAACGACAGCCCGACGCTGCCGAGGATCGCGACGGTCGCGACCACCGTCGCCATCGTCACCGGCTCGCCAAGCAGCAGCGCACCGAGCGCGACCGCGACGATCGGGTTCACGTACATGCAGCTGCTCGCGATGATCGGGCTCGTGTGGCGGATCAGGTAGCCGTACGCGACGTACGCGGCCATCGTGCAGAACACCATCAGGTACAGGAACGCGAACACCGGCCCCACCATCAGGTGCTCGACGCGCTCACCGACCAGCCACGCGACGAGCGTCGAGATCATGCCGCCGAGGCCGATCTGCAGCGACGTGGACAGGAACAGGTCGGACGGCAGCTTGAGCCGCGTCGCGAGATGCGCGCCACCGGCCCAGAACAGGGCGCCGGCCAGCACGCAGATCGTGCCGAGCGCCGAATTGTGCGCGGCCGCGCCGCCCGAGTTCAGCACGACGATGCCGACCATCCCGAGCGCCACGGCCGACCACTCGCCTTTCGTGACCGGCCGCCCGGCAACTGCGGCGATCACGGTCGCGAACAGCGGCACCGTGGCCACCATCACCGCGGCCGAACCGCTGCTGACCAGACTGATCCCGAGCGCGATCGTGCCGGACGACAGCGCGACGAGCATCGTGCCGACGATCCCCGCATTGCGGATTTCGAGCAGCGTCGGCCATTCGGGCTTGCGCCGCAGCGCGAAGATGAACAGGCCGATCCCGCCGAGCAGGTTGCGCAGCCCCGACAGCAGCAGCGGCGGGAACGACTGCAGCGCGAAATGCAGGCCGCTGTAGGTCGAACCCCAGACGAAATAGATGAAGACGAGCGCCAGCGCGACGCGGCCGCCGCGGCTTTGCGGCAGGCGGATCCGGAACGAGAAGCGGGCGAAGAAATCGAGGAGGCGGTCGAGCGGCGTCATCGAGCAGCCTGCCCGCACGTCACGCCGCGTGCTCCGCTGAAAGGCGCCGGCGATGCCGGCAAACGGCCCTGGCGGGACCGGGAAGGCAGAGCGAACGTGCGGAACGACATGGCAGTGCGAACGGCGACGAAAGAGAACCGGCAAGCGGCGGCAGAGGGACAAAAAAAACGCGCGCAACCGTTTCGGCTGCGCACGCTCGGCATTATGGCATCAAGGATTCGAAAGCATCGTCGGACCAGTCTGAAAGGATCGCGAATGATGTTTCCGCGCGACATTTCCCGACCGGTGGGCGGGTGAAATCGGGGGCCGGATATGCGACACGCGTGCGTTGCCAGGGTGTCAATCCGCCCCGCCATCCACGCCATCCGTCGCGATCGAGTCAGCCATCGGCCGAACGGCCAGTCCTGCACGCCGGCCCGCGCTTCCCCCTTATCGTGACGGTCGGCTCACGCGCGTCATGCGCTGGACGACCTTCCTTCGACACCCGTACCGCCCATACAAAATTTTGTATAATCCAACCATTCTCCCGACGAAGCCTGTTGTCTTCGTCGGCAGCGCGCTAGCGGATCTTCGCGGCTTTCCGCTGCCCGCACGACGCGAAGCCGGCCACCAGATCGACCAGGTACAACGCGGGTTCGCGCCCGACGACTGGAAGCCGATGCGCACCGTCGGCATCGGCGTGCGGGAAATTCGCCTGCGCGATGCGAGCGGCGCGTTCCGGATCATTTACGTCGCGACATTCGCCGACGCCGTCTACGTGCTGCACCGCTTCCGGAAGCAAGCGGCGCGCACGACCAGGGCCGATATCGAACTGGCCGCCCGGCGCTATCGCGTGCTGACGATGGAGAGGAAACGATGACCAACGACCGTCATTCAAGCGTCTGGGACGCAATCGAGGGCCAGCCGGCTGAAGCCGAGAACATGAAGCTGCGATCCGAACTGATGATCGCGCTCAAGCAGCGCATCGCGCAGCTCGAGCTCAGTCAGGCCCAGGCTGCGGAACAACTGGGCGTCACGCAGCCGCGCGTCTCCGACCTGATGCGCGGCAAGATCAACCTGTTCGGGCTCGACGCGCTCGTGAACATGGCGGCGGCCGTCGGCCTGCGCGTCGACCTCCAGGTGCGCGAATCCGCGTGACGCGTCACGTGCGATGCCGCGATGCCCGACGCATCGCGGCACGCGCATGCGCCGCCACCTCCCGCCGCCAACCGCACCGCACCGCTCACGATCCGCCGAACCAGTTGTACCCCTGGTCGACCCAGTAGCCGCCCGGAAACGTATCGGTCACGAAGATCTCCATGATGTGCTTCGGATTCTTGTAGCCGAGCTTGGTCGGCATCCGCAGCTTCATCGGGAAACCGAACTCCGGCGGCAGCCGCTGGCCGTCGTAGTCGAACGCGAGCAGCGTCTGCGGATGCAGCGCGGTCGGCATGTCGATGCTTTCGTAGTAATCGTCCGCGCACTTGAAGCCGACGTACTTCGCCCGCGTGTCGGCGCCGGCGCGGGCGAGAAACGCGCCGAACGGCGTACCGCCCCAGCGGCCGATCGCACTCCACCCTTCCACGCAGATATGCCGCGTGATCTGTTCCGCGTGCGGCAGCGCATACAGTTCGTCGAGCGTCCACACGCGCTTGCCCGTCACGCGGCCGGACAGCACGAGCCGATACGTCGACGCGTCGACGTGCGGCACGTCGTCGATCCCGTAGTACGCGTTGAACGGGAACGGTCGCGTGATGTCGGCTTCGGTGTAGGTCGGCGCGAGCCGCTCGCCGCTGAACAGCCAGGCCTGCACGCGGTCGTTCATGCGCGACACCGTCTCGAGGAACGTGTTGACCGACGCGTCGTCCTTCAGCGTGCAGCCGGTCAGCATCGTCAGCCCGCCGAGCGTCAGCACGCGCCGGTTGAACAGCCGCCGCGACGGCATCTCGAGCTCGCGGCGCACGTCGAGTTCGAGCGACTTCCGGTCGAGCGTCCAGCGCGAACCGTCGCGCTTGGTTTCGGATTCCGACATGATGATTTCCTTCACCCGAGGTTGACGGGTCAGCGCCCGCGCAGCATCGCGAGCAGCGAGCGCGGCACCAGCAGCGCCATCGCGACGTGAACGGCAATGAATGCGACGAGCAGCGACATCGCCCAGAAGTGCACGACTCGCGCGTTGTCGTAGCCGCCGAACAATTCGCGCAGCAGCGGGAATTGCACGGATTTCCAGATCGTGAGCCCCGACAGCACCAGCACGACGAGATCGACAATCGCGGTCAGGTAGGCGGCGCGCTGCACCGCGTTGTAGACGCTCAGGTCGGCGTGCGACAGCCGCCCGCCCAGCGCGGCACGGATGTCGCGCCAGATCGACGCCGGCGTGACGGGCAGCATCTTGCGCGCGAGGCGCCCCGTCGCGATCGACATCGTCAGGTAGAACAGTCCGTTGAAGACGAGCAGCCACATCGCCGCGAAATGCCATTGCAGCGCGCCGCCGAGCCAGCCGCCGATCGTGATCCCGTGCGGGAACGTGAACGGCGGATAGATCGGCGACGCGTCGTAGATGCGCCAGCCGGACAGCACCATCAGGATCGCCGCGAGCGCGTTGAGCCAGTGGCTCGCGCGCACCCACAGCGGATGGATCGGGCGCGCGGGCGGCGTGGCGGCCGCGCGCCCGGTGGCGGGAACGGTTTGCATGATGAAGACTCCCGGAATGAGTCAACGGGACGGGACGCGATGCGGGCGGCCGCCGTGCGACGCACGCGCCGGCCGCGCCGCGTCCGCCTTTCGTCAGTTCGACGGCGCCATCTTGTCGCCCGACGGCTTGCCCATCTCGTCGTGCGACATCGCGTCCTTCTTCATCGCGTCTTTCTTCATCGCATGCTTCTTCATGCCGTCCTTCTTCATCGCGTCATGGCCCATTGCATCCTTGGCCATCGCGTCGTGGCCCATCGCGTCCTTCGACATCGACGAGCCCGGCTGCGACATCGCATCGTTCTGCGCATACGCGCCCGTGGCGATCGTGGCGAAAGCGGCGACGCAAGCGGCAATCAGTACTTTTTTCATGACATCTCTCCAAAACAACATGGGTTTAAGGAGCCGAATAGACGGACGACGTCGCGGGAAATGACAGCCGCTGCGAAAATTTTTTTTGAAGTTGCGCGAAAGCGCGTCATGCTGCACCGCATTGCGTGGCCGGCCCAGCCGGGAGGCCATGCGGCGGCGACACGCGCTGCCATTTCGACGGGCCACCGTGCCGCCCGCCATGCTGCGGCCGCACCGAGGCAGCCGATCCTCTCCCGGTTGAAACCGCCGCCAAGCCAGTGTATCGTGTGCCCTGCTAACGCGGGGGTCCTGCAATGCGCCCGGTCAAACAGCCGGCATTGCGGGTGAGAAATACCCTTTGAACCTGATCTGGATAATGCCAGCGCAGGGAAGCGTACGGATTTCGCCGCCATCCTTCTGACGAAATCCGCCGCCTCACCAAGCCTCGTCTCCTGCTTAGCTCGAGCCCCACATACGTCAAGGGCTCCGGGCAAGCGCCGAAGCGCCTGTCCGGCGCTCACACAGGAGATTGCATGAACGCCAATCCGAAGTTTCTGTCCGCCGACGCTCATGTCGATGCCGCGGCCGTCGCCCCGCTGCCGAATTCCCGCAAGGTCTATGTCACCGGCTCCCAGCCCGACATCCGCGTGCCGATGCGTGAAATCACGCAGGCCGACACGCCGACCGGCTTCGGCGGCGAAAAGAATCCGCCGATTTACGTGTACGACACATCGGGCCCCTACACCGATCCGGACGCGAAGATCGACATCCGCGCGGGCCTGGCCGCGCTGCGTCAGGGCTGGATCGAGGCACGCGGCGACACCGAAGTGCTCGGCGGCCTGTCGAGCCAGTACGGCCTCGAGCGCGCGGCCGACCCGGCCACCGCCGACCTGCGGTTCCCGGGCCTGCACCGCAACCCGCGCCGTGCCCAGGCCGGCAAGAACGTCACGCAGATGCACTACGCGCGCCAGGGCATCATCACGCCGGAAATGGAATACATCGCGATCCGCGAGAACCAGCGCCGCGCCGAGTACCTCGAGAGCCTGAAGGCGAGCGGCCCGAACGGTGCGAAGCTCGCCGCGATGATGGGCCGCCAGCACCCGGGCCAGGCGTTCGGCGCAGCGGCCTTCGGCGCGAACGCACCGGCCGAGATCACGCCGGAATTCGTGCGCTCGGAAGTGGCGTGCGGCCGCGCGATCATCCCCGCGAACATCAACCACCCGGAATCCGAGCCGATGATCATCGGCCGCAACTTCCTCGTGAAGATCAACGCGAACATCGGCAACTCGGCCGTCACGTCGTCGATCGGCGAGGAAGTCGACAAGATGACGTGGGCGATCCGCTGGGGCGGCGACACGGTGATGGACCTGTCGACCGGCAAGCACATCCATGAAACGCGCGAGTGGATCATCCGCAACAGCCCGGTGCCGATCGGCACGGTGCCGATCTACCAGGCGCTGGAAAAGGTCAACGGCAAGGCCGAGGATCTCACCTGGGAAATCTTCCGCGACACGCTGATCGAACAGGCCGAGCAAGGCGTCGACTACTTCACGATCCATGCGGGCGTGCGCCTGCAATATGTGCCGCTCACCGCGAACCGGATGACCGGCATCGTGTCGCGCGGCGGCTCGATCATGGCGAAGTGGTGCCTCGCGCATCACAAGGAAAGCTTCCTGTACGAACACTTCGAAGAGATCTGCGAGATCATGAAGGCGTACGACGTGAGCTTCTCGCTCGGCGACGGCCTGCGCCCCGGCTCGATCTACGACGCGAACGACGAAGCGCAGCTCGGCGAACTGAAGACGCTCGGCGAGCTCACGCAGATCGCGTGGAAGCACGACGTGCAGGTGATGATCGAAGGCCCCGGCCACGTGCCGATGCAGCTGATCAAGGAGAACATGGATCTCCAGCTCGACTGGTGCAAGGAAGCGCCGTTCTACACGCTCGGGCCGCTGACCACCGACATCGCACCGGGCTACGACCACATCACGTCCGGCATCGGCGCCGCGATGATCGGCTGGTTCGGCACCGCGATGCTCTGCTACGTGACGCCGAAGGAGCACCTGGGCCTGCCGAACAAGGACGACGTGAAGGAAGGCATCATCACGTACAAGCTCGCCGCGCACGCCGCCGATCTCGCAAAGGGCCACCCGGGCGCGCAGGTGCGCGACAACGCGCTGTCGAAGGCGCGCTTCGAGTTCCGCTGGGAAGACCAGTTCAACATCGGCCTCGATCCGGACAAGGCGCGCGAGTTCCACGACGAAACGCTGCCGAAGGATTCCGCGAAGGTCGCGCACTTCTGCTCGATGTGCGGCCCGCACTTCTGCTCGATGAAGATCACGCAGGACGTGCGCGAGTTCGCGGCGCAGCAGGGCGTGTCGGAAACCGAGGCGCTGAAGAAGGGGATGGAAGTGAAGGCGGTCGAGTTCGTCAAGACCGGCGCCGAAATCTATCATCGCCAGTAAGCGAATGCGCGGTCCGGCGCTCCCCGCCGGATCGTCTCGCCAGGCACGAAGCCCGCTTTCGAGCGGGCTTTTTTGCGCATGTCGCGTGCCTGCCGGTCCATGCGAAACAATTGATTACGAAACCGCGCGAGCCTTAACAAGTCCTTACAGCAGCAGCGCGGGACGGCGCGTAGATTGGGGACATGCACGGCCGCCAGCCGGTCGTGCGCCTTCCGTTCACTACCACAAGGACAACGATCATGAATTCGATTCGGCGTTTTGGGGTATACGCTCTCCTCGTCGCGACAGTGGCCAGCCTGTCGGCCTGCGATTCGATGTCGCGACGCCAGCGTGATACGGCAATCGGTGCGGGCGTCGGCGGCGTCGCCGGCGCGGCGATCGGCGGCAACGCGCTGTCGACGCTGGGCGGCGCGGCGGCCGGCGGCATCATCGGTAACCAGGTCGGCAAGTAAGCAGTCCGACATCGGCCGGCCGGGCGTCGTCGCCCAGCGGCGGGCCGGGCGGTTCAACGGCGTTTCCGCGGGGCGGAAGCGCCGTTTTCGTCTGTCGCGCCGCAACTGGCGCGGCCGCCCCCCGGAAATGATCGGTTACCGTTTCTCATACCGTGTCATCGGGACTCGGCCTAAGCTTCAAGCATCTGCCGATAGCCGGCTCCGCCGGAGACACATCATGAACAGGACCCTCGTCGCCACGGCGCTTGCCTGCACGACGCTTGCCGGCTGCTATTACCCGTACGGTTACTATCCGGGCGGCTATTACACGGCGGCGCCGGTGCCGGTACAGCCCGCGCCCGTGTATGTCGATCCGGCCCCCGCCTACTACTATCCGGCGCCGGCCTATGCGCCCGCATGGGGCGGTTATTGGGGCCCGGCGCTGTCGCTCAATTTCGGCTTCGGCGGACGCGGCGGCTGGCGTCATCACTGACCTGATCGGCCGCGCCGCACGTGGCGGCGCGGCCGCCGGCCGGCGGCAAACCGGCGGAATGGCCGTTTCTTGTCGTTTCATCCGATCGTGAAACGACGGGGCGGTAACGCGGTGTAAGATTCCTCGCATCCCGTCCCCGCCCTCGCCGATCGATGTCACCCAAGAACGCTCTCCTGCTGACCGTGCTCGCCGCCCTGTGGGGCGCGTCCTTCCTGTTCATCCGAGTCGGCGTGGTCGATTTCGGCGTCGCGCCGCTGATGGCGTTGCGGGTGGGCATCGGCGCGCTGTTTCTCGCCGGCTTCGCGCTGACGCGCTTCAAACCCACCGATCTCGGCGCCCGGCTGCGCCGTCATGCGTGGCCATTGTTCGTCGTCGGCGCACTGAACTCGGGCATTCCGTTCTGCCTGTTCGCGTTCGCCGAACTGACGCTGTCGGCCGGCGTGACGTCGGTGATCAACGCGACGACGCCGCTGTGGGGCGCGCTCGTGGCCTACCTGTGGCTGAAGGACAAGCTGTCGCTGCCGCGCGCGCTCGGCCTCGTGATCGGTTTCGCCGGCGTGCTCACGCTCGTGTGGAACCAGATCGCGAATGCGCACGGCGAAACGGGCGCCGCCGCGACCGCGCTCGCCGCCGCCGCGGCGCTCGGTGCGACGCTGCTGTATGGCATCGCGGCCAACTACACGAAGCGCAAGTTGACCGGCGTCGATCCGCTCGTCAACGCGACCGGCAGCATGATCGGCTCGACCCTCCTGCTGCTGCCGTTCGCGATCGCCACCTGGCCGGCCGCGCCGGTCAGCGCGCACGCATGGGGCTCGGTGCTCGCGCTGGGCGTCGCCTGCACCGGCATCGCGTATTTCATCTTCTTCCACCTGATCGCGCACATCGGCCCCGCGCGAGCGATTACCGTGACGTTCGTGATCCCCGTGTTCGGCCTGCTGTGGGGCGCGCTGTTCCTCGGCGAACACGTATCGGCCGTGATGATCGAAGGCTGCGCGATCGTGCTCGTCGGCACCGCGCTCGCGACCGGCGCGATCAAGCGGATTCCCGGGATCCGGCCGCGCAGCGGCGAAGCGACCTGACGATACATTCGGGTGCACGCGCCGCCATCGTTCCGGCCGTGATGCGTGACGACCGGGCGCAGGCTGTTGATCGCCGCGCCCGCGAATGGTGCCGCGGCGCGACGGCATTCGTCTGACGGCGACCGCCGCTCACTACTTGCCGGCCGCCAGGATTTCCCGCCTCGCCTCGCCTCGCCTCGCCTCGCATGGCATGCTGCCGGATTGTCATGTGCGGCGGCGACGCCCGACGCTGCGCGGCGGTCATGCGCGGCGCGCATGCGAGCGGCGCCGGCCGCAGTTCCGTTCCCGCGTGTGTCTGGAGTTTCCCTGATACGCGAGCCGCCGCGTTCCCGTTACACTCCGGACACTTACCCGCAGAAGGCGGCCTCGATGTTCCATGTCCTTTCGCGTCCGCCGGCGCGTGCGACTGCTTCAGCGTGGCGGCGCGCCGTCGTTCTGCCGCTTGGCCCCGGGCACCGTTGACATGAAGCCCGCCCGCGACCTCTCACTCGACTCCCTGCTCGAACGCCTCACGCCGACGCCCGGCGGCTGGGTCGCCACCTATCGCACTACGACGTTGCGCAGCGTGTTCCAGCCCGTGCTGTCGATCACGCACAAGCGGGTCGTCGGCTACGAAGCGCTGCTGCGCGTCGTCGATCCGAACGGCGCCCTGATCTCGCCCGCCGCGCTGTTCGACAAGACGCGCGCCGACGCCGACGCGCTGCTGCTCGACCGGCTCGCGCGCTGCCTGCACACGGCCAACTTCGTCGCGCAGGGCATCGGTGACGGCTGGCTGTTCCTGAACGTCAACCCGCGCGTGCTCGACTCGGGCCTCGTGCAGCGCGAATTCGTCGAGGCGCTGTGCCGCCATTTCGCGCTGCCGCCGAACCGCATCGTGCTGGAAGTCGTCGAACAGCCGTCGCGCGACGAAGCCGCGCTCGCCCGCACGATCGACATGATCCAGCATCGCGACTTCCTGATCGCGATCGACGACTTCGGCACGGGATTCTCGAATTTCGACCGCGTGTGGCGCGCGCGCCCCGACATCGTCAAGCTCGATCGCTCGCTCGTCGTCCGCTCGACCGGTTCGGCCGACGATCGCAGGATCATGCATCACCTCGTGTCGATGCTGCATCAGGCCGGTGCGATGGTGCTCGCCGAGGGCGTCGAGAGCGACGACTCGCTGCAGGCGCTGATGGAAGCCGACATCGATTTCGTGCAGGGTTTCCAGTTCGGCCAGCCCGATGCATCGATCGCCCATGCCAGCGCGGCAGCACCCGCGATGCTCGACGCCGCGTGGCAGCGCTTCATCGCGCGCCGGCACGCACCGGTCGCCGCCGAGCAGCCCGGCTTCGACGCGATCGAGCGGCTCGTGCTGTCCGGCGCGGCGGCGTTTTCCGCAAGCGGCAACCTGCAGGACGCCGCGCAGCGCGTGTTCGCGGTGCCGGCCGCGCGCCGCGTGTTCGTCACCGACGAAACCGGCGAGCAGTTCCTGCCGTCGATCGGCGCGCGCGCCGACGACGGCCAGGCGGGCTTCACCCGCCTCTCGCCGCTCTTCCCGGAAACCCACAGCAACTGGTCGCGGCGCCCGTATTTCCAGCGCGCGATCGCCGCGCCCGGACGCGTCGCGCTGATGGGCCCGCACTTCTCGCTGACGGAAGGCCGCGACTGCTATACGGCCGCCGTCGCGATCCGCGCGCAGAACCGGCTGGTCGTGTTCTGCGTCGACTTCGTGCTCGACAGCGCCGGGACCGTGATGCGCTAGCCGGCACGACGGCGAGCGTTCGGCTGTCGCACCCGTCGCTCGTCGGCTCATCCACTCGTCAGTCGGTCACCTTCCCTCTTCCCGACTTCACCACGCTGCGGCGCGACTTGTGCTCGAGCCGCCGCTCCTTCGACGCACGCGTCGGCCGCGTGGCGACCCGCGCACGCGGCGTGAATGCAACGCCGCTGATCAACGCATCGAGTCGCGCCAGCGCGGCTTCGCGATTCTTCTCCTGGGTGCGATATTCCTGCGACTTGATCACGACGATGCCGTCACGCGTGATGCGCTGGTCGGACAGTGCAAGGAGCCGCTCCTTGATGACGGGCGGCAACGACGACGCGCGGATATCGAAGCGCAGGTGGATCGCGCTCGACACCTTGTTCACGTTCTGCCCGCCCGCGCCCTGCGCGCGCACGGCCGTCCATTCGACTTCGGCCGGATCGAGCGTATAGCGGATCATCATCGCGCAGCCTCCTTGCGGCGCCGTGCCAGCGCCTCGTCGACGCGTGCCGCGAGCCCAGAATCGCGCTGCGTACGCGTCGCGACCGCCTGCGCGAGCACGCGCCGCGGCCCGATCACCTGCACGCGCGTGCGGGCACGCGTGACGGCCGTATAGACGAGCTCGCGCGTGAGCACGCGGCCGAACGACGCCGGCAGCACGAGCGCGGCTTCGTCGAATTCCGAGCCCTGCGACTTGTGGACCGTCAGCGCGAACGCGGTTTCGTGCGGCGGCAGCGCGGCCGGCGACACCGCGCGCGCGGTGCCGTCCGCGCGCCTGAACCACACGCGCAGCACGCCGTGCGCGTCGGGCAGCGCAATGCCGATATCGCCGTTGAACAGCCCGAGCGCATAGTCGTTGCGCGTCACCATGATCGGCCGCCCCGTGAACCAGTGCGCGCCGACCGCCAGCGGCACCCGCGCCGCGTGGCGCACGTGCGCGGCCACGAGCGCATTGACGTGCTCCGCGCCGCGCAAGCCGCTGCGGGTCGCGCACAGGATCCGGAACCGGTTGAGCGCGTCGAACAGCGGCAACGGATCGGGCGCCGGCGCGGCCAGCGTGTCGCGCAACGCGTCGAGGTAAGCGCCGAAGCGCCGCGCGAGCCGCTCGACCGTCGACGACGCGAGCGACTCGCCCGCATCGTCGTGGAATGACGCGGCGGCCGAATCGTCGGCGGGCAGCGCGTCGAGCGCGGCCTGCACGTCGCCGCTGCGGATCGCGAGCGACAGCCGCCCGATCGGTGAATCGAGACCGAAGCGGTAATTGCGTTCGAGCCAGACCACGCAGTCGGCGAGCGGTGCGTGTGCGGGTGCGTGTGCGGGTGCGGGTGCGGGTGCGGGTGCGGGTGCGGGTGCGGGTGCGGGTGCGGGTGCGGGTGCGGGTGCGGGTGCGGGTGCGGGTGCGGGTGCGGGTGCGGGTGCGGGTGCAGGTGCGGGCGTGGCGGGCGCGGCGGCGGGTTCGCCCGGCAATATCGATGTGATCGACGCAAGCGCCGCGTCGCCCGCGTCGAACGGCGGCAGCTCGACGGCGTCGAGCCACGCAAGTTCGTCGACCTCGATCCACGCGGGGGCGTCGCCTGCCGCGCCAGCCTCACCTGGCTCACGGGTTTCGGTCAGCGCCGGACCTGCGGCCGGCGGCGGCGCGACGCTGGACGGCGAACTGTCGTCATCCTGCGATTCGTCGTCGAAAAGCGATGCCTGTCGCACGTCGACTTTCCGTCGCGACGCTGGTTTGCGCGTAGCGGCCGCGGCAGGCGCCGGCGCCTCCACCGCGGCGGAAGCCGGATGCGCAGCGGGAGCGGCGGCGGTCGCGGCGTCGTCCCGCAGCGGCAGCGCCGCGACGAATGCCGCCTCGTCGATGCCGAGCGCCTGCGCGATGCGCGTGCGCGCCGCGGCGGTAAACGCCGGCCGCGCGCTCAACTCTGCAAACACGGCACCCGCCTCGACCGCGGCGAGTTGGTCCTTGTCGCCGAGCAGCACGAGCCGCGCCCCCGGCGCGAGCGCATCGAGCAGATGCGCGGCGAGCGCGACGTCGATCATCGACGCCTCGTCGACGACGATCAGGTCGTACGGCAGCGGATTGTCGCGATGATGCCGGAACCCGGCCGCCCCGCCGCCGCCGAGCAACCGGTGCAGCGTGTATGACGTATCCGGCAGGCGCGCCGCGAGTTCGGGCGGCAGGTCGCCGGCCCGTGCATGCAGCGCTTCCTGCATCCGCTGCGCGGCCTTGCCGGTCGGCGCGGCCAGCGCGACGCGCAGCACCGGATGCGCGTCGAGCAGACAGGCCAGCACGCCGACGACGGTCGTCGTCTTGCCCGTGCCCGGGCCGCCGCTGACGATCGTCACGCGGCCCGTCAGCGCGACGATCGCCGCGACGCGCTGCCAGTCGACTTCGCCGGTTGCCGGCCCGAAGTAACGCGCGAGGCTGTCGCGCAACCGGTCGGGCGCGAGACCTTCGTCCGGCGCGGCCACACCGGCTTGCGCGACGAGCGCATCGGCAAGCCGCCGTTCGTAGTCGAAATAGCGCGACAGGTACAGATGGTCGTGGCGGTCGACGATCAGCGGCCGCTCGTCGCCGCGTGCGAGCGTGCCGAACGCGACCACGCCGCTCGCGGCAAGCGCCGCACGGACTTCGTCGAGCGGGGCTTCGTAGCGCTGCGCGAGCGCGCCGAGCGCGACGCACACGTGGCCGCCCGCGGTCGCGCGACTCGTCGCGAACGCGGCACGCGCCGCCCAGCGCGCGGCCGCGGCCGGCGCACCGGCGCGACGAGCCAGATCGCCGATGCGGCGCGCAAACCCTTCCGCGAGCGCGATGCCGAAATCGGCGGGCTCGGGCAGCCGTGCGACGAGGCCACCGGTAAATTCGAGCGTGTCGTCCTGCGCGTTCACGTTCATGCGCGGCCCCCTTCCATCATCCGGTCGAGTGCGTCGACGAGCGCACGCTCGGGCCGCCGCGCATGCACGCCGGCCGCTTCGCCGCCGCTGCGCCAGCCGGGCCGTACACCGCGCACGAACAGGTACAGGTAGCCCGCGATATGCGTGTCGTAGTCATAGTCGGGCAGCCGGCCGCGCAGGTAGCGATGCAGCGCGACCGTATAGAGCAGCGCCTGCAGGTGATACGCGTGATCGGCCATCGCGACGTCGAGCGCGCGCGGGCCATAGGCGTCCGGCGTCGTGCCGAGATGGTTCGACTTCCAGTCGACGATCCAGAAGCGGCCGTCGTGTTCGACGATCATGTCGATGAAACCCTTGATGAAACCGGCGAGCATGCCCGCCTCCAGTGCAACGTCCGGGTAGCCGTGCGCGACCAGCAGCCGGCGCAGCGCCATCAGGTCGAGCGCGGGCGCCGGGAACAGGAAACCCATTTCGTCGAGCCGCTTCGCGGGATCGAGATCGGCGAGCCGCATGCCCGGCACGAGCTCGGTGTGCACGACATCGTCGACCAGCTGCACCATCATCGCCGGCAGGTGCGCGGCCAGCTCGGGCACGGCCTCGACCGGCCGGTCGTGCAGCGCGCCGAGCGCGGCCCTGGGCCACGACTCGGGCTCGGTGAAGCGGCTGAGCTCGAACAGGCGGTGCAGGCACTCGCCGGCCGCCGCGCCGCGCGGGAACACGAGGATATCGTCGTCCGGCGGCTCGGGCGCAACCGGATCGGCCAAGAGCCATTCGCCATCCGGCGCCACCGCGGCCAGTGCGTCGTGATCGGGCCGCAGCTCGTCATCGGGCACGGCCGCGACACCCGCCTCCTCGCGCGCCATCGACGCGGTCAGCGAACTGAAGCTGGCCATCCGCCACGCATCGCGCAGCACGCGCGTCGCATGGCGCGCCGCGAGCGTCTGTGACGCGTCGTGCCCGGCCGCGAGACGTTCGGGTCGCACGGGCGCCGGTAGCGGCGCGACGCTCACGGGGCCACCCGCGAGCGCCTGCCACGCTGTATCGAGCGCAGCCTCGTCGGGCGGCTCGTCGAGCCACGCATCGAATGACTGGCCGGCGCCCGCGACGAGCCAGTTGAGCACGCTGCGCCGTGATTCACGCGTCGAGCGCGACGACAGGTACGGCCCGGCGACGACGTAGCAGCGATAAACCGCGCGCGTGAGCGCCACGTAGACGAGCCGCGCGCGTTCCGCCGCCTGCTCGCGCAGCGCCTGCCGCGCCGCATGCTCGGCCGCCTCGTCGTCGCAGCCGTAATGCAGCACCGCGTCGCCCGCCTCGTCGTGATACTCGCGCGCATCGGGCAATGCGGACGCGGGCGGCTCGCGCAACGCGCCGTCGTTCAGGAACGGACAGAACACGATCGCGTATTCGAGGCCTTTCGACTTGTGCACGGTGACGATCTGCACGAGGTTGCGATCGGATTCGAGCCGCAGCTGCGCTTCCTCGCCGCCGCCGTCGAGCCGTTGCGCGGCGAGCCAGCGCAGCGTCGGCGCGATGCCCGGCTGCGCGGACGCGCGTGCCTGCGTCAGTTCGGCCAGATGGTTGATGTCGGTCACGCGGCGCTCGCCGTCCGCGCCGGCCATCAGGCGCTCGGCAATCCGCAGCTCCCGCGTGAACGTGCGCCACATCACCGCGAAGCCGCGTTCGCGCCACAACAGCCGATACCGCGAGAAGCGCTCGACCCAGCTCATCGCGTCGGCGCTGTCCGCCGCCGATGCTTCCCGTTGCGCGTCGCCGTCGCCCTGCTCCATCCGCCACAGCGCACCGGCATCGAGGCCGAACCAGTCGGATGCGAGCGCCGCGCGCAAGCGCCGCAGGTCGCCCGGTGCATCGATCGCCGCCAGCACGCGCTCGAGCTGCTCGGCGTCGCCGGTCGAGAACACCGAAGCCTGCGCCAGTTCGACGCTACCGATGCCCCACGTCGACAGCACGCGCTTCACGAGACTGCCCTGCCGGTGCGTCTGCACGAGCACCGCGATGTCGCCCGGCGACAGCGGTGTCTCGCCGAGCCGCACGCGCCCTTCGCGCGCGCCGCGCATCAGCCGCGCGATCTCGGCGGCGCAGGCCTGAGCGGCCTGTGCCTGTGCATCACGCTTGAGCAACGTGCCTTCGCCGCCCGGCAACGCCCACACCCGGAAGTCGCCTGCCGGGCCCGGATCGGTTGCGTCGACGAACGGCGCGCGCGCGCGCGTGCCGGCACGCACCGCGTAGTAGTCGAGCCCGTCGAGCACGAACGCGCGCGGATTCGACATGAAGAAGCGGTTGCATGCATCGACGATCGCGGGCGTCGAACGTTGGTTGACCGCGAGCGTGTAGCACGCGCTCGCCCGTGCGCGCGCGGCGAGATAGGTATGCAGATCGGCCGCGCGGAAGCTGTAGATCGCCTGCTTCGGATCGCCGACCAGAAACAGCGGGCCGCCCGGCGCAAAGATCCGGTCGAAGATCGCGAACTGCAGCGGGTCGGTATCCTGGAACTCGTCGATCAGCGCGGCCGGATAGCGCGCGCGCAGCGTTTCGGCAAGCCACGGATGCGCATGCAGCGCGTGGTACAGGTTCGCGAGCAGATCGTCGAACGAGACGACGCGCCGCGTGCGCTTGCGCTCGGCCAGCTCGCCCGGCGCCATGTCGAGCCATTCGGCGATCAGCGCGAGCCAGCGCGCGCGCTGCGCGGCCTCGGCCGCGGCCACGGCCGCTTCGAGCGCGTCGGCCACGTCGAAGAATGCGTGTTCGGGCGTCGCGCCGCCTTTTTTCGTGGCTTTCACGAGCGCGGTGTGCGTGAGCTTCAGCGCAGCCTTCGGCAGCGCAGCCGTCGCGTCGCCCTGCGCGAAATGCGCGGTCCATGCGGCCAGCGCATCGGCCACGGCCTCGGGTTTGTGCGAGCGCTGGTTGAGCGCGGACTGCGCGGTGCGCAGCAACGCATCGATCGCGTCGCGCTCGGCCGCCCACATCCGCTCGGCCTCGGCGAAGCATTCGGCGGCCGCCGCCTCGGCCGATTCGTCCGGCTCGGTCACGCCGTCCCAGCGCAGCGCGGCGAGCGGCTTCTTCAGCCGGCGCGCGAGCTGCGCATCGAGCGCGGCCGGGCCGGCGCCCGATTCGACGAGCCAGGTCGCGAAGCCCGGCCAGCGCGCGGCTGCCGGCTCGACGCGCGTGCGCCAGAAATCCGCTGCCAGTTCGAAGCGCAGCGACGCATCGTCGGCCTCCATGTCGAACGCGAACGGCATCGCCGCCGCGAACGGCGCTTCCTGCAGCGCGCGCTGGCAGAACGCATGGATCGTATGGATCGCGGCCTGGTCGAACGCGCGCAGCGCACGCCGGATCCGCTTCGCGGCCGTTTCGGGATCGAGCGCGCCGTCTTCGCCGAGCGTGGTTTCCAGCAGACGCTCGATGAACGGATCGCCGCCGTCGTCACCCGTGTCGAGCGCATGGGCCAGCTGCGCGAGCCGGCCGCGAATCCGTTCGTGCAGCTCGGCGGTCGCTGCTTTCGTGAAGGTCACGACGAGGATTTCATCCGCACCGAGATCCTTCTCCAGCAGCAGGCGCACATACAGCGCGCAGATGTTCCAGGTCTTGCCGGTGCCGGCCGACGCCTCGATCTGGTTGACACCGTCGAGCGGGCACGCGAACACGTCGAGTTCGAGCGCCTGCTGCGGCTGCGACACGGCGCTCATGCGACCTCCTTCAGATGTGCGACGAGCGGATCGAACACGAGCCGCGCGAGGGTGCCGAACGGCTCGTCGAGCGATGCATGCGCACCGCGCCACGCGATCGCGATGGCCGGATCGTCGGCCTCGCTCACGACCCGTTCGTTGATCCAGACGCTCGCGGCCTTCGCCTCGCCGTCGGACACCCTCGCCCACGCGCTGCGCGGAAAAAACCGCAGCGGCATGCGCCGCCCCGCGCGAAACAGCGCGGCCAGCGGCGCGAGCTGCTCGAGCGGCGCCGCGACCGGCGTCAGCTCGAATGCACCGCCGCTGCCGAACCACAGCGTGCGGCGCGGGCCACCGGGCTCCACCGCGCAGTAGACAAGATGCGCGAGCCACGCGGACAGGTAGTCGCGCGCACTCGGCCGTGCATAGCGATAGATGATCTGCCCGGCCGGCGTGAGCCGGTTCAGCGTGCCGTGCAGGTCGAGCGGCGCGCTCACCGCGTCGCCCGACAGCCGCGCGTCGTCGGCGCCGAACAGCGCCTGTTCGGTGTCCGGCCAGGCCGGCACGACGGTGAGCGTGAACGGCCGCCGCTCCATCCCGTCGGCCAGCGCGCGGCGCACGTTCGACGCAAGCTGCGTCATCGATCCGAGCGCCTGGTCGCGCCACACGGCGCCGGTCGCGCCGCCCGGCAGTTCGGGGCTCGCGTCCGCAATGCGCAGCGCGTGATCGTGCACGCCGCCCTCGTCCGACTCGATCAGCAACGGCAGCACGCGCTCGGCGAGTGCATCGCTGCCGGCGAAGTCGAGCGCGAACGGCTCGGTGTCGAGCAGTTCGGCCTGCGCGTCGGCGAGCACGATGCCGAGCCGCGCGCGCAGCAGCGCACGCGCGGGATGGCGCCAGAAGCGTTCGAATTCGCTGAATGCGACAGGCTCGACCGGTTCGGCCGGCAGCGGCTGCGCGAAGAACGGCAACTCGCGCGGCCCGTCGCGCGACGCCTCGGCGGCCAGCAGCGACGCGAGCGTCGCACGCTCGGCGTCAAAGGAAACGAGTTCGCTGCCGGGCTGGAAATAGGCGGCCGCGAACGGTTGCAGCGGATGCTCGACGACGAATGCACGCCGCGCGGCATCGACCGCGTCCGGCGCCGCGTCGGGCCCGGCCGTGACGAGCGCGAGATGGTCGAGCAGTTCGTCGACGAGTGCCGCGGGCGGCAACGGCGCGTTGTCGCGAATGCTGCGGCCCGTGTAGGCAATCATCAACCGGTCGCGCGCGGCGAGCAGCAGGTCGAGAAACAGGTTGCGCTCGTCGTCGCGGCGCTGGCGGTCGCCCAGCTTCGGCAACACGGCCATCAGGTCGAATTCGTCGGCGCGCGCGAGGCTCGGCAGCACGCCATCGTCCATCCCGAGCAGGCAGACGACGCGATACGGCAGGCCGCGCAGGCTCGTCAGCGACGAGAACGTGACGCCGCCCCACGGCACGCCGCCGCGCGCCGGATCGTCGAGCGCGGCGGCCAGCCCCGCCCGGACGACCGCCGCCGGCAACGCTTCGTCCGGCGCGCCCTCCGTCATCGCGGCCAGCATCGCGTCGAGCGCGTCGCGCACGCCCGCGAGCGCGTCCGCATACGCGGCGCCCGAATCGAAGAACCGCGCGAGCGTATCGGCGAACAGCTCGCTCCAGCCTTGCGGCGTATGCGATTCGGCCAGCCGCCGCGAGAAGCCGTCGAGATCGTCGGTGAAGCGTGCGAGCCGGCCGAGCAGTTCGGCCTCGCTGCCGGTGGCCGCCTCGATCGGCAGCCACGCGCCGACCGGCGCCGCGCCCTCAGGCATCGCATAACCGAGAAAGAGCCGCGCGAGCGCATCGGAGAACGTATGGCGCGGCGACGGCACGGCTGCATCGTCGCTCGCGAGCGGCGCCAGCCCGCGCCGCGCGCCGGCGGCCGCGAGCCAGGTCTGCACCGTCTCCAGCGCCGCCGCATCGATACCGTAGCGCGCCGCCACCGCGTCGACGCGCAGCCATTCGACCAGTTCGGGCGCACCGACCTGCCGCTCCGGCAACGCGAGCCAGTCGAGCAGCACGCGCGCGACCGGGTTCGCCTGCGACGGCGGCAGGCCGGTGATCCGGTAAGGCACACGCGAGCCGCCGGCGCCGGCCGTGCCGAACACCGCGTCGATCAGCGGCCCGGCCGCGGCGAGATCGGCCACCGCGACGAGCACGTCGGACGGTTGCAGGCTCGCGTCGGCGTCGAACCACGCGAGCAGCCGGTCGTGCAGCACCTCGAGCTGGCGCGCGAGGCTGTGGCACACGTGCACCTCGATCCCGCGCTCGGCCGGCGTGTCGCCGATTTCGGCCTCCGGCTGCAGTTCGAGGATCGCGTTCTGCACGCGCGCGAGCCACGTCGGCGCGGGATTCTCGACGAAACGCGACGCGTCGCCCGACGCGGCGCTTTCAGTCAGCTCGTGCAGCATGTGCAGCTGCGCCTGGGTCTGCCTGCCCCATTCGGCGAGCAGCGGATGGCCGACTTCCTGGTAATCGAGCCGCCCGGCCGCATCGAGCGCCTCGGCATGCGCGGCGGTCACGATGTCGAACCAGAATTCGCGGCACGGGTTCAGCGCATAGACGCGCACGTCGATCCAGCGCGACAGCTCGCGCAGCAACGCGACGTGCAGCGGCGGCATCGTCGGCAGCGCGAACACGCTGACCGATTCCGGCCAGTCCGCGCGCGCGATGGCTTGCGGATCGAGATGGCGCGCCTCGACGAGGAAACGGTGCGCCGGCGGCGTGCCGCTGTCGCTCAGCTCGGCGAGCAGCGCGCGCCACAGCGCGGCCTGCCAGCGTTCGTCGTCGCGTGCGGCGTCGCTGATCCCGCGCGGCGCGCCGTCGCCCGCGAGCACGGACTCGCCGGCCTGCCATGCGGCCAGCCATTCGGGACGATAGGTCAGGTAATGATCGAGCACGGCCGCGACGCGGTGTGCCAGCTCGTAGCGCATCGCATCGTCGGACGCGGACAGATACGCGGCCAGCCGCGGCGACGCGAGCCACGGCGCGCCGTCGGCCGCCTGCGCGAACAGCCGGTAGCAGCGCCACACGAGGCGATCGGGTGCGAACGGCGAACGCGCGGGAACCGTCAGCACGCGGCCGATCTGCGCCCACAGCCATTGCGCGAGATACGTGAACTCGACGTTCGCGCACACGCCGTTGCGCGCGGCGATGTCGAGCTCGAGACGGCGGCGCAGCGCCGCGCTCGGCACGATGACCTGTTGCGGCGCCCACGGGCCATTGCGGGCCGGGAACGCGGCCAGATCCTCGAGCAGCGCATCGGCCAGCGTTTCGTGACGGTTCGAATAGAAGAGATGGAGCATGAAGCAGGCGTCGGAACCTCGCGCCGGCCGGGCCGGGCGAACAGGATCACCAAGGATAGCAAATGGGCCGCCGTCGCGAACCTCGTCCGGAAGGCCAGGTTTTACGGATCGCGAAATACGATAGACTCGTCGCCAGTCAAGATGCCGCCCCCGGGCGTCTTCGTCTGCTATTCAGCCCATCGATGCGCTATTCGGTCGAAATCAGAAAGTTTTTCTACAGCCAGTACTTTTTCGGCGGCCTGCGGATCGCGGTCGGCGTTTCGCTGCCGGCCGTGCTGTGCCTGATCGTGTTTCACAACCGGGAGCTCGGCTTCACGATCTCGACGGGCGCGCTCGGCGCCTGCGTCGTCGACATGCCGGGCCCGCTCAAGTACAAGCACAACGAAATGCTCGCTTGCAGCGTGATCGGTTTTCTGGCCGCGCTCGCCACCGGCCTCGCGACACCGAACATCTTCGTGCTGTGGCTCACCATCGTGCCGCTCACCTTCGTGCTGTCGCTGATCGTCGTCTACGGCAACCGCTGGCCGCAGATCAGCTTCGCGACGCTGTTCATGATGGTGATGACGCTCGAGGAGAAATTCACGCCGCTGCAGGCGTTCATCAACGCCGGCTGGATTCTCGCGGGCGGGCTCTGGTACACGTACTGGGCCACGCTCGTGTCGCAATGGCAGGCGCGCCGGATCGAGCAGCAGGCGCTTGCCGAGAGCCTGTTCGCGTGCGCCGACTACCTGCTCGCGCGCGCGCAGTTCTACGATCTCGATGCCGATCTCGACGAGTGCTACCGCAATCTCGTCGCCAAGCAGATCACGGCGGTCGAAACGCAGGAAACCGCGCGCGACATCGTGCTGCGCAACCTGCCGAAGCTGCGGCGCGGCAAGCTCGACCCCGGCCGCACGACGATGTACAACCTGTTCATCAACAGCGTCGACCTGCACGAGCTGTTCGTCGGCGCCCACACCGATTACCCGCTGGTGCGCAATACGTTCGGCGGCTCCGACCTGATCATTTTCTACCGCGACCTGATCCGCAAGGCGGCTGCCGATCTCGAGGAAATCGGCCTCGCGGTGCTCGAGAACCGCGCACCGCATTCGCGGATCAGCGTGAAGGCCGAGCTGCGCGCGATCGAGTACGAGATCGAGCTGATGCGCAAGAAGAACTTCCCGGCCACCAATGCGGAAGCGTATGCGGCCGTGCTGGCCACGTTCCGGCGCATCTGGAGCGCGACGCGCCTGATCGACCGGATGCGCCGCAACCTGTCGGGCCACGCCGATCCGCAGCAAACCGAACTGAAGATCGACAAGGCGCTCACGCGCTTCCTGCAGCGCCGCCGGATGTCGCCGCTCCTGATCTTCTCGAACCTGAACATGCGCTCGCCGAGCTTCCGCCACGCGCTGCGCGTGACGATCGCGGTGGCGGTCGGGTTCTGGCTCGGCCGGTTGCTGCCGCTCACGAATGCGTACTGGATCGTGATGACGACCATCATCATCCTGAAGCCCGGCTACTCGCTCACCAAGCAGCGCAACGCGGCGCGTATCGTCGGTACGCTGATCGGCTGCGCGGCGAGCGTCGCGCTGATCTACACGGTCAAGGATACGCACCTGCTGATCGCGATCATGTTCGGGTCGATGGTGATGAGCTACAGCCTGCTGCTGTTCAACTACGCGGCGAGCGTCGTGTTCACGTCGTCGTACGTGCTGCTGATGTTCCACCTGCTCGCGCCGGGCAGCATGCGGATCATCGGCGAGCGCGCGATCGACACGGTGGTCGGCTGCATGATCGCGATCGCCGCGAGCCGGCTGTTCCCGTACTGGGAATACCGGCTGATGGGCAAGCAGGTCGCCGACATGCTCACCGCCACCCGCAAGTATTTCGAAGCCGTGTGGCGCGCCGGGCGCGGCATGTCGCCGCCGCCGGTGCCGGCCGCCGACGGCGCGGCCGTCGTGCCGGTCGTCGCCGCGGCCATCGAGACACCGTCCACGGCCCTCGACGACGACTACCGCTACCGCCTCGCGCGCAAGGACGTGCACATCGCGTTCGCGAATCTCGGGCAGGCGTTCCAGCGGATGATGATCGAGCCGAAGGCGCACCAGCGCTTCGTGCCCGAACTGAACGACCTGCTCGTGCAGACGCACGTGCTCGGCGCGCAGATCACGGCCGCCGCGCCGCTGATCCGCACGGCCTGCGCGGCCGACGGCAGCATCCTCCACGATGACGCGCTGCATCGCGGCCTCGCCGCCGTGCTCGACAATCTCGAGAAGGCCGAAGCGGGCGAGCCGCCGCCCGCCGACCAGCTCGACGCGTCGAAGCAGATCACGCGCGACCTCGACGCGATGGTCGTGTCCGCGGAGCAATCCGATGCGGTGGGGGCCGAGCTCACGCACGACCTGAAGGTGCTCGCGCACCAGTGCAAGCAGATGCTCGCGTCGTCGCTGCTGATCCGCAAGGATGCGAGCGTGATCCGCCTGCCCGCCTGACCCAGGCTTGACCCCGCCGGTGGCCGGCCCGCGCCTGCCGCGGATCGGCCCCGGCGCCCCCCGATTCAGCGATCCCCGAAGCATGACCCGCCCGTTCCACGCGGCCCGCGCCCTCGTAGCGCGACCGCCCCGCCCCGCATTGCGCCCGTCGCGCCAGTCAGGGAATACCCGATTCCGGTCACCCGGCCCGGCTTGTTATCATTTGTTCACATTTAAGTTGTCTATACAACTTGAGCCAATCGGACCGGCTCCGCTCGCCCGGTCCGTCGCATAACGATATCGGAGACACGATGAAAAACTTGCAGCGCCACCTGAGCGCGCGGCACATCCGCTTTCTCGCGCTGGGTTCGGCGATCGGCACGGGCCTGTTCTACGGGTCGGCGTCCGCGATCCAGCTCGCGGGCCCGGCCGTGATCCTGGCGTACATCCTGGGCGGCGCGGCCGTCTACATGGTGATGCGCGCGCTCGGCGAGATGGCCGTGCGCGAACCCGTCGCCGGCTCGTTCGGCCACTACGCGACCGAGAACCTCGGCCCGTTCGCCGGGTTCGTCACCGGCTGGACCTACACGCTCGAAATGGTGATCGTCGCGATCGCCGACATCACCGCGTTCGGCATCTACATGGGCTTCTGGTTTCCGGATGTCCCGCAATGGATCTGGGTGCTCGGCGTGGTCGCGATCATCTGCGGGCTGAACCTGTGCCACGTGAAGGTGTTCGGCGAGCTCGAGTTCTGGCTGTCGATCATCAAGGTCGGCGCGATCGTCGCGATGATCGGCGGCGGCGTCGCGATCCTGCTGACCGGCATGCACTTCGGCCATTCGGCCGACGTGCCGACGTTCGCGAACCTGTGGAACCATGGCGGCTTCCTGCCGAACGGCGTCGGCGGGCTGATCGCGTCGCTGTCGGTCGTGATCTTCGCGTACGGCGGGATCGAGGTGATCGGCATGAGCGCCGGCGAGGCGAAGGATCCGGAGCGCGTGATTCCGCGCGCGATCAACGCGGTGCCCGCGCGCATCCTGCTGTTCTACGTGCTGACGATGGTCGTGCTGATGTCGATCAGCCCGTGGACGGGTGTCGGCAACGACGGCAGCCCGTTCGTGCAGATCTTCTCGGCGCTCGGCGTGAAGTCGGCCGCAACCATCCTCAACCTGGTGGTGATCAGCGCGGCGATCTCCGCGATCAACAGCGACATCTTCGGCGCGGGCCGGATGATGTTCGGCATGGCGCGCCAGGGCCAGGCGCCGGCCGTGCTGATGACGACGTCGCGGCACGGTGTGCCGTGGGTCACGGTGCTCGTGATGGCGGTCGCGCTGCTCGTCGGCGTGCTGCTCAATTACCTGATGCCGAAGGACGTGTTCCTGATGGTCGCCGCGATCGCGACGTTCGCCACCGTGTGGGTGTGGCTGATGATCCTGCTGTCGCAGGTCGCGATGCGCCGCCGGCTGTCGAGCGCCGAAGTCGCGGCGCTGAAGTTCAAGGTGCCGTTGTGGCCGGTCGCGCCGGCACTGACGATCGCGTTCATGGGCTTCGTGATCGTGATGCTCGGCTGGTTCGAGGACACGCGCGTCGCGCTGGTCGTCGGCGCGGCCTGGCTCGCGCTGCTCGCGGTCGTGTTCTACGCACGGATCCGCCCGAAGTTCGCCGCTGCGTCACGTTGACGCACGACTGACCTGCCTACGCGGCGCGCCGGTTCCGGCGCCCGCTTCTCTCCCGGCTCCGCGCGGCATCCCGCGCGCCAGCAGCCGGGGATTCCGCGCCTTCGCATGCACCTGCGTGCGCGGCCCGCCGGGCCGCGCATCGGTACGTCAGTGCGACGCCGCGCTCGCGGCCTCGGCCGGATGGGCCTCGTCGTACGCGTGCTTCTGCGAAATCGCGTTGTACAGGATCGTCCCGATCACGAGCAGCACGGCCACGACGATCAGGATGCTCACGTTGCGGACAGGGTTCTTCTTGCGCTGATCGTTCATGGTCGGGGCGATTCCGTCAAATTCATCAAAGCGGGCATTCTACGCGCTTGCGCGCCCGCTGCGACGCGCCGTTTCCGATCCCCTTCCCCGTCCTCCGCCCGCCCACCGCAAGCTTTCATTTGATAACCATTCCCATTTCGATCTAGAATCTCCAGTCTTTCATTTTGTAATGTTTCGGGTCGCTCGGGCGGCAGGCGCGCCCCGGAACGCTCCCATCGTCCACCTGCCCCTTCCGGAGTCTTCATGTCGAATCCGCGCACCCGCCTGCTGCCGCTTGCCGGCGCCCTCGTCCTTGCCGCCGCCGCATTCGCGCCGCTGGCCCACGCGGCCGAGGAAGTGAGCCTGTACACCACCCGCGAACCGAAGCTGATCCAGCCGCTCATCGACGCCTTCACGAAGCAGAGCGGCGTCAAGGTCAACACGGTGTTCGTGAAGGACGGCCTGCTCGAGCGCGTGAAGGCGGAAGGCGCGCAGTCGCCGGCCGACGTGCTGATGACGGTCGACGTCGGCAACCTGCTCGACCTCGTCGACGGCGGGCTCACGCAGCCGGTGCGCTCGAAGGCGCTCGACGACGCGATTCCCGCGAACCTGCGCGGCGCGAACGGCGACTGGTACGCGCTGTCGCTGCGCGACCGCGTGCTGTACGTCGAGAAGGACCTGAAGGTCGATGCATTCCGCTACGAGGATCTCGCCGATCCGAAATGGAAGGGCAAGGTCTGCATCCGCTCGGGCCAGCACCCGTACAACACGGCGCTCGTCGCGGCGATGATCGCGCACGACGGCGAAGCGGCGACCGAGAAGTGGTTGCGCGGCGTGAAGGCGAACCTCGCGCGCAAGGCGACGGGCGGCGACCGCGACGTCGCGCGCGACATCCTCGGCGGCATCTGTGACGTCGGCCTCGCGAACGCTTACTACGTCGGCCACATGAAGAACGCGGAGCCCGGCAGCGACGCGCGCAAGTGGGGCGACGCGATCAAGGTCGTGCGGCCGACGTTCACCAACGCGAAGAGCGGCGGCACGCACGTGAACATCAGCGGCGCGACGGTCGCGAAGCACGCGCCGCACAAGGCCAACGCGGTGAAACTGCTCGAGTACCTCGTATCGCCGGAAGCGCAGGCGCTGTATGCGCAGGCGAACTACGAATACCCGGTGCGCGCGAACGTGAAGCTCGACCCGGTGATCGCCAGCTTCGGCACGCTGAAGATCGACCCGCTGCCGCTGGCGGACATCGCGAAGCATCGCAAGCAGGCGAGCCAGTTGGTCGACAAGGTCGGTTTTGACAACTGACGCAACCACCGGCGGCACGCGCCGGCCGAGCGTGCTGCCGCGCGCGGGCAGCCTGTGGCTGCTCGCGGCGCTGGCGATCGCCGCGGCGGTCGCGGCGCCGCTTGCGGTACTCGTGGCCGCCGCGTTCGACGCCGATCTCGCGCACTGGCGCCATCTCGCCGAATTCGTGCTGCCGCAGGCACTCGTCAATACGCTGCTGCTGCTCGCGGGCGTCGGCGCGATCGTGTCGATCGTCGGCACCGGCTGCGCGTGGCTCGTCACCGCGTACGACTTTCCCGGCCGCCGGATGCTGACGTGGGCGCTGCTGCTGCCGCTCGCGGTTCCCACCTACATCGTCGCGTTCGCCTATCTCGACCTGCTGCACCCGATCGGCCCGGTGCAGGGCGCGATCCGCTGGCTGCTCGGCTTCGACAGCCCGCGCCAGTTCCGCCTGCCCGACCTGCGCTCGCTGCCCGGCGCGATCTTCGTGCTCGGCTTCGTGCTGTATCCGTATGTTTACCTGAGCACGCGCGCGATGTTCGTCACGCAGTCCGCGAGCCTGCTCGAAGCCGCGCGCACGCTCGGCGCGGGACGCATCGCCACGTTCTGGCGCGTCGTCGTGCCACTCGCGCGGCCCGCGATCGCGGTGGGCGTGAGCCTCGCGCTGCTCGAAACACTGAACGATATCGGCGCGTCGGAATTCCTCGGTGTGCAAACGCTGACCGTGTCCGTCTACACGACGTGGATCACGCGCTCCGACCTCGCCGGCGCCGCGCAGATCGCACTCGCGATGCTCGCGATCGTCGTCGGCATGATCGTGCTCGAACGCTACGGGCGCCGCCGCCAGCGCTATGCGCATGGCCGGCGCATGCGGCCGATCGCGCCGCGCCGCCTGACGGGCACGGCCGCGTTGGGCGCCGCGGTGCTCGGCTGGCTGCCCGTGCTGCTCGGCTTCGGCGCACCGGCCGCGTACCTCGCGGTCGAGACGGCCAAGCGGCTGCATCTGGTCGGCGGCGTATCCGCACAGCTGGTGACGGGGCTCGCGAACACGCTGACGATCGCCACCGCCGCCACCGTCGCGACGCTCTTGTGCGGGCTCGTCGTCGCATGGGCCGCGCGCGCGCAACGCGACAGCGCCCGCGCGGGCCCGGCCCGCGTGTGCGCGAGAATCGCCAGCCTCGGCTATGCGGTGCCCGGCACCGTGCTCGCGATCGGCCTGCTGATCCCGTTCGCGGCGGCCGACCGGCTGTTCGGCATGGTGCTGGGCCGCGACGGGCTGCTGCTGATGGGATCGACCGCCGCGCTCGTGATCGCCTATACCGTGCGCTTTCTTGCGATCCCGGCCGGCAGCATCGAGGCCGGCCTCGCGCGCATTCCGCCGTCGCTCGAACAGGCGGCGCGCTCGCTCGGCGAGACGGCCGGCGGCACGCTGCGCCGCGTGCACCTGCCGCTGCTGCGGCCCGCGCTCACGACGAGCGCGCTGCTGGTGTTCGTCGACGCGATGAAGGAATTGCCGGCGACGCTGCTGCTGCGTCCGCTGAACTTCGACACGCTCGCGACCTGGCTGTATGCGGAAGCCGCGCGCGGCACCTACGAGGAAGGCGCGGTCGCCGCGCTCGCGATCGTGCTGGCCGGGCTCGTGCCCGTGATCCTGCTCGCCCGCACCCGCCACAAGATCGGAGCCTGACACCGTGAACCTGCTCGAACTCGATGACCTCTGCCTCGCCTACGACACGCCGCACGGCCGCCGCACCGTGGTCGACGGGCTGAGCCTCGCGCTGCCGCGCGGCGACATCGGCTGCCTGCTCGGCGCGTCCGGCTGCGGCAAGACCACCGTGCTGCGCGCGATCGCCGGCTTCGAGCCGGTGCGCATGGGGCGCATCATGCTGGACGGCGTGCCCGTCGCGGCGCCGTCGCTCGACGTGCCGCCCGAGCGGCGGCGCATCGGCATGATGTTCCAGGATTACGCGCTGTTCCCGCACCTGAGCGCGGCGGACAACGTCGCGTTCGGCCTGCGGCGCATGCCGAAGGCCGAACGGCGCGTGCGTGTCGCGGAAATGCTCGAACTCGTCGGCCTCGCCGATTCCGGCGGTGCGTATCCGCACGAGCTGTCGGGCGGCCAGCAGCAGCGCGTCGCACTCGCGCGTGCGCTCGCACCGTCGCCGGAGCTACTGCTGCTCGACGAGCCGTTCTCGAACCTCGACGTCGATACCCGCGAGCGGCTTGCGTTCGAGCTGCGCGACATCCTGAAACGCACGGGCCACACCGCGATCCTCGTCACGCACAACCAGGCCGAAGCGTTCGCGATCGCCGACCGGATCGGCGTGATGAAGGATGGCCTGCTCGCGCAATGGGATACGCCGTACGCGCTGCATCACCATCCGGCCAGCCCGTTCGTCGCGGATTTCGTGCGCCGCGACGCGCTGGCCGACGAACGCGCGCGCGCACTGGCGCGCGGCCGCTGAACCCGCGGGCGCGATGCGCGCCCCGGTTGGTTCATCGCCGCGTTTCGTTGCCGCGCTTCATTGCCGTGTCAGGCCGGCTCGGCAAGATCGCGCACGGGCAGCGCGGTCGAATACTTGATCTGCTCCATCGCGAACGACGAGCTGACGTCGAACAGCGGCACCGTGCGAATCAGCTGCTTGTAGACGCGGTCGTAATCGTCGATGCCGGCCACCACGACGCGCAGCAGGTAATCGGTCTCGCCGCTCATCCGGTACACCTCGACCACTTCCGGCATGTCGCGCACGGCCTGCGTGAAACGCTGCGCCCATTCCTCGGTGTGCTGGTTCGTGCGGATCGCGACGAACACGGTCGTGCCGACCCCGAGCTTGCGCGGATCGCACAGCGCAACCTGCGCGCGAATCGCGCCGGTTTCCTTGAGCCGCTGCACGCGCTTCCAGCACGGCGTCTGCGACAAGTTCACACGCTGCGCCAGTTCCGCGATCGGCAGCGTGGCATCGGCCTGCAACAGCTCCAGCAGCTTGCGATCGATGGCGTCCATTTCTCCAGTCCCTCGTAGATAGAAATTTATTCTATTCATCCTGCACAACGGGGAACAATATGAAAACGGCTTCGCCGCGTCGACCGGTATAAATACCGATCCGGCACGCGCGCGCAGCGAGCGAATCCGCCGCCACACCGCACGCGCCAAATGAAACAGGCGACTCCGCCCGTGAAGGTGGAATCGCCTGGCGTTCCTGCACGTCGCGGCCAGCCCGGCGCTCACGCGCCACGGGCCAGCGTCAGCGCACTGCTCAATACGCGACCGTCGCGATCTCGTGCACGAAGCTGCCTTGCTCGAGCGCGTCGACGAACGCGACCGCGTAGTCTTCCGCCGAGATCTTGCTGTTGCCTTGTGCGTCCGCGATCAGCTTGCCGACGCCCGTGCGGAACGTGCCCGTGCGCTCGCCCGGGGCGATCAGCGCGGCCGGCGCGAAGAACGTCCAGTCGAGATCGCTGACCGTCTTCAGGTAGTCGAGTGCGTCGCGGTGCGCGAGCGCGACCGCCTTGTACGCCTCCGGGAAACCTTCGCTGTCGACCAGCTGCTTGCCCGGCGCAACTTCGAGCGAACCGGCGCCGCCCACCACCACGAGCCGCTTCAGCCCCGCCTGGCGCGTGCCGGCAACCAGCGCCTTCGCAGCTGCGACGACCTTCGCCGCATCATCCTGCTTCGGGCCGTACGCGCTCGCAACGACGTCATGGCCCGGCAGTGCGGCCGCAATGCTGGCCGCGTCGAACAGGTCGGCCGCCTTCGCGGTGATGCCGTCGCCGGCTGCGCCCGGATGGCGCGACAGCGCGGTCACGCGATGGCCGCGTCGTGCCGCTTCCGCGGCGATGCGCGAGCCGATCGTGCCGGTGGCGCCGAACAGCGCGAAATTCAAGGTACGTTGCGTCATATCGATTCTCCAGTAAGAAAAATATGTAACGTAGTTAATTACATATAAGACCGAAAAAAACGGGGCAAAGCCCCCGTTGCGCCGGTCGCCACGCCTCGCGCGCCGTCCGGCCTCCTGCCTTGCCGCCACTCACCCGCCGGCGCGTGCCGCCTGCTGCGTGCGCTGCTCCAACTCCAGCACGTCGGCCGTCACGTCGGCCAGCGTGCGCGTGCCAAGCGATGCTTCCATCGCACGCTGCGCGTCGCCGATGTAATCGATCAGCGCGCCCTGGATGTGCCGCCCGACGAGACACGCGGGATTCGGCGCCTCACGGTGCAGCGCAAACAGTTGCGCATCGTCGACCGCGCGATACACGTCGAGCAACGTGATCGCGCCGGGCTCGCGCGCCAGCAACGCACCGCCGCCCGCGCCCAGTTGCGACGTGGTCAGCCCCGCGGCCGCCAGCATCGACAGCAACCGGCGGATCAGCGCCGGATTCGTGTTCACGCTGCCCGCGATGATGTCGGACGACAACGGCACGCCCTCCTGCATCGACAGCAAGGCAAGCACGTGGACGGCAAACGCGAACCGGCTGCTGGTATTCATTCCTGACTCATTTGACGACGCCGGCCCATCCCGCAGCCGGCGACATGTGTAACCATCATAATTACATTTAGCGGATCATGCAAGCCCGCGTCACTCTCCGCTCGCGGGCTTGGCGCCCGGCGCATTCTGCTGGCTCCACTGCTGGAGCTTCTTGCCGGCTTCGGCGATCTTCGCGCCGGCTTCGGAAGCCGCATGCGCGACGACCGCGGACGCGGCCGCGTCGATCTGTGCCTGCGCGGCGGAGGCGAGGCCGCTCGCGGACAGCGGCGGCACGGCCGACGCCGCGGACGCGATGCCGGCCTTCGCGGCGTTGAGCTGCTGGTTGACGGTGCTCGCCACCTGGTCGAGCGCCTTGGCCGCATTGTTCGCGGCATCGGCGGCCGCGCTCGCGGCCGTATCGGGTTGCGTGACCGGCGCACCGGACTTCTCGCAGCCCGCGAGCAACAGCAGCGCACCGGCGGCCACGGCCGCCAGTACGAACCCGGGCACGCGACGCGCCCGCGATGTCTTCATGTTCATCAGCAATCTCCGGCCGCGCGTCGCGCGGCCTCGTGGTTGGACCGACGTCGATGATACCGCCTGTGGAACAGGGCCAATCACGCACCGTGATTAAAAATGGCTTTCAATTTCGGACTCGTCTGATTCAATCGCACACGCGAGGACACTAAAGTGGGCACGCTTCAATCCGCTTTGGACGCGCCCCCTTTTTCTCATGGATTTCCTCGTCGACTGGTTCATCGCCCTGGCCGCCGTACTCGCCGCCACCCTTTTCCTGTGCCTGCGCCCGCCGTCGGCGCGCCGCCTGGCCGAATCCGGGCGCCCGCGCCGCGTCGCGTCCGCGCGCCTGCTCACACAGGCCGTGATCGGCTTCTGGACGGCCGCGCTGATCGTCGCGGAAGGCATCCTCGGCCCCACCGCCGACGGTCAGTCGCTGGCGGGCTTCGCGGCACTCGCGTTTGCCGCCCTCGGGCTGGCGACCGTCGCCGCCTACTGGTCGGCGTGCGCACTGCGGCTGCGCCGGCCGCCGCTGCTGTTCCCGCGCCACTGACGCGCCGAAACGGTGCGCGGCACCGCACCACCACGCACCACGTCGCGCCAATCGGCCCATCACGCGCACCAGTTCCGCACACGTCGCACCACACGCGTGCAATCGGCATCCCGTCGCACCCGCAAGGGCCACGCCCCCTTCCCGTGCACGATTCACCGGATTGCCGCACCACACGGTGTTGAAGCACCAACTCCACGCAGCCGTTCACCAAGTTGGCTCGATACTTGCATTCCTCGCCCGTTTTTTGCGCAAGGAAGCCACGGCATGGATGGTCTGAAATCCGGCGTCGACACACTGTTCCTGTTGATCGGCGCCGTCATGGTGCTCGCGATGCACGCGGGCTTCGCATTTCTCGAACTCGGCACGGTCCGCAAGAAGAACCAGGTCAACGCGCTCGTGAAGATCCTGGTCGACTTCTCGGTGTCGACGCTCGCGTATTTCTTCATCGGCTACACGATCGCGTACGGCGTCGAGTTCTTCGACGACATCGGCACGCTGTCGCAGCACAGCGGCTATGCGCTCGTGCGCTTCTTCTTCCTGCTGACCTTCGCGGCGGCGATCCCGGCGATCGTGTCCGGCGGCATCGCCGAACGCGCGAAGTTCAATCCGCAGCTCGTGGCGACGCTGATCATCGTCGGCTTCATCTATCCGTTCTTCGAAGGGATCGCCTGGAACAACCGCTTCGGCGTGCAGGCCTGGCTCACGCACGCGTTCGGTGCGCCGTTCCATGATTTCGCGGGCTCCGTCGTCGTGCACGCGTTCGGCGGCTGGGTCGCGCTGCCCGCCGTGCTGCTGCTCGGCGCGCGCCACGGCCGCTATGCGAAGGACGGCCGGATCGCCGCGCACCCGCCGTCGAACATCCCGTTCCTCGCGCTCGGCGCGTGGGTACTCGCGGTCGGCTGGTTCGGCTTCAACGTGATGAGCGCGCAGACGCTCGACAAGGTCAGCGGCCTCGTCGCCGTGAACTCGCTGATGGCGATGGTCGGCGGCACGCTCGCCGCGTGGATGGCCGGCCGCAACGACCCGGGCTTCACGTACAACGGGCCGCTCGCGGGCCTCGTCGCGGTGTGCGCGGGCTCCGACGTGATGCACCCGATCGGCGCGCTCGTCACCGGCGCCGCGGCCGGTGCGCTGTTCGTCGCGATGTTCACCTGCGTGCAGAACAAGTGGCGCATCGACGACGTGCTCGGCGTGTGGCCGCTGCACGGCATGTGCGGCGCGCTCGGCGGCCTCGCGGCCGGCGTGTTCGGCCTGCCCGCGCTCGGCGGTCTCGGCGGCGTGTCGTTCATGTCGCAGCTCGTCGGCACGCTCGGCGGCATCGCGATCGCGACCGCCGGCGGCACGCTCGTCTACGGCGCGCTGAAAGCGACCGTCGGGCTGCGCCTCGACCGCGAAGCCGAGTTCGACGGCGCGGACCTGTCGATCCACCGCATCTCGGCGACGCCCGAACGCGATTGAGCGCAAACGCTTGCGACCGGCGGCCGTCCGCTCACCTGACGGCCGCCCGACACATCATTACGTTTTCAATTCAAAAAACTTTCATCTAGCGTCCCTACACTTCCGTCCAGTTTTCAATTTGCCTTCGCCGAGCTTGCCGACCGCCTGCTTCGCAAAGGCCATTCTTCCAACAACTGAAACTGGACTCCACATGCCCGCGTTGCCCAATGCTGCCCGTCGTCAGGCCCTGAAGATCCTCGCCGGCGCGCCGATGCTTCCTCTTTCCGGCCTCGCGCTGCCGGCCCTGCTGACGGGTTGCGGCGGCGACGACAATCCCGCGTCGACGCCGGCCCCGGTCGCCGCTGCATACACGTCGGCGACGTTCTCGGCGATGGCCGCCCCGACGCTCGACAACGCGGCCGCGATGGCCACGACGACGGTCGGCTCGACGCTGTCGGTGTCGTTCTCGGACGGCTCGGCGCGCAACTTCAAGCTCGCGTACCGGCCGTTCTTCGTGACGGGCGACCTGGTGCCGGACGGCAAGGGCGGCACGACGCTCGCGGGCGGCTACTACGACATCAACAACCAGCCGATCATCGATCGCTCGGTGGCCGGCAAGGAGCGCCAGTTCTACTCCGACTGCCCGGACGGTAGCTCGCTGCTGACGCTGAAGAACGCGAACGTGCCCGGCGTGAAGGGCAACACGGTGTTCGCCGTCGTGCAGTTCGAATACACGACGCGCGACCAGGCGAGCGCGTCGCAATACGGCCAGTTGCCGTCGCCGATCGCGGTGATCACGCTCGATCAGGATCCGGCCAACGGCGCGCTGAAGGTCGTCAAGTACCACAACGTCGACACGTCGAAGGCGCACGGCCTGTGGATCACGTGCGGCGCGAGCCTGTCGCCGTGGGGCACGCACCTGTCGAGCGAGGAGTACGAGCCGGACGCGACGAAGGTCGCGACCGACGCGCAGTTCAAGGCGTTCAGCAAGAACACGTTCGGCGACGAGACGAAGGCGAACCCCTACCACTACGGCCACCTGCCCGAGATCACCGTGAATCCGGACGGCACGGGCACCGTGAAGAAGCACTACTGCCTCGGCCGCATCTCGCATGAGCTGATCCAGGTGATGCCGGACCAGCGCACCGTGATGATGGGTGACGACGCCACCAACGGCGGCCTGTTCATGTTCGTCGCCGACAAGGCGGCCGACCTGTCGGCCGGCACGCTGTACGTCGCGAAGTGGACGCAGACGTCGTCGGCCGGCGCGGGCACCGCGACGCTCACGTGGATCAAGATCGGCCACGCAACCAGCAGCGAGATCGAAGCGCTCGCGAACACGCTGAAGGCGTCGGACATCATGGACCTCGCGACCACCGACCCGAACGATGCGAGCTACACGAAGATCCACTTCGGCGGCAAGTTCAACTGGATGCGCGTGAAGCCGGGGATGGAAAAGGCGGCCGCATTCCTCGAGACCCACCGCTACGCGGCGCTGCTCGGCGGCAGCATGGGCTTCACGAAGCTCGAAGGCACGACCGTGAACGCGAAGGACAAGATCGTCTACACGGCGATGTCGCGGATCGAGACGTCGATGGTCAAGGGCAATGCGGTGTCGCGCGACGTCGCGGTCGACAAGAAGATCGCCGCGGGCGCCGTCTATGCACTGAACCTGAAGGGCAGCCAGCGCGACACGACGGGCAGCGCGATCGACAGCGAATGGGTGCCGGTCGACATGGGCGCGCCGGCCGCGCTCGTCGGCGAGGATCTCGCCGCGGCCGACGGGCTCGGCAACCTCGCGAACCCGGACAAGATCGCGAACCCGGACAACCTGAAGTTCTCCGAAAAGCTGCGCACGCTCTTCATCGGCGAAGACTCGGGCATGCACGTGAACAACTTCCTGTGGGCCTACAACGTCGACACGAAGTCGCTGGTACGCGTGCTGTCGTGCCCGGCCGGCGCCGAATCGACGGGCCTGCACGCGGTCGACGAGATCAACGGCTGGACCTACATCATGAGCAACTTCCAGCACGCGGGCGACTGGGAATCGCCGCTGCACGACAAGGTCAAGCCGACGCTCGATCCGCTCGTGCGCACGAACTTCAAGGACCGCTTCGGCGCCAGCGTCGGCTACCTGACGGCCGAGCAGACCAGCATCCAGCTCGCGAAGGCCTGACCGGGTCACGCGAGGAGGTCCGCCCCCTGGTGGGCCCCTTTCTTCATCACCGTTCATTCGTCGGCGCTCCACGCCGTTTGATGCGCGATGCCCAGGGCGGGCATCGCGCTTTTTTTTGCGCACGCGAATCACGCAAGGCGCGCGCGCAAACAGACGCTGCCCGCGTTCAAACGGGGGTTGCGACGATCGGGGGATAATACGGGCCTGACGCGTCCGGGCGGACGGGCAGAAAGACAGGCAAAAAAAAGCGCCACGGAGACCGTGGCGCTAAAAAAGTTCTAGCCATTCCGAGGGCCGTGCTAGAACCTGAGAGACTGCGCGAAACATCGTTGCCGGTTAAACTCTTGAAACGATGTTTCGAAAACGTGAGACATTCTTTCCGTTTCCGCCCGACAAGTCAAGCGGTATTTGCACCGGTTCATGCACTTTCTGGCAACGCTCATTTGAGCGTTTTCCTAATAAACCAAGGGTGAACCCGTAAAATCTCATCCAATGACCGGTTCGCCCGCAGAACATGCATCCTTTGACAATAGTCCTACAATACCAACAAAATTGAAATCGAGTTTCGGAATTAGAGAGAATCCCTCGTGTCGACAACTGTAACCCCTCCCGCGTCGCGGGACCGTGAATCGTCGCCCGACGAGATCACCGCCCTTGCCCGCGGCCTCGCCGTGCTGCGCCGCATCGCGGCGGCCGACGCGCCCGTCAGCAACCGCGAGCTGACCGAACTGACCGGCATCCCGAAGCCGACCGTCTCGCGCATCACCGCGACGCTCGTCAGCGCCGGCTTCCTGTTCCAGTTGCCCGACAGCGAGCGCTTCGTGCTCACCGCGTCGGTGCTCGAGCTGAGCCACGGCTTCCTGCGCAACTTCGACATCCGCGCGCGTTCGCGGCCGTTCATGATCGAGCTGGCCGAACGCACGTCGCTGTCCGTGCACCTCGCGGTGCGCGACCGGCTCGACATGGTCGCGATCGACGTGATCCGTCCGCGTTCGGCCGTACTCGTCACGCGCCTCGAAATCGGCTCGCGGATGGACATCGCGCGCACCGCGGTCGGCCGCGCGTATCTCGCCGCACTCGAGGACGACGAACGCCGCCAGTTGCTCGAGTCGCTGCGCACCACGGCGGGCGACGACTGGCCGCATGTGTCGGCCCGCCTGACCCCCGCGCTGGACGACGCGATGCGCGACGGCCACGCGATCGCGATCGGCGAATGGCGCGAAGGCCTGAATGCCGTCGCGGCCGGTTTCGTCGGCCCGTCGGGCCAGCGCTATTCGGTGAATTGCGGTGGCGCGTCGCACCAGTGCCCGCCCGAGTGGCTGCACGAACACGTGGTGCCCGCGCTGCATGAATGTATCGCGAAAATCACCCGCGAGATCGGCGGCGCACCGGCCCGTCGCATCAGCGTGTAATCGTTTCGTCATCGCACTGTCGCGTTCTGTAACGACCGTAACCCGTTGAAAGATAGGCCACTGGACTGTAACGGGGACGGGACGTAGGATCATGCCCATCGTCGCGCCGCACTCGCGGTGCGCACCGCTCTTTTCCCGCGCAGACCGGCGGGGGCCCGGACCGAGCCGGGCGCCTCCCCCGGCACCGCTTGCCCACGCGCAGCCCGGCAGCCCGATTTCCGGCCCGCCGCGCCGTCTTCCTGACAGATCACGATGGATAACGAACAAAAGCCCACGCCTCCTTCGAAAGACCCCGCGTCCCCCGCCGCGCGGCGCCCGCGCCGCACGCTGATGGCCGGCGCACTCGCGGTCGTCGTCATCGGCGGCCTGCTGTGGTGGCATCCGTGGAACCGCACGCCGGCAGCCGGCAGTGGTGCGAGCGGTGCGGGCGCAAGCGCCGCCGGGGGTGCCGGCGGCCACCGCGGCCGTGGCGGCCCCGCCGCGATGGCGAACGTTCCGCAACCCGTGCAGGTCGCGACCGCGACCCAGGGCGAAATGCCGATCGTGCTGTCCGCGCTCGGCACCGTCACGCCGCTCGCGAACGTGACGGTCAAGACGCAGTTGTCCGGCTACCTGCAGTCGGTCGCGTTCCAGGAAGGCCAGATCGTCAAGAAGGGCGACCTGCTCGCGCAGATCGACCCGCGCCCGTACCAGGTCGCGCTCGAGAACGCCGAAGGCACGCATGCGCGCGACTCGGCGCTGCTCGCGACGGCCCGCCTCGACCTGAAGCGCTACCAGACGCTGCTGTCGCAGGACTCGATCGCGTCGCAGACCGTCGATACGCAGGCCTCCCTCGTCAAGCAATACGAAGGCGCGGTGAAGACCGACCAGGCCGCGATCGACTCCGCGAAGCTGAACCTCACGTATGCGCGCATCACCGCGCCGGTGTCGGGCCGCGTCGGCCTGCGCCAGGTCGACCCCGGCAACTACGTGACGCCCGGTGATACCAACGGCCTCGTCGTGATCACGCAGTTGCAGCCGATGAGCGTGATCTTCACGACGTCGGAAGACAACCTGCCGCAGATCCTCAAGCAGGTGAACGCGGGCCAGAAGCTGTCGGTCACCGCGTACAACCGCAACAACACGGTGCCGCTCGAGACGGGCTCGCTCGCGACGCTCGACAACCAGATCGACACGAGCACGGGCACCGTCAAGCTGCGCGCGAACTTCGATAACAAGGAAGGCATGCTGTTCCCGAATCAGTTCGTGAACACGCGCCTGCTCGTCGACGTGCTGCGCAACGCGACGATCGTGCCGACCTCGGCCGTGCTGACCGGCTCGATCGGCCAGTTCGTCTACGTCGTGAAACCCGACAACACGGTGACCGTGCGCAAGGTCACGATCGGCCCGGTCGACGGCGAACGCACGAGCATCGTCAGCGGCGTGTCGCTCGGCGAGCGCGTGGTGACCGACGGCTCCGACCGCCTGCGCGAAGGCGCGAAGATCTCGATCCCGGCCGACAAGCCGAAAGGCGCGTCGGGCGCGCGCGGCGCCGGTGCGGCGTCGGGCGCATCGGGCGCCGGCGGCCATCGCGGCGAACGCAAGCACGGCGCGTCGCAGGCAGCGGCCTCCGCGGCCCAGTAACGCGCGGGCCGCTCGATGAATCCATCCCGCCTCTTCATTCTCCGGCCGGTCGGCACCGCCCTCCTGATGGCGGCGATCATGCTGGCCGGTCTCGTCGCGCTGCGCTTCCTGCCGCTCGCCGCGCTGCCGGAAGTCGACTATCCGACGATCCAGGTCCAGACCTTCTACCCGGGCGCGAGCCCGGAGGTGATGACCTCGTCGGTCACCGCGCCGCTCGAACGGCAGTTCGGGCAGATGCCGTCGCTGAACCAGATGTCGTCGCAAAGCTCGGCCGGCTCGTCCGTGATCACGCTGCAGTTCTCGCTCGACCTGCCGCTCGACATCGCCGAACAGGAAGTGCAGGCCGCGATCAACGCGGCCGGCAACCTGCTGCCGTCCGACCTCCCTGCCCCGCCGATCTACGCGAAGGTCAACCCGGCCGATGCGCCGGTGCTGACGCTCGCCGTCAAGTCGAAGACGCTGCCGCTCACGCAGGTGCAGGATCTCGCCGACACGCGCCTCGCGATGAAGATCTCGCAGGTCGCGGGCGTCGGTCTCGTCAGCCTGTCGGGCGGCAACCGCCCGGCCGTGCGGATCCAGGCGAACCCGACCGCGCTCGCGAAGTACGGGATGAACCTCGACGACCTGCGCACGACGATCTCGAACCTGAACGTGAACACGCCGAAGGGCAACTTCGACGGCCCGACGCGCGCGTACACGATCAACGCGAACGACCAGCTGACGAGCGCCGACCAGTACAACAGCGCGGTCGTCGCCTACAAGAACGGCCGCCCGGTGATGCTCACCGACGTCGCGACGGTCGTCGCCGGCTCGGAGAACACCAAGCTCGGCGCGTGGGTGAATGCCGACCCCGCGATCATCCTGAACGTGCAGCGCCAGCCGGGCGCGAACGTGATCGCGACCGTCGACGCGATCAAGGCGCAATTGCCGAAGCTGCAGGAAACGCTGCCGGCCGCGCTCGACGTGGAGATCGTCACCGACCGCACGACGATGATCCGCGCCGCCGTGCGCGACGTGCAGTTCGAACTGATGCTCGCGGTCGCGCTGGTCGTGCTCGTGATGTACCTGTTCCTCGCGAACGTCTACGCGACGATCATCCCGAGCCTGTCGGTGCCGTTGTCGCTGATCGGCACGCTCGCGGTGATGTACATGGCCGGCTTCTCGCTGAACAACCTGTCGCTGATGGCGCTCACCATCGCGACCGGCTTCGTCGTCGACGACGCGATCGTGATGATCGAGAACATCGCGCGCTACGTGGAGGAAGGCGAGACGGGGCTCGAGGCCGCGCTGAAGGGCTCGCGGCAGATCGGCTTCACGATCATCTCGCTGACGGTGTCGCTGATCGCGGTGCTGATCCCGCTGCTGTTCATGGGCGACGTGGTCGGGCGCCTGTTCCATGAATTCGCGATCACGCTCGCGGTGACGATCGTGATCTCGGCGATCGTGTCGCTCACGCTCGTGCCGATGATGTGCGCGAAGCTGCTGCGCCATTCGCCGCCGCCCGAGAGCCATCGCTTCGAGGCGCGCGTGCACCGGGCGATCGACTGGGTGATCGCGCGCTACGCGGTCGCGCTCGAATGGGTGCTGAACCGCCAGCGCTCGACGCTCGTCGTCGCGCTGCTGACGCTCGCGCTGACCGGCCTGCTGTACGTCTACGTGCCGAAGGGCTTCTTCCCCGCGCAGGATACCGGCGTGATCCAGGCGATCACGCAGGCGCCGCAGTCGATCTCGTACGGCGCGATGGCGGAGCGCCAGCAGGCGCTCGCGGCCGAGATCCTGAAGGATCCGAACGTCGAGAGCCTCACGTCGTTCATCGGCGTCGACGGCAGCAACATCACGCTGAACAGCGGCCGGATGCTGATCAACCTGAAGGCGCGCGACGAACGCGCCGAGTCGGCCGCGCAGATCATCCGCGACCTGCAGCACCGCGTCGCGAACATCACCGGCATCTCGCTGTTCATGCAGTCGGTGCAGGACCTGACGATCGACTCGACCGTCAGCCCGACGCAGTACCAGTTCATGCTGACGAGCCCGAACTCGGAAGAATTCGCGACCTGGGTGCCGAAGCTCGTGGCCCGGCTGCAGCAGGAGCCGTCGCTCGCCGACGTCGCGACCGACCTGCAAAGCAACGGCCAGTCCGTCTACATCGAGATCGACCGCCCGAGCGCCGCGCGCTTCGGCATCACGCCGGCGACCGTCGACAACGCGCTGTACGACGCGTTCGGCCAGCGCATCGTGTCGACGATCTTCACGCAGTCGAACCAGTACCGCGTGATTCTCGAGTCCGAGCCAAAGGAGCAGCACTACGCGCAATCGCTGAACGACATCTACCTGCCGTCGGCGGGCGGCGGCCAGGTGCCGCTGTCGTCGATCGCGTCGTTCCACGAGCGGCCGTCGCCGCTGCTGGTCGCGCACCTGTCGCAGTTCCCGTCGACCACCATCTCGTTCAACCTCGCGGCGGGCGCGTCGCTCGGCGAGGCGGTCAAGGCGATCGGCGCCGCCGAGAAGGACATCGGGCTGCCCGCGTCGTTCCAGACGCGCTTCCAGGGCGCGGCGCTCGCGTTCCAGGCATCGCTGTCGAACCAGCTGTTCCTGATCCTGGCCGCGGTCGTCACGATGTACATCGTGCTCGGCGTGCTGTACGAGAGCTACATCCACCCGATCACGATCCTGTCGACGCTGCCGTCGGCCGGCGTCGGCGCGCTGCTCGCGCTGATGATCACCGGGCACGACCTCGACATCATCGGGATCATCGGCATCGTGCTGCTGATCGGCATCGTGAAGAAGAACGCGATCATGATGATCGACTTCGCGCTCGAGGCCGAGCGCGTCGAAGGCAAGCCGCCGCGCGAGGCGATCTACCAGGCGTGCCTGCTGCGCTTCCGGCCGATCCTGATGACGACGCTCGCCGCGCTGCTCGGCGCGGTGCCGCTGATCGTCGGCTCCGGCGCGGGCTCCGAGCTGCGCCAGCCGCTCGGGATCGCGATCGCCGGCGGCCTGATCGTGTCGCAGGTGCTGACGCTGTTCACGACGCCCGTGATCTACCTCGGCTTCGACTCGCTCGCGCGCCGCGTGCGCGGCTGGTTCGAACGCCACGGCCCGCAAGCCGGCCCGCGCACGGATGCGTAGCAAGCAATGAACCTGTCACGCCCCTTCATCACCCGCCCCGTCGCGACGACGCTGCTCGCGATCGGCGTCGCGCTCGCGGGCCTGTTCGCGTTCGTCAAGCTGCCGGTGTCGCCGCTGCCGCAGGTCGACTTCCCGACGATCTCGGTGCAGGCGTCGCTACCCGGCGCGAGCCCGGAAACGGTCGCGACCAGCGTGACGAGCCCGCTCGAGCGGCATCTCGGCTCGATCGCCGACGTGTCCGAAATGACGTCGACGAGCACGGTCGGCAACGCGCGGATCATCCTGCAGTTCGGGCTGAACCGCGACATCGACGGCGCCGCGCGCGACGTGCAGGCCGCGATCAATGCGGCGCGCGCCGACCTGCCCGCCGCGCTGAAGAGCAACCCGACCTACCGCAAGGTCAACCCGGCCGATTCGCCGATCATGATCGTGTCGCTGACGTCGGAGACCTCGTCGCCCGCGAAGCTGTACGACTCCGCGTCGACGGTGCTGCAGCAGTCGCTGTCGCAGATCGACGGGATCGGCCAGGTGACGGTGAGCGGCTCCGCGAACCCGGCCGTGCGCGTCGAGCTCGAACCGCAGGCGCTGTTCCACTACGGGATCGGCCTCGAGGACGTGCGCGCGGCGCTGGCCTCCGCGAACGCCAACGCGCCGAAGGGCGCGATCGAGTTCGGCCCGCGGCACTACCAGCTCTATACGAACGACCAGGCATCCCAGGCGTCGCAATACCGCGACCTCGTCGTGGCCTACCGCAACGGCTCGGCCGTGCGGCTGTCCGACCTGTCGGACGTCGTCGATTCGGTCGAGGATCTCCGCAACCTCGGCCTGTCGAACGGCAAGCGCGCGGTGCTCGTGATCCTCTACCGCTCGCCCGGCGCGAACATCATCGACACGATCGACCGCGTGCGCGCGGCGCTGCCGCAGCTCACCGCGTCGCTGCCGGCCGACATCACCGTCACGCCCGTGCTCGACCGCTCGACCACGATTCGCGCGTCGCTGAAGGACACCGAGCACACGCTGCTGATCGCGGTCAGCCTCGTCGTGATGGTCGTGTTCCTGTTCCTGCGCAACTGGCGCGCCACGCTGATCCCGAGCGTCGCGGTGCCGATCTCGATCATCGGCACGTTCGGCGCGATGTACCTGCTCGGCTTCTCGATCGACAACCTGTCGCTGATGGCGCTGATCGTCGCGACCGGCTTCGTCGTCGACGATGCGATCGTCGTGCTCGAGAACATCTCGCGGCATATCGAGAACGGCAAGTCGCGCATGCAGGCCGCGTTCGACGGCGCGCGCGAGGTCGGCTTCACGGTGTTGTCGATGAGCATTTCGCTCGTCGCGGTGTTCCTGCCGATCCTGCTGATGGGCGGCATCGTCGGGCGACTGTTCCGCGAGTTCGCACTGACGCTGTCGCTCGCGATCGCCGTCTCGCTCGCGGTGTCGCTCACGGTCACGCCGATGATGTGCGCGCGCCTGCTGCCCGAGTCGCACGACCCGCAAAACGAAGGCCGCTTCGGGCGTTTCCTGGAACGTTGTTTCAGCCGCATGCAGCGCGGCTACGAGCGCTCGCTGTCGTGGGCGCTGCGCCGGCCGCTCCTGATCCTGCTGACCCTGTTCGCGACGATCGGGCTGAACGTCTACCTGTACATCGTCGTGCCGAAGGGTTTCTTCCCGCAGCAGGACACCGGGCTGATGATCGGCGGCATCCGGGCCGACCAGTCGACGTCGTTCCAGGCGATGAAGCTGAAATTCTCCGAGATGATGCGCATCGTGCAGAGCAACCCGAACGTGAAGAGCGTCGCGGGCTTCACCGGCGGCACGCAGACCAACTCGGGCTTCATGTTCGTCACGCTGAAGGATCGCACCGAGCGCAAGCTGTCCGCCGACCAGGTGATCCAGCAACTGCGCGTCCCGCTGTCGGATGTCGCCGGCGCAAGCACGTTCCTGCAGGCCGCGCAGGACATTCGCGTCGGGGGCCGGCAGAGCAACGCGCAGTACCAGTTCACGCTGCTCGGCGATTCGAGCGCCGACCTGTACAAGTGGGGGCCGATCCTGACCGAGGCGCTGCAGAAGCGCCCCGAGCTGACCGACGTGAACTCCGACCAGCAGCAAGGCGGCATGGAAGCGATGGTGACGATCGACCGGGCGACGGCCGCGCGGTTCGGCATCAAGCCCGCGCAGATCGACAATACGCTGTACGACGCATTCGGCCAGCGCCAGGTCTCGACGATCTACAACCCGCTGAACCAGTACCACGTGGTGATGGAAGTCGCGCCGAAGTACTGGCAGAGCCCCGAGATGCTGAACCAGGTGTGGATCAGCACGTCGGGCGGCAGCGCGAACGGCTCGCAGACCACCAACGCGGCGGCCGGCACCTACGTCGCGACCTCCGCCGGCACGTCGAGCGCCGGCACGGCCACGCAGAGCGCCGCGGCGATCGCGTCCGACTCCGCGCGCAACCAGGCGCTCAACTCGATCGCGGCGAGCGGCAAGTCGAGCGCGTCGTCGGGTGCGTCGGTATCGACGTCGAAGTCGACGATGATCCCGCTGTCGGCGATCGCGACGTTCGGGCCGAGCACGACGCCGCTGTCGGTCAACCACCAGGGGCTGTTCGTCGCGACGACGATCTCGTTCAACCTGCCGCCCGGCGTGTCGCTGTCGCAGGCGACGCAGGTGATCTACCAGACGATGGCGCAGGTCGGCGTCCCGCCGACCATCGTCGGCAGCTTCCAGGGCACCGCGCAGGCGTTCCAGCAGTCGATGAACGACCAGCCGATCCTGATCCTCGCGGCGCTGCTGGCCGTCTATATCGTGCTCGGGATCCTGTACGAGAGCTACATCCACCCGATCACGATCCTGTCGACGCTGCCGTCGGCCGGCGTCGGCGCGCTGCTCGCGCTGCTGCTGTTCAAGACCGAGTTCAGCATCATCGCGCTGATCGGCGTGATCCTGCTGATCGGGATCGTGAAGAAGAACGCGATCATGATGGTCGACTTCGCGATCGACCAGACGCGCAACAACCAGAAGTCGTCGTTCGACGCGATCCACGAGGCGTGCCTGCTGCGCTTCCGCCCGATCATGATGACGACGATGGCCGCGCTGCTCGGCGCGCTGCCGCTCGCGTTCGGCCACGGCGACGGCGCCGAGCTGCGCGCGCCGCTCGGGATCGCGATCGCCGGCGGGCTGATCGTGTCGCAGGTGCTGACGCTCTATACGACGCCGGTCGTCTACCTGTACATGGACCGCTTCCGCGTGTGGGCCGAGAAACGGCGCAACCGCCGCGGGAACAACGGCGGGCCGGCCGTCGCCGGGGAGTGATGAAGCGGCCCGCGGGCGGGACATGTCGTACCGCCCGCTCCGTTCGTCGGCCCGCGTCGCCGCGAACGTGGCGCGCGGCCGGCGCCCGCGCCGGTGGACCGCGACGACGGCCGATGGCGCTCAGCGGTGGGCGGCCTCGGCCGGATCGGCCAGCGCGTCCGACAGGCGCCGCGCCGCGTCGCCGATCATTTCCGGTATCTGCCGCCATCGCGCGTCGTCCGGCACATCGAGCGCGACGCCGATCGCGAGCGCACCGCCCGCAACCACCGGCGTCGCGACGATGCCGGCCGCCTGCCGGGACACGCCCTGCCGGCCCAACCGCCGGACGGGCTGGCCGTCGGGCTCGGCCGCATCGTTTTCGCCATCCACATCCGCCACCGCCCGCCCCGCGAACCGCGCGCCGACGCGCGTGATGAGGCAGGCGGCCCCGTCGGGCGCCGCCTGCGCGAGCACGACGACTTCCGCGCCATCCCGTCCGAGCAACTGCGCAGCGAGCCCGCTGCGCGCGCACAACGCGTCCAGCACCGGCTGCGCATGCGCGACTTCAGGCCGCGCGCCGAGATACGCGGCCGCGACCCGCGCGGCAGCCGGCCCGGGTCGATAGCGGCCGTGCGGATCGACAACGAGAAACGCGTACCGAACCAGCGTTCTCAGCAGCCGGGCGATCGAGTTGCGCGGCACGCCGAGCCGCGACGCGAGGTCCGCGGCGGTCGCGGACGACGACCCGGCCGCAACCGCTTCGAGAATCGCGAGCCCGCGCGCGAGCGCCGGCACCCGAGGGCGCGCTGCGCGGTCATCCATGTCGTGCAAGGTCATACAGGTCCCGTGCGTTGCGCGCATAGCGGCGCGGCGCCATCCCCGACCAGCGATGGAACGCGCGCGCGAACGCCTTCTCCGACGTGTAGCCGACCCGCTCGGCGATCTCGATCAGCCGCAGCTTGCCGTTCGCGAGCTCGCCGCTCGCCAGATACATCCGGTAGGCGGTCAGATGACCGATCGGTGTCTCGCCGACGAGTTCGGCGAAATGCGTGCAAAAGCGCGACCGCGACATGCCGGCCTCGGCCGCGAGGCTCGCGAGCTGCCAGTTGCGCCGCGGATCGCGATGCATCAGCGCCATCGCGCGGCCGATCTGCGGATCGGTGAGGCCACGCAGCCAGCCCGTGTGATTCGCCGACGATTGCAGATGCGCGCGCAGCAACTGCACGAACAGCACGTCGGCCAGGCGCGTCGCGGCGATCGCCCAGCCCGGCTGGCACGCCATCGATTCCTGGATGAAGCTCTGCAGCGTGCTCGCGAGCCACGGCGCGACGGCCGCATCGTTGGCGCGCACGTGAATCAGCGTCGGCAACACCGAGAACAGCGGACTGCGCACGATGTCGCGATACACGACGATCCCCGTATAGAGTTCGCTGGTCGCGCCACCGCCGCCCGCGGCAAACGCGAGCGGCGTGTCGAAGCGCGGCCGGATGCCCTTGTCGGCCATCAGCGTATCGAACGGCACGGGCGGCACGTCGAGCGACGACGCCATCACGTGCTCGTCGCCGTGCGGCAGCAGCACGAAGTCGCCCGGCTCGACGTGCACGGGCGCGGCGCCGGCGACCGACAGGAAGAACGGGCTGCCCGCGCAGGTGCGAAATGGCGCGCCCGCGACGGCCGGCTTGCGGATCGCCCACGGTGCGCTCAGTGTGAAGCGTCCCGTGACCACTGCACCGGCCCGCAGGTCGGTCAGCACGTCGCTGAGAAGATCGGTCGTCATCGTCGAAATCTCCGTGGAGCGCGCCGCCGCGTCAGAAGCGCTGCTGGATGCCCGCCATCGCACCGACCTGGTCGCGGCCGGTGCGGACCGTGCCGCCTGCTGCCACCGCCGACGTGCCGAGCGCGCTGTTCATCATGTAACCGACGGACGTATAGACCAGCGTGCGCTTCGACAGGCTGTAGTTGGCCCGCCCGACGAACAGGTTCGAGTCGTAGCGGCCACGCAGCAGATAGCGCACGGCCTGTGCGTCGAATGATAGCGCCGGCGTCGCGTAGACCGTGCCGCCCGCGAAAAAGAGGTCCGACTGGCCGTGGGCCGCGGCCGCCGTGTTGCGGCGGATCCAGCCCGCGCCGAGTTTCGCGATGCCGAACTTGACGTACGCATCGACGATCGTGCGCGTGTCGGTATAGCCGGGGTTCGACAGCGGCGCCGACGCGCCCGTGCCGCCGTGCATCACGTCGTACGAAGCGGCCATGCCGAACTGCGGCGCGTCGTACGCGACCATCATCGTGTATTGCCGGCAGGCAACGGGGTCGCCCGGCACGTTGCCCGCGCAGTTCGTGGCCGACGGGCCGGCCGGGCCCGCCGCATCGCGCCCGGTGCTGTACGTGCCGCCGAGCGTCACGCCGCCGACGTGGCCGAGATAGCCGATCGCGCTGTCGCTGCGCGCGTTCGGCAGATAGCTGTCGAAGCTCGCCATCGAATGAATCGACGGGCCGATCACGTCGGCGTTGAGCAGCACGAGCATCGACATGTTCATCTGCCGCCCGAGCGTGAGCGTGCCATACGGCGAATCGACGCCGACGTTCGCCTGTCGGCCGAACAGGCGGCCGCCGTAGTTCAGCGCGCCCGAGTTCAGCGCGAAGCCGTTTTCGAGCACGAAGAACGTGCGGAAGCCGCCGCCGAGATCCTCGACGCCGCGCAACCCGAAGCGCGACGGCACTTCGCCGGTCAGCGACGGCATGCCGGCGACCGCGCCACCGCCGGCTGCATGGTTGTAGTACTGCACGCCGGTGTCGACGATGCCGTACAGCGTCACGCTGCCCTGCGCCTGCGCGTCCGGCGATGCGGCGGCGGCGGCCGCGAACGAGATGGCCGTCGCGGCCGTGCGAAAGGTTTTCATCGAAGTCTCCAGACCAATCGTGTAGTTATGCTTTCTATCGACCGGCGACGCACTCGGCGCCGCCGGCCGGTGGGGGATATCGGGTCGTTCAGGTCGCGAGCGGCGTATCGAACGGCATCGCGCGCGGCCGCTCGCCGGTCGCGCGCCAGATCGCATCCGCCACCGCCGGTGCGACGGGCGGCAACGCGACCTCGCCGCAGCCTTGCGGATCGCGGTCGCTGTCGACGATCACCACTTCGATCTTTGGCATCGCGGCCAGGCCGAGCAGCGGATAGTCGGCGAAATTGCGCTGCACGACCGCGCCATGCTCGAACGTGATTTCGCTCCTGAACGTGTTGGTGAGCGCAAAGCCGACGCCGCCCTCGACCATCTCGCGAATCAGCAGCGGATTGATCGCGCGGCCGCAGTCGATCCCGCACACGATCCGTTCGAGCTTCACGTTGCCGCGCGTGACGCGCACCTCGGCAATCGCCGCGACGTACGTGCTGAATGCGCCGCCGCGCCCGGTGTACAGCGAATACGCGACCCCGCGCGACAGGCCGGCCGGCGCGCGGCCGAACCAGTTCGCGCGCGCGGCCGTCGCCTCGAGCACGCGCAACGCGAGCGCATCGTGCTTCAGCAACGCGCGCCGGTATTGCACCGGGTCGGCCCGCACCGTATGCGCGAGCTCGTTCACGAAGCTTTCGAGGAAGAACACGGTCGACGTGCTGCCGACGCTGCGCATGAAGCTGACCGGGATCGGCTGCATCACCGTGACCGAATCGACCAGCAGGTTCGGCACGTCGTAGCAAAGGTCGTACAGGCCGTCGAGCATCGTCTCGTCCCAGCCGCCCGCCTTGTTGTAGCGGTCGCGCTTGATTGCCGCATACAGCGAATGACCGGCGACGCGCGCATGCAGCGCGACCGGCAGGCCGTCGCGGCCGAGCGCCGCGCGAAACCGCGCGGACGCGCACGGCCGGTAGAAACCGTGACGGATATCGTCCTCGCGCGAGCGGATCACCTTCACGGGCCGCCCGACCGCCTTCGACGCGACGGCCGCATGCACGACGAAATCCGGCACGTACTTGCGGCCGAAGCTGCCGCCGAGAAACGTCGTGTTGACGATCACGCGCTCGGCCGGCACGCCGAACAGCGCCGACAGCGTCCAGCGCACCTTGTCCTGCCCCTGGATCGGCCCCCAGACCTCGATCTCGCCGGCTCGCACGTGCACGGTCGCGTTGACGGGCTCCATCGTCGCGTGAACGATGTACGGCGTGTGGTAGTCGGCCTCGACGACGCTGCCGGACTCGGCAAGATGGCGCCCGGGCTCGCCGATCTGCGTCGCGACCACCGCGTGCTCCGCCTGCAGCGCGCCCTTGCGCTGCGCGAGGATCGTCGCACTGTCGAATGCCGGCGTCGGGCCCGCGTCCCACACGATGTCCGCCGCATCGCACGCCTTCTTCGCCTGCCAATAGGTCTGCGCGACGACGATCACCGCGTCCTTCGCGAGCACGACGTCCGTCACGCCCGCCATGGCGCGCAGCGCGTCGCGGTTCTTCACGGCGGTCGGCTTGCCGTTCAGCGTGGGCGCCATCGTCAGCGCGCCGACCAGCATGTCGGGCACCTGCACGTCGATGCCGAAGATCGCGCTGCCGTCGACCTTCGCGGGCACGTCGAGCTTGTGCAGCGGACGGCCGATCAGCGTGTACGCGGAGGCCGGTTTCAGGCGCGGCTGCAGATCGTGCGGCAGCCTGGCCGCATCGTCGACGAGCACGCCGTACGACAGCGAACGACCACTCGGCGGATGGACGACGCGGCCGTCGCGCGTCACGCACTGCGTGTCGCGCACGCCGAGCAGCGCGGCGCCGGCCCGCAGGAACGCCGAGCGCGCCTGCGCACCTGCGATCCGCAAGCGCGTGTAGAACATCGTCGCCGACATCGACGCGCCGACGAATTGCTGCGGCGCCTCGTTCGCGGCATCGATCCGGTACGCATCGCGCCCCGTGACGAACTCGACCGTCACGCTGCGCCAGTCCGCATCCATCTCGTCAGCCAGCACCTGCGGCAGCCCGGTATAGACGCCCTGCCCGACTTCCGCCTGCGACAGCCCGATGATCGTCCTGCCGTCCGTATCGACGCGCACCCAGTCGTTGATCTCGCGAAAGCGCGCACCGTCGCCGTCCGCCTGAACGACGTCGCCGAACGCCAGGGGCAGCAGCAGGCTGCCCGCCAGCGCGACGCCGCCCTTCAGGAACACGCGCCGCGCCACGTTCGGCACCGGCTGTACCCGCACCGCGTCAGCCGGCCGCGACATGGATCGCCTCGCGAATGCGTTGATAGGTCGCGCAGCGGCACAGGTTCGTGACGGCCGCGTCGATCTGCGCGTCGGTCGGCTTGCGGTGGCGCACGAGCAGCGCGGCCGTCGCCATCACCATCCCCGACTGGCAATAGCCGCATTGCGGCACGTCCTTCTCGATCCACGCGCGCTGCACCGGATGCGAGCGATCGTGCGACAGCCCCTCGATCGTCGTGACCGCGCGGCCCGCGACGCTCGCCGCCGGCAGCACGCACGCACGCGCGGCTTCGCCGTCGAGGTGCACGGTGCAGGCGCCGCACGCGCCGATGCCACAGCCGTACTTGGTGCCCGTCAGTCTGGCCGAGTCGCGAATGACCCACAGGAGCGGCGTATCGGGATCGCCGTCGAAATCGAACGGCTGGCCGTTCAGCATGAAGCGCATCGTCTGTCTCCCTGTTGCGCATCGCCCGTTCGTCATCCGGCGGATGACGGCGATGGCCTGACAGGAATTCTTGGCGGCGCAAAAAGCGGCGCCAATGACCTTTGCTCCCGAAAAAGTAGCCGTTCGTCCAGATCGTTTCAGTCGACGAATGGCGCGTGCCGCCCGGCTCGCCGCAGCCCCGGCTTGCGGACGGGCCGCAATCGGCTATCGTGTGTCCATGCCCACCGCCGTCCCCTTCCCGGGAACCCGCCATGAACGTCCAGCTCAACCACACGATCGTCTGGTGCCGCGACAAGCGCGCGTCGAGCCGCTTCCTCACCGAGCTGCTGGAATTGCCGCCGCCGACCCCGTTCGGCGCGATGCTGGTCGTCCCGCTCGGCAACGGGGTGTCGCTCGATTTTTATGAACAATCGGGAGAGATCGCGTCGCAGCATTACGCGTTCCTGCTCGACGAAGCAGGCTTCGATCGCGTGCTCGCGCGCATTCGCGAGCGCGGGCTGCCGCACTGGGCCGATCCGGCGAAGCGGCAACCCGATGACATCTACCGCCACAACGGCGGCCGAGGCGTGTACTTCGACGATCCGGACGGCCACTTCCTCGAAGTGATGACGCAGCCTTATGCGCTGAACGGCTAGTTCGACGGGCCGGCATTGCACCGGCCGGCCCCGTGGCGCGGCTGCCGCCCCGCTCGGGACGGCATCCGGCCGATCGGTGTTACTCGGCAGCGTCCGCCGCCGTCTTGCGCGGACGACGCGCGCGCGGTGCGGCCTTGCGGGCCGGCTTCTTCGGCTTGGCAGCGGCCGGCGCTTGCGCAACCGCGTCGGCATGGGCTTCAGCCGGCGCCGCGTCGTGCGATGGCTGCGCAGCGGCACGCTCGCCGCCGGCATCGCCTGCCGCCGGCCCGGCGTGCGTCATCGTGACATGCTGCTCGTCGACCTGCGCCGCGTCGCGATGCGCGTCGTCGGCATGCTTGCCGTGCGCGTGCCTGTCGTCGCCGTGCATCGGCGCGCCATGCCCGGCAGCGTCCGGCTTCCCGGCTGCCTGACGGCCTGCGCTCTTCGCGGCGGCGCCCTTCTTCGCGCCGGCCTTCTTCGCCGCGGTCTTGCGCGCGCGCTTGCGGCCATCCTTCGCATCGCCATGCGCATCGGCCACTTCGGCCACTCCGGCCGTTTCCGCCGGCGACATCAGCGGTGCCGCCTCGGCCGCCTCGGCGACCTCGGCCACTTCCGTCTCGTCCGCGTCGACCTGCACGCTTTCGTGCATGACCGCTTCCGCCCGCTGCCCGCGACGTTGCGCATTGCGCCCGGCCCGCGCCGGCTCGGCCGCACGCGTGCCGTGGTGCGCGCCGCCGTGCCCGCCGCCTTCACCGCCCGCTGTGACATGCTCCACAGCCGCCGACTGGCGTGCCCGCGACACGAACGCGCCCGACTTGTCGTCACGCCCCACTTCGAGCAGGCCGCGCGCCTGCGCCTCGTCGAGCAGGTTGCCGAACGCGCGGAATCCGTAGTACGACTCGTTGAAATCCGGCTTGCGACGCTTGATCGCGCTCTTGAGCACCGACGCCCAGATCTTGCCGACGTCGTCCCGCTCCGACGCGAGCGCGTCGAACGTCTCGACCGCCAGCGCGATCGCCTCGGCCTTGCGCGCGTCCATGTCGTGCTTGCGCGACGACGGCTCGTCCGGCCGCTTCGCGCCGCCGTTGCCCGCACGCTGCTGCTGTTCGCGCTTCGCGAGCGCGCGCTGCTGCTCGCGCACCAGGTCGTCGTAGAAGATGAATTCGTCGCAGTTCGCGACCAGCAGGTCCGACGTCGATTTCTTCACGCCGACGCCGATCACCTTCTTCGCGTTCTCGCGCAGCTTCGACACCAGCGGCGAGAAATCCGAGTCGCCGCTGATGATCACGAACGTATCGACGTGCGACTTCGTGTAGCAGAGGTCGAGCGCATCGACGACGAGCCGGATGTCGGCCGAGTTCTTGCCCGACTGGCGCACGTGCGGAATCTCGATCAGCTCGAAGCTCGCCTCGTGCATCGACGCCTTGAAGCCCTTGTAGCGATCCCAGTCGCAATAGGCCTTCTTCACGACGATGCTGCCCTTCAGCAGCAGGCGCTCCAGCACGGGCTTGATGTCGAACTTCTCGTACTTCGCGTCGCGCACGCCGAGCGCGACGTTCTCGAAGTCGCAGAACACGGCCATGCTGACGTTGTCCAGGGGTATTGCCATGTGTACTCCAACCAGTGGGCCGATGCGTTGTATGACGTAACGGCGAAAAATGCATCGCGCACATGATAGCCGGTCGGCGCGTCATTCCCGCATCCGTGTGAATGAATGGCCGCCGGGATGTCGCTCCCGGTACGCCCGCTGCCGGTATGCCCGATGCCGGTATGCCCCTTAATACACACCCGCCGCATCGGCAAATCGACATTACACTTGAGTTATCGGTCGTCCGTCCCTATCTGGGAGGATGACGCATCGAGCAAGGAGCGGTTTCATGACGACGAAGGTACTGCTGATTGGCGCGACCGGTCGAACGGGCCAGGCCTGCGCGGATCTGCTGCTCAAGCAGCCGGAGTTCGAGGTCACGGCGCTCGTGCGCCGGCACGGCTATGCGCTGGCGGGCGCACGGGTGGTCGAAGCCGACCTGAAGAACGATTTCTCGCACGCATTCCAGGGCATCTCGCACGTGATCTACGCGGCCGGCTCGGCCGAATCGGAGGGCGCGGCCGAAGAGGAGCAGGTCGACCGCGACGCGGTCGCCCGCGCCGCCGAATACGCGCTGGCTTACAACGCGCAGAAGCTGGTGGTGATCAGCTCGCTGTCCGCGTACCGGCCCGAGCTCGGCCCGGACGCGCTGCGCCACTATTCGCAGATGAAGCGCGAAGGCGACGATCGCGTGATCGCGTCGGGCGTCGACTACGCGATCCTGCGCCCCGGCCCGCTCACGGACGATCCGGGTGTCGGCAAGATCGCGCTCACCGACGCATGGTTCGATGGCGCCCCACCCGTGTCGCGCCAGGATGTCGCCTGGGCCGCGATCGAGGCGATCAAGCTGGGCATCTCGCGCAAGATCGTCGGCTTCGTCGGCGGCAGCGTGCCGATCGAGCAGGCATTGCGCGCCTAGCGGCCCCTCGCGCCGCCGCCCGGGCGGCGCGTTGCTCCGTACCGGCGGCCCGCAGGACGGGCCGCTTTGCCGTGCGGGCCGCCCGATTACTGCTTCGGATGCGCGTCAGCCCACGCCTTCACGGCGGCGAGCGTGTTCTCGACGTGCTTGTCGGGCGACATGCTCGTGTATTCGTAGAGCACCTTCCCTTCCGGCGAAATCACGTAGGACACGCGGTTCGCCTTGTCGATCGCCGGCAGCTTCGCATCATATTCCCGGATGATCTTCGCATCCGGATCGGCCGCGACCGGGAACTTGCTCCGGCACTCGCTCACCGAGAACTTCGTCAGCGTGTCGATCTTGTCGGCCGAAACGCCGATCACCGTCGCACCGTAAGCCTTGTAACGGTCGACCGCGTCCGCGAACGCGTGCGCCTCGATCGTGCAGCCCTTCGTGAACGCGGCCGGATAGAAATACAGCACGACCGGCCCCTGCTTCAGCGCGTCCGCGAGCGAGTACGTGTAAGTCTTGCCGCCCAGCGACGCCTGCGTCGTGAAATCGGGCGCCGCGGCACCCGGCTTCAATTCCGCCTGCGCCATCAGCGCATGGCCGGCCACCAGCGCCGCCACGGCGGCGCCCAGCAACAGTTTTCGCTTCATCTGCGTCCTCATTTCTTATAAAGTCAGCCTCGATGTAGGCCCCGCCTGCGTTCGCCTGTCGAACACCCGCGTGGCCGATCCGGTCCAGCGGCAACGCCATCCGCGACCGGTCCGTTAAAGATTCCGCACAGTCTGCCGTTATTCCTTCCGGACAACCGGTTCCAGCCCTTCACGTCAGCGAGAAACATGGAAGCCAACAGGAAACAGACGTCACGCAAGGGCTCCTGGCGCAGCGCCTTGCATACGCTGCGCCGCTTCGCCTGGTCGGGCGGCGCGCTGATGCCCGCGCGCGCCGGTACGCCGCGACGCGACGACTCCGTGCGCAACTGGCTGGAACAGACGGTCGGCACGGTGGATTTCCTCGCCCATGTCGACCGCGAACTGCGCTTTCTGTACGTGTCCGACGCGAGCCTGCGCTTCATCGGCTACCACCGCGACTACCTGCACACGCTGACGTTGCGCGACCTGATCGCCGAACAGGATACCGCGGCGCTCGAAGGCCTGCTTGCACGCGCCGCGCGTTCCGGCCAGGTCGAGAAGGCGACGATGTGCATCGTCAAGTCGCTCACCTACCCGCTGGACGTCGAGATCCGCGCGTTCAAGAGCCGTCACCACGGCGTCGACGGGTTCGCGATCGCGGCGTTCGACGTGTCGTCGTGGCGCGCGCTCGAGGCGCGCCTGACTTACGAGATGCACCACGACCCAATGACGGGGCTCGACAACCTGTCCGCGCTCGTGCCCGCGCTGATGCGCGCGCAGCAGGCCGCCGACGGGGACGGCTCCTGCGCGGCGCTGCTGCTGCTCGACCTCGACGACTACCAGCGGATCAACCGCGCGCTCGGCTACGACGCGGGCGACACGCTGCTGCGCGAGACCGCGCAGCGGCTGAAGGCACTCGTCACGCCGAACGAGCAGCTCGCGCGCGTCGCGAGCGACAAGTTCGCGGTCGTGCTCGGCGCGCCGAACCGCACGCAGGCGAGCAATGCGGCGGACGCACTCGCACGCCGGCTGCAGGCCGCGGTGCGCGAGCCCTACGTGTACCAGGGGCAGACCGTGCACCTGTCCGCGAGCATCGGCATCGCGCTCTACCCTGACGAGCGCTCGGCGCCGCACCGCGCGCAGCACCACAGCCCGCTGCTGCGCCGCGCCGACCACGCGCTCGCGCAGGCGAAGGCGTCGGGCGGCAATGCGCTCGCGTTCCACGCCCCCGTCGACGATCCGGCCGACGCCGAACGGCTGAAGCTCGAGGCCGACCTGTACGACGGCGTGCGCAACGGCGAGTTTTCGCTCCATTTCCAGCCGATCACGCGCAGCCAGTCGGGCGCGGTGGTCGGGGTCGAGGCGCTGATCCGCTGGCGCCATCCGGTGCACGGCCTCGTGCCGCCGGCGACCTTCATTCCGCTCGCCGAATCGATCGGCCTGATCAACTATCTCGGCAACTGGGTGCTCAAGGCCGCGTGCATGCAGCTCGTCGCCTGGGACCGTCAGGGGCTCGCGCTGCAGTACGTGGCGGTCAACGTGTCGCCGCAGCAGTTCCGCGACCCGCGCTTCACGCAAAGCGTGCGCGAGGCGATCGCGCTGACGGGCATCGACCCGCGCCGCATCGTGCTCGAAATCACCGAAAGCCTGCTGATGCACGATCCCGCGCAGGCCAAGGGGCTGCTCGAGGAGCTGACCGATCTCGGCATCCGCTTCGCGATCGACGATTTCGGCACCGGCTATTCGAGCCTCGCGTACCTGCAGCGCTTCCCGCTCGCGAAGCTGAAGATCGACCGCAGTTTCGTCGAGAACCTGCTGACCTCGCGCAACGACCGCGCGATCGTGTCGGCGGTGGTCGGCCTCGCGCAGACGCTCGATCTCGAACTCGTCGCCGAAGGCGTCGAGACCGAGGCGCAGCGCGAATTGCTGACGGAGATGGGCTGCAACCATATCCAGGGCTGGCTCGTCTGCCAGGCGCTGCCGTCCGAGGAGCTCGCGCGGCGCTTCGAGGCGCAGCAGCTGCACCTGCACGCCGCCGCCTGACGCGCGCGGCGAACCGGACAGATCCGAATGTCAATCACCGAACACCTGCCCCGCACCGCATTGCTCGACAAGCTGTGGGCCCGGATGAACGAACGGGGCGATTTCCCGCTGCTGTCGGAATCGCTGCGCGCGACGATGGCCGCGATGAAGAACGACGACCTCGACTTCACCGCGCTCGTGCGCGTCGTGCTGTCGGACTTCGCGCTCACGCAGAAAGTGCTGCGGCTCGCGAACTCCGCGATGTACATGGCGTTCGGCGGCAACATCACGACCGTGACCCGCGCCCTGATGGTGCTCGGCATGGACGCCGTCGGCCACCTCGTCGTCGGGCTCAAGCTCGTCGACCATTTCCACCACAGTACGCCGCGGCGCATCGACGCGAAGCTCGAGCTGAACCGGGCGCTGCTGTCCGGCTGCGTCGCACGCAAGCTCACCGAGCGCGCCGAGCTGCGCGCGGGCGAGGAAGCCGTCGTCTGCACGCTGATGCGCCAGGTCGGCAAGCTGCTCGTGGTCTGCTATCTCGACAGCGAATGGGACCGGATCCGCCGTCGCGCGGCCGAGCTGAACGGCGACGAAGCGGCCGCCTGCATCGACGTGCTCGGCGTCGGCTTCGACGAGATCGGGCTCGAGGCCGCCGCGCGCTGGCGCTTGCCCGACGTGATCCGCGCGGGGATGGCCGATCGTGACCACGTGGTCCATGCCGACGCGTTCGGCAACGACGATGACGATCACGACGCGGGCCGTGCGACCGATGACGGCCCGGCCGACCGCGTCCGCTGGCTGCGCGCGATCAGCCGCTGCTCGACCGACGTCGCGGGCGCGCTGGTGATGCCCGCGAGCCCGCAGCGCGACGCGCGCATCGCGGCGCTCGCGCAGCACTACGGTGCGGAGCTCGACATGGAATCCGACGCGCTCGTCGAGATCGCCGAGCGGCTCGCGCGCGAGGAAGCGAGCGACACCGTGATGCGCGAGATCGTCGAGCTGCGCGCGAACGCCGATGCGATCGCGCGCGCGCAGGCCGCGCCCGAGGCGTGCCTCGAAGCCGGCCTCGCGGACCTGCGTGCGCTGCCGTCCGAGCACGTGCTGACGCCGGTGCTCGCGCTCGCGTCGGAAAGCCTGCTGGCCGGCCTCGCGTTCACGCGCACCGTGATGTTCGTGCGCCACGACGACGGCATGTTCGCCGCGCGCCTCGGCTTCGGCCCCGGCGTCGACACGACGCTCGACCGGCTGCGCTTCGACGAGCGCTTCGAGCCGGACGTGTTTCATCTCGCGATCTCGAACTCGGTCGGCATCTTCATCGAGCAGGCGCAGGAGCCGAAGATGCTCAAGCGCCTGCCCGCGTGGTATCTCGACGCATTCGACGACACGCGCGCGTTCGTGCTGCTGCCGGTGCGCGTCGGCACGACGACCGTCGCGCTGCTGTACGGCGACTGGGCCGGCGCGCAGCCCGCGCGCAAGATCACGCAGCAGGAGATGGCCGTGCTCAACGAGCTGGCGCGCGAACTGGGCCGGTTCTTTCCGGCCTGACGCCACCGCTGGCCGCTGCCGCGCGGGTTCCCGTCCGCGGTTTCCCGTCGTCCGCGGTTTTTCGTCATTTCCCGCCCCCAAAAACAAACCGGCCGCATCAGCGGCCGGTTTGCTTGCATCGTGCGATCGAGCGCAGCGCTTACTTGAGCGTCACGGGCACGCTGAAGTACTTCTTCGCGAGGTTGTCGATCGTGCCGTCGGTCTTCAGTTCCTTCAGCGCCTGATCGAGCGCGGTCTTCAGCGCCGCGTCGTTCTTGCGCAGGCCGAAGCCGACGCCCGAGCCGAGGATCTCGGCGTCGCTCACGGTACCGCCCGCGAACGCGAAGCCCTGGCCTTGCGGCTTCGTCAGGAAGCCCTTCGAGCCGGCTTCCGCGTCCTGGAACGTCGCGTCGAGACGGCCCGACTTCAGGTCGGCGTAGGCCAGGTCCTGCGTCTGGTACGGCACGACTTCGACGCCGGCCGGCGCCCACTTCTTCTTCGCGTACGCTTCCTGGATCGTGCCCTGCAGCACGCCCACGCGCTTGCCCTTCAGCGATTGCGGGGTCGGCAGCAGGCCGCTGCCCTGCTTCGCGATCAGCTGGTTCGGGATCGTGTAGATCGCATCGGTGAACGCGATCGCGTGCTTGCGCTGGTCGGTGATCGTCATGTCCGAGTTGATCGCGTCGAACTTGCGCGCCTGCAGCGCCGGGATCAGGCCGTCGAAGTCGTTCTCGACCCACACGCACTTCGTCTTCAGCTTCGCGCACACCGCGTTGCCGATATCGATGTCGAAGCCGGTCAGCTTGCCGTCGGGCGTCTTGTATTCGAACGGCGCGTACGAGGCTTCGACGCCGAAACGGATCTCTTTCAGATCCGCTGCCATCGCGCTGCCTGCCGCCACGGCCGATGCCGCCACCACCGCATGCGCGGCCACTTTACGCCAATCCAACTTCATCAGGTGTTCTCCTCGATACTCGAATGTTCCGGAACTACGGGCGCATGCATCATTGCAGGGTCGGATGACCACGGCAATGCTGCCGCCGCGCCGTGATGCGGCGCAACAGCCGCAAGGCCGCGATTGTACCAATCCGCGCGGCCCGATATGGCAAAGCAGCCGCCGGCACGTGATGCTGCGCTGCGGGCGCCGACGTCAGCCGGGCGGCCCGTCGAACTTGCAAGACGATGTCGCAAATACGCAAGCGCGACCCGCGGGCCTTCTGCGCAGCGGGTGGGCATTATCTCGAAACAGGAATGGTGGCCGGGCGATGCGCGGGCCGCGGGTCACCGCGGCCACGCGCAGTCGGGCACCGTCAGACGAGCGCGGCGACCGTCTCGCGGGTCGTATCGACGACGAGCAGGCCCGCGCGCAACCCCGGCTTCACCGACGGATTCGGAAACACGATGCGCTCTTCGTCGTGCGTCACCGTGTAGCGGTAATCGCCGTCCTGCGCGAGCACCGTGCCGCGTGCGAACGCGGTGAAATTCGCGACGTCGGCCGCGACGAACAGCTCGAGCGCGTCGCTCTGCTTCGTGATCTGGTCGATCACCGTGAAGACGCGCGGCAACGGCGCGTCGGCCTCGCAAGCGGCGCCCGACACGAGCTTGCGCACCGCGCGGTCGGCCGGCGCGAAGCGCGCCAGGTCGTTCTGGCCGAACGGGCGCACCTTGCCGAGTTCCAGCGTGCACGCGAGCGCACCGCAATGCTCGGCCGTGAAATGCGAATACGTGTTGCCCTTCGCGGTATGCAGCAGCACGGCCGCGATCCGCGCGTCGCCGAGCCATTCGAACATCGTGCGTGTCGGCGGCATGCCCGTGTGCGGCAGCAGCGCGAACTGCTCGAACACCGACGCGCGGATCGCCGTGTGCATGTCGATGTGCCAGCGCGCGGCGCCGGCCGGCGCGGCCGCGAAGAATGCAGCGGCGGCCGCTTCGAGCTGCGCGGCGCGCGGTGCTTCGCGGCTGTCGGGCACCTGCGCGTGACGGCCGCTGAACAGGCGGTTCAGGTCGTCGTCGAGATAGCGTTCGCCGGCGCGCATCGCCGGCACGTTGCCGAGCACGACGAGCAGCCGGCACGCGAGCGGCAGCGCGCCCGATGCGAGATCGCGCACGAGCATCGACAGCAGCTCGATCGGCGCCGTCTCGTCACCGTGCACGCCGGCCGACACGAGCACGCTCGCGCGCGCCGCGCCGGCGGCCTCGGCCGCCACCGGTTCGAGCGCGAGCAGCCCGTCGCCGCGCCATTGCCAGCGCACGGCGCCGGCCGCGCAGGTGCCGTCCGTCGCGGACGGTGCGCCGCCGGTCAGCGTGAACGCGAGGAAGTCGTCGAGCAGCGCGCCGGCCATGCGGGAATCAGCGCTGGAAGTCATACAGCGAACCGACGCGCAGGATCTGCGTGAGCTCGTCGAGCGCGGTGCGCGATTCGTCGAGCAGCGCCGGATCGGCGAGGTCTTCCGGTGCGAGGCGGTCGCGATAGTGCCGGTCGATCCACGTGTCGAGCGACGCGAACAGCGTGTCGTTGATCCACACGTTCGACGTGACGGCCGCGCGCTCCGCTTCGTTCAGCACGACGCGCAGGCGCAGGCACGCTGGGCCGCCGCCGTTCTTCATGCTTTCGCGCAGGTCGAACACGAGCACGTCGTGAATCGGGCCGTTGCCGGCCGCGAGTTCGTCGAGATAGGCCGCGACGTTGCCGTTCTCGCGGCATTCCTGCGGCACGACGAGCACCTGCGAGCCGTCCGCGCGCGACAGCAGCTGGCTGTTGAACAGGTACGACGTCACCGCGTCGTTCACGCTCACGGCGGCCTCGGGCACCTCGATCACGTTCAGGCGCGCCCCGCGTGCGTCGAGCGCGGCGGTCAGCGTGTCGTAGATCGCCTGCTTGTTGACGAACGCGCGCTCGTGCGTGAACAGTGTGTCGCGGTTGCCGACCGAGATCACGTCGTTGTGGAACACGCCCGCGTCGATCACGTCCGGATCCTGCTGCGCATAGACCGTCGCTTCTTCGTCGAGGCCGTGGCGATGCGCGACCGCGCGGCTCGCCTCGAAGGTCTGGCGCGCCGGGAAGCGCTTCGGCTCGGGGCCGCGGCGGTACTCCGCGCGGCCGTACACGAAGAACTCGATGCCCGGCTTGCCGTATTCGGCGCAAAAGCGCGTGTGGTTCGCCGCGCCTTCGTCGCCGAGTGCCGGCGTGCCGGTCAGCGCTTCATGCACCGCGAAATGCGCGGGATCGGCGAACAGCGTCGACAGCGTGCGGCGCGTCGCTTCGTGCTCGATCGCGCGATGCAGCTTGCTGCACAGGTTCGCCGGCGTGAAGTGCACGCGGCCGTCGCTCGTATCGGCCGACGGGCTGACGGTGGCTGCGTTCGCGGTCCACATCGCCGATGCCGAGCTCGCCGCGGCGAGCAGTTCGGGCGCCTGCTTCGCGGCCTTCGCGATCACGTCCGCGTCCTTGCCGGAGAAGCCGAGCTCGCGCAGCAGGCGCAGCGACGGCCGCTCCTGCGGCGGCAGCACGCCTTGCGCGAAGCCGAGATCCGCGAGCTGCTTCATCTTGCGCAGCCCTTGCTTCGCGGCGGCTTTCGGATTCGCGGCCGACTTTTCGTTGTTGAGCGACGCCACGTTGCCGAACGACAGCCCGGCGTAGTTGTGGGTCGGGCCGACGAGCCCGTCGAAATTGGCTTCTTGTGCGTTCATCGTCGTTCCCTCGATCAGAAATGCAGGCCCGGCGACAGGCTCGCGGGCAAGGTCAGTTGCGTGCTTTCCACCGACGCCATCGGATACGCGCAATAGTCGGCCGCGTAGTACGCGCTCGGACGATGGTTGCCCGAGCGGCCGGTGCCGCCGAACGGCGCGGCAGACGACGCGCCGTTGGTCGGCCGGTTCCAGTTGACGATCCCGGCGCGGATCGTGCGGCGGAAGTGTTCCCACACCTTCGCGTCGTCGGAGAGCAGGCCGGCGGACAGGCCGAACGCCGTGTCGTTCGCGCGCTCGATCGCTTCGTCGAACGTTGCGTAGCGCACGATCTGCGCGAGCGGGCCGAAATGTTCTTCGTCGGGCAGGTTCGCGACACCCGTCACGTCGACGATCGCCGCGTTCACGAAGCCGAGGCGCGGATCGCGCTGCGTCATCGCGATGATCGGCTTCGCGCCCTGCTCGACCAGGCGCGACTGTGCATCGACGAGCTTCGCCGCTGCGCGTGCCGAGATCACCGCGCCCATGAACGGCTGCGGATCGGCGTCGAACACGTCGGCCGTGATCTTCGACGTCACGTCGGCGAAACGCGCGAGGAAGCGGTCGCCGAACGCGCCCTGCGGCACGAAGATGCGGCGCGCGCACGTGCAGCGCTGGCCGGCCGACAGGAACGCCGACTGGATCGTGTGATGGACGGCCGCGTCGATATCTTCGACTTCGCCGATCACGAGCGGGTTGTTGCCGCCCATCTCGAGCGCGAGCACGATTTCCGGACGGCCGCCGAACTGCTTGTGCAGCAGCGTGCCGGTATCCGAGCTGCCGGTGAAGAACAGCCCGTCGATCTGCCGATGGTTCGCGAGCGCGATGCCGGTGTCCTTCTCGCCCTGCACGAGGTTCAGCACGCCGTCCGGCAGGCCGGCGTCCTTCCACACCTCGACCGTCGCACGCGCGACGCCCGGTGCGAGCTCCGACGGCTTGAACACGACCGCATTGCCGGCGATCAGCGCGGGCACGATATGGCCGTTCGGCAAGTGGCCGGGGAAGTTGTACGGGCCGAACACCGCGACGACACCGTGCGGGCGATGGCGCAGCACCGCGACGCCGTCAGCCATGTCCTGGCGCTTCTCGCCGGTGCGTTCCTGATAGGCCTGGATCGAGATGCCGACCTTCGCGGCCATCGACGCGACTTCCGTGCGTGCTTCCCACAGCGGCTTGCCCGTCTCGCGGCCGATCGCGGTCGCGATCGCTTCCTTGCGTTCGTTGAGCAGCGCGGCGAAACGCTTGACGATCGCGCAGCGCGATTCGAAGTCGAGCGCCGACCAGCCGGCGAAGGCACGGCGCGCGCTTGCGACCGCACGATCGACGTCGGCTGCCGACGCGCTTTCACCTTGCCACGCGATCTCGTCGGTGCCGGGGTTGCGCGAAGCGAACACGGGGCCCGAGCCTGCGACCCAGGCGCCGTCGATGAAGAGTTCCGTCATGATTCGTTTATCCCTGTTTGACTTTGAGCGGCAGCACGCGCACCGGATCGCCGGCCTTCACGTCGAGCGCGACGGCATCGTCGGCCGACAGCACGAACGAGCCGTTCGCGACCACGCCCGGCGCGACGCCGACGCGGAAGTCGGTGAGCGACGTGTTCGACACGAGCGACTTCGGGGCGTCTTCCCGCGCATCCGGCACACCGATCGCGACCGGCACGACGACGCTCTCGCGCACCGTGCGCAGGTCGTTGACGTGGCATTCGAGCACGGGGCCCGCGTCGAAGATGTCGACGTGATTCTGGTAACGCAGCCCTTCCGCCTCGAGCATCTTGCGGGCCGGCAGCGTATCGCGGTGCGTGAGGCCGACCGCGTCCTGCGCGTCCTGCGGCAGCAGGTCGACGTACACCGGATAGCGCGGCATCAGTTCCGCGAGGAACGACTTGCGGCCGTGCGAGCTGAGATAGTCGGCCGCATTGAAATCGATCTGGTAGAAGTGCGAACCGACTGCGCGCCAGAACGGCGACGTGCCGTCGTCGTCGAAGTGGCCGCGCAGTTCCGCGCAGATGCGTTCCGGAAAGCGCTCGCGGAACTGCGCGATGAACATGAAGCGCGAGCGCGACAGCAGCCCGCCCACGCCGCCCGTGCGATAGCGCGGGCTCAGGAACAGCGAGCACACTTCCGCGTAACCGGTCAGGTCGTGCGAGATGTTCAGCGCGGACATCCGCGTCCACACGCCGAGCTCCTGGCTCGCGTGCACGACCGTGCTCACGCGGTAGTTGTAAAACGGCTGTTCGAGGCCGACCTGCGTCTCGATCCCGCACACGCCCGCGATGTCGCCCGTCTTCGACTCTTCCATCACGAAGAAGTAGCCGGCCTCGCCGGCCGCCGCCTCGCCCGCGAGCGTGCGGCGCGTGCGCTCGATGCGCGCGGCGAGCGCGTCGCGATCGGGCTTGAACGTGGTCAGGCCCGGCCCGGTTTCCTTCGCGAGCGACACGAGCGCGTCGACGTCGCCCGTTTGTACGACCCGAACGACGATCATGCTGCGTCTCCCTTCAAATCTTCATCGTCGCGGCGGTGCAGCGGCACGCAGCGCACGACATCGCCATCCTTCACATCGAGCGCCGCGCGCACGTCGCCGGCCAGCGGCGCGTCATCCGTCTCGCCCGGCAGCTCGGCCAGCACGCAGCGGAACGATTCGCCGCTGCCCGTCGACACCATGTAGGCGACATCGCCCTGCTGGTGCGCGGCCTCGCGCACGGTGCGCTCGGCGCCGTGCTTCACGCACGCGGTGCGGTCGACTTGCGCGGTCAGCACCGGGCCCGCGTCGAAGATGTCGACGAAGCGGTCGGGCTCGAAGCCTTCCTCGAGATGGATGTCATAGGCGAGCAGCGCCGACTCGTTCGGCTCGCCGAGCACGCGCTGCGCGGCTTCCGGCAGCAGCGGCACGTAGAGCGGATATGCCGGCATCACTTCGGCGATGAAGGTGCGGCTGCGGCCGCCCGACGCGATGTCGACGTCGGCGAAGTCGCGGCCGAAGAACTTGCGGCCCACCGCTTCCCAGAACGGCGATGCGCCGGTGCCGTCGCTCACGCCGAGCAGCAGCGTGAACACTTCCGGCGTGAAGCGGCGGCGGTTCGCGGCGATGTACATCATCCGCGCACGCGAGATCAGGTGCGCGGCCGCGTCGCCGCGCAGCGACGGATCGACGTAGAAGCCCGCCAGCCGGCTCTTGCCGGTCAGCTCGTGCGACATCGTGAGCGCGTGGATCTTGCGGTTCACGTGCAGCTCGCGCGACGCGTGGATCAAGGCGTCGTTGCGGAACGCGTAGAACGGTTCCGAGTAGCCGGCCGCGGCCACGATGCTCGCCGTGCCGAGCAGCTTGCCGGTCGACGAATCCTCGAGCACGAAGAGGTAGAACTCCTCGCCGGCGAAGTCGACGTCCGCGCGAAACGAATCCTCGGAGAGCGCCACACGCGCTTCGAGCGCCGCGCGGTCGTGCGGCAGCGAGTGCAGGACCGGCTGCGCGGTGCGCGCCATGTGCGCGAGCGCATCGAGATCCGTGAGTTTGCCGGGGCGAACAAATAGCATCGTCGTTCCTGTCTGCGATGGGTGCGCCGATCAGCGCGCGGTGGCTTCCTGGGCGGCGAGCACTTGCTCGACTGCCTTCTCGAAGCGCTTCATGCCTTCGTCGAGCAGGTCGAACGGGATCACCAGCGACGGCACGAAGCGCAGCACGTTCGGGCCGGCGATCAGCATGATCAGGCCGTTTTCCGCGGCGGCGGTGACGAAGTCCTTCGCGCGGCCGTCGAATGCCGCGGTGAGTTCCGCGCCGACGAGCAGGCCCTTGCCGCGTACGTCCTTGAAGATGCCGAAGCGCGCGTTGATGCGCTCGAGCGCGCCTTTCAGGCGCACGCTGCGTTCGCGCACGCCTTCGAGCAGCGCCGGGTCGCTGATCAGTTCGACGACCTTGTCGGCGATTGCCGAGGCAAGCGGGTTGCCGCCGTACGTCGTGCCGTGCACGCCGACCTTGAAGTGCGCAGCGAGTTCGTTCGTCGTCAGCATCGCGCCGATCGGGAAGCCGTTGCCGAGCGCCTTGGCGGTCGTCAGGATGTCCGGCGTGACGCCGGTATCCATGTAAGCGTAGAACTGGCCGGTGCGGCCGACGCCCGTTTGTACTTCGTCGAAAATCAGCAGCGCGCCGTGCGCGTCGCACGCTTCGCGCAGTGCCTTCAGGAAGGCCGGATCGGCCGGGATCACGCCGCCTTCGCCTTGCACGGGTTCGACGATCACCGCGCAGGTTTGCGGGCCGATCGCGGCCTTGGCGGCTTCGATGTCGTTGTACGGCAGGTGCTTGATGCCTTCCGGCACGGGGCCGAAGCCTTCCGAGTATTTCGGCTGGCCGCCGACGCTGACCGTGAAGAACGTGCGGCCGTGGAACGACTGCACGAACGAGATGATTTCGGCTTTATCGGCGCCGTGGCGATCGAATGCGACGCGGCGCGCGAGTTTCAGGGCGGCTTCGTTCGCTTCCGCGCCGGAGTTCGCGAAGAACGCGCGGTCGGCGAAAGTCAGCGATTCGAGGCGCTTCGCGAGGCGCAGCACCGGCTCGTTCGTGTAGCCGTTGCCGATGTGCCAGAGCTTGCGGCCTTGTTCGTCCAGGACTTTCAGCAGTTCCGGGTGGCCGTGGCCGAGCGACGTCACCGCGATGCCGCACGCGAAGTCGATGTACTCGCGGCCGGCCGTATCCCACACGCGGGAGCCCTCTGCGCGATCCGGCACGAACGGCGCGGGGGAAAATACCGGCACCATCACTTCATCGAATGTCTGGCGGGTCACGGTCGAGGTCGTCATGGTCGTTCCTTTCGGTTTCGTAAGAGGGTTCAACAGGATCAAGTTTAGGTAAGGGTGACGCAAGCGTCTTGCGGAATTGCGACGGGTTCTATCGGAAGCGGATAGTGCGGTTTGTTTTTGCCCTTCCGGGCGGGGGCTTCGGTTTTGGTGGGCGTATTTTGAGGCTTTTTGGGCGGTTCGCTTGCGGGTTTCGTGAAGCACCTGTTGTCTTAGCGGTCTATTAGCGTCGCCCCTGCGCGGGGCGGCGGTTACTTTTCTTTGTCTTGCCAAAGAAAAGTAACCAAAAGAAAGGCGCTCGGAGAACGCATGACTTCCCGGTGCCATGGCACTCGGAGTGGATCGCGCCTAAGTGTCCGCGCCAGGCCAGAACGCGGAGTGGTTCGAGCAATGGTTCTGACACCTCCCACTACCCTACAGAGCGGTATACCGCCCGCCAGCTCCGCCCTCGCTTCGCTCGGCCGACAGGTACACCCCCTCCAGTAACGCTCCAGGTCAATCAGTCCAGCAATCACTCGCGAGCCCCCTAATTCAGCGAATCAAGGCATGCCCTCATTCGCCAGGAAAAAGGGACGCAGCACGCACCTACGTGCTCACGACGTTATCAAACACTCACCAATGGCAAGCAGTCCGATAGGTACGAATGATGTGAGAAAAGAGGGTTGGGTGGTTTGCTGATGCATCGCCAGCAGAAGCACGCAAGTGCAGCAATGCGACGTGAAGTACCTTGCAGCCGAGCGTAGCGAGGATGGAGCTGGCGGGCGGTATACCGCTCTGTTGGGTAGTGGAGGATGTCAGAACCATTGCTCGAACCACTCCGCGTTCTGGACTGGCGCGGACACTTAGGCGCGGTCCACTCCGCGCACTACGGCACCGGGAGGTCATGCGTTCTCACAGCGCCTTTCTTTTGGTTACTTTTCTTTGGCAAGACAAAGAAAAGTAACCGCCGCCCCGCGCAGGGGCGACGCTAATAGACCGACAAGACAGCAGGTGCTTCACGAAAACCGCAAGCGAACCACCAAAAGAACAAAATCACCCCCTATCCCCGCGCTCGACAAGCGCGCCCCCACGAGGCTCGCCGCCGCCCCCGGTCTGCTTCTCGAGCCAGGCTCGCCGATCCTCCCGAGGCGTGACTCCAAACCTTTCGCGGTAAGCGTTAGAAAAGTGCGCAGCAGAAGAGAACCCACAGGCGAGAGAAACTTGAACAACCGACTTGCTAGTCCGCTGCAACTGAGTCCGAGCCTTGAGCAACCGAAGATTGAGGTAATACTTGGAGGGCATCGCCCCGAGATACTGTCGAAAGAGCCGTTCCAGTTGCCGGCGTGACACGCCAACGAGCTCGGCGATTTCATCGGTGGTCAACGGATCCTCGACATTGGCTTCCATCAAAAGCAAAGCGTCATTCAACCGAGGATGCCGCTCGCCCGGCGCAGTCACAAAAGGAATCCGCTGCCGCTCCTCGCCGCTCCGCAAAGTCCCGGCGCCGAGCGCATCGGCGATCCTTTCCGCGAGATCCGGCCCATGTTCCCGGCCAATCATGGCCAGCATGAAGTCAACGGTGGCTTGCCCACCCGCACAGGTAGCCCGATCGCGATCGATCTCGAAGATCTGCTGCGTGACGATCGACCGCTCGAACTGTTCGGCGAACTGCTGATACGTCTCCCAGTTCACGCTCACGCGATACCCGGAAAGCTGCCCGGCCATGGCCAGCCACCAAACGCCATGATGAATGCCGGTCACGACAGGCGTGCGCTGCCCCACCCTCGCGAGACTCGCGAGAAACAACCGATAGTCGGCAAACTGCTGAAACCGCTCCGACACGACGATGACCCAGTCACACGCGATCGCATCGTTGAACGCCGCATCGGCATGCCACTGCGCGCCGCCGGCGAGCGGCACCGGCCGCCCGTCCCACGAACACACCTGCCAGCGATACAGCAGCCGCCCGTCGATCTCGTTCGCGAGATTCAGCGCATCGACGATCGGACCCACGCCCGACATCGACACGGGCGGCAATGCAACGATCGCCACCTGCGTCGTGCGGGTGGCGCCTGCGGGACGAGACACCGGTACCACGGTCGAAACCTGCCCTGTCGCGTTACTTGAGACTGCCCGACAGGAACTGCTTCAGCCGCTCGCTCTGCGGGCGGACCAGCACTTCCTTCGGATCGCCCTCTTCCTCGGTCCGCCCCTGATGCAGGAACATCACGTGGTTCGACACGTTGCGCGCGAAACCCATCTCGTGCGTGACGACGATCATCGTGCGGCCTTCCTCGGCGAGCTTCTGCATCACCTTCAGCACTTCGCCCACCAGCTCAGGGTCGAGCGCCGACGTCGGCTCGTCGAACAGCATCACGTCCGGATGCATCGCCAGCGCCCGTGCAATCGCCACGCGCTGCTGCTGGCCGCCCGAAAGATGCGACGGATACTGCTTCTCGACGCGCGGCGGCAAGCCGACCTTCTCCAGGTACTCGCGCGCCCGCTCCTCGGCTTCCTTCTTCGAAATGCCGAGCACGTGCACCGGCGCTTCCATCACGTTCTCGAGCACGTTCATGTGCGCCCAGAGGTTGAAGTGCTGGAACACCATCGCGAGCTTCGTGCGGATGCGCTGCAGCTGCTTGTGATCGGCGACTTCGAGCGCACCGGCGCGGTCGGTCTTCGTGCGCACGGCCTCGCCGTCGACGACGATCTGCCCCGCATTCGGCCGCTCGAGAAAGTTGATGCAGCGCAGGAACGTGCTCTTGCCCGAGCCGCTCGCGCCGATGATGCTGATGACGTCGCCGGCCTTCGCGTTCAGCGACACGCCCTTGAGCACTTCGTTGTCACCGTAGCGCTTGTGAATGTCGACCGCGGCAAGCTTGGTGGAAGCGGCAGCGCTCGTTTGAGTGATCTCGGCCAACTGGCTCTCCTCGAAGTGATTCAATGACGGGCGGCCGCGAGATACGCAAGCCAGTGGCGCTCCGCGCGGCGAAACGCCGCGACGAGTGCGAACGATACCGCAAGATAGATCAGCGCGGCGATCCCGAACGACTGGAACGCCATGTAGGTCGCGGAATTCGCGTCACGCGCGACCTTCAGGATGTCCGGCACGGTCGCGGTGAACGCGACAGTCGTCGCGTGCAGCATCAGGATCACCTCGTTGCTGTACAGCGGCAGCGCGCGGCGCAGCGCCGACGGCAGGATCACGCGGCGATACATCGTGAACGGCGACATCCCGTACGCCCGTGCAGCCTCCACTTCACCGTGCGGAATCGCGCGGATCGCACCCGCGAAGATCTCCGTGGTGTACGCGCAGGTATTCAGCGCGAACGCGAGAATCGCGCAGTTGAAGCCGCTGCGGAAGAACGCGTCGAGCAGCGAGTGCGATCGCACGAACTCGAGGCTGTACATGCCCGTGTACAGCAGCAGCAACTGCACGTAGAGCGGCGTGCCGCGGAACACGTACGTGTAGAACCGCACCGGCGTCGACACCCACTTGTTCTTCGACACGCGTGCAACCGCGAGCGGCACCGCGCATACGAAGCCGAGCGAAATCGATGCGACGAGCAGCCACAGCGTCACCGCGAGGCCGGAGAGGCGCTGGCCGTCCCAGTAAAGGAACGCCTGGCCGAATTCCTGGAGAATTTCGATCATAGATCTGCGTGCCGCACGCCCATGGAATAACGCTTCTCGAGCTGGATCAGCACGAGGTTGGAAACGGTCGTGATCGCGAGATAGATCAGCGCCGCGACGAGGATGAAGAAGAACATGTTGAACGTGCTCTTGCCGGCGTCCTGCGCGGCCTTCACGACGTCCGCGAGGCCGATGATCGACACCAGCGCGGTGGCCTTCACGAGCACCTGCCAGTTGTTCCCGATCCCCGGCAGCGCGAAGCGCATCATCTGCGGAAACATGATCCGCGCGAACACGCGCGCGCCGCTCATCCCGTACGCCGCGCCGGCTTCGAGCTGGCCGCGCGGCACCGACAGGAACGCACCGCGGAACGTCTCGGTGAAGTACGCGCCATAGATGAAGCCGAGCGTCAGCACGCCGGCCACGAACGGGTCGATGTCGATCTGGTCCCAGCCGACGAAGTCGGTGAACTGGTTCAGCCAGATCTGGATGCTGTAGAACAACAGCAGCATCAGGACGAGATCGGGCACCGAGCGGATCAGCGTCGTATAGCCGGTCGCGATCGCTCGCAGCACCCGGTTGTGCGACAGCTTCGCCACCGCGCCGATCAGCCCCAGCGCCACCGCAGTGGCGAGCGACAGCACCGACAGCTCGATGGTCTGCACGGTGCCGGCCCAGAGGACAGGACCAAAGCCGTAAAGGAACACGCGCGTCTCCAGAGTTGGAATGGATGCCGACGCGTCTGCCTGTCCCGCGCCGGGCTGACGCGGATAGTCGCAAGCGAAATTGATTGCCTCAAACCACCTTGCGCGTGATTGCTGCGTCGCAACAATCCGTCCCATCATTTGCAACCACGGCGTACGCCGCTGTTTCAAAAGGAAAAAAGCCGCTTCCTGACAACCGGATAACCGGCGGGGAAGCGGACTTTTTGCAATTTTCCGGTCGCTTTTTCGATATAGCGCCGAAGGAGGCTGCGGCTACGCCTATCGCCCCTTCAGGATGTCGGAGCGCGAAGTCGTATAGACAAGCCCGTCCGGGCCGAAATGGACGTTGAAGAATGCGTCGGTGTTGACGCCGTCCTCGAGCCAGCGCCAGCTCCAGACGATCTCGGGCTTGAGCGGATACTGCGCGATGTCGCCGGGCTTGCCGAGCAGGCGCCGCACCTCGTCCTCGTTCATCCCGGGGCGCACCTTCGCGAAATTCTCGGCGGTCAGCACCTGCGTCGCGCCCGTGTAGCGGCCGTTCGCATCGAGATCGACGAACCACGTCTGGTTGCCCATCGGGCCGCGCGGGTATTCGAGCCGCTTCGAGCCGTCGGTGAAGTCGCGCTCGGTCTCGGGCTTGCCCATCGTGCCGCGCACGTCGGCCTCGGTCGATTCGCCGACCTTCAGCCCCTTCAGCAGCAGCGGCGCGGGCTTGATCGCGTTGAAGAAATCCCTGATACGTTGCACGTCGAGATTGCCTTGCTTGTCGTCGCAGCCGGTCAGCGCCAGCGCGGCGGCCAGCATCGTCACGGGAAGCAGCCGGAAACGGAAATTCATCGGAAGAAATGCGCGTCGAGAAAACACGCGGCAAGGATACCCGCGCAGCGCCAAAAGCGCGAGACGGGCGCGCGGCCCGTCTCGCGTTCAATGCATCGTTTCGGTTTCAGTCTCGGCCCGGGTCGTGCGGCTCGTCGCTTGCGGCGCCCGTGGCACGGCCGGCGGCACGTCGATACGGCGCCGCGTGCGCACGAGTTCGGCCAGTTGCCACGAACCGAGCGCCAGGCAGCCGAACAGCACCTCGCGGCCGCGCTTGACCAGCGCGAGCGACAGCGCCGTCTCGCGGTCGACGCCGAACATCTGCGCGAGCAGCACGACGGTCGCCTCCTGTACGCCGAGGCCGCCCGGCACCATGAATGCCGCATGGCGCACGGCCTGCGCCATCGCCTCGATCGCGATCGCGCCGCCGATCGACACCGGATGGCCGAGCAGCGCGAGCGCCCAGTAGATCTCGAGCGCGCCGAGCACGTAGCCGGCCAGCTGCCAGAAGAATGCGCTGAACAGCAGGCCCGTGCGCGACATCAGCCCATCGATGTCGGCGTCGAGCCGCTTGCCGTCGACGCCCTGCAGCAGCCGGTGCGAATCGCCGAGCAGGCGGCCCGCGAAACGCTCGATCGCATGGAAGATGCCGCCACGGCGCATCAGCACGACGCCGAGCACCGGCAGCGGCAGCGTGAGCAGCAACGCGAGACCGATCGTGCCGCCGCCCATGCTGTCCGTCGTCGCGAGCAGCAGCACGAGACCGAGCGCGGCGAACGCATACTGGACGACGATCGTCACGAGCAACTCGACGATCACCGATGCCGTCACGCGGCTCGCGTCGGGCACCTGCCAGCGCGCGAGGCGGATGCCGACGATCTCGCCGCCGATCCCGACCACCGGCAGCAGCCGGTTCACGGCCTCGCGCACGGTCGCGATCCACCACAGGAAGGGCAGCGACGAGCGCTTGTCGAGCAGCAGGTGCCACGCGTAGGCGTCGAGCAGCAGCGGCAGCGCATGAAACGGCACGAGCCACAGCAACGCATAACCGGCGCGCGCGAGCATCTGCGACACGTCGCCGATGCCTTCGTGCAGCCCCAGCGCGAGCAGGATGCCGATGCCGAGCGGCCAGCCGAGCCATTTGATCCACTTGGTCATGACGGCTGCGCTCCCGGTGCGCGCGACGCCGGCGCGGCGCGCCGTGCGGCGGGCTGGCCGAACACGTCGGCAAAGCCGCCGGTCGCGACGCCCGCCGCCTTCAATGCGGCCGCGACGCGCGGCGACAGCAGCGCATCGAGTTCGTCCGCCGGACGGTAGCCGGCCATCGTCGGCGTGATCGGGCCGTCGCCGGCCTCGGCCGGATGGCAGTAGATCTCGCCGACACCCGGCGGCAGCTTGGCGAGCGCATCGAGCAGCACGGCCTCGTCCATCGCGCCCGTATGCTCGATGCCGACCACATAGTCGTTGTGCGCGAGCCCCGCGCGGTCGAGCCGCGCGCGCACGAGCGCGATCCACGGCTTGAGCAGCGCGGGCGCGCTCGTCTCGTACGGCAGCCGCACCGCGCGCAACCCGTAGTCGCGGCCGATCTCGATGATCAGCGACAGGACGGTCGGATGCAGGTGGAAATGCTTGTGCGCGTTCACGTGGTCGAGCGGCAAGCCGCTCGCCGCGAACGCGTCGAACTGCGCGCGAATCTCGCGGCGCAGCTGCGCCCGCACGTGCGGCAGGAAGAAGAAGCGGCAGCCGTCCTTCGCCATCGCATCGCCGAACCGCCCGTCGGGGCCGACGAGCGCGGGAATCTCACGTGCGGGCAGCGTGGCCGGCCCGTCCGCGAGGACGAGATGCAGGCCGACCGCGAGCGACGGCAGCCGCCGCGCGCGCTCGATCGCATCGTGCGCGGCGGGCGCGCCGACCATCAGGCTGGCGGCATTCAGCACGCCGTCGCGGTGCGCGCGCTCGACCGCCGCGTTGACACGCGGGTGCAGCCCGAAGTCGTCCGCGGTGAAGATCAGCGCCCGCGCCGCCGGCTGCGTCGCCATGAATCAGGCCTCGTGTGCGCGCAGGAAGCGGAAGAACTCGACACCTTCGCGCAGGCGGCGCTTCATCATGTCCCAGCTCGTCAGCATCTCGCGGACGATCTCCCAGATCTTCGACGGGCGGAAGTAGAACTGGCGATAGAACTGCTCGAGATGGTGATAGATCTCGTCGCGCGAGAGGTGCGCATAGCCGATCGCCGCGAGCTGCACGCCTTCCTTGCTCACCAGGTTGATGGTCTTGTTCTCTTCCATCCAGCCGTTTTCCACGGCCTGCTTGTAGAGCGTCGTGCCCGGATACGGTGCGGCGAGCGAGACCTGGATCGTGTGCGGATTGATTTCCTTCGCGTACTCGATCGTCTTCTTGATGGTCTCCTGCGTCTCGCCCGGCAGGCCGAGGATGAAGGTGCCGTGGATCTTGATGCCGAGCTTCTTGCAGTCCGCGCTGAAGCGGCGCGCGAAATCGGTGCGCACGCCCTTCTTGATGTTCACGAGGATCTGGTCGTCGCCGGATTCGAAGCCGACCAGCAGCAGGCGCAGGCCGTTTTCCTTCATGACCTTCAGCGTCTTGTACGGCACGTTCGCCTTCGCGTTGCACGACCACGTGATGCCGAGCTTGCCCAGGCCGATGGCGATGGCTTCAGCGCGCGGCAGGTCGTCGGTGAAGGTGTCGTCGTCGAACATCAGTTCCTTCACTTCCGGCATGTTGTCGCGGATCCACTTCGCTTCCGCGAGCACGTTCTCGACCGAGCGCGTGCGGTAGCGATGGCCGCTGACCGTCTGCGGCCACAGGCAGAAGGTGCAGCGCGACTTGCAGCCGCGGCCCGTGTAGATCGACACGTACGGATAGTTGAGGTAGCCGATGAAGTAGTTGTCGATCTTCAGGTCGCGCTTGTAGACGGGCGCGACGAACGGCAGTTCGTCCATGTTCTCGAGGATCGGACGCGCTTCGTTGTGCTCGATCGAGCCGTCCTTCGCGCGCCAGCTCAAGCCCTTGATCTCGGGGAACGGCTTGCCTTCGGCGATTTCCTTGCAGGTGTAGTCGAATTCCTCGCGGCACACGAAGTCGATTGCGTCACTCGCCGTGAGCGAGTTGTGCGGATCGACCATCACCTTCGCGCCGACCATGCCGACCAGCATCGACGGCTTCATCTTCTTCAGGTCCTGCGCGAACATCGCGTCGGTCGGGAACGACGGCGTGCTCGTGTGGATGATCACGAGGTCGTAGTCGTTGGCGATCTTCAGCGTTTCCTCGACCGACAGGCCGTCGGCCGGTGCGTCGACGACGCGGCTGCCCGGCACGAGCGCGGCCGGCTGCGCGAGCCACGTCGGATACCAGAAGGAACGGATTTCGCGCTTCGCCTGATAGCGCGACCCGGCTCCGCCGTCGAAGCCGTCATACGAAGGGGCCTGCAAGAACAGCGTTTTCATGAATGCTCCGGTAGCCTGCATAGTTCGATTCGTCACAACGATTCAGTCAAAAAACCGCGGGCCGCCCTGCCGGCGCCCGCCTCTCTGTCATGTCGCGCCGCGCGGCCTCGCCGCGCAGCGCGTCTCGGCCCTCGGGCCGGGTTCGGTCGGAACGGCCCTAGCGGCCGTCCACTGCTTCCACCGCCGCCGTCGCGCGTTCGCCGCCGACGACCGTCATCCTCGCGCCGCGCCACACCACGTGCGTGCCGAACACGGCCGCGAGCCACTCGAGCGCGAGCAGCGTGTCGCGCACCGCGACGAGCGGCAGGTCGCGCCAGAACGCGCGCCAGCCATCTTCACCGCGGGCGTGCAGCACGAGCCGCCCGAACGCGCCCACCACGGCCGCCCAGCCCGCCAGCGCGCCGGCGAAGGTGCCGTCGAGGCGCAGCGCGAGCGCCGCGCCGATCGCGAGCCACGGCACGGTAAACGTAATGAACAGGAACGCGAAGCCGGCCGGGTTCAGCGAACGGATCGTGCGCAGCCAGCGCGTCTCGCGGTGCCACAGCGGCCCGAACGACGGTTCGATCACGTCGGTCGCGACCTCGACCTCCGACAGCACGGTGCGTCGCCCGAGCCGGCGCGGCAGCTCGCCCAGCCAGAAATCGTCGGCCAGTTCGTCCTTCAGCGCGGGAAAGCCGCCGATCCGGTCGAGCGTGTCGCGCGTCAGCGCGAGCGTCGCGCCGAAGCCGAAGCGGCTCGAGCGGCCGAGGTGCGTGATCCGGACCGACGGGGCGAACCATGCGTCGACGAACTGCGCGCCGATCCGCGTCCAGAACCCGCCGACGCTGCGCGCATGATACAGGCACGTGACGACACCGACCGACACGTCGGCGAGCGGCGCCGTCACGCACTCCAGATAGTCGGGCTTCACCGCGATGTCGCTGTCCGCGATCACGATGCGGCCGTACTTCGCGCGCTCGGCGAGGTTGATCAGGTTGCTGACCTTCAGGTTCTTGCCGTGCACGCGCGCGTCGATCACGAGCGTGATGTCGCACTCCGGATAATCGGCGCGCAGCCGTTCGACCACGGCAATCGCCGGATCGGCCGCCGACGCGACGCCGAACAGCACTTCATACCGCGGATGGCGCTGCTCACAGAACGTCGCGAGGTTTTCGTACAGGTGCGGCTCCGCGCCGCACAGCGGCTTGAGCACGCTGACCGGCTCGAAGCCGTCGCGCACGGCCGTGCGCGGCGTACGCGGCCGCGGTGCGAACGCGGCGACGAGCGCATAGCCGGCCGCGGCCAGCGTGAAGACGATCAGGAGCCAGTCGAGCATCGTTGCGGTTGCCGTCATGCGCGACGCCTCCCGGCGACCTGAACGCCATGGAGAACGCTTGAGCATGATTGCGCGTGATTCGGTATTCCGACAACGACGAACGCGGGCACGACCCGACTCCTTGTTCCAGCAGCGCCTGTATATGAGGGAGGCTCGGCCCATCCTTCGGATACGGCCATGCCCGGCTTCGCGTGGTGCATCTCCGCGCGACGCCCGGACGGGATGCGGGAAGATTCGTATGGCTACCTTCGGCACAACATGGGTAGGCGCCGGATTTTAGCAGCCTGCGGCACCCCGCGCTCGGCGCTACGAGAAACGGACTGGTGCAATTCCGGCAAAGCTGCGCAGTCGGCGAACCATTTGGGCGCACCCGCGTTCACGTTAGCGTAAGCGGTTTGCAGGCGTATTGCAGTCTTGAAAAGACTACGTTTCGTGCAAATTTGTACGTCGATGCGGATTCACATCCAATCGCCGTAAAGAACGGTAATTAATCGGCGATTAGATTGATTTTTGCAACGACCGCCGAATTCGACCCTGCACCCCTGAACCGCGCATGGGTATCGGGCCGCCGCCAGCACGTTCCGGAACCCTTTGGCAAAATCCTTGGCATTTGTTGCGTCAGCGCATCACCGCGCGCGCCCCTTTCGAAGGCCATCCGATGACTCCGTTTTCCGTACTCGATCTCGCCCCCATTCCGGCCGGCGCCGACGCCTCCCAGGCATTCCGCAACACCGTCGATCTCGCGCAGCACGCGGAGCGCTGGGGTTACCAGCGCTACTGGCTCGCCGAGCATCACAACATGCCCGGCATCGCGAGCGCGGCAACGGCCGTCGTGATCGGCCATGTCGCGGGCGCCACGCGGACGATCCGGGTCGGGTCGGGCGGCATCATGCTGCCGAACCACGCGCCGCTGGTGATCGCCGAGCAGTTCGGCACGCTCGCGTCGCTGTATCCGGGGCGCATCGACCTCGGCCTCGGCCGCGCGCCCGGCACCGACCAGACCACGTCGCGCGCGCTGCGCCGCGACCTGATCGGCAGCGCCGACTCGTTTCCGGATGATGTCGCCGAGCTGCAGCGCTACTTCGCGGAGCCGGTGCCCGGCCAGCGCGTGCGCGCGGTGCCCGGCGCAGGGCTCGACGTGCCCGTGTGGCTGCTCGGCTCGAGCCTGTTCAGCGCCCAGCTCGCCGCGATGCTCGGGCTGCCGTTCGCGTTCGCGTCGCACTTCGCGCCGGATTACCTGATGCGCGCGCTCGAGATCTATCGTGCGCAGTACCGGCCGTCGGCCGCATGGCCGAAGCCGCATGCGATGGTCGGCGTCAACGTGTTCGTCGCCGATACCGACGACGAGGCGCGGCGCCTGTTCACGTCGCTGCAGCAGCAGTTCATCAATCTGCGGCGCGGCACGCCGGGCAAGCTGCCGCCGCCGGTCGACGTGCTCGAGGCAAACGAGCTCGAACTCGCGACCGTTGCGCATTCGCTGTCGTTCGCGGCGGTCGGCTCGCGCGACACGGTGCGCGACAAGCTGCGCGACCGCATCGCGCAGACGGGAGCCGACGAGCTGATCGTCACCGCGCAGATCTACGATCATGCGGCACGGCTGCGCTCGTTCGAATTGACCGCGCAGATCCGCGACGAGCTCGCGAGCGAAGCGCGCTGACGGCGCGCGCCCGGGCCGCCTGCGGCCGGCCCCGCATCACTGCGGGTGCACGGCCTCCAGCCCGTCGAGCAGCGCCTTGTGGAACGCGTCCGGATCCTGGATCTGCGGCGCGTGGCCGAGCGCCGGGAACTCGACGAGCTGCGCGCCGGGGATCGCCGCCTGCGTGCGCTTCGCGAGTTCCGGGTAGCGGCCGAGCTTCGCATGCACGTCGGGCGGCGAGACGTCCTTGCCGATCGCGGTCGTGTCCTTGTCGCCGATCATCAGCAGCGTCGGCACGCGGATCGCGCCGAGTTCATAGATCACCGGTTGCGTGAGGATCATGTCGTAGATCAGCGCGGAGTTCCATGCGACCGCGTCGCGACCGACGCCACGGTACATCCCGGCCAGCATCTGCACCCAGCGCTCGTACGACGGCGACCACTTGCCCGCGTAGTACGTGCCCTGCTCGTAGCGGCGAATGCCGTCGGCCGTGGTCTTCAGCTCGCGCGCATACCAGTAGTCGACCGGCAGCGGCGGCACGCCGAGCGCCTTCCAGTCCTCGAGGCCGATCGGGTTCACGAGCACGAGCTGGTCGGTCGCCTTCGGATACATCAGCGCGTAGCGCATCGCGAGCATCCCGCCCGTCGAGTGGCCGACGATCGTCGCCGACTTCACCCCCACCGATTCGAGCAGCGCATGCGTATTGCGTGCGAGCTGCTGGAAGCTGTACTGGTAACGATCGGGCTTCGACGACTTGCAGAAACCGATCTGGTCCGGCGCGATCACGCGATAGCCGGCGCGGCTCAGCACGCCGATCGTGTCCTCCCAGGTCGCCGCGCAGAAGTTCTTCCCGTGCAGCAGCACGACGGTGCGGCCGTTCGGGTGGGCCGGCTGCACATCGAGGTAGGCCATCTCGAGGGTTTCGCGCTGCGACACGAACGTGTAGAGATGCACGGGCGCCGGATAGGCGAACCCTTCCAGGCGCGGGCCATACACGGGCCCGTCGTTGCCGGCGGGCGATGCGGCGGCCGCCATGGCAGGCACGGCGCACGCGACGGCGACACCCGCGCCGAGCACGGCGGCGCGCGCGGCAAACAACATCTTGCGAATCGAAAGCATGGCGATCACGGTGATTGGAGACGCACGCGGGCGGCCGGGCCGTTCTCGCGCCCCGCGATTCTACGCGGTCGCGCTGACGACGGCGCGCAACACTCCGGCGCCGCGCGACTTCCGCGCCCGCGACGAACTCGGGTATCGTGTGACGTGACCCTGAAACGCGTGCAGGCGCTTCCCATGAAAAACGTCCTCAGCATTCAGTCGCACGTCATCTACGGCCATGCCGGCAACAGTGCGGCCGTGTTCCCGATGCAGCGCCTCGGCGTCAACGTCTGGCCGCTCAATACCGTCCAGTTGTCGAATCACATGCAGTACGGTCACTGGGCCGGCAGCGCGATCGATGCCGCGAAGATGGAGCAGCTCGTCGACGGCATCGCGGCGATCGGCGCACTCAAGCGCTGCGACGCCGTGCTGTCCGGCTTCCTCGGTTCGCCGCCGCAGGCGCGTGCGGCTATCGAGATCGTCCGCTCGGTGAAGGCGATGAATCCGAACGCGTGGTACTTCTGCGATCCGGCGATGGGCCAGACGGGCGGCATCCGGCCCGAGCCCGGCGTCGAGGAATTCATGGTCCAGGAGGTGCCGGCGCTCGCGGACGGCATGTCGCCGAACCACACCGAACTGCAGAAGCTCGCCGGGCGGCGCATCGAAACCGTCGCCGAAGCCGTCGAAGCCTGCCGCTCGCTGATCCGTCGCGGCCCGCAGATCATCCTCGTCAAGCACCTGCACGACCGCAACAGCCCCGCCGATCGTTTCAACATGCTCGCGGTCACCGAAACCGAAGCGTGGATCGGCCAGCGCCCCCTGTACGCGTTTCCGCGCCATCCGGTCGGCGTCGGCGACCTGACCAGCGCGATTTTCGTCGCCTGCCGGCTGCGCGGCGACTCCGTGCGCGCGGCATTCGAGCACACGCTCGCGGCCGTGCACGCGGTCGTGAAGGCCACCTACGATGCGCGCCGCTACGAGCTCGAACTCGTCGCCGCGCAGGACGAAATCGCGCGCCCGAGCGAATGGTTCGGCGCGTGGGTCACGGACGCCTGACACGCCGGCATCGCCCTGCGCTTCACCGGCGCGCATCCCGCGCCACATCGCTTTCCCGCCTCATCCCTGCCGCACCGCGACCGCTGGCGACATTCGCCCGACGCCGCTTCGATATCGCTTCGACGCGGATGCAAACGTTTCCGGACTTCACATGAATGACACCGATTTCTCGCTATGCTCGCGGCGGCACCACCCGGCGCAGCCGCATCCTGCGACCCGGGCGCGCCCTTCCAGCAGGTCCTGCCAATCGGCTCCCCCCTTTACCGCACGATAACGACCATGACCCGATCGAACCGTCGTGACTTCCTGCGCGTCGCTGCCGGCACCGCCGGCGCCGCCGCGCTGAACCTGTTCCCCCCCGTGATTCGCGATGCGCTTGCGATTCCTGCGAACCGCCGCACCGGCACCATCCGCGATATCGAACACATCGTGATCCTGATGCAGGAGAACCGCTCGTTCGACCACTACTTCGGCACGATGCGCGGTGTCCGCGGCTTCGGTGACCCGCGTCCGCTGCGCCTCGCGAACGGCAAGTCGGTGTTCCACCAGCCGGTCGGCCCGGCCGAGCTGCTGCCGTTCCACCCGGGCGCGGACAAGCTCGGCCTGCAGTTCCTGCAGGACCTGCCGCACGGCTGGCAGGACATGCACGCCGCCTGGAACAAGGGCCGCTACGACCAGTGGGTGCCGAACAAGGGCACCACGACGATGGCGTACCTGAAGCGCGACGACATCCCGTTCCACTACCAGCTCGCCGACGCGTTCACGATCTGCGACGCGTACCACTGCGCGATCCCGAGCTCGACCGACCCGAACCGCTACTACATGTGGACGGGCTACGTCGGCAACGACGGCACGGGCGGTGGCCCCGTGCTCGGCAACGAGGAAGCGGGCTACGGCTGGACGACCTATCCGGAAGTGCTCGAGAACGCCGGCGTGTCGTGGAAGATCTACCAGGACGTCGGCACCGGCCTGAACGCCACCGGGTCGTGGGGCTGGACGCAGAACCCGTACATCGGCAACTACGGCGACAACTCGCTGCTCTACTTCAACCAGTACCGCACCGCGCTGCCCGGCACGCCGCTGTACGACAAGGCGCGCACCGGCACCAACATCAGCGCGGGCGGCACGCTGTTCGACATCCTGCAGCAGGACGTGAAGAACGGCACGCTGCCGCAGGTGTCGTGGATCTGCGCGCCGGAAGCGTATTCCGAGCACCCGAACTGGCCGGCGAACTACGGCGCGTGGTACATCGAGCAGGTGCTGAAGGCGCTCGTGTCGAACCCGGAGGTATGGAGCAAGACCGCGCTCTTCATCACGTACGACGAAAACGACGGCTTCTTCGACCACGTGCAGCCGCCGTTCGCGCCGCAGTCGCGCGACAACGGGCTGTCGACGGTCGCGACGACCAACGAGGTGTTCCCCGGCGACGCATCGCACATGGCCGGCCCGTACGGGCTCGGGCCGCGCGTGCCGATGCTCGTCGTGTCGCCGTGGACGAAGGGCGGCTGGGTCTGCTCGCAGACCTACGATCACACGTCGCTGCTGCAATTCATCGAGGCACGTTTCGGCGCGCAATACCCGGTCAAGGCCGGCAACATCTCGCCGTGGCGCCGCGCGGTGTGCGGCGACCTGACCGCCGCGTTCGATTTCGCCACGGCCGATGCCGGCTGGCCGACGTTGCCGGATACGAGCAGCTATGCGCCGCCCGACCGCCTGCGCCATCCCGACTACATCCCCGTGCCGCCGGTGCTGCAGAAGCTGCCGAAGCAGGAGGCCGGGCTGCGTCCGGCGCGCGCGCTGCCGTACGAGCTGTTCGTGCACGGCCGCGTCGAATCGGTGAACGGGCTGTTCCGGCTGACCTTCGCGAACACGGGCCGGGCAGGCGCCGCGTTCCAGGTGCAGTCGCGCAATCGCCTCGACGGCCCGTGGGCGTACACGGTCGAAGCCGGCAAGCGGATCGCCGACACGTGGAGCGCCGCGGCGTCGCTCGGCCTGTACGACCTCGACGTGTACGGCCCGAACGGCTTCTACTGCCATTTCCGCGGCCCGTTCGCGACCGGCGTCGGCAGCGCGAACGTGAACCCCGAGGTGATCTACGGCTACGACGTCGCGAACGGCAACATCACGCTGCGCCTGATGAACCGCGGCCACAAGGCCGTGCGGCTCAAGGTCACGAACGCGTACGGCCACGGCCGCGCGCGCACGTTCGACCTCGCACCGGGCCAGCAGGTCGACGACTACTGGGATCTGCGCGGCAGCCACGGCTGGTACGACCTGACCGTCAGCGACGGCCGCCTGCTCGGCTTCCTGCGCCGCTTCGCGGGGCACGTCGAAACCGGCCGCCCGAGCACCAGTGATCCCCTGATCCGCACGCACGCATCGCACGACGATGCCGAAGCCGCATCGGACGCCCTGTCCGACTGACGGCGTCGCGTGCGCGGCGCGGCCCCGGCGGGCCGCGCCGCCTTCCTGTCTCCCCCTCCTCTCCGCCCGCTCCGTTCGCGACGGGAAACTCCCGATACCGGCTGCCGCCGCACGCGCGGAAGCTATGCGCAAATCCGCACCGAATGCGCGGCGAATTGCCAAGACCCCGGCATATCGGCGACCTATATATCGAGGCGATCGGGGCGCTTCTTCGCAGAGCCTGACGGGAGATTCTTCCGAGGATAACGATGCCGACCTCCCCGCCCGATTCCGAGAAGCGGTCGAACCGCCCGCCCGTCGCACGCGTCCGGCCCGCCCGGGCGCATGCGGTACTCACTCGCAGGTGTCGAACAAGAGGAACAACATGAAATTCCGTCATTCCCTGCTGTCGGTGTCGATTGCATCCGCGCTTGCTCTCCTCTCGCAACAGGCCGCCCAGGCCGCCGATACGACCGACGTGAAGGTCGGCTTCGCCGCGCCGCTCACCGGCGTGAACGCCGGTTACGGCAAGGACCTGCAGAACGGCGTGCAGCTCGCGCTCGACGATGCCGCCGCGCAGAAAGTGCAGATCGCCGGCAAGCCTGTCCACTTCAACCTCGTCGTGCAGGACGACCAAGCCGACCCGCGCATCGGCGTGCAGGCCGCGCAGGCGCTCGTCGACCAGAACGTGTCGGTCGTGGTCGGCCACTTCAACTCGGGGACGACGATTCCGGCATCGGTCGTCTACGACAAGGCCGGCATCCCGGTGATCGATCCAGCGGCGACCAACCCGACGCTCACCGCGCGCGGGCTCGCGAACATGTTCATGGTGATCGCGACCGACGGCCAGAACGCGGGCAACGCGGGCAAGTACGCGGTCGACGTGACGAAGGCGAAGCGCATCGCGATCATCGACGACCGCACCGCGTTCGGCCAGGGCGAGGCCGACGAGTTCGAGAAGGCCGTGAAGGCGGCGGGCGGGAACCTCATCGGCCGCGAATTCACCAGCAACCAGGCGGTCGACTTCCGCGCGCAGATCACGAGCCTGAAGGCGAAGAATCCCGACCTGATCTTCTTCGGCGGCCTCGATTCGCTCGCCGCGAACTTCATCAAGCAAATGCGCCAGCTCGGGCTGAATGCGCAGTTCGTCGGCGGCGGCGGCGTGAAGGACAACGAGTTCATCAAGATCGCGGGCCCGGCCGCCGAAGGCGCGATGGCGTGGGAATACGGCCGGCCGCTCGACGAGTTGCCGCAAGGGAAGGATTTCGAGGCGCGCTTCAAGAAGCGCTTCGGCGTCGACGTGCTGTCGTACGCGCAGTTCGGCTACGACGCGGCGTGGGCGGCGATCAAGGCGATGCAGGCGGCCGGCTCGACCGACCCGAAGGTCTATCGCCCGGCGCTGAAGAAGATCGACTTCGAAGGCGTGACCGGCCGCATCTCGTTCGCGACCGACGGCTCGCTGAAGAGCGGGATGTCGACGCTGTACCAGGTGAAGAGCGGCGCGTGGAAGACGATCACGACGAAGGGAGGCTGATCGGCGGTGCCGGCGGCCGGCGGCGGCAACGCCGCCCGGCCTCGGCGATCGATGAAGGGAGATCGATCTTGTATGACGACTGATGTTGAGGCGATTCGACCGGCCGGCGGCACCGTGGGCCGCGCCGCCCGGTGCGTCAGCCGGCCTCGGCTTCGGCCGCCTCGTGCGCGCGGCGCAGCCGTTCGCGGCTGTTGGTGAGGTGCGTGCGCATCGCCGCACGTGCCGCTTCCGGGTCGTGGCGCGCGATCGCCTCGTAGATATCCTCGTGCTCGTGGTTCAGCCGGCCGACGTAGCGCTCCAGATCGTCGCCGGCAAAGCGGGCCGAATTCACGCGCGTGCGCGGAATGATCGACGTGCCGAGCTGTGTCATGATGTCGACGAAATAGCGGTTGCCGGTGGACTGCGCGATCTGCAGGTGGAACTGGAAGTCGAGCTGCGCCGTGTCGCGGCCGCCGCCCGCCCCCGATGCGATCGCGTCGAGCGCGCGCCGCAGCGCGGCCAGGTCGGTATCGTTCGCGCGTTGCGCGGCCAGGCTCGCGCATTCGCTCTCGAGGCTGATGCGCAGTTCCAGCACCGCGAGCACGTCGCGCAGCGTCGTGATCGTCGCCGGGTCGATGCCGAGCGTCTGGCGGCGCGACGGCTCCAGCACGAAGCTGCCGATGCCGTGGCGCGTCTCGATGAGGCCGCTCGCCTGCATCCGCGAGATCGCCTCGCGCACGACCGTCCGGCTCACCCCCTGCGCCGCCATGACTTCGGTTTCGGTCGGCAGCTTGTCGCCGGGACGCAGCGTGCCGTTTTCGATCTGCGCGGTCAGCGCGTCGACGACATCTTGTGCGAGGCTGCGTGCGCGACGGCGCGGCGCTGCGGGAAGCGTAGGCACGGACATGAGGCCGGTTCCTTTTTGAATGATCGTAATGTGAGCCGAGGGTTTACGCGGGGTTTGAGCGAAAGCCGATGATTCATTATACTGCGTCACAAGTCATCCGACGACTGATGATCGAAACACGGATCTCCTGTCGACTCAAGCGAGCACTCCTGCGCCGCCTGGTCCCATGTCTTACGATCAGCCAGCGTTCGCGTTCTGCGCTCCGCTGGTCAGGTTGTCGCTCCCACCCCGTTTCGGGTTGCGTCGACCTGCGGGGCTTGCGCGCCGCGCATGTCGGTTGTCGAATGATCGCACCTCCCGTCGCGCGCGGCAAAGCTTTTGCCGCACGGCATTGCCCACCCTTTCGCCATCGCCGCCCATGAACGCCGTCACTGCCTCGCCCTCCCACGACACGCCGCGTATCGTCGACCTGCAAGCGATTCCGGTCGCCGGCCACGACAGCATGCTGCTCAACCTGAGCGGCGCACACGGCCCGTTCTTCACCCGCAACCTCGTGATCCTGAAGGACAGCGCGGGCCGCACCGGCGTCGGCGAAGTCCCGGGCGGCGAAAGTATCCGACGCACGCTCGACGATGCGCGCGCACTCGTCGTCGGCCAGCCGGTCGGCAATTACCACGCGGTGCTCAACGACGTGCGGCGCACCTTCGCCGACCGCGACGCGAGCGGCCGCGGGCTGCAGACCTTCGACCTGCGCACGACGATCCACGCGGTCACCGCGCTCGAAGCCGCGCTGCTCGACCTGCTCGGCCAGCATCTCGGCGTGCCGGTCGCCGCGCTGCTCGGCGAGGGCCAGCAACGCGAGCGCGTCGAAATGCTCGGCTACCTGTTCTACATCGGCGATCGCACGAAGACCGCACTCGCCTACCGCGACGGCAGCGGCGCGACCGACGACTGGACGCGCGTGCGCGACGAAGCCGCGCTGACGCCCGAGGCCGTCGTGCGGCTGGCCGAGGCCGCGCATGCGCGCTACGGCTTCAACGACTTCAAGCTGAAGGGCGGCGTATTCGAAGGCGCGAGCGAGATCGAGGCCGTGACGGCGCTCGCCGAGCGCTTCCCCGACGCGCGCGTGACGCTCGACCCGAACGGTGCGTGGTCGCTCGACGAGGCCGTGCGGCTGTGCCGCGACCAGCATCACGTGCTCGCGTACGCGGAAGATCCGTGCGGCGCGGAGAACGGCTACTCGGGCCGCGAGGTGATGGCCGAATTCCGCCGCGCGACGGGGCTACCGACCGCCACCAACATGATTGCGACCGACTGGCGGCAAATGGGTCAAGCGGTGCAGTTGCAGGCCGTCGACATCCCGCTCGCCGACCCGCACTTCTGGACGATGCAGGGTTCGGTGCGCGTCGCGCAGATGTGCCGCGACTGGGGCCTCACGTGGGGCTCGCATTCGAACAACCATTTCGACGTGTCGCTCGCGATGTTCACGCACGTCGCGGCCGCCGCGCCGGGCCAGGTCACCGCGATCGACACGCACTGGATCTGGCAGGACGGCGAGCGGCTGACGCGCGAACCGCTGAAGATCGAGAACGGGCTGGTGGAAGTGCCGAAACGGCCGGGGCTCGGCATCGATATCGACATGGATGCCGTCGCGGTCGCGCACGAGTTGTACAAGCAGCACGGGCTCGGTGCCCGTGACGACGCGGCGGCGATGCAGTATTTGATTCCGGGCTGGACCTTCAACAACAAGCGCCCCTGCCTCGTGCGCTGAGCGCGGGTGCGGCCGGGCGGCAGGGTCGCCCGGTCGAGCTGGGGCCGGCCCTACCCGGCCGCACCTACCCGGCCAGGCCTAGCCGGCCGCCCCAATCCCCCGCGCCATCCCCGACGCGGCGAACACGATGACGATCACGAGCACCGCCTGCCAATGGCCGATCCGCACATAGGTGCGCGCACGGCCGAGATCAGGCATCTGCTGCTGCCGCGCGGCGATGCGCCACCGGATCAGCCCGAGCATCGGCACGACCTCGAGCAGCAGGATCAGCACGAGCGCGGTCATCTTCAGGTGAAAGAGCGGTTCGTGCAGGTAGTACGCGGCGCCTTTCTCGAAACCGCCGAACGCGCGCATTATGCCCGTCGCGATCAGCACGAGCGCCGATAGCCCCCACGCGGCATCCGCCTTGAATACGCCGGGCAAGTCGGCCGCCTGCGCCGACGCGATGAGCCGGCGCAACGCGCGGTTACGCCCCGCAATCGCGGCAAACGCGACGCCGAACGCACTCAGGTGAACGGCAGCCAGCAACCAACGGACGATCATCTCGCCTCCTTGTCGCCCGCACGCCGTGCGCGGGCCTTGTCAGACGATCTGCTTGAGCGCGGCGTCGAGCGCGAGCACCGCGACGCGATCACCTTCGGTCGCGAGCGGCGCCCGCATGACGATCTGCCGGTTATGGCCGACGGCCGCCGGCGAATCCCACAGCAGTTCGACCTTCGGCCGATTGAACAGGCTGCCGCGGCGCGGCGGCACGACGGCCGGCTGCGCGTCCGCGGCACCGTCGCCTGCGGCAGGCGCCGCCCGGCCGGGCCAGCGCACCGACAGTTCGCGCGCGTCGTATTGGCCAACCTTGCGGCTTTCCATCCACACGATCGCGGTGCGCGTCAGCACGTCGAGCGAAATCGCATAACGGCCGACCGCGAAGCGGCGGGCGGCCACGTTGGTCCGCCACAGCGGCCGCGGGCGGCAGATCCAGACGATCGCCGCATAAAGCGCCGGTGCGGCGACAAGCCAGCCGTTGGTCGCCGTCACCGCCTGCAGCGCGAGGCGCCAGCCGTCCACCCAGACGAACATGCCGATCGACCAGACCGCGAACAGCAAACCGATCAGCGCGAAGACGCGCAGCGCCTGGCGCAGCCATTGCGGCAGCGGATGGAACGGCCGTTCGGCGCGCGCGACGGCGCCCGGCAGCGCGAGCAGCAGGAAGATCAGGAGAAGGTAGATGAACGCCCAGGGCGACGACACCATCGCCGACAGCGACGAGCGATAGCCCATCTGGGACATCGAGAACAGCCAGCGCGCGAGCAGCACGAGACCGATCGCACGCAACGCGAAGATCACACCGGCGCCGGGGGCCGGCGCTGCGCGCGTGGATTTCGTTCTCGCCAAGACTGCTCTCCTCTGGTTATTCGTGCGGGGCCGGATTTCACGGCACGGCCATTATAGGGACATTACCGTCTGGACAGACGGACGGATGCCCTGCCGGGCCGCTTCGGGGGCCGTTCGCAGCGTCGGGCGCGGCGAGAATACAACAGATCCGCGCCGTGGATGTGACAACGCCCCGCCGGGAACCCGGACGGGGCGTCGATGGCAAGCCGCGCGCCGCAGCGCGGCGGCGGCCCGCAATCAGCTTGCGTTGACTTCGCGCAGCACCGTGCGACGCTTCTGGCGCAGCAGTTCCTCGTAGCCCTTCACGTAGTTCTGCGCCATCACCTTCGACGAGAAGCGGGCTTCGAACGCGGCGCGGACCTTCTCGCGCGGCAGCGTATCGAGGCGCTTGAGCGCGGCAACGGCCGACAGCTCGTCTTCGACGACGAAGCCCGACACGCCGTTGTCGATCACTTCCGGCACCGAGCCGCGCTTGAACGCGATCACCGGCGTGCCGCAGGCCATCGCCTCGATCATCACCAGGCCGAAGGGCTCCGGCCAGTCGATCGGGAACAGCAGCGCATGCGCGTTGCCGAGGAATTCGGTCTTTTCCGACTCGCTGATTTCGCCGATGTACTCGACGTGCGGCAGCGCGAACAGCGGCTTGATCTTCTCTTCGTAGTACGCGCGGTCAGCCTTGTCGAGCTTCGCGGCGATCTTGATCGGCAGGCCGGCCTGCTCGGCGATGCGGATCGCCGTGTCGACGCGCTTCTCCGGCGAGATGCGGCCCAGGAACGCGAGGTAGCTCGGCTTGACGTTCGGGATCGGCGTCAGCAGGTTTTCCGGCAGGCCGTGGTAGACGGTCGACAGCCAGTTCGCCTGCGGCAGCGGGATGCGCTGGTTGTCGGAGATCGACACGACCGGCACGTCGCTGAATGCGTTGAAGATCGGCTGCAGTTCCGGCAGGTCGAGACGGCCGTGCATCGTCGTCAGATGCGGGACCGGCTGGCGCGAGAACAGCGAGAACGGGTAGTAGTCGATGTGGCAGTGCAGGACATCGAACTCTTCCGCGCGGCGGCGCACCTGCTCGAGGAGCAGCATGTGCGGGGCCATCACGTCGCGGATCGTCGGGTCGAGGCGCAGCGCCTGCGGCCAGCAGGCTTCGAGCTTCGCGGAGGTTTGCGAATCGCCGCTCGCGAAGAGCGTGACGTCATGCCCCATCTCGACAAGTGCTTCGGTGAGGTAGGACACCACTCGCTCGGTGCCGCCGTACAGTTTCGGGGGCACCGCTTCGTGCAACGGAGCGATTTGGGCGATTCGCATGCGTAACTCCTAAAAAATCGGCTAAAAACCAGGTATGGGTCGGCAACCTGCCGGCGGTCCGGGCTGGATGCAGGTCGTCCGAAGATCGGACGAATCAGCCTGCCGGGGGCGTCGAACCCGCGCTGCTCAAGGAGCGTCGGCGACGCGACAGGCATAGAACGTTTGAAACGAAGACCCGTTGACAGGGGTTCGTAAAAAACCTGGAATCGAACCCGGAGCCGATTATCTAGGGTTAATCCCGATACGGCGCACAACATTTCAAACACTTTACTTTGTTACAAAGGTGCAACACTTTGCAACCCGCGGACTTGGGCGTCCGTTCTAGAGTGGAAGGCCCTTTTGGCATTCCTTGACCCCGTGACCGCCGGCAGCGTGATTCCGGCACATGAGGCAGGACGGGATGCCGGATTTTATCTCAAAATCGACCGCGAGCCCCTGGCCAAGGCAAGATTCGCGCAGCGCGACACGCGGGCTTGTTTACAATGCCGGATTATTCAGTCCGGGCGAACGCCGGCCTGCGATCCAGCCGCCACGCTCACTCACCGAATCACCGCACGCATATTTTGGAATCTCTCACCCCTGCCCAGCGCAACGCCCACAACGCGAAGCTGTCGAGCTACGCGCATCGACCGATCGCGTTCCTGTTCCGCTACATCCGCCTGCATCCCGTCGCCCACCTGATCGTGCTCGGCAGCGTGCTGGCCGCCGTCGGCTGCGCGCTCGGCTCGCAATACGCGATCAAGCACCTGATCGACGTGCTGGCGACCGGGCGGCATCACCCCGGCCCGCTGTGGAGCGCGTTCGCGCTGCTCGTCGGGCTGATCGCGGCCGACAACCTGCTGTGGCGCGTCGGCGGCTGGTTCGCCGCGCACACGTTCGTCGCGGTCACCGGCGACCTGCGGCGCGACCTGTTCCAGTACCTGATCGGCCATTCGCCCACCTACTACGCCGAAAAGCAGCCCGGCACGCTGGCGAGCCGCATCACGGCCACGTCGAACGCGGTCTACACGTCGGAGAACACGATGGCGTGGAACGTGCTGCCGCCGTGCATCGCGGTGATGGGCGCGATCCTGATGATCATCGTCGTCAATCCGATGATGGCGGCCGGCCTGCTCGGCTGTTCGGCCGTGCTGTCCGTCATCCTGTTCAAGCTCGCCGGGCGCGGCTCGGCCCGCCATCACGCGTTCGCGGCGAAGGCCGCGGCGGTCGACGGCGAGCTCGTCGACGTGATCGGCAACATGGGCCTCGTGCGTGCGTTCGGGATGACGCTGCGCGAGCAGAAGCGCTTCGGCGCGACGGTCAAGGCCGAGATGGATGCGCGCCAGCAGAGCCTGCTCTATCTCGAGAAGCTGCGCCTGCTGCACGCGGTGATCACCGCGATGCTGTCCGCCGGCCTGCTCGGCTGGGCGCTGTGGCTGTGGGATCAGGGCCGCGCGACGTCGGGCGACATCGTGCTCGTCAGCTCGCTCGGCTTCACGATCCTGCACGGCACACGCGATCTCGCGGTCGCGCTCGTCGACGTCACGCAGCACATCGCGCGCCTGTCCGAGGCGGTCAAGACGCTGCTCGAGCCGCACGGGATGCCGGACAGCTCCGACGCGCAGCCGCTGTCGGCCAAGGGCGGCCGCGTCGATTTCGAGCGCGTGACGTTCGCGTATCCGCACCGCCGCGCGATCCTCGACCACTTCGAACTCCATATCGAGCCGGGCCAGCGCGTCGGCCTGATCGGCAAGTCGGGCGCCGGCAAGTCGACCGTGCTTGCGCTGCTGCAGCGCTTCTACGACACGCAGGACGGCGCCGTGAAGGTCGACGGCCAGGACGTGAAGACGATTACGCAGGACAGCCTGCGCCACGCGATCGCGCTCGTGCCGCAAGACATCTCGCTGCTGCACCGGACGATCTACGACAACATCGCGTACGGCCGCCCCGACGCGACTCGCGAGGAAGTGCTCGCCGCCGCGCGCGACGCCCGCTGCGCGGAGTTCATCGAAGCGATGCCGGAAGGCTATGACACGATCGTCGGCGACCGCGGCGTCAAGCTGTCGGGCGGCCAGCGCCAGCGTATCGCGATCGCGCGCGCGATCCTGAAGGATGCGCCGATCCTGCTGCTCGACGAAGCGACGTCCGCGCTCGACAGCGCATCCGAGGAAGCGATCCAGAGCGCGCTCGACCGCCTGATGGTCGGCCGCACGGTGATCGCGATCGCCCACCGCCTGTCGACGCTGCGCAACTTCGACCGGATCATCGTGATGAACAACGGCAAGGTGATCGACGACGGCCCGCCCGACGTGCTGCGCAACCGTCCGGGCCTGTACCGCGACCTGCTCGCGAAACAGCACGGCCGCCACCACCCGGCCCCCGACGGCAGCACGCCGACCGGCGAACGCGTGGCCTGACACACCGGTCCGCAGCCGACAAAAAAGCCGCAGTGCGCGTCGCACTGCGGCTTTTTCATTGCTCGATGAACCGCCGGTTACGCGTGCTGCAGATCGCGCAGGAAGTTGTCGCGCCACACCGACACGTTGTTCTCGCGCAGCTGCGCGATCATGTCCGTATAACGCGCGCGCCGCTCGGCGAGCGGCATCGTCAGCGCCTGCGACAGCGCATCGGCCATCCCGTCGATATCGATCGGATTGACGATCAGCGCCCCGGTCAGCTCGCGTGCGGCACCGGCGAAGCGCGACAGCACGAGCACGCCCGGATCGTCCGGATTCTGCGCGGACACGTACTCCTTCGCGACGAGGTTCATCCCGTCGCGCAGCGGCGTCACGTAGCCGACCCGCGCGAGCCGGTACAGCGCGGCGAGCAGCTGGCGGTCGTACTGGCGATGGATATAGAGGATCGGCGCCCAGTCGAGCTCGGCGAAGCGTCCGTTGATGCGCCCCGACTCCCCTTCGAGCTGCAGGCGGATGTCTTGGTACGCGCGCAGTTCCGCGCGGGTCGACGGCGCGATCTGCAGGAACGACACGCGATTGCGATGCGACGGCTCGTGCTCGAGCAGCTTCTCGAACGCGCGAAAGCGCTCGACGAGCCCCTTCGAGTAATCGAGCCGGTCGACGCTCATGATCAGCTTGCGGCCGCGCAGCGAGGTCGCGAGCGTACGCACCGCCTTGCCGTGCTCGCCGGCCTGCGCGAGCGACGCGATCTCGTCCGGATGCACGCCGATCGGATAGGCGGCCGCGCGCAGCGTCCGGCCGAATGCGTGCACCGTCGCCAGGTGGCCGTCGCGCTCGATCGCGCCGTCCGCTTCCGACTCGACGTAGTCGCAGAACGCGCGCAGGTCGGGTTCGGTCTGGAAGCCGAGCAGGTCGAACGCGCACAGCGACTCGACGAGGTCGCGATGCGGCGGCACGCTGACGAGCACCTGCGCAGCCGGAAACGGGATGTGCAGGAAGAAGCCGATGCGGTTCTTCACGCCGGCCGCACGCAGCGCGCGCGCGAACGGGATCAGGTGATAGTCGTGCACCCAGATCACGTCGTCGTCCTGCAGCAGCGGCACGAGCTGCTGGGCGAGCCACACGTTCACGCGGCCATAGCCTTCGAACTCGTGACGGTCGTACTGGATCAGGTCGGTGCGGTAGTGAAACGCGGGCCACAGCGTCGCGTTCGAGAAGCCGCGGTAATACTGGTCGTAGTCGCGCCGCGACAGGCCGATGGTCGCGAACGTGACCGGCCCGTGCTCCTCGACGCGGATCTGCGGCGCACCGGACGCGACGACCTCGCCGCTCCAGCCGAACCACATGCCGCCCGTCTCCTTCAGCGCATCGTAGACGCCGATCGCGAGGCCGCCCGCTGCCGGTTCGCCTTCCGAAATCGGCGCGACGCGGTTTGAAACAATGATGAGGCGACTCATGCGTCCGGCTGCTCCGCACCGAGCCAGCGCGCGATCTGCTCATGCAGCGCGTCGACCGAATCGAGCCGCGTGCGGGCAGACGTCTCGCCCGCGCCGACCTTGATCGACAGGCCGCCGCGCGCGTTGACCACCGCGAAGCCCTTCTCGTCGGTCAGGTCGTCGCCCGCGAACACGGGCACGCGCCCCGCGAACGGCGGCTCGTCGAGGAACGCAGCGAGCGCGCGCCCCTTGTCGACGCCTTTCGGCTTGATCTCGAACACCATCTTGCCGGGCTGCAGCACATACGCATCGGCATAGTCGGCGACGAGGCGCTCGGTGGCCGCGCGTGCCGCCGCCTCGCGCTCGGGCGCGTTGCGGTAGTGCAGCGCGACGGCCGCGCCCTTGATTTCGAGCAGCATGCCCGGATGACGGTCGACGACGGCCGCCAGCTCGCGCTCGATGCGCAGCAGGCGTTCGTCGTTGAAGCCGATGCGCTGCGTGTCGCCGTTCGCATCGCGGCGCTCCGCGCCGTGCAGGCCGGCGATCGGCATGCCGGGCATCTTCAGGAACGTGTCGATGTTGTCGATGCCGCGCCCGGACACGATCGCGACCGCGCCGTGCGAGCGGCGCCGCAGCTCGTCGAGCAGCGTCAGCAGCGACGGCGGAACATGAATGCTGTCGGGCGTCGGCGCCAGTTCGACGAGCGTGCCGTCGAAGTCGAAGAAGAACGCGGTATCGGTCAGGGACAGGGAAGCCGGAACGGATTGCATCGATTCGATAGTGTGAGGGCCGGCCGGCAAACGCCGGGCGGCCGCTGCGCGAATGGAATTGTGCGCATCTTACCGCGCCTGCGCATCGAGATGGGCGAAACCGGTGCGGCGCCGGCATCGCGCCGCGGCTTGCGTCAACTGCGACATATTGCCCCGCTCGCCCGCGGCGTACGGGTTTCGAAAGGACGCGGGCGCGCGAATTGCGCTACAGTCGCAACCGCCTGCCGCGCGACGCATGGCGCCGCGCCGGCCGGCCAACCTTCCGTCCGATCGAGCCCCAGGATGTCGTCTGCCTGCACCACGCCGCACCGGCGCTTCTCCCGCCTCATCCGCACGGCCGCGGCCCTCGCCGCCGCCGTGGCGCTCGCCGCGTGCACGCACGACGAGCCGCGCTGGAACCTGACCAACGTTACCGGCCACCTGCCCGACCTGTCGTTCACGCTGACGGGCGGCGACGGCCATCCCGTCGACGCCGACGCGTTCCACGGCCAGGTCGCGCTCGTCTACTTCGGCTACACGCACTGCCCCGATGTCTGCCCCGAAACGATGGCGCGGCTGATGGAAGTGCTGGCGAAGCTTGGCCCGCAGGCCAACAACGTGCGCATCCTGTTCGTCTCGGTCGACCCTGCACGCGACACGCCGCAGGCAATGCAATCGTATGTCGCCGCGTTCGACGCCGCGCATGCGCGCGGCCTGACCGGCACCGACCGCCAGATCGAATCGCTCGCGAAGCGCTATCGCGTCGCGTACCAGATGGAAAAGCGCGATCCGTCCGGCGGCTACGAAGTCACGCACAGCTCGGCCGTCTACATCTTCGACGCGAGCGGCCGCGCCCGCCTACTGGCGACCGACCGCGACTCGCCCGACGCCATCGCCGCCGATCTGCGCCGGATCATCGACACCGCCTCCACGACCTGAATGCATCCCGACATGAAAACGAAAACGACCCTCAAGACACTCGCCCTCCTCGCCGCGCTGTGCGCCGGCGCCCACGCGTATGCCGCCGGCGCGGTCACCGCGCAGAACGCCTGGGTGCGCTGGCTGCCGAACAAGCTGCCGGCCGGCGGCTACGTGACGCTCGTGAACACGAGCGACAAGCCGGTCGATCTCGTCGACGTCGACAGCCCCGACTACGGGATGGCGATGCTGCACCAGACCGTCTCGAACGGCTCGACGCAGAAAATGGAAATGGTCGACAAGCTGACGATCCCCGCGCGCGGCAAGGTCGATATCGCGCCGGGCGGCTACCACTTCATGCTCGAGGAGCCGAAGCACGCGATCAAGCCGGGCGACACCGTGCACCTGCGCCTGAAATTCTCCGACGGCGCAACGGTCGATGCGCCGTTCGCCGTGAAATCGCCGGCCCAGGCGAAGTGATGCGCGCGCGATGAACCTCCTGTACTGGCTCGATCCGTGGGAACCGTCGCCCACCGTGGTGATCGCGGTGCTGACCGCCGCCGTGCTGTTCGCACGCGGCGTGAAGAAGGCGAAGGTGTCGCCGCTGCGGCAGTTCTCGTTCTGGTTCGGGCTAACGGCGCTCTACATCGCGCTGCATACGCGGCTCGACTATTTCTTCGAGCACGAGTTCTTCCTGCACCGCGCGCAGCACCTCGTGCTGCACCACCTCGGGCCGTTCTTCATCGCGCTGTCGTATCCGGGCGCGGCGATGCGCGCGGGCATCCCGTTTCGCTGGCGGCAGCGTTTCGTGCGCCCCGCGCTCGCGTGGGCGCCCGTGCGCGCGACGCTCGACGTGGTGTTCCATCCCGTCGTCGCGGTCGTGCTGTTCGTCGGGCTGATCTATTTCTGGCTGCTGTCGCCGATCCATTTCATCGCGATGCTCGACTGGCGTCTCTATCGCGTGATGAACTGGAGCATGGTGATCGACGGGCTGCTGTTCTGGTGGCTCGTCGTCGATCCGCGTCCCGCGCCGCCCGCGCGGTTGTCGCCGGGCCGCCGGATCCTGATCGTCGTCGCGGCGATCCCGCCGCAGATCGCGCTCGGCGCGCTGATCTTCTTCACGCCGCACGAGCTGTATCCGATCTATTCGATTTGCGGCCGTGCGTTCACGTGGCTGAGCCCGCTGCGTGACCAGCAGATCGGCGGCCTGATGCTGTGGATTCCCGGCTCGATGATGAGCGTGATCGGCGCGCTGATCGCGCTGCGCCACTGGCTGCGGCTGTCCGCGCGCGGCCGCCTGATCGATGAACGTGCCGCGCAGCGCGCGAACCGGCCGCCGGTGGCGCACGCCGCGCACTGACTGCTGCGCGGCGCGGCGCATCGCGCATTACGCGCGTGCGCTGCTCATCCACACGTGCGGGATGCCGTCCTCGTCGTGCACGTCCGAACTCGGCGTGAAGCCGAATGCGCCGTAAAAACGCTGCAAGTGGGCCTGCGCATGCAGGCTCACCGGCGTCTCCGGCCACTGCGCGCGGATATGCTCGAGCGCGCGCGACAGCAGCCCGTTGCCGAGGCCCGCGCCGCGAAACGCGGCGGTCGTCAGCACGCGGCCGATGCGTACGTCGGTGTTCTGCGCATCGGGCAGCAGCACCCGCAGATAGCCGGCCAGGCGGCCTGCCGGATCGAAGGCGGCCAGGTGCCATGCAGCCTGGTCCGCATCGTCGATGTCGCGATACACGCAGTTCTGCTCGACGACGAACACCGCGCTGCGTGCTTCGAGGATCGAATAGACTTCACGCGCCGTCAGCGCGTCGAAGGATTTCCAGCGCCAGTCGAGATCGGCGGCGCTCGGGGATGCAGCGGATGCGTTCATGGTCGGTCCTGATTCGGGCGCGCCGGCCGGCGCGCGGCAATCGACGATTATGCCTCGAAGCGCACGCGCCGCGCGACCGACTGCCCGCGCATAAAAACAGGCCCCGCATTGCGCGGGGCCTGTCCGTCATGCCGGCATCTGGCCGAAGCGGCCGCTGTTGAAGTCCTCGATCGCGGTACGAATCTCCGCTTGCGAGTTCATCACGAACGGCCCGTAACCGACGACGGGTTCGTCGATCGGTTCGCCGCTCAGGATCAGCAGCTTCGCGTCGCCGTTCGCTTCGATCTCGACGTCGCTGCCTTCGCGGCCGAGCTGCACGAACTGCGCTTCGCGGGCGACCGTTTCGCCGTTCACCTGCACGGTACCGCTCAGCACGACCACCGCGAGCGTGCGCCCTTCGGCGACCGGGAACCGCGCATGGCCGCCGGCCACGAGCCGCACGTCCCACACGTCGATCGGCGTATGCGTGCGGGCCGGCCCGCGCCGCCCGTCGAGTTCACCCGCGATGATCCGCGCGCGCCCCGCGCCGTCCGGCAGCTCCACCACGGGGATGTCGGCGTTCAGCAGCGTCTGGTAGCCGGGCGCCCCCATCTTGTCCGCGGCGGGCAGGTTCACCCACAGCTGCACCATCTCGAGCGGGCCGCCCCGCTGCGTGAACCCTTCCGAGTGGAATTCCTCATGCAGGATCCCGCTCGCGGCCGTCATCCACTGCACGTCGCCCGGGCCGATCACGCCACCCGCGCCGGTCGAGTCGCGGTGCGCGACCTCGCCGTCATAGACGATCGTCACCGTTTCGAACCCGCGGTGCGGATGCTGGCCGACACCGCGCGGTGCCGAGGCCGAGCCCGGCTCGAACGTGGTCGGGCCGGCGTAATCGAGCAGCAGGAACGGGCTCAGGTGCGCGCCGTGGGACTGGTAGCTGAACATCGAACGCACCGGGAAACCGTCGCCGACCCAATGGCCGCGCGGCGCACTGTACACACCCTGGATCTTCTTCATTGCCTTCTCCGAATTGCGGCGAAACACGTGTTTCGCATCCTGGGTAGAAATATAGTGGTGGAACGATCGATCCGGTAGACTGCCAAAATCGCACGCAGCGTTCCATTTCATGAACGATAAAGCGCGGGATCTGAACGATCTCTATTACTTCGTACAAGTCGTCGAACACGGCGGCTTCGCACCGGCCGGGCGGGCGCTGGACATGCCGAAATCGAAGCTGAGCCGCCGCATCGCGCTGCTCGAGGCGCGGCTCGGGATGCGGCTGATCCAGCGCTCGACGCGCCGCTTCACGGTCACCGACGTCGGACAGACCTATTACGCGCATTGCCGCGCGATGCTCGTCGAGGCCGATGCCGCCGACGAGGCGATCGCGCTGCTGCACGAGGAGCCGCGCGGCATCGTGCGCGTCAGTTGCCCGATCGTGCTGCTCGATTCGCTGGTCGGCACGATGATCGCCGCGTTCATGGTCGCGTGCCCGCGCGTCGAAATTCACCTTGAAGCGACCAACCGGCGCGTCGACGTGGTCGGTGAAGGAATCGACGTCGCGATCCGCGTGCGCCCGCCGCCGCTCGAAGACAGCGATCTCGCGCTGCGCGTGCTGGCCGAGCGCGGCCAGTGCCTCGTCGCAAGCCCGGCGCTGCTGCGCGAGCATGGCGCCCCGGCCGTTCCCGCCGATCTCGCGCGCCTGCCGAGCCTCGATCACGGCGCCCCGCAGTCCGCGCACGTGTGGCGGCTGCGCGGGCCCGACGGTGCTCACGCGGAAATTCATCACCAGCCGCGCTTCGTGACGGGCGGCATGCTCGCGCTGCGCGCGGCAGCCGTCGCGGGCGTCGGCATCGTGCAGTTGCCGACGATGATGGTGCGCGATGAGGTCGCGCGCGGCGAGCTGGTGACCCTGCTGCCCGACTGGGCGCCGCGTCGAGAAATCGTGCATGCGGTGTTCGCGTCGCGCCGGGGATTGCTGCCCGCGGTGCGCGCCCTGCTCGATTTTCTCGCGGAGCAGTTTGCTGAACTCGAACCTGATTGAGCGCGCCGCTTCACGCGTGACCGGGCGCTGCAAACCCTGCGCGCGTGCCGTAGACTGCGGTACGCGCATCGCGCATTCCACAACCCTGATCGCTTTCCCGCCATGTTCACGCTGTCCAACGACCCCAACGCCTCCAAGGCCGATCAATACGCGACGCTCGTCGAGCAGGCACGCGCGCTCGTCGAGTCCGAACGCGACCTGACCGCGAACGCGGCCAACTTCTCCGCGCTGGTCTACCACTCGCTCGACCGTCTCAACTGGGCCGGCTTCTACTTCTTCGACGGGACGGAACTCGTGGTCGGGCCGTTCCAGGGCAAGCCCGCCTGCGTGCGGATCGCGCTCGGCAAGGGCGTGTGCGGCACGGCCGCGCAGACGCGCGAAACGCAGGTCGTGCGCGACGTGCATGACTTCCCCGGCCATATCGCGTGCGACGCCGCCTCGGAATCGGAAATCGTCGTGCCGCTGGTGGCCGCCGACGGCACGCTGATCGGCGTGTGGGACGTCGACAGCCCGGTCGCCGCGCGCTTCGACGACGAAGACTGCAAGGGGATGGAAGCGCTGTGCCGCATGTTCGTTGAATCCGCATGGCAGAAGGCGCGCAGTTGAGCGGCGGCCGGGCCGCGCTCCGCCACCAAGCAACCGTTCGCCGCGTTCGCGCGTAAATCGCGCCGCGCTTCGCGACCTCGAACGAAAACGAAACGGGCCCCGCAAAGGGGCCCGTTCCACTGTGCCACCGCACCACCCTTCGTGGCGCACTGCATGCGTCAGGCGGCGTGCGTGCCCGACAGCGCCGGGAACGCCTGCGGCTTCGCGTCCTCGGTCAGCACCTCGAAGCCCGTTTCCGTCACGACGACCATGTGCTCCCATTGTGCCGACAGCGAATGGTCCTTCGTGACCACCGTCCAGCCGTCCGCCAGCATGCGCGTGTCTCGCTTGCCCGCGTTGAGCATCGGCTCGATCGTGAAGATCATCCCCGGCCGGAGCGGCACGCCGGTGCCCGGGCGGCCGTAGTGCAGCACCTGCGGCTCGTCGTGATAGACGTCGCCGATGCCGTGCCCGCAGTACTCGCGAACCACGCTGAATCCTTCACGATGCGCGACCTGCTGGATCGCGTAGCCGACGTCGCCGAGCGTCGCACCCGGACGCACCGCGCGAATGCCCGCGTGCATCGCCTCATAGGTCGTCGCGACGAGGCGCCGCGCGAGCTCGTTCGGTTCGCCGACGAAATACATGCGGCTCGTATCGCCGAACCAGCCGTCCTTGATCACCGCGATGTCGAGGTTCACGATGTCGCCGTCGCGCAGCGGCCGCGACGTCGGAATGCCGTGACACACGACGTGATTGACCGACGCGCACACGGTTTTCGGAAAGCCGTGATAGCCGATGTTCGCCGGTATCGCGCCGAGCACGTCGACGATGTAGTTGCGGCAGAGCGCGTCCAGCTCGTCGGTGGTGACACCCGGCTTCACATGCTCGGTAATCATCGTCAGCACCTGCGACGCGAGCTTCGCGGCTTCACGCGACTTGGCGATTTCCGCGGCGCCGCGGATCGGGATTTCTCGTTTCGCCATTACGCCACCTGCTCGATGCCGTGCTCGACCGGTTCCGCCGGCCCCGTCTCACCGCCCCGCGCTTCGGCCTCGATCAGCATCCGGCAGATATCGCCGTAGGACAGCGCCGGATTGAGTTCCGACAGCATCCCGACGCGCAGCCAGTGTTCGGCCTGCGCGTTGATCGAGCGGCTCAGCGCCGTGCTGGTCGAGCGCAGCCGCTCGTGCATGTGCTCGGAAATCTTGATGATGCCCATATATCCCCAATTAAACGAAACGTAGTCGATTCGTATATTACGCCGCGCACGACTGCCGAGCAAGCCGTTCGAGTTCCGTCGAGCCGCCTGAGGTCGACCCCGTTGACATCGAATTCCAGTTTGCTGGAAAATAAATCCATCATGAAAGAATCAGCAACCGCCGTTGCCGACGACACCGGCATCAACGAACGCATCGCCCGGCGCGTACGCGACCTGCGCACCGTGCGAGGCTACACGCTCGATGCGCTGGCCGCGCGCTCCGGCGTCAGTCGTTCGATGATCTCGCTCATCGAACGCGCTTCGGCCAGCCCGACGGCCGTCGTGCTCGACAAGCTCGCGGCCGGCCTCGGCGTATCGCTGGCCGGCCTGTTCGGCGGCGACCAGGACGACACGCCCGCGCAGCCGCTGGCCCGCCGCGCGCAGCAGGCCGAATGGCGAGATCCGGCGTCCGGCTATGTGCGCCGCAACCTCTCCCCGGCCGGCTGGCCGTCGCCGATCCAGCTCGTCGAGGTGGATTTCCCGCCCGGTGCACGCGTCGCGTACGACAGCGGCGGACGTGAAAGCGCGCTGCATCAGCAGGTGTGGGTCATCAGTGGCCGCGTCGACGTCACGTTCGGCGACGCACTTCACGAACTTCACGAAGGCGACTGCCTGGCCATGCGGCTCGACCAGCCGCTGATTTTCAGCAATCCGTCGTCGCATGCCGCGCGCTATGTCGTCGCGATCTGCGATGCGTCTGCCGCCGCCGGCGTGCGGAACCCCTGATGAGCGCGTCGTCGCAGCAGCGATGCGCGCGCCCTATTTATTGCCTACAGGAGCCGGTATGAATTCCCCGAAACAGCGCGACGACGTCCGCCTGATCGATTGCAGCGAGGCCGAGCATGCGCCGGCCATCCTCGAGATCCTGAACGACGCGATCGCGAACTCGACCGCGCTGTACGACTACAAGCCGCGTCCGCCGGAAGCGATGGTCGCGTGGTTCGCGGCGAAGCGCGCGGGCGGCTTCCCGGTCATCGGCGCGGTCGACGCGTCGGGCACGCTGCTGGGCTTTGCGAGCTGGGGCACGTTCCGCGCGTTTCCCGCCTTCAAGTACACGGTCGAACACAGTGTGTACGTGCATCGCGACCAGCGCGGCCGCGGGCTGGGCGAGGTGCTGCTGCGCGAGGTAGTCCGGCGCGCGCGCGAAGCGCAGGTGCACGTGGTGGTCGGCTGTATCGATGCGACCAATGCGGGAAGCATCGCACTGCATACGAAGCTCGGATTCGCGCACTCGGGCACGATCACGCAGGCGGGATTCAAGTTCGGCCGGTGGCTCGACGCGGCGTTCTATCAGCTGACGCTCGACACGCCGGCGCAGCCGGTGGATGGTTGATCGCCCGCAGGCCGTCGCATGCACCATGCACGACGGCCGCAAGCGATGCAGAAAAAAGAAAAGCCCCGCCGAAGCGGGGCTTTTTCTCTTTCTACCTGGAGGCGCGAGCCGGAGTCGAACCGGCCTAAACGGCTTTGCAGGCCGCTGCATAACCGCTTTGCTATCGCGCCAAAAGCGGACTGTGCGAATGCCGTGAGGCAAGCGACAGATTTTTATTCGAGGACTGAAAGTCCATCAAATAAAAAGGGAAGCGTGGCTTCCCCATTACTTGGAGCGGGAGACGAGTCTCGAACTCGCGACCTCAACCTTGGCAAGGTTGCGCTCTACCAACTGAGCTACTCCCGCATTGTCCTGCATCTGCAGCGCTTCGCCGTACAACACGCTGCCAGAAAAATCTGGAGCGGGAGACGAGTCTCGAACTCGCGACCTCAACCTTGGCAAGGTTGCGCTCTACCAACTGAGCTACTCCCGCATGTGTCCTGCATCTGCAGCGCTTTGCCGTACAACACGCTGCCAGAAAAAATCTGGAGCGGGAGACGAGTCTCGAACTCGCGACCTCAACCTTGGCAAGGTTGCGCTCTACCAACTGAGCTACTCCCGCGTATTGCTGCGCTACTGCTTCCCCGTCACACACTTACTTCGTCGTGCAGCGGAGAAGCGAGATTATGTCGAAGGCACATTCGTGTGTCAAGGGCTTTTCCAGCCCTTTTTACAAAAACCTGCTCGACCGGACGCATCACGCGCCGCCGCGCTCGCGAATCTGCGGCCATGCAAGCTTCATGTAGTACAGCATCGACCAGATCGTCAGCACCGCCGCGAGATACATCAGCCATTCGCCCCACACGCGCGTGTCGATCGTCGCGACGCCGAGCGGCAGCGGCCCGTAGAACAGCAGCATCGGAATCGCGACCATCTGGCATGCGGTCTTGAACTTGCCGAGCTGGTTCACCGCGACGCTCTTCGACGCGCCGATCTGCGCCATCCACTCGCGCAGCGCCGAAATCGCGATCTCGCGCCCGACGATTACGAGTGCGATTGCCGCGTCGACCCGCGAAATCTGTACGAGGATCAGCAGCGCGGCCGTCACCATCAGCTTGTCCGCCACCGGATCGAGAAATGCGCCGAACGACGATGTCTGGTTCCACTTTCGTGCCAGGTAGCCGTCGAACCAGTCCGTCAGCGCCGCAAGAATGAAGATCGCCGCCGCCGCGAGATTGCGGTGCGCGCCGCCCATCACCGTGTCCGGCAGATAGAACACGCCGACGACGAGCGGAATCAGCACGATCCGTACCCACGTCAGGAAAATCGGGAAATTGAACGGCATGGCATGCGGGACAGTAAAGGATTCGCAATTGTGCCGTGTCGACCGGCCTGCCACAAGAACGCTGGCAACGCGGCCGGCCGCACGGCCGCGTCAGTGAAGCTGCTTGTAGATCTGCTCGGCGAGCGCGTGCGAGATGCCCTCCACGCTCGCGAGTTCCTCGACGCTCGCGGCAACCACGCCGCGCAACCCGCCGAACCGCGCGAGCAGCCGCTGCCGGCGCTTCGCGCCGACGCCCTCGAGTTCCTCGAGCCGCGATGTCTGGCGAGCCTTCGCCCGCTTGGCACGCATACCGGTGATCGCGAAGCGGTGCGCCTCGTCGCGGATCTGCGCGACGAGCATCAGCGCGGCGCTTTCCTTGCCGAGTTCGAGCGGCGTGCGGCCGTCCGCGAACACGAGCGTCTCGAGGCCGACCTTGCGCCCCTCGCCTTTCGCGACGCCGACCAGCATCGACGTGTCGAGGCCGAGCTCGGTGAACACCTGGCGCGCGATTTCGACCTGACCCTTGCCGCCGTCGATCAGCACGATGTTCGGTAGCAGGCTCGACGCCTCGGCCTGGCGCGTCGACTCGCCGTCGATGCCGGCCGCATCGTCGGCGGCAGCCGCTTGCGCGGCCTGCTCGACCATCTTCTCGTAGCGGCGCGTGAGCACCTGCCGCATCGCCGCGTAGTCGTCGCCCGGCGTGATCCCGGTGATGTTGTAGCGGCGGTATTCGCCCGACTGCATCTTGTGATGGTGGTAGACCACGCACGACGCCTGCGTCGCCTCGCCCATCGTATGGCTGATGTCGAAGCATTCGATCCGCAGCGTCGCGAGATCGTCGCATTCGTAGCTGAGCGTCTCCGCGAGCGCACGCGTGCGCGCCTGCTGCGAGCCCTGCTCGGACAGCAGCCGCATGAGCGCGATCTGCGCATTCTGCTCGGCCATCGACAGCCACGCGCGCCGCTGCCCCTGCGGCTGCCGCACCAGCGACACCTTGTGGCCGGCCTGCTCGGACAGCAACTCGAGGAGGTCGCGGCTCGCGGGCGCATGGCTCACGACCAGCACCGGCGGCACGCGGTTGCCGAGATAGTGCTGCGCGATGAACGCGTCGAGCACTTCGGCCTCGACCGACGCCACCGCGTCACCGCGCGTGCGGCCGGGTTCTTCCGCGGGCAGGTCGGGCAATACATCGGCGGACGCATCGGCCGCCTCCGCCAGCTCGGACTCGTCGCCGATCCCGCCCTCGGCGAGCGTCAGCGCGCTTTCGACGTGCGTCGGGAAATACGCCTTGTCGCCGAGATGCCGGCCGCCGCGCACCATCGCGAGGTTCACGCACACGCGCCCGCCTTGCGCGACGACGGCCAGGATGTCGACGTCGCTGTCGCTGCCGACCTCGATCGCCTGCTGGTGCAGCACCGTCGCGAGCGAGCTCATCTGGTTGCGCACGGCCGCCGCCTGCTCGAATTTCAGTTCGGCCGCGAACGCGTGCATCTTCTGCTCGAGTTCCTTCATCACTTCGGACTGCCGGCCGAGCAGGAAACGCGCGGCATTCGATACGTCGATCGCGTAATCCTCGTCGGAGATCGCGCCGACGCACGGCGCCGTGCAGCGCCCGATCTGGTGCAGCAGGCACGGCCGCGTGCGGTTGTTGAAGACCGAATCCTCGCAGGTGCGCAGCTGGAACACGCGCTGCAGGATCTGGATGCTCTCGCGCACGGCCCAGGCACTCGGGAACGGCCCGAAATACTGGTTCTGCTTGTCGACCGAGCCGCGGTAGTAGGCCATCCGCGGAAAACGGTGCGCGGTGAGCTTCAGGTACGGATACGACTTGTCGTCGCGAAACAGGATGTTGTAGCGCGGCGCGAGCGCCTTGATCAGGTTGTTCTCGAGCAGCAGCGCCTCGGCCTCCGAGCGCGTGACGGTCGTCTCGATGCGCGCGATGCGCGTGACCATCATCGCGATGCGCGGCGACAGCTGCGTCTTCGTGAAATAGCTCGATACACGCTTCTTCAGGTCGCGCGCCTTGCCGACATAGAGCACGGCGCCCGCCGTGTCGTAATAGCGATAGACGCCCGGCATGTGCGGCAATTGCGCAAGGATCTTCTTCGGTTCGAACGGGGTATCGGAAGCTTCAGGGGATGTCATGCGTGATCCGGGCGCCTTGTAACGCGGAACGGGTCTATTAGAATCGCCAGTTTAGAGCATTCACCGGCCCGCTTCGATGCCCCGCACCACCGCTGCCCCCCTGCCCGCCGCGCCGCTCGCGCCGGGCGAACCGATTGCCTGCGACCTCTTCTGTACGGTGATCGACAATTTCGGCGACATCGGCGTCTGCTGGCGCGTCGCGCGCCAGCTCGCGCACGAGCACGGCTGGCAGGTTCGCCTGTTCGTCGACGACCTGCGCACGTTCGCGCGCCTGCTGCCCGGGGTCGATCCCGACGCGGGGCGGCAGACGGTCGACGCGATCGTGATCGAGCACTGGCATGCGCAAGCCGGCGACGCGCTGGAGATCGCCGATGTCGTGATCGAAGCGTTCGCGTGCGAGCTGCCCGGCGCGTATCTCGCGGCGATGGCGCGACGCGAACGGCGCCCGGTGTGGATCAACCTCGAATACCTGAGCGCCGAAGACTGGGTCGCCGATTTCCATCTGCGGCCGTCGCCGCATCCGCGCTACCCGCTGCTGAAGACGTTTTTCTTCCCCGGCCTGTCGGCCGGAACCGGCGGCGTCCTGAAGGAGCATGACCTCGATGCGCGCCGCACGGCCTTCGAAGCCGACGCGGCGGCGCGCGATGCCTGGTGGCAGCGCGCGACCGGCGGCGCGCCGCCGGCCGCCGGCACGACGGTCGTCAGCCTGTTCGCGTACGAGAATCCGGCCGTCGACACGCTGCTCGCGCAGTGGCGCGACGGCCCGACGCCGGTCGTCGCACTCGTGCCGGCCGGCCGCGTGTCGCCTGCCGTCGCCCGTTTTTTCGGGGTCGAGTCGTTCGGCGCGGGCACGCATGCGCGCAGCGGCAACCTGACTGCTCACGGGCTCGCGTTCGTCCCCCAGGCCGACTACGATCCGTTGCTGTGGGTGGCCGACGTCAATTTCGTGCGCGGCGAGGATTCGTTCGTCCGGGCGCAGTGGGCCCGCAAACCGTTCGTGTGGCACATCTACCCGCAGGCCGACGACGTCCACCTGCCGAAGCTCGACGCGGCGCTCGCGCACCTGTCGGCCGGCCTCGCCGACGCGCCGCGCGCGGCGCTCGAGCGGTTCTGGCATGCATGGAACGGCGTCGGCACGCCCGACTGGGCCGATTTCTGGCAGCACCGCGCCGCACTGGACGCCAACGCGGCCCGCTGGGCCGATGCGCTCGCGGCCGTCGGCGATCTCGCAGGAAAGCTGGCGGAATACGCAAAATCTCAGTTAAAATAAGCGGTTATCCGACGGCTGACCAGGCAAGCGCTCGCTTTTGGCGTCCACCGGAATGCACCGCTTGGCGCCTCACCCGTTGCGCAACGCTCAGGCACCTATTTATTTGATTTGATCAGGACAGTTTTTTATGAAAACCGCACAGGAACTCCGCGTAGGCAACGTCGTGCAGATCGGCAGCGACGCATGGGTCATCGCCAAGGCTGAATACAACAAGTCGGGCCGTAACTCCGCCGTCGTCAAGATGAAGATGAAGAACCTGCTGACGAACGCAGGCCAGGAAGCGGTCTACAAGGCTGACGACAAGTTCGACGTCGTCGTGCTCGACCGCAAGGAAGTGACGTACTCGTACTTCGCCGATCCGATGTACGTGTTCATGGACGCCGACTACAACCAGTTCGAAGTCGAAGCGGAAATGATGGGCGAAGCGCTGAACTACCTCGAAGACGGCATGGCTTGCGAAGTCGTGTTCTACAACGAGAAGGCGATCTCGGTCGAACTGCCGACGGTCCTGGTTCGCGAGATCACCTACACGGAACCGGCTGTCAAGGGCGACACGTCGTCGGGCAAGGTGCTGAAGAACGCCAAGCTCGCAACGGGCTTCGAACTGCAAGTGCCGCTGTTCTGCAACACCGGCGACAAGATCGAAATCGATACGCGTACGAACGAATACCGCAGCCGCGCGTAATCGCCAGCGATACCCGCATCGAACAAAGCGCCCTTCGGGGCGCTTTTTGTTTGTCCGGCACCAACAACCGGGCGAGAGTCAGGCTCATGTAAAGCACAAAAGCCACCGGTAAAGATATTCAATTTGTATCATCGGTAACTGTTTTATAGCGCCGGAGAAATATTGCTCGTTACGCGTTCAGCGGGGCATAAAATCAGTCTTTAATCTGACATGCGGCTGCGGCCACGATGACCGACAGCCCGCCTCTCTTGACTCGACTTGCGTCCACCATGCCACACGCCCTGATTGTCGAAGACGATCCCAACAGTCTGTCCGGCCTCACCGCGCTGCTCGCCGCGGACGGCTTCTCGGTCGACACGGCCACGTCGCTCGCAGAAGCGCGCACGGCGCTCGGCCGCTCGATTCCCGATGTCGTCCTGGTCGACCTGAACCTGCCGGACGGCAGCGGGTTCGACCTGCTCCAGCACCTGCCGCAGCAACAGCCGAACGGCTCGCTGCCCGTCATCGTGCTGACCGGCAATGCGACGGTCGAGAGCGCCATCGAGGGGCTGCGTCACGGCATCTGGGACTACCTGCTGAAGCCGATCAACATTCCGCGCCTGCGCAGCCTGCTCGCGCGGATCCCGCGTCCGTACGAACTGATCGACGAAGTGCAGTCGTTGCGCGCGTCGCTGCGCCATCTCGGCCGCTTCGGCGCGCTGGTCGGCCGCAGCGACGCGATGCAGCACGTGTACGACATGATCGAGCACAACGCGCGCACCGAAACGGCGGTGCTGTTCTCGGGCGAAGCGGGTACCGGCAAGAAACTGGCCGCGCGCACGCTGCACGACCTGAGCCGGCGCCGCAAGGGGCCGTTCGTATCGTTCGACTGCCGGACGATCGCACAGGCCGGGCGGCACGGTGCGTCGCTCGACAGCGTGCTGTTCGGCCATGAGCGCGGTGCGTTCGATGGCGCCGAGCGCCGCGAATCGGGCCTGTTCGAACAGGCCGGTGGCGGCACGCTGTTCCTCGACGAAATCACCGCACTGCCGCTCGTGCTGCAGGAAGCGCTGCTGCATGCGCTCGATTCGCAGAACTTCATGCGGATCGGCGGCACGAGCTCGATCACGAGCGATTTCCGGCTGATCGCGACCACGCGCCGCCCGGCGCGCGAAGCGGTCGCGAACGGCACGCTGCGCGAGGATCTGTGGCTGCGCCTCGATGCGGCATCGATCACGATGCCGCCGCTGCGCGAGCGCGACGGCGATGCGCTCGCGATCGCGGATGCGCTGATCGACGAACTGAACCGCGACGCGCGCGCAACCGGCCGCAGCACGACCGACAAGCGCGCGGCGCCGGGCTTCGTCCGTGAATGCCTGTCCTACGAATGGCCGGGCAACGTGCGCGAGCTGCAGGAGCGCGTTCGCTTCGCGTACGACGCATCGGGCGATTTCATCGAGACGCTGCGCGCGGGCGAGCCGAGCTTCTCGGCAGGCGCCTCATTGAACGGCAGCAGCGTGCAGATCAAGGTCGGCACGCCGCTGTCCGATGTCGAGGATCTGCTGATCCGCGCGACGCTCGACGCCGTCGGCGGCACGCGCCACCGTGCGGCAACGTTGCTCGGCATCAGTCCGAAGACGCTGTACAACAAGCTGCAGCGGATGAAGGTGAACTGAGCAGGCGGCGATGCTCGAGGGTACTGCATGGCTTGACCGTTAGTTGCGCTGAAACTCACTACGTCGACCTGCCTGATTCCTGAAGCTGCCCGGTTCGCACCAGCAGTAATCCATGAAAAAGCCGCGCGATTGCGCGGCTTTTTGTTTCGGTAACCGGAACGGCGCGGGGCGCGCCATCCCCTCCCCGCTCAGGCCAGTGCGCTGCTCAACAGCGCCTGCGCCTGCAGATACTCGGGCTGCGCGATCAGCTTGTCCCACTTGAGCGCCTTGCCGCGCCCACGCATCCGCTTGATACGTCGCACCGACGCGTCCGTGGCCCGCGCTTTCAGCCCGTTCAGCACGACCTCGGCCGCGTCCGGCTGGTTGCAGACGAGCACCATGTCGCAACCGGCCGCGAGCGCGGCGTCGGCCGCCTGCGTGAGCGTGCCGCCTTCGCGCGCGGCTTCCATCGACAGGTCGTCGCTGAAAATCGCGCCCGTGAAGCCGAGCCGTCCGCGCAGGATGTCCTGCAGCCACACGCGCGAGAAACCGGCCGGCCGCTTGTCGACCTGCGTGTAGATCACGTGTGCGGGAATCACCGCGGACAGCGACAAACCGAGCCAGTCGTACGGTGCGACGTCCTGCTTGAGGATCGCGTCGAGCGTACGGTCGTCGGTCGGCAACGCGACGTGCGAGTCGGCCTCCGCGAAGCCGTGCCCCGGGAAATGCTTGCCGCAGTTCGCCATCCCGGCGAGCGACAGCCCGTGGTTCAGGCTCTTCGCGAGCAGCGTGACGACGCGTGGATCGCGATGGAACGCGCGATCGCCGATCACTTTCGAGTGCCCGTAGTCGAGGTCGAGCACGGGCGTGAAGCTCATGTCGATCCCGCACGCGCGCAGCTCGGCGGCCAGGACGTAGCCGACGGCCGTGGCGACCTTCGTCGCGAGCAGCACGTCGCGATCCCACAGCTCGCCCAGGCGGCGCATCGCGGGCAGCACCGTGAAGCCGTCGGTGCGGAAACGCTGCACGCGCCCGCCTTCGTGATCGACGGCGATCAGGATGTCTTCGCGCACCGCGCGGATCGAGTCGGTCAGCGCGGTCAGTTGCGCGCGGTTCTGGAAGTGCCGCGCGAACAGGATCACGCCGCCGGTATTCGGATGCGCGAGGCGCCGCGCATCGTCGCGCGACAGGGCCGTGCCGACGACGTCGAGCATGACCGGGCCGGGAGTCGTTTTCATCGAATCGGGTATTCCGTCAGGAGGAGGTTCGGGAAACAGGTGCAGGCGCGGCGTCCGTCTCGGCGACCACGAACGACACCGCATAGTCGCGTTCGTCGCTGACCGTCACGCGCGCCGTGATGCCACGGGCCGCCAGCCAGTCGGCCAGCTCGCCCGATGCGACCACGTACGGCTCGCCGCTCGGGTGGTTGAGGGTCTGCAGCGCACGCCACGTCATCGGCCAGTGCATGCCGAGGCCGATTGCCTTCGAGAACGCTTCCTTCGCGGAAAAGCGCGTCGCGAGGAACGCGATGCCGCGCGCCTCGGAGCGAGCGCGGCGCGCATGGAACACGCGCAGCTCGTCCGGGCCCAGCACCTTCTCGGCAAACCGGCCGCCCGTGCGTTCGAGCACGGCCGCGATGCGGCTCACCTGGGCGATGTCGGTACCGATGCCGTAGATCGCCATGTCAGTACGCGCCGGTACGACCCGGCCGGGCCGGGTCAGGCATGACGCGCGACGCGCGGTGGCATGTCATCTTCAGCGCGCGCCGCCATGCAGCGCGGCAACGCGTGCGGCGACCATGATCGCCTTCATTTCGCGCACCGCGTTGTCCCAGCCCGCGAAAATCGCGTGCGCGACGATCGCGTGGCCGATGTTCAGTTCGACGATGCCGTCGATCGCGGCGATCTGCTGCACGTTCGTGTAGTGCAGGCCGTGACCGGCATTGACCTTCAGGCCGAGCTGCGCGCCCGCCTGAACGCCCGCGACGATGCGTTCGTATTCGCGCTGCTGCTCGGCTTCGTCGTGCGCTTCCGCGTAACGGCCCGTATGCAGCTCGATCACCGGCGCGCCCGCTTCGTGTGCGGCACGGATCTGCGTCTCGTCCGGGTCGATGAACAGCGACACGCGCACACCCACGTCGGCAAGCTGCTTGCATGCCGCACGCACGGCCTCGAAGTGGCCGGCGACATCGAGACCGCCTTCGGTCGTCAGTTCCTCGCGCTTCTCGGGCACGAGGCACGCGTCGTGCGGACGCACTTCGCAGGCGATATCGAGCATCTCGGCCGTCACCGCGCATTCGAGATTCATGCGCGTCTTCAGCAGCGGACGCAGCTTGCGCACATCCGCATCGACGATGTGGCGGCGATCCTCGCGCAGGTGCAGCGTGATCGCATCCGCACCGGCTTCTTCGGCGGCGAGCGCCGCGCGGATCGGATCGGGATAGGTCGTGCCGCGCACATTGCGCAGCGTCGCGACGTGGTCGATGTTGACGCCGAGGTCGATGGCGGTGGGCGTTGTCAGGAAGAAACTCATAGGTTTTGCAGGTCGATCAGGATCTGACGCGTGGCAAGCGGCGTACCGCCGAGATAGGTGTTCAGCAGGAAGCGCATCAGCGTCTTGCTTTGCGCAACCGTCTGGGCTCGATGGTAATCGTCCTGCTCCATATCGAGCAACGTCTGTCCGGAAATGACCGGCCAATGCGACGGGACTTCGTCGTCCGCGTTGCGCACGCCACGCTCGGGATCGAACACGTAGCGACGGTCGGGCTCGACCGCGCGGCGCGCGACCGTGCGGTTCAGCGCCATCGCGTAGCCGGTCTCGCGCAGCAGCACGCGCTCGAACGAGCGCAGCACCTGCACCGCGGGTTCGCCGTGCGCGAGGCGCGTGAGGGTCAGCACGTAATGATTGAAGAGCGGCGGCTGGGGATCTTCGCGTGCGCAGAATTTCACGAGCAGCTCGTTCGCGTAGAAGCCGCACAAGAGCCCGTCGCCGCCGAGCGGCAGCATCCCGCCGACCCACTCGGCGCCCGTCAGCGTGCGCACCTCGGATTTGCCGGACCAGGACAGCAGCAGCGGCTGGAAGGTCTGCAGTACGCCGCGCAGCGCGGAGTGCGGGCGCTTCGCGCCCTTCGCGACGAGCGCAAGCCGGCCATGATCACGCGTCAGCACGTCGATGATCAGGCTCGTTTCCCGATACGGATAACTGTGCAGCACGTATGCCGGCTGCTCCGCGACGCGGAAATCGGACGTGCGTGACGTCGCGCGCCGCGCCTTGCGCGGCGGTTCAGGCGGTGCCGGCAGCGGCGCGTCGTTCGCGCCGGCCGTCACCGCGTCTTCAGTCGACGTCAGCGCGTCATTCGTACCCATAGGCGCGCAGCCCTGCCTCGTTGTCGGCCCAGCCGCTCTTCACCTTCACGAAGGTCTCGAGATACACCGGGCCGTCGAACAGCTTCTCCATGTCCATCCGCGCCTCGGTGCTGATCTGCTTGAGCTTCTCGCCCTTCTTGCCGATCACCATCGCCTTGTGCGAATCGCGCTCGACGAGGATCGTCGCGAAGATGCGCTTCAGGCGCCCTTCCTCCTCGAACTTGTCGATCAGCACGGTGCTCGTGTACGGCAGTTCGTCGCCGGTCCAGCGGAACACCTTCTCGCGCAGGATTTCGGCTGCGAGGAAACGCGAGCTGCGGTCGGTCAGCTCGTCCTCGCCGTAGATCGGCTCGCCTTCCGGCAGGTACGGCTTGATCGTGTCCAGCAGGCGCTTGATGTCTTCCGGCTTCTGCGCCGACAGCGGCACGAGCTCGGTGAATTCGCGCAGCTCGCTCACCTTCTGCATGAACGGGAACAGCGTGGCCTTGTCGTTCACGCGGTCGATCTTGTTCGCGATCAGCAGCGTCGGCATGCCGGGCGGAATCAGGTCGAGCACCTTCTGGTCGTCGGGGCCGAAGCGGCCGGCCTCGATCACGAACAGAATCACGTCGACCGACGTCAGCGTCGACGTGACCGCGCGGTTCAGCGAACGGTTCAGCGCGGTGCTGTGGCGGGTCTGGAAACCCGGCGTGTCGACGAACACGAATTGCGCGTCGTCGAACGTATTGATGCCGGTAATGCGGTGGCGGGTCGTCTGCGCCTTGCGCGACGTGATGCTGATCTTCTGGCCGACGAGTGCGTTCATCAACGTCGACTTGCCGACGTTCGGGCGGCCCACGATCGCGATCATGCCGCAACGGAAACCGGTAGGAGCGGGAGTGTTCATATCGTTTGGGAGACAGGTTCGGAAACGGCCGCGCGGCGCGCGGCACGATCGATGGGCAATTCAGTGGTCGGCATCGGCCACGCGCGCCTGCGCAGCGGCGAGGCTCGCGCCGCCCGGAGGCGTCTCGGAATCCGGTGCCGCGGCGTCGCGTGTGCGCGCAGCCGCACGCGAAGCGGGGTCGGTACCGGCGGAAGACTTGTCGGCGGACGACGATGCCGGATCGGCGGACTGGCCAGCCGGCTTGTCGGCTGCGCGTGCAGCGGGCACGGCTTCCGCGGGCTTCTCCGCGGCCTTGTCGGCTCGCTCGGCCGGCTTGTCGCCAGGCTTGTCGGCCGCCGGCTTCGCCGCCCGTTCGCCCTTTTCCGCAGCCGCGTCGACATGCGCCGCGCGAATCGCGGCCATCGGCGCCGCGGCCGGCTCGGTACCGGTCGCAGCGGTGGCCGCAGGCGCCGCACCGGCCGCCCTCGCCTCGCGCGCCGCCGCGCGTTCCTTCCGCTCCGGCGAGCGCAGGTCGAGCGCTTCCTGCACGCCCTTCACGCCCGGCACGATTTCGGGTTCGACATGCTTCGACCCGCGCGCGTTTTTCGAGCGCTTCGGCTTCGCGGCCAGCATCGGCGCGGCCGCCATCACTTCATCGAGCGCCTTCTTCGCGGCAGCCTGCTCGGCTGCGCGCCGGCTCGCACCGGAGCCCGACACCTTCACGTCGAGCTTCGGCACCGTGCATTCGACTTCGAATTGCTGATTGTGCGCCGCACCATGCGTCGCCACCACCGTGTAGGTCGGCAGCGCGATCTTGTGCCCCTGCAGGTATTCCTGCAGCAGCGTCTTCGCGTCCTTGCCGAGCGTGCGCGGATCGATGTGGTCGAGAATCGGGATATAGAGGCGCTTGATGACCCCTTGGGCGGCTTCGAAGCCGCCATCGAGGAACACGGCCCCGATGATGGCTTCGAACGCGTCCGCGAGGATCGACGGGCGGCGGAACCCGCCACTGCGCAGCTCGCCCTCGCCGAGCCGCAGTCCGTCCGAGATATTCAGGGCCTGAGCAATTTCGTACAGCGACTGCTGTTTGACGAGGTTGGCGCGTACGCGCGACAGATCGCCTTCGTCCAGCTTGCCGAAACGCTGGAACAAAAGGGCGGCCACCGCGCAATTCAGAACGGAGTCGCCGAGAAACTCGAGCCGTTCGTTGTGCGTGGCACTGTGACTGCGATGGGTCAAAGCCTGGCGCAACAATTCCGCATTGCGAAATTCGTAGCGCAGCCGGCTTTCCAACTGGGATGAGGGCATGTGCAGGAGTATAACGCGGGCGCCCGGTCGGGCCGAAACGGCACGGCCGGACGCGAAAAGGCGTGACGAGGCGGTGTTACCGCCGGTTCTTAAAGTAGTTCGGCAATACGCGACGCGGCCCGTGCGTCGCGTAGTGCGAGTGAGTCGATTGCGATCAGTTGAAGGAACCGATGCGCTTCAGGTCGCTGAAGTTCATCCAGATGAAGAACGCGCGGCCGACGATGTTCTGGTCCGGCACGAAACCCCAGTAGCGGCTGTCCGCACTGTTGTCGCGGTTGTCGCCCATCATGAAGTAGTGACCGGGCGGCACCTTGCAGATCACACCGCGGCTGTTGTACGTGCAGTTGTCGCGAAACGGATAGTCGTATGCGCCCATCACGAACGGCGGCACGGCCGGGTTGTTGAGGATCGCGTTCTTCTTGTTGCCGATCGTTTCCTCGAACTGCTTCGCGTAATTCTGGCGCTCGTCGTCGAAGAAATCGGGCAGCGGCGTTTCGGGCACCGGCTGGCCATTGATCGTGAGCTGCTTGTCCTGGTACGCGACGGTATCGCCCGGCAGGCCGATCACGCGCTTGATGTAGTCGACCGACTCGTCCTTCGGATAACGGAACACGACGACGTCGCCGCGCGACAGCGGGCTGCCCTGCGTGATCTTCGTGTTCGTGACCGGCAGGCGCAGCCCGTATTCGAACTTGTTGACGAGGATGAAATCGCCGACGAGCAGCGTCGGCACCATCGAGCCCGACGGAATCTTGAACGGCTCGACGACGAACGAACGCACGACGAACACCGCCAGGATCACCGGGAAGAAGCTCGCCGTGTACTCGAGCCACCACGGCTGGCGCAACTTCTCGTCGCGCAGCTTCGAACGCGTCTGCACCGCGTTTTCATCCGCGAAGCGCTTGTCGATGCGCGACTGCTGGCGATCGAACTCCTCGATCGCCGAGTCGGCCGCCTTGCGACGCTGCGGCAGAAACACCAGTTTGTCCAGCACCCACGCTACGCCCGTCAAGATGACGAGCACAAAAAGAATCAGCGCAAAATTCATAAAAGGATCAGTCCTGTTATTTGTCTTCGACGCGCAAGATCGCAAGGAACGCTTCCTGCGGGATCTCGACCGAACCCACCTGCTTCATTCGTTTCTTGCCTTCCTTCTGCTTTTCGAGCAGCTTCTTCTTTCGCGTGATGTCACCGCCGTAGCACTTCGCGAGCACGTTCTTGCGCAACGCCTTGATGTTCTCGCGCGCGACGATGTGCGCGCCGATCGCGGCCTGAATCGCCACGTCGTACATCTGGCGCGGGATGATCTCGCGCATCTTCGCGGCCACTTCGCGGCCGCGATATTGCGACTGCGAACGGTGCACGATGACCGACAGCGCATCGACCTTGTCGCCGTTGATCAGCATGTCGACCTTCACGACGTCCGACGAACGGTATTCCTTGAACTCGTAGTCCATCGACGCATAGCCGCGCGACACCGACTTCAGGCGATCGAAGAAGTCGAGCACGATCTCGGCCATCGGGATCTCGTACGTGAGCTGCACCTGGCGGCCGTGATACTGCATGTTGATCTGCGAGCCGCGCTTCTGCTCGCACAGCGTGATCACCGAGCCCACGTAATCCTGCGGCATGTACAGGTTCACGGTGACGATCGGCTCGCGGACTTCGGCGATACGGCCGGGCTCCGGCATCTTCGCCGGGTTCTCGACCTTGATCGTCGAGCCGTCGCTCTGCACGACCTCGTAGACGACCGTCGGTGCGGTCGTGATGAGATCCATGTCGAACTCGCGCTCAAGCCGCTCCTGCACGATTTCCATGTGCAGCAACCCGAGGAAGCCGCAGCGGAAACCGAAGCCGAGCGCCTGCGACACTTCCGGCTCGTACTGCAGCGATGCGTCGTTCAGCTTCAGCTTCTCGAGCGATTCGCGCAGCGCGTCGTACTGGTTCGCCTCGACCGGATACAGCCCCGCGAACACCTGCGGCTTCACTTCCTTGAAGCCCGGCAGCGGCTCGGTGGCGGCCTTGGACACGTGGGTGACGGTATCGCCGACCTTCGCGGCCGTCAGTTCCTTGATGCCCGCGATGATGAAGCCCACCTGCCCCGCCGACAGCGATTCGAGGTTGCGCGACTTCGGCGTGAACACGCCGATGTGCTCGACCGGATACTGCGCGCCGGTCGCCATCATCTTGATCTTGTCCTTCGGGCGCAGCGTGCCGTTGACGATACGCACCAGCATCACGACGCCGACGTAGTTGTCGAACCACGAGTCGATGATGAGCGCCTGCAGCGGCGCGGCCGGGTCGCCCTTCGGCGGCGGCACCTTCGCGATCAGCGACTCGAGCACGTCCTCGACGCCGAGGCCCGTCTTCGCGCTGCAACGCGTCGCGTCGGTCGCGTCGATGCCGATCACGTCCTCGATCTCCTCGATCGCGTTCTCGGGGTTCGCGGCCGGCAGGTCGATCTTGTTCAGCACCGGAACGACCTCGACGCCGAGCTCGATCGCCGTGTAGCAGTTCGCGACGGTTTGCGCCTCGACGCCCTGGCTCGCATCGACGACCAGCAACGCGCCTTCGCACGCGGACAGCGAACGGCTGACTTCGTACGAGAAGTCGACGTGCCCCGGCGTGTCGATCAGGTTCAGGTTGTAGACCTTGCCGTCGCGCGCGCGATAGGACAGCGCGGCAGTCTGCGCCTTGATCGTGATGCCGCGCTCGCGCTCGATATCCATCGAGTCGAGCACCTGCGCTTCCATTTCACGGTCGGCGAGGCCGCCGCATACCTGGATGATGCGATCCGCGAGCGTCGACTTGCCATGGTCGATGTGCGCGATGATCGAGAAATTGCGAATATGATCCATTCAGTGCCGATCAAGCGAAAAAGGCGCGCTCGACGACTGCAGAGCACGCCTTGTGTAAGTCGGTGAAAAAACAGCTTATTTTAGCCGAAAAGGCCTTTGCCGGGCGGTATTTCCTACGCCGGGCCGGGCGGTGGTCGCCGGGGGGGCGCCCGCCGGGCCAAGCCCCGTGCGAAACGACGCGCGCCCGCGGCAGGTCAGGCTCGGCGCCGGGACGACAGCGCGTCGCGCACCCGCGCGTCGTCGAACCGGTGGCGGCATACCTCCGCCCCGTCCAGCAACAGCACGGGCACGTCCTCGTCGTAGCGGGCGACGAGCGCCGCATCGGCGTCGATGTCGACGTAATCGACCGCGACGCCGAATTCGGCCGCCACCGGCGCCAGTGCGTCGCGCATGTCGTCGCACAGGTGACACCAGCCGCGTCCGTAAAGCGTGAACATCGGCGCGTTACTTCTGGCGCGGCCGCACGGGCACGAATTGCGTGTTGTCGCCACGCCGCACGAGCACCGCGACCGCCTTCTGCGGATCGAGCTGCGCGGTCACGTCGGCGAACTGCTTCGCGTTCGTGATGTCGGTGTCGCCGACGCGCAGCACGATGTCACCGCGCTGCAGGCCCGCACGGGCGGCCGGGCCGTCGACGCCGTCGATCTGCACGCCGTTCTTCAGCTTCAGCGTCTTCATCTGCTCCGCCGTCAGGTCGCTGACCGTCAGACCGAGCGAATTGGTCTGGCGCGGCTTCTGCGGCGCGTTCTTGCGCTGCTCGGCCTTTGCCGTCGTTTCGGCCGGCGTTTCCGCGATCGTGATCGGCAGATCGCGTGCCTGACCCTTGCGCCATACGCTGACCGTCGCCTTCGTGCCGGGCTTCGTGTCACCGACCATGCGCGGCAGATCCGACGCCGCGTCGACCGAACGACCATTGAACTTCAGGATGATGTCGCCCGGCTGGATACCCGCCTTGTCGGCCGGGCCACCCGGCTCGACGCTGCTGACGAGCGCGCCCTCGGCCTTCGGCAACCCGATCGAATCGGCCACGTCCTTCGTCACCTCGCCGATCGCCACCGCGATCCGGCCGCGCGTGACCTTGCCCGTCGCCTTCAGCTGGTCGGCCACGCGCATCGCCTCGTCGATCGGAATCGCGAACGAGATGCCCATGAAGCCGCCGGTACGGCTGTAGATCTGCGAGTTGATGCCGATCACCTCGCCCTGCATGTTGATCAGCGGACCGCCCGAGTTACCGGGGTTCACGGCGACGTCGGTCTGGATGAACGGCAGGTAGTCACCCGTATTGCGGCTCTTCGAGCTGACGATGCCGGCCGTGACCGTGTTGTCGAGGCCGAACGGCGAACCGATCGCGACGACCCACTCGCCGACGCGCACCTTGTTGGAATCGCCGATCGCGACGACCGGCAGGTTCGACGCCTGGATCTTGACGACCGCGACGTCCGTGCGATCGTCGACGCCGATCAGCTTCGCCTTGAATTCGCGCTTGTCGGTCAGCGTCACGTAGATGGTGTCCGCATCGTCGACGACGTGCGCATTGGTCATCACGTAGCCGTCGGCCGACACGATGAAGCCCGAGCCGACGCCGCGATTCTGTTCGGTGTCGGGCGGATTGTCCGGCGTCGGCGCGTTCTTCGGATTGCCGCCGCCATTGCCGCTACCGTTGCCCGGCGCCTGCGGCAGCGGAATGCCGAAAAAGCGACGGAAGAATTCCGACATGTCGCCGTTGTCGAAGCCCGGCGGAAGCACGCCGCGCGGGCCGGGTACCGGCACGTTCGCGGTGGTCCGGATGTTCACGACCGCGGGGCCGACCTTTTCGACGAGATCGGCGAAATCGGGAAGGCTGGCAGCGGGAGGCGTGACAGCGACCGCGGTTTGCGGGACGAGCGGCAGGCAGGCACACAGCGCCGCCGCCGCGAGCACTTTGCGCAGCGTGAGTTTCGTCATGTCGGAAGCCGTAGCGTTACTTGGAAGCCTTGTATTCTATGGCAGACGCGAACTGCTGCAACGTAGCCGGCGGCACTTCTCCGAGTACGGTGATCCAGTAGTCGCCGCGGCGCTTCACGAGAACGTTCGTCGCACCGGTGCTGCCCGCGCCTTCCTTGCGCGTATTCTTTTCGGCCGGCTCGATGAAAACCGAGATCGTCGCGAGGCCGTCGGTGAAGACGGCCTGATCGACCGGGATCGGCGGCTCGCCCGCGTCACGCGCGGCCATCGGCCGGCGCACTTCGCGAATCTTCTGGAAACCGGCCACGCTCGGGGCGAGCTGCCAGCCCTGTGCTTCCATGTCGACCGTCGCGACCGGCGGCCGCACGACCGTCCAGCCGCTCAGGTTGCGCATGCCGGCCGCGATCGCGGCCTTGTCGCCGCTTGCGCCGCCCGTCTGCAGTTGCGAGAACGCGATCTGCTCGAGCACGTGATCGTTCGCATCGAGCGTCTGCGAGCGCAGCAGCAGCCCCGTGCGCGCGTCGGCCCACAGCTTGTACGTGAAGCGGTACGCATCCTTCGGCACGAGTTCGACGACCTGCGCGTCGATCCCTGCCACGCGGTCCTTGCCGAGCGACTTCGCGTCGTAGACGGACATCACGTGCTCGCCGCTCGCGCCGAGCAGCGCGGGGAACGAGTCGCGCGTCTGACGGCGCTCGACCACGCACAGCTTGCGCTCGGGCACGAACGTGTACAGCTCGTCGTTATGTCGCAGAAGCTTGCGCGGCTTGCCGTCGAGCGTCTCGATGCGCTCGAACTCGCCGTCGCGGGACGCGACGTGCGCGATGCGCGACGACTGCACATAACCGCCGCGCTGGTAGACGAACGTGCCTTCGTAACTCTGCTGCTGCGCCGCTTGCTGGACACGGTCGAGCCAGTCGGCGGCACCCTTGCGGGTCGCGACGGGATCGTCCGGTTGCTGGGCGCTGGCAGGAAGGGATTGAACGGACAACAGGGCGGCTGCGCAAAGCAGGAGGGCCGGCAGCCGCTTCCATCCGGAGATGGCGTGATTCAACTGCAATGTCCGCATCGGGTTTATTGGCCTGGCGTGGTGGTCACGGCAGCGCGGATCAGCGGCATCGAACCCGTGACGACGGGCTGCTGCGCGAATTGCTGGTGCGCTTCAAGGTATTGGTCGAGGCTGGCGTCGCGAATGATGTTGACGTCCTGCAGGCCCGGCTGGGCCGATGCCTGCGCAACCGTCACGCGCTGCAGGTTGCCGCCTTGCGGCGCACCGGCCGACGCGACCTGGACGGCGCCCGGGGCACCGGCCGTCTGCATTTGCGGGACGACGATCCACGTCAGCGTGGCCGCCGCGGCAGCAACCGCGAACGCGGGCACGACGCGCCGGCGCAGCGACAGCAGCTTGCGCGCGACGGGTGCGGCCGCCGGCGCGAGCAGGTGCGGCTCGCTTTCGAGCGCAGCCGACATGCGCGCGGTGAACGCCACGCTCAGCGCGGGCGACAGCGCGAGCTCGTCCGAGCGCAGCGCATCGCCGATCAGGTGGTAATGGGCCCACGCAGCGCGATCCGCGCGGTTGAGCTCAGCCAGAAACTGCCCGTTGTCCGGGCCCTCGAACATTTCGCCGTCGACCAGCGCGGAAAGGCGCTCGCCGCGCGAGCACGCTTGCGACTGCGTATTGACCGACCCCATGATGCTCCCCATCTTGCACACCCCGTCGTGACTTCACGACTCTAACCGTAACTAGACCCCGACCCGCGTCGCTCCGCCCATCGCGCTTACCAGCGCTTGCCTTCGGGCGTATCGAGCAGCGGACGCAATTTGGCAGCGATTGCCTCGCGTGCGCGGAAGATCCGCGACCGGACCGTCCCGATCGGACAGCCCATCATTTCCGCGATCTCTTCGTAGCTCAGGCCCTCGATCTCGCGCAGCGTAATTGCCTGGCGCAGTTCTTCGGGCAGCAGAGCCATGGCAGCGTTGACCGTCTCGGCAATCTGCTTGCTCATCAACATCGACTCAGGCGTGTTGATATCCCTTAGTTGGTCTGCGTCGGAGAAAGTTTCCGCTTCCTCCGCATCGGCCTCCGTCGAGGTCGGCGCCCGGCGGCCTTGCGTCGCAAGGTAGTTCTTCGCCGTGTTGACGGCAATTCGGTACAACCACGTATAGAACGCCGACTCGCCGCGGAATTGCGGCAGCGCACGATACGCCTTGATGAACGCGTCCTGGGCCACATCCTCGACCTCGGCGGGATCCCGCACGAGGCGCGAAATCAGCCGAATGATCTTGCGGTGGTATTTGGAGACCAGGAGTTCGAACGCTGCCTTGTCGCCCTTCTGTACGCGCTCGACCAGAGCCTGATCGATTTCTTTTTCACTCACCTGACAAATCCGTTAACTAGGGATGCAACGCGGAGCGCTATTGTAGCGTTCCCGCGCCGGCCGCTGGTTACGGTAGGTAACCGTGCCGCCGTCAAACCCGCCCCGCCGCGCCCGCCGTTCTCGCCAGCACGGACAGCGCGCTGAACGATGCGGCGTCGAGCGCATCGGCCGGAATCAGCAGCGGCCGGGCCCGCCGGGCACCCTGCCCGACCGACAGCACCAGCAGCAGGCTGCTCCAGTGCGCATGCCCCGTCACGCGGCCGCGCGCCAGCAGGCGCCCGGTGCGGCCAAACGCCGCGACTTCCCCGAACGCGTCGATCTGCAACTCGGCCGGCAGCCGGCGGGCACAGGCCCGCGCAGCGCACAGGGCCAGCAGCGCGGCCGTCACGGCTGACACGCCTGCGCCGGCGGCCGCGCCCGCGCGCGGCGCCCAGAACAGATAGGCCGACGCGGTAGCCGACGCGACGAACACGGCCAGCACGAAATACGACACGGCCGAGGCCCGCAACGCAAAACGTTGCGGGCGCCCGGCCGGAGCATCGAATGGACTCGTCAAGCGATTACGGCGTCAGACGCGCTTGAACACCAGCGTGCCGTTCGTACCGCCGAAGCCGAAGTTGTTCTTCACGGCAACGTCGATCTTCATGTCACGCGCGGTGTTCGCGCAGTAGTCGAGATCGCACTCCGGGTCCTGGTTGAAGATGTTGATGGTCGGCGGCGACACGTTGTTGTGCAGCGCCAGCACCGTGAACACCGATTCGAGGCCGCCCGCGCCGCCCAGCAGGTGGCCCGTCATCGACTTCGTCGAGTTCACGACGATCTTGTACGCATGCTCGCCGAAGGCCGCCTTCACCGCGTCGGACTCGTTCTTGTCGCCCAGCGGCGTCGACGTGCCGTGCGCGTTCAAGTACTGGACCTCGTCCGCGTTCATGCCGGCGTCGCGCAGTGCCGCGACCATGCAGCGGCGCGGGCCGTCCATGTTCGGCGCGGTCATGTGGTACGCGTCGCCCGTCATGCCGAAGCCCGAGACTTCCGCGTAGATCTTCGCGCCGCGTGCCTTCGCCGCTTCGTACTCCTCGAGCACCATCACGCCGGCACCCTCGCCCAGCACGAAGCCGTCGCGGTCCCTGTCCCACGGGCGGGATGCGCTGGCCGGATCGTCGTTGCGGGTCGACAGCGCACGCGCTGCCGCGAAACCGCCGATGCCGAGCGGCGACACCGTCGATTCGGCGCCGCCCGCAACCATCACGTCGGCGTCGCCGGCCTGGATCAGGCGCGCGGCGAGGCCGATGCTGTGCAGGCCGGTCGTGCAGGCCGTCACGGCCGCGAGGTTCGGGCCCTTCAGGCCGAACATGATGCTCAGGTGACCCGAGATCATGTTGATGATCGAACCCGGCACGAAGAATGGCGAAATCCGGCGCGGGCCGCGATCGACGTAGGTCTGGTGCGTATCTTCGATCATCGGCAGGCCGCCGATGCCGGAACCGACCATCACGCCGATGCGCTCCGCATTGGCTTCGTTCACTTCCAGCCCGCTGTCCTTGATGGCCTGGACGCCGGCGGCGATGCCGTAATGGATGAACGTATCCATGCTCCGGGCTTCCTTCGCCGGGATGTACTCCTCGGCGCTGAAGCCCTTCACTTCGCCCGCAAAATGGCAGGCGAGGTTCGACGCATCGAACTTCGTGACGGTGGCGATACCGGACTTGCCGGCGACGAGATTGGCCCAGCCGTCGGCAACATTATTGCCAACAGGCGAAATCAGCCCCAGGCCTGTAACAACAACACGACGGCGGCTCACGGTAACCTCTTTTCCATTATTGGATGACAAAAACAAAAGCCACAGTGGCCACAGGAACCAGCCCTGCGAGCCCTGTGGCTGTTAGTCCGTCCGGCGCGAAGCCGGCAGGATGGCGCGTCAATCGCGAAGATCGCGGAGACGTGGCGGACAAGCGCGAAAGGCGCTTACGCCTTGACGTTTGCGCGAGCGTAGTCGATCGCTTGCTGAACGGTCGTGATCTTCTCTGCTTCTTCGTCCGGGATTTCCATGCCGAACTCGTCTTCCAGAGCCATCACCAGTTCGACCGTGTCGAGCGAGTCGGCGCCCAGGTCGTTCACGAACGAAGCTTCGTTCTTGATCTCGGCTTCCGCGACGCCCAGTTGTTCAGCGACGATCTTCTTGACACGTTGTTCGATGTTGTCCATTACCCCTCCGAGGGAAAGTTCAGATTTACAAGTGCGCGCATTTTATCAGGTTTGCTGACGCCAAAACGCGCGTTGGCTTGATGGTCGATCAAGCGCCGGTCCGCCTGAAAAACGGGATACGGCGCGGATGGTAAACGAAAATCGTTACGACATGTACATGCCGCCGTTCACGTGCAGCGTCGTACCGGTGATGTAACCGGCTTGCGGCGATGCGAGGAACGCGACGGCATGGGCGATGTCTTCCGGGCTGCCGAGGCGGCCGAGCGGAATCTGGGTCTTGAGCGCGGCCTGCTGTTCTTCCGGCAGCGTCTTCGTCATGTCGGTGTCGATGAAGCCCGGCGCCACGCAGTTCACGGTGATGCCGCGGCTGCCGATTTCACGTGCAAGCGCACGCGTCATGCCCGCCACGCCGGCCTTCGCAGCCGCGTAGTTGACCTGACCCGGGTTGCCGGCCGAGCCGACCACCGACGTGATGTTGATGATGCGGCCGCCACGCGCCTTCATCATCGGGCGCAGCACCGCGCGCGACAGGCGGAACACCGACTTCAGGTTGGTGTCGATCACCGCGTCCCAGTCCTCGTCCTTCATCCGCATCGCGAGCTGGTCCTGCGTGATGCCCGCGTTGTTGACGAGCACGTTCAGCGCGCCGAATTCCTTCACGGTCGCGTCGATCAGCGCCTCGGCGGCTGCCGCGTCGTTGACGTTCAGCACCGCGCCGCGGCCCGTGACGCCCGCTTCCGCGAACGCCGCGGTAATCGCAGCGGCGCCCGATTCGCTCGTCGCCGTGCCGATCACCGTCGCACCCAGGCGCGCGAGCTCGAGCGCGATCGAACGGCCGATGCCGCGCGATGCGCCGGTGACGATCGCAACCTGTTTATCGAGAGTCTTGTCCATGAATCGAATATCCGTCTCTTGAGAAAAGGCGCCGCGTCAGGCGGTCACCAGCTTGAGCGCTTCGTCGAGCGAAGCCGGATCGAATACCGACGCGCCCGCCAGGTTGCCGTCGATGCGCTTCGTCAGGCCGGCGAGCACCTTGCCCGGGCCGCATTCGATCACGTGCGTGACGCCCGTGCCGGCGATGTGCTGCACGCACTCGACCCAGCGCACCGGGCCCGCGGCCTGGCGCACCAGCGCATCCTTGATCGCAGCCGGATCGCTGACCACGGCGACGTCGATGTTGTTGACGACCGGAATTTGCGGCGCCTTGACGTCGACGTTCGCAAGATAGTCGCGCAGTTGGTCCGACGCCGGCTTGAGCAGCGACGAATGGAACGGCGCCGACACCGGCAGCGGCAGTGCGCGCTTCGCGCCCTTCGCCTTCGCGATCTCGCAGGCCTTTTCGACCGCGGCCTTGTTGCCTGCGATAACGACCTGCGCGGGTGCATTGAAGTTCACCGCTTCGACGATGCCCGCTTCCGCGGCTTCGGCGCAGACCGCGCGCACCGTGTCGTCATCGAGGCCCAGGATCGCGGCCATGCCGCCCTGGCCGACCGGCACGGCCGTCTGCATCGCCTGCGCACGGAAGCGCACGAGCGGCACCGCGTCCTTGAATGCGAGCGCGCCGGCAGCGACGAGCGCCGTGTATTCGCCGAGGCTGTGGCCGGCGACGATCGACGGCGCCGGGCCGCCTGCCTGCTGCCACGCGCGATAGCACGCATAGGCTGCGGTCAGCATCACGGGCTGCGTGTTGGTGGTGAGGTTCAGCTCTTCGGCCGGGCCTTCGGCGATCAGCTTGCCGAGATCCTGATTGAGTGCATCGGACGCTTCCTGGAGCGTCTCGCGCACGACGGCCAGATCGGCGAATGCGTTGAGCATGCCGACCGCCTGCGAGCCCTGCCCCGGAAATACGAATGCAAATTTCATATCGTCCCCAATTGAATCGATTCGGACGGTGCGCACGAATGGCGCGCCGATGGGATCCGCGCGCAGCTGTCGCGCGCCGCGGATCAGTAGCGGAAGACCGACGCGCCCCAGGTAAAGCCGCCGCCGACGCCTTCGATCAGCACGTGCTGGCCGCGCTGGATGCGGCCGTCGCGCACCGCGGTATCGAGCGCCAGCGGGATCGACGCGGCCGACGTGTTGCCGTGCTGGTCGACCGTCACGACCATGCGCTCCTGCGGCAGGCCGAGCTTGCGGCAGGTGCTGGTCATGATGCGGATGTTGGCCTGGTGCGGAATCAGCCAGTCGATCTGCTCGGGCGCGAGATTCGCCTTCGCGAGCGCCTCGATCGCGACCTTCTCGAGCACGTTGACCGCGAGCTTGAACACGGCCTGCCCGTCCATGTACAGGAACGCGCTGCCTTCGATCACGCCGCGGTTGACGTTGCCCGGCGTGCAGAGGATGTGCGAATAGCTGCCGTCCGCGTGCAGCGCGCTGCCGAGCACGCCCGGCTCTTCCGACGCGGACAGGATCACCGCGCCCGCGCCGTCGCCGAACAGCACGCAGGTCGTGCGGTCCTTGAAGTCGAGAATGCGCGAGAACGTCTCCGCGCCGACGACGAGCGCCGTGCGGTGCTGGCCGCTGCGGATGAAGCTGTCGGCCGTCGCCATCGCGTACGCGAAGCCCGAGCACACGGCCTGCACGTCGAATGCCGCGCCGCCGTTCTTGATGCCGAGCTTGTTCTGCAGCAGGCACGCGGTGCTCGGGAACACGAAATCGGGGGTCGAAGTCGCGACGATGATCAGGTCGATCGACTGCGGATCGATGCCGGCGGCTTCGATCGCGCGACGCGACGCCTCGAGCGCGAGATCGCTGGTCGTGACGTCGGGTGCGGCGAAATGGCGCGCATGGATACCCGTGCGCGCAACGATCCATTCATCGCTCGTCTCGATGCCTTCCTTCGCAAGGCGATCGGTCAACTGCTGGTTCGTGACGCGGTCAGGCGGCAGGTAGCTGCCCGTGCCGAGCACGCGGGAATAGAGAGTCGATTGGGCCATTTATGCTTTAGAGGATTGCGCAGCGGAAGGGTCGGCGTGATGGCCTGCGGCAGGGCTTGCATGGCCCGCACCGCCCGCGTCGTGCTCGCCTTCGCCGAGCGACACTGAATTATCCGCCATCGCGCGCGCGAGGCGCTCCAGCACGCCGTTTTTGACGGCATCATACCCGCGTTTGATCGCCCACTCAAACGCGTAGGCATCGGCCGAACCGTGGCTCTTGATCACGAGGCTTTTCAGCCCCAGCAGCGCCGCGCCGTTGTACTGGCGGTGGTCGACGCGCTTCTTGAAACGCATCAGGACAGGCAGCGCGAGCAGCGCCATCAGCTTCGACATCAGCGAACGGCCGAACTCCTCGCGGATGATGTCCGACAGCATCTGCGCGAGCCCCTCGGACGTCTTCAGCGCGACGTTGCCGACGAAGCCGTCGCACACGATCACGTCGACCGTGCCCTTGTAGATGTCGTTGCCTTCGACGTTGCCGCGGAAATTGAGCGTGCTGGCACGCAGCAGTTCGCCTGCGCGCTTGATCGTCTCGTTGCCCTTGATCACCTCTTCGCCGATGTTCAGCAGGCCGATCGTCGGACGCTCCTTGCCTTCGAGCGCCGCCACGAGTGCGTGCCCCATTTCCGCGAACTGCAGCAGGTGCTGCGGCTCGCAGTCGACGTTCGCGCCGAGGTCCAGCATCATCGTGTAGCCGGTCGGGTTCGGCAGCGCGAACGCGATCGCGGGCCGCTCGATGCCGGGCAGCGTCTTGAGTACGTAACGGGAAACGGCCATCAGCGCGCCGGTATTGCCGGCGGAGATGCAGGCCTGCGCCGCGCCTTCCTTGACGTGGTTGAGTGCGACGCGCATCGAAGAATCCTTCTTCTTGCGCAGCGCCACTTCGACAGGGTCGTCCATCGCCACGACTTCGGTGGCGGGAACGATGGTCAGCGCGGGATCGTCGAGGGCTTTCAGCTTTTTCAGCTGAGCGCGAATCGCGCTTTCGATGCCGACGAGCATCAGGTGCGCATCGGGATGCGCGCGGACGAACTTGACTGCCGCGGGAACGGTCACGGACGGGCCGTGGTCGCCTCCCATGCAATCGATTGTGAGCTTTACGGTCATGGAATGCGACGAATTTCAGGCACAAAAAAGCGGCAGTTGAATGCCGCCTTTTTGTTGAGCCAGGAAAGTGTCAAGCGAACCAGTTGTCACGCGAACGGCAAGCGTAGCGCGCAACGCGTGACTTGACGCTTAGTCGTTCTTCGTCTTGACGACTTTCTTGCCGCGGTAGTAGCCGTTCGGGCTGACGTGGTGACGCAGATGCACTTCACCCGTGCTCGGCTCGACTGCCAGCGGCGCTGCCGTCAGGAAATCGTGCGAACGATGCATGCCGCGCTTCGACGGCGACTTCTTGTTTTGCTGGACTGCCATGACTAACTCCTAAATAATTTTCCGGATTCTAACACAGCCCGATCCGGCGCTTAACTACCCTGGCCCAAAGCCTTTACGCCTTCCCGCGCCACAACTGCTTAGTGTTTCTTGGTGCCGTCACCGTCCTTCTTCAGCGCTTGCAGCGCTGCGAACGGATTCGGCCGTTTGCCTTCGTCCCCGGCTTCGTCGGACTCTTCGTCCGCCGCTTCCGCGGGACCGCTCGCACCCGACACGAGGCTTTCGTGAACTGCCGGGCAAACCTCGTGCTTGGGCACGAGCGGCAACGAAAGCAGCAATTCCTCTTCGATCAAGTCGACGAGATCGAACTGGCGTGAGCCCACGATCACATCGGCTTCATCGTCGTCGAGCGGAAATTCTTCAGCTTCTTCTTCGGTCGCGACGACCCGGTACGTCATGTCGACGTCGAACGCCTGGTCGTACGGGGTCATGCAGCGCTGGCACGTGAGCCACGCATGGCCGTGCACCGCAAGTCGCAGATACGGCTGCTGCCCGTCGGCGCCGTCGTCCTGCAATTCCTTCTGGGTGAACCCTTCCGCCTGCCATGTGAAGACCGTGTCGCGATCTGGCGCGTCCGCGGGCACTTCGTTTAACATGCGCGGCAGTTGCGAGAGGCGCACCGCACCAGATGCCTGCCGCCCGCTGCGGGCGAACTCGAACAGGTCGATTGCATGCGGATCAAGCGCCGCAGCCGGTTTGCCAGAAGAAGTGTTCATGTGCGCTCCTGCCTACAGGCTGACTTGCGAATCCGGCTTGGTACCGCTCGCGTACGGCTCATCCACGGATGACGTACTTTACTTCCGAAGACCCGGCAGGCGCCACCACACGGAAGCCTGCCGACGAAAAGCGGGAAAGCATACCTGTTTTACCTTTTGCGGTCAATCACTTAAGCTTGCGTCCGCGCAACGCCGCACAACACCTGACGACTCACCGATCCAACCGACCATGCCGGATACCGTTTGCCGCCCGCCGCGGCTGATTCTTGCCTCCAGTTCACGCTACCGCCGCGCGCTCCTCGAGCGCCTCGGCATCCCCTTCGACGTCGTGTCGCCCGACCTCGACGAAACCCCGCACGACGGCGAAACGCCGGCCGCGACCGCCCTGCGGCTCGCCGGCGCGAAAGCGCGCGCCGTCGCCGCGACGATCGACGCGCCCGACGGCGTGCTCGTGATCGGGTCGGATCAGGTCGCGACCTTCGACGGGCTCCAGATCGGCAAGCCCGGCACCCATGAGCGCGCGCTCGCGCAACTCGTGTCGATGCAGGGCCGCGAAGTCGAATTCCACAGCGCGCTATGCCTGTACGACAGCCGGACGGGTGAAGCGCAGGTCGAGGACATCGTCACGCACGTGCGCTTCCGCTCGCTGCCCGAGGCCGAACTCGATGCGTACCTGCGCGCCGAAACGCCGTACGACGTCGCCGGCAGCGCGAAGTCCGAAGGGCTCGGCATCGCGCTGCTCGACGCGATCGACTCGAATGACCCGACCGCGCTCGTCGGCCTGCCGCTGATCGCGCTCACGCGCATGCTGCGCGCCGCCGACTATCCGTTGTTTGCAACCACCCGTGGAGACCGCGCATGACCGCCGGCACGCTTTACCTCGTCCCGAACACGCTCGGCGAAGGCGACGAATCGATGCTCGCGGCCGTCCTGCCCGCGGCCGTGCAGGCGCGCGCCGGCACGCTCGGCTATTACATCGGCGAGAACGCGAAGACGACGCGTGCATTTCTGAAGAAGATCGGCACGACGCGCCCGATCCAGGAAATCGAGATCAGCGAACTGAACGTCAACACGCCGGCCGGCGCCATCGACCGGCTGCTCGCGCCCGTACTGGCCGGTGCGGACGCCGGCCTCGTGTCCGAAGCCGGCTGCCCGGCCGTCGCCGACCCCGGTGCGTTGCTGGTGCGCCGCGCGCACGAGCGCGGCGTGAAGGTGGTGCCGCTCGTCGGGCCGAGTTCGATCCTGCTCGCCCTGATGGCATCGGGCCTGAATGGCCAGAGCTTCGCATTCAACGGCTACCTGCCGGTCGACGCGGCCGCGCGCGCGAAACGCCTGCGCGAACTCGAACAACTGTCACGCAAGGCGCGCCAGACGCAGATCTTCATCGAAACGCCGTACCGGAATCAGGCGATGCTCGACACGCTCGTCGCGACCTGCGCGCCGTCGACGCAGATCTGCGTCGCGGCCGACCTGACCCTCGCGACCGAGACGATCGCGAGTCGTACCGTCGCGGACTGGAAAAAGGCGCCTGCGCCGAATCTGCACAAGCGCCCTGCGATCTTCCTGCTGCTGGCGAACTGAACGCGGCAGGCGCTCCGCCAGGTGAACGGCGGGCCATCGCGGCCCGCCCGCCTCCGGTCAGCGCAGGCTGACCGACGCGCCGCCGGCCGTCAGCGCCTTCATCGCGGCGCCGCCGACGGCCGCACCGAACTTGCGCGCGACGCGGTTCGTCAGGCTTTCCTTCACCGTATAGTCGACAAGATCCGGCGCCTTCAGCACGTCGCGCGCGACCGTGTCGGTCGTGCCGTAACCGTCCGCCAGCCCGAGCTCGACGCTCTTCTCGCCGGTCCAGAACAGTCCCGAGAACATGTCGGGTGTCTCGTGCAGCCGCTTGCCGCGGCCATCCTTCACGGCCTTGATGAACTGCGCGTGCACCTGGTCGAGCAATGCCTGCGCATGCGCGTCCATCTTCGGCGTTTCCGGCGAGAACGGGTCGTAGAAGCCCTTGTTTTCACCCGACGTATGCAGGCGCCGCTCGACGCCGAGCTTGCCCATCAGCCCGGTAAAGCCGAACCCGTCCATCAGCACGCCGATCGACCCGACGATGCTCGCCTTGTCGACGAAGATCTTGTCGGCCGCGGACGCGATGTAATAGCCGCCCGATGCGCACATGTCGGTCACGACGACATACAACGGCTTGTCCGGATGCTTCGCGCGCAGCCGGCGGATCTCGTCGTAGACCATCCCCGCCTGCACCGGGCTGCCGCCCGGGCTGTTGATCCGCAGCACGACACCGGCCGTGCCGTCGTCGTCGAACGCGGCGTCGAGCGCCGTGTTGATGTCCTCGGCATTTGCGTTGACGCCGGCCGCGATCTCGCCGTCGATCGTCACGAGCGCCGTATGCCGCCCGCTCGACGAGAACTTCGAATCGCTCGAGAAATCGATCAGCGCGAACGCGAACAGCACGAATACGGCGAGGAACGCGAAGCGGAAGAAGATCTTCCAGCGCCGCGCCGCGCGCTGCTCCTTGACGGCCGCGAGCGCGATCCGCTCGAGCGCCGCACGCTCCCAGTTCGGTTCACGGCTATCGGAACGGGGGGAGGAATCAGGGGAATTCGGTTGGTCGGCCATGCAGGGTTATCGTTAGTCGGTCGTGGCGGGAACAGCGGGACGCAGGTCGGCGTCGGGCACCCAGAATACCGCACGCCCGTCGGACGTGTCGCGCTCGTCGACCTCGACCGGTCGCAGGCGGCCGCCGCGGCACGGGCCGCCGACGCACTTGCCGGTGTTCGGCTCGTAGATCGCGCCATGCGTCGCGCACATCAGGTAGAGGCCCGACGATTCGAAGAACTGCCCTTCGGCCCAGTCGAGCTCCATCGGCACATGCGCGCAGCGATTCAGGTAGCCGTATGCGTGGCCCTCGTAGCGCACGAAGAACACGACGGCTTGCTCGCCGCGCAGCGTCGCATCGACGCGCACGCCGGCGCCGCCGTCGGCCAGCGCATCCGATGCGCACACGCGCACGGCGTCCGGCGCCGCGCTCATGCGTGCTCCCGCAGCCACGCGGCCAGCGCACCGACGTCCGGCGCGACGAAGCGCGGCGCGAGCGCGGCCAGTGCGTCGGCCGTGTGCGCGCCGTACGCGACGCCGACGCCGGCGGCCCCGGCACTCGCGGCCATCTGCAGGTCGTGGGTCGTGTCGCCGATCATCACGGTGCGCGACAGGTCCTGCCCCAATTCCCGGGACAGTTCGTGCAGCATCGCCGGATGCGGTTTCGAGAAGGTCTCGTCGGCGCAGCGCGTCGCATCGAACAGGCTCGTCAGCTTCGACTGGTCGAGCACGCGGTTCAACCCGACCCGACCCTTGCCGGTTGCAACGGCGAGCAGATAGCCCGTGTCGCGCAACTCGGCCAGCAGCTCGCGCACGCCGGCGAACAACTCGATGCGCTGGTCGTCGAGCAAATAGTGATAGCGGTAGCGCTCGGCGAGCCGCGAATAGTCGGACGGATCGAGGGTCGGAGCCGTAATCTGCAGCGCATCGCGCAAGCCGAGGCCGATCACGTAGCGTGACGCCTCGTCGGACGGCGTGGGCAAGCCGAGATCGCGGCATGCGGCCTGGATGCTGTGCGCGATGTGCGCAGTCGAATCCATCAGCGTGCCGTCCCAGTCGAAGACGATCAGGTCAAATTGCTGTCGAGCCATGCAGTTCAGGCGGTATCGCGCAGTGCGCTGAGTTGATCGAGGAAGCGCCGGCATTCGTCCGGCAGCGGCGCATCGAACTGCAGTGCCTCGCCGGTCAGCGGGTGGGCGAGGCGCAGCCGGTACGCATGCAGGAACATCCGTTTCAACGACGGCTGCGCATTCGCGCGCGCCAGCGCCTTGTTCAGTGCGAAATCGCCGTACTTGGCGTCGCCGGCGATCGGCAGGCCGAGATGCGCGAGGTGCACACGGATCTGATGGGTCCGACCCGTTTTGAGTTCCGCCTCGAGAAGCGCGTACTCGGGCCACAGGTCGACGAGGTTGAACACCGTATGCGACGGCAGCCCGTCGTCCTGCACCCGCACGCGGCGCTCCCCTTCCGGGGTCGAATACTTGAACAGCGGCGCCTTCACCGCGCGGCGACGCCCCCAGTCGGACTGCCATTCACCGTGGACGCACGCGAAGTAGCGCTTGTCCATCCTGTTCTCGCGAATCTGTTCGTGCAGGCCCACCAGCGCCGTACGCTTCTTCGCGAGCATCAGGATCCCGGACGTCTCGCGGTCGAGCCGGTGCACGAGTTCGAGGAATTTCGCGCGCGGGCGCGCCTGGCGCATCTGCTCGATCACGCCGAACGCGACGCCGCTGCCGCCGTGGACCGCCACCCCGGCCGGCTTGTTAATGACGAGCATCGCGTCGTCCTCGAACAGCACGTCGAAGTGCGCGGGCGGCACGATGGTGGCTTCGGCACGCGCGAGGTCGGCGGCGGCCACGCGCACGGGCGGCACGCGGACGATGTCGCCGAACGCGAGCCGGTACTGCGCATCGACCCGACCCTTGTTCACGCGCACTTCGCCGCTGCGCAGGATCCGGTAAATATGGCTTTTCGGCACGCCTTTACAGACGCGCAACAGGAAGTTGTCGATACGCTGACCGGCCGAGTTTTCATCGATCTCGATCATCGATACCTGGCCGCTTGCGACCGAATTCTGGGATATTTTGCCTAACTCGTTCATACTGAATATAATTTTGCCCAGCCTGACGTTGCGGGCGGCCTCACCGGCCGGCCCGGACCAACCGGGCAAGGCGCAAGCGCAAACCGTTATTTTACTTGCGCCGGGGGTCTGCTGCTCGCCCCTAATCAAAGAGATGCAGCAAGTTGCACGCACGGCGCCGCCCGTCGGCAAGGATCGCGCCCACAGGCGGATTCGGTCGGCAAGGCGCCGCGGTAACGGAAAGTTGGTTGAAAAGAATTTGATCGGCAGCCCGACGGCGCGAAGTGCGTCCGCGCAGGCTGCCGGTTGCGAAAATTACGGCGTTGCGCCCGATTTGGCTCCGCGAAGCGTGCGGGGCCTGGCGACGTCAAACCAGGGAAGTACACCCCAGGCGGGAAAGTCGGGCTGGATTCGATACTCCCCGCTGCGGCCCGAGCCGCAGCATCTGCCGCCCGTTGGCACGCGCGTCGCATGGCGACGCGCCCCGCGGCAGTGCCCGGCCTCAGGCTTAGCGCGCTTTGACAGCGTGCGGTGTGTGGACGCCGTGCTTTGAAGCCGTGTTCGCAGGTGCCCTATGGCCGCCGGCCCCGTCTTTCGGGCCCAAGCGCCTCTTCAGGCAATTCTCCCCGCCATCGTTCCCGCTCCAGCGTGCTCGTGACAACACAACAAGGTGCGGCCTGCCGTCGTTCCCGCCCTCGCGACTGACAACCGCGAGGCGCCGCCAGCAGAGCCGCCTGGAGTCGTTCATGAAACGCATGCTGTTCAATGCGACGCAGCAGGAGGAGCTGCGCGTCGCCATCGTCGATGGGCAAAAGCTCATCGACATCGACATCGAGACAGCCGGGCGCGAACAGCGCAAAGGCAATATCTACAAAGGTGTCATCACCCGTATCGAGCCGTCGCTCGAAGCGTGCTTCGTCAACTACGGCGAGGACCGCCACGGCTTCCTGCCGTTCAAGGAAGTCGCCCGCCAGTACTTCAAGGAAGGCATCGACATGCGCTCCGCGCGCATCCAGGATGCCCTGCGCGAAGGCCAGGAACTGATCGTCCAGGTCGAGAAGGAAGAGCGCGGCAACAAGGGCGCCGCCCTCACCACGTTCATCTCGCTCGCCGGCCGCTACCTGGTGCTGATGCCGAACAATCCGCGCGGCGGCGGCGTGTCGCGCCGGATCGAAGGCGACGAGCGTCAGGAACTGCGCGAGACGATGGCGCAACTGCAGATCCCGGACGGCATGAGCATGATCGCCCGTACCGCGGGCATCGGCCGCAGCGCCGAGGAACTGCAGTGGGACCTGAACTACCTGCTGCAACTGTGGCGCGCGATCGAAGCGGCGTCGCAAAGCGGCAACCCCGGCCAGCCGATGCTGATCTATCTGGAATCGAGCCTCGTGATCCGCGCGATCCGGGACTATTTCCAGCCCGATATCGGCGAAATCCTGATCGACACGAACGAAATCCACGATCAGGCCCGCGCCTTCATGGACATCGTGATGCCGGACAACGTCGCGAAGGTGAAGCGCTACCACGACGACGTGCCGCTGTTCTCCCGCTTCCAGATCGAACACCAGATCGAAACCGCGTATTCGCGCACGGTACCGCTGCCGTCGGGTGGCGCGATCGTGATCGACCACACCGAAGCGCTCGTCGCGATCGACGTGAACTCGGCGCGTGCGACCAAGGGCGCGGACATCGAGGAAACGGCGACCCGCACGAACCTCGAAGCGGCCGACGAAGTCGCCCGCCAGCTCCGCCTGCGTGACCTCGGCGGCCTGATCGTGATCGATTTCATCGACATGGAATCGGCGAAGAGCCAGCGCGAAGTCGAGCAGCGCCTGAAAGACGCGCTCAAGCATGACCGCGCGCGCGTCCAGATGGGCAAGATCTCCCGCTTCGGCCTGATGGAACTGTCGCGCCAGCGCCTGCGTCCGGCCCTGTCGGAAGGCAGCCACGTGACCTGCCCGCGTTGTAACGGCACCGGTCACATCCGCGATACCGAATCGTCCGCGCTGCAGGTCCTGCGGATCATTCAGGAAGAAGCGATGAAGGAAAACACCGCGGCGATCCACTGCCAGGTGCCGGTCGAGGTGACCGCCTTCCTGCTCAACGAAAAGCGTCAGGAAATCAACAAGATCGAGTCGCGCTTCAAGGTCGGCATCGTGCTGATCCCGAACAAGCACCTCGATACGCCGCACTACAAGCTCGAGCGCCTGCGCCACGACGACGCCCGTCTCGACGACCCGCGCGCGTCCTGGAAGATGGCCGAGGAAGCCGCCCGCGAACTCGAGTCGGAAACCGGCTACAGCAAGCGCGCGGCGGAAGTGAAGCCGAAGCAGGAAGCCGCGGTCAAGGGCATCACGCCCGAGCGTCCGGCCCCGAGCCCGGCACCGCAGCGCCCGGTCGAACCCGTTGCAGCGCCCGCGCCTGTCGCGCCGGCAACCGGCGGCTTCATCGGCTGGCTGAAGGGTCTGTTCGGCGTATCGCCGGCGCCCGCACCCGCACCGGTTGCTCCGGCCCCGGCGAAGGAGCAGGCAGCCCGTCCGGCTCGCGGCGAACGCGCCGAGAAGTCCGAGCAACGCGGCGAACGCGGTGGCGATCGCAACCGCAACCGTCGCGGCGGCGCCCAGCAGGCGCAAGGCGGCCGCGACCAGGTCGCGGCAGGCCGTGGCCAGCCGCAACGCCAGGAGCGCGAAGGCAAGGAAGTGCGCGAACCGCGTGAGGCTCGTGAGCCGCGTGAAGGCCGCGAACCGCGCGAGGGTCGTGAACCGCGTGAAGGTCGCGAGAACCGCGAAGGTCGCGAGGGCCGCAGCCCGCGCGAAGGCCGCGAGCCGCGTGAAAGCCGTGAGCCGCGCGAACCGCGTGAGAACCGCGAACCGCGTGAACCGCGCGAGCGTGTCGAGCAGCCGGAAGGCGTTGAAGCTGCGGGTCGTGGCGAGCGCCAGGAACGTCGCGAGCGCCGCAAGCCGACTCAGCATGCGGCCACGCTGGAAACCGTCACCCGCGGCGAAACCCATCCGGACGCGGAAGCCGACAAGGCCGTCGCGGAAGCCCTGCCCGGCGCCGAGCTGGCAGCCGATGCGGAAGCCGGCGCGCGTGATGGCGAGGAACGTCGCCGTCGCCGTCGCGGCCGCCGCGGCGGTCGTCGCGAGCGCGAGGAAGACGGCGCAGTCGTCGACCACGCCGAGCAAGGCGCAGAAGGCGAAGTGACGGTGCAAGCCGTGACGCCGGAAGCACCGGCTGCTGCCGAACCGGCCCACCCGGCCGCACCGGCAGTCGTCGTGGCAGCCGCCGCGGCAAGCGCCGTCGTCGCCGAAGCCGTGGTCGAGCACCATGCCGAACCGGCAGCACCGGCCGCTGTCGAGCCGCAACCGGCACCGGTACACGTCGTCGAGGCAGCACCGGTCGAAGCAGCCGTGGTCGCCCAGGCAGCAGAACCGGTACCGGTCGCACCGGCCGTCGATACGGAAGCCGGTCCGGCTCCGGTCGCGGTTTCGCCGACCGACGCGTTCGAAGTGCCGGCAGCGCCCGTCGCCGTCGAGGCGCCTCAGCAGGCCCCCGTCGAGCAAGCCGCACCGGCCGTGACGACCGAAGCCGCTCCGGTGGCTGCGGAGCCGGCCCATGTCGAAGCCGCGCCGGTCGAGGCCGTCGCCGCACCGGCACCGACTCCGGCCCCCGCCCAACCGGCGGCCGCGCCCGCTTCGGCGAGCCTGGATACCGTGCTGGAGCAGGCTGGTCTCGTCTGGGTGAACACGGACGCCGGCAAGTTCGCCGCTGCGCAGGAAGCCGCGTCGCGCCTCCCGCGTCCGGCTCGCGTGCCGCGCGAACGCAAGGCGCTGCCGCCGGTCGATACGGCCCCGATGCAGCAGGTCGAAACGACGCATCACTGATCGACGTATCGTCCGACCAGGAAAAGCCCGCCTCCGGCGGGCTTTTTCATGTCCGCGCTGCGGGTTTCCGCCCACCGGACCGACCGGCCGCTTGCGGCTAAAATAGAGGTCTGGTTCGCACTTCTTTCAACATGTCCCGACGCATCATTCCTCTCGCCGACGTCAGCGGGATGCCGGACGTCTCCGGCGTCGCGCACGCCCCGGACGGCACGCTGGCCGACACGTTCGCCAGGCCGCTGCGCGACCTGCGCATTTCGGTGACGGATCGCTGCAACTTCCGCTGCGTGTACTGCATGCCACGCGCCGTCTTCGACAAGGACTACCCGTTCCTGCCGCACAGAGCGCTGCTCACGCACGAGGAAATCGAACGCGTGGCGCGACTCTTTGTCGCACACGGCGTCGAGAAGATCCGCATCACGGGCGGCGAGCCGCTGCTGCGCAAGAATCTCGAATTCCTGATCGAGCGCCTCGCCCGCCTGACCACCCACGACGGCCGCCCGCTCGACCTGACGCTCACGACCAACGGTTCGCTGCTCGCACGCAAGGCGCGCGCGCTGAAGGACGCCGGGCTCACGCGCGTGACGGTCAGCCTCGACGCGCTCGACGATACGTTGTTCAAGCGCATGAACGATGCCGAGTTCGCGAGCGCCGACGTGCTCGACGGCATCTTCGCGGCCCAGGCCGTGGGCCTCGCACCGGTCAAGGTCAACATGGTCGTGAAGCGCGGCACCAACGACAGCGAGATCCTGCCGATGGCCGAGCGTTTCCGCGGCACCGGCGTGATCCTGCGCTTCATCGAATACATGGACGTCGGCACGTCGAACGGCTGGAACATGACCGAGGTGCTGCCATCGGCCGACGTCATCGCACGGATCGCCGAACACTTCCCGCTCGTACCGCTCGATCCGCACACGGCGGCCGAAACCGCGCAGCGCTGGGGCTATGCGGACGGCGGCGGCGAGATCGGCGTGATTTCCAGCGTCACGCAGGCCTTCTGCGGCGACTGCACGCGCGCGCGGCTGTCGACCGAAGGCAAGCTGTACCTGTGCCTGTTCGCGTCGACCGGCCACGATCTGCGCGCGCTCGTGCGCGGCGGCGCGAGCGACGCCGAGATCGCGACCGCGATCGCCCGCATCTGGCAGGCCCGCACCGACCGTTATTCGCAACTGCGCGGCAGCGCATCGGCCGACGCCGTGCCCGACGGCGCCGGCAAGCGGGTCGAGATGTCGTATATCGGCGGCTGACGCACGCCGCCCATCCCGCCCTCTTACCATGCCCGCTTCCGCCTCTCCCACGATCGCCGGCCTGCTGCTCGCAGGCGGGCGCGCCACACGCATGGATGGCGTCGACAAGGGCCTGCAGTTGCTCGACGGCATGCCGCTCGCGCTGCACGTGCTGCGCCGGCTCTCGCCGCAGGTCGACGAGACGCTGATCAGCGCGAATCGCCATGCCGATCGCTACGCCGAACTCGGTGCGCCATTCGACGCGCGCATCGTCGCGGACGAAACACCCGACTTCCCCGGCCCGCTCGCGGGCCTGCTCGCCGGCATGCGGGCGGCACGCGCGCCGCTCGTCGCGTGTTCGCCATGCGATACACCCTATCTGCCGGCCGACCTCGTCGCACGGTTGCAAGCGGCGCTCGACGCGCGGCAGGCCGACATCGCCATGGCGGTGACCGTCGATGCACAACAAGTGCGCTCGCCGCAGCCGACGTTCGCGCTGCTGCGCACGTCGCTGGCCGATGATCTCGCCGCCCGGCTCGCCGCCGGCGACCGCAAGGTGCGTGCGTGGTACGCACGCCACAAGACGGTCGAAGTCGAGTTTCACGACGAGCGTGCGTTTTACAATGCCAACTCCTGGCAGGAACTCGCCGCGCTGGCCCGCCGCTGACGGCACCCGCGCGGTTCCCGCCCGCCGCACGCGCAACCCGCGCCCAGGCACCCTCCTCGCGCCACCGGCCACGAACCCGATACGCCTTGCGGCGCAGTCCGACTGATGATCACGCAATCCTCGCCCGCCCCCCGAACCGCACCCGATTCCGATGCCCCGCTGTCGCTCGCCGACGCGCAGGCGCTCGCGTGCCGCTTCGCGGTGCCGGTCGACGCGTGTGACACGGTGACGCTGCGCGATGCACTCGACCGCGTGCTCGCGGCCGACGTGAACGCCCCGTTCGACATTCCCGCGTACGACAACTCGGCGATGGACGGCTATGCGTTCGACGGCAGCACGGGCACGCACGCATCGCCGCAAGCGGAGGTCGCGCTGACGATCGCCGGCACCGCGCTCGCCGGCCATCCGTTCGACGGCGCCGTGGCGGCGGGATCATGCGTGCGCATCATGACGGGCGCGCCGATGCCGGCCGGCTGCGACACGGTGATTCCGCAGGAACGCGTGCGCGTCGACGGCGACACGATCCACTTCGCCGCGCACGACATCGCGCGCGGCGCGAACTGCCGCAAGGCCGGCGAGGACCTCGCGCGCGGCGCGTGCGCGCTTGCCGCAGGCCGCATCCTGCGGCCGTCCGATCTCGGCCTGCTCGCGTCGTTCGGTTTCCCCGAAGTTGCGGTGCGCCGGCGCGTGCGCGTCGCCGTGTTCTCCACCGGCGACGAACTGCGCGAGCCCGGCGAGCCGCTCGGCCCCGGCGCCCTGTACGACAGCAACCGCGGGATGCTGATCGCGATGCTCGAAAGGCTGCATGTCGACGCGGTCGATCTCGGGATCGTCCGCGACGACCCGGCCGCGCTCGAAGCCGCCTTGCGCAGCGCGGTCGCCGCGCAGGCCGATGCGGTGATCACGTCGGGCGGCGTATCGGTCGGCGAAGCCGACTTCACGCGCGACGTCATGGCACGGCTCGGCGACGTAACGTTCGCCAGCCTCGCGCTGCGTCCCGGCCGGCCGCTCGCGTGCGGCACGCTCGCACGCGCCGCCGACGGCGCCGGTCACACGCTGTTCTTCGGCCTGCCCGGCAACCCGGTCGCGTCTGCCGTGACGTTCTACGCGATCGTGCGCCCCGCGCTGCTGACGCTGGCCGGCGCGCAGGCCCAGCCGCCGGCGATGCATACCGCACTCAGCACGCAAGCGCTGAAGACGCGCCCGGGCCGCACCGACTACCTGCGCGGCGTCGCGACGCGCGCCGCCGACGGCCGCTGGCACGTCGCACCGGCCGGCTCGCAGAGTTCCGCGTCGCTGAGCGGCCTCGCGGCCGCCAACTGTTTCATCGTCCTGGGCCACGATACCGCGGCAGTCGACGCGGGCACCCCGGTCGACATCCTGCCGCTCGACGGCCTGATCTGAATTCCACTATCGGTATATCTCTACGGGGGCAATCCGCACATGAAGAAACAAATTTCGTCGATCGCCGCGGGGCAGACCGCAAAAGCGCTGATCCTCGTCTACCTGACGTTCAGCGTGCCGATCGTGCTGCTCGGCATTCTCGTCGCGTACGTTCGCTACGGGATGGTCGAACTGAGCACGATCCTGAGCGCGCTGCTGCTGAACGCCATCCTCGGCTTCGTACTGCTGTGGATCGCATGCCACGCGTACAACTGGGTCGCATCGCGCTTCGGCGGCATCGAGATCGTGCTGTCCGACCCGCCGGAAGAAGCGTGAGCGGCACACCGCTGATCCGCGCGGCCCAGGCACGCGACGTCGGCGCGATCCTCGCGCTGATGCGCGAGCTGGCCGAGTTCGAGAAACTTGCGCACCTGTTCGTCGCGACCGAGGCCGATCTCGCCGACGCGCTGTTCGGCGAGCAGCCTGCCGCCGAGGCAAGGGTGGCCGAGCACGACGGCGCGATCGTCGCGTATGCGCTGTTCTTCCACAATTATTCGACGTTCCTCGGCCGTCGCGGCCTCTATCTCGAGGACCTGTACGTGCAGCCGTCGCAGCGCGGCACGGGCCTCGGCACCGCGATGCTGCGTCACCTCGCTGCCCTGGCCGTCGAGCGCCGTTGCGGACGCTTCGAATGGTCGGTCCTCGACTGGAACCAGCCGGCGATCGATTTCTACGAAAAGATGGGCGCAACCGTGCTGCCCGACTGGCGCATCGTTCGCGTCACGGGCGACGCACTGGATACGCTCGCCGGGCATTGACCGCGAGCCGGCCACGCCGGCCATCGCGTCAAAAGAAAACGGGCGCCGCGGCGCCCGTTTTTGCTTTCCAGCCGATGTCGGCCATGTGCGTCATGCGTCGTCCGCATCGGCACCGTCGGCCCCTTCCGCACCCAGCAGCCCTGCCGCCGTATCGCCCGGCAGCGCCTCGACCTGCTTCAGCTTGCGGTTCATCACGCGGGTGCGCTGCTCGGCGGCCTCGATCGAGCGCGTGACCGTTTCGAGCTGCGACTTCGTGCGCGCGAGCACGTCGCCGAACTTGCCGAACTCCGTCTTCACCGCCCCGAGCACCTGCCACACCTCGCTCGACCGCTGCTCGATCGCGAGCGTGCGGAAACCCATCTGCAGGCTGTTCAACAATGCGGTGAGCGTCGTCGGGCCGGCGACCGTCACGCGATAGTCGCGCTGCAACAGGTCGGTCAGCCCCGGGCGGCGCAGGATCTCCGCATAGAGCCCCTCGGTCGGCAGGAACAGCAGCGCGAAATCGGTCGTGTGCGGCGGCGCGACATACTTCTCGGCGATCGTGCGCGCCTCCAGCCGCACGCGTGCCTCGAGCGCGCGGGCCGCCTCCTCCACCGCCACCGCATCCGCACGCTCCTGCGCGTCGATCAGCCGCTCGTAGTCCTCGCGCGGAAATTTCGCGTCGATCGGCAGCCACACGGGCGGCGCGTCGCGCGTGCCGGCCTCGCGCCCCGGCAGCCGGATCGCGAACTCGACGCGCTCGCTGCTCTTCGGCACCGTCGCGACGTTCTTCGCGTACTGCTCGGGCGTCAGCATCTGTTCGAGCAGCGCCTCGAGCTGCACTTCGCCCCAGGTGCCGCGCGTCTTCACGTTGGTCAGCACCTTCTTCAGGTCGCCAACGCCCGCCGCGAGCGTCTGCATCTCGCCGAGCCCGCGATGCACCTGCTCGAGCCGGTCCGACACGAGCTTGAACGATTCGCCGAGCCGCTGCTCGAGCGTCGCGTGCAGTTTCTCGTCGACGGTGCGGCGCATCTCCTCGAGCTTCGCCGCGTTGTTCGTCTCGATTTCCTTCAGCCGCTGTTCGAGCGTCGCGCGCACCTCGCCGATCCGGCGGTCGTTCGCTTCGGTCAATTGCGTGAGCTGCCGGTTCAACGTGTCGCCGAACAGCCTGAGCGCGCCCGTCTGCTCCTCGCGCGCCTGCTGCGCCTGCCGCTGCACGCTCTCGCGCATCGCGTCGAACTGCTGCGCGTTGCCGGCGACGAGCTTGCCGAGCTGCTGTGCAAAACCCTCGATCTGGTTGTTCTGCACGGTCGCGACGCTCGTCAGTTGCGCGGCGAGCGTCTGCTGAAGCTGCGCGAAGCTGCCGGCCAGCTCGGTGCGCGAACCGCGCGCGTTCTCGACGATCTCGCCGCGCAATTCGCGCTCGAGCCGCTCGACTGCGCGCGCCTGCGCATGCGCGGCGTCCTCGATCTGGTCGCCGAGTATCGCCGCGTCGTCGTGGCGGCCACCGCCACGCACGAGCGCGACGATCGCCACTGCAAGCGCGACGGCCAGCACGACGACCGCCGCAAGCAACAACGTCATCGTCATGCGCGCGGCTTCCCGATCACGTCAGGGTTGATCGGATTCGGCGGTTGCCCTGCGCGCGGCCCCTCGCCCAGCGCCGCGATCAGGTTGTCGGCGGCGAGGTTCGCCATCGCGCGGCGCGTCTTTTCGGTCGCACTCGCGATATGCGGCGTCAGCACGACGTTCGGCACCTCGAGCAGTGCCGGATGGACCGTCGGCTCGCCTTCGTACACGTCGAGGCCGGCCGCGGCGATCGTCCCGGCGCGCAGCGCGACGGCCAGCGCCGCGTCGTCGACGATCCCGCCGCGCGCGATGTTGGTCAGCGTCGCGGTGGGCTTCATCTTCGCGAGTTCGGCCGCGCCGATCGTGTGATGGTTCTCCTTCGTATACGGCAGCACGAGCACGACGTGATCGGCGCGGGCGAGCAACGCGTCCTTCGACACGTATTCGGCATTGAGCTCGGCCTCGATCTCGGGCGCGACCCGCGACCGGTTGTGATAGATCACCTGCATCCCGAAGCCGCGCGCGCGGCGCGCGAGCGCCTGGCCGATGCGCCCCATCCCGATGACGCCGAGCGTCGAGCCGTAGATGTCGCTGCCGAGGAAACCGTCGTACGCCCACTTCTGCCAGTGGCCGGCCCGCAGCCAGTGCTCGGATTCGGCGATCCGGCGGGCCGCGGCCATCATCAGCGCCCAGCCGAAATCGGCGGTCGACTCGTTCAGCACGTCGGGGGTGTTGGTGCCGAGCACGTTCGCCGCGTTGAACGCGGCCATGTCGAAATTGTTGTAGCCGACCGCCATGTTCGCCACGACGCGCAGGCGCGGCGCCGCCGCGAGCTCGGCCGCACCGACCGGATCGCCGGCCGTCAGCGCGCCGTCCTTGTCGGCCAGACGCGCGGCGAGCGCGTCGGGCGCGAGTGCGTCGCCGTTGTTCCAGTCGACGTCGAAATACTGCTTGAGCCGCTCGATCACGTCCGGAAAGATCGGACGCGCGACCAGGATCTTCTGCATCGCCATCTCCGCATGCCGCGGGCGGATCGCTGCGCGCCGTGCGCCACTGGAACCACCCGCTCTAGGTTGAAAATCGTCAGCTTACGCCGTGAAGAAGATCCACGACGTAAGCAGGAATACCGGTATCAGCACGATCAGCGCCCAGCCGAGATAAGCGAAGAAGCTCGGCATCTTCACGCCGCGCGATTCGGCGATCGCCTTCACCATGAAGTTCGGCGCGTTGCCGATATAGCTGTTCGCACCCATGAACACCGCGCCTGCAGAAATCGCGGCCAGCGTCGACGCGCCGGTCGTCATCAGCGACTGCGCATCACCGCCCGCGAGGTTGAAGAACACGAGATAGGTCGGCGCATTGTCGAGGAACGACGACAGGATGCCGGTCGCCCAGAAGTACATCGCGTCGATCGGCTTGCCGTCCGGCCCCGTGACGAGATGGACGATCTGCGCGAATGCGCCGTCGGCACCGGCGCGCAGGATCACGATCACCGGCGCGATCGTCACGAAGATCCCCGCGAACAGCTTCGCGACTTCCTCGATCGGCGCCCAGTTGAACGCGTTGCCCTCGCGCGCGGAACGCGGCGTCAGCGCGAGCGAGGCGAGCGTCACGCCCACGAGCGCGACGTCGCGCACGAGATTCTGCAGCGCGACGTGCGTGCCCCACACGTCGAACGTGATGCCCGGCTTCCAGATGCCGCTCATCAGCACCAGGCCGATCACGGCCGCGAGCAGCACGAAATTGATCTTGCCGTCGATCGACAGCCGGGCACTGTCGGGTGTCGGGTCGAGTGCGGCGGGCCGCTCCTCGCCGCCCTTCCGGTAGAAGTACGTATCGAGCGCGAAGAACAGCGTCAGCAGCACCACGCAGATGAACAGCATCGGCAGTGCGAGGTGCGTGGTCGTCCAGAAGAAGCTCACGCCATTCAGGAAACCGAGGAACAGCGGCGGATCGCCGAGCGGCGACAGCGAGCCGCCCGCGTTCGCGACCAGGAAGATGAAGAAGATCACGACGTGCACGACATGCTTGCGATTGTCGTTGGCGCGCAGCAGCGGCCGGATCAGCAGCATCGCGGCGCCCGTCGTGCCCATCACGCTCGCGAGCAGCGTGCCGAGCGCGAGGATCGCGGTGTTCAGCTTCGGCGTGCCGTGCAGGTTGCCGTTCACGCAGATGCCGCCCGCGACCGTATAGAGCGCGGTGAGCAGCACGATGAACGGGATGTATTCCTCGAGCAGCGCATGCACGAGCGTGCCGAACGCGGTGCCCGCGCCGAACGCGAACGCGAACGGGACCAGGAACACGACCGCCCACCCGGCCGCGATCTTGCCGAAGTGGTGATGCCAGAACACGGGGGCGACGAGCGGGAACAGTGCGATGGACAGCAGGATCCCGGCGAACGGGATGCCCCAGAGAGCGGACAGCGTGGCACCGTCGAGCGTTGCGGCCGATGCAAGCGCGGGGACGGCGCCAAGCGCGATCCCCGACGCCATGCCCGCCCAGGCGGCATGTCGTTTCATGCAGAACTTCCTTGTTCGAGTGGCAGTGGATGCAGCGGGCGCGTCATGCGCCCCGTACGACGATCACGTGCACGCGGTACGGGCCGTGCGCGCCCAGTACGATGGTCTGCTCGATATCGCCCGTGCGCGACGGGCCCGACACGAAGTTGACCGCGCGCGGCAATTCGCCGCGCTCCGAGCGGATCAGCGCAAAGGCGTCTTCGTGACCGGCGACGATCCGCGACGCGGGAACGATCGCGATGTGCGTTTCCGGCAGCAGGCCGGCCGACGCATAGGTGTCCGGGCCGGACAGCAGCACCAGCGAGCCCGTTTCGGCCGTCGCGCAAAAGCAGCCGGTGAGGCCGACCAGATCGCCGTCGCGCGGCTTGCGGCATTCGACCGACAGGCCTGCGCCCGCCCAGTCGAAATCGGCCAGCGTGCGCCACGCGACGGCCTGCGTCGGCAGGCCGTGAGCGGAAAGGTAGCGAGCCGCGGCGGCCGGTACGTCGGCAAGCGTCGCGACTTCGTCGACCGTCGTCGACAGGCGTACCGCTTCGTCGACGAAGGCAGCGACGAGATCGGCCGGCGCCGGCGGGCGCGGGCCTTCCGGATGACGGGCGAGATAATCGGCAACGCCGTCGCGCTCGGCCGCATCGGGTTCGGCCGCACGCCCCTGCGCCGCGCGAATGCGCGCGAGGATCTGGCGACGGGCAGCGGAAGTGTCCATGAACGGTCCTCGTGACGTTGGCGGGCGATACCGTCGGATTATACCGGCCGCCCCCGCCGCCACGCAGTTTTGGCCGTTCGGCCGACGCTTACTTCGACGCGTCTTCCTCGACCGGCTGCGCGATGCCGAACACCTGGCGCAGGTACGCGAGATACGCCTTGTCGTCGCACATGCTCTTGCCCGGCGAATCCGACAGCTTCGCGACCGGCTGGCCATTGCAGCGGACCATCTTGATCACGATCTGCAGCGGCACGTAGCCGAGATCGTTGGTGAGGTTCGTGCCGACGCCGAACGCGAGCTTGCAGCGGCCGCGGAAACGTTCGTACAACTGCATGACCTTCGGGATGTCGAGTGCGTCCGAGAACACGAGCACCTTGGTCCGCGGGTCGCAACGGTTCATCTCGTAATGACGCAGCATCCGCTCGCCCCATTCGAACGGATCGCCCGAATCGTGGCGCGCGCCGTCGAACAGCTTGCAGAAGTACATGTCGAAGTCGTTCAGGAATGCATCCATCCCGTAGACGTCCGACAGCGCGATCCCGAGGTCGCCGCGATATTCCTTCGCCCACATCTCGAAGCCGTAGATCTGCGAATCGCGCAGCCGCGGGCCGAGGGCCTGGCAGGCCTGCAGGTACTCGTGCGCCATCGTGCCGAGCGGCGTGATGCCGTGCTTCATCGCATACAGCACGTTGCTGGTGCCCGCGAACTGCGGGCCGAGGCCGTCGCGCAGCGTGAGCGCGACCTCCTCGTGCCAGACCTTCGAGAAACGCCGGCGCGTACCGTAGTCGGCGATCTTGCAGTCGGCGAATTCGGGCTTCGCACCGAGCAGCTTGATCTTCTCGCGCAGCCGCTCGCGGCCTTCGCGATAGTCGGGCTCGCGCTGGGTATTGCGGAAATACACTTCGTTGACGATCGCGAGCACCGGGATCTCGAACAGGATCGTGTGCAGCCACGGCCCCGTGATCTCGATGTCGATTTCACCGTTGCCCTTCGGCGACGGCGTGATCGAGATGTACTTCTCGTTCAGGTGGAACAGGGCGAGGAAGTCGACGAAATCGCTCTTGATGAAGCGCATCCTCCGCAGGTAGTCGAGTTCGACGTCGGAAAAACGCAGCGCGCACAGGCCGCGCACCTCGTCGCGGATTTCGTCGATGTACGGCACGAGATCGACGCCGGGCGTGCGGCACCGGAAACGGTATTCGACGCTTGCAGCGGGAAAGTGATGCAGGACGACCTGCATCATCGTGAACTTGTAGAGATCCGTGTCGAGCAGCGAAGTGATGATCATGATGACGGCACCGCCAATATCGTGACCGGGCCCCGGCGCACCGCGCGCCGCCCGGTCTGTCGGCCATGTTACCCGAATGCGGGCCCGACCATCGTGAAACCGCCTGCCGCCCTGCTCCGGCCGCACTGCCCGTTCCGGCGTATATGGGGCACGCACTGCCGCCGGTGCGTCCCTTCAGCGCCCCGTGGAGGGCCCCATAAACTAATCACGAAACGATATAAGCCGGATAGCCGACCACGCCATGCGGGTTTTGCGCTTCAGTTACAATGCCGGTTTTGGCGCAAACGCCACCCCATATATACCGCCAAGCAGGAGCGTTTTAATGACTCACGTTGTGACCGAAGGCTGCATCAAGTGCAAATACACGGACTGCGTGGATGTGTGCCCGGTGGATTGCTTCCGTGAAGGTCCCAACTTTCTCGCCATCGATCCGGACGAGTGCATCGACTGCGCCGTATGCGTCGCCGAGTGCCCGACCAATGCGATCTATGCCGAAGAAGACGTTCCGGGCGACCAGCAGCAGTTCACCGCGCTGAACGCCGAGCTGGCGAAGGACTGGCCGTCGATCACGAAGACCAAGCCGGCACCCGCCGACGCGGACGAGTGGAAGGACGTGCAGGACAAGCTGCACCTGCTCGAGCGCTGATCGCGCAGCCGGCGCAGAAATTTTTTTGTGCGCTGCGGCTCAAAAGTGTTGACGACCTGATCAACGCTCCATATAATCTCGTTTCTCTGCTGTTGTTGTTTGTTCCCCGATAGCTCAGTCGGTAGAGCGCCGGACTGTTAATCCGTAGGTCCCTGGTTCGAGCCCAGGTCGGGGAGCCAAAAACGCAAAGGCCCGTTGAAAGTGGACGGGCTTTTTGCTGGTAGACAAACAGGCATGCAGATGTACCGATTTATTCCCCGATAGCTCAGTCGGTAGAGCGCCGGACTGTTAATCCGTAGGTCCCTGGTTCGAGCCCAGGTCGGGGAGCCAAATAGCGAAAGGCCCGTCATTCGACGGGCCTTTTGTTTTTCCGGCCTGCCATTCGGCTTTCATCGTCCGGTCGCGCGCATGCTAGAGTCTCTGTCCCGCATTCGCATCCGGTTCCATCGATGAAGCACCGCCTCCTCCGCTTAGCCCCCTTCGCCCTCCTGCTTTCCGCGTTCGCCGCGGCGCCGCTCGCGCACGCGGAGGAAGTCGGCAGCGTCAACACCCATTTCCGCGTCACGGGCTCCGATCGCGTGGTCGTCGAGGCGTATGACGATCCGATCGTGAACGGCGTGACCTGCTACGTGTCACGCGCCCGCACCGGCGGGATCAAGGGCACGCTCGGCGTCGCCGAGGATCCGAGCGAGGCGTCGATCGCATGCCGGCAGGTCGGCCCGATCAGCTTCAAGGAGCCGCTCAAGCAGCAGACCGACGTGTTCAGCGAGCGCATGTCGTTCATCTTCAAGACCCTGCACGTCGTGCGCGTGGTCGACACCAAGCGCAACACGATCGTCTACCTGACCTACAGCGACCGCATCGTGAGCGGCAGCCCGAAGAACGCCGTCACCGCGGTACCGATGCCGGCCGGCACGACGATTCCGGTCAAGTAAAGCCCGCGCCTGCCGGGCGCGCGAGCGATACACTGTCGATTCGACCGCTCCCGCGCCCGATCATGTCCGCCACCCGCCTTCCCGACTCCGCACGCTACTGGCGCACGCCGCTGCTGCCGGATGCGGACCTCCTCACGGCCACCTATCGCGATCATGCGTTCGCCCCCCACTGGCACGACGCGTACACGATCCCCGTGATTCTCGAAGGAGCGGAGCGCTTCACCTATCGCGGCAGCGGCTATGTCGCCGAAACCGGCTCCGTGCCCGTCATCAATCCCGGTGAGGTGCATACGGGGTCGCGCGCGGCCGATGAAGGCTGGTGCTATCGCGTCAGCTACATGCCGGTCGAATTCATCCGCGAACTCACCTGTTCGATCGCCGGCCGCCCGCAGGACGCGCCGTGGTTTGCGCCCGACGTGATTCGCGACGCCGATCTTGCGGCCCGGCTCACGCTCGCGCACCGAATGATGGAGGCCGGCAGCGAGCGCGCACTGCCGTTGCAGGCACACGGGCAGCCGGCGCATGATCCGGCGACCGGCGCACCGCGCGCCTACGATCCGCTCGCCGCCGAAACGGCGATGCTCGATGCGTTGTCGACGCTGATCGTGCGCCATGCCGACGCACAGCCGCGACCGGCGCCGCTCGCAGCGGACGAACCGCGCGTCGACGTCATGCGCGAGCGGCTCGCCGCCGACCTCGTGTGCACGGTGACGCTCGACGAAGTCGCGCAGGCGGCCGGCCTGTCGCCGTTCCACGCGGCGCGCCTGTTCACCCGCACGACCGGCATGCCGCCGCATGCGTGGCGCAACCAGTTGCGCTTGCAGCGCGCGCTGGCGCCGCTGCGCGCGGGCGTGCCCGTCGCCGACGTCGCGGCGGCCAGCGGCTTCGTCGACCAAAGCCACTTCACCCGGCATTTCAAACGCATGTTCGGCGTGCCGCCCGGGCGCTGGCAGGCGAGCTGACGCGCAGCGTCCCGCCCGCCACCGCGATACCGCCCGACCCCGCAAGCGCAAGAACATACAAGCCGGCACACCCCCTGCCCGCTATCCTCCCGTTCATGGAGGAGCACCCTTTGAATCCGATACCCGCATCGCCTGCCCGCCGTCCATTGAACGAATGGCTCGACGGTGCGCGCGACACGATCCCGATGATGATCGGCGCCGCGCCGTTCGGCGTGATTTTCGGCACGCTCGTGGGCGGCGGCCCGCTCGCCGCCTGGCATGGCGCACTGATGTCGCTCGCCGTGTTCGCGGGCTCCGCGCAGTTCATCGCGCTCGGCCTGATCGCGGGCAGCGCGAGCTTCGTCGTCGTGCTCGCGACCACGCTGATCGTGAACCTGCGTCACCTGCTGTACAGCGCGACGCTCGCGCCCTATGTCGCCCACCTGCCGCTGCGCTGGCGCGCGACGCTCGGCGCACTGATGACCGACGAGGTGTTCGCGGTCGCCTATGCGCACTACCGGCATTTCCCGCCGGGCGCGATCGGCCCCCACTACTTCTTCGGCTCGGGGCTCGCGATGTACCTGAACTGGCAGGTCTGGACGCTCGCGGGCATCGGCTTCGGCGCGGCATTCCCGGGCCTGCAGTCGCTTGGCCTCGATTTCGCGATGGCGGCGACCTTCATCGCGATCGTCGTCCCCCAACTCGGCACGCTGCGCTATTTCGCGGCAGCCGTGACGGCCGGCACGCTCGCGTACTTCTGGCAGGGCTGGCCGTACAAGCTCGGGCTGCTCGGCGCGGTCGCCGCCGGCGTCGCGGTCGGCGTCGCGCTCACGTTGCGGCACGAACGCACGCGCGCCGGCTCGCGCACGGAGGCCGCATCGTGAGCTACGCGCTGCTGATCCTCGGGATGGCCGTCATCACGTACGCGATCCGCTCGACGCTGTTCCTGTTCGGCGAACGGCTGACCTTCCCGCCGCTCGTGCGGACCGCGCTCGGCTTCGTGCCCGTCACCGTGCTGACCGCGATCATCGTGCCGATGGTCGTCTCGCCGCACGGCGGCACGGCCGAGCTGACCTGGCGCAATCCACAGCTCGTCGGCGCGCTCGCCGCCGTGCTCGTGTCGGCCGCCACCCGCCGCCCGCTCGTGACGATCGCGGTGGGGCTCGCGGTGTTCTTTTTCTGGCAAGGGGTCGTGCTGCCCCACTGGCTACCCGCCTGAGTACACACTCGGTCATTCGTACTCAAGTTTCCGCCCGGCGCGCCGATATAGGGAATGAATACCCGCCACCGGCCTCGGCGCGCACCGGTCAGTCGACGCTGCGCCCGTCCCGGTGCGCCGTGCCGGCCGCCGGCTGGCACGGGCCGCCATCGAGACGATTCATGGGCCAGATCACCCTTTCCCTCAAGGACGACACGCTCGAGTCCCTGCGCAAGGACTACGACGCGTTCGTCCGCGTGTCGCTGAAACTCGACCCGCAGTTCGCGACGCCGTCGTTCGAGGATTTCCTGCGCGCCAAGCTGCTCGACAACATGGTGCCGCTGACCGAACACGCGGTGCAGCGGATGCTGCAGGGCGGCCAGTACGCGTGGGCAAAACGCACGCTCGACAAGGAATTTCCGGACGTCGTCGCGATCCTGATGCGACAGGCCGGCGAATTCGGCTTCGGCTTCGCGTCGCGCTCCGAATGGACCCCCGACGAACTCGCGAAGGCTTGCCGTGACTGGGCGAAAGCGATCGTCGCCGAAGCGCAGGGCGACCCGTCGCTGATCGATCCGCTCGCCTCGCAGATCAAGGGAGCCGCGCAAGACATCCAGACGCTCGAGGAACTGATGCAGACGCCTGCGTGGCGGCTCGCGGAATCGCTGCGACAACGGGTCTACGAGGCCAAGCTTGCGTGCGAGATGAGCATAGGCAGCACCGCGCGCGACAAGCTCGGCGAACTGCGCGGGCTGCTGCGGCTCGGGCTCGCGCACGGTTCGTTCCAGAAGCAGGAAGCACAGCAGATCATGGAATACCTGCGGCTGCTGAAGCCGGAGATCTTCGTCGAGGAACCGTACGACGTCTTCGCCCGGCTCGCCGCATGGTTGCGCAGCGTATTCACGCCGACGGCCGCGCGGCCGGCGCAGGGTCAGCCGGGCCAAGGGCAGAGCCAACGGCGGCCCTAACGGCGCGCCCGAACCCATCGACAAATGAAAGCGGCCCGGTTCGCGCAACGCGAACCGGGCCATCGGATGGCCGCCGTCGCGACGCGTCGTCGAGGGCGAGCGTCGCGCGGCGCCTGGCACCGCTTACTGCGTGGCGCCCTGGGCCGATGCACCGCCCTCTGCGCCGACCGACGCACCGCCTTCGGTTGCTTCGCCGGCCTTCGCCTTGGCCGAGCCGACATGGCTCTTGGCCGACTTCGCGGCATGCTTCGTATGCTTCTTGGCCGAGTGGACGGCCGACGACGTCGAGTCCTTCGCGCCATCGGCTGCCGCGCCGACTGCATCGGTTGCACCGCCTGCCGCATTGCCCGACGCATTCGCGCCCGCACCGCCCTGCATGCCGGCACCGGCACCCGCCGCCGGCGTCTGCCCCTGAACGCCGGCACCGGCTGCGCCCTGCACCGCCGTACCCGTCTGGGCAAATGCGGCCGAAGTGGCGAACGCCGTCAACGCGGCACCGATCAGCATCGTACGAATCTTGGACATGGCAATTCTCCTCAGGAAGTTGTGCGCCCGAACCGCAGCGATGCGGTCCGTTGCGTCCCCCGCCGCAACACGCAGCAGGTACGACAGAAGACCCGCAGCCCGCGCGGCCAGTTCTCGAATCTCTCAGACTGTTACCCACCGTTTCATTTGCTGACGAATGGCTCACACTCCCTAACAACTGCGGGCGGCGGCCGGCCGCGCTCGCGCGCCGGCCCGCGGTGCCGTATGATGCGAGGCGATTCCTCCCGCGCTTTGCGCACCTTCTTCGTCATGCCCAATCTGGATTTCACGCTGACCGGCGAATACGTCGAGCTGCACAACCTTCTCAAGATCACCGGCCTCGCGGACAGCGGCGGCACCGCGAAGCTGATCGTCGCGTCCGGCGCGGTGAAAGTCGACGGCGCGGTCGAGCTGCGCAAGACCTGCAAGATCCGCGCGGGCCAGGTCGTCCTGCTCGGCGACACGCGCATTGCCGTGCGCGAAGCCTAGGGCCGACGGTTCCCCCTGCCTGCGACATGGCCATCGGCGCGCGCGTTCGACACCGTTCGAATAAAGCCGTAAGCTAGCCGTCTCTCAAAATAAATACATATAGCGCGGGCCCGCACCCGCGCGAGCGCCCATTCCATGTCGCATTCCGGTCTTACGCGGACGGCCGCCGCGCCGCCGTCCCTGTCCAGTCATGCCGCCGATACCGCGCGCCTTGCCGCGCCGCTCGCGATCGCGCAGCTCTCGCAGATGGCAATGAGCGTCACCGACACGGTGCTGCTCGGCTCGCTCGGCCCCGATTCGCTCGCGGCGGGCGGCCTCGGCGCGAACTTCTTCTTCGTCATCGTGACCGTGCTGCAAGGCGTGCTGTCGTCGGTCAGCGTCAGCGTCGCGCATGCGCGCGGCGCCAAGGCCGACGAGCGCGTCCCGCACATCTACTGGACCGGCTTCGCGCTGTCCGTGCTGCTCGCGATTCCGGCCATCATCGCGCTGTCGCTGTCCGAACCGATCCTGCTGATGTTCCACGAGCCGCCGCTGCTCGCCCATCACGTCGGCGAATACACCGGCATCCTGCGCTTCGCCGCGCTCGGCAGCCTGATCGGCGTCGGGCTGATGCGCGCGTTCCTGCCGGCGATCGGCGCGGCGCGCCGGCTGCTGTGGGTGTCGATCGGCGGCGTCGGCGTCAATGCCGTGCTGAACTACGGGCTGATCCACGGCGCGTTCGGACTGCCGCGCCTCGGCTTCCTCGGCTCGGCGGTCGCAACGACGATCACGATCTGGCTCACCGCATTCGCCCTGATCTGGCTGCTGCACGGCCGGCAGCGCTTCCGTCATTTCGTCACCGCCGCCCGCCCGAAGCTGCCGATGATGGGCGAACTGATCGGCATCGGCTGGCCCGTCGCGATCACGTACGGGGTCGAGTCGACACTGTTCCTCGCGACCGGCCTGACGGTCGGCGTGCTCGGCGCGACGTCGCTGGCCGCGCACCAGATCGCGCTGAACGTCGCATCGGTGGCGTTCATGGTGCCGCTCGCGATCGGCCAGGCCGCCAACGTGCGGGTCGGTTACTGGGTCGGCGCAGGGGCGCCCGTCGCCGCGCGGCATGCCGGCTTCGTCGCACTCGGCCTCGGTGTGGCGTTCATGACGCTGTCGGGCATCGTGCTGATCGTCGCGCCGCATGCGATCGTCGGCCTGTACCTGAACCTCGACGATCCGGCCAACGCAGCCACCGTGTCGCTCGCCGCGTCGCTGCTCGGCATCGCCGCGGTGTTCCAGATCGTCGACGGCGCGCAGACCGTCGGGTCGGGTGCGCTGCGCGGCCTGAAGGACACGCGCATCCCGATGCTCGCAGCCACCCTCGGCTACTGGGGCATCGGTTTTCCGACCGGCTACTGGTTCGCGTTCCACGTGGGCCTCGGCGCCCGCGGCCTCTGGTGGGGCCTCGCGGCCGGCCTCGCCAGCGTGGCCGTGCTGATGGCGTGGCGCTTCCATCTGAAGAGCGCGTCGCTCGTGACGTCGCCGCACTGAGCGCGACAAGACGCGAAATCCGCGCCGGCGCTATGCTAGTCGGCTGAAGATCTCGAGACGCCGCGCGAGCGGCGCGACTGCCTCACGATACGTCTGATTACGTCTGATGCCGCGCGACCACGCGCGGCCTTTCCCCTTTCCTGGAGGAGTGGATCATGAACGAAGCAGTTCGGATGGAACGCGATACGTTCGGCGAGATCGCCGTGCCGGCCGACCGGCTCTGGGGCGCGCAAACCGAGCGCTCGCTGCAGAATTTCCGGATCTCGACCGAGAAGCAGTCGCCCGAGCTGATCCACGCGCTCGCGATCGTCAAGCGCGCCGCGGCGGCCGTGAACCAGTCGCTCGGCGTGCTGGCCGACGACAAGGCGCGCGCGATCATCGACGCGGCCGACGAGATCATCGCCGGCAAGCATCCGCGCGAATTCCCGCTCGCCGTGTGGCAGACGGGCTCCGGCACGCAGACCAACATGAACCTCAACGAGGTGATCGCGAATCGCGCGAGCGAACTGATGGGCGGCGAGCGCGGCGAAGCGCGCAAGGTTCATCCGAACGACGACGTGAACCGCGGCCAGTCGTCGAACGACGTCTTCCCCACCGCGATGCACGTCGCGGCCGCGTACGCGATCGTCAACCACCTGCTGCCGGCGCTGCGCACGCTGCGCACGACGCTCGACGCGAAATCGAAGGCATTCGCCGACATCGTGAAGATCGGCCGCACGCACCTGCAGGACGCGACGCCGCTCACGCTCGGCCAGGAGTTTTCCGGTTACGTCGCGCAGCTCGACCAGGGCATCCGTCACGTCGAATCGGCATTGCCGCACCTGTACGAACTCGCGCTCGGCGGCACCGCGGTCGGTACGGGGCTGAACGCGCATCCGGAGTTCGCGGTGCGCGTCGCCGATGAAATCGGCCGGCTTGCGAAGCTGCCGTTCGTGACGGCGCCGAGCAAGTTCGAGGTGATGGCAGCGGCCGATGCGCTGGTGTTCGCTCACGGCGCGCTGAAGACGGTCGCGGCCGGCCTGATGAAGATCGCGAACGATGTCCGCTGGCTCGCGAGCGGGCCGCGCTGCGGGCTCGGCGAACTGTCGATTCCTGAAAACGAGCCGGGCAGCTCGATCATGCCGGGCAAGGTGAACCCGACGCAGTCCGAAGCCGTGACGATGCTGTGCTGCCAGGTGTTCGGCAACGACGTCGCGGTCAACGTCGGCGGCGCGAGCGGCAATTTCGAGCTGAACGTGTTCCGGCCGATGATCGCGCACAACGTGCTGCAGTCGGTGCGGCTGCTCGCCGACGGCGCGCAGAGCTTCAACGATCACTGCGCGGTGGGCATCGAGCCGAACCGCTCGCGGATCGACCTGCTGCTGAACGAATCGCTGATGCTGGTGACGGCGCTCAATCCGCATATCGGCTACGACAAGTCGGCGCAGATCGCGAAGAAGGCGCACAAGGAAGGCACGACGCTGAAGGCGGCCGCGCTCGCGCTCGGCTACCTGACCGAGGCGGAATTCGATGCGTGGGTACGTCCCGAGCAGATGATCGGGTCGCAGTAACGGCAGGAAGAGGCAGGATGACGGGCGCGGCGCGATGCGCGGCGCCCGCAGCGGTCAGACCGCGCCCTTCGCGACCTCTTCCGGCTTCATCTCGACGATCTTGTCGAGCGCGGCCCGCACGTCGGCCGCATATTTCGCGAGCACCTTCTGCTCGTCGGTCTCGGGCACGAACGGCGGCACCGGCACCGGGTTGCCGTTCTCGTCGACCGCGACGAACACGACGAGGCAATCGGTCGTCTGGCGCAGCATGCCGCCCTTCGGATCGCCGGCATGCACGGACACATGGATGTGCATGCTGGTGCGGCCCGTCGCGACGACGCGCGCCTTCAGCTCGACCAGATTGCCGACCATGATCGGACGCTGGAAACGGATGTTGCCGACGCTGACCGTCACGCAATAGCGGCTCGACCAGACGGCCGCGCACGCATACGCAACCTCGTCGATCCACTTCATCAGCGCGCCGCCGTGCACCTTGCCGCCGAAGTTCACGGACGACGGCTCGGCGAGGAAGCGGAATACGGTTTCGGTGCGGTCGAGGGCGGCCGGTACGGGGGACGGTTGGGACATCTTGTTGGCTCCAGGCGGCAGGGGCGCTGTAATCGGGCCATTATACGTTGCACTGCGGCAACGCGTCGCGGGGCGCCCCGTATGGCGCGGCTGCCGGGGATTGGCCCGGCGCGCGCTCGGCCGGCACCGGTCAGCGGCGCACCGTGATGCCCTGATCGATGGTTCCGTACATCTCGATGCTGCCGCCGCGCTCGCCGGACGCACCCGCACCGCCCTGCGCACAGGCCGCGCAGACGAGCGCGGCCGCCAGCAAACAGAAAATCGTCTTCATCATTGCATCGTGTCACGTGCGGCCGCCCGCTGCGGCCGCTTTCAGCCATTCTACGCGCGCGCCGCAAGCGGCCGCAGCCCGGCTCCGCCGCATCGACGACGCCCGCGCCAGTGCATCCGACATTTCAGCCAAAAGCGAAACATCGAATGCGCACGCCCACTACACTGAAGCTCATCCCGCCTGACGAGACACGACGATGACCGACCAAGACGACCACCACTTCCCGGGCCTGAGCCGCATCGGCTCGCTGATCGCCGACCCGGGGCGCGCCGCGATGCTGTGGGTGCTGATGGACGGCAGCGCGCGACCGGCAGGCGAGCTGACGATGATCGCGGGGCTGTCGCCGTCCGCTGCAAGCGCCCATCTCGCGCGCTTGACCGAGGGCGGCCTGCTCGCGCTCGACGTGCGCGGCCGGCACCGCTACTACCGGATCGCGTCGGCCGACATCGCGGCCTCGCTCGAGGCGCTCGCGAACGTCGCCCGCGCAGCCGCGCCGCATCGCCCGGTTCCGGCGCCGTCCCGCACGGTCCCGGCCGAGTTGCGCTATGCGCGCACCTGCTACGACCACATGGCCGGCGAACTCGCGGTGCGCATCTTCGACGGGCTCACCGCGCGCGGCTGGCTGCTTGCCGACGGCGATGCGATCGAGACCACCGAACTCGGCACCCAGGCGCTCGCGCAATGGGGCATCGACGTCGCGCAGCAGCGCACGCGCCGGCGCCGCTTCGCATGCGGCTGCCTCGACTGGAGCGAACGGCGCTCGCATCTCGGCGGCGCACTCGGTGCGGCGCTGCTCGACAGCTTCTGCGCGCACGGCTGGATCGAACGCGCCGCACGGCCGCGCGTGCTGCGCGTCACGGTGCCCGGACAGCAGGTTTTCGACGAGTGGCTTACGTCCGCTTGACGCCTGGATTGCGTCTGCACGACAACGCCGCGCGATCGACAGGTTTTGTTACATCGGGTGCCATTCGACTTACAAAACACCGAGCATTGAAACAGGCCGAGCGGATATTGTGAACTCAACGGCACGAATCGACGCGCCGCGATAATGACGAAGACGCTCACCATGGCCACCCTGTTCACGCTCAAGCGAACCGCCCGCTGCACGCTGGTCGCGTTCGTCGCGCTTGCGGCACTGCCCCCCGCATTCGCGCAATCGGCCGGCGCGCCGCCCTACGCGGCCGCAGCACGGCAACCGGGCGGCGATCCACCCAGCCGGGTCGCGCGGCTCAATTACCTGTCGGGTGCCGTGACGACCGAACCGGCCGGCACCGATACGTGGTCGTATGCCGCCGTGAACCGGCCGCTGACGACCGGGGACCAGCTCTGGAACGATGCCGGTGCGCGCTCGGAGCTGCACATCGGCTCGACCGCGGTGCGGCTCGGCGAGTCGACGAACCTGTCGGTGCTGAACCTCGACGACACGACGACCCAGCTGAAAGTGGGGCTCGGCACCGTATCGACACACGTGCGCGATCTGCCGGCCGGCGGATCGTACGAAATCGACACGCCTAATCTCGCGCTCGGCATCACGGGCCCCGGCGACTATCGCGTCGACGTCGCGCCGAACGGTGCGAGCACGACGGTCACGGTGCGCAGCGGCAGTGCGACCGTCTACGGCAGCAACGGCCAGTACCCGCTGTCGCCCGGGCAGCAGGTCGTGTTCACGGGCACCGACCTGCAGGTCGCGCAGCAATCCGCCGCCCCGGGCCCCGATCCGCTCGACCAGTGGGCCGCCAGCCGCGACGCGGCCGAGGAGCGCTCGGTATCGGCCCGCTATGTGTCCCGCGACATCCCCGGCTACCAGGATCTCGACGCGAACGGCACGTGGCGCGAAACCCCGAACTACGGCCAGGTCTGGGTGCCGAACGATACGCCGGCCGACTGGGCGCCGTATCACGACGGCCACTGGATCTGGCAGGCACCATGGGGCTGGACGTGGGTCGACGACGCGCCGTGGGGTTTCGCGCCGTATCACTACGGCCGCTGGGCATACGTGGACGATAGCTGGGCCTGGGTACCGGGCCCGATGGTCGTCAGCCAGCCGCCGGTCTATGCGCCGGCACTCGTCGCGTTCGTCGGCGGTGGCGGCGGCCCCGACTGGAGTGTCGCGCTCACGGTGGGCGGCGTCGCCGCGGCCGGCTGCGCGTGGTTCGCGCTCGGCCCGGGCGAACCGTGGCATCCGGGCTGGGGCGGCTGGAGCCCGCACTACTACGACCGCGTGAACCGCAACATCGTGGTGAACAACGTCAACGTGAACAAGACCGTGAACGTGACGAACATCACCAATATCACCAACATCAACAAGACGTACGTGAACTTCCGCGCGCCGCACGCGATCACGGCCGTACCGGCCTCCGCGTTCGTCCACGGCCAGCCGGTCGCGCACTTCTCGCAGCACGTCGATCCGCAACAATGGCGCAACGCGCACGTCACGCCGGGGACACCGGGGATTGCGCCGGTGCGCCAGAGCTTCACGGGCGGGCTGCGCAATGCGAGCTACCGTCCGCCTGCGGCGATTGCCCAACACCCGTACGTCGCGACGCGCAATCCCGCCGTGCCGGCCGCGTATCGCGACCACGCGGCGGCCCACCTCGCGCAGCAAGGCGGGCGCGTACCGGGTGCCGGCGCACCTGTCGTGAAGACGAACGTGCCGGCCGACTACACGGCTCGCCCGGTCCGCGTTCCGGGCAAGCCGGACGGCGGCGCATGGGCGATGCACAACGTGCAGCTCGTGAATCCGCACGGCCCCGTCGTGCAACCGGCTCGCGCGCCTCGCGAAGGCCAGCCGGCCGCCGGGCAGGCCGGGCGGCCGGGCACACCGATGCCGGGCATGCCGAATGTCGCGCGGCCGGCGAACGGCGAAACCCCCAACGCAGCGCGTTTCGCCAACGGCGGCATGCCGCAGGCGCCCGGCAACCCGGTGCCGCATCAGGCATTCGGGCCCGGCAACGGCGTCCCGCATCCGCCGGTCGCGAACACCGGTCCGGCGGGCATCGGCAATGCACATGCGGCCGAGACGCCGTCACCCGCGTGGATGCAGCCGCACACACCGATGGAACGTCAACGCCCCGCGCCGCCGACCGCGCTCCACGCGGCGGGACAGAATGCGCTGCCGCCCGTGCGAAGCGCGTCGGTACCACATCCGGAAGGCGTGCCGACTCCGCAGGGCGCGCAGCCCGGCAGCCGGAACGAAGCGCCGCGCGCCCTGCCGCAACCGCGGCTCGACAACACGGCGCAGATTCCGCAGCCGCGTCCGCGCCCCGATTTCCAGTCGCCGGCGCAGCACGGGCAATCGCAACCGGAACGGGCCGCACCTGCGCCGCAACCGCACGCCGAATTCGCGCAACCGGCGCCGCATCGCGAAGTCGCGCCGCCCCGTGTGAACGAGTACCATCCGCCGGCCCCCGCCGTGCATGACATGCCGCGCCCGCAACCGCAGGCGCCGCGCATGGAGCCTCGGCCGCAACCTGCACCGCGTATGGAGCCGCGACCGCAGCCGGCGCCACGCATGGAACCGCGTCCGTCGATGCCCGCACCGCACATGGAACCGCGGCCGCAACCGGCGCCGCACGTCGAGGCACCTCACCCGAGCAACCCGCCGCCGCAAGGCGGTCACGAAGAGCGGCATCGCCAGTAAGCGCCGCAAACGTGAAACAAAAAGGCCCGACCGGGATCACGGGCCATTTTTCTACGGGGCGCGGCGCGATGCATCCGCGCGCCCCGGCTTGCTCGATCAGACCGCCATCGGTGCGGTCAGCGGCTCATGATGGCGGTAGCCGACGAGCGAGAAATCGGACGGCTCGATCTGTTCCAGCCACTCGGGCGCGTAGACGCCCGTCTTCGCGTATTCCGGCACGCGCTCGGCAATCTCGAGCCGCGGGCTGTCGTAAGGCTCGCGCGTGAGCTGGCGCTGCAGCATGTCGAGCTGGTTCTCGTAGATGTGCGCGTCGCCGATGAAGTACGTGAACCAGCGCGGCGTGTAGCCCGTCAGCCGGCCGACGAGTTCCAGCAGCGCCGCCCCTTCCGTCAGGTTGAACGGCGTACCGAGGCCGACGTCGTTGCTGCGGATGTACAGGCACAGCGAGATTTCACGCTTCGTCGCATTCGGCAGGAACTGGTAAAGCAGGTGGCATGCGGGCAGCGCGATCTGGTCGAGTACGGCCGGATTCCACGCGTGAAACAGGATGCGGCGGTCGGACGGATTCTCCATGATCGTGTCCAGGCACTGGCGCAACTGGTCGATCGCCTTGTACAGCAGCACCTTCGGCGCACCGTCTTCGTCGAAACGCGTGACGATCCGGAAGCCGCGGCGCGTCGCATCGGCGATCTGCGCGTCGGCGCCCGCGTCGAGCACCTTGTAGCCCGGCCACTGGCGCCATTGCACGCCGTACACGTCGCCGAGATCGTCGACGCCCTGGCGATACGGGTTCGCGAGCCATTGCGCGTTCTCGTTCGCGTTCGCATCCCACACCTTGCAGCCGAGCGCGCGGAAATCGGCCGCGCTGCGCGTCGCGCGCAGGAAGCCGACCAGTTCGCCGATCGCCGACTTGAAGGCCAGCTTCTTGGTCGTCACGGCCGGGAAGCCTTGCTGCAGGTCGAAGCGCAGCATCGCGCCCGGCATGCTGATGGTGCGGATCCCCGTGCGGTTCTCCTGCCAGGTGCCGGTATCGAGAATGGTACGAACGAGATCGAGATACTGTTTCATGCGGGTTCCTTCGGCCGCGAGGGCGGCCGTACCCGCCAATTTTAGCAAGCGTGGCGAGGAAGCTCCGGCAACGGCGCCGAAAACCCTGCCAGCGTGTCGCCGCGATCGCGCATGCCGTGTGCGCACATCAGCCGGTACAGCGTGACGCGCGACACACCGAGTTCGCGTGCGGCATCCGCGAAACGGCCGCGATGCCGCAACAGCGCCTGCTCGATCGCCTGCCGTTCGGCCGCCTCGCGCGCCTCCAGCAGCGACACGGGCGCAAGCGTCGCGAAGTCGTTCAGCTCGAGATCGGCCGCGGTGATCAGCCGGCCTTCCGACATGACGATCGCGCGGCGCACGCGATTGATCAGCTCGCGCACGTTGCCCGGCCACGAATAGCCGTACAGCGACGCGACCGCGTCAGGGGAAAAGCCGCGCAGGCGACGATGCGCGTCGCCCTTGAAACGCTCGAGCATGTGGCGCGCGAGCACCTCGATGTCCTTGCCGCGCGCGCGCAGCGGCGGCTCCTCGATCTTCAGCACGCACAGGCGATGGAACAGATCCTCACGGAACCGCCCTTCGCGCAGCGCCGCTTCCATGTCCACGTGCGTCGCGCAGATCACGCGCACGTCGACGGGCACCGACACATGGGCACCCAACCGCTCGATCTTGCCTTCCTGCAGGAAGCGCAGCAGGCTCGCCTGGCTTTCGAGCGGCAAGTCGCCGATTTCGTCGAGAAACAGCGTGCCGCCGTTGGCAGCCTCGACGCGGCCGATCTTGCGCTGGTTCGCGCCGGTGAACGCGCCGCGCTCATAGCCGAACAGTTCGGCCTGCAGCAGCGTCGACGGAATCGCACCGCAATTGATCGCGATGAAAGGCGCCTGCGCGCGCGACGAACGTTCATGAATCGCGACCGCCGTCAGTTCCTTGCCGGTACCCGATTCGCCGGAGATGAACACCGGCGCGTCGGTCGCCGCGACACGGCGTATCGTCCTGAAGAGCCCGAGCATCGCATCGCAGGTCCCGACCATTTCGCCTTCGCTGCGTCCGGCGCCGACGGGCGGCGCAACGGTTTCGGTCAGCGCGATCATTCCGTGTGCATGGCCAACAGTCTCGACGATCCGCGCCGTTTCGTACGGCATCGTCACGTAGTCGAAGCAGTAGTCGCGAATGAGATGGCGCAGCGTAGCGTCCTGCAACTGGCCGCGGCGCGTCGCCGCAATCCAGCCGATGTGCTGAATGCTCAGACAGGATTCGAGTTCGCGCAGGTCGGAAGGCTTGAAGCCCGGCGAAAAATCGAGCAGCCCGGCCGTTGCGACACCATGCTGCACGACGCGCCGTACGTCTCGCACGGTCTCCGCGAGATCGACACGCCAACCGCATTCGTCAAAATGGCCGCGCAACGCGTCGTTCGGTTCGCGCGAATAGTAGATCACGTGCCGCTGATCGGCGCCCATAGCTCACCCCGTTCATCAACCGTCTAACGATTGCCGTGCACGTCAGGTCACGTGCGAAAAGGATCGAATCGGGTCAGCCGAAGGCGGCTCGATTCGCCATGCCGATGCGTGGCGACGACAAAGCCTCGCATGATGGCGCTTATCTCGCGTCCAGTTATTTTGATCAAGACAGCTTAGTTATAGGCACTGAATACGACAATCCAATTTCAGCGCGGTGGGCGATGCGGCCGTATCGCTCAGGAGGTCGATGCATGTCAATCGTCTGCACATAGCCCCGGCGCAGCGATACGCTCTGTCATCAACACTTGCGACGATTTTCATCCTTGAGGCGTATCGATTGAATCAGCAGTATTCCCAAGCCCCCTCGTTTCAGGCCTGAAACATTTTCAGCCGTTTTCCGACACAATTCGCAACGCTTGAGCACGAATCGCAGTCTCGACAACGGTCCCGGCGCGATGGCATGCATTTCGCTGAACATGGAAACCGTCGGAGACAGCGACCATGCGAAAACATCTTTTTCTTTCTTTCGTGCCGCTGACCATTGCGGTCGCGGCCGCCGGCCCGCCCACGCCCGTACACGCAGACGAAGGCACGAATCCGGGTCGCGCCATGCTGCTTGCGGAAAACACGCCGAGCATGCAGCACGGCAACGGGTTCGGCATCGTGACCGTGTCGTCACCGCAACCGCTGCCGACCGGCAGGACGTCGGTGACCCTGTGGGACGAGATCCCGCCACCACCGCAATTGCCGATGCCGCTTCCGGCACCGCAGCCGGGCGATGTGCAGCACGTGATGGAAGGCACCACGCACGGCAGTACCCATCAGTGATGGCACGAGTAGAACCACTTGATCAGGATGACGTATTGATTTGTACGAGCCGGACAGCATCGACCCAATGCCGGCATCGTCGCGCTCGCAACACGAAACGGTTTTTGTGCTCCGTCCCCCGGCGGGCACTCTTTTTATTCATTCCGTCGCCGCGACGCATTGCCTCGGGCGTCGCGGCGCGCAGTGCGGAAAGGCGGATGCGCATACCCGGAACCGGCGCAGGCCGCCGTTCCGGTAAAATCGGCGCCATTCCGGTTTTCCTTCCCCCGACCTTCATGACGACGTTGACCCTGATCGTCGCGCGTGCCCGCAACGGCATCATCGGCCGCGACAACCAGTTGCCCTGGAAACTTCCCGAGGATCTCGCCTTCTTCAAGCGCACGACGATGGGCGCACCGATCGTGATGGGCCGCAAGACCCACGAGTCGATCGGCCGGCCGCTGCCTGGCCGCCGCAATATCGTGGTCACGCGCGACGCGACGCGTCGCTTCGACGGCTGCGACACGGTCACGTCGCTCGCCGATGCGCTGACGCTCGCCGCGCGCGACGGCGTGCCCGAGGCGTTCCTGATCGGCGGCGCGCAGCTCTACACGGAAGGTCTCGCACTCGCCGACAGGCTGGTCGTCACCGAGATCGATGCCGACTTCGACGGTGACGCCTCGTTCCCTGCACCCGACGCCGCGCAGTGGCAGGAAGTGTCGCGCGATGCGCACCAGGCGGCCGCACCGAATACGTTCGGCTATGCGTTCGTCGTCTACGAGCGCAAGCGCGGCTGACGCGTCAGCACGATGAAAAAAGCCCCGCACATTGAACTGCACCCCAAAAGTTGGACATCGATCCAACCTTTGGGGTGTTTTTCATGAGCAAGTACACGGAGCAGTTCAAGGTATCCATTGCAGAGGAGTACGAGTCCGGCCACGCTGGGTTCCGTGAGATGTCCAAGCGCCACGGCGTCGATGAGGCGACGATCCGCAAGTGGGTGGCGGCCCATCGCATACATGGTCCGGCAGGCTTGAAGAAGAAGTGCGAGCGCTACAGCGCAGAGTTCAAGTTGCTTGTACTGCAGCAAATGCGTAGCGAAGGGTTGTCAGCGCGTGAGACGGCTGCACGCTTCAACATTAGGAACCGTACGGCCATCGGCCAGTGGAAACGCCAGTATGATGAAGGCGGTATAGACGCACTGTCGCCGCGCCAGCGGGGGCGCCCCAGGAAGATGCCCAAGCCACCGCTCACGCCACCGCCGCTACCCGAGGACGATACGCGCTCCCGACAGGAACTACTCGACGAGTTGAACTTCCTGCGCATGGAGAACGCGTACTTAAAAAAGCTCGAAGCCTTGGCTCAAGCGCAGCAGCGATCAGCGCAACGCAAAAAGCGCAAATCGTGCTCGAGCTAAGGCAGCAATATCCGCTTGCGGGCTTGTTGAAGGTTGCCGGCTTGGCGCGCAGCACGTTCTACTATCATCAGAAATTGCTCGGAGCAGCCGACAAGTATGCCGATACAAGGGCAAGAATCTGCTCGCTGTTCGAACGGCACAAGGGCCGCTACGGCTATCGACGCATCACGCTCGCTCTACGTAATCTGGGACAGGTGATTAACCACAAGACTGTGGCGCGTCTGATGGGTGAGTTGCGGCTGAAGTCTTGTGTGCGCCCGAAGAAATACCGCTCCTACAAAGGTAGCGTCGGACGTGTTGCACCTCATGTTTTACAGCGTCGGTTCTACGCAAAGCGTCCGAATGAGAAGTGGGTAACGGATGTCACGGAATTCAACGTGGGTGGCCAGAAGCTGTACCTGTCACCAGTGCTCGATCTGTACAACGGCGAGATCATTGCTTATGAAACCGCGAGGCGCCCGGCGTTCGAGATGGTCAGCGCAATGCTTCGCAAGGCATTGGCGCGCTTGAAGTCACACGAGCGGCCTCTCTTGCATTCGGATCAGGGCTGGCAGTACCAGATGCCTGCGTATCGCCGCCTACTGCAGCAACGAGCGCTCACGCAAAGCATGTCGCGTAAAGGGAATTGCCTGGACAACGCCGCCATGGAGAGCTTCTTCGGCACGCTGAAATCCGAGTTCTTCCATCTGAATCGGTTCCGCAACCTGGACGAACTGCAAACCGGCTTGGCAAGCTACATCCACTACTACAATCACGACCGCATCAAACTGAAACTAAAAGGGCTGAGTCCCGTGCAATACAGAACTCAGCCCTAGCCGTCATAACCCGTCCAACTTTACGGGGTCAGTTCACGCGAGCCGTCGGGCTTTTTCGTTTGATGGCGGCCGATGCCGCGTGCCGCTTACTGCCCGGCGATCGTCATCTGCTCGATCAGCACCGAGCCCGTTTCCTTCGTGCCGCGCACGATCGAATCGGCACCGATCGCGACGATATGCCGGAACATTTCCTGCAGCGTGCTCGCGACGGTGATTTCCTCGACCGGATACTGGATCACGCCGTTCTCGACCCAGAAGCCCGCCGCACCGCGCGAATAGTCGCCCGTCACGTAGTTCACGCCCTGCCCCATCAGCTCGGTCAGCAACAGGCCCGTGCCGAGCTTCTTCAGCATCGCGTCGAAATCGTCGCCCGCCTGCGTGTTCGAGCTGCGCAGCGCGAGGTTGTGCGAGCCGCCCGCGTTGCCGGTGGTCTGCGTGCCGAGCTTGCGCGCCGAATAGGTCGACAGGAAGTAGCCTTCGACGACGCCGTCCTTGACGACGCTGCGCGCACGCGTGCGCACGCCTTCCTCGTCGAACGGCGCGCTGCCCATCGCGCGCGGCACGTGCGGATCCTCGACGACCTGGATGTGCGGCGCGAACACCGGCTTGCCGAGGCTGTCGACGAGGAACGACGTCTTGCGGTACAGCGCACCGCCGCTCACCGCCTGCACGAATGCGCCGAGCAGGCCGGCCGCGAGCGGCGCCTCGAACAGCACGGGTACCTTGCGGGTATCGAGGCGGCGCGCACCCATCCGGGCAAGCGCACGCTCGGCCGCGTAACGGCCCACCGCTTCGGGTGCCGCGAGATCGATCGCGCTGCGCTTCGACGAATACCAGTCGTCGCGCTGCATGTGACGGCCGCTGCCCGCGATCGGCGCGCAAGCGATGTAATGACGCGAGTACGGGTAGCCGGACAGGAAGCCGCGCGACGTGGCCAGCACGAACTGCGAATGCTGGGCCGACACGCTCGCGCCTTCCGAGTTGCGGATCTGCGGGCTGACCGCGAATGCGGCGTCTTCCGCGCGGCGGGCGAGCTCGACGGCCTCGTCGGCCGACAGCGCCCACGGGTGGTAGAGGTCGAGGTCACGCGGGTCGGTTTCGAGCAGCTCGGCTTCGGCCAGGCCGGCCGCCTCGTCCTCGGCCGTGAAGCGCGCGATGTTGTACGCGGCGGCGACGGTATCCTTGATCGCGCCCGGCGAGAAATCCGACGTGCTCGCGTTGCCGCGCTTCTTGCCGATGAACACGGTCACGCCGACCATCTTGTCGCGGTTGTGCTCGATCGTTTCGACTTCGCCGCGGCGCACCGACACCGACAGGCCGTCGCCCTCGGAGATTTCGGTCGCGGCGTCCGTCGCGCCGAGCGCCTTCGCATGGCGAAGGATGTCGGAGGCGATTTCTTTGAGCTGGTCCTGCGTGTGCGGGAAATAGCGCGCTTGTACGTCGAGATTGGCTGCCATCGTCTTGATATCCGGTGGCGGGCGGGCGCCCGCATGTTCAAAATGTTGCGTATCCCGCGATCATAGCAAGGTCCGGGGCCGGACACCGACAAGCTTGGGGTGTCCGCGGCGCGATACAATGCCGTCCATGACACGCAAAACCCGAATCCAGCCGATCGAGCATGCCGCCGAAGAGGACGACAATGGCTACGATCGCCCCAGCAAATCCCAGTTGAAGCGCGAGATGCACGAGCTGCAGGTACTCGGCCAGGCACTCGTCGATCTGCCGAAAGACGCGCTGAAACGCATGCCGATGCCCGAAAGCCTCGGCGACGCCGTGCGCGAGGCGCGCCGGATCACCGATCACGAAGGCAAGCGCCGCCAGCTCCAGTACGTCGGCCGCGTGATGCGCTCGCTGACCGACGACGAGACGGCCGCGCTGCGCACCGCGCTCGACGCGCAACGCGGCGTGAACAAGGCCGCGACGGCCCGCCTGCACTGGATCGAACGCACCCGCGAACAGTTGCTCGCGAGCGACGACGCGCTGACCGAATTCCTGCGCCAGCACCCGGAAGCCGACATCCAGGAAGGCCGCACGCTGATCCGCAACGCACGCAAGGAAGCGCAGCAAGGCAAGCCGCCGCGCTATTTCCGCGAGCTGTTCCAGTGGATCAAGACCGCCGGCGGCACGTCCCATGCGGACGACGAAGCGGCGGACGACGCCGGAGACGACCATGACGACGACGAAGCGTAACCACCCGGACGAGCTCGTCGTCGGCCTCGTGTCGATCAGCGACCGCGCGAGCACGGGGGTCTACGAAGACAAGGGCATTCCGGCGCTGCAGGAGTGGCTCGCCGGCGCGCTGGTGTCGCCGTGGCGCGCCGAAACGCGCCTGATCCAGGACGACGCGCCGACGATCTCCGCCACGCTCGCCGAACTCGTCGACGTCGCGGGGTGCGACCTCGTGCTGACGACGGGCGGCACGGGCCCGGCGCGCCGCGACGTGACGCCCGAGGCCACGCTGGCCGTGGCGACGAAGGAAATGCCGGGATTCGGCGAACAGATGCGGCAGATCAGCCTGAATTTCGTGCCGACCGCGATCCTGTCGCGGCAGGTCGCGGTGATCCGCGAGACGGCCGACCATGCGGCGCTGATCGTCAACCTGCCCGGCCAGCCGAAGTCGATCCGGGAAACGCTCGAAGGGCTGCGCGATGCCGACGGCAAGTCGACCGTACCCGGCATCTTCGCCGCGGTGCCCTACTGCATCGACCTGATCGGCGGCCCGTACATCGAGACCGACGCCGCGGTGGTCGCGGCGTTCCGGCCGAAAAGCGCTCAGCGCGCACCGCGCTAAACGCGTGCCGGCCCGCTCAGGCGGCCGGCGCGGACTCGCCTGCCGAAGCCGACGCGGCCGGAATCAGGAAATGCTCGCGGTAGTACTTCAGCTCGTCGATCGACTCGTGGATGTCCGCGAGCGCCGTGTGCATCGCCCGCTTCTGGAAACCCTTGTAGATCGCGGGCTGCCAGCGGCGGCACAGCTCCTTGAGCGTGCTGACGTCGAGGTTGCGGTAGTGGAAGAACCGCTCGAATTCGGGCATCCAGCGCGCCATGAAGCGGCGGTCCTGGCAGATCGAGTTGCCGCACATCGGCGACTTGCCGGGCGACACGTACTGCGCGAGGAAGGCCTGCAATTGCTCGGCGGCTTCCGCCTCGGTCACCGTCGACGCGCGCACGCGGTCGATCAGGCCCGAGCGGCCGTGCGTCGACTTGTTCCAGTCGTCCATCTTCGCGAGCGTTTCGTCGCTCTGGTGGATCGCGAACACGGGGCCTTCGACGGCGATGTCGAGCGTGGAATTGGTCACGACGACCGCGATCTCGATGATGCGGTCGTTATCCGGGTCGAGGCCCGTCATCTCCATGTCGAGCCAGACGAGGTTCAACTCGTTGCGCACGAGCGCGGGCTGGCTGGCGGAAGCGGCGGTATCGGTCATGAGTCATCCTGGAAAATGGCGGACGGCGCGCGGCGCCGCCCGGGCGGCCGGCATCGCATCAGCGGGGCCGGTCCGCAAGAACATATAATTCTCGCATAGAACCCTTTGGCGCCTTCGATGTCACCCTTTTCGTTCACCCTGCTGTTCGCGCTCGCCGTGCTCGCGATGGTCGTCACCAAGCTGTGGCTCGCGTCGCGGCAAATCCGCTTCGTCGCGGCGCACCGTAACGACGTCCCCGCGCAGTTCAGCGCAACCATCCCGCTGACCGCCCACCAGCGCGCGGCCGACTATACGGTCGAGCGCACCCGGCTGACGATGCTCGAAATCGTCGTCAGCGCGGCCGTGCTGGTCGGTCTCACGCTGCTCGGCGGCGTCGGCGCGCTCGACACGCTGCTCACCGGCTGGATCGGCCGCGGCTACGGGCAGCAGGTCGCGCTCGTCGCGGCGGTGCTCGTGATCACGAGCGTCATCGACGTCCCGTTCGAGTATTACCGCCAGTTCGGGATCGAACAGCGTTTCGGCTTCAACCGGATGACGAAGCGGCTGTTCTTCACCGACATGCTGAAAAACTCGCTGCTCGGCGCCGCGCTCGGCCTGCCGCTGCTGTTCGTCGTGCTGTGGCTGATGAACCAGGCCGGCAGCCTGTGGTGGCTGTGGACCTGGATCGTCTGGGTCGCATTCCAGATGCTCGTGCTGCTGATCTACCCGACCTTCATCGCACCGATCTTCAACAAGTTCGAACCGCTGAAGGACGACGCGCTGCGCGCGCGCATCGAGTCGCTGATGAAGCGCTGCGGCTTTGCGGCGAAGGGGCTGTTCGTGATGGACGGCAGCCGCCGCTCCGCGCACGGCAACGCGTACTTCACGGGCTTCGGCGCATCGAAGCGGATCGTGTTCTTCGACACGCTGCTCGCGCGCCTGTCCGGCCAGGAAATCGAGGCCGTGCTCGCGCACGAACTCGGCCACTTCAAGCGCCGCCACGTGATGAAGCGGATGCTCGTGTCGTTCGTGCTGAGCCTCGTGCTGCTCGCGCTGCTCGGCTGGCTGGCGCAACGCACGTGGTTCTACACGGGGCTCGGCGTCACGCCATCGCTCGACACGAGCAACGCGGGCGCCGCACTCGTGCTGTTCTTCCTCGCGATTCCCGTGTTCCTGTTCTTCGCAACGCCGTTCGGCAGCCTCACGTCGCGCAAGCACGAATTCGAGGCCGACGCATTCGCGGCCAGCCAGACCGACGCGCAGGATCTCGTCAGCGCGCTCGTGAAGCTCTATGAGGACAACGCGTCGACGCTGACGCCCGACCCCGTCTACACGGCCTTCTACTACTCGCATCCGCCTGCGTCGCAGCGGATCGACCGCCTGATGCAGCACGCATGAGCCGGCCGACCTCCCGCAAGCCGGCCCCGCGCGCGTCGAATGCGCAACGGGTCGAAGGCCGCGTGATCGCGGCGCACGGGCGCCACTACATCGTCGCGCCCGACGACGGCGGCCCGATGCTGCAGTGCTTCCCGCGCGGCAAGAAGAGCGACATCGCGGTCGGCGACCGTGTCGTGTACGAACTCGCATCGGCCGACCAGGGCGTCATCGTCGAGATCGGCGAGCGGCGCAACCTGCTGTACCGTTCCGACCAGTTCAAGTCGAAGCTGTTCGCGGCCAACCTCGATCAATTGCTGATCGTGCTAGCGACCGAGCCCTACTTCAGCGAGGACCTGCTCGGCCGCGCGCTGATCGCCGCCGAGGCGAACGAGCTGAAGCCGCTCGTCGTGCTGAACAAGATCGACGTCGAAGCCGCGCTGCCGGTCGCGCGCGAACGCCTCGCGCCCTACCGCGCCCTTGGCTACGACGTGCTCGAGCTGTCCGTGAAGGGCTCGCCCGACGACGCGCGCGCACAACTGATGCCGCACCTCGCCGGGCATTCGACGATCCTGCTCGGCCAGTCCGGGATGGGCAAGTCGACGCTCGTGAACCTGCTCGTTCCCGATGCCGAAGCCGCCACGCGCGAGATTTCGGCCGCACTCAACAGCGGCCGTCACACGACGACGTTCACGCGCCTCTACCCGTTGGCGGGCGGCGGCGCGCTGATCGATTCGCCGGGCTTCCAGGAATTCGGCCTCTACCACCTAACGGAAGGCCGTCTCGAGCGCGCCTTCCCGGAGTTCCGGCCGCTGCTGGCCGACTGCCGTTTCTATAATTGCCATCATCTGCACGAACCCGGCTGCGCGATTCTCGACGCTGTCGCCGACGGCCGCATCGCACCGTCGCGGCATGCGCTGTATGCGCAGCTCGTGCACGAGGCGAGCCAGATCGTCCGCTGACCGCGCGGCACGCGCGCGGCGGGCAGCCGGTACCATGCGGGCCGGCGTTCACCGACAGGAGCCGCGATGCGTTTCAAGGCACCCGATCTCGCGACGGCGCAGCATTGGGCCAACGTGCTTCAGGTAGCCGGCATCGGTTGCGAGCTGCATAACTGCTACGCGACCGGCGCGCTCGGCGGCCTGCCCGCCGACGCCTGCACGCCCGAACTGTGGCTCGACGACGAACGCGACGACGCACTCGCACGCCGGCTCCTCGATGCCGCGTCGCACGGCCCGTCGGCCGGCACCGCGCCGTGGCGCTGCCGGCAGTGCGGTGAGGCGCTCGAAGCCCAGTTCACCGCGTGCTGGCAGTGCGGCGCCGTGCGCGATCCGCTGGAAGACGACTGAACCACAGCAAAAAGGCCGGCTTCAAGCCGGCCTTCTGCCTTTCATCGGATACCGCACTGCCCCGTCACGACACCCAGACGGCGAGCGTCAGCATCAGCAGCAGAATCATCCACAGGATCACCGCACGCCAGACGAGACCCACCGCGGATTGCAGCGTACGCGGCGTGCAATCGTCACCGACCGTCAACGGGCCGCTGTCGCCGACGGCCAGCGCATCGAGGCTCGACGGTTCCGCGAGCGGCCCCGCGAGGCGTGCGCCGAGCGCACCGCTGCCGGCTGCCAGCAGGACGCCATCGTTCGGATCGGGCCATTGGCGCGTGTGGTTGCGCCACGCATAGATCGCGTCCTCGAAATTGCCGACGATCGCGAAGCCGAGCGCGGTCAATCGCGCGGGAATCCAGTCGATCACGAAGAACGCACGCTGCGCGAACGTCGAGAAGGCCGCCGTGCGGTCGTCGCCCGGCGTCGACCAGCTGCGTGCGAGGTATTCGGAAATCCGGTACAGCACGGCACCGGCCGGGCCGATCGGCAGCACATACCAGAAGAACACGCCGAACACGTGGCGATGCGATGCGACCACGGCGTGAATCAGCGTATGGCGGACGATTTCGCCGACCGGCATGTCGACCGTGTCAATGCCCGTCCACTCGTGCAGGATTTCGCGCGCACGCGGCACGTCGTCGTTATTGAGCGCGAGGTGGATGTCGGTGAAGTAATGGCTGAACTGACGGAAGCCGAGCGTGAAATACACGACGACGACGTTCCAGATGAATGCGAGCACGAAGCTCACCTTGAACAGCAGGAAATAGATCAGCGCGACGATCAGCACCCACGGCAGCACGACCGCGAGCCAGGCGAGGATGCCGTGCTTCTGCTTGCCCGCGTCGAGACCATGCGCGACGGTTTCCGCATGAAACTGGAACAGCGCGAACACCGGATTGTTCGGCGACAACGCGCGGACCTGTTCGATGATGAGAGCGAGGAGAACCGAAAAGAAAGTCATGCGTGGCGCCGTCTTCGGAGTTATGTCATTTTTTGCATAACGATAACACAGCGTAAGCACCGGATGGCTGCCGGTGCAGCCGCCCGCCAGCCGGCCACGCACGCCGACAACCGTGCACGCCTAGCCGGCGGCCAAGAAGCGGTACAGATTGCGCAACATGCCGGCAGTTGCGCCCCAGATGAAGTAATGCCCGCCGGGTTCGCCATTCGGATAGGGCATCGCAAAAAAACGACGCTCGCCGCCTTCCCAGCGGAACACACGGACCTGATGGTTGGCGGGATTCATCAGGAACGCGAGCGGAACCTCGAAAATCTCGGCCACTTCGAACGTGTCGGCCTGCACGGTGAACGGCGGATGTACGAGGCCGACCACCGGTGTCACGCAAAAGCCCGTACCGGTCAGGTAGTCGGGCAGCGCGCCGAGGATCTCGACACGCTCGTCTGCCAGACCGATCTCTTCCTTCGCCTCGCGCAACGCGGTGGCGGTTGCATCGCGATCGAACGGTTCGCGACGACCGCCGGGGAAGCTGATCTGTCCGGCGTGGTCGTTCAGGTGGTCGGCGCGCTGGGTCAGCAGCATGGTGAGGCCGGACTCGCGGACGACGAGCGGCACGAGGACGGCCGCGCTGCGTGGGTCGACGCCCTCCTGCAGCCTCGCCTCGCCGGGCTCGACGCTCCATTCGAGCGTGCGCGCGAAACGGTCGCGCAGGCCGGACGGCGTCATCAGGCGGGAATCGATGGCCGGCAGGCCGGCGCCGGTGCCTTCGACCGGCAGGACTTCGGGATCGATGATGGGGCGGCGATTCAATGGGGCTCTCGGGTTCGTGTCGTATCGAGCATATTCTCGCGCCAGAATGAAAAAAGCACCCGGTTGGGTGCTTTTTCCTTACAGCTCTTACTCTTGGGAAGCTGCTGCGGCGCGATCCTTCGACACCAGCTTTTCCTTGATACGAGCCGACTTGCCCGAACGCTCGCGCAGGTAGTACAGCTTCGCACGACGCACATCACCGCGGCGCTTCACGACGATGCTTGCCAGCAGCGGCGAGTACGTCTGGAACGTACGCTCGACGCCTTCGCCCGACGAGATCTTGCGGACGATGAAGTTCGAGTTCAGACCACGATTGCGAATCGCGATCACGACGCCTTCGTAAGCCTGAACGCGCTTGCGGTTACCTTCAACCACGTTCACGTTCACGATCACCGTGTCGCCCGGGGCGAATTCGGGGATCGTCTTGCCGGCGAGCGCGCGCTCGATTTCTTCCTGCTCAAGTTTTGCGATCAGATTCATTACTGACTCCTTATGCCATCGTGTCGGCGTTCACACCCGCCTGCTTCCAGGCCTGGCCCCGATAGAGGATGGATTCACATCAGGCGCCGCACACGCATGTACGGCACCGCCAATTCCCGCTCGCGCAGCCGCCTCAGGAGGCGTCCTTCGCTTCGCGTGCGAGGTTCGCGAGCCACGCCTCGTCGGCACGGCTCAACAACTTCTCGCGGCGCGCCCGGACGATCAGGTCCGGCCGCTTCCGCAGCGTATTCCTCAATGCTTCCTGGCGCCGCCACTTCTCGATCTCGGCATGATGCCCGCCGAGCAGCACGTCCGGTACGCGCACGCCGTCGTATTCCTCGGGGCGCGTGTAGTGCGGACAATCGAGCAGGCCGTCAGCGAAACTGTCCTGCACGGCCGACAGCGAATCGTTCAGCACACCAGGCAGCAATCGTACGACAGCATCCATCATCGCCATCGCCGGCAATTCTCCGCCGGACAGGACGAAATCGCCGAGGCTGATTTCCTCGTCGACGCAACGATCGAGCAGGCGCTGGTCGATCGCTTCGTAGCGGCCGCACAGCACGACGACACCGGGTTCCTGCGCCATCCGCACCGCACGATCGTGCGTGAGCGGCGCGCCCTGCGGCGACATCATCACGACACGCGTGCTCGCGATGCCCTGCTCCGCCTGCGCCGCTTTCGCGGCATCGATTGCGGCTTCGAGCGGCCTGGCCAGCATCACCATGCCCGGACCACCGCCGTACGGACGATCGTCGACCGTGCGGTAGTTGTCCGTCGTGAAATCACGCGGATTCCAGGTGCGCAGCCCGAAGCGCCCTTGCTTGACGGCCCGGCTGGTGATCCCCCAGTCGGTCAGTGCACGGAACATCTCGGGAAAGAGCGTGACGACGTCGAACTGCACCGCGCTCTCGGTAACCTGGTTCATTTCAGTAATCGGCTTCCCAGTCGACGACGATACGACGTGCCGCCTGATCCACCGTTTTGACGTATACGCCGACGAACGGAATCAATCGCTCGTCGGTGGTCGGCTGACCGTCTTTGCCGGTCGCCGGATACTCGACACGCATGATCGAATGCACGCCATTGTCGATCATCCCGCTCACCTTCCCGAGTGCCACCGATTGCTCGTTGACGACGTCGAGACCGATCAGGTCGACCCAATAGAATTCGTCCGCGGCCAATGCCGGGAAATCTTCCCGGCGCACGAACACGCGAAAGCCGCGCATCGCGTACGCGGCATCGCGGTCGCTGACGCCCGCGGGTTGCGCAACGACGGTGTCGCTGTGCGCCTTCGACTGCACGATGCGGACGGAAAGCCGCTCCGCTCCGCGTTCCAGCCACCAGTGGCGCGCCTTGAGCAGCGCATCGCCGCCGCGGCCGGCGTCGGCATGCGTCGCCACCTTGACCCAACCCTTCAGGCCATAGGCGTCGACCACCGCTCCGACCTCGACGGCATCGTCGGGCCAGGCTTGCGCCACTTCGAGACTGCCCTGCTGCTCGGCAGCCTGACCGGCGTTCGCGACAGCGTCGCGCTCGACCGGCTTGCGGACGAATGCGCCAAACGACGCACGCCCGCGCCTTGCATTACCGGAATCGTGACCCGCCATCAATGCACCTCACAGCCGGCACGACCGGCACACCGTGCCATGTTAGGCAGCCGGTTGCGCCTTTTGCGCTTCCTTCACGAGACGCTGGACGGTCGGCGACAGTTGCGCGCCAACACCTTGCCAGTACGTCAGGCGATCCTGAGCGATACGCAGCGATTCGCCCTTCGTAGCGACCGGGTTGTAGAAGCCGACGCGCTCGATGAAGCGGCCGTCACGACGGTTGCGCGAATCGGTAGCAACGATGTTGTAGAACGGGCGCTTCTTCGAGCCGCCACGAGCCAGACGGATGATAACCATATGATGTCCTTCGGGAAAACCGGGTTCGAAACTACTGAAACACGCGATTATAGCCGGAAACCAGAGGTACAACAAACACTTACGCGGAAAAAATCCGGAGGCGGCCTGTCCGCCGGGCATACAATCGTCGTGTCCGGGACGTTCTACACCGTCATGCCGCCCCTTCGCGCCGCCTCGACGCGCCGCGCGCAGCACCGTTTCGCGGCGCTGCTTGCCGGCCTTGCCTGCCTCGCGTCCGCACTGGCGTTTGCCGCGCCGTTGCCGGTGGGCGAACTCGTCGTGCCGCCCGGCTTCCACATCGAAGTGCTGGTCGACGCGGTACCGACCGCGCGCGAAATGGCGTGGTCGCCGCGCGGCATCCTGTATGTCGGCACGCGGGAAGGCCGCGTTCACGCATTCGTCATGCACGAGGGCCGGATCAGCGCGCGCTATGTTGTAGCGTCCGGGCTCGACATGCCGGTCGGCGTCGCCTACCGTGGCGGCGCACTCTATATATCCGCCGTCTCACGCATCCTGCGTCTCGATCACATCGACGACCGGCTGGCCACGCCGCCCGCACCTGCCGTCGTCACCGACGCGCTGCCGACCGAACACCATCACGGCTGGAAATTCATCGCGTTCGGCCCCGACGGCAAGCTGTATGTACCGACCGGCGCACCGTGCAACGTCTGTCTCGCCGATCGCAGCCGCTACGCGATCATCGCACGCATGAAGGCGGACGGCAGCGGGAATGAGGTTGTTGCCCGCGGCGTACGCAATACGGTCGGCTTTGCGTGGCACCCGGATTCGGGCGAGCTTTGGTTTACCGACAACGGGCGCGACATGATGGGCGACGACGTGCCCGACGACAAGCTGAACCGCGCACCGCGTGCCGGCCTCGACTTCGGTTTCCCATACTGCCATGGCGGCGACACGCCCGACCCCGAATTCGGCAGCGCCGACGTATGCCGCCGCTATGTGCCGCCCGTATTGAAACTCGGCGCACACGTCGCAGCACTCGGCATGCGCTTCTATACAGGGTCGATGTTTCCGGCCTCGTATCGCAATAATGTCTTCATCGCCGAACACGGCTCGTGGAATCGCAGCACGAAGGTCGGCTACCGCGTGATGCGCGTCGTCGTTTCGGCGGATGGCAGCCAGGCGCGCCAGACTCCGTTTGTCACCGGCTGGCTGCGACCCGACGGCACGGTATGGGGACGCCCCGCCGACGTACTGCCGCTGCCGGACGGCTCGCTGCTCGTCAGCGACGACTATGCGGGCGCGATCTACCGCGTGACCTATGCGGCACCTTGACGCAGGACAGGGGTGACCGGGCCCGACCGGGCGTCGTAGAATGCGTGCCGGGCCGCGCGCCCGCGCCGGCCCGCCGGCCGCCCATGCCAACGACAATACGCCGCCATCCATGTCCAGCAGCACCGCACCGTCCCGCCGCTTTCGCTCCAAGACGCTCACCGCCGCCCTCGCGTTCCTGTTCGGATCGCTCGGCGCGCACCGCTTCTATCTGTATGGCTTCCGCGACGTGTTCGGCTGGGCGCACCTGCTCGCGACGATCGTCGGCATCCCGGGCTTCCTCCTGCTCGCCGCAACCCAGCGCAGCGCGGGCCTCGGCTGGTGGCTTGCCGTTCCCGGCGCAATCTCGCTGCTGGCGGCGTTCCTCGCCGCGCTCGTCTACGGGCTGCGCCCCGACGAAAAATGGGACGCGCAATTCAACGCGGAGACGGGCAAGCACAGCAAGTCGGGCTGGACCGTGATCTTCGTGGTGATCTTCTCGCTGCTGATCGGTGCCTTCCTGCTGATGACCGCACTCGCGCTGTCGTTCCAGACGTACTTCGAGTCGCAGGTCGAAGCGGCGAAGCAGATTTCGCAGTAAGCGTAACGGCCGCTACGCACCGGCGCCGTGCGCCGGTTTGGCTCGCCGGTCAGAACAGGTTCAATTGCGTGTCGTCACGCGACTGCGTCGACCGCGTCGCGGCTGAACGAACAGCAACGCGCGGCGCCGCGGCGGCCGGCGCACCGCGAAACTGCGACAGATCGAGAATCCCGTTCGTGCGCTCGTTCAACCCGAGCCGCTTGACGGCCTGGCGGAAACGCTGCCGCAGCAGGTCGGCCCAGATCCCCTCGCCCTTCATCCGTTTCGAGAAATCCGAGTCGTAGTCCTTCCCGCCGCGCATGTCGCGCACGCGATTCATCACGCGCTCCGCGCGATCGGGAAAATGCGCGGCAAGCCAGTTCTTGAACAGCGGCGCGACTTCCCACGGCAGCCTCAGGATGATGTAGCTCGCATGCGTCGCGCCGGCTTCCGCGCACGCCTCGAGCACGCGCTCCATGTCGGGCTCGGTGACGAACGGAATCATCGGGGCAATGCTCACGCCGACCGGCACACCCGCCTCGCTCAGCGCACGAATCGTACGCAACCGGCGCGCCGGCGTTGCCGCGCGCGGCTCGAGCGTGCGCGCGAGATCGGCATCGAGTGTCGTGATCGTGACCGCCGCCATCACCTGCCCGCGTTCGGCCATCGGTGCGAGCAGGTCGAGATCACGCTCGATCAGCGACGATTTCGTGATCGCGGCGAACGGCAACCCGCGATCGTGCATCACCTGGATCACGCTGCGCGTGATGCGCAGGTCGCGCTCGACCGGCTGGTAGGCGTCGGTGTTGACGCCGAGCGCGATCGGCTCCGGCACGTAGCGCTTGCGTGAAATCTCGCGCTCGAGCAGTTCGGCCGCATTGACCTTCGCATAGATGCGGCTTTCGAAATCGAGCCCCGGCGACAGGCCGAGATAACTGTGCGTCGGCCGCGCGAAGCAGTAGATGCAACCGTGCTCGCAGCCGCGATACGGATTGAGCGATACGCTGAATGGAATGTCGGGCGACTGGTTGTGCGTCAGGATGCTCTTCGCACGCTCCTCGAAGACTTGCGTGCGCAGCGGCGCGGGGAAATCGGTATCGTCCGACTCGTGTGCCCAGCCGTCGTCGACCGCTTCGCGCTGCGCGATCTCGTATCGCCCCTGCAGGTTGTCGACCGCGCCGCGCCCCTTGCGGGGCACGGGCGGCGCTATCGGAAATTCGTTGTCGGATCGATCGTCCATGTGCCCACCCATTCGCCTGCACCCAATACTGTATATTTATACAGTATTGGGTGCAGCATGCCAAGGGCGGGATAAAGGGCCCGACGGCCCGCCGCAGGCGCGTCAGTCGCCCACCGCGATCGTCAGCGTCTCCTTGATTTCTTCCATCACGACATAGCTCTTCGACTGCACGGCGCCGGGCAGCTGCAGCAGGATGTCGCCGAGCAGCTTCCGGTAGTCGGCCATCTCGCCGATCCGCGCCTTGATCAGGTAGTCGAAATCACCGGACACGAGGTGGCACTCGAGCACCTCGTCGATCTTCATCACTTCGCGGCGGAATTGCTCGAACATGTTGCCGCCCTTGTGGCCGAGCGTGATCTCGACGAACACCAGCAGCGCGGCATCCAGCTGGTGCGGGTCGACCCGTGCGTGATAACCGGTGATCACGCCATCCCGCTCCATGCGCCGCACGCGCTCGATACACGGCGTCACGGTCAGTCCAACCTGTTCCGCAAGGTCTTTCATCGCCATCCGACCGTCGTCCTGCAGCAGTTTCAGGATGCGTCGATCGAGCTTGTCGAGCGAGCGTACGGGCTGACGTTGCGTTCTCATTTGTTTATGCTGAAAACCTGAAAAATACGATAACAAAACCTACACATTCGACAATACCATAGCGCAAAAAACTAGATCAGCTAGAGGTTACACGGAGACGCAGGTGCGCCCGGCCTCGATCTGGTCCCTTCCATCTGGAGCAGCTATGCGAGTCGTCATTCTGGGCAGCGGTGTGGTGGGCGTGGCAAGCGCGTATTACCTCGCGCGCGCCGGCCATGAAGTCACGGTGATCGACCGGGAAGCCGGCCCGGCGCTCGAGACGAGCTTCGCGAACGCAGGCCAGATCTCCCCCGGCTATGCCGCGCCGTGGGCCGCACCCGGCGTGCCGCTGAAGGCCGTCAAGTGGATGTTCGAAAAGCACGCGCCGCTCGCGATCCGCCTCGACGGCACGCGCTTCCAGCTCCAGTGGATGTATCAGATGCTGCGCAACTGCACGGCCGAGCGCTACGCGGTCAACAAGGGCCGCATGGTCCGCCTCGCCGAATACAGCCGCGACTGCCTGCAGGCACTGCGCGCCGATACCGGCATCCAGTACGAAGGCCGCACGGGTGGCACGCTGCAACTGTTCCGCACGCAGCAGCAACTCGACGGCGCGGCGAAGGACATCGCCGTGCTTCAGGAAGCGAACGTGCCGTTCGAACTGTTGTCGCCGGCCGACCTGAAGAAAGCCGAACCGGCGCTTGCCGCCGTCTCGCACAAGCTGACGGGCGGCCTGCGCCTGCCGGGTGACGAAACGGGCGACTGCCAGCTGTTCACGACGCGCCTTGCCGCGCTCGCCGAATCGCTTGGCGTGAAGTTCCGCTACAACACGCCGATCGATGCGCTCGCGATCGCGGGCGGCAAGATCGCCGGCGTGCAGTGCGGCAGCGAAACGGTGCGCGCGGACGCGTACGTCGTCGCGCTCGGCTCGTACTCGACGAGCTTCATCTCGAACCTGATGAAGATCCCCGTCTATCCGCTGAAGGGCTATTCGATCACCGCGCCGATCGTCAACGAAGCGGCCGCGCCCGTGTCGACCGTGCTCGACGAGACCTACAAGATCGCGATCACGCGTTTCGACCAGCGCATCCGCGTCGGCGGCATGGCGGAAATCGTCGGCTTCGACAAGAAGCTGCGTGCCGCGCGCCGCGAAACGCTTGAAATGTGCGTGAACGACCTGTTCCCGGGCGGCGGCGACACGTCGAAGGCAACGTTCTGGACGGGCCTGCGCCCGATGACGCCGGACGGCACGCCGATCGTCGGCCGTACGCCGGTGTCGAACCTGTTCCTGAACACCGGCCACGGCACGCTCGGCTGGACGATGTCGTGCGGCTCGGGCCAGCTGCTCGCGGACCTGATCTCGGGCAAGATGCCCGCGATCCAGGCCGACGACCTGTCGGTGCATCGTTACCTGAAGGACGTGGCCGGCGAGACGCGCCCGGCGTACGCATAAGCCACAGCCCGCAGCCGTGCAAGCGGCCGGCATCAAAAAGAACGGCGCCCCTCGGGGCGCCTTTTCATTTCATCGAATCGCGTTGTCATGCCGGTCAGCGGCGTGATGGTTCATGAGGTGTCACCCTCTTCCCCCTCTGTCGATGGCGAAAAAAAGGGGCGCTCGTGGCGCCCCTCTTCTCGTGTGCTTACCGCCGAAGCGTCACACTGCTTTAGCCGAGCTCGGCTACGAGCTCCGGCACGAGCGCGAACAGATCGCCGACGAGGCCGTAATCGGCCACGCTGAAGATCGGGGCTTCCGGATCCTTGTTGATCGCGACGATCACCTTCGAATCCTTCATGCCGGCCAGATGCTGAATCGCACCCGAGATGCCGACCGCGATGTACAGCTGCGGTGCGACGATCTTGCCGGTCTGGCCGACCTGATAGTCGTTCGGCACGTAGCCCGCGTCGACTGCCGCGCGCGAGGCACCCAGCGCCGCGCTCAGCTTGTCCGCCAGCGGCTCCAGCACCTTCGTGTAGTTCTCGCCGCTGCCCAGACCGCGGCCGCCCGACACGATGATGCTTGCGCTCGTCAGTTCCGGACGGTCCAGCTTCGTCACTTCACGGCTCACGAACTGCGACTTGCCTGCATCAGCTGCCGCTTCGATCTTGTCGACCGATGCGCTGCCGCCTTCCGCTGCCACCGGATCGAAACCCGTTGCACGCACCGTGATGACCTTGATCGGATCGCTCGACTGCACCGTCGCGATCGCGTTGCCCGCGTAGATCGGGCGCTCGAACGTGTCGGCCGAATCGACTGCCGTGATGTCCGAGATCTGCGCGACGTCCAGCTTCGCGGCGATGCGCGGCGCGATGTTCTTGCCGTAGGCCGTCGCCGGCGCGAGGATGTGCGAGTAGTCCTTCGCGATGTTCAACGCGGTCGCTTCGACGTTTTCCGCGAGGCCCGCTTCGAGTTGCGGCGCGTCGGCCAGGAGGACCTTCGACACACCTGCGATCTTCGCTGCCGCGTCGGCTGCGCCTTGCGCGTTGTGGCCCGCGACCAGCACGTGAATGTCGCCGCCGATCTTCGCCGCCGCCGCCACCGTGTTCAGCGTCGCGGCCTTGATCGACGCGTTGTCGTGTTCTGCAATCACCAGAATCGTCATTTCTTTCCGCTCCCTCTTACAGCACCTTGGCTTCGGTCTTCAGCTTCTCGACCAGCGTCTTCACGTCCGGCACCTTCACGCCGGCTGCGCGCTTCGGCGGCTCGACCACCTTCAGCGTCTTCAGACGCGGCGCGACGTCGACACCCAGGTCTTCCGGCTTCACGGTTTCCAGCGGCTTCTTCTTCGCCTTCATGATGTTCGGCAGCGTCACGTAACGCGGCTCGTTCAGGCGCAGGTCGGTCGTGATCACGGCCGGCAGCGTCAGCGACAGCGTTTCCGCACCGCCATCGACTTCGCGTGCAACCGTTGCTTTACCGTCAGCCACCGTGACCTTCGATGCGAACGTCGCTTGCGGCAGGCCTGCCAGCGCAGCCAGCATCTGGCCCGTCTGGTTCGAATCGTCGTCGATTGCCTGCTTGCCGAGGATCACCAGTTGCGGCTGTTCCTTGTCGACCAGCGCCTTCAGGATCTTCGCGACGCCCAGCGGCTCGACGCTGTCGTTCGACTCGACGAGGATCGCGCGATCCGCGCCGATCGCCAGCGCCGTACGCAGCGTTTCCTGCGCTTGCGCGACGCCTACCGATACGGCGATCACTTCGGTCGCCACGCCCGCTTCCTTCAGGCGCACGGCTTCTTCAACAGCGATTTCGTCGAACGGGTTCATCGACATCTTCACGTTCGCGATGTCGACGCCCGTGTTGTCCGACTTCACGCGGACCTTCACGTTGTAATCGACCACTCTTTTCACTGGCACCAGGATTTTCATGCACACGCTCCAAAGTTACGAATACGACCAGAGGCCATTCTATAGCGAGGCCTCATGACTGCGCGGCCAAGCGGACCCAACCTTCGTGGTTGTCGAGGATACCGCTTCTTGGCGACGCGCCAATGATAGCGAACGGTCGTTCTATTTTAAAAGAGAAAAAACCCGGACGCAAAGCCCGGGTTTTCGATCATCGACTCTAATCTCGCCGGGCGTCCCGTGCTTCGCCTGTTACCAGGCGGCAATGACCGCGCCGCCGAACTTGCCTTCGATGAACTGCTTCACCTCGGCCGAATGGTAGGCCGCGACCAGTTTCGCGACCCACGGCTTGTTCCGGTCCGCCTCGCGGATCGCGAGGATGTTCGCGTACGGCCCGTTCGGGCCCTCGATCGCGATCGCGTCCTGTTTCGGTTTCAACCCCGCTTCCATCGCGTAGTTGGTATTGATCGCAGCCGCGTCGACGTCACCGAGCGAGCGCGGAATCTGCGCCGCATCGAGTTCGACGATCTTCAGCTTGCGCGGATTGTCGACGATATCGAGCGGCGTCGCCTTCAGCCCCGCGTCCGCGCGCAGCTTCAGCAGGCCCTGCTTCTGCAGCAACAGCAGCGCACGGCCGCCATTGGTCGGATCGTTCGGGACCGCGATGCGTGCGCCCGGCTTCAGTTCTGCCAGCGACTTCACGCGCTTCGAATAGATGCCCATCGGAAACGTGACGGTATCCGCAACCTTGACCAGCTTATAGCCGCGATCCTTCACCTGCGCCTGCAGATACGGATCGTGCTGGTAGCTGTTCGCATCGAGGTCGCCCGACGCAAGCGCGGCGTTCGGCTGCACGTAATCGGAGAATTCGACGATGCGGATGTCGAGGCCGCTCTTCGCCGCGACCTTCTTCACCGCTTCCATGATCTGCGCGTGCGGCCCGCCCGTCACGCCCACCTTGATGGTTTCGGCCTGCGCTTGCGCGCCCGCGAACAGCGCGGCCGCGCCCAGTGCCGCCGCGAATTTCAGCATGAAGCGTCGTTGCATCGAGAGTCCCCTGACGGATCAATCTTGTTTTACTTGTGGCTCAGCCGGCGGACGAGCCAGTCGCCGAACGACTGCACGATCTGCACGAACACGATCAGGATCGCGACCACCGTCCACATCACTTCGGGCAGATAGCGCTGGTAACCATAGCGGATCCCGAGATCGCCGAGGCCGCCACCGCCAATCGCGCCCGCCATCGCCGAATAGCCGACCAGCGACACGAACGTGATCGTCAGGCCCGCGACGACGCCCGGCAGCGACTCGGGCAGCAGCACCTTGAAGACGATCTGCGACGTGGTCGCGCCCATCGATTGCGCAGCCTCGATCAGCCCGCGGTCGACTTCGCGCAACGCCGTCTCGACGAGACGCGCGATGAACGGCGCGGCCGCGAGCGTCAGCGGCACGACCGCCGCGGCCGTGCCGATCGACGACCCCGTAACGAGCCGCGTAAACGGAATCACCGCGACCAGCAGGATGATGAACGGCGTCGAGCGGACGGCATTCACGATGCCGCCGAGCACGCGATTCACCGCGAGATTCTGCAGCACGCCCTGGCGGTCGGTCAGGTAGAGCAGCACGCCGAGCGGCAGGCCGACGAGCGCGCCGACCACTCCGGAGATGCCGACCATGATCAGCGTCTCCCAAAACGACTGCACGAACATATCGAACATCTCACTCAACATACGAAAGCTCCTCTACCACCACACCTTGCTCGCGCAGGAACGCGAGCGCCTGCCCGACCTTGCCCGGCTCGCCGCCAGCGAGGACCGCGAGCGAACCGAATGCCTGCCCCTGGATCTCGTCGATCTGGCCATGCAGGATGTTGAAATCGAGTTCGTACCGGCGAATCGTCTCCGACAGGATCGGCTGGTCGACACCCGAGCCCGTGAACGCGAGCCGCAGCAAATGCCCGCTGCCCGTCTTCAGCCGCTCGGCCACGCGCACCTTCAGCGCGGGCGGCAATTCCTGCGCGATCACGTCGCCGATCAGCGCGCGCGTCACTTCGTGATGCGGCTGCAGGAACACGTCGATCACGCGGCCCTCCTCGACCACGCGCCCCGCATCGAGCACCGCGACGCGATCGCACACCTGCTTGATCACTTCCATCTGGTGCGTGATCAGCACGATCGTCAGGCCGAGCTCACGGTTGATGCGCTTCAGCAGGTCGAGGATCGAGCGCGTGGTCTCGGGATCGAGCGCGGACGTCGCTTCGTCCGACAGCAGCACCTTCGGCCGGCTCGCGAGCGCGCGGGCGATGCCGACGCGCTGCTTCTGCCCGCCGCTGATCTGCGACGGATAGCGATCCTTCTGCGCGGACAGCCCGACGAGGTCGAGCAGCGGCAGCACGGCAGCCTCGATCTCGGCACGGCTTGCGCCGGCCAGTTCGAGCGGCAGCGCGACGTTGTCGAACACCGTGCGCGACGACAGCAGGTTGAAGTGCTGGAAGATCATGCCGATCTCGCGGCGCGCCTCGCGCAGCGCGCCGGCCGGCAGCAGCGTGAGATCGCGCCCGCCGACGACGACATTGCCTTCGGTCGGCCGCGTGAGCAGGTTGATGGTGCGCACGAGCGTGCTCTTGCCGGCGCCGCTTCGGCCGATGATGCCGAACACCTCACCCTGCGGAATCGTCAGGTTGATGTTGCGCAGCGCCTCGACCCAGCCACCCGGCCCGGGAAATCGCTGCGAAAGATTGCGTAATTCGATCATGTAAACAAAACGGCGGCCCGGCTGGCGAGTTGGCCCGCCAGTCGGCCGCCGATGCATCTGGAATAACCGTCGATTTTACCGCAAACCCCTCATTCCCCTTAATAATCGATTTCGATCTTTTCATAACCGCACGAAATTAGAGGAGCACCGCTGGCGCGCCGCGACGGTGCCGCGACTATGATCCGGAACACACATGCCAACTAACAGGGGACACGCCAGATGACCGCCACCACTACGCCGGCCGCCGCACCCGCCACCGCCGGACCGGCGCCTTCGTCGCCGCCCGCGCCGACCATGGGCCGGCTGCGTACCGCGGACGGGCTCGAACTGGCATCGTACCGGTGGGCCGCCGGCGACGGCTCCACGCCGCCGCGCGCGACGATCGCGCTCGTTCACGGTCTTGCCGAACACGCGGGGCGCTATGCCGCACTCGCCGGCCGGCTGAATGCGGCCGGCATCGACGTGCTCGCGATCGACCTGCGCGGGCACGGCCAGTCACCCGGCAAGCGCGCGTGGGTCGAGCGCTTCGACGGCTACCTGAACGATGCGGATGCGCTGGTCGCCGAAGCGGCGCGCGGCAATTCGCCGCTGTTCCTGATGGGGCACAGCATGGGTGGCGCGGTCTCGGCGCTGTACGCGATCGAACGCGCGCCGACGCGCGGCCACGCGTTGACAGGCCTCGTGCTGTCGAGCCCGGCGCTCGCGCCGGGGCGCGACGTGCCACGCTGGATGCTCGCGGTGAGCCGCGTCATCAGCCGCGTCTGGCCGACCTTCCCCGCCATCAGGATCGATGCAGCACTGCTGTCGCGCGATCCGGCCATCGTCGCGGCCAATCGTGCTGATCCGCTCGTGCATCACGGCGCGGTGCCCGCGCGCACTGGCGCGGAGATTCTCGACGCGATGGCGCGCATCGAAAGCGGCCGCGGCGGGCTGCGCGTTCCGGTGCTCGTCTATCACGGGACCGAGGACAAGCTGACCGAGCCCGACGGCAGCCGGGCGTTCGGCACGCGCGTCGGCTCGCCCGATCGCACGCTGACGCTATACGAAGGCGGCTTTCACGAAACGATGAACGATCTCGAACGCGATCGCGTGATCGACGCGTTGATCGCGTGGATTCACGCACGCGTGCCGGCGCGCTGAGCGCGCCCGGCCCGGCCGGTCAATCGGCAATCAGATCCCGGCCAGTACGCGCAGGTGTGCGACGACGCTGCGCCCGAGCGCGGACAGGTTGTAGCCGCCTTCGAGGCAGCTCACGATGCGGCCCTGCGCATGCCGGCGCGCCACGTCGACGATCTGCGCGGTCAGCCATTCGAAGTCGGCTTCGACGAGGCCGAGGTTGCCGATATCGTCCTCGCGATGCGCATCGAAACCCGCCGACACGAACAGCATCTGCGGCTTGAACGCATCGAGGCGCGGCAGCCAGAACATGTCGACGGCTTCGCGGATCGCCATCCCGTTGCTGCGCGCGGGCATCGGCAGGTTGACCATGTTCGGCGCCTGGTGATCGGCGCCCGTGAACGGGTACAGCGGATGCTGGAAGAAGCTGCACATCAGCACGCGCTCGTCATTCGCGAATGCGGCCTCGGTGCCGTTGCCGTGATGCACGTCGAAATCGATGATCGCCACGCGCTCCAGACCGTGTACGTCGAGCGCGTGCCGCGCGGCGATCGCGACGTTGTTGAAGAAGCAGAAACCCATCGCACGCGCGGGCTCCGCATGGTGGCCAGGCGGGCGCACGCCGCAGAACGCATTCGCATAGCGGCCTTCGATCACCGCGTCGGTCGCCGCGATCGCGGCACCGGCCGCGCGCAGCGCCGCACGCCACGTATCGCGGTTCATCAGCGTATCGGGATCGATCTCGACGTAACCGTCGACCGGCGTCATGCTCCGGATGTAGTCGATATGCGCCTGCGTATGCACCCGGCCCAGCGCCACCTCGCTCGCGAACGGCGCGGTTTCGTGCACGATCAGGTCGTCGATGCGGCTCGCGATCAGTTGGTCCTGGATCGCCGACAGGCGGGCCGGGCATTCCGGATGCCATTCCCCCATCTCGTGCAGCATGCAGTCGGGGTGCGTATAGAAAGCGGTTGCCATAAGCTGTCATCCGCGGCGCACGGTGCGCCGCAGGTCTCCATCAATGATGTCCATCGTCTGCCGCGAATTCGCCGCTAACTTACCACAACGGGGGCCCGCCACGCCCCGGCGCGCCGGATCCGTCGGGTATACTGCGCCGAACCCAATCGCCTTGTCCGCCCGCTTCGACATGAATTCCAGCAAGCCTGCCGCCCTTCTCTCCGCGCTGTTCCGTACTCGCGTGCCGCTCGTCGCGGCCGCTGTGGTCGCGGCCCTCGGCACCGCGCCTGCCGGCGCGCAGACGCAACCCGCGAAGTCCACGGGCAAGCTCGTCGCGCAGGCCCAGCCGCAGCAGCCGACGCCGCCAGGCCAGACCTTCGAAGAGGAAATTGTTCCGCAGCGTTACGCGAACAACGCGAAGGTCGATGCGTTCATCGACGAGATGGTCAGCCGCAACGGCTTCGACTCCGCCAGCTTGCATGCGCTGTTCTCGCGCATCAGCTATTCGGCGACAGCGGTCAAGCTCGTGAAGCCGGCCCCGTCGCCGACGGTCAAGAACTGGCGCGTCTACCGCTCGCGCTTCATCGAGCCGATCCGCATCAACGCGGGCGTGAAATTCTGGAAGGCGAACCAGGCAACGCTGCAGCGCGCGTCCGAGCAATTCGGCGTGCCGCCCGAGGTGATCGTCGGCATCATCGGCGTCGAGACGATCTACGGCCGCTACATGGGCAATTTCCGCGTGCTCGACGCGCTGACGACGCTCACGTTCGACTATCCGGATACGCCGAATCGCGACAGCCGCCAGGCGACGTTCCGCAAGAACCTCGAGGATTTCCTGGTCTGGACGCGCGACAACCAGCTCGACCCGACCACCGTGCTCGGCTCGTATACAGGCGCGATCGGGATTCCACAGTTCCTGCCGAGCAGCATCCGCGAATACGCGGTGGACTTCGACGGCACGGGCCATGTCGACCTGCGCAGCAGTCCCGTCGATGCGATCGGCAGCGTCGCGAACTACCTGAAGCAGCACGGCTGGGAAACCGACCGCCCGGTGGTCTGGCAGATCACGCCCGACACGGGCAGCCTGGGGATCGCCCAGGCCGCCGCCGACGGCCAGCCCGAACCGCACTGGGCGCTGTCGCAACTGCTGCGCGCGGGCATGACGCTGAACGAGCCGACGGTCAACATCACGACCGAAGGCGGTACCCCCGTGACGGTGGTCGACCTGCCGTCGCCGGGGCGTGCGACCGAGTACATGCTCGGCCTCAAGAATTTCTATGTGCTGACGCGCTACAACCGCAGCTTCTTCTACGCGCTCACCGTGTACCAGCTTGGCGAGGCGGTGAAGGCGCAGATGGAAGCGAGCGGCGCACTTCAGCCGGCCACCGCCGACACCGAATCGCAATAAGCACCAACCGCTCAAAGAAAAAGCGCCGCACTAGCGGCGCTTTTTTTATCGCACGCGCGTTGCGCGCACCTGCCTGCGTTCAGGCAGGAAACACGCCCGTGGACAGGTAGCGGTCGCCGCGATCGCAGATGATGAACACGATCGTCGCATTCTCGACCTGACGCGCGATGCGCATCGCGACTTCACATGCGCCGCCCGACGAAATGCCCGCGAAGATGCCTTCGACCGACGCGAGCCGGCGCGCCATCGTTTCCGCCGCGGCCTGGCTCACGCTCTCGACGCGGTCGACGCGGCTGCGATCGAAGATGGTCGGCATGTACGCTTCCGGCCACTTGCGGATGCCGGGAATGCGCGAACCGTCTTCCGGCTGCGCACCGACGATCTCGATTGCCGGATTCTGTTCCTTCAGATAGTGCGACGTGCCCATGATCGTGCCCGTCGTGCCCATGGCCGACACGAAGTGCGTGATGCGCCCTTCGGTATCGCGCCAGATTTCCGGGCCGGTCGCTTCGTAGTGCGCAATCGGATTGTCGGGGTTCGCGAACTGGTCGAGGATCACGCCCTTGCCTTCGCGCTGCATCTGGTCCGCGAGATCGCGTGCCAGCTCCATCCCGCCCTTCACCGGCGTCAGGATGATTTCGGCGCCGTAGGCAGCCATGCTCTGGCGGCGCTCGACCGACAGGTCCTCCGGCATGATCAGCACCATCTTGTAGCCGCGGATCGCCGCTGCCATCGCAAGTGCGATACCCGTATTGCCGCTCGTCGCCTCGATCAGCGTATCGCCGGGCTTGATGCGCCCGCGCGCCTCGGCCTTGCTGATCATCGACAGTGCCGGACGATCCTTCACGGAACCCGCCGGATTGTTGCCTTCGAGCTTCGCGAGCACCACGTTGTTGCGCGCGCGAATTTCATCGTCCGGCAAGCGGACCAGTTGGACGAGCGGCGTATTGCCGATCGTGTCTTCGATAGTTTTGTAAGCCATGGAGATACCGTGAGTACGAGGCCGATCAATCGATCGATTGTAAACCAGCACCGCTGCTCACGCCGGCAACCCCATTGCGACGATGGAATACGCGTGCCGTGCAACACGCCGCCGCCTACACCGCGCCCACGCAAAAAACCCGCGGCATGCCGCGGGAAGCCGTCGCAATGACGGCGACTGAAGGAGCTCGTTGTCGGTCGCGCGCGTCGCGTTACTTCTGTGCCGTGCGGGCAGGTGGGGCCGCGGGCTTGCCGGGCGGCTTGCCCGGTGCGGGCGGCGTGGCACCCGTGCCGGCCGCACCGACCGTCAGGCCTTCCCGCTGAAGCCGCTCGACGGTATGGCCGCCCATGCCTTTCACGCGCGACGCGAGATCTTCCGCATTCTTGAACGGACCGCGTGCGCCGCGTTCGTCGAGAATCGCCTTCGCCCGTGCCAGGCCGATGCCCTTGATGCCGACGAGCGCATCCTCGTTCGCGGTGTTGACGTCAACGGCCGCCCAGGCCGACGCGATCGTGCCGAGCATTGCCGCTGCGGCCAACCATTTCCTGATCATGTGCTGGATCTCCGATGAAAAACGGCCGGCGGCTGCCGACCGTGAGACCCAGTCTATCGATGCAACGCTTCCGTTTAAACCTGGCCAGATAGCCAACGCACATAGCGATCGACGCCTTCCTGCACGGTCAGGAACGGTGCGTCGTAACCGGCCGCGCGCAGCTTCGTCTGATCGGCCTGCGTGAAGCACTGGTACTTGCCGCGCAGTGCGTCGGGGAACGGCACGTATTCGATCAGCCCTTGCTCGACCTGCTGCGCGAGTGTCAGCGGCGGCTGGTTGTCGAGCGCACGCAGCGTGTTCACGACCGTCGACGCGATATCGTTGAACGGCTGCGCACGGCCGGTGCCGAGGTTGAAGATGCCCGACTTCTCCGGATGATCGAAGAAGAACAGGTTCACCTTCGTCACGTCCTCGACCGACACGAAGTCGCGCGTCTGCTCGCCCGGTGCATAGCCGTTGTACTCGCCGAACAGCTTCACCTTGCCTTCCGCACGGAACTGGTTGAAGTTGTGGAACGCGACCGACGCCATGCGCCCCTTGTGCGTCTCGCGCGGGCCGTACACGTTGAAATAGCGGAAGCCGGCGATCTGGCTCTTCGCGGTCGGCAGCACGCGACGGATCACCTGGTCGAACAGGAACTTCGAATAGCCGTAGATGTTCAGCGGCGCCTCGACCTCGCGCTCCTCGACGAAGCGCGTCGATCCGCCGTAGGTCGCGGCCGACGACGCGTACAGGAACTGCGTGCCCTGCGCGAGGCAGGCGTCGAGCACCGCGCGGCTGTAGCGGAAGTTGTTGTCCATCATGTAGCGGCCGTCGGTTTCCATCGTGTCCGAACAGGCGCCTTCGTGGAAAATCGCGCGTACCTTGCCGAAATCGCCGCGCGCGAAACGTTCGACGAATTCCGTCTTGTCCAGATAGTCGTCGATCTCGCAATCGACGAGATTCCGGAACTTGTCCGCACGCGTCAGGTTGTCGACTGCGATGATGCGCGTTTCGCCGCGCTCGTTGAGCGCCTTGACGATGTTCGCGCCGATAAAACCGGCTGCGCCGGTGACGATGAGGGTCATGATCGTCCTGCCTGAAAAGTGCGAGCCATGCGTGCGGCGCGCTCGTCGCGCCACCGCATGCGCTCAGTGAAACAGTTCGTCGTAGTCCACCGTGGCCGTCCCGAGCTTGCCGACCACGATGCCCGCCGCGCGATTCGCGAACACGACGGCGTCGACGAGCGGCACGCCCGCGCCGAGCATCGTCGCGACCGTTGCAATCACGGTATCGCCCGCGCCCGACACGTCGAACACCTCGCGCGCGAGCGCCGGGGCGTGCAGTTCGCCGGTGGCGGAAAACAGCGTCATCCCTTCCTCCGAACGCGTGAGCAGCAGCGCGTCGATGTCGAGTTCCGCGCGCAGCTTCGCGACGCGCGCGCGCAGATCGTCTTCCGACTTCCACTGCCCGACCACTTCGCGCAGTTCAGCGCGATTCGGCGTGATCAGCGACGCGCCGCGATAGCGTGCCCAGTCGTCGCCCTTCGGGTCGACGAGGACGGACTTGCCGGCCGCACGCGCCTTCTCGATCATCGTCGTGACGTGCGTCAGGCCGCCTTTCGCGTAATCCGACATCAGCACGACGTCGTGCTGCGGCAGCAGCGCATCGAAGCGCGCGAGCCCCGCGAGCAGCACCTCGTGCGTCGGCATCGCCTCGAAGTCGACGCGCAGCAGTTGCTGCTGGCGCGCGAGCACGCGCAGCTTGATCGTGGTCGGCAGCGCCGGGTCGCGCTCGAGATGCGGCGTCACGCCGCTGCTGCCGAGCAGCTCGACGATCCGCTCGCCGGGTTCGTCACAACCGACGACGCACAGCAATCCGGCCTGGCCGCCGAGCGTCACGGCGTTGCGTGCGACGTTGGCCGCACCGCCGAGGCGCTCTTCCTGACGCTGCACGTGCACGACCGGCACCGGTGCCTCAGGCGAAATGCGATCGACGTTGCCGAACCAGTAACGGTCGAGCATCACGTCGCCGACGACAAGCACGCGCGAGCGCGCGATCTGCTCGCGCGGCACCGGAACGACTTCGCGGAGAGTATTCATCGTGTGGTCAGCCACGGGTGGACGACTGGGGATCGACATACGGCCGGCCGATCGCGTAGTAGTCGATGCCCAGTTCGGCCATCGCATCCGGCTCATAGAGGTTGCGACCGTCGAAGATCACCGGCGCCTTCAGTTCGGCCTTCAGGCGCGTGAAGTCGGGGCTCCGGAATTCCTTCCACTCGGTCACGATCACGAGCGCGTCCGCGCCCGTCACGGCGATGTCCTGCGTCTCGACGAGATGCAGCCGCGTCAGCGCGTCCGGATCGGTGCCGAAATCGAGCGCAAACACGCGCCGCGCCTCGTCGACCGCGACCGGATCGTACGCACGCACGGTCGCGCCGCGTTCGAGCAGCGCGGCGATCAGGCGACGGCTCGGCGCCTCGCGCATGTCGTCGGTGTTCGGCTTGAACGCCAGGCCCCAGACCGCGAACTCGCGGCCGGTCAGGTCGGCGCCGAAGCGCTGCTCGATCTTGCTGATCAGCACGTCCTTCTGCGCATAGTTGGCCGCCTCGACGGCCTCCAGGATGCGCAGCGGCTGGCCGTTCTCGCCGGCCGTGCGAATCAGCGCCTGGACGTCCTTCGGGAAGCACGAGCCGCCGTAGCCGACGCCGGCGTACAGGAAGTGATAGCCGATGCGCGGATCGGAGCCGATCCCGCGGCGCACGGCCTCGATGTCGGCGCCGACCTTGTCGGCCAGATTCGACATCTCGTTCATGAACGAGATGCGCGTGGCGAGCATCGCGTTCGCCGCATATTTCGCGAATTCGGCCGAACGCACGTCCATGTAGATCGTGCGCTCGTGGTTGCGATTGAACGGCGCGTAAAGCTTCTTCATCTTCTCGCGCGCGATCGTGCCCGTCTCGTCGTCGTCGACGCCGATGATGATCCGGTCCGGACGCATGAAGTCTTCGACCGCGGCGCCTTCCTTCAGGAACTCCGGGTTCGACACGACCGAGAAGCGATGCGCGACGCTGCCTGCCAGACCGCGGGCGGCAAGCGCCTCGTCGACCACGCCGCGCACGCGCTGCGCGGTGCCGACCGGCACTGTCGACTTGTCGACGATCACCTTGAAGCCCGTCATGTGGCGGCCGATGTTGCGTGCGGCTTCGAGCACGTACTGCAGGTCGGCCGAGCCGTCCTCGTCGGGCGGCGTGCCGACGGCGATGAACTGGATCTCGCCGTGCGCGACGCTCGCCTCGATATCGGTCGAGAAGCGCAGGCGCCCCGCCGCGCGGTTGCGCGCGATGATGTCCAGCAGCCCCGGTTCGTGAATCGGCATCCCGCCGTTGTTCAGGATGTCGATCTTGCGCTGATCGACGTCGAGACAGAAGACGTCGTGACCGATCTCCGCGAGACAGGCGCCCGTGACGAGACCGACATAGCCGGTGCCGATGATGGTGATTTTCATAGATGTTCCGGTACTTCCCGGTAATTGACTAACTTGGCCGCCGGGACGAGCCCGGCGACAACCGCAGCGCGTTTCCGCTCGCCGGGATCAGCCCGGCATCGCAGGTTCGACGCGGCGCGGCGCATAGGTTTCCCAGCCGCTGCATCCGGGGCACTGCCAATAGAAGAGCCGTGCCCGGAAACCGCAATTCTGGCACGTATACCGTGGCAGATTCTTCGTGCGCTGCTTGATCAGCGCACGCATCATTTCAAGTTCCTTACGACGCGGTTCGTCGGCCGCGGCGATTTGCGCATCGAGCAGATGCAGCATCCCCGACAGGTTCGGAGACTTCTCCATCTGCGTGCGCGCGAGCGTGTGCGCGGCATCCTGGCCGCGCAACCCAGCGATGTGCTGGTACGCGATGTCGAGCAGGTCGTTCGACGGATAGCGGTCGATATACCCCATCAGCAGCTCGGCGCCTTCGGCATGCTTGCCGAGCGCGACGTACGCCTTCATCAGCTTGTCGGCGACGAGCGGCAGATACGCCGGATTCTGCGCCTCGACGCGCTTCCAGTGCTCGATCGCAGCCGCGTGGTTGCCCTCGGCTTCCGCCGCGTCGCCGGACAGCACCGTCGCGCGCACGTTCTGCGGGTTCACGGCCAGCGCCAGGCGCAGCTGTTCGGCGGCCGCTGCCGCGTTCTTTCGCTGCAGCGCGTCCTGCGCGAGTTCGCAGTGGAACTGGGCAATTTCGACGCCAAGCGGCTTGTCGCTCATCGACTCGATGCGCTTCGCCGTATCGATCGACTTGTTCCAGTCCTTCTCGATCTCGTAGATCGTCAGCAGCGCCCGCTGCGCGCCGAGCGCGTAATCGCCGTCGGCGAGCTTGTGAAACGCCTCTTCGGCACGATCGAGCAGCCCGGCCTTCAGGAAATCCTGGCCGAGCTCGTACAGCGCGTGGTCGCGCTCGTTGACCGGCAGGTCCGTGCGGCTCAGCAGGTTCTGGTGCACGCGGATCGCGCGATCGGTCTCGCCGCGGCGGCGAAACAGGTTGCCGAGCGCGAAGTGCAGCTCGACCGTCTCGGGATCGAGCTTGGCGACCTCGATGAACGCATCGATCGCCTTGTCGGGTTGTTCGTTCAACAGAAAATTCAGGCCGCGAAAATACGAGCGCGGCAGGTTGGCACTCTCCGACAGGAGATTCTTCAGGTCATAGCGTGACGCCGCCCAACCGAGCGCGAACGCAACCGGAATCGCGAGCAACCACCAGAAATCCAGATCCATGCGAAATATCGAAGCAGAGACGAAAACCGCGCGATGACCGCGCGGCGTCCGTGTTAAATGACGGGCGGCATCGGCGGCTGGTCGATGACGGCCGGCGTTTCGCGCGCCGCACGCAGATCGCGCTTCAGGCGCCCGTTCTCGAGACGCAGGCGGAAGATCGAAGGCAGCGCGGACAGCAAGCCGGCCAGCAGCCCCACGGCGAAGAACGCCAGGCCGATCAGGATCAGCGGCGCTTGCCATGAATAGCCGGCAACGAAATTCAGCGTCGCGGTTTGCGTATTGGCCAGCGCAAGCACCAGCAGCAGTACGAACACCAATACCCGGATCAGCCAGACGATAAACTTCATGAAGCCCTCTCTTTGTTGAGGTTTGCCGCGGCGCGCGACTCCCCTTCGTCGCACCGAATCGACCCGTATTGTAAAGGATGCGTTTCCGCGGCTGCGCAGATCCTGCGTGCCGCCGTTGCGCGATGATCGCCGGAAATGAAAAAAGCGCCCGCAAGGGGCGCTTTTCTTTTCAGCCTTCGCCGGATAGGTTCCGGGCAAACCGGATGACGCTTAACGCTCGTCGTCCGGATCATCAGCCTTCAGCGGTTCACCGGCGCGGCCGTCGACGCGTTCGCGCAATTCCTTGCCAGGCTTGAAGTGCGGCACGAACTTCTCGGGCACCTGCACTTTCTCCCCTGACTTCGGGTTGCGTCCGACGCGCGCCGGGCGACGGTTGAGGCCAAAGCTGCCGAAACCCCGAATTTCAATGCGATGCCCTTTCGCCAGGGCGTCAGACATCGCATCGAGCATCGTTTTCACCGCGAAATCCGCATCCTTGAGGACAAGTTGCGGAAATCGCGATGCCAGCTGCGCGACCAACTCGGATTTGGTCATACTTCAGCAGACCTCGTGAGGCTTACTGGTTCTGGCCGTCGAGCTTCGCCTTCAGCAGCGCGCCGAGGTTGGTCGTACCGGTCGCAGCAGCGCTGGAGTCCGACTGCAGGCCGCGGATCGCTTCCTGTTGTTCAGCCGAATCCTTCGCCTTGATCGACAGGTTGATGCCGCGCGACTTGCGATCGATGTTGATCACCATCGCGTTGACCTTGTCGCCTTCCTTCAGCACGTTGCGTGCGTCTTCGACGCGATCCTGCGAGATTTCCGACGCGCGCAGGTAGCCTTCGATGTCACCCGTCAGCGTAACGACCGCACCCTTCGCATCGACCGTCTTCACGACGCCGTCGACGATCGAGCCCTTGTCGTTCATTGCAACGTAGTTGCTGAACGGGTCGCCTTCGAGCTGCTTGATGCCGAGCGAGATACGTTCCTTCTCGACGTCGATACCGAGCACGATTGCTTCGACTTCGTCGCCCTTCTTGTACTTGCGAACCGCTTCTTCGCCAGCTTCGCTCCACGACAGGTCCGACAGGTGGACCAGGCCGTCGATGCCGCCCGGCAGACCGATGAACACGCCGAAGTCGGTGATCGACTTGATTGCGCCCGTGATCTTGTCGCCCTTCTTGAAGTTGCGGCTGAAGTCATCCCACGGATTCGGCTTGCACTGCTTCATGCCGAGGCTGATACGACGACGGTCTTCGTCGATCTCGAGGACCATGACTTCGACTTCGTCGCCCAGCTGGACAACCTTCGACGGAGCAACGTTCTTGTTGGTCCAGTCCATTTCCGACACGTGGACGAGGCCTTCGATGCCCGATTCCACTTCGACGAATGCGCCGTAGTCGGTGATGTTCGTGACCTTGCCGAACAGGCGCGTGCCCGACGGGTAACGGCGCGAGATGCCTTCCCACGGATCGTCGCCCAGTTGCTTGATGCCCAGCGAGACGCGGTTCTTCTCTTGGTCGAACTTGAGGATCTTCGCGGTGACTTCCTGGCCAACCGACAGGACTTCGCTCGGGTGACGCACACGACGCCATGCGATGTCGGTGATGTGCAGCAGGCCGTCGATGCCGCCGAGGTCGACGAACGCGCCGTAATCGGTGATGTTCTTGACCACGCCGTTGACGATCGCGCCTTCCTTCAGCGTCTCGAGCAGCTTCGCGCGCTCTTCGCCTTGGGTTGCTTCGATCACTGCACGACGCGACAGCACGACGTTGTTACGCTTGCGATCGAGCTTGATCACGCGGAACTCGAGCGTCTTGCCTTCGTACGGGGTCGTGTCCTTGACCGGACGCGTGTCGACCAGCGAACCCGGCAGGAACGCGCGGATGCCGTTGACCATCACGGTCATGCCGCCCTTCACCTTGCCGGTGATCGTGCCGGTGACGAGTTCGTTGTTGTCGAGCGCCTTTTCCAGCGACAGCCACGATGCAAGGCGCTTCGCCTTGTCGCGCGACAGGATCGTGTCGCCGTAGCCGTTTTCGAGTGCGTCGATCGCGACGGACACGAAATCGCCCGACTGCACCTCAACCTCGCCCTGATCGTTCAGGAATTCCTCGATCGGAATGTAAGCCTCGGACTTCAGGCCTGCATTGACGACCACGAAGTTGTGGTCGACGCGCACGACTTCGGCGGAAATCACTTCGCCGGCGCGCATGTCTTGGCGGGTCAGCGACTCTTCGAACAGAGCCGCGAAAGATTCAGTATTCGGGGTAGAGGTTTGCAGGTCGGACATAAAAATCTGATTGTGCATGGATCGCTGTGCCACGCCGGCCGGAATGGCAGGCTGAAAGGGCCAGATCGAGGTCCACACGGGGTTAAGGGTTCGAAACACGCTCCGCAATTACGCACGGAACACCTACCGCTGCCCGCCTTCTCAGGCCGGCTGGCCGAGCGCCCGGTACCACTGCAGCACCTGGTCGACCGCTTCATCGACCGAAAGCGCCGATGTGTCGAGCAGCTTGGCATCTGCTGCGGGCTTAAGCGGCGCGGCCGCGCGATTGCTGTCGCGCGCGTCACGTTCACGAAGATCCCGGAGCAAGTCATCTATATTAGCAGAAAAACCTTTTTGCATCAATTGCTTATGCCGTCTGGTCGCGCGCGCCTCGGCGCTGGCCGTCAGGAACACCTTCAGCACGGCGTCCGGGAAGATCACGGTACCCATGTCGCGCCCGTCCGCAACGAGGCCCGGCGTCTTGCGGAACGCGCGCTGGCGCGCGACGAGCGCGGTGCGCACCGGCCCGTGCACGGCGATCGCCGACGCGCGGTTGCCGACCGCTTCGGCGCGGATGTCGTTCGACACATCGACGCCGTCGAGCTGCGCGCAGCCTTCGCGGAACGTGATGTGGAGATCGTCGATCAGCTTCACCAGCGCGTCGATGTCCTCAGCCTCGATGCCATAGCGCACGCTCGCGAGCGCGGCGAGCCGGTACAGCGCGCCGCTGTCGAGCAGGTGGAAGCCAAGATGCGCGGCGACGAGCGCGGCGACGGTGCCCTTGCCGGAAGCAGTCGGGCCGTCGATCGTGATGACGGGAGTCGGGTGAAAGGGTCGGGTCGATTTCATCAGAACAGTGGGGTCAGGCTTTGGCGAGCGCGGCGAAGCGGTCGAAATAGTCGGGGAACGTCTTGCCGACGCACTTCGGATCGTTGATCCGCACGGGCACGCCGCCCAGGCTGACGAGCGAGAAGCACATCGCCATCCGGTGATCGTCGTACGTGTCGATCGCCGCGTTCGGCGTGAGCTTTTCCGGCGGCGTGACGACGAGGTAGTCGGGGCCTTCCTCGACGATCGCGCCGACCTTGCGCAGCTCGGTCGCCATCGCGGCGATGCGGTCGGTTTCCTTCACGCGCCAGCTCGCGATGTTGCGCAGCGTGCTCGTGCCGTTCGCGAACAGCGCCGCGACCGCGATGGTCATCGCCGCATCGGGGATCAGGTTGAAGTCCATGTCGATCGGCTCGAGCTTGCCGTGGTCGTGGCCGATGCCGCGTACGTCGATCCAGTCGTCGCCCATCGTCACGTTCGCGCCCATCTGCATCAGCGCGTTCGCGAAGCCGACATCGCCCTGGATGCTCGCTCGCCCCACGCCTTCGACGCGCAGCGGGCCGCCGCCGAGCGCGCCGGCCGCGAGAAAGTACGACGCGGAAGACGCATCGCCCTCGACCATGATCCGCCCCGGCGAACGATAGCGGACGCCGGCCGGCACGACGAAGCGCTGCCAGCCGTCGCGCTCGACCGTCACGCCGAAGCGCTCCATCAGCCGGATCGTGATGTCGATGTACGGCTTCGAGATCAGCTCGCCATCGACCTCGACGACGATCTTGCCGTCCTTCGCCTTCACGAGCGGCAGCGTCATCAGCAACGCCGTGAGGAACTGGCTCGACACGTCGCCGCGCACCCGGATCGGCGCGTCGACCGAAATGTTCGCCGGCTTGATCCGCAGCGGCGGGTAGCCTTCGTTCAGCTCGTAGTCGATCTGCGCGCCGACTTGCCTCAGACCGTCGACGAGGTCGCCGATCGGCCGCTCGTGCATGCGCGGCACGCCGTGCACGCGATAGTCGCCGCCGTTCACCGCGAGCGCGGCGGTCAGCGGCCGCACGGCCGTGCCCGCGTTGCCGAGGAACAGGTCGGCCGTCTTCGCGGTGAATGCGCCGCGCGTGCCCGCCACGACGCAGGTGTCGCCATCACGCGCGAGCTTCACGCCGAGCTTGCCGAGTGCGTCGAGCATCACGCGCGTGTCGTCGGAATCGAGCAGGTTGGTGATCGTCGTTTCGCCTTCGGCAAGCGCCGCGAGCAGCAGCACGCGGTTCGAAATGCTTTTCGAGCCGGGCAGGCGCACGGTGCCCGATGCGCTGGAGTACGGGCCGAGATCGAGATAGTCCATGGGAATCGTCCTGTTATTTCTTGACCGGTTCGGCAGCGGGCGTACCGCCACGCTCCTGCCATGCCTTGCGCGCAGCGCGCGAGCGCGTGAACACCGCTTCGAGCGCCGCGCCGTCGCCGGCGTCGATCGCCGCGCGCAGCCGCGTGAGCACACGCGTGTAGCCATCGAGCTCATCGAGCAGCGCCGCGCGGTTCGCGACGCACACGTCGCGCCACATCTCCGGGCTCGACGCCGCGATGCGCGTGAAATCGCGGAAGCCGCCCGCCGCGTACGAGAATTTCAGTTCCGCGTCGGCCTCGCCGAGGATCTGCTCGACGAGCGCGAACGACAGCACGTGCGGCAGATGACTGATCGACGCGAATACGCGATCGTGCTGCTCCGTGCTCATCGTGCGCACGTCGGCGCCCGTTGCACGCCACATCGCATCGATCCGCGCAACGGATTCGGGTGCGTTCTCCGGCAGCGGGCACAGCACGACGTTGCGGCCGACGTACAGATCCGGCAACGCGGCCTCGACGCCGCTCGACTCGCGGCCGGCGATCGGGTGACCCGGCACGAACTGCGCGATCCGCGCGCCGAGCGCTTCGCGCGCGGCCGCAACGACATCGGACTTGGTGCTGCCTGCATCGGTGACGATCGTCGCCGCTTCAAGCCACGGCGCGATGCGCGCGAGCAGCGGGCCCGTCTGCGCGACAGGTGCAGCCAGCAGCACCAGATCGGCACCCGTCAGCGCGTCGCGCAATTGCGCGTCGTCGTCGAGCGCCGCCGCGCGGTCGATCACGCCGAGTGCGAGCGCACGCTCGACCGAAGCACGCGAACGGCCCACGCCGACAACCTCGCCCGCGCCGCCCGGCGCGCGCTCGCGCAGCGCGCGGGCCAGCGATCCGCCGATCAGGCCGACGCCGAAGATGACCAGTTTGTTGAATGCAAAGCCTGACACGACTAGAGCCAAGTTACGCGCGCAGGACGACGCCCCGCACGCGGAATTCCAGATTCCGGGCCACGGGCCCGCACCCGGCGCAACCTGCGCCGGATGCCGCCCGAACCCGCCTTCGGCAGCACCGATCGGCCTGCCCTGCCCGCGTGGCCGCAACGCCTGCGCGAACAGGCCACGGGCCGCCACGCATCAGCGTGCGCGCGGATACGACCCGAGTATCTTCAGGAACGCGGCCTTCTGGCCGAGTTCCGCGAGCGCGGCCGCAACCGACGCATCGTCCCGGTGCCCTTCGATGTCGATGTAGAAGTAGTACTCCCACGTGCCGACGCGCGCCGGACGCGACTCGAAGCGCGTCATCGACACGCCGTGCCGCGCGAGCGGCTCGAGCAGCTTGAACACGGCGCCCGGTTCATTCTTCACCGACACGATCAGCGACGTCTGGTCGTGACCGCTCTGCCCGGCCGGCTGCTTGCCGATGATCACGAAGCGCGTGCGGTTGTGCGGATCGTCCTGGATCAGCGAGAACGCGATCTGCAAGCCGTAGTGTGCGGCCGCGCGGTCGCCCGCGATCGCCGCGACGGTCGGATCGGCCGCCGCGAGACGCGCAGCCTCCGCGTTGCTCGCCACCGCCTGCCGCTCGAGCTGCGGCGCATTCGCCGCGAGCCACTGCTGGCATTGCGCAAGCGCCTGCGCGTGTGCGCAGACGCGCTTCACGCCGTCGAGCGTGCCGCTCTGCGTCAGCAGGTTGTGATGGATCGGTAGCGCGAGTTCACCGCTGATCAGCAATTGCGTCTGTAGCAACAGGTCGAGCGTGCGCGACACGGCGCCTTCGGTCGAATTCTCGACCGGCGCGATACCGAACGCGGACGCGCCGGCCTCGACCGAGCGGAACACCTCGTCGATCGACGGGCACGGCAGCCCTTCGATCGACTGGCCGAAATACTCGAGCATCGCCTGCTCGCTATACGTGCCGACCGGCCCGAGGAACGCGACGTGGATCGTCTGCTCGAGCGCGCGGCTCGCGGCCATGATCTCGCGCCAGATGGCGCTGATATGCTCGCTCGCGAGCGGCCCCGCGCTCATGTCCTGCAGCCGGGCGATCACTTGCAGCTCGCGCTCCGGCCGGAACACCGGCGCGTTGAAATGCTTCTTGACCTCGCCCACCTCCAGCGCCACCGCGGCGCGCTGGTTCAGGAGCGCGATCAGCTGCGCATCGATCGCATCGATGCGATCGCGCAGCGGTTTCAGGCGGGAATTCAGTTCGTCGTCCATGCGTTTTGCCGTGCTGTTTGAACAGCGCCGCCGTCAGGCGCCGCGCTGCTCGAAGTCCTTCATGTACTCGACGAGCGCTTTCACGCCCTCGAGCGGCACCGCGTTGTAGATCGACGCCCGCATGCCGCCGACGGACTTGTGGCCCTTCAGCTGCAGCAGCCCGCGCGCCTTTGCGCCGGCAAGGAAGTCTTCGTTGCGCGTTTCGTCGGCCAGGAAAAACGGCACGTTCATCCGCGAACGTGCTGCCGGCTCGACCTTGTTCAGATAGAAACTGCTCGCATCGATCGTGTCGTAGAGCAGCTTCGCCTTTTCGATATTGCGGGCCTCGATCGCTTCGAGGCCACCCTGCCGCTTCAGCCACTGGAACACCAGGCCCGCGATGTAGATCGCGTAGGTGGGCGGCGTGTTGTACAGCGAGTTGTTCGCTGCGATGGTCTTCCATTCGAACGCGGACGGGCAGATCGACAGCGCACGGTCGAGCAGATCCTCGCGCACGATCACGAGCGTCACGCCGGCCATCCCGATGTTCTTCTGCGCGCCGCCGAACAGCACGCCGTACTTCGCGACGTCCAGCGGACGCGACAGGATGTGCGACGAGACATCCGCGACCAGCGGCACGTCACCGAGATCGGGAATCTCGAACGTCTCGACGCCGTCGATCGTCTCGTTGGTACACAGATGCACGTAGGCCGGATCGTCCGACAGCTGCCATTCGGCGCGCGCGGGCGCACGCGTGAAGCCGTCTTCCGTCTTGCCGGTTGCGGCGAGATGCGGCGTGCCGTATTTCTTCGCTTCGCTGAACGACTTCTGCGACCACGAGCCCGTGACGACGAAGTCGGCCGTCGTGCGCGACCCGAGCAGGTTCATCGGGACGATCGCGTTTTCCGCGATACCGCCGCCCTGCAGGAACAGGATCCGGTGACTGGCCGGCACGCCGAGCAGGTCGCGCAGGTCGGTCAGCGCGGCCTCGTGGATCGACATGAATTCCTTGCCGCGATGGCTCATCTCCATCACGCTCATGCCGCTGCCATGCCAGTCGAGCATTTCGTCGGCCGCTTGCCGCAGCACTTCCTCGGGCATCGCCGCAGGGCCGGCGGAGAAATTAAAGACGCGCATCGTGAAAACCTCGGAGGGACGCGACCGGCTCGCCGCCGGCAGAACGCGCCAGAAAAGAAATGGCCGCTTGCGCTCGCGCGCAAACGGCCATTATCGCACTGTCGTCAGGCTCCCGCCAAACCCGGCCGAACGGCAGGGGGCGTGCCCGGACGGCTTTACTTGCCCGGCTTGACTGCTGCGACTTCCTTGTCAGCCTGCGTGCGCGTTGCCTGGATAGCTTGCGGCATGTACTTCTGCATCAGGCCGTTGACCACGTCGCGACCGACCTGATCCTGAACCTGGATGAACTTGCGGCCCGTCGGGCTCTTGTAGAACGTCGTCAGATCCTTGATCTCCGACGTGCTGTAGTACTTCGCGTAGGCGTCGTACTGAGCCGACATCGCGTCGCTCTGGAACTGTTGCGTGCCGAACACCTTGCCTGCGCCGTCAACCAGCTTCGGCACCGCGTTCTTCTGCAGCGTCGGAACGGCAGCCTGCTTCTGCTTGTCGTTCAGCGTCTTGTTTTCCGACAGCGCGTCCGACAGGATTGCCGGGACGAGTTGCTTGGCCTGCATTTCGGCGCTGTTGCCGATTGCCGACACGAGCTTCGGCGCGTCGATCGCGTCGAGCAGATCCTTGATCGCTGCCTTCTTGTCGGCGTCGATCGGCGCAGCTGCTGCCGGAGCTGCCGGTGCGGAATTCGACAGCGCTTGCGCCATCGCGAACGTCGGCACCAGTGCAGCCAGCAGAACCAGTTGCTTGAATTGCTTTTGCATCATCACTCCCTTTTGGAAATATGAATGGTTGCTCGCCGGCCGCGGCGCTTCGCGCCTGCGGCGGCTAGAGTCTCATCCGTTCTTCAGGCTTCGCCGTCCGACGCCTCGTCGGCTTCGCCCTCTCCCTCTTCGGCCTCCGCGATCTGCTGCAGGCCAGAGAGCTTGGTACCCTCATCGAGACTGATGAGTGTAACACCTTGCGTGGCACGCCCCATCTCGCGAATCTCCGAGACACGGGTGCGAATCAACACGCCGGCCGTCGTGATCAGCATGATCTGATCTTCGGCATCGACGAGCGTTGCAGCCACGACCTTGCCGTTACGCTCGGACGTCTGGATCGCGATCATACCCTTCGTGCCGCGGCCGTGACGCGTGTACTCGGTGATCGGCGTGCGCTTGCCGTAGCCGTTCTCGGTCGCGGTGAGCACCGTCTGCTCCTCGCTGCCGGCAACCAGCAGCGCAATGACCTGCTGGCCATCCTCGAGCTGCATGCCGCGCACGCCGCGCGCCTCGCGACCCATCGGACGCACGTCGTTCTCGTCGAAGCGCACGGCCTTGCCGGAGTCGGAGAACAGCATCACGTCGTGTGCGCCGTCGGTGATCGACGCACCGATCAGGAAGTCGCCTTCGTCGAGACCGACCGCGATGATGCCCTTCTTCATCGGACGGCTGAATGCCTCGAGCGGCGTCTTCTTCACGGTGCCGAGCGACGTTGCCATGAAGATGAACTTGTCGGCCGAGAATTCCTTGACCGGCAGCACGACGTTGATCTTCTCGCCTTCCTGCAGCGGGAACATGTTGACGATCGGGCGGCCGCGCGAGTTGCGCGAGCCCTGCGGCACTTCATAGACCTTGACCCAGTACACGCGGCCGCGGTTCGAGAAGCACAGGATGTAATCGTGCGTGTTCGCGATGAACAGCGTCTCGATCCAGTCGTCTTCCTTCATCTGCGTCGCCTGCTTGCCGCGACCGCCACGCTTCTGCGCACGGTACTCGGACAGCGGCTGCGACTTCACGTAGCCCGCATGCGACATCGTGACGACCATGTCCTGCGGCGTGATCAGGTCTTCGGTGTTCAGCTCGGTCGCGTTCAGCTCGATCTTCGAGCGGCGCGCGTCGCCGAACTCGGCCTTCACCGAGGTCAGCTCCTCGCCGATCATCGTCGTGATCCGCTCGGGGCGCGCGAGGATGTCCAGCAGGTCGGCGATCTGGGCCATCACTTCGCGGTACTCGCCGATGATCTTGTCCTGCTCGAGGCCGGTCAGGCGCTGCAGACGCATCTGCAGGATTTCCTGGGCCTGCGTGTCGGACAGGCGGTACAGCCCGTCGGCCTGCATGCCGAACGCCGGGTTCAGGCCTTCCGGGCGATACGCGGAGCGGCCGCCGGCCGCCGCGTTCTCGCTCTCGGCACGCGTGAGCATCTCGCGCACGAGCGACGAATCCCACGGCTTCGCCATCAACTCCGCCTTCGCGATCGGCGGCGTCGGCGCGGCCTTGATGATCGCGATGAACTCGTCGATGTTCGCGAGCGCGACCGCGAGACCTTCGAGCACGTGGCCGCGTTCGCGGGCCTTGCGCAGTTCGTAGATCGTGCGGCGCGTCAGCACTTCGCGTCGATGCGACAGGAAGCACTGCAGGATTTCCTTCAGGTTCAGCAGCTTCGGCTGGCCGTCGACGAGCGCGACCATGTTCATGCCGAACGTATCCTGGAGCTGCGTCGCCTTGTACAGGTTGTTCAGCACCACTTCCGGCACTTCACCGCGCTTGAGCTCGATCACGACGCGCATGCCGCTCTTGTCGGACTCGTCGCGGATGTCGGAGATGCCTTCGAGCTTCTTCTCGTTGACGAGCTCGGCGATCCGCTCGAGCAGCGAGCGCTTGTTCACCTGGTACGGCAACTCGTCGACGATGATCGCCATCCGCTGGCCGCGGTCGATCTCCTCGAAGTGCGTGGCAGCACGCATCACGACGCGGCCGCGCCCGGTGCGATAGCCGTCGCGCACGCCGGCGACGCCGTAGATGATGCCGGCCGTCGGGAAATCCGGCGCCGGGATGATCTCGATCAGCTCGTCGATCGTCGCTTCCGGGTTGCCCAGCAGGTGCTGGCACGCGTCGACGACTTCGTTCAGGTTGTGCGGGGGGATGTTGGTCGCCATGCCGACCGCAATACCCGACGAGCCGTTGATCAGCAGGTTCGGGATGCGCGACGGCAGGACCGACGGCTGCATTTCGTTGCCGTCGTAGTTCGGCTCGAAATCGACCGTTTCCTTGTCGATGTCGGCGAGCAGCTCGTGACCGATCTTCGCCATGCGAATTTCGGTGTAACGCATCGCCGCGGCATTGTCGCCGTCGATCGAGCCGAAGTTGCCCTGCCCGTCGATCAGCATGTAGCGCAGCGAGAAGTCCTGCGCCATCCGCACGATCGTGTCGTAGACCGCGGTGTCACCGTGAGGGTGGTACTTACCGATCACGTCACCGACGATACGCGCCGACTTCTTGTACGCGCGGTTCCAGTCGTTGTTCAGTTCGTGCATCGCGAACAACACGCGCCGGTGCACGGGTTTCAGGCCATCGCGGACATCCGGGAGGGCACGTCCGACGATCACGCTCATCGCGTAATCGAGATACGAACGGCGCATTTCCTCTTCTAGGGAGGTGGGCAGGGTCTCTTTGGCGAATTGATCCATGTATCCGTATCGTTTCGGAGCGAAGACGGCGAACGCCTTTCGCGTGGGCGCTGCATGCGCAACGCAACGCGAGATTCTAACATGCGCCCATCAGCCGCCAATTCGCCCCCTCTATATATGAATAGCAAAAATCGCGGCGTCGGCGAATCGGCCGCAATGGCACATCGCAATCGCCCCCGACTCGTCATCACAGACGATTGCCGCGTCACGCGTTCCTCGCGCACGAGTAAACAACTGCATTCATCGGCGCAATTTCGCCGCCACACTCTTGACAATTTCTAAAAGTTACGGCAGGCCAGTGTTGCGCATGCACCACAAAGTTGAAGCGATCTTGGGGTGGGGAGGATTTTTTTTCGTAGGAAGGGAACGATATGGCAAAATGCCAACGCACTGAAAGTTAGACGCTGCTCGAAGTCTACACAGAGGCGGCGCCGCGTTTTTTGTGCCGCACCAATGTTATACTTCGAGCAATGTATGACTTGTCACCGTCAACAGGCTCGCAGTAAACCTGCGGTAATCTCAATTTCGAGAGGAGAAATATGAATAAACTTTCAAAGCTCGCGTTCATTGCAGCTACCGCAGTTATGGCTGCATCCGCTTCGGCACAGTCGGTGCCGGCGTCGCGCCAAGCCGTCAATGACAACTGGGTCAACGGCACGGGCGAATGGGTGTGGATGAACGGTACGAACGAGCTCTGCTGGCGCGATGCGTTCTGGACGCCGGCCACCGCCAACGCGAAGTGCGATGGCGCACTGGTCGCCCAGGCACCGCAGCCGCCGGTCGCTCCGGTCGCTCCGGCTATCACGAGCCAGAAGATCACGTATCAAGCTGACGCACTGTTCGACTTCGACAAGGCAACGCTCAAGCCGCTGGGCAAGCAAAAGCTGGACGAACTGGCTTCGAAGATCGAAGGCATGAACACGGAAGTGGTCGTCGCAACGGGCTACACGGACCGCATCGGTTCGGACAAGTACAACGACCGTCTGTCGCTGCGCCGTGCGCAAGCCGTGAAGTCGTACCTGGTCAGCAAGGGTGTGCCGGCCAACAAGATCTACACGGAAGGCAAGGGCAAGCGCAACCCGGTTACGACTGGCTGCAACCAGAAGAACCGCAAGCAACTCATCGCCTGCCTCGCACCGGATCGCCGCGTGGAAGTGGAAGTGGTTGGTACGCAGCAAGTGCAGAAGACGACCGTTCCGGCAAACTAAGCCGCGGTTTTCGACTGCTTCAAAGCCCCGCTCCGGCGGGGCTTTTTCTTTGACGCCCGTCCAGGCGCTCGCCGCTTCGCCGCTCGTCCGCTTCTTATATACTCGGGGCTGACGAATCGCAGCACCGCCCTCCTTCCGTAGCCCGTTTGCCGACATGACCAACGCCGACCCGCACGAACTCCAGAAATTCAGCGACCTCGCCCATCGGTGGTGGGATCCGAATGCCGAATTCAAGCCGCTGCACGACCTGAACCCGGTCCGGCTCGGCTGGATCGATGCGCATGCGCACCTCGCCGGCAAGCGCGCACTCGACATCGGCTGCGGCGGCGGCATTCTGTCCGAATCAATGGCCGGACTCGGCGCGCAGGTGAAAGGCATCGACCTGTCGACCGAAGCACTCGGCGTCGCCGACCTGCACAGTCTCGAAAGCGGCATCTCGGTCGATTACGAGGCCATCGCGGCCGAAGCGATCGCCGCGCGCGAACCGGGCACCTACGATGTCGTCACGTGCATGGAAATGCTCGAGCACGTGCCGTCGCCCGGCGATATCGTCGCCGCCTGCGCGACGCTCGTGAAGCCGGGTGGCTGGGTGTTCTTCTCGACGCTGAACCGCAACCTGAAGGCATACCTGTTCGCCGTGATCGGCGCGGAGTACATCGCGCAAATGCTGCCGAAGGGCACGCACGACTACGCGCGCTTCATCCGTCCGTCGGAACTGGCCAGCTTCGTGCGGGCAACGGATCTGCACATCGTGGAGATCAAGGGCATCACGTATCACCCGATCGGCAAGCGCTTCGCGCTGTCGAACGACGCCGACATCAACTACCTCGTCGCGTGCCGTCGCGGCGCGTGACCTTCCAACCGGCATGACGACTCCCCTCTCGACCGCGCGGGCGCCACTCGACGAACCGCGCCTGCTGCACTGCGATGCCGTGCTGTTCGACCTGGACGGCACGCTCGCCGACACGGCCCCCGATCTCGCGGCCGCCGTCAACAAGATGCAACGCGTGCGCGACCTGCCCGAGACACCGCTCGACGTGCTGCGGCCGCTAGCCTCGGCCGGCGCGCGCGGCCTGCTCGGCGGCGCATTCGGCATCGATCCGCACACGCCCGGTTATGAAGCGATGCGCGACGAGTTCCTGGCCAACTACGCGACGGATCTATGCGTGCATACGACGCTGTTCCCCGGCATCGACGACGTGCTCGACGAACTCGACGCGCGCGGCGTGCGCTGGGGCATCGTCACGAACAAGGCCATGCGGCTCACGGCGCCGCTCGTCGACCTGCTCGGCCTCGCGCGGCGCGCCGCCTGCGTCGTCGGGGGTGACACAACGCCGCACCCGAAGCCGCACCCGGCCCCGCTGCTGCATGCGGCCGACCAGTTGACGCTCGCGCCTGCGCGCATCGTCTACGTCGGCGACGACCTGCGCGACATTCAAGCCGGCAGCGCCGCCGGCATGGCGACGGTCGCGGCGGCGTACGGCTATTGCGGTGATGGCGCGGCGCCGGCCGACTGGCAAGCGCAGCATCTCGTCGACACGACGCTGCAACTGCGCGAACTGCTGCGCGATGTTGGGCTATAATGATTGATCTTATCCGCGGGGGCGACCTGGTTTCGACAGGGGTTGTGAAGCGGCTAGGGCATGTCGAGGACCCGTCACCTCGTTAATCAATGGGAAAATCGTAACTGCAAACGACGATACGTTCGCACTGGCAGCCTAAGGGCCGCCGTCCTCTGCCTAGTTCACTGACGGGCTAGTGTCGCAAGACCGGTAGCAATACCGCCAGAGGTCATTTACGTCAGTTAAGCCCTGTCGGCGTCGCGACGCCAGGGTCGAAAACCTAGCGAATCGCCGTAGTGCAGCGTGTTCGTCCGCGTCGCTGCGGTTAAATCAAATGACTGAACTAAACATGTAGAACTAGTCGTGGAGCGCTTCTGGACGCGGGTTCGATTCCCGCCGCCTCCACCAAATTCCGCGCTCGCCGCACGAACCCCGCATGACGCAAGTCTGCGGGGTTTTTTGTTGCCGGCGAAACGCACTCGCCCTCTCCTTCCGAAAAAGCGCCCAGCCACGGGTGGGCCGGGCGGAATGCCACCGGACTTCCGGCGACAGGAGGTGACGGATAGCCTGCCGTGCCCGCGCGCTCATCGATCGCGCCGGCAGCGGCCCGCCCGGGTGCTGCGGCTCCAGGCGCGACGCGTCGTCGCACCCGGCATTCACGCACACCGGGCAATACGCGGTTTAGCTGCCGCGATACAGCGACTTCATTTCTTCAGCGGTGGCCGGACGCACGCCCATCGCACGCGAACCCGATGCCGATGCGCCCTGTGCCTGTGCGCCGTAACCGCTGGCGTCGGCGCCTTGCGCTTGCGCCAGCGCGGCGCGCTGCTGCTCTGCAACACGCGCCGTGGCAGCCTGGATCGCTTCCGGGTAGTGCGGATCTTCACCGCGAGCGGAGTTGTAACCAGCCTGCTGCAACTGGACCAGTTCGGCACGAACCTGCGCGCGAGTGATCGTCGAACCCGACTGGGCGAACGACACGACCGGGGCAACGAGAGCGGCAGCAACGACAACAGCTTGAACGAGCGATTTCATGATGACCTACCTCCAGATTTGTCTGTGTTCGCGGTGAACACCTTGTTCATCGCTGACAACCCGAAGTTTATGTAGGCGGATGCTTAAGAATAAGGCAGGTTTTTGGAAGACATCCTTTCTGATTTACGGGTTAACCCTAAATCACCCGGCATCGAATCACATGACGATTCGACGGAAAGCAAAAGCCCCGCGAAGCGGCAACGCTTCGCGGGGCTCGGACAAAATCGGAATCGCACGGGACGCCTGCCGCCACCGATCACACAGCCAGATCGGCACGCGCGCGCAACACCCGTCAGTCGAATCGGTGCTGCGGACGCGCCCGTCAGCCAGGTTACCGGCTATCCATCGGGCACTTCAGATTGCAGCCGTTGGGGTCCCCCAGGTCACCCTTGCGGCGCAAGGTCGACTTCTTGCCGCTCTGGTATTTCTGCGACGGCGCGGACGCCGCGAACGGCATCTGCGGATGCTCGTTCAGGCGAAACTGTTCGCTCAGGATACCGCCGGGCACACCGGGCGAATTCTGCGCGAGCGCAAACGGCGAAACAGCGGCCAGCAGCCCCGCGGACAACACTGCCGCGGTGAGGGGAACGGAAAATTTCATGGCGGGATGACGCTTGAACGGCGTACTTGTTGGAACGTTGGTCAAGCGGCAAGCGTAGCGCAAATCCCCTGCTGCTGCATCGCGGTTCGATTGCGTCCGCGTTACCGGGCATTGCCCGCCGGCACGCTCGCGCCGTCGCCGCCGGCCAGCCCCGACGCAATGCTCGCCAGCGTTCCACACGCAGCCGGATCGTAGCCGTCGAGATGCGCGACGCGCTCGACAAAGCGCGCATCGCGCAGCAGCGCCAGCACGCCGGCAAGCGGTCGCGCGTCGAGCCGCGCGCGCTCACATGCGAAGTAATAGTCTTCGTCGACGACCGGGATGAAATCGAGCCCGAAATGATGGGCGGCCGGCTCTACGCCGAAACCGAGATCGGCCATCCCGCTCGCGACGAACGCCGCGATCGCCGAATGCGTGAGCTCGGCCGACGCGTAGCCGTCGATGCGCTCGGGATCGATGCCGATCGCGCGCAGCGCGAGATCCAGCAGCATGCGCGTGCCCGACCCCGGCTGGCGATTGACGAAGCGGATGTCATTGCGCGCGAGATCCGCGAGCCCGCGAACCTGCTTCGGGTTGCCGCGCGGAATGAACAGCCCCTGCTGGCGCCGTGTCAGGTGGATCAGCACGTGGCGCGTATCGTCGAGCCACGGCCGGTAGATCTGCGCGCACTGCGCGCGAAACGCGCCGCGCGGCAGATGGAAGCCGGCCAGGTCGCACTCGCCGCGGGCAAGCGCCTGCACGGCCTCGACGCTCTCGCGATACTTGATGTCGACAGCCGCCTGCACATCGACCAGCGCGGAGACGAGCGTCGCGACCGCGTAGCCGTGCGACGCATGGATACGCACGGCGCCGTCGCGCTGCGCGAGCCGCCGATTCAGGTCGCTCGCCACTTCGGCGGCCAGCGTGCGCAGGTTCCCGTCGAGCCGGCTGCGCGCGAGGCGCTGCGCATCGACGACGGCCTGCCCGAGCGCCGACAGCGTCGAGCCCTTGCCCCGCGCGGTTTCGATCAGTTCCCCGCCGATGCACGCCTCCAGCGCACGCAGCATGCCCCACGCGTGCCGATAAGACAGCCCTTTCGCTTGCGCGGCCTGCGCAATGCTGCCCGTGTCGGCCACGAGTTCGAGCAACGGCGCCACATCCGACAGACTGGCCGCACGGCCTTCCGTGTCGCGTACGGTCAGATACGCGTCGCATTCGATGCGAATCAATTATGCACTCCGATTTCCTATTGCGACCGCCAAATCTTCCGCTTATCGTTGGGCGAAATCAATCAGAACGAAGTCGCGGTGCGCACTATATGAATCTCGAGCGCATATGAGACTTTGGAGGAGCACAACGGATGTCCCCGAATTCCCAAGCGCCCGACGCGCTCGTCGAGCGCCATGCGCGCGCCGGCCGGTCGCTCGTGGCGATCCTGCACGCGATCCAGGACGACGCGGGTTACGTGCCGCCAGGCTGCGTCGCGCCGCTCGCCCGCGCACTCAACCTGTCGCGCGCGGAAGTGCACGGTGTCCTGACTTACTACCACCACTTCCGCACCGCGCCGCCCGCCCGCGTGGCGATCCAGATGTGCCGCGCCGAAGCGTGCCGCAGCATGGGCTGCGAAGCGCTGGCCGCGCATGCGGAAGCCCGCACGGGTTGCCGGTTCGACGCGGTGCACGGCGATGCGGCCGACGCGCATGCGCCCGGTGACGTCGCACTCGAATCGGTCTACTGCCTCGGACTGTGTGCGCAGTCGCCGTCGCTGACGGTCAACGGTGTGCTGCATGCCAAGGTCACGCCGGAGAAATTCGACGCGCTGCTTGCCGACGTGGTCGCCCGCACCCCGGAGGCCGCATGACGACCCGCGTCTATGTCCCGCGCGATTCGTCCGCGCTGGCGCTCGGCGCCGACGCGCTCGCCGCCGCGATCGAGGCGGAAGCCGAACGCCGCGGCATCGCCATCGAACTGGTCCGCAACGGTTCGCGCGGGCTGCTGTGGCTCGAGCCGCTCGTCGAGGTCGGCACGGCCGCCGGCCGCGTCGGCTATGCGAACCTGTCGGCCGCCGACGTCCCGGCCCTGTTCGATGCAAACTGGCTCGAAGGCGGCGCGCATCCGAGCGGCGTCGGCCTCGTCGACGCACTGCCCTATCTCGCGCGCCAGCAACGCCTCACGTTCGCCCGGATCGGCCTGACCGACCCGTTGTCGATCGACGACTACCTGCGATATGAAGGCCTCGCCGGCCTGAAGAACGCGCTCGCGCTCGACGGCGATGCCGCGTGCGAAACATTGATCGAATCGGGGCTGCGCGGCCGCGGCGGTGCAGCGTTCCCCGCAGGCATCAAGTGGCGCACGGTCCGGCAAGCACGCGCCACGCAGAAGTACATCGTCTGCAATGCGGACGAAGGCGATTCGGGCACGTTCTCCGACCGCCTGATCATGGAATGCGATCCGTACTGCCTGATCGAAGGGATGATCATCGCGGGCGTCGCGACCGGCGCGACGGTCGGCTACATCTACGTGCGCAGCGAATACCCGCACGCGATCGCCACGCTCGAAGCCGCGATCGTCCGCGCACGCGAAGCCGGCTGGCTCGGCGAGCACGTGCTCGGCTCCGCGCACGCGTTCGAGCTGCACGTCGCGAAAGGCGCGGGCTCGTACGTGTGCGGCGAGGAAACGGCGCTGCTCGAATCGCTCGAAGGCAAGCGCGGCGTCGTGCGTGCGAAACCGCCGCTGCCCGCGCTCGCCGGCCTGTATGGCCAGCCGACCGTCATCAACAACGTGATCACGCTCGCCACGGCACCCGTGATCTTCGCGCGCGGCGCTGCGTTCTATCGCGACTACGGGATGGGCCGCTCGCGCGGCACGCTGCCGTTCCAGCTCGCCGGCAACATCCGCCACGGCGGCCTCGTCGAACTCGCGTTCGGGGTCACGCTGCGCGAGCTGCTGTTCGATTTCGGCGGCGGCACGGCCAGCGGCCGGCCCGCACGTGCCGCGCAGGTGGGCGGCCCGCTCGGCACCTACCTGCCCGACCACCAGTGGGACGTGCCGCTCGACTACGAAGCGTATACGGCGATTGGCGCGGTGGTCGGCCACGGCGGCATCGTGCTGCACGACGATACGTCGAACCTCGCCGAGCTGGCCGAATACGCGATGAAGTTCTGCGCGATCGAGTCGTGCGGCAAGTGCACGCCGTGCCGGATCGGTTCGACGCGCGGCGTCGAGACGATCGCACGCATTCGCCACGGCGATACGTCGGAGCGGCAGGTCACGCTGCTGCGCGACCTGTGCGACACGATGCTGGCCGGTTCGCTGTGCGCCATGGGCGGCATGACACCCTACCCGGTGCTGTCCGCGCTCGACCATTTCCCCGAAGATTTCGGGCTCGCTGCCGGCAAACCTGCCGCGTCGGGTCCGGTCAAGGCTGCGGCCTGACCCAGAAGGAGCCCTGCATGTCCCTCGACACGAACAACGTCCGCCAAGGCGGCTGCGGCTCGGGCCAATGCGCGTGCAAGAGCACCGCGCAGGCGCGTGCCCTCGATCCGTTCGACGATACCGACTACGGCACGCCGCAACGGCATGCCGATACCGACGTCACGCTCGAAATCGACGGCCAGCCGGTCACGGTGCCGGCCGGCACGTCGGTGATGCGTGCGGCGATCGAAGCCGGCGTCAACGTCCCGAAGCTCTGCGCGACCGATTCGCTCGAACCGTTCGGCTCGTGCCGTCTGTGCCTCGTCGAAATCGAAGGCCGGCGCGGTTATCCGGCGTCGTGCACGACACCTGCCGAAGCCGGCATGAAGGTGCGCACGCAGTCGGACCGGCTGCAGTCGCTGCGTCGCAACGTGATGGAGCTGTACATCTCCGACCACCCGCTCGACTGCCTCACCTGCCCCGCCAACGGCGACTGCGAGCTGCAGGACATGGCCGGTGTGGTCGGGCTGCGCGAGGTGCGTTACGGCTTCGACGGTGCGAATCACCTGCGCGACAAGAAGGACGAATCGAATCCGTACTTCACGTACGACCCGTCGAAGTGCATCGTCTGCAACCGCTGCGTGCGCGCCTGCGAGGAAACGCAGGGCACGTTCGCGCTGACGATCGCCGCACGCGGCTTCGAATCACGCGTCGCGGCCGGCGAAAGCGAATCGTTCATGGCGTCGGAATGCGTGTCGTGTGGCGCGTGCGTCGCCGCCTGCCCGACCGCCACGCTGCAGGAAAAATCCATCGTGCAACTCGGGCAGGCCGAACACTCGGTCGTCACGACCTGCGCATACTGCGGCGTCGGCTGCTCGTTCAAGGCGGAGATGAAGGGCACGCAGGTCGTGCGCATGACGCCGCACAAGAACGGCCTCGCGAACGAAGGTCACGCATGCGTGAAGGGCCGCTTCGCGTGGGGCTATGCGACGCACAAGGACCGCATCACGAAGCCGATGATCCGCGAGAAGATCACCGACCCGTGGCGCGAAGTCAGCTGGGACGAAGCGCTCACCTACGCGGCAACGCAATTCCGCAAGCTGCAGGACAAGTACGGCCGCGATTCCATTGGCGGCATCACGTCGTCGCGTTGCACGAACGAGGAAACCTACCTCGTGCAGAAGCTGGTGCGCGCCGCGTTCGGCAACAACAACGTCGACACCTGCGCACGCGTGTGCCACTCGCCGACGGGCTATGGCCTCAAGACGACACTCGGCGAATCGGCCGGCACGCAGACGTTCGCATCGGTCGGCCAGGCCGACGTGATCGTCGTGATGGGCGCGAACCCGACCGACGGGCACCCGGTGTTCGGCTCTCGGCTGAAGCGGCGCGTGCGTGAAGGCGCGAAGCTGATCGTGATCGACCCGCGCCGCATCGACGTCGTCGACGGCCCGCATGTAAAGGCCACGCACCACCTGCAACTGCGCCCCGGCACCAATGTCGCGATCGTCAACGCGCTCGCCCACGTGATCGTCACCGAAGGGCTCGTCGCCGATGCATTCGTCGCCGAGCGCTGCGACACGCGCGCATTCGAGCAATGGCGCGAGTTCGTCTCGCGAGCCGACAACTCGCCCGAGGCGAGCGCCGACGTGACGGGCGTGCCGGCCGATCTGGTACGCGAAGCCGCGCGCCTCTATGCGACGGGCGGCAATGCCGCGATCTATTACGGCTTGGGCGTGACCGAACACGCACAGGGCTCGACGACGGTGATGGGCATCGCGAACCTCGCGATGGCGACCGGCAACATCGGCCGCGAAGGTGTCGGCGTCAATCCGCTGCGCGGCCAGAACAACGTGCAGGGCTCGTGCGACATGGGCTCGTTCCCGCACGAACTGCCCGGCTACCGGCACATCGGCGACGAAGTCGTGCGCACGCAGTTCGAAGCGGCGTGGTCGGCGAAGCTGCAACCGGAACCGGGGCTGCGCATCCCGAACATGTTCGACGCGGCGCTCGACGGCAGCTTCAAGGGGCTTTACTGCCAGGGCGAGGACATCGTTCAGTCGGACCCGAATACGCAGCACGTCGCGGCCGCGCTGTCGGCAATGGAATGCATCGTCGTGCAGGACATCTTCCTGAACGAGACCGCGAAATACGCGCACGTGCTGCTGCCCGGCTCGTCGTTCCTCGAGAAGGACGGCACGTTCACGAACGCGGAACGCCGCATCTCGCGCGTGCGCAAGGTGATGCCGCCGCTCGCGGGCTACGCGGACTGGGAAGTCACGCTGATGCTGTCGCGCGCGCTCGGCTACGAGATGGACTATGCGCATCCGTCGGAAATCATGGACGAGATCGCCCGGCTCACGCCGACCTTCTCGGGTGTGTCGTACGCGAAGCTCGACACGCTCGGCAGCATTCAGTGGCCGTGCAACGAGCACGCGCCGGAAGGCACGCCGACGATGCACATCGACGCATTCGTGCGCGGCAAGGGCAAGTTCGTGATCACGCAGTTCATCGCGTCGCCGGAGAAGGTCACGCAGCGCTATCCGCTGATCCTGACGACGGGCCGCATCCTGTCGCAGTACAACGTCGGCGCGCAGACCCGCCGCACCGAGAACGTGCGGTGGCACGAAGAGGATCGCCTCGAGATCCATCCGCACGACGCGCAGGATCGCGGTATCCGCAGCGGCGACTGGGTCGGCATCGAATCGCGTGCGGGGCAGACGGTGCTGCGCGCGCTCGTGACCGAACGCATGCAACCGGGTGTCGTTTATACGACGTTCCACTTCCCGGAATCGGGCGCGAACGTGATCACGACGGACAGCTCGGACTGGGCGACGAACTGCCCCGAGTACAAGGTGACGGCCGTGCAGGTGCTGCCCGTCGCGCAGCCGTCCGACTGGCAGCAAGCGTATGCGCGCTTCAACGCGGAGCAGCTCGACCTGCTCGAGCGCCGCGTCGCCGCGACCGCCGGCGTGACGACAGGCAAGTGAGGACGCGATGGACAACGGACACCTGATCGACATGGCCAACCAGATCGGCGCATTCTTCGAATCGATGCCCGATCGAGACGAAGCGCTGACCGGCATCGCCGACCATATCCGGCGCTTCTGGGAGCCGCGGATGCGCCGCGCGTTTCTCGCGGCGCTCGACGATCCGTCGAGCGAGGCCGGGCAACGTGCGACACCGATCGTGCGCGACGCGATCGCCGTGCACCGCGCGTCGCTCGTACCCGCCACGGCGAGCGCCTGACGGCACCGCTACGCGGGCCGCGACAGGCCCGCGAACCAGCTTTCGCAGTGGCGCAGCAGCGCGTTCGCATCGGTCGCCGTGCGCCCGCGCACGGCGACGTAACCATCCGGCCGCAGCAGGTAAAACGACGGCCGCGAGCGGCCGTATTCCTGCGCGAGCCCGGCATCGCCGCCGTCGGCATCGGTGACGCGCCAGACGCGCACCGCATCCGGCATGATCCGCTCGAGCCCCTGCACGAGCGCCTGCGCATCGGTCGGCATCGGCGGCACCGCACCGGTGTCGGCATTCTCCGGCTCTTCCAGCAACAGCAACGTGAAGCTCGCCGGATCGTGCAGGTCGTATAGCCGCGCCGTTCCGGGCGCCTGACCGAGCGGCCCGTCGAGCACCCGCACGCGCGCGTCGGGTGCCCGCTCGCCTGCGCGCGGCCCGCCATCGAGCACGCGCTCGAGCGTCAGCGGACTCTTCCGGTACTGCACGCCGAGCTCGCTGACCGTGCGCCGCACCGCATCGCGCATCGGCCCGAACGACGCCAGCACCGGCACGACGTGATCGCGCAGCAGCTTCATCGCGCCGCGCTCGGCTTCGACGATCTGCGTGACGAAACCGGTCTGCCGCAACACGTCGCGCTCGATCGGATGACGCTCCGCGTGATACGTGTCGAGCAGCCGCTCGGGCGTGCCCGCGCCGAGCACGCGCGCGAGCTTCCAGCCAAGATTGAACGCCTCCTGGATGCCGGTGTTCATGCCCTGCGCGCCGGCCGGGCTGTGAACATGCGCGGCGTCGCCCGCGAAGAACACGCGGCCGTGACGCAACCGGTCGACCATCCGGCTGTGCAGATGAAAATACGACGACCACGCGAGATCGCTCGGCGAGATCGACGCGCCGGCACGGGCACGCACGATCGCGTCGCATTCCGCAAGCGACGGGGTCGGCGCATCGGGCGACGCGTCGCCGCCGGGCGGCCGGTCGGCCACGAGCCGGTAACGGCCGCCGCCCATCGGAAACAGGCCGGCGATGCCTTCGGATGTCGTGAACAGATGGATCTCTTCGTCCGGCCAGTCGGGTATCGCCGCGAAATCGGCGAGCAGGAAGGTCTGCTCGAACGCATGCCCGGCGAAGCCCAGGCCGAGCAGATGCCTGACCGTGCTGTGCGCGCCGTCGGCGGCGATCAGGTACGACGGCGCGAACGATTCGTCGCGGCCGTCGGCGCGGCGGATCGACACGTCGAGCGACGCACCGCTCGCATCGCACGCGGTCAGCGTCGCGCCGCGCTCGACCGTCACGCCGAGCCGGGCCAGATGTTCGGCAAGCAGGCGCTCGGTGACGGTCTGGTCGAGAAACAGCAAGTACGGATAGCGCGTTTGCAACGGATCGAAATCGAGCCGCGCGATCACGCGGCCGTCGGCATGCAACTCGGCCGCATGGGCACGATGACCGAGCGCGAGAAACGGCTCGACCGCGCGATGCTGCTCCAGCAGTTCGAGCGTACGCGCCTGGATGCCGATCGCGCGCGAATACGGCGCGGGCGTAGCGAGCCGATCGATGATGCGCACCGGCACGCGGGCTCGCGCGAGGCTCATCGCCGCGGCAAGGCCGGTCGGCCCCGCGCCGACGATCAGCACGGGCGGGATATCGGGCAGTGTGTCAGCCATGAGAACCTCGATGACACGCGACCCTGCAAGTCTACGCCGCTCCGCGTGACGGGGCCATATGCCGATCGGCCGACGCGCGGCATCATCGCGCGGTGTGGGAAAATACGCGCTTTCCGCCAGTTTTCGCGTTATGGATTCCGCATTCGACCGGGCGTATGCCGCACACCGCGCGGGCCGCCTCGCCGAGGCCGAGCACGGCTATCGCAACGCGCTCGCCTCCAATCCCGCCGACGCCGACGCGCTGCATCTGTTCGGCGTGCTACGGCACCAGCAGGGCCAGCACGCCGAGGCGGCCGATCTCGTCGGCCGCGCCGTCGCGCTGCGGCCGGGCGATGCCGCGCTGCAGCTCAATCTCGGCAACGCGCTGAAGGCGCTCGGCCGGCTCGACGAAGCAGTCGACCGCTTTCGCAACGCGCTGACGCTCGCGCCCGAATTTCCGCTCGCGCACTACAACCTCGGCAACGCGTATGCGGCGCTGCAGCGCCACGACGATGCGATCGATGCATTCGGCCGCGCGCTGCGGCTCACGCCCGACGATGCATCGATCCACAACAATCTCGGCAACGCGCTGAACGCGCTCGGCCGCCACGACGACGCGCTCGCCGCGTTCCGTCGCGCGCTCGAGCTGCGGCCCGGGCATGCGGGCGCGCACAACAACCTCGCGATGGCGCTGAACGCGATGGGCCGCGCCGACGACGCGATCGCGCACTTCCAGGCCGCGATCGCCGCGCAGCCGCGCTTCGTCGCCGCCCATTTCAATCTCGGCAACACGTTCGATGCGGTCGGCCGGCATGCGGAGGCGGCCGCCGCGTTCGAAGCCGCGCTCGCGCTGCATCCGCCGTTTCCGCTCGCGCTGTTCGGGCTCGCGAACGCACTGAGCGCGCAGGCCCGCCACCGCGACGCGCTGCCCTACTACGAGCGTGCCGTCGGTCTCGACCCGTCGTTCAGCCTGGCCTGGCTGAATCTCGGCAACGCACATCACGCGCTCGGTGCGCACGAGATGGCGCTGCGCGCGTTCGACCAGGCACTGCGCGTCGCCCCCGATCTCACACTGGCACGGCTGCACCGCGCGGTCACGCTGCTGACGCTCGGCGACTTCACGCGCGGCCTGCCCGCCTACGAAGCGCGCCACGACACGCCCGGCGCGACGCCGCTCGGCACGCTGCCGCGCTGGCAAGGCGAGCCGATTGCGTCGCGCACGCTGCTGATCCGCGCGGAACAGGGCTTCGGCGACACGCTGCAGTTCGTCCGCTTCGTGCCGCTCGCCCGCGCACGCTGCGCGCGCGTCGTGCTCGAAGTCCAGCCGGAACTGGTTACGCTGCTGGCGCCGGCCGCGACGCGCTGGCGCGTGACGCTCGTCGCGCTGGGCGCGCCAAGACCGCCTGCCGCGGATGTCGCGTGCACGCTGATGAGCCTGCCGTTCCTGCTCGGGCTTCAGACGAAGGAGGACATCGTCGCGGGCTCGCGCTACCTCGACGCGCCCGACGGCGCCGGCCGGCGTTTTCGCGGCTCGCTCGGCGGCCAGTCGAAGCGCAAGTTCGGCCTTGCGTGGTCGGGGCGCCGGCAGGCGCAGGAAAACCGTTCGATGCCGTTCGACGCGCTCGCACCGCTGCTCGCGCTGCCGGACATCGACTGGATCGTGCTGCAGCCCGCACTCGACGACGACGAACGCGCGCGCGTCGACGCGCATCCGCGCGTGCATCGGCTCGACGGCCGGCTGAACGACTTTGCCGACACGGCCGCGCTGATCGATCGGCTCGACGGCGTCGTCACGATCGATACGGCGGTCGCGCACCTGGCCGGCGCGCTCGGCAAGCCGCTGTGGGTGATGCTGCCGTTCGCGCCCGACTGGCGCTGGTTCACCGGCGACGACTGCCCGTGGTATCCGCAGGCCAGGCTCGCCCGCCAGCCCGCGCCGGGCGAATGGCACGACGTGGCGGCCGCGGTCGCCGGCATGCTGCGCGAAGCCTGAACGCAGACGAACAAAGGGAGCGCGCCGCGCTCCCTTTTTCATTGCATGGTGTGCGGCCGGCGCCGCGCGTCATACCGCTGCCGGTCAGGCCGCCTTGTACTGGTTGCGCGCCTCGGCCGTGCGATACAGCACGAGTGTCGCGATCAGCCCGCAAATCGCGGCAACGCTCAGCCACAACCCCGGCGCCGCCTTGTTCCCGGTCTGATGAATCAGCAGCGTCGAGATCGCAGGCGTAAAGCCGCCGATCGTCGTCGCCAGGCTGTACGCCAGCGAGAAACCCGCCGTGCGCACGTCGGCCGGCATCACTTCGGTCAGCGCGACGACCATCGCCCCGTTGTACGACGCGTACAGGAACGACAGCCACAGCTCGACCGCGAGCAGCCGCAGGAACGACGGATCGCCGACGAGCCACAGCACGGCCGGGTAGGCCGTCAACAGCGTCAGCACCGTGAACGCGATCAGCACCGGGCGGCGACCGATGCGGTCGGACAACGCACCGGACAGCGGCAGCCATACGAGATTGGAGATCCCCACGCAGACGGTCACGACGAGTGCATCGAGCGACGACAGGTGCAGCACTTCCTTGCCGAACGTCGGCGTATAGGCGGTGATCATGTAGAACGACACCGTCGTCATGATCACCATCCCCATGCCCGCCACCACGATGCCCCAGTTGTCGAGCATCGAACGCATGATCTCGCCCATCGTCGGACGATGACGCTTCGCGAGGAACTCGTCGGTCTCCTTCAGCGAACGACGGATCAGGAACAGGAACGGCACGATCAGGCAGCCGATCAGGAACGGAATGCGCCAGCCCCACGCGGTCATCTCCTCGGCCGGCAGTGCGCGGTTCAGCAGCACGCCGACGAGCGCGGCGAACACGACGGCCACCTGCTGGCTGCCCGACTGCCACGACGTATAGAACCCCTTGTGCCCCTTCGTCGCGATCTCCGACAGGTAGACCGACACGCCGCCGAGTTCGACGCCGGCCGAGAAGCCCTGCAGCAGCCGGCCGAGCAGCACGAGCACCGGCGCGAGCACGCCGATCGTCGCATAGCCGGGTATCGCGGCCACCGCGAGCGTGCCGATTGCCATCAGCCCGAGCGTCAGGATCAACCCCTTGCGGCGGCCGTGATGGTCGATGTACGCGCCGAGCACGATCGCGCCGACCGGCCGCATCAGGAAGCCCGCACCGAACACCGACAGCGACAGCATCAGCGACGCGAATGCATTGCCGCTCGGGAAGTAGGTTTTCGCGATGGCCGACGCGTAATAGCCGTAGACCATGAAGTCGTACATTTCCAGGAAGTTGCCGCTGACGACCCGGAACACGGTGCGGAATTTCGATTCCTGCGCTATGGCGTGTGACGCTGTGGACATGTTTTTCTCGCTCAGCTCGGATGGCGCGAATCCGCGCCGCATGGATCCGACGACGCACGCGGCGCCGGGCCGGCGCGCACGGGCATCGCTGCCCGCCAGCGGCGCACCGCGCAACGACGCGCGCACCGGCATGGTTCGCGCATCATGCCACGCCAACCCGACATTTGCCTTGTGTCGCCCCTGCCGGTGCGGTCGCGGCGCTCTCCTCGTACGAGTCGTCCCGAAACGGCAGCAAAAATCAGATTGATCTGATCGACCGGCCTTCGCCGGCTGACGACAATGTCTCGATTTGCGACGACATATCCGCGCCGCACCGGCACGGTTGCCCGTGTCGCATGGCGCACCGCCCTCATGACCCCATCGCCCCTCGTCCCCGTTGCAGGCGCACTCGCCCGCCCCCGCGTCGCTCCGCTCGATCACGTGCCGTCGCTCGGCCGCGACTGGACCTTCCGCGGCGCCCCCGGTGCGCGGCCCGGCAAGCACTGCCTCGCGACACTGACGACGTCCTGCATCGACGTGGACCGGCCGCACCGCGCGTGCCACTGGAAGCCGCTGTCCGTCACGGCGTCGGCACCGACGCGTGCCGGGTCGCCGGTGGCACTGCCTGCCGCCGCGGCCCCGTGCTCCCGCCGTATCGCCGGCGGCTTTCGCGACCGGCGTGCGAAGTACGCGATCTGCTGGAGTATCGGCGCGCTCGGCATCATCGGCTGGCTGATTGCCGCATATGAACCGATTGCAGGGTTCGGGCCTGCCTACGCGATTCACGCGGCAGGTGACGTACCGGATCACGCTACGTCGTCGTCCGGGGCCGTGCGGGTCGCTGCGGTTCAGCCGCGTACGTCGACGAGCGCGCCTCCGCAGCGCAAGATGGCCGCGCCTGTCGCGACAACGGCCGAGCCACTGCCGGCCACGCACCAGGTCGCGCGTCCTCCGGCATCGCTTCGTCCAAAGGCAACATCCGGCGTGCCGCCGACCGCCACTGCCACTGCCGCATCGCCTCGTTCGAGCGGCAAGCGCATGGCGACGGCGCCGGTCCGAACACCAACCGTGATGCGGATGGCCACACGGCCGCCGATCCGCGACAACACGGTCGACACCCGCACCCGCGAGCGGCTCGCCGCATTGCCGCGTGCAACCGGCGACATGCGCGACACGCTCGATGATCCGCTCACGCTGATCGCGATGGCGAGCGCGCTGCGCGCTACCGAGCCTGTCCGCGCATCGCACGCGCCCGCCACCGGTGTGGACTGGACGGCGCAGCTGTCCCACCGCCGCCTGACCGATACGCCGGACGCATTCGCGCGCTGATGCCCGGCCATAAAAAAACCCGGCGAAGCCTGCTTCGCCGGGTTTTGCTCGTCTCTGTGTCCGTCTGACGATTCGTTACTTGTGCGCGGGCAGCCCCGTCTCGGTCTGCTTCTCGAGCTGTCGCACCTGCTCCTGCAGATCGCGCAGTTGCACCTGTGCAGCCCGCTTCTCGACCTGCAGCGCCTGCGCCTGCTCCTGCGCCGAGCGCTGCCGCTGCGCGACTTCAGCCTGCTGGCTGCGCGCAACGCTCAAGTCGGCCTGCAACTGCTGCGCACGATTCGCCTGCAGCGCGATCACGCGCTCGAGAAACGCCTTCTGCGCCTCCAGCTCGGTGCGGCGGATCTCGATATCGGCGAGTTGTACGGTCTGCTGAACGAAGTTCGCGTACACCATCTCCGCGCGGGTCTTTTCCTGCGACCGGATTACGCGCCACAAATGCTTGTCCTGGAACAGCGCGACGTAGTACGTCATCTCGCGCGGGTCGAACATCAGGCTCGCACCGTAGCTGCCGTTGTACGTCGTGCGCATCTCGACGATCCGGCCGTCGTGCAGCATCTGCGTCAGCTCGGCGACGTTGCCTTGTGCGGAGGCATCCGGCGCCGCCGTGGCGGATGCCGCCGTGTCGCCGCGCAGGCTCGTGACCGCCGGACGCGTTCCGGCGGCGGGCGCCGTCGCGTCGGCGGACCAGGCCGCACCCGCTTGCGCGCAGGCAGCCAGCGCAACGATCCACGTGGCGCATCGTGCAGGGGAAAAATTTCGGAAAGCCAACGTCAGACTCCGGCAAACGAATCGGAACTCGCGATTATCGTTCAAAACGAAACGGCCGCATCTCGAATTTGTCGGGATGCGGCCGGCCTTCGTACGACGCGAAGCATGCGGCTTGCTATAGGCGGGTTTCGCGCGCCGCGCGCAGGAATGCATCGAGCAGCGGCGTGCAGTCGAGCAGCTCCGACCCGCCGGCCCGATGGAACTCGGGGTGCCACTGCACGCCGACGACGAACGGCGAACGGCGATGGCGAATGCCTTCGATGATCCCGTCGCCGGCCGACACTGCCTCGATGTTCAGATCGCGACCGAGATCGCGGATCGCCTGATGGTGGATCGAGTTGACGATCGCTTCGCTGCGCCCCGGGAACATGCTCGCAAGCGTCGACGAATCCGGGAAGCGGATCGCGTGACGATGCTGGTCGTAATGCTCGCTCACGTGCGCATTCGCGGTCGGCACGTCGGTGGCGATGTCCTGGTACAGCGAACCGCCGAACGCGACGTTGATCAGCTGGCAGCCGCGGCACACGCCGAGCACGGGTTTGCCGGACTCGACGAACTCGTGCAGCAGCTCGAGCTCGTACATGTCGCGCACGCGATCGCCCGGCCATTCGGGGCGGGCGTCGGACGCGGCATAGGTTTGCGGCGATACGTCTGCGCCGCCCTGCAGCAGCAGGCCGTCGAGATGCTTCGCGTAGTCGCGCAGGCGGATGTTGCTCGGATGAATCATGCCCTGATGGCCGACGGTCGGAATCATGAACACGAGCACGTCGCGCGACATGACCCAGTGCGCGATCGATTCCTCGAGGTACTGGAGCGTCTTGCCTCTCAGCCCCTTCGCCCCCGGTTCCGGATGGAAGATCCGCGCCGACACGCCGATGCGCAGCGTGCGCTGCGTGATGCGCTGGCCGGCACGGTCGAACAGCCGGCGCGCGCGCGCGGCCACGATCCGGCCAAATACCGACCACGGCGTGTCGCTCTGCTTCAGATAGGCCGGCGGCGCATTCTGCGCGCTCGCGGGCGGCGGGCGCGGCGTGTCGAAATCAGGCTGCGCGCCGAAACCGGGTGGCGGCGTGCCGGCCTTCGGCGGCGCGGCAGCAGCAGCCGCACCATCGATGGCGGCGCCGGTCGCCCCGGGCGCGCCCGGCTCGGATGCAGCCGTAACCGGTGACGCGCCGTCGGCAGCGACGTTCTGCGCGGCGGCCTGGGTGGCCGGCGCATCGGGCGCTTTCGCCGGATCGGTACGGGGTGAATCGGAAGAAACGGAGGAGGTGCCGGGCAGACCGGCCGGGGAAGGCGTGTTTTCGCTCATGACGATGGTCTGGTACGTCGCTCACGCGTATGGATAAACGAAGATTCATTATGCTTCAGCGCACGATCGAGCGGCAAACCTGCAACATCCTGTCGATATTGTTGCAAGTCGACGGCAAACTGCGTCGGGGAGCGTTCCTGCCCGCGCGCCGGCCAGGCTGATGCGGCATCGCCGGTACTGGACATCAGTGATATATCACAATAATATCCACGCATCGTCCACGCTTCCCGACCGCCAGCGCCATGATCGCGCCCCGTCCGGCCGCCGCGCCGCACCCCGCATGAATGTCCTCGCCGACGTCACCCACGAGCACCCGGCCGCACCGACGGCCAGCCTCGCCGACCGCGCATATGCGCTGATCCAGCACGACATCATCACGATGCGCCTGAAGCCCGGCGCCGCCCTCAACGAAGCCGACCTCGTCGCCCGCACCGGCATCGGCCGCACGCCGGTGCACCAGGCCGTGCATCGGCTCGTGCTCGAAGGGCTGCTGTCCGTGATGCCGCGCAAGGGATTGATGGTGCAGCCGCTGTCGCTCGACGACATCGTCGCGGTGATCGACGTGCGGCGCATCAACGAAGCACACTGCGCGGAACTCGCCGCGCGCCACGCAACGCCTGACGATCTCGCGCGCCTGGCCGCGCTGCTCGACGACGGGCAGGCCTGCGTCGACACGCACGACGTCGAAGGCATGATGGAACTCGACCGCGCATTCCACCAGGCGATCGCCGCGGCCGCGCGCAATGCGGTCCTCGCCGACATCCTGCGCGGGCTGCATGAGCGCTCGCTGCGCTTCTGGTTCGTCACGCTGTCCGAACCTCACCATCTCGCCGACGTCCAGCATGAGCATCGCGAACTGTTCGATCGGCTGTCCGCGCGCGACGCCGCCGGTGCACGCGCGGCCGTTGAAAGTCATATCGATTCGTTCCGCTCCACGCTTCTTCAACATCTTCGCCCCTGAGCCGCCCATGACCACTTTCACGCCCTTCCCCCCGCTCGCCCAGCTCGCCGCCGACCTCGCCGCCGGCCGGACCACGAGCCGCGCACTCGTCGACACCGCGCTCGACCGGATCGCCGATCCGTCGGGCCAGGGCGCGGTCGTCTTCACCGAAGTCGATGCCGACAACGCGCACGCGGCCGCCGACGCGCACGACCGGCTGCGCGCCGCGGGCACCGTGCTGTCGCCGCTCGCGGGCATCCCGGTGTCGGTCAAGGACCTGTTCGACGTCGCGGGTCAGGTGACGCGCGCGGGTTCGCGCGTGCTCGACGGCGCGCCGGCCGCGCGCACCGACGCGGTCGCGGTCGCGCGGCTCAAGCGCGCAGGCGCGGTGCTGGTCGGCCGCACCAACATGAGCGAGTTCGCGTTCTCGGGGCTCGGGCTGAATCCGCACTTCGGCCATCCGCGCTCGCCGTACCACCGCGACGTGCCGGGCGACGCGCGCATTTCCGGCGGTTCGTCGTCCGGCGCGGCCGCGTCCGTCGCCGACGGGATGGCCGCCGTCGCGCTCGGCACCGACACGGGCGGCTCGATCCGCATTCCGGCCGCCCTGTGCGGGCTGACGGGCTTCAAGCCGACCGCGAGCCGGATCCCGACGCAAGGCGGCGTGCCGCTGTCGACGACGCTCGACTCGTTCGGCCCGATCGGCCTGACGGTCGCCTGCTGCGCGCTCGTCGACCGGATGCTCGCGGGCCTCGAACCGCACGTGCCGGCCGCCCGGCCGCTCGAAGGCGTGCGGCTCGGCGTGCTGACGAACTACGTGACGGACGGCGTCGATGCCGACGTCGCGGCCGCGCTCGACGCCGCGCTCAAGCATCTCGAAGCCGCCGGCGCGATCGTCACGGAAGTGCGCTTCCCCGCGCTCGACCGGCTGCCGGACGTCAACCGCTTCGGCTTCTCGCCGATCGAGGCCTACGCGTGGCATCGCCCGCTGCTCGCCAAGCACCGCGACCAGTACGACCCGCGCGTGCTCACCCGGATCCTGAAGGGCGAACCCGCGAGCGCGGCCGACTATCTCGACCTGCTCGCCGCGCGCACGGCGATGCTCGACGAAGCGGCCCACACAGTCTGGTCGCGCTTCGATGCGCTCGTCGCGCCGACGGTGCCGGTCGTGCCGCCGCGCATCGCCGAACTCGAAGCGGACGACGATGCCTTCACGCGCACCAACGCGCTGATCCTGCGCAATCCGAGCGCGTTCAACTTCCTCGACGCGTGCGCGTTGTCGCTGCCCTGCCATCCGCGCGACGCGGCGCCGGTCGGGCTGATGCTCGCGGCCGCACCGCACCGCGACGACGCGCTGCTCGCGATCGGCCAGGCGGTCGAGGCCGTGCTGAACACGATCCGCTGAGCGCCGCCAGCCGGGCGCCGACGGGCAGGACGCGCGGTGCGGCAGGTTGCCGCACGCGCGCTGTCAGTTTCGTGCCAGACCGTTCGCGCTAAAATCGCGCGATTGTTTTCCGGACCGACCACGAGGAACCCCGCCGACATGAACGACTACACGCTCGCCATCCGCCGCGAACGCCGCCTGCTGATGCTGCTCGGATGGGTGTGCATCGCCCTGCTGGCCGGTGCGCTCTACCTGCAGTACGTGAAGAACGAAGATCCGTGCCCGCTGTGCATCATCCAGCGCTACTTCTTCTGCGCGATCGGAATCTTCGCGTTCCTGGCCGCCGGGATCCGCAACTGGCGCGGCGTCTGGGTGCTCGAGCTGCTGATCGCGATCGCCGCGGCCGGCGGTGTCGGCACGGCCGCCCGGCATCTGTCGATCCAGATGAATCCGGGCTTCAGCTGCGGCTTCGACACGCTGCAGCCGATCGTCGACAGCCTGCCGCCCGCGCAGTGGTTCCCCGGCATGTTCAAGGTCGCCGGGCTGTGCGAGACGGTCTACCCGCCGATCTTCGGCATCCTGCTGCCCGGCTGGGCGCTGATCGCCTTCGCCGTGATCCTGGTCGCGGTCGCCGCGAGCCTCTGGCGCCATCGCCGCAAGCTCGTGGCCTGACCGGCCGGTTTCGCACCGGCCTGCGCGCGGCCCGTTCGCTCGGCCGCACACTACCGCCGGCCGGTGACCGCCCGGCTCCGGAGCGCCGCCGGCCCAGCCCGGCGAGCCGCATCCGGCCCGTCAAGCGTAAACACCTACCCCGCCGCCGCCCGGGTCTCCGGGCGAACGCGCATCGCGCGAGCTCCGCGCCCAGCCCCGCCACGCCTGCGTTTCGGCCCGATGTGCGCGCATTGGCGCCCCGATCCCGCGCGGCGGGCCTATGATCGACATGATCGCCTCCTGATAGCCCGGATCACCGCCTGGCGATGTTCCCGTCGCCTCGCGGTGTTATCTTCGTGACTGGATGGCGATCTACGTGCGCGAGGCCAGGCGGTCTCACCACCCCTGCGTAACGCGCGCCCGATCCGCAATGTCGACTGGATTCATCATGACAACGCAAACCATCCGCATCCGTCACCCTCATGGCGTCCGCGCATCCGGCGGTGCCGTCCGCGCGCGCCGTTCGCGCGCTGCCGCCGCACTGCATCGGCCGTGCGGCCGGCCCGCCTCGCTCCCGTCCGTCATCGTTGCCGCCACGCCCGCCAGCCCGCGCCGCGTGTCGTGCCGCGTCGTCCCGAACGGAGCGTGCTGATGGAAGCCTGGCTCGGCGATCTGCAGCAACTGCTCGCGCATGGCGAAGCGGCCGTGCTCGTGACGGTCGCGCATACCGACGGCTCCGCGCCGCGCGAAGCCGGCACCAAGATGCTCGTCACGCGCGACACGGCCCGCCATACGATCGGCGGCGGTCATCTGGAATGGAAGGCGATCGAGATCGCGCGGCATCTGCTGAAGGATGGCGCGCACGTGCCGCACGCGCGCCGGCTCGAACGGCTCGCGCTTGGCCCGAGCCTCGGCCAGTGCTGCGGCGGCGCCGTGGTGCTCGCGTTCGAGCGGCTCGATGTGGGCGATCTCGGCTGGATCATGTCGCTCGCGAAGCGTGTCGCGGCCGGCGCCGCGACCGTGCGTAGCGTATCATTCGGCCCCTCGCCGGGCGCGCCGCTGTTGAGCGAGCCCGAATCGGAAGCCGCGCGTGCCGACTGCCTGCTGTGGGAAACCGGCGGCGTGTCGCTGATGACCGAAACGATCGCGCCGTATGCGTTCCCCGTCGTGCTGTTCGGCGCCGGGCACATCGGCACCGCGCTCGTGAAGGTGCTGGCGACGCTGCCGTGCCACGTGCGCTGGATCGACGGGCCCGATGCGGTGTTCCCGCCGGCTGACGCGCTCGCCGGCATCGGCAACCTCGCGATCGAGGCGGCCGCTGCCCCGGCCGACGCGGTCGACGCCGCACCGCCGCAGTCGTACTTCGTCGTGATGACGCACGACCACGCACTCGATTTCGTGCTGGCCGAGCGCATCCTGCGGCGCGGCGACTATGCGTACTTCGGGATGACCGGCTCGCACGCGAAACGCATGCAGTTCGACCATCGCCTCGCCGCGATCGGTATCGACCCGGCCCAGGTCGCGCGGATGCGCTGCCCGATCGGTGTCGAAGGCATCATCGACAAGGCGCCCGAAGTGATCGCGATCTCGGTGGCTGCGCAATTGCTGCAGGCCGTCGAGGCAAATGCGAATGCAAACGCGTCCACGCAGGCTTCCCCTACCTACTGACCGACCAAGAACGACGCCATGACCCCGACATTCAAGGACAAGATTGCCCGCGCGCCGAAAGCGGAGCTGCACATCCATATCGAAGGCTCGCTCGAGCCCGAACTGATTTTCGCGCTCGCGCAGCGCAACGGCGTGAAGCTCGCGTACGACTCGATCGACGCGCTGCGCGCCGCGTACGCATTCACCGACCTGCAGTCGTTCCTCGACATCTATTACGCCGGCGCGAGCGTGCTGCTGACCGAGCAGGATTTCTACGACATGACGGCCGCGTACTGCGAACGCGCGCTCGCCGACAACGTCGTCCACACCGAGCTGTTCTTCGATCCGCAGACGCACACCGAGCGCGGCGTGCCGATCGAGACGGTGGTCGCGGGCATCGAGCGTGCACTCGCCGATGCCGAGCAACGCGGGCTGTCGAGCAAGCTGATCCTGTGCTTCCTGCGCCACCTGTCCGAAGAGGACGCGCTCGCGACGTTCGAATCCGCGCTGCCGCTGTTCGAGCGCTATCGCCATCGCCTGATCGGCGTCGGCCTCGACTCGTCCGAGCTCGGCCATCCGCCGACGAAGTTCGCACGCGTGTTCGAGAAGGCGCGCGCGCTCGGGCTGAAGCTCGTCGCGCACGCAGGCGAGGAAGGCCCACCCGCCTACATCTACGAAGCGCTCGACGTGCTGAAGGTCGACCGGATCGACCACGGCGTGCGCAGCATCGAGGACGCGGCACTCGTCGAGCGCCTCGCGAAATCGCGCACGGCGCTCACCGTCTGCCCGCTGTCGAATCTCAAGCTGTGCGTGTTCGACGACATGGCGAAGCACACGCTGAAGGCGCTGCTCGATCGCGGCGTCGCGGTGACGATCAACTCCGACGATCCGGCCTATTTCGGCGGCTACGTCAATGAAAACTACTTCGCGACGGCCGAAGGGCTGCAACTCACGGATGCCGAAGTCCATGCGGTGATCCGCAACGGCTTCGAGGCGTCGTTCATCGAACCGGCGCAGCGCGACGCGCTGTACGCGCGCCTCGACGCGTACTGGCAGGCCGCGTGACGGCCGGCATCGAGGAACGCTGACAGATGAAACACGGCAACGGCATCCGCTTCGCGACCACCGACCCGGCCTTGCGCCGGGACGAGCGCGTGCGTGAGCGCGCGGCGACGGCGCTGTGCGTCGTCGCTCGCGCGTGCCTGCCGTCGCGATTCGCCGTTTCGCTCGCGGCCGCATCGGTCATGAGCGCAACGGCTGCGAGGCCCGCCGGCAACCACTCGCTGGCGGCTTCGGCCGCCACGTTCGCCCGCGCAATCGCATCCGGTCGTGCGGCACGGAGCGTGCCGCACCGCCCGCCAGGCGCCGCCTTGCCGTCGTGCGGCGTCGCCCGTTTTCTTCTGTTCGCCTTACCTTGATGCAGGACCATTCGTCATGACGCAAACCGCTTTCCGTTCCCAGCTGCTGACCTTCAACGGCGACCCGGCGCAATCGAGCCAGGCCGCGAACTACGAGACCGACGGCCTCCTGGTCGTCGACGACGGCAAGGTCGTCGCGGCCGGCCCGTACGCGCAGCTCGCCGCGACGCTCGCGCGCGACGCGATCGTCCATGACCTGCGCGACAAGCTGATCGTGCCCGGCTTCATCGACACGCACATCCACTATCCGCAGACCGACATGATCGCGTCGCCGGCGCCGGGCCTGCTGCCGTGGCTGGACAAGTACACGTTCCCGACCGAGCGCCAGTTCGGCGATCCCGAGCATGCGCGCGAAGTCGCGGATTTCTTCGTCGACGAACTGCTCGCGTGCGGCACGACCAGCGCACTCGTCTACTGCACGGTGCACAAGCAGTCGGCCGATGCGCTGTTCGCGGCGAGCGACGCGCGCGACCTGCGGATGATCGCGGGCAAGGTGCTGATGGACCGCAACTGCCCCGAATTCCTGCGCGATACCGCGCAATCGGGTTATGACGACAGTGCCGAGCTGATCGACCGCTGGCACGGCAAGGGCCGCCAGATGTACGCGCTCACGCCGCGCTTCGCGCCGACGTCGACCGAGGCGCAGCTCGAGGCGTGCAGCGAACTCGCGCGCCGCCATCCGGACGTGTTCGTGCAGAGCCACGTCGCGGAAAACGTCGACGAGGTGAAATGGGTGGCCGAGCTGTTCCCCGGCCATCGCAGCTATCTCGACATCTACGACCGCTACGGGCTGCTGCGCCCACGCGCGGTATACGGCCACTGCATCCACCTCGACGACGAGGACCGCCGCCGGATGGCCGAGACGCGCACCGTCGTCGCGCACTGCCCGACGTCGAACTTCTTCCTCGGCAGCGGGCTGTTCGATTTCGACAAGGCCGGCGAATACGACGTGCCCGTCACGCTCGCGACCGACGTCGGCGGCGGCACGTCGTTCTCGATGCTGCAGACGATGAACGAGGCGCACAAGGTCGCGCGGCTGTCGGGCCACCACCTGAGCGCGACGCGGATGTTCTGGCTCGCAACGGCCGGCGCCGCGCAGGCACTCGACCTCGCCGATACGGTCGGCACGCTCGCACCGCGCACCGAGGCCGACTTCGTCGTGCTCGATCCGCAGGCCACGCCGCTGCTCGCGCGCCGCACGAAACGCGCGGATTCGCTCGAGGAACTGCTGTTCGCGTTCGCGCTGCTCGGCGACGACCGCGCGGTGTACCGCACCTACGCGGCCGGCCAACTCGTCCACGAGCGCGGCGCGGCACGCCGCCCCGCCGCATAACGACCTGCCGGGGTTCGCCCCGGCACGCGCGGGCCTCCACCGCCGCGCGTGCCGGGCCGCCGAGACTGCCGTACGCCGATCCCGCCCCGACTCCGGGCACAGCGCCCGCCAACCGCTTTCCCGCGCGCAACGCGCCGTGCTAGAATTCGCCGCTCATTGGGGAGTAGCCGCTCCGCTCGATGTCCCGCGCTCCCGGCGCGCATCGTGACGGAGGCGTCCGTCAACAGACTTGGCCGTACGGCCATGGCGGACGCAGCCACCTAGGCCTGGCGAGACCGATGGTTCACAGCGCGCCGCATCAGGGCCCGGCGCGCGGTGGATCGTCGCTCGCACGCACAACATCGGCCCGTGGAACCCCATACGTGTCCCAAGCCTTCCTGATCTCCACCGGCGCCGTCGCCCTCGCTGAAATCGGCGACAAGACCCAACTGCTTTCCCTCGTACTGGCCGCGCGCTATCGCAAGCCGGTGCCGATCATTCTCGGCGTGCTCGTCGCGACGCTCGTGAACCACGGTTTCGCCGGCGCGCTCGGCGAGTGGCTCGGCGTGCTCGTCACACCGTCGATCATGCGCTGGGCGCTCGCGTTCTCGTTCATCGCGATGGGGTTGTGGATCCTCGTGCCGGACAAGCTCGATGCCGACGAAGCCAATGCCAACCGCTCACGGCTCGGCGTGTTCGGTGCGACCCTCGTCGCATTCTTCCTCGCGGAAATGGGCGACAAGACGCAGATCGCGACCGTCGCGCTGGCCGCGCGCTTCCAGGACTACCTCGGTGTCGTGGCCGGCACGACGTTCGGGATGATGCTCGCGAACGTGCCCGCGATCCTGCTCGGCGACCGCTTCGCGCACCGCCTGCCGACGAAGCTCGTGCACGGGATTGCGGCCGTGCTGTTCGTCGTGCTCGGCGCGCTGGCGCTGCTGGGTATCGGGGTCTGACGGAAGGGCATGGCCGGCGCGGCCGGACGGCCGCGCCGAGAGGGATCCCGCGTTACTTCGCGGCAGCGGCACCCGACGCGGGCGCGGCCGGCACCACGCGTTCGTTGGCCGCCGGCGCCGCCGGGCCGCCGCGCTTGTCGACCGGCAGCCGGACCGAGCGAACCGCGCCGTTGGACAGCGGGAAATCGGCGAGCGCACTGCGCGCGAGGAACGGCATCGCGTACAGCAGCGTGCCGTTGTCGCCGGTCGTGCGCGCGGACACGTTGTACACCTCCTTGCCCGTCGCGCGCTCGGTAATGCGGATGCCGAGCGTGTAGTCGAACACCTGGTACGTCTGCGCGACGTAGCCGGCCGGCATCGGCCCCCAGGGACCCCACGGGCCCCACGGCCCGCGCCGCCAGTACGGCCCGGGCGCGAACCACGGATCGTAATAGACCGGCTGCGGCACCGTCACGAGATCGCTGCCGACCGCATAGGTCAGCCCGACGAGATACCGCGCCTGCGCCTGCGGCACCTGCCGGAACGCATACGTCGACAGCTCGTTTGCGACGATCGGCTCGTAGGTCGACTGCTCGATGCTGTTCTTCTGCGCCTCGGTGCGCGTGAACGCATAGGTGCGTGTCGCGTCGCTGCCGCTCCAGTCGGAGAAGGCCGTGACCTGGGTCGTCACGTAGCTGGTGCAGCCGGTCAGCAGCGCCACGCACAGCACCGCCGCCCAGCCCGCACCGCGTTGAATCCATTCGCGTTTCATGTTGATCCTCTTCGATCCGTCACCCGTTCGTCGCACCGCGCGAACCGTAACGGGATGCCGATAATACGCGGACTCCCGGAACCGGTAAAAAGTTCGCCCGGCACGCGGCCGCCAGCCTTTGTACAATGGCCCGGTTCGCCCGGCCCGTGCCACGGGCCCGTCCCCCACTCCACCGATCTCGACGACCATGTCCGACAACGCCTCCTCCACCGTGATCCGCCGCGCCGACTACACGCCGCCGGCCTTCCTCATCGATTCCGTCGCGCTCGAATTCGATCTCGCGCCGGCCCGTACGATCGTCAGGAATACGATGCGCGTGCGCCGCAATCCGGACGCCGCGCCCGCGCCGCACCTGGAGCTGATGGGCGAAGCGCTCGAATTCCTCGGCGCCTGGCTGGATGGCGCGCCGCATGGCGCCGTGCGTGCGCACGAACACGGGCTGACGGTCGAGAACGTCCCCGAAGCGTTCGAGCTGACGCTCGAAAGCGCATGCGCACCCGACCAGAATACGACGCTGTCGGGCCTCTATGTGTCGAGCGGCAACTTCTTCACGCAGTGCGAAGCCGAAGGTTTCCGCCGGATCACCTACTTCCTCGACCGTCCGGACGTGATGGCGTCGTATACGGTGACGCTGCGCGCCGACAAGGCCGCGTACCCGGTACTGCTGTCGAACGGCAACCTCGTGGATTCCGGCGACCTGCCCGACGGCCGCCACTTCGCGAAATGGGAAGACCCGTTCCGCAAGCCGAGCTACCTGTTCGCGCTGGTCGCGGGCAAGCTCGTCGCGATCGAGGAAACGATCACGACCGGCTCGGGCAAGGAAAAGCTGCTGCAGGTGTGGGTCGAGCCCGCCGATCTCGACAAGACGCGTCATGCGATGGACTCGCTGATCCACTCGATCCGCTGGGACGAGCAGCGCTTCGGCCTCGAGCTCGATCTCGACCGCTTCATGATCGTCGCGGTCGGCGACTTCAACATGGGCGCGATGGAGAACAAGGGGCTCAACATCTTCAACACGAAGTACGTGCTGGCGAACCCCGAGACCGCGACCGATACCGACTTCGCGAACATCGAATCGGTGGTCGGCCACGAGTACTTCCACAACTGGACCGGCAACCGCGTGACCTGCCGCGACTGGTTCCAGCTGAGCCTGAAGGAAGGCCTGACGGTGTTCCGCGACCAGGAATTCTCGGCCGACATGGCCGCGGGCGACGACCTCGAATCGGCGGCCCGCGCGGTCAAGCGCATCGAGGACGTGCGCGTGCTGCGCCAGCTGCAGTTCGCCGAGGACGCGGGCCCGATGGCGCATCCGGTGCGCCCGGAAAGCTACGTCGAGATCAACAACTTCTACACGATGACCGTTTACGAGAAAGGCTCGGAAGTCGTGCGGATGTACCAGACGCTGTTCGGCCGCGACGGCTTCCGCAAGGGGATGGACCTGTACTTCAAGCGCCACGACGGGCACGCCGTGACCTGCGACGATTTCCGTCACGCCATGGCCGACGCGAACGGGCGCGACCTCGCGCAGTTCGAGCGCTGGTACAGCCAGGCGGGCACCCCGCGCGTGTCGGTGCGCACCGCGTACGACGCGGCCGCGCGCCGCTACACGGTGACGCTCGCGCAGGGCTACGGCGACGGGTCGCCGGCCGCGCGCGAAACGCAGCAAGGGCCGCTGCTGATCCCGTTCGCGATCGGCCTGATCGGCCGCGACGGCCGCGACCTGCCGCTGCGTCTCGACGGCGAAACCGCCGCCGCAGGCACGACGCGCGTGCTCGACTTCACCGACACCGAGCAGGCCTTCACGTTCGTCGACGTGCCGGAACAACCGCTGCCGTCGCTGCTGCGCAATTTCTCGTCGCCGGTGATCGTCGAGTACGACTACAGCGACGACGACCTCGCGTTCCTGCTCGCGCACGACAGCGATCCGTTCAACCGCTGGGAAGCCGGCCAGCGCCTCGCGACCCGCGCGCTGCTGACGCTCGCCGCGCGTGCGGCCGCGAACGAGCCGCTCACGCTCGGCGAGAACTTCGTTGCCGCATTCCGCCGCGTGCTGACCGACGCGACGCTGTCGCCGGCATTCCGTGAACTCGCGCTGACGCTGCCGTCGGAAACCTACCTCGCCGACCAGATGGCGGAAGCCGATCCGGCCGCCGTGCATCGCGCACGCCAGTTCGTGCGCCGCCAGCTCGCCACCGCGCTGCGCGCGGAGTGGCTCGCCGCCTACGAGCAGCACCAGACGCCCGGCGCCTACGAACCGACGCCGGAGGCCTCCGGCCGCCGCGCGCTGAAGAACCTCGCGCTCGCGTATCTCGCCGAACTCGAGGATCCGGCCGATGCGGTGCGCCTCGCGACCGCGCAATACGATGCGGCGAACAACATGACCGATCGCGCGGCAGCGCTCGGCGCGCTGCTGTCCGCCGCGGCCGCCGGCGCGACCGAACCGGCCGAACACGCGCTCGACGATTTCTATCGTCGCTTCGAGAAGGAAGCGCTCGTGATCGACAAGTGGTTCGCGATGCAGGCGGTGCAACGCGGCACGCCCGCGCAGCCGACGCTCGCGAAGGTCCGCAAGCTGCTCGCGCACCCGGCGTTCAACCTGAAGAATCCGAACCGCGCCCGCTCGCTGATCTTCAGCTTCTGCGCGGCCAACCCCGCGCAATTCCACGCGGCCGACGGCTCGGGTTACGCGTTCTGGGCCGAACAGGTGCTCGCGCTCGACGCGATCAACCCGCAGGTCGCGGCACGCCTCGCCCGCTCGCTCGAACTGTGGCGCCGCTTCACGCCGGCCCTGCGCGACCGGATGCGCGAAGCGCTCGAGCAAGTCGCCGCCGGCGCGAAATCGCGTGACGTGCGCGAGATCGTCGAGAAGGCGCTCGCGTAACGCCATCGCCCGCGTCGCGCCTGCGCGATACAGCCGGTGCCGCCCGTCGCGGCACCGGCTTTTTTATGGTGTGAAGACCGCTCGAACCGCACGCAATCGCGAGGGCCGACCGCGCCGCCCGCCGTTGGCGTCAAGCGCGTCCCGCCGGTTTCCAACCCCGGGAAACCGGGCCGGGACGGCCGCCCGGTCATGTAACCGGACGAAAAAAGCCGGTGGCACGGGAGGCGCGGCGGGTAAAATTGCGGCTATTCAAGGATTCTTTTGGCCTTCTGGAGTCTGTCATGTCCATTGCCCGCCGCACCACACTGTCGAAGTTCCTGATCGAACAGCAACGTGAGACCAACAACCTCCCCGCCGACCTGCGCCTGCTGATCGAAGTCGTCGCACGCGCGTGCAAGGCGATCAGCTACAACGTGTCGAAGGGCGCGCTCGGCGAAGCGCTCGGCACCGCCGGCAGCGAGAACGTCCAGGGCGAAGTGCAGAAGAAGCTCGACATCCTGTCGAACGAAATCCTGCTCGACGCGAACGAATGGGGCGGCAACCTCGCCGCGATGGCATCGGAAGAAATGGAAACGTTCTTCCCGATCCCGGCGAACTACCCGCGCGGCGAATACCTGCTCGTGTTCGATCCGCTCGACGGCTCGTCGAACATCGACGTGAACGTGTCGATCGGCACGATCTTCTCGGTGCTGCGCTGCCCGGACGGCAAGCAGGCCACCGAGGAATCGTTCCTGCAGCCCGGCACGGAGCAGGTCGCGGCCGGTTACGCGGTGTACGGCCCGCAGACGGTGTTCGTGCTGACGACTGGCAACGGCGTGAACTGCTTCACGCTCGACCGCGAAGTCGGCTCGTGGGTGCTCACGCAGAGCAACATGCAGATTCCCGAAGAGACGCGCGAATACGCGATCAACGCATCGAATGCGCGCCACTGGTACGACCCGGTCAAGCGCTACGTCGACGAACTGAACGCCGGCAAGGACGGCCCGCGCGGCGACAACTTCAACATGCGCTGGATCGCATCGATGGTGGCCGACGTGCACCGGATCCTGAACCGCGGCGGCATCTTCATGTACCCGGCCGACAAGCGCACGCCCGATCGTCCGGGCAAGCTGCGCCTGATGTACGAAGCGAACCCGATGTCGTTCATCGTCGAACAGGCAGGCGGCGCCGCGACGACCGGCACGCAGCGCATCATGGAAGTGCAGCCGACGGGCCTGCATCAGCGCGTCCCGGTGTTCCTCGGTTCGAAGAACGAAGTCGAGCGCGTGACGGGCTACCATCAGGAAAAGCAATAAATTTGCACTGCAGCACTAGACAGTGTCGCGCGACGTACGTAGAATCGCGGCTCTCGATGTGACCCCAACGGGTCGCATCGCAGTGAAACGAAGCGGGAAGTTTGCCGAATCGATGAGTTTCGCGAAACAGCAGCAGCAAGCTGAAAAAATTTCGCAAAACCTATTGCCAAGGTCTCAGATTTCACCTTATAATTTCGTTTCTCTGATGCCGGTGTAGCTCAGTTGGTAGAGCAGCGCATTCGTAATGCGAAGGTCGTAGGTTCGACTCCTATCTCCGGCACCAAGTTATAAAGGGCTGACAAGCAATGCTTGTCAGCCCTTTTCTCATTCAAGCGCCCAATCGTGCGCTGCCCTTCTTCCCCCGCGTCCGCTTCGCTTGCGGGCATCACCCGACTCCCGCGCCGCCCGCCGCCGATTACAATCGCCGGACCTCTCCGCCCTTTCCGAGCATCATGCGCACCTGGCGTCTCGAGCGACCGAACCTCACCGGGCAACTGGACGTGTCACGTGCGACGCGCCTTGTCGCCGCGATCGGCGGCAACGAGCCCAACGCATTCGCAGCCGAAGTGCTGAAGCTGTTCGACGATGCGCTGTCGGTCACGCAATGCACGATCTTCGCATACGAGTTCGGCAACCGTCCGCGCACGCTATCCGTCGCCGACCATCGCGGCGGCCGCTACCTGCGCGACGTCGCCGACACCTACGCGCGACACTTCTACGCGCTCGACGGCAACCAGACGATCGTGTCGAGCGCACCTCGCGGCACGCGCCGCCACGACCTGCTGCTGCACCAGCAGGCCGGCGACGAGATCGATCATGAAGCGTATCGAGCGGCCTGCTACCGCGGCCCCGACGTGTCCGACCGGCTGTCGTTGCTGATGCAGCCCAACGATGCGAGCTGGCTGTCGATCAATTTGTACCGCGCGCATCGCAGCGGCGCGTTCCAGCCGCGCGAGATCGCGGAGATCGAAGCGCTCGCGCCACTGATCGCGCAGGCCGCGAAGCATCACTACGCGCTCGCCGGTGCCGCGCAGATCGGGATCCCGCAACGGATGCTCGCGCGGCTGCGCAGCGCCTGCCCGGCGCTGTCCAAGCGTGAACTCGACGTGCTGCGCGGTGTGCTCGAAGGCCAGACCGCACAAGAGATCGGCGAGACGATCGGCGTGAAGGCGTCGAGCGTCGTCACGTACCAGAAACGCGCCTACCGGCGCCTGGGCATCTCGAGCCAGCGCCAGTTGTTCGCGCTCTGCCTGCAGCCCTGAACCGAACCGGCCTGCGATGACCGAATCGGGGTAAATCCCGGTCGACTTGCTGTACCCGGAATGGGGACAGCGGACTTCCGCCCGGCTTCCATACTGCTTCGACTGCCTGCACGCGTTGCCCCGGCGCGCGTGCACGTCGAACTGCCCTCCCCCGGAAGCCAACGATGGATATCGACTTCAAGCCCTACCCGTTCGTCGCCGAGCGCCATCCCGCGCATCTGCCGGCCTGCGACGACGGTATCGATCCACACCGGCATCGCGTAGCGATCGTCGGCGGCGGCCCCGTCGGCCTCGCCGTCGCGCTCGGTCTGGCGAACCACGGCATCCGCAGCGTGCTGATCGAGGCCGACGATGCGGTCTGCCACGGCAGCCGCGCGATCTGCATCTCGCGGCGCAGCCTCGAGATCATCGAGCGGCTCGGTGCGCTCGACGACTTCCTGCGCACGGGGTTGCCGTGGACCGGCGGACGCAGCTTCTACCGTCGCGACGAAGTGCTGCATTTCACGATGCCGCAGGACGAAAACCAGAAGCTGCCGCCGATGATCAATCTCGCGCAGTATCACATCGAGCAATTCCTGCTCGACGCCGCACTGCGCCGCCCCGAACTCATCGAGATCCGCTGGCAAGCGAAAGTCACCGGCGTGACCCGGCAACCGGACGGCGTGCGCCTGGACGTCGACACACCGCTCGGCGGCTACGCACTCGACGCCGACTGGGTCGTCGCGTGCGACGGCGGTCGCAGCACGATGCGCGAAGCGCTCGGCCTGTCGCTGCAGGGCACGAGCTACGAGGGCCGCTACGTGATCGTCGACATCGCGCTCGACAGCGACCGGCCGACCGAACGGCTCGCATACTTCGATCCGTCGTCAAACCCGGGCTCGACGGTACTCGTCCACAAGCAGCCCGACAACGTGTGGCGAATCGACTACCAGTTGCGTGACGATGAGGATCCCGAAGCGGCCATCAAACCGGAGAACGTGATCCCCCGCGTGCAGAACCTGCTCGACATGATGGGCGAGCACGGCGACTGGTCGCCGATCTGGATCACGATCTACAAGGCGAATGCGCTGACGCTCGAACGCTATCGGCACGGCCGCGTGCTGTTCTGCGGCGACGCCGCGCATCTCGTGCCGATCTTCGGCGTGCGCGGTGCGAATTCGGGCATCGACGATGCCGACAACCTTGCATGGAAACTCGCGTACGTGACTCGCGGGCTCGCATCGGACACGCTGCTCGACAACTACTCGGACGAACGCGTGTTCGCGACGCACGAGAACCTGCGCTACGGCACGAAGAGCACCGAGTTCATGGCGCCGCCGTCGTTTGCGTTCGACCTGATGCGCAAGGCCGTGCTGTCGCTCGCGGTCCGGCATCCGGCACTGCGCTCGCTGATCAATCCGCGCCAGACGACCGCCATCGCGTATGCGACGTCGTCGCTCAACGCAGCCGAACGCGACACGTTTTCGGCCGGCCCTGCGCCCGGCACGGTGCTCGCCGAATGTCCGCTGATGCGGTACACGGCGCACGGCGGCGGCATGCGCCGCGGCCACCTGACCGACCTCGTCGCCCCGCGCTTCACCGCGTTCTGCTTCACGTCCGACGGCGTACCCGATCCGACGCTCGCCGAGCTTGAACAGCGTCTGCAGGCAGCGCGGATACCGTTCGCGCTCGTCACGCTCGCGCGATATGCGGCGCCGCGGCAACCGGCCTGCGGCGGCCATGACGACGACGGCCGACTGTTCGACAGGTACGGCGCGCGCGACGGCACCGTCTATCTCGTGCGTCCGGACGGTCACGTACTCGGCCGCTGGCACGATGCTCGCGCGAGCGACGTAACCGCCGCGCTCGAACGCGCACTTCGCCCGGGCGCATCAACCGATCCTCAGGAGACCGCATGATGACGGACACCGAACGCGACACGCTCTACACCGACCTGTGCCGCACGATGACGCGAATCGGTGAAGCCGATGCGTCGCTCTTTCTCGCCCGCTTCGCGCTGCTGTCGATAGAAGCGATCGGCGAACCCGCGACCGTCGCACGGCTGATCGCCGACGCAGGCGACGGATTGCCCGACACGGGCATGCAGGCATCGATGCACGAACGATGACGCCGATGGCCGACCGGCTTCACCGGCGGTCTTTTCTTACAAATTCATTTCGTCGCGTATTGCCCGTGCGCGAGCCATGCCGTAGGTAGACAAATTCCCTGGAAAATCCCGTTAAGGGTGCATAACATTACTTAACGATTCCGACCCGTCTATCGCGTTACATTGCGTGGGCGGCGCGGCGGGTCGCGATGCCGCCTTCATTCAGCTTGCGGCGCACAGCCGACGTCCGGTCTTTCGACACCACTCAAGGAGAGGACAACCATGACTCATGGCTTGATAATGTGGCTCATCATCGGCGCGATCGCCGGCTGGCTTGCCGGCTTGCTCGTCAAGGGCGGCGGCTTCGGGCTGATCGTCGACATCATCGTCGGGATCGTCGGCGCGGTGATCGGCGGCTGGCTCGCCGGGATACTCGGCCTCAGCGTCGGCAGCGGCTTCATCGGTTCGGTGATCGTCGCGGTCGTCGGCGCGGTGATCCTGCTGTTCGTGATCCGGCTATTCAAGCGAGCGGCCTGACGCTTCTCTCCACGCGCCTTCGGGCGCGTTTTCGCATCAGGCCGGCGCGCGGCACGCTCGCCGCGCGCCGCCGGCCCGTTCAGCACTTCGCGCGCCGCAACCAGCCGTCGAGTATGTCGGCCGCCAGCAGTCCACTGCGCGCTTCGCGTGCATCATCGCGCCCGATCCACACGGTGCGCGGCATCTCCCCTCTCCATCCCGCTTCGAGCGCCGCGCGCAAACGCTCGGGCATCGGCTGGCGACGGCAACGCGCACCACAGCGCGCCGCCTGCCGCGAGCGATCTCACAGCGACCATTTCAGTTCTCCATAGAAAGTACGGCCCGGATACGGGTGGAACACGTAATAGCGGCGGTCCGTCAGGTTGTCGATGCCGAGCGACGCAGTCCAGTGACGGTCGACGCGGTAGCGCGCCTTCAGGTCGACGACCGTGAACGCGCTCGTGCCGCCGTAGACGTCCGGGTTCACGTCGCTGTTGTCGAGCGTGTTGAACTGGCGGCCCGAGTAGCGCACGCCGACGCTCGCGAGCCAGTGCTCGTCGAAGCGATACGACGCGAGCAGGTTCGCACGCATGCGCGGAATCCGCGGAAAGCGCGAGCCGACATACGCGGGATTCGCGGCATCGGCGAGGATCTGTGCATTGCTCGCCGACACGTTCGCGTCGATCGCGAGCCCCTTCAAACCGACGTTCTCGCCGCTGAACGCGAGCTCGACGCCGCGCACGCGCACGCGATCGACGTTCGAGATGTTGGTCACCGTCGTCGCGCCCGACACCGTCGTCTGGCTGTAGATCGAATCGCGCAGGTCGCTCTGGAACACGCTGGCACGCACGACGCCGACACCGACGTCGCGTTCGGCCGTGAAGTCCCAGTCGATCGCCTTTTCCGGCCGCAGGTTCGGGTTGTTGTTGACGATCGCGTTGTTCGAGATCGTGCCCTGGAACAGTTCGCCGACCGTCGGGAAACGCGTGCCGGTCGCGAACGACAGCCGGAAGCGCCAGACGTCGGTCGCATCCCATTGCAACGCGACCTTCGGCGACAGCGCATTCGCGCTGCGGTCCGCATAGCCGAGCGTGCCCGTTGCATTGCCGAGCGCACCGCCGTACGCATCCCAGCGCTCGTAGCGCAGCCCCAGCGTCGCGAGCCAGCCCGGCGCGAAGCGCCACGCGTCCTGCCCGAACAGCGCCTGCGTGCGCGTGTCGCCGCGATAGACGCTCGACAGCGACGTGGTCGGCCCTGCCAGCCAGTCGGCCGTGTTGTACGTGACGTTGCGCAGGAAGTAATTGTCGTAGTGATAGCCGAACGTGAACGTGTGGCCCTTCACTTCCGGCGCCTCGGCCTTCAGGTCGAGCGTGCGCCAGCCGGTGCCTTCGCCCTGGAACAGCGTGCCTGCGCCGCCCTGCACGGTCGACGCCGAGCGTTGCACGTCGCGCGACACGTCGTACGCAGACACGACGCCCGACAGGCGCCAGCCGGAATCGAGCCGGCCATTCAGGCCGAGCGCATACAGCCAGTTCTCCTGGTCGCCGCGCTGCGGCGCGAACGCGTTCGGCGCGACGGTCATGTTCCGGCCGCCGATCGACACGTTGCCGCCGTAGACTGGATTGCCGGCCGCATCGCGCAGGAAGGTTTCGCCGTGCTGCCGGTAATGGTTCTCCCAATGTCCGAGCGTGAGCGTTGCATCGACGTGATCGGTGAACGCATAGCCCATCCGCACCGTCTCGTTGAGCTGCTCGGTCCGCTCGATCGTCTGCGCGCCGACGATCGTCCGCGGCTTGCCATTGGGCCCGATGTCGGTCGCGGCGCCCGTCACGGGCACGGCGGCGCCGAGCTTCGGGTTGTATGCCGAATTGGGGCTCGCATACTGCATCGGCTGACCGTTGTTCTCGAGCCGGTCGAGCGACAGCGCGAACCAGAACCGGCCGACCCGGTTCGCGATCCGTGCGGTCTGGTGATTGCCGCCGAAACTGTCCGCGAATCCGTAGCCGTCGTGATAGCGCTGCGTGAAGAACTGCGTCGACAGCGACGCCTCGAGCTTTTCCGGGCGGCGCGTCGTGAGCAGCACGGTCGAGCCGATCGAGTTGCCCGGATACAGCGCTGAAAAGGGGCCATAGAGCACGTCGACGCGCGCGATATCGTCCGGCGGAATCAGCGACCACCGCGGCGGATACGCGTAGCTCGAGCCGAGCAGGTTCGACAGCAGCACGCCGTCGGCGTAGACGAGCCCGCGCGCGCTCTGCAGTTCGTTGAAGTCGCGGCCTGCGAACACGCTGTTGCGGTCGCCGATATAGCGCTTGCGGACCATCAGGTTCGGCGCGTACTTCAGCGCGTCCTCGGTGGTGACGTTGGTGTGCGACTCGATCTGCTCACGCGTGATCGACGTGACGACGGCCGGGGTATCCGGATCGACCGGTTGCCGCTGCGCGGTCACGCTGACGGCGCTCAGCGTTTCGCCGGCCGCCGGCGCCGGCGCCGGCGGCGCGATTGCGACGGCCGAAGCGGGAGCGGCGGCATCGGCGGCACGCTCCACGCCACCGCGCGCGGCAGCGCCGCGTGCAGCGTCGGTCGAGGCCGCATGGGCGGCAGGCCACGTGAAAGCGACCGCGCATGCGAGCGCGAGCCGGCCGCGCGACGGCCGCGCGGCGAAGGGAGAGGACATGAGTGAATTCCTGAAAACGTGATCGGACGCCGCCGGACACGAGCGCGCGCCGCGCCCGGACGGCGCGGCACGCGGCCCGGCCGCGGACGGCACGCGCGCCACCGGGGCGCGCGGACGACATCAATCAGATCGGAGCGTTTTCAGGCGGGGCGCGAGGCTGCGCGAGACGGATGCCCTGGCGGGGAAGATCGGGAATGGCGAGCGCGGCCGCGCGATAGGCGAACGTCCGCACGAAGCCCGGCAGGGCGGGCAGGCTCGACCCGAGCGCCACGTTCGCCGCGAAGCCGGGGCAGTACACGCAGTGCGGCACGCCGGCATGGTCGAACGACGACGTGTCGTGATCGCCGCCCGCCTGCGCGAGCACGATCTGGCGGGCGCCCGCTGCACTGCACAACTCGAGCGTGAGCTGACCGGAGCCGCTCGACGCAAGACGCGCATAGCCCATGACGGGCGACAGTACGTTCAGTACCAGCGCCAGCCATACGAGGCCGATCCATCGCGTCGTTCGTTTCATCGCGGTCCAGAAAAAGTGCGCGCAAGTATAACAAGCGGCCCGATTGCCGCCGATTCCGCACGATGCAGTAGTCGGCATCGCAGCACGCGCCAGAGCGCATGTGCCGTTAATACAACAGAGACAAAATCTAACGATTCGCCACTGGCATAAATCCAAGCACGAGGTTGATAATCATCGAACCTGCTGGAGAAATGACCATGGACGAAAGACCAACCCGCATGCCACCGCCGGAGCAAGTGATGAGCCCGGATCCGGAACCCGTCGGCGTGGAATTCCTCGCCGAATTGCCCGACCACGTGCGGGCATTCTTCGACGAGCAGCACAAGCTGTACTCGCCGAAGTGAACGCCTGTCCGGTTCTGTAACCGCCACGTGTCGATCATCGCTATCGTGCGGTACATCACTGCGCATCGCGCGCAATTCGCCTCGCACCCGGGCCGCAACAGCCTGACGGTGCCGGATCAGCTCGCCTGCTGATTCTCCGGTCGCTGCGCTACGCCGCGCGACTGTCTTCGTCTATCCTTCTGGTTTTCCACTTCCGGCCCGTCCGGCTCTCCTGATCGTTCCGATGAAGCAAGCCATTCGTGCCAGCCTCGCTGTCGCCGCGCTCGGCGTCGCCCTCTTCTCGTCCCCGCGCATCGCCAATGCAGACGGTGACGACACGGCCCTCACCAATATCGTCGCGCTCGCGTCGCAGCGCCTCGCGCTCGCCGAACCGGTCGCCCGATGGAAATGGGCGAATCACAAGGCAATCGAGGACCGGCCGCGCGAAGCGGAACTGCTCGTGTCAGTCGAGAGGCGCGCGGCACAGGCCGGTGTCGATCCCGCGTTCGCACGGACGTTCTTCGAGGATCAGATCACCGCGAGCAAGGATGTGCAGAATGCGCTGTTCGCGACCTGGCGCGCGACGCGGCCGCCGGAAGGCACGCCGCCCGATCTCGCGACCAGCACGCGCCCGGCGCTCGACCGGCTGACGCAGAAAATGCTCGCGGGGCTCGCGCAGGTTGCACCGCTGCGGGATGCGCCTGATTGCCAGGCGCGGCTCGCGCGCAGCATCGCCAACTGGAAGTCGCTCACGCGCTACGACGCGACGCAAACGCAGGCACTCGACACCGCGCTGTCGCACGTCTGCTCGGCCGGCGGCGCAAGCGCGATCGGCTGACGACAGCGGGCGCGGGTCGCGCGACCGCGCCTGATTAACCCGCCTGCCCCGCAGGCATGAGCGCGGCGAGCGGAATCAGCTGCAAGCCGCGTGCGAGATGCGTCTGCAGCAGACGGTGGGTAAAGGGTTCGAACGCACCGTCCGTCCCGTCGGCCGCGAGTTGCGCGGCCGCGTCGAGCGACTCCGCCGCGCCGAGATAGCGCCAGCCGTCGATCACGTGAAACAGGCTGCGCTCGCCGCTCGCCTCGAATGCGACCGCACCTTCGAACGGCCACGGCGCAGCGCCGGCACGGGCGTCGGCCGCGAGGCGCCGGTTGTATGACGGCCGCAGCCGGGCAATCCATTGCGCTTCGGCCAGCATCGCCCCCAACTCGTTGCCGGTCTCGCGCCATTCGACGCGCCGCACCTGCTGCGCCAGTCGCATTTCCTTCGACGAACGGCGCTCGCCCATCAGTAGCGCACGCAGCCGCTGCCGCACACGCACGCTGCGGCCAACATACAGCGGCACATCCTCCTCCCCGAACAGTGCGTACGCACCGCAGCCGGGCGGCGCGGTATCGAGCCAGGCTTCGGTCAGGTCGCCGCCCAGACGGAAGTGGCGCGTCGTGCGCGCGATCTGGTCACGCAGCCGCTCAAGCGGCACGATATCGTGCAACAGGCGCCAGAACTGCCACAGCAGGTCGGCATCCGCCAGCGCCCGGTGGCGCGCAGCCGGCACGAGGCCGTGGCGCTCGATCAACGCGTCGAGGCCGTGCCGCGACTCACGCGGAAACAGCGCCTTCGACAGCCGCACCGTACACAGCACATCGGGATTGAACGCGAAGCCGGCGCGCTCGAATTCGGCCCGCAGGAAGCCGCGGTCGAAGTTCGCGTTGTGCGCGACGAAAAGCTTGCCGTCGAGCCGCTCGAACAACGCCGGCGCCATCGACGCAAATGACGGCGCATCGCGCACCATCTCGTCCGAAATGCCCGTCAGTTGCTGGATGAACGGCGGAATCGGCTGCCCCGGATCGACGAGCGTCGTCCACGTCGACACGCCGAACGGGCCGATTTCGACCACGCCGATCTCGGTGATGCGGTGTTCGGCGGGCGAGCCACCAGTGGTTTCAAGGTCGACGAAAACGAGCGGCTGTTCGCTGGCGGGATCGGACGGACGGGGGGAATCGGACATGAAAAGACTGGGAATCGATGCTTCCGTGAGTATGCACCGGCATTCGGGTTCGCGGCCAGCCCGAACCGGAATGTTCCGCCCCCGCAAAACAAAAAGCCCCCGCAATGCGGGGGCCGGACGTGATCGGCAATGCGTGGCGCGTCAGACCGCCTGGATATTCGCTGCCTGCTTGCCTTTCGGCCCGACTTTCACGTCGAACGAAACACGCTGGTTTTCCTTCAGCGTCTTGAAGCCGTCCATCTTGATTTCGGAAAAGTGTGCAAACAAATCTTCACCGCCATTGTCCGACGTAATAAAGCCGAAACCTTTAGCATCGTTAAACCATTTCACGATACCGGTATCCATGTCTTCGTTCCCCACTCGATTAGATCCAAAAAAGCTATTTTTATAGCCGTTTCCCGAAATCCCGAAACATTGCGCCAGCACCCACACCAGCACGCCGCCCGAGGACGGAGTGCTGACTTTATAAATTGGACAATCCGGGTGCGTCAAGGAAATTTTTGACGATCGTTTTATCAAAAAAGAGCTAATACCACTGGAATCGGTACACCGGCGCCTTTGATTAATTGATTCGCATCAAAAACCTGTCAACATTACCGGGATCGGAGCATTAATAATCTTGTGCGAGAAAATCCTACCGGGGACAAATCGGCTCGGTAAATTCCTCGGGTTTTTTCCGGGTTGCGGAAACCCGAGGACATTGCGATGCTCACTTAACGTCGGAAGGAAGGAGAAGGTCATGTGGCTGGACGGAATCAAGCGCTTCGCGAGCCGGCTCGGACGCGTACACCGCAAGTCCCGCGCCCTGGCCGAGTCAGTGTCCTCGCGCGAAGCGCCGTGCGACACCGAATTCGATACGACCTGGCACGGCGATCACTGGCAGAACCTGCTCTCGTCGCCCCTCGATGCCCGTCACTACGTGATGGAAGACTGGACATACACGCCGCCCCCCAACGAATCCAAGGAGGCCGCACCCGCGGCCAAGCGCAAGCGGCGCTCGTTCGCGCAATAGCGCGCGAATCAACGGGGCAAAAAAAAAGCGCGACTGGGAAGTCGCGCCGACAAAGGTTTGGAGATCTTTTCCGTCAACGAAAAAGTCTGCTTCGGAAAGCAGAGATCGCAGTATAGCGAGAGAACAACCTTTCATTAGCCATGCTCCACACAAACCTCTATTGCCGATGTGTCAATAATCGGATGATGGCCATCCCCGCCTCCTGCTGACCGCCTGTCGCGACCGCGCAACGCCCGTTCCGTAGTCCTGATCGCCATTTTTCTTCGCTGCACCGCCACAAACCCTTGATGGGCAACCGTTTGCGCCACATTGCCGATCTTTGCGGATTCCAAAATATACTATTGCTTAAAGCGCATTCTTCCCCCACTCCACGCACTCCGTACACTGCAGATGGCTTTTTGATAAGCGCACCGCCGCTCTGCCGGACCGGCCGCAACGTCAAGCACAACATGCCAGTCCGCAGCAGGTTCGATCGACATCATCCTGTTTGGAGACAGATCCATGAAAAAAACCCTGATCGTCACCGCGTTGTCGGGTGTATTCGTGACGGCAGCTCACGCCCAAAGCAGCGTGACGCTCTATGGCCTGATCGACGCAGGCATCACCTATACGAACAACCAGGGTGGCCACAGCTCATGGTCGGAACGCAGCGGCCAGATCAACGGCAGCCGCTGGGGCCTGCGCGGCACGGAAGATCTCGGTGGCGGCCTGAAAGCAATCTTCGTGTTGGAAAACGGCTTCAACATCGCCAACGGCACGCTCGGCCAGAATGGCCGCGAATTCGGCCGCCAGGCGTTCGTCGGCCTGTCTCATGACCAGTTCGGCGCCGTCACCCTCGGTCGCCAGTACGACAGCGTCGTCGACTACATCGGGCCGCTGTCGCTGACCGGTACGCAATTCGGCGGCACCCAGTTTGCCCACCCGTTCGACAACGACAACCTGAACAATTCGTTCCGGATCAATAACGCCGTCAAGTACACGAGCGTCAATTACGGCGGTCTGAAGTTCGGCGCGTTGTACGGTTTCTCGAACAGCAACCAGTTCTCGAACAATCGCGCATACAGCGCGGGCGTGTCGTACACCTATGCCGGCTTCAACATCGGCGCCGGCTACCTGCAGTTGAACAATGACATCTCGGGCCTCACGTCGGCGGCGGTCACCAACAGCGGCGGCGCGGTGGCCGGCGACAATACGTTCGTCGGCAAGCGTCAGCGCGTGTTCGGCGGCGGCCTGAACTACACATTCGGCCCGGCAACGGCCGGCTTCGTGTTCACGCAATCGCGCGTGAACCGGGCGCTCGGCATCTCCGCGGGTGCCTCGGGCGTGTCGAACGGGCTGGGTCTCGACGGCACGTTTGCCCGCTTCAACAACTACGAAGTAAACGCCCGCTACGCGCTCACGCCGGCCTTGTCGCTGGCCGGGTCGTACACGTACACCGCCGGCTTCCTGGACGGCCGTCATCCGGGCTGGAACCAGTTCAACCTGCAGACCGACTATGCACTGTCCAAGCGGACCGACGTGTACGTGCAAGGCGTTTATCAGCGCGTCAGCACGGACGGCCTGGGCATCGGCGCCTATGTCAATGGCCTCGGTGGTGCTTCATCGACCAACAAGCAGATCGCGGTCACGGCAGGCCTGCGTCATCGCTTCTGAGCGACCGGCATTCCGCCGCACGCCGGATGACGAAGCGCCCCATCGGGGCGCTTTTTCTTTGCCGGGTTGCGCCGTGCGCCGCTCAGGCGTTGCCCGGCGCCGGGTAACGGACGTCGAGCACGTCGATCGGCTGCGGGCCGGCCGGCGTCATCAGCATGACGGTATCGCCGATCTTCGCCTTGATCAGTGCGCGCGCGACCGGCGAAATCCAGCTGACGCAGCCGCGATCGAGATCGACCTCGTCGATCCCGACGATCGTGATCGTGTGATCCTCGCCGTCCGGTGTCTCGTAATCGACCGTTGCACCGAAAAACACCTGATCGACATTCTCCTGCCGGCTCGCATCGACGACTTCGGCCAGATCGAGCCGCTTCGTCAGGAAGCGGATGCGGCGATCGATCTCGCGAAGCCGCCGCTTGCCGTAGATGTAGTCGCCATTCTCCGACCGGTCGCCATTCGACGCGGCCCAGGACACGAGCCGCACGACCTCGGGACGCTCGACGTCGATCAGGCTCAGCAGCTCGTCCCTCAGCCGCTTGTGGCCGGCCGGCGTGATGTAGTTCTTCGCGCCCGCCGGAATCGCGGGCTGGGCCTGGTCGAGATCGTCGTCGTCACCGTCCGACTCTTTGACAAACGCCTTGTTCATGATGCAGATTCAACGTGGATGACTGATGCTCCAAGGGTACACGAAGGGCGCCCCGGCAAGGTCATGGCACCTAATTTGCGAATAAGGCTTCCCTTTTTATACAACCCTGCTATACTTCCGCTTCTGCGTGCGGCTGTAGCTCAGTTGGATAGAGTACTTGGCTACGAACCAAGGGGTCGTGGGTTCGAATCCTGCCAGCCGCGCCACTTTTTCGAGGGCCTTCCCAACCGAAGGCCCTTTCAGTTCAAAGCAGTAGAAGTCTTGTTGTTGCGTGCGGCTGTAGCTCAGTTGGATAGAGTACTTGGCTACGAACCAAGGGGTCGTGGGTTCGAATCCTGCCAGCCGCGCCACTTTTTTGGGAACCTTCCCATCGCAGAAGGTTCCGACAGTTAAGCAGTACCGTTTTGCGTGCGGCTGTAGCTCAGTTGGATAGAGTACTTGGCTACGAACCAAGGGGTCGTGGGTTCGAATCCTGCCAGCCGCGCCACCTTAAAAGGGCTTTCCTCCGGGAAAGCCCTTTTTCTTTTCCGCCTTCCCTTCCCTACTCATGACATAGCAACGTCCGGTTGCGTGGCGCTTTTTTTCGGAAGAACGTCGACCACACCGCACGTTCACGCCTCCGCCAGCACAAATGAAAACGGCGGCCATTGGCCGCCGTCGATCGCCCGCCCACACGGGCCGCGTCAGTAATCCTGACGCTCGCGCTCGATGCGCATGCCGCCGTCGTGGCGCGCATGCGCACCGTCGTCGGTCGAACGCTCGCGCATGATCCGCATCACGTCCGGATTGGTTCGCACGCGTCGCATCACGTTCGCGAGATGCACGCGGTCGCTGACCTGGATCACGAAGCGCAGCACCGTCGATTCGTGCGTCAGATCCTCGTCCATCGCGATATGCACGATGTTCGCGTCGGCCGACGTGATGTCCGCCGCCACGCGCGCAAAGATGCCCTTCGTGTTCTTCACGAGCGCCTTCACCGCGACATCGAACAGGCGGCCCGGCTGCGGCGCCCATTCGACGTCGATCCAGCGGCCCGGATCGCGGCGATGGATACGCTGCGCCACGCGGCAATCGGTCGTATGAATCGCCATCCCCAGGCCGATGCCGATGTAACCCATGATCGCGTCGCCCGGAATCGGCCGGCAGCATGCGGACAACTGCACGGACATCCCTTCGGTGCCGGTGATCACGACCGGCGGCGCGTGGTGCGCGGGATGCCGCTCGGACTTCGGCAGATCGTCGTCCGCATCGCGGCCGCTCATCAGCACCTCGATGCGCTTGGCCATCACCGCGGCCACGCGGCGGCCGAGGCCGATGTCCGCGAAGATTTCCTGACGGCTCTTGTTGCCCGTCCACTGCACGAGCTTCTCCCACACTTCCGGCTCGACATCGGCCAGCGCGAGACCATAGCCCTTCAGGCTCTGGTCGACCAGCCGCTCGCCCAGCTGCACCGATTCGTTCAGGCGCATCGTCTTCAGGTAGTGCCGGATCGCCGAGCGCGCCTTGCCGGTACGCACGAAACCGAGCCAAGCAGGGTTGGGCTTCGAATACGGCGCCGTGATCACCTCGACGATGTCGCCGCTCTTCAGCTCGGTGCGCAGCGGCAGCAGCTCGTTGTTGATCTTCACGGCCACGCACTGGTTGCCGAGATCGCTGTGGATCGAATACGCGAAATCGAGTGCCGTCGCGCCGCGCGGCAGCGCCATGATCTTCGACTTCGGCGTGAACACGTAGACCGCATCCGGGAACAGGTCGATCTTCACGTGCTCGAGGAATTCGCTCGAATCGCCGGCTTCGCTCTGGATGTCGAGCAGCGACTTCAGCCACTGGTGCGCGCGCTTCTGCACGTCGCTGAGATCCGCGCTGCCGTTCTTGTACAGCCAGTGCGCGGCGACCCCCGCCTCGGCGATCTCGTGCATCTTGCGCGTGCGCACCTGGAACTCGATTGGCGCGCCGAACGGGCCGACCAGCGTGGTGTGCAGCGACTGATAGCCGTTGATCTTCGGGATCGCGATGTAGTCCTTGAACTTGCCGGGCACGGGCTTGTACAGCGCGTGCAGCGCGCCGATGCACGTGTAGCAGTCGAGCGGGCTGTCGACGACGACGCGAAAGCCGTACACGTCGAGCACCTGCGAGAACGACAGCTGCTTGTCGCGCATCTTGCGGTACACGCTGTAGATGGTCTTTTCGCGGCCGGTGATCTCGGCGTCGATCTTCGCATCGGCCATCGCGCGCTGCGCGGCTTCGAGGATCTTGCTGATCACTTCGCGGCGGTTGCCGCGCGCGGCCTTCACGGCCTTCTCGAGCGTCGCGTAGCGATGCGGGTTGAAATTCGCGAAGCTCATGTCCTGCAGCTCGCGATACGTGTTGTTCAACCCGAGGCGGTGCGCGATCGGCGCGTAGATGTCGAGCGTTTCCCGCGCGACGCGGCGGCGCTTTTCCATCGGCACCGCGCCGAGCGTGCGCATGTTGTGCAGGCGGTCGGCGAGCTTGACGAGAATCACGCGCACGTCGCGTGCCATCGCGAGCAGCATCTTGCGGAAGTTTTCCGCCTGCGCTTCCTCGCGGCTGCGGAATTCCATCTTGTCGAGCTTCGACAGGCCATCGACCAGTTCGGCGACCTTCGGGCCGAACCGCTCGGCCAGCTCGCTCTTGGTCACGCCCTGGTCTTCCATCACGTCATGCAGCAGCGCGGCCATGACGGCTTGCGCGTCGAGCTTCCAGCCGGCGCAGATTTCCGCGACGGCGACGGGATGGGTGATGTAGGGTTCGCCGCTCTGGCGATATTGACCGAGGTGGGCTTCGTCACTGAAGTGGAACGCCGCCTTGACCTCTTTGATTTCTTCCGGAGGAAGATACTCGGCAAGCACGCCCGTCAGTTTCGCGATCGAAACGACGCCGTGCTTGCGAGGCTGCTCCGGTGTGGCGGTCGGCCCGAACAGATGCCGGAAGGACTGTTCGAGGACCGCGTCGATGTACTGGCGCGCAGGCGACTGGGCCGTGGCTTCGGTGGTCGAATCCGCGGAGGCGGACGATGGGGTGGTGCTCATATTCGCCTCCAGGTCGAGTCGTTGCGCGCGTGGATTACATGGCTGGAACGGGCCGGATGCGCGTTACACCGGCACCTTCTTCAGCATCTCGACGCCGACCTGGCCGGCAGCGATTTCGCGCAGCGCGACGACGGTCGGCTTGTCGCGGCTTTCGATCTTCGGCGTATGGCCTTGCGCGAGCTGCCGCGCGCGATAGGTGGCGGCGAGCGCCAGTTCGAAGCGGTTCGGGATTTGCTTCAGGCAGTCTTCGACGGTAATGCGAGCCATGTTGGTAATTCCTTCTGAATATAGTCCTTATTCTACCTTATGTCCCTCGTCCCCCGCGTCATTCCGCGTGGGGCAGATGGATGCCGAGCTCGATGAACAGCTCCGTGTGTCGCGCGTACTGCGAAGCAAAGCGCAGGCGCGTGGCCGCGACGATGCATTCGAGCTCCGCGAGCGCACGCTCGAAGTTCTCGTTGATCACCACGTATTCCGCTTCGGGCGCGTGCGCGATCTCGCTGCCGGCGGCCAGCAGGCGGCGCGTGATCACTTTCGGCTCGTCCTGGCCGCGCTTCTTCAGGCGCTCCTCGAGCGCGTCGAGCGACGGCGGCAGGATGAAGATGCCGACCGCGTTGCGGAACTGCTTCTTCACCTGCAGCGCGCCTTGCCAGTCGATCTCGAGCAGCACGTCGTGGCCGTTCTTCATCTGCTCTTCGATCCACACGCGCGACGTGCCGTAGTAGTTGCCGTGCACTTCCGCGCTCTCGAGGAATTCGTGCGCCGCGTGACGCGCGCGGAAATCCTCGACCGTCGTGAAGTGATAGTGCTGGCCGTCCTGCTCGCCCGGGCGCGGCTTGCGGGTCGTGTACGAGATCGACAGGCAGATGTCGCTGTCCTTCGACAGCAGCGCATTCACGAGCGTCGACTTGCCGGCGCCCGACGGCGCGACGACCATGAACAGGTTGCCGGGATAGACGCCGCCGTGCAGCGAATGCGACGCGTGCGCGTCGCGGGTAGATTCCGTCATGTTGCTTTACTCCAGGTTTTGCACTTGCTCGCGCATCTGCTCGATCAGCAGCTTGAGCGCCATCGATGCGTCGGCGAGTTCCTTCGCCGCCGCCTTCGAGCCGAGCGTGTTCGCTTCGCGATTCAGTTCCTGCATCATGAAGTCGAGACGCTTGCCGACGCGGCCGCCCTTCTCGATCACATGGCGCGTTTCGTTCAGGTGCGCGGTGAGCCGCGACAGCTCTTCCGCGATGTCGATCCGGATCCCGTACATCGTCACTTCCTGACGAATGCGCTCCGCGGCTTCCTCGCGCGTGACGATCGTCGAGCTGCCTTCGGGCGCCGCGATGCCGAGCGCCTCCTGCAGCCGTTCGACGATCTTCTGCTGGTGCTTCGCGATCAGCTCCGGCACGAGCGGCGTGATGCGCGCGACGATCGCTTCCATCTCGGTGACGTTCGACAGCAGCATCGTCGCCAGTTGCGCGCCTTCGCGCGAACGCACGACGACGAGCTCGCCGATCGCTTCCTTGCCGCACGCGAGCACCGCCTCGCGGATCGCGTCAGCCGACACGCCGCTCTCGGCGATCACGCCGGGCCAGCGCAGGATCTCGCCCGCGCGCAGGCGGCCGACGCCCGGGAACGAGTCGAGCACCGAGCGCTCGAGCTCGGCGAGCTGGCCGAGCGCCGACTGGTTCAGCGCGCCCGCGCCGATGCTCTGCTCGCCGCGCTGCAGGTTGATGCGGATATCGACCTTGCCGCGCGACAGCTTGTTCATCAGCATTTCGCGCAGCGCGGGTTCGCACGCGCGCACGTCGTCCGGCATCCGGAAATTCAGGTCGAGAAAGCGCGAGTTCACGGTGCGCAGTTCGACCGACACGCTGGTGCCGCCGTTGCCGGTGGCCGTCGCGAGTTCGCGCGTCGCGCTCGCGTAGCCCGTCATGCTGTAGATCATGGTTCGTCTCGCCGTCTTTGTGCCCTCGCGGGCGGGGATATGTCGAGGCGCCCGGCGCATCGGAAAGCGCGGGGCGGGAAGCGCGCATTATCCCATTTTTGCGGACCACCCCGCCGGGCACGCCCGCCGTTCGGCGCTAAAATCGGGGTTTCCTCTCGTTCCGCGATTCCCACATGACGTCTTCCGTTTCCCGCCCGAGCGGCCGCCGCGCCGACGCACTGCGCCAGGTCGCCCTGACCCGCCACTACACGAAACATGCCGAAGGCTCGGTGCTGGTCGAATTCGGCGACACCAAGGTGCTCTGCACCGCGAGCGTGTCCGAGCGCGTGCCCGACTTCCTGCGCGACCGCGGGCAAGGCTGGCTGACCGCCGAATACGGGATGCTGCCGCGCGCGACGCATACGCGCAGCGACCGCGAAGCCGCCCGCGGCAAGCAGACCGGCCGCACGCAGGAAATTCAGCGCCTGATCGGCCGCGCGCTGCGCGCGGTGTTCGACCTCGAAGCGCTCGGCCCGCGCACGATCCACATCGACTGTGACGTGATCCAGGCCGACGGCGGCACGCGCACGGCGAGCATCACCGGCGCGTTCGTCGCCGCGCACGACGCCGTGTCGAAGCTGATCGCGGCAGGCAAGCTCACGCGCTCGCCGATCACCGACCACGTCGCCGCGATCTCGGTCGGCGTGTACCAGGGCGCGCCCGTGCTCGACCTCGATTACGCGGAAGATTCGCAGTGCGACACCGACATGAACGTCGTGATGACGGGCGCCGGCGGTTTCGTCGAAGTCCAGGGCACGGCCGAAGGCGTGCCGTTCTCGCGCGCCGAGATGAACGCGCTGCTCGACCTCGCGCAAGGCGGGATCGCCGAGCTCGTGCAGCTTCAGAAAGACGTGCTGGGCGCCTGACATGCCGGACGACCACACCACCGCGCCGCTGTCGCGCATCGTTCTGGCGTCGAACAACGCGGGCAAGCTGCGCGAATTCACCGCGCTGTTCTCGACGGTCGGCATCGAGATCGTCCCGCAGGGCGACCTTGCCGTGCCTGAGGCGGAAGAGCCGTTCGGCACCTTCATCGAGAATGCGCTGACGAAGGCACGCCACGCGTCGCGGCTCACCGGGCTGCCGGCGATCGCCGACGATTCGGGCCTGTGCGTGCGCGTGCTGCGCGGCGCGCCGGGCGTCTATTCGGCACGCTACGCGCAGCGCGCGGGCCGTGACAAGGGCGACGCGGCGAACAACGCGTATCTCGTCGAGCAGCTGCGCGGCGTCGACGACCGGCGCGCATACTATTGCTGCGTGCTCGCGCTCGTGCGCCATGCGGACGACCCCGAGCCGCTGTTCGCCGAAGGACGCTGGGCGGGCGAGATCGTCGACACGCCGCGCGGCGAGCACGGATTCGGCTACGACCCGTATTTCTACCTGCCGTCGCTCGGCGCGACGGCCGCCGAACTCGAGCCGGCCGTGAAGAACACGCACAGCCATCGCGCGCTGGCGCTGAAGGCGCTGCTGGCGCGGCTCGCGGAGGAAGCATGAGCACGCCCGATACCCGTTCGCCAGCGGAGGTCGCATGAGCCAGGCCGCGGAAACCGGCGCGCGCGTCGTCGCGACCTTCACGTCGCCCGGCCAGGTGCGGCTCACGTCGCTGCCGCCGCTCGCGCTGTACGTGCATTTCCCGTGGTGCGTGCGCAAGTGCCCGTACTGCGATTTCAATTCGCACGAGTGGAAGGGCGAACGGTTTCCGGAAACCGAGTATCTCGACGCACTGCGCGCCGATCTCGAGCAGGCGCTGCCGCTCGTGTGGGGCCGCCAGGTGCATACGGTATTCATCGGCGGCGGCACGCCGAGCCTGCTGTCGGCGGCCGGCCTCGACCGGATGCTGTCCGACGTGCGTGCGCTGCTGCCGCTCGACGCCGATGCCGAGATCACGCTCGAGGCGAATCCGGGCACGTTCGAGGCCGCGAAGTTCGCGCAGTTCCGCGCGAGCGGCGTGAATCGCCTGTCGGTCGGCATCCAGAGCTTCAACGAAGCGCACCTGAAGGCGCTCGGCCGGATTCACGACACGACGCAGGCACGCGCCGCGGTCGAAATCGCCGCGAAGCACTTCGACAACTTCAACCTCGACCTGATGTTCGCGCTGCCGAACCAGACGCTCGACGAATGCCGCACCGACATCGAGACCGCGCTGTCGTACGCGCCGCCGCATCTGTCGCTGTATCACCTGACGCTCGAGCCGAATACGCTGTTCGCGAAATTCCCGCCGGTCGTGCCCGACGACGACGCGTCGGCCGACATGCAGGAGTGGATCCACGCGCGCACGGCCGAGGCCGGTTACGGGCGCTACGAAGTGTCCGCGTATGCGAAGCCGAATCATCAGTGCAAGCACAACCTGAACTACTGGCGCTTCGGCGACTATCTCGGGATCGGTGCGGGCGCACACACGAAGCTGTCGTTCCCGAACCGGATCCTGCGGCAGGCACGCTACAAGCATCCGGCGACCTTCATCGAGCAGGCGATGGCCGGCACGGCCGTGCAGGAAGAGCGTGAAGTCGGCGCGCGCGACCTGCCGTTCGAGTTCATGCTGAACACGCTGCGGCTCGTCGAGGGCTTCCCCGTGCACAGCTTCGCCGAACGCACGGGCCTGCCGATGAGCACGATCGAGCCGGCGCTGCAGGAAGCGGAACGGCGCGGGCTGATCGCGCGCGATTTCGCGCAGATCGCGCCGACGCCGCTGGGCCAGCGTTTCCTCAACGACCTGCAGGAATTGTTCCTGCGTGACGATTGAGGGGATGAACCACGCGGCATTTCGGTTACAATGCCGCCTCGTGTGGAAGCGTGGCCGAGCGGTTTAAGGCACCGGTCTTGAAAACCGGCGACGGGAAACTGTCCGTGAGTTCGAATCTCACCGCTTCCGCCAGGAAGTTCGCCAAACCCCGTCCATTCACCGAATGACGGGGTTTTTTGTTGGTCCGCGCACGCCCTTCCCTCACGTTCCGACGCGTCACGCCGGATGCCGTTACAATCCGGCGCTCCGATTCGCGAAACGGGAAACCCACGTCATGAAGCCCTTCATCGTCTCGTCGCTCGCTGTACTGCTGGTTGCCGTCAGCACGCCGGCGACGGCCGACTCCGCCGCCGGCAGCGACGCGCAGGCGTCGTGCGCGATCGCCTACGTGACGGGTGTCGGCGGCTCGCCGCGCGGCCTGAGCGAATACCTCGCGAGCCCGTCGCCCTACAACTACGTGAAGGACAACGACCTCCAGTGCAAGGTGGGCGACGATGGACGCACGTCGAACTGCACCGGCGTGACCTACCTCCGGAACGAACAGGTCAGCGTGTACGACGATTCCGATCCGGCAACACTGACCGTCGTGGCGCGCGTGGAGCTCGATCACGGCCAGAAATACCCGGTGATCATCGTCGTGCAGCGCAAGGACGCGCGCTGCAAGCAATGATGCAGCGCCGCGCACGAGCCCGCCCGCCGAAACGGCACGGGCGTTCGCGCCGGCCGTCGCGCGCCACCTGAGCGGCGGGCACCGGCAGCGGCCCGCCATTACATCGCAACGCGCCGGAAGCCCCTCTCCCGGCCGGCCGCTCGATCACCTAGAATTCGATCAACACGGCGACACGACCGCCGCCGCGTACTCGATGCCGCGCGCGCCACCCCTGCGTGCGGTACACGGAGATCGCCATGACCGAACTGTCGACACCGGCGGAACACGTCGATTACGAAGGCTTCGAGATCCATGTCGTGCCGGCCGTCGCGCCCGGCAACGACACGCGCTACACCTACACCGGCTACGTGTGCCATCCTGGCGCGAATCCCGCCTTGCCCGGCCACGCGGTGCCCTTCCATGCGGACGGCGAGGAAAGCTTCGCGAGCCTCGATGAAGCCGTCCACGAAGCCGTGCACATCGGCAAGAGCATCATCGACGGCACGCACCCCGACCTGTCGATCCTGTCACTCGTCACGCACGGCTTCTGAACCGGGCCGCACGCATCGCCGAAAATGGCGCGGGCGCGCCCGTGGTGCTGCCTGCAGCGACCCGCTGCACTCGCGCCGGACCGTCGCCACGCGCCGGCGTGCCAGTCGCGTTCCTCGTGTTTCTTTCAACCTTGCAACACGCACGCCGCGATGCACGCGTGCGGCAGCCACGCGAGCGTACTGTCACATGTCACGTCACATCGCGCTGCGCAAGCACACGCCTTCTCGTCATCAGCGCTCGCATCATCCGGCATCGCCCGTTATGCGTTTCTCCCGATATCGGCTCGCGTCCGTGCGCCTATCATTTTTTTATAGTCACTTCCGGCTAGCCTCCCATGCGCCCCCTTCCCCGTTTGCATGTCAACCGGCCGCGTGCAGTTGCGCTGGCCGTCGTCGCCATGCTCGCGGCGTGCACGATCACGCCGCCTCCGTCGCTGCACTCGATCCTGACGATTCCGTCGATCACCCGCAGCGGCAACCTCGACCAGTACCGCGTCGAAGTCGCGCACCGTGTCGCCGAACGCAATCCGTCCGGCATGCTGCACGGCATACCCCAGGCCATGCTCCGCTCGCTCGTCGTCGTGGCCTTCACCGTCGATGGCAGCGGCCGGCTCGTCAACGCGTCCGTCTATCGCAGCAACGGCGACAGCGAAGCGGAAGCACTCGCGCTCGCATCGCTGCGCCGCTCGGCGCCGCTGCCGCCGCCACCGTCGCGACTGCTCGACGGCAACGGCCGGCTCGAACTGATGGAAGGCTGGCTCTTCAACGACGACGGCCACTTCCAGTTGCAAAGCACCGCGTCGGCGCAGGCGCAATCGATCGACTGAGCGGTCGCCGCCCCGCGATTGCCGGTGCGCGGCGGCGCTGGCTATAATTTTCCGCAATCGCGCGGCCATCACGCCGCGCGCGCGTTCGTGCGCCCCACCCGGCATGCGAGCCGACCACGCCGGCACCGGGCGGCGGCGACGTACACGTCTCCATCGTCGACCGGCGGGTGACGTCCGCGCCACGGCGCGCGTCCACGCCGCCACCGCATCATCCGCTCGGCTGCCCCCGGCAGGCATCCGCCTGCCCGACCGCACGCTCAGCCGACCGCCCCAACGACAAAACGGAGACATCCATGTCCGCATCCCCCCCGACCGTTGCACACGCAACCGGTTCGGCCGGCGCCGTCAGCCACCGGCGCATCGTGTTCGCCAGCTTCATCGGCACCGCGATCGAGTTCTACGATTTCTACGTGTACGCAACGGCCGCCGCGCTCGTCATCGGCCCGGTGTTCTTTCCGCACGGGTCCGCGACCGCACAGGCGCTGTCCGCCTTCGTCACGTTCGGCATCGCGTTCATCGCTCGCCCGATCGGCTCGTTCCTGTTCGGGCACTTCGGCGACCGCATCGGCCGCAAGTCGACGCTCGTCGCATCGCTGCTCGTGATGGGCGTGTCCACCACCGCCATCGGCTTCGTGCCCGGCTACGACGCGATCGGCGCGCTCGCGCCGGTGCTGCTGTGCGTGCTGCGCTTCGGCCAGGGAATCGGCCTCGGCGGCGAATGGGGCGGCGCCGCGCTGCTGGCGACCGAGCACGCGCCGCAGGGCAAGCGCGGCTGGTTCGGAATGTTCCCGCAGCTCGGGCCATCGGTCGGCTTCCTGATGTCGAACGGGCTGTTCTTCGCGCTCGCGCTGTCGCTGTCGGACGAGCAGTTCCGCAGCTGGGGCTGGCGCATCCCGTTCCTGGTCAGTGCGGTGCTCGTCGCGCTCGGCCTGTACGTGCGGCTCAAGATCACCGAAACACCCGCGTTCCAGGCCGCGCTCGATCGCAACGAGCGCGTGCGCGTGCCGGTCGCGACGCTGGTCACGCAACACTGGCGGCCGACGCTGCTCGGTGCGCTTGCGATGGTCGTCTGCTACACGCTGTTCTACATCTCGACGGTGTTCTCGCTGTCGTACGGCGTGTCGGCGCTGCATATTCCGCGCCAGAGCTTCCTCGGCCTGCTGTGTTTCGCGGTCGTGTTCATGGGACTCGCGACGCCGCTGTCCGCGTGGGCATCGGACCGCTTCGGCCGCAAGCCGGTGCTCGTCGTGGGCGCGATCGCCGCGCTGCTGTCGGGTTTTGCGATGGAGCCGCTGCTCGGTAGCGGCTCGATGCCGCTCGTCGCGCTGTTCCTGACGATCGAGCTGTTCCTGATGGGCGTGACGTTCGCGCCGATGGGCGCGCTGCTGCCGGAGCTGTTCCCGACCAACGTCCGCTACACGGGCGCGGGCGTCGCGTACAACCTCGGCGGGATCCTCGGCGCGTCGATCGCGCCGTATATCGCACAACTGCTGGCGGCGCGCGGCGGGCTGTCGTGGGTCGGCGGTTATGTGTCGGTTGCGGCGGCAATCAGCCTGATCGGCGTGCTGCTGATGCGCGAGACGCGCGACGCATCGCTCGTCTGAAACTCCGGGGCGACCCGGGTTGTGCGCAAGCCGGCGCTGCCTATACTCGATCCTGGGTGCGCCGCTGCGCGCGCCCGGGATCCCGCCCTGAAGGAGCCGCCGCCATGAACATCCGCCTCGGCAATGCCGATCTCGTCCTGATCCTCGCGCTCGCGCTGGGTGGCGCGATCCTGCTCGCGATGCGCTTCCGGCCGCAGACCTGGCGCGGCCTCGTGTTCGAGGCACTGCTGGCGAATCTGGCGGCCGTCGCCGCCGTCCTCACGGTCGAGGCGCTGCTCGCCTGAACCGGCACACCCCGCTTCGTCAGGCGGTCATCCGCGCGCGCAGCGCGCCGTAGGCCGGGCCGACCGTATCGATCGCGTCCAGCGCCTCGTCGACCGACGGCATCATGCCCGGCTCGCCGATCGACAGTGCATTCGGCGCGCCGCCGATGCCGCAATGATGGCGCGACGTCGCGACGAAAATCATCACGGTCGGCCGCTGCAGCGCGTGCGCCATGTGTACGAACCCCGTATCGACCCCCACCACGAGCGCAGCGCGGCCGAGCGCCGCGCCGAGCTCACGCACCGTCATCGCGGGCAGCACGACCGAACCCGGCGCGCGTGCGGCGATGTCCTGCGCATCGTCATGCTCGGCAGCCGATCCCCACGGCAACAGCACGCGTAGGCCACGCGCCATCATCTGCGTGGCGAGCGCGGCCCAGTGGTTGGCCGGCCATTTCTTGTCGGGGTTGGACGTCGCATGGAACAGCAGCATGAATGGGGCGCCATCGGTCACGGCGGCCGGCAGGTTCACGTCCCGCGGCGGGGCGATGCCGTACGTGGCGATACCCTCGGGCGCGTAGCCGAGCGCCTCGCCGGCGCTCACGCGCATCCCGTGCCACGCGTCGCAGTTCGGCCGCGGGCCGAAACGATGCGAATACGCGAAGCGTGCGCCCGTTTCGCCGAGATCCTGCGTCTGGTAGCCGACCCGGCGCGCGGCGCGCGCGAGCGCCGAGATGATCGCGCTCTTGTAGACGCCGTGCAGGTCGATCACCGCATCGTAGCGATGCGCCCGCAGCGCGCCGATCGACGCCGTGATCGCCTTCAGGTCGCCGCGATTGCGCATCTTCTTGAAACGGCGCAGCGGCGCGCCCAGGACACGGCTGACGCCCGGATGCCAGCGCACGACCTCCGCGCACGATTCATCCACTGCCCAGTCGACCGTTACGCCGGGAAAGGCGCGATGCAGATCCGCGACGACGGGTAGCGTCTGGACTACGTCGCCGAGCGACGTCACTTTCACGATGAGGATACGTTTCACGATGTGTGGAGATAAGCCAGTCAATTTGGCATGCTCACGATGGTTACATGCGCAGACATTACGTGAAATTACTTTTGCAACAAAATGCATCTCCTTTCGGGAACATTCTCGCTCCCCGCCCGCATCCGGTTCTTTTTATAATTCGATCTTTGCCTGCCGGCCCGCGCCGATGCCACGCCCCGCCCTTCCCGCCCTGTTTCCCGCCCTCACCCGTCGTTCGCTGAGGATCTGGCGCCAGTACGGCGTGTTCTGGCTCGGTGCGATCGTCGTCGGCCTCGCGGCCGTACTTTACGCGCGTCTGATCGACTGGGGTTACGAAACCTTCCGCACGATGCGCGATCACGCCGCGTGGCTGCCGCTGCTGCTGACGCCGGCCATCGCCGCGCTGTCGGTATGGATCACGCGGCGCTTCTTCCGCGGCGCCGAGGGCAGCGGCATCCCGCAGGTGATCGCGACGCTGCATGCGCGCCCGAGCGCGTTCGGCTCCCGGCTGCTGACGCTGCGCATCCTGTTCGGCAAGGTGCTGGTGTCGTTCCTCGGCATCCTGGGCGGCTTCACGATCGGCCGCGAAGGGCCGACCGTGCAGGTCGGCGCGGCGCTGATGTTCAACCTGCGACGCTTCTACCCGCGCTCGAACGCGCAGATCGAACGCCAACTGGTGCTCGCCGGCGCGGCGGCCGGGCTGTCGGCCGCGTTCAATACGCCGCTCGCGGGAATCGTGTTCGCGATCGAGGAACTGACGCGCAGCTTCTCCGCGCGCGCGAGCGGCGTGCTGATCACCGCGATCATCCTCGCCGGCGTCGTCGCGCTCGGCCTGAACGGCAACTACACGTATTTCGGCACGATCGATGCCGGCCCCCATTTCCCGAAACTGCTCGCGCTCGCCGTGCTGGTCACCGCGATCGTCACGGGGATCGCAGGCGGCCTGTTCTGCTGGCTGCTGCTCAACACAGGACGCTGGCTGCCCGCGCAGCTGCTGGGCCTGTATCGCGAGCGGCCGATCACGTTCGCCGCGCTGTGCGGCTTCGCGATTGCCGTCGTCGGCCTCGTATCGGGCGGCACGACCTTCGGCAGCGGCTATGCCGAGGCGCGCGGCCTGCTCGACGGCAGCCAGCATCTGTCGGTGTTCTATCCGTTCCTGAAGATGATTTCGATGGTGGCGTCGTACCTGCCGGGCATCCCGGGCGGGATCTTCGCGCCGTCGCTGTCGATCGGCGCCGGGTTCGGCAACCTGTTGCATCTCGTGTTCAGCAACATGAGCCTCCCGATGCTGATCGCGCTCGCGATGGTCGGCTACATGGCGGCCGTCACGCAGTCGCCGATCACGTCGTTCGTGATCGTGATGGAGATGATCAACGGTCACGCGCTCGTGATTTCGCTGATGGCCACCGCGCTGGTGTCGAGCCGCGTGTCGCGCTTCTTCGCGCCACCGCTCTACGAAACGCTCGCCCTGCGCTATCTCGCGCCGCCCGCCGCGGCCGCTGAACCGGCTGCGGCAACCGCCGCGAGCGCGACGGCGGCAACCGGCGTCACCGAGCCGCAGGATGCGGCCGCGGCGCCCGCCGATCCGCTCGACACGCTGCGCGACGAAGGCGGCAAGGGCGACGAAGCGTCCCCCGCCACCGTGCCGGCCGAAGGCGCAGCACATGCACCGGCGCCGCACGACGACGAGCCGGCCGCAGCCGGGACGCACGACCCGGCACAGCGCGGCCCGCGCGACGCTCAATAGATCACGACGGGCGCCGGCCGGTAGTACACGGGCCGCGCCGGCACGACGATGCATCCGGCCAGCGTGATCGCGACGAGCGCGATGGCGATTGCGGTTCTTTTCATCGTCCGGCTCCATCAGGCCCAGTGACCACGGGTCCAGAACCAGTTCGGACCGCGCTGGTCCCAGTGGCCCGGCACCCATTGCATACCGACGCGCTCGGCTTCCCAGTGACCGCCGATCCACACGTAGCGGCCATGCTCCCAGTGCCAGTGCCCGCGATCCCACACGTAGCCCACGCGCGAGGCCGGCACGACCTCGTAGCGCACCGGCGGCGGCGCGTTCGGCGCGACGATCACGACTTCCTCGGTGCGCACGGCGACCGGCTCGGCGACGACCACGCGGCCCTGCGGCACGACCACGGGGGTGCCGACGAGAATCTCGTCCGCATGCGCGGCAAGCGGCGCGACGACGGCTGACAGGCTCGCGGCAAGCAATGCGAGCGAAACGATACGACGTTGAACGGTAGAGACAGCCATCACAACCTCCTGGTTGAACAAGTTACGCGAGCGTATTCGTTCAATGCGGGAGGCGCGGTAACGGCCGACAGACGCCGTGTTACGGCATGCCCGAAAGTGCAACAGGGCGTAAGACGCGCACGGCGGCGAGTGCCGCCGTGCGGAGGGATACCTGCAACGGTCAGGCTTGCGGGATCTCGATCTTCACTTCGAGGACTTCGAGATCGTCCTGGCGCTCGAGGCTCACGCGGATGTCATCGTCCGAAATATGGACGTACTTCGAGATGACCGCGACCAGCTCCTTCTGCAGCGCCGGCAGGTAATCGGCCGGCGGCCGGCCGCCGACGCGCTCGTGCGCGATGATGAGCTGCAGGCGCTCCTTCGCGACCGATGCGGACTTTTTCTTCTCGCCGAGGAGAAACGAAAGGATGGACATGGGCGGCCTCCGTTACTTGCTGCCGAAGAGGCGCTGCAGCAGGCCCGGCTTCTGGTAATCAGTGAAGCGCAGCGGCTTGTCTTCGCCGAGGAAACGCGCGACGACGTCCTTGTACGCTTCCGCCACGTCAGTACCGTCGATATGCACGGCCGGCAGACCCTGGTTCGATGCATGCAGCACGGCTTCCGACTCGGGCACCACGCCGATCAGCTTGATGCGCAGGATCTCGCTGATGTCCTCGAGCGACAGCATCTCGCCTTCGCTGACGCGCTTGGGGCTGTAGCGCGTGATCAGCAGGTGTTCCTTGATCGGATCCTTGCCTTCGGTCGCGCGCTTCGTCTTCGACGACAGGATGCCGAGAATGCGATCCGAGTCACGCACCGACGACACTTCCGGGTTCGTGACGATCAGCGCTTCGTCCGCGAAGTACATCGCGTGCAGTGCGCCCGCCTCGATACCGGCCGGCGAATCGCAGACGATGTATTCGAAGTCCATCGCGACCAGGTCGTTCAGCACCTTCTCGACGCCGTCACGCGTGAGCGCATCCTTGTCGCGCGTCTGCGACGCCGGCAGGATGAACAGGTTCTCGCACTTCTTGTCCTTGATCAGCGCCTGGTTCAGGTTCGCTTCGCCCTGGATCACGTTCACGAGGTCGTACACCACGCGGCGCTCGCAGCCCATGATGAGATCGAGGTTACGCAGGCCGACGTCGAAGTCGATCACGGCCGTCTTGTGGCCGCGCAGCGCGAGACCGGACGCAAAGCTCGCGCTCGTCGTCGTCTTGCCCACGCCGCCCTTGCCCGAGGTCACCACGATGATTTTTGCCATTTACCCAATACCCTGTGTTCGTCAATGAGAGCCGATCGATCCGGAGCGCACCGCGTGTCTTACGTCAGGCGCAGCGGTTCGATCATCAGTTTTTCCTCTTCGAGCCGGATCTGCACCGATTTGCCCAGTACTTCGGCGGGCAACGGGTTCTCGGTTGTTCGATAGATACCCGCGATCGAAATCAGTTCCGGCTCGAGACACGTGCAGAAAATGCGCGCGTCGTGATTGCCGTGCACGCCCGCGAGTGCGCGGCCGCGCAACGGCGCGTAGATGTGGATATTGCCTTCCGCGATGATCTCCGCGCCGTGACTGACCGGCGCGAGCACCACGAGGTCTCCTTTCGCGTAAATCTGCTGCCCCGAACGCAACGGCCGGTCGATCACCAGCGTCTGGCCGCCGGCCTGCACAGGCGTCGGCGCGGGCTCCGACGGCTGTTCGGGCGCCGCTGCGGCTGCCGCAGCGGCGGCGGGCTCGACGGCTGGCACAGCCGCCGGCTCCGCTTCGTCGGCAGGTTTTGCGGCCGGCGCGCGGCGATCGCGCGCCTCCAGCAACGGCAGGCCGGCTTCCCCCGCCCAGCCCTGCGTTGCCAGTGCGACGACGCCCACCGGACGCATCCGCACGTCGTTCAGCATCTGGCGGATGTCCGCGAGCGCGACGCGTTCGCCGTCAGCCAGGCGGCGGACGTCGATCGCGACGACATCGTCGGCGAAAAACTCGGGAGTCGCTTCGAAGCGCTTGACCAGTTCGGTACGCAACGCATCGAGATCGGTCGTCTTCACGGTGAACAGCAACGTATCGACCGATCCGCTGCGCAGCTCGAAGAATGGCGATTTTTTAAGCGACATGGACACTCTGCAAAAATTTTTTGCGTATTTTACAGGCGTCCACGCGCGCGGCCATTATTTTTGGGGAACCGGGTGGCGGCGGCCCGGGCGGGCGCGCAACCGGCAGGCGGGCAGGCAAGCGGGCGACCCCATCCTCATCGCGCCGTGCGGCCCGCGTTCTGACGTCACGTCAGTGCTTCATCTGCGATACGTACAGCGATTTCATCGCGCCGGGCATCCGTGCGATCGGTGCGTGTTCGCCGGTATTGCCGAAACCCGCCCGCTCGTAGAAGCGGATCGCGTTGCGGTTCGCATCGGCAATCCACGCGTAGACGTCCTGGGCACCGCGCTCGGCGAGCCAGGCGGTGGCCGTCTCCAGCAGCAGCACGCCGCCGCGCAGATGACGCACCGCATGCGCCACCCACAGCTCGCTGACGAACGCACGCCGATCGGGCGTATTGTCGAAATACGCGCCGATCATGCCGGCCGGATGGCCTTCGGTATACAGCAGGAAAGTCGTCGACTCGTCGGACACGGCGCGCTGCGCGGCAATCGCCGACGCCGCGTCCGTTTCGACGTTCAGCAATTCGGCCTCCGGCGCTTCGCCGGGCGCGTAGGGCTCGCGCAGCGATGCGGCGCGGAGTTCGCGATACACGCCGCCCTGGTCGGCAACGATACGACGAACGGTCAAGGTCGAACTCATGCAGGCACAGCCCCCTTCGGACAGCAAGCTACTAGCTTCAACCGAAAGCGGGGCATGAGTCAAATCGTTATTTTCAAATGACAGCGCGAATCGAAAGGCAGCACGCACCGCCGGCGGCCAGTCGGCCCGTTCGTGTGCAGGTGCAGCATCGCGATGCCGATGCGTGCCGCCGAAAGACGGTTGCGACGGCCTCGTTCGACGCATGGCGCCCGTCGCCTTGCGACATCAGGCAATCGCCCGTCCGGCCCTGCGGATTTCAGCATGGATGTCGTAATGATCCGTAAGATTGGCAACCCTAAAATCGGTATCAAGAGTACCTGCCGCCCTCCGCATATTGCATCGCAACATTTGTTGCGAGCCCGTGGCGTCACCACCCGCACGCGTCACGACACGCCATCCGTCTGACAAACCAGTCGGCCGTACGGGTCGATCCGGCGTTCCCCGCATGTTTCAATCAGCGTGCGCGACCCCTTCCCTGCCTGCGCCACACACACTCGCCCGTTTGGAGCCGCGCGCCTAGTGCCGGAGTTTGGCAACCGTGCGCGTGGGTCGTATAACAGGCAGAACCGGGTGACGATCCGGCTCGACCGCGCGTGCTTCGCGGACCCACGAGAATTCGAACAACCGTGCAGGCGGCCGCCCTCGGGCCGGCCGGCAGGAGGGAGACAATGGCAATGACCCACGGATCGGCTTCGGGCTGGTCGGATGGCAAGCGTTACCTGTGGCTGCTCGGCGCGCTGACGATCACGCTGCCGATCCTCGCCGCCCAGCTCGCGCTGTCGACGGGCCTGCACGTGTTCTGGTGGTTCGGCCCGCTGTTCGCGTTCGGCGTGATCCCGATCCTCGACACGCTGATCGGCGACGATCGCGACAACCCGCCCGAGGACGTCGTGCCGCATCTCGAACGGGAGCGCTACTACCGGTTGATCGTCTATCTCGCGACCCTCGTCGAATACGTCGCGTTCTTCGCGTGCGTCTGGATCGTCGGCACGCATGCGCTCGCCTGGTACGACTACGTCGGCTTCGCGCTGTCGCTCGGCGCCGCGACGGGCATCTCGATCAATACCGCGCACGAACTCGGGCACAAGACCGACCGCTTCGAGCGCTGGCTCGCGAAGATCACGCTCGCGCCGGTCGCATACGGCCACTTCTACGTCGAGCACAACCGCGGGCACCACGTGCGCGTCGCGACGGCGGAGGATCCGGCGAGCGCGCGCTACGGCGAATCGTTCTGGGCCTTCCTGCCGCGCACCGTGACCGGCAGCATCCGCTCGGCGTGGCGGCTCGAGAAGGCGCGCCTCGAACGGCTCGGGCATTCGCCGTGGACCTGGCGCAACGAAGTGCTGCACGCGTGGGCGATGACCGTCGTCGTGTGGGCCATCGCGATCGCGATGGCCGGCAAGGTCGTGATTCCGTTCCTCGTGATCCAGGCCGTCTACGGCGCGTCGCTGCTCGAAGTCGTGAACTACGTCGAGCATTACGGGCTCGGCCGCCGCAAGCTGCCGAACGGCCGCTACGAACGCTGCACGCCGCAGCATTCGTGGAACAGCAATCACGTCGTCACCAACCTGTTCCTGTACCAGTTGCAGCGGCACGCCGACCACCATGCGAATCCGACGCGCTCGTACCAGGCGCTGCGCCACTTCGACGATGCGCCGCAACTGCCGGCCGGCTACGCGACGATGATCCTGTTCGCGTACGTGCCGCCGCTCTGGTATCGCGTGATGAATCCGCGCGTCGTCGCGCACTACGGCGGCAACATGGCGCAGTCGAACATCAAGCCGTCGATCCGCGCCCGGGTGCTCGCGCAGTATCCGGCCGCGGCGTGATCGCGGAGGACGGGCCGGGGTCGATCGGCACAGGCGCGCCGCTGAAAGCCGGCGCCGCGCCGGCCCCGGTTCCATCGAAGTCCGGCGCGACGGCCGCCGCCGTCACGCCATTTCCGGCAGCCTGAACACGGCCACCGCATGGCGCAGCGCGCTCGCCTGCTCGGCCAGCGCCTGCGTCGCGGCCGAGGCCTGCTCGACGAGCGCCGCGTTGCGCTGCGTCGCTTCGTCCATCTGCGTCACCGCGATGTTCACCTGCTGGATGCCGCCGCTCTGCTCCTGCGACGCGGACGAGATCTCGCCGACGATCGTCGTGACGCGCTGCACCGCGCCGACGATCTCGTGAATCGATTCGCCCGCCCGGCCGATCAGCACGGCGCCCTCGTCGACCCGCTTCGTCGACTGCTCGATGAGCCCCTTGATCTCCTTCGCAGCCGCGGCGCTGCGTTGCGCGAGCGTGCGCACTTCCGCCGCGACGACCGCGAAGCCGCGCCCCTGTTCGCCCGCGCGGGCCGCCTCGACCGCTGCGTTCAGCGCGAGGATGTTGGTCTGGAACGCGATGCCGTCGATCACCGCGATGATCTCGCCGACCTTGGCGGAGCTGTCGGCGATGCCGTTCATCGTGCCGACGGCATCCGTCATCACGCCGCCGCCCGCCGCCGCGATGTTCGACGCGTCGTGCGCCAGCTGCGCCGCGTGCTGCGCGTGCTCGGCCGACTGGCGGACGATGCCCGTGAGTTCGGTCATGCTGGCAGCCGTCTCTTCGAGCGACGCGGCCTGCGCCTCGGTCCGCGCCGACAGGTCGTGATTGCCCGACGCGATCTGGGCGCTCGCCGTCGCGACGGCTTCGGCATGCGTGCGCACTTCGAGCACGACGCCCGACAGGCTCGTCTGCATCGTCTGCAACGCGCGCAGCAGATCGGCGATCTCGTCGCGGCCGGCCGCGTCGACGTCGCGCGTCAGGTCGCCTTCGGCGACGGCCTGCGCGCACGCCACCGCACGGTCGAGCGGACGCAGGATCGCGCGGCTGAACAGGAATGCGCCGACCATCGCGACGCCGAGCACGACCAGCATCAGCACGAGGCTCGCGGTCGTGGCGTGCTGCGCGTCGCGGCTCGCCTGCGCCGACACCGCGGCGCTCTCGTCGGCGATCGACTTCGCGGCCCGCTCCAGCAGCGCCGCCGGCTCGCGGTCCACGCCCGCCACCGCGGCATCGCCCGCCGACGGCTCGAAGCCGGCCGCCTTGAACGCGTCGAACCCGCGCCGGTAACCCTCGCCCATCGCCGTGTGCGCGCGCATGAACTGCTCGACGAGCGAGCGGCTCTCGCCGGGCGGCAACTGGTGAACGAGCTGCGCGGCGAGCATGTCGACCGTCCGCTCGCGCGTCTGGAACGCCTGCCAATACTTGTCGAGCTTGTCGGGCTGCTTGCCGCGCAACAGCGTGTCCTTCCATTCCTGCACTTGCAGCTTGAACTGGACGAGCGTGGCCGACACGAGCCGCTCCTCGCCGACGTTCGTCTGCACGTCGTCGGCGAACGTATCGATCGACCGATTGAGAATGTGGATACCGTACAGCGCGCCACAGAACATCAGCAGCAGCGCGACAGCGAATGCGAGGGGAATCTTGTAGCTCAGCTTCATGGGACCTTGAATCGACGGGGAACGATGCGATCCGGCACGAGCGCCGGCCGCCGCCCCGTGTTAACGGCCCGGGAAGCGCGGGCTTAAAGCTGAAGAAAGCGGCAAAGGCCGGACGCGTGTATCGAGGCAGGCCAGTGCGCTCAGGTGGGATGCGTGGCGCGCGGCCCGATTGTCGCGCCCCTGCGCGGGCCGCCATCCAGCAGCGCACGACGACGATCGACGGTACGCCGAGTACGATCCTTGCGGTCGCGTTGGACAGGTAGTGGCGCGGCCACCTTGGGTCGGCGTCGGCACGATCGTCGCGGCATTCAGCACGATCGATGCTGCGTTTGCCATTCAGCGCGGCTGTATCGAGGACGCGGCACGATCATGCATGCGGTGGGCGCCCCCGCATCTGCACGATCCGAATTGCCGAAGGTCGAGCTGTTGCCACTACAACCGCTTGCGACTCGACGCACGCACCGCGAACCCAAAACGAAAAACCCCTTGATCCTTCCGGATCAAGGGGCTTCGTATTTTGGCGGAGAGGGTGGGATTCGAACCCACGGTACGGGGAAACCGTACGCCTGATTTCGAGTCAGGTACATTCGACCACTCTGCCACCTCTCCTTCCTTGCTGCATCTCGCGGCTGGTCGTTTCCGCGAGAAAAAGATTATAAGACGATCGCTTCGCAGCTGACAAGCCCTTTCTGCAATTTTTTTTGCGAGGGCTTTGAAGGCCGCGTTACGACGCCTGTGCCGGCGCGTCGATACGCTCGATGCCGCCCATGTACGGACGCAGCGCTTCCGGCACCGTGACCGAGCCGTCCGCGTTCTGGTAGTTCTCCAGCACCGCGACGAGCGTGCGGCCGACGGCGAGACCCGAGCCGTTCAGCGTATGCACGAGCTCCGGCTTGCCCTGCGCGTTGCGGAAACGCGCCTGCATCCGGCGCGCCTGGAACGCTTCGGTGTTCGAGCAGCTCGAGATCTCGCGATAGGTGTTCTGCGCAGGCAGCCACACTTCGAGATCGAACGTCTTCGCGGCCGAGAAACCCATGTCGCCCGTGCACAGCGTGATCACGCGGTACGGCAGGCCGAGCTTCTGCAGGATCGCTTCCGCATGGCCGACCATCTCGTCGAGCGCGGCGTACGACGTTTCCGGCGCGACGACCTGCACCATCTCGACTTTGTCGAACTGGTGCTGGCGAATCATGCCGCGCGTGTCGCGGCCGTACGAACCGGCTTCCGAGCGGAAGCACGGGGAATGCGCGGTCAGCTTGATCGGCAGGGCGGACGCGTCGACGATCGACTCGCGCACGGTGTTGGTCAGCGAGATTTCCGACGTGGAGATCAGGTATTGCGTGACCTTGTTGTCCTCGCCGCCCTTCTCGACGCGGAACATGTCGTCCGCGAACTTCGGCAGCTGGCCCGTGCCGTACAGGATCTCGGGGTTCACGATGTACGGCGTATACGTCTCGGTGTAGCCGTGCTGCTGCGTGTGCGTGTCGATCATGAACTGCGCGAGCGCGCGGTGCAGGCGCGCGATCGAGCCGCGCAGCATCGTGAAGCGCGCGCCGGCGAGCTTCGCGCCGGTCTCGAAATCGAGGCCGAGCGGCGTGCCGACGTCGACGTGATCCTTCACCTCGAAATCGAACTGGCGCGGCGTGCCCCAGCGGCGCACCTCGACGTTGTCGGCTTCGTCCTTGCCGACCGGCACGCTTTCATGCGCGACGTTCGGCATGCCCAGCATCAGGTCGGACAGGCGCGCCTGGATCTCGCCGAGCTTGGCTTCTCCCGCCTTCATTTCGTCGCCGATCCCGCCGACCTCGGCCATCACGGCCGACGTGTCCTCGCCCTTCCCCTTCATCGCGCCGATCTGCTTCGACAGGCTGTTGCGGCGCGCCTGGAGCTCTTCGGTGCGGGTCTGGATCGCGCGGCGTTCCGCTTCGAGCGCGGAGAAGGCGGCGATGTCGAGGGTGTAGCCGCGATCGGCGAGGCGCTGGGCGACGCCGTCGAGGTCTTTGCGCAGCAACTGGATGTCGAGCATGGGAGGACTTGGAGAATCGTTGTGTAAGACGGGAATTCTAACGCACCGCGGGGCTGCCACGGCACTGGCCGGACGGACAATGCTGCAAACGGGCGATGACCGCGGCGCGACGGCCATGGCAGTATCGCAGTGCCGGACCGCCCGTCGGCGCCCGCGAAATCGCGCGGCATCGACGCGCCGCGGATCGCGAAACACCCGGGCGTGCCCGCCGCAACGCATCGAACAAGGCACGCGCCCCCCGTCACAACGACTCAAGGACCCCGATGGCCATCGAACTGGAGAAGGACGTACGCGACCGCGCGATCGCGTCGCTGCAACGCTATTTCACAGAAAACATGGATGAGCCGATCGGCAACATCCAGGCGGGTGCACTGCTGCACTTCTTCGTCGAGGAAATCGCGCCCGCGATCTACAACCTCGCGATCGCGGATGCGCAGCAGAGCCTGCACGCCCGCGTCACCGAACTCGACATCGAGTGCCATCAGGAGCCGTTCGGCTACTGGAAGAAGCAGCCGGCCCGCAAGCGCTGACGCGTTCGCGACACCGGCGCAGGCCGCGCCGGACGTTGCCCGGTCAGTCCTTCTTGCCGGCCTCGCGGTCGAGTTCGCGCAGCCACGCGAGCTTGTCGGCGATCTTCGATTCGAGCCCGCGCGGCACCGGCTTGTACCAGCGCGGCTCGCGCATCCCGTCCGGCAGGTACGTCTCGCCGGCCGCATACGCATTCGGCTCGTCGTGCGCGTAACGGTAGGCGTGACCGTAGCCGAGTTCCTTCATCAGCTTGGTCGGCGCGTTGCGCAGATGCACGGGCACCTCGCGCGACTTGTCCTGCTTCACGAACGCCATCGCCTGGTTGAACGCGTTGTAGCCCGCGTTGCTCTTCGCCGCGCACGCGAGATAGATCACCGCCTGCCCGAGCGCGAGCTCGCCTTCCGGCGAGCCGAGGCGCTCGTAGGTTTCGGCCGCGTCGTTCGCCACCTGCAGCGCGCGCGGATCGGCGAGGCCGATGTCTTCCCACGCCATCCGCACGATCCGCCGCGCGAGATACTTCGGATCCGCGCCGCCGTCGATCATCCGGCAGAACCAGTACAGTGCGCCGTCCGGGCTCGAACCGCGCACCGACTTGTGCAGCGCCGAGATCTGGTCGTAGAAGTTGTCGCCGCCCTTGTCGAAACGCCGTGCGTTCAGCGTCATCGCGCTGCTGACGAATTCGGCATCGATCGTCGCGGTGCCGGCCGACGTGGCCGCCGTCTGCGCCTGCTCGAGCAGGTTCAGGAAGCGCCGCGCGTCGCCGTCCGCATAGCCGACCAGCGTATCGATTGCCTTGTCGTCGAACGACAGGCCGTCGAGTGCGATTTCCTGTGCGCGCTTCAGCAACTGCCGCATCTCGTCGTCGTCCAGCGACTTCAGCACGTACACCTGCGCACGCGACAGCAACGCCGAGTTGACCTCGAAGCTCGGGTTCTCGGTCGTCGCGCCGATGAAGGTCACGAGCCCCGACTCGACGAACGGCAGCAACGCGTCCTGCTGCCCCTTGTTGAAGCGGTGGATTTCGTCGACGAACAGGATCGTGTGGCGGCCGGTGCGGTTCAGCGTGTCCTTCGCCTGCTCCATCGACTCGCGGATGTCCTTCACGCCGCCGAGCACCGCGGACAGCGCAATGAACTCGCAGTCGAACGCGAGCGCGGTGAGCCGTGCGAGCGTCGTCTTGCCGACGCCGGGCGGCCCCCACAGGATCATCGAATGCGGCTTGCCCGATTCGAACGCGAGCCGCAGCGGCTTGCCTTCGCCCAGCAAATGCGTCTGGCCGATCACCTCGGCGAGCGTCTTCGGCCGCAGCGCCTCGGCGAGCGGGCGGCGCGGCTCGACTTGAAACAGGTCGGACATGAACCCTCGCTCCACATCAAACGATGGCGGCCGAACCGGCCGCCGGACCCGACATTATGACAGCCGCGCGAAAGCACCGCCGCGCCTGGTACCCGGCGCCCGGTGCCCGCGCCCAGAAACAACAAGGGCCTGCCGTCGCCGGCAGGCCCTTCGGTGAAACAGCAGCGCGCGGGCGCCGGTCAGCCGGTAATCACGTCGGCGCCCTTCGGCACGACGAACTTGAACGTATCGCCCTTCAGCGGCGGATTCGTCTGGATGTTCGTAAACGTCAGCAGCGTGACGTTGCCGAACACGTCGTGCAGTTCCATCGCGGCGAGCGTGCCGTTCTTGAAGCCGATGCCGATCCGCTGGAACTGCGTGTCCTGCGCCTTCGGCAGCATTTCGAGCCACTCGATGCCGCCCTTTTCGCCGGCATCGCGCAGCGTGTAGTTCTTCTCCAGATCGTTGCTGCCGAACAGGATCGCGGCGGGGCTCGCGCCCAGCGCGCCGTTCAGCTTGCGCTCGGTGACCTGGTTCAGGTCGCGGTCGTACACGTAGAGCTTGTCTCCGTCAGCCTGCAGCACCTGCTGGTACGGCTTCTGGTACGTCCAGATGAACTTGCCGGGGCGCGCAAACACGAACGTGCCGCTCGAATTGTCGGTGGGCTTCGGCACGGCCTGCGCGGCGCTCGCGCCCTTCGCCGGGGCCTTGACGATCTGCTGCGTGAAGTCGCCCTTCGCCGAACGCACCTGCGACACGAACGCCTTCAGTTGCTCGGTGCCGCCCGCGAACGCGTGCGTCGCCGCGAGCATCAGCGACGCGCCGGCGAGCGCCGCGCCGAGCCAGCGCCGCGTCGAACGAAGGGACATTGCGAACGAATGTTGCTGCATATTGCGGTTTTCTCCCTGGGTGGCCGGCGCTGCGAACGCCGCGGACTCATTCCGCGTCGCGCGCCGGCACAAGAATTTCGCGGTTGCCGCTCGACGACATCGCCGACACGAGCCCCGACTGCTCCATCTGCTCGAGCAGCCGCGCCGCGCGGTTGTAGCCGATCCGCAGGTGGCGCTGCACGAGCGAGATCGATGCGCGGCGGTTCTTGATGACGATCTCGACCGCCTGGTCGTACAGCGGATCAGACTCCTCGCCGCCTTCGCCGGTTCCCGCGCCGGCCGAGCCCTCGTCGCCGTCGGCGGTGCCGCCTTCGAGCAGGCCCTCGACGTAGTTCGGCTCGCCCTGCTCCTTGAGCTTCTCGACGACGCGGTGCACTTCGTCATCCGCGACGAACGCGCCATGCACGCGCACCGGCAGCCCGGTGCCCGGCGCCAGGTACAGCATGTCGCCCATCCCGAGCAGCGATTCGGCGCCCATCTGGTCGAGAATCGTGCGCGAGTCGATCTTCGACGACACCTGGAACGCGATCCGGGTCGGCACGTTGGCCTTGATCAGGCCCGTGATCACGTCGACCGACGGACGCTGCGTCGCGAGGATCAGGTGGATGCCGGCCGCGCGCGCCTTCTGCGCGATCCGTGCAATCAGTTCCTCGACCTTCTTGCCGACGACCATCATCAGGTCGGCCAGCTCGTCGATCACCACGACGATGTTCGGCAGGCGGCCGAGCGGCTCCGGATCGTCCGGCGTCAGGCTGAACGGATTCGGCAGCTTCTCCTCGCGCTTCGCGGCCTCGTCGATCTTGTTGTTGTAGCCCGCCAGGTTGCGCACGCCGAGCTTGCTCATCAGCTTGTAGCGGCGCTCCATCTCGGCGACCGTCCAGTTCAGCGCGTGGCCGGCCTGGCGCATGTCGGTGACGACCGGGCACAGCAGGTGCGGAATGCCTTCGTAGACGCTCATTTCGAGCATCTTCGGATCGATCAGGATCAGGCGCACCTGGTCAGCCGTCGCCTTGTACAGCAGCGACAGGATCATCGCGTTGATCCCGACCGACTTGCCCGAGCCGGTCGTGCCGGCCACCAGCAGGTGCGGCATCTTCGCGAGATCCGCGCACACCGGCTTGCCGCCGATGTCCTTGCCGAGGCTCAGCGTCAGCGCCGACGACGCGGCCGCGTACACCTCGGAACCGATGATCTCGGACAGGTGCACCGTCTGGCGGCGCTGGTTCGGCAGCTCGAGCGCCATGTAGTTCTTGCCGGGAATCGTCTCGACGACGCGGATCGACACGAGCGACAGCGAACGTGCGAGATCCTTCGCGAGGTTGACGATCTGGCTGCCCTTCACGCCGGTGGCCGGCTCGATCTCGTAGCGTGTGACGACCGGGCCCGGATAGGCGGCGACGACGCTCGCCTCGACGCCGAAATCCTTCAGCTTCTTCTCGATCAGGCGCGACGTGAACTCGAGCGTGTCGGCGGAAATCGCCTCCTGCGCCTTCGGCGCGGGATCGAGCAGCGATACCGCGGGCAGCGTCGAATCGCCCGGCAGGTCGGTGAAGAGCGGCACCTGGCGCTCGCGCTCGACGCGCTCGGACTTCGCCGGCGTGACGACCGGCGGCACGATCGTCACCGGCTCGTGATCCTCGATGCGCACGCGCTCCTCTTCGACCTTGCCTTCGCGGCGCACGGCCGCGGCCTCGCCGAGCTTGCGGTCGCGCTCGGCCTCGCGGCGCAGCTTCGCGACGTTGACGGCGGACAGGATCGCGCCGCCGACACGCTCGGCGACCGACAGCCACGAGAAGCGGAAATACAGCGACAGGCCGATCGCGAGCGCGATCAGCAGCAGCAGCGTGCCGCCCGTGAAGCCGAACGCATGCGACATCGCACCCGCGACGGCCTCGCCGACGACGCCGCCCGGCGCGCGCGGCAACTGCACCTTCAGCGACCACATGCGCAGCGCCTCGATGCCGTCGCACGCCAGCACGACGAGCACGAACGCGAGGATTTCGGTGAGCCAGCCGATCGGCCGCTCGGGTTCGTCCGAGACCGCCTCGTGGCGCGTGATGCGGCGATAGTTGACGGCGATGCGCCGCGCGAGCGGCACGATCAGCCAGTAGGCCGACAGGCCGAACAGCAGCAGGATGATGTCGGCCGTCCACGCGCCGACGCGGCCGGCCCAGTTCGTGATGTGATCCACCTGGGCGGCGTGCGTCCAACTCGGATCGCGCCGGCTGTAGCTCAGCAGGGCCATCACCAGAAATGCGCAGAGCGCGACCTGGAGAATCCAGCGGATCTCCGTGAGGAGCTTCGACATCCGGTGCGGCAACGCCTGTGCCTGGGCGGAATAAGGAGCTTTTGCCATGAATCCGTATAAAGAGGACGGGCCGTGCGCCCGCCTGTCGTTCGATCCCGCTTATTGTAAACGCTGCACCGGGCCGCCAAGTGTAAATGACGGTTACATAACAGGGCCGGGGTCCCGACGACCCCGCGGGTGCATTTCCCGGCAGCCCTTTCGCCGTGGTACGGGCGGCCCCGTCGGGCACCGCCGCGATGCCCCTCGAGCCGGTGCCAGGCCCCGCTGCACACGTGCGGCAACGCGCCGCCGGGCGCCCTGCCCACCCCGCGTGCGCGGCCGTTGCACTGCCCGACACTATCGCGACGATTGAAACTCTCGTTCGGCAACGCAGCAACGGGGCCTTTATAATGCGCGTCTGATACCCATCTATGACGGCATCCCGGTCAACCCGGATCGTACGGCGAGCCCTACCCCGCCCGCCGCGGCCGCCTTTTACGGATTCGCACATGTCCACGCCCAAACACGCCAAAGTCCTGATTCTCGGTTCCGGCCCCGCCGGCTACACGGCTGCCGTCTACGCGGCACGCGCCAACCTGTCCCCGGTGCTGATCACCGGCATCGCGCAGGGCGGCCAGCTGATGACCACGACCGACGTCGAAAACTGGCCGGCAGACGCGAAAGGCGTGCAGGGTCCGGAGCTGATGGCGCGCTTCCAGGAGCACGCGGAACGCTTCAACACCGAAATCGTGTTCGACCACATCCACACCGCGAAGCTGCACGAGCAGCCGATCCGCCTGATCGGCGATTCGGGCGAATACACGTGCGACTCGCTGATCATCGCGACCGGCGCGTCCGCGCAGTATCTCGGCCTGCCGTCCGAAGAAGCGTTCATGGGCAAGGGCGTGTCGGCCTGCGCGACCTGCGACGGCTTCTTCTATCGCAACCAGGAAGTCGCGGTGATCGGCGGCGGCAACACGGCCGTCGAGGAAGCGCTCTACCTGACCGGCATCGCGAAGAAGGTCACGGTGATCCACCGCCGCGACAAGTTCCGCGCGGAGCCGATCCTGATCGACCGCCTGCTGGAGAAGGAAAAGGAAGGCGCGGTCGTGATCAAGTGGGATCACGTGCTCGATGAAGTGACCGGCGAGGATTCGGGCGTCACGGGCCTGCGCATCAAGAACGTGAAGACCGGCGCGACCGAAGACCTCAACGTGCAGGGCGTGTTCGTCGCGATCGGCCACAAGCCGAACACCGACCTGTTCCAGGGCCAGCTCGAGATGAAGGACGGCTACATCCTGACGAAGAGCGGCCTGCACGGCAACGCGACGTCGACGAGCGTGCCGGGCGTGTTCGCCGCGGGCGACGTGCAGGACAACGTGTACCGCCAGGCGATCACCAGCGCCGGCACGGGCTGCATGGCCGCGCTCGACGCGCAGCGCTACCTCGAAAGCCTGCACGACAAGAAGTAACCCGCGAGACCTGTCGCGCCGGGCGCTACAATGGCGTCCGCTGCCGCGAAGCGGGTCTGGCCGGACAAGCCGCTGCCGCCGTGCAGCGGCTTTTTTTTGCCCGCGCGCCCGAACGCGCCTGCCCTGCGTACCGAATCATGGCGAAGAACCAGCCCCATCCGAGCGATCCCGCGAAGCGGCAGATCGCCGCCCGTCCCGCGAACCCCGCGCCCGTCGCGCCGGCGCCCGCGCCCGATCCCGCCGCGTTGCGCGGCCAGGGGCTCGCGGGCCTCGGCGCGCTGCGCAAGTCGCTGCAAGGCGAAGCCGATCGCCGCGACCGCGAGCGCGTCGAAGCGGCCAAGGCCGAGCGCAAGGCGGAAGCCGACGCGAACCTGTTCCGCAACGAGATCGGCGCGATCCGCCCGCTGAACGCGCCGCCGCGCGCGGCGGCCGGCCGCACACCGCCCGACCCCGTGCCGAAGCAGACGCAGCGCGACGAGGAAGCCGTGCTGAACGCGACGTTGTCCGACGAATTCGATCCCGAGACGCTGCTCGACAGCGACGACTCGCTGTACTACCACCGCCCCGGCATCAGCCGCGACGTCGTGCGCAAGCTGCGCAGCGGCGCGTGGATCGTGCAGGCGCAGATCGACCTGCATGGAATGCGGCGCGACGAGGCGCGCGACGCGCTCGCCGAGTTCATCCGCGAAGCCGGCAAGAAGGGGCTGCGCTGCCTGCGCGTGATCCACGGCAAGGGGCTCGGCTCGATCGGCAAGGAGCCGGTGCTGAAAGGCAAGGTGCGTGCGTGGCTCGTGCAGAAGGAAGAAGTGATCGCGTTCTGCGAGGCGCGCGGCCACGACGGCGGCGCGGGCGCGGTGCTGGTGCTGCTGCAGCCGTTCGCGGCACCCGGGGACCGGGGGCCGCGTGCCGCATCCTAGGCTGACGCTCGCGATCGCGGTACTGGAGGCGATCGCCACGCTGGCCTTTGCGATCTCGGGCTTCATCGAGGCGCGCAAGAACCGCCTCGACTCGGTCGGCACGTTCGTGGTGGCGCTCGCCACCGCGTTCGGCGGCGGCACGCTGCGCGACATCCTGCTCGAGCGCCGGCCGTTCTACTGGGTCGTGCACGACGACTACGTGATCGCGATCTTCGTGCTCGCGCTGTTCGCGCCGTTCGTGCTGCGGATGCTGTCGCGGCTGTCGGCCGAGCGGTTGCTGCTCGTGGCCGATGCGATCGGGCTCGGGATCTTCAGCATCTCGGGCACGGCGATCGCGCTCGATGCCGAGATGCCGCGCTTCATCGCGGTGATGATGGGCGTGATCACGGGCGTGGTCGGCGGGATCATCCGCGACGTGCTGTGCAACGACATCCCGCTGATCCTGCGCGATTCGCGGCCCTACGCGACCTGCGCGTTCGTCGGCTGCTGGTTCTACCTGCTGCTCGTGTGGCTGCAGTTCGATTCCGTCTACAGCGTGCTGCTCGCGACCGGCTTCATCCTCGTCGCGCGGCTGGCGACGTTCAAGTTCGACGTGCGGCTGCCGCACTGAGCGCCGCCGCGGCATCGACCGTCGCGCCAAAACAAAGGGGCCGTCCGAAGACGGCCCCTTCTTGCTTCGTTCAGCGCTCGCGCGATCTCACGCGATCCGCTCTTCCGACGCCGGATCGAACAGCACCGCCTTCGACACGTCGAACAGCAGCGACAGCGTCTGGTCGGGCTGCGGATTCGCGGCCGGATGCACGCGGCTCACGATGCGCTTGCCGTTGACCTGCGCGAACACGTGCGTGTCCGGCCCGGTCGGCTCGGTCACGTCGACGCGCACGTCGAACGGCTGCAGGTGCGACGCGTCGCCGTTGTGCGCATGGCGCACGTCGGTGATGCGCTCCGGACGCAGGCCGAGGATCACCTCGCGGCCGACGTGCGACTTCAGCTTCGCCGCGTCGAACGGCAGGTTCAGCGCGCCGCGCTTGACGCCCGTGTCGACTTCGAGCGCGATCCCGCTGCCCTGCTCGACCAGCTTGCCGTTGATGAAGTTCATCGGCGGCGCGCCGATGAAGCCCGCGACGAACAGGTTCGACGGCGAATCGTAGATCTCCTGCGGCGCGCCGAACTGCTGGACCACGCCGTCCTTCATCACCGCGATCCGGTCGCCGAGTGTCATCGCCTCGATCTGGTCGTGCGTCACGTAGACGATCGTCGTGCCGAGGCGCTGGTGCAGCAGCTTGATTTCCGCGCGCATCTCGATGCGCAGCTTCGCGTCGAGGTTCGACAGCGGCTCGTCGAACAGGAACAGCGACGGATCGCGCGCGAGCGCACGGCCCATCGCGACACGCTGGCGCTGGCCGCCCGACAGCTGGCCCGGCTTGCGGTCGAGCAGGTGCTGGATCTGCAGCATCTGCGACACGCGGTCGACGATCTGCTGCTGTTCGCTCTTCGGCACCTTGCGGATGTTCAGGCCGAACGAGATGTTCTCGCGCACCGTCATCGACGGATACAGCGCGTACGACTGGAACACCATCGCGATGTCGCGATCCTTCGGCGACAGGTCGTTGACGACCTTGCCGTCGATGCAGATCTCGCCGCTCGTCACGGTCTCGAGCCCGGCGATCATGTTGAGCAGCGTCGACTTCCCGCAGCCCGACCCGCCGACCAGGATCAGGAACTGTCCGTCCTCGATCTCGATGTCGACACCCTTCAGGACCGGCACCCCGTTCGGGTAGGTCTTGTACACGTCACGGATGGAAAGGCTTGCCATGCTGTGAATCCTCTGTCTCGTCTCGCGCGGCGCACTCCGGCGCCGCGTCGGGTTCGTTTCGATGCGCCGCGCGCGAGGCGCGGCCGGTTCGTCGTATCGGATGAAGCCGCGCTTACCCCTTCACCGCCCCCGCAGTCAGCCCGCGCACGAAGTAGCGGCCGGCGACGATGTAGACGAGCAGCGTCGGCAGCGCGGCGATGATCGCGCCGGCCATGTCGACGTTGTATTCCTTCACGCCCGTCGACGTGTTGACGAGGTTGTTCAGCGCAACCGTGATCGGCATCGAATCGACGCCGGAGAACACGATCCCGAACAGGAAGTCGTTCCAGATCTGCGTGAATTGCCAGATCAGGCACACCATGAAGATCGGCAGCGACACGGGCAGCAGGATCTTCGTGAAGATCGTGAAGAAGCCCGCGCCGTCGATGCGCGCGGCCTTCACGAGTTCGGCCGGCACGCTCACGTAGAAGTTGCGGAAGAACATCGTCGTGAACGCGATGCCGTACACGACGTGCACGAACACGAGGCCCGGAATCGTGTTGGCGAGGCCGAGCATCCCCTGCAGGCGCGCCATCGGCAGCAGGATCACCTGGAACGGGATGAAGCAGCCGACCAGCATCATCGTGAACAGCGCGTCGGCGCCGCGAAAGCGCCAGTGCGTGAGCACGTAGCCGTTGAACGCGCCGATCAGCGACGAGATCAGCACGGCCGGGATCACCATCTGCAGCGAGTTCAGGAAGAACGGCTTCATGCCGTCGCAGCGCACGCCGGTGCACGCGCCGCTCCAGGCCTTCACCCACGGGTCGACGGTCCACGTGGTGGGCGGCGTCAGCAGGTTGCCGGTGCGCAGCTGGTCGAGATCCTTGAACGACGTCGACAGCATCACGTAGATCGGGAACAGGAAATACAGCGCGAACAGGATCAGTGCCGCATAGATCACTGCCCGGCTGATCGTCATCTTAGGCTGCATTGCGGGTGCTCCTCGATTCCATATACATCAGCGGCACCAGCACCGCGACCACGGTCGCGAGCATCATCACCGAGGACGCCGCGCCGAGCCCGAGCTGGCCGCGGTTGAACGAAAACGTGTACATGAACATGGCCGGCAGCGACGACGACGTGCCCGGGCCGCCCGCCGTCAGCGCGACGACGAGGTCGAAGGTCTTGATCGTGATGTGGCAGAGGATCAGCAGCACCGAGAAGAACACCGGGCGCATGCTCGGGATCACGATCTTGCGGTAGATGGTCGGCAGCGTCGCGCCGTCCACCTGCGCGGCCTTGAAGATCTCCGCATCGACACCGCGCAGCCCCGCGAGGAACAGCGCCATCACGAAGCCGGTCGACTGCCACACGGCCGCGATCACCACGCAGAAGATCGCCTTGTCCGGATCGTCGAGCCAGCCGAACGAGAAGCTCGTCCAGCCCCAGTCGTGCATCACCTTCTCGAGGCCGAGGCCCGGGTTCAGGATCCACTGCCACGCGGTGCCGGTGACGATGAACGACAGCGCCATCGGGTACAGGAAGACCGCGCGCAGCGCGCCTTCGTTGCGGATCCGCTGGTCGAGCAGGATCGCGAGGAACAGCCCGAGCGCGACACAGATCACGATGAACGGAATCCCGAACCAGCCGAGGTTCGCGGCGGAGGTCCACCACACGTCGTTCTGGAACAGGTCCGAGTAACGGCCGAAGCCGTCGAATTCGTAGTTCGGCAACAGCCGCGAGTTGGTCAGCGACAGATAGCCGGTAATCAGGATGAAGCCGTAGATGAACACCACGGCGATCGCGACGCTCGGCGCAAGCACGAGCTTCGGGATCCAGCGGTCGGCGAAGGCCGACATCGGCGACGTACGCCGTGCGGCGGCAGCGCCGGATCCGTTTCCGCTAAGAGGGGCAGCCACTTGATTCGACTCCTGGAACGAGGGCGACGCAGGCCGGGCCGGCGCCGGGTACGGCACGGGCTTCGCGGGCGAGCCCGTTTGCTGCACATGCAAAAACGCCCGGCCGATGAAGCGTTTCCGGCCGGGCGCCTGTCGCGCGTTACTTGACCTTCGCGGCCTTCGCGAGCGCGGCGACCGCGCTCTTCGAATCCTGCTGCGAGTTCATGAACTTCGTCACGACGTCCGTGATCGCGCCGGCGGTCGCGTCGCTCTGCGCCATCCCGTGCGCGAGCGACGGGACGAAGCCGCCCGACTTGATCGCGGTCTGCTCGTCGGCATACGACTTCTTCGCGCAGTCGTCGAACTTGTCCATCTTCACGCCGAGGCGGACCGGCACCGAACCCTTCAGCAGGCTGAACTGCTCCTGGAAGTCCGGCGTCATGATCGTCTTCGCGAGCGCGAGCTGGCCCGGCGTCGCGTTCTTCTCGCCCTTCTGCTGGAAGAACACGAACGAGTCGACGTTGAACGTGTACGAATTCGCGGTGCCCGGCACCGGTGCGCAGACGTAGTCCTTGCCCGCCTTCTTGCCGGCGTTCTCGAACTCGCCCTTCGCCCAGTCGCCCATGAACTGCATGCCGGCCTTGCCGTTGATGACCATCGCGGTCGCGAGGTTCCAGTCGCGGCCGTTACGGCCGGTGTCGAAGTAGCCCTGGATCTTGCGCACCGTGTCGAACACGGACAGCATCTGCGGCGAGGTCAGCGTCGCCTGGTCGAGGTCGACCAGCGCCTTCTTGTAGAACGCCGGACCCTGCGACAGCACGACGTCTTCCCACAGCGTCAGGTCCTGCCACGGCTGGCCGCCCATCGCGACCGGCTGGATGCCCGCGGCCTTCAGCTTGTCGGCCACCGCGAAGAATTCAGGCCAGGTGGTCGGCACCTTCGCGCCGACCTTGTCGAGCGCGGCCTTGTTGATGTACAGCCAGTTCACGCGGTGCACCGAGAACGGCGCCGCGACGGTGTGGCCCTTGTACTTGATGATCTTGTCGATTTCCGGCGGCAGGTTCTGCTTCCAGTCGCCGGCAGCGGAATCGATGTTGACGAGCACGCCCTGGTCGGCCCAGTCCTGGATCAGCGGGCCCTTGATCTGCGCGGCAGACGGAGAATCGCCGCTGATCACCTTGGTCTTCAGCGCGGTCATCGCCGCGGCGCCGGCGCCGCCCGCGACCGCGAAGTCCTTCCACACGTAGCCCTGCTTCTGCACGTCGTCCTTCAGCACGCCGACGGCCTTCGACTCGCCGCCCGAGGTCCACCAGTGCAGCACCGTCACGTTCTCGGCTGCCTGCGCCGCCACGGCGCCGGCCATCAGACCTGCGGCGCAGAGCGCGCCCATGATCGAGCGAACTTTCATTACTTATCTCCTCCAGACTGAATCAACTCGTGAGGTTCCCTTGAGCGGGAACCGGCTTCTTGATAACGACGGGGAAATCGAGCCGCGGGACGCATGCAGCGTACGGGGCCGATGACCGGCCGGGCTCTTACAGAAAGCGTGAATCGAGATTCAACGGCGTGTCTCCTCTTGGTGTTTCTGGCCCGCCGCGATGATGCGGCGCGAGCCCGGGGCCGACGTCGCGCGGACGATGCGCGCCGTCAATGTCCGATAACATTCGGCACAAGGCGTTCCCGAAGGCGAAGCTCGCGCAGTTCATCGACCGCACTTCTTTTTTTCTTCACCCAGGTGCTACCCCTTGCGGCGGATTGTAGTTAAACTACAATTCAGTGTCAAAAATATTTTTATCGCACTACGGATCGCTTCCGAGCACCCCAACCCGGCGGAGACACATGCATACCGATTCCAGCTTTACCTTCGTACTTTTCGGCGGCACCGGCGATCTGTCGATGCGCAAGATCCTGCCCGCGCTGTTCGAAGCGCACCGTGCGAACATGCTGGCGGAGAGCGGCCGGATCGTCGCCGTGGCGCGTCATGAATCGGATCGGGCGTCCTATCTCGAATGGGTCGACACCCACGTGAAGCCGCACGCGGCCAAGGCCGCCGGCAACGCGTTCGACGAAGCTGCGTGGAAGTCCTTCCTCGATCGCATCGAGTACGTGCACCTCGATCTCGGCCGCGCGGAAGACTACGTCGTGCTGCGCGACGCGGTGGCAGCGCTGCCCGGCATTCGCGTGTTCTATCTCGCGACGGGCCCGTCGCTGTTCGTGCCGATCTGCAAGGCGCTCGCGTCGGTCGGCCTGAGCGAAGGCTCGCGCATCGTGCTCGAGAAGCCGCTCGGCTACGACCTGAAGTCGTCGAATGCGATCAACGACGCGGTCGGCGAGATCTTCGCGGAAGGCCAGATCTACCGGATCGACCACTACCTCGGCAAGGAACCGGTGCAGAACCTGCTTGCGCTGCGCTTCGGCAATGCGCTGTTCGAGCCGCTGTGGCGCCGCGAATGGGTCGAGAGCATCCAGATCACGATCGCCGAGGAGCTCGGCGTCGAGGCACGCGGCGATTTCTACGACAATACCGGCGCGCTGCGCGACATGGTGCAGAACCACCTGCTGCAGCTGCTGTCGATCGTCGCGATGGAGCCGCCGCATTCGATGGATTCGGATTCGGTGCGCGACGAAAAGCTGCGCGTGCTGCGCGCGCTGAAGCCGGTCGATCCGCGCGACATCGGCAAGGTGGCCGTGCGCGGCCAGTATCATGCGGGCGTGATCAAGGGCGCGCAGGTGCCGGCCTACGCGACCGAACCGGGCGTGAAGCCCGATAGCCAGACCGAAACCTTCGTCGCATTGAAGGTCGAGATCGAGAACTGGCGCTGGGCCGGCGTGCCGTTCTTCCTGCGCACCGGCAAGCGGCTTGCCGATCGCGTCGCGGAGATCGTCGTCAATTTCCGCCCGGTGCCGCATTCGGCGCTCGGGCCCACCGCGCTGCGTCCCGGTTCGAACCGCCTCGTGATCCGGCTGCAGCCGAACGAGACGATCCGCCTGTACTGCCTCGCGAAGCAGCCCGGCGAAGGGATGAACCTCGCGAGCGTGCACCTCGACCTTGCGTTCGACCAGTTCTTCAAGGAAGGGCAGATGGAGGCGTACCAGCGCCTGCTGCTCGACGTGATCAACGGCCGCCTCGCCCTCTTCGTGCGCCGCGACGAACAGGAAGCCGCATGGCGCTGGGTCGAGCCTATCCTGAACGAATGGGCACGCACGCTGAAGCCGCCGAAGCCGTATGCGGCGGGCACGTGGGGGCCGGCCGCGGCGAGCGCGATGCTCGCGCAGCACGACACCTGCTGGCTCGAAGAAGAGAACTGATGCAAACCGTTGCCGCGCACGCCACCGTACGCGGCAACGTGCCCCACGATTCGTACGATTTGAACAGACAAAGCAGTCCGGAGGAGATGTGATCGAGATTCACGCTTTCGACACCCAGGAAGCGCAAAGCGAAGCGCTCGCGCGCGCCGTCGGCGATGCGCTGCGCGCCGCGCTCGCCGGCCCCGCGCGCCCGACGCTCGCGGTGTCCGGCGGAACGAGCCCGCGCCCGTTCCTGCACACGCTGTCGCACGCGGCGCTCGACTGGGCCGGCGTCGACGTGACGCTGGTCGACGACCGCTGGGTGCCGGAGGACGATGCAGCCAGCAACGCGCAGCTCGTGCGCGACACGCTGCTGCAGCACGCCGCCGCCCCTGCCCGCTTCCTGCCGCTCGTCGACACGCGCGCCGCGCTCGACGCGCACGTCGCCGCGCTGAACGCGAACGCCGACTACCGCGTGCCGAGCGTCGCGGTGCTCGGCATGGGCGAGGACGGCCATACCGCGTCGATCTTCGCCGATGCGCCCGAATGGGATCACGCGATCACGACGCCCGAGCGTTTCGTCGCCGTCCATCCCGGCGCCGCGCCGCATGCGCGGGTGAGCTTCTCGCTCGATGCGCTCAAGCGCGTCGACCGGCTGTTCCTGCTGATCGCGGGCGAACGCAAACGCGCGGTGCTCGACGCCGCGGCCGCATCGCTGCAGAAGAACGCGATTTCCCAACTGGCCAACGACAAGGGGACCCAGCTCGATGTCTACTGGTGCGCAAAGTAAGGCGGTCGTCGCGGGTCAGCATGCCGACGGCCCGCGCCTGCTCGCGGACGTCGGCGGCACCAACGCGCGCTTCGCGCTGGAAACCGGCCCGGGCGAGATCACGCAGATTCGCGTCTATCCCGGCGCCGACTATCCGACGATCACCGACGCGATCCGCAAGTATCTGAAGGATGTGAAGATCAGCCGCGTGAACCACGCGGCGATCGCGATCGCCAATCCCGTCGACGGCGACCAGGTCACGATGACCAACCACGACTGGAGCTTCTCGATCGAGGCGACGCGCCGTGCGCTCGGCTTCGACACGCTGCTCGTCGTCAACGATTTCACCGCGCTCGCGATGGCGCTGCCGGGCCTGACCGATGCGCAACGCGTGCAGGTCGGCGGCGGCGCGCGCCGCCAGAACAGCGTGATCGGGCTGCTCGGGCCCGGCACCGGGCTCGGCGTGTCGGGGCTGATTCCGGCCGACGACCGCTGGATCGCGCTCGGCAGCGAAGGCGGCCACGCGTCGTTCGCGCCGCAGGACGAGCGCGAGGACCTGGTGCTGCAGTATGCGCGCAAGAAGTTTCCGCACGTGTCGTTCGAACGCGTGTGTGCGGGCCCCGGCATGGAGATCATCTATCGCGCGCTCGCCGCGCGCGACAAGAAGCGCGTGGCCGCGACCGTCGACACGGTCGAGATCGTCGAGCGCGCGCATGCGGGCGACGCCCTCGCGCTCGAGACGGTCGAATGCTTCTGCGGGATTCTCGGCGCGTTCGCGGGCAGCGTCGCGCTGACGCTCGGCGCGCTCGGCGGCGTGTACATCGGCGGCGGCGTCGCGCTGAAGCTCGGCGAACTGTTCACGCGCTCGTCGTTCCGCGCGCGCTTCGAGGCGAAGGGCCGCTTCACGCACTACCTCGAGAACATCCCGACCTACCTGATCACCGCCGAATACCCGGCGTTCCTCGGCGTGTCGGCGATCCTCGCGGAGCAGTTGTCGAACCGCTCGGGCGGTGCGTCGTCGGCCGTGTTCGAACGGATCCGCCAGATGCGTGACGCGCTGACGCCGGCCGAGCGCCGCGTCGCCGATCTCGCGCTGAACCATCCGCGCTCGATCATCAACGATCCGATCGTCGACATCGCGCGCAAGGCCGACGTGAGCCAGCCGACCGTGATCCGCTTCTGCCGCTCGCTCGGCTGCCAGGGGCTGTCCGACTTCAAGCTGAAGCTCGCCACCGGCCTCACCGGCACGATCCCGATGAGCCACAGCCAGGTGCATCTCGGCGACACGGCCACCGACTTCGGCGCGAAGGTGCTCGACAACACGGTGTCCGCGATCCTGCAGTTGCGCGAGCACCTGAATTTCGAGCACGTCGAGAACGCGATCGAGATCCTGAACGGCGCACGGCGCATCGAGTTCTACGGGCTCGGCAATTCGAACATCGTCGCGCAGGACGCGCATTACAAGTTCTTCCGCTTCGGGATCCCGACGATCGCGTACGGCGACCTGTACATGCAGGCCGCATCGGCCGCGTTGCTCGGCAAGGGCGACGTGATCGTCGCGGTGTCGAAGTCGGGGCGCGCGCCCGAGCTGCTGCGCGTGCTCGACGTCGCGATGCAGGCCGGCGCGAAGGTGATCGCGATCACGTCGAGCAACACGCCGCTCGCGAAGCGCGCGACCGTCGCGCTCGAAACCGACCACATCGAGATGCGCGAATCGCAGCTGTCGATGATCTCGCGGATCCTGCATCTGCTGATGATCGACATCCTCGCGGTCGGCGTCGCGATCCGCCGTGCGTCGACGAACGGCGAACTGCCCGAGGCTGTCGCGCAGGCGAAGGCGCGCGCGAGCGACGACGAAACGGCCGACGTGCTCGACTGGCTGAGCCACGGTGCATCGCCGGCGGCGAAGGACGTCGCGCGGGATTGACGCGGCGGTAAAGGAACGTCACGGGTGAATGACACCCCGAACGCTGGATCAGCCGTCCAGCGTTCGGGGTGTTTTGCATTGGGGAGCCGCGCCGAACCACGGCGGCTCGACAAGCATCCACCATGACGTCTGCCGAGAGCTGCACGTGACTTCACGTGTTCGTACGCGCTCCCATTTTCGAACACGTCCAATTGTCAGCCGTTGCCCAAGCTCCGTAACTTCCTTCACTCCGCTGATGCCGCCATCCCGGTCCGACGCGAGAAATGACGCGTTTCTCACAGAACCCCGATTGGCATCGACGGCATCACGTTCATCCAGTTTGTGGAGAGGGATATGCCTAGACCACGTTTTTCAGCCGCATGGGCAGCATGTAAAGCGCATTTACGCGCCGATAAATTCCGCGGAAAAGGTTGCGCGAGCGATTGGGGCAACGTGGCACCCATATCCAGCGACGGGGCAAAGCAGAAGTGATCAAATTCCCGCCTTCGCCGGGAGGCTGCACCCGGGACGATAGGCACGGGATCGTTCTCTTCGAGGTTTCAGCCTCGTCGATAGCCTGAGAGAAGAACACTATAATGAACAATACCTATGACTTTGGTACACATCGAGATCTCACGCCGATGGAGCTGTTTTTCCTTGTCTTTATCGATGGAGACATGCAAGGAGCTTGGCGTTGACGATGTAGCGGCAGTAGTTGCCATTGTGGCGGGTCAAAATTGGATGCCAACACGAGCAAAGCCCTTTGGTACCACGCCGGGTACTTCTGTTGCGTCGATATCGAGTCGCAAGTATCTGGACTACGATTTGAAGAAGAAGATCCTCCCGACGCTGACCAACGCCAGCGTTAAGCGATTGAAGTTCATTATGGTAAGAAACATTGGGGTTTTCGTTGGGCGCGCGGTTCCTGTCGTTGGCTGGGTCATTGCTGCCAACAATGTCACGATGATCAGCATCCGTTCCGTGTCGCGCTATAACGCGCTTGTTAAGCCTGAGGACAAGGTGTTCTGATGAGCCAGTTTACATGGAACGAGTTTGAGGATTTTGTGAGAAGGGTGGCCGATGTTAGTCCTAAAAAAAATCTCACAAAAGGCCATGCCGTCGAGGGTGATTTGGATATCACTGGCGACGATGCGGTCGAGTTTATGGAGAGGTTTTTCGATAAATTTCCGGTGCAAGTTGGAGATTTTGAGTTCAGTCGCTATTTCTCAGGAGAGGGCTTTAGCTTGATTGAAGTTGCGCGGATGGCTTTCTCCAGAAAACGCCGAAAAAAATATGAAAAAGTGCCATTGACTCTAGGTATGCTCTATCAGGCTATTTTAGATGGAGAGTGGAACAATCAGCGCTTGGAAAGTCTGCCGCGCTGATCGCATCTCGCCGAATAGGCCGGTTTATTTTTAGGCGATGTGTTGGATCCGTGCACATCTCTGGGTGTCAGCCATGAGACAAAATCCGCTGCTCCGGTGTGTGATGTTCTGGGCATTGACGTTCGCGGCACAGTCCGGCCACGCCGCGGATACGACGTCGTCACCGCAAGCAAGCGCCCGGTCCTATGCGCAGAACTACAAGGACATGATGCTCGCGGAATGTGTCGCAACCGCTTATCGGGATCAACCTTCTGCCGCGATGGATGCGGGAAGCAGCGCCAGCGCCCTGATGGACTGGACATACTTCGATCTGGAGCGGAACCCCGACGCGGGCAAATCGCTGGTCAATCGCTTTCTCGCACGGGACTATCGCAATCCGATCGTCGAATCCGAACTCAAAGGCGTGAAGTTCGATTTTTTGAAATGCCTGGATCTGTACCACAGCAAGGAACTCGACGCCCAAGCCAAGCGGTTCGTGATCAACCCAAAGCGCAGCTACGAACTCGACAATCGCTCGTCTGACCGTTCCAAATGACGCTGACGTGAGAAGTCGAATGCATGGCCCGCATTGACTACACGCACGCCCCGACACCACGAAATTGCTGCTCCACGCGACGGGGCTGCCCGCGAGGTGTTCCGAAGCAAACCGCGGCCCGGCGCGTTCGCGCATCCACGGCCCCCTCGCCCACCTGTCCCGCCCCGCGGCTCAAGCGCCCGCTTTCACCGGCCGGCCATGCCAGCGCAGGACCAGATAACGCCCGGCGAAACACAGCACGCCCGACACACCGATCGTCACGCCCATCGCGAACGGCGTGCCGTCCGCGAGTGCGCCGATCGCGACGCTCGCGAGCGCGCCGAGCGCCAGCTGCATCGCGCCGAACACGGCCGCCGACGCGCCCGCGTTGTGCGGATAGCGATGCATGAGGTCGGTCGTGCAGTTCGCGGACAGGATCCCGACCACGCCGACGACGAAGAACAGGCACACGACGATCGACCACAACCCGCCCCACCCCGTCAGCGCGACGAGCGCGACCGCGAGCGACGCGACGCAGCTCACGAGCGACGCGGCCGCGATGATGCGCAGCGAGCCGAGGCGGCCGACGAGCCGCGTGTTCGTGAAGTTGCCGATCATGATGCCGACGACGTTCAGGCCGAACAGCAGCCCGTAGTGCTGCGGCGACACGTGGAAATACTCGATGTACACGAACGGCGTGGCGGTGATGTACGAGAACATCGACGCGAACGCCATCCCGCCGCACAGCATGTGCCCCCAGGCAACGGGATCGGACAGGATGCGCCCGTACGACGCAAACGACGCGAGCACGGCCGCGCTCTTGCGCCGCTCCTTCGGCCAGGTTTCGGGCACGCGCAGGTACGCGGTCGCCGCGCACACCGCGCCGAACACGGCCAGCACGACGAACACGCCGCGCCAGCCGGAGAAGCGCAGGATCTGCCCGCCGATCAGCGGCGCGAGCAGCGGCCCGACCGCGGTGACGATCGCCACCATCGACAGCACCTTCGCCGCGTCGGTCGGCTCGTGCGCGTCGCGCGCGATCGCACGCGACAGCACCGACGCCGCGCCGGCGCCGAGCGCCTGCAGGAAGCGCACGAGGATCAGCATGTCGATCGACGTCGACACGAAGCAGCCGATGCTCGCGAGCGTGAACAGCGCGATGCCGCCGAGCAGCACGGGGCGGCGGCCCCACGTGTCGGACAGCGGGCCGTACAGCAGCATGCCGACCGAGAAGCCGGCCATGAAGCTCGTCAGCGTGCGCTGCGCGGCGCCGGGGCTGACGGAGAAGCCGGCGGCGATCGACGGCAGGCTCGGCAGGTACATGTCGGTAGCGATCGGCCCGCAAGCGGCGAGCGCGCCGAGCAACAGGATCAGCCGGGCATCGGGCCGGCGTCGGATGACGTGAGACATGGGTATCCGGAATGGAGCCCGCGCGCATCGTGGCGCGCGTGGCGGTGAAGACGGGAGGCCGCGCCGCGAACGGCGCGTTCTGGCCCATGATTGTACGCGCAACTTTTTTGCGTGCCTCGGGCCGCGGGCGGGAACACGCCCACGCTCGTCGTGCGCCGAACGAGCGCACGAGCGGATTCGATTAAGCTTGCAGCTCCTCGCCCCACTTGTCTGACCAATTCAACGCCCGCCCGAACCGATGACCGCTTTCCTGTTGATCTGGAGCCCCAAGAAATGGCCGTGGCCCGACCTGCCCGACGTCGCCGCGCGCGTGAAGGCCGGCGAGGCCGTGCATGACGTGTGGGGCTGCGGCTTCGCGCGCGGCATCCTGCCGGGCGACCGCGTGTTCCTGCACCGCGTCGCGAAGGAGCCCAAGGGCGTGTTCGGCTCAGGCTACGTGACGCGCGCGCCGTACGAGGTGCCCGATGCGGCGACGAAACGCGGCTACCGGCTGTGCATCGACTTCGTATACGACTGGCTGGTCGACGCGCACCAGGACGTCGTGATCGCGCGCGACGCGCTGCGCGTCCATCCGTATTCGGTGCAGACCTGGGATGCCCAGAGCTCCGGCACGGTGATCAAGCCGATGGTCGAAGGCCCGCTCGAGAAGCGCTGGGCCGAGCTGACCGGCAAGCGCAAGCCGCCGCCGTTGCCGGATCGATAACGGGGCCGAATCGCCCGCTCGTCCTTCCCGGCCCGCGCGATCCCTCGCGCGCCGATACGCCGCAGACCGTGCCGCGGGCCCGCCGCGCGCGTCTCCGGTACAATCAGACGATCGTTCCGCCCAGGCGCCGCGGCCCGTGCACAGGCCCCCGCGCCCTTCTCTCGCAGGTTTCGCTCATGTCCAACAATCAGATCCTCTTCGAACGCGCCCAGAAGACCATTCCCGGCGGCGTCAACTCGCCGGTGCGCGCCTTCCGTTCGGTCGGCGGCACGCCGCGCTTCGTCGCGCGCGCACAAGGCCCGTATTTCTGGGATGCCGACGGCAAGCAGTACATCGACTACATCGGCTCGTGGGGCCCGATGATCGTCGGTCACGTCCATCCGGAAGTGCTGTCGGCCGTGCAGAACGTGCTCGCCGACGGCTTCTCGTTCGGCGCGCCGACCGAAGCCGAGATCGAGATCGCCGAGGAAATCTGCAAGCTCGTGCCGTCGATCGAGCAGGTGCGGATGGTGTCGAGCGGCACCGAGGCCACGATGAGCGCGCTGCGTCTCGCGCGCGGCTTCACGGGCCGCAGCCGCATCGTCAAGTTCGAGGGCTGCTACCACGGCCACGCGGACAGCCTGCTGGTCAAGGCCGGCTCGGGCCTGCTGACGTTCGGCAACCCGACGTCGGCCGGCGTGCCCGCCGACATCGCGAAGCACACGACCGTTCTCGAATACAACAACGTCGCCGCGCTCGAAGAAGCGTTCGGCGCGTTCGGCGACGAGATCGCCGCCGTGATCGTCGAACCGGTCGCGGGCAACATGAACCTCGTGCGCGGCACGCCGGAATTCCTGAACGCGCTGCGCGCACTGTGCACGAAGCACGGCGCCGTGCTGATCTTCGACGAAGTGATGTGCGGGTTCCGCGTCGCGCTCGGCGGCGCGCAGGCTTACTACGGGATCACGGCCGACCTCACCTGCCTCGGCAAGGTGATCGGCGGCGGGATGCCGGCTGCCGCGTTCGGCGGCCGCCGCGACATCATGGCCCACCTCGCGCCGCTCGGCGGCGTCTACCAGGCCGGCACGCTGTCGGGCAATCCGATCGCGGTCGCCGCGGGCCTGAAGACGCTGCAGCTGATCCAGGCGCCCGGCTTCTACGACGCGCTCACCGCGCAGACCAAGCGCCTCGCCGACGGCCTCGCGGCCGAAGCGCGTGCGGCCGGCGTGCCGTTCGCGGCCGACTCGATCGGTGCGATGTTCGGCCTCTACTTCGCCGAACGCGTGCCGACCAGCTTCGCCGAAGTGACGAAGAGCGACACCGAGCGCTTCAACCGCTTCTTCCACCTGATGCTCGACGAAGGCGTGTACTTCGCGCCGTCCGCGTACGAAGCCGGCTTCGTGTCGAGCACGCACGACGACGCGGTGATCGACGCGACGCTCGCGGCCGCGCGCCGCGCATTCGCGGCACTCGCTGCCTGACCCGGGGCCGCGCGCATGTTCTCGGATATCGATTTCGCCCACATGCAGCGCGCGCTCGCGCTCGCCGCGCGCGGCATGTATACGACGGCGCCGAACCCGCGTGTCGGCTGCGTGATCGTCAAGGACGGCGACGTGATCGGCGAAGGCTTCACGCAGCCGGCCGGCCAGGATCACGCGGAAGTGCAGGCGCTGAAAGATGCACGCGCACGCGGCTACGACGTCGCCGGTTCAACCGTCTACGTCACGCTCGAGCCGTGCAGCCATTTCGGCCGCACGCCGCCGTGCGCGAACGCGCTGATTGAAGCGCGCGTCGCGAAGGTCGTCGCCGCGATGGAAGACCCGAACCCGCAGGTGTCGGGGCGCGGTCTCGGCATGCTGCGCGACGCGGGCATCGACGTGCGCTGCGGGCTGCTCGCGCACGAAGCGGGTGAACTGAACGTCGGCTTCGTGTCGCGGATGACGCGCGGCCGCCCGTGGGTGCGGATGAAGACCGCCGCGTCACTCGACGGCCGCACTGCGCTGCCGTCCGGCGAAAGCCAGTGGATCACCGGCGAGGCCGCGCGCCTCGACGGCCACGCATGGCGTGCGCGCGCCTGCGCGATCCTCACCGGCATCGGCACCGTGCGTGAAGACAACCCGCTGCTGACCGTGCGCGGCATCGACACGCCGCGCCAGCCGCAGCGCATCCTGGTGGACAGCCGCCTCGACCTGCCGCTCGACGCGCGGCTGCTCGAAGGCGCGCCGCTGCTGATCTTCTGCGGCCGGCTCGACGCCGCCGGCGAAGTGCGCGCGAACGTGCTGAAGTCCCGTGGCGCGGAAATCGTGCCGATCGCGAATGCGCAAGGCAAGGTCGACCTGCCCGCGATGCTGGCGGCGCTCGGCGCGCGCGGCGTCAACGAGCTGCACGTCGAGGCCGGTCACAAGCTCAATGGCTCGCTGCTGCGCGAGCAGTGCGTCGACGAATTGCTTGTCTACCTCGCGCCGAGCCTGCTGGGCGCCGATGCGGCCGGCATGTTCGACCTCGCCGCGCCGGCGAACCTCGACGCGCGTACGCGACTGTCGTTCCACGGGTTCGAGCGGGTCGGCGACGACCTGCGGATCCTCGCGCGCTTCGCGCCGCCCGACGCCGCGCACTGAACGGGATCGTCACGATGTTTGCCGGCGTTGTCGCGGCAAGATCAATCTCGAAGTCGACATGATCGCGCGGTATGTGGAGCGGATGCTCTCGTCTTCGCAAGGCGTGCGTCAGGACTGATCGTCAGCCACGGACGGGCGATTCGGCCCGTCGTGGCCGGGGCGCCGCCCTCGCGCCACCTCGTTCGGTCGGCCGCCCGTCGAACCCGCCGCGCGATGCATGTTGCCCATCGCGTCGGGACGACGCGGATTGCTCCCGCCCCATTTCGCGCCGCGCCGCCGTCGCCGGTCGACGCCACGACGCCTGCGCTCGACGCTCGCCCACCTGCCCCGACGGCTGGCCGAATGGCCAACGACGCGCACGGGTCATGCCGCCGCGCTAAGATGCGTCGACAGCGGTTCCGGCGCCGCAACGCACGGTGCGACCGCGTATTGGTCACCCTCTTCCTCAAGGAGTCGTCCCCATGTCCATTTCGATGTATCAGGCCTCGGTGCCTGTCCTGATTCGTGGCCTGACCAATCTTCAGCACATTCTCGGCAAGGCGCAGGCGCATGCGGCCGAAAAGCAGATCGATCCGTCGGTGTTCGTCGGCGCCCGCCTGTACCCGGACATGCTGCCGCTCGTCCGCCAGGTCTACATCGCGACCGACACGGCCAAGGGCTGCGCCGCGCGCCTCGCCGATGTCGAAATCCCGAGCTACCCGGACGTCGAGCAGAGCTTCGACGAACTGCACGCCCGTATCCAGAAGACGATCGACTACCTGAAAAGCTTCGACGCCGCGCAGATCGACGGCAGCGAGGCGCGCCCGATCGTGCTGAAGATGCGCGTCGGCCCGATCGAGTTCACCGGCCAGTCGTACCTGCTGAACTTCGTGCTGCCCAACTTCTTCTTCCACGTGACGACCGCGTACGACATCCTGCGCCACAGCGGCGTCGAGCTCGGCAAGCTCGACTACCTGGGCGGGCGCGACCAGCACGCGTGACGCGCGGCCGGGAAAAACCCTGCCCGCCACCGTCCGCACGCGCATGCAGCCAATGCGCGGCGGACCCGCCAGGCCTGACGCGCAGGCCGGCCGCAGCGCTTTCCGGAGCGCTCGCCGGTCGCGCGCGGTCCACGCCAGCCGAAACGTCGTCCGGCTGGCGTAAAATACGCACTTTCCTCTTTCACGCCCCCTTATGACGCTCGCCTCCACGCTCGACATCATCGCCGAGCTGAAAGCCGGCCGGATGGTGATCCTGGTCGACGAAGAAGACCGCGAAAACGAGGGCGACCTCGTGATCGCCGCCGAATTCGTCACGCCGGAAGCGATCAACTTCATGGCCAAGTACGGCCGCGGCCTGGTTTGTCTGACGTTGACGCAGGAACGCTGCAAGCAGCTGCACCTGCCGCTGATGACCTACCGCAACGGCACGCAGTACGGCACCGCGTTCACGGTCAGCATCGAAGCGGCCGAAGGCGTGACGACCGGCATCTCGGCCGCCGACCGTGCGCACACGATCGCCACGGCGGTCGCGCATGACGTGCGCCCCGAGCACATCGTGCAGCCGGGCCACGTGTTCCCGATCATGGCGCAGCCGGGCGGCGTGCTCGTGCGCGCGGGCCACACCGAGGCCGGTTGCGACTTCACCGCGCTGGCGGGCCTCACGCCGGCCGCGGTGATCTGCGAGATCATCAAGGACGACGGCACGATGGCGCGCCTGCCCGACCTGATCGAGTTCGCGCAGGAACACAACCTGAAGATCGGCACGATCGCCGACCTGATCCAGTACCGCAGCCGCACCGAATCGATCATCGAGCGGATCGCCGAGCGCACGATGCAGACCGCGCACGGCACGTTCCGCGCGGTGCTGTACCGCGACCAGCCGAGCGGCTCGCCGCACATCGCGCTGGTGCGCGGCACGCCGTCGCCGGACGTCGATACGCCGGTGCGCGTGCACGAGCCGCTGTCGGTGCTCGACCTGCTCGAGACGGGCGTGTCGACGCACTCGTGGACGCTCGACGCCGCGATGCGCGAGATCGCGGAGCGCGACCTCGGCGTGATCGTGCTGCTCAACTGCGGCGACACGAAGGAACACCTGATCGACGTCTTCAAGGCGTTCGACGAGGAAGAAAAGGCCGCTGTGCTCAAGCGCCGGCCGGTTGATTTCAAGACGTTCGGCATCGGCGCGCAGATCCTGCGCGAGGTCGGGGTCAGCAAGATGCAGGTGCTGTCGAATCCGCGCAAGCTGGGCAGCATGTCCGGCTACGGCCTGGAAGTCACGGGCTTCATTCCGATGCCCGGCGGCGAAGCCAAGTCCTGCCCGGCGTCCCACGCGTAACCCGCCACGGCGCTTTCGCCCTATAACCGTTCATCCACACCACGGACAAGATCATGGAAATCGGACAATACCAACCGAATCTCGAAGGCGACGGCCTGCGTATCGGCATCGTGCAATCGCGCTTCAACGAGCCCGTGTGCAACGGCCTCGCCGACGCGTGCGTCGAGGAACTGGAACGCCTCGGCGTCACCGGTGAAGACGTGCTGCTCGTGTCGGTGCCCGGCGCGCTGGAAATCCCGCTCGCGCTGCAGAAGCTCGCGGAAAGCGGCCAGTTCGACGCGCTGATCGCGCTCGGCGCGGTGATCCGCGGCGAGACCTACCACTTCGAACTCGTGTCGAACGAGAGCGGCTCGGGCATCACCCGCATCGGCCTCGACTTCAACCTGCCGATCGCGAACGCGGTCCTGACGACCGAAAACGACGAGCAGGCCGTCGCGCGCATGACCGAAAAGGGTCGTGACGCCGCACGCGTCGCCGTCGAGATGGCCAACCTGACGATGGCCCTCGACCAGCTCGGCGATGACGACGAGGACGAAGAAGAGGAAGACGACGAAGAGGAGCGCGCATGAAGAAGAGCGCCCGCCGACAATCGCGCGAGCTGGCGACGCAGGGGCTGTACCAGTGGCTGCTGTCGAACGCGTCCTCCGGTGAGATCGACGCGCAACTGCGCGGCGCGCTCGGTTACGACAAGGCCGACAAGGAGCTGCTCGACGCGATCCTGCACGGCGTGATCCGCGAGCACGCCACGCTCGTCGAAGCGCTGACGCCGTCGCTCGATCGCCCGATCGAGCAGCTGTCGCCGGTCGAACGCGCCGTGCTGCTGATCGCCACGTTCGAGCTCACGCACCACGTCGAAACGCCGTACCGCGTGATCATCAACGAAGCTGTCGAACTCGCGAAGACGTTCGGCGGCTCCGACGGCTACAAGTACGTGAACGGCGTGCTCGACAAGCTCGCCGCGAAGCTGCGCCCCGCCGAAACGCAGGCGCGCCGCAACGGCTGAACCCGTTGGTCCGGAACGGGCGCGCATGCGCCCGTTTTTTCTTTTGCCCCGCCTCCCTCGCCCTGCCCGCCCGATGAATACCGCCACCGATTCGCTCGTCAGACTCGCCGCACGCGTCGACGCGATCCAGCCCTTCTACGTGATGGAACTGATGAAGGAGGCACAGCGTCTCGAGTCCTCCGGGCGCGATGTTATCCACATGGGCATCGGCGAGCCGGATTTCACTGCGCCGGAGCCGGTCGTCGAAGCGGCCGCGGCCGCGCTGCGCCGTGGCGTCACCCAATATACGAGCGCGCTCGGCATCGCACCGCTGCGCGAGGCGATCGCCGCGCACTACGCACGCGCCTACGGCCTCACGATCAGTCCGGAACGGATCGTCGTGACGGCCGGCGCGTCGGCCGCGCTGCTGCTCGCGTGCCTCGCGCTCGTCGGGCGTGACGACGAGGTGCTGATGCCCGACCCGTCGTATCCGTGCAACCGGCACTTCGTCGCCGCGGCCGAAGGCCGCGCGGTGCTCGTGCCGAGCGGCCCGGATGCGCGCTTCCAGCTCACCGAGGACGACGTCCGCACACGCTGGGGCGACCGCACGCGCGGCGTGCTGCTCGCGTCGCCGTCGAACCCGACCGGCACGTCGCTCGAACCCGACGAACTGAAGCGGATCGTCGAAGCCGTGCGCGCACGCGGTGGCTTCACGATCGTCGACGAGATCTACCAGGGGCTCAGCTACGACGCGGCGCCCGTGTCGGCACTGTCGTTCGGCGACGACGTCGTCACCGTGAACAGCTTCTCCAAGTATTTCAGCATGACGGGCTGGCGGCTCGGCTGGCTGGTGGTGCCGCCCGCGCTCGTCGGCACGTTCGAGAAGCTGGCGCAGAACCTGTTCATCTGCCCGTCCGCGCTCGCGCAGCACGCGGCGCTCGCGTGCTTCGAGCCGGCCGCGCTCGACATCTACGAAGCCCGCCGGCTCGAATTCAAGCGCCGTCGCGATTTCATCGCACCGGCGCTCGAACGGCTCGGCTTCACGGTGCCCGTGATGCCGGACGGCGCGTTCTACGTGTATGCGCACTGCGGCGGCGTCGCTCACCCGGCGGCCGGCGACAGCGCCGCGCTCACCACGGCGATGCTGCACGACGCGGGGGTCGTGCTGGTGCCCGGCATGGACTTCGGTGTTCATGCGCCGCGCGACTATATCCGCCTGTCCTACGCGACGGCCTACTCGCGGCTCGAGGAAGCGGTCGACCGGCTCGCGACGCTGTTCGGGCAGCACTGACACGCGACCGGTGCGGCGGCCATTCCGCACCCCGCAAAAGCAAAAAGGCACCCGATCCGGGTGCCTTTTTCATGTCCTGCCGGCTGGAGCCGTGCGTGAGTTACGCGCCAAGCTCCGAACGATCGCCGTGCGGCTGCTTCGCGGTATCGACGCTCGCGTCGTCCTGCGACGTGGCTTCCTTCGATGCCGTCGACTTCGCCGACGTTTCGAGCGTCGCATGCACGCGCTTCGCGCCGCCTGCGGCTGCCGTCACGGCGGCGGCCGTGACGATCGGCTTCGCCGGCGCCTGCGGCGCATTGACCGGCACGCTACGACCCCGCGCGACGTCACGCAGGCGACCGCGCTCGGCCATCACCTTCGAACCGTAGCCGTTGTCGTCGGGGTTCGTCGAGCCGTTGTACAGGCGCAGCCCGTTCGCAAGCGAGCCGCCACGTGCGATGCAATCCTTCAGCACGAGCGCGCCGACCTGGAGGTTCGCGAGCGGCTGCAGTGCGGTATCGGTGCCGCCGAAATACTCGAACTTGTCGGAATGGACCTTCGACATGACCTGCATCAGGCCCTTCGCACCGACGCCGCTCTCGGCGTACGGGTTGAAGCCCGATTCGATCGCCATCACGGACAGCAGCAGCAGCGGATCGAGGCCGACGTCACGGCCGGTCTGGAACGCAGCCTTGACGAGCTGGCCGAGCGGCTCCTGTGCGACGCGGTAACGGCGCGACAGGTAGGTCGCGACGAGCGCCTGTTCGCGATTCGATGCGAGCGCACGGTCGTCACGCGCATCGGCCGCCACGCGCTGGGTCGGGATCAGCTTCGCCAGCGCGACGGGCGACGGGCCGTTGCGGGCCGGGTCGGACGCGTCGCCCTGCGCGGCGGCGGCTTCCGGTGCGACGTCGAGGCCGACCGCAAGCGCGTCCGTTTCGGGACTGTTCTCTTCCTGCTGCGGCTGCGCGCCGGCGGGCGCGAAGTTCGGCAGCGGATGGCCGGTCAGCAGACGGGCCGGGCCGGCTTGCACGGCCGCGGATACGACCGGCATCAGCTTCGCGGCCAGCGTGCCGCGGACGGTTGGCAGCAGCCACAGTGCAAGCGCCACTGCGACAGCGAGACAGCCGACAACGCTGAATAGATGGTGACTGACACGCGTCCCGCGACGCAGCATGCTGCGCACGAATTGCGCATGCTGCTCACTAGGACGCCACGATAACCAAGCGTTCATTCAGATCATCTCCCATGAACATGACTCGTGCGGCTCGCTCAGCTCGATGGCGAGACAGGTAACGCGCCGCGGAATCACGACGCCGCACGCTTTGGTTGGGGCGTGCAAGCATCGGGGAAACGGTATAAGTACCGTTCGAGGCCACGGTGTAAGAGGGCCGGCACCTTCGCACACTGGGCGAGGCGGGCATACGCGGTGGCACCCACGCAAAAAACCAGCGTCTGGTGGCGCTGGCTGAGACTACGACTAAGGCCGTCGGATACGCCGTGCAGGATTCGGCGGACGGTGACGCGCTGCGTCAAAGATCGGTGATTGGCGGCTCGAAGCCTTTTACCCTGCAGCCAATGTGAGCGGATTCTAGCAGGGTTTTATAGATCGTCAACACTATAAAACCTTGAAATTATAACAAAAAGTAATTTACCGGCACTCTTCAGAACGCAATCCCCGTGCCGTAGGGGGTTTGCGCGCGGTCGACTTTTTTCTCCGCCGGGCGGCCATGCGGCCGCGCGGGTAAAATCGTCGGTCGATTCGGGGTCGCAGCCAGCCGCTGCGCCCACCCATCGCTGCCCGCCTGGCGGGTGGCCCGGACCATCTTCATGAAATACAAAGACTTACGCGATTTCATCCAGCGCCTCGAGGCGCTCGGCGAACTGCGGCGCGTCACGCAGCCCGTGTCGCCCGTGCTCGAAATGACCGAGCTGTGCGACCGCGTGCTGCGCGCCGGCGGCCCTGCGCTGCTGTTCAACGCGCCGACCGGCTACGACTTCCCGGTGCTCGGCAACCTGTTCGGCACGCCGCGCCGCGTCGCGCTCGGGATGGGCGTGGATGCGGGCGACGACGCCGCGCTCGATTCGCTGCGCGATCTCGGGCGCCTGCTGTCCGCATTGAAGGAACCCGATCCGCCGAAGAGCCTGAAGGACGCCGGCAAGCTGCTGTCGCTCGCGAAGGCCGTGTGGGACATGGCGCCGAAATCGGTGTCGTCGCCGCCGTGCCAGGAGATCGTCTGGGAAGGCGCCGACGTCGACCTGAACCGGCTGCCGATCCAGACCTGCTGGCCCGGCGATGCGGGGCCGCTCGTCACGTGGGGGCTGACGGTCACGCGCGGGCCGAACAAGTCGCGGCAGAACCTCGGGATTTACCGTCAGCAGCTGATCGGCCGCAACAAGCTGATCATGCGCTGGCTCGCGCATCGCGGCGGCGCGCTCGACTTCCGCGAATTCGCGCTGCAGAACCCCGGCAAGCCGTACCCGGTCGCCGTCGTGCTCGGCGCCGATCCGGCCACGACGCTCGGCGCGGTGACGCCGGTGCCCGACTCGCTGTCCGAGTACCAGTTCGCCGGCCTGCTGCGCGGCAGCCGCACGGAGCTCGCGAAGTGCCTGACGCCCGGCGTCGACACGCTGCAGGTGCCCGCACGCGCGGAGATCGTGCTCGAGGGCTTCATTTATCCGCAGGAAGGCAGCCCTGCCCCGGCTCCGGCCGGCGCACCGCCGCGCCCGGCCGGCAATGCGTCCGCCAAGTACGAGCACGCGCTCGAAGGCCCGTACGGCGACCACACCGGCTATTACAACGAGCAGGAGTGGTTTCCGGTGTTCACCGTCGAGCGCATCTCGATGCGCCGCGACGCGATCTACCACTCGACCTACACGGGCAAGCCGCCTGACGAGCCGGCCGTGCTCGGCGTCGCGCTCAACGAGGTGTTCGTGCCGCTGCTGCAGAAGCAGTTCACCGAGATCACCGACTTCTACCTGCCGCCCGAAGGCTGCAGCTACCGGATGGCGATCGTCCAGATGAAGAAGAGCTACGCGGGCCACGCGAAGCGCGTGATGTTCGGCGTGTGGAGCTTCCTGCGGCAGTTCATGTATACGAAGTTCATCGTGGTCGTCGACGAAGACGTGAACATCCGCGACTGGAAGGAAGTGATCTGGGCGATCACGACGCGCGTCGACCCCGTGCGCGACACCGTGATGGTCGACAGCACGCCGATCGACTATCTCGATTTCGCGTCGCCGGTGGCCGGCCTCGGTTCGAAGATGGGCCTCGACGCGACCAACAAGTGGCCCGGCGAGACCAGCCGCGAATGGGGTCGCCCGATCGAGATGGATGCGGCCGTGAAGGCGCGCGTCGACCGGCTCTGGCAGGAGATCGGCCTCTGATGCCACGCGGCCGGCGCCTGCCGGCCCGTGGACTGCCATCGCGACACGCACATCGAAGATGACCTTTCCGCCCGCCTCCATGCTGTCCGACGGCTTCTTTCTGTCGCTGTCACTGTGCCTCGACATCGGCCTCGTCAATGTCGCGATGCTGTCGCTGACGCTGTCGCACGGCTTCCGGCCGGGCTTCTGGCTCGGCATCGGCTCATGCGTCGGCGATCTCGTCTATGCGGCGCTCGCGCTTGGCGGGATGGCCGTGCTGCTGCAGTTCGAGCCGGTGCGCTGGATCGTGTGGATCGGCGGCGGCGCCGTGCTGCTGTTCCTCACGTGGAAGATGGCGCGTGAAGCGCTCACGCCGGCGAAGACGGCCGGCGACGATGCCGAGGACACGCCGCCGCCGCGCGCCAGCGCACGGCGCAGCTTCCTGCGCGGGATGCTGCTCGCGATGTCGTCGCCAAGCGCGATCCTGTGGTTCGCGGCGGTCGGCGGCGCGCTGATCGCGAAAGCCGGCGCGACCACGCCGGCCACCGCGTCGGTGTTCCTGTCGGGCTTTTTCCTCGGCGGCCTGGCGTGGACGCTCTTCATGTGCACGCTCGCAAGCCAGGGCCGCAAGCGCGCGGGCGCCGGGCTGATGCGCGCGTGTCATGTCGCGTCGGCGCTGCTGTTCGCGTATTTCTCGTACAGCGTGATCGTCGGCGGGTACCGGGACCTGATCGTGCACGCGGTGTAATCGAAGTCGGCCTCACCGAGGTCTGGCGGTGGGTCCCAAGAAAAAACGGCGCAGCGCCCCTTGCGGGACGTTGCGCCGTTTTGCCACGCGCGGCCAGGCCGCGCGGCACGAATCAGCGACGCCAGCCGTGATGGCCCCAGCCGCCGTAACCGTGACGCCAGTACGGGCGACCGTAGTAGCCACCATAGCCGCCGACGACCACGGCGGGCGGCGGCGCGTAGTAGGCCGGCGCCGGTGCGTAATAGACGGGCGGAGGCGGCGGCGCGTAGTACACGGGCGGCGGCGGTGCATAGACGGGATACGCGGGCGCGACCGGGATACCGATGCCGACCCCGATCGACACGTGAGCCTGCGCAGCGCTTGCGGCACCCAGGCCCAGCGCGGCGGCGGCGATGAACGGAATGAGCTTTTTCACTTCGATTCTCCTGCTGGAGCGGTATTTTATGCGCCCCTGTCGGCAACGGCGGGCGTGCACGTCGCATGGAAGCAATGTAGCGAAAACCCGCTCCTCGCGTACCGTGCATTTGTTGCAAATTGCAATCGCACGTGGCCGGAGCCGCCGCGCGGCGTGGCTCGCAGCGCCTGCGGCGCCCCTTGCCGGTCGCGCGACTCCGTCCGACGAATCGGGTCGCAACATCATGACCGGTCAGTCTTACCGGATACGGCGCGCGCAGCGGGCACGCAACCGTAATGAACGATTACAAATTTGAGACAAGATGCCGACATTTCAAGCCGGATACGGGGGCGATATGTTTCGGGGTCGGATTCTCCGATCATGAATCGACCGCGGTGCCGGGCGGTGAAACTCGCGCCGAGATAGCGCCGCATACCGATAAGCCAAGTCACGTCCCGGGCAGAAGCCCCCCTTTCACGGCCCCGCGGTCATTCCTGCGATACTGGCGGTTGCTTCGTTTTCGCTTACATCCGCCGCCATGTCCGTTCCCGACACACCCCGCCTCGGCTTTATCGGCGCCGGCCGTCTCGCGCGCTGCGTCTCGCAACGCTTCGCGCGGGCCGGCTTTCCGGTCGTCGCGATCGCGAGCCGCACGCCCGCGTCGGCCGCGGCGCTCGCCGCGCGCATCGACGGCTGCCAGGCGGTCGACACGCCGCAGCAGGTTGCCGACGCCGCCGACCTGATCTTCCTGACCGTGCCCGACGACCATCTCGCGTCGGCCGCCGCCGCGCTGCGCTTCGACACGTCGCGCGCCGCGCAGCAAGCCGTCGTTCACTGCAGCGGCGCGTCGGCGGTCGCCCTGCTCGATCCGGCGAAGCGGCAAGGCGCGGCCACCGGCGGCTTCCATCCGCTCTACCTGTTCGGCGGCACCGACGCCGACCTCGCCCGCATCGACGGCTGCTCGGTCACGATCGAAGCCGACGGCGCGTTGCACGCGACGCTGCTGCGACTTGCTGCCGCACTCGGCTGCCATCCGCTGTCGATTCCGGCCGGCGGCCGGATGCTCTATCACGCAGCCGCGCACTACGCGGCGAGCTTCGCGCTGTGCGGGCTGGCGGAAGCGGTCGAGCTGTGGCGCGGCCTCGGTTTCGACGAGGACGCCGCGCTGCGCGCACTGCTGCCGATGCTGGCCGGCACGATCGAGACCGCCCGCGACAAGGGGCTCGCGAACGCGCTCTCCGGCCCGGTGTCGCGCGGCGACACGGGCATCGTCGAACGCCAGTTGGCACTGCTTGAAACGCGCGGCGGCGATCACGCGACGCTGTACGCGCTGCTGACACGCCGCGCGATCGCGCTCGCGGCACAGCGCGCCACGCCGCCGGCATCGCTGCCGGCGCTCGCCGAAACCGTCGAAACGTCGCTCGCGCGCACCGCCGCACACCCCTCCCCGTCGCAAGACGAGGCGTGATAATGTGTCGGCCGATGCGCCGCCATCCGGCGTTGGCGGCCGCACGCTACTGACTAAAAAGGATGCCAACGATGTTCGGCGAGATCGCCCGTTTTCTGCTCAATACCGTCTTCACGCTGTTCGGCGCCGCGCTGATCCTGCGCGTCTGGATGCAGGCCGTCCGCGTGCCACCGTACAACCCCGTCACGCAGGCCGTGCTGCAGGCGACCAACTGGCTCGTGCTGCCGCTGCGCCGCGTGATCGCGGGCGTGCGCGGCATCGACTGGGCCAGCGTCGTCGCCGCGCTGCTCACCGCGCTCGTCTACGTCGTGCTGATGGTCGTGATGGCCGGCTTCGATCCGGCCGCGGTGATCGCGACGCTCGTCGTGGTCGCGCTGCTCACCGTCGTGAAGTGGGCGCTCAATCTCGTGATCTGGATGACGATCCTGATGGCGCTACTGTCGTGGCTCAACCCGCGCTCGCCGGCGATGCCGATCCTCTACCAGCTGACCGCGCCGTTCCTGAACCCGCTGCGCCGCATCATCCCGAACCTCGGCGGCATCGACCTGTCGCCGATCCTGCTGTTCGTGATCGTGCAGGTGCTGCTGATGGTCGTCACGCGCGCCGCCGTGTCGCTGACGATGTTCGGCATCTGACGCCAACGTCGCACCCTACGCCGCCGGCCCCTGCGCCGGCGGTCCGCCGAGCGTGTCGATCACGCCGAAGCGCGCCGGCATCATCGCGTAGCACACGCGCACCTTCTCGTGCGACAGCCGCTCGAGCAAGCGCTGCGCCTCGTCCTCGGTGACGATGAATTCGATCTCGATCGCGAGCGACCCCTGCAGTTCGAAGAAGCGGTCCTCGTGCAGCACGCGATGCTGGCCGAACCCGGCCATCGCGCGAAACGCGGAACCGCCCGCGACGCCCATCCGGTTCGCTTCCTCCAGCAGCCATTCCCACAGCGGCTTCCAGTGCAGCCGGTGCTTCTCGTGCACATAGAAGCGCAGGAAGACCTTGTCCATCGCACCCTCCGATGGCGGCGCGCTCAGGCCGCCGCGAGCCACGCGCGCGCGGTCCACATGCCGAGCGCCGTCAGCGCGAACGATCCAGTCAAGTGTAGGGCAGCCACCGCAAACGCCCATCCGAATTCGCCCTGCACCGCATGCGTCATCACTTCGACCGAATAGGTCGAGAACGTCGTGAGGCCGCCGAGAAAGCCCGTGATCACGAACAGCCGCCACTCGGGCGGCAGCCCGACGCGGGTCGTGAACACGACGGCGGCGATACCGATCACGTAGCCGCCGATCAGGTTCGCGGCGAGCGTGCCGAGCGGCACGGCGGGAAAGAATTCGTTGAGCGCGAGACTCAGGAACCAGCGCAGCAACGCGCCGAGCCCGGCGCCGACGAAGATCGCGACGATCGAATAGAACAAGGGCGCTCCCGGTCGAAGATGCGGCTGGAGTCAGCCGCCGGCCCCCGGTTGCCCGGGGCGAGGTCCGCTCCCGGACGCCGATCGCGCGTGCGCGGGCGGCACACGCTGAACTGTATGCGGATTCGCCGCGCACCTGCAACGGCGACCGCCTGCGGGATGCCGGCCCGTTCGGCCCGTTCGGGGCGTTCGGGGCGTTCGGGGCGTTCGGGGCGTTCGGGTCGTTCGGGTCGTGAGCGCGCCCGCAGGCTCACGCGCGTTGCCAGGCTGCGTCGAGCACGCTCAGCGTCGCCAGCGCACCGCCCTTCAGGCCGATCACGTCCGCCCGGCGCGCATGCGCTTCGCGTGCGTTGATGCGGATCACGTCGGCACCGAGCCGTTCGCTCAGCAGACGCACGGTCGGGATCGCGGTGCCCGCGCCGATCTCGACTACGGCGACGCGCCCGGCCCGCGCGAGCCAGTCTTCCAGCGCACGCTCCTGCGCGTCGTAGCGCGCCCCGAGCCAGCCGGCGTCACCGAACATCAGGATGTTCGGTCGCGCAAGGCCGCCGCAATGCGGACAACGCGGCATGTCGCCGACGAGGCGGCAGGTGGCTTCGTCGACGTCCGGCACGAACGGCGCCGCCTCCCATGTGTCGTCCGAACAGGGACGCAGGCACTGCATCGCGTGGATCGAACCGTGGATCTCGACGATCCGCGCCGGATCGAAGCCGGCTTTCTGGAACTGGCCGTCGACGTTGCTCGTCAGCACGAAGCCGCCGTTCGGCATCGCGTCGATCCAGCGGCGCAGGATCGCGAAGCCCGCATGCGGCTCCGTCGCGCGGTAAAGCGCCAGACGGTGCCCGTAGAAGCCCCACGCGAGCGGCGCGCGTGCCCGGAATGCATGCGGCGAGGCGATCTCGTGGAATTCGAAACGCTCGTGGCGCAGCGCCGGATACGCACGCCAGAAGCCGTCCGTGCCGCGAAAATCGGGCAGCCCGGAATCGACGCCGATACCGGCGCCGGCCGTCACGAGCAAGGCGTCGGCGCGCGCGAGCGCGGCGACGGCGGCAGCGACGAGATCGGCGGGCAGTTGCGCGGCAGCAGCAGCGGTGGCGTCAGCGGAATCGGAAAGCGGCATGATGGGACGGAGGTAGCGTCGGGCGGTGCGCGGGTGGCGTCGCGATCATACGCCGGTTCGCGCGCGGCGCGGCATGCGCAATGCAACGGCTTGACCCGGTGCTCGCCCGGCTCAGAGTGATGCAGTCAGCCGGCCGATACCGAGGGCGGCCGGCGGCGCTCCGGCTGGCCGCCTCCCCGCCTGATCAGCTATCCGGATCGTCCTGCGCGACCGGAATGTCGTCGGCCGCGAAATAGACCGGCTTGCCGAGCTGTCTTGCAAGACCGACGTCCGTGTCCGCCCCGCGCGACGCGCCGTCGATGCGCAGCACCGCATCGCAGCGGCGCAGCAGCCGGTGCGCGGCCGGATACAGGAACGTCTCGCTGATCGCGTCGCCGACCTGTCGCGACCCGGCCGCAACGGCGAGCGGCAGCGACACGTGTCCGCGGCGATACACGGCAAGCGCCGCCGCCTCCAGCCGGTGCAGGTTCGCGGCGATGCGAGCGGGGTCGCCGTCCGTGCCGCTGCGATAGGGGCCGGCGACCAGCACGAGCAGCGGCGTCATGCCGTGCGCGCGCCGGCGGTTTCCCGCAGCGCGACGTACTGGAGCAGCATGATCGTCTTCGCATCGACGATCTCGCCGCGCTCGATCGCGTCGAGCGCGGCCTGCAGCGGCATCTCGACGACCTCGAGATCCTCGCCCTCTTCCGCGACGCCGCCGCCGTCGCCGGTGCGCAGCGACGCATCGTATTCGCCGACGAAGAAATGCAGCTTCTCCGTCACCGAGCCGGGGCTCATGAATGCCTCGAACACCTTGCGCACGCCGCGCACGCGATAGCCGGTCTCCTCTTCGGCCTCCGCGCGGATGCGCGCTTCGGGCGTCGCGTCGTCGAGCAGGCCGGCGGCGGCCTCGAGCAGCATGCCGTCGTGCCCGCTGACGAACGCCGGCATCCGGAACTGCCGCGTCAGCAGCACGTCGCCCGTCCCGGCGTTGCGCAGCAGGATGGTCGCGCCATGGCCGCGATCGTACGTCTCGCGGCTCAGGCGCTGCCACGTTCCGTCGCGGCGCAGGAAATCGAACGTCACCTTCTTCAGCACATACCAGTCATCGGACAGCACCGTCGTCTCGACGATGCGGACACGGTCTCGCGTTGCAGCCATCCCAGCCTCCGGTTCGACAAAAGACGGCGCCCATGGTAGCGTGCATATTCGTGCAACTTCAAGAAAATTCGTGCAACCACGATGCTGACGACACAACGCAAGAAAGCGATCCTCGACGCACTCGCGCGCGACGGCCAGGTGCTGGCAGTCGAACTGAGCGCGCAATTCGGCGTGTCCGAAGATACTGTCCGCCGCGACCTGCGTGAGCTCTCGGCCGAAGGCCTGCTGCAGCGCGTGCATGGCGGTGCGCTGCCGGCGTCGCCCGCCGTTGCGCCGTTCGCGCAGCGCGAGGCGCTCGAGACGGCGGAGAAGCGGCGCATCGCGCGGCGGGCCGCGGAGATGATCGCACCCGGCCAGGTGGCGATCGTCGACGGCGGCACGACCGCGGCGCTGCTCGTCAGCCAGTTGCCGGCCGATCTGCGCGCGACGATCGTCACGCACAGCCCGAGTGTCGCGGTGGCGCTCGCCGCGCATCCGTCGATCGACGTGATCCTGATCGGCGGGCGGCTCTACAAGCATTCGATCGTGGCCGTCGGCGCGGCGGCGATGGAGGGCATTGCGCGCATTCATGCGGACCTGTACTTCATGGGCGTCACGGGCGTGCATCCGGTCGCGGGGCTCAGCACCGGCGATTTCGAGGAAGCGGCGATCAAGCGCGCGCTCGCCGAACGCGCGGCCGAGACGGTCGTGCTCGCGTCGCAGTCGAAGCTGCGCGCGGCGTCGCAGTTCGTGATCGGCGAGCTCACGCTGGCGCATACCGTCGTGGTCGAAAAGGAAACCGACGCCGCGCTGACGAAGCCGATCGAGGCGGCCGGGGTGACGGTCGTGCGCGCGTAGCGGCGAAGGGTTGCGTTCACGCGAATGCGCGGGATGCGCTGATGCGTTGATGCTTGATGTTTGATGTGCTGATGTGCTGGGCCGATGGATGAACTGAGTGCACCGGAATGCACTTGTCGACTCGGCCGAAGGCTTTCATCACATCGCCGCCGAGCCCCTGTCAGCGTGCTGACAGGGTCCGCTTGCTAACATGGGTGACCGCCCAACCGCCACGCACCGCCCACCGATGCCGCCCCCCTCCTCCGCCACTTCACCTGCACCGCCAGCAGGCGACGCGCAGCCGCCCGGCGTCCTCGCGCTGTTCATCGCGTTCTCGCAGATCGGCCTGACCAGCTTCGGCGGCGGGCTCAGCGGGCGGATGATGCGCGACTTCGTCTACGAGCGGCGCTGGCTCGACGAGGAGGCGTTCCTCAACGGCCTCGCGCTGTCGCAGGCGCTGCCGGGCGTCAACGTGAAGAACCTCGCGATCTGGATCGGCTACCGGCTCGCCGGATGGCGCGGCGCGGTGGCCGGCTTCACCGGCATCATCGCGCCGCCCGCCGTGCTGATCGTGCTGTTCGGCATCGCATTCTCGACCCTCACGCGCTTTCCGCTCACGCACGTCGCGCTCGCCGGCGCGGCAGCCGCGGCGATCGGGCTGTCGATCTCGATGGCGATCACCGCCGTGCGCCGATTGCCGCGCCGCACGTTGCCGTTCGCGGTAATGGCGCTCACGTTCGTGTCGGTGGCCGTGCTGCACTGGCCGCTCGTGTGGACCGTGCTGGTGGGCGGCACGCTGAGCGTCGCGCTCGAATACCGCCGCGCGGCCGCAACGCCGGCCGGGAGCGACACGCGATGACCGCATTGCAACGCTACGCCGCGCTGTTCGGCGTGTTCGCGCCGCTGTCGATCGCGACGATCGGCGGCGGACAGGCGATCATCGCCGACATCCAGCGGCAGGTCGTCGACGTGCATCACTGGATGAGCGCCACGCAATTCGTGAACGACTTCGCGATCGCACGGATGGCGCCGGGCCCCGGCTCGCTGCTGGCCACGTTGATCGGCTGGCAGGTCGCCGGCTTCTGGGGCGCGGTGATCGCGACGCTCGCGCTGTTCGGCCCGACCGCGTTCCTGATCTACGGCGTCGCGCATCTGTGGCGGCGGCACCAGGGCGCACGCTGGCAGATCGCGCTCGAGGCCGGCCTGCGCCCGGTCGCGGCGGGCATGATCCTCGCGTCGGTGTGGGTGCTGCTGCAGGCGCTCGACGGCGGCTGGGCCGCACGGGCAATCGCGGTTGCGTCGACGCTGTGCGTGATTTACACGCGCATTCACGCGCTGCTGCTGATCGCGATCGGCGCGCTGTTGCTCGTCGGCGTGCACGCGCTCGGCATGTGACGCGCGGCGACGCGGCACGCGACGGCGGCCGCGCATGACGCAACCGATACCTGCGCAACGACACGCGCGCGTCCGCATGCTTTTCACCGCTCGCGCGCCCCGCTCGCACACCCTATCGCCTAGACGCCGCGAAACACTGGCGCGCGACGTTCTGAAAACGCACGCAGCCCTTCGTCGAAATCCGCGCCTTTGCACGCTTGCCGGCGAAGCTCGGCAATCCGTTCGACCGCATCGGCCGGCAACGGCCGCGCGTCCTGCAGCACGCGCAATTGCTCTTTCACGGCGTACACGGCGAGCGGCGCCTTCGCGGCGATCGTGCGCGCGACGTCGAGCGCCGCATCGTCGACGCCGCCCGCGTCGGCCAGCCGGTTCACGAGCCCGTGATGCGCGGCGCGCTCCGCATCGAGCGGCTGCGCGCAGAAGAACATCTCCTTCAGCACGTGGATCGGCAGGTTGTCGTAGAAGCGCAGCAGCCCGCTCATCGAATACGGCAGGCCGATGTTCGCGGGCGTCATCGCGAAACGCGCGTCGCGCGCCGCGACCACCAGGTCGCAGCTCATCACGAGATCGACCGCCCCGCCCCACGCCGAACCCGACACCGCCGCGATCACCGCACCCGGATAGGTGCGCACGCGCCGCAGCGCCCGTTCGAGCGGCTTGCCGTAGGCGAGCGGATCGCGATCGTCGGCCAGTTCGCGCAGGTCGTGCCCCGCGCTCCACACGTCGCCGTTGCCGTCGTTCGACAGGATCACGACGGGTGGCGGACGCTGTTCGGCCAGTGCATCGAGGTGCGCCACGAGTGCATCGAGCAACGGTGCATCGAGCGCATGCCGTCGCGCCGGATTCGCGAACCGCACGCGCGCGATCCGCTCGCCGACCCTGTCGACCGTCACGTTCGACGCCCCTTCGTGTTTCGTCGTGTCGCTCATTGCACGGCCTCCGCCACCGCTTCCGCCTGGAAGATCGCGCGCTCGGCCAGCAGCGCGTCGATTGCGTCGTCGCCGTAGCCGGCTTCGCGCAGCACGTCGACCGTATGCTCGCCGAGCAGCGGCGGCGCATGACGCGTGCGCGGCGCCGGCATCTCGTCGCCCATCCCGCCGAGCGGCGTGACGACCTGGCGCAGCGTGCCGAGCGTCGGATGCGCGACCGGCTCGACCAGCCCGCAATGCGCGAGCTGCGGATCGTCGAACACTTCGTCGAGCGTGTTGATCGGCCCGGCCGGCAGTCCGGCTTCGACGAAACGCTGCGTCCATTCGCGCTTGCCGCGCGTGCGCAGCCGGCTTTCGAGCAACGCTTTCAGTGCGTCGCGGTGTGCGACGCGCGCATCGTTGGTCGCGAAGCGCGGATCGTTCGGCAGCTCGGGCAGGTCCAGCAACTGGCACAGCCGCAGCCACATGTCGGTCGTGATCGGCGCGAGGTTGAGCGGCCCGTCGGCCGTCTCGAACACGCCGTACGGCGCGATCACCGCGTGCGCATTGCCGGTGCGCCGCGGCACGTCGCCGAGGCTCAGGTAGCGTTGCCCGTGCACGCTCAGCAGCGAAACGAGGCTTTCGAGCAGCGACGTGCCGACATGCTGCCCGCGCCCGGTGCGCTCACGCTCGTACAGCGCGGCCATCACGCCGGTCGCGACCCACATCCCCGAGCTGAGATCGCCGATCGCGGTGCCCGTGCGGGTCGGCTCGCCGTCGGGAAAACCGGTGAGGCTCATCAACCCCGCATAGCCCTGCGCGATCTGGTCGAAGCCCGGCCAGTCACGCAACGGGCCACGCGGGCCGAACGCGGTGACGCTGCCCATCACGAGCCGCGGATCGCGCGCACTCAGCGCGGCATAGCCGAGCCCCATCGCGTCCATCGTGCCCGCCTTGAAATTCTCGATCACGACATCGGCCTGCGCGATCAGCCGACGCACGACGTCGAGGCCGGCCGGCTGCCGGAAATCCACGCAGATGCCGCGCTTGTTACGGTTGCAGGACAGGTAGTACGTGCTCACGCCGCGATCGAACGGCCCCCATGCGCGGCTCATGTCGCCGTGCGGCCCCGACTCGACCTTGATCACGTCGGCGCCGAGATCGGCGAGCACCATCGAGCAGAACGGCCCCGACAGCGCGCGGCTCAGATCGACGACCTTGATTCCTTGTAATGCCTGCATTCCGGACTCCTGATATTGATGACGAGGTGTGGCGTGTTGGCGGACGATCGCGGCGTGCCGCTCATTCGGGCAATGTCTGATGACGCGTTTCGACCGCGAACGGCAGGATCAGGATGCCGAGCCCGAACACGGCCGCGGTCCATGCGACCGGCACGCCGAGCGATCCGTAGCCGTGTATCGCGGCGCCGAGCAGGAAGTTCACGCCCGCGCCGATGAAACGGCCGACCGACGCGTTGAACGCGAACGCGGTGGCCCGCACGCGCGTCGGGTACTGCTCGGGCAGCCATAGCGAGAAGATCGCGAAATTGCCGCCGAAGAAACCGAGGAACGCCAGCGACACCATGAACGCCGCGAGCCCGTTCGGCTGGTAAAACGCCCAGCCGAACGCGAACACGATCGATGCGGCCATGCCCGCGAAATACACGCCGAGCGCCGTGCGCCGGCCGAGCCGTTCGGACAGCCACGGCGCCACCAGGCAGCCGACGATCGTCGCGCACGACAGGATCGCCGCGCCGATCGATGCGAGCCGCATCGCGCCGATGTGGTCGATGCCCGCACGCGCCGCCAGCGTGCTGACCGCGCTCGCCTCGTACACGGAGCCGGCCCACAGCCCGACGATCGCGACGCCGACGAGGCTCGCGCTCGTCACCGTGCGGCGCAGGAAGGCCGGCGCGAAGATCTCGCGCAGCGGATGGGCGCGCCGTGCGTCGGCCACGTCGCCGTCGCGTGCGTCATGCCGGCGCCACTGGCCGGGCTCCTTCACGCGCATCACGGTGAACACCGCGAGCAGCGCGGGCGCGAGGCCGCACAGGAACATCGCGCGCCACCCGTAGGTCGCGCCGATCGTGTAGTTCAGGCACGCCGCGATGAAGAAGCCGAAGTAGTAGCCCGTCTGCAGGTAGCCGGCGCCCATCTTGCGGCGGTCTTCCGGCCAGCTTTCGGCGACGTAGGTACCCGCGAGCGCCCATTCGCCGCCGACGCCGATCCCGGCGATCAGCCGGCACGCGGCCAGCGCCCACACGTCGTGCACGAACGCGGCTGCGCCGGTGAACACCGAGTAGATCAGGATGCTCGCGGCGAGCGTGCGGACGCGGCCGAAGCGGTCGGCGAGCGGCCCCCAGATGAACGACAGCCCCCAGCCGATCAGGAACAGCGCGAACAGGATCGAGCCGTACATCCCGAGATTCGCGGGCGTCGCCGCGATGCCGGATGCCGGCAGCAGCTCGGTCAGCGCCGGAATCAGCACCAGTGCGTAGATCACCGAATCCACGCCGTCGAGCACCCAGCCCGCATACACGGCCCAGAAGCCCTTGACCTGCTCGCGCGTGAGCGGCGTGCGCCGCGGCTTCGCGCCGGCCGCCGGCGCGTCGATCGCCTTGAACATCTTCGTCTCCTTGCCGGCGGGGCCGGCGCTTTTGCCGCGTCCGGTCCGGGATGGCCGGCAGGCTGGCTCTTTTGTGAGACGAGTATAGAAACACCATCGATCGGGGAAAAATATGATATTCATCTCGCTCGATCGGATTCGCTTATGGCTCGAATCGGGAGGGGCGACGATGGACTTGAGGCAGTTGCGCTATTTCGTGAAGGTCGTCGAATGCGGCAACGTCACGCATGCGAGCGAGGCGCTGCATGTCGCGCAGCCGGCGGTCAGTCAGCAGATGCGCAATCTCGAACAGGATCTCGGGATGCAGCTGCTCGAACGCAGCGTGCGCGGCGTCGCGCCGACCGCCGCCGGCCGCACGCTGTACCAGCATGCGCTCGAGCTGCTGCGCCAGGCCGACGGCACGCGCGAGCTGCTGCGCCGCGATGCCGACACGCCGCAGGGCCGCGTGACGGTCGGGATGCCGTCGAGCACCGCGCGCGTGCTGGCCATCCCGCTCGCCCGCGCGGTGCGCGACCGCTTTCCCGGCATCATGCTGGAGCTGATCGAGGCGCCGAGCGCCGATCTCGACACGCTGCTCGAACGCACGCGGCTCGATCTCGCGATCGTCGTCGACGCGGTCGACACGCGCGGCATCGCGGTTCACCGGCTGCTGACGGAAACGCTGTACCTGATCACGTGGCCCGGGTTCCCGGTGCCGGACGATCCCGTGCCGCTCGACGCGATCGCGCGGATGCCGCTCGTGCTGCCGAGCGCGCCGAACACGATCCGCAACCGCGTCGACTGGGCGATGCGCGAGGCCGGGCTGTCGTACGAGATCAGCTTCGAGGCGAGCTCGACCGGCCTGCTGTTCGCGGCCGTGATGGCGCAGCTCGGCGTGACGATCCTGCCGTGGACGGCCGCGCACGTCGAGATCGAGGAGCGCAAGCTCAAGCTGTCGACGGTCGCGCACCGGCTGTTCGCGCGCGACCTGTCGCTGTGCTGGCACGATACGGCGCTCGTCAGCAACGCGGTGCAGAAGGTGAAGGCGGAGATCGTCCGGCTGTTCGACACGCTCGGGCAGCGGCCCGAGTGGGCATTGACAACGCCCCCGGGCGCCCCTTAACGTTTCGTTCATCGTAACCCTCACCGGTTCAGCTTAAGAGGTTGTCGGCCCGCTCGTGCTCGACACCTCTGCCTTCACCGAAGGCCTGCTGCTTGGCGCCGCGCTGTTCACGTCCGTCGGCCCCAAGGACGCTTTCGTCATCAAGCGCTCGATCTCGAGCCCCCATCTGCTTTCCATCGCCCTCGTCTGCGCAGGCAGCGACGCACTGCTGATCGTGCTCGGTGCGCAGGGATTGTCGTCGTTGCTGTCGCGACATCCCGGCGTGGTATCGGCCGCGCTTTGGGCCGGCATCGCGTATCTCGCCGGCTATGGCCTGCTTGCGCTGCGCTCGGCGATCCGGCGACGACAGCCCGAGCACGTCGACGGTCCGGGCACGGACAGCGAATCCACGCGCTCGCGCACGGTACTCGCGACCGCCGCCGTCTCGCTGCTCAATCCGTATGCGTGGATCGACACCGTGCTGCTGCTCGGCACCGTGATCGTGAGCCATACGCCCGCCGCGCGCGCGCCGTTTGCGATCGGCTCGATGACGGCTTCGCTCGCGTGGTTCCTGATGCTCGCGTATGGCGCCCGCGCATGCCGCGCGTGGTTCGCCCGCACGCTCGCATGGCGCATGCTCGATTGCTTCGTCGCGGTGATGATGCTCGGCTTCGCGGTGCGTTTCGCGATCGATGCACTGCGGGCGTCAGCGGCCCGATAACGTGCGAAACACGTCGTGCGCGCCGGCATGCCGCTCGAAGCCGATGCCCGGCGCTTGCGGCACGCGTGCGTATCCGGCGTCGACGCTTGCGCCATCGGCCAGTCCGCTGAACGGATGAAACGCGAACGGACTGACTTCCGCACCGCCGAGCCCGAGCGCCGCGACGACGTGCAGCGAGAACAGGTGGCCGCCATGCGGCCAGAACGCATCGCGCCGCCAGCCGCGCGATGCGAAGTGTTCGACGATCTGCAGATAGCCCGGCAGCCCATAGCCATGCACCGGATCGAACACGAGCACGTCGCGCTCGGGCCGCAGGCCGCCGTAGCGGTCGAGCAGCTTCGCTTCCGCGAGCGAGAACAGCGCCTCGCCGGCCGCGATCGGCGGTGCGTAGCGCGTGGCGATGTCCGCCTGGAGCGGCAGGTCGAGCGGATCGCAGATATCCTCGAACCACCAGAGATCGAACGGCGCGAGCATCGCGGCGGCCGCGCCGACGGTCGTCGCGTCGTACGTGTTCATCGCGTCGACCGCGAGATGCGAACTGTCCGCTAATTGCCTTGCGGCTGCTTCGATGCGCCTGCGGTCCTGATCGAGATCCGCGCCGCCGATCTTGATCTTCGCGTGCGTGTAGCCGAGATCGGCAATGCGGCGCATTTCGTCCGACAGACGCGCGAGATCGTCATGCGGATAGCGGTAGCCGCCGCCGGCGTACACACGCACGCGTGGTGCGGCCGTCCGTTCAAGTCGGTCGGCGAGAAAGCGAGCGAGCGGCACATCGGCGATCTTCGCGGCGGCATCCCAGATCGCCATGTCGAGCGTGCCGACTGCGACACACCGTTCACCGTGCCCACCCGGCTTCTCGCCGGCCATCATCGCGCGCCATGCGCGGAACGGGTCGAGGTTCGTGCCGGCCTCGTCGGCGAGTGAGTCGGCGGCGGCCAGCAGGCGCGGCGCGAACCGTTCGCGAATCAGGCCGCCCTGCGCGAAACGGCCGATCGACGCGTAGCCGCAGCCTGTCACCGGGCGGCCATCGCGCACGACGTCGGTGATGACCGCGACAACGCTCGTCGTCAGGCCGCCGGACGGGATCGCCGGGTCGGCATAGCGGGACACGGGAATCGCTTGTTCGTGGATCGCGGTGATGCGCATGGTCGGGGTTCCGAAGGTGGCAGCCGAGACGCTGGCAAACGACGTACGCGATGCGGCCGTAACAGTGGGCGGACCGCTGCATCATAGGCGCTGTCGCCGCAGGCTGCAGGCGTGCGCTACCGGGGCGGACGATCGTGCTGCAGCCGCTGCGTGATCGCCGAGAAGTCGGCCTGGATCACGGCGAAGATGAACGCGGTCGACATCCCGAACAGCAGCACGCCGCACGACGATTCGATCGCGCCGAGCATTCGCCAGTTCGCGGCGGGCACGATGCCTGACGCGCCCCGCGTCGACATCGCGTCGATCGAGAAGAACAGCGCATCGCTGAATGAACCGATCGCACCGACCTGCACGAGCGTCGCGCCCCACGCGATCGCCTCCAGCGTATGCAGCAGTCCGAGCGCGATGCAGATCAGCGCGATGATGCCCGTCACCTGGCGCAGTTGTTGGTGGATGTCGTCGCGGCGCACGTCGAGCGCTTCGCGGAGCCGGCGCGCGACGACCGCCAGGCCGACCATCGCCGCGGTGTGCACGAGGATCGTGGTCATGCCGAGCAGGATGCCGATCGTCCAGCTTTCCATGGGAGGCCTTTGGGGTCGGGGGCGGCAGCGGGGATGGGCGGAAGATTAACACCGGCGCCGCGCAATGGCGCGGGCGGGTGGCAATGGGTTTCCGGCGGCCGCACCGGGCGCGACGTCGGGCCATGCAATCGGCACACTCGGCACTTCCGGCCCTTTCGGGAACGACGCTTGATATGTGCGCGTGCTCAGCCTCGCTGAAAGAAACGCGGTCATGCTCGGCGAGCTGTTTCCGAACCGGAACGCGTTCTATTGAGCCGGAATCCTCCGCTTGCCCTCCCGGCCCCAGGAACCGGGAAGGGATCGAGCGACGCAGGGATGCGTCGCTCGAATCGACCGGCCCGCTCAGGCAAAGACGAAGTACTTGCGCACCGTTTCCACCACTTCCCACGTGCCTTTCATGCCGGGTTCGATCACGAACACGTCGCCGGCCTTCAGGTGCACCGCCTCCTCGCCTTCCGGCGTGATGATGCAGTAGCCGTCGAGAAAGTGGCAGTACTCCCATTTTTCGTAGTTCACCTCGAACTTGCCCGGCGTGCAGATCCAGGTCCCCATGATCTTGCTGCCGTCCTTCGAGAGGTAGGCGTTCAGGTTCACGGTGTGCGGATCGCCGCCGATACGCTTCCACTTGGTCGCATCGAGGACCGGGGTCGGGCAGGTTTCGCGCAGAACGGTGATGAAATCGGACATGTCGGCTCCAGACTAACGATCGTGTAAGAGGCCTGTCACGTTAGTTCGAAAGCGTGTTGGGGACTTGTATGCGTCCGACGCGGACTCGTCTATTTTCGACACGGGCCTTCGGGCGGGCACTCGGCCGTTCGTTCGGCTCCGCGTTGCGCGTTACGCCGACGAACCGCTTCGAGCCGATCCCTTTTTGACGACCATTTCCGGCGGTGCCACCGCACCTCCCTCGCGTCGTGCGGGCCTTGAAGCCGGCGGCCAAAACCGCCCACTTGCCACATCTCGGCCAAACCCTGTCGAATTGCGCGTTCTGCGGGCGTCGTGTAATGGCCATTACTTCAGCTTCCCAAGCCCCAGCGCGATAATCAGAGCCACTGTCTACGCGCATTCTCACGTCATAATTTCTCCCGGCTGCACGAAGAACCGCTGTTCATGCGGGCTTCACTGCGATGCCAGTTTTCACCCCAGCTATAATTTCGAGAAGCTGCAAGTCGGGCTGACTTGTCGCGCACGCATCCATTGATGCGTTCCAGCGGAACTCCCTCCACCCCACTGCACGAAATGACGAGCATACGCGACACTACACGCCAATCTGACAACCACACCGACCGCAATCCCAAGCTACCCACCTAAAGTACGCCGCAAGCAGAGCAAGATCCCCAAACAGACACATCATCGCACTCGCAAAAAATAAAAATTCAATAAAATCAATACTTTATGCAAATCACAAACGTTTGCGAGAGCGCAACCACACCAGCCATTCACTCTGATTCGCTCTGATTCACTCCAATTCACGCGAATTCACACCAGACACACCTTCGAAAATATCTCTGCAACGGGGCATTTGACAGCAGCAAGTTTGGTGGTACATTTGTGCCATCGATGACTCCGCAGGATGAATCATGGCCAGCAGCAAAGAGAAAGTTGCGACGCCCCCTGTTATCTCGCACATCTCGCTCACTTCGTTTTTGAACCAACTGCGGGATATGGGCACCGTACCGATGCGCATCGACAAGACGTTGATGCCCAAAGCATCCGGTTCTCAGCAATCCGGCACGATCTCGGCCCTCCGTTTTCTTGGGCTCATTGACGACACCGGAAAACCCAAAGATCACTTCAAAAGCATTGTCTTAGCCGACGACGACGCGCGTAAGGAACCACTTAACAGGATCTTTCGCGAGTCGTATGGCTTCCTGTTCGACGACCCCGAATTTGATTTGAGCCATGCCAGCTCGGGTCAAGTGATGGAAAAGTTCAAGACGTGGGGAATCAACGGAAGCACCCTCACGAAGACCATCGCGTTTTTCCTCTCCGCAGCCAAGGAATACGGAATTCCAGTGTCTCCGCACGTCAAGGCGCCCGCAGCACCGAAAGGCACCAATGGCGGCACGAGGGGGAAGAAAGGCAAAGTCGGCACCGACGAATCCCAGGTCAACGCGGGGAAGGTGATTGACTCAGCGGATGAGGTTGCCCCTGGACTCGAGGTTTTTTCGATTCCTCTGCCCGGCAAGTCCACTGCGAAAATCATTGTGCCAGCCGGCCTAGATGCTGACGATTGGGCAATGCTGCAAACGATGCTCGGGGCTTACATCCAACGCTGGAAGGGCTTTAAGCCCGAAGGGAAAGAATGAAAAGAAGATGACTCGGCCCCGGTTACATAGCTCGTAGTAGCCGGGCCGGAAAAAACAACGCCCCCAACACCTTGATCTCTGCCAGGAGATCGAAACGTTGGAGGCGCCGGCGAGCAGAAGACAGCGCGTTAAGGCGTGCCTCTGTCACCCACAGTTATCTGCCGATAACCCTTGTAGTCTACGCGACAAGGGAGCTGGGGGCAAGAATCGCTTTCAACCTCCTTACATGGAGGGGTTTATGCCCAACCTCGCTCTCGAGCAGGCAAAGACCGTCTTCGTGCGTAACTACACCCGGATTCGCTTCGGCAATCTGGAACATGTGTGCTCGCACTGGCGGTCCGCACCCGGTCAGTTGAGTTTCAACTTCGACTGATCAACAACGGAACGATTCGGGCTCCCGAGGGAGCCCGCTTCTTTTTGCTGCCGGAAGGGAATCACTTCTTACCCTGTGGCTCGTGCTTGTCCTTGATCAGCTGATAGTAAGTACTCGCGCCGGCCTTCGTCAGCTTCACCTCGGCGATGAACTTTTCGACGATGTCCTTCCGGGTCACATCCTTGACGGCTCGCATCCGCTTGTAGATTTCGATCGCCAGTTCCATTTTCGTCGGCGGGGCCGCCGTCGCTTGTGCCGCCTTCGCTGCGGTATCGTTCCCCGTCGAGTTCCAGGCCGCGTCCTGCTTCTGATCAGCAGCAACCGGCTTGCCAGCTTTCTCGTCCTTGCTCGTTGCACCTTGCTTCTGATCGACCATGATCACACTCCGTTCGTTGAAAGTGCGCCCAGGGTCCGGCAGATCAACCTTCGGGGCAACGGCGACGAGCAATCACGGCCGACACGACGGCTACCGACCTTGCATCGGCCCCAGCAGCTCAGCGACGCGCTGGAATGCTCGGTAGATCAGTTGTTGCAACGAGGATCGAAACGGCCGGACGACCAACTCGCGATGATCGCAGATGCGCTCGATGGATTGGATAGCAACGAGCGGGAACTCGTCGTGAATTTCGTTCAGCAGTTCGCCGACATGCTCAAGGCCAAGCATTCGACCAAGAGCAAACGGCGCAAGTAACAATCAAGTCTTGCAGCGACAAACGTTGCACTCACTCGGATCAAACTATTCCATGGCTGATCTTTCAAACTATACGGGCAACCCACCGAATACATTCGCACTGAGCGTCATCCATGCGCTGGAAGCCGCCGGCTTTACTATCGCTCCCACAACGCAAGGTCCGAATGTCCAGAGAAAGACTCTGCGCATCACTTGGCGCGGCGTCCACGTCGGGAATATGCGCGAGGACCTCTGGGGGCATAATCCCCCATATGCTTGCTTGTACCGGTTCGAGAAGAATCGCGCCAAGGCTCCTCCAAACTTCGACAAGGTCGAGTTCGCCCTGCGACATGGGTGTAATCCGAGTCTATTGCAGGTCAATAGTGACTACAGCGGTTCGTATCTTTGGGTCCAGGACGAAGCGACGTGCCTGCTTCTGATGCAAGACTGGGCGAGAAGGATCGATGAAGAAAATCGGCTTGAATCGGATTGGGCCGAGCCAGAATTGAGAGCGTCCGTCGTCGCGTATCTCGACATGGCACGTCGGCTCCGGAACGGGCAACCCGTTGTAAAGAAGCAGGTCTATCGAGACCTCTCCGCGGGAATTGGCCGGTCCGAGAAGTCATGCGAATACCGGATGCAGAACATCTCTCATGTCTTAGCTCTCATGGGACGGGACTGGATACCCGGCCTCCCACCGGCAAAGAACGTGGGGGTTAGGGTCACTGAGCAGATAGAAACGCTCATCTGCGAACTGGAAGGCCGCCACGAATCGCCGAGGGCTACCGAAGCAGCTACGGTCGCCAAGCTTCGCAAGACGCTGAAACAACGCCCCGCAGGAAGCAAAACGCCCCAAAAAACTACATCAACCACGACCAGCGTCGTGCGGGATCCGCAGGTCAAAGCATGGGTGCTGGAGCGAGCAAATGGGACATGCGAAGCTTGCGACCAGCCGGCTCCGTTTATCGGCGCAGACGGCTTCCCATTTCTGGAGGTCCATCATCTCCGCAGACTTGCGGACGACGGATCGGACACGCCAGAGAATGCGGTCGCCGTTTGCCCGAACTGCCATCGACGGCTCCACTTCTCGGAAAATGCTCGTGCATACCGAGAAACGCTCTATGAAAAGGTCGCTGAGCTGGTGCGCGAGTAGAATCTCAGGAATTGGGTGGGCGACCGCTATATGTCGCCCACGTTGATTCGATGAACCTCGCATCCACGTTGGAACGTCTTCGAGAAGCAACCGCAGTTTCTCCATGAAAGCTGCTCGCGGGAGGTCGCCGCCGAAATCGTCACACACCGCCGCAGCCAGCTCGCAAATATGCTCGTCGGTCAACGTCGGGAAATCGTTGGGGTGTTGGGTGTCATCCATGCCGCCACAATCCCCCGATAGGTGATAGATGACAACTAGGCGAAAACGGTCGCGCGATCGAGAGCTCTAGTAAATCTCAGAGAGTTTTGCTACCTTTTTAGAAAATGCAAAAAACTGGGTACTGAACTCGAACATCAACCCACACACAACACGGGGAAACCAATGATTCGCAAGTTTTCGCACTTGTGCAATTCCTCATACCAAGCAGCAGCGCCGCTGCTGAAAAGCTAGGTGGCACATATAATCGTTACCTGCATTCGCAGCCAGCAGTGAACCCATCCATCGGAGGGCTCATGAAATTGTTCTCGTTTGCGATTCTCGCCACTCTAGCCGGCGTCCAGTCGTCCTTTGCAGGACAGGTGGAAACCCGGATTTTCACTTCACAGCAATGTCCTGTTACATCGCCTGCCTCTACAACGGCGAGCCCTGGCGCATTCGCCCCAATTGTCGCCGCTCTGATGTCAGCCGCCATTGCGCCTCTTGTACAGTCGGTGGTTGATAAAGCCAGCGGACTTGTCACAGAAGCCGCAAAGGAAAAAGATCAGGTGCTCAGTGTGCCACCGGCTATCCAGAAACAGTTCTACCAGATCGGCATTGCCGGAGACGTTCTTGTCAATCCAGCCATTGCTTGTCTGATTATTGTTCGAGGAACATTCGTCAATAAGAAACCCGAAACAGCATCACATTCCGATGATCTAGTTCTCAAATCCATACTCGCGAATTTCAACCCTGTCGACAGCAACGATCCTGCAGTAGTTAGCACCGGGGTATGGCTTGCTGATAATCCAGAATTCTACTTCGAGACTTCGATGATCGTTGGGGACGACAAGAAATCTATAGCCTTTCAACCTCGCGCAATCTATATTGGGCAGTTCGCAATGCACAACGGCTTGTTCGGCCCCAGGCATCGAAACTATAAAATCGCGGTGACTTTCACCGACTGGTCAAACAATACGGCCTTCGCAAGCACCGAGTTTGACTTTCAAGGTGTCGAGCAGGGCAAAGGGCAGCAAGACTGTGTTGGTGTGAAGATTGGCGCATCTTGCACTAGCTCGCTGCTTGGCGGCCTGCACGGCTGGTTCTCTACGAAACCAGCAACCGATGCAACTCAGGCGATCGCGAAACAACGCGCAAACACTGCACTATCGCTGCGGCAAGCTGTGGTGCTGCCCGCAGACACTCCTCCCGCCCCTCCTACCGAATCGGCACATACAGTACAGGCCCACAGCCTGTACTGCCGCGAACTTGTCAAAGCAAACAAAGCCAAGCCTGACGCTCAAAAGGTCTCTGACGACGCCTGCCCACTAGAGCTTGTTAATTCAAAGCAAGAGTACATGTTAGCAAAGGCAGCGGATCAGCGAGCTAGTGATCAAATCGCAGCAAAGTCATTGTGGAACAAGCACTGCGCGGGGAAAAATTATGAAAGCAATGCCAACGGTGCTGCCCGATGCCTTCAGGGAGAGTTTTTCAAATTACCACTATATGCTGGCGACATCCTGATCTCCGCTAGCATCACCGAGGAACGTCCACCCAACGCGGTCGCTGCATTCTTCGCACCGACCGTTGCCGCCGTAACCCCCAAGCTAAAAGATGAAGTAGTGTCGCAGCTCGACCCGGTCGCTAGAGATGCTCGTGCGAAGGAAAAACAAACGCAAGAACAAACGGCTGCGACAGCCTCTCGGCAAGCAATTGTCGCCGCCGAAGTCGCCAAGCTCGCCGTTGACGAAGCCCAGCAAAACTATCAACAAGCTCTTGATTCATATAATAAGAATCAAGACGATACTAAGCTGAGAATCGCTGTGATCGAAAATCAGAGCAACCTATTGCAAAAAAAATCGATAGCCAACGAGGCCGCACGAGCTGCAGGTCAACCCGTGCCGTTTGACGACATTTACTGAGTCTGGAGACTCAAATGGCAAATATAGCCCTGTTGTCACTTTCCTCAAGCATCAATCTTTCAGAACTTACTAGAGTAGCGGGCGCTGTCCAACGGCAGGTAAACGAACACGCCTCGTGTTGGTCGATTAGCGGAACGATCACCGCGTATGCGACCCCTTCTGATGTCCCGTACGACTACCAGCGCGTAACAATTGTGAGCAACCATCCGAACGGACACATGGGGGTTCATATTGGACACGATCAGGCTAATCAACCATACGCACTTGTCAGCGATGACGGAGAGTGGAGCGTCACGGTCAGTCATGAAGTGCTTGAGATGCTGGTTGACCCCAGTTTCAGCGCGTTCGTAGGGGGAACTTTAAACAATGGGCAATCCGTAAATTTTCTCAAGGAGATATGCGACCCATGTCAGGGCAACTCCTATTCTGTCAACGGAGTATCAGTTTCTGATTTCGTAACGCCCGCCTATTACATCGCCGCCAGTCCCAGCAGCGCGACGTTTACATATTGCGGAAATATTGCTGCACCGTTTTCCGTTGCTCCATATGGATGCCTTGTATGGCAAGATCCAAGCACTGGAGACTTTTGGGCGTATGTCAATACTGGCGCTAGTGGACAAGTGCAGCATCTAGGTCAATTTGATGGTGGCGTCGGCTCAATGAGTCTACGATGTTGGGCCGACAGTCGCATGCGTCAACGAGGTTATAAGCCGCGCGGGAAACAGGCCAAACGACTTGCCCGCGCACGCGCGGAACATGATAAGGCAGCACAATCGGCTGCAACGCGATGGTTGAAGGAGATGGCTAACCTCTACCCTGCCGTTGTTCCAACAGAGTACCTCCAAAACAGTCAATAACAAGCCGCCCCAGTGCACACAACGGACGACGCCACCGGCAGACGATCCAGCCATGCCAGTTTCGCTGCGACCGCCCAAAACCTCCCGCTTGCCATCCCCACCCGAACCCCTGTAGAATTGCGCGTTCTGCGGGCGTCGTATAATGGCCATTACCTCAGCTTCCCAAGCTGATGACGTGGGTTCGATTCCCATCGCCCGCTCCACTTTCCGGCTGCATCGCAGCCTGCGCATGAGCCGCCTCGTCGAAGGCGGCTTTTTTGTACCATGTGCCGGTTCCCCCGGCGCACTGCTGCGCGCAACGGGCCCTCGCCCGCAACCGAGCCTTTCTCTGTCACCGATGATGCACGACGATCCGAACGAAGCCGGCCTGCCGCCGCACGACGACGCCATTCCCGATGAAGCCGCCGAAGGCGCCGACGCAGTCAATCCGCTGCACCACCGCCGCATCCGCAGCTTCGTGACGCGCGCCGGCCGCGTGTCGACCGGCCAGCGCCGCGCGATGGACGAACTCGGCCCGCGCTTCGTGGTGCCGTATGCGCCGGAACTGCCCGACTGGAACGCGGTGTTCGGCCGCAGCGCACCGCGCATCCTCGAGATCGGCTTCGGCATGGGCGCATCGACTGCGGAAATCGCCGCGAACCGCCCCGGCGACGACTTCCTCGGCGTCGAGGTGCACGAACCGGGCGTCGGCGCGCTGCTGAAGCTGATCGGCGAGCAGGATCTGACGAACATCCGCATCATCCAGCACGACGCGGTCGAAGTGCTCGAGCACATGCTCGCGCCGGAAAGCCTCGACGGCGTGCACATCTTCTTCCCCGACCCATGGCACAAGGCGCGCCACCACAAGCGCCGGCTGATCCAGCCGCCGCTCGTCGCGCATCTCGCGTCGCGCCTGAAGCCCGGCGCGTACATTCACTGCGCGACCGACTGGCAGAACTACGCGGAACAGATGCTCGACGTGCTCGGCGCGGAGCCGACGCTCGAAAACACGGCCTCCGACTACGCGCCGCGCCCCGACTACCGCCCGGTGACGAAGTTCGAACGGCGCGGGCTGCGGCTCGGCCACGGCGTGTGGGACCTGGTGTTCCGCAAGCGCGCAGGCTGAGCCCTCCCGCCGAGGCGGCGCACGCCGCCCTGCTCCGGACAAGAAAAAGCCCGACCGGCCTACGCCGATCGGGCTTTTTTCATGGAAGGCGCGCCCGCCTTCGTGTTCGCGTCACGCCCAGTTCAGCCAGCCGCTGTACCCGACCAGCAGCACGAACAGCCCGAACGCGATCCGGTACCACGCGAACACCGTGAAATCGTGCGACGCGACATAGCGCAGCAGCCAGCGCACGCATACGAACGCGCTGACGAATGCCGCGACGGCGCCCAGCACGAACAGGCCGAGCGAATCGACGGTGAACGCCTGCCAGTCCTTGACGGTTTCATAGAGCGTCGCGCCGAAGATGATCGGGATCGCGAGGAAGAACGAGAATTCGGTGGCGACGCGCCGGTCGAGGCCGAACAGCATCCCGCCGATGATCGTCGAGCCCGAGCGCGACATGCCGGGAATCAGCGCGAAGCACTGCGCGATGCCGACCTTGAGCGCGTCGAGCGGCGTCAGCGCATCGACCGACACCACGCGCGGCGGTTCGCTGCGCTCGCGCTGCCGCGCCTCGGCCCACAGGATGATCGCGCCGCCCACGACGAGCGCGAACGCAACGGGGACCGGCGAGAACAGCACGGCCTTGATCTTCTTCTCGAACAGGAGGCCGAGCGCAATGGCGGGAATCGTCGCGATCACGACGTTCAGCGTGAAGCGCCGCGCGTCGGGCCGGCTCGGCAGCCCGGACACGATGGACGCGATCCGTTGCCGGTATTCCCAGCAGACCGCGAGGATCGCGCCGAACTGGATCACGACGTCGAACGTCTTCGCGTGTGAATCGTTGAAATTCAGGAAGCTGCCCGCGACGATCAGGTGACCGGTGCTCGACACCGGCAGGAATTCCGTCAGCCCCTCGACGACGCCGAGGATCAAAGCCTTGCAGATCAGGATCCAGTCCATCCGTGGCCCAACTCCGAAATGGTCGAATGAATGGGCCACTCTTCCGCGCGCGGCCCCCCTCCGGCCGAGCGCGGTGCGCCGTCACTTTTCGACGATGGCCACGCGTATGCCGTTTGTAAGAATCGTAATTGTACCGGGTTCGTAGTTCACCCCGGCAAATTGCAGTTGTTCGGGCTTGAACGTGTAGATCGGATAGTTGGTCAGCAACTGCGTCGCGAGCAGGCCCGCGGCCGCGCCGACCTGCTGCGCGTACATCTGCGCGTCGCCGTCGAGCGCGAGGCTGTCGACGGCCGGCGACCTCAGCACGACCGAGCGGCTCGGCGCGTCGTAGGCCAGTTGGCCCGACACGGTGAACTTGCCGCTGACGGGCGCACGCAGGAACGGGCTCACGAAATGCGCGTCGAGCTGCACGGCCACGCGGTTCTGATCGGGCAGCAGGTTGACGGCCGGGTTCGCGAGCGACACGTCGACGACCTGCGCGACCGTCTTCTGGTACGGGAACTTGCGCGCGACGGCTTTCTGCACGTCACCGCGCGAGAAGGTGTAGTGATCGGGGATGAACGGGAACGTCGACGCGCACGCGGCAAGCGAAAGCGTCACGCCGATGGCGCCGACGGTTGCGGCAAGAAAACGGCGCCGGCCGGGCGCGCAAGGTGCGGTCATGCTGAACACTCTCCTGGTTGCGACGGCCGCGTCGCGGCCTCGAGACGCGTGAGCCACGCGAGCGCGTCGTCGCGCGACGCGCCGCACATGTCCGCGGCCGGCTGCAGCCCGGAGCAGCACGCGGGCCGCTCGGGGCGGCCGAAGATCCGGCAGCGCAGATCGTCGCCGAGCTGCACGCAGCGCACGCCGGCCGGCTTGCCGTCGGGCATGCCCGGAATCGGGCTGGAAATCGACGGCGCGATGCAGCACGCGCCGCAGCCCTCGCGGCACGCATGCGGCGGCGGGACATCGGCGGGTGCCGGGCGGACAGGCAATTCGACGGACACTCGGCTCTCTCGAACGAACAACAAAAAACGGTGCGGCAACCGGACGCGGTGCCGGCAGCCCTACCCCGCATTGTGCCATCGCCGGCTGCGACGTTATTACACAATGCAGCCCAATCGCGCGTTTATATACTCGAAAGCATCTAAAAAAGCGCGAGACCGTCATGCATTCTGGTTCTGCCGACACCTTGTTCCGTCCCGATTTGCTCACGAAATACGGCGCGAACGGGCCGCGCTATACGTCGTATCCCACCGCGCTGCAGTTCCGCGACGATTTCGACCCGGCCGACTACGTGCGTGCGGCAACCGACCCCGGTGCATCGTCGAGCGAGCTGTCGCTGTACTTCCACATCCCGTTCTGCAACACCGCGTGCTTCTACTGCGGCTGCAACAAGATCGCGACCAACAACCATCGCCGCGCGCGCCCGTATCTCGACCAGCTCAAGCGCGAGATGGCGCTGCAGGCCGCGCTGTTCGATCCCGCGCGCCCGGTCACGCAGCTGCACTGGGGCGGCGGCACGCCCACCTTCCTGTCCGACGACGAAACGGCCGAGCTGATGGCGGCCACCCGCGAGCACTTCATGCTCGCGCCGGATGCCGACGCCGAATTCTCGATCGAGATCGACCCGCGCACGGTCACGCCCGCGACGCTCGTCCATCTGCGCAACATCGGCTTCAACCGGCTGAGCCTGGGCGTGCAGGATTTCGATCCGGTCGTGCAGCGGGCGATCAACCGCATCCAGCCGCTGGCGATGACGGCCGACCTGCTCTCCGCCGCGCGCACGACGGGCTTTCATTCGGTGAGCGTCGACCTGATCTACGGGCTGCCGCACCAGACCGTGTCCGTGTTCGCGCGCACGCTGGAAACGATCATCGAACTCGCACCCGACCGGCTGTCGGTGTTCGGCTACGCGCACATGCCGCACCTGTTCAAGATGCAGCGACAGATCGACGACGCGACGCTGCCGCCGCCGGAAACGCGCATCGCCTTGCTCGGCCTCGCGATCGACATGCTGACGTCGGCCGGCTACGTGTATATCGGGATGGACCACTTCGCGCGGCCGTCCGACGAACTCGTGCGGGCGCAGAAGAACGGCACGCTGCAGCGCAATTTCCAGGGCTACAGCACGCGCGCGGATACCGACCTCGTCGGGTTCGGCGTGTCGTCGATCGGCAAGGTCGGCGACGTCTACGCGCAGAACGCGAAGGACCTGCCCGCGTACGGCGCCGCGCTCGACGCGGGCCGGCTGCCGATCGCGCGCGGCGTGCGGCTCACCCCCGACGACCGGCTGCGCCGCGACGTGATCACGCAGCTGATGTGCAACCTCGACCTGCCGTTCTCGCACGTCGAGGCCGCGCACGGCATCCACTTCGCCGATCATTTCGCGCGCGAACTCGACGCGTTGCGCCCGTTCGAGCGCGACGGGCTGCTGACGATCGCGGCCGACCGCCTGACGATCCATCCGGCTGGCCGGATGGTCGTGCGCAACATCGCGATGGCATTCGACGCGTATCTCGGCCAGACGCCGCAGCAGCGCTACTCGCGCACGGTCTGAGCCCGACGGGCCCGGCCGGCCGCACGCGGGCGGCCGGTTTGATACAGTGTGGGGCTTACGCCCCGCCAGATTCCGCACGATGCGCACCACCAAAGCGACCCACGCGGTCGAACGCCTGAAGACCCGCTCCGGCAACCCGCAATTCGCGGCCGTCGCGATGGCGGGCGGCCTGTTTTATCTCGTCGACCGCTCCGGCGGCACGGCCGAGAAGCGCTGCGAGCCGCTGCCGCTCGACGAGTTCGTCAAATTCGTCGACGAATTCGGCCCCAAAAAACCGCGCAAGGCGAGCAAGCTCGACCTCGCGTTCGAGGCGCAGATCAAGAAGAGCAAGGGGTAAAGGTCTGTTGCAGGCCGCCTGAAGGCTTCGCGGCCGCCCCCTTTGGTACAATCACGAAGTTTCTCTATCCCCGCTGATGGCCGACGAGGCTGCGTGACCACACCATGAATATCGAAAACGCGCGTTTCAACATGATCGAACAACAGATCCGGCCGTGGGACGTGCTGGATCTCGACGTCCTGGGCCTGCTGTCGATCGTCAAGCGTGAAAACTACGTTCAGGCCGAATACCGCGATCTCGCGTTCGCCGACCTCGAACTGCCGCTGCCCGGCGGCAACGGCAAGATGTTGTTCCCGCGCGTCGAAGCGCGCGTGCTGCAGGAGCTGACGGTCAAGAAGCACGAGAACGTGCTCGTGATCGGCGCCGGCTCCGGCTACCTGGCTGCGCTGTTCGCGCACCGCGCGCAGCACGTGACGGCCGTCGAGATCGATCCGACCAACGCGAAGTTCGCGGAAGACAACCTGCGCAACGACGGCGTGACCAACGCGGAAGTCGTCCTCGGCGACGGTTCGCGCGGCTGGGCCGGCAAGGCGCCGTATGACGTGATCTGCGTGGCGGGCGGCCTGCCCGTCGTGCCGCAGGAAATGCTCGAACAGCTGAAGGTCGGCGGCCGCCTCGCGGCATTCGTCGGCGGCCGTCCGGTGATGAAGGCGCAGATCATCACGCGCATCGACGACAAGCAGTACCGCGTCGCCGACGTGTTCGAAACGTACATCGACCACCTCGTCAACGCGATCGAGCCGTCGCGCTTCAAGTTCTGAGCGGCGGAGCCACCATGCAGATCCTGACGGCCGCGATGCTCGCGGAATGGCTCGGCGACAAGGCGCGCCCCGCGCCGGTCGTGCTCGACGTGCGCGAACCGTGGGAAATCGCGACCGCGCATATCGCCGGCAGCGTGTCGATCCCGATGCAGCAGATTCCCGCGCGCAGCGAAGAGCTCGACGACGAAGCGGAAATCGTCTGCGTATGCCATCACGGGATGCGCAGCGCGCAGGTCGCGATGTTCCTCGAATCGCGCGGCTTCACGAAGCTGTACAACCTGCAAGGCGGAATCGACGCGTGGTCGCGCGACGTCGATCCGGCCGTGCCGCGCTACTGATCCTGCCCGCGGCGCATCACGCGCCGCCGCGCCGATCGGCCCCCTGCCGCCGGCCGCACTGATCCCCCCAACGGGCACGCATCGCGTGCCCGTTTCTCTTTTCCGCTCCGGTTCATCACTTCAACGGCACCGTGCTGCGCCCGCGCCCTGCCTGCGCGGTGCGAAGTCATGGTGCACGACGGTCCCCGCACCGCGTGCAGGTGCGGGCACCGGAACGGGGAACCCCGACCGTGCACCATTTGCGCCCGTGAACCTGCACCGCGACGGACCGCGCATGCTGCACGACGCGTCATGCGCACCGTCCCGACGCCCCGCACCGCCCCGCGCAGGCACGCCGGACGTGCATCCGCACGACTGGCACATGCCTTGCGTTACTCGTTGGCCGACGCCTTCACGGCGCGCATATCCAACACGACAAGGGGATCCCGATGAAACGTCGCAGTCTGTTGAAGTTCGGTTCGATGGCCGGCGCACTCGCGCTCGCGGGCAAGAGCCCGTTCGCTCATGCGGCTGACGCGGGCACCGGCCCGATCAAGGTCGGCATCCTGCACTCGCTGTCGGGCACGATGGCGATCTCGGAGACGTCGCTGAAGGACACCGCGTTGATGACGATCGCCGACATCAACAAGAGCGGCGGCGTGATGGGCCGCAAGCTCGAGCCCGTGGTGGTCGATCCCGCGTCGAACTGGCCGCTGTTCGCGGAGAAGGCGCGCCAGCTGCTCACGCAGGACAAGGTTGCCTGCGTGTTCGGCTGCTGGACGTCGGTGTCGCGCAAGTCGGTGCTACCGGTGTTCGAGGAACTGAACGGCCTCCTCTACTACCCGGTGCAGTACGAAGGCGAGGAAATGTCGCGCAACGTGTTCTATACGGGCGCCGCGCCGAACCAGCAGGCGATCCCGGCCGTCGAGTACCTGATGGGCGCGGAAGGCGGCGGCGCGAAGCGCTTCTTCCTGCTCGGCACCGACTACGTTTATCCGCGCACGACCAACAAGATCCTGCGCGCGTTCCTGAAATCGAAGGGCGTGAAGGACGCGGATATTCAGGAGGTCTACACGCCGTTCGGCCATAGCGACTATCAGACCATCGTCGCGAACATCAAGAACTTCTCGCAAGGCGGCAAGACGACCGTGATCTCGACGATCAACGGCGACTCGAACGTGCCGTTCTACAAGGAGCTCGGCAACCAGGGGCTCAAGGCGACCGACGTTCCGGTCGTCGCGTTCTCGGTCGGCGAGGAAGAGCTGCGCGGGATCGACACGAAGCCGCTCGTCGGCCACCTCGCCGCGTGGAACTACTTCATGTCGGTGAAGAACCCGACCAACACGAAGTTCAAGGACCAGTTCGCCGCGTGGGTGAAGGCGAACAACCTGCCGGGCGGCGCGAAGCGCGTGACCAACGACCCGATGGAAGCGACCTACGTCGGCATCCACATGTGGAAGCAGGCCGTCGAGAAGGCGAAGAGCACCGACGTCGACAAGGTGCGCGTCGCGATGATCGGCCAGACGGTGGCCGCACCGTCGGGCTTCACGCTCGCGATGGACGGCAACCATCACCTGCACAAGCCGGTGATGATCGGCGAAATTCGCGGCGACGGGCAGTTCAACGTGGTGTGGAAGACCAAGACCGCGGTGCGCGCGCAACCGTGGAGCCCGTTCATCGCAGGCAACCAGGGCAAGCCGGACATCGTTAGCTCGATTCCGGCGTTCCTGCGCCGGCAGCGCGCGGCGCTCGCCTGATGCCGGGCGGCGCGTCGCGCTTCACGCGCGACGTGCCGCTCGCACGCCGATGCCGAACCCGATGCGCCGGCCCCACTTGCCGTGACGAACCGCACGCGCCCGCGCATCGCCGCCCGCATCCGCTTCCCCACGCCCGACAGGATTTCCCGATGCCTACACGCTTTCGCCGAGCCGCCGTCGCGATCGTCGCGTGCGCTGCCCTCGCGGGCGGGTTGCCGCACGCCGCGTTCGCGCTGACGGCCACCGATACCGCCGCGCTCGCCGGCGACGACTTCGACGCGAAGACGGCCGCGATCGAACGGCTCGCCGCCGACGCCGATCCGCGCGCCGTCGCACTGCTCAACGCGCTGTCGACCGGCGACGCGCTCGCCACCGGCGACGGCCGCCTGCTGATCCAGACCGGCGACACCGCACACGACGCGCTCACGCAGGCCGCGACGCCGGCCGGCGACGCGCAGCCCGTGATGCTGAACAACCTGCTGCGCACGAAGATCACGGGCGCGCTGTCGGGGCTCGCGCTCGCGTCGCCCGACGTCGCCGCACGCCGCGACGCGATCGATGCGTTGCTGAAATCGCCCGACCCGGCGCTCAAGCCGATGATCGACCGCGCCCGTGCGAAGGAAACCGATCCCGCGCTGAAGCGCCGCCTCGACGCACTATGGGCGATCGCCGCGCTGCACGATGCCGATCCGGCGAAGCGCCTCGAAGCCGTGCAGGTGGTGGCCGCGCGCCAGGACCTCGACATGATCGAGCAGTTGCGCCCGCTCGTCGCGAAGAACGCCGACGGCACCTACGCGGAGCCCGACGCGCGCGTACGCGACGCCGCGCAGCAAGGTCTCGACACGCTGCACGGGTTGCAGCGCCGCGGCGAGATCGTCGGCACGCTGTTCGCCGGGCTGTCGCTCGGCAGCGTGCTGCTGCTCGCCGCGCTCGGCCTCGCGATCACGTACGGGCTGATCGGCGTGATCAACATGGCGCACGGCGAATTCCTGATGATCGGTGCATACGCAACCTATGTCGTGCAGACGCTGATCCAGCGCTACGCGCCCGGCGCGTTCGACTGGTATCCGCTGGTCGCGGTGCCGGTGTCGTTCGTGACGGCCGCGCTCGTCGGCATCGTGCTCGAACGGCTCGTGCTGCGACACCTGTACGGCCGCCCGCTCGAGACGCTGCTCGCCACCTTCGGCGTGAGCCTGATCCTGATCCAGGCAACGCGGATGCTGTTCGGCGCGCAGAACGTGCAGGTCGTGAACCCGTCGTGGATGAGCGGCGGCGTGACCGTGATGCAGAACCTGATCCTGCCGTACAACCGGCTCGCGATCCTCGCCTTCGCGCTCGCCGTCGTATTCGTCGCGTGGGCCGTGCTGACGAAGACGCGGCTCGGCCTGTTCGTGCGCGCGGTCACGCAGAACCGCCGGATGGCCGCGTGCGTCGGCGTGAAGACCGCGCGCGTCGACGCGTATGCGTTCGCGTTCGGCGCGGGCATCGCGGGCCTCGGCGGCTGCGCGCTGTCGCAGATCGGCAACGTGGGCCCCGACCTCGGCCAGAACTACATCATCGATTCGTTCATGGCGGTCGTGCTCGGCGGCGTCGGGCAGATCGCCGGCACCGTGCTCGGCGGCTTCGGGCTCGGCCTCGCGAGCAAGGCGATCGAGCCGTTCTGGGGCGCCGTGCTCGCGAAGATCGCGGTACTCGTGATGATCGTGCTGTTCATCCAGAAACGTCCGCAGGGCATGTTCGCCCCGAAGGGCCGCAGTGCGGAGGCTTTGACGTGACTTCATTCACTCACTCGTTGTCCAACCCGGCCGCCGATGCGCCGACGCCCGCCGCCGCCGCACGCGCGGAAGAGCGCTTCGCGCTCGGCCTGCCGCCCCGCCCCGCACTGCTGTCGCGGCGCGCGTGGCTCGCGCTGATCGCGCTGTGCGTCGCGATCGGCATCGGCGTGCCGCTCGCCGCGCTCGTCGCGCCCGAGTCGAGCGCGTTCCATCTGTCCGCGTACGCGATGACGCTCACCGGCAAGCTGATGTGCTACGCGATCGCCGCGCTCGCACTCGATCTCGTGTGGGGCTACTGCGGGATCCTGAGCCTCGGCCACGGGCTGTTCTTCGCGCTCGGCGGCTATGCGATCGGCATGTACCTGATGCGCGAGATCGGCCGCGACGGCAAGTACGGCAGCGACCTGCCCGACTTCATGGTGTTCCTCGACTGGCACCAGTTGCCGTGGTACTGGAGCGGCACGCAACATCTCGCATGGGCGCTCGCGCTCGTCGTGCTCGTGCCGGCCGTGCTCGCGTGGGTGTTCGGCTTCTTCACGTTCCGCTCGCGCGTGAAGGGCGTGTACCTGTCGATCATCACGCAGGCCATGACGTTCGCCGCGATGCTGCTGTTCTATCGCAACGAGACCGGCTTCGGCGGCAACAACGGCTTCACCGACTTCAAGCGCATCGCGGGCTTCGCGATCACGTCGCCCGGCACGCGCACGGTGCTGTTGCTGCTGACGTTCGCGACGCTCGTGCTCGCGTTCATCGCCGCGCGTGCGATCGTCACCAGCAAGCTCGGGCGTGTCGTCACCGCGGTGCGCGACGGCGAGACGCGGCTGATGTTCCTCGGCTACAGCCCGCTCGCGTACAAGCTGTTCGTGTGGACGGTGTCGGCCGTGCTGTGCGGGATCGCGGGCGCGCTGTACGTGCCGCAGGTCGGCATCATCAACCCCGGCGAGATGTCGCCCGGCAACTCGATCGAGATGGCGATCTGGGTCGCGGTGGGCGGGCGCGGCACGCTGATCGGGCCGATCGTCGGCGCATTCGCGGTGAACGGCGCGAAGAGCCTGTTCACCGCATACTTCGCCGAATACTGGCTGTTCTTCCTCGGCCTGATCTTCGTGCTGGTGCCGCTGCTGCTGCCGCGCGGGATCATGGGCCTCGTCGAAACCGTGCTCGCGAAGGGGAAACGCGCATGAACGGAACGGCCCTCTACCAATTCACGCCGCCGCCCGAGGACGAAGGGCGGGCCGTCAGCGGCACCGCGTCGATGGGGCGCGTGGTGCCGCCCGGCATCGACACGTCGCACGGCACGATCCTCTACCTCGAGGATATCGAGGTGAGCTTCGACGGCTTCCGCGCGCTGAAGAAGCTGTCGCTCGCGATCGACGCGGGCGAGCTGCGCTGCGTGATCGGCCCGAACGGCGCGGGCAAGACGACGATGATGGACGTGATCACCGGCAAGACGCGCCCCGATGCGGGCAAGGTGTTTCTCGGCCAGACGATCGACCTCGCGCGGATGAACGAGCCCGAGATCGCGCGCGCGGGCATCGGCCGCAAGTTCCAGAAGCCGACCGTGTTCGAACAGCATCCGGTGTGGGAGAACCTCGAACTCGCGATGCAGACCGACAAGGGCTGGCTCGCGTCGCTGCGCGCAAAGCTCGATCGCCCCGCGCAGGCGAAGATCGAGGAGACGCTCGCGCTGATCGGCCTCGAGAGCCAGGCCTTTCGCGCGGCCGGCGAGCTGTCGCACGGGCAGAAGCAGCGGCTCGAGATCGGCATGCTGCTGATGCAGCGCCCCGCGCTGCTGCTGCTCGACGAGCCGGCGGCCGGGATGACCGATCACGAGACGATGGAGCTCGCCGAGCTGCTGAACACGCTGCGCGGCACCTGCTCGATGATGGTCGTCGAGCACGACATGGAATTCGTCGCGGCGCTCGCGGGCGACACGGGCCGCGTGACGGTGATGGCCGAAGGCGCGGTGCTCGCGCAAGGCACGCTCGACCAGGTCAAGCGCGACGATGCGGTGATCGAGTCTTACCTTGGACGATGATGCGATGCTGAAGATCGATGCACTGAACCAGTACTACGGCGGCAGCCATATCCTGCGCAACGTGAGCCTCGCCGCCGACGACGGCAAGCTCACCGTGCTGCTCGGCCGCAACGGCGTCGGCAAGAGCACGCTGCTGCGCTGCCTGATGGGCGTCGTCGCCGCGAAGAGCGGCAGCGTGTCGTGGCGCGGCACGGCGCTCGGCGCGATGCCGCCGTATGCGCGCGTCGCGGCCGGGCTCGCCTACGTGCCGCAGGGCCGCGACATCTTTCCGCGGCTGACCGTCGAGGAGAACCTGCTCGTCGGCGCCGCGAGCCGCAAGGCGCCGTCCAAGGTGCCCGACCGCATCTACGACCTGTTCCCGGTGCTGAAGGACATGCGCGCGCGACGCGGCGGCGACCTGTCGGGCGGCCAGCAGCAGCAGCTCGCGATCGGCCGCGCGCTGATGAGCGAGCCGCAGCTGCTGATCCTCGACGAGCCGACCGAAGGCATCCAGCCGTCGATCATCCAGGACATCGGCCGCACGCTGCGCCAGCTCGTCGACGAATCGAAGATGACCGTGCTGCTCGTCGAACAGTATTACGATTTCGCCCAATCGATCGCCGACCGCTACTGGGTGATGAGCCGCGGCGAGATCGTCGCGGGCGGCGACGCGCACGAGATGGAAGCGAACGGCGTGCGCGAGCTGATCGCGGTGTAGCGGGAAAGGCGGCTCGGAGCGGCATCGCTTCCGGCCGTCGATTCCGGCCATCGCTTCGGCATCTCGTCGAACGGCGCATGTCAGGCGCACGCCGGCGAAGCGGCTCGGCGCGAGATCGCGCGTTACCCCGCGCTGCAGCGCGGGTACCGAAGCGTATATTGTTGCGGTAGCATCCTCGTTCTCCGCGCCCGTCCCCTGCTTCCCGCCGATGTCCGCCCCCGATTCCCACGCCCCGCTGTCCCGCCCCGCCGTCGCCAAGTCGTGGCGCGGCCGCCTCGAACTCGGCTTCGAGCGGCACGGCGCGCGCACGACGCTCGCGCACCGGCTGCACGACGGCCCGCTGCGCGTGCAGCGGCCGCTGTATCCGGAAGGCGATGCGATCTGCCACGCGGTGATCGTCCACCCGCCGGGCGGCGTCGCGGGCGGCGACCGGCTCGACATCGACATCACGCTCGGCGACGGCACGCACGCGGTGCTGACCACGCCCGGCGCGACCAAGTGGTACAAGTCGAACGGGCTGGACGCGACGCAGCGCATCGGCATCACGGTGGGCGAACACGCGAAGCTCGACTGGCTGCCGCAGAACAACCTGTTCTTCGACGCGGCGCATGCGTCGCTCGATTTCACGGTCAAGCTCGGCGCGGGCGCCAGCGCGATCGGCTGGGACGCGACGCAGCTCGGACGGCAGGCGGCCGGCGAAACCTGGTCGGCGGGCCGCATCGCGTCGACTTCGGCGCTCGTCGATGCCGACGGCCGGCCGCTGTGGACCGAGCGCGCGCTGCTCGATGCGCACGACCCGCTGCGCGGCGCGCTGCAGGGTCTGGCCGGCTTTCCCGCGTACGGCACGCTGTGGGCCGCCGGCGCCGCGTGCGACGCCGCGCTCGCCGAATCGCTCGCCGCGCGGACGCCGTTCGATGCCACGCTGCGTGCGGGCGCGACTTGCGTGACGCCGGGTGTCGTGCTGATCCGCGCGCTGTCGACGTCGATGGAAGCGCTGCAACGCCACTTCACCGACTGCTGGCTGCACCTGCGGCCGATCGTGCACGGCGTCGACGCGCGGCCGCTGCGTCTCTGGCAAACCTGAGCGCGGTCATACCACGCACCGTTTCGGCGCAGCGTCGCGGCGGATGCTGCACGTTGCCCATGCATCGCGCACCACAAGCGCGCATCGCACTGCGTTCCATGCACATGGCACGCGCCTTGCTCCTTACATAACCGATACACGACGCACGCAAAACAGCGCGGTGCTACGATGAACCGCGCGTTCGCCCCGTTGCGCACGCACCGATAACAATTACGTTTTCCTGAACGTTTGCCTTCATGAAACTGACTCCCCGCGAGAAGGACAAGCTGCTGATCTTCACGGCGGCGCTGCTGGCCGAGCGCCGTCGCGCACGCGGCCTGAAGCTCAACTATCCGGAGGCGGTCGCCTTCATCACCGCCGCGCTGATGGAAGCCGCGCGCGACGGCAAGACGGTCGCCGAGGTGATGCACTACGGCACGACGCTGCTCACGCGCGACGACGTGATGGACGGCGTGCCGGAGATGATTCCCGACATCCAGGTCGAGGCGACCTTCCCCGACGGCACGAAGCTCGTGACCGTCCATCACCCGATTCCGTGAGGCCCCGCATGATCCCCGGCGAAATCCTCACCGACGACGGCGAACACGAACTGAACGCGGGCCGCGCGACGCTGACGCTCGTCGTCGCGAACACCGGCGACCGCCCGGTGCAGGTCGGCTCGCACTACCACTTCTTCGAAGTCAACGACGCACTGTCGTTCGACCGCGCGGCCGCGCGCGGCTTTCGCCTGAACATCGCGGCCGGCACCGCGGTGCGCTTCGAGCCGGGCCAGACGCGCACCGTCGAGCTGGTCGCGCTCGCGGGCGATCGTGCCGTCTACGGTTTTCAGGGCAAGGTGATGGGGCCGCTCTAAGCCGCGCCCCGCTCTTCAGGAACAGCACATGACACTACGCTTGAGCCGCCGCGCGTACGCGGAAATGTTCGGGCCGACGACGGGCGACCGCGTCCGGCTCGCCGATACCGAACTGCTGATCGAGATCGAACGCGACTTCACGACCTACGGCGAGGAAGTGAAATTCGGCGGCGGGAAAGTGATCCGCGACGGGATGGGCCAGTCGCAGCGCGTGGCCGCCGACGTGCCCGACACGATCATCACCAACGCGGTGATCCTCGATCACTGGGGCATCGTGAAGGCCGACATCGCGATCAAGCACGGCCGCATCGCCGCGATCGGCAAGGCCGGCAACCCGGACATCCAGCCGGGCGTGACGATCGCGATCGGCGCCGCGACCGAGGTGATCGCCGGCGAAGGGCTGATCGTGACGGCCGGCGGCATCGACACGCACATCCACTTCATCAGCCCGCAGCAGATCGACGAGGCGCTCGCGTCGGGCGTCACGACGATGCTCGGCGGCGGCACCGGGCCGGCCACCGGCACCAACGCGACGACCTGCACGCCGGGCCCGTGGCACATGGAGCGGATGCTGCAGGCCGCCGACGGCTGGCCGATCAACCTCGGCTTTCTCGGCAAGGGCAATGCGAGCCTGCCGCAGCCGCTCGTCGAGCAGATCGCCGCCGGCGCGATCGGGCTGAAGCTGCACGAGGACTGGGGCACGACGCCCGCCGCGATCGACAACTGCCTGTCCGTCGCCGACGACACCGACACGCAGGTCGCGATCCACACCGACACGCTGAACGAAGGCGGCTTCGTCGAATCGACGGTCGCCGCGTTCAAGGGCCGCACGATCCACACGTACCACACCGAAGGCGCGGGCGGCGGTCATGCGCCCGACATCCTGAAGGTGTGCGGCGAGTCGAACGTGCTGCCGTCGTCGACCAACCCGACGCGCCCGTACACGATCAACACGCTCGACGAGCATCTCGACATGCTGATGGTGTGCCACCACCTCGATCCGTCGATCGCCGAGGATCTCGCGTTCGCCGAATCGCGGATCCGCCGCGAGACGATCGCGGCCGAGGACATCCTGCACGATCTCGGCGCGCTGTCGATGCTGTCGTCCGATTCGCAGGCGATGGGCCGCGTCGGCGAAGTGATCATCCGCACCTGGCAGACCGCGCACAAGATGAAGGTGCAGCGCGGCGCGCTGCCGGAAGACGGCACGCGCAATGACAACTTCCGCGCGAAGCGCTACGTCGCGAAGTACACGATCAACCCGGCGCTCACGCACGGCATCGCGCATGAAGTCGGCTCGATCGAGCCCGGCAAGTGGGCCGACCTCGTGCTGTGGGAGCCGGCGTTCTTCGGGATCAAGCCGACGATGATCCTGAAGGGCGGGATGATCGCGATGGCGCAGATGGGCGACCCGAACGCGTCGATTCCCACGCCGCAGCCGGTCCACTATCGCGAGATGTTCGCCACCCGCGGCGGTGCGCTCGCGCGCACGTCGCTGACCTTCGTGTCGCAGATGGCCGCCGACGCGGGCATCGCGGAACGCTACGGGCTCGCGAAGCAGATCGTGCCGGTGCGCAACTGCCGCAACGTGACGAAAGCCGACATGATCCACAACGCGTGGCGCCCGTCGATCAGCGTCGACCCCGAAACCTACGACGTGATCGCCGACGGCCAGTTGCTCACCTGCGAGCCGGCCACGGTGCTGCCGATGGCGCAGCGCTATTTCCTGTTCTGACCTGATTGCCGGCTTTCGATTCATGCGCACCCTCGACAAACGCATTGCCCCGAACGTGAAACTCGCCGCGTCGCTCGTCGCGCGCGCGCCGACGCTCACGCTCGCCTATGACGCCCGCTGCAAGAGCCGCCTCGCGGCGACGCTCGACACCGGCGAGGACGTCGCGGTCCTGCTGCCGCGCGGCACGATCCTGCGCGACGGCGACGTGCTCGTCGCCGACGACGGCGCGCTCGTGCGCGTCGCCGCGGCGCCCGAGACCGTGCTGCGCGTGCGCGCGACCGACCCGCTCACGCTGATGCGCGCCGCGTACCACCTCGGCAACCGTCACACGCCGGTCGAGATCGGCGACGGCTACCTGAAGCTCGAAGCCGACCCGGTGCTCGCGGACATGCTGCGCCGGCTCGGCACGCAGGTCGAGGAGACCCTTGCGCCGTTCCAGCCGGAAGCCGGCGCGTACGGCGGCGGCCACAAGCACGGGCACGACGCGACCTTCGCCGAGGATTACGCGCTCGCGCAGCAGGTGTTCGGCGAGCATCACGGCCACTCGCATTCCCATTCGCACGACCACGACCATCAGCATGGTCCCGGTTGCGCGCACGGCCACGGCCATGACCACCACTGAACTCGTCGCGCTGCTGCACCTTGCATCGCCGGCGTTGCCGATCGGCGCGTTCAGCTATTCGCAGGGGCTCGAAGCGGCGCTCGACGCGAACCTGATTCACGACGCCGAAAGCGCGCGCGACTGGATCGCGAGCGGCCTGACCGACGTGCTCGCGCACGGCGAGCTGCCGTTCCTCGCACATCAACTCGCGCGCTGGCACGCACACGACGCGCCGGCGCTCGTCGCCGAGAATGCGTGGTTCATCGCGAGCCGCGAATCGGCGGAACTGCGCCGTGAAACCGAACAGATGGGCTGGTCGCTCGCGCAGCTCTGCGCGTCGCTCGAATGGGGCGATGGCGCGCGCCGCGCGACGCTCGCGGCGATTGCGCCGATCGCGCTGCCCACCGCGTTCGCGTACGCGGCCGCCGCTCACGACGCGAGTGCCGACGCGGTACTCGCCGCGTACGCATTCGGCTGGGTCGAGAACCAGACGTCCGCCGCGCTGAAGGCCGTGCCGCTCGGCCAGCTCGCCGGGCAACGCATCATCGTCGCGCTGCGCGGCGCGATCGACGCGGCCGTGCGCCGCGCGCTCGCGACGCCGCCCGACGCCGTCAACACGTTCGCGCCGCAGCTCGGCATCCTGTCCGCGCGGCACGAAACCCAGTATTCGCGGTTGTTCCGCTCCTGAACCCGACGCTACCCGCCATGAACGCACCTGCTCCCTCCTCCGCCCGCCGCACGAAGAAACTGCCGCCGCTGCGCGTCGGCATCGGCGGCCCCGTCGGCTCCGGCAAGACCACGCTGCTCGAAATGCTGTGCAAGGCGATGCGCGACAAATACGACCTCGTCGCGATCACCAATGACATCTATACGAAGGAAGACCAGCGGCTGCTGACGGTCGCGGGCGCGCTGCCCGAGGAGCGCATCATGGGCGTCGAGACGGGCGGCTGCCCGCACACGGCGATCCGCGAGGATGCGTCGATCAACCTCGAGGCCGTCGACCGGATGCTGTCGCGCTTTCCCGACGCCGACATCGTGTTCATCGAATCGGGCGGCGACAATCTCGCGGCGACCTTCAGCCCCGAGCTGTCGGACCTGACGATCTACGTGATCGACGTCGCGGGCGGCGAGAAGATTCCGCGCAAGGGCGGCCCGGGCATCACGAAGTCCGACCTGCTCGTGATCAACAAGACGGATCTCGCGCCGCTGGTCGGCGCGAACCTCGACGTGATGGCGTCCGACACGAAGAAGATGCGCGGCGAGCGGCCTTACGTGATGACGAACCTGAAGGCGCTCGAAGGCGTCGCGGACGTGATCGCGTTCATCGAGAAGAAGGGTTTGCTGACGGTCTGAGCGACGCGGCGGCATCATCATCCGGTGCCGCCACGCTTGCTCATGGCGGCATTGCGCCGCCTTCGCCTAGTCGTCGGAAGGGTCCTGCGTGTCCTGCAGCGCGCGCCCGCCGCGTTCGGCGGGCGGCAACAGTGCCGCGAGCACGTCGACCGTGCGCGCGGTCGCGCCGCGGTGCCGCGATGCGAACGCCGCGCCCGCCGCGCCCATCGCGATGCGCCGCGCCTTGTCGGCGAACAGCGCATCGAGCACGTGCGCGAGATCGAGCGGATCCTCGACCTGCAGCGCCGCACCAGCCGCGACCGCGTCGGCGGTCGCCTGCGTGAAGTTGAACACGTGCTTGCCGATCAGCACCGGCACGCCGACCGCGCATGCCTCGATCAGGTTCTGGCCGCCGAGCGGCAGCAGGCTGCCGCCGATGAACGCGATGTCGGCCGCCGCGTAATACGCGCCGAGCTCGCCCATCGAATCGCCGAGCAGCACCGCCACGTCGTCCGGCAACGGCTCGGCCGCCGGCCGGCCGGACGCGAGCGCGGCCTTGTCGGCCGCCCACACCGAGCGTCGCACGCACTTGAGGCCGCTGCGCTCGACGAGCGCCTCGACCTCGGCGAAACGCTGCGGATGACGCGGCACGAGCACCAGCAGCGCGCCGGGCGTGCGCATCGCCGCGAATGCGTCGAGCACCAGCGCTTCCTCGTTCTCGCGCGTGCTCGCGGCCACCCACACGGGCCGCGTGCCGATCGCCTCGCGCCACGCATGGCCGCGCGCCGCGAGCTCCGGGGGCGTCGTCATGTCGAACTTCAGGTTGCCGAGCACGGTCACGTTGCGCGCGCCGAGCGACGTCAGCCGCTCCGCATCGGCCGGGCTCTGCGCGAGCACGCGCGAGAAGCCGCCGAACACGTCGTGCGTCGCCGCGCCGAACTTCGATGCCCGCCGGAACGAACGCGCGGACATGCGCGCATTGGTCAGCACCAGCGGCACGTCCGCACGGCGGCACTCGTCGATCAGCGTCGGCCACACCTCGGTTTCCATCACGAGGCCGAGCGTCGGCCGCCACGCGTGCAGGAAACGTCGCACCGCGCCCGGCATGTCGTACGGCAGGTAGCAGCGCAGCACGCGATCGCCGAAGATCTGTTCGCCGGTCGCGCGGCCGCTCGGCGTCATGTGCGTGAGCAGGATGCGCGCATCGGGGCGCGCGTGCATCAGCGCGTCGATCAGCGGCTGCGCCGCGCGCGTCTCGCCGACCGATACCGCGTGCACCCAGATCAGCGGCGCACGGTCGTCGCGCGAGCGGCCGGCCACGTGGCCGAAGCGTTCGCCGATGTGTTCGCGATAGCCGCGCTCCTTGCGCGAGCGCACGTATAGCCGGATGACGGCGATCGGGGCGACGAGCCACCACAGCGCGCGATAGATCACCCTCAGCATGCCGCGTCCCTTGTCTTGCTTCGACGAAAATGCGCGCTCAAACCAGCGCCCTGCCCGTCAGGCGTTCGAGGATGCCGAGCGGCGCGCATTCGCGGCGCACCATCGCGTCGACCGGCAGGAAGAAGGTCTGTTCGAGCATGAACTGGCCGGACATCACAGCGTGCGAAGTCTGATCGGAGAAACATATCCACACGCAGCCCGGCGGAAACGGCATCGTCTCCTGCGGGCTCGTCTTCTGGTAGTCGAGATCGGCCTTCATGCTGTCGTGCAGGTTCAGCATCAGGTGGTCGTACGCGCTGCGCGGCGACTTCGTCACGTGCAGCAGGTTCAGCAGCCACGCGGCGCCCGGCAACTGCGGCTTGATGTGCGGCAGGAAGCGCTTCGCGACGTCCTCGAACGGCTCGCCGACGCGCCACACGCGCGGCACGCCGGCCGGGTTCACGTTCGTGAACACGCGCAGGATGCGCTCGCCGTAGTTGGGCCGCGACGGGAACGCGTCGACGTGCAGCCGGCTGTCGTCCTTGCGCCACGACGTCTGGCGCGTCTCGACCTGCAGCAGCCGCAGGCTGGTCGGCGCGACGCGCAGCTTGCCGCGGTATTCGGGAAAGAGGCCGTCGACGAGCGTGCCGGCCTGCTGCTGGAAGCGCGCGACGAGCGCGCGCACCGCCGACTGCGTGACGCTGTCGCCGAGCACGCCGGCGAGCGCGCCGCCGTTCGGCGCGAGGCTGATGTTCTTGCGTTTCGGGTCGGCGAGCGCCGGATCGAGCAACGCTTCCTCGCCGCCTTCGATCGCGAAGCGCAGGTGCGGAAAATACAGCACCTTGCCTTCCTCGACGGCGGCCAGCAGCTGCTCGCGCGGCGCCGACAGGTTGTGTCCGCTCCAGTCGGCGGACGGGACTTCGATGATCTGGGATTCGCTCATGTTCGGTTCGCGTGGGTTCGCGCGTGTGACTGCGTTACAGGAGACCGAAGCCCGCGAGCGCCGACTTCACCTGCGCGATCGACGGGGGCTGCCCCGCCGTGCCGAGATTGACGACGTTCGGCGACCAGTAGCCGCCGGTCCGCCAGGCCGTCGCGAAATTGTACAGTTCGACCGTCGGACGCTTCAGCGCGGCCGCGATGTGAACCAGACCTGTATCAACCCCGACGATCGCATCCGCGCCGTCGATCAGGCCGACCACGGCCGGCAGCGACAGCTTCGGCGGCACGATCGCCGCCGCGCCGAACGCCTGCGCCAGCCGCTCGCTGGTCGCGCGCTCCGCGTCGTTGCCCCACGGCAGCACGAGCGACGCGCCGCGCCGCACGAGCGCCTGGCCGAGCTCGATCCACGCGGCGTCCGGCCACTGCTTGTCGGCACGCGACGTCGCATGAACGAATACCACGTACGGCACCGGCAGGTTCAGCCCGAGCGCGGCCACCGCGAGCGCCGCCGCGCGCGTATCGAGGCCGAACTCGACCGGATCGGCCGGCGTCGGCGCCGGGTCGCCCAGCGCGGCCGCGACGAGTTGCCGCGAGCGCTCGACGACGTGCGTGCGCGGCGCGATCGGCACGCGCTTGCGATAGAAGAAGCGCACGGGCCACTCGTAGCCGGCGCCGTCGGTGCGGTTGCCGAGCCCGACGAGCGGGCCGCGCGCCCAGCTGGCGACCCAGGCCGTCTTGATGAGGCCCTGGCAGTCGATCACGAGGTCGTACTGCTCGGCCGCGAGGCGCTGGCGGAACGCGCGGATCTCGCGCCACGTGGCGCCCGAGAACGGCTTCTTGCGCCAGCGACGCAGCGAGAACGGCAGCACGTTGCGCACGCCGTCGACGAGCTTGACCAGGTCGACGAAGCTTTCCTCGACGAGCCAGTCGATCTGCGCATCGGGGTGGCGGCGCCGGATATCGGCGATCACCGGCATGTTGTGCACGACGTCGCCCAGCGACGACACGCGCACGATCAGGATCTTTTGCACGCTGAAAAAACGCCGGCAGGCAGCCGGCGACAAGCATAAAGGGGGGATTTTATCTCGCCCGGCGGGGCCTAGGACCTGTTCCCGCTAATAACGGGCTTGCGAACGTGCCTTGCCGGCTGCAGTGCAAGAAGCAAGGAGCGCCGTTTGGCTCGTGCCAAACAAGCGACGCGCGACGCCGCAATGCGGCCGGCGAGGCACGTTCCCGTGATTGAAAATTCCTTTGTGGGGCTGGCCGCCAGAAGGGCCGATCGCTGCGTCATGCTCCTCGCGAATACGTCGAGTATTCGCTTCGTCGCAGTCCTTGCGCTCGGCCCTTCTGGCGGCCAGCGCAAGCCCGTTATTAGCGGGAACAGGCCCTAGAGACAAAAAGCGGCCGCACGCCCTTGGCGTGCGCCGCTTTTAGGGGATAGCGCGACGATCGGACTCACCGTCGCGCCGGTGGCGGCCCGAGGCCGCCGACGCTCAGAACGGCAGCTTGACGTCCGGCTTCGCGGCCGTCAGCACACGGCGGAAGTCCTCCTGGATGCGCTTGAGCCCTTCCTGCGTCTCCGACTCGAAACGCATCACGACGACCGGCGTCGTGTTCGACGAGCGCGCGAGGCCGAAGCCGTCCGGATACTCGACACGCAGGCCGTCGATCGTCACGACTTCCTCGGCGCCGTCGAACTTCGCCTCCTTCTGCAGCTTGTCGATCAGGCGGAAGTTCTCGCCTTCGTCGAGCCACAGCTGCAGTTCGGGCGTGCTCATCGCGTCCGGCAGGCCGTTCAGCAGCGCGCTCGGGTCGGCCGTCTTCGCGAGGATCTCGAGCAGGCGCGCGCCCGTGTAGAGACCGTCGTCGAAGCCGTACCAGCGATCCTTGAAGAACACGTGGCCGCTCATTTCACCGGCGAGCGGCGCACCCGTCTCGCGCAGCTTCGCCTTCACGAGCGAGTGGCCCGTCTTCCACATCAGCGGCTCGCCGCCCTTCGACTTCACCCATTGCGCGAGGTGGCGCGTGCACTTCACGTCGTAGATGATCTGCGCGCCCGGGTTGCGCGACAGCACTTCTTCCGCGAACAGCATCAGCTGGCGGTCCGGATAGATGATCTGGCCGTCCTTCGTGACGACGCCGAGGCGGTCGCCGTCGCCGTCGAACGCGAAGCCGATCTCGGCGTCGGTGTCCTTCAGCGCCTGGATCACGTCCTGCAGGTTTTCCGGATGGGCGGGATCCGGGTGGTGGTTCGGGAACGTGCCGTCGATGTCGGTGAAGCGCTCGACGAGCTCGCAGCCGAGCGCCTTGAACAGGCGCGTCGCCAGCGGGCCGGCCACGCCGTTGCCGGCGTCGACGACGAGCTTCATCGGGCGGGCCGGCTTGATGTCGCCGACGATGCGCGCGATGTATTGATCGGCCACGTCGAACTGTTCGTACGAGCCGTTGCCCGTCTCGAAGCGCTCGTCGACGATGCGCTGATACAGCGCCTGGATCTGCTCGCCGTAGATCGCGGCGCCGCGCAGCACCATCTTGAAGCCGTTGTAGTCGGGCGGGTTGTGGCTGCCCGTGACGACGATGCACGAATCGACGCGGCGCTCGCCGCCCTTCAGCGCGAGCGGGACGTTCGCCGCGAAATAGCCGACCGGCGTGGGCACCATGCCGACGTCGACGACGTCGACGCCCGCCGCACGCAGGCCGTCGGCCAGCGCGCCGACGAGGTCCGGCCCGGACAGGCGGCCGTCGCGCGCGACGACGACCGCATCGCCGCCCTGCGCACGCACTTCGCTGCCGAATGCCCGGCCGATCCCGCGCGCGGTGTCGTTGTCGAGCGTCTTGCCGACCACGCCACGAATGTCATATGCCTTGAAGATGGATTGGGAGATCATCGATTCTCTTCTCTCAGTTGCGTGCATGGAAAAATGTCTGGCTTGCCTGGCCGCCGCTCGCCGGTGCCGCGCATGATACATGCGGCCCGGCACGGCGTGAAACCGCTGGCGCGGAACGGCGGGAGCGACCCCGATCCCACTTATAATCGCGGGTTTTGATGACGCGCATACCGCCCATTTTAATGCCTAGCCGTCCCGTCGCCGCCAACCTGCAGCCCCCGGGCGCCCTGCCGGCCGCCTCGCGCGCACGCCGCTGCCGCGCATGCTGAAGCGCTTCGGCAACCCGGACGTCGCGAAGGCCGTCGCGAATCTCGTCTGGCTGGGGCTCGAGCGGCTCACGCAGATCGGCGTCGCGATCGCGATCAGCGGCCTGCTGGCCCGTTATTTCGGGCCAGATGTGTTCGGCAAATGGCAGTATGCGAATACGCTCCTCCTCGTACTGGCGCCGCTCACCTGGGTGTGCGGCGCGGAAATCCTCGTCCCGACCATCGTCCAGCGCCCGCCCGCCCAGCTCGGCGCGGTGCTCGGCAGCGCATTCGCGCTGCGCATCGCCGTCTCCGTCGCCGCGCTCGTCGCGACCTGGATCGCGATCGCCGCGGGCGCCTTCGATCCGCTGGTCGGCGCGATGCTCGCGGGCCTCGCGGTCACGATGGTGTTCCGCGAGCCGCTCGTCGGCGTCATCAACGCGTGGCTGCAGAGCATGACCTACAGCAAGCCGCAGCTCGTCACCAGCATGGTCACCGCGCTGGTGAAGGCGCTGCTCGTCTGGCTGCTGGTCCGCGCGGCCGCGGGCCCCGCCCGCTTAGCGTGGCTGTGGGCGCTCGAAGCGGCCGCCATCGGCTTCGCGCTGCTGCTGTACTACCGGCATCGTAACGGCGGCGCGCTCGGCTGGACGTTCGACAAACCGCTGTTCAGGCACTTTGCAACGGCCGGCACCGTGTTCTGGCTCGGCCTCATCTGCATGTACCTGTTCCTGAAGCTCGACCGCCTGATGCTCGAGCGTCACGTCTCGTTCGCCGATCTCGGCCGCTACTCGGCCGCGCAGCAGCTCAACGAGAACTGGATCACGCTCGCGCTGATGCTCGCGCAGACGATCGCGCCCGCCTTCGTCTACCGCGTGCAGGACATCGCGCGGCTGCGCCGCAACATCGTCCGGCTGATCGCGATGACGGCCGGCCTGATGACGGCCGGCGCGCTCGTGCTCGACGCCGCCGCCCCGCTGATCGTCGGCAAGGTGTTCGGCCACGGCTACGAAGCCTCGGTCGACATCTTCCGCTGGGCGGTCTGGCTGTCGGTGCCCGCCGGCATCGAGGCGATAGGCAATCTTATCGTTCTCAAATATCAAGCAAAATTCGTGTTGCTGTCGAAATGGCTGCTCGCGCTCGCGATCGCGGCGCTCGTCAACCTGTTCGCGATCCCGCGGCTCGGCCTGTACGGCGCGCTCGTCGGGCTGGCGGCCGGCTACCTGGCCGCCGCCGCCGTCAATTTTTATTACATCCGTTTCAAGCTGCGACCATGACGTCCCCTGATTGCCCGACCCCGCTCGACGACGTGGCCGTACTGATGCCGGCCTACAACGGGCACGACGACGTCGTTCGGACCCTCGCATCGTTTCGCGAGGACACGCCCGTGCACGTGCTGATCGTCGATGACGGCAGCACGCCGCCGATCGTCGCGCCCGACCTGCCCGGCCTCATGATCGACGTGCTGCGCATGCCGCAGAACGGCGGCATCGAGCGTGCGCTCGCGGCCGGCATCGACGCGCTCGCCGCGCGCGGCTTCCGCTATGCCGCGCGCATCGACGCGGGCGATCTCGCCGCGCCGCAGCGCCTCGCGAAGGAGCGCGCGTATCTCGGCGCCCACCCGCGCGTGGCCTGCGTCGGCATGTGGACGCAAGTCGTGTCCCGCGCCGGCGAGCCGCGCTTCATGCTGACCCCGCCCGCGGATCCGCGCACGCTGCGCCGCACGCGCTTCCTGCGCTCGCCGCTCGTGCATCCGTCGGTGATGCTGCGCATCGACGCCGTGCGGGAAGTGGGGAACTATCGGGCGAAATACCGTGCGGCCGAGGATCTCGATCTTTTTTTACGGTTAATGCAACGCTACGATTGCGCGAACCTGCCGGAACTCGGCCTCTATTACGAATTGAACGAGGGCGGGATCAGTGCGACCAAGCGCCGGCGCCAGCTGGTGTCGACGCTCACGCTGCTGCTGAGCCACTTCAACGCGCTGAACCCGTACGACTGGGCCGGCCTCGCCAAGAACCTGCTGCATTTCGTGACGCCGTATCGCACGTTGCAGCGGATCAAGCAGACGCTGTTCGCCGCGCGGCCGTCCGCCTGACGCGCATCCGGCCCTTTCGGCAATTTCGACGCTTTATTTATTCTTTTTTTCATGTCCGTCACCTCCCCGCTGCGCATCGCGCTCGTCTGCAACACGGCCTGGGCGATCTACACGTATCGCCACGGGCTGATCCGTGCGCTCGTCGCGCGCGGCGCCGAGGTCATCGTCATTGCGCCGCACGACCGCACGGTGCCCTTGCTCGAGCAGATGGGCTGCCGCTACGTGGCGCTCGCGGTTGCCTCGAAAGGCACGAGCCCGCGCGAGGATCTCGGCACGCTCGCCGCGCTGGTGCGTCACTACCGCGCGCTGAAGCCCGATCTCGTGTTCCATTACACGATCAAGCCGAACATCTACGGCTCGGTCGCCGCGTGGCTCGCGCGCGTGCCGTCGATCGCGGTGACGACCGGGCTCGGCTACGTCTTCATCCAGAAGAGTCGCGCGGCGAGCGTCGCGAAGCGCCTGTACCGGTTTGCGTTCCGCTTCCCGCGTGAAGTGTGGTTCCTCAACCGCGACGATCTCGCGACCTTCACCGACGAACAATTGCTTGCGCATCCCGATCGCGCGCGGCTGCTGCACGGCGAAGGCGTCGATCTCGAACAGTTCGCGCCCGTGCCGCTGCCCGCCGGCGACGCGCCCGTCTTCATCCTGATCGGGCGGCTGCTGTGGGACAAGGGCGTGCGCGAATACGTGGAGGCCGCGCGCATCGTGTGCGCGCGCTTCCCGAACGCGCGCTTCCAGCTGCTCGGGCCGCTCGGCGTCGACAATCCAAGCGCGATCGGCCGCGCGGACGTCGATGCGTGGGCCGGCGAAGGCGTGATCGAGTATCTCGGCGAAGCGCACGACGTGCGCCCGCACATCGCGGCGGCCGACTGCGTCGTGCTGCCGTCGTACCGCGAAGGCGTGCCGCGCACGCTGATGGAAGCGTCGGCGATGGGCCGCCCGATCGTCGCGACCGACGTGCCGGGCTGCCGCGACGTCGTCGCCGACGGCGACACGGGGTTCCTGTGCCGCGTGCGCGACAGCGCGAGCCTCGCGGAGCAACTGAATCGCATGATCGCGCTCGGACCGGAAGGCCGAGCAGCGATGGGCGCACGCGGCCGGCAAAAGGTCGCGGCGGAGTTCGACGAGCAACAGGTCGTCGAGCGCTATCGGGAGACCATCCATTCGTTGACCGGATTCACACTCTGAAGGAGCGCATCTGCAATGACCGCTAAAGGCACCATCCTCGTCACCGGCGGCGCGGGCTACATCGGCTCGCACACGGCCGTCGAGCTGCTCGACAACGGCTACGACGTCGTGATCGTCGACAACCTCGTCAACAGCAAGGCCGAATCCGTGCGCCGCATCGAGCGGATCACGGGCAAGACGCCCGCGTTCCATCAGGTCGACGTGTGCGACGAAGCCGCGCTCGCCAAGGTATTCGATGCACACCCGATCACCGGCACGATCCATTTCGCGGCGCTCAAGGCCGTCGGTGAATCGGTCGCGAAGCCGCTCGAGTACTACCAGAACAACATCGGCGGCCTGCTCGCCGTGCTCAAGGTGATGCGCGAGCGCAACGTCAGGCAGTTCGTGTTCAGCTCGTCCGCGACCGTATACGGCGTGCCCGAGCGCTCGCCGATCGACGAATCGTTCCCGCTGTCCGCGACGAACCCGTATGGCCAGTCGAAGCTGATCGCCGAGCAGATCCTGCGCGATCTCGAAGTCTCGGACCCGACGTGGCGGATCGCGACGCTGCGCTACTTCAACCCGGTCGGCGCGCACGCGAGCGGGCTGATCGGCGAGGATCCGGCCGGCATCCCGAACAACCTGATGCCGTACGTCGCACAGGTTGCGGTCGGCAAGCTGGAAAAGCTGCGCGTGTTCGGCTCCGACTACCCGACGCCGGACGGCACCGGCGTGCGCGACTACATCCACGTCGTCGATCTCGCGAAGGGGCACATCGCCGCGCTCGACGCACTGGCGAAGCGCGACGCGAGCTTCGTCGTGAACCTCGGCACGGGCCAGGGCTACAGCGTGCTGGAAGTCGTGCGTGCGTTCGAGAAGGCATCGGGCCGCCCGGTGCCGTACGAGCTCGTCGCGCGCCGCCCGGGAGACATCGCCGAGTGCTACGCGAACCCGCAGGCCGCGGCCGACATCATCGGCTGGCGCGCAACGCTCGGCATCGAAGAAATGTGTGCCGACCACTGGCGATGGCAGGAGGGCAACCCGCGCGGTTTTGTATAATCCGCTGTCCATTTTTCGAGCGATCCCATGCTCAGCTTCGCGTCCGGCTTCATCGTCTCCCTGCTCGTCACGCTGTTCATCGTGCGCTATGCGCACCTTCACGAGAAATTCTCGATCGACAGCGACCTGGCCGGCGTGCAGAAATTCCACGTGCGGCCCGTGCCGCGGGTCGGGGGCATCGGGATCCTCGCGGGCGTCGTCATTGCCGCGCTGATCCTGTCCCGGCGCTATCCGACGATCGCCGGCAGCATTCTCGGGATCGTTGCCTGCGGAATGCCGGCGTTCCTGTCAGGCCTCGTCGAGGATCTGACCAAGCGCGTGTCGCCGCGCGCGCGGCTGCTCTGCACGATGGGTGCGGCCGCGCTGGCGTTCTGGCTGCTGGGCATCGCGGTCAAGCGCATCAGCGTGCCGCCGCTCGACTTCCTGCTCGGCTACGTGGTCATTTCGGCGTTCATCACGGTGCTGGCGGTCGCGGCGCTCGCGAACGCGATCAACATCATCGACGGCTTCAACGGGCTCGCGTCGATGGTCAGCTTCATGATGTTCGCATCGCTCGCGTATGTCGCGTTCCATGTGAACGATCCGGTCGTGATGTCCGCTTCGATCATCATGATGGGCGCCGTGCTCGGCTTCTTCCTGTGGAATTTCCCGGCCGGGCTGATCTTCCTCGGCGACGGCGGCGCGTATTTCATCGGCTTTATGCTCGCCGAACTCGCGATCATGCTCGTGATGCGCAACCGCGAGGTGTCCGCGTGGTACCCGGTGCTGCTGTTCATGTACCCGATCTTCGAGACCTGCTTTTCGATCTACCGGAAGAAGTTCATCCGCGGGATGTCGCCCGGGATTCCGGACGGCGTGCACCTGCACATGCTCGTGTACAAGCGGCTGATGCGCTGGGCCGTCGGCACGAAGCACGCGCACGACCTGACGCGCCGCAATTCGCTGACGTCGCCGTACCTGTGGCTGCTGTGCCTCGTCGCGGTGATACCCGCGACGCTGTTCTGGCGGCACACGGTGCACCTGTTCGTGTTCGTCGTGCTGTTCGCGCTGACTTACGTGTGGTTGTACCTCAGCATCGTGCGGTTCCGCGCGCCGAGGTGGATGGTGGTGCGCAAGCACCGGCCCAGTCGCTGAGCCGTTCTCGGCCCGGCATGAAAAAAGCGCCCCGCGGGGCGCTTTTTTCGTCTTGCGGCACTGTTCACCACCCGGGACGGTATCACCCGTTCGATGCCGCACGCACCGACGGGACACTCTGCAACACGGGAGCTACGGCCGTCTGGTATTCCGGCACCCAGCGCCGCAGGTCGCGCCGCACTTCGTCATCGGGCAGGACACGATGCTGCATCAGCCACGGCAGCAGCTCGTCGAGGAAATTGTCCGGCACTTCCCGCGCCCGCGCGATCCGCAGCTTCGGATGCGGCGTGCGCGTCGTCGCCTCGTCGTCCGCCAGCAACTCCTCGTAGAGCTTCTCGCCGGGCCGCAGCCCGGTGAACTCGATCCGAATCTGCTCTTCCGAGAAACCGTACAGGCGGATCAGGTCGCATGCGAGATCCACGATCTTCACCGGCTCGCCCATGTCGAGAATGAAGATCTCGCCGCCATGCCCCATGCTGGACGCCTGCAGCACCAGCTGCGATGCTTCCGGGATCGTCATGAAGAAGCGCGTGATCTCCGGGTGCGTGACCGTGACCGGGCCGCCCTTCGCGATCTGCTGCTGGAACTTCGGGATCACGCTGCCCGCGCTGCCGAGCACGTTACCGAAGCGCACCGTCTCGAACTGCGTACGCCCGCTCGTCTGCTGCAACGCCTGGCAGGCCATTTCGGCCAAGCGCTTGCTCGCGCCCATCACGTTGGTCGGATTGACGGCCTTGTCGGTCGAGATCAGCACGAAGTGACGCACATCGTGGCGGATCGCCGCGCGGGCCACGCGATAGGTGCCGAGCACATTGTTGCGCAGCGCCTGCCAGGCGTTGTGCTCCTCCATCAGCGGCACGTGCTTGTAGGCGGCCGCGTGGAACACGATGTGCGGCGCATGACGCGACATCACCTGGTCGAGCAGCAGCGAATCCTTCGCGTCGCCGATGATCGGCACGACCGGGAGATCCGGGAAGCGCTCGTGCAACTCCTCGGTCAGCCGGTACATCGCATACTCGGACAGGTCGAACGCGACGAGTTGCGCGGGCGCGAAGCGCAGGATCTGCCGGCAGAGCTCGGAGCCGATCGACCCGCCCGCGCCCGTCACCATCACGACGCGGCCGCGCAGCAGCGCCTCGACGTGCGGCGTGTCGATCGTCACGGCATCGCGGCCGAGCAGATCCTCGAGATCGATGTTTCGCACCTGCGACAGGAAGCCCTGCCCTGGCATCAGCGCGGTCAGCGACGGCAGCACCATCGCCTTCACGCCGGCCCGCACGCACAGCGTCGCGACGCGACGCTGCGTCTCGACGGACGCCGATGGAATCGCGATGATTGCGTATTCGACCTTCATTGCGTCGGTCCAGTGCTTGAGGTCGTTGAACGAGCCCAGCACCTTGTGGCCGTAGATTTCGCGGCCCTGTTTTACGACGTCGTCGTCGAGCAGGCCGACGAGGCGCCATTCGCCGGAACGCGACAGTTCGCGCGCGAGGCTCGCGCCGGCCGTACCGGCACCGAGCACCAGCACCGGCTTGCCCTTCCCGACGAGCCCGCCGTACAGGTAATACTCCTTCGTCGCGCGATACAGCGCGCGTGCGCCGCCCATCGCGAGGAACAGCATCAGGGGCGACACGAGCAGCACCGAGCGCGGAATGATCGGCTGCGGCTGGAACATCACGGCGCCGATCATCACGATCACACCGCCGCCGACCACCGCCTTCGCGATGCGCATCAGGTCGGGCAGGCTCGCGAACACCCAAAGCCCGCGATACAGGCCGAACCCGCGAAACATCAGCGCGTAGACGGGCAGCACCCACGTGAGCGCCATCAGCGCACCGCTCAGGAAATCATGCGGAACGCTGCCATTGAAACGAACGAGATAAGCGAACAACCATGCGGCGATGACCGCCGTCAGGTCGAACAGGAAAGCACTCAGCGACAGCCACGATGCTTTGGATCGCAACATCGGCAGGAAACCTCAAGAGTTGTTTTCGGCGGCTGCCTGGAACCGGCGCCAACGCATGTCGATCAACCATCCGAAGCATGCCAGGACGCCGTACCAAGCGAAGAACGACAGCCACTGCTGCAGTTCGGGGCGGCCCTTTGCCCACACGGCGAGAATTATGCCCGCGAGCATGATGAGGTACCAATATAGAGCGGTCCGACCGTGACTGACGCCCGATCGAACCATCCTTTGATAATAGTGCTCACGGTGCGCTTGCCAGAACTTTTCTCCGCGTAACAGACGTCTCAAAAGTGTTACAGATGCGTCAACGATAAAGGGAGCGAACACCATCGCGGGAAACCAGATCGGCCAGGCGTTGGTACGCCAGCCCCAGTAGCCCAGCGCGCCAGCCAGGAATCCGAGCGGAATCGAGCCGGCATCGCCGAGAAACAGCCGTGCCGGATGAAAGTTGAGCAGCAGGAAACCCAACGCCGCACCGGCAACCGCCGCGCCAGCCACGACAAGATCGGGCGACGCATGGACGCCATCGAGCGCCGCGACCGCGTATCCGCCGAAGCCGAACAGCGCCATGCCGCCCGCAAGGCCGTCGGCGCCATCCATGAAGTTGTACAGGTTCGTCAGCCAGACCATCGCGAAACCCACGCCGGCGAGCAGCCACCAAGGCGCGTCGGCCGGAAACACGACGATCAGCGCGACGACTGCCGCAAGGTGCGCCGAGAACCGCACGCGGGCCGGCAGCCCGCGCCGGTCGTCGATCTGCGACATGGCGGCCAGCCCTGCGGCGGCGGCGGCAATCAGCCACAGTCGCGGCGTGAGCGCCAGCAATGCGACAACGCACACCGGCACGATGCCCCATCCGCCGACGCGTGGGGTCGGCAGCGTATGGAGCGAACGGTCGTTCGGAATATCGGTTGCGAGGCGCCAGGCCAGGCCGGTGGCAAGCAACGTACGAAGAATCGTCGTCGAAGCGAGTGCGGCGGCCAGGGCCACCGCAGCTGCGGTGAGCCAGGTGGGGTTCGCGAGAAGCATGTGGCCTTATTTTCGTGTATCGCGCGAACGATACCATGCGGCGGTCGCTTCGAGGCCCTGGCGGGTCGTATAGGGCGGCTGCCAGTCGAGCACGCGCCTGATCCGGCCCGTGTCGAGCTGCAGGCTGCCCGTCAGGCGATCGACGGCCGCACTGCGGCCGGTCAGCTTGCCAGCCACGCGCAGCAGGGCCGGCGGCACCGCAAGCAGGCGTGCCGGCTTGCCGAGCGCATCGCCGACGAGGCGCAACAGGTCCGCGACCGACGGCGCGTCGTCGTCGGCAACATGGAAGCATTCGCCGGCCGCGCGCGGATCGATGGCGCAGTGCAGCAGCGCGTCGGCAAGGTTTTCGACGAATACGATGCTGCGCCGCGCCGACACGGCTCCGAGCGGCAACGGCATCCCGCGCGCGACCGCGTCCAGCATCCTCAGGAAATTGGCACGGACGGTCGGCCCGTAGACGAGCGGCGGTCGCACGACGACAACGTCGAGCCCTGCCGACGCACCGAACTGCGCGAGTTGCCGCTCCGCGCGCAGTTTCGAACGGCCGTAAGCATCCTGCGGATCGGGTTCGGTCGCTTCCGACAATGGCACACCACCGTCGCCCTCGCCGACCGCCTTGATGCTGCTCGCGAACACGACGCGGCGTACGCCGTGATTGCGTGCCGCCTGCGCGAGACGCAAGGTACCAGCGACGTTAGTGGCGTCGAACGCGGCATCGGGGTCGGGCGACTCGTCGCGCATCACGTGCACGCGGGCGGCGAGATGGATCACGCAATCGGCGGCCAGACCTTCCGGCCAGCCTTCGTCCAGACCGTCGAAATCGGCGGTGGCGTGCACCCACTCGTGCACGCCGTCGATGCAGCCACCGGGGCGCCGTACCAGTGCGGTCACCGTATGCCCGGCTGCCAGCGCGCGGCGGCAGACTGCCCGGCCGACGAAACCATTCGCGCCGGTGATGACGAGATGAGTCATCGCCATCTCCGGCCTTGCGGGCTGACGGCTCGGCGAAGCGGTGTGCAACCTCGGATGGCGCACGCAGGCAACGCCTGCCAATGCGCACGACTATCCGCGCACGACCGGCACGGGGGAACTGCAAGGGGGACGAAAACGAACACGTCAGGATCTCGAAGACAGGGAGAAGGCCGATCGCTGGCGCCGTCATCGATCGGCGCCGCCCGGCTGGCATCCGGGGGCATATCGTGCCTGCGCGGCCATTGTAACCTTGCCGCCGCGCCACAACCAAACCGGGGCCGCCCGTCTCGCGCGGTAGCGCGCAAAGCGGACGGGCCTTCCTTCAGGCCAGCAACGCACCGATGCGATCAACGAGCGGCGCAATCATCCGCTCCCATCCGTGCTCGCGCTCGACGAAGGCGCGCGCGTGCCCAGCCATCTCGACCGCCGCGGGCTCGTCGGCGACGAGCCGCTCGATACGACTGACGAATTCTCCCGGCGTATCGGCGATCAGCAGATCCCGGCCACTTTCCGCGCCCAAGCCCTCGTACCCGAGCGACGTGGTGACGACAGGCAACCCGAGCGCCATGTACTCGAGAATCTTGTTCTGCACGCCGGCGCCGATGCGCATCGGGCACACGCCGATCGCGCCGTCGGACGTGGCCTGCGCGACTGACTCGACCCGGCCGGTCACGTCGACGCCGTCGTACGCGCGAAACTGCTCGGCCAGCGCGGGTGCGATGGACCCCACGATCCGGAAGCGATAGTCGGCACGCTTGCGCAGCAACGGCAGCACCGCTTCGGCGAAAAAGTGGCACATGTCCTGGTTCTGGACGGTGCGCATGTCGCCGATGAAAACCAGGATGCGGCTCGCCATGCTGCGTGCGGTATACGGCAAGTTCGACAGATCAACGCCGTTCGAGCACACCATCACCTTCCCGGCGGACGCGCCGGGAAACAGGTAATCGCGGTCGGTCCTGGAAACCAGCACCGACAGGTCGAAATCGTCGACGATCGTGCGCTCGTAGTCGAGCAGGCGCCTCGCCTCGATGCCGAACACGCGCGACTTCAACCCGCGCGCTTTCTTCAACTGCTTCACGCGGCTGTAGTTGAGCGAGATCGCATCGGTCATTTCCAGGATGCGCGGCTTGTCCGACCGGCGGACATACTCCGCGCAGCGCACGAGATGCACGAATGCGCCGTCGTGCGACGGCAGCAATCGCGATACGGCCGCCGCAAATGCGCGACTCCGGTAGTACGCCACCTGCAGCGGCGTGCGCGTGGGCAGCGCGAGCAGCGTGTTGATGTAGGATCGCCGACGGGACAGCAAGACCCGTTCGACCCGGTCGAACACGCCATCGTCGGGTAACGCGGCGTGCATCTCTTCGTCGCTCTCGCACAGACTCAGCAGCGTCAGCGAGTAATGGCGGGACAATACGCGGCAGAGGTGATAGATCCGCAGCTTGTCGCCGCCGATTACCGGATACGGAAACCGGGGCGTCAGCACCAGCAGCTTCTTCCTGTCCTGGCTCATGACAGACGCGCCCAGAAATCCTGAATCGAAGGACGAACGGCCGATGCTGAGAAGGTGCGTGCGCGGTCCATCCCGGCACCGGCCGCCACGTCGAATCGCGTGCTGTCGTCCCACACCCTGCGGATCTGTTCCGCCATGTCTTCCACCGAATAGGGATCGAACTGCAGGCCGCACTCACCAGCGATCTCGGGCATCGACGTCGTGTTGCTGCACGCGACGGGCGTACCCGAGGCCATCGCCTCCAGCAACGGAATTCCGAACCCTTCGAACAACGACGCAAAAATGAATGCGCGGGCTCGGCGGTAATGCTCGCGCAACTCCTCCCGCGACACATAGCCAAGCAGTTCGACGACGCCCGTCAGCCCGAGTGCGTCCGCCCGTGCGAGGAAATGGGTGTGATGGTCGGACTTGATCCCTGCGATCCTCAGCCGTGCATCGTCACCGAGTGCGGGGCGCGCCACGGCAAAGGCCTGTAACAGCCGATCGACGTTCTTGCTCGGCGCCTCCCCCGCGACCGTGAACAAGTAAGGCTCGCGCGCAACCTGACTCACCGGCGGCGCGAACCAGTCATCCGCAATCATGCACGGAATGACGGGGACGTCCGCCTCACGCAACCCGAACCGCTCCATCAGCTCCAGCTGCGTGAACCGAGAGATCGTCAACACGGCGTCGGCCCGACGCACGAGCCTCGGCACCACCTGGCGACGATAGATGCGCCCGGCGGTCTGATACGGCGATCGCGCCGGCGGCAGCACATTCCAGGGCTTCAGGTAGATCAGGTCATGGACGACCGCGACGATCCGCGTGTTGCCGGTGGATTGCAACGGCCCCGTGTTGTACGGACACAGCAAATAGTCGAGCTTCTGTTCACGGCACCGGCGCGGCAACTCGACCTGCTCCCACCATGGGAAGAAGCCGCGCCCTGCGCTGACGCACGGCCAGTCGTCCGCATGCACGCCGCTGGGACCGAGGCCCAGCACCGACGCGCTGACCGGCTCCACCAGTTGTCGCGCGTAGCGCCCCATGCCGCGGTAATTGCCCACCATCCAGGTGATATCCACCCCCAACTTCACGCGACGCTCCTCGAAGCGAATTGACTCATGAATAACGCGTCCCGCGCAGAACGGCTTCGTACACGGCCACCGTCTTCTCGGCGCATGCCGACCAGTTCAGTTCCCGCGCACGCGCGAGTCCGGCTCCGCGGAGCATATCGGCCTTGCCCTCCTGCTCGACGATCATTCTCATGCCGTCCGCTATCTCGTCGGTACGAGACGGATCGACCAGAATCGCCGCATCGCCCGCGACTTCGGGAACGGATGTCGTGCTGGACGCCACGACCGGCAATCCCGACGCGAAGGCTTCCACGACAGGCAGCCCGAAACCTTCGCACAGCGACGCGAACACGAGCGCGCTGGCCGACTGCATCAGCGCGCGCACGTCGTGATCGGGCAGATACTGGAGCCAGCGAACGTTGCCGTCACCGCCCGCGCCCAAACGCGCGACGAGTTGCTCGCAGCCCCACCCGGCGCGTCCGACGATGACCAGCGGTATCGCACGGCGCAGGTCCGCCGGCAAGCCCGCGTGCGCGTCGAGTACCCGCTCGAGATTCTTCCGCGGTTGCAGCGTCCCCACACACAGGAAGAATTGCGCCGGCAAGCCAAGCCGCTTCAGTACTTCGGCGCGCTCGGCCTGATCGATCCGTTCGAAGAAACGAGGATGCACGCCCAGCGGAACGACGGAAATCCGTTCCGGCGCGATGCCGAAATGCTCGACGATTTCCCGCTTCGAATAATCGGAAATCGTGATCACATGATCAGCCCAGGTTCCCGAGCGGCGCAGTAACCAGCGGCGCAGCGCCGCCAGTCGGATCGTCGTCCATTCCGGATGCGACAGCGGAATTGCGTCCATCAGCGTCGCGATGACCGGTGCCGAAGACAGTTTGGGAATCAGGTGATCCGTCGCATGGAACACGTCCACGCTTTCTGCGCGCAGCGCCCTTTCGTCGATGGACGTCCAGGGTGTCACCGCGCCCAGCACCGTCGCGACCTCATGCCGACCGAGATTGACCGGCGGCCGAGCCCCCGGAAACACATCGTTGCCGACAACCGCACCGAAGCCCGCGGGAACGAGGCCGATCCCGCCCCGCGCCAGCAGCGCCCGCCCCAATTCGCGCGTATACGAACCGATGCCGTCAACACCGCCATGCGCACTGCTCCGGGCAAGCGCAGTCGTGCCGAAACCTACCTTCACCCACGCCCTCCGCCAAACATCCAGCGCAGCGTGCTTTCCAGCGGAATATCCTCGAGCGGCCCGACTGCGGCCTGCAACCGCGTGCCGTCGCCCTGCAATCGGCGCACTTCATTCGCGCGCACGAAAGCCGGATTGACGCGCACCTCGATCGAGTAGCCGGCGATCTGCTCCATCAGCGCGATCACCGACTTCAACGACACCGCCCGGCCGGAGCAGACGTTGAACACGCCGCCGGCAGGCGCGAGTTGCAGCAGGCGCCGGTACGCGTCCACCACGCGGCGCACATCGGAAAAATCGCGCTCGACATCGATGTTGCCGAGCTCGATCACGCGCTCGCCGCGCTGGAAATGGCCGACGATCTTCGGCAGCAGGAACTGCGGCGACTGGCCGACGCCCGTGTAGTTGAACGGGCGTGCAACGACGATCGGCAGTTTGTCGTGCCAGAGGCGCGCCATGTACTCCATCGCCAGCTTGCTGACCGCGTAGTCGTTCGCCGGATTCGGCTCGACGGATTCATCGATGACCTCGACCGCCGCGTTGCCATAGATGTTGGCGCTGCTGGCGAGCAAAACCGCTTTCGGACGGCTTTCCTGGTTAGCAAGCGCCTCCAGCAGGTTGCGCGTGCCGACCACGTTCGTGCGATAGATCGCGTCGGCGTCACCGTGCGCGACGAACGCGATCGCGGCGAGATGCGCGACCACGTCCGGCCGTACGTCGGCGACGACTTTCGCCAGTTCCGCGCGGTCGCACAGATCCACCCGATACATGTCGGACCCGATCGCTTCGGCACCGTGCGCGGTGCCGAATACACGATAGCCAGCCGCCCTCAGCGACTGCGCCAGATAGTCGCCGGTAAAGCCGCCGAGCCCCGTGACCAGCGCGCGCGGCACGTCAGAACGAGAAGCCGAGTTCATTGCGTCGCAGATCCGCTTCAACCATCATCGCGCACAGCTGCTCGAGCGTTGTCTTCGGCTCCCAGCCCAGCTTCTGCTTCGCCTTCTCCGGATTGCCGATCAGCAGGTCGACCTCGGCCGGGCGATGGAACTTCGGATTGACGCGAACCACCGTCTTGCCGGTTGCGACATCGACGGCGATCTCGTTCACATCGCTGCCCTTGAATTCGAGGTCGACGCCGGTCGCCTTGAATGCCATGCGCACGAAGTCGCGCACGGTTTCGGTACGGTTCGTGGCCAGCACGAACGTATCCGGTTCGTCGGCCTGCAGCATGCGCCACATACCTTCGACATATTCCTTCGCAAAGCCCCAGTCGCGCTTCGCGTCCATGTTGCCCAGTTCGAGCACGTCGAGCTGGCCGAGCTTGATCTTGGCGACGGAATCGGTGATCTTGCGCGTGACGAATTCGCGGCCGCGCAGCGGCGATTCGTGATTGAACAGGATCCCGCTGCAACCAAAGATGTCGTAGCTCTCGCGGTAGTTCACCGTGATCCAGTGCGCATACAGCTTCGCCACGCCATACGGGCTGCGCGGATAGAACGGCGTCGATTCGATCTGCGGAATCGCCTGCACCTTGCCGAACATTTCGGACGTGCTTGCCTGGTAGAAGCGAACCTTCGGATTGACGATGCGGATCGCCTCGAGCAGGTTCAGCGGACCGACGCCGGTGATCTCGGCGGTCGTGACCGGCTGGTCGAACGACACGCCGACGAAGCTCTGCGCCGCGAGGTTGTACACCTCGGTCGCGCCGGTCGTCTGCAGCAGGCGAATGCTCGCCGACAGGTCGGTCAGGTCGTATTCGACCAGGTGCAGGTTCGGATGCTTGGCGATGCCCAGCTCTTCGATACGCCAGAAATTCACCGAGCTGGTGCGACGATAGGTACCGTAAACGGTGTAGCCCTTGTCGAGCAGGAGTTCGGCGAGATAGGCGCCGTCCTGGCCGGTGATGCCGGTGATGATGACTGTCTTCATAGTGATGCTCTTTCCTTACGAAAGTGATGCGCTTTTTGTAAAAAGCTTCGCCAGGTCGCGAGAACTTTGGGCCCAGGTCAAATAAGCCATGCCTTCGGACGAAGGCGCCTGCCCCCTGCTTTCAAGTTCCAGCCAGGCGTTGATTTCAACGGCCAGATCCTGCCCGGTCTCACTGGAGAAATAATAGGCGTGATCTCCCGCGACTTCCCGAAACACGGGGATATCCCGGGCAATGATGGAAATCCCGTGTTGAGCCGCCTCGATCAGCGGAAGGCCGAAGCCCTCTCCGTATGAGCCGGCGATCAAGCACGACGATGCGGCGTAAAGCGCTTCCAGATATTCGTCGCTGATACCCTCCAGCCAGAACAGGCGCCGGCCGAGTTCCGGATGCCTCTTCAGCCGCGGGACCAGATCCCCTACCAACCAGCCTTGCTTGCCCACCAGGACAAGGTTGACCTGCCGATTTTCCTGCCACAGCCGTTCGAATGCATCCAGGATCTGCGCATGCCCCTTGCGAGGCTCCAGCGTCCCGACCATCAGGAAGGACGGTGATTTCTTCAGCGTCGCCAGCAAGTTCCCGGCATCGGCAGGAAGCCCCGTCGATGCGACGGAATTTTGAATATCCGCACCCAGGTGGAACCAGTCGATCGCGAAGCGGGCTGCGCGCTCCGGCGCATGTTGCGCCATCCATCGAGCCAGATCGCCCGCGACGGCCTCCGAAATGCAGAACGCACCGTCGCTCTCCGCGACGACGTCCAGCCACTTGGCGAAATTCTCGGCAACGCCGGGACCGAAATATTGGGGCAGGAAAATACACAGCAGGTCGTACACGACAAACTTGACCTGCACGCCCTGGTGCCGGAGCTTCTGGTAGAACGCCCGCTGCGCAGGCACGAGCTCTGGCGCGAGGTCCAGGCCGAGAAAGATGTCGCCGGGCCCGTAATCGACAGGCGCGTCATGCAGCCACGCGTCTTCGAAACCCATCAGCTCGGCGGTGAATCGGCGGGCATAAGTATACGACTGCGCCGCCGTCGCATAAACCGGCTCCACCCTGAACCCGGCGGGGGGATGCTCCAGCCATTCCTTGACAAGACTCCTCACCACCCGCTGGATGCCACTTTTCGCATCGTGTCGAGCGAGCTCGGAGATATCCACCAGCAGTTGCCGCTTCGCATTGCGCGGCACGACGTTCCGGGCCATGGCCGCCGCGGCCTGCTGCAACTGGTTGTCCTCGGCTGTGCCGGCCTCTGCGACGACTGCGCGCGCCAGTATCGCGGGATGCGCCAACCCTGCAACATGGAAGCGCTCGATTGCATCGCGATACGCTTGCGCACACAGATCCGGAGCGTGGCGGCTCACGATGAGCTCCCGCGCGGTACGACCCAGTTTCGTCCGCAACTCGGTATCGGTGCGCAAGGTTTCCAGCGCCTCGACGAGTTGCGGCTCGGTAAATGCGTCTGGCAGTTTCCATACGGCGTCGTCGTCAAGGTCGGCCATGCTGCCATTCGCGTTGACGATGACGGCCTTGCCGTAATTCATGCAATCCAGCACAGTGCCGGACGTTTCACCTCTGGACAGGGTTCGCAACTGCACACCGACGTCGGCAGCCGCGAGATACTGGCGGAAAATCGAAATATCCGCCCAGCCCGTGATCCGCACGTTGGCGGTCGAACCGAGCTCGCGGATCAGGCGCGACACGTCCTGCCCGTATTGCCCCGGATTGTTCTCGCCGACAAACACCAGATGACAGGTCGCGTCCTTTGCCAGACACGATGCAGCCCATGCCTTCAGCAATTGCAGGTTCAGCTTCATCGGCCCCAGCAATCCGAACGCACAGACCAGATAGTCGCTTTCCGCAATACCGAGTGCGGCGCGCGCGCCAGCCCGGTCGAGGTCGACATCGTTGTCTCGCATGTGGGGAATTTCGACCCAGTCGCCAAGGTCGCCGCCATACCAGCGCATGGCCTGGCGCTTCGAATTCCCGGAGTGGACGATCAGGCCCAGGCTCTTCTGAATCACCTCCAGGCTGCACGGATACTTCCAGACGACATCCGCCGGATCCGCTTTTTGATGGCGCTCGGCCAGGCTGGCGTAGCCGTGGCCCTCATACAACGCCTGCGACAGGCCACCCGGCCGCCATCCCTGGCCGTCCATTTCCGCAACGATGCCCGACAGGAAAAAGTCATGCAGGACCACCACTCCGGGAATGACATCCAGAAGCGGAAACATGTAGCGATGGAAGGACGAATTGCCGAAGTGATAGACCACACGGTCATACAAGCCGGCATGGTCAAGGAACCACTGAGCAGACCTTACCATCACGCCATCGAACTGCGGATTCCCGGCGGTATCCGGATCGACGATGACATCGATATCGTAGAAATGCGCAAGCTCAGGCAGCAGTTCGGCACTGTAGTCCGCTATGCCGGTGCGAGCAGGCGGCAGCGGAGAAACATAGGCGAGCTTCGGGCGCCGCGACTCCTGTCGATGCGCGGGCTGCTTGCCCCGAACATGCCACTGCTCCATGGCTGCAATGGTGCGGCGTGCGCTTTCATCCCACGAGAAGCGGCGCGACTGCTCTTTCCCGTGCCGAATCAATGCTTCGCGGAACGGCGCATCGGTCAGACCGCGACGTATTGCGTCGGCAATCGCCGCGTCGGAATGCGGATCGAACAATGCATCATCCCAACCGATGACTTCCGGCAAGCTGGACGTGTTGGCGCCGATGACGGGCGCCCCGCAGCGCATCGCCTCCAATGCGGGCAAACCGAAACCCTCGTGCCACGACGGGAACACAAACAGCGTGCACAGGTTGTAGAAATACAGCAAATCCTCGTCCGGCACGAAGCCTGTCAGCACCACCTCGCCCTGGCTCAGGCCATGCTGCTGTGCCAAGCGCTCGAGTTCCTGCCGATTCGCGGGCTGCACCGAGCACACGATCGCCAATTGGTGATCACGTCGTACCGCTTCAGGCAAAAGCGCATAGGCCCGAATCAGGCCTTCGACGTTCTTGCGGTGATCGATGCCGCCGGTGTACAGGACAAACGGTTTCGTCAGCCCGTATTGCTTGCGCAACGTCGCTTCCCGTTCCGGGGAAACGTCGATGGACTGGAATGCATCGTCTGCGTCGGTGCCGATGTTGATCGAGCAGTCTGCGGGCAGCCCCAGGTACTTGATGCCCTCTTGACGCGAGGACTCCGAAATACCCAGCCACAAATCAGCCCGGCGCAAATGGTCGACCTTCTCCAGATACCAGGACTTGATGACCGGATTGTTCAGGTACGGATCGGGGTTGATATACGGAATCAGGTCGTAAAGCGTGACCGCGACCGGAATATCGTGCTGCAGTCGATGGACGCTCGTGACCGCATCGTCGCCAAGCCCCTCGAACAAACTCGTGACATAGATGAAATCCGGCTTCAATGTACACAGGAACGACTCGAATCCCAGTTCCGCCGCATGCCGCCGCCAATCGTTCGATTTTTCAACGTGCGAAACAGGGGCTGCGGCGTGCCAGACCCGAATGTTCTCGAGCGGCAGCACATGTGAAAACGCCTCGCGAATGGGCTCAATGGTCTCGGGAAACAGGTCGCTCAGCGCCAGAAAGATCTCGTGCTCTCCGCGATTGCGCACCAGGCCTTTTGCAATCGCCTGGGTGTAACGGCCGATGCCTCGATTGCGCGAACCGGTGCTCTGCGCACCTTGCATATCGATGACGATCCGCATTACGCCCCCTCCTTCTTGCTGTAGCTCTTCGCTGCAAATGCCAATGCAGCATGAATTTGTTGCGCGCGCGGACTCAGACTCTCCGGCGGCACGTCGGGTCGTGCGGAATAGGGACGCACCGTCCCGGAAACAACGGGAATCAGCCGTTGCTTGAGACCGGGAAAACGGTTGAGCACGGAAACGGCGAACCGCCTGAACGAAGGGTGCTCGTCGCCGAATCGTGCAGTCTGCTGAATGACGCGCTTGAGTCCGGCCTTGAAAACCGTCTTCCCTTGCCCCTTCAGCACGAGCGCGACGATCCGAAGCGGGCGGGTGATTTTCCACGACGTGCTGTGATACATCGCATGCAGTTGCGCATTCGCCTGATGCATCATGGCCTCGGCCTGTTCGAGGCGTGCCTGCAATTCGAGTACCTGGCGCTCGACATGCTGGCGCTCTCCGTCCACCAGTTGGTTTCGCTCCTCGACCAGTTGGTTTCGCTCCTCGACCAGTTGGCTGCGCTCGTCGACAAGCTGGCGTCGCTCGTCAGCCAGCCGGTTTCGCTCTTCGACGCGCTGATAGCGCTCCTCTGCGAACTTCAACTGCTCGGTCACCGTCTGCAGCCGGTCGACCAGCTCGCTCCACCGCTCTGCGGAAAGCCGCAGCGCCTCCTCCGCACGCTCCACCCTCGCGTCGACATGAGAAAGATTCGAGGCCAGCCGTGTTTCGTAGCGATCCGCAAGGACATCGATCGTCAGGCCGTAATCGGCATCGAATGCCGCGTCGAACGCGCCTTGCGCCGAACTGGCCGCCTTCTGCGCAACGATCGCGTAATCGGGACTCACGCTACCGAGGATGTTCAGGAGGTGAACCTTCGTTTTCGCGTCGCGCAATACCTCGGGCTCCTGAAGACGCACGACCTTGACGCGATCGAACCCAGCGTGTTCGGCAACGAACGAGAGCAGCATCGGAGGCACCGGCTTCTGGTGCGACGGATCGATATAGAAGTTGCACGTCGCCACAGCGATGTTTTCCGGATTGGGCGTCTCGAGAATGAGCAGGCCACCGGGCTTCAACACGCGCAGCGCTTCGCTCACGAGCGTCTTCAATTGCTCGAAGCTCACGTGTTCGACGACGTGAAAAGCCGAGATCAGCGCATGGCTGTCCGAGTCAAGCGTCGCGAGATGCTCGATCGCGTCGCCCTTCGATACCGGTAGATTTCGCTCACGGCACGCTTCAAGCATTTCGTCGTCGAGATCCACACCCGACGCGACAAAACCGGCTTCGATCATCAGTTCCAGCCACTCGCCGCGACCGCACCCGACATCGAACGTCATCGCGCCGGGGTGCAACGCCGCCAGCGGCTGAAAGAACGCCGCGTACTTCGCCAGCCGGCTTTTGATCAGATCTCGCGACCCGCGATGCCGGTCCTCGAACGCACGATAAAAACTGTCCACTACGGCAAACTCCTCACCGTCGTCGGCAGCCACGCCACACCGACGAAATCATCCATCTTTATGTTCACGACGTTGAACACCAGCGCGTGATCGCGCCACTGGTAGTTATTTGCAAGATGCGCATCGCCCGTATGCAGTGCAACGGCAACCGAGTAGCTGCCCACGCCGATGTTCGCCGCGAATTCGAAAAGCAATTCCACTATCTGGCCTTCGGCAAGATCGACCAGCACCTGCTTCAGGTGATAGGTGTTCGTTCCGAACACCGTTTGCCCGAGCCTGTCCTTGATCATGTACCCGACGACCAATTCGGGAATCGCCTTGACGCATTTGACCTTGACGCGCAACGCGACTGGCTGCGCGACGCCGATGATCTCGACGGGCTGGCCTGATCGATCGAGCAGCGTAACCTCGTCGATCAGTGCCTCGCCGGTTCCGGAAACGGTCTGCACCGCGCCACTGTCCAGCTTTTCCTGCCTGACCTCACTGTTCTCACGATCGGCCAGCATCGCGTTGTAGTAGTCCATGACCGCTTCGGGCGGCCCCTCCATCTCCAGCCGCCCCGCATTCAGCAGGATCGCGCGGTCGCAGATTGCCTGAATCGCGGCTTTGTCGTGCGCAACGATCAACAGCGTCGTGCCCTTCTTGCCGAACTCGCGGATGCGGTCGAAGCTCTTGTGCTGAAAATACGCATCGCCGACCGATAGCGCTTCGTCGACGATCAACACGTCGGGCCGTCGAGCCGTCGCGACGCTGAACGCGAGACGCATCTGCATGCCGCTGGAGTACACGCGCACCGGCTGATCGATGTATTCGCCGATTTCGGCAAACGCTTCGATCTCGGGCATCATCGCGGTCAGTTCGTCGACGCTGTAGCCCAGCAACTGACCGGCCATCATCACGTTCTGGCGCCCGGTGAAGTCCGGATGAAACCCCATCCCGAGCTCCAGCAGTGCAGCGACGCGCCCGGTCATCGACACGCTGCCAACAGTCGGCTGCGTGGTCCCGACGATCATTTTCAGCAGCGTGCTCTTGCCCGCGCCGTTGATGCCGATGATGCCGATCGCCTCGCCGGCGCGCACCGAAAAATTCACGTCGCGCAGCACCCAGTGCAGCTTGTGATGCTCCTTGCGACGCGGGTCCATCCACTCGACGAGACGTGACCAGCGTGTCGGGTACTGCTTGTAGGCCTTGCCCAGATTGGTAACGGTAATGGTGCCCATCAGAGTTCATCCACCATTTCGCCCGCATGCTTGCGGAACAGGCCCAGGCCAAAAAGACACAGGACGATACCCAACACGGCCGGCAGCCAGAGCGCCTGCCAGTCCGGCCATACGCGCTGCACCAGTACGACCTGGAACGACTGGATCACCGGCGCCATCGGATTGAATCGCATCGCGGACTTCACGCTATCCGGCAGAATGTTGACCGAATAGACGATCGGCGTCAGCCAGAACCAGAAATTCAGCACGATTCCGAAGAACTGCCCGACATCACGGAAAAATACATTCAGCACGCCCAGCGTGACGCCAAGGCCGATCGCGAACAGCGTCATCACCAGCAGCACCGGAAAAATCGCGAGATACGAAATGCCGGGGAAATTCCCGGTGATCACCAGGAATGCAGTGAACAGCGCGAAGACGATCACGAAACTGACCAGCGCGTTGGCGACCACGATCACCGGCAGACACAGCCGCGGAAAGCTCAGCTTTTTCAGCAGGTTGGCGTTGTCGATGAAAGCAGTCTGCCCTCGGCTGACGACTTCCACGAACATGGCCCATGGCAGAACGCCGGCGCACAGGTGAACGCTGTACGCGAAGGTGCTGTCCACGCCGGGCAACCGGGCATGCATGACACGCGAGAAGATCACCGTATAAACGACGATCATCGCAAGCGGATTGAGGACGGTCCATGCTGCGCCCAGCAGGGAATTACGGTACTTGGACTGAAATTCCCGCTTGACGCTTCCCAGAATGAAGCCGCGATAGGCCCACAGGGCTCTCAGCATGCCCAGCATCAAGCCCGCCCGTATACATCTTGGAAACGAACGATATCGTCCTCTCCCAGATACTCGCCGCTCTGCACCTCGATCATCACCAGGTCCAGCACACCCGGATTCTCGAGGCGGTGCTTGTGCCCCGCAGGAATATAGGTGGACTCGTTGGTCCGGACGAAAATCTCCTGATCGCCGTTGACGACCTTGGCCATCCCGCTCACGACGATCCAGTGCTCGCTGCGATGGTGGTGCATCTGAAGGCTCAGGCTCGCACCCGGCTTGACTTCGATCCGCTTGATCTTGAACCGCGGCCCCTCTTCCAGCACCGTGTAGGTACCCCACGGGCGGCTCACGGTGCGGTGCAGCTTGTACGCGTCGTGATTACGTTTCTTCAGCCGGGCGACCACCTGCTTCACATCCTGCGCGCGGTCAGGATGGGCGACCAGCAATGCGTCCGGCGTATCGATGATCATCAGGTCGGCCACGCCGACCGACGCCACGACGCGATCCTGCGTCTGCACGTACATGTTGCGGCTATCGACGAAGATCGCATCGCCGACGGCCCGGTTGCTGTCCTGGTCAGGCTCGACCAGGTCGCGCACCGCGCCCCACGAGCCGATGTCGCTCCAACCGAAGCTGGCGGGCACCACCGCCACGTTCGACGAGCGCTCCATCACTGCATAGTCGATCGAGATGTCGGGCATCTTCTCGAACGATTCGGCGGGAATCTCGAGCATTTGCGTCGACGTCTTGTTGGCTTCCTGCAGCGCCGCCCAGCATGCTTCGGCGGCCGCGGCGACGTCCGGGGCATGGCGGGCCATCTCGTCCAGAATGACGCCGGCCTTGAAACAGAACATGCCCGAGTTCCACAGGTAGTTGCCCGCCGCCAGGTACTCGGCCGCCTTCGCTGCATCCGGCTTCTCGACGAAGCGCAGCGCCGCTCGGCCGGCTCCGACAGGCTCGCCTGCCTCGATATAGCCGAAGCCGGTATCCGGGCTCGTCGGCACGATGCCGAACGTCACCAGCCTGCCCTGCTTCGCCAGTTCGGCTGCGCTCGCGACAGCGGCCACGAAACCCTTCTGGTCCTGCACCAGGTGATCGGCCGCGAGCACCAGCATCAGCGCGTCGCGCCCGTATTTTTCAGCGACATGATGCGCTGCCATTGCCACGGCGGGCGCCGTGTTGCGACCGGCCGGCTCGAGCATGAACACGCCGGGGCGCTGTTCGCCGAGCGCCGCGCTCACGAACTCGTCCTTGCTCATGAAGTAGTAGTCGCGGTTGGTGACCGTCAGCAATTCTCCGCCCTGGGCGTCGTCACCGCCGCCGACCGCCGCGGCAGCGCGACGGTAGGTTTTCAGCAGCAGACTCTCGCCATCGGCGAGCTTCATGAACGGTTTGGGATGCCCTTCGCGAGAGACGGGCCAAAGTCGCGTACCGGCACCACCGGACAGGATGACGGGGATTAACATCACATTCACTCCACATTTAGTATTCGCTGGCGAAGCCAACGCCTTCGCCACTTGCATCCATACACCGGCCGGCATGGTTGCCAGCCGGTCATGCGAGACCCGGCCGGAACGGAATTATAGCCGGCACCACTCCCACCGAAAACGGCGGTTGACCCGGGACGGCCGCCAGACAAGGCCCGAACGCGCACGCAGCGCGACCGTCGTGCCCCTGCTCGATCCTGATCGGCAGCCAAACCACCGGGTCACGTACCCGGGCGTTACCAATCGGTCACTTAAAACTCGCCGAACGCACCAGAACGGTCGCTGCGTCAAGCCTGGCAACGCCCTCCGGGCCGAGAGCCGGCCTCCGCGACCGCCATCCGAGCTTCGCCCGCCAGACGATCAGCCCGCTCCGGGACAGGATCATTCGGCTAGACACAGCGCCAACGCATCGCGCCAGTCAGGCATCCGCAGTCCGAACGTCGCGCCCAGCTTGTCCATCGCCAGTCTCGAATTCGCAGGCCGTTTTGCCGGCGTCGGATAGTCGCTCGACGCAATAGGCACGATTTTCGGTGCATGCGATGCCATGGCGACCGCGAAGATGGCTTCGGCGAAACCGCACCACGACGTCGCGCCGGCCGAGGTCAGGTGATAGACGCCGGAGCGGCGCGCCCACCAGTCGGTCCCGGTCGATGCCGTGCCCTGCGCGACGATGTGCGACGTCGCAGCGGCGATCGTCTTCGACCACGTCGGTGCACCGACCTGGTCCGCGACAATCCGCAGTTCGGGGCGCTCGGCACCCAGCTTCAGCATCGTCAGCAGGAAGTTCCTGCCGCGCTGGCCGTACACCCAGCTCGTTCGCAGAATCAGATGCGCACACCCGGTCGCCGCAATCGCCCGTTCGCCGTCACGCTTGGTCGCGCCATAAACGTTGGCGGGATTCGTCGCATCGGTTTCCGTATACGCCTCTGTGTTCGTACCGTCGAACACGTAGTCGGTCGAATAGTGAATGAGCGCGCCGCCGCTGCGCGCCATCTCCTCCGCGAATACACGCGGCAGGTCGGCATTCAGGCGGCGTGCAGCATCGACGTCGGTCTCTGCCTGATCCACCGCGGTATACGCGGCAGGGTTGACGATCAGGGACGGCTTCACGTCCCGCACGAACGTGCGCACGCGCTCGAGATCGGACAGATCGAGTGTCGACCTGTCACACGGCACCACACGCCCGAGCCCCTGCAGCGTCCGCAACAGCTCGAAGCCAACCTGCCCGTTCACGCCCGTCACGAGGATCGTCGGTGAGGCGTTCGTGTCGCCTTTACGCATAGACGTCGGATTCGCTCAAACGCTTGCCGGCCGCGTCCTTCGATGCCAGGACCGGCTCGCCGTCGATCGGCCAAGCGATTCCAATCTCCGGGTCGTTCCAGATGATGCTGCGCTCGTGCTCGGGAAACCAGTAATCGGTGGTCTTGTAAAGGAATTGCGCGGCCGCCGACAACACGACGAAACCGTGCGCGAAACCGGGCGGCACCCAAAGCTGACGATGGTTGTCCGCCGACAGAACCATGCCGACCCACTTCCCGAAATTCGGCGAGCTGCGGCGAATGTCCACCGCCACATCGAATACCTCGCCTTCGATCACGCGCACGAGCTTGCCCTGCGCATGTTCGATCTGGTAATGCAGCCCGCGCAGCACGCCCTTCGTCGATCGCGAATGGTTGTCCTGGACGAATTCGACGTCGGCCCCGACGCCTTGCGCGAACTCGCGCCCGTTGAAGCTTTCGTAGAAATAACCGCGCGTGTCGCCGAAGACCTTCGGCTCGATGAGCTTGACTTCGGGCAGTGCCGTTGTCGTTACGTGGATTGCCATGCGACCTGGTGAGTGAGTAGGTTCCGGAGATACTGTCCGTAGGCGTTCTTCGCGAGCGGCTGTGCCAGCTTCAGCACCTGCTCCGCGTCGATCCAGTTGCGGCGGTACGCGATCTCCTCGGGACACGCGACCACGAGCCCTTGACGCTTCTGCAGCGTCGCGATGAACGTCGCCGCCTCGATCAGCGAATCGTGCGTGCCTGTATCGAGCCACGCATAGCCGCGCCCCATGATCTCGACATTCAATGCACCGTCCGCGAGATACCGTGAATTGACGTCGGTGATTTCCAGTTCGCCGCGCGCCGACGGCTTGATGTCTGCCGCGATGTCGCACACGCGGTTGTCATAGAAGTACAGCCCGGTAACCGCATACTGCGAACGCGGCTGCGCGGGCTTCTCCTCGATCGACAGCGCGCGGAAGTTCCGATCGAACTCCACCACGCCGTAACGCTCGGGGTCGTGCACGTGATAGGCGAACACGGTCGCGCCTGCATCGCGCTCGTTCGCGCGCTCGAGCTGCTTCGCGAGATCGTGCCCATAGAAAATGTTGTCGCCGAGAATGAGCGCCGAAGGATCGTTGCCGACAAAGGTCCGGCCGATGACGAACGCCTGCGCAAGTCCGTCCGGCGACGGCTGCGTCGCATACGCGATATTCATCCCCCACTGGCTGCCATCACCGAGCATCGACTCGAAGCGCGGCGTGTCCTGCGGTGTCGAGATGATCAGCACGTCCCGAATGCCCGCGATCATCAGCGTCGACAGCGGGTAGTAGATCATCGGCTTGTCGTACACCGGCAGCAACTGCTTCGATACCGCGTGTGTAATCGGATACAGCCGTGTGCCTGAACCGCCGGCGAGAATGATGCCCTTGCGTGCCATCGCCACTCCTGTCAAACGCGCTCTGCGTAGTTGGTCTCGACCCACTTGCGGTATTCGCCCGAAGCCACCTCGTCAGACCACGCCTGGTTTTCGAGATACCAGGCGACGGTCTTCGCGAGGCCGGTCGCGAACGTCTCGGCCGGCTTCCAGCCCAGCTCACGCTCCAGCTTGCGCGCGTCGATCGCATAACGGCGATCGTGCCCCGGGCGATCCTTCACGTACGTGATCTGGTCGCGATACGAGCCTTGCGCCATGGGTCGCGCGTTGTCGAGCAGATCACACAGCGTATGCACGACGTCGAGGTTCGTCATTTCGTTCCAGCCGCCGACGTTGTAGGTCTCGCCGGGTGTGCCGCGCGCGAGCACTTCGCGAATCGCGCTGCAGTGATCGCCGACGTACAACCAGTCGCGCACGTTCTGGCCATCGCCGTAGACGGGCAACGGCTTCCCGGCGAGTGCATTCGCGATCATCAGCGGAATGAGCTTTTCGGGGAACTGATACGGACCATAGTTGTTCGAGCAATTCGTCGTGAGCGTCGGCAGGCCGTACGTATGATGATAGGCACGCACCAGGTGATCGGAGCCCGCTTTCGTCGCCGAGTACGGGCTGTTGGGCGCATAGGGTGTCGTTTCGGAGAACTGCGGGTCGGTGGCGGACAGCGAACCGAACACTTCGTCGGTCGACACGTGCAGGAAACGGAAGGCCGCTCGTTCCGCATCGGGCAACGCGCTCCAGTAATGACGCGCGGCCTCGAGCAGCGTAAACGTACCGACCACGTTGGTCTGAACGAACTCGGCCGGACCATGAATGGAGCGATCGACATGGCTTTCCGCCGCGAAATGCAGAATCGCGCGCGGCCGATGCGCGGCAAGCAGCGCGTCGAGCGCCGCACGGTCGCAGATGTCGACGCGGGCAAATACGTGCTTCGAGCTTCCGTTCAGCGATTGAAGCGTACGAAGGTTGCCTGCGTAGGTCAGTTTATCGACATTGAGTACGGCCTCGTCGGATTGACGCAGCCAGTCGATTACGAAATTGGCACCGATAAAACCCGCGCCGCCCGTCACCAGGATCATGAGGCCCCCTCTAGTCATACATGGCGGGCCTCAAGCCCGAGCCGCCACGAATTCTGAACGCGGCAACGTCACCGTGCGCGCCCCTAAGGCGGGCATTCTAACTGCTGACCGTAACCGTCAAAGTCATGAAATGCTAATTTTGTTGCGAAGCGGTCGATTATAAGAAGCGACACGGCCCAAAGGCCACGTCGCTAACAACTTGATACAGTGTGCCAGACCCGCAAAATCTTAAGATTTTCGATTCAAATCAATACGTTAAAATCCCACAAACACGCCCGGGCCACATTCCGGCAACCATCCCTTTTTCCGTCTCGCGCCAAGATTTGTAACAACTTGCCTCTCATGACCCACCCCCCCATCGCCATCGGCGACATCCAAGGCTGTCATTCCGCTTTCCAGTCTTTGCTCGAAAAGCTTTCAGCCCCCGCCGACACGCCGCTGTGGATCGCCGGCGACGTCGTCAACCGCGGACCGAACTCCCTCGCCTCGCTGCGCGCACTCGTCGATCTCGGCCCGCGCGCGACCGTCGTGCTCGGCAATCACGACCTGCACCTGCTCGCGGTCTCCGCCGGCCTGCGCACCGAGCGCCCGGGCGACACCATCGGCGAGATCCTCGACGCGCCCGACGCCGACGCGCTGCTCGACTGGGTCCGCCACCGCCCGTTCGTGCATGCGGAGAACGGGATGCTGCTCGTGCATGCGGGCGTGCTGCCACAGTGGGATGCCACGCTCGTGCTCGAGCTCGCCGACGAACTCCAGCGCGCGCTGCGCGCGCCCGACTGGCGCGACACGCTGCAGAAGCTGTACGGCAACGAGCCGAACCAGTGGAGTCCGAACCTGAAAAAACGCGACCGGATGCGCGTCGCGTTCAACGCGTTCACGCGCGTGCGCTTCTGCACGCCCGACGGTGCGATGGAATTCAAGGCGAACGGCGGCCCCGACAGCGCGCCGCCCGGCTACCTGCCGTGGTTCGACGTACCGGGGCGCCGCACGGAAGACGTGACGGTCGTGTTCGGCCACTGGGCCGCGCTCGGCCTGATGGTGCGCGAGAACGTCGTCGCGCTCGATTCGGGGTGCGTGTGGGGTAACCAGCTGTCGGCCGTCCGGCTGACGGCCGATCCGGCGCAGCGCACGGTCACGCAGGTGCAGTGCGAAGCGTGCCGCGCGTCGGGCGGCGAGTGATTACGGACTGATTCGCGGGACCGGGAAGCGCGTCAACCCTCGCGCCCCGGCACCGGTGCGTCGGCCGCCTCATGCCCTGCCGCGCCGGCGCCAACCTCGGTCGCAGGATAGGCATGTTTGGCCAGCTCCGCGAGCGACTCGGCCGTCGGTTTGCCGACGTTCGCCTGCAGCTTCACGAGCGCAGCCCCGATCGCATCGCGCGCCGCCGCGGACGTCGCCCGCCGGTCGCCCCCCGGCGCGATCGGTTCACACACGTAAAGGTGCGCGACGAGCGGGCCGCCGCGCAGCACCATGTCGAGCGACGTGCCAAGCGCCAGTTCGCCCGTGTAGGCCGGTGCGACAGACTGCCGCCCGTGCACGTCCTCGTACATCAGGCAGATCGGCTGCACCGCGCAGCCGGCCGATACCGCGGCCTGGAACAGGTTCGCGTGGAACGGCAGCAACTCCTGCCCGTCGGTCGTCGTCCCTTCCGGAAACACGCACATCAGCCCGCCGTTGCGCAGGCGCTCGGCCATCTCGTGCATGACGCGCATCGCCTCGGTGCGCTTCTCGCGCTGCAGGAACACGGTGTCGAGCTTCTCGGCGAGCCAGCCGACCACCGGCCACTGCCGCACCTCGGCCTTCGACACGAACGGCGTCGGCCGCCACGCGTTGACCGTGTAGATATCGAGCCACGACACGTGATTGCCGACCACGAGCGCGCTCGCGTCGAGCCGCGCGCTGTCGTTATGGACGACGAGGCGCATCCCGCAGATCCGCAGCAGCTTGAGCGACCAGCGGCGTATCAGCTCGGCGCGGCGCGCGGGCGTGACGTGCGAAAAACGCAGCGCGACGATCGCCATGCCGCGCAACAGGTGAAAGACGAGACGCAGCTTGCGAATGGCAATCATGGCGATAGTCCGGCGTGGTTCAGTGGCGCTCGAACGCGACCTGCCCGGCCACGAGCGTCGCGCGCACGGTGGCCGGCAGTTCGTAGCCGAGGAACGGCGAGTTGTGGCCCTGGCTCTTCAGCGCACGCGGCTCGACGCGCCAGTGCGCGCGCGGGTCGAACACGCACAGGTCGGCCGCGCCGCCTTCGGTGAGGCGGCCGGCCGGCAGCTTCAGCACGTCGGCCGGTGCGGACGTGATGCGGCGCAGCGCCTGCGCGAGCGGCGTACGCGTCTCGTCGGCCCACTTCAGCGTCAGCGACAGCAGCAGCTCGAGCCCGGTCGCGCCCGGCGTCGCTTCGCCGAACGGCAGCAGCTTCTCGTCGTCGTCGACCGGCGTATGGTCGGAGCAGATCGCATCGATCGTGCCGTCGGCGAGCGCCACGCGAATCGCTTCGCGATCGCGCTCGCTGCGCAGCGGTGGATCGAGCCGGAACTGCGAATCGAAGTAGCCGATGTCGACGTCGATCAGGTGCAGGTGATTCACGCCGACGTCGCAGGTCACGGGCAGCCCCTCGGCCTTCGCCTCGCGCACGAGCGCGAGGCCGGCCGCCGACGACAGCCGCGCGAGGTGCACGCGTGCGCCCGTCACGCGCATCAGTTCGAAGATCGTGTGCAGCGCGATCGTCTCGGCCGCGACCGGCACGCCGGACAGCCCGAGCCGCGACGCCAGCGCACCGCTCGCGGCGACACCACCGCGGCCGATGAAGGCGTCTTGCGGGCGCAGCCACGTGGTGTAGCCGTAGGTGCTCGCGTACTGCAGCGCACGCAGCAGCACCTGCGTGTCGCGCACCGGCACGTTGGCGTGCGTGAAGCCGACGCAGCCGGACTCGGTCAGCGCGACCATCTCGGTGATCACCTCACCCTTGAGGCCGACCGTCAGCGCGCCGAGCGGATGCACGTTCGCCTGGTGCAGGTTGCGCGCGCGGAACTTGAGCATCTCGACGAGGCCCGGCTCGTCGAGCACGGGGTCGGTATCCGGCGGGCACACGAGGGTCGTGACGCCCCCCGCGACGGCCGCGGCCATCTCGGACGCGAGCGTCGCCTTGTGCTCGTAGCCGGGCTCGCGCAGCCGCGCGCACAGGTCGACGAGGCCGGGCGCGACGATCAGGCCCGCCGCGTCGATCGTGTTGTCCGCGTTGAAACCGGCCGGCGCCGCCGTGCCGAGCGCGGCGATCTTGCCGTCCGCGACGAATACGTCGGCCTGCTGCTCGGTGCCGGCGACCGGGTCGATCAGCGTGCCGCCTTTGATATGAATCTTCATGCGCTGTCTGTGAATGCGTTGATTGCGTGAATAAGGAGGCGCGAAAGCGGGCTCAGTCGCTATTGCCGGCGACGATGCCCATCACCGCCATCCGCACGGCGATGCCGAACGTGACCTGGTTGAGGATCACCGACTGCGGGCCATCGGCGACCTGCGAATCGATCTCGACGCCGCGGTTCATCGGGCCGGGGTGCATCACGATCGCGTCGGGCGCGGCGAGCGCGAGGCGCTCGGGCGTCAGGCCCCAGGTCTTGAAGTATTCCTGCGCGGACGGCAGCAGCGCGCCGCTCATCCGCTCGTTCTGCAGGCGCAGCATGATGATCACGTCGACGCCCTTCAGCCCTTCGTCGAGGTTGTGGAACACCTTCACGCCCATCTGTTCGAGCCCGCCCGGCAGCAGCGTGCGCGGGCCGATCGCGCGCACTTCCGGCACGCCGAGCGTGGTGAGCGCGTGGATGTCGGAGCGCGCGACGCGCGAATGCAGGATGTCGCCGACGATCGCCACGCGCAGCTTCGTGAAGTCGCGCTTGTAGTGACGGATCGTGTACATGTCGAGCAGGCCCTGCGTCGGGTGCGCATGGCGGCCGTCGCCGGCGTTGATCACGTGCACGTGCGGTGCGCAGTGCTCGGCGATCAGGTACGGTGCACCGCTCGACGCATGGCGCACGACGAACAGGTCGGCATGCATCGCCGACAGGTTGTTGATCGTGTCGAGCAGCGATTCGCCCTTGCTCGTCGACGACGCATTGATGTTCAGGTTCAGCACGTCGGCCGACAGGCGCGTCGCGGCGATCTCGAAGGTCGTGCGCGTGCGCGTCGAGTTCTCGAAGAACAGGTTGAACACGGACTTGCCGCGCAGCAGCGGCACCTTCTTCACTTCACGGTCCGTCACGCTGACGAACTGCTCGGCCGTATCGAGGATGTGGTTGACGATCGAGCGCGGCAGGCCCTCGATCGACAGCAGGTGCTTCAGCTCGCCGTTTTTCGTGAGCTGCGGGTTGCCCTTCAGGAAGCCGTAGCGGAACCGGTCGGGGCTCGCGGCCGCAGCAGGATTGCCGGTGCGGCCAGTGGTGTCGGTGGTCATGGTGTGCGTGATTCCAACTATGCAAACGGGCCGCGGTGCAAACCAGCGGCCCGGGATACGGTTCGCGTGTCGTTCAGGCGCCGTGCGCCTCGACGCGCAGCGTGAACTGCGCATCGTCGCGTGCGAGCACGAGCGTCGCGCCGGCCGGCACGTCGAGCGCGCCGCCCGCGAAGCGCGCGGCGACCGGCAGCTCGCGGCCGCCGCGATCGGCGAGCACCGCGAGCTCGACCGCGGCCGGACGGCCGTAGTCGAACAGCTCGTTGAGCGCCGCGCGCACGGTGCGCCCGGTAAACAGCACGTCGTCGACGAGCACGATGCGCGCGCCGTCGATCTCGAACGGCAGCGACGTCGGGCTGGCCTGGCTGTGCAGCCCCTTCTTCGCGTAATCGTCGCGGTGCAGCGCGACGTTCACGACGCCGAACGCCGGCGCGCCGAGATCGCGCGCGAGGCGCTCGGCAAGCCATGCGCCACCGCTGTGAATGCCGGCGAGCCGCGGGCCGCCCGGTTCGGCGAAAGCCGTGCCGTACGCGGCGCGGATCTGGTCGAGCAGGACGCGGTAAAGCGCCTCGGCGTCAATGGTGCTCATGGTCGGACAATTGATCGAGATACTGTTGAAGGATGACGCGCGCGGCCTCGGCATCGAGCATGTCGGCCCGTGCGCGGCGGCGCACGTTGCGCTCGCGCAGCCCGGCCTCGGCCTCGACCGACGAATAGCGCTCGTCGACCCACGTGACGGGCAGCCCGAAGCGGCCGTTCAGCTGGTTGCCGAAGCGCTTCGCCTGCTGCGTCATGTCGTGCGGCGTGCCGTCCGGATGCATCGGCAGGCCGACGACGAGCGCGTCCGGCCGCCATTCGGCCAGCAGGTCGCCGACCGCCTTGAAGCGGTGTTCGCGGTTCAGGTTCTGGATCACGACGAGCGCACGGGCCGAGCGCGTCAGCGCATTGCCGACCGCGACGCCGATACGTTTTTCGCCGTAGTCGAACGCGAGGAGCGTCGCATCGCGCGCGCTCGCGCCACTCATGCGTGCCCTGCTTCGCCGGACAGCATCGACGAGCTGACGCCGAGCAGGCCGAGTGCGGCTTCGAAGCGCTCTTCGGCCGGCGTGTCGAACACGATGCGCGGATCGGCGGCCACGGTCAGCCAGCCGTTGCGGGAAATTTCTTCCTCGAGCTGCCCTGCGCCCCAGCCCGCATGGCCGAGCGTCAACAGGAAGCGTTTCGGGCCGGTGCCCGTCGCGACCGCCTCGAGCACGTCCTTCGACGTGGTCATCTCCAGCCCGCCCTCGACGGACATCGACGAGTTGTAGCTCGCGCCCTCCACCGGCTCGTGCAGCACGAAACCGCGCTCGGTCTGGACCGGGCCGCCGAAGTACACCGGGATGTGCAGCAGCGGCTCGATGTCGAGCTTCAGGTCGATGCGGTTGAACAGCGATTCGAGGTCGATGTCGGTAGGACGATTGATGACGAGGCCGAGCGCACCGCGCTCGCTGTGATCGCAAAGATAGACCACCGTTCCCGAGAACGTCGGATCGGCCATGTTCGGCATGGCGATCAGGAACTGGTTGGTGAGATTGATGCGATCGGAAGGCTTTGACATGGTTTGAATTTTAGCAAAGACGCCGCGGCCTGACCGGGCCGCGATCAACAAGCAACGCCGCACCGCGCTGGCAACGGCGCGCACGGATCACACGGCACTCTAACACGCGCGCGGGCGCTGTCGGCAGCGTGTTGCGGGCCCGCGCGGCAAGGGCCGCCGACGCGTGTTCGTCCCCTTCTTCATCAGGCCCGGCCGAGCGCCGCGCCGAGCGCGCCGGACGCCGCCGTGAGATCCGGCGGCGCAACGCCGGCCGCAATCTTCAGCAGCGCCGCGCGCAACATGTCGGACGCGTGGCCGTGCGCATCGAGGCCGCCGTCGGCGAGCGGCACGCCGTGTGCCGCACGCCGCCACGCGAGGCCGAGCGTGTCGGCCAGCAGCGCCGCGTGGCCGAGCCCGAGCGCGCATGCGGCCGTACCGACCCGGTAGGCGGCGCCGGACGCATGCCATGCGGCACCCGCGTCGGCTCTCGCCGGATCGGCAGCAAGGTCGACCATTGACGCATCGGCCGTCTGCAGGAAATCCTCATAGGCATGCGCATTGACCGTCACGACGCCGAGTGCGCGAGTCGGCGCGGCGGCAACCGCGTCGTGCTCGGCCCGGGCGGCATCGGCCTCCCACAGCGCTTCGGACGCGGGCGTGCCGGCGACGTGCCAGTCGACCGTCAATCCGTAGTCGTGCAGCACGTCGACGAGCGCGACATCCTCGGCCGCGGCGCCGAATAGCGCGAAATCTCGCCACAGCAGCGCCACCGTCTCCCGCACGAGTTCGGGCGGCGCACTGCGCCGGCCCTGCGCGTGCTCGCCGAGCAGCAGGTTCGTGCGCGCGAGAAAGCGCTTCAGCTCGGGCGCGCCGCTGGCGCGCAGTGCGCGCACGCACGCGGCCGCGAGCCGCCAGAAATCGTAGGGATCGTCGCCGGCGAGCGCGGCCAGCATCGCGTCGAGTTCGTCGAGTGCCGCATCGGGCGCGCCGTGTTCCGCACGCAGCACACCGAGCAGCGCCTGCTCGTAGCGGGCACGAATCCGGGTCGCGAACGCGTCGGGCAGCGCGCGCAACGTGGCGGGCGGCACGGCGCGGCCGACGAGCGCGAGCGCGTCGAGCGGCGCCTGCGCGCGCAGGTCGGCGGCGCTTTGCGCACGCAAGGCACGGAAATGTTCGAAGAGAACCGGCGAGCAGGCGAGCTCGCGCAGGTTGTGGCGTGCGACGGCCGCGCGGAAATCGCGCAGCGCGGCACGCCAGCCGGCCGAGGTCGGCTCGGCGGCGACGAGCGGCACGGCGGCCGACAGCTGCCCCGCGAAACGCGCGGCCGGCAGCCAGCCGGCTTCCGCCAGCACGGCCGCCGCTGCGGACAGCGGTGCGGCTGCGTCGTCGCGACGCTCGAAAGCGTCGGCGGCCGCCGCAAGCCATGCGTCGGCCGCGCGCACGGCCCCGCCGCGCGGGTTGGGCAGTGCGTCAGGGTGGGGAACGTTCGCCGGTTCTGGCCTCATGGACACGCGCGCCTGTCATCGTCAAGTCGCTCGCGCGAGCCTCGACGCATGAGCGCCGGGTCGATGCGAGGCCTGAGCGGTGTGTCCGTGGGCCAAGGGTCCGGTCAGATCTGGACCATCTCGAAGTCTTCCTTGCGGGCGCCGCATTCAGGACACGTCCAGTTGATCGGGACGTCTTCCCAGCGTGTGCCCGGGGCAATGCCCTCTTCCGGCAGCCCGGCTTCTTCGTCGTAAATCCAGCCACAAATCAGGCACATCCAGCTCTTGTATTCCATCTTAAGCCGCGTCGGGAAAGTCGGTAAATTCGGGAGCCATGATGGTACCGTGTCGGGGCCGGACTGCCTAGCAATCGCGCTGGAGTAACGCGACTACGTTGCGCTGCGCTAAAAAATCCGTCGTGCGGGCCGGATTCCGCCGCATAATGGCTGAAAAGTGCGGCCTGCCGGGCAACACAGGGCCGAAAACGCCCATTTCGCCTCGCCGTCCGCATGCCCGTCGCTTTCCCGTTTTTCTCTTGCCCCATTTTTACATGTCCAGCAACGCCCCTCCGATCGTCCTCACCTTTGGCCTGTCCGACCCCACCGGCGGCTCTGGCATTCAAGCCGATCTGTTGACCCTGGCGAGCATGGGCTGTCACGGCGTGTCCGTCCTGACGGGCTACACCGTGCGCGACTCGGCCGCCTGCGACGAAGTGACCGGCCTCGATCCCGACGTGGTCGCCGCCCAGGCGCGCATGCTGCTCGAAGACATGCCGGTTGCGGCGTTCAAGATCGGCGCGGCGACGCGCGCGGAGGTCGTGAGCGCGATCGCCGAGGTCGTCGCCGACTACGACGGCGTGCCGCTCGTGCTCGCGCCCGACTTCACGCTCGACGACGAGCACGTGCTCGCAGCCGACGACCTGCGCGAATCGATCGCCGACCTGCTGGCGCCGCAAACCACGCTGCTGGTCGCCGACTACGCGACGCTGATCGCGCTCGCGCAGCCGGACGGCGACGCCGAGGCGCCGAATCTCGACGCGGCCGTCTCGCACCTGCTGTCGCAGGGCTGCGAGTACATCCTGTCGTCCGAGACGGGCTCGCACCGGCTCGTCAACACGCTGTACGGCGAGGAAGGCCAGCTCCGCGAGGACATGTGGGATCGCTCGCCGCACCGGCTGATGGGCATCACCGACACGCTGGGCGCGGCCATCGCGGCGTTACTCGCGAACGGCCAGGAGCCGCCCGAAGCGGTTCGCGAAGCGCAGGAATACCTGTACCAGGCCGTGCGTGACGCGTTCCGGCCCGGCATGGGCGCGTACCTGCCCGACCGGTTCTTCTGGGCGCGCAGCAACGAGGACTCGGACACGCCGCCGGCCGTGAAAGCCGATCCGGTGCCGAGGACGTCGCACCGGCATTGAGGCGGACGCGGCGGGGCACCCCGCCGTCGCACCTGCTGTGCCGGCTTGGGCGCAACCTCTCCAGCCACCCCGCTGACACGCCCAAATCCGCGCGCACATAAAAAAGACCCGCGTCGCTGTGCGCTCCAGATACCATCGACCGACGCCCATATCCATGCGCCCGGCATCGATGCCTCTTCCTTCGGCAGTTCAGCAACGGCTGCGTCCGACGACGGAAAGCAGCAAAAGCGCGCCAAGAATTGCCCGACACTGAGCCAACGGCCGGATCTTCGTGCGTCGGCGCCCCTGCTCCGACACCGGAAGATCCGCCGGCCGCGCCTGCGCGCTCGCATCAACGCCCCTCCAATCCGCGACGCCCTTCGTCATCAGGTGCAGCGCAGCATCCAACGTGTCGCCTGCTTCCTTCCCTCTCTGCCCGGCGCTGCCGACTACGCGACGCCCGCCGCTCGGCCGCAGTTTTTGAAACATTTGATTACGATAGAAAAGACATACCGTATGCACCGCCACATCGACCAACGGGTCGATCCGCCCGTCGGCACTGACAATACCGCGAAGAACCGGCGTGCTTCCGATCCCGTCGGCACGGCGTTTAGCCGCCCACGATCGATCATGGAAAGTAATTTGTCGTAATTTTTTGCCATTTCATTTTGATTTATATTTCATCGACGTTCGCCAAACACGATATCGTTTTTTTCAAGATTTGAAATCCGGCGGCGTGGGGGCGAATTTATCTCTCACAGGCGATGAAATTAATTATTCAAATCCCCTGCTTCAACGAGGCCGCGACGTTGCCGATTGCGCTGGCGGCACTGCCTCGCCGAGTGCCGGGTTTTGATAGGGTCGAATGGTTGATCGTCGACGACGGTAGCACCGACTCGACAGTCGATGTAGCGCGCGCCGCCGGTGTCGACCACATTGTCCGACATCCACGCAACCAGGGCCTCGCGCGCGCGTTCACGACCGGACTCGAAGCCTGCCTGAAACGCGGCGCCGATGTCATCGTCAATACCGACGCCGACAACCAATACAATGCAGCCGATATTCCAGCGCTCATTCGGCCTATTTATGCGGGTGAAGCCGATATCGTCGTCGGGTCACGGCCGATCGACGAAATCGATCATTTCTCGCCGATCAAAAAATCGCTGCAGAAAATCGGTAGCTGGGTAGTTCGTGCAGTCAGCCGCACCGAGATTCCCGATACGACGAGCGGTTTCCGCGCCTACAGCCGCCATGCCGCCCAACGCCTGACAGTATTCAGCGATTACACCTACACCCTGGAGACGATCATCCAGGCAGGCCAGCGCAACATGTCGATCGTCTCGGTGCCCATCCGCGTCAACGGGTTCCTGCGGCCGTCGCGCCTAGTCAAAAGCATCCGCTCGTACGTGATGCAATCGGCCCAGACAATCTTCAGGATCTTCGTCATCTATCGGCCCGCCGCGTTTTTCGGCACGCTCGGCGCGATCCTGTTCGGCACGGGTGTACTGACCGGACTGCGCTTCGTCTACTTCTGGGCGACCGGCAACGGCACCGGGCACGTCCAGTCCCTCATCCTTGCATCGATCCTCGTCGGCGCCGGATTCCAGACGCTGTTGATCGCCATCGTTGCAGACCTCCTGTCCACCAACCGCAAGCTGCTCGAGGACGTACGTTTCGCGGTCAAGCAGATGCAAACGGACCGGGATCCTGCTGTCCCGGCCAAACAGACACAAGCGGACCGCAGCCAGGTCGCCACAGTCGAGAAGGAAACCACGCGCGCCTTCGGGGTCGTTCGATGAAGATGTCGGGCGGCATGGCCGAACAGGGCATCGTCGTTGGCAACAACTACGACAAGTACGGCTCGACGAATCCGATCGTGCGGCGCCTCATGCGAGGATTCGACGACGCGTTGACCGATTTCGTGACGCAGGCAGCGCCGTCGTCGATCCATGAAATCGGCTGTGGCGAGGGCTACTGGGTCCTGCGGTGGCGACAACAGGGCCTTCAGGCCACGGGAAGCGATTTTTCTGCTCGCGTGATCGAGCTGGCACAGGAGAACGCCGTGACGCAGTGCGTCGACCCGGCGCATTTCTCCCGTCAGGACGTCTATCGGGTCGGTGCTCAGGACATACAAGCGGATCTCGTCGTCTGTTGCGAAGTCCTGGAACATCTCGAGCAGCCGGAAGTCGCGCTGCGCAACATCGCGACGCTCGGCGCTCGCCACGTGATTTTCAGCGTTCCGCGCGAACCGGTCTGGAGCGCGATGAATCTCGCGCGAGGCAAATATATCTCCGCACTCGGGAACACGCCCGGCCACATACAGCGCTGGTCGAAACGGGCATTCATCGAATTCGTTTCCACGCGCTTCGACATCTTGTGCGTGCGCACCCCGTTGCCGTGGACGATGTTGCTTTGCCGCCCTCACAGCGCCGCACGGTAGTGAAGTTAGGCAAGCAGCAACGGCGCTGGATACACCTCGCCGGTAGCGCGCTGGGCGCACTCGGCACGATCTTCGTCGGAACGAAGCTTGTCGAGTACAGCCGCCAGCTTTCGCTCGACACTTTCTCGGCCGTTACCTGGGGGGCCGTAGCGACACTCAGTGCCGGTTACGGGGCTTGCGGCCTGCTGCTTGCACTCGCGTGGCGGCAGTTGCTCACCCACCAAGGGGTCACGCCGTCGCGCCTCTGGGCGATCAGGACGTACGGCGTCTCGCAGCTTGCCAAATATACGCCGGGCAACATTTTCCATCTCGCTGGCCGACAAGCGATCTGCGTCGCTGCAGGCCTGCCTGCATGGCCCGTTGCCAAATCGATCGGATGGGAACTCGCGGTCATCGCGTCGACCGCCCTTCCGTTTGCACTGATGGCGGCACCGCTCAAATGGACGGCGATCGGTACGGCAACCGCCATCGCTGCGTTCGCGGGCGTGCTTGCCATTGCCGTGTCGGGCATCCGTGCCCGCTGGTCCCTTTGCGTTGCCCGGGCGGTATCGCTGTATGCAGTGTTTCTGCTCGTGTCCGGGCTGATCTTCAGCGCCCTGCTGGCGATCACGATGCAGCACGCGAAGATCGACACGCACGGTGCCGCATTCTGGTTGCCCGTATGCGGTGCCTACGTCATTGCCTGGCTCGCCGGGCTTGTCACGCCCGGCGCACCCGCGGGCGTGGGCGTTCGCGAAGCCGTCCTGTACTGGCTGATGCATGGTGTCGTCGGACAAGCGGACCTCATCACCGCTATCGTCCTCGGCCGCTTGGTGACGGTAGCCGGCGACTTGATGTTCTTTGTCGGCGCCGCCCTGGCGCCCAGGCCCCCGCACTGACCCGGATATGCGTACCACTCCAACAAGCCAGCGTCCGTTTGGATCAACCGTGCGCGAGTCGCTGCCGTTCGCAGTCGCACTATCGATTGTCGCCGTCATCTACGGGGCCGTGCCATTCATCGCCCTTCCGACACTCGGTCAGGCATTGTGGATTTCGTCGTTCGCCCAATCCTTCGTGAACAGCGGCTGGCCATCGATCTTCGCCCACAATTTCGGCCTCCCCGCCCCCGCGCCGATTGCGTTCGGCCTATCAGGCGCGCTGGTGGAAAGCGCCGTGCTTGCGGCCACGCCGCTGAACCCCGCCGACGCCTACAGCACGACCACGTTGCTGTTCTTGGCGCTCGCGATGTGGGGCTCGAAACGCTATGCATCGGCTCTGGGCGCCCCTGCGCGATATGCGCTGGCGTTGGCCGTGGTGTGGGCGACCATGCCGGTCATTTGGGCGCACTCCGGCTATTCGATGCTGTCGATCGGGATCGCGCTGTTGCCGCTTTATCTGTGGACGACGCACCGGCTTTGCGAAGCGATCGACGCACATCGCACACGGACGATCGCGATATCGGCGCTCGCCCTTGTGGCAGTCGCATGCCTAGCTGTCTTTACCGACGGTTATACGTTCGTCATGTTCGCCTTCGGCGCACTCGTCCAGTATGCGGGCGGCCTCAAGCGCTCGAGTGGCCGCAGGGTACGCCTGCTTGGCGTCGGCATGCCGATTTATGCTGCGGGCTTCGGACTCGCGTTCGTGCTTTACCGTCAATTCGTCGGCACGCAGAGCTTCACCGCAGATCCGCTGTCCGTATTCCGCGGCTTCGGCGTCGACATCACCATGCTCGTACGGCCAACCCAAGGACTGCTGGGGATATGGGATGTACTCCGCGTCAGCACCCCGAGAAGCGATTCGGCCTACTTCGGCGACGCCTCCGTGTGGGTCACGACGTTCATCGCCCCCATCGCCATGGCAGGCTTGGCTGGATTCGCGCTGTCGAACAACAAGACCCATGGCGTTCCGCTGCTGGTGCTTGGCATGCTTGCAACGTACCTCGCGCTCGGGCCGTCATTGAAAGTCCATTCCGTGCGGCCCGATGCCGACCGGGCTGCAGGCAACTTCCAGGCCACGATGCCGCCCGAGTATGCAGTCGCGCCCACCGGAACGGCCTATCTGTCCACGCACGTACCGGGCTTCAGGAACATGCGCGCGTCGTATCGATGGTCCGCCCTGACCGTTCTGGCATTCTGGGCATTGTTCGTCTTGCTGATCGCGGAGTTGTCGCGTCGCGACAGAAACAAGGCCGCGTGGTGGCTGTTGGGCCTGGTGATGGCGTCCAACCTCCCGAATCCGGAATCAGGGCTCGCGTATTCCGAAGTCCGCCATTACGAACATCAGGTGCTGCTGCATGCGCCGCTGCGCTTCCGCGATCAGTTCGCGCAGCTCGACCAGTCGATCGTCGCCGACTTCCGGCAGGATGCCCCGAAGGATGGCATCACCGCGTTTTTCCCCCAGGGCAACGACTTTCTCGCCGCCTATCTGGCCGCTGCATCCAATACACGCACCTACAACATCGGCGGCGACAAGAACGTTGCGCTGGCCCAGGCGCACTGGCCCGCATCCATCTCGACACTGTTCGTGTCCGACACGACGACGCTCGCCGGCAACATCGAACGCACCCTCGCGGATCGCAGCGCCCGCGCCGTGGTCATCAGCTACGTCGACCTGCTATGGAATGCACATCAATGGCCACCGTCATCGGCAGAGCTGGCCCAAGCTCGCGCACGCTACGCCCCGGCAGTGAATACGCTCTCCGCCAATCCCCGTTTCGTCGTGAAGGAGCGACCCTACTACGCGTTGGTCATCGCGCGCGAATAGCACAGGGGACGGGCTCACATCGAGTATCAGCCGCCCGCTTTCAGCCTGCATCGAAATCCACGCGCCCATAAAAAAAGACCCGCATCGCTGCGGGTCTTTTTCTTTGGCTGGAACGCGCATCGCTGCGCGCTCCGGACACCATCGACCGAAGTCGATTACATGTCCATGCCCATGCCGCCCATGCCGCCCGGCATGCCGCCCGGCATCGGTGCGTCTTCCTTCGGCAGTTCAGCAACAGCTGCGTCCGTCGTCAGCAGCAGGCCTGCAACCGACGCTGCGTTCTGCAGTGCGGTACGCGTGACCTTGGTCGGGTCGACAACACCGGCTTCGACCATGTCGACGTACTCGCCCGTCGCTGCGTTGTAGCCGTAGTTGCCCTGGCCTGCAGCAACTGCCGCCACCACGACGCTGGCTTCTTCGCCGCCGTTCGTGACGATCTGGCGCAGCGGCTCTTCCATTGCGCGCAGCACGATCTTGATGCCGGCGTTTTGATCGGCGTTAGCGCCGGTCAGGCCTGCGATCGCGGTGCGAGCGCGGATCAGCGCAACGCCGCCACCTGCCACGATGCCTTCTTCCACAGCTGCGCGCGTTGCGTGCAGTGCGTCTTCGACACGTGCCTTCTTTTCCTTCATTTCGACTTCGGTCGCGGCACCAACCTTGATCACTGCAACACCGCCAGCCAGCTTGGCCACGCGCTCTTGCAGCTTTTCACGGTCGTAGTCCGACGTCGCTTCTTCGATTTGCGCGCGCACTTGCTTCACGCGTGCTTCGATGTTCACGGCTTCGCCTGCGCCGTCGATGATCGTCGTGTTTTCCTTGCCCACTTCGATGCGCTTCGCCTGGCCCAGTTCTGCCAGCGTTGCCTTCTCGAGCGTCAGGCCGGTTTCTTCCGCGATCACCTGGCCGCCGGTCAGGATCGCGATGTCTTCCAGCATCGCCTTGCGACGGTCGCCGAAGCCCGGCGCCTTGACCGCAACGGTCTTCAGGATGCCGCGGATGTTGTTGACGACCAGCGTTGCGAGCGCTTCGCCTTCGATGTCTTCAGCGATGATCAGCAGCGGACGGCCAGCCTTCGCGACTTGCTCGAGCACCGGCAGCAGATCACGGATGTTCGACACCTTCTTGTCGTGCAGCAGCACGAACGGGTTGTCGAGGACGGCGACTTGCTTTTCCGGGTTGTTGATGAAGTACGGCGACAGGTAGCCGCGGTCGAATTGCATGCCTTCGACGACGTCGAGTTCGTCAGCCAGCGACTTGCCGTCTTCGACGGTGATGACGCCTTCCTTGCCGACCTTGTCCATCGCTTCAGCGATGCGATCGCCGATCGACGTGTCGCTGTTCGCCGAGATCGAGCCGACCTGTGCGATTTCCTTGTTGGTCGTGCACGGCTTGCTGATCTTCTTCAGCTCTTCGACAGCCGCTGCGACTGCCTTGTCGATGCCGCGCTTCAGGTCCATCGGGTTCATGCCCGATGCGACGTACTTCATGCCTTCGCGAACGATCGATTGCGCGAGGACGGTTGCCGTCGTCGTGCCGTCGCCTGCGTTGTCGCTGGTCTTGGAAGCGACTTCCTTGACCATTTGCGCGCCCATGTTCTGGAGCTTGTCCTTCAGCTCGATTTCCTTCGCGACCGACACACCGTCCTTGGTGACCGTCGGGCCGCCGAAGCTGCGCTCGAGCACCACGTTACGGCCCTTCGGACCCAGCGTGACCTTGACTGCGTTGGCGAGAATGTTCACGCCTTCGACCATCTTCGAACGGGCGGAATCGCCGAATACGACGTCTTTAGCTGCCATCTTCTAACTCCTTGAATTCTTGGGAATATGTACCGTCGGTGGACGCTTACTTGGCGTTGACCACGGCCATGATGTCTTCTTCGCGCATGACCAGCAGTTCGCTGCCGTCGACCTTCACGGTCTGGCCTGCGTACTTGCCGAACAGGACGCGATCGCCGACCTTCACGTCGAGCGCGATCGGGGCGCCCTTGTCGTCGCGCTTGCCCGGGCCGACGGCCAGGACTTCGCCCTGGTCCGGCTTTTCAGCAGCGGCGTCGGGGATCACGATGCCCGAGGCGGTCTTGGTTTCCTGATCCAGGCGCTTGACGATCACGCGATCGTGCAAAGGACGAAGGTTCATATTCACTCCTCTCTTGACTGAGATTGAAGAACGCTTAGGGAATCTGCCCGGCTTATCGCCCGGCAGAGAATTGTTAGCACTCTCGTGCAGCGAGTGCTAATTATATGGACGGGTTTTGACAAATTCAAGAAGGGGAACCGGACGAATTTTCGGGGCGGGGACGAGGCGCAAAAAGCACGTGGATCCGACAAAAAACCCTTTGAAAACAAACCCCGACAAGCGCCACCCAGCCTTGCAGGCGGGGCCGCGCGGCCCCGGAATCCCATCCAGCCCCGTTTGGACACCGGGAAAGCACGGAGTTCCTGCGATCGGCGGCATCACTCGATAAATTCCGTAGCGGCGTCGATTCCGTCCGCCGGCACACGCCATCCGGCGCCCGCCGGTTGCCGCCTGCGCCCCGCCCCGAGGATTCATCGATTCGCATCGAAGCATTCATTTTCATTACAGCGATATTTACGGTTTACCTCGGCACTAAACACGTGTCAGGCCCCATCCGTAAGGAGGTGGATTACATTCAGTAATATAGATGCGAATCATTCTCGTTTACATTGACATTCCCATTCGACACTCCTACGATGCGCCGCGTTGCGTTCATCTTCATGCCCTGGCCGATCGGTGCCGAGCGTCCGGACAGCGACCGACAAGCAGGACTCCACACTAATTAGAACCAGGGATTTGATATGAAGTTTGCATCGTTCCAGGGAGACAGCGCCCGTGCCCGGATGCGCCCCGCCGCCTGCGCGGCCATCCTCGCGTGCGCATCGCTCGCGAGCGGCGCGGCGTTCGCCGACGTGCCGGTCGACGCACAACCGGAAGCCCCCGAGGCCGACCTGGCGATCCAGGCGAAGCCGACCAACATGTGGACCGGCATCTGGACGCGCCAGAGCCTGCTCGGCGACATGGGCGGCATCCGCCCGTGGCTCGGCAAGTACGGCGCGACGCTGCAGATCACCGAAACCAGCGAGTACCTCGCGAACCTGCGCGGCGGCCTGAACCGCGGCGGCGCCTACGACGGGCTGACGACCGCCACCCTGACGGTCGACACGCAGAAGGCAATCGGCCTGCCGGGCGGCACGTTCAACGTCAGCGCGCTGCAGATCCACGGCACCAACCTGAGTGCGCGGAACCTCGGCACGCTCAACACCGCGAGCGGCATCGAGGCGCAGGGCACGACGCGCCTGTGGGAGCTGTGGTACCAGCAGTCGTTCCTCGACAAGCGCGTCGACGTGAAGATCGGCCAGCAGAGCCTGGACCAGGAATTCATGGTCAGCACGTATGCGAACACGTTCGTCAACACGATGTTCGGCTGGCCCGCGCTGCCGTCCTACGACCTGCCGAACGGCGGCCCCGCGTATCCGCTCGCGGGCCTCGGCGTGCGCGTACGTGCTCAGATCACGCCGAAACTCACCGCGCTCGCGGGCGTGTTCGACGGCGATCCGCTCGGCAACAACCCGAGCAACCTGAGCGGCACCAACTTCAACCTGCACAACGGCGCGCTCTATATCGGCGAGTTGCAGTACGCGCTGAATCAGCCGTCCGACGGCGAAATGGACACCGGCCGCTCGAACGGGCTGCCGGGTACCTACAAGATCGGCGTCTGGTATCACAACGGCCGCTTCGCGGACCAGAACGTCGGCACCGACGGGCTGTCGCTCGCGGATCCCGCGTCGAACGGTGACGCGCAGCAGCGTCACGGCAACTACAGCTTCTACGCGGTGGCCGACCAGATGATCTGGCGCCCCGACCCGACCGGCCCGCGCAGCCTCGGCGTGTTTGCGCGCGTGATGGGCGCGCCGGGCGACCGCAACCTGGTGAGCTTCTCCGCCAACGCGGGGATCGTGCTGAAGGCGCCGTTCGCAGGCCGCGACAACGACAGCGTCGGCCTCGGCGTCACGTACATCCAGGTCGGCAACCACGTGACCGACCTCGACCAGAGCGCGCGGACGTTCGCGACCGGCCCGTACGGCGTGCGCACGCGCGAGACGACGCTCGAGGCGACCTACCAGTACCAGGTCAACCCGTGGTGGATCGTCCAGGCCGATGCGCAGTACACGTTCAATGCCGGCGCCGGCCAGAACCCGAGCGACGCGACCCAGCCGCTGCGCAACACGTTCGTGCTCGGCGCGCGGACGACGATCACGTTCTGAGCGACGCGCCCACGCCGACCATTTTCGCGCGCCGTCCGGACGGCGCGCTCCCCAGGAGCCCCACATGAATCCATCCGCCCCGCTTCGCCGTCTCGCGACGGGCGCACTGGCCGCCGCCGCGCTGACGGCCGCCGCCGGCGCACTCGCCGAGCCGCAAGGTTTCCTCGAGACCGTGCATCGCCACACCACGCTCGTCAACACGGTGCCGGACAACGGCGACCAGAACCCGTACGCGATCGCGGTCGCGCCGGTGTCGGCCGGCACGATCCAGGCGGGCGACGTGCTCGTCGACAACTTCAACAACGCGGCGAACCTGCAGGGCACCGGCAGCACGATCGTCGACTACCGCCCGTCGACGAAGCAGCTGAGCCTGTTCGCGTCGATTCCGCGCGATCTGAAGGCCTGCCCGGGCGGCGTCGGCCTGTCGACGGCGATGACGATGCTGAAATCCGGCTGGGTGATCGTCGGCAGCACGCCGAGCAACGACGGCACGACCAACACCAAGGGCGCCGGCTGCCTGATCGTGCTCGATCCGCAAGGCAAGATCGCGTCGACGTGGTCGACCCCGAACATCAACGACCCGTGGGGCAACATGGCCGTGGTCGACCGCGGCGACAGCGCGACGCTGTTCGTCAGCATGGCCGGCTTCGGCGTCGGCGGCGCGGACGGCAATCCGCCCGTCTACAAGCAGGCGACGGTACTGCGTCTCGACCTCGACGTGCCGGCCGGCAAGCCGCCCGTGATCAAGCAGGAAACGGTCGTCGCGAGCGGCCTCGGCGCGCAGGCCGACAAGGGCGTGTTCCTGGTCGGCCCGACCGGCCTCGCGCTGTCGGGCGACCAGAAGAAGCTGTACGTGTCGGACGCGATCGGCAACCGCATCGTCGAGATCGACGACCCGCTCACGCGCGACACCAGCGCGGGCGTCGGCCGTCAAGTCACCGCCGACGGCTTCCTGCGCCGCCCGCTCGCACTCGCGACGGCGCCGAACGGCCACCTGCTCGCGACCAACGCGCAGAACGGCCAGGTCGTCGAGATCGATCCGGTCGCCGGCAAGCAGATCTACGCGCGCTGGATCAATACCGACAAGGCGCAATCGCCCCCCGGCAACGGCAACCTGTTCGGCATCGCCATGACGCCTGAAGGCGACGGCTTCTACTACGTCGCGGACGACGTCAACACGCTGCTGCTCGCGAAGTAAGGGAGCCCATCATGGCAGACGATTCCAACCAGCCACCACGCCCCGCGCGGCGCGGCTTCCTGAAGGCGGGCAGCGCCGCGGTGGCCGCCGGCCTCGCGGCGGCGTCGATCCCGGCCGCGAAGGCGACGGATGCGCCCGCCGCCGCACCCGCGCCCGCTGCCGCGCATGACGGCGTCGAGCCGTTCTACGGCAAGCACCAGAGCGGCATCACGACGCCGCAGCAACGCCACGCGTATTTCGCGGCGCTCGACCTGACGACGGCCCAGCGCGCGGACGTCATCACGCTGCTGAAGACCTGGACCGACGCCGCCGCGCGCATGACGCGCGGTGATACCGCACTGCCGCTCGCCGCGACGGGCGCCGACGACGTCGCGCCGGCGGACGGAGGCGACGCGCTCGGCCTCGGCCCCGCGCGCCTGACGATCACGTTCGGCTTCGGCCCCGGCATGTTCGCGCTGGCGGGCAAGGACCGCTACGGCCTCGCGAAGCATCGGCCCGCCGCGCTCGTCGACCTGCCGCGCTTCAACGGCGACCAGTTGCTGCCGGAAAAGACCGGCGGCGACCTGTTCATCCAGGCGTGTGCGGACGACGCGCAGGTCGCGTTCCACGCGGTGCGCCAGCTCGTGCGCCTCGGCGCGAAAGCCGCGCAGATGCGCTGGGGCCAGGCCGGCTTCACGTCGGGCAAGCCCGGCGAGACGCCGCGCAACCTGATGGGCTTCAAGGACGGCACGATGAATCCGCCGATGTCCGACCCCGCCGCGATGGATGAATTCGTATGGGCCGGCAGCGAAGGCCCGGCATGGATGAACGGCGGCACTTACACGGTCGTGCGCCGGATCCGCATCACGCTCGAGCACTGGGACAACACGGAACTCGGCTTCCAGGAGCAGGTGGTCGGCCGTCACAAGTACAGTGGCGCCCCCCTCGGCCAGAAGCACGAGTTCGAGGCACTCGATCTCGACGCGGCCGACAAGGACGGCAACCCGGTGATCCCCGACAACGCGCACGCGCGCCTCGCGTCGCCGCAGTTGAACAACGGCGCGCAGATCCTGCGCCGCGCGTACTCGTACAACGACAGCACGAACTTCTACATCGAGCGCTGGCCGCCGTGGCGCCAGCAGACCGAGTACGACGCGGGGCTGATGTTCGTCGCGCACCAGCGCGACCCGCGCAAGGGCTTCATTCCGATCAACGAGAAGCTCGCGAAGCTGGACATCATGAACCAGTTCACGACGCACGTCGGCAGCGCGATCTTCGCGTGCCCGCCGGGCGCGCAACCGGGTTCGTACATCGGCGCCGCGCTGTTCGACGCATGACGACACGCCGCGCAAGCCAACGCACACCTTCCCGGCTCGGCCGGATGCAACCTGCTGAAAACCACATGAACACTTCACCCGTTAGCCGCCCGCTGCGGCACCTGATTTCCGCGGCGGCCGCCGCGCTGATGCTGACCGGCGCGCTGCACGCCGCGCGTGCACATGCCGCGACGCTCACGCTGTACAACGCGCAGCACGAGCAGGTCGTCAACCAGCTCGTCAAGGACTTCGAAGCGCAGAGCGGCATCACCGTGAAGGTGCGCTCGGGCGAAGGCCCGGCGCTCGCCGCGCAGCTCGTCGCGGAAGGCGACCGCACGCCGGCCGACGTGTACTTCACCGAGAACTCGCCGGAGCTCGTGCTGCTCGATCGCAAGGGCCTGTTCGCGAAGACCGACGCCGCCACGCTGCAGTCGGTGCCCGCGCGCTTCAACCCGGCCGACGGCAACTGGGTCGGCGTGCTCGCGCGCGAGAACGTGCTCGTCTACAACACCGCGAAAATCCAGCCGCAGCAGCTGCCCGCTTCGCTGCTCGATCTCGCGAAGCCGGAATGGAAGGGCAAGGTCGGCGTCGCGCCGAGCGACGCGGACTTCCTGCCGCTCGTGAGCGCGGTGCTCGCGCTGCACGGCGAAGCCGCGACGCTGCAATGGCTGAAGGGCCTGAAGGCCAACGCGCAGATCTTCGACGACGACGAAGGCGTGACGGCGGCCGTCAACCGCGGCGGCGTGCTGACCGGCATCGTCAACAACTACTACTGGGACCGCCTGCACGCCGAGCTCGGCGACAAGTCGACCCGCAGCGCGATCCATCACTTCGGCAAGGGCGACGTCGGCGGGGCCGTCAACGTGTCGGGCGCCGCGGTGCTGAAGGCCTCGAAGCACCAGCCGGAAGCGCAGAAGTTCGTCGCGTATCTCGTCAGCGAGCGCGCGCAGAAACTGATGGCCGGCGGCCATATCAGCTTCGAGTATCCGCTGCATCCGGGCGTCGCGCCCGATCCGATCCTGAAGCCGTTCAACGAACTGAGCCCGCCGGCGCTGTCGTTCGAACAGCTCGGCGACGACAGCCAGGCCGGCAAGCTGCTGCGCCAGGCAGGCCTGCTCTGACCATGAGCGACGCCGTGTCGCGCACGGCGAGCACCGCACGCGACGGCGAGCCCACCGCGACACGGCGCCGCCCGTCACGCGCGCTCGTCGCCGCGGCCGCGTGCGGGCCGCTCGCGATCCTGCTGCCGCTCGGCTTCACGCTGTACCGCGCGGCCACCTTCGGCGTCGACGATGCGATCGCGCTGCTGTGGCGCCCGCTCGTCGGCGAACTGCTGGTCAACACGTTGTCGATCACGCTCGCCGCGACCCTCGCGTGCACGCTGCTCGGCACGGCGCTCGCGTGGTTCATCGAGCGCACCGACCTGCCCGCCCGGCCGCTGTGGACCGCGCTCGCGGCCGCGCCGCTCGCGGTGCCGCCGTTCATCACGAGCTATGCGTGGGTGTCGCTGAGCCTCGACCTGCAGGATTTCCTCGGCGCGCTGATCGTGCTGAGCTCCGCGTACTTCCCGCTCGTCTACCTGCCGGTGGCCGCCGCGCTGCGCGAACTCGACCCCGCGCTGGAGGAAAGCGCACGCACGCTCGGCTGCTCGCCGTGGCATACCTTCTTCCGCGTCGTGCTGCCGCAGCTGCGCCCCGCGCTGTGCGGCGGGATGCTGCTCGTCGCGCTCGGCGTGCTGTCCGAGTTCGGCGCATTCCAGTTGCTGCGCTTTCGCACCTTCACCACCGAGATCTATGCGGAATACCGCACCGCGTTCGACGGCGGCGGCGCATCGCTGCTCGGCTGCGTGCTGATCGCGCTGTGCCTGCTGTGCCTCGCGATCGAGGCACGCGCTCGCGGCCATGCGCGCTACGGTCATACGCACCGTGCCGCGCGCCGCGTCGCGATGCGTTATCCGCTCGGCCGTCTGCGCGGCCCCGTCACCGTCGCGTTCGCCGCGCTCGCGGCGGCGACGCTCGGCGTGCCGCTCGCGATGATCGGCTACTGGCTCACGCAACAGGGCGCGGCCGCCGTCACGCCGGTCGACGTGTCGCCCGAACTGCTGTGGCAGGCCACGCTCGCGTCGTCCGGCTACGGCCTGATGGCGGCAGCCGTCACGACGCTGCTCGCGCTGCCGCTCGCGTTCCTGCTGGTTCGCTATCCGGGCCGCGTCGCGACGCTCCTCGAGCGCACCGCGATGACCGTGCAGGGCGTGCCGGGCATCGTCGTCGCGCTGGCGATCGTGTCGATCACCGTGCGGCTGCTGCAGCCGCTCTACCAGAGCGCACCGGCGCTCGTCGCCGCGTACGCGATCCTGTTCCTGCCGCTCGCGGTCGTCAGCGTGCGCGCCGCGCTGTCGCACGTGCAGGTCCGGCTCGAGGAAATCGCCCGCTCGCTTGGGCTCGGCTGGCGCGCGACGCTCACGCGCGTGGTGCTGCCGCTCGCGGCGCCCGGCCTCGGCGCGGCCTCGACGATGGTGTTCATCTCGGTCGTGACGGAACTCAACGCGACGCTGCTGCTGTCGCCGATCGGCACCCGCACGCTCGCGACGCAGGTGTGGAGCGATACGGCGACGCTTGCGTTCGCCGCCGCGGCGCCCTACGCGGCACTGCTCGTCGCGCTGTCGCTCGGCGCGTCGGGACTGCTGTTCCTGCTGCTCGGCCGCGCGTCGGTGCGCGACTGAGCGCCGCCCTTTTTCCCCGGAACCGCCCATGAGCGAACTACGCATCCACGGCCTGTCGAAATCGTTCGGATCGCATACCGTCCTGCACGACGTCGATCTCACGGTGCGGCGTGGCTCGCGCCTCGCGCTGCTCGGCCCGTCCGGCAGCGGCAAGACCACCCTGCTGCGCGTGCTGTGCGGCTTCGAGCGCGCCGAGCGCGGCACCGTCGAAATCGATGGCCGCCGCGTGGCCGCGCCCGACTTGCACCTGCCGCCCGAACAGCGCCGGATCGGCTACGTGCCGCAGGAAGGCGCGCTGTTTCCGCATCTGTCGGTGGCCGACAACATCGCGTTCGGGCTGCCGCGCGCGGCGCGGCGGCGCCATCATCGCGTCGACGAATTGCTCGAGATGGTCGGGCTACCCGCGTCGTATGCGAGCCGTGCGCCGCAGCAACTGTCCGGCGGACAGCAGCAGCGCGTCGCGCTCGCTCGTGCGCTTGCGCCCGAGCCGTCGCTCGTAATCCTCGACGAACCGTTCTCCGCGCTCGACACGTCGCTGCGCCACGAAACGCGTAGCGCGGTCGCCGATGCGCTCGCCGCGGCAGGCGCGACCTCGGTGCTCGTCACGCACGATCAGCCCGAGGCGATGACGCTCGGCGACGAAGTGGCGGTGATGTGGCACGGCCGGCTCGTGCAGACGGCCGCGCCGCAGACGCTGTACCGGCAACCCGTCACGCGCGACGTCGCGTCGTTCGTCGGGCAGGCGGTGCTGCTCGCCGGCCGCGTGAGCAACCTGCGCATCGCCTGCGCGCTCGGCGACCTGCCGCTCGTCGCGCCGCTGCCCGACGGGCCGGCCGACGCAATGCTGCGTCCCGAGCAGATCGGCATCGTGCCGGTCACGCACGGCGACGCGGCGCGCGGCCATACGGCGCGTGTCGAAGCCGCGCAGTTCGCGGGCCAGGACGCCGACGTGCTCGTGCGCCTCGATGCCGATGGCGACGTACGCGTGCGCGCACGCGTGCCGGGACACCGGTGTCCGGCCGTCGGCGAACGTGTCGCGCTGGTGGTGGATGGCGCGGTGATGGCGTATGCGCGCTGAGCGGCGCGGGCCGTCGCTACGCGCGCTTACTCGCGTTCAGTCGCGTTCACCCACGTTCAGGCATCGGCGCAGCCCGCCTCCGACAACGGCCGGAAGATCCGGCCCTCCGTCTCGACCGTCGCGCCCAGCAGCCGCGCGAGCCCCTTCGCGCCTTCGCGCATCACGACGTCGTGGTTCCAGCGGAACAGCGGGCGACCGAGCGGCTCCAGCCGGTTCATCCAACGCACGTGCGTGCGGATGTGCCAGTCGTAGCGCACGATCGTCCGTGCGCCGTCGGCGACGAACGACCAGCATCCGTCGCCTTCGATCGCGCCGCTCGCACGGCCTTCGAGCACATGCGGCGGCTCGACGCGCCGCACGCGCATGTCGAAGGTCAACCGGTACGGCAGCGCCCCCTTCCATGTATAACGGTGCAGCGCGCCGACGCCACGCGCGTCGCCCGGTTCGATCTCGACGGTGCTCACGGCACCCTTCCACCAGGCGGGCCAGCGGTCGACCTGGTAGATCGCGTCCCACACCGCCGCGAGCGGCGCGTCCACGCGCCAGGTCGTCGAGAACCGGTATTCCGCCATGCAGCCTCCGGCATGCCCGTCACGGGCACGAGTCAGCACACCACTCAGGGCGCGAAGAAGCGTTCGGGAAACGCGACATCGATTTCGATGTCGTCGAGCGTCACGGTTTCGAGCGGCACGTCGTCATCGTCCGCGAAGCTGACGACCTTCAGCGGAAAGCCGTCCTCGGTATCGAGCCACAGCCGGTAGCGATGCACGCCGTCGACCGCGTGCGCGGGCGCGCCCGTGACCGACACGCGCAGCGCGGTTCGGCCGCCGACGGCCTCCTCGCCTTCGGTCACCGTCGCGCCGCCTTCCTGCAGCGCATGAACGTTGCGCAGCAGCTCGCCGACGTCCGACCGGTCGACCCGGTGGCCGCTGCGGTCGCGCACGAGCGGATTGGACGGCGACAGCGTCAGCGCGGGCGGCGCATGCACGCCGAACGGACGCAACCGCACCTTGCCGTCGCCGGGATCGTACGCGAGCACCGCGCCGTGATGCGGCGACACGAAATCCATCCGGACGAAGCCGGGTTTCAGGTACGCGTAACGGATCTCGGTATGCTCGCCGCCGCGCGCGGACGAGCGGATCGTCGCGCGGTACGAGCGGACGTGGTCGAAATGCGCCTGCGCAACGGTCACGGGATCGGCGGTCATGCTCGCTCCTATCAGGCTCGCGGCCAGCAACGCGGCGATCACGGCGCCGCCTCGACATCGAGCACGCCTGCCATCCCGCGCTCGCGATGGCTGCTGAAAAACAGCAGCCGATGCGTGCAATAGTAGGCGAACCGGCCCGGCTGCGCCGGCGTGAACCGAAACGTCTTCGGCGTCGTGCCGAGTTCGGTGCGCACCGCGATGCCGGCCTGCGGCGCATCGATTTCGAAACTGTGCGGCACCAGGCCGGGCTCGGCCGACACGGTCAGCTCGACCGGCACGTGTGCCCGCACGATCACGTGGTTCGGTCGGAAGAAATAGCTGCCGCCGACGATCGCCACCCGTTGCACGCCGTCGGCGTCGACCGGCACGCGCAGCGGCGCATCGCCGTCCGCCTGAGCAAGCGCGGTGCCCGCGGCGAGCGCCGCCAGCACCAGCATCGGCACGCGCCGCTTCGTCATCGTCGTCTTCATCACCTGCTCCCTGCCGGCGGCGGCGCGCGCGTCACCCCTTCCACGCGTCGGTCGGGCCGCCGAGTTCGCCGCATGCGTCGATCGCGAGTTCGCGCAGGCGCCGTTCGTCGCCCTGGCCGGACAATGCGTAACCCATCCCGCGATCCGACCAGAAATACGTGTAGCGGTCGCCGGCCGACATCGCCTGCGGCGCGAGACGTCGTGTGTCGTAGGCCGTCATGTACAGCGTCACGCGCGCGCCGTCCGCGCGCTGGTACATGAGTTGCGCGGCCGGCCCCGCTTCGCCGGGAAGCAGGCGGCCGCCGAGCAACTGGTAACCGTATTCGTCGAGCGACGGCGCATGCACGGGCCGCCCGAGACGCGCGGACAGCCACGCGACGAGATGGTCAGGATCGCCCGCACCGACCTCGACCGGATGGTCGCGGTCGGCCACGTACGTCGCATAGGCGACATCCGCGCGTGCGGCGAACGCCGGTTCACCGCCGAACGCCACCCAGCCCGCATGCAGCGCGACACCGATCAGCAGCCCGGCCGCGAGCCCCGCGAACGCATAGGCGATCCCGCGCCGGCGCGGCGCACGGCGTTGCACGAACAGCGCGGGCGCGGCGGCCGGCAGCGGGAACAGCGCCTGCAGCGCGTCGCGCTGCGCCCGATAGTGCGCGAATCGTTCGGCCTCCTCCGGATCGGCCAGCACGCGCTCGAGCACCTCGCGACGCTCGTGCCCGGACAGCTCGCCGTCCAGCAACGCGGACAGCAGCTGCGCCGACGCATCGTCGTCCCGCTCGTTCGAAGGCTTGTGCGGATCGTCCATCATGTCTTCCCGATCACCCGTAATGCAGCCGTGCCGTGCGCCGGCGGCTCGTCGGACAACAGCGCGCGCATCTGCCCTCGCGCCCGTGCAAGCCGCGACATCACCGTCCCCACCGGGACGCCGAGCACCTCCGCGGCATCGCGATAGCTCAATTCCTCGAGCGCGACCAGCAACAGCACCTCGCGCTGTTCGACCGGCAGCCGGTACAGCGCGCGCTGCACGTCGCGCAGCACCAGCCCGCCGATTTCGCCGGCCGGTGCGGCCATCGTCTGCCACGGCGCCGTCGCATCGTCGACCGCGATCTCGTGCCGTGCGCGCAACTGGTCGATGAAGCGGTGCCGCAGCAGCGTCAGCAGCCATGCGCGCAGGTTGCCGCCGTCGCGCGGCGGGCGGTTCAGCGCACGCTCGAGTGTGTCTTGCACGAGATCGTCTGCCCAGGCCCGGTCACCCGTCAGCGCACGCGCATAACGCGTGAGATGCGGCAACCACACCAGCAGATCCGATTCATAGCTCATCAGGATGCCTCGCGCACCACCCCACCGCCCGTCGTCACGGACGCGCGACGTGCCACATGCCGCCGACCCCGTCGCCACCCGCGTCGCCGGGCTTGTGATCCAGCTTCCAGCGATACAGCGGGCGCCCGCGGTATGCCCATTGCTTGCTGCCGTCGTCACGCGCGACGAGGCTCAGCGCGCCGGTTGCCTTGTCGTACGCGTCGGCAAGCGCAGGCGGCCAGTTCGCCGCGCACCCGCTGTCGCACGCGCTCTTGCCGGGCGCATCGCGATCGAACACGTACAGCGTCATGTGATCTTCGTCGACCAGCTTTCCGTCGCCGGCGCGCGGGGGTTCCGCGGCGGCCGGCCGCACGATTGACGCCGTCAGCGCGGCGGCGACGAGTATCCGTTTCATGCCCTTTCTCCTTGACACGGCATCGCGACACGGCGGCACCGGCCGGGATGATCGGCTTCGTCTCGACCATTATCCCGCCGGCCGGCGCTGCCGGGATTCGGTATGTAAACGGATGGAGGCGACCGGTTATTCCACGCCGGCCGGCGAGCGTCGTCTTCGGCGGCGGAAGCCATTCGTGCGACGAAAGAAAAAAGGGACGCCAAAAGACAACGCGGCATGACATCGCTGTCATGCCGCGTTGTGCGGCCCGTTGCGCACGGCGGCCGATCCGGCTCCGCCGTGCGTGCGCGGCCGGTTACTTCGGCAGTGCGCCCGTCAGCGACTGGAGCAGCGATGACACCGGCGCGAGCGGGTTGCCCGGCGCGCTGTTGCCCGAGTGCGGCGTGACCGACAGGCCCGGCGCGGAGCCGAGCGTCGTGCCCACCGTCGTGCCGACCGCGTTGACGACCGTCGCCGTCGCGTTGGCGCCCGTCGTCAGCAGCGAGCCGACTGCGCCCGCCGTGCCGCCGGCCGCGTTCGCGCCCGAGCCGAGCAGGCTGCCGCCCGCCGCTGCCGTCGAACCGGCCGCGCCCGACAGCGCGCCGGCCGCCTGCCCGAGGGCCGCCGGACCGCTCGCGAGTGCGCCCGTCACCGAACCGAGCGCACCGGTCAGTGCGCCGGCCGGGTTGCTGCCGCCCGTCAGGCCGCTCACGAGGTTCGTGATCGGTGCGATCGGGTTGCTGCCCGCCGCGCCCGACAGCGTGCCGATGACCTGGTTCACGACGCCTTGCACCGGCGCCAGCGGGTTCGAGCCGCCGAGGTTGCCGAGCGTACCGACCACCTGATTCACGACGCCCTGTACCGGCGCCAGCGGGCTCGAGCCACCGAGGTTGCCGAGCGCGCCCACGACGGAGCCGACCGCGTTGCCCAGGGCATTCGTGGCCGTGCCGACCGCGTTGCTGTTGCCGAGCGTGCCGACGACCTGGTTCACGACGCCCTGCACCGGCGCCAGCGGGTTCGAGCCGCCGAGGTTGCCGAGTGCGCCCGTCACCGAGCCCAGTGCGCCGGTCAGCGCGCCGGCTGCGTTGCCGCCCGTCGGCAGCGCGTTCTGCAGGCCGTTGACGAGGTTCGTGATCGGCGTGATCGGGCTACCGCCACCGGCGCCGGACAGCGTGCCGACGACCTGGTTCACGACGCCTTGCACCGGCGCCAGCGGGCTTCCCGCGCCGCCGAGCGTGCCGGCGAGCTGCGTGACGACGCCCTGCACCGGAGCCAGCGGACTTCCCGCGCCGCCGACGTTGCCGAGCGTGCCCGTGATCGTGTTGACCGCGTTGCTCAGTGCGCCGGCCGGGTTGCCGCTGCCGAGCGTACCCGTGACCTGGTCGACGACGCTCTGGATCGGCGCCAGCGGGTTCGAGCCGCCGCCGATGCCGCCCAGTGCGCCAGTGACCGTGCCGAGTGCACCGGTCAGTGCGCCGGCCGGGTTGCCGCTACCGAGCGTGCCCGTCACTTGATTGACGACGCCTTGTACCGGTGCCAGCGGGTTCGAGCCGCCGCCGATGCCGCCCAATGCGCCCGTCACCGTGCCGAGGGCGCCGGTCAGTGCGCCGGCTGGGTTGCCGCTGCCGAGCGCGCCCGTCACTTGATTCACGACGCCCTGAACCGGCGCCAGCGGATTCGTGCCACCCCCGATGGAGCCCAGAGCACCCAGTGCCCCCGTCACGTTGCCGAGCGCACCGGTCAACGTGCCAGCCGGATTGCCGGCACCCAGTTCACCGGCTACCGTACCGAGTGCACCCGTCAACGCACCGGCCGGGTTGCCGTTATTGAGCGCCGTCGTCACTTGATTGACGACACCTTGAACCGCCCCCAGCGGGTACGAACCGCCGCCGACATTACCCAGCGCGCCGGTCACTGTGCCGAGTGCGCCGGTCAATGCGCCTGCCGGGTTGCCGCTGCCAAGTGCGCCCGTCACTTGATTGACGACGCCTTGAACCGGCGCCAGCGGGTTCGAACCACCGCCGATACCGCCCAGTGCACCCGTCACCGTGCCGACGGCACCGGTCAGTGCGCCTGCCGGGTTGCCGCCACCGAGCGTACCCGTTACCTGATTGACGACACCTTGAACCGGCGCCAGCGGGTTCGAACCACCGCCGATACCGCCCAATGCGCCCGTCACCGTGCCGACGGCACCGGTCAGTGCGCCTGCCGGGTTGCCGCCACCGAGCGTACCCGTTACCTGATTGACGACACCTTGAACCGGCGCCAGCGGGTTCGAACCACCGCCGATACCGCCCAGTGCACCCGTCACCGTACCGACGGCGCCGGTCAGTGCGCCTGCCGGGTTACCGCCACCGAGCGCACCCGTGACCTGATTGACGACGCCTTGAACCGGCGCCAGCGGATTCGAGCCGCCGCCGATGCCGCCCAGTGCGCCCGTCACCGTGCCGAGAGCACCGGTCAACGCGCCTGCCGGGTTACCGCCACCGAGCGCACCCGTGACTTGATTGACGACACCTTGTACCGGCGCCAGCGGGTCCGCACCACCGCCGATACCGCCCAGCGCACCCGTCACCGTGCCGAGAGCGCCGGTCAGTGCGCCTGCCGGGTTGCCGCCACCGAGCGCGCCCGTTACCTGATTGACGACACCTTGAACCGGCGCCAGCGGGTTCGCACCACCGCCGATACCGCCCAGCGCACCCGTCACCGTGCCGAGAGCGCCGGTCAGTGCGCCTGCCGGGTTGCCGCCACCGAGCGCGCCCGTTACCTGATTGACGACACCTTGTACCGGCGCCAGCGGATTCGAGCCGCCGCCGATACCGCCCAGTGCCCCGGTCACCGTGCCAACCGCGTTGCTCAGCGTCCCCGTCGCCGTATTCAGCGCACCGGTCAACGCACCTGCCGGGTTACCGCCGCTCAGCGCACCCGTCACCTGATTCAGCACACCCTGGACCGGCGCGAGCGGCTGCACCGTGCCGCCGCCACCGCCGAGTGCGCCCGTCACCGCCCCCACGGCGCCCGACAGCACCTGGCCGGGATCGCCCAGCGACGTCTGGATCGCGCCTGCCCCGCCTGCCGCCACGGTGACCGAGCCCAGCGGCGACGTCCCCGTCGCGACCAATCCGACCGACACGCTGTTCGTCGGCGGGTTGACGATCACTTGCGGAATCGGCAGCGCATCAAGGGCCCCCGCCATCGCCGAACCCGAAGCCAGTACCCCGAACACCGTCGCGACCGACAGCGCCACACCCGTCAATTTCAAATTGTGTCCCATCTTTATTTTCCCCATCTCGGTTGGCACAACGTTGATAAAGCATGGGGACGGATTGCACGAAGTGTGCCAATTCGAAAAACGGGATTGATTCGTCTGCCTATTGACGGGCAATAACGCTTTTTTAATCGATTTCAGACGAAATTCACGGCCTTGGCGCCGCAATCATCCGACGAAAAAGGCCGACTGAACGCGGATGTAACGTAACGTTTGCGAGCCCCGTGGTAACGTGTTCCGGTACATTCCGCGTAACGCCGGAACATCCGCTGCAACGATGCGCCACACCGTCACGAGCGGCTTCCCATTACGCATTTCATCAATATGAAAATGCATTGATAAATCGCCGATTTGCTGATTTTCTTTATTTCGCGATTATCTTTCTTGCCGATTACGCAGATCATTTCCGATTGCGTGATTTCCGATAATTCGGATAGCAGATTGAAACATTGTGAAGGCCGGCGCGCGCGACGCAGCGCGCGCCGCCGGATCAGCCGAAGCGCGCGGGCCGGTACGGATGGGGATCGATATAGGTCGGCGCGCCCGTCATCATTTCGGCGAGCAAGCGGCCGCTTGCGGGGCCGAGCGTGAGCCCGTGATGGCAATGACCGAACGCGAACCACAGGTGGCGATGGCGCGGCGCGGGCCCGATCACCGGGCGCATGTCGGGCGTGCACGGCCGCATCCCGAGCCACGGCTCGGGATCGAGCCGCTCGCCGATGCCGAACGCGTCGCGCGCCAGCGGCTCGGCGCGCGCGAGCTGCACGCCGGTCGGCGGTGCGCCGCGCAGCGCGATCTCGACGCCGGTCGTGAGCCGCAGGCGGCCGCCTTCCATCGGCGCGACGACGAAACCTGCCTCGGTATCGCACACGGGCACGTTCAACGGCGCGCGCGTCGGCCGGTAATGCATGTGATAGCCGCGCTTCGCGCGCAGCGGAATCCGGTAGCCGAGCGGCTCGAAGACGTGATCGGACCACGGCCCGAGCGCCACCACGGCCGAGCGTGCCGAAATCGGCCCGTGCTCGGTACCGACCTGCCAGCCGTCATCCACCTGCACGAGCGTCCGGGCATGGCCAAGCGCGAACGTGCCGCCGTCGCGCTCGAACAGCCGCGCGTAGGCCTTGGTCAGCCCGCCCGGGCTCGACACGGTCTTCGGGTCCTGCCAGTGGAATGCGCCGCAGAACGCGTCGCCGATACCGGGCTCGCGCGCCCGCAACGCACGTGCGTCGAGCACGGTCATCCGCAGCCCGTGCGCGTCGGCCACGCGCTGCTGCGCGCTCGCTTCCGCATCGAACAGCGCGGGCGAACGGAACGCCTCGATCCACCCGCCGTCGTGCACGAGCGGCTGCGCATCGGTGCGCGCGAGCAGCGCGTCGTGCTCGACCACACTCGCCGCGACGAGCGGCAACAGGTCGCGCGCGGCGGCCGCGAGCCGCTGCGGCGACGATTCGCGCCAGAAGCGCGCGAGCCAGCCCGCATACGCGGGCAGCGCGCGGTAGTCCCAGTAGAGATCGACCGAGCGGTTGCGCGCATAGCGCAGCAGCGTGCCGAGCCGGCGCGGAAACGCGTACGGCACGACCGACGAGCGCTCGATCAGCCCCGCATTGCCGTGGCTCGTTTCCTCGCCGGGCGCGCGCCGGTCGACGAGCGCGACGCGCAGCCCGCGATCCTGCAGATGCAGCGCCGACGACACGCCGACGATGCCGGCCCCCAGAACGATGACGTCGAAATCCATGGTTCCCCGTACTGCGTCGAGATTCGATGCGACACGCGCCGGCGCGGCGGCCGGCGCGCGGCGGTCATGACGATTACTTCGAGACGATGTCGCGCTTGAAGTACTTTTGCGACAGCGCGCTGAGCGTGCCGTCCTTCTTCAGCGCGTCGAGCGCGCCGACGATCTTCGCCTGCAGCGCCTTGTCGTTCTTGCGCATCCCGAAGCCCGTGCCTTCACCGAGCGTCGCCGGATCCTTCAGCGGCTCGCCGACGATCTGGTAGTCGCGGCCGGCCGGCTTGTCGAGGAACCCGTCCTGCGCGGTCTGTGCTTCCTGCACGGCCGCGTCGAGGCGACCCGCGACGAGATCCGCATAGATCTGGTCCTGATCCTGGTACGACACGACGGCCACGCCCGCGTTGGCCCAGTGCGCTTTCAGGAAATCCTCCTGCGACGAGCCCTGCAGCACGCCGACGTGCTTGCCGCGCAGGCTCGCGACGTCGGGCCGCAGCGGCGAACCGTGCTTGGCGATCATCACGATCGGCACCACGTAGATCGCCGGCGTGAAGTCGATGCTCTGCCGGCGCTTCGACGTGATGTTCATCGCCGAGTTGATCGCGTCGAACTTGCGTGCCTGCAGCGCCGGGATCAGGCCGTCGAACGCATTCTCGACCCACACGCATTTCATGTTCAGCTTCGCGCACACTGCGTTGCCGATGTCGACGTCGAAGCCCTGCAGCTGGCCGGCCGGCGTCTTGCTCTCGAACGGCGGATAGGCGGCTTCGATCCCGAAGCGCAACGTGGTCTGTTCCGCATGGGCCGTGACGGCCGCGCAGGCAAGCGCCGCAGCGGCGCAAAGGGAGAGCTTCCAGTTCATGACGGTCCTTCCGTTCCGGATTGAGGCGATGAAGATCGGTGCACGACGCCCCGGGCCGGGCGCCGGGTCGGCATTCGAAGCAGGCGGCCGCCACGCGGCGATGCGTCGAGTCCTGCACGCGAAATATAGACTCAAAGTCTACTATAGACTATAGGGGATACGAGAATCGTGCCCTGATACGCGACGTCGAAAATTCGCCACCCATCCTTAACCCCCTTGATTTACCTGCGATTTTTCCTAACCACGCGACGGCACGACATCTCGAAAAGAAAAATTCTCCCGATTTAGTTTGTCTATATTAGACTTTTCGTCCATCACGAACACTGCCGGACACCGTCGATCGAGACTGTCCTGTCCGGCCCCGACCGGAGATGTCCCCATGACGCGACCCGCCCCGACCCTGCCGCTGACCGTCGACGAAGCCGCGGTGCGCGCGGCCCTGCCGTCGCTCGACGTGCTCGGCACGCTGCGCAGCATGTTCGCGTCGCTCGCCGCGGCGCGCGCGGTGCAGCCGCCGCAAACGCTCACGCTGTTTCCCGACCAGGCCGGCGACTTCATCACGTATCTCGGCGCGCTCGCCGACGCGCAGGTATTCGGCGCGAAGCTGTCGCCGTATGTCGTGACGGGCGGCAAGCCCGACGGGAGACCAATCGTCACCGCCTGGACCGCGCTGATGTCGATGCGCACGGGCCAGCCGCTGATGTGGTGCGACGCCGGCCTGCTGACCGTCGAGCGCACGGCCGGCACGACCGCGCTCGCGGTCGACTGCCTCGCGCCGCGCACCGCGCGCCATCTCGCGATCGTCGGCGCGGGCGCGGTCGGCCTCGCGCACCTGCGGCACACGGCGGACTTGCGCGACTGGGAGACGATCCGCGTGTACTCGCCGTCGCTTGCCGGCGACGCGGCGCAGCAGGCGGCGCTCGCGCAGCTCGATCCGCGTGCCCGCGCCGCGGCGAGCGTCGAAGCCTGCGTGCGCGACGCGGACGTCGTGATGCTGTGCACGTCGTCCGGCACGCCCGTGCTCGGCGACGGGATGCTCACGCGCCCCGCGCTCGTCACGTCGATCAGCACGAACGTCGCGCGCGCCCACGAGATCCCGCCCGCCTGGCTGCCCGACATGGACGTGTACTGCGACTACCGGCATACAACGCCCGCGAGCGCCGGCGAGATGCAGATCGCGGCGGCCGAACACGGCTGGGACGCCGCGCGGATCGCCGGCGACCTGCCCGCGCTCGTCGCCGGCACCTGCCCGTCACCGTCGTATGCCCGTCACGCGTTCTTCCGCTCGATCGGCCTCGGGCTCGAGGACATCGCGATCGCGCACGCGCTGTACACGCACCTGGCACGTGCATGAGCGGCACGCGCGCGCGGGGCCGATACAATGGCGCAACCGCCGCGGCGGCCGCGCGCGGGCGCACGGGCATGCCGGTCAACGGTTCGCCGGCACGCCGGCCCGATGCGCTGCCCGGCCCCCGCCCACCCGAGATGGCGAACCCGATGCGCAAGAAGAAATCCCCCGTCAAAGACCTGCTGCTCACCCGCTATGCGCCGATCGCCGACGGTATCGCCGCACTGTTCTTCCCGTACGCGGAAGTCGTGATCCACGACCTGCACGACCAGACCGTGCTGTATCTCGCGAACAACCTGTCGAAGCGCGAGGTCGGCGACGATTCCGCGCTCGAGGAAATCGATCATTCCGCGCGCGAGCGCGTGATCGGCCCGTACGAGAAGCTGAACTGGGACGGCCGGCGGATGCGCTGCGTGAGCAACGTGCTGTTCGACGACGAAGGCCGCCCGGCCGGGATGATGTGCATCAACTTCAACATCGCGGTGTTCGACGAGGTGCGCGCGACGCTCGACCTGTTCATCAAGGGCGCGGGCGTCGTCGCGCAGCCGGACGAGCTGTTCCGCGACGACTGGCAGGAGCGCATCAACACGTTCCTGCACGGCTGGCTGCGCGAGCGGCAGGTCGGGCTGAACGGGCTCACGCGCGAGCACCGGCGCGAGCTCGTCGAAGCGCTTTACGCGGAAGGCGCGTTCCGCGGCAAGAGCGCGGCGAACTATGTCGCGAACGTGCTCGGAATGGGCCGCGCGACGGTCTACAAGCACCTCAAGCACCTGAAGGAAACGCAGGGCGACGCGTAAGCGAACCACCCTTCGGGCAGATTCGCCGCCGCATACGGCGACGGCCGGGCATCGGCATTCGCTATCGGGACGCCGCTTCCGTGTCTATGCTTCGTGATACGCCGGGCGCCCGTTTCATATGACCGCATGGCCGCCCGGCCAGGACGAAACGTCGAAGTACAAAATGATATAGTCCCGGTTACATTTTTTTGCTGCCCGGAATTGCCCATGACGACCGCTCCCGCCCCGACTGCCCGCCCGACCCTGACCGTCGAGATCTGGTCCGACCTGATCTGCCCGTGGTGCTGGATCGGCAAGCGCCGCTTCGACGAGGCGCTCGCCGCGTTCGCGCACGCCGACCGCGTCGACGTCGCGCTGCGCGCGTACCGGCTGATGCCCGGCCAGCCCGTCGAGCCGGTCGAGGCGATGCTCGGCGGCAAGTACCGGATGTCGCCCGCGCAGGTCGACCAGATGCTGCGCCAGGTGACCGATGCGGCCGCGAGCGTCGGGCTGCGCTACGACCTGCCCGGCACGCTCGTCGGCGATACGCTCGACGGCCACCGGCTCGTGAAGCTCGCGGAAGCGACGGGCCGCGCGCACGCGCTGACCGAGCGGCTGTACCGCGCGTATTTCTGCGAGCACGGCTCGCTGTTCGATCACGCCGAGCTGACCGAATTCGCGGTCGAAGCGGGGCTCGAGCGCTCGGCCGTCGAAGCCGTGCTGCGCAGCGACCTGTACCGCGCCGAAGTCGAGGCCGATGCCGCCCGCGCCGCGCAGATCGGCGGCCGGGGCGTGCCGCTGTTCGTGTTCGGCGGCCGCTATGCGGTGTCGGGCGCGCAACCGGCCGACGCGTTCGCGCAGGCGCTCGACCAGGCATGGCGCGACGGCATCGTCGAACTCGACGGCGGCGACGCAGCCGCGTGCGGCCCCGATGGCTGCGAACTGCCGGCGCGCTCGTAACGCCCGTCGCCTCCATCGCGCGCGTCCCGCCCGGACGCGCGACTACGCATCGCTGCTGCCACAAACCGGCAGGAAGCCCGCGCCGAGGGGGTCTACAATGCAGCCTTTCAAATAACTATCAGAAGGCGGCAAGCCCATGACCCACGGGATTCACGGCGAGAAGCGCTGGTACGCGCTGATCGTCCTCTGCCTCGGCGTGCTGATGATCGTGCTCGACAGCACGATCGTGAACGTTGCACTGCCGTCGATCAGCACCGACCTCCATTTCACCGAGACGGCCCTCGTGTGGGTCGTCAACGCGTACCTGCTGACGTTCGGCGGCTGCCTGCTGCTCGGCGGACGGCTCGGCGACCTGTACGGCCAGCGGCGCATGTTCCTCGCCGGCCTCGTCGTCTTCACGCTCGCATCGCTCGCGTGCGGCCTCGCGCAATCGCAGGCGATGCTGATCGCCGCGCGCGCGGTGCAGGGAATCGGCGGCGCGGTCGTATCGGCGGTCGCGCTGTCGCTGATCATGAATCTCTTCACCGAGCCCGGCGAACGCGCCCGCGCGATGGGCGTGTACGGCTTCGTCTGCGCGGGCGGCGGCAGCATCGGCGTGCTGCTCGGCGGGCTGCTGACGAGCTCGCTGTCATGGCACTGGATCTTCCTCGTCAACCTGCCGATCGGCATCGCGGTCTATGCGATGTGCGCCGCGCTGCTGCCGCGCCTGCGCGCGCCGGCCGGCAACGCACGGCTCGACGTCGCGGGCGCGATCACCGTCACTGCTTCGTTGATGCTGGCCGTCTACGGGATCGTCGGCGGCAACGAAGCCGGCTGGCTGTCGACGCAGACCGTCGCGCTGATCGGCGCGGCCGCCGCGCTGCTCGCGCTGTTCATCGCGATCGAGGCGCGCGCCGCGCATCCGCTGATGCCGCTCTCGCTGTTCGCCTCGCGCAACGTCGCGCTCGCGAACGTGATCGCCGTGCTGTGGGCGGCCGCGATGTTCGCATGGTTCTTCCTGTCCGCGCTGTACATGCAGCGCGTGCTCGGCTACGGGCCGCTGCAGGTCGGCCTCGCGTTCCTGCCGGCGAACCTGATCATGGCCGCGTTCTCGCTCGGGCTGTCCGCGCGGATCGTGATGCGCTTCGGCATCCGCGGCCCGATCGCGGCCGGCCTGCTGATCGCGGCGTGCGGCCTCGCGTTGTTCTCGCGCGCACCGGTGGACGGCGGCTTCGTCTGGCACGTGCTGCCCGGCATGACGCTGCTCGGCATCGGCGCGGGCGTCGCGTTCAATCCGGTGCTGCTCGCCGCGATGAGCGACGTCGATCCGGCCGATTCCGGGCTCGCGTCGGGGATCGTCAACACCGCGTTCATGATGGGCGGCGCGCTCGGCCTCGCCGTGCTCGCCAGCCTCGCGGCCGCCCGCACCAACGCGCTCGCGGCGGCGAATGCCCCGCTCGACGCGCTGAACGGCGGCTACCATGCGGCCTTCGCGTTCGGCGCGGCATTCGCTGCCGTCGCCGCGCTGATCGGCCTCGCGCTGCGCATCCGGCAGCAGGGTGCGGTCGAAGGCGTCGGCTCCGCGATGCACTGACCGGTGGCCGGCGGCGGGTGGCATCGACCGCCGCCCTCGAACCAGGGCGCGCACTGTCGCGCCCTTTTTTATGCGTGCCGGGCCTGGCACCCGCTCTCGCTTCACCGGGCGCTTCGGGCGGATCAGTCGCGAGGAGAACAGCCATCACGCCCCTCGCTCCGCTCAAACGCCTGTTTTACTTCGGGCCAGATGCCCGCCCCACGGGCTTCCCCCGCCGATTTTTAACGCAGTCGACCATCGACGCGCCACTTTTGCGACAATGGCGGACTTTGATGCGCGCGCCGCGGCCACGCGCCGCCGCCGAACATCGCATAACCGTCGCCGCATAACCGCCTGCTTCCGATGTCGCTTCCCCATATCGATCTGCTGTACTCGTTGTCCGGCCTGTTCGTCGGTATCCTCGTCGGCCTGACGGGCGTTGGCGGTGGTTCGTTGATGACGCCGATCCTCGTGCTGCTGTTCGGCGTCCACCCGGCAACGGCGGTCGGCACCGACCTGCTGTACGCGGCCGCGACCAAGGCTACCGGCACGCTCGTCCACGGCCTGAAAGGCTCGATCGACTGGCGCATCACGGGCCGGCTCGCGGCGGGCAGCGTCCCGGCCGCGGCCGTCACGCTGTGGTGGCTGCATACGCACGGGATGAACGCGCCGGGCACCGCGCGGATGATCCAGCTCGTACTCGGCATCGCGCTGCTGCTCACGTCGCTCGCGCTGATCTTCCGGCCGCAGCTCACCGCGTTCGCCGCGCGCAACCCGCTCGCGCCGAGCCCCGCGCGCACGCTGTGGTCGACCGTGCTGACAGGCGCCGTGCTCGGCGTGCTCGTGTCGATGACGTCGGTCGGCGCCGGCGCGATCGGCGTGACCGTGCTCCTGCTGCTGTATCCGATGCTCGCGACCACCCGCATCGTCGGCTCCGACATCGCGCACGCGGTGCCGCTCACGCTCGTCGCGGGCATGGGCCACTGGCTGCTCGGCTCGGTTGACTGGTCGATGCTGCTGTCGCTGCTGCTCGGCTCGCTGCCCGGCATCGTGATCGGGAGCCTGCTGTCGGCGCGCGCGCCCGAACGGCTGCTGCGCAACCTGCTCGCCTCGACGCTCGTCGCGGTCGGCGTGCGGCTCGTGCTGGCGTAACACGCGGCGCAACCGCCCTGTCCTCGATGGTTTGATGCCGTTTCGCGGCCGGCGAACGACGCGCCGACCCATCGCCCGCCGCACATAAAAACAGCCCGACCGGCCTGCGCCGATCGGGCTGTCGTCCATCCGGGGCGGCGCAAGCCGCCCGCGGCGCTTACTGCCCTTGCTGCTGCAACTTCTGCTGCTTGAGCTGCTGCGTGCGCATCTGCAGCTTCAGCACGCGCTGCAGCGCAGTGCGGTTGGCGAGGATGCCGTCGTAGAAGTTGGCGAGATCGCCCTTCAGCGCGGTCCGCGACGCGTCGTTCAGGTAGATCATGTGGCCCGACGGGTAGTTCTTGATCGTCAGGTTCTGCGCCTTGAGCGTCGGGTCGAGCGGCATCTGCGCGAGCGTCAGCTCCGTCTGGTGGAACGGCGTGACGGCGTCGAAATAGCCGTTGGCCGACAGCACCTTCAGGTCCGGGTTCACGCTCATCGTCGACGCCAGGTCGCCGGCCGTGTACAGCGTATTGCCGCCGCCCTTGTTCGCGCCGGTCGGATCGGTGTGGCTGAAGTCCCAGTTGTTGAAGACCTGGTCGTTCAGGTCCACGAACGACGACGTCGACGTGTACTTGAGGTCGGTGTTGATGTAGCTGTTCCACAGCACCGTGTACGCGCCGCCCACGTTCGTGATCGACGGATCGTTGCTGCCCGAGTTCGGCAGGATGTACGGCGCGATGCCCTTGCCCGTGAAGTTCGCGCGACCGTCGTACTGGCCGATCTGCGTGCCCGGCACGAGCGTCAGGAAGAACGTGTACGGCGGGTTGTCGTTCGACGACGGCACGTTGCCGAGCGCGGCCGGGTTGCCGAACGTCTGGATCAGCGACGTCGGATCCGTGCCGATGTACGCGCCCATCTGCTGCGCGGTCTGCAGGTTCAGGTTCAGGCGCACGTTCACGAAGCCGCCGTCCTGCGGGTTCGGCTTCTGCGCGAGCGGCGCGAGCGTGTTGTCCGCGTAGTTGCGGGCCTGGACCATGTACGCGTCGAGGTCGGTCGGCGTCGGGTTGAGCGTCGTCTTCTTCCAGTAGAACGCATCGGCCGCGAGCGTCGGGAACGTGCCCGGCGCGGACAGCGCGTTCGCGTAGTCGAGGATCGACGACTGCAGCGTGATCCCGTTCAGGTCGATGCCGTCCTCATGCAGCACCCACGAAACGACCGCGCTGCGCGCGGTGCCGTACGACTCGCCGTACAGGAACTTCGGCGAATTCCAGCGCGAGTACTTGGTCAGGTAGCGCTGGATGAAGCGGTCGATCGAGCGGGCGTCCTGGTCGGTGCCCCAGAAGTCCTTGTTCTTCGCCGGGGCGATCGCCGCCGAGTAACCGGTGCCGACCGGGTTGATGAACACGAGGTCGGTACGGTCGAGCAGGCTGTCCGGGTTGTCGAGCAGCTTGTACGGCGCGGGCGGCGTGAAGTTCGGGAACGACGACTGCAGGCGCTTCGGCCCGTACGAGCCGAGCAGCAGGTAGACCGACGACGAGCCGGGGCCGCCGTTGTAGAAGAACGTGACCGGGCGCGGCTTCGACGGGTCCGGATTGTCCTGCGTGTACGCGACGTAGAACATCTTCGCGTTCGGCGCCGACGTGACCGGATCGATCGTCGTCAGGTGGCCCGTGGTGGCCGTGTACTTGATGGTCTTGCCGCCGATCGTGACCGTGCGGTGCACGACGGCCGCCCCTTCCGTGGAATCCGTGACCGCGTCGTTCGGCCCGGTGCCGTACACGTCGTTGTCGACGTACGGCTGGTCGGCCGCGGCGGCCGTTGCGGTGGTGTTGGCCGACGTGCTGGCGCCGGCCGACGTCGCGGCGGCGGCGGCGGCCGAAGCGGCCGGGCTCGACCCGTCGTCGCCGCCGCACCCCGTGACGAGCAGCGCAGCGGCCGCGGCCGCTGCGAGCGGCACGCTCAGTGTCGTTCCGAATAGCGCGAAACCGTCTTTCAAGGACTTCCGTGTCGTCATTATTGCCTCTCGAACAGAACGATAAATACCGCCGGTCGCAAAGGATCATTTGCGCCGGCGCTCCGCACCGGGAATGCATTCGTTATGCGACGCACTCCGAGTTTTTTACCGGCTCGGCGAATACCGACCGGCATGATTTACCCCACCCATATTTTTTTGCGACCGCACAATGAAATCAATTCCATTGCGAACGACAATTCGATAATCCGCAGCAATACATATTCGTTCAGCGCATTTGCACACGCACAAAATCGACGGCAAAAACACGCCCTTGCCAGGCCATCCCCGGCAAGGGCGCCTCGCTTCGAACAGACGAACAATCCCCCTCGGCGAGATGCCGATTAATCGCAAAATGACGATCAATCGCGACTCGAGCCGATTTAATAAAATCGAAAGGATCGATTAACTAAATGGAAAGGAATATCCTCGTATCTGGAATTTATTAAATTAAGTGAAAATACCGGCGCATATTAGGGTTCAGATTTATCGCCGTAAAGTAATAATTTGTTACGGCGCTCGCCATTCCGATAAAAGGCAGTTCGGGACCGATTCCAGAGCACCCAAAAGAAAAAGCCGGACGAGTGTCCGGCTTCGTGAGCGCGGCGCGGCGCGCGCCGTCAGAACGGCACGTCGATCGCGCCGGCACCGGTCGTGATCGTATTCGCGCCCGGCGCGGCCGAGATCGGCGGCAGGTTCGCGCTCGTCAGCGCGGGCGCGGCGCCCGGCGTGCCGCCGCGCGGCACCGTGCGGATCACCTGCGACGGCGGCAACGGCGCGCCGCTCTTCAGGTGCTTCCACATCAGGTTCAGCGCCTGCAGGTTGTAGTAATGAACCGGCACGAAGCGAGTGTCGAAGCCCGGCACCGGCAGGAACGCGTCGAAGTGCTGGCCGTTCGTCACCTCGTAGAACACGAGCTGGCTGCGCCCGCCTTCGCTGATGCCGTTCTGCGCGACGTACGCGCGCGACGCGTGGTTCACGGGCACGAGCGCGTCGCTGCGGCCCTGCACGATGATCGCCGGCTTGCCCTGCAGGTTCGCGTTCACGCGCACCGCGTCGACGTTCGCGGGCATCCCGAGCATCCCGTTCGTCCAGAGCTGGCGCAGGCACAGCGCGCCCGCGAAGCTCCCGTCGGGCGTCGCGAGCCGGTGGTCGACGCCCGCGCCCGTGTTGAACACGAGGTTGATGCCGGCCGTCGGCGGCACACCGTTGCCGACGCCGAACACGGCCGGCATCGGCGACGTGGCGGGCGCGACGACGGCGCCCGTCGCCGGGTTCGTCGTCGCGAAGCTGAAATTGCACAGGTTGTCGGTGACGCGCGAGCGCGTGTACGCGTTCGCATACGTGACCGCGATCGCCGGAATCGCCTGCGAATCCCACATCGGCGCCTGCAGCAGGTCGGAATCGGCGAGGTAGCCGGCCGCGTGGAGCTGCGCGAGCGCGTCGGCGGCCTGACTTTGCGTATCGGCGCCCGACACGAGCCCGGCCGCGGCGAGCGTCGCGCAGCGCTGGGTGCGGATCGACTGCGTGGTCGCCGCCGGCAGCGCGCTCAGGGACGGCGCGTCGGCAAGCGACGCCGACGCGGCCGCGCACGGCTCCAGCAGGTTCGCGAGCGTCGCGTAGTCGGCCAGCGGCCGGCCGAACGACGGCACGGGCTGGCCGCCCGAGCGCACGACCGCGTTCGGCGCCATCCGCACGTTGATCTGCGGCTCGCCGACCACGACCGCGGTGATCCAGCCGCGGTTGTCCTGTTCGGCCGCCGCGAGCGACGCGCCGCCGCCGTTGCTGACCGATGCGGCGATCGTCGTGATGTCACCCGCGCGATAGCGCACGCCGTGATGCGAGCCGTCGACCAGCGGTCCGAACTGCTCGTTGAGCGCCCAGTACGCGAACTCGACCGACTGCAGCGTCACGCGCCCCCAGTCCTGCTCGGGATTCTGCTGCGAATGCGCGTGCTTGAACGCATAGCGGTTCGGGAAGCGGGAATTGAACGTGGCGAGATCGCCGCTGGTGACGTTCGCGGTGAACAGGCTCGCGGTGCCGGCCAGCACCGCGTTGGCGAGCGTGCCGTCGATCAGCGTGATGGTGTCCGACATCAGCTCGTGCGCGCCGTTGCCGCCGCCCTTGTCGTTGTAGGCGACCGCGCAGCCGCGCTTGAGCGCCCATTCGCCGGCCGCGGAAATCGCGCCGTACACGCCGCGCGAGCCCGACGACGTCGCGGTGACGATGCACGGCTGCGCGGGATTGAAGCTGGCGGGCACCTGCACGAGCAGCGTGACGTTCTTGCTGCCGCTGCCGTCGTCGGCGTAGGCGAGATATTCGGTGCCGGGAATCTTGCCTTCGCCGAGCGTGTCGTTGCCGTCGAGGTCGACGTTCGGCCCCCAGAAGCGGCCGTAGCCGCCGTTGGCGCTCATGTCGACCAGCGCGCGGTAGTTCGACCAGATCGCGAGACGGCGCAGCTCGGCGCCCGTCGGCCGGGCGGCATTCGCAAAGCCGGGGGCGCTCGCCGAGCCGAGGCCCGTCTTGCCGAGGCCGGCCGTCAGCAGGTCGTCGCTCGCGCCGTCATAGGCCGTCGTGCGCACGCTGCCGGACACGAAACCGGGCAACCGGTTGCGCTCGGCCGACTCGTCGCCGTTACAGGCGCCGAGCATCGCGACCGCGGCCAGCGCCGCGCCGAAAACCATCCGCCTGCCCCACCCGAGTCTCGTCATCGCCGCCCTCTCGATATCGTTATCGGTCCGCCGCCGCTTCGTGCGGCTTGCGGCCTCTCAAGCGCAAACGGGCCCCGGCATGCCGGGGCCCGCCTGAAAACGGGCGCATGCGGCGCTCACGCGCCGTCGCCCGGCGTTACTGCTGCTGAACCGTCAGCTTGTTCGACACCGACGTCACGCCGCTCACGCCCTTCGCCGCCTCTTCCGCCTTGTCGATCTGGGCCTGGTCGGGCACCGTGCCCTCCAGCGTGATCGCGCCGCCCTTCGAGCGCACGACGATGTTCGCCACGTCGATGCCGCCCGCCTTCGTAATGGCCTTGCGCACCGCATAGCCAAGCTTGCGGTTCGCCTTCTTCGCGGTCTTCGCGGCGGCCTTCGGCGCGCTGGTCGCGGCCGCGGGCGCTTCCGTTGCCGCGGCATCGCTCGACTGCGCATACACGCTGCCCGACAGACAGGCCGCCACGGCGGCAACGCCCAACGCTCTCAACACGATCGACTTCATGCTATCTCCTTATCACTCCGGAACGGCCGTGCACAGTACGGCCGATTACCCCCAAAAACAGCCGGCCCGCGCGCGAACGGGCGGGACAGCCGGTGTTTTCCACGGCGATACGAGAGAGGCGAGACGGGCTGGCGGCCGGCGCACGCGAAAGCGGGCCGGCCGGGCCGGACAGCCGCCGGCCGAACGCGCCCGGTCTCATTGCGTGCCGGGTCGCGCGCAAATCGGGCGCGGCTGCGTCGCACAATGTAATCCAGCGCCCGCGGAAGCGCAAAGCTTTTGACGCGGGGCCGCCCGCCACTGTCGCCGCGGGGCCGCGCCAGGCCGCCCCACTCGCGCACGCCCGGTGAAACCGGGTACCATCGCCGCGAGCATCGGCGTCGTCCATGACAACCGTCCGATCGTCACCGATACGTCACGCCAGCGTCATCCGCCGCCCCCATGAAGCCAGCCCGCCCTCGCCCGCCTCGCCGCATCCTCGCCCGCTTCGTCGCGGTATCGTGGCGCGACCTCGCGCTGTCGATCGGCCCGACCGTGCTGCTCGCCGGCGCGGCCGTCTGGCTCGCGGTCAAGCTGATCCAGCCGGCCCCGCCGTCCACGCTCGTGATCTCGTCCGGGCCGCCCGGCAGCACGTACTGGAACGCCGCGCAGAAATACAAGACGATCCTCGCGAAGAACGGCGTCACGCTCGACGTCCAGTCGTCCGAAGGGTCTGCCCAGAACCTCGCGCGGCTGTCGAACCCGAACGCGCCGGTCGACGTCGGCTTCGTGCAGAGCGGCATCGGCCCGAAGGAGCGCGACGAACACCTCGTGTCGCTCGGCAGCATCGGCTACGTGCCGCTCGCGATCATGTATCGCGGCCCGGTCGTCGCGCGCCTGTCCGACTTCAAGGGCAAGCGGCTCGCGCTCGGCGCGGAGGGCAGCGGCGCGCGCGAGCTGAGCCTCGCGCTGCTGAAGATGAACGGCATCGTGCCGGGCGGCTCGACCGAGCTGCTGCCGACCGCCGGCGAGGACGCGGCCACCGCGCTGCTCGACGGCAAGATCGACGCGGCGTTCCTGTCCGGCGACTCGACGCAGATCCCGGTGATGGCGAAACTGTTCCGCGCGCCGGGCGTGCACGTGTATTCGTTCACGCAGGCCGAGGCGTACGCGCGGCGCTTTCCGTACCTGACCGCGATCACGCTGCCGATGGGGGTCTACGATCTCGGCCGGAACCTGCCGCCCGCCGACATCCACACGGTCGCGCCGACCATCGAACTCGTCGCGCGCGACTCGCTGCACCCCGCGTTGTCCGACCTGCTGATCGAGGCCGCGCGCGAGGTGCACGGCCACGCGACGATCCTGCAGCACGCGGGTGAATTCCCGTCGCCCGTCACGCGTGGCTTCCAGCTCTCCGACGACGCCGCGCGCTACTACAAATCAGGCAAGACCTTCCTGTACCGGCGGCTGCCGTTCTGGGTCGCGAGCCTCGTCGACCGGCTGCTCGTCGTGGTCGTGCCGCTGATCGTCGTGCTGATCCCCGGGCTGCGGCTCGTGCCGTCGCTGTACGGCTGGCGCGTACGCTCGCGCATCTACCGCTGGTACGGCGCGCTGATCGCGCTCGAGCGCAGCGCGCTCGGCGAGCACACGGCCGAGGAGCGCGTGCAGTTGCTCGACGAGCTCGACGACATCGAGGAAGCCGTGAACCGGATGAAGATGCCGCTGGCCTATGCCGGGCAGTTCTACGTGCTGCGCGAGCACATCGGTTTCGTGCGCGAACGGCTCACCGCGCACGATCAGGACACGCCGGCCAGCCCGCCGGGCGCAGGCGGCCCGCCGCAGGCACGGGCCGAAGCCGCGCCGCCGGCCGGCACGCCCCCCCGGGCGACTCCCGGTTCCGCGTGAGCGGACGATCCGCGATCATTGCTGCATGCGCGCGCCGCCGCGTAACATGGAGGCCGCCGCCAGGCGCCGCACGCCCCACCTTCTGGAGATCGCCATGACAACCGGCCTCGACACCGCCCAACCCGCCTGGTTCTACGACTTCGTGTCGCCGTTCTCCTACCTGCTCCTCGAACAGCTCGACAAATGGCCGGACGTGCCGTTCGAGCCCGTCGCGGTGTCGCTGCCCGACCTGCAGCGCCACTGGGGGCAACGCTCGAGCGCGGACGTGCCCGCCAAGCGCGTGTTCACGTACCGTCACGCCCTGTTTCGCGCGGAGCAGCTCGGCATCCGCTTCAAGATGCCGCCCGCCCATCCGTTCGATTCCGACAAGGTGTTGCGCCTCGCGATCGCGCTGCGCGCCGACATCGCGACCGTGCTGGAAATGTTCCGCTTCATCTGGCACGACGGCAACGACCCGTCGACGCCGGAAGGCTTCGCGGCACTGTGCGAGCGCGTCGGCGTCGGCCACGGCGACGAGCTGATCGAATTCGAGGAGACGAGCGCGCAGTTGCGCCGCAACACCGACGACGCGATCGCGCTCGGCGTGTTCGGCGTGCCGACCTTCTGGATGAACCGGCAGCTGTTCTGGGGCGAGGACGCGCTGCCGATGGTGCTGTACTGCGCGCGCACGCCGAACTGGCTCGAATCGCGCGAGGTCAAGCGGATCAGCGCGCTGCCGAAGGGCCGTGTGTGATGGCCGGTATCACGCACGCCAATGCGCGGCTGCGGTAAGGTTACGCTTCCCCGCAATCCCCGCCTACGATGGAAGAAGACGACCGTACCGCCTCGCTCGATATCTGGCTCGTGCGCGTGTTGCGCACGCTGCTGCTCGAGCGCAGCGTCACGCAGGCCGCGCTGCGGCTGAACCAGACCCAGCCGGCGATCAGCACCGCGCTGCGCAAGCTGCGCGAGACGCTGAACGACCCGATCCTCGTGCGCGGCAAATCCGGCATGGTCCCGACCGAATACGGCGCGTCGCTGCTCGAGGCCGCGCAGCGCGCGCTGCGCGAGGTCGACTTCATCGCGACGCCGCACGGCGACTTCGATCCGTCGTCCGCACGGCGCACGTTCCGCGTCGCCGCACCCGATTACCTGAACGATTTCTTCATGCCGACGCTGATCGAGCGCTTTCGCGACGCGGCGCCGCATGCCCATCTGGAAATCGATTCGCTGAATCCCGCACTAGATCACGCGGGCGCGCTCGAATCGGGCGCGCTCGATCTCGTGATCGGCAACTGGCCGAAGCCCGACCCGCAGTTCGCGCGCCAGGACCTGTTCTCCGACACGATCGTGTGCCTGATGCGCGATGCGCACCCGCTCGCACGCGTGCCGCTCACGCGTGAAGCGTACGCATCGGCCGCGCACGTCGCGCCGACGCCCTACACCGGCGACAAGCGCAACGCGATCGAGATCGGCCTGACACGCGCGCGCCTCACGCGGCGCATCGTGACGACGCTGCCCTACTTCGGCATCGTGCCGCAGGTGCTGCTGCAGTCGGACCTGATCTTCACGACGACGCGGCGCTTCGCGACGCACTATGCGCAGTTGCTGCCGCTCGTGGTCGTCACGCCGCCCGTGCCGTTCCCGCGCATCAAGAGCTACCTGCTCACGCATCCGCAGCCCGACCGCCCGACCGACATCGCGTGGCTGTGCGCGCTGATGCAGAGCGTGTCCGACGAGCTGACGGTTCCCCGCAGCCGCAAGCGCTGAGCCGCGGCACAAAGCGCGGCGCGGCCGCTCGAGTTCAGGCCGTGCAGAAGGTTTCCTGCAGATGGGTCCAGCGCACGACACCCGCCGCGTCGCGCTCGAACACGGCGGTTGAACGGCGCGCGGGCAGCTCGCCCGACGCTGCGTGCTGCGCTTCGAGATAGGTGAGCGTCGCATGCGACGCATCGGCCGCGAGCACGCGGGTGTCCGACAGCGTAATGCGCAGCCCCGGTTTCGCGCCGGCGAGCTTTTCGAACAGCGCGCGCGTACCGTCGTGATCGACGACGCGGCCGTCGGTCAGGATCATCGTGAATTCGGCGGAAAACGCGGCGAGCAGCGCATCGAGCGCCTCGGGCGCGGCATCGACGCCGGACAGCCAGCGCTCGATGGCGACGAGGCTCGCATCGAGCGCGTCGAGATAAACCTGATGATCGGACATGGCACGTGCACGGTAAGGCGCGGCCGGATGCCGCGCGTCGTCGTGCAGTGTATGCAAAATTGCGCGGCCCCGCGCTGGCCGCGCGGCGCTACCGCGCGCAGGACACGTCGTCGCGCACACGCCCCGAAGCGGCGGCCTTCGCGTCGGCCACCGGCATGCCCGAGCGCGCCTGCAGCAGCTCCGCGCACACGGCCACCGCGATCGCGCCCGGCGCCTTGTCGACGATGCCCGCGACACCGATCGGGCACACCATCTCCACGAGCCGCGCCGGATCGACGCCGCGCGCGGCAAGCCGGCGCTCGAACTTCACGCGCTTGGTGCGCGAACCGATCATCCCGAAGTACGCGTAGTCGCGCCGCCGCATGATCTGCGCGGCGAGCGAGAAGTCGAGCGCGTGGTTGTGCGTCATCACGAGGAAGTACGCGCCGGGCGGCGCGGCGTCGACGACCGCCTCCGGCGTGTCGGTCGGCTCCGGCTGCACGTTCGGCGGACATTCGTCCGGGAACAGCTCGTCGCGCGTGTCGACCCACTGCACGACGCACGGCAGCGCGCCGAGCAGCGTGACGAGCGCGTGACCGACGTGCCCGGCGCCGAACAGCACGATGTGCATCGGCGCGGGCGTGCCGGTCGCGCGGTTGCGCTGGCCGGTGCCCGGCGCGAACGCCGGAGTCGACGCGGTGCGGAGCGAGCGGGCGGGGCCGTTCATGTCAGCCTCCGCCGGGCCGCCCCAAGGAGGCTGACCACCCCCTCGGGGGACAGTGAACGAAGTGAGCGTGGGAGGCGTTTCATCTCAGCCTGCCTGACCGGCGCGTGCCGCACGCACCGCGCTGACCGCACGCAGGATCGACTCGCCGGTCGCCGGCGCATCGAGCGGCGGGTTCACCTTGTAATCGCCGACCGCGGCCACCGCATCGCGCACCGCGAAGAACACCGAGAACGGCAGCAGCAGCGGCGGCTCGCCGACGGCCTTCGACCGGTGGATGCTGTCCTCGACGTTGCGGTTCTTGAACAGCTTCACGTTGAATTCCGGCGGCGTGTCGTTCACCGTCGGGATCTTGTACGTGGACGGCGCATGCGTCATCAGCTTGCCGCCCTTGTTCCACCACAGCTCCTCGGTCGTGAGCCAGCCCATCCCCTGGATGAACGCGCCTTCGACCTGGCCGATGTCGAGCGCCGGGTTCAGCGACGCCCCCACGTCGTGCAGCGCATCGACGCGCAGCGTGCGCATCTCGCCCGTCAGCGTGTCGATCACGACTTCCGACACGGCCGCGCCGTACGAGTAGTAGTAGAACGGCCGGCCCTGCAGCTTCGACTGATCCCAGTACAGCTTCGGCGTCGCGTAGAAACCATCGGACCACAGCTGCACGCGCGCGAGGTACGCCTTCGCGATCACTTCGCCGAACGGCACGCCGTTGCCGCCCACCCACACGAAGTCGTTGGCGAACTTCACGTCGGCCGCATCGACCTTGCCGTCGCCGAACTGCTTCGCCGCGAACACCGCGAGCCGCTCGCGCAACTGGCGCGCCGCATCCTGCGCGGCCTTGCCGTTCAGGTCCGAGCCCGTCGACGCAGCGGTCGCGGAGGTGTTCGCAACCTTGCTGGTGTCGGTCGCCGTCACGCGGATCCGGCCGAAGCGGATGCCGAGCTCGTGCGCGACGACCTGCGCGACCTTCGTGTTGAGCCCCTGCCCCATCTCCGTGCCGCCGTGGTTCACGAGCACCGAGCCGTCGGTGTAGATGTGCACCAGCGCGCCGGCCTGGTTGAAGTGCGTGACGTTGAACGCGATGCCGAACTTCACCGGCGTGATCGCGATGCCCTTCTTCAGCACCGTGTTGCGTGCGTTGAATTCGCGCACGCCCGCACGCCGCGCGCGGTAGTCGCTCGTCGCTTCGAGTTCGCCGAGCAGCTCCTGCAGCACGTTGTCCTCGACCGTCTGCCCGTACGGCGTGACGTTGCGTTCGGTCTTGCCGTACAGGTTCGCATAGCGGACGTCGAGCGGATCGCGATCGAGCGCGCGCGCGACGTCGTCGAGGATGTACTCGATCGCGAACGCCCCCTGCGGGCCGCCGAATCCGCGGAACGCGGTGTTCGACTGCGTGTTGGTCTTGCCGCAGTAGCCGGCGATGTTCACGTCGCCCAGCCAGTACGCGTTGTCGAAGTGGCACACCGCGCGCGTCATCACCGGGCCCGACAGGTCGGCCGAGAAACCGCAGCGCGACGTCATGTCGAGCGCGACGCCGTCGATGCGGCCATCGTCGTCGTAGCCGACGTCGAAGCGGTAATGGAAGTCGTGCCGCTTGCCGGTGATCATCATGTCGTCGTCACGGTCCGGACGCAGCTTCACCGGGCACAGCAGCTTCCACGCGGCGAGCGCCGCACAGCACGCGAACAGGCCCGACTGCGATTCCTTGCCGCCGAACCCGCCGCCCATGCGGCGGCATTCGACGAGCACGTTGTGCGACGCGACGCCGAGCACGTGCGCGACGAGATGCTGCATCTCGCTCGGGTGCTGCGTCGAGCAGTACACGTGCATCCCGTCGTCGTCCTTCGGCACGGCGTACGCGATCTGCCCTTCGAGGTAGAACTGCTCCTGGCCGCCGAGCAGCATTTCGCCCGACTCGCGGTGCGGCGCGACGGCGAGCCGCGCGGCCGCGTCGCCGCGTGCGAGCTTCAGCGGCGGGATCACGTAGGTTTCGGCCGCGCGCGCTTCCTGCGCGGTGAGGATCGCCGGCAGCTCCTCGTAGTCGACCTGGGCGCGGCGCGCGGCGAGCCGCGCGGTTTCATGCGACGTCGCGACGACGATGAACATCGGCTGGCCGACGAACTGCACGATGCCCTTCGCGAGCACCGGGTCGTCGTGGATGATCGGGCCGCAATCGTTGACGCCCGGGATGTCGTCGGCCGTGAACACGGCGACTACGCCCGGCGTCGCGCGCACCGCATCGAAGTTCATCGACACGATCTTCGCGTGCGGCTTCGCCGACAGGCCGAGCGCCGCGTGCAGCGTGCCCGCGACGACCGGGATGTCGTCGGTGTAGGTGGCACGCCCGCTGACGTGCAGGTGCGCCGATTCGTGCGCGCGCGATACGTGGACCTGCGCGGCGTCGGCTTGCGGGTCGAGGGTGCTCAGGAACGGTTCTGCTTGCTGGTTCATGTTCGGTGTTCTCCGTCTTCAGACGCGCGCCGCGTCGGTGCCGAGTTCGGCGGCCACTTCACGCACATTCAGGGCTTGCGGCGGCAGCGGGTCGTGCGGGCGCGTCTCCAGCCAGAAGCGATACATCAGGTTCTTCGCGGTATCGAGGCGGTACGTGCTCGTCGCGCGCATGTCGGACAGCGGCTGGTAGTCGCGCTCGAGCGCCTGCATCGCGGCCTGCGCGGTGGCTTCGTGCCACTGCGCGCCGTCGAGCACGGCTTCCGTCTGGGTCGCGCGCTTCGGCGTCGCTGCCATCCCGCCGAACGCGATGCGCGGCTCGCGGATCGTGTCGCCGTCCGCAATGAACGCGAACGCCGCGCACACGGCCGAGATGTCGGAGTCGAACCGCTTCGACAGCTTGTACGTGCGGAACTGCAGCTTCTCGCGTGCGCCGGTGCGGGTCGGCACCTTCAGGCCGACGACGAATTCGTGCGGCGCCATGTCCTTCTGCTGATAGCCCGTGTACAGCGCCTCGAGCGGCAGCTCGCGCACCGTGTCGCCGCCGCGCAGCACCACGCGCGCGCCGAGCGCGATCAGGCCCGGCATCGAATCGCCGATCGGCGAGCCGTTCGCGACGTTGCCGCCGATCGTGCCCGCGTTGCGGATCGGCAGCGACGCGAAGCGCTTCCACATCTCGGTCAGTTCCGGATACGGGCCGGCCAGCGCCGCATACCCTTTCTCGACCGTCACGCCAGCACCGATTTCGATCCAGTCGTCGCCGTGCACGATGTTCTGCAGTTCGGCGATCTGGCCGACGTAGATCAGGTCGTCGAGCCGGCGCATCTGCTTGGTGACCCACAGGCCGATGTCGGTGCTGCCCGCGAGAATGCGCGCGTCGGGCCGCTCGGCCTTCAGCGCGGCCAGCGCGTCGAGCGTGCGCGGCGCCGCGAAGCGCGCGCCGTTGATCGTCGTGTAGTCGAACGTATCGTCGCGCTTGAGCGACGCGAGCGTACGGGCCAGCGCGGCGGTGTCGACCGGCGCCGACGGTGCCGGTGCACCTTCGCCGGCCGCGTCGAACATCTGCACGGCCGCATCGACGATCGGGCGATAGCCGGTGCAGCGGCACAGGTTGCCCGTCAGCGCATCGGCGATCTCGGTGCGCGTCGGCACGTCCTTCGCCTTCGCGCACGTGCCGGCACGGCCGCAGCCTTCGTGGCCGTGCTTCTCGTACAGCGCCCACATCGACATCACGAAGCCGGGCGTGCAGAACCCGCATTGCGAACCGTGGCAGTCGACCATCGCCTGCTGCACCGGATGCAGCGCACCGTCCGGCTGGCGCAGGTCCTCGACCGTCAGCAGCGCCTTGCCGTCCAGCGTCGGCAGGAACTGGATGCATGCGTTGACGGCCTTGAACTCGACCGCGCCGGCGTCGGTCAGCTCGCCGACGACGACCGTGCACGCGCCGCAGTCGCCTTCCGCGCAGCCTTCCTTGGTGCCGGTGCAATGCGCGTCCTCGCGCAGGTATTGCAGCACGGTGCGGGTAACGTCGGCGCCGCTGACTTCGCGGATCGCGTGACGATGGTAGAAGCGGATCGGCTCACTCATGTCTCGATGGTTCTTCAAATGGGGGGCAAGGCGGCCCGCGCTGTGCGCTCGACCGACGTTTTTCTGACAGTTTGCACGCTATCACCATCAAATTTCGCAACCCATAGCCCATCACGCATGGGGCCCATATAACTGCCGCGATATGAGCGCCGGGCCGGCCCGACGGCCTTTCCACACGGTGCTCCCAGCCCCTTCCCTGCTTCCCCGCGACCGCCCGGGATCCTCGAAATCAGGTCGCGATTAACTAAATGGTACCTGCGTGAAAACCGGTTCCATGGGAAAATCCCGATTCCCTTTTTCGCCGTCCTCTGCCCGTTTCGTTCATTCGTTCCGACCCCATGTCAACCGATTCCGCCACACCGCCGCGCAGCGGGTTCGCGGTCACGCTGCAAATCGTGTCCGTCGTCTGCTTCACGTTCATCTGCTACCTGACTATCGGCCTGCCGCTCGCGGTGCTGCCGGGCTTCGTCCATGACGACCTCGGCTTTTCCGCGATCGTCGCGGGCGGCGCGATCAGCGTCCAGTATTTCGCGACGCTCGCGTCGCGGCCGCTGGCCGGGCGCCTGGCCGATACGCTCGGCCCGAAGCAGACGGTGTTGCGCGGGCTGGTCGGTTGCGGCGTGTCGGGCGTGCTGCTGCTCGTCGCGCTGCTGCTCGCGCACTGGCCGGTCGCGAGCCTCGTGCTGCTGGTCGCGAGCCGGCTCGTACTCGGCGTCGGCGAGAGCCTGTGCGGCACCGGCGCGATCCTGTGGGGCATCGGCCGGGTCGGCGTCACGCACAACGCGAAGGTGATCTCGTGGAACGGCATCGCGACCTACGGCGCGCTCGCGCTCGGCGCGCCGGTCGGCGTCGCGATCGCGAATACGCTGAATCCGGCGCTGATCGGCGTGCTCGTGATCGCGCTGGCCGCGATCGGCTTCTACCTCGCGCGCCTGATCGCTTCGGTGCCGCTCGTGCACGGCGAACGGATGTCGTATGCGAGCGTGTTTACGCGGGTACTGCCGCACGGCCTCGGCCTCGCGCTCGGCTCGGCCGGCTTCGGCTCGATCGCGACCTTCGTCACGCTGTACTACGCGGCGCGCCACTGGCCGAACGCCGCCCTGTCGCTGACCGTGTTCGGCACGCTGTTCATCGGCGCGCGCCTGCTGTTCGCGAACACGATCAAGACCTACGGCGGCTTCCGCGTCGCGATCGTGTCGTTTGCATTCGAATGTTCGGGCCTGCTGCTGCTGTGGCTCGCGCCGGTGCCGCACATCGCCCTCGTCGGCGCCGCGCTGACCGGCTTCGGCTTCGCGCTGATCTTCCCGGCGCTCGGCGTCGAGGCCGTCGCGCTCGTGCCGCCCGCGAGCCGCGGCGCGGCGCTGTCCGCGTACTCGGTGTTCCTCGACTTGTCGCTCGGCATCACGGGCCCGCTCGCCGGCTATGTCGCGGGCGCGTTCGGCTATCCGCAGGTGTTCCTGTTCGCGGCGGTGGCGGCTGCCGCGGGCGTCGCGCTGTCGATGGTGCTGTACCAGCGGCAGGCACGGGTCGAGGGAAGCGGCGCGGCGGCATGAGAAGCGGGAGGCGCGTTGCCGCCCGCGCCACGCGGTGTCAACGCAGAAGTACGTTGAAGTCCCGCAATACGCGGACCGCATCGGGATGACGCCTGAATGGAACGGCGCGCCCGAGCGAGAGCTTCGGTTTGGCACGATCGAACAGCACGAGCGCTTCCGACGTGTTGAGATGGCGCGACATATACAAAAACCCGTCGACGCGACGGGGATGCCGGTGGACGGCAAGCGACCACAATTGCGGAACGTCGTACGGTGCGATGGTCGACAACGCACCGTCACCACCGAGATTTTTCAGCGGCAAGCCGTGCAGGACGGCGACGGTCAGCGGCGCGCCGTCAAATGAAAGGACGTAGCGATCGAGTTCGGTCGTCACGAGCGGAAAACCGCCCAGCACCAGATCGGCGACTTCGTCGTGCAGCACCGTCTCGGCGAATGCGCAATGCAGATCGAAGCCGAAATAGCTCGTGCCGTACCGCCGCCGCTTGCGCGGATCGTCGAAGCGATTGCCGCCCGATTGTCCGAAGTAAGGCTCGCCGGTCGCATATCGCGAGATACGCACCAGCGCCGTCGGCGCAACTTCGCGAGTCACCAGCGTTGCGCTCGCGAAATGTTCCCCCGGCGCCGTCAGCAAACCGACCACCTAGCGCTCGGCGAACGCCGTGGCGGCACGCTCGACTTCATCCACCTTCCCGCGCGACAGCGCGACGAGCGGCGTAACGTTGCCCAGGGACGCCTTCGGCGTCGTGAAGAACTGCCATTTGCTCCATCCCGGCAAACCGCCCAGACATTGGGTCACCTTGCCCAACGTCTTGCGATCGATGTCCCCCGCCAGGTAGAAGGCCGGGTAGTACTGTGCGGCGCCGACATCGACCGTGAAGATCCGGCCGGACGCTACGGCCTTGCTGAGCGCCTGCCGCGTCATGCCGAGGCCGACCCATGTCTGCGCGGCAGGCAGCAGCTTGCCGTCGGCGACCAGCATGCGCCGTTCCGCCTGCACCTGCCGCTCCGGATCGGCGACGACGCCCGCCGCCCGCTTCTTCCCGGCGGTCGGCTTCCTGTCGCGCGTCGCGGCCGCAGCGATGCCGAACGTGATCGTGCCGGCCAGATCGATGACCTGCGCGATGCCGACCTTGAACAGGTGTCCCAATTGCTCGTCAGACAGGCTGAGCAGCGCCCGCGCGCGATCCGGGCCGAGCATGGTCGCCGCGCCGACAGCGCTGCGCAGCGCTTCCTCCGTCTCGACGTCCAGAACGACGGCCGTCCCTTCCAGCGTATGAGCCCGCGCAATCATCATCACCTCCCGTCACGACCGGAATGATCAAGCGTAGCCCCGAAGCGAAACCAAGTCAACCGTGTCAACCGAATTGCCCGTTCGTCCCTTTCCTCGATCGTGCGTTCGCGCAGCCCCGTACTTCTCAGGCCGTCCGCAGAAACAACCGCCGCGTCAGGTCGAACGCGACCAGGTTGCCAGCCACCACCAGCAGCAGCCCGACCACCGCGAGCGGCGACCACTGGTAGCCCTCGAACACCGTCGACACGGCCAGCGCGACGATCGGGAACAGCACCGTGCAGTACGCGGCGCGCTCCGGCCCGATCCGGCCGACGAGGGTCAGATAGGCGGTAAAGCCGATCACCGAGCCTGGCACGGCCAGGTAGACGAGCGCGCCGAGATAACGCGGGCTCGTGTCGAGCGTGAACGGCATCCCGGCCACCACGCTGCCGACGGTCAGGATTGCCGCGCCGATCAGCATCGCCCAGCCGTTGGTCGCGAGCGGGTGCAGCCCCATCGACTGCATCCGGCTCGACAGCAGGTTGCCGATCGAGAAACACATCGTGCCCGCGAACGCGATCGCGAGCCCCGTCCACGTCGCGTGGTCGTCGAGATGGCCGGCCATCTGCTGCCAGAACAGGCACGCGATGCCGGCCAGCCCGAGCAGCGCACCGGCGATCGCCGACGGCCGCAGCGGACGGCCCATGAACAGGCGGCCGTTGATCGAGTTCAGCAGCGGCGCGGTCGAGAAGATCACCGCGACGAGGCCGCTCGGCACGACCTGCTCCGCATAGTAGAAGCACAGGAAATTCAGGCAGAACAGCGCGAAGCCCTGCGCGAGGAGAAAGCGCCACGCTTCGCGCGGCGGGCGCACCGGCCGGCGCATCACGCGCAGCAACGCGAACAGCACGGCGGCCGCGAGCCAGAAGCGCCATGCGATCGACACGGGCGGCGGCACGGCGCCGAGCTGCCATTTGATCGCGATCCAGGTGGTGCCCCAGATCAGCACGGTGACGAAATAAAGCGACAGGTTCATGGCGGCAACGATCCCAAAAGCAGGTGAAACGGATCCCGACTATGCCGCCGCCCGGCGCGCGCCGATTGTCCGGAATTGCGGTCTTTTTCGGGCCGCCGCACGCGGCGCCGCGCGCCCGCTTATACTCGGCCCATCATGAGCCTCTCCCTTTCCGCGCCCCCCGTCGACCACCCCGCCGCCCTGGCTGGCGGCGATCTGCCGTTCGGCCTGCAGTCGGTCTGCCGCACGCTCGCGGACGCGAACGCGACGCTCGAGCGCTTCGCGTGGCTCGGCGACCATCTGGCGATCGCCGAATGGACGCGGATCACCGACGAAAGCGAGACGGTCTACGAGCAGCCGGGCCACCACACGCTGTCGTGCTACCTCGACGGCGGTTACCGGACCGAACGCCAGCGCGTGCCGCGCTACGGCGCGCCGAGCCTGCTGTGCGCGCTGCCGGGCGACCATGAATCGCGCTGGTGGGTGCGCGGCGAGATGCACTTCATCCACCTGTATTTCCTGCCCGAACACTTCACGCAGCGCGCGATCCGCGAACTCGACCGCGAGCCGCGCGAGCTGAAGCTCGCCGACCGCACTTACTTCGAGGATGCGCGCGTCGCCGCGCTGCTGCGCTCGCTCGCGCTGGACGGCTGGGACGATGCCGACGAACGGCTGCGCGTGAACGAGACCGCGCACGAGGTGCTGAGCCTGCTGCTGCGCGGGCAGAGCACGAACCGCACCGACACGTCGTTCCGCGGCGGGCTCGCACCGGCCGTGCGCCGCCGCGTGCGCGACTACATCGACACGTACCTGACGCAACCGCTGACGCTCGGCGAACTCGCCGACGTCGCCGCGCTGTCCGAGTACCACTTCTCGCGGATGTTCCGGCTGTCGTTCGGCCGCGCGCCGCACGCGTGGGTGGCCGAACAGCGCCTCGCGCGGGCACGCGAGCTGCTGCGCACGACGGCGCTGCCGCTCGCGCAGATCGCGGCCGACTGCGGCTATGCGAACGCCGGCCACTTCAGCCATCGCTTCCGCGACGCACATGGCACGACGCCGAACACGTACCGGCGCGCGATGCAGGGCCGCTGAGCGCGGCCCCTTTCTTCGTTTCCCCGCTTACGCGCCGCGCCGCGACAGCTCCTGTTCGAGCGCCGCGACGCCGGCCGGCAGGTCGACCGGCACCTTCAGGTCGACCATCGTGCGGCCGAACGCATGCAGCGTGCGGAACAGGTTGTGTTCGCGGCACTGTTCGCCCATCTGCCCGATCCGTACGATCGGCAAGCCGAACGAGCCCGAGATCTCGACCTGATACTGCTTCGAGATATGGCCGCAGACCATTCCCGGCGTGAGTCCTTCCGGCGTCTCGATCCCGACCACTGAATTGAGCCGGCAGTCCTTCGGCGCGTAGAGCTTGAGCCCCATCGACTCGACGCCCGCCTGCAGCGCGAGCGAGCAGCGCAGGTGGCGCGCGAAGCGGCTTTCGAGCGTTTCCGCGCAGACGAGCCGCAGCGCTTCGTGCAGCGCGAGCACGCCGGACACGGGCGCCGTGTAGTGATAGCCCGCGTTGTGCCAGAAGTTTTCCGCGAGCGCCATGTCGAGGCACCAGTGCGCATTCGGTTCGGGGCGCTGCTTCATGCGGTCCCATGCGGCGTCGGAGAACGCGATCAGCGACACGCCCGGGATCGACGACAGCCCCTTCTGGCCGCCGGTGATCACCGCGTCGATGCCCCACGCGTCCATCTCGAGCGGCATCGTCGACAGCGTGCACACCGCGTCGACCACGACCAGCGCGCCGGCCGCCTTCGCGAGCGCCGCGATGTCGCGCAGGTCGCGGTTCCACACGGTGTTCGACGTCTCGCCCTGCACGATCGTGACGATCTCTGGCCGCTCGCGCGCGATGGCGTCCGCGATCTCGTCGAGACTGGCGACCGCGCGGTCGGCCACTTCGAGCGTCGCGACGTCGGCGCCGACGCGCGTGGCCATCTCGGCCATCCGCGCGCTGAAGAAACCGTTGCGGATCGACAGCACGCGCGTGCCGCGCCACGCGAGGTTCGAGATCGCCATTTCCATCGCGGCCGAACCGGGGCCCGCGACGCCGAGCACCCACTTCGTGCGGGTCTGGAACACGTAGCGCGCCATCTCCTTCACCTGCTCGATGATCTTCGCCATCGTCGCGCCGAGGTGGTTGATCACGACCGTGTTCGCCTTCGCGACGGCGGCCGGGATCGGGACCGGGCCGGCCCCCATCATCAGCAGCGGTTCTTCGGGCAGGATCGCGTCGAGCGGCACGACGACGGGACAGGGAATCGGCGAGTAATCGATGGACATGGCTGGTAAAAGGTGAGGAAAGGAAGTGCACGGGCGCCCGCCGCGCTGCATGGCGAACTGATCGATCATTCCGCGTTCCGCCGCCTCGCGCAAGAGGCGCGCGCGGCCGGACAGGGCGACGGTGGCCCGGTCGCCGAACCGGGCCAGCCGGCCGTGCGCGGGTCGCACGCCAGTCATCCGGATTGAAAACGGATTGCCGGCCAGGGTGTGAAACGGTTCCACTCGTGCGTCAAGCGCACGATTTTCTCCGTCAATAACATCGCGCTCCGTCGGCATCGACGCTTCAGCGCGACTTCCGTATCGATTGAAATAGACCCGATCCGTGATGAAAATCATCACCCAGAATCCGATACGCAAAACTCTCGCACAACCCAAAACACCCATTATTGCGGCATGAAATGGGGCGCGCTTCCTGGCAATACCTGAAAAAAACCACACAAATAGCCAACAACCCATTGAATTAAATAGACATTATTCGCACAAAAGATACCTATCCAATATCGTTCCACCTTTGAACGGCAGGCATGCCGGACAGCACTGCGTTTAACGCGTTACTCCCGATTTCGATTTTCCGCAACCCGCCGCTTTTCTCAGGTTGACGGATATCGCTCTGTATTGAACAATCGTCTGCGGAATCGAAGAAAACGATTTTTCGATACGACGAAAAACTGAGGGCCGCGCGATGCGCTTTCGAGGTCGCGCGGCGTAAAGCCACAACCATAATCAATCAACCGGGCCAGAAATACGCAAGCCATGAACCAGATTCAGACCATGCGTGTATTCGTCTGCGTCGCCGAGCAACAGAGCTTCCGGCGCGCGGCGCACCATCTCGGCGTGTCCAATGCACTCGTCACGCGTTCGATCGCGATGCTCGAGGGCCACCTGAACACCCGGCTGATCCACCGCACCACGCGGAACCTGTCGCTCACCGAGGCCGGCGTGCGCTACCTCGACGGGTGCCGGGCGCTGCTCGAGGAATTCGATCACCTCGAATCGTCCGTCGCGCATGCCGTGCGCGAACCGGCCGGCACGCTGCGCGTCGTCGCGTCGGGCCTGCTGTCGCCGCTTGCGCTGACGCCGCTCGTCAGCAGCTTCCGGCGCCGCTACCCCGAGTTGCGCGTGCAGCTGACCGTCGCCGAGGGGCCGCTCGACGTGCTCGATTCCGGGTACGACGTCGGCATCGTCACGGGCAACCGGTTCGACGGCAACCCGACGCTGGTCGGCCATGCCCTTTCACCGAACCCGTTCGTTGCGGTAGCGGCACCGGCCTATCTCGAGCGACGCGGCGAGCCGCGCCTGCCCGACGACCTGCCGGGCCACGACTGGGTCACGCTCGCACCGCACCAGCATGCGCCCGCGTGGCAACTGGTCGGCCACGACGGCGTCGCGCATTCCGTCACGGTGCGCCCGACCTGCACGGTCAACCAGCTCGCGCTCGTCCACGCGGCCGCCGTGGCCGGTGCGGGCATCGCGGTGCTGCCCGAGCCGTGCGTCGCCAGCGCGCTCGCCAGCGGCGCGCTCGTGCGGCTCATGGCCGGCTACCGGATCGACGATCCCGACACGCAGTTGTCGCTCGTCTATCCGAACCGCCAGTACGTGCCGGCCCGCACGCGCAGCTTCGTCGAGCACGCGCTCGATCACTTCAGCGCGCAGCCCGCCCGCGAACGCACCGATTACGGCTTCCTGCGGCCGTCGCGCGGGCCCGACCGCTCCGACATCGTCACGGGGCTGCAGTAAACTGCGCGCGTCAGCCTTCGGAGGTGCAGCGTGCGCGTGATCCTGTTCAGCAGCCGGCAGTACGACGACGATTCGTTTGCTGCCGCCAACCGGCGGTTCGGCTATCGGCTGCACTTCCAGCCGTCGCATCTCGACGCGGAAACCGCGATCCTCGCGCATGGCTATGACGTCGTCTGCCCGTTCGTCAACGACACCGTCGACGCGGCCGTCCTCGAACGGCTGGCGGACGGCGGCACGCGCCTGATCGCGCTGCGCTCGGCGGGCTTCAACCACGTCGACCTGGCCGCCGCCGAGCGGCTCGGCATCACGGTCGTGCGCGTGCCCGCCTATTCACCGCACGCGGTTGCCGAGCACGCGGTCGCGCTGATCCTCGCCCTCAACCGCCGCCTGCCGCGCGCCGTCGCGCGCACCCGCGAGGGCGACTTCTCGCTGAACGGCCTGCTCGGCTTCGACCTGCACGGCAAGACCGTCGGCGTGATCGGCACCGGCATCATCGGCAGCGTGTTCGCGAAGATCATGATGGGCTTCGGAATGCATGTGCTCGCGCATTCGGTGCCGCCGTACAACGACGAGCTAATCGCGTTCGGCGCGCGCTATGTCGCGCTCGACGAATTGCTGCACCACGCCGACATCGTCAGCCTGCACTGCCCGCTGCTGCCGTCGACGCACCATCTGATCAACGAACGGACGCTCGCGCGGATGAAGCACGGCGCGATGCTGATCAACACCGGGCGCGGCGGCCTCGTCGATGCGCAGGCGCTGGTCGACGCGCTCAAGAGCGGCCAGCTCGGCCATCTCGGGCTCGACGTGTACGAAGAGGAAAGCGGACTCTTCTTCGAGGATCACTCCGACCTGCCGCTGCAGGACGACGTGCTCGCGCGGCTGCTGACGTTCCCGAACGTGATCGTCACGTCGCACCAGGCATTCTTCACGCGCGAGGCGCTCGCCGAGATCGCGCACACCACGCTGTTGAACATCGAGGCGTGGCATGCCGGCACGCCGCAGAACGTCGTAACCGCGAATCGCTGAGAAATCGACGAAACCGGCTCATTTCATGGCCGCAAGCGATACCGCAATCGTTTGCTTTTGATCGCCGCTGAAAACACGACCTTTTGCATCAACAATTTCGCGCTTTGTTTCAAATGATGTAACGCGGCGCGTGTGCCGTCTGCTATCGTTGCGCCGACGTTATCCCGCCCCCACCCGTCCATGCGCTTCGACGATTCCGACCTCGCCGCCGTCTACCGCGCCATTTTCGAACGGCGCGACATGCGCCACTTCACGCCGGCGCCCGTCGATCCCGCCGTGCTCGCGCGCCTGCTGCGCGCGGCGCATCACGCACCGAGCGTCGGCTTCATGCAGCCGTGGCGCTTCATCCGCATCACCGATCCGGCGCTGCGCACCGCGATCCACGCGCTGGTCGAGGCCGAGCGCCGTGCGACCGCCGACGCGCTCGGCGAGCGCCAGGACGAATTCATGCGGCTGAAGGTCGAAGGCGTGCGCGAATGCGGCGAACTGCTGGTCGTCGCGCTCGCCGACGGCCGCGAGCGCCACGTGTTCGGGCGTCGCACGCTGCCGGAGATGGATCTCGCGTCCGCGGCGTGCGCGATCCAGAACATGTGGCTCGCGGCCCGCGCCGAAGGGCTCGGGATGGGCTGGGTATCGCTGTTCGACGTCGATGCGCTGCGCGCGCTGCTGCGGATGCCCGACGGCGCGAAGCCGATCGCGGTGCTGTGTGTCGGGCACGTCGACGCGTTCTATGCGAAGCCGATGCTCGAGCAGGAACGTTGGGCCGCACGGATGCCGATCGAAGCGTGCCTGTTCGAAAACGGCTGGGACGATCCGGCCGCGATCAATACCGCCGGCTCGCCTTCGTCCCCTGCCGACGCGGCGGACGCGGCCACGGAAACCGGGGCCGGCTCGGCAAGCGCTTCGACCACGAGCGTTGGCGGGACCCCCGAACGCATCGCCTGACGAGCCCCCCGCCGTCATCGTTCCGGCCACCGCAATTTCACCGCCGCAAAGGCTGCCGAATCCCACACTGTGAGCGCCACGCGGGCAATCCCGTCGCACGCCGGCAACAACCGTTTTGGCCCCAAGCATAGGGGTTTTCACTGAAGTAGAATCGCGGCTGTCGTTCGCCTTACCGCCCGCCCGTCCCGCGCATCCTGCGCCCGCCCGAGCGGCGGCTTTTCCCGAGCCCACCGCGATGCTCTTACCTCTTTTCGCCCTCGCCGTCGCCGCATTTGGAATCGGTACCACCGAGTTCGTGATCATGGGGCTGCTGCCCAATGTCGCGCGCGATCTTGGCGTGTCGATCCCGGCCGCCGGCATGCTCGTGTCGGGCTATGCGCTCGGCGTGACGATCGGTGCGCCGATCCTCGCGATCGTCACCGCGAAGATGCCGCGCAAGCGCGCGCTGATGGGCCTCATCGGCCTGTTCATCGCGGGCAACCTGTTCTGCGCGATCGCCCCGGGCTATGCGGTGCTGATGGCCGCGCGCGTCGTCACGGCGTTCTGCCACGGCGCGTTCTTCGGGATCGGCTCGGTGGTCGCGAGCAACCTCGTCGCGCCGAACCGTCGCGCGCAGGCGATCGCACTGATGTTCACCGGCTTGACCCTCGCGAACGTGCTCGGCGTGCCGCTCGGCACCGCGCTCGGCCAGGCATACGGCTGGCGCGCGACGTTCTGGGCCGTCACCGGCATCGGCATCGCCGCGGCCGCCGCGCTCGCCGTCTGCCTGCCCAAGAATCTCGCGATGCCCGACACCAGCATCACGCGCGAATTCAGCGTGCTGAAACATCCGCAGGTGCTGATGGTGCTCGGCATCAGCGTGCTCGCCTCGGCCAGCCTGTTCAGCGTGTTCACGTACATCACGCCGATCCTCGAGGATGTGACGGGCTTCTCGCCGCGCCAGGTCACCTACGTGCTGCTGCTGTTCGGCCTCGGGCTGACGGTCGGCGGCACGCTCGGCGGCAAGCTCGCCGACTGGCGCCGGATGCCGTCGCTGATCGCAACGCTCGCGCTGATCGGCGTGGTCCTCGCGCTGTTCGCGGGCACGATGCACCTGCCGTTCGCCGCGCTCGCGACGATCTTCGTGTGGGGCATCCTCGCGTTCGCGATCGTGCCGCCGCTGCAGATCCTGATCGTCGACCGCGCCAGCGACGCGCCGAACCTCGCGTCGACGCTGAACCAGGGCGCGTTCAACCTCGGCAACGCGACCGGCGCATGGCTCGGCGGGATGGCGATCGGCTCCGGCGTGTCGCTCGTGAACCTGCCGTGGGTCGGCGTCGCGATGGCCGTCGCGGCGCTCGCGCTCACGCTGTGGTCGGCGTCGCTCGAACGTCGACCGGTGGCCGTGCCGACCGAGTACGTCTGAAGCAACCCTGCTGAAATCGTTGCGAGCACAACTCCTATAGGGCCTGTTCCCGCTAATAACGGGCTTGCGCTGGCCGCCAGAAGGGCCGAGCGCAAGGATTGCGACGAAGCGAATACTCGACGTATTCGTGAGGAGCATGACGCCGCGATCGGCCCTTCTGGCGGCCAGCCCCACGAGTGATTTTTCCAAACAGGGGAACGTGCCTTGCCGGCCGTATTGCGGCGGCGATCGTCGCTTGTTTGGCTCGGCCAAACGGCGCTCCTCCTTTTGCGTTACGACCGGCAAGGCACGTTCGCAAGCCCGTTATTAGCGGGAACAGGCCCTATACCTGATGGCCTTCATGGACCTTTCAAGGTCCGCGGTGTAGCATCCCCGCCGATGAAAGCCATTCTTAATCGCGATTTCCTCGCACTCATTCTGAGCGTCGCGGTCGTCGGTCTCGGCACCGGCGCCACGCTGCCGCTCACCGCACTCGCGCTGACCGAAGCCGGACACGGCACCAACGTCGTCGGCATGCTGACGGCCGCGCAGGCCCTCGGCGGCCTCGCGATCGTCCCGTTCGTCACCGCGCTCGCGCGGCACATCGGCTCGCGCCGCGCGATCGTCGTGTCGGTCGTGCTGCTCGCGGCGGCCACCGCGCTGATGCAGTTCACGTCGAACCTGATCCTGTGGGGCGCGCTGCGCGTGCTGTGCGGTGCCGCGCTGATGCTGCTGTTCACGATCGGCGAGGCGTGGGTCAACCAGCTCGCCGACGATTCGACGCGCGGCCGCGTCGTCGCGATCTACGCGACCAATTTCACGCTGTTCCAGATGGCGGGCCCCGTGCTCGTGAGCCAGATCGCCGGGGCGACGAGCATCCGCTTCGCGCTGTGCGGCGCGCTGTTCCTGCTCGCGCTGCCGACGCTTGCGACGATCCGGCGCGCGCCGCTCGCCGGCGACGACGCGCATCACGAAGCGCACGGCCGCTGGCTCGACATCCTGCCGCGCATGCCCGCGCTGATCATCGGCACCGGCTTCTTCGCGCTGTTCGATACGCTCGCGCTGTCGCTGCTGCCGCTCTACGCGATGGATCACGGCGTCGCGAGCGCCACCGCCGTGCTGCTCGCGTCGATCATGCTGTTCGGCGATACCGCGATGCAGTTCCCGATCGGCTGGCTCGCGGACAAGCTCGGCCGCGAACGCGTGCACCTCGGCGCAGGCTGGATCGTGCTCGCCGGCCTGCCGCTGCTGCCGTTCGTGATCGCCAATCCGTGGCTGTGCTGGCCGCTCCTGTTCGTGCTCGGCGCGGCGGCCGGCAGCATCTACACGCTGTCGCTCGTCGCGTGCGGTGAACGCTTTCGCGGCGCGGCGCTCGTCACCGCGAGCTCGCTCGTGTCGGCGTCATGGAGCGCCGCGAGCTTTGGCGGCCCGCTGGTCGCCGGCGCGTTGATGGAACAACTGGGCAGCCACGCGCTGGTCGGCGTGCTGGTCGTCTGTGTCGCGGCGTTCGTCGCGGCCGCGCTGTGGGAGCGCCGCGTCGCGCCCCAACGCGCGGTCTGACACCGGGGCGCGAGCATACCACCGCGCGCCGCCCAAACGACGACGACACGAACACGCGCCGCCCGTCCACCGATACACCGGTCACACTGCGAAAACGACGACGGCCCGCGCAATGCGGGCCGTCATGCTCACGTGTGCGCCACGTTGCGCGTTACGCCTTCAACGCCGGCAGGATCTTGCCGACGCACGCGCCGAAGCCGACCCGATAACCGTCGCCCTGGCACCATCCGGCGAGCGTGAGCTCGTCGCCGTCCTCGATGAACGCGCGGCTGCCGCCACCGTTCAGCGCAACCGGCTCCTTGCCGTTCCACGTCAGTTCGAGCAGGCTGCCGAACGAATCCTTCGTCGGCCCGCTGATCGTGCCCGAACCCATCAGATCGCCCACGCGCGTGTTGCAGCCCGCGACCGTGTGATGCGCGAGCTGCTGCGCCATCGTCCAGTACATGTGCTTGAAGTTCGTGCGGCTGATCGACGTGGCTTCGGCCGCCCCTTCCTCACGTAGCGTCACTTCCAGCGCGATGTCGAACGCATGCTTGCCCGCGTGCCGCAGATACGCGAGCGGCTGCGGCGACTGCTCCGGCTGCGCGACGCGGAACGGTTCGAGCGCGTCGAGCGTGACGATCCACGGCGAGATCGTCGTCGCGAAGCCCTTCGAATTGAACGGCCCGAGCGGCACGTATTCCCACTGCTGGATGTCGCGCGCGCTCCAGTCGTTCAGCAGCACCATCCCGAAGATATGCGCTTCCGCGTCCTCGCACGCGATCGGCTCGCCAAGCGCGTTGCCCTTCCCGACGATGAAACCCGTCTCCAGTTCGATGTCGAGCTTGCGGCAGGCACCGAACACCGGGCGCTCCTGGTCGGGCAGCTTCAGTTGCCCGTTCGGGCGCCGCACCGGCGTGCCGCTCACGACCACCGACGACGCGCGGCCGTTGTAGCCGATCGGCATCTCCGACCAGTTCGGCAGCAGCGCATTCTTCGGATCACGGAACATCGAGCCGACGTTGGTCGCGTGCTCCTTCGACGAATAGAAATCGGTGTAGCCGGGAATCTCGACCGGCAGATGCAGCGTCGCGTCGCGTTGCGCGACGAGCACCTGTGCGCGCAGCGCCGTATCGTCACGCAGCCGTGCGTTGTCGCGCGAGAACAGGTCGGACAGCTGCACGCGCACGCTGCGCCATGCGTCGCGGCCGAGCGCGATGAATGCATTGAGCGTCGGCGCGGCGAACACGTCGGCGCCGGCCGGCAGCGTCACGAGGCCCGCACGCGCGAGCGCAGCGAGATCGACGATCTGGTCGCCGAGCGCCACGCCCGCACGGCGCGACGCTTGCTTCGCATCGCTGACGATCCCGAACGGCAGGTTCTGGATCGGGAAATCGCAGGCGGGATCGTTCGCCGTCTCGACCCAGCTCTTGCGGGCCGGGTCGAGCGTCGCGCGCCAGTCTTGGGTATCGCTCATTTTTGCTCCGGGTTGAAATGTTTCTTGATGCCTTGCCAGCATTCGAAGTAGTCGGCCTGCAGCTGCGCGGTGTCGAGCGCGTAGCGCGTCGGCCGGATCAGCGTGCGGGTTTCGAACATGAACGCCATCGTCGCGTCGACCTTGTGCGGCTTCGTCGTGTCGCTCGCGGACGCCTTCTCGAACGTGTCCGCGTCGGGCCCGTGGCCCGACATGCAGTTGTGCAGGCTCGCGCCGCCCGGCACGAAGCCTTCGGCCTTCGCGTCGTACGCGCCGTGCACGAGCCCCATGAATTCGCTCGCGACGTTGCGGTGGAACCAGGGCGGGCGGAACGTATCCTCGGCCGCGAGCCAGCGCGGCGGGAAGATCACGAAGTCGATCGTGTCGACGCCCGGCGTGTCGCTCTGCGACTGCAGCACCAGGAAGATCGACGGATCGGGATGGTCGTAGCTGATCGAGCCGATCGTATTGAACAGGCGCAGGTCGTATTTGTACGGCGCGTAGTTGCCGTGCCACGCGACGACGTCGAGCGGCGAATGGCCGATGTCCGCGCGCCACAGGCGGCCGTTCAGCTTCGCGATCAGTTCGAACGCGCCTTCGCGGTCCTCGTACGCGGCTTGCGGCGTCAGGAAGTCGCGCGGGTTCGCGAGACCGTTCGAGCCGATCGGGCCGAGGTCCGGCAGGCGCAGTTGCGCGCCGAAGTTCTCGCAGATGTAGCCGCGCGCGTCGCCGTCCGGCAGCGTGACGGCAAAACGCACGCCGCGCGGGATCACCGCGATCTCGAACGGCTCGATGTCGACCCGGCCGAATTCGGTCGCGATGAACAGCCGCCCGTGCTGCGGCACGATCAGCAGTTCGCCGTCCGCGCTGTAGAAGAAGCGGTCCTGCATCGAGCGGTTCGCCGCGTACAGGTGGATCGCGCAGCCGTTCATCGCAGCGGCCGAGCCGTTGCCGGCCATCGTCACGAGCCCGTCGACGAAGTCGGTCGGCTCGACCGGCATCGGCAGCGGATCCCAGCGCAGCTGGTTCGGCGGTGTCGGCGGTACGTCGGCCGAATCAGCGAATTCCGACACGAGCCGCTGCGGGCCCGCATACGGCTCGAACGACCGGTGCACGGCCGCCGGGCGAATACGGTACAACCACGAGCGGCGGTTGTGGCCGCGCGGCGCGGTGAACGCCGTGCCCGACAGCTGCTCCGCGTACAGCCCGTACGGCGCGCGCTGCGGCGAGTTGCGGCCGTGCGGCAGCGCGCCGGGCAGTGCCTCGGTCGCGAATTCGTTCGCGAAACCGCTCTGGTAGCCGGCGGTTGCCGGTTTCGACAGGTCAAGCGTCATCGTTTCCTTTCTCCCTCAATTCATCGCGGCGTTCGGCGCCTGCGCGCCGTTGCGCCTCGTCACACCGGCCAGCCCGAGGACGAACAGCGCCGAGCACAGCACGGGCACCGCGGCCGCGTGGAACAGCGCACCGTTCGACCAGTTGAGCGCAATCAGTTGTCCGCCGACGAGCGGCCCAAGCACCGAGCCGATCCGGCCGATGCCGAGGCTCCAGCCGATACCCGTCGAGCGCAGCGACGTCGGGTAATACTGGCCCGCGAGCGCGTTCACGGCCGGCTGCCCGCCGACCACGCAGAACCCGCCCGCGAACACCACCACCAGCAGCCACGGCAGCGCATGCGCGACCGAGCCGATCAGCCCCACCGACACGGCCGCGCACGCGAAGCAGGCGAACAGCACGCGCACGAAGCCGTAGCGTTCGATGAACCAGCCGAGCGACAGCGTGCCGATCACGCCGCCCGTCTGCAGCACCGTGCCGACGATCACCGCCGTGCCCTGCGCATAGCCCGCGTCGCGCATCACGGTCGGCAACCAGTTCGACAGGAAGTACAGATCGATCAGGTTCATGAAGCTGATCGCCCACAGCAGCAGCGTGACCGGCAGGCGGCCGTGGCTGAACAGCTCGGCGACCGGCGCGCCGGTCGCGGCGCGCTCGCGCACGACGATCCGCGTGTTCGCGTCGATGCCGGCCTGCGGCGCGAAATGCGCGAGCCACGCGCGTGCCTGCGCGACGCGCCCTTTCAGCACCAGGAACTGCAGCGACTCGGGCAGCCGCGCGACCATCGCGATCGTCAGCACGAGCGGCACCGCGCCGCCGACGAAGAACACCGACCGCCAGCCGAGCGCCGGAATCAGCGCGGCGCTGATGAAGCCGCCGAGCGCCGCGCCGAGCGTGAAGCCGCACGACACGATCATCATCCGCTTCACGCGATGCGCGGCCGGGCTGAACTCGCCGACCAGCGCCATCGCGTTCGGCATGATGCAGCCGAGGCCGAGGCCCGTGACGAAGCGCAGCGCCATCAGCACCGGGATCGAACCCGCGAACGGCGTCGCGAGCATCGTCACCGCGAAGAACAGCGTCGAGCCGATCAGCACCGGGCGCCGCCCGATCCGGTCGGCCAGCACCGACAGCCCGAGCGCGCCGAGCAGCATCCCGAACAGGCTCGCGCTGAACACGGGCCCCAGCGCCTGCTTCGGCACGCCCCATTCGGCGATCACGCTCGGTGCGACGTAGCCCATCGCCTGCGCATCGAACCCGTCGATCACGAGGCACAGCCCGCACAACACGAGCAGCATCCAGTGGAAGCCCGGGCGATGGGTCTCGTCGATCACGCGCTCGACTTCGAGCACGCGCGCGTCGGCCGGCGCCGCGCTCATTGCGTCACCTCGGCGGCCGGATGCACGGGCGGCGTCACGCCCTGGCGCGCGAGCGCCATCGCTTCGCGCAGCACGTCGGCGTCGCCGATCTGGTTCGCGAGCAGCAGGATCAGCTTCGCGTTGACGAGCTGGCTGTCGGCGTCGGACAGGTCGCGATGCATGTCGATCAGCGCTTCGTAGAACGCGTCCGGATCAGCCAGGCGCGGGCGGGTGTCGAGTGGGGGCATGACGGAGTCTCCGGTGTCTTTATCGTTTTCAGCGTGCGCAGGTCGCGCGCGCCAGTGCGTCGGCCAGCGCCTGACGGTCGAGCGTGCGCGTGCGCGCGCACACGTGCTGGTCGGGACGCAGCAGGTAGAACGTGCCGGGCTTCGCGTCGTAGCGTTGCGCGGCGAAGCCGTCGACGTCCTCCACGACGACGACACCCGCGACCGCTTGCGCGTGCCCGGCCGGCACGACGAGCACGGGCCGCACCGGCAGCGCGAGGCCGTCGAGCGCCTGCGCGAGCGCGGCCGCATCGCCCGGCAACCCGAACAGCACGCCGGTGAAGCCGCTGCCCAGATGCTGCAGCAGCCAGCCCGACGCGCCCTGCGCACGCACCGGCGCATCGGCCGCCGCCGCGCCCGGCCGCATCGCGCCCGCGAAGGCGTCGCCGTTGCGGTCCGGTGTGTTCAGCGGCGAATCGGCGAGCACCGCCGGCACCGACAGGCGGCCGCTGTTCACGAGCTTGCGCGCGAACTCGCAGTCGCGCGCAAGCTTCAGCGTCGCGTCGCGGAACACGCGCGATACCGGGCTCTTCGGCGTGATGAAGTCGGTCGAGCGCGTCGAGTTGCGGATGTTCTCGTCGGCCGCGAACTCGCGCTCGCTCGCATACGTGTCGAGCAGGCTGTCGGCCGAGCGGCCGTCGAGCACGAGTTTCAGTTTCCACGCGAGGTTGTCGGCGTCCTGCACGCCGCTGTTCGCGCCGCGCGCGCCGAACGGCGACACGCCGTGCGCGGAATCGCCCGCGAACAGCACGCGGCCGTGCCGGAACGATTCCATCCGCTGGCAGCGGAACGTATAGACACTCACCCATTCGAGCTCGAACTCGACGTCCGGCCCGAGCAGCGCACGCACGCGCGGGATCACGCGCTCCGGCTGCTTCTCGGCGACGGGATCGGCATCCCAGCCGAGCTGGAAGTCGATGCGCCATACGTTGTCGGGCTGGCGATGCAGCAGCACCGACTGATTCGGGTGAAACGGCGGGTCGAACCAGAACCAGCGCTCGGTCGGAAACTCCGCCTTCATCTTCACGTCGGCGATCAGGAAACGGTCCTTGAACGTGCGGCCGTGGCTTTCGAGGCCCATCATCGTGCGCATCGGGCTGCGCGAGCCGTCGGCCGCGATCACGTACTGCGCGCGCAGCGTCGCGACGCCCTCCGGCGTTTCGATCGTCAGCACCGCGTGTTCGGCCGACTGGTCGATGCCCGTGACCTTGTGCTTCCAGCGGATGTCGATGTTCGGCAGCTCGAACGCGCGGTCGGCCAGGTAGCCTTCGACGTAGTACTGCTGCAGGTTGATGAACGCGGGGCGCGCATGCCCTTCCTCGGGCAGCAGGTCGAACGCGTACAGCTGCTCGTCCTGCAGGAACACCTTGCCGACGTGCCAGCTCACCCCCTTGTCGACGAAGCGCTCGCCGCAGCCGAGCCGGTCGAAGATCTCGAGCGTGCGCTTCGCGAAGCAGATCGCGCGCGAGCCGGTCGACAGCGTGTCGTCGTCGTCGAGCAGCACGACGCTCACGCCCTGCTGCGCGAGGTCGATCGCGGCCGCGAGGCCCACCGGGCCCGCGCCGACGACGATCACCGGGTGAACGGTCGTGTCCTGCGCACGCGGGCGGTAGTCGAACTTCAGCGTCTGGTAATCGATGCTCATGGTCGCCATCCGCTCCTCAACCCTGCCGGGCGCGGGCCGGCACGCCCGTCTTCCCGCCCGTCGCCTGCCGGCGCGCCGCGCCGCTCTCCCGCGTGCCATTCCTGTCAACCGCCACGTCTCGCTCCTTGCTTCCTGTTGATTCGTGAACGGCGCCGTTTCGCGGCGCCCGCATGCCGCATTTCTTGATCGGCGACAAATCCTGGATTTACGAATAGTAAAACCAATTACGAATAGTGAAATCAACGTAAACCCTAGGCGAAGCGTCGACGACGGGATAACCATATGAACGAAACGCCGAGCCGAGCTTGGCCGGCACTGCTAATATCAAGCTACGAGGCGGCCCGTTCGGCCGCCGTTTTTCCTTCTTACGCCGATGATTCCGCCCACCATTCCCGAGCTGGTCGCCCGTGCCGGGCAACTGCCGTATCTGCGGGATCACCTCGCGCTCGCCGATGGCGGCACCGCAAGCGCGAACCTGCCCGAGCGCACGCTCGGCAGCGCCTACGAACCGATCTACGACGTGACGATGCCGGGCGCACCGCAATCGACGTCGTTCGCCGACGCGATCGAGCGCTACGGCGACGAACTCGGCTTCCAGGCCGTGACGGTCGTCACGGGCGCGCCGCACGATCCGGTCGACTCGGCCGTCGACGACCAGACGCTCGTCGCGATCGACCGCCTGTCGCGCGCGCTGCATGCCATCAATTTCTTTGGCGCGCAGCGCCATGGGCTGCTGTTCCTGCGCGTGCACGAACGGCTGCTGAAGAGCGTGAAGTACGACCACGGCAAGCATTTCTCGTCGGTGCTGCAGCGCTTCGGGCTGCCGGCCGAGCGGATCGTGATCGAGCTGCCGGCGGTCGCGGTCGCGCACAAGACCTTCCTCGGCTACCTGACGCGCAGCTATCAGCATCACGGCTTCAAGGTCGCCGACAAGCTGCCGGACCCGGGCCGCATCCTCGCGGTCGAATCGGAGATGGCGCGCCCGGACTACATCAAGATGGATGCGGGCATCGCGTTGCGCGACGGGATGGTCAAGGCGCTCGTCGCCTATGCGCAGCGCGTGCGGATTCCGCTGATCTTCGACGGCGTCGTCGACGAAACGCAGTGCGAGCTGCTGCGCCAGTACGACGTCCGGTTCATGCAGGGGCCCGTGTTTGCGAAGGTCGTGACGGCCTGAGCCTCGGTGCATGAGGGGGTTCGCACACGCGGGGCGTCGCGTGCCGACAGTGGAATGCAGGTGATGTAACGTGGGGATCGGGCCGCCTGGCTCGCCCCGTCGTCCGAGGTCCGGCCGGCGGTTGCCGGCCTCGTGGAAAGACCGGCTTAGCGGGAACGCGCGCGCCTCGTTGCCGGCACGGTCGATGTCGGCGGCGACCTACCGCTTACGCCCTTCCACCGTCATCGTACTTGGGCAGATCGTCGTCGATCTCGATGCCCGGGAAGCGATCCCCATACCAGACATGCCAGGCCGGACGTAGCCGCGACGGCTCGTCGAGCGTCGCGTAATTGATCTCGACCGTCCTGGGTGCATCACTGAGCCGGTATTCGAGCTGCGCGCCGCAACGACCGCAGAAGCGCCGCTCGCCCCACGCGCTCGACGCATACACCGTCGGCTCACCTTGCAGGTATTCGAACGCGTCGATCGGCACCGACGCCGACGCGACGACCGCCGCGCCGGTCGTGCGCTGACAGAGCCGGCAGTGGCAAAAGCCGGCGTCGGCCGGGACATGGGTGATCCGGTACCGGATCGCGCCACATGCGCATCCGCCTTCCATCGATTCTGCGTGAGACATGGCAAGCCTCTTCGTTGGTGAGCTGGCGAACGATCATGCGCGCGGTTCGTTCGTGGCACAACCGGCGGCGGTGTCACGCTCGGGCGCTGCCGACCGTACCGGCGACGGCCCCCTACCGCGCGCGCCCGTCGCTCAGGCCGTCGGCCCGAGCCGCTGCGCGAGCGCCTTCAGCTTCGGCCCGACCTGCGTACGGAACACGTCCTCGTCCATCGACGATGCGGGGCCGCTGCAGCTCAGGATCAGCCAGCGCCCCTCGCGCGGCTCGCGAAACGGGACGGCCGCCGCGTTGACGTCCATGTGCCACGCCCGAAACGAATAGCAACAGCCACCCGCCGAGAACTCGGCCACCGCCTGCTGCGCGGCGGCGACGAGCGCATCGGCGTCGGCCGCGCCGCCGGCCGCACGATGCAGCTCCGCATAAAGCGCGCGTCGCGCGTCTTCCGGCTGCACGGCCAGGTACGCGCGCCCCATCGAGCTCGTCAGCATCGACAGCCGCGAACCGGGCGCGAGCCCGAGCGTCAGCGCGGTCTCGCTGCGGATCGTCTCCAGGTAGATCATGTCGAGCCCGTCGCGGCAGCCGAGCGACACGGCCGCGCCGATGTCGCGCGCGAGCGCCTGCATGTGCGGCCGTGCGAGGTCGATCGTGCCCGAGCCCGACAGCAGCGCGTAGCCGAGCGACAGCACGCCGGCGTCGAGCGCATACTTTCCGAGCGTCTCGTCATAGCGCAGGTAGCCGAGCACGGTCAGCGTGTAGGCGAGCCGGTTCACCGTCGCCTTCGGCAGCCCCGTGCGCTCCGCGAAGTCGCGGTTGCCGAGCATCGTCTCCCCGGGCCGGAATGCGCGTAGCAGGTCGAGCCCGCGCGCGAGCGCGACGACGAACTTGCGTTCGTCGATCGTGGTTTCGTCGATGGTTGAAAGTGTCATCTGGTGCTACACTGGGTTCGATTTGCAAAACATTGTTCCGCACAGCGGAACTTCAGTCAAGCAAACTCTCAGGTAACAAACCCGGCTGAATCAGGGACTGACCGCAAAGCATGGGACCCGAGTAAGCGCTAAAGCGCTAACTCGGGTCGACAGGAGATGAGACGATGAGTGCTGCAACTTTTCATTGGGACGATCCGCTGCTGCTCGACCAGCAACTGACCGAAGAAGAGCGGATGGTGCGTGATGCCGCGCAGGCGTACGCGCAGGACAAGCTCGCACCGCGCGTCACCGAAGCGTTCCGCCACGAACGCACCGACGCCGAAATCTTCCGCGAGATGGGCGAAGTCGGCCTGCTCGGCCCGACGATTCCCGAGGAATACGGCGGCCCCGGCCTCAACTACGTGAGCTACGGCCTGATCGCCCGCGAAGTCGAGCGCGTCGATTCAGGCTACCGGTCGATGATGTCCGTGCAGTCGTCGCTCGTGATGGTCCCGATCTACGAATTCGGCTCCGACGCGCAGAAGCAGAAGTACCTGCCGAAACTCGCCACCGGCGAATGGATCGGCTGCTTCGGGCTGACCGAGCCGAACCACGGCTCCGATCCGGGCAGCATGGTCACCCGCGCGAAAAAGGTGCCCGGCGGCTACTCGCTGTCCGGCGCGAAGATGTGGATCACCAACTCGCCGATCGCCGACGTGTTCGTCGTGTGGGCGAAGCTCGAAGAGAACGGCAAGGACGCGATCCGCGGCTTCATCCTCGAGAAAGGCTGGAAAGGCCTGTCGGCGCCCGCGATCCACGGCAAGGTCGGGCTGCGCGCGTCGATCACCGGCGAGATCGTCCTCGACGAGGTGTTCGTGCCGGAAGAGAACCTGATGCCGAACGTGAGCGGCCTGCGCGGCCCGTTCACGTGCCTGAACTCGGCGCGCTACGGGATCGCATGGGGCGCGCTCGGCGCCGCCGAGTCCTGCTGGCACACCGCGCGCCAGTACGTGCTCGACCGCCAGCAGTTCGGCCGGCCGCTCGCCGCGAACCAGCTGATCCAGAAGAAGCTCGCCGACATGCAGACCGAAATCACCCTCGGCCTGCAAGGCGTGCTGCGCCTCGGCCGGATGAAGGACGAAGGCACGGCGGCCGTCGAGATCACGTCGATCATGAAGCGCAACTCGTGCGGCAAGGCGCTCGACATCGCACGACTCGCGCGCGACATGCTCGGCGGCAACGGTATCTCCGACGAATTCGGCGTCGCGCGCCACCTCGTGAACCTCGAAGTGGTCAACACGTACGAAGGCACGCACGACATCCACGCACTGATCCTCGGCCGCGCGCAGACGGGCATCCAGGCATTCTTCTGATCGTCCGGATGCGGCGAGCGCGGCAGCCACGCCGCGCCGTGCTCGCGCAAAAGACACGGCCCACCCGGCAGTCATGCCGGGCGGGCCGTTTTTCATCGGATCCGCGCCCCGGGCCGCCGGCCCGGTAGCGCGTTCCTCTGCAGCCGATGCTTACTTGTTCGGCTGCGGCGTGAGGCGCAGATACGGACGCACCGCGTTGAAGCCCTTCGGGAAGCGTTTCTTCAGCTCTTCCGGATCCTGCAGCGACGGGACGATCACGACGTCGTCGCCATCCTTCCAGTTGCCGGGCGTCGCGACCTTGTAGTTGTCGGTCAGTTGCAGCGAGTCGATCACGCGCAGCACTTCGTCGAAGTTGCGGCCCGTGCTGGCCGGATACGTGATGGTGAGCCGCACCTTCTTGTTCGGGTCGATCACGAACAGCGAACGCACCGTCAGCGTTTCGTTCGCGTTCGGATGGATCATGTCGTACAGCTGCGAAACCTTGCGGTCCGCATCGGCGATGATCGGGAAGCCGACGACCGTCGACTGCGTATCGTTGATGTCGTTGATCCAGCCCTTGTGCGACTCGACACCGTCGACCGACAGCGCGATCACTTTTACATTGCGTTTCTCGAATTCGCCCTTCAGCTTCGAGGTCAGCCCGAGTTCGGTCGTGCACACCGGCGTGTAGTCGGCCGGATGGGAGAACAGGACGCCCCAGCTGTTGCCGAGCCATTCGTGAAACTTGATCGGGCCCAGGCTCGATTCCTGCTCGAAATCCGGTGCGATGTCGCCAAGACGCAGACTCATGATGTTCCCTCCTCGAACGATGCTGGTTGAAACCGCGCCCGGATCGGCGCGGGAAAGTCTGTCAGCTTACGGGAAGCAATGGGGCATGCGAACGATTATTCCGTTTGATATTCATACTTTTTTGTCATTTTTGCCTGGTGTCGGGGCGGGACAACCGGCCGAAAGGGAAACTTTTCAACCCGTTTGTCGCTCTGTTCATGATTGCGAGTCGTTTACCATGCAGTCTTGCACCGCCACCGTGTGTCTTCCCGGCTCGCCAGCAGGCAGGCGTTTCGCTAGGATATGAACCTGCAGCATGACAGCACGAAGGGAGTTGCAATGTCGGAAATCAACAAGGAGAAACTGATGTCGGATATCAAAACCGTTCTCTCGGACGCCGAAGACCTGCTCAAGCAAGCTGCGAGCAGCACGGGCGACCGTGCGGCCGAGCTGCGCGAGAAAGCCATGTCGCGCCTCAAGCAGGCCAAGGAAAAGGCGGCCGACGTCCAGGTCGTGGTGGTCGAGAAAGGCAAGAAGGCCGCACGCGCGACCGACGACTACGTGCACGAGCATCCGTGGACGTCGATCGGCGTTGCCGCCGGCGTGGGCGTGCTGATCGGCCTGCTGATCAACCGCAAGTAACGCGCTCTGCGCCGTTTCGTCCCGTTGGCCGCGTCGCGCGGCCTGCGGGCGTCGAAGCCAGCCGGCGGTTTCCGCCGGCCGGCTTTGTCCTAGCTGCACACTGCACGCGCACGCACCTCACCCATGACGACAGACACCACCTCGCAGCCGTCCGGCCAAGGACCGCTGCGCCGCCTCGTCGGCTCCGCGATCGGCCTTCTGCAAACGCGCCTCGAACTGGTGGGCATCGAGCTTGCCGAGGAGAAGGAGCGCCTGATGGGCGTGCTGTTCCTCGGGCTCGCCGCGATGATGCTCGCCACGATGGCGCTCATCAGCCTGACCGTGCTCATCGCGATCGCGTTCTGGGATACCTACCGCTGGCAGTCGCTCGCGGCGATCACCGCGCTGTATGCCGCGGGCGGGATCGCTTGCGCACTGAAGGCCCGCTCGGGCCTGCGCGACGCGCCGACCGTATTCGAGGCGACGCTCGCCGAACTCGAGAAAGACCGCGAACTGTTCCGCGGCAAGCCGTGAACGCAGTCGCGCTCACCCTTCCCACCTACTTCGCCGACGCGCCATGAGCCAGAACGTCACGGGCAATTCACCCCGCTCCCATTCGTCGCGATCGAACTGGAGCGCGTCGCAGCATCGCGCGCTCCGCAAGGAACTGCTGATCCTGCGATCCGAAGTCGAGCGGCTCGAACTCGCGGAAGCCGCCGGCGACATGCGCCGCGCGGTGACGCGCTTCAGCTGGCTCAAGGTGTTCATCCCCGGCCTGTCCAGCAGCAAGTTCAGCCAGTCTGCCAAGAACCTGAACGCGAACCTCGGACAGCTCGTCAACCAGTATCCGATGCTGAGCTCGCTCGCATCGCTCGTCCTCGCCAAACCCGTTCGCTCGCTGCTGCGCGCGAGTGCGGGCCCCGCGCTGAAGTGGGGCACCCTCGGTTTCGCGGCATGGGAGGTCTACCGGATCTGGAAGCAGTCCCGCGACGAGCGCGGACTCGACACGCACGACGACTGACCGTCGTCGGCATCCCGCGCGCACGGCCAAGCGCCGTGGCGCGCCCTCCCGCCGCATTCAACGCACGCCCCAGCACGCCGCGACCTGTCCGTCGGCGCCGTCACTTCGCACATTGCCTTTCGTCCCGTCCGAACGCAGCGTGAATGCACCGCACGCGTCGTCGTGCATCGGGCCCGTGTCGAGCGGGATGGCCTCCAGGTCATAACTCGCCGGCGAATCGTCGCGGTCCGGCCGCCTGAGCGCCAGTCGATAGACCGCGCGCCCGTCCGGCGGCGCTTGTGTGAGCGCCATCGGCAATGCCGAAGGGGGCACACCGTCCAGTGTTTCAAGATATTGGGCCGCACGGTACAACGCGGCGACCGCCGACGCGCGATGAATGCGCACGACATGCTCGCGATACGACGGGATGCCCCATCCGGCCAGCACCGCAACGATCGCGAGCACGATCATCAGTTCGATCAGCGTGAATCCCGCCGAGCGGTACACGGACGCGCGACCGTTCATCGAAGCACCGTCGCGACGCGACGCCAGTGCAGGGCGACGATATGTCCATCGCGGATCGCGACCTGGTGCTGCAGCCAGACTGCGCTCGATGCATGTGCACCGACGCCACGCGCGGTGACGACGTATGCGCGGCCGCCGGCCGGCCCCGCCCCGCGCCACGCTTCGATCAGGCATCGCGGCGGTTGAACGGCCATCGGCCATCCGGCGAACGGCGCGAACGCTTCGGCGGCCACCAGCGCCGGCATGCGCCGCCACGCGTCGGGCTCCGCGTGCGACTCGCCTTCGCTCACGTACGGCACCGCGCCCCGGCGCAATCGCGCGGTGCACGCTGCCAGCGCGGCATCGGCCGCGTGGAATGCAACCAGCCGATCGGACAATGCGCGCGTGCGGCGCGACTCCGTCAGTGCGGCTTCGAACCACGTGCCGGTCAGCGCCGCCACCGCTGCGCCAACCGCGATCACCGCAGGCAATGCAAGGCCCGCGTCGCGACGCCAATCGCGGCTGGCTGACCGCAAACGTATGTGCGGCGCTTGCCGGCTCGCGGTTTGGACTTTCGCGCCTGCAGCCTGCCGCGGACCGTCACTGCGTGTTTCGATTCGCGCATGCATGTTGCGGGTCGCAACGCACCGCGACCTCTTGCGCGCATACTGCCTCGCTCCGTTCATCGCGGCACCTCGCGTTCATCCGTAGCATCACGCGACGTATCGTCGAATGTGCGCGCGGCATTGCGCAACGCGACGATGCGATCGAGCGTCAGACGCACGCGGCCGTCTTGCGCAACGACAATGCGGCCGTCGCAGTCGACGTGCCGCACCGGCTCGCCCGTCGGTTCGCCGCGCGCCCGCACGCAGACATGCACCGCCACGACATCGCGCCAGTCGTCGCCGCGCAATGCATCGGCATCGATGAACTGCGTGGCGCCGCGGCGAAGATAGCGCACCCGCAACTGATCGATTCCCGACACGACCGGCTGCGGCGTGCCCGGACGGCCGCTTCCTTCGCAATACAGTTCAGGTTCGCCCGTCGACGGACTGGTGTGCACATCGAAGCGGTTCTCCACCGGCGCACGTTCGCCGGACACGCCGACACCCTGCCCGAGGCAATCCGACACCTGGCCGCTAACGGTGAGCCACGTCGACACGGCATCGCCGACATACCGGATCAGCAAAGCGTCCGACGCACCGCGCACCGGCTCGCACCGTACCTGCGCGCCCTCTCCCCTCACGCGCGCCATCGAACAGCCGAATACGGGTGGCAACGACGAGACGCCTTCCAAATCGAGCGGCCGAAATCCGGCCATCTGGACCTGCTGGCCGATCAGCATCAGTGCGGTGCCAGCCGCATCGCGCATCCGGAACCCGTCGTCCGCGCGCCGCTGTGCGACGCGCTGCGCGTGGTACAGCGCACCGGCCGCCGCGAGCACGAGCAGACCGACGGTCATCGCAATCAGCACTTCAAGCAACGTATGCGCACGCATGCGGCGATCAGCGTTCATCGGCTTCAGCCTCCCGATACGGAATCCGGACGCACGACGGCGGCTGCGCCGAGCTTCCCGCCGCTTCGCATCGCGGCCCGGTGGCCGCATTGGCGCCGCGCCAGCCGACAACCGTGTAGCGAACGCCATCCGGCCCGTCACCGCGCGTCATCGTGCCGCCGGGCAGCGACGCTGCGGCTCGCGCCGCGAGGCCATCGTCGGCCACCGCAGCGACGTGCAAGCGCTCGATACGCGCATCGGCCAGCCACAGCGCGCGCTCACGCCAGATCGTCGCGCGCTGCGCACGCGCCATCGCAAGCTGGCTGCCCGCTACCGCCAGCATGACGGTCGCGAGCAGCGCGATGGCCAGCATCGATTCGATCAGCGACGTGCCGCGCATGGCGTTGCGCATGACGCTCACGCCGCGTCGCAACGGCCGGCGACAACCCGCGCCCGGCCGCCTGCCGCGATCCGCACGCAGCGCGACGTATGCGCGTCGTCCGCCCCCGGCACGTCGCGTCGCGGACGCAATTCGAAGCGCCGGATGCCACCGATTGCCTGTCCGACCGGCGGTGCGAACGCGAGATCGTGCGCGGCACCCGCGACAGCCACTTCGGCATCGCGCGGATAGCGCCGCAGCACGCGCGACTGCCCGTCGACCTGCCCGCTGACGATCCAGTCACACGACCATTCAGCCGGATCGCACCGCTCACCCGCACGCAGACAGGTGCCGCCGCCACCCGCCCGGCACAGCGTGACGCGCACGCCGAGACGCGTCGCCTCGTTACGTGCAAACGACAGCGCACCGAGCAACGCGCGCGAGCGTGCATCCACGCGTTCGCGCATGCGCCACTGGTCGAACGCAGGCGCAGCATAAAGCGCGAGCCCGGCCGCCAGCGAGATGGCGACCATCAGTTCGACGAGCGTGAATCCGCCCGCGCGTCGCAATACATTCTTCAGGGGTTGAGCGTGCAGTCCCATCGCAGTCGTCCGTCGCCAAGGTGATGCGACGACTGTAGCGACACGTGCGGACACGCACCATTTGCCGAATGGCTGACTGGCGGCATGCGATCGCGACCGACACAATCGGCGCGAACTGACCCAACGGAGTAGACGATGAACGAACGCAGCGCGTCAGCGCTTACGTGGAGTCTTGGCGGGAGAGGCGCGACGGAACTCTTCGATCACGTCGGCAAATTCGGAAACGTCCTCGAACCGGCGATACACCGATGCGAAGCGGACATAAGCGATCGTATCGAGCCCGCGCAACTCGTTCATCACGAGTTCGCCGAGTTTCTCGCTACGCACTTCGCGCTCGCCTGTCGCGAGCAGTTGATATTCGATGCGGGCGACCGCCGCGTCGATCGCGTCGGCAGCGACCGGCCGCTTGCGCAGCGCGAGTTGCATGCTGGCGACGAGCTTGCGACGGTCGAATTCCGTGCGGCTGCCGTCCTTCTTCACGACGAACGGCAGGGACAGCTCGACCCGCTCGTACGTCGTGAAGCGCTTGTCGCAAGCCGAGCAGCGACGGCGCCGCCGGATCGCGGCGCCATCTTCGGACACGCGGGAATCCACGACCTGCGTGTCGTCATGCCGGCAGAACGGGCAGCGCATCGTCGATCAGCGATAGACCGGGAAACGCTTGGTCAGCTCGGCGACCTGCGCGCGCACGCGCTCGATCGTCGCTGCATCTTCCGGATTGTCCAGCACGTCCGCGATCAGGTTGCCCACCTGCTCCGCTTCCGCCGGACCGAAGCCGCGCGTCGTCATCGCCGGCGAACCCAGGCGCACGCCGCTCGTCACGAACGGCTTTTCCGGATCGTTCGGGATCGCGTTCTTGTTCACCGTGATGTGCGCCGCGCCCAGTGCCGCTTCCGCTGCCTTGCCCGTGATGTTCTTTGCGCGCAGGTCCACCAGCATCACGTGGCTTTCCGTGCGGCCCGACACGATCCGCAGGCCGCGCTTCACCAGCGTTTCAGCCAGCACGCGGGCGTTCTCGACCACCTTCTCCTGGTACGCCTTGAACTCCGGCGACAGCGCTTCCTTGAACGCCACCGCCTTGCCCGCGATCACGTGCATCAGCGGGCCGCCCTGGATCCCCGGGAAAATCGCCGAGTTGATCGGCTTCTCGTACTCGGCCTTCATCAGGATCACGCCGCCGCGCGGGCCGCGCAGGCTCTTGTGCGTCGTCGTCGTCACGAAGTCCGCGTGCGGCACCGGGTTCGGGTACACGCCCGCTGCGATCAGGCCCGCGTAGTGGGCCATGTCGACCATCAGGTACGCACCGACCGACTTCGCGATCTTCGCCAGACGTTCGAAATCGATCTTCAGCGAGAACGCCGACGCGCCCGCGACGATCAGCTTCGGCTTGTGCTCCTGAGCCAGCTTCTCGGCCGCTTCATAGTCGATGTCTTCGTTCTCGTTCAGGCCGTAGCTCACCACGTTGAACCACTTGCCCGACATGTTCACCGGCGAACCGTGCGTCAGGTGGCCGCCGTGCGCGAGGCTCATGCCCATGATCGTGTCGCCCGGCTTGAGCATCGCGAAGAACACGCCCTGGTTCGCCTGCGAGCCCGAGTTCGGCTGCACGTTCGCGGCTTCCGCGCCGAACAGCTGCTTCACGCGGTCGATCGCCAGCTGCTCGACCACATCGACGTATTCGCAACCGCCGTAGTAGCGCTTGCCCGGATAGCCTTCCGCGTACTTGTTCGTGAGTTGCGAACCCTGTGCGGCCATCACCGCCGGGCTCGTGTAGTTTTCCGACGCGATCAGCTCGATGTGATCTTCCTGGCGGCGGTTTTCCTGCTCGATCGCGGCAAAGATTTCGGGATCGACGTTCGCAATGGTGCTTTGGGCTCTGTCAAACATACGGTTTCCGTTAAGTGTGTACAGGTTGACCGGAGCGGCCGAGTACGGTGCGCTGCTGGCGGGACCAGCTCGACGTGGCGGAAGAATCCGTATGACGCGAGGCAGGACAGCCACCGGCGATGCACGCGACGGCGCACAACGGCTGCCCAGGCGAACGGCAAAAACGGCGCCCCGCGCTTCACGGTGGGATGCTCCACCTTGAACCCGAAGGGTTCTATCGCCAGTCACGCAGGGGTGATGAGCGCGTTAGTGTATTGGATGCGTCATGAATAGGCAACCGCACGGCGGTGCGCCGGAAGCAATTGGGGCCAGACTCTACGCGCCCGTGCGGGAACGCTGTGCCGCCTTGCCGCGGTGCGGCAATCTCAGTAGGCTTGCGGGATATCACTCGCTATTTTGTCATCCACCAGGAGCAGCAATGATCGTGTTCGTCACAGGCGCGTCCGCCGGCTTCGGCGCCGCCATCGCCCGTGCCTTCGTCAAGGGAGGCCACCGCGTCGTCGCGACCGCGCGCCGCAAGGATCGTCTCGATGCGCTCGCCGCCGAACTCGGCGATTCCCTTCTGCCGCTCGAGCTCGACGTACGCGATCGCGCGGCCGTCGAGGCCGTGCCGGCCGCCCTTCCCGCCGAATTCGCGGCGCTCGACGTGCTCGTCAACAACGCCGGCCTCGCGCTCGGCGTCGAGCCGGCCCAAAAGGCCAGTCTCGACGAATGGCACACGATGATCGACACGAACTGCACGGGCCTCGTCACGGTCACGCACGCGCTGCTGCCCGGCATGATCGACCGCGGCCGCGGCCACATCTTCAATATCGGCTCGGTCGCGGGCTCGTACCCTTATGCGGGCGGCAACGTCTACGGCGCGACCAAGGCTTTCGTCAGACAATTCAGCCTGAACCTGCGCGCCGACCTGCTCGGCACGCCGCTGCGCGTCACCGACATCGAGCCTGGCCTGTGCGGCGGCACCGAATTCTCGAACATCCGCTATCGCGGCGACGACGCCAAGGCGGCGAACGTCTACAACAATGTTCAGCCGCTGATGCCCGAGGACATCGCCGACACGATCTACTGGATCGCGACGCGCCCGGCGCATGTCAACGTCAACACGATCGAGCTGATGCCGATCGCGCAAGCCCCCGGCGGCCCGACCGTCCACCGCGGCTGAAGCCACGCGGGCCCGGCCCCTCCGGGCCGGCCCGCGGTGTGCTACGGCATACTACATTCCGTTACGAATCGGTTACGAATCAGGCTCTTGCCTTCCGGTAGAATGCGCGCCATGACCCAGCCTACCCGCTCCCCGGAAGCGCCGTCCGGCTTCATCTGGCCGGTGCGCGTGTACTACGAGGATACCGACGCAGGCGGCATCGTCTTCTATGCCAACTACCTGAAGTTCTTCGAACGCGCCCGCACCGAGTGGCTGCGCGCATGCGGCATCGACCAGCGCCAGCTCGCCGACGACACCGACGCGATCTTCGTCGTCCGCAGCACGTCGCTCGACTACCGCGCCCCGGCGCGACTCGACGACACGCTGGCGATCACGAGCCGGCCCGGACGCATCGGCCGCGCGTCGGTGGAATTCGCGCAGGAAGCCTGGTGCGGAGACACGCTGCTCGTATCCGGGCACATCCGTCTCGGCTGCGTCGACCGTACCGGCATCCGGCCCGCGGCCATCCCGCCGGCCGTGCTCGACGCGCTGCAGCGCGGGCCCGTCATCGACGACGGGCAGACTGCACTGTCAACGAAGCTCGCATGAGCGCCGTTTAGACAAAGCCTATGAACTTGCCTTTCTGATTCGATACTAAGCAAGGTTCGGCGCCAGGCATGGCCGGCGCGCCGCGCCACACGCATACCGGGCGCCCCGAAGGGACGTTACTCAAACCTCTATGAACACTTCTCAAGACCTGTCGATCATTTCCCTCGTCCTCAACGCGAGCGTGCTGGCCCAGGCCGTGATGGGGCTGCTGCTGCTGCTGTCGCTGATGTCGTGGACCTTCATCTTCCGCAAGTGGTTTGCGATCCGCCGTGCGCGCGCGCAGACCGAACGCTTCGAGAAGGATTTCTGGTCGGGTGGCGACCTGCAGGCGCTGTACCAGAGCGCAGCCAACAACCGCCACACGATCGGCGCGCTCGAGCGGATCTTCGAGTCGGGCATGCGCGAATTCCTGAAGGCGAAGGAAAAGCGCATCAGCGATCCGGGCCTCGTGCTCGACGGTGCGCGCCGCGCGATGCGCGCGTCGTTCCAGCGTGAAATGGACGTGCTCGAAGCGAACCTCGCGTTCCTCGCATCGGTCGGCTCGGTCAGCCCGTACATCGGTCTGTTCGGCACGGTCTGGGGGATCATGAACTCGTTCCGCGGCCTCGCGAACGTGCAGCAGGCCACGCTCGCCAACGTCGCACCGGGCATCGCCGAGGCGCTCGTCGCCACCGCGATCGGCCTGTTCGCCGCGATTCCGGCGGTGGTCGCGTACAACCGCTACGCGCACGACATCGACCGCCTCGCGATCCGCTTCGAGACCTTCATCGAAGAGTTCTCGAACATCCTGCAGCGTCAGGCCCAGTAAGGAGCGCGCCATGGCAGGAAGCCCCATCCGATCCAGCATGCGCGGCGGCCGCTCGCGCCGCGCAATGGCCGACATCAACGTCGTGCCGTACATCGACGTGATGCTGGTGCTGCTCGTGATCTTCATGGTCACCGCACCGCTCGTCGCCCCGTCGATCATCAACCTGCCGACCGTCGGCAACGCCGCGCCGCAGGAGCAGACACCGCCCGTCGTCGTCAATATCAAGGCCGACCGCACGATGAGCGTCAAGTACAAGGGCGACTCGGGCGCGACCCAGGAAGACACGATGACGAAGGCCGAGCTCGACAGCTTCATCGTGGCCCGGCAGGCTGACCATCCCGACCAGCCGGTCGTGATCGCGGCCGACAAGACGGTGCAGTACGATGCCGTCATGACCGTGATGTCCGATCTGAAGGCGCGCGGCGTCAAGCGCGTCGGCCTCCTCGTCAAATCGCAATGAACCGGCAGCAATCCACGCGCAGCTCCGCCTACCCGCCTCAGCCTCCCCGCGAGCGCGGCACCTGGCGCGCATTCGCGCTCGCCGCGCTGATGCACGTGCTGCTCGCGCTGTTCCTGTATCACGGCGTGCAGTGGCAGAACAGCACGCCGGCCGGCGCCGAAGCCGAGCTGTGGACCGAGGTGCCCGATGTCCCCGCGCCGCGGCCCGTTGTCACACCCGCACCGCCCGTGAAGGTCGCGCCGCCCCCTCCCCCGGTGCGCGACGAGCAGGCCGACATCGCGCTGCAGCAGAAGAAGCGGCAGCAGGAAGCGGCCGCGCGTGAAGCACTGCTCGAGCAGCAGCGTCGCGCGCAGCAACTGAAGGCCCAGCAGGAAGAGCAAGCCCGGCGCGCGCAGCTCGCGGCGCAGCAGGCAGCCGCACTCGCCGCGCAAAAGGCCGCGGAACGCGACAAGCAGAAGCAGGCCGACAAGCTCAAGCAACAGCAGCTCGCCGAGCAGCAGAAGCTCGAGCAGCAGAAACTCCAGCAGCAAAAGCAGGCGCAGCTCGAAGCGCAGCAGGCGGCGAAGGCGAAGGCCGACGCGGCCGCGAAGGCAAAGGCGGAAGCCCAGGCCAAGGCGAAGGCCGAAGCCACGGCGCGCGCGAAGGCCAATGCGGCAGCGAACGCGAAGCTCGACCGCGAGCGCAGCGCACGCCTGGCACAGATGCAGGGCCTGTCCGGCGCCGGTGAAGGCGGCGGCGAAGGCCTCGCGAAAAGCGGCACGGGCACGGGCTCAGGCGGCAATGCCGCGACGCCCGGCTATGCCGACAAGGTGCGCCGCCGCGTCAAGCCGAACATCGTTTGGGGCGGCGAGCGAGCAGGCCTGACCACCGTCGTCAAGATTCGGTGCACGCCGTCCGGTGACGTATTGAGCGCATCGGTTTCCCGCTCCAGCGGGAATTCGGGGTGGGATCAAGCCGTGGTGAGTGCAATCCACGCATCGGTCCCGTTGCCGCCCGATTCTAACGGTCGTACCCCGTCTGACATTACGATTACCTTCAAGGCGGCGGAGTGAAAAGAATTGCGCTTACACTCCGGGCGTCGCTGTCGGACGGGAACGAATCGGGTATTTTTACTGTCTCTGCCGTTGCGCAGCGATCCAAGCCATACGGGAAGCAAGAAGCATGAGTTTGATGACAAAGCTAGGTTTCAGGGCACTCGTGGCCTCGTGTCTGATTACGGCGGGCAGCGCCGCTAACGCCCAGGTCAACGTGCTGATCACCGGTGTCGGGTCGACCCAGTTCCCCATCGCCACGGCGAATTTCGCGAATGAGGCGAACCTGCCGCAGCAGGTCACGTCGATCGTCCGCGCCGACCTCGCCCGCAGCGGCAAATTCACCAACATCGACGCCGGCAGCACGCCCGTGCCGGAGAGCGCATCGGTCGACCTCGGCGCATGGAAGGCCAAGGGCGCGAATGCGTTCGTCGCCGGCAGCGTGAACCGCGAGGCGAACGGCCAGTACAAGGTCAACTTCATCCTGTACGACACCGTGAAGCAGCAAAGCCTCGGCGGCCTGTCCCTGACGGCCACCGACACCACGCTGCGCACGGCCGGCCACAAAATCGCCGACTACATCTACCAGAAGCTGCTCGGCGTGCGCGGCGTGTTCGCCACGCGCCTGTCGTACGTGATCAAGACCGGCAACCGCTACCAGTTGCAGATCTCGGATTCGGACGGCCAGAACGCGCGCATCGCGCTGTCAAGCACCGAACCGATCATCTCGCCGTCCTGGTCGCCGAGCGGCACGAAGGTCGCGTATGTCTCGTTCGAGCGCAAGAAGCCGATCGTCTACATCCACGACCTGCCGACCGGCCGTCGCTACATCGTCTCCGACCAGAAGGGCAACAACAGCGCACCGGCCTGGTCGCCGGACAGCAACACGCTGGCCGTCGCGCTGTCGCTGACGGGCAACACGCAAATCTACACGGTCAACTCGACGGGCGGCGGCCTGCGCCGCCTCACGCAGAGCAGCTCGATCGACACCGAGCCGTTCTACTCGCCGGACGGCCGCTGGATCTACTTCACGAGCGATCGCGGCGGCGCGCCGCAGATCTACCGGATGCCGGCACAGGGTGAAAGCGCCGGTGCCGCGCAGCGCGTGACTTTCACCGGCAGCTACAACACGAGTCCGCGTATCAGCCCGGACGGCAAGCTGCTCGCTTACATCTCCCGCACGGGTGGGGGCTTCAAGCTGTACGTTCAGGATCTTCAGTCCGGCGCGGCGAACGCCATCACGAATACGAATCGCGACGAATCGCCGAGCTTCGCGGCAAACGGCCAGTACCTTCTGTACGCTACCCAGTCGGGTGGTCGCAATGTTCTGGCAGCAGTGCCCTCGGACGGCAGCGCGCCGCCGCAAATCCTGTCCGTCCAGGGCGGCTCCGTACGTGAGCCGTCGTGGGGGCCCTTCATGCAATGACCACAAGGAGAGTAAACATGATGTCGAATAAAGCTCGTCTGGCCCTGGCCGTGATGATGATCAGCGCGCTCGCAGCGTGCAAGTCGGGCGTGAAGCTCGACGACAAGGCGAATGCCGGCGGTGCGGTCAGCACGCAACCGAGCGCCGACAACGTCGCGCAAGTGAACGTCGATCCGCTGAACGACCCGAACAGCCCGCTCGCGAAGCGCAGCATCTACTTCGACTTCGACAGCTATTCGGTGAAGGACGAGTACCAGCCGCTGATGCAGCAGCACGCTCAGTACCTGAAGAGCCACCCGCAGCGCCACGTGCTGATCCAGGGCAACACCGACGAACGCGGCACGAGCGAGTACAACCTCGCGCTGGGCCAGAAGCGTGCGGAAGCCGTCCGTCGCGCGATGGCACTGCTCGGCGTGAACGATTCGCAAATGGAAGCCGTGAGCCTCGGCAAGGAAAAGCCGCAGGCAGCGGGTCACGACGAAGCATCGTGGGCGCAGAACCGTCGCGCCGACCTCGTCTACCAACAGTAAGTAACGGAAGAATCGCCGTATGACGCACCGTGTATCCCTGCTGCGCGTTGCCGCAGCATTCTGCGTCGCCGGCGCGGCGTGGTCGGCCGCGCCGGCGCACGCCGGCGTGTTCGACGACAACGAAGCGCGCCGCGCCGTGCTCGATCTGCGCAGCAAAACCGACAACCTGGCGAGCCAGTTGTCCGCCGCCCAGCGTACGATCCTCGATCAATCCGGCCGTCTCGACCAGCTGAACCAGCAGGTCGCGACGCTGCGCGGCGAGAACGAGGACCTGACGAACCGGCTGACGACGCTCGAGCGGCAGCAGAAGGAGTACTACCAGGATCTCGACACGCGGCTCAAGAAGTTCGAGCCGCAGCAGGCGACGATCGATGGTGTCGAAGGCACCGTGCAGCCGGGTGAAACGGATGCGCTCAGCGCGGCGCAGCAGCAGTTCCGCAACGGCAACTTCAAGGCGGCCGCGGCTTCGTTCCGCGCGTTCATCGCGAAGTATCCGCAGAGCCCCTACCAGCCGACCGCGCAGTACTGGTACGGCAATGCGCAATACGCGCTGCGCGACTACCGCGGTTCGACTGCAACGTGGCAAGGGATCGTCAGCAAGTTCCCGCAACATCCGCGCGCAGCCGACGCCCTGGTGGCAATCGGCACGAACCAGCTCGAACAAGGCCAGAAGGCGGCCGCGAAGAAGACGTTCGAGCAGGTCGTGTCGCAGTACGCCGGGTCGAACGCAGCGCAGACCGCGCAGGGCAAGCTCGAGACGATCAAATAATTATCGCGGCGGGTTGTTGACAGCCTGACAACCCGTCGCTATAATCTTTTGCTCTTTGGGTCGTTGCCCAAGTTGTTGAAGCAACGAACCAACAGGTTTCAAGAACGTGGGGTGGTAACTCAGTTGGTTAGAGTATCTGACTTTTAATCAGAGAGTCGAGGGTTCGAGTCCCTCCCACCCTACCAACTATCTTTGATAGTGCAAATTAAAGCCTCCCAAGCGGAGGCTTTTTTGCGTCTGCCGCATCCGTATCGAAGCGCGGCATCCCGGTGATGTCTGCGACACACTCGGCCGCACTCTCTCCACTCCGCCACCAGACAGCGCACGCACCCTGCCCCGCCCGTGCGTCAGCGCACGCTCACGTCGCGCAGCACGCCACCATATCCCGTGTACAGATTGCCGTCGGGCAGCAACTGCCGCTGCGCAAGCTGCCGATGCACGACCGGCAGGTGATGGAAAGGCATCCGCGCGAACAGGTGATGTTCGATATGAAAATGAATCGCGTGCGGGCCGAACAGGAACGTCTGCCACGAACGCCGGACGATCGTGCGCGCGTTGCGGCTCTGGTCGGCAGCGGCCGGCAGCCCCGCATGCTCGAAGATCGCGCGCACCTGCCCGGCCAGCGGCAGCAGCGTGACGGACGGCACGATCCACAACGTGACGTACAGCAGCGGATGCCCGGCCCATGCGAGCGCGCCGAACAGCACACCGTTGCCGGCCAGCATCGACGCGACTTCCCACGCGGCGTACGCGCGCGACTTCCCGACCTTCGGCAACGCATGCGCGAACTCGCCGCGGGCGAGCTTCACGACACTCGTCACGTAGCCGATCCCGCATGCGTACGCGAGCAGGCGGCCGATCAGCCGCCGGCGCGTCACCGGATAGTCGTGCACGCCGAACAGCAGCGCGACGGGATCGTCCGCCGCCATCGGTGCGCGATGGTGCTTCAGATGGCCGGCACGATACGTCCGCAGCGACAGCCATAGCGGGCCGGCCGCGAACAGTTGGCCCAGCGCATCGTTGACGCGCCGGTTCCGCGCCAGCAGACCATGCGCGCCTTCGTGCATCATGACCGCGAGCGCAAGCTGGCTGCGCGCGATCACGATCGCGGCCAACGCGTACACGAGCGGATGCGCAAACGCGATTGCAACCGCGAACGCGACGGCAATCATCAGCCAGTCGCCTGCCAACGCTGCGCCCACACGCAACGCGCTCACGCGAAACAGCGCGGGATCGGGCACGAACCGCGCAAGCTCGGCATCCGGCCCGGCATGATGAACATGGGCATCCGTCACGCGAGCCTCCCGCGCAGCGATCGCCGCTCGACCCAGAGCGCACTGACCATCGCGAGCGCCACGCCACCCAGCACGTCGACAACCGTATGCTGCTTGAGCGTCAGCGTCGACGCGCAGATCAGCAGGCCGACCGCCACAGTCACGAGCCGTCGCCGATCCACCAGCATCCGGCAGGCGAGGCACGTTACAGCGACATGCAGGCTCGGAAAGCCATTGGCCGCGAGATCGAGCTGCCACATGCGCGCGAGACGGTGGCGTACGAACGTATTGCCGATCTCCGCGACGTCGGGCCGCGGCACGGCTTCCGGAAACAGCAGGAAGCACACGACACCGAGCACGAACGCGATCAACACGGCCTCCTTGAATGCGGCGAACGCAAGCGGCCGCGCATACGCGGCAAGCGCAATCACGAACGGAAAGAAGCCGACATAGACGAACCACGACCATGCGATGAACGGAATCCGCGCATCGATCGACGTGGCAAACACGTAGCGCGGCGTGACGCTACGCTCCAGCAGAAAGAAGATCGCGAGGCCGGCTGCCATGCCGAACGTCGCGGCCAGCATCTGCCGGATATCGGGCCGGCGATCGTCTCGAAGCGACAGCGAATTCATCGTGGTGCCGGCGCCTCGCATCGCGTATCCGCATCGGCCACCTGCACATGCGAACGCAGCGCGAGGAGGCGCGACGTCCACGCGTCGACGCGCGCACGCGCATGCTCGCGGCCGGCGATCGTTCCTGCCTGCGTACCGGGATGGCGCATCAGTTCGGCTGCAGCCTGCCCGACGTCCCGCCGGAACGCGCCCGCATCGCCGCGCCACGTGACGACGCGATGCAGGAGTTGCAGTTGCGCGGCGCGCGCGGCGTTGCTCGCCTGCTCGGGCTGGTCTGACTGAACAAGCAGGATCGGGCGGTGATACACGCGTGCGATCGACAGCGCAGCCATGCCGGGCGCCGACACGATCAGCGGTGCATGGGCGGCGCGCGTCACCCAGTCGGCGTCGACCCCGGTCCAGCCGTCGTGTCCGGCATAGCCCTCGCCGACACGATGGGCGGCGAGCCCCGCGTCGCGCATGCCGGCGGACAACGCATCGGCGAGCGCGATATCGCGAAAGTGCGGGTTCAGATAAATGGCGGCTGCAGCCGGTTCCGAAGCGGGTTGCCCGGCGACGATCGGCACCGGCGTCGGCAGACGGTAATGCGCGCACGATCGCCGGACGGCATCGGCGGCATCGTACGCAAAGTCGTGTTCGATGCAGCACCGCGCCGAATCGATTTGCCAGTCGACGATCCGTGCAAATGCACGCGCCAGTGCGCGCGGCAGCCGTGCATCGAAATTCTCGGTCAACGCGCGGCGCAGGCTGCCGCCATACACGTGGACGATGCGGCGCCGCCAGCCCGGCATCGCCCCCATGAACAGCAGCGCCGGATGAAACGAGTCGTTGACCACGAGATCGGCATCGCGGACGATCGCACGCAGCCGCGCGATGTCTCGCAGCATGCGCGTCGGCCTGAACACGTAGTGCGCGACATTGCGATCGGTCGCGTCGCGCAGCATGTTCTGTCGTTCGTCGAACTGCACCGCGTAGTGACGGGACAGCACGGCCGCGTCGATGTCGAACGCAGCCAGGAACGCCTGCCCCGCATCGGATGTCGTCAGCACGTCGACCTGGGCGCCGGCCGCACGCAGCGCATGCACGAGCAGTTGCGCGCGCATCAGGTGGCCGCGTGCGTCGGCCGTCGCGAGATAGACGATCCGCGGCATCATGCGCGCGGACGAAGCGACTGGAACCAGCCGGCCGCGACCATCGCCAGCGCGCCCGTCACGCCGAAACCGGCCTCGATCGCGCGGATCTCGTTTAGCAACGCGGCGAGATGCGCTGCCTCGGACGGCGCAACCAGACGGCGCAGCGTGTCCGAGCAGAGCCGGACATGCCGCGTCTCGTCGGCGAGCACGCGCGAGAGCAGCGGGTACAACGGATGGGCATCGCCGATCGTCGCGCAGTGACGCGCGAGCACGCGCATCGCCATCTGTTCCGCGCACAGGCCCGTCGCATAGGCCGGCACGAGCACGCCTTGCGAGAAATGCGGTGCATGACGCTGCGCAAGCCGGCGCCATCGCATGATCTTGCGCCGGCTCAACCAGTCGGGCTCATGCGGTGCAGTCGACGGCGCGACGCCGCGCTCGCGCAGCGCATCGGCGAACGCCGCTGCGTGGCGACGCTCGTCCGCGAGGTGCTGCTCGATCCGCGGTGCAAGCCAGTCCGGCGGCTGTCCGGTCCAGTCCTCGTGCAACGCGCACTCGGTCGCTTCCTCGCCGATCAGGTACATGCGCAGCACCCAGCGCTCGCCATGCACACTGCGATGCAACTGCCGGATCGCCGCCCGCTTGAGGCGATCGACGAGGTACGCGCGCACCCGCGCCGCCCCGCGCGGCACGGGCGCCTCGAGACAATCGAAGCGTGCATCGTGCGCTGCCTGCGGCGACGCCGGCAGTTCGCCTGCCGCGCTCATGCCGGCTCGCCTCGTGCAGACGCGGATTTCGTCGCAGCCGCCGCGGCGCCAGCCGGATCGCGACGCCATCCGAGGATCAGGCCGATGAAGCTTTCCTGCATGAACGCGTGCGCGGATGCGGCTGCACCCGCAAATGCTTCCTCGCGGCCGTTGACGCGCAGATAGCCATTACCGTCACGCGCACCGAACTCGATCCGGTCGTTCTTCCTGAAGCCGCGCGTAAGCATGTCCTTCACCAGCGCGCTGCCGTCCAGGCCGAACAGGAACAGCTCGCGCCGGGCGACCCACACCGGAATGTGATTGCTCAGTGCATCGAAGCGAATCGTCCACGTGCCGGATGCGAGTGCGCGATCGACGTCGGCATCGTGCGGCGCGTTCGATGCAAAGCTCGCACGCGCGACCGACTTCGTCAGTCCGCCGACGCCGAGCCCAATCGTGATGTCGTCCGCGAACGGCTGCTTCGGATCGGTCGCGCTCACCTTCACGAGATGCCGCGCGAGACGCGATGCCAGCGACGGATGCGCGAACAGTGCCAGCGTTTCGTCCGGCGTGAGCACGTCGCGCTCGCCCTCACCCTCCTTCACCCGCACGCGATACGGATCGATCCGGACCTCCGTGAACGTGCCGTGCACGGGCGCATGGACATACACGTCGCGGTCCCATTTCGCGCCGTCGCGACGCAGCAGCACGTGCACGCTCAGCGGCACGCGCCGGCCTTCGCCGTCGACGCCCGTGCCCTGCAGCAGCACGTCGCCGAGCACGTCCTTCGTGCGGCGCGTCGCATCGCTCGAGAAGACGATCGCGTGCGCATCGGTATCGATGCTCGCGTGAACGTCCGGCGCATCGAGCGCGACGCGATTGCAGTCCGCGGCTGCCGCGTTCATGAACGGGCAGCCGCTTTGCGATGCGAAGTGGTAGATCCCGCGCCCCGCATGGTCGACCGGCGCGGCATGGGCGCCAACGCTGGCGGCAAACAGGGCGAGGCAGGCAACACGGGTGGCGAGCGTGGGCATGGTCGTTGTCAGGATGGATGCTGGGTGTCGGCGTGTCGTGGCCGCGCGTGATGCGCGGCGCCGGCTCAATGACGGTGATAGGACAGCGCGTCGAGATCGCGCCGGGCCGATGCACGCCCGGCGAGACCGAAACCGCGTGCGAGTGCGCCGAGCGTATCGACGGCGGACGCCGCGATCGTAACGCCGACGGCCGCGAGATAGCGGACGACGCCAAGCTGCGGCAACTGCTGGTGATTCAGCGCACGCAGGCTGTAGCCGAGCCGCATCGCCATCACGCAGAACGGGCCGAGCGGGCCGCTGCGACCGAGCCACTGCCAGCCGCGCGGCAGGTACGCGTTCACGAGATACGGCGTCAGCCCGACGCTGTCCTCGCCGCGCATCCAGCGCAGCTTCAGCGATTCGCGTTGCGTGTCCGGCAGCCGATGTTCGGTGTGCGCGGCCGGTGCGAACTCGACGGCCACGCCGGCTGCCTGCATCCGCAGCCCCATCACCTGGCAATGCGCGCGATAGACGCCGTCGAGCGGCTCGTAGCGGAATTGCGCGAACACGTCGCGCCGGAACGCGACGTTGTTCGCGTAGAAATTGCGTGTCGCACCGTCACGCAGCGGGCTCGGGAAATACATGAAATCGATCGACGTCAGCGCGATGCCGAGCACGTTCGGCGCATAGCTGGTGCGCCCCGCCACCGCGACGGGCGCATCGTCGGCTTCGCGCGCGAACGGTGCGAGCAGGTGCTCGAGCCAGTCGTCGGCCGGCCTGCAATCGGCATCGCCGAACACGACGATGTCGCAACGGGCCGCGTCGACGCGGTCGAACCCGTCGTTCTTCGCATCGTAGTAGCCGGTGCTTGCGCCGATCTCGACGAAGTCGATCGGGCGGCCGGCCAGCGCGGCGATCTCCGCGCACGCATCGGCCGGCAGCCCGTCATGCGTGATGATCCATTGCGCGAGTGCCGCGGGTGGCACGGTCTGCTTCGACAGCGCCGAGACGAGGCGCTTCAGGCTGTCGACGGCCTGCACGAGCCCCGCGCCGCCGCGCAGGTTGTTCGTCTCCAGCACGAGCGCGGCCCGCGCCGCCACGGCACGGGCAGCCGCGCGGGTATGCCGCGTGGTTTCTGTGAAGTCTGGCATCCGGAATATCTCCATCGTCATGCGCACCGGCATGGATGAAACGAATGGGCGGGGAGCCCGCCGCGCATCGGCGAATGCGGGTCGCTCGCGACCGTCGTCGCAAAACGGGCGCCCTCGAAGGCGCCCGCTTCGCGTGACATCACTCCTGGACGGACGGTGCCGATTCGGCGTCGGGATAGCGCGGCTTCGCGTTCTGCAAGTCACGCGTGTTCTTCTGCACGGCCACCGAGCCGAACAGCGCGAGCACGAACGACATCGCGTAGAAGCCCTTCTCGCTCAACTGCAGCGTCGCGTTGAAGAGGCCGACGACCAGCAGCGCGATCGACAGCAGCAGCGCGATCCAGCTGAGGCCGTAGTAGATGCCGGTGACGGGAATGCCTTCCGCGCGGTCGCGGACGCTCTTCTGCAGCGAGATTGCCGCATAGAGACCGAACACCAGCACGGTGAAGTAGTAGCCCTTCTCGTTGAGCTGCATGCCCGCGTTCCAGAGACCGATCAGGAATGCCGCGAAACCGGCGAGCAGCGCGGCCCACGACGCGGCCACGAACGCGAACGACGGCTGCTGGATGGTGGTCTGGTTCATTGCTTTGCCCTCTCTTTCTTTTTGTTCGAAATCGTTTTCGTTGAACTGCGTTTCGCGCATGGTAGCAGCTTTGGCGCGTGCCACGACAGCGTCGCTTGCAGTCTTACATGCCGCGCTGCGCCCGCCGCCAGCGTCCCGGCGTCGTGCCGAGCACCGCGCGAAACGCCTTGCCGAACGCAGCCTCGGACTGGTAGCCGACCGCCTGACCGATTTCCGCCTGCCCGCGCTGCGTATCCTGCAGCAGCGCGCACGCGTGCATCATCCGGATCTGCGCGACGAACGCGCCGACGCTCATCCCGGCCCGCTCGCGGAAATGGCGTGCGTACGTCGCGCGCGACATCGCGGAGGCGTCGCCGAGCGACTCGACCGTCCACGGTTTTTCCGGCGCCTGCAGCACGGCCTGGACCGACGGGCCGAGCCGCGCGTCGGCCGCCAGTGCCAGCCAGCCGGACGACACGCGCGCACCCCGCCCGTATGCGCGCAACGCGTACGCGAGCAGCGCCTGGCCGAGCGCGTTCACGATCGCGCCGGCGCCCGGCTGCCCGTTCGACGCCTCGGTGCGCAGCACGCTCGTCAGCAGTTGCAGCGGCGCGAACCCCGACGCCTCGCGCAACCCGACATGCAGCACGTGCGGCAGCGTGCGCATCAGCAGTTCGCCCGCGCCGCGCGCATAGACGAACCGCCCGCACAGCAGGTCCACGCTCGCGCCGCCCGGTTCGGCCGGATCGAGATTCGACTTGACCGGCAGCACCGCGCCGCCGCCGGCGCCCTGTTCACGCAGCGCCGCAGCCGGCCGCGATCGGCCGGCCCCTGCGTCGAGCAGGTCGTGCGCGCCCCCCGCGGGCAGCAGCACGAAATCGCCGTCGGCGAGCTGCAGCGTGCGCCCGTCCGCGGTACGCAGCCGGCAGGTTCCGGCCAGCACCAGGTGAAACGCCGCCTCGCCGGACGGCAGCGGGTCGTGCGGCATCGCGAACGGCCCGTCGAGCAGGCAGCGCACGTCGAGCTCGACATGGCTGCGGCCCAGCGACAGGAGTTGACTCAACGCGTCCATGAGACGATTGCGCTAAAAATTGACACTCTAGCGTATCGAAACCCTCAGCGCGAGCGATCAGAATAGCCCTGCATCGCCCGAGATCGCGGCCCCCGCCGCCCTCCTCACCCCTACTCGAAAGGACGCATCATGCTGAACTGGAACGAATACCGGAAGGAACTCTCGACGCGCATCGGCGAGATCGCCAAGCTGTCGCCCGATACGCTGGCCGGCTACAAGGCGCTGTCGGGCGCCGGCGCCAAGACGGGCCATCTCGACGCGAAGACGCGCGAACTGATCGCACTCGCGGTCGCCGTCACGACGCGCTGCGACGGCTGTATCGCCGTGCACACCGCGGAAGCGGCCAAGCATGGCGCGACCAAGGAGGAAGTGGCGGAAGCGCTCGGCGTCGCGATTGCGCTGAACGCGGGTGCGGCGCTCGTCTATTCGGCGCGGGTGATGGACGCGCTCGGCGAGTGAACCTGGCGGCCGCGGCGCCGCCGTCAGGCGGTGGCGCCCGGCCGCATTGGCCGCATGGGCTGCATGGCCGCGCGCTTGCGCATCGCGCATCCGGGGAAGCACCCGATGTATGAAGATTGGCCAGCCTACCTGCCCGAATGACCGGCCGCGTGCGCCCAGGCACGGATGCGCCGCGAAGTCGGCTACCATGCTGCGAACGATCCATCGTGAAGGAGCGCTCCATGTGCCGCTGGCTCGCTTATACGGGTAATCCGCTTCATCTCGAGACCGTCCTGTTCCGCGCGAAGCATTCGCTGATCGACCAGAGCCTGCATTCAGAGCTGGGGGCGACGACCACCAACGGCGACGGCTTCGGCATCGGCTGGTACGGGCGCCCCGACGAACTCCCGTTCCGCTACCGCTCCGTGCATCCCGCGTGGAACGACCGCAACCTGCGCGAAGCCGCGCGCGCGATCCGCTCGCGGATGTTCATCGCGCACATCCGCGCGGCCACCGACACCCCCGTGCAGGAAACCAACTGCCACCCGTTCCGCCACGGCCGCTGGCTGTTCGCGCACAACGGGCTGATCCGCGATTTCCACAAGCTGCGCCGCGACCTGACGATGAAGGTCGATCCCGCGCTGTTCCCGACGCTCGAAGGCTCGACCGACTCCGAACTGATGTTCCGCCTTGCGCTGACCTACGGCCTCGAGCAGACGCCGCTGCCGGCGCTCGAGCGGATGGTCGGCGTGGTCGAGGAAAGCGCCGCGCGGCATCGCGTGGCCGCCCCACTCAACATGACGATCTGCGCGACCGACGGCGAACGGATCATCGCGGTGCGCTATTCGAGCGAACGGCAGTCGCGCTCGCTGTTCCACAGTACGTCGTTCAAGCACCTGCACGAGCTGTATCCGCATAACCCGCGCATCGCCGAAGCCGGCGACGACGCGTTCATGGTCGTGTCCGAGCCGCTCGTCGACTTGCGGGGCGCGTGGGAGGAAGTACCGGAGAGCACGGCGATCGTTGCGCAGGGGGCCGATGTGCAGCAGCGGCCGTTCGGGCCGCGGCACAAGTAGCGCATTGATACCGTTGACCGCATCGAGACGGCGGTATCAGACACACGCGCACGAAGCAATTCGTTAAAAAAGGAAGGGATTACAAACTTTCCGTCGCGTTACAATCCGCCCCAGGAGTAAACCGAACCCAAGAATGCAACTTCACGGTCGCCCGCACCTCACATCGGAAATGCCCCAGGATTTCAAGAATTTGTCACCCGCCACGCCGACGAACGGTTGCTCCACCAGTCCGGACGGAAAACAGGATCGCGCCTTCGTGGTGTGGCTGACCGGTATCTCCGGCGCAGGCAAATCGACGCTGGCGACTTTGCTACAGGAACACCTCGATGGCCGCGGACTTCGCACCTATCTGCTGGATGCCGACCGCCTGCGCGAGGGGCTGAACCGGGATCTCGGATTCAGCGATGCCGATCGCCATGAAAATATCCGGCGAACCGCCGAGGTGGCGAGGCTGCTTGTGGATGCTGGATTCGTCGTCATCGCTGCGCTGATCTCACCATTCCAGGAGGCGCGCGCCAAAGCGCGGGCGCGCTTTGCGGCCGGTACGTTCATCGAGGTCTTTGTCGATACTGCACTCGAAGTCGCAGAGGCTCGCGACCCGAAGGGACTCTATGCGTTGGCAAGGCAAGGCGCGATTCGCCAATTTACCGGCATCGATTCCGTCTATGAGCCACCGCAGTCCCCTGACGTTCATGTCAGGACGGCCGAGGCAAGTCCCTCGGAGTGTGTGGACGCGATCATCCGGAAACTGCCGCTGGGCGGCTGACGCCGTCGCGATCGAACGTCATCCCACGCGCGTCGGTGTGCTGTTCGTGCGAATGGCAACCACGCTCGCACAAGATACCAACATACCCACCGCCGGCCGTTCAGTCCGCGGCACAAGTAGCGCGGCGGGCTGTCACTCGCGCCGTCAGGCGCGGCGCGACAATCGCATCCGGATCGAATCGAGTTCGGCGGGCAGCCGGCGCGAACGGGCGCGCGGCCGCGGCAGTGCAGTGAACCCCAACCGCTCGTACAGCGCCCGGGCCCGCACATTGCGCGTCAGCACGTCGAGCACGACGTCGCGGCTGCCGTTGGCGGGCAATGCGCCGGTGTCCAGCGCATCGCGAAACAGTGCGCTGAAGATCCCCGTGCCGCGCTGACGCTCATCGGTCGCGCAATGCGCGACGAGGATCTGCGAACGCTTCGGCGCCGGAATTTCCGTTTCGAGGATCAGCCCGCGCAGCAACTGGCCGATGGTGCGGCGCACGCCGAAAAAGCGCGAGAGTGCCCACACGACATGCAAATCGTCGAACATCGTCTGCTGTCCGTCGTGGATCGCCATCACGGCGAGCACGGTGCCGTCGTCGGCGACTGCGACGCGATGCCGGCGCCACGAGAAGCGCCCGTAACGCGACCGAAACGCCTGCTGCAAAAACGCAACGCCGCGTGCATCGCTTTCGCCGAGAAAGAACCCGAATTCGGCCACGCCGGACGCAAACACGAGCGGCCCGCACGCAACCGCATCATCCGCATCCGCCGCGCGAAACCGCACGCGCTCACCGGCGCGCGGCACCGCGTGCGCGAACGCACCGGCCAGCGTCACGCGCTGCGCCCCGCGAGACGCGACAACACGGCGACCGTCCGGCTGATCTGCTCCGGCTCATGCGTCGAGCAGATGAAGAAGCGCAGGCGCGCGGCCTTTTCCTCGACGGCCGGATAGAAGATCGGCTGCACGTTGATCCCTTCGTCGAACATCGCATTGGCCCATTGCGCGGCTTTCAGCGAGCTCCCCGTGATCACCGGCACGACCGCGAACCCGGCGCTCGTGCCCGTGTTCAACCCGGCGGCGCGCGCCTCGGTCAGGAACTGCCGCCCGCGCGCCTGCAGTTGCGCGACGCGCTCCGGCTCGGCCTGCAGACGCTCGAGCGCGGCCAGCGACGCTTCGGCGAGCGTCGGCGCGAGCCCGACGCTGTACAGAAAGCCCGGCGCCAGGTGCCGCAGCATGTCGACCAGCGGCTGGCAGCCGGCGATGAAACCGCCGCAGCCGGCCAGCGTCTTGCTCATCGTGCCCATCCACATGTCGACCCGGTCGGGCGCGACGCCGCAGTGCTCGCGGATGCCCTTGCCGGTCGCGCCGAGCACACCGAGCGAATGCGCCTCGTCGACCAGCAGGAATGCGCCGTGGCGCGTCTTCACGTCGACGAAACGCTGCAGGTCGGGGAAATCGCCGTCCATGCTGTACAGCCCTTCGATCGCGATCAGCACGTGCCGGTATTCGCGGCGCACGCGCGACAGCAGTTCGTCGAGCGCCTGCCAGTCGTTGTGCGCGAAGCTCAGCCGCTTCGCGCCGCTCAGCTGCGCGCCCTGCACGATGCTGTTGTGCGCGAGCGAATCGTGCACGACCAGATCGCCCGGGCCGAACAGCGCGCCGATCACGGTCACGTTCGTCGCATGGCCGCTCACGAACGCGACGCAATCGTCGGTCTCGTAGAACGCGGCCAGCGCGCGCTCGAGATCGCGCTGCACCGGACGTTCGCCCGCGACCATCCGGCTGGCGGAGGCCGACGTGCCGTAACGGTCGATCGCGGCTTTCGCGCGCGACGACACGGCCGGATCGCCGGCCAGGCCGAGGTAGTTGTAGTTCGCGAAGTTCAGGTACTCGCGGCCGCCGATCTGCGTCGTCGCACCGGCCACGCCTTCATGCACGCGGAAAAACGGCGAGTCGACGCGCAGCTTCTCGCCCATCTCGCGCATGATCCGGACCTGCTGATACTGCGGCATCGATTCGAAGCGGCTGCGCGCCGATGCGGTCTGCGCGGCCAGCGTGCCGGGCACGCCCGGTGCCGCAGCCGCATCGGTCGCGCGCTCCAGTTGCCGTTTCAGCGCTTTCGCCGCCAGTTGCTGGCGAAGATGCTCTCCCAGTGCCATTGCTTCCTTCGCTGTATCTCGAAAAGGCGCTATGTTACGCCGCGCATCATGAAAAAGCGTGGTGTCACGCGTCGGGAAACTCGGCCCACTGCCACGCATCGGGTTCGGCCAGCAGCGCGTCCACCAGCCGGAAATTCATCTCGTGGCTCGGCCGCAGTGCGCTCACGCGCGCCAGCAGCGGCGCGCCGGCCAGCGCGAGATCGCCGACCAGGTCGAGCACGCGATGCCGGACGAACTCTTCCGGCAGCCGCATCCCGCCCAGCACGCGATTGCCGACGATGGACGCCGTGCACGACGGCCGCGCGCCGCGCAGGATCGGCACCCCGCGCAGATAGCCGGCGACGATCGCGGGTACCGCCCACTTCACGCGGCCATACGAGCGCGACGGCGCAATTTCGGTCGCGAATGCGGCCGGCGTCAGCGCCCCGTCCCAGTGCATGTCGCCGAAGCCGCGCAGGTCGTTGCGCACGCTCAACTCATAACGCGGCGCCGGTTCGATCCGCATTTCGCGCCGCTGGTCGCCGTCGCCGTCCGTGACGACGACTGGCCGCAGCACGCGGATGAAGCGCTTCGGCGCATCGAGCGCGACACGGCCGCACGCGCGGATGGCGTCCACCCACGGCGCGGCGCTGCCATCGAGAATCGGCACTTCTTCCGCATCGATCTCGACGATCGCGTGATCGATCTCGCATGCAAGCAGCGACGCGAGCAGGTGCTCGATCGTGCGAACGCCGACGCCGTCGGCATTGCGCAGCATCGTGCACAGCGGCTGCGCGCGGCGCAGCGCGGGATCGACCGGCAGCGTCGCGAGCGTGCGCCCCTGCGCGACGCGACGGAACGCGATGCCCGTCACGCCCTCTTCCGGACGCCCGGGCAGGATCCGCACACCCACCCGGCGCCCCGTGTGCAGCCCGTGACCGTCGATCGCCAGCGGCCGTGCCAGCGTGCCCTGACGCGTCGCCCACCCGGACGGCGCGCTCATCGCGCGACCTCCAGCGTCGGCGACGCCTGGCCCGCCACGGGCGCCTGCCGCGCATCGAGCATCGCGCGCGCTTCGCCGTCGATCGCATGCTTCGCCGCGAGCGCCGCGACGGCCTCCTGCGCGGCATCCGTCGCGGAACCGGCATCCGCATCGGTCGACGCGCCGATCGAATCGACGATACGTCCGGCCAGCGTCGTCACCGACGCGCCTTCGGCAATCGCCATCACCGACAGCTTGACCTCGAACGCTTCCTCGACCGCGAGACCGAGTTCCATCCCCATCAGCGAATCCATGCCCATGTCGAGCACCGACTTGTCGAGCGCGATGCGGTCCGGCGTCATGTGCAAAATCCGCGCGATCTGCGCCTGCAGCGTCCGCGCCACCAGCGCGATCGCCTCGTCGCGCGGCAACGCCAGCACTTCTTCCCGCAACTGCGTGCCGCCATCGCGCGCATCGCCGCCGCTCGCGTGCGATTGCAGCAGCGAATACCGGCGCGCCTTCGCGGCCGGCATCCCGCGCGCTACCGCGTGCCAGTCGAGCCGGACCACGGCCTCGCCGGCCGCGCCCGCGACCAGCGTGCGTTCGAGCGCGACCATCGCCTCGTCGGAGGTGATCGACGCACCGCCGATCCGCGACTGCAGCGCCTCGCGCGTATCCGCGTGGCGTGCGAGGAAGCCGACGTCCTCGAGCGGCCCCCAGGCCATGAACGTGCCCGGCAATCCCGCCGCGCGACGATGTTCGACGAGCGCCTCGAGGAAGGTGTTGGCCGCGACGTAGTTCGACTGCCCCGGATTGCCGAGATAGGTCGTCGCCGACGAATAGACCACGAACAGGTCAAGCGACAACGCGCGCGTCGCGCGATGCAGGTTCCACGCGCCGGCCACCTTCGGTGCGAGCACCGCGGCCATGCGCGCATCGTCGAGATTGCGCACGAGGCCGTCATCGATCGACATCGCGGAATGCAGCACGCCCTTGAGCGGACTGCCGCGCCGGACGATCGCATCGATCATCGCGTCGACCGCCGCGGCGTCGGTCACATCGCACGACACGACATCGACCGTAACGCCGAGCGTCGTGCGCCAGCGCTCGACTTCCTCGCGTGCGGCCGCAGCGAGCTCGCCGGAACGGCTCGCCAGCGTCAGCCGGCGTGCGCCGCGCTCGACCATCCAGCGCGCGCTCGCGAAACCTAGCCCGCCCGTGCCGCCGACCACCAGGTACGTGCCAAGCGGATCGAGCGCGAGCGAACCCGCGCGCGTGACGCCGCGCGTCGGGGCCGGCGTGCCGGACGGATAGGTCACGAGCACCTTGCCGATCTGGCGCGCCTGCTGCATGTAGCGGAACGCATCTTCCGCCCGTTCGGCCGGAAACGCGCGATACGGCAGCGGATGCAGCACGCCTGCCTCGAACAGCGCCATCACTTCGCCGAACAGGCGCGCGGTCAGCTCCGGGAGCGCCCCCATCAGCTGGTCGGCGTCGATGCCGAAATAGCTGATGTTGTTGCGGAACGGCCGCAGCCCGATATGGCTGTTTTCGTAGAAATCGCGCTTGCCGAGCTCGAGGAAACGACCGAACGGCCGCAGCGTATCGATGCTGCGCACCATTGCTTCGCCGGCGAGCGAATTCAGCACGATGTCGATGCCCTGGCCGCCCGTCAGCGCACGAATCTCGTCCGCGAACGCGAGGCTGCGCGAATCGAGCACGTGGTCCGCGCCGAGCAGACGCACGAACTCGCGCTTCTCGTCGCTGCCGGCCGTCGCGAACACTTCCGCGCCGAAGTGGCGCGCGAGCTGGATCGCGGCGATCCCGACTCCACCCGCGCCGCCGTGCACGAGCACACGCTCGCCGCGACGCAGCCGCGCAAGCTCGACGAGTGCGTAGTACGCGGTGAAGAACGTGGTCGGCACGGTCGCCGCTTCCTCGAACGACAGCCGCTCGGGTTTCAGTGCAATTGCTTGCGCGCGCGTCCTGACGCGCGTCGCGAACGAAGCCGGCGCGAAGCCGAGCATCGCGTCGCCCGGCGCGAATGCCGTCACGGCGTTGCCCACCCGCACGACGCGGCCGGACAGTTCCATCCCGATCGTCGCGCCCGCGAAGCCGGTCTCGACTGCTTCATCGGACAAGAGCCCCATCGCATACATCACGTCGCGGAAATTGAGGCCGGTGGCAACGGGCTCGATCTCCACCTCGTCATCGCCCAGCGGGCTTTCCGGCAACGCGAACCATTCGAGATTGCGCAACGAACCCGGCGCGTCGAACGCGAGCACGGCCGCACGCGCGATCGCGCCATCGTTGCGGGCCGCGGCCTGCGCGGCCGTCAACATACGCGGCACCTGCCGCCCGTGTGCACCCAGGACGACTTCTTCCTCGACCGCCGCGCCGGTCAGCTCGCGAATCAGCGCGTCAGGGATCCGGTCCGCCGCTCGATCGACGTCGATCAGGCGGCACGCGAGTTCGGGATGCTCGTTCGCCAGCACGCGACCGAGACCCCACAGCGTGGCCTGTTCCGGATGCGCATTCGCGGTCCCGGCGAACGGCGCGCCGCCACGCGTGACGACGGTCAGCCGCGTGGCCGCGTTCGGCTGCGCACCGAGCGTGCGAACGAGTTCCGCAAGAGCGATCACGCCGTTACGCTGCGCGGCCATCAGGCCATCGCCCGTCGCCGATTCGGCGAGCGGCGTTTCCGGCGCGCAGAACACGACATGCGCCGGCCGCCCGGCCGGCAACGACGCGATCGCATCGGCCGCGTGCGTGACGTCGACGATATCGGCCGGATAGCCCGCGCGCGCCAGTGCATCGGCGAGCCGCCCGCCGAAACTGCCGGCGGCATCCGGTGCGTGCACGACGAGCCATTGCTCGCTGCGTGCAAGCGTATCGAGATCGCTCGGTTCCTCGCCGCGTTGCGCGACAACGGCGCTCGCGGGGTTGCGCGCGATGACGAACGTCGGCGTGCCGTCCAGATCGAGCGATTGCTCGACGTGCCGCACGATGTCGACGAAGCCCGCGCGTTCGAGCGCCGCATCGAGATCCGCGGGCACCAGCGGCACGGGCGCATCGGCTTCCGTCGACGAAGCCTGCGCGCCGAATACGATGTCGGAGAAACGGCCGCGACGCGATTCGGCCAGCAGCAGCAATCCGCCAGGCGCCAGCCATGACCGCATTGCATTCAGCGCGTCGGCCACATCGTGCCGGCCGCTCAACGCGCGGTTCGCGACGATCAGGTCGTAAGGGCCGGCTTCGTCAGCCGCCAGCGACAACCGCTCGCCCGACTGCAACGCAACCGTGCGCACCGCCGCTTCCGCATCGGCGTCGAACCCGGCGAGTTGACCGGCAGTCGCCGCAATTGTGTGATCGCAGCGCGCGGCCGCGAGATGCATGCCGAGCGTCTGCAGCACGTCACCGTCCGTCGCGCCCAGCTCGAGCACACGCAACCGGCGTGCCGGTTGCCATGCGCCGACTGCCTGCTCGACGCTTGCGGTCAGCAACGCGTGCACGTGCTGCCACGTCGGCGATGCGGCAAGGAGTTGTTCGACCAGGCTGTGGCCGGTCGGCGACAGCAGGCGGGCGCCGTCCTTCGCGCCATTCAGCACGTCCGGCAACGCCGCGCCGCAATGCGCGAGCAGCGTCAGCTCGGCCACGTGACCCGGCGATTCGGCCAGCAGCCCGCGCCACAGCTCGTCGAGCGGCGGCAACGCCGCGCACGCCGCGTCGTCGCGCACGAGCAGCGCGCCATCGCGATGAGCGAGACCGTCTTCGACCAGCATATCGGCAAGACGTGCGGCCAATGCCTCACGCCCGGCCGCCGGCTGCCATGCCCCGCCGAACGCGCCGAGCGCATCGAACGCGCGGAGCGCGTAGAGGCTCGCCAGCACGTCGAGCAGCGGCAGGATTTCGGTCAGATGCTGCGTCCGGCGGCCGTCGTGCCCGGCTGCATCGAGCCGTGCGGCAGCAAGCGCGAGCAACGCGTCGGGGGCCGGCAAACCGGCTGCATTGACGTCACCCGGCAGCGGCACTTCTTCAAGGCGGTAGACGAAGCGCGCGGGCAGGTTCTGCCGACGGCCGACCAGATCGACACGCCGGAACCGGCATGCGCCGAGCCGCGCGACGATCGCGCCGCGCGCGTCGAGGAATTCGAAATGCGCGACGATCGAATGCGGGCTGTGCCGGTCGATCCGCACCAGTACCCGTTCGACCGTGTCGCCGCGCAGATAGTCGACCCGGCCGATCTGCACCGGCACGTAAGCCGGATGCTCGCCTTCGCGCGCGTGCGCGGCAAGCAGTGCGAACAGCGGATGAAACCCGCTGTCCATCAGCGCCGGATGCAGCAGATAGGCAGACAATGCCCGCGCGTCACCGCATGCTGCCGGCACCGCAACGTCGGCCAGCGCCGCGCCGTCATCCGCGGAGACCCGCACGGTGCGGACCCAGCGGAATGCCGGCCCGTAGCTGAGGCCGATGGCCGCCGTGTTTGCATACAGCGTGTCGCCGTCGGCCGCGGGCAACGCGAGCAGACGATCGAGCGCGTCGGACGGCACGACGCTCGCATCGCCGAGCGTGTTGCCGCTTTCCAGCATCCGCCCCGTCACGTTCAGCGTCCATGCTCCGTCGGACATCCGGTCGCGCGTCTCGATCGTGAAGGTCGCGGTACGCGGCTCGATCACGAGCCGGAACAGCTTCGCCTGCTGCGGCTGGAATACCACCGGCGTGCGGATCTCGACGTTTTCGAGCGCCGCATCCGGCGTATCGAAGAAGGTGCGTGCCGCGGCGAGCGCCATCTCCACGTACCCTGCTCCCGGGAACGCCACGCCGCCGTCGACGACGTGATCGGCCAGCATCGGCAGCTTCGCCGGATCGAGCTGGTTTTCCCACGCGAATGCGTGCTCGTGGAGACGATAGCCGAGCAGCGGATGCTCGCGGCGACGATTGACGAGGCCATAGCCTTCGACGGTCGGCGTCAGCCAGAAATGGTCGCGCTGCCATGGATAGGACGGCAATGCAGCACGCGCTTCGCCCGGCGCGAAGCGGTCGGGATCGACGCTCGCACCGTGCGCGATCGCCGCGAGAATCGCTTGCCGCAGCGTCGCAGCGCTGCCGTGATCGCGCTTGAGCGTCGGCAGCGCCACGCCGGTCGCGCCGGCGGCCGCGAATGCCTGCTTCACGTACGTGCGCAGGATCGAATGCGGCGAGACCTCGACGAACAGCCGGACGCCCTGCTCGATCAGATGCGCGATGCCGTCGCCGAAGCGCACCGGCTCGCGAATGTTGCGCCACCAGTAACGAGCATCGAGCTCGGTGCCGGCCAGCGCGCCACCGGTCACGGTCGACACGAACGTGCCGTTGCCCGGCTGCGGCCGCAGGCTCGCCCTCGGCCAGCACGACCGGCTCGATGCGGTCCATGTGGCTGCTGTGGAACGCGTAGTCGAGATCCAGCATCTGGAAGAACTTGCCGCTGCCGCGCAACGCGGCCTCCAATGCCTGCAGGCCCTGCAGCTCGCCCGCGAGCGTCACCGCGTCGGGGCTGTTGATGCCCGCGATCTCGACGCGCCGCGCCAGCCCGTGGCGCGCGATCAGTTCGCGCGCCGCCGCGTCGCCGATGCCGACCGCCGCCATCCGGCCGCTGCCGCGCGTCATCGCTTGCGCGCGGCTGCGGATCTTGATCACGCGAACCGCGTCGGCGAGCGACAGCGCGCCCGTCACCCACGCCGCGGCAATCTCGCCGACGCTATGGCCGATCGCCGCGTCGTAACGCATCCCGCGCGCGTCGATCACGCGAATCATGCCGACCTGGATCGCGAACAGCAGCGGCTGCGCGTTCTCCGTCGCGGCGAGCCATTCGGCGCCCGCGCCGGCCAACCATTCCGCGCTCGGGCCGCCGCGCATCACGTCGACGAGCGACGGGCTGCCATCGGCGCACCACAGCGCGTCGACTTCGTCGAGCGCCGCGCGGAACACGGCGTTCTCCGCATAGAGTTCGTTGCCCATCCCGACCCACTGGCAGCCGTTGCCCGAGAAGACGAGCGCGGTGCGGACCGCGTCGGCCGGGGCCTGGCCGGTTGCCACGCAGGCCGGCAGGCCTTCCGCTGCCGGCTGGGCCAGTGCCGCAAGCGCCGTGCAGCCTTCGGCTTGGTCGGCCGGCGCGACGATCGCGCGATGTTCGAGCCACTGGCGACGACGTGCGGCCGCGGCGGCCAGCGCCTGCCAGTCGCCGCCGTTGTCGAGCATCGTCAGATAGCGGCCCGCGAGCGCGCCGAGCGCATTCGCGCTGCGCGCGGTCAGGACGAGCGGAGACAGTTTCGCTTGTGTCGGCTCGGGCTCACGCGCGGCCGCCGACGCCTCGTTTGCAGCCGGCGCCTCCGTCAGCACGACGTGTGCGTTCGTTCCGCCGAAGCCGAACGAGTTGACGCCGACCGTCAGCGGCGCGTCGCCCGCGTCGAGCGGCATGTAGCGATCGACGACGCGCAGACGCCCGCCGTCGAAATCGATCCCAGGATTGGGCGTGACGAAATGCAGCGAGCGCGGTACCGCGCGATGCTTCAGGCACAGCACGGCCTTCAGCAGCCCGGCCATGCCGGATGCGGTCTCGAGATGGCCGATGTTGGTCTTGACCGAACCGATGAGCAGCGGACGGTCCGCCGGGCGCTCGCCCGACACGACGTCGATCAGCGCACGCGCTTCGATCGGATCGCCGACCGCCGTGCCGGTGCCGTGCGCTTCGAGATACGCCAGCGACTGCGGATCGATGCCCGCGCGCGCGTACACGCTGCGCAGCAGCGACGCCTGCGCGGCCGCGCCCGGCACGCTGATGCCGCCCGGCGAGTGGCCGACCGAGTTCACGCCGGAGCCGGCGATCACCGCGTGAATCGTGTCGCCGTCGGCGAGCGCGCGATCGAGCGGCTTGAGCAGCACGAACGCGCCGCCTTCCGAGCGGACATAGCCGTCGCCGGTTGCATCGAACGTGCGGCAACGGCCGCGCGGCGACAGCATCGACGCCTTGGAGAAGCTGACGAAGCCGAACGGGTGCAGCAGCAGGTTGACGCCGCCCGCGAGCGCCACGTCGGCTTCGCCGGACTGCAGCGCCTTGACGGCCTGGTGGAGTGCGACGAGCGACGACGAGCAAGCCGTGTCGACGGACATGCTCGGGCCGCGCAGGTCGAACAGATAGGACACGCGGTTCGACGCGATGCTCAGGGTGTTGCCGGTCGCCGAATATGGATCGATCACGTTCAGATCGTCCATGTTGCGGTTGCCGTAATCCATGCTGGCGGCGCCGACGAAGACGCCGCAGTTGCTGCCGCGCATGTCGGCCGGGCGCACGCCCGCGTCCTCGAACGCTTCCCATGCGAGTTCGAGCAGCAGGCGCTGCTGGGGATCCATCTGGGCCGCTTCGCGCGGGGAAATGCCGAAGAACGCGGCATCGAAGCCGGCGACGTTGTCGACGACGCCGGCCGAGAACGTGTAGCTCTTGCCCGGCTCGCGCTTGGACGGGTGCTGGTAGAAATCGGTGCCGAAGCGGTCGGCGGGGATTTCGGTGACTGCGTCGCGTTCGTCGCGCAGCAGTTGCCAGAAGTCGCCAAGATTGTTAGCGCTCCCGGGAAACCGACAAGCCACCCCAATTATTGCAATCTTACTGTTCATCTTTTATGTCGCTTTCTCGGATGCGTGCGGCTGTTCCGCGCGATTTCCGTCATCTTGTACCACATGCAGCAGCGCCGCCCCAAGCTCTTCGGCCGCCAAATTCCGGCATTCGGGAGCATCTGTGCCGTAATTTCGCCAAATAAAGTAGTCGCTGGTTTGTGGAGAAACGCCCAGCTTTTCGAATACGTGAGGTAACGCGGGAACATGGTCGCCGTAAAAACAAACGACTGTTTCACGATCGCTGGCGCGCAAATGATCGAGCAAGCGGCCGATCATAGCGTCGGCGTTTTCAATGTGCCGCAAGTAGGCTGTCAGGTCGCGCCAGGATGGGTCTTCGCCGAGAGTATGCCTTGAAGACGATTCGCCGGGCAAAACGTGCTCGAGGTGCAACGGACCGTGGTTCTCCATTGTCATGGCGAAGATGAACTGTGGGCGGTCACGGTCCGCCGCCTCCAGCGTCGAAACGATTGCGTCGGCAACGGCTGCATCCGCCACGTACGGACCGGCACGCGAAGCGGACGCAAAATGATCGATATCGAGGAAACGGGCAAAGCCGAGGAGCGGAAATACACGGTTCCGCCCGAAGAAATCCGCGTAATAGGGGTGTATTGCAGCTGTCTCGTAACCGCCACATCCCAGCCAGGATGCGAGTGACGCGATTCGACGCCTGACAAAGGCGTACGGATAAAAGCGTGCATAGCCAAGCGCAAAGGATTCCGTGCCGGTCAGCACAGCAAACTCCGTACGCATGGTATTCGCGCCCCAGGCAGGAACGGTCATCTCGCCGCGCCAGACGGCCTCACGGCGCGCGTCGTCGAAGCACCTGAAAAGCCCGGGCGCGATCGTGTCGCCAAGCCGGCGCACGTCGAAGAACGATTCACTCTGGATCACGATCACATCGGGGTGCCGTCGCGGCTCGCCAATGGCGAATGGTCCGGCCGCCATCACTTCACGGAACTTCCGGAATGTCGCGGGACGCAGGCCGTTGAGCAGATAGGCGACAAACACGGCAAAGAAGCCATGGCGCCTCTGGTCGACGTTCGGATCAAGCGTGAGCAGCAGGCGAGCGGCGACGGATACGGCAAGCGCGAACGGCAATGCCACCGCAAGCCAGGTCGCTGCGGGTGAACCTGAAGATACGGGCCGCTCGACGACGAAGCCCGCGATCACCAGTACGATGCCTGCCCCAATCGCGGCGACTTTGCCCACGCTCAGGAACGGCAGGTAGAGACGGGGATGCGAAAACAACTGGCTGAAGAGACTGAGATCGGTAAATACGAACGGCTCGCGCAACGACTCGTACTTGGCATTGCTGACTGCAGCGACAAGACCAACGAGCGCGAGCGTCGCGCAGGCCGAAAAGAGCGGCCGCAACGTGACGGCGACCAGCAGATCAAATAAAAAGAGTACAGAAAGAATGTGAAGTGCTGACGACAGCAACGGTCGCCGCAACGGCGCGCGCGGAACGGCGACCGCATCGAACGCGAACGACAACGCAACGGTGGCCGTAAGCACCCACGTATGGCCCCCGCTCAATTGACCCGGTCCTTCGACGGCAGATACGACAAGCGGCCGAGAATCGCATCGGCCAGCGCAGCGGGCAAAACCGACAGCAGGCGCATGCCCAGCGCGAGCACGCCCGGGAACGCGATCTCGCTGCGCCCCGCATCGAGCTGGCGGCGAATATAGGCCGCAGCACGCTCGGCGCTCCACAGAAATGGCTTGTCGCCGGGGAACACGTCGCTCATCGCCGTCTCTACGAACCCGGGAAGGATCACCGTGACCCTCACCCCGCGGCGGGCCAGCAGCGGCCGCACCGAGTCTCCATAGGCCTTGATCGCAGATTTGCTCGCGCAATAGGCAGGCGAGATCGCCATGCCGCGCAGCGCGGCGAGCGAGCTGACCATTGCAACGCGGCCACGCCCGCGCGAGCCCATCCGCTCGACGACGGGCAGGACCGTGTTAAGCATGCCGTAAAGGTTGGTATCGATAACGTGCGCGGTGCGCTCCAACCCCTCCCAATCCGAAGCCGATGCGATCGTGCTTGCTACACCGGCATTCGCGATCAACAGGTCGATCGGATGCCGGGTGTCGAAATCGTCGAGCCACGCAGCCACGGCCGTCGCCTCACGCACGTCGATGACGCCTGTTTCAACCGTGGCCCCGCGCGCACGGCAGATCGCAGCGGTCGCATCGATCCGCTCGCGATCGCGACCAATCAGACCCAGCGCAGCCCCGGGCCGTGCATAGGCAAATGCAATGGCTCGACCGAGGCCGGCGCTGGCTCCGGTAACGACGACGTGGGCCGGCCCTTGACTACGCATGCGCGCGATCCAGGCGGTCGACCGATCCCTTTACCGCCATCTCGATGCCGGTACGCGTGTAGAAATCGCCGTTGATCTGCGTGTAATGCATGATGTAGTCTAGGAAAGCTTGATAAAGATCCATGTCCGGCTCGCTCCCTTGCCCCCAGAATTCATCCAGCGTTCCCTGCCAGGTCAACCCGGGAATTGAGTAGATGGCGTCGCCCAGCGTGATCAGCGGCCGCCGATGATGCAGCGCCGACAAGCCCACCGTGCTGTTCACCACGACCACGCCCTTCGCATGATCGAGAAGCGTCGGCAAATGCCCGGCGTCGATAAAGCGAACCCGGTCGGCCACGCGCAACTCGTGAGCCAGCCTTTCGGTATACCGCCGATATTCGATCAATCCCGTATCAAGAGGATGATTCTTAATTACCAGCAATGAATCCGGTTCAGAGTATGCCGCAAACGATTGCATTACACGGTCGATCGCGTCTCGGACCCCATCAAATGGTGAATGGACAATAATTTGCGCGTCCGAATTCAATTGCAGCGGGAAAAGATAAAAACCCCGGCCTTTCGCCAGAAGCTCGGCGGTCACACGCTCGGCCTCGCCTTGGTGAAGCCGCTGCAGTAGCGCCCGCGACGCCAGTCCCGCGTATTCAAACAGGCCGTTCTTCGGCCGGTGACTCCGATAGTGAGGGAATCGGGCGCTGAGGAACGCATTGGCGGCACGGTAGCGGATGTCATGAAACGCGCGCTCATACAGGTTGTACCCCGTTGGGCGGCCGACCCCGGCCGAGGGCATCGAGCCGCGCGCCGCGTAGTAAACGGCCGGATCCTTCGGCAACGAGGACCGGCCATTCACGCCGCCGCACTCGAGCGTCAGCCAATGAGGACGGACGTATCCCTCCTCGAACACATGGACCCGGAGGCCGCTCGCCTCGGCGATTGGATGGATGGGGCGATGAATTTCCCTACAATCGCCGAACATGACGATATCAGTAAAATTACCCGACTTTACAATGTCGCCGTACCATTCCAGCAAATGCTCGACCGGGTCCGAGTAGTTCCAGCTTCCCTTCGAACCCGAATAAATCAGATCCCCACCACAAAAATTGACCCTACGAACCCAGTGTCCGCGCTCACGCAGCGCGGCAGCTAGCCTGCCAAAAAAAGGGGAAGCCGTACCCTGCAGGACAAGAAAGGAGCGTTGCATGTGAAAGCATCAAGGCTGCACGATCCCGCCGAAGGACCCCCCCACGGCCAGGCCAGCAGCAGTTTTAAGCAGTAGTTTTAATAAGCAAACCGGTGCTCCAGAACCGGCAGAGAATACAGTACCTTTGTGAAAATATAAACATCAGCGATATCGCAACTGCACGCTGTCACAGCGAGCGATAGCGCTAGTCACTCCACGTAGCTATAATCGGCGGCTCGTTTTAAAAACCTACTGCGTTCGCCGCCTCGCTCACGCGAAAGCTGGCATGGGCGGCGCATGCCAGATGCGGCAGGCAACGCCTCCGACGTTTGTCAGCCGAGAGGGGATGCACCGCCGCACCGGTCGTTGCGCTTCCCTGCCCCCGCTCGTCGGAATTCGCAAGCCCGTTGCCACGGGATGGGAAAAATATTTAGTCTGGGAATTGCGTTGGAAACCACATCTAGCAACGAAGCGACTGTACCACCCAACAACGGCAAGAAGCCCCTGATGGAGCGCATCAAGGGAATCAACCGCCTCTTCGCATGCACCGTCATCGTCCCGACCGCGATCGCGGTCGCCTACTTCGGTCTCATCGCATCCGACGTCTACGTCTCGGAATCGCGCTTCGTTGTACGCAGCCCACAGCGGCAAATGCAAACGAGCTTCGTGGGCGCATTGCTGCAAGGCTCCGGCTTCTCGCGCGCGCAGGACGACACCTACGCGGTGGTCGACTATATCCAGTCCCGCGATGCGCTACGTGAGCTGAACAAGGCGGACTATATTGCCAACGCATACGGCGACCACGGCGACTTCGTCAGCCGGTTCTCGAAGTCGTTCGACAACAGCTTTGAAGCCTTGCTGAAATACTATCGCAAGCATGTCGTCTCGGTTGACTTCGACTCCGCCTCCGCCATTACGACCCTTCAGATCCGCGCCTACACTGCGCAGGATGCTGAAAAGATCAACGAATCTCTGCTGGAGCTGAGCGAAGGCCTCGTCAATCGCATGAATGATCGCGCCGCGAACGATACCGTGCGATTCGCGCAGAAGCAGGTCGACCAGGCAACCGCAAAGGCCAAGGATGCAGCCGCAGCGCTGGCCTCATACCGGAATACACACACGGTTTTCGATCCCGACAAGCAATCCGCGCTGGAACTGCAGCAAGTCAGCAGCCTGCAATCGCAGTTGCTGACGGCACAGAGCCAACTGATCCAGCTGCAGTCCACCGCGCCGGCAAACCCGCAGGTCGCGACGCTGAAAACGAACATTTCGACGCTTCAGCGTCAAATCGAGGCAGCCACCAGCGGTGTCGCCGGCCGAACCGGCTCCCTGTCGGACAAGGCCGCACAATACGCACGCCTGCAACTGGAGTCGCAGTTTGCGGACAAGCAGTTGGCTTCCGCGATGACGGGCATGGAAAACGCGCGTGCCGAATTGCAGCGCAAGCAGCTCTATCTCGAGCGGCTTGTCGAGCCCAACACCCCGGACATCGCAATCGAGCCGCGACGCCTGAAGTCGATCTTCGAGACTTTCGCGTTGAGCATGATCGTCTGGGGCATCTTGAGCCTGTTGCTGGCCGGCGTCCGAGAGCACTATGACTAATCGGCACGCCGTGCATCACGACACGCCCTTCTTTCGCTCGTTGCACATCCAGTTCCGCGTCGTCGGCGCGCTGCTGATGCGTGAAATCATCACGCGCTATGGTCGCCACAACGTGGGCTTCCTGTGGATCATGTGCGAACCGATGATGTTTACGCTCGGCGTCACCGCCCTGTGGACCGTCACCAAGGCGACTCACGGTTCGACGTTGCCGATCACGGCATTTGCCGTCACCGGATATTCGACGGTGCTGTTATGGCGCAATTGCGCAGGCCGCTGCTCGCTCGCGATCCAGCCGAATCAGAGCCTGCTCTACCATCGCAACGTCAGGGTGATCGATCTACTGATGGCCCGCCTGGTGCTCGAGATATCCGGCGCGACGATGTCGTTTTTCGTACTGAGCGTGCTCTTCATCGGGATCGGCATGATGGCGCCGCCGCACAACATCGCCCTGATCCTCGGCGGATGGATTCATATTGCGACGCTCGCTTGCGGCCTCGGGTTCACGCTTGGCGCACTGAGCGAGCGCAGCGAAACCGTCGAGCGGGTCTGGCACACGATCGCCTACCTGTTGTTTCCGTTGTCGGGCGCTGTATTCATGGTGGACTGGATGCCTCAGTATGCGCAGAAATTCGTTTTGCTTCTGCCAATGGTGCATGGGGTAGAAATGATCCGGTCTGGTTATTTCGGCCCTCTCGTCAAGGCACATTACGACATCGGTTATATGGTGACCTTCGACCTGGTTCTTCTACTCATCGGTCTGTGCCTCGTCCGCGAAGCCAGCAAGCACGTGGAGCCGGAATGATTGCACTCAAAGGCCTGAGCAAGGCTTATCACACCCGGACCGGCCGACGTACGGTACTCGATGACATTTCGCTGACCGTAAACAAAGGCGAACGTGTCGGCATTCTCGGACGCAACGGTGCCGGGAAGTCGACGTTGATCCGGATGATCAGCGGCGCAGAACCTCCGACGGCCGGGCGTATTACGCGCGACATGAGCGTCTCTTGGCCACTCGCCTTCGGCGGCGCCTTCCAGGGCAGCCTGACCGGAATGGATAACCTGCGTTTCGTATGCCGGGTGTACGGTGCGGATGCGAAGCGCGCAGAGCCGTTCGTGCAAGAATTTTCGGAGCTGGGCAGCTACCTTCGAGAACCGGTGAAGACGTATTCTTCCGGCATGCGGGCGCGCTTGGCATTCGCAATTTCGATGGCGATCGAATTTGATTGCTTCCTGATCGACGAGATTATCGCGGTTGGCGACAGTCGCTTTCACGCGAAATGCCATCACGAGCTGTTCGAAAAGCGACGGGATCGAGCACTCATTATCGTCAGTCACGATGTCGCCTATGTTCGACAGCACTGTGACCGCGCAGCCGTACTGGTGCAGGGAAAGCTTCACAATTTCGCGGACGTCGGCCAGGCGTACGATTTTTATCAGGCCAGCACCGCTTGAGCCCGCATCGCCGTACGACGCGGGCAATTAGTCTGATGTAAAGACATTCCGGAAAATCAGGCCGGAATTCAATCGACCGTTCAATTCTACTGGTCGATTATCAACAGATATCGAATAGGGCGACGCGCGCGAGCGCAAGGGTATTTGAGTGGCAACTTACCGTCAGAAACTGATCGTCGTTCTTGCGATGCATCGCAGCGGCTCGAGTGCAATCACCAATATGCTCCCCGTACTGGGCGTGCAGCTTGGTGACGCATTACTTCCTGGCATTGAAGGAAACAACGCAAAAGGGTTCTTCGAAGATAGCGACCTCAATGCGCTCAACATCGCTATGCTCGGTGCCGTGGAAAACGACTGGCATCATCTGACGTCGCTCGAAGAAACCGATTTTGACACGTTGCGCCGCAAGGGCTTTTTCGGACAAGCAGTCGATCTGCTGCAAAAGAAAATCCGCGATACGGATGTATTCGGATTCAAGGATCCGCGGGTATCCAAATTGCTCCCCTTCTGGCAACAAGTCTTCGCGCATTGCCAGGTCGAGACGCACTATCTGATCACCTTGCGCAATCCGGTGAGCGTCGCTCGTTCACTCAAGGAACGCAACGGCTTCATTCCAGGAAAAAGTTACCTTCTGTGGCTTCAGCACGTCCTGCCGGGGCTCATTCAGACCAACGGCGCATCCAGATGCATTGTGGATTACGACGCCTTTCTTGAAGCGCCTCAGCCCTATATCGATTTGTGCGCAATGCGTTTCGGCCTGACGATCGACCCGCAACGTCTGGCAGCATACGAAACCGAGTTTCTGGACCATTCGCTGCGGCACACGGTTTTCTCGAACGCAGACTTCGATCTCGAACCCATGTGTCCGACCATGGTTCGGGATGCTTACATGGCACTCAGGGCATGCGCTCTCCAGGAGCACGATCTGGACGATCCCGAATTGCGGCAGCGATGCATCGCCTGGAGCCACGCTCTCACGGGCATGCAGCCCACCCTTCGGTTGATTGACGCGCTATCGGCTCAGGTCGACCTCTATTACCAGACTGCGATGCAGAATGGCGGAGAGTTCGCTCGACAAAGGGATCTGTGCCGCTTGCTCGAAGACAAAATTACGGAGCTCGAACGACAGTCGAGGGCGGACGCGCATAATGCAACGCTTCGAATCGACGCATTGTCGCAGGCGCTCCAATTGAGCGAAGCTGCCGTGAGCCGCGTCACTGCGGAGCATGCCGCAAGCGAATTGACCTGGAACCAGGAAGCACTGGTTCGAGAAACCACTCACAATCAGCGGATCCGCGCACTCGAGATAGAATTTTCCCGTGAGCGGGAATCATTGATCGCTGCGGTCGAAACCGCTCAGCAAAATCTCAGTAGCCTGGTCGCCGAGAAACGCATCTCCGTCGAAGCTGACGCGCGTCGAGAACTTCAGTGGCAACAAGCGCTTGACGAACAACGCGACGGGCATCGCCTGCAATTGACCTTTCTCCAAGAAAAATCGGAAGCCGCCCTGGCCGCGGCCCTGCTGAAAACCCAGACGCTCACTGGCCAGCTGCACGAATCGCAAACAGCACTGCGCGGCGCCGACGACAAGCGCATCGCGCGCGAAGCGCAGTTTCACGATGAAGTGAAAGCGCTTCAAGCGGATGTCGAAGAGGCGCGACGCGAACTGCAGGCTCGCGATCGGCAGCATCAGGCGGAAGCGACGGAATACCAGGCGCAGTGCAGTGCAACCGACGCGCGGATCCACATGCTCGAACAGGACCTGCGGGCAACCCGCGACGAACTGGGGCGGATCAAGGCAAGCGCCTCGTGGAAATTCACTTCGCCCTTACGACGAATAGGACGCTGGATTATCCCTGCCAGATAGCGAGGCAGGATGAATTGACTGAATGGCAGGCGGCGGGAGAGCGCCAAGATTCCCTGCCACACCACCGAAGCAAAATACATCGCAAGAAAAATTGAGGTAGGTTTACCAATGACTGTCAGTTCACCCCCTTATTCGCACACGGCTCCTCCTGCTACATTGGACGAGTTGCTCGGCCTGGATGACGAAGCATTCGTGCTTGCTGCATATCGGACGGTATTGGGCAGGGAAGCCGATCAGGAGGGTCATGCATACTATTTGCGCCGTATCCGCAACGGGATCGGAAAGCTTCATATTCTCGGTCAGCTGAGGAATTCGAAGGAAGCCCGCGCACGCTCGATCGACATGAGCGGACTGGACCGCGCCATTCGTGCGACCAAGCTCAAGCAAATTTTCAGCTTCACGGCACCTTGGACGAGACATCGCAAGGATCGGGACCGGAAACTGAATGATCTGGAGAATTCGCTGCATGCACTTGCGCGCGTCGCGACGGCGACCAACGAGCAAGTCTCGAGCCTATACGCGTCGCTGACCAGGCTGCCTCATGCCCTCGGCGACCATCACCACCCCGTCATGCGTGGGCCGGCAAGGGCGGATGCCCCGCTCATTTCCGTGATCACGCCGCTCTACAAGACGTCGCTCTATTACCTGGAACGGTTGGCGACGTCACTCTGGGCCGTGCGTGACTCGATCGAATGGGTCGTCGTCAACGACTCCCCTGGCGTACCGCATGTCGAGTCGTTCATCGACAGGATGCAATCGTGCTTCCCGAACGTCAGGTACGTCAGGCACGACGTCAACCAGGGAATCTTTACCTCCTACACCAGCGGCATCAACGCCGCCACCACGCCGTACGTCGCCATTCTCGACCATGACGACGAGGTGGATCTCGCGCCGATCGTCGCGTACTTGAACGAGGTCGGGGAGCGTCACGACCTCATCTATACCGACGAAGTGCGATTCGGGCAGGGGGTGAATGTCCACTTTTCCAAGCCGACATTCGATCCGCTGAGTTCGATGCATTACTTCTACATGCATCACATCACGCTGTTCCGCACGTCGATTTGCAAGGAACTGATCGACAAGGAACCCGATGCCGTCAAAAAGTATCGCAGTTGCTTCGACATCTGGCTGGCCCTCGGCTATATCCGGCACTTCGGCTCACAACCGATTTCCAGCAAATACATGCCCTACCCCAGCTACGGCTGGCGGGTTCATGACGACAGTACGGCCAAGAGCCTAGGCCAGAAGCCACTTGCCGACGGTGAACGGATCGAGATCGCCAAGGCCCTCTACCGCGATCTGGATCCGTTGGCGAACATCGAGCTCGACGAAGAAGCACGCTATCTCGTTCGATATCGATATCCTACTGCGTCGGCGCAGGACCGGAAGCAGCTGGCAAAGCTGATTTGCTCGCGCTTCGACGTCTATACGCACCGCATGACCGCCATTTCGGAACATCAGATGGGCCGGGGAGACCATCCGCTACTCGTCGCGCTGTCCAACGTCCCGCTGGCTTACCTCGACGACTTCATCACCGGAAAATGCCTCATCGTGCCGCGACAAAAGCTTCCGCGGGACAGCCGGATCCACGACAGCGTCTCGCGTCACCTGAACAACGTTCCGGTGCTGGAAACGATCGACGACAGACTCAGTCCTGCCGATTTCGCCAAGCTGACGGCGCAGAACATCGGCATCCTGAGCTCCAAGCGAGCACCGAAAATGGACAAGAGCCGCACGGCATCACATCTGCTAGTCGTTTGATGGAAGCACGCTACAAATGAACAAGAACAGTTCCAATCCGACAGTCAGCATCCTCTTGCCGGTCTACAACGGACAGGCCTACCTGCAGGAAATGCTGGAGTCCATTGCTTCGCAGAACCTGACCGATTTCGAACTGATCGTCGTCGACGACGGGTCGACCGATGGCAGCTGGGATCTATTGACGTCGTGGATGAGCGGTCACGCCCTCTCCGTCCGGAGATTGCGCAAGCCGGTCAATTTGGGCGTATGCGCGGCACTCGTTGACGCATCGCGGCTCGCACGTGGACGCTATATCGCGCAGATCGGCCAGGACGACGTATGGGCGCCCGATCACTTGTCGGCGCTCTGCGCCGCGCTGGACAACAATCCGGACGCGAGCGCGGCATTCGCCGGCGTCACCTATATCGATGCGCAAAGCAAGCCGATGGTCGCTACCGTGTTCAATCACGGCCGCATCGACGAAGATGGTCATGAGACGCTGCTCGCCAAACTGACGGCAGGAAATTTCCTCTGCGCACCCGCGTCCATGTTCCGCCGCGAGTTCTTCGACATCTCGTACTGGGGCGCGTCGAACGAGCGTCTGCAGGATTACGAGCTGTGGCTCAATTTGCTGCTGCACGGCCGTTTCGTGTTCACCAAGCAGATCACATGCTCGTACCGGTTGCACAACAACAATCTGAGCTCTGGCTCGCAAATGCGGCTGCAGAGCGAGTACGAGTTGCTCATGACGCTGATGCGGGTACTGATGAGCAGCCGATTCGAGCATTTCTATGCAGGCCTGAACAACGATTCGGACCGGCGAATCGAGTTCGTTCGCGCGCTCGACCGCAGCCTGACGATGGTCACCGATTACTGCTCCGGCATCGCCATGCTGCACGCTGCAGTCCTCGAACGCATCAGCATGTGGGAGACGGAACGTTTGCAGGAAGTCAACGCCATGCGGATCAGGAGCGTACGGGCGCTCGGCCTGCTGCGCAAGGCACTTGCGTTGAGAAAGGTCAGTTCGGCCCATCTGCTGCGAGACAACAGCGGCGTGCCGTATCTCGTTCCGGCTCATGACGCACTGTCGCCCCTCGTCACGGCGCTAATCGAAGAAGGCTGCTTCCAGGACGGTGCGCATATCGACTTCTCGTCCGTCGATTTGCCCTACCTGTATGCATGCTCGGAAACTCAAGTTGAACAATTGAAGTCCTATGATTCATTCCTGTCTGCGACTCACGAACATCGCGTCGTGGTATTCGACACGGAAAAGACCGGCGACCATCCATGCGGATTCGGAATTGCAGCCGATCAGCAGCTGGATCATGGCCTGATGGACAAATTGTTCAAGTTCATGGAAGAAAGACATCGGTCGTTCTATCAAGCACGTCCGATGATTGGGTGAAGCGTTGTGAGCGCAAAAGTCGATATGCCAACCAATATTCAGAAGTGCGTCCTTGTCACTGCCGCCGGTACTGCCACGGCCGTCAATGTCATCAAGAGCCTGTCGCAGATTCCCGGCGTCAGGATCGTGACGACGGACAGCAACGTGCGCCACATGATTGCGGCTCCCGCTCGCTGGGACACCACGCACTATCAGGTACCGCTCGCGAGCAATACCGATGCCTTCGTCTCGGCATTGACGGCAATCTGCGAAAAGGAAGGCGTCGATGCGATCTATCCGATCCACGATGCTGAAATTCTTGCGGTCACCGCCCATCGAACCCGATTTCCTGCGCACGTGCGGCTGCCGGCCCTGTCGCCCGACAGCGTGCGAAATTCGAACGACAAGCTGCTGAATTTCGATATCTGCCGCGAGGCAGGCCTCCCCGTTCCCGATACGATTCCGGGATCGAAGCTGCAGTCGAGCGATATCGAACGCTATAAGGCATTGATTCGCAAGCCGCGATCCGGCGTAGGAAGCGTCGGCGTTCGCCGGGTGACAAACTTCGACGAGCTGGACTGCCAGGCGGACTTGACCGATTCCATCGTGTATCAACAGCCCTGCGCCGGCGACGAATATACGATCGATGTCCTTCGTGTCGGCTCCGATCTGATTTCCGTCACACGCGAGCGTCTCGAAACCAAGGCCGGGGTATGCACGAAGGCGCGCGTCTCCGTACACCCGAACACCGACGCGCTCGCTCGCCGCATTGCGGACGTGTTCGAACTCCAGGGCCTGTTCTGTTTCCAGGTCATCGGCGACATCGAAAGCGGCGACCTGAAGATCATCGACATCAATCCCCGTTGCGGCGGCGGTACGGCACTTTCCGTCGCAGCAGGATTTCCGCTGCTTCAATGGCATTTCGCCGCGCTTCTGGATCTCCAAGAAACATCGGAATTCAAAAGCGCATGCGAGCTCCGGCTGGCCCAGGGGGGTGAAGCGATCGTCTGCCGCCATTACGAAGAAATTGTGACCTTCTCATCATGAAGCCACATCGCCCGCTAGTCGCCCTCGATTTCGACGGCACGCTCGTTTCGTGCAAAGAGAAGCAACTGTATGCGCTCGATGAAGCGTCAAAGCTGCATCACGTCGCCTACGATGCCCACGACACGTTCTGGGACCTGAAACGCAATGGATCTTCCACGCTCAAGGCGCTGACGGCGACGGGTATGGATGCGGTGCAGGCGAGCAAGGTCGCGGCGGCTTGGATCGACATCGTCGAGAGCGAACAGGCCAGCGAGCACGACAGACTGCTGCCGGACGTTGCCGACGCGCTTCGCGGTTTGGCCGCATCGGCCGACCTGATGCTGCTGTCCGCGCGCCGCAATGCCGCGCTGCTCGAACGGCAACTCGTGTCGCTGGATCTATTGAAGTTCTTTCCGATCTGGGAAACGGTCTCGCCGCTGGGCGGGGTCAGCAATTCAAAAGCACAGCGCCTCGTACATCACGGCGCTTGCTGCTACGTCGGCGACACCGAGAGTGACTGGTCGGCATCCGTAGCAGCGGCACTTCCGTTTTACCTGCTTTCTACCGGGCAGCGCAGCAATTCTTTTTTTGAGACGCATTTTCTAAATCTTGAGAATGCACCGCCGGTCATCTACGGCAATTTTCAACACGTCGCCGACGCCATCAAACATGACATACTCAGTTGACATGTGTCGATTCATCGACCTTCCGCAGTTCTCGGATCGCCGCGGGAACCTGTCGTTCATTGAAAATGGAGGCGCGCTGCCATTCGACGTCAAGCGATTCTACTTTCTGTACGACGTGCCGTTCGGCGTCGAACGCGCGGGGCACGCGCACAAGAATCTGCATCAAGTATTTTTCGCGTTCGCCGGCTGTTATGAGCTGCACCTCGACGACGGCACGAACAAGCGGACGGTGTTGATCAATCAACCGAACAAGCCATTCTACGTCTGCCCTCACATCTGGCGCGTCGTCGACAGTTTCACGTCCGGCGCCGTATGTGCCGTGCTCGCAAGTGAGCAATATAGCGAGTCGGACTATCTGAGGAACTATGACGACTTTCATCAATATCTCAAAACAGTAAAATCGCCGCGGGAGAACGTGCTGTGAATGTACCTTTTTTGGACCTTGGTCGCCTGAATGCGCCTTACAAGGCGGAATTTCTCGGCGTCGCGTCGAAGCTTTTCGACGACGGCACGTTCATCGGCGGTGGACTCGTTAGCCAATTCGAACGCGAATTCGCTGAATATTGCGGCACCGAGCATTGCGTCGGTGTCGGCAACGGGCTCGACGCCATCACTCTCGCCCTGAAGGCGCTCGGCATCGCCCCGGGTGACGAAGTCATCGTTCCGGCGCAGACGTTCGTTGCGACCTGGCTTGCCGTGACGCACGTCGGCGCGGTCAATGTCCCGGTCGACGTCGAGCCGCGAACAGCCAACCTCGATCCGGACCTGATCGAAGCCGCGATTACGCCGCGTACCAAGGCGATCATCGTCGTCCATCTGTATGGCGCGACCGCGGACATGGCGCGCATCAACGAGATCGCCAAACGTCACGGCCTATACGTCATCGAGGATGCCGCCCAGGCTCACGGCGATATCCGCTTCGACCGCAAGGTCGGCACGTTCGGTGATATCGCGACGTTCAGCTTCTACCCGTCTAAGAACCTCGGTGCGGTCGGTGATGCCGGATGCGTGGTCACCAACTCGAGCGCCCTCGCACAGCGCGTGCGTGAGCTTGGCAACTACGGCAGCTCGGTCAAGTATCGTCACGATTCCATCGGTTTCAACAGCCGCCTCGATCCGATCCAGGCCGGTTTCCTGTCCCTGAAGATCAAGGACCTCGATCGCATCATCGAGAAGCGACGGGCTATTGCCGCACGCTACGATCAGGCCATCGGCAACGCCGACGAGTCCGCTCCGGTCTTCCGATTGCTCGACTTCGGTCTGCAATCGGTCTGGCACAACTACGTCATCGTCTGCCGGGATCGCGATACCGTTCAGCGACAGCTGACGGAGGCTGGGGTCGGCGTCGGCATCCACTACCCTACGATTCCTACCGAGCAAACCTGCTACGCCGACATGCAGCACTACAGCCAGGCAACGCCGGTCGCGCACCGCCTCAGTCAATCCGTTCTGAGCTTGCCGATGGGTGAATACCTGAGCGACGCCGAAGTCGATCACGTCTGCGGCGCGCTGCGGAAACTGGCGTAACCGAAGTTTCATCGACGCTACCGGCATTACAGGACGCGATTCGATCTTCCGCTCTCCTCGCGAGATCGACCCGCGCCTGCCGCGCCATGACGGGGACGTATCGTTCCCGTCATGTGAATGCAGGTCCCGAAATACGAGTCTGTCGTCGGTTCGGCAATCTGCCTCCCGTCATGACGTAGCGCATTACCGTGTCATCTATGATCGATCTGGAGTTCTTTCGCTTGAGCTGGAACATGTCGCATCTGCGACGTCTTCCGGACGACACCGATCAGCCGATGAACTCGCGGCCATGCAAGTCCTATGCAGTATGCGCTCGCGTGAAGGCCGGGTGGTACATGCTGGAGCTCCGGGCTCATGCCGCCGCCCCCAGCGTCAAGGTGCGTGTCGTCACCGTCCCGGAAGGCGGCGAAACCGAATCGTTCTCGGTAACGACGAGCACGAGACACGTCAGCAAACGGCTCATTCGCCTGTCGTCGCGCGGGAGCGTCAGTTTGCACATGGAATCCGCGCACCCGGACGACGAAGTCACGCAATTCAAGTTGGCTCGCGTAACGGGCCGGTTCGCACGCTCGCGCATGCATCGAAAGCTGAGCGCGCTGCACCCGATGTACAAACTCGACGCGTTCGGCTCGTCTTCGACCCGGCAGGCGAACGCCGGACCTGAGCGAGACATATGGCACGACTACTGCCAGCTCTTCGAAAACCCAGATGCGCTCGTCGAATATTTGGACTGGGTCGAGTGCTTCGACACGCCGAGCGGCGACGCACTTGCCCGGATGAGCCGTCGCATCGATTCATTCCGTGATCGCCCCACCGTTGCGCTGGCGATGGCGTTATCCGGGCCGAATGCTGCCTGGCTGAACACAACCATTCAGCACGTGAAGGCGCAGATCTACCCGTACTGGGCGCTTCATATCGTCGCTCCCGCCACGGTGGATCCAGAGATTCTGCACTTGCTCGAACATCACGCACTAAGCGACAGCCGCGTGAAAATCCTGCAGCCAGGCAATCACGCGACCCTCCAGGGCGAACTGACCCGCGCGTTGCTTCGATCCGGATCGTGGATCGCCATGCTCGGCCAGCACGATCTGCTGCCCCGGCACGCGCTGTTTGCCATTTGCGAAACCGTCGATGCAGCGCCGCATGCGGAGTTGATCTATTCCGACGAGGATCGGATTGACGAAGACGGATCACGCAAGGATCCGCACTTCAAATGCGACTGGAACGAAGATCTGTGCCTTTCTCGCGGCACGATCTCGCATTTGAGCGCCTGCCATGCTCGCCTGTTCGAGGCCGTGGGCGGCTGGGATCCGCGCCCGGGCTTCGCGTCCGGCTACGATCTCGCGCTGCGGTGCATCGAAACAGCCCGACCGGATGGCATCGTACATATTCCGAGCATCCTCTACCACGCTCGCGACAGTACCCAGGATCAGTTCGACACAGCCACCGATGCTGACAAGCAAGCCGGATACCTGGCACTCGCGAACTATCTGCAGCGCAGCGGAATCGCAGCGGATGCGCGCATTACGGCTCACGGCTACAGGGTTCGTTATCGGCTGCCCGAGCCGTGCCCGATGGTCAGCATCATCATTCCCACCAGAAATGGGCTGTCGCTGCTGCGCCAATGCATCGAGTCCATTCTGCGGCGGACGACCTACTCGAACTACGAGATCATCGTCGTCGACAACGGCTCCGACGAGCGCGAAACGCTGGATTACCTCGCCGCGCTGTCGACGCATGAACGCATCGAGATCGTTCGCGACGACCGGCCGTTCAACTATTCCGCGCTCAACAACCGCGCTTGCGCGCGCGCGCGCGGAGACTATATTGCCCTCGTCAACAACGACATCGAGGTCATCAGCCCGGACTGGCTGGAAGAAATGCTGGGACAGGCAACGCGCCCCGAAGTCGGTGCAGTCGGTGCAAAACTTCTGTATTCGGACGACACCGTTCAGCACGCCGGTGTCATCCTCGGCCTCAGCGGCGCCGCGGATCATATCCACCGCGGGCTGCAAAGGCACGATCCGGGCTATCAGGCTCGAGCAGCAGTCGTCCAATCCCTTTCTGCCGTCACGGCTGCCTGCCTCGTCGTCAGAAAATCGCTCTATATCGAAATCGGCGGCCTCAACGAAGCGTCTCTGCCCGTCGCTTTCAACGACATCGATTTTTGCTTGCGCATCAGGAGCGCAGGATATCGAATCATCTGGACGCCGTTTGCCGAACTCTATCATCACGAATCGGCAACCCGAGGTGAAGACAATACGCCGGAAAAAAAGCGGCGCTCGGATGGCGAGGTTGCGTACATGCGGCAACATTGGGCCGACTTCATGGCGGACGATCCGGCCTATAGCCGGAATCTAACGCTGGATCGGGCCCAGTGCCAGATCGCGTGGCCGCCGAGAGCGGGTCTGGGTGTTATCAGGAAGGCCGGCTCCGCGCTGGCACATCCGCGCGCGACATTCGAAGATCGACCGTCTGCCGATCCGGTTGGCTACTCGAACAGGGAAGAAACCTGATCCCGTTATGACAAACAACCGAACTTTCAGCGTTCTTCTGGAAATGCGGCCCGCCCTCGACGGCCACGCCGGCATTCCGCAGGAAACGAGATTACTGTTTCGAGGCTTGTGCGAGTGCCCGTCGATCGAGGTCGAAGGGCTGCTCCAGACCTCGCTCGCGTTTCTTGCGCCGGGCGCCGCAGACGAGCCGGCTCGTGAACCGGACATGACGCTCGCCGCGGTGCGTGAACGCACGCGGGTTGTCGTATCGATGGACAAACCGCGACCCAAAGGCATTTGGGCGACGGTTCGTACCTATGTCCGCTCCCGCCGAACCGCGTACGGGCTGGCCCTGTCCGCGCTGTTGCGTCCCGCGCGTGCTCACGTGCGACTCACTCGCTTCGCGCCCCGCGGCTTCGAGGAATTCGTCTGGCGCCGCCTGTTCGAGAAGACCCTGCCGGCAGACGATTTCAAGATCGTCACCGCACGCGATCTACGTGTCTGCACGGTACCCTGGAACGTGTTACAGAGTGCAGGACTTCTAACCTTGAAGTTCCGGCGTGAGGCAATCTATCCGCGCCTCGCGCTTGATCGGGCCGGCGTCTTCATTGCACAGACGCCGTATCCCGGCAGAATTCCCGACGATGTGGCGTTCGTCGTGCGTTATCACGACGCCTTCCCGATCATGATGCCCGACACGATCGCCAACAAGGTCCGCCATCAAGCCACGCACATGCATGCGTTGGTCAGCAATGCAAAATCCGGCGCGTATTTCGCCTGCGTGTCCGAAACGACCCGACAGGGCCTGATCGCGTTGCTTCCCGAGGTTCGCGATCGGTCGGTCACGATTCACAACATGATCTCGGCCGATTTCCGCGAAACCAACGCACCGGCCGGACGGGTCAAGCAGATCGTAAGGCTTCGCATTACCCCGGTCGGCCCGCTGAATCCGACCTTTTCCACGACCGAATCGAGAGAGCGCTTTTACGCCGACGCACTGGATCGGCAACCGTTCAAGTATCTACTGATGGTTTCGACGATCGAACCGCGCAAGAATCACGCTCGGCTCTTGGCAGCGTGGTCGACGCTTGTGGCCGATCGCGATCCATCGATCAAGCTCGTTTTTGTCGGAAACGCTGGCTGGGGGAGCGAAGTGCTGACCCAGGAAATGCGCGCGTGGATCGATACAGGCGCCCTGTTCGTCTTGTCCGGGGTCCCCGCCGAAGATCTGTGTACGTTGTATCGGCACGCCGTAGCGACAGTCTGCCCGAGCCTCGCGGAGGGTTTCGACTATTCCGGCCTGGAATCCATGGCCAGCGGCGGGGTCGTGGTGTCATCCGACATCGCGGTCCACCGCGAGGTCTACGGTGACGCAACCGAATATTTTGATCCGCACTGCACGCGGAGCCTGGCGGATGCGATTGGTCGCGTCGCCTATGACGACGGCGCTGAATTGCGACGTTCCGAATTGAAGGCACTGGGACGCCAAATGGCACCCCGGTATCGGCCAAAGCATATCCTGCCGCAATGGGAACGTTTTCTCGGTGCGATATCAGCCGGGAAGGCAGGAATCGGGAGATAGATCCGGTCGCTCCGACCGCACCGGATCAATACGCATTTCCGAGTACGGTATTGTTTAAAATGGTGCCTGTTGAATTTCCGGCAAGCACTGGTGTTTTTCGAACCAAACCGGGCATATTTGAATGGCTCAACCTGCTACATGTCGCAATTCACGAGCAACGCAAAACCGGCCGCCCTCCCGCCGAGCTCGGATGTTTTGTGGCCGGCGGAGGCCATGCGGCATGTACCCGGCCCCCGCTCCTCATCCGACGACGATCGATTGGATACGAGCCGCTTGACCGAAACACATCGCCCCCTTTTCCGGGACCGCTGCAGGTTTATTCAGAAGCAGCGATCTCAAACGCTCAGCCTAAAATTTTAGATACCCGTAACATGCGTCGCATACACTCTCTGACCTATACGTTGCCGCTCCTGTGCGGAATGGCCCTCACGGCCTGCTCGTCCATCCCTACGTCCGGACCGAGTACGTCGGCCGTCACGCAAGCACCGGCCAATCCGAGCTCGATCGGCATTCAGGTGGTCGACGTCAACGACGACGTGGCCCGGCGCCTGCTCTCCCTGCAACTGGCCGGCGATTTTTCGAAAACGCTCGGCGAACACGCGACGACGTCACAGCAGTTGGGCGCCGGCGACGTCATCGAGGTGTCGATCTGGGAGGCTCCGCCTGCTTTGCTGTTCGGCACGTCGTCGACGGACGGGCGCCCCAACACCACCTCCAATGCGCGCGTAACGGCGCTGCCGGATCAGACGATCGACAGCAACGGCAATGTGCGTATCCCATTCGTCGGGCCGATCAGGGCCGCCGGACGCACGCCCGAGGAACTCGGGATGGCGATCACCGAGAGACTGAAGGGCAAGGCCAATCAGCCCCAGACGCTGGTCAGGCTGGTACAAAACACGACTTCCTACGTCACGATCGTCGGCGACGTCAATTCCAGCAAACGCATGCCGCTGACGCCTAGCGGCGAGCGCATCCTCGACGCGCTCGCCAGCGCGGGCGGCGTGCGGCAGCCGATCGAAAAAATGACGCTGCAGGTTACGCGCGGCAAAACCGTGCAATCGCTGCCGCTGGAGACGATCATCCGGGATCCGCGCCAGAACGTTCCGCTTCAGCCCGGCGACGTCGTGACGGCGCTGTATCAGCCGAACAGCTTCACGGCGCTCGGCGCGACCGGCAAGAACGAGGAAATCAACTTCGAAGCGCAGGGCATTACGCTGGCCCAGGCGCTCGGCCGCATGGGCGGTCTGAACGACTCGCGCTCCGACGCCCAGGGCGTCTTCATCTTCCGGTTCGAGAAGGCGAATGCGCTCCAATGGCCGCTCCAGCCGGTCAAGACGGCACCCAACGGCCTGGTTCCGGTCGTTTATCGAGTCAACTTGAAGGATCCCAACAGTTTCTTCGTGGCGCAAAGCTTCATGATGGACAACAAGGATGTTGTCTACGTATCCAATGCGCCAATTGCGGAACTGCAGAAATTCCTCAATGTGATCTTCTCCGTGGCTTACCCCGTCATGACGACGGTTACGACTTTCCGGTAATCCATACGTAAAATTCCCGCCGCACGATTCGATTCGTGCGGCAAATCCTTCGATGTGCTCCGCCGCGGCAAAGCGGAAGACGAGTATGCGCGCCGATGCTTTTCCGATTTACGAAAGCGCATATGGATTTCGAATACCCGATCTCATCGAAGCACGCAACCCAATTTATTCATATTTATTGTCGAGACCATTATGTTGCTAATCACCGGCGGTGCAGGTTTCATTGGCGCCAACTTCGTTCTGGACTGGATTGCCGGCTCCGACGAGTCCGTCATCAATCTGGACAAACTGACCTATGCAGGCAATCTCGACACGCTTGCATCGCTTGCCGACAACCCTCGACACACGTTCGTCCGCGGCGACATCGGTGACCGGGAACTGGTCGCAGACCTTCTGAAACAGCATCGCCCGCGTGCGGTCATCAACTTCGCGGCTGAATCCCATGTTGACCGGTCCATTTCCGGCCCGGGCGATTTCATTCAAACCAACGTGGTCGGCACCTTCAACCTGCTCGAATCGGTGCGAGGCTACTGGAGCGAGCTTCCGGACGCAGAGCGTGAGGCGTTCCGCTTTCTTCACGTGTCGACCGACGAAGTCTACGGCACGCTCGGCCCCAACGATCCGGCCTTCGCGGAAACGAACCGCTACGAGCCCAACAGCCCCTATTCCGCAAGCAAGGCCGCGTCGGATCATCTCGTCCGCGCATGGCACCACACCTACGGCATGCCGGTACTGACCACCAACTGCTCCAACAACTACGGTCCCTACCATTTCCCGGAAAAGCTCATTCCGCTCGTCATTCTGAACGCGCTGGCCGGCAAGCCACTGCCGATCTACGGCGACGGCCAGCAGATCCGCGACTGGCTCTACGTGAAGGATCACTGCTCGGCCATCCGGCGTGTCCTGCAACAAGGGAGCGTCGGCGAAACCTATAACGTGGGCGGCTGGAACGAATGCACGAATCTCGACGTTGTCCGAACGATCTGCTCGATTCTTGACGAGCTTCAGCCTCGCAGCGACAAGCAGTCGTACGCAAGCCAGATCAGTTTCGTTCAGGATCGCCCCGGGCATGATCGCCGATACGCAATCGATGCCCGCAAGCTGGAGCAGGAGCTGAACTGGAAACCCAAGGAGACATTCGAAGGCGGCATCCGGAAAACGGTGCGCTGGTACCTCGACAACCAGGCGTGGGTGCAGAACGTTACGTCCGGCAGCTATCGCGACTGGATCGACCTGCAATATGGAGCGGATGCATGCCGCGCATCCTGATCACGGGCTCCAGCGGTCAGGTCGGTTTCGAACTCGCGCGTGCATTGGCGCCGCTCGGCGAGCTGCTGGTGCCGAAACGAAAAGACCTAGATCTTTCCGACGTCGGCACGCTCGCCGAGCGGCTCACCGCATTGCAACCGGACGTCATCGTCAATCCGGCCGCCTATACGGCAGTGGACCTTGCGGAAAGCCAGTCCGCACTGGCGCATGCGATCAACGCCGATGCGCCCGGCGTTATGGCGTCATGGGCGGCAAGCAGGAAGGTTCCGTTCATTCACTATTCGACGGATTACGTATTCGACGGCACGAAGGCCGAACCGTATCTCGAAGACGACATCACGCATCCTTTGTCGGTCTACGGGCAGAGCAAGCTGGCAGGTGAAACGGCAGTTCGCGCAGCCTGCAGCCGTCATCTGATCTTGCGTACGAGCTGGGTTGTCGGCGCACACGGGAAGAATTTTCTCAAGACGATTCTCAGGCTGGCACAAGAGCGCGAGCAACTCAACGTCGTCGCCGATCAAGTCGGTGCGCCGACCACGGCTTCCTTCATCGCCGACGTGACCGCCCACATGCTCGCCCGCGCGCTGTCCCCGTCGTTCAGCGATTGGGGAACGTACCACCTGGCCGCCGCCGGCGAAACGACGTGGCATGACTACGCGCGCCGTATCGTTCAGCTTGCCGAAGAATCCGGCATCGCATTGAAACTGAAGCAGGACGCGATTCAGGCCGTCCCCACCAGTGCCTATCCGACAGCCGCGACACGCCCCGCGAATTCACGGCTGAATTGCAGCAAGCTCGCCAATACATTCGACTTGCACATGCAACCCTGGCAATACGGCATCGATCATGTATTCGCCCAACTACAACATTGAAACCGAGAGCAGACCAACATCATGAAACGAAAGGGCATTATCCTCGCGGGTGGTTCGGGAACCCGTCTGTATCCTGCAACGCAGGCGGTGAGCAAGCAATTGCTGCCGATCTACGACAAGCCGATGATCTACTACCCGCTCAGCACATTGATGTTGGCAGGCATCCGCGACATTCTGATCATCTCGACGCCTCAGGATACGCCGCGCTTCGAGCAACTGCTCGGTGACGGTCATCAGTGGGGGCTCAATCTTCAATACACGGTTCAACAGAGCCCCGACGGACTGGCGCAAGCGTTCATCCTTGCCGAATCGTTCCTCGCGGGAGATCGCTCCGCACTCGTGCTCGGCGACAACATTTTCCACGGCCACGAATTTGTGCCGCTCCTGCACGAGGCCGCGCGCAAGGAAACCGGCGCCAGCGTGTTTGCCTATCGCGTCAACGATCCTGAGCGATATGGGGTGGTCGAATTCGACCAGGACGGTCGCGCAATCAGCATCGAGGAAAAGCCGGCTCAACCGAAATCGCACTACGCCGTTACCGGTCTGTATTTCTACGACAGCAAGGTCGTCGACATCGCCAAATCGATCAAACCGTCGGCTCGTGGCGAACTTGAGATTACCGATGTCAATGCGACCTACCTGCGCGAAGGCCTGCTCGACGTCAAGACGATGGGGCGCGGCTACGCGTGGCTCGACACAGGTACGCACGACTCGATGCTCGAGGCCAGCCACTTTATCGCCACGATGGAACACCGGCAGGGACTGAAAGTGGCGTGCATTGAAGAAATCGCCTATCGCCTCGGCTACATCGATTCCGAGCAGTTGCTCCGCCTTGCCGCACCGCTCAGCAAGAACGGCTACGGCCAGTACCTGAAAAACATCCTGAAAGAGCAAATCCGCTAACCAGGATCCCCCGCAACCCCGGTGGCCATGCACCACATTTGTGCCAGCCGGGGTATACATCGCGTTTTTCTTTCGATTGCGCGGCAGCCGATCCAGCTAAGATACCAACATTGTCGCCGGGTGCCGATCGTTGCAGCATGCGTGGAATCCGGCAGATTGCACACAATGGCGATCGTGCTGCAGAGGCCTCGATCGCTGATAACGACCGGCTCACTCTTCGAGGCAATATGCGCGTAGCCATCATTGGCGGATCCAACTCAGTCATAGCCAACGGATACATCGGCAAGTTCGCCAGCCACCTTGCTGCCATTTCGGGCCACGAGGTAACGCTAGACAACATTTCTGTAGGTGGCACCACCTCGCTCACCTCCATCGGCCGCCTTCAGGAAATTACCGAGGTACCTGATGTCGTCGTCCTCGAATATTCGCTGAACGATACGGGGCACCTCAATCATCGCCCCGACGGAGCGGAGCTGAAACGCCTGTTCCTGGAGATTCTCTTCAACGCCGCTGCGGAGCGCTTCCCGGGCGCGACCATCGTACCGCTCATCCTGTCCGCCCAGCCGTTCTACAGGACCGACATTCATAACCAGATCTACGATGCCGAAATTGCATGGTATCGGGATCGCGGGATTTCGTTCGTCGACACGCGCTCGTGGTTCTTCGATACGTTCGGCTGGCCGATTCCGTCTTTCGTCTACTCGGATGAAGCACACTACCACCGGGGCTGCACGGTCGCGATGATCGGCACGTTGCTGGCAGAACGCGTCAACGCGCTATGGCAACGGGGCCCGAAGCTCGGCGAACTGGCTCGCCCCATTTCCGTCCCCGGCACGCAGGCACGCCTGAAGCCCCGCTTTGTTTCCGCGAAAGAAATCGCGGCGAAAACCGGTACGGAAAGCAAGCTCGGCCGAATCGAAAATCGGCATGTAAAAGCGGATTGCCTGACGCTGATGACCGGTGAACGGCTTGCCATCCCTGTTTCCGGCATTCCGATCGCCGTGTCACTCGCATCGACCAATGCTCATTGGTACGCCGAACTGGAGCACGATGCGAGACTCGTCGCACTCTCGACCCGATATCAAGACATTCCGGAAGGAAAGTTCATCTACTCGAGCATTCCGCTTCTCATGGAGAACAATCCCAGCCGGCTGGCTGCAATACCCGAAACGGGAACCATTGCGCTACACACCAGGCTGGCGCCGCCGTCGGGGCAGATGTTCACGTTCGACGGATTCCATGATGCGTCGCGCGAATCACGCCGTGAAAACCAGCTCGATCTTGCCGGTATTCTGGTTCTGGAAACTATTCGATAACCGCGCGCGGCACAAAAACGGAGCGGCACACGATCGTTGTCGCTGCTCCGTTGCCGCGGAAGACCGGGGCATGATCGGTCTTCAGAACAGATCGGCCGTTGCGAACGGAACGCCTTGCTGATCCTTGGCGGAAACGATGGGCGCGTCGCCCAGCGGCCAGTCGATATTCAATTGCGGATCATTCCAGAGGATCGTTTTTTCGTACTCGGGATACCAGTAGTCCGTCGTCTTGTACAGGAATTCCGCCGAACCGGAGGTCACCACGAATCCGTGGGCAAACCCCTCCGGAATCCAGAACTGCCGATTATTTTCGGCAGAGAGCGTCACCCCCACCCATTGACCGAACGTAGGTGATGAGCGCCGCAAATCGACTGCGACGTCGTATACCTCACCGGAAACCACGCGAACGAGTTTGGCCTGAGTATGTTGTATCTGGTAGTGAAGGCCGCGCAACACATTCTTCGCCGATTTGGAATGGTTGTCTTGCACGAATACCACGTCGCGACCAATTGCCTCGACAAATTTTTTCTGATTGAAACTCTCAAAGAAAAAACCGCGCTCATCACCGAAAACTTTCGGTTCGATAATCTTCAAGTCCGGAATATTCGTGTCAACGATATTCACTCGTTCTCCCCAACTCAAATTCAAAGATCACCATCGCGGCCCATCACCGGATGTAGATTCCTCCGCCCGGGCGCGGCGCCGCAGTATGGTCGACCGTGCATCGACGTCGCCCAGTGGGCACTTGCCTCGTCGCGTAGTGCAGCAACGAAGCCGTGGCGGGAATCGTTGCGCCCATCTGAAGACGGTCGTGGAGCCCCCTGCGCGTCGCCCGAAGACTACAACCAACGTGCGTCCATACCGTTCAATGACACCCGCACATTCGACACTCCGCCGCGCCGGCGAATTCGCGGCGTCGATTATCACATGTAACGGTTAGAATATGAAGCTGCCCCGCCACGGGCTTCCAGCGAATATTCCCCATCATCCGGCTGACCTGTGCAAAGAATTTTATTAGACGTGACGCGTTTGCAGACCCGCCTTTGCAAACGCATGCTCCCAACCGGAGTGGACCGCGTCGGCATCGAATACATTCGCCACTACGCGCCACGAGCTCGTGCCGTGCTGAGCGAACAGGGTTTTCACGCCGTGTTGTCGGAAAGGGATTCCGCCCTCGTGTTCCGGACGTTGCTGGAGCAGGATTTCAGTAGAGTCGCCGCGATGCGGATGCTCGGTGCCAAGGCGCTCCTGGCTGCATGGAAAAAAACGTCGGTTCCGGGCGGCGTCCTGTTGCACACCAGTCACTCAGGAATGGAGTTCGCGCGATACCCGCGGGCAATGCGCAAACTGGGCGTCCGCATCGTCTTCATGGTGCATGACCTGATTCCGCTGACTCATGCCGAATATTGTCGCGAAGGTGTTCGTGAAACGCATCGACGACGCATTCATACCGTTCTCGAACATGCGGCAGGTGTCATAGCCAATTCAAGCTTCACGCTGGATTCCCTCACCGACGAGGCGCATCGTGCCAAGATGACACTGCCACGCAGCGTCGTCGCCCGGCTAGCGCCCGGAATCGATCGACCGGCTACGGACTCTCGCGCCCCGCTCGATACGCCTTATTTCGTCATGCTTGGCACCATAGAACCGCGCAAGAACCATTGGTTCATGTTGCATGTGTGGCGTCGAATAGTGGAGGAATCAGGCGGCAATGCGCCGAAGCTCGTCGTCATCGGTCGGCGCGGCTGGGAATGCGAGAACGTCATCGACATGCTTGAGCGGTGCGAGAGCCTGAAGGGCGCCGTGGTGGAACAGTCCAACTGCTCCGATCGCGATCTGCAGGTGTGGCTGCAACACGCGCGCGCCCTTCTGTTTCCTTCGTTCGTGGAGGGCTACGGTATGCCGCTCGTCGAAGCACTGACGATGCAGGTCCCCGTCATCGCCAGCGACCTGGGCGTATTCCGGGAGGTGGCGGGTGACGTTCCCGACTACCTGGACCCGCTCGATGGCCCAGGCTGGATGGCCCGGATCCGCGCCTATTCGCAGGCACCGAGCCCCGAACGTGACAGCCAGCTGGTTCGAATCGCGCAGTTTGGCCCGCCCACGTGGACCGAGCATTTCGCCCGGGTCGACCGTTTCCTGGAAGAACTGGATTGAATGTCCGCGCCACCATGAGCGATTCACCTCGAGAATTCGGGCACACTTGGTCCTTGAAGCTGCACGAAATCACTCCAGGGCGACGCACGCTGAGCTGGTTGCTCGGCAAATCGCCCTATCATTGGGTCGACCGCAGGATGGCCGGGACGCTGGTGCAGCGACTGGCTCGCACATCCTCCCCGAAAACCCTGGCCGCATGGCCGGGCCCGGTTGCATCCTGTCGAGACTGGGGCATTCCACCCCTCTCGTGGTTTGCCGTGCCGCTCACCACGCACGATGCAATGCGCTCGCTGACCGACAGCATGAACAACATGCTGTTGACCGCGCAATCCGGTTGCCAGACGCCCGACATCCTGTCGCTGATGCAACGGGTACTCGAAACCGATGCATTGCACCCGGCGAACCGATTGACGGTCCCGCAACGGATCTTCGAATCTCGCTCGCCTCGTTCACGTATCGTCCTCGTCGACGAACGATCGCATTCCGCAACCAATCCCGGTTCACCCGAACGTGCTCGACGTCGCGCATTTCGCGCCATGCTACAAAATGCACGGTCGGCCCATCCCGACGCCGAGTTCTGGCTCGCACGCTCCAGCGACCCCGGGAGCGGTGCCTGGCTGTCGTCCGATACGGCGCTACCCAGCGACATTCGCCGGCTTCACGAACCATATTCACTCAGAGAAGTGCTCAGTGCAGCCGATCATCTGTACGTCGTTGGTGCGTCGGAAGGTGTCGGCGGACTATTGGCCGATGTCCCTACGCATGTGTTCGGCAAGCCGTACTACGCAGGATGGGGCCTCACGCACGACGCGCTCGAATTTCCGGAACGAACGGCTCGCCCGTCACTCCCTGCATTTTTTGACGTAGCGTTCCTTCGCCACGTCCGGTATCTGGATCCCGCAACGCACCAGCCCGGGACACTGGCGTCCGTACTGGAAAGCGTTGAGCTGCAACGATCCGTGGCCTCGCGCTTTTCGCGGCTCAAATGCGTTGCTGCCCTGCGTTTCCAATGGTGGAAACGGCCATTCGCCACCCCCTATCTGACAGCAGGTGGCGGCTCGTTGCGCTGGACCGATCTCCCCCGGCAACTGCGACCGGACGAACAGGCCGTCGTATGGGGAGGGCGCGACGCAACACAGGTTCCGTCCGGTGTTCAAGTCGTCAGGATCGAGGACGGCTTTCTCCATTCGATCGGTCTCGGGTCCGACATGATGGCGCCGTGCAGTCAGGTCATCGATCATCAAGGCCTGTATTTCGATGCAAGTCGTCCAAACGATCTGACGGCCATACTGAACGACACGACGTTTGACGCAGCCGAACTCACGCGCGCGACCGCGTTGCGCACCCTCATTGCGGAACTCGGCCTCACGAAGTACAACCTTGGCCGGCGCGCACCGGCATGGCAGGCTCCGGGCGGCAAACGAGTCGTCCTCGTGCCGGGTCAAGTGGCTGACGACGCATCCATCCGCCTCGGTACCCGGGCGATCAACACGGTCGAGATGCTGCTGCAGGAAGTTCGGCGGCTTCGGCCCGATGCGTTCGTCGTATACAAGCCGCACCCCGATGTCCTGTCAGGCAATCGTAACGGCCTCATCGACGCGGCACGATTCGCCGACATCGTCGACGCCGATGCCGATCTGATTTCGCTGATCGAACACGCCGACGAAGTCCATACGTTGTCGTCCCTGTCCGGCTTCGAAGCACTCTTGCGCGGCAAGGCGGTATTTACTTACGGTCTGCCGTTCTACGCCGGCTGGGGGCTCACGCATGACGCGCTCGCGCCGCTGCCGTGGCGCGAGCGCACCTTGTCTCTCGACATGCTGACGGCCGGCGCGCTGTTGCGCTATCCGCTGTATTGGGATTGGCATCTGCGACGCTTCACGACTCCGGAAGCCATTTGCAGACAGATCGCCAAAGCCGCGGGCCGCCCGCTGGAACAGGTTCGAGGCAACCGCGTACGCCCGTTACTGAAGGCGATTCGCTGGACCCGCAATGCACTGATTCATTTCCACTGGCGCTGTCGACAGCATTTCCAGCGCATGTAGGGCGACGACCGTCCGGCCTTCGCTCGGCAATCGCCATGCATGGAATCATTCTCGCAAGAGGAGGCGATCGCGATAGGCAGGACACGTCGACGAACGAGCATCGCACGGTAGCGTCGCGCGCCCGGCCTGGCAATGTACGATCTCGGGAATGCCGCGTTGCGAACACCTGTCTGCCGGACAGTTGCTCCTTCCGCTCCAGTCAGATATAAAAAACGAACCAACCGCGGCTCGCCAGCCGCCCCCCCCTTTCCCCTCCCCCCGGAGAACGCATGATCGATCTCGCCACAGCCCAGCAATTCCTGATGACCCGCGGTCTCGACTTCGGCCTCAACCTCCTCGCCGCGATCGTATTGTGGTTCGCCGGCCGCTGGGCGATCCGCATCGGTACCCGCCTGCTCGGCAAGGTCGTGCGCCGCAGCGGCAAGGTCGACCCGACACTGACCGACTACCTGACCTCCGTCGTCGGCGTGCTGCTGACGATCCTGCTGATCCTCGCGATCCTGCAGATCTTCGGCGTGCAGACGACCTCGTTCGCCGCGTTGCTCGCCGGCCTCGGCCTCGCGATCGGTACCGCCTGGGGCGGCCTGCTCGCGCATTTCGCCGCAGGCGTGTTCATGCAGGTGCTGCGCCCGTTCAAGATCGGCGACGTGATCAGCGCAGGCGGCGTCACGGGTACGGTGAAGGAGCTCGGCCTGTTCGGCACGACGATCGTCACCGCCGACAACATCGTGACGATCGTCGGCAACAACAAGATCTTCTCGGACAACATCGCGAACTACAGTGCCACGCCGCATCGCCGCGTCGACCTGACCGCGAAGATCGCGAACAGCGTCGATGCGGTCGACGCGATCAACCGCCTGAAGACGTCGATCCAGCAGATCCCGAACGTGCTGACCACCCCGGCGCCGGACGTCGGCGTGCTGCAGTTCACGCCGGAAGGCCCGCTGCTGTTCGTGCGCCCGTCCACGGCACCCGAGAACTACTGGCAGGTGTATTGCGACACCAACCGCGTGATCATCGAGACGTTCCGCGACGCGCAATACCCGACGCCCGAAACCCCGATCTCGCATCGCAACGCGTAACGGAAGCACCGGACGAAAAAAAAGCGTGGCAGCCGCCACGCTTTTTTTACTGCACCGAGACGAGAACGAAACGCTCCTGCTCAGCGCCCACCCGCCTTCGGCGCATTATCCGACTGCTTCCCCCGCACCAGCTTCCACACCGCGCCAAGCGCGACCGGCACGACCGCCGCCCCGATCCCGACCAGCACGATCACGTTCAGGTACTGGCGGATGAACGGGATGTTGCCGAAGAAATAGCCGAGCAGCACGAGCAGCAGCACCCACACCAGCGCACCGATCACGTTGAAGAGCTGGAAGCGCGCGGCGCTCATCGACGACGCACCCGCGACGAACGGCGCGAACGTCCGCACGACCGGAATGAAGCGTGCGAGCACGATCGTCTTGCCGCCGTGCTTGTCGTAGAACGAGTGGGTCTTCTGCAGCGCGGCGCGATCGAGGAAGCGCTCGAGCACCGGGATATGCGTATTGAACACCTTCGGGCCGATCCAGCGGCCGATCATGTAGTTCACCGTGTTGCCGGAAATCGCCGCGACGAGCAGCAGCACGATCAGCAGGCCGACATTCATCTCGCCGGTCGCCGCGAACGCACCGCCGATGAACAGCAGCGAATCGCCGGGCAGGAACGGGAACACGACGAGCCCCGTCTCGCAGAACACGATCAGGAACAGCACGAGATAGACCCACGCGCCGTACTGCCGGATGAAATCGCCGAGGAAAGCGTCGATATGCAGGACAAGGTTGACGAAATGAAGCAGCGTATCCAAATGCGATTCCTCGAAGGCGATAGGGCCGGAACGGCCGAAAAAGGCTGAAGCGCCCACCGGTCAAGGCCGGGCGTGTTACGGACCCATGATACCGAAACTACCTTAAGGCTCCGTGAAAAAACGTAACCGCCGGTCGCCCCGGCACGCATTCGCCGCCTCGCTATAATTCGGCCATGTCCGATATCACCGAAACGGCCGCGGGCGCCGCGCCCGCCCCTGCTCCGCGCCCGCTGCGCGCGATCCAGCCCCTGCCCGACCAGCTGATCAGCCAGATCGCCGCCGGCGAGGTCGTCGAACGCCCGGCGTCGGTCGTCAAGGAACTGCTCGAAAACGCGATGGACGCCGGCGCCAGCACGCTGCGCATCGTGCTGGAAGAAGGCGGCGTCAAGCGCATCTCGATCACCGACGATGGTTGCGGGATTCCGCCGGACGAGCTGGCGCTCGCGCTGATGCGCCATGCGACCAGCAAGATCCGCTCGCTCGAGGAGCTCGAGGCGGTCGCGACGCTCGGGTTCCGCGGCGAAGCGCTCGCGTCGATCGCGTCGGTCGCCGAGATGTCGATCACGAGCCGGACGGCCGAGGCCGCGCACGCGATGAAGATCGACGCGCAGACGGGCGTGCTGTCGCCCGCCGCCGGCGCGACCGGCACGACGATCGAGGTCCGCGAGCTGTACTTCAACACGCCCGCGCGGCGCAAGTTCCTGAAGAGCGAGCAGACGGAGTTCGGCCACTGCCTGGAAATGATTCGCCGCGCGGCGCTCGCGCGGCCGGACGTCGCGATCTCGGTGCTGCACAATGGCAAGGCGGTCGAGCACTGGAATGCGACCGAGCCGGCGCAGCGCGTCGCGAAGATCCTCGGCGACAGCTTCGCGACCGCGCACCTGCCGCTCGACGAGCAGGCCGGCCCGCTCGCGGTCTACGGCTGCGCCGGCCTGCCGACCGCAAGCCGCGGTCGCGCCGACCAGCAATACTTCTTCGTCAACGGCCGCTTCGTGCGCGACAAGCTGCTGACGCACGCAGTGCGCGCGGCCTACGAGGACGTGCTGCACGGCGACCGCTACCCGTCGTATGTGCTGTTTCTTGACCTTCCTCCTGAAGCCGTCGACGTGAACGTGCACCCGTCGAAGATCGAGGTGCGCTTCCGCGATTCGCGCTCGATCCACCAATATGTTTTCCATGCGGTCCAGCGCGCGCTGGCGCGCCACGCGGGCGCGTCGCCGGAAACCACGGCGGGCGGCCATGCCGCGCAACTCTCACCGGCACCGCGCGGGCCCGCTTCGTTCCTGGACACACCGCTCGGGCAGAGCCAGGGCCACGCAACCGGCAGCGGCGGTAGCGGCTTCTCGTCGCCGTCGTCGTCCTCGTCGTCGGGCAACACGTGGATGCGCCAGGCGCGGATGACCCAGGGCACGCTGCCCGTTGCGCAGCCGCTCGCGCTCTATGACGCGCTGTTCGGCCGCAAGGACACGGGCGCGGGCACGCCGGACGGCACGACGACCCTCGCACGCGATTCGGCCGACGCGCCGATCGCACCGCTGTCGGGCTTCACCGCGTCGCCGATCGCCGCGACCACGCACGACGAGCAGCCGCTCGGCTTCGCGCTGGGCCAGATCCACGGCATTTACGTGCTCGCGCAAAATGCGCACGGCCTCGTGATCGTCGACATGCACGCGGCGCACGAGCGGATCCTGTACGAACAGTTCAAGAACGCGCTTGCCGACCGCTCGGTCGCCGTGCAGGCGCTGCTGCTGCCGATCTCGATGACGGCCACGCCGGTCGAGATCGGTACGGTCGAGGAAGAGCGCGACACGCTCGAATCGCTCGGCTTCGACCTGGCGGTGCTGTCGCCGACGACGCTCGCGATCCGCGCGGTCCCGGCGCTGCTGAAGGATGCCGACCTGCAATCGCTCGCGCGCGCGGTGCTCGCCGACCTGCACGCGTTCGGCGGCTCGCGCGTGCTCACCGAGCGTCAGCACGAACTGCTCGGCACGCTCGCGTGTCACCACGCGGTGCGCGCGAACCGGCGCCTGACGCTCGACGAGATGAACGGGCTGCTGCGGCAGATGGAAGCGACCGAACGCGCGGACCAGTGCAATCACGGCCGGCCGACGTGGTATCAGCTCACGCTGAACGATCTCGACCGCCTCTTCATGCGCGGACAATGAGCGCAGCACAGCACGCCAACCCCAGCCCGACGACGATCGCCTGCCTGCTCGGCCCCACCGCATCGGGCAAGACGGCCGCGGCGCTGGCGCTCGCCGCGCGCCGCCCGATCGAGATCGTCAGCGTCGATTCGGCGCTCGTCTACCGCGACATGGATATCGGTACCGCGAAGCCTTCGCGCGACGAGCGCGCGAGCGTGCCGCATCACCTGATCGACATCATCGATCCGGCCGACGCGTATTCGGCCGCGAGTTTCCGCGCGGACACGTTGCGCCTGATCGGCGAGATCGCCGCGCGCGGCCGCACGCCGCTGCTCGCGGGCGGCACGATGCTGTACTACAAGGCGCTGACGCAGGGGCTCAACGACCTGCCGGGCGCCGATCCGGACGTACGCGCGACACTCGATGCCGAAGCCGAGCGCGATGGCTGGCCCGCGCTGCATGCGCGGCTCGCGCAGGTCGATCCCGACACGGCCGCGCGGCTCGCACCGAACGATTCGCAGCGGATCCAGCGTGCGCTCGAAGTGTTCATGCTGAGCGGGCAGCCGATGTCGGTGCTGCTTGCCGCGCCGCGGCGCACCGACGATGCGGCCGCCGCTTACCGCTTCGTGCCGGTCGCGCTCGAACCGTCGGATCGCGCAGTACTGCACAAACGGATCGAACAGCGCTTCGATGCGATGCTCGACGCGGGCTTCATCGACGAAGTCGAACGGCTGCGTCGTCGCGAGGACCTCCATCCCGATCTGCCGTCGATGCGCTGCGTCGGCTACCGGCAAGCGTGGGAATTCCTCGACGGCGATACCGACTACCGGACGATGCGCGACAAGGGCATCTTCGCAACGCGCCAACTCTGCAAGCGCCAGATCACCTGGCTGCGCGCGATGCCGGAGCGGATCGTCGTCGACTGCATCGCGCCGGACTCGACGGCCCGCGCACTCGACGCGCTCGAACGCGTGCTCGACGGCCGCACGCCGGGCTGACCGCGTCAGCCGCGCTTGCGCGCTGCCAGGCGCGCACGGGCGCCGTCGACGATCAACGCAACGCCACGCTCGAACGCCTCGTCGCCGCTGCGCGCGCAGCGCGGCCCAGCCCTTCGCGAGCAGCGGATACTCGGCCGCGTCCGGCAGCGGCGCATCGGCGTCGCCGTCCGGTTCCGCCTGCTCTTCCAGCACCCATCCGACCACGAAGCGGCCCAGCGCATACATCACGTCGACCGCCTCGTCCGGCGCGAAACCCGCGTCGCCGAGCAGCGCGACCTTGCGTTCGATCGAGCCGAAATGCAGCGCGCGCGGCCGCGTCCCGGCATGCAGGCGCGCGCCGTCGCGATAAGCCAGCAGCGCGCGACGGAAACTGCGCGCGTTGTCCAAAAGCCACGCATCCCACGCTTCGCCCGGCCGCGGCAGCGACGCATCGTGACGCTCGAGCATGATCGCCTCGGCCATCGCGTCGAGCAGTTCGCCCTTGTTCTTGAAATGCCAGTAAAGCGTCGGCGACTGCACGCCGAGCCGCTCGGCGAGTTTCCGCGTCGACAGCCCGTCGATACCGACTTCGTCGAGCAGGTCAAGCGCCGCGCGCAATACCGTGTCGCGCGTCAGCCGCGCCCCTGTGTCCTTCATCTCTATCACCGATAGGGAAAGCTGTGGAATAATCGCCACTCTATCACCGATAGAGTCACGCTCTTGAATCCATCCCTGATTGCCATCCTGGCCACGGTCCTGCTCGACGCGATCGGCGTCGGGATCGTGATGCCGATCCTGCCCGGGCTGCTGCGCTCGCTCGCCGACGCAGGCACCACCGACACCCATTACGGGATCCTGCTCGCGCTGTACGCGTTCGCGCAGTTCCTGTGCGCCCCGCTGCTCGGCGCGCTGAGCGACCGCTTCGGCCGCCGGCCCGTCCTGCTCGCGTCGCTCGCGGGCGCCGCGCTCGACTACCTGCTGATGGCGCTCGCGCCGACGCTCGCCTGGCTTTACGTCGGGCGGCTGATCGCGGGCATCACCGGCGCGAACGTCGCGGTCGCGACTGCCTATGTCACCGACGTCACCGCCGAACCCGACCGCGCACGACGCTTCGGCCAGCTCGGCGCGATGATGGGCATCGGCTTCATCGCCGGCCCGCTGATCGGCGGCCTGCTCGGCGCGCTGCACCTGCGCGCACCGTTCGTCGCAGCCGCCGTGCTCAACGCGCTCAATCTCGCGCTCGTCTGGCGTGCGCTGCCGGAATCGCGGCCGCGTTCAGTCCGCGAAGGCCATGCGGTTGGCGCGCTCAATCCGTTCGCCAGCCTGCGCCGGCTGACCGGCACGCCCGCGCTCGCACCGCTGATCGGCATTTACGTGATCGTGGCGCTGGTGTCGCAGGCGCCCGCAACACTGTGGATCCTGTACGGCCAGGAGCATTTCGGCTGGTCGACGCCGATCGCGGGGCTGTCGCTGGCGGGGTACGGCGCGTGTCACGCACTCGCGCAGGCCTTCGCGATCGGGCCGCTGATCGCGCGGCTCGGCGAGCGCCGCGCGCTGGCTCTGGGCCTCGCGGGCGACGCGCTCGGGCTCGCGGCGATCGCGTTCGCGACCGCCGCGTGGGTGCCGTTCGCGCTGCTGCCGCTGTTCGCGGCAGGCGGAATGACGCTGCCGGCCCTGCAGGCGATGCTCGCGCGGCAGGTCGACGATGCGCGCCAGGGCGAACTGCAGGGCGCGCTCGCGAGCGTGGCGAGCCTGATCGGCGTCGCGGGGCCGCTGGTCGTCACCGCGACCTATGCGGCGACACGTGCGACGTGGCCGGGGCTCGTCTGGGCCGCGGCCGCGCTGCTTTATCTGCTGGTCCCGCCGTTGCTGGCCGGTGCGCGGCCGGCGGGCGCGGCACGGCCGTCCGCATGAGCGTCGGCGCGCACCGCCGCGCTCACTGCGCGAGCGTCACCAGATTCGCGTCGCGCACGAGCTGCCAGCGGCCATCGGCCTTGCGGAAGATCGTCAGCGTATGGCCCGACCGGCGGATCGTCTCACCGCCCGGCGGGGTCGCCTCGATCTCGATGAAATTGCGCATGTACGCCCAGTCGCCCAGCACGCGCAGTTCGTCGATCCGGTAACGGCCGTCGATCGTCGGCGCGTTGCCGCCCCCGGCGTTCGCGTCGCGCGACGCGGCCGCAAACGCCGCCTTGTCGAACGGCGGCTTGCCGGCCACCATGAAGATCGCGTCGTCGGCGATCAGGTCGAGCACCGTCGCCAGGTCGCCACGCCGGCTCGACACGAACCAGTTGTCCACGAGCTCGCGGATCGCGCGTTCGTCTTCGGTCATCGTCGTCCCTCCTTCATCGGCGCGCGCCCGTACGCCACGCAACGCCCGAAAAAAAACCGCCCGGATCGACTCCGGGCGGCTTTCCTTGCTGCATCTGCTGCGGGCAGTGCGTCAGACCACGACCGTCTGCGCCTCGCCTTCGCGGGTCGCACGCACGGTACCGATCTTCCACACCTGTTCGCCGGCGGCGGTCAGGTCGGCGATCGCTGCGTCGGCATCGGCCGCCGACACGATCACGGCCATGCCGATGCCGCAGTTGAACACGCGGTGCATTTCGGCATCGGCGACACCGCCGTGCTCCTGCAGCCACTTGAACAGCGGCGGCAGCGGCCATGCGTTCTGGTCGAGCTCGGCGGTGAGGCCTTCGCGCAGCACGCGCGGAATGTTCTCGACGAGACCGCCGCCCGTGATGTGCGCCATGCCCTTCACCGACAGCTTCTGCATCAGTGCGAGCAGCGGCTTCACGTAGATGCGCGTGGGGGCCATCAGCGCGTCGGCCAGCGAGCGGCCGTGGAAATCGGCCGACAGGTCGGGGTTCGCGCGCTCGATGATCTTGCGCACGAGCGAGAAGCCGTTCGAGTGGATGCCGCTCGATGCGAGGCCCAGCACCACGTCGCCTTCGGCGATCGTGCTGCCGTCGATGATCTTGCTCTTCTCGACCGCGCCGACCGCGAAGCCGGCCAGGTCGTATTCGCCGTCCGGGTACATGCCCGGCATTTCGGCCGTCTCACCGCCGATCAGCGCGCAGCCCGACAGTTCGCAACCCTGCGCGATGCCCTTGACGACCGTTGCGGCGGTGTCGACGTCGAGCTTGCCGCACGCGAAGTAGTCGAGGAAGAACAGCGGCTCGGCGCCCTGCACGAGGATGTCGTTCACGCTCATCGCGACGAGATCCTGGCCGACGGTGTCGTGTTTGTTCAGATGAAACGCCAGCTTGAGCTTGGTGCCCACGCCGTCGGTGCCCGATACGAGCACGGGCTCCTTGTACTTCTTCGGCACCTCGAACAGCGCGCCGAACCCGCCGATGCCGCCGAGCACGCCGTCGCGCAGGGTTTTCTTCGCAAAAGGCTTGATCTTGTCGATGAGTGCGTCGCCCGCGTCGATGTCGACACCTGCGTCGCGATAGGACAGACCCTGAGCGTCGGGAGCGGATTTCGGAGGATTCATGGGGGAATGCGAGAAGGTCGGTAAAATGCGATTTTACCCGAAGCCGGCCCGTTGGCCGGAATTCCCAGCACCGAATCGTCAGGGATTGCATCTTGGTCAACACGTCCCCGTTTTCATCGCCGAGCGAACCGCGCCGAAACCGGCGTGGCGCCGTGCGTGCGGCCGCGCGTGAAGCCCGTGAAGACGCAAGCCCCGGCGCGTGCCCGGCGTACGGCGCGCGTATTTTCAACCGACCCGCATTGTGACTGTTGTGTCTCGTCAACTGACGCTCGATCTCGGCACGCCGCCGCCCGCCACGTTCGACAACTTCATCATGAACGAGGAGAACGACGAGCTCATCTCGCGCCTGCAGAAGCTCGACCTCGCGCTCGCGGCGGGCCCCGTGCCGGACCGGTCGTTCTACATCTGGGGCGAGCCCGGCTGCGGCCGCACCCATCTGCTGCAGGCGCTCGTGAGCGACGCGTCGTACGGCTATGCGCGCTACCTGACGCCGCAGAGCCCGCTCGGCGCGTTCACGTTCGACCCGCGCATCGGCATCTACGCGATCGACGACTGCGACCGGATGAGCGACACGCAGCAGGTCGCGCTGTTCAACCTGTTCAACGAAGTGCGCGCGCACCCGTCGAGCGCGTTCGTCGCGGCGGGCCCCGCGGCACCGCTCGCGCTCGACGTGCGCGAGGATCTCCGCACGCGCCTCGGCTGGGGGCTCGTGTTCCACCTGTCGCCGCCGTCCGACGCCGGCAAGATCGCCGTGCTCAAGCTCGCGGCGAAGGAGCGCGGAATCGCGCTCACCGACGACATCGCCGCCTACCTGCTGACCCATTTCCGCCGCGACATGCCGAGCCTGATGGCGCTGCTCGACGCGCTCGACCGCTTCTCGCTCGAGCAGAAACGCGCCGTCACGCTGCCGTTGCTGCGCCGCATGCTGGCGCGTCCCGGCGACGACATCACACCACCGGGCACGGGCCCGAACCGCTTCGAGTAAAATGCGCTTCCATGACTAATCTGGCACTCTTTGACCTCGATCACACGCTGATCCCGACCGATAGCGACCACGAATGGGGCCGCTTCATGGTGAAGCTCGGCATCGTCGACGCGGAAAGCTTCTCGCGTCAGAACGATCAGTTCTTCGCCGACTACAAGGCCGGCAAGCTCGACATCCACGCGTACCTCACGGCGATGATCACGCCGCTCGCGAAATATTCGCGCGCGCAGCTGGCCGAATGGCACGATCAGTACATGCACGAGGTGATCCGGCCCGCCATGACACCCGCCGCGCTCGAGCTCGTGCGCAAGCACCTCGATGCGGGCGACCTGTGCTGCGTCGTGACGGCGACCAACGAATTCATCACGCGCCCGATCGCGTCCGCGTTCGGCGTCGACACGCTGATCGCCTGCGAGGTCGAAACGACCGACGGGCATCCCGATTCGCCGTACACGGGCCGGCCGACCGGCACGCCGAGCTATCGCGAAGGCAAGATCGTGCGGACCGAAGCGTGGCTCGCGTCGCTCGGCAAGCAATGGAGCGACTTCCCGCACACCTATTTCTACAGCGACTCGCACAACGACATCCCGTTGCTCGAGAAAGTCACCGACCCGATCGCGACCAACCCTGACGACACGCTGCGTGCGCATGCAAGCAACCGCGGCTGGCGCATCCTCGATCTCTTCTGAACGTCGTGATCAAAAAATTCATCCGCAAGCTGCTCGGCCAGGACGAAACCGAGCAAACGTCTCCCGCAACGGCCCCGGCCGACGAAGCGGCCCCGGCTACCCCGCGCGCCCCGAAGGGCGCCCGCGGTGGCGGCGCGAAGAAACCGCGCAGCAACCATGAACCGACCGTCGTGCCGGCCAGCGTGCACGGCATCAACCCGGCGCTGATCTCGAAGAATGCCGTGCGCGTGACCGACACGCTGCAGCAGGCGGGCTTCCGTGCCTTCATCGTCGGCGGTGCGGTACGCGACCTGCTGCTCGGCATCGCGCCGAAGGACTTCGACGTCGCGACCGACGCCACGCCGACCGAGGTGCAGCGCCTGTTCCGCCGCGCACGCCTGATCGGCCGCCGCTTCCAGATCGTGCACGTGCAGTTCGGCCAGGAGCTGATCGAGGTCTCGACGTTCCGCGCGCTGGTCGATGCGCCGCCCGAGGCGGCCGCTGCCGAGCCGCCGAAGCGCCTGAAGCGCGACGAACTCGATCGCCGCACGCACGCGGTGGACGCGAGCGGCCGCGTGCTGCGCGACAACGTGTGGGGCGAGCAGCACGAAGACGCCGCGCGCCGCGACTTCACGATCAACGCGATGTACTACGACCCGTCGACGCAGACGGTGCTCGACTACCACGACGGGATGGCCGACGTGCGCGCCCGCCTGTTGCGGATGATCGGCGATCCGGCCACGCGCTTCCGCGAGGATCCGGTGCGGATGCTGCGCGTCGTGCGCTTTGCAGCCAAGCTCGGTTTCGAGATCGAGCCGCATACGCGCGAACCGATCAACGCGCTCGCCGACCTGATCAACAACGTGCCGGCCGCGCGCCTGTTCGACGAAATGCTGAAGCTGCTGCTGTCGGGCCACGCGCTCGCGTGCCTGCAGCGGCTGCGCAAGGAGGGCCTGCACCACGGGCTGCTGCCGCTGCTCGACGTCGTGCTCGAACAGCCGCAGGGCGAGAAGTTCATCACGCTCGCGCTGAACAACACCGATGCACGCGTGCGCGCCGGCAAGCCGGTCTCGCCGGGCTTCCTGTTCGCGACGCTGCTGTGGCACGACATGCGCCAGCGCTTCGAGCAATACACGGCCGAAGGCGAAATCCCGGTGCCGGCGCTCCATCGCGCGATGGACGACGTGCTCGACATGCAGACCGAGAAACTCGCGATCCACAAGCGTTACTCGGCCGACATGCGCGAGATCTGGGGCCTGCAGCTGCGTCTCGAGAAACGCTCGGGCCGCAGCGCGATGCGGCTGCTGGAACACCAAAGGTTTAGAGCGGGGTATGATTTCCTCCTGTTACGCTGCGAATCCGGCGAGCTCGATATGGAAGTCGGACAGTGGTGGACGGATTTCATCGAAGGCGACGCGGCCGCTCGCGAGGCATTGCTCACGCAGGGCGGCACGAAGGAAAAATCGCCCCGCAAGCGGCGCCGCCGCGGCGGCGTGCGAAACCGCAAGCCGGGTGAAGGTGCCGCCGAGCCGGCACCGGACGCCTCGGGCGGTTCCGACGACTGACGCGCTCGCCGGCGAACGACGTAGGAAGTGATGCCATGACGGTTGCATATATCGGACTGGGGGCGAATCTCGGCGATGCGCGCCAGACCCTGAAGGACGCGGTGGTGTGCCTTGCGCAGCAGCGCACCATCTCGATCCTCGGCAAATCGAGCCTGTATCGCACGGCGCCCTTCGAAGCGGGCGGCGACGACTACTACAACTGCGTCGTCAAGCTCGACACGACGCTGTCGGCCCGCGAGCTGCTCGCGCTGTGCCAGAAGATCGAACATCACTTCGGCCGCGAGCGCCCGTATCGCAATGCGCCGCGCACGCTCGATCTCGATATCCTGCTGTTCGGCGACGATTCGATCGACGAGCCCGACCTGATCGTCCCGCATCCGCGCCTCACCGACCGTGCGTTCGCGCTCGTGCCGCTCGTCGAGATCGAGCCGGCACTCGACATCCCCGCGCGCGGCCGGGCCGACACCTTCCTCGCCGCCGTCGCGGACCAGCGCGTCGAGAAGGTGCAGACCTGCCAGTGCCTGATGCAGAAGGCGCTCGCTGCCAGCGAAGACGCCGACAAGAACCGCTGCCGATGACCCCGACTCCCCTCACCGTCACCGCGCCCGACCTGCGCGCCCCGCACCGCTATCTCGTGATCGAAGGCCCGATCGGCGTCGGCAAGACGACGCTCGCGCGCCTGCTCGGCGAACGCTGGTCGATGCAGACGCTGCTCGAGCGCCCGCAGGACAACCCGTTCCTCGAACGCTTCTATCGCGATACCGCGCGCTACGCGCTGCCCGTGCAGCTGTCGTTCGCGCTGCAGCGCGCGCAGCAGGCGCGCGAGCTGATCAGTGCGCTCGAAACGGGCCGCCCGGTCATCGCCGATTTCATGCCGCAGAAGAACGACATCTTCGCGCGGCTGAACCTGCCGGAAGACGAGTGGCAGCTCTACCGCTCGGTCGCGACGCACGTGGACGTGCCGCAGGCGCCGTCGCCCGATCTCGTCGTCTACCTGCAGGCGAGCCCCGAAGTGCTGTTCTCGCGCATCCAGAAGCGCGGGCTGCCGATGGAGCTGCAGATCAGCGATGCGTACCTGCGCTCGCTCGTCGACGCGTACAACGAATTCTTCTACCACTACGACCGCACGCCAGTGCTGACGGTCGCCGCGGAACACCTGAATCCGCTGGATTCCCCCGAAGATCTCGCCCTGCTGGTCGAGCGCATCGAGACGATGCGCGGCCGCAAGGAATTCTTCGTCAAGGGCGAGACGACGCGCTGACGCGTCCTCGCCTGTCGTTCCTCACCTATTCGAACCGGATTTCCCATGACCTATCTCCAGGAATCGAGCCGGCCTGCCGTCACGGTGCCCAAGCTGCAGGCAATGCGCGACGCCGGCGAGAAGATCGCGATGCTCACCTGCTACGACGCGAGCTTTGCCGCACTGCTCGACCGTTCGGGCGTCGACGTGCTGCTGATCGGCGATTCGCTCGGCAACGTGCTGCAGGGCCACACGACCACGCTGCCCGTGTCGCTCGACGACATCGCGTATCACACCGCCTGCGTCGCCCGCGCGCAGCCGCGCGCGCTGATCATGGCCGACCTGCCGTTCGGCACGTACGGCACGCCGGCCGAGGCATTCGCAAGCAGCGTCAAGCTGATGCGCGCTGGTGCGCAGATGGTCAAGCTCGAAGGCGGCGAATGGCTCGCCGAGACGGTCCGCTTCCTCGTCGAGCGCGCGGTGCCCGTGTGTGCGCACGTGGGCCTCACGCCGCAGTCGGTGCACGCGTTCGGCGGCTTCAAGGTGCAAGGCAAGACCGAAGCCGGCGCCGCGCAACTGCTGCGCGACGCGCGTGCGGTCGAAGCGGCCGGGGCGCAGGTCGTCCTGCTCGAAGCCGTGCCGACGCTGATCGGGTCCGAGGTCACGCAGATGCTGCGCGTGCCGACGATCGGCATCGGTGCAGGCGCCGACTGCTCGGGCCAGGTGCTCGTGCTGCACGACATGCTCGGCGTGTTCCCCGGCAAGCGGCCGCGCTTCGTGAAGGATTTCATGCAGGGCGAGCCGAACATCCAGGCGGCCGTCGAAGCGTACGTGCGCGCGGTGAAGGATGGTTCGTTCCCGGGCCCGGAACACTCGTTCTGATCGGGCCGGCAGCGCCGGGGCGCTGCCGACGACCGCATAACACACTCGCTGACGCGGCCAGCAATACGGTATGCCGTTTCTCGTACAGCATCGCCGGACAACGCGTACTTTCTAACTCGTCCTATTTCCGCTCATCTTCGCCGCTGCGACCATCAAACCTTCGTCAACCGAAGGAGTGGTAAAAGATGGCTCATGTGTATGAGAAGGCGGCCGAACTCGTCGGGCAAAAGCTGGCGGGCGACGGCGAATGCGTCGCGCTGGTCAAAATTTATACTTCCGTCGGCCCCACCGCCATCTGGCGCCCGGAAAAAAAGCAAGCGGCGACTGGAGTATTCGCGCCGGAACCGTGATTGCAACTTTCGAGAATGATCGCTACCCAAGCCGATCGCATGGCAATCATGCGGCGTTCTATCTGGGCCAGGATGTGCGCGGTATCCACGTCGTTGAACAATGGCGCTCACTCAAGGCAATTCAGAGGAGATGCATTCCGTTCAAAGGCAAAGACAAAAATGGCCGTTACATCGACCCGAGCAATAACGCCGATGCATTTTCTGTCGTGAAATGATGATGCTCATCCGCCAAAATCCGTATCGATTGCTCGCCGTCGCTGCGCTCGCATACGTTTCGCTCGTCGCATCACCCGCGTCCGCCGCGACAACGGATTGTCCTACGCGACTCGCCGTTACCCAGCAGCTCGACGGTCAACCGCCCGATGGTTGGAAAAGCTTCGACACGCAAAGCTCCTATCCGCTTGCCAGCGTCACCTTCTGGTCAGGGCCGCCGGATCGGATGGCGTCGTTGTTGCCGAACCGCTCGCGCTCCGAGTCCAAAGGCGACATTTATATCTGGTCGCTCGCCGAAAGCCGTGAAGACTACTGGATTTCGTGCGACTACGGCAATACGAGCGTTGTAATCGCACGGCCACTGGGCAAGCAGGCACAGACTTGCGTCGCGCGCTACAGACGTGGGCACGCCATCGTACAAAGCTGGCAATGTACACCGCAGAAGTAATCTGCGTTCAGGCCGATGTGCAGCCGTGAATCAGCCGCGCCGCCACCGGCCCGCGCAGCGCATTGCAAATCATCAACTCATCCGCGTTCAGCACATCGTCGAGCGTCAGCGCACGCTCTTTTGCGCCGAGTACCGGATCGTCGAGCAGCACGCCGCGCATCACGCCCGGCAGCACGCCGGACTCGAGCGGCGGCGTCACCCACTGGCCATCGAGCTTCACGAACAGGTTCGAGCGCCCGCCTTCCGTCACCTCGCCGCGCTCGTTGACGAACAGCATGTCGAAGCCGCCGAGCGCCTCCGCCGCCTGCCACGCGCGATCGTATTCGGCGCGGCGTGTGGTCTTGTGCAGCAGCAGCGCATCGCCCGCACGGGTCGGCGCGAAGCCGTGCGCGGGCGCCAGCAGCACGCCGACCGGCCCCACCGGCTGCGGCTTGAGCGGCGCCGTGATGATCTCGATCGTGCCGTCCTTCGCGAGCGCGAGCTTCATCCGGTAAGCGCCGTCGCCGTCGAACGCCGCGCAGCGCGCATCGATCTCGCGACACAATGCGTCGGCGTCGAAGCGGAAGCCGAATGCATCCGCGCTACGCTGCAGCCGCGCGAGATGGCGATCGAGATGCCGGATGCCGTCCGCACGCGTGGCGGCCGTCGTTTCGAACAGCTGGAAGCCGGGATCGGCGTCCGTCATGAATCGCGCTTTCAATTCGCACTCCGCATATTCGTCGGCCGCGACGCTGTCGAGCACGATGCCCGCGCCGACGCCCATCGTGCCGCAGCGCCGGCCGGCTGCGGCAGTGACCGTGCCGTCCGCGTCGTTGCCAACGCCGGCCGCATCGAGCGTCAGCGTCCGGATCGCCACCGACAGGCAGAAATCGCCGCAGCCGGCCGTGCCGCCGTGCGACGCATCGCCCGCGACTTCATTCGGCGCATCGAGCCAGCCGATCGCGCCCGTATAGAGCCCGCGCGGCGTCGACTCGATCGCGTCGATCAGTTCCATCGTCTTGTGCTTCGGCGCGCCCGTGATCGATCCGCACGGAAACAGCGCACGCAGCATCTGCGCGAACGTCGTCCCGTCGCGCCAGCCGGCCTCGACCGTCGACGTCATCTGCCACACCGACGCATACGGCTCGACGGAGAACAGCGCCGGCACGCGGACCGTGCCGGTGCGCGCGATCCGCGACACGTCGTTGCGCAGCAGGTCGACGATCATCACGTTTTCCGCGCGGTTCTTCGGATCGTTCGCGAGGAACGTGGCCGCCGCCGCATCGTCGCGAGGGTCGGCCGAACGCGGTGCCGTGCCCTTCATCGGCCGCGCGCGCAGCACGTCGCCGTGCTTCTCGACGAACAGCTCGGGCGAGCACGACACGACCCACGGTCCGTCGGGCAACGCGATCAGCGCGCCGTAGCGCACGGGCTGGCGCGCGCGCAGCCGCCGGTACAGCGCGAGCGGCGTGCCGAACACGTCGAAGTTCAGCCGGTACGTGTAGTTGACCTGATACGAATCGCCCGCGCGCAGCGCGTCGTGCACCGCGGCGATCGCTGCATCGAACGCATCGCGCGACACGCTCTTTTCGACATGCGCGACGCCCGCGATCGACGGCGCGCCGCCGCCATCCTGCTGCGCGAGCCACGCGTCGACTTCGTCGCGCGACAGGCGCTCGCAGCGCGCAAACAGCAAAAAGCGCAGCGGGGCATGGCCCGGCTGCGCTCGTTGCAAATCTCGTCCGAATTCGTAATCGCCGACGACGACCGCATGCAGCCCGTCGCGCAGATCCTGCGCCACCGCCGCGTCGACCTCGTCGAGCCGAGCCGGATCCGTGCACACGCGTTCGCGCACGAACCCCGAATACAAACGACTCGACCGCGCGAACGCGGTCGAGTCGCAATCGTCCAAGAGCGCGAACGACGCGCTCTCGTTGCCTTCAGTCATGCTGTTACTCGAGTTACTCGAAGAAGCTCTTCACACGGTCGAACCAGCTCTTGCTCTGCGGGCTGTGACGCGCGCCGCCCTCGGCCAGCGATTTCTCGAACTGCTTGAGCAGGTCGCGCTGGTTGTCGGTCAGCTTCACCGGCGTCTCGACCTGCACGTGGACGTACAGATCGCCCGCGATGCTCGAACGCAGCCCCTTGATGCCCTTGCCGCGCAGGCGGAACGTCTTGCCCGACTGCGTGCCTTCCGGCACCGGGAACGACGCACGGCCGGCCAGCGTCGGCACCTCGATCTCGCCGCCGAGCGCGGCGGTCGTGAACGGGATCGGCATCTGGCAGTGGAGATCGTCGCCGTCGCGCTCGAACACCGAATGCGGCTTGATGTGGATCTCGACGTACAGGTCGCCCGGCGGCCCGCCGTTGATGCCCGGCTCGCCGTTGCCGGCCGAGCGGATCCGCATCCCGTCGTCGATCCCGGCCGGGATCTTCACTTCGAGCGTCTTGGTTTCCTTCACCTTGCCCGACCCGTGGCAATGCACGCACGGCTCGGGGATGTAGGTGCCCGTGCCGTGGCACTTCGGGCAGGTCTGCTGGATGCTGAAGAAGCCCTGCGACATGCGCACCGTGCCCTGGCCGTGACAGGTCGGGCAGGTTTCCGGCTTCGTGCCGGGCTTCGCACCCGACCCGTGGCAGACCTCGCACGACACCCAGCTCGGCACGCGGATCTGCGTGTCGTAGCCGTGTGCGGCCTGCTCGAGCGTGATTTCCATGCTGTAGCGCAGGTCGGCGCCGCGATACACCTGCGGGCCGCCACGGCCGCCGCGCGCGGCGCCGCCCGCCGCCTGGCCAAAGATGTCGCCGAAGATGTCGCCGAACGCGTCCGCGAAGCCGCCGAAGCCCTGTGCGCCCGCACCGCCCATGTTCGGATCGACGCCCGCGTGGCCGTACTGGTCGTACGCTGCCCGCTTCTGGCCGTCCGACAGCATTTCATAGGCTTCCTTCACCTCCTTGAAATGCTCTTCCGCATCCTTGCTGTCCGGATTGCGGTCAGGGTGATACTTCATCGCAAGCTTGCGATACGCCTTCTTGATTTCGTCGTCGCTCGCATTCTTCGCGACGCCCAGAACCTCGTAGTAATCCCGTTTCGCCATATCGATTCACTGTGCCGCCACGCATCGCGCACGCGGTGGCTCCTTTCGCCTGCAGTAAAGTCTCTCGACTCGTCTGGCGCTGCGCCCGCCGCGGACGGCGCGTGCAGCACCCGCCAAAAAACAAATGTGCCCGGAGGGCCGCGAAGCCCGCCAGGCGTGGAGTCGATCCGGCCATCCGGAAGGAAAGACAGACCGCTTGTCAGCCAACCCGTCAGCCGCACGCCGCGCGCGGGTGGCGCGCGGCGTGCGGCACCGGGGCAACCCGGCTTAGTCCTTCTTCACTTCCTTGAACTCGGCGTCGACGACATCGTCGGCAGCCTGTTGCGCACCGCCCGCGTGGGCCGCGCCTTCCGCTGCGCCCGCTGCACCGGCCGCACCTGCTTGCTGGGCCTGCATGTCGGCGTACATCTTTTCGCCGAGCTTCTGCGACACCTTGCCGAGCTCCTCGACCTTCGCGTCGATCGCAGCCTTGTCGGCCGACGAGTCCTTCAGCACTTCCTCGAGCGACTTCAGCGACGCTTCGATGGCTTCCTTCTCGCCCGCGTCCAGCTTGTCGCCGTACTCGGTCAGCGCCTTCTTCGTGCTGTGGACCAGCGCGTCGCCCTGGTTGCGCGAATCAGCCAGCTCGCGCAGCTTGTGATCTTCCGCTGCGTTCGCTTCCGCGTCCTTGATCATCTGGTCGATTTCAGCCTCGGACAGACCCGAATTCGCCTTGATCGTGATCTTGTTTTCCTTGCCGGTCGCCTTGTCCTTCGCGCCGACGTGCAGGATGCCGTTCGCGTCGATGTCGAAGGTCACCTCGATCTGCGGCACGCCGCGCGGTGCCGGCGGGATGCCTTCGAGGTTGAACTCGCCGAGCAGCTTGTTGCCGGCTGCCATTTCGCGTTCGCCCTGGAACACCTTGATCGTCACGGCGCCCTGGTTGTCGTCCGCCGTCGAGTACACCTGGGCGTGCTTCGTCGGGATCGTCGTGTTCTTGCTGATCATCTTCGTCATCACGCCGCCGAGCGTCTCGATGCCGAGCGACAGCGGGGTCACGTCGAGCAGCAGCACGTCCTTGCGGTCGCCCGACAGGACCTGGCCCTGGATCGCCGCGCCGACTGCGACGGCTTCGTCCGGGTTCACGTCACGGCGCGGATCCTTGCCGAAGAATTCCTTCACCTTCTCCAGCACCTTCGGCATGCGCGTCTGGCCGCCGACCAGGATCACGTCGTCGATGTCCGACACCTTGACGCCTGCGTCCTTGATCGCGATGCGGCACGGTTCGATCGTGCGCTCGACGAGGTCTTCCACCAGCGCTTCCAGCTTCGCGCGGGTGATCTTCAGGTTCAAGTGCTTCGGGCCCGACGCGTCAGCCGTGATGTACGGCAGGTTGATTTCGGTCTGCTGGCTCGACGACAGCTCGATCTTCGCCTTTTCAGCGGCTTCCTTCAGGCGCTGCAGCGCGAGCACGTCCTTCGACAGGTCGACGCCCTGCTCCTTCTTGAACTCGCCGATGATGTAATCGATGATGCGCTGGTCGAAGTCTTCACCGCCGAGGAACGTGTCGCCGTTGGTCGACAGCACTTCGAACTGCATTTCGCCGTCGACGTCCGCGATTTCGATGATCGACACGTCGAACGTACCGCCGCCGAGGTCATACACGGCGATCTTGCGGTCGCCCTTCTCGGCCTTGTCGAGGCCGAACGCGAGCGCAGCCGCGGTCGGCTCGTTGATGATCCGCTTGACTTCGAGGCCCGCGATGCGGCCGGCGTCCTTGGTTGCCTGGCGCTGGCTGTCGTTGAAGTACGCCGGCACCGTGATCACGGCTTCCGTGACCGGCTCGCCGAGGTAGTCTTCGGCCGTCTTCTTCATCTTGCGCAGCACTTCCGCCGACACTTGCGGCGGCGCGAGCTTCTCGCCGTGTGCCTCGACCCATGCATCGCCGTTGTCGGCCTTGATGATGGCGTACGGCATCAGGCCGATGTCCTTCTGGACTTCCTTCTCTTCGAAGCGGCGGCCGATCAGGCGCTTCACGGCGAACAGCGTGTTCTTCGGGTTGGTCACCGACTGGCGCTTGGCCGGCGCGCCGACCAGCACTTCGTTGTCGTCCATGTAGGCGATGATCGACGGCGTGGTGCGCGTGCCTTCCGAGTTCTCGATGACCTTGACCTGGTTGCCTTCCATGATGGCGACGCACGAGTTCGTGGTGCCGAGGTCAATACCGATGATCTTTCCCATTTTTTCCTAATCTCCAGAAATGCTTGTTTGCTGCGCAAAATCCCGCGCTTTGGGGCGGTTTCGCGCGCCAGAATTCAACTCTGTTCCCGAAATGCGTCCGTCCGGTTCGTTTTCAAGACCCGACGTGCGATGCGGATATTAAATTTTTTCAATCGCTGCCGGCTAGCGGATCGCCCCCGACGGATTGCCGCCCAGCGGATTGCCGCCCGCCGCGGCGATTTTCGCGCGTGCCGCCGACACCGCTGCCTGGAACTGCGCGAGGCCATGCCAGCCCGTCGCGCGGCCGAGCCGCTTGCCGCGGTGGAAGAAGAACCACGTCGGCACGCCGTGCAGCCCGAAGCGGCGCCCCAGCTGGTGGTGTTCGTACACGTTGCAATGGAACCACTTCAGGTCCAGCGCGCGGATCGCGTCGGGCTGGGCGAGCATCGCCTTCTTCGCGATCTCGCAGTTGAAGCAGTCGACGCCCCAGAAGAACACCACCGCGAGCGCATCGCCCGCGCCGTCGATCGCCGCGTCGAACGTGCCGGCGTCCAGCGCCTGCATGTCGAACGCGTCGAACGCGGCCGGATCGACGCCGGCTGGCAGCATCGCGACGGCCTTACTTCGGCTGCGCGACGGTGACGAGCGCCGGACGCAGCACGCGGTCGGCGATCATGTAGCCCTTTTGCAGCACGGTGACGACGGTGTTCGGCTCCTGGTCGGCCGGCACCATCGAAATGGCCTGGTGCTGGTGCGGATCGAACTTCTCGCCAACCGGGTTCAGCGCGACGACGCGGCCCTTCTCGAGCGCGCTCGTCAGCTGGCGCAGCGTCAGCTCGACGCCTTCGCGCACCTTCGCGATGTCGCCGGACGTATCGTTGACGGCCGCTTCCAGGCTGTCCAGCACGGGCAGCAGGTGCTCCGCAAAGCTCTCGATCGCGAACTTGTGCGCCTTCGAGACGTCGTCCTGCGCGCGGCGGCGGACGTTCTCGGTTTCGGCCTTCGCCCGCAGGAAGCTCTCCTGCAGCTCGGCGACCTTGGCTTGAGCCTCCGCGAGCGCCGCGTCGGCTGCTTCGGCGGCGGGAGCAGCGCCTTGCGCCGCCTGCTTCTCGCTGCCGATCTCTTCGGCCGATTGGGATGCCGGGTTCTCTTGCGTGTTTTCCATGTCGCTGAAAGTCGATTAGAGGTTGAAGCCAAATCGGCAACCGCCGGACCGTATATCCGGTGGCACCGCACATTGCTGGTGCAAATAAGGGTGAAAACGACGATTTCAAGAGGGTTATTCGCCGGCATTCTCCAATACCGCGAAACAACCGCGCGTCACGCCGGGGCATCGGCCGCATAGTCCGCCAGATCGGGCGAAACGGCCGGTAACAACGCTTACCTGGCAAGTACTAGCTTGGCACAGGCCCGCTGCACTACACTCCACTCAAGCGTCGGAAAAGCGTGTTTACCCCTAGCTGACTGACGCCTGACATCCACCTGGCGCCGTTTTCACCCTTCTTCTCGAGGGGAGTACCATGAAACTGACGTTTGCGATCTCGGTGGTCGCGCTGGTACTCATTGCCGGCACCACCACCATCTGCCTGTCGGGAGCCGTCACCGACCGCACGACCGAATACGGAAGCGCGCGGGCGACGTTCGACCAGATGTTCAGCTCCCACCAGAAAATCTGTCGATGATGCGCCGGTCGCGCTTCGTCGGCCGGCCGTGCAATTCGGCTGCCGGCTCGCGATACGTGCGGCGCCGCTCCAGTTCGGCGAGCCGCGCGGCCCGCCCCGCTTCCGTCTCCGCGTAAAGCGTCTGCGCGACGCTCGCCGGCCCGCGCACGTCGCACACGCCGAGCACGGCAATGTGCCAGACGATGCCGTCGATCGCAATCTCGACCTCGTCGCCCACCCGCACTTCCTTCGCCGGCTTGACCGCCGCGCCGCCAATCTTCACGTGCCCCTTGTCCACCGCATCGGTCGCGAGCGAGCGCGTCTTGAAGAACCGGGCCGCCCACAGCCATTTGTCGATGCGCAGCTTCGCGCCCGGTTCGGTCGAAATCTTGTAATTCATCGCGCTCAACTCACCGTTTCGGGCTGCGCGGCCTTGACCGGCCAGCCCTGCAGATTCTCGGCGACGATCTCGCCGAGCGCGCCGATCCACGCGGACGCGCCATTCAGGCACGGAATCCGATGGAACGCCTTGCCGCCGCCGGCGAGGAACTCGTCGCGCACTTCCATGCCGATCTCCTCGATGGTCTCCAGGCAGTCGGCCGTGAAACCGGGACAGAACACGTCGGCCCGCCGCACGCCGGCCTCGCCGAACTCGCGCAGCGTCGGCGCGGTGTAAGGCTGCAGCCATTCGGCCTTGCCGAAACGCGACTGGAACGTGACGCGGCATTCGGTCGTCGACAGCCCGAGCGCGGCCATCAGCAGCGCACCCGTCTGCTGGCACTGGTCGTGATAGGGATCGCCGAGGTCGAGCGTGCGCTTCGGCACGCCGTGAAAGCTCAGCACGAGCTTGTCGCCGGCCGCGAAATCGGGCCGGCCGTGCTGCGCCCAATACTGGCGCACCTGCTCGGCCAGCGCATGGATATAGGCCGGATGGTCGGCGTAGTGCCGTACCGTGCGCACCTCGGGCTGGTTGCGCATGCGCGCGAGCGCGTCGAAGGCGGCGTCGAACGCCGTGGCCGTGGTCGACGCCGAGTACTGCGGATACATCGGCATCAGCAGCACGCGCTCGACGCCCGCCCGCTTGAACTGCGCGAGCGCGTGCGAAATGCTCGGGCTGCCGTAGCGCATCGCGTAGTCGACCATCACGTGATAGCCGTTCGACGTGAGCAGGTGCCGCACGCTGTCGGTCTGGCGCTCGGTGTACACGCGCAGCGGCGAGCCCTCGGGCATCCAGACCGCCGCGTATTTCTTCGCGGACGCACGGCCGCGCAGCGGCAGGATCAACGTGCGCAGCAGCACCTGCCAGACGGCCTGCGGAATCTCGACGACCCGCGGATCCGACAGGAATTCGGCCAGGTAGCGCCGCACCGCGCGCGGTGTCGGGGCGTCGGGCGTGCCGAGATTGATCAGCAGCACACCGATGCGATGGGCAGCCGCGGTGCTCGAAGGCGGCTCAAGATCGAAACGCATGGGCAATTACGTGCTCGGGGCACGGGACCGGACGGCTCTCAATTATAGCGGGCCGCTCCGCGCCGGTCGGCTGGCCGTTCGGCCGACTGCCGGCACACGCGGTGCCGCGGCACGATGACGGGGCAGGATCGGGCCGGCGACGGCAGGCTACTGCTGGCTCAGCGTGAGCGACAGCAGGCGCGCGGTGATGTCGACGATCGGTATCACGCGGTTGTACGCCATGCGGGTCGGGCCGATCACGCCGAGCGTGCCGACGATCTGCCCGTTCACCTCGTAAGGCGCGGTAACGACGCTCATTTCCTCGATCGGCACGAGCGTCGATTCGCCGCCAATGAAGATCTGCACGCCCTGGGCGTGGCTCGACACGTCGAGCAGTTGCAGGAGGCCCGTCTTTTGGTCGAATACGTCGAACAGCTTGCGCAGTCGCGCCATGTCGGACGAGAGATCCGCCACTTCGAGCAGGTTGCGCTCGCCGGAAATCAGCACGGTGTCCTCGGTGTCAGGCACCTCGGTGCTGGCCGTCACGGCGGCGTGCATCAGCGCGGTCATGTCGCCGCGCAACTGGTCGATCTCGTCGCGCAGGCGGCGGCGCACCTCGTCGAACGACAGGCCGGCGAAATGCGCGTTGATGTAGTTGGACGCCTCCGTCAGTTGCGACGGCGAGTAATCGCGCGGCGTCGCGAGCATCCGGTTCTGCACGTCGCCTTCGGGCGTGACGATGATCAGCAGGATGCGCTTGTCCGACAGGCGCATGAACTCGATCTGCTTGAACACGTGGCTGCGGCGCGGCGTCAGCACTACGCCCGCGAACTGCGACAGGTTCGACAGCACGCTCGCGGCGGCCGCCACGACCCGCTGCTGCGGCTCGCCCGCCTGCAGCGTGTTCTGCACCTGCCGCGCGACGGCTTCGGCGTCGATCGGCGCCTCGACCGTCAGCATCGTGTCGACGAACAGCCGGTAGCCGCGCGGCGTCGGCACGCGGCCGGCCGACGTGTGCGGGCTCGACACGAGGCCGAGCTCCTCCAGGTCGGACATCACGTTGCGGATCGTTGCCGGGCTCAGCTCGAGCCCGGAGTAACGGGACAACGTGCGCGATCCGACTGGCTGACCGTCGGCGATATACCGTTCGATCAGGGTTTTCAGGAGGGTTCGTGCGCGAGGATCTAGCATGGTGGAAAATTTTAGCGCAACCGCGCGACCGCGGCGAGTGGCGTCGGCTACCGTTGCGCGGGCCGGCCCGATCCGGCCCCGACCGCGCACAGCCGGTTCTTTTCGTCAACGAGCTATGGTGTAATGCCGGCATGAAAACCGGTAATCAGTTCAACACTGTCGCGCTCGTCGGCCGGAGCAACACGCCGAACATCGCCGAGCCGCTCGCCACGCTGGCCGCCTGCGTCGCCAAGCGGGGCTTCGAGGTCGTCTTCGAAGCCGAGACCGCGCGCGAGATCGGCATCACCGGCTACCCGGCGCTGACCCCGGCCGAAATCGGGGCGCGTGCCGATGTGGCGGTCGTGCTGGGCGGCGACGGGACGATGCTCGGCATCGGCCGTCAGCTCGCGCCGTACAAGACACCGCTGATCGGGATCAACCACGGGCGGCTCGGCTTCATCACCGATATCGCGGCGGCCGACATGCAGGCGCTCGTCCCGGTGATCCTGTCGGGCAAGTTCGAACGCGAGGAGCGCGCGCTGCTCGAGGCCCGGATCATGCGCGACGGCGAACCGATCTACCACGCGCTCGCCTTCAACGACGTCGTCGTGAACCGCAGCGGCTTCTCCGGGATGGTCGAGCTGCGCGCATCGGTCGACGGCCGGTACATGTACAACCAGCGCTCGGACGGCCTGATCGTCGCCACGCCGACCGGCTCGACCGCTTACGCGCTGTCGTCGGCCGGCCCGATCCTCCATCCGCAGCTGGCGGGCATCGTGCTCGTGCCGATCGCGCCGCACGCGCTGTCGAACCGGCCGATCGTGCTGCCCGACGATTCGAAAATCGCGATCCAGATCGTCGGCGGGCGCGACGTCAACGTGAACTTCGACATGCAGTCGTTCACCGCGCTCGAACTGAACGACACGATCGAGGTGCGCCGCTCGAAGCACACGGTGCCGTTCCTGCACCCGATCGGCTACAGCTACTACGCGACGCTGCGCAAGAAGCTGCACTGGAACGAACACGCCTCGAACGAAGACGACAAGGCGTCCTGACGCCGCTCTGCCCGACACCATGCTCCGCCACCTCTCGATCCGCGACTTCGTCATCGTCGCCGCGCTCGATCTCGAATTCGACAGCGGCTTTTCCGTGTTTTCCGGTGAAACCGGTGCCGGGAAATCGATCCTGATCGACGCCCTTGCCCTCGCGCTCGGCGAACGTGCCGACGCGAGCGTCGTGCGCACCGGCTGCAGCCGCGCCGACATCACCGCCGAATTCACGCCGCACGACCGCGTCGCGCGCTGGCTCGACGAACACGCGTTCGACACCGAGGACACCGTGATGCTGCGCCGCGTGATCGACGCGAACGGCCGGTCGCGCGCGTTCATCAACGGCACCAGCGCGACGCTCGCGCAGCTGCGCGAGCTCGGCGAGATGCTCGTCGACATCCACGGCCAGCATGCGCACCAGCTGCTGATGCGGCCGGATGCGCAGCGCGAGCTGTTCGATACGCACGCGGGGCTCGTCGCCGATGCCGCGAACGTCGCGCGCGCATGGCGCGTGTGGCGCGACGCGACGCAGGCGATCGACGCTGCAAAAGCGCACGAGCGCGAGCTGCAGCTCGAGCGCGAAAAGCTCGCCTGGCAGCTAGCCGAACTCGACAAGCTCGCGCCGCAGCCCGGCGAATGGGACGAAGTCAGCAACGAGCACAAGCGCCTGTCGCATTCGGCGAACCTGATCGAAGGCGTGCGCGGTGCGCTCAACGCGCTGTCCGAGTCCGACGACGCGATGCTCGCGCAGCTCGGCGCGATCGTGTCGAAGCTGCGCAGCCTCGCCGACTACGACACCTCGCTCGGCGACGCGCTCGCGTCGCTCGAACCGGCCGAGATCCAGTTGCAGGAGGCCGTCTATTCGCTGCAGCACTATGCGCAGCGCGTCGATCTCGATCCCGAACGGCTCGCGCAGGTCGAAACGCGTCTCGATGCGCTGCACTCGACCGCCCGCAAGTTCCGCTTGCCGCCCGACACGCTGCACGAAGAACACGCGGCACGCCGCGCACAGCTCGCCGCACTCGATGCGGCGGCCGATCTCGGCGCGCTCGTGGCGGCGCAGGCCAAGGCGCGGGAAGCCTATCTCGCCGACGCCAAACACCTGTCCAAGGCACGCGCACAGGCCGCCAAGGCGCTCGGCACGGCCGTCACGGCCGGCATGCAGGAACTGTCGATGGCGGGCGGGAGCTTCGAAGTCGCGCTCGTGCCGCTCGCCGACGGCGGCCCGCACGGGCTCGAGCAGGTCGAATTCCGGGTCGCCGGGCACCCCGGCGTGCCGCTGCGGCCGCTCGCGAAGGTGGCGTCGGGCGGCGAGCTCGCGCGGATCAGCCTCGCGCTCGCGGTGATCGCCAGCGCGGCAAGCCCGACGCCGACGCTGATCTTCGACGAAGTCGATACGGGGATCGGCGGCGGCGTCGCCGAAGTGGTCGGCCGCCTGCTGCACCAGCTCGGGCGCGATCGCCAGGTGCTGTGCGTGACGCACTTGCCGCAGGTCGCCGCGCGCGGTGATCACCACTACCAGGTCGCAAAAGGCGCCGACGACCGTGGCGGCACGGTGTCGACCGTCGTCGCGCTCGACCGCGCCAACCGCATCGAGGAAGTCGCGCGGATGCTCGGCGGGCTCGAGATCACGGCGACCACGCGCAAGCACGCGAAGGAAATGCTCGCCGCATAAGGCACGGATACGCGGGAATGCACGCTTAGCCAACGTGAAAACGTAAAAAAGGCCGTTCCGGGTAATACCGGAGCGGCCTTTTGACGGGTTCCGACGTATCCGACGCGCTTCGCGGCACGACGAACTTACCGGGTGGCACCCGATCGAACGGCGCGGGGCACGCGCCAGCGCGGTCGCCCGCGCCGGCGCCTCGCCGTGCCTACTTGCCCTTGCACGTCGCGTGCATGTTCGCGACACCCTTCTCGCGCCACGCGCCCCACTCACCGCCCGTCCCCGGCACATCGCCGAGCACCCACCAGCCGTTGAGCCAGGTCTTGCCGGCGTGGCTGACCTCGTGGCACGGCGTCGCGTAGGTCTTCTTCTTGTCCCAGGCAGGCGCGCCCGTGGCCACGTCGGCACGCACCATGACGCCATGCGTCGCCACCGCACTGCGGTTCTGCGCATCGGTCACGGTCAGCTTCACGTCGTAGCGCTGCGCCTGCGTCGCCTTCGGCGCAACGAACGATGCATTCGCACCCTGCTGGTCGATCGCGAGTCCTGCCGGCGCGGTCCACGCATACTTCAGCCCCTTGCCGGTCGACGCCGCGCCGGACAACGCGACGGTCGCGCCACCGTCGACCGTCGCCGGCCCGCTGATCGCGGCCCGCGGCGGCGGGACGATTTCCTGCGCCTTCACCTTGACGACATGCGACGCCTGCGCCGTGTAGCCCTTGTCGTTGGTCACGGTCAGATCGAAGGCGTAATCGCGGTCCCGTTCGAACGCGGGCGCAACGAACTTCAGTTCCGCGCCGTTCGGTTTCGCATCGATGCCGGCCGGGGCCGTCCACGCATGGCGCAACTGCTCGCCGACCGACGATGCGCCCGACAACACAACCGTCGCGCCCGCGTTCGCCTGTTGCGGGCCGATGACGGCCGCCTGCGGCAGCAGCACCCCGTCGTTCTTCACCTCGACCACCGCGCCGTTCGGCCCGACCGACTTGACGGTGACGATCTTGCCCGACAGCGTGTCGTGCAACGCATGACCCGGCATCAGCGGCGCGTCCTTCATGCCCTGCGCGCTGCCCGGCGTCGCATCGACCAGCGTATTGGTCAGCACATTGCCGGCGTGTGCGACGGTTCGCACGATCACGCCATTGACGAACGGGTCGTCGGACTTCCAGTTGTCGAAGCCGGGCTGCGGCTGGCGAAACTCGAGCCACAGCGTCGAGCCGTCGGCGCGCGCCAGACGGTACGCCTTCGCACCCGACGCTTTGCCCCACAGCGGCGCGAGTTGGTACGTGCCCTCGCCCCTGATCTCGGGTACGTCGGCTTCGGTCAGCCAGCCTCTGAGCAACTGGTAGCTCGCCGGATACAAACGCCGTCCACCGCCGCCCATCGTGTCGGACGGATCGTCGACCCCGCCCGCGCGACACGCGCTGCCTACTTCGACCGTGCCGCCCGGCGTCGGGCAGTTGACGAGCGAGCCCGGATGCCGCGCGCCGAGGCTGTGACCGAATTCGTGGGACCACATCCAGTAACCCTGGCCGCTCGCGTTCGACAGGATCCAGTTGCCGGGAACCGCCGCCAGGCCGGCCCAGTTGCAGCTGCTCATTTTCGGCAGTTCGACGAACAGGTAGTCGAACTTGTCCGGGTTCACGCCGCGGGCGAACGCCGCGCTGCGCGCCGCCGCGCGAATCGCGCCGGAATCGCAACTGGCCGGACGGTCGCCCAGGTTGACGCTGTCGAGCGTCTGACCGTGCAACGTCAGCTTGCCGTGCGACGCGACCTCGACATAACGCCGCAGCGACGAATAGTCGTCGCCGTCGCCGAACACCGCCTTGCGCACCACTTCGCTATCGGACGGTTGCGAGTCGTTGAAGTGCGTCACCATCAGCAACGCCGACTTGTCGCCGAGCAGCGGGCGCTGCGACGGCGCGATCGATGCGGACGACCGCCAGACCGACGCCGGCTGGCCGCGCAGGTTCTGCATCGCGACGCCGGCGCTCCCTTCCCGCGGCGCCAGCACTTCGTTGGATCGGCCGGTGTTGACCCGGTACCGGTTGCCGAACGACACGCGGCCGTCGATGCCGATGTCCGCTCGCCAGTCGCGCATCGTCTGGTCGCCCTCGCTGCAGACGCCGACCGACACGCGCCCCATGCCGTTGTCGCCGGTGGCCGAATGCAGGCACATCTTCGTGCCGCGCGCCGCGCTCGCGCCGGCGTTGATGATGCGCTGGAAGCCGTCGCGCGGCTCGAAGGTCCAGTCCTGCGCGGCGCTGCCGTCGCATGCCGCGAACACGGCCGCGTTGTCGGCCGGCTGCCAGGCCAGGCACTGGCCATCGCCACGCGACAGGTTCTTCAGCGGGGTGGAAGCCGTTTCCGCTGCACCAGCGGAAACGGAGAACAGTCCAGCGACGGCCGCGGACAGCGCCGTCGTGGCAAGAGAGTAGCGGATAGGTTTCAAGATGAGTCGAGATCGCTGGTGGCGCACACGGCACCGGTTGAACGGAAAGCCGGATTCTTCCGATACCCGCCCTTCCGCTCAAACAATCTCAAACGAATCTCAATGCCGGCCGCTGCCGCGCGCCCGGCGTGCCGCGGTCAGATTCCGCCGAACACGCGCTCCCACAGCGCCGTCACGGCCGCCCGCTCGTCGGCCACCACGGCCGGATCGACCCGCGCCTTCTCCATCCCGTCGAGCCGCAGCTTGTGCTGCAGCTTCCGGTACTTGCGGTACGCCGCGCCGACGCGCTCGGCCTCGTCCTCACCCATCAGCCCGAAGCGCGCGACCTCGCGCAGCAGCGCGATGTTGCCCGTGTTGCGGATCAGCTCGGCATCGCTCGACGCGTGCAGCAGCACCCAGTACTGGACGATGAACTCGATGTCGACCATCCCGCCGCGATCGTGCTTCAGGTCGAACAGCTCGGTCTGGTTCGGGTGGCCGGCGAACACCTTGCCGCGCATGTCGACGATTTCCTTCGCGAGCACGCCGCCGTCGCGCGGCGTCGTCAGCACCTGCTGGCGAATCGCCTCGAAGTCCGCGCCGATCTGCGCGTCGCCCGCGCTGTAGCGGGCCCGCGTGAGCGCCTGATGCTCCCAGACCCACGCGGTATTCGCGGCGTCGCCCTCGCGCAGCTGGTAGCGGCGGAACGCGTCGAGATCGGTGACGAGCAGCCCGGCCTCGCCGTTCGGCCGCAGCCGCAGGTCGATGTCGAACAGCGCGCCCGCCCCGGTCGCCGTGGTGAGCCACGTGATCAGGCGCCGCGTGAAGGTCGTGTAGACGTCCGCCGAACGCTCGTCGGCGTCGTCGTACAGGAAGATCAGGTCGAGATCCGATGCGTAGCCGAGCTCCTTGCCGCCCAGCTTGCCGTACGCGATCACCGCGAACTTCGGCACGTCGCGATGGCGCTTCGCGAGCTGCGACCAGACGACTTCGATCGTCACGTCGAGCACCGCGTCGGCCAGCTCGGACAGCCGGTCGCTCACGTGCTCGACCGACAGTTGCCCGGCCAGGTCGATCAGCAGGATCCGGAACACCTCCGCGTGCTGCGCGTGCCGCAGCAGGTCCATCTGTTGCTCGGGGCCGTCGGCCGCGGCGAGGCGCGCGCGCAGCGCGTCCTTGAACGCGGGCCAGTCGAACGGGCTCGCGATCGCCTCGTCGTCGAGCAGTTCGTCGAGCAGTTGCGGATGGCGGATCAGGTAGCCGCCGCCCCAGCGCGTCGCACCGAGCACCGACAGCACGCGGTCGAGCGCGGCCGGATATTCGGTCAGCAGCGCGAGATAGACACCGCGCCGGCTGACCGTCTCGAGCAGGTCGAACAGGCGCACGATCGTGTCGTCGCGGCGCGCGGCGTCGATGTTCGGCGCGGCGTCGAGCGCCCGCTGCGCGACGCTGTCGAAGCGCTGCCGGCTCTTTTCCGGTAGGCCCGTGTAGCGCGACGACTGCCAGATCGCGCGCAGCCGGGCGAGCACGGTGGCCGGATCCGTAAAACCGAGGCCGTCGAGACGCGCGACCAGCGCGTCGTCCTCGCCGTCGTCGGCCAGCGCGCCGCTCCAGATCCACGCGGCGGCCGTGTCGTCGCCGGCCCCGCAGGGCGCGCCGCTCGCCTTGTCGGCAAAAATCTGGTCGAACTGCGCTTCGACGAACGTGCGGTGGCCGTCCAGCACCGTCATCAGCGCCGCATAGTCGGCGAAGCCCAGCGACGCGGCCAGCGCCGCGCGCTCGTCCGGCTCGACCGGCATCGCGTGCGTCTGCGCGTCGTTGCGGTACTGCAGACGGTGCTCGAGCGTGCGCAGGAAGTTGTAGGCCTCGGTCAGGCGCGCACGCACATCCTCGCCGATCAGCCCGCGCGCCTGCGCATGGCGCAGCACCGCAAGCGTCGGCCGCACGCGGAATTCCGCATCCTGGCCGCCGCGGATCAGCTGGAACACCTGGGCACTGAATTCGATCTCGCGGATCCCGCCGCGCCCGAGCTTGATGTCGTCGGCCTTGTCGGGCCGCATCGACGCGCGGCGCGCGGCTTCCTGCCGGATCTGCTGGTGCAGCGAGCGGATCGCGCCGATCACGCCGAAGTCGAGGTAGCGGCGGTACACGAACGGCTTGACGAGCGACTCGAGTTGCGACGCCAGCCGTTGCGCCGCGTCGCTGTCGCCTTCCGACACGAGCCGCCCCTTGATCCACGCATAGCGCTCCCACTCGCGCCCCTGTACGTAGAAATACTCCTCGAGCATGCCGAGGCTGCAGACGAGCGGCCCCGAATCGCCGTTCGGACGCAGCCGCATGTCGACGCGAAACACGTAGCCGTCGGCCGTGACTTCCGACAACACGCCGATCAGCCGCCGGCCGAGCCGCGTGAAGTATTCCTGCGTGGACAGCGGCGAACGCGCGCCGCCGGTCGTCTCGCCGTCGTCCTCGTAGACGAAGATCAGGTCGATGTCCGACGACACGTTCAGCTCGCGGCCGCCGAGCTTGCCCATCCCGACCACGCCGAGCACGACGCGCTGGCCGTCGGCGCCGCGCGGCTCGCCGTACAGCGCCTCGAGCTCGGCCGACAGCAGCGCGAGCGAGCGCTGCACGGCCACTTCCGCGAGATCGGTCATCGCGCCCGTCACCTCGGCGACGTCCGCCAGCCCGCGCAGGTCGCGCTCCGCCACCGCGCCGAATGCCTCGGCGCGCAGTTGCCGCAGCGCGCGCTTCAGGTGCTCCTCGGTCGGCGCGGCGGCGCCGGCCGGCGTTGCCAGCAGTTCGGTGAGGCGCGCGTCGAGCTGCGCGCGACCGAGCGGCGCGGCCGCCCACGCGGCGACCTGGTCGACGAGCGCGGGTCGCGCGGCGGCCGCGCGGGCCAGGTAACGGGAATAGGACGTGCTGATCAGGGCGGAAGCGTCGGTCATCGAGAAGCGGGCCTGGCGGAACGGCCGGCCGGCACGGGAACGCATGCGCGCCCCACTCCCGACCGGCTCCATGGACTCGGCGCGGCATCGCGGGGCGGGTACGCCCGTCGCGAAACCGCGCGCCGGAAAGCCCGTGCCGCGCTGCCGCATCGGCCGCCGGCACGAACCCGTGTGATACATTTCAACGTCAGTCTGCAAAACTACCATATCGCCGCCCGTCCGCCGCATGTCCGACCGTCAGGAATCCGCCGTAGCTGCGCCCGAAGCGGGACCTCCGAAGCACGATCATCCGGTCTTGCGTCGCGTGTTCAGGGTGACGCTGGCAGTCGGGATCGGCACCTACTTCATCGCGTCCGGCACCTTCCTCGGGCTGCGCTACGTCCTGCTGCCCCGCATCGACGAATTCCGTCCGCGCATCGAACGCGCGGTGTCCGACAAGCTCCACGCGCAGCTTTCAATCGGCAAGCTTTCCCCGAACTGGTCCGGCATGCAGCCGGGCGTCGAACTCACGAACCTGACGATCCGCGGCCATGACGGCAAGGTCGCGCTGTCGGTGCCGCATGCGACGGCCGCGCTATCGTGGATGTCGCTGCTGAGGCTGTCGCCCGCGCTGTCGAGCCTGATCGTCGACCAGCCCGACCTGGTCGTCGCGCGGGCGGCCGACGGCTCGCTGAGCATCGCGGGCGTCGGCGTGGCGACCACCCACGGCGGCAACGACACGTTCGGCACGTGGCTGCTGAAACAGGAAGCGATCGTGCTGCGCGGCGGCACGCTGCGCTGGCGCGACGCGCAGCATGACGCGCCGGAGCTCGTGCTGTCGGGCATCCGGCTCGCGGTGCTCAATGCCGGCCGCGTGCACAAGGCTGCGCTGCAGGCGCCCGCGAACGGCACGCTGCTGCTCGGCCCGCTCGACTTCCGTGCGCGCTTCAAGCACAAGCCGCTCGCGCCGGTCGGCAAGCCGGCGAACTGGACGGGCGACGCGTACCTGTCGACGGGCCCGGTCGACCTGCAGACGCTGGCGCGCTACCTCGACATGCCGCTCACGATCCACGCGGGCCGGATCGACAACGCGATCTGGGCCACCTTCGGCGACGGCCACCTGCATTCGGCGGGCGGCGACCTGCAAGGCGCGGACGTCGCGCTGCGCGTGCGCCCGACGCAGCCGCGGCTCGACGTGCCGACGGTCGGCTTCGGCTGGGACATGCAGCTCGACGCCGGCCACGACTACACGCTGCACCTGACGCGCTTCAACGCGGAGCTCGGCCAGCCGCCGCTGCCGGACGGCACGCCGCTCGCCCGCTCGCTCGCGCTGTCGACGCTGACGGCCCGCTACCGCGTGCCGACCGCGAACCAGGGGCAGTTGTTGAGCGTCGTCGGCGACCGCGTCGATCTCGGCATCCTCAGCGAATTCATCCGCGGGCTGCCGCTGCCGGCACGCCTGCGCAACGAGCTGATCAAGCTTGACCCGCGCGGGATGGTGTCGAACTATCACATCGAGGTCGAGCGCGCGAAACCCGCGCATGCCGACCTCGCCGACGAGGAGCGGCGCACGGGCGCCGCGCCGATCGTGCGCTACCGCTTCCTCGGCGATCTCCAGGGCATCAGCTTCGCCGCGCAGGAGCCTCCGCCCGGGCTCTCGCCGCGCGGCCACCCGCGCGCCGGCTGGCCGGGTGTCGAGAACCTGTGGGGCCGCGTCGACGCGAACGAGACGGGCGGCTCCGCGCATTTCGACACGGTCAACGCGGCCGTCACGGTGCCCGGCGAATTCGACGAGCCGCGCCTGACGTTCGACCGGCTGCGCGGCAATGCGAAATGGACGATCACGCCCGCGCCCGGCGAGAAGCACGCGCGCGTCGACGTTTCGCTGCCCGACCTGCTCGTCTCGAACCCCGATGCCGAAATCGCGGTGTCGGGCTCGTACGCGAACCCCGGCCACGGCCGCGGAACGCTCGACCTGCGCGCCGATTTCGCCCGCGCGTCGGTGGCGCGCATCCCGCGCTACCTGCCGACCGGGATGTCCGAACACCTGCGCGACTATCTCGGCCACGCGCTGCAGGACGGCCAGGTGACCAAGGGCGCGTCGATCGTCGCCCGTGGGCCGCTCGAGAAATTCCCGTTCGAACACGAGCCGGACGCCGGCGTGTTCCACATCGTCGCGCCGTTCACCGGCGGCCGGTTCGAACCGACGCCGTACCCGCCGCGCAAGCTCGCGAACGGCACGCCGAGCGTCTGGCCGGCGCTCGACGGGATCGACGGCGTATTCGAACTCGCGCAGAACAAGCTGCGCTTCGACATCCACCGCGCACACTACAAGCGCGTCGCGCTGACGAAGGTCGCCGGCCGCATCGACGATCTCGGCAATCCGACCCACTCGCCGCTCATCATCGACGGCCATGCGCAGGGCCCGCTCGCCGACCTGATCGACTACGCGGACAACAGCTCACTCGGCACGATGAGCGGACATATCGGCCAGCGGATCGATGCGCAGGGCCCCGCGTCGCTCGGGCTCAAGATCACGATTCCGCAGCACGTCGCGCATCCGCACACGCACGTCGAAGGCGCGCTCGCATTCGGCGGCAACACGCTGACGACCAGCGGCGTGCCGCCGCTGTCCGCGCTGCGCGGCAGTGTCCGGTTCACCGAGGCCGGCGCGTCGCTGCACGAACTGTCGGGGCGCTTCCTCGGCGGCCCGGTGCGCGCGAACGGCAACTTCCAGTCGCACGGGCCGTACACGGTGGACGTCGACGGCCGGCTCGCACTCGACGCCGCGCGCGGCCTGAACCTGCACGGCCCGGCCGCCGCGCTGCTCGAGCACGTGGTCGGCGACGCGCCGTACAAGGTCGCCGTGCGCGGCGCGCCGGGCCGCCTGCCCGACATCAGCGCGCGTTCCGACCTGACCGGCGTCGCGCTGAATTTCCCCGCGCCGTTCGCGAAGGCGGCCGGCACGCCGATGCCGTTCAGCTTCACGCTGCAGCCGGCGCCGCAGGCGGACGGCAAGCGTCTCGAGCACGCCGACCTGACGCTCGGCCCCGTATCCGCGACCTACCTGCTCGACGCGACGCGCGGCCAGCCGCTGCGAGCGGTGCGCGGCGCGATGGGCATTCACCGGATGCCCGACATGCCGCAGGACGGCGTGAGCGCGGCCGTCGACGTCAATGAACTGGACGCCGACGCGTGGCTTGCGCTGGCCCATACGCTGAAGTCCGACACGCCGCGCGCGCCGGAGCCGCAGGCCGCGCCGCGCGTCGATTTCGCAAGCTTCGCGCCGAAGCGTTTCGCGCTCCACTTCGGCACGCTGAAGCTGCTCAAGCGCAACTGGGAAAACGTGATCATCGGCGCGTCTCACGTCGACGAGCTGTGGCAGGCGAACATCGCGTCGAACCAGGTGTCGGGCTACCTGTCGTGGGCGCCGGGCGGCGGCCACAACGGCGCGGGCGTGTTGAACGCGCGGCTCGCGAAGCTCGTGATCCCGGACAGCGCACAGCACGATCTCGTCGGCCGCGCGATGAACCTGCCGACGCCGACCGACCGCCCGATGCCGTCCATCGACCTGATCGTCGACCAGGTCGTCGCGCGCAACCACGACATCGGCCGCCTCGTCGTCAACGCGCGCAACATCGACGAAGCCGGCACGCCGGTCTGGCAGCTCGACAAGCTGGAACTGTCGAACCCGGACGCGAAGCTGACGGCGACCGGCAACTGGCGCACGTCGCGCCGCGCACTCGCCCGCGGCGCCGACGAGAGCGACGCACCGCGCCGCACCGTGTTCGACTTCAAGCTCGACATCGGCAACGCGGGCGCGCTGCTCGACCGCGTCGGCCTGCCGCGCACGCTCGCGGACGGCCATGGCTCGGTGACCGGCAAGGTCGGCTGGCGCGGCGGCCCGACCGCGCTCGACTTCCCGTCGCTCGGCGGCCAGATCGCGATCGATCTCGAACACGGCCAGATCCTGAAGGTCGACCCGGGCGCCGCGAAGCTGCTCGGCGTGCTGAGCCTGCAGAGCCTCGCGCGCTTCCTGACGCTGAATTTCCGCGACGTGATCGGCAAGGGGCTGCCGTTCGACAAGATCACCGGCACCGGCCAGATCTCGAACGGGATCGCCCGCACCGACGACTTCTCGATGATGACGGGGCCCGCGAACGTCTCCGTGCGCGGCGCGGTCGATCTCGGCGCCGAGACGCAGGACCTGCACGCGCACGTCGCACCGAAGATCAGCGCGGGCGCCGCCGCGATCGGCGCGGCCATCATCAACCCGCTGCTCGGCGTCGGCGTGCTGGCCGCGAACTACGCGCTGTCGGAAACGCTGTCGCGCGCGTTCGCGCTCGACTACGCGATCACCGGCTCGTGGGCGCACCCGCACATCGAGCGGGTGCGGGGCGATCAGGGTAAGATGAATCACGGTCCGGCCGATGCGGCGAATCATTGAGCCGCGCGTCGAATCGCGCACGGTGCCGGGCCGCACCCCATTTATGACGCAACCGATCCTGCGATGACCGACCACACCCGTTCCGCCACGCCCTTCCAGGTCGCCGCGCTGCAGATGGTGAGCACGCCGGACGTCGCGCGCAATCTCGCCGAAGCCCGCCGCCTGATCGCGGAAGCCGCCGGCGAAGGCGCGCAGCTCGTGCTGCTGCCCGAGTATTTCTGCTTCATGGGCCACCGCGACACCGACAAGCTCGCGCTCGCCGAACCCTACCAGGACGGCCCGATCCAGCGCTTCCTCGCGGACGCCGCGCGTCGCCACGGCGTCTGGGTGATCGGCGGCACGCTGCCGCTGAAGGCGCCGGAACCCGATCGCGTGCTCAACACGACGCTCGTGTTCGATCCGTCCGGCAACGAAGCCGCACGCTACGACAAGATCCACCTGTTCAACTTCGAGAAAGGCGACGAGTCGTTCGACGAGGCGCGCACGATCCGCGCGGGCGATACGGTCGTCGCGTTCGACGCGCCGTTCGGGCGGGTCGGCCTGTCGGTCTGTTACGATCTCCGCTTTCCGGAGCTGTATCGCAGGATGGGCGACTGCACGCTGATCGTCGTCCCGTCGGCGTTTACGTATACGACGGGCCGCGCGCACTGGGAAACGCTGCTGCGCGCACGGGCCGTCGAGAACCAGTGCTACGTGCTCGCGGCCGCGCAAGGCGGCAAGCACGAGAACGGCCGGCGCACCTGGGGCCACAGCATGCTGATCGACCCGTGGGGCGAGATCGTCGCGGTCCGCGACGTGGGCGCCAGCGTCGTGCTCGGCGCGATCGATCCGCAACGCATCGCCGACGTGCGCCAGAGCCTGCCCGCGTGGCGGCACCGCGTGCTGACCTGAATCCGCCGCGCCGCTTGAAACGCCGCGCGGCCAACCCATCTGCCCAGAAGCACCCGACAACTTTTTGAGAAACCCCGATATCCGCATGAACATCATCGAACCCGGCATCCGCAACCTCGCGCTGGCGAAGGACATCCTGCTCACGCCGTACGGCCTCGACGAAAGCCTGCTCACGCGCACGATCGCCGACATCTTCACGCATCGCGTCGACTACGCGGACCTGTACTTCCAGGCCACCCGCAGCGAAGCGTGGAGCCTCGAGGAAGGCATCGTCAAATCGGGCAGCTTCAGCATCGACCAGGGCGTCGGCGTGCGCGCGGTCGCGGGCGACCGCACCGCGTTCGCGTATTCCGACGACCTGTCGCCGGAAGCGATCGCGCAAGCCGCTGCCGCCACCAAGGCGATCGCGGCGGCCGGCGGCGGCCGCCAGAAGATCAAGGCGGCATCGTCGCTGAAGGGCATCTCGGGCCGCGACCTGTACCTGCCGTCCGATCCGCTCGCGTCGCTCGACGCGACGGCCAAGGTCAAGCTGCTTGAGCGCATCGAGCAGATGGCACGCGGCCGCGACCCGCGCATCACGCAGGTGATGGCGGGCCTCGCCGGCGAATACGACGTCGTGCTGGTCGCCCGCAGCGACGGCGCGCTCGCGGCCGACATCCGCCCGCTCGTGCGCGTGTCGGTCACGGTGATCGCCGAGCAGAACGGCCGCCGCGAGATCGGCTCCGGCGGCGGCGGCGGCCGCTTCGACTACGGCTACTTCACCGACGACGTGCTGTCGCGCTACGTCGACGACGCCGTGCATGCGGCGCTCGTGAACCTCGATGCGCGCCCCGCGCCGGCCGGCGCGATGACGGTCGTGCTCGGGCCGGGCTGGCCCGGCGTGCTGCTGCACGAGGCGATCGGCCACGGCCTCGAGGGCGACTTCAACCGCAAGGGCTCGTCGGCATTCGCGGGCCGGATCGGCGAGCGGGTCGCCGCGAAGGGCGTGACCGTCGTCGACGACGGCACGCTGCCGAACCGCCGCGGCTCGCTGAACATCGACGACGAAGGCAACCCGACGCAGTGCACGACGCTGATCGAGGACGGCATCCTGAAGGGCTACATCCAGGACACGCTGAACGCGCGCCTGATGAAGATGCCGGTTACCGGCAACGCGCGCCGCGAGTCGTACGCGGCGCTGCCGATGCCGCGCATGACCAACACGTACATGCTGAACGGCGACAAGGATCCGCAGGAAATCATCGCATCGGTGAAGAACGGCCTGTACGCGGTGAACTTCGGCGGCGGCCAGGTCGACATCACGAACGGCAAGTTCGTGTTCTCGGCGTCCGAGGCGTACATGATCGAGAACGGCAAGATCACCTACCCGGTGAAGGGTGCGACGCTGATCGGCAGCGGCCCGGAATCGCTGAAGGACGTGAGCATGATCGGCAACGACATGTCGCTCGACTCGGGTGTGGGCGTGTGCGGCAAGGAAGGCCAGAGCGTGCCGGTCGGCGTCGGCCAGCCGACCCTGCGGATCGACAGGATGACGGTCGGCGGTACGGCATAACCGCATCGCGGCGCAGACATTCCGCGCATTTTGAAGAAAACGCGCGGAATGTCCGCATTTTTGACGTTTCCCGGTTGCCAGCCGCCCGGCGACGGGGTATAAATTCCGAATCAACTTTTTTGACGAACCGAATCTCCGTCATGTCCGCCAAGTTTTATTTTTACTTTTTTTGGTATCTCAGACCGCTGGCGGATCGAGAGGGTTGATGGCGCGTAAAGCGCAACCGAAATTCCCGAAAAAACCGCCGGCGAACCCGGCGGTTTTTTTTTCGCCCTTCGCCACCCGGTCGCCGCCGCAGCGGTCCCGCGGCCCCGACCGACACCACTGAATCGCTTGAATTGATGAATCTGCCGCACGCGCACTCGCACTGACCGAACCGCGCCCGGAACCAAGGAGAAACAGCATGCCCCCGCACAACACCGACGACGTCCGCATTCGCGAACTCAAGGAACTGACGCCGCCCGCCCACCTGATCCGCGAATTCGCGTGCTCCGAAGCCGCGTCCGAGCTGATCTACAACTCGCGCCAGTCGATGCACCGCATCCTGCACGGGATGGACGACCGGCTGATCGTCGTCATCGGGCCGTGCTCGATCCATGATACGAAGGCGGCGATCGAATACGCGGGCCGGCTGGTGAAGGAGCGCGAGCGCTTCAAGGGCGAACTGGAAATCGTGATGCGCGTGTACTTCGAGAAGCCGCGCACGACGGTCGGCTGGAAGGGCCTCATCAACGATCCGCACCTCGACAACAGCTTCAAGATCAACGAAGGGCTGCGCACCGCGCGCGAGCTGCTGCTGCAGATCAACGAGATGGGGCTGCCGGCCGCGACCGAATACCTCGACATGATCAGCCCGCAGTACATCGCCGACCTGATCTCGTGGGGTGCGATCGGCGCGCGCACGACGGAATCGCAGGTGCACCGCGAGCTCGCGTCGGGGCTGTCGTGCCCGGTCGGCTTCAAGAACGGCACCGACGGCAACGTGAAGATCGCGGTCGATGCGATCAAGGCCGCCTCGCAGCCGCACCATTTCCTGTCGGTGACGAAGGGCGGCCATTCGGCGATCGTGTCGACGGCGGGCAACGAGGACTGCCACGTGATCCTGCGCGGCGGCAAGGCGCCGAACTACGACGCGGACAGCGTGAACGCCGCGTGCGCGGACATCGGCAAGGCCGGGCTCGCCGCGCGCCTGATGATCGACGCGAGCCACGCGAACAGCTCGAAGAAGCACGAGAACCAGATCCCCGTCTGTGCCGACATCGGCCGCCAGATCGCGGCCGGCGACGCCCGCATCGTCGGCGTGATGATCGAGTCGCATCTCGTCGAGGGGCGCCAGGACCTGAAGGAAGGCTGCGAGCTGACCTACGGCCAGAGCATCACCGATGCGTGCATCGCATGGGACGACAGCGTGAAGGTGCTCGAAGGTCTCGCGGAATCGGTGAAGGCGCGTCGCGTCACGCGCGGCAGCGGGAACTGACGGACGCAAACAGGCTGGCCGCATGACCCCGCCTGCCGGCGGGCTGGCCATGCGGCCAGCGTGCGGTCGTCATTTCACTCTGCTAGACTAGCTAACGCTATCTAGCTAACCAAGGGGGGCGACGATGCCGACTGTCAACATGCACGATGCCAAGTCGCGGCTCTCAAGCCTCGTCGAAGCGCTTGAATTGGGGCGCGAGTCCGAAGTCGTGATTGCCCGCAATGGTCATCCGGTTGCGCGGATCGTTCCTTACGCGGCGCCGAAGCGAATCGGCGCCGCTCGTCAATTGCTTGCGGGGCTGAACATCCCGACAACCGTCGAGGCATTCAATGCCGGTGACGCATCGATCGCGGCTGACTTCGATGCCAGCTCGGAACAAGGGCTCGCGCCGTGAAGCTGCTGCTCGATACGCACATCGCACTATGGGCGGCTGAAGGCGCACCTCAACTTTCGGCGACCGCAGCCGCGTTGATCGAGCATCCCGAGAACACGCTGTACGTCAGCGCTGCGTCCATCTGGGAAATCGCGATCAAATACCGCAAAGGCAATCTGCCCGTTCACCCACGTGATGCACGCTCGGCATTTCGGCTCGCCGGTTTTGCGGAGTTACCGATCAGCAGCGATCACGTCGAAGGTGTCGCCGCGTTGCCCGATTTTCCAGATCACGCCGATCCGTTGGACCGCGTGATGGTCGCGCAGGCGCTCCATGAAGGCATGCCGCTCGTCAGTGCTGATCCGAAAGTGTGGCGTTATCACGCGACGCTGATGCTGCGCGCCTGACGCCCTATGCGCGCGACAAAAATGCCCGGCTCCCGCCGGGCATTTTCATTGGCGGGAGGCGATCCGCCCGCGCATCACTCGAGCGCGCCCGAACCGAAGATCTCGGTGTTCACGCGTTCCGGCGCGACGCCCAGCGCGACGAGCGCGTCACGCTGCGCCTTCATGAACCCGATCGGGCCGCAGATGTAGTAGTCGGCGTCCGTCACCCGCGCGTATTGCTGCACGCGTTCCGGCGTGAGGCGCCCTTCCAGGTCGTGGTCGATGCCGGCGCGATCGTTCGGGCCGACCAGCTCGTACACCACCGTGCGCTTGACGTTCGCATGGTCGCGCACCGTATCGTTCAGCCAGTCGCGGAACGCGTGCACCGCGCCCGAGCGACAGGCATGGACGAACCGCACTTCGCGCCGGCTGCCCTCGGCGATCAGCGTCGACGCCATCGACATCATCGGCGTGATGCCGACGCCGCCGGAGATCAGCACCACCGGCGTCTCGACGCCACGCTTCAGCGAGAAGTCGCCCATCGGCGCGGTCCCTTCGACGATCGCGCCCTCTTCGACGCCGTCGTGCATCAGCGTCGACACCTTGCCGGCCGGAATGACTTCCGGCTTGCCGGCTTCACGCTTCACCGAAATGCGCAGCCACTTGCCGTGCGGCGCGTCGGACAGGCTGTACTGGCGCGGCTGGTCGACGCCGAGGTCGCCGACGAAGCGCTTCACGGTGATGTACTGGCCCGGCTCGAACGTCGGCGCCGCGCCGCCGTCGGCCGGCGTCAGGTAGAACGACGTGATCTCGTCGCTTTCGCGCACCTTGCGCTCGACCTTGAACGGGCGGAACCCGCTCCACGCGGCGCCCGCGTACAGGTCGGCCTCGACGCCGATCAGGATCTGCGCGAGCTGGCCGTACGCGACGCGCCATGCCTCGAGCGTCTCGGCATCGACCGCGTCGCCCAGCACTTCGACGATCGACGCGAGGAGGTTCTCGCCGACGATCGGGTAATGCTCGGGGCGGATGTTCAGGCTCGCGTGCTTGTGCGCAATCTTGGTCACGGCGCCGCCCAGCGCGCCGAGGTTGTCGATGTTCGCCGCATACGCGTAGACGGCCTTCGCGAGCGTTTCAGGCTGGCTGCCCGTCTTCTGGTGCGTCTGGTTGAACAGGTTCTTCAGTTCCGGATGGCGCGCGAACATGCGCTGGTAGAAGTGCTTCGTGATCGTCGCGCCGTGCACGGCGAGGACAGGGGCAGTGGCCTTCACGCGAGCCATCTGGTCAGCGGTGATGTGGGTCATGTTCGTTCTCCGTTAAACATGCACACACAATACATCTTTAAAAATGGACGCCCCTCGGGCAAATTGTCGCAGTGCGTCAAAGGGGCAAACGGTCAGCGGACGCGACCGCGCTCCCACAGCACGTCCGATCCGCCGTCGGTGCGGTTCAGCACACGCGCCAGCACGAACAGCAGGTCCGACAGCCGGTTCACGTAGCGCCGCGGCGCATCATTGAGCGTCTCGGTGCGCCCGAGCGCGACGATCGAGCGCTCCGCGCGGCGGCATACGGTTCGGCACACGTGCGCGAGCGACGCCGCGCGCGAGCCGGCCGGCAGGATGAATTCCTTCAGCGGCGGCAGCGTCGCGTTGTAGTCGGCGAGCCAGCGGTCGAGACGCGCGAGATGCGTGTCGTCGAGCACGGTATGGCCGGGTATGCACAGTTCGCCGCCGAGATCGAACAGGTCGTGCTGGATCGTCACGAGCGCCGTGCGGATCTCGTCCGGCAGCGTTTCGGCGAGCAGCACGCCGAGGTTCGAGTTCAGTTCGTCGACGTCGCCGATCGCGGCGATCCGCGTGTCGTCCTTGCCGATGCGCCGGCCGTCGCCGAGCCCGGTGGTGCCATCGTCGCCCGTGCGCGTGGCGATCTTGCTCAAGCGGTTGCCCATGCGAATGTCCTCTCGTGCGTGGCCGCGACGCGGCCCGGTTGCGTTCGAACGCGATTATCGCAGCCCGCGGAGGCGGGCGCAGCGGGCGTTACAGCGTAGAATGGGCCGAAACCCTGCAGCACGGGAGCCGGGCCGGTGCCAACGCGCTCACCCGGATCGACAAGGAGACGTACGTGAATCACCCTGCCCAGCCGGCCGCCACGCGCCGCCCCCTTCCCCCTGCCATGCTCGATGCGCTGCGCGCCGCCTTCGGCGAGCGCGTGTCGACCGCCGACGCCGTCCGCGCCCACCACGGCCGCGACGAATCACCGTTCGACCCGCAGCTACCCGACGCCGTCGTGTTCGCGCACAGCGCGGACGACGTGCGCGAAGTCGTGTCGCTGTGCTCGCTGTACAGCGTCCCGCTGATCCCGTACGGCGCCGGCTCGTCGCTCGAGGGCCATCTGCTCGCGGTGCGCGGCGGCGTCTCGCTCGACCTGTCGGAAATGAACCGCGTGCTGTCGATCAACGCCGAAGACCTGACCGTGACGGTCGAGCCGGGCATCACGCGCAAGGCGCTCAACGAAGCGCTGCGCGACACCGGCCTGTTCTTCCCGATCGACCCGGGCGCCGACGCGAGCATCGGCGGGATGACCGCCACACGCGCGTCGGGCACCAACGCCGTGCGCTACGGCACGATGCGCGAGAACGTGCTCGGCCTGACCGCCGTGCTCGCCGACGGCCGCGTGGTGAAAACCGGCTCGCGCGCCCGCAAGTCGTCGGCCGGCTACGACCTCACGCGCCTGTTCGTCGGCTCCGAAGGCACGCTCGGCGTGATCACCGAGATCACGCTGCGCCTGCATCCGCTGCCCGAAGCCGTATCCGCCGCGATCTGCACGTTCCCGTCGATGGGCGACGCGGTGCGCGCCGTGATCGAGACGATCCAGATCGGCGTGCCGATCGCGCGCGTCGAATTCGTCGATGCGCTCGCCGTGCGCTCGATCAACCGCCATTCGAACCTGACGCTCGCCGAAGCGCCGACGCTGTTCTTCGAATTCCACGGCACCGAGGCCGGCGTGAAGGAACAGGCCGAGCTCGTGCAGGCGCTCGCCGGCCAGAACAACGGCCAGGGCTTCGAATGGGCCACCCGCCCCGAGGACCGCAGCCGGCTCTGGGCCGCCCGCCACAACGCGTATTTCGCGATGCTGCAGTTGAAACCCGGCTGCCGCGCGGTGACGACCGACGTGTGCGTGCCGATCTCGCAGCTCGCCGCGTGCGTCGAGGAAACCGAGGTCGACCTGCGCGCGTCGTCGCTGCCCTGCCCGATCGTCGGCCACGTCGGCGACGGCAATTTCCACGTCGCGATCCTGATCGACCCCGACAAGCCCGAGGAAATCGCCGAAGCCGAGCACATCAACGACCGGATCGTCGAACGCGCGCTGCGCCTCGGCGGCACCTGCACGGGCGAGCATGGCGTCGGGCTGCACAAGATGCGCTTCCTGCCGAAGGAGCACGGCGACAACGCGATCGACACGATGCGGGCGATCAAGCTCGCGCTCGATCCGCGCAACCTGATGAATCCGGGCAAGATTTTCACGTGCTGACACGGTGCGCGACACCGCGCCGCCTGCTGCAGGAGACCCCATGAACGCTCCCGTCGAATTGTCGAGCGCGGCACGCGCGCAGCGCCAGCGTGAAGTCGTGCAGGCGCTGATGGCCGTGCTGCCGACACACTGCCTGCTGTACCGCGACGAAGACACGGCGCCGTACGAATGCGACGGCCTGTCCGCGTACCGCCGCCTGCCGCTCGCGGTCGCGCTGCCCGAAACGGAATCGCAGGTACAGCGGATCGTGCAGATCTGCCGCCGCATGGAGGTGCCAATCGTGCCGCGCGGCGCGGGCACGAGCCTGTCGGGCGGCGCGCTGCCGATGGCGCTCGGCGTCGTGCTGTCGCTGGCGCGCTTCACGCGCATCGTCGAAGTCGATCCTTACGCCCGCACGGCAACCGTGCAGCCCGGCGTGCGCAACCTTGCGATCTCGGAAGCCGCCGCGCCGTACGGCCTGTATTACGCGCCCGATCCGTCGTCGCAGATCGCGTGCACGATCGGCGGCAACGTCGCGGAGAATTCCGGCGGCGTCCACTGCCTGAAATACGGGCTGACGGTGCACAACGTGATGCGCGTGCGTGCCGTGACGATCGACGGCGAGATCGTCGAATTCGGCTCGCTCGCGCTCGACATGCCGGGCCTCGACCTGCTCGCCGTGATGATCGGCAGCGAAGGGATGTTCGCGATCGTCACCGAGGTCACGGTGAAACTGATCCCGAAGCCGCAAACGGCCCAGCTCGTGATGGCGAGCTTCGACGACGTCGTCAAGGGCGGCGAGGCCGTCGCGGCGATCATCGCGTCGGGGATCATCCCGGCCGGGCTCGAAATGATGGACAAGCCGGCCACGCAGGCCGTCGAGTCCTTCACGCATGCGGGCTACGACCTCGACGCGAAGGCGATCCTGCTGTGCGAATCGGACGGCACGCCGGAGGAAGTCGCGGAAGAGATCGTGCGGATGACGGCCGTGCTGCGCGAGCATGGCGCGACACGCATCCAGGTATCGCGCAACGAGAGCGAGCGGCTGCGCTACTGGTCGGGCCGCAAGAACGCGTTCCCGGCCGCCGGCCGTATTTCGCCCGACTATTACTGCATGGACGGCACCGTGCCGCGCCGCGCGATCGGCCCGCTGCTCGCGCGCATCGAGCAGCTCGAAACGCGCTACGGGCTGCGCTGCATCAACGTGTTCCATGCGGGCGACGGCAACATGCATCCGCTGATCCTGTACAACGCGAACGATCCGGACGAACTGCACCGTGCCGAGCAGTTCGGCGCGGAAATCCTCGAATGCTGCGTGGAATTCGGCGGAAGCGTGACGGGCGAGCACGGCGTCGGCATCGAGAAGCTCAATTCGATGTGCGTACAGTTCTCGCCGCAGGAGCGCGATGCGTTCTTCGCGGTCAAGCGCGCGTTCGATCCGGCGGGGCTGCTGAACCCGGACAAGGGCATCCCGACCCGCGCGCGCTGCGCCGAGTACGGCCGCCAGCACGTGCGCGGCGGGCTGCTGCCGCACCCCGACCTGCCGCGCTTCTGAGCCTCTCACCCGGTACGCGGCCCGTGCCGGCGGGCGCGCCGCGCCCGCGCGGCCCGTTCGAGCGACGGCGCAAGCATGCGGCCTGCAATACGGGGCTTAGGGATAGTCGCGATGTGGATTCGCGCCACCCCGGTACAATCGACCGAACAACAAGTCGAGGCAGCAACAGAACATGGAAGAGGACGACATCGTCGCCGGATGGGCCGAGCGTATCCGCGCCGCCAGTGCCGACGGCCGGCCGCTGCGGATTCGCGGCGGCGGCACCAAGGACTGGTACGGCCAGGCGCTCGAGGGCGAGATACTCGACACGCGCGCGTTTCAGGGCGTCGTGTCGTACGACCCGGCCGAACTCGTCGTCACGGTCCGCGCGGGCACGCCGCTCGCGCAGCTTGAAACCGTCCTCGCCGAGTGCGGCCAGATGCTGCCGTTCGAGCCGCCGCACTTCGGCCGCTCGGCCACCGTCGGCGGCTGCGTCGCGGCCGGCCTGGCGGGCCCGCGGCGCGCCACCTGCGGCGCGCCGCGCGATTTCGTGCTCGGCGTCACGCTGATGAACGGCCGCGGCGAAATGCTGCGTTTCGGCGGTCAGGTCGTGAAGAACGTCGCCGGCTACGACGTGTCGCGGCTGATGGCCGGCGCGCTCGGCACGCTCGGGCTGATGCTCGACCTGTCGCTCAAGGTGCTGCCGATGCCCGTCGCCGAAGTCACGCTGAAGTTCGAGATGACCGCGACCGACGCGGTGCGCAAGCTCAACGAATGGGGCGGCCATCCGCTGCCCGTCAGCGCGAGCGGCTGGCGCAACGGCACGCTCGTGCTGCGCCTGTCGGGCGCCGAAGCGGCCGTGAAATCCGCGAAGACGCTGCTCGGCGGCGAAGTCGTCGACGCGGTCGAGGCCGAACGCTTCTGGGCCGGCCTGCGCGAGCATACCGACCCGTTCTTCAACGGCATCCCGCCCGGCTATGCGCTGTGGCGCCTCGCGCTGCCGTCGATCACCGAACCGATGCACCTGCCCGGCACCCAGCTGATGGAATGGGGCGGCGCGCAGCGCTGGTGGATCACCGACGCCGACGCGCAGACCGTGCGAATGAGCGCGAAGCAGGCCGGCGGCCACGCGACGTTGTTCCGCGCGGGCGACGCGTACGATCGCAGCGCGGGCGTGTTCACGCCGCTCCCCGCCCCGATGATGAAAATCCACCGCGGGCTGAAGGCCGCGTTCGACCCCGCGCGCATCTTCAACCGCGGCCGGCTCTACCCCGATCTTTAGGGTCTGTTTACCGATGGAACGCACATGCGAATGCCCGAAATCGCCCGTAGGGCAAGAAGTGAGGAGCGCCGTTCGGCCTTGCCAAACGCCCCGAAGGAAGTCCCCTTGGGGGACAAGCGACCAGCGACGCCGCCATACGGGCGATTTCGGGCATTCCCGTGACATGTTTTTTTTAATTTGGGGTTGCCCCGAGAACGGCCGCTCGCCGCGTTGCGCTCCTTGGCGATACGTCAGTATTCGCGGCGTCGCGCGCCTCGCGAGCGGCCGTTCTCGGGGCAACGCATGTGCGTTCCATCGGTAAACAGACCCTAAGCTCGATGCAAACGAACCTCGCCGATTTCATCCGCAATACGCCCGACGGCGACGAAGCCGACGCGATATTGCGCAAGTGCGTGCATTGCGGGTTCTGCACCGCGACCTGCCCGACCTACCAGTTGCTCGGCGACGAACTCGACGGCCCGCGCGGCCGGATCTACCTGATCAAGCAGATGGTCGAAGGCGCACCTGTCACGCGCAGCACTCAGCAGCACCTCGACCGCTGCCTCACCTGCCGCAGCTGCGAGACGACCTGCCCGTCCGGCGTCCAGTACGGCCGGCTCGTCGAGATCGGCCGCAAGCACGTCGAGGCGCAGGTGCAGCGCCCGGCGCAGCAGCGTCTCGTGCGCCGCCTGCTCGCGAGCCTGGTGCCGAACGAGGCGCTGTTCTCGCCGGTGATGCGGCTCGGCCAGCACGTGCGGCCGCTGCTGCCGAAGCGGCTGCGCGACAAGGTGCCGCCGCGCACGCGGCTGCTCGAATGGCCGCACCTCACGCATACGCGCAAGATGCTGATGCTCGGCGGCTGCGTGCAGCCGTCGATGCTGCCGAACATCAACATCGCGACCGCGCGCGTGCTGGACGCGCTCGGCATCGAGACGGTCGTCTCGCCCGACGCGGGCTGCTGCGGCGCGATCCGCCTGCACCTGAACTATCACGACGAAGCGCTCGACGACGCGCGCCGCAACATCGACGCGTGGTGGCCCCATGTCGAACAGGGTGTCGAGGCGATCGTGATGAATGCGTCGGGCTGCGGCGCGACGGTGCTCGAATACGCGCACCTGCTGCGCGACGACCCGGCCTACGCGGAGAAAGCGCAGCGCATCGTGTCGCTCACGCGCGACATCTCCGACGTGCTGCTCGCGTTCGAGGCCGAGCTCGCGACGCTCGCGCGGCGCCGCGCGATCCATACGGTCGCGTACCACCCGCCGTGCACGCTGCAGCACGGCCAGCAGTCCCGCGGCAAGGTCGAACGCCTGCTCGAGACGCTCGGCATCGACGTGCGGCTGCCGGCCGACAGCCATCTGTGCTGCGGGTCGGCCGGCACCTATTCGCTGACGCAGCCGTCGCTGTCGTACCGGTTGCGCAAGCAGAAGCTGCTGAAGCTGCAGGCGCTCGAACCGCAGATGATCGTCTCCGGCAACATCGGCTGCATCGCGCACCTGCAAAGCGGCACGCAGATTCCGGTCACCCACTGGATCCAGCTCGTCGAGCATCTGCTGTACGGCTAGCGCGTGCTCATCCGAATGACGGGTGGACGCTGGGCCTCGCGCACGGCGTCCGTATAATGGGCGAATCGATGCGTCGCGTGCCGCGGCGCATCCGCACCATGCCCGCTTCCGTGCCTGCTTTCGTGCCCGTCATGTCCGATCTCGCCGCCCGTCTCGCCTCCGTTCATCGCCGCATCGCCGACGCCGCCCGCGCGGCCGGCCGCGATCCCGCCACCGTGTCGCTGCTCGCCGTGTCCAAAACCTTTCCCGCCGACGACGTGCGCGCCGCGCATGCGGCCGGGCAGCGTGCCTTCGGCGAAAACTACGTGCAGGAGTCGATCGACAAGATCGACGCGCTCGCCGACCTGCGTGCGGACCTCGAATGGCATTTCATCGGGCCGCTGCAATCGAACAAGACGCGCCCGGTTGCCGAACGCTTCGACTGGGTCCATTCGGTCGACCGGCTGAAGATCGCGCAGCGCCTGTCGGAACAGCGCCCCGCGCACCTGCCGCCGCTCAACATCTGCGTGCAGGTGAACATCAGCGGCGAGGCGTCGAAGAGCGGCGTTGCGCCGGCCGACGTGGCCGAGGTTGCGCGCGCGGTCGCCGCGCTGCCGTCGCTGCGGTTGCGCGGGCTGATGGCGATTCCCGAACCGGCCGGCGACACCGACGCGCAACGCGCGCCGCATCGTGCGCTGCGCGCGCTGTTCGACACGTTGCGTGCCGACGGCCTGCCGCTCGACACGTTGTCGATGGGCATGTCCGCCGATCTCGATGCGGCCGTGCTCGAAGGCGCGACGATCGTGCGCGTCGGCACCGCGATCTTCGGCGCGCGCGATTATTCGCACTGAACGCCACGCCCTTTCTGCCCTACCGTTCACTCACTCGCTCAATCGGACATCATGAAAATCGCATTCATCGGCGGCGGCAACATGGCCGCGGCCCTGATCGGCGGCCTGATCAAGCGCGGCGTTGCCGCTGACGGCCTGTATGCCATCGACGTCAACGAAGAGGTACGCGCGCGCGCCGCCCAGCAGTTCGGCGTGCGCACCGGCGCGGCCATCGACGCGACGCTCGCCGACTACGACGCGGTCGTGCTCGCGGTGAAGCCGCAGGTGCTGAAGGACGTCGCGCAGGCGCTCGCACCGCACCTGAAGACGCAACTCGTGATCAGCATCGCGGCCGGCATCCGCGGCAGCGATCTCGCACGCTGGCTCGGCGATTACGCACGCGTCGTGCGCACGATGCCGAACACGCCCGCACTCGTCGGCATGGGCGTGACGGGCCTCGCCGCACTGCCGGGCGTCGACGCGGCGGGCCGCGAACTCGCGTCGAACGTGCTGGGTGCAGTCGGTGAAATCGTCTGGTTCGACGACGAGTCGAAGCTCGACGCCGTCACGGCCATTTCGGGCAGCGGCCCCGCGTACGTGTTCTATTTCATCGAAGCGCTGCAGGAAGCCGCGCGCCAGCTCGGCATGAACGACGAACAAGGCCGTGCGCTCGCGGTCGCGACGTTCACGGGTGCCGCGCAACTGGCCGCGCAATCCGGTGAGCCGGCGAGCGTGCTGCGCGAGCGCGTGACGTCGAAGGGCGGCACGACGGCCGCCGCGCTCGCGTCGTTCGACGCGCAAGGCGTGAAGGATGCGATCGTGCGCGGTGCGCTCGCGGCCGAAGCGCGTGCGAAGGAAATGGGCGACGAGCTCGGCCGCGCGTGAGCGCGCCTGCGGTGGCCGGCCCGGCGCTCACTGTACGCGTTGGGCGCCCCGCCCCGTTATGCTGATTTGCACGAACAACAAAAAAGCGGCCGAGGCCGCTTTTTTGTTGGTACCGCGTCTAGCATCGCATACCGCCTGCGGTGCGATCGCGAAATTCAGCTGCCCGCCAGCAGGTAATGCACGGCGATCCCGGCGAACAGCACGCCGCCGAGCCAGTTGTTGTGCCGGAACGCCGCGAAGCACGGCATCCGCTCGCGATCCTTGATCAGCGTGTAGTGATACAGCGCGCAGCCGACCGCCGCCGCCCAGCCGGCCCAGTATGCGAGGCCGAAGCCGAGCGTCACGCCGATCCACACGTAGATGCCGAGCGTCACCGCGTAGCACAGCATCACGGCCGCGACGTCGAAGCGGCCGAACGTCAGCGCGGACGTGCGGATGCCGATCTTGATGTCGTCGTCGCGATCGACCATCGCGTATTCCGTATCGTACGCGACCGACCAGAAGATGTTCGCGACCAACATCACCCACGCGATCGTCGGCACCGTGTCCTGCACGGCCGCGAACGCCATCGGGATGCCGAAGCCGAACGCGATGCCCAGATAGGCCTGCGGAATCGCAAAGAAGCGCTTCATGAACGGATACGAGCCCGCGACGAACAGCGCGACGACGGACAGCTGCTTCGTCAGCGTGTTGAGCGGCAGGATCAGCAGGAACGAGATGAACGCGAGCCCGACCGCGATCGCGATGGCCTCCCATGCGCGGATCTTGCCCGACGTCAGCGGCCGGTCGGCCGTGCGCTTTACATGGCGGTCGAAGTCGCGGTCGGCGTAATCGTTCATCGCGCAGCCGGCCGAGCGCATCAGCAGCGTGCCGAGCGAGAAGATCACGAGCAGCGGCCAGCGCGGATGGCCGTCGGACGCGATCCACAGCGCGTTGAGCGTCGGCCACAGCAGCAGCAGGCTGCCGATCGGCTTGTCCATCCGGACGAGCCGCAGATACAGGGGAAAGCGGGCAAGCATGGCGAAGCACCGGGAAGATAACCCCGGCATTTTAGAGCCGAGCGGCGCTTCGCGTCATGTCGGCAAGGCCCGCGGGCGCTCGCGGCCGGACGCCGGCGCGCTGCCCGCGCCCGCTGCACATGGCCGAGCGGCAACGCGCATCAATCAAGGGACAGAGCCGGCGCACGCACGGATCCGCGCAGCGCGCCGGACTGGGTTCGGCCCGACGACGGTGAATCAATCAGGGCCGGAGTCACGATGCGCAGGCTTCGGCCAGCCTGCCGCGCGTTGCACGCCTACGCGAGCAACGACCGCAGCATCCACGCGGTTTTTTCATGAATTTGCAGGCGCTGCGTCAGCAGGTCGGCGGTCGGCTCGTCGCTCGCCGCATCGGCAAGCGGAAAGATCGCACGCGCGGTACGCACGACGGCCTCGTGCCCTTCGACGAGCCGGCGGATCATGTCTTCGGCAGCGGGCACACCGTTCGCTTCCGGCACCGACGACAGTTTCGCGAAATCACCGAAGGTGCCCGGCGCGACGACGCCGAGCGTGCGAATGCGTTCGGCGACTGAATCGACCGCGAGCCACAATTCGTTGTACTGCTCCTCGAACATCAGGTGCAGCGTGTTGAACATCGGGCCCGTGACGTTCCAGTGGAAATTGTGGGTCTTCAGGTACAGCGTGAACGTATCGGCAAGCAGGCGCGACAGGCCTTCCGCGATCTTCTTGCGGTCCTTGTCGCTGATGCCGATGTTGATCTGGGCAGCTTGAGTTTTCCTGGCCATGTTCGGACTCCTTATTCAATGAAGCAGGGCAATGAAAGTGAATCGGACTACCTGCCTATTGATACCACACCAGCCGCACGCGCGTGGCGCGCGAAACGCCGCGCTCAGGCGGCCGCGATCGCGTGCAGCGCCTGCGACACCAGTTCGGCCGCCCCGCCGATGACGATGGCGGATCCGACGACGTATCGCGCGACCTCTGCCGGCGACGCCAGTACAGCGCGCGTTCTCAACATCATTTGCGTCATGATCGTCACTCCTTCAACAACACTCAGGGTCAGGAAGAAACGGCCGGTCGGACGACCGGCCGTTTCCCGTTACTGCCTCACCGCACTACCGCGCAGCGACGCTTACGCGAGGTCGAAGCGGTCCAGGTTCATCACCTTGTTCCAGGCCGCGACGAAGTCGTGCGCGAACTTCTCCTTCGCATCCGCGCTGCCGTACACCTCGGCCAGTGCACGCAGTTGCGCATGCGAGCCGAAGATCAGGTCGACGCGCGAGCCCGTCCACTTGACCTGGCCCGTCGCCCGATCGCGCCCTTCGAACACGTCGTTCGCGGCCGACACCGGCTTCCATTCCGTGCCCATGTCGAGCAGGTTCACGAAGAAGTCGTTCGTCAGCGCTTCCGGACGATCGGTGAACACGCCCAGCTTCGCATCGCCGGCGTTCGCACCCAGCACGCGCAGGCCACCGACGAGCACCGTCATCTCGGGCGCGGTCAGCGTCAGCAGTTGCGCCTTGTCGACCAGCAGCGCCTCGGCCGGCGTCTTGTATGCGCTCTTCAAGTAGTTGCGGAAACCGTCCGCGACCGGCTCGAGCACGGCCATTGCTTCGATATCGGTCTCTTCCTGCGACGCATCCGCACGGCCCGGTGCGAACGGCACCGTCACCGCGACGCCCGCGTTCTTCGCAGCCTGCTCGACACCGGCCGCACCGGCCAGCACGATCAGGTCGGCGAGCGACACCTTCTTGCCGCCCGTCTGCGCATCGTTGAACGCCTTCTGCACGCCTTCGAGCGTCTCGAGCACCGTCGCGAGTTCAGCCGGACGGTTCACTTCCCAGTCCTTCTGCGGCGCCAGGCGGATACGCGCACCGTTCGCGCCGCCGCGCTTGTCCGACCCGCGGAACGTCGCAGCCGACGCCCATGCGGTCGACACGAGCTGCGACACCGACAGGCCCGTGGCCAGCACCTTCGCCTTCAGCTCGGCGACGTCGGCGGCGTCGATCAGCGGGTGATCGACCGCCGGGATCGGGTCCTGCCACAGCAGATGTTCCGCCGGCACGTCCGGGCCGAGATAGCGGGAACGCGGGCCCATGTCGCGGTGCGTAAGCTTGAACCATGCGCGCGCGAACGCGTCGGCGAACTCGGCCGGGTTCTCGTAGAAACGGCGCGAAATCTTCTCGTAGGCCGGATCGAACCGCAGCGACAGGTCGGTCGTCAGCATCGTCGGGCGATGCTTCTTCGACGCGTCGAATGCATCCGGAATCACCTCGCCCGCGTCCTTCGCGACCCACTGGTGCGCGCCGGCCGGGCTCTTCGTGAGCTCCCACTCGTAGCTGAACAGGTGCTTGAAGAAGTCGTTGCTCCACTGCGTCGGCGTCGACGTCCACGTGACTTCGAGGCCGCTCGTGATGGCATCCTTGCCCTTGCCCGTGCCGAACGTGCTCTTCCAGCCGAGCCCCTGCTGCTCGAGGCCCGCGGCTTCCGGCTCGGGGCCGACGTTCGACGCCGGACCGGCGCCGTGCGTCTTGCCGAACGTATGGCCGCCCGCGATCAGCGCGACCGTCTCTTCGTCGTTCATCGCCATGCGCGCGAACGTCTCGCGGATGTCATGCGCGGCGGCGACCGGGTCGGGGTTGCCGTCCGGACCTTCCGGGTTCACGTAGATCAGGCCCATCTGCACCGCGGCGAGCGGGCTTTCGAGCTCGCGCTTGCCCGAGTAGCGGCTGTTCGGGCCGCCGCTCAGTTCCAGCCAGATCTTTTCCGAACCCCAGTACACGTCGTCCGGTTCCCACGTATCGACGCGGCCGCCGGCGTAGCCGAAAGTCTTGAAGCCCATCGATTCGAGCGCGACGTTGCCGGTCAGGATCAGCAGGTCGGCCCACGAGATGTTGCGGCCGTACTTCTGCTTGATCGGCCACAGCAGGCGGCGCGCCTTGTCGAGGCTGACGTTGTCCGGCCAGCTGTTGAGCGGCGCGAAGCGCTGCTGCCCGCCGCCCGCGCCGCCGCGGCCGTCGGCCGTGCGGTACGTGCCGGCGCTGTGCCAGGCCATGCGGACGAACAGGCCGCCATAGTGGCCGAAGTCGGCCGGCCACCAGTCCTGCGACGCCGTCATCAGTGCGTGCAGGTCCTGCTTCACCGCCTCGAGGTCCAGCTTCTTGAACGCTTCGGCGTAGTCGAAATCCTTGTCCATCGGATCGGACAGCGCCGAATGCCGATGCAGGATGTTCAGGTTCAGCTGATTCGGCCACCAGTCCTTGTTCGTCGTGCCGCCACCAGCGGTGTGGTTGAACGGGCACTTCGTTTCGTTCGACATGCTTTTTCTCCTTGTCTTGCTCGTAGGCCCCCACGTGCCAGGCGCGGTTCGTGGAGCATTGCGGGGGGATGAAACGGAACAGGCGGTTCCTCCTGTCGTACTACGGGACGTCGTGCGCGGCCTGCGACCCGCTTTCCCGCTGCGACGCGCCGCAGGCGGGGCGCTCGGGAAAGCGGCTGCCGGCAGTCGTCGTGCCGGCGAGGCGGGCGGCTTTTCGGGTATCGGACATGCAATGCTCCCTCATGGCTCGGCGGCAGTTAGTCGGGGGAACACAGGACCGGTGTGCGGCGGCACTCATCCGCCATACACACGGTCCGCCAGGTACGCGAACGCAATCGGACGCAGGCTGCGAACCGCCGCCCTGGCGCGATGTACGACCGCGTCGCGCGACGGGATGTTCCGCTGCGCGTGCTGCAATACCGACCGCATCATGACATCCTCCTTTGACGCTTGCATCCAACGTGCTGATCGGTCGTCGACATCACGCCGATCCATGGAGAAGATTCTATCTACATCTATCGATTAATTGAATTTGATAAATTTCATCTATTCGATAGAGAAAAATAAACGGGGTCGCAAGACCCCGTTCATCGTGCTGCCACACGCGCATGCAGGAGCGTGCTCAGTTCATCGTCGCCGGCATGTCGAGCTTCGCGACACCCGGCAGCTCACACGCGGAAATCGCGTCGCTGATCGCGTCGATCGCGGGCATCCGCGTGAAGCTCTTGCGCCACACGAGCACCACGCGGCGGTCGGGCACCGGCTCGTTGAACGGCACGTATGACAGCAGTTCGGCATCGGGGCCATTCGCGCGCGGGCCGACCTCGGCGACCGACATCCGCGGCAGCACGGTGATGCCGACACCGCTTGCGACCATGTGGCGGATCGTCTCGAGCGACGAGCCCTCGAAGGTCTTCTGGATGCCGTCGGCCGTCTGCGAGAAGCGCATCAGTTCCGGGCACACGCCGAGCACGTGATCGCGGAAGCAGTGGCCGTTGCCGAGCAGCAGCATGGTTTCCTGCTTGAGATCCTCGGCGTCGATTTCCTCGCGCTTCTCCCACGGATGGCCGGCGGGCAGCGCGACGACGAACGGTTCGTCGTACAGCGGGCGCACCATCAGGCCGGTTTCCGGGAACGGCAGCGCCATGATCGCGGCGTCGATCTCGCCCTGCTTGAGCAGTTCGAGCAGCTTCAGCGTGTAGTTTTCCTGCAGCATCAGCGGCATCTGCGGGACACGCTGGATCATCTGCTTGACGAGCGTCGGCAGCAGATAGGGCCCGATCGTGTAGATCACACCGAGGCGGAACGGGCCGACCAGCGGATCCTTGCCCTGCTTCGCGATCTCCTTGATCGCGAAAGTCTGCTCGAGCACGCGCTGCGCCTGCGTGACGATCTGGTCACCGATCGGCGTGACGCTCACTTCGCTCGCGCCGCGTTCGAAAATCTGCACGTTGAGCTCGTCTTCGAGCTTCTTGATCGCCACCGACAGCGTCGGCTGGCTCACGAAGCATGCTTCGGCCGCGCGGCCGAAATGCCGTTCGCGCGCGACCGCGACGATGTATTTCAATTCAGTCAGCGTCATTGTGGGTCAATCAGAGATATACAAGCGATAGGTTTAATTTATACACCCTGTGACACCGGTTCGCCAAGTTTCTCAGCATCGGAATGCTTCAAACGGCGGTTTTAAATCCGGCCCGGACCCGCGGATCAGGCCTTCAGATACTGCTCCCGCGCACCGAGCCAGCGCGCGAGATGCTGCGTGACGACCTCCGGATACGCGGCAATCAGCCGCGACGCGGCTTCGCGGGCCGGCTCGATCAACCAGCCGTCGGTCTCGAGGTTCGCGAAGCGCAGCATCGCCGCGCCCGACTGGCGTGCGCCGAGGAATTCGCCGGGGCCGCGGATCTCGAGGTCGCGCCGCGCGATCTCGAAGCCGTCGGTCGTCTCGCGCATCGTCTTCAGCCGCTCGCGGCCCGTCAGCGACAGCGGCCCCGTGTACAGCAACACGCACACCGACGCCGCGGTGCCGCGCCCGACCCGGCCGCGCAGCTGGTGCAGCTGCGCAAGGCCGAAACGCTCGGCGTGCTCGATCACCATCAGCGACGCGTTCGGCACGTCGACGCCGACCTCGATCACGGTCGTCGCGACGAGCAGTTGCACGTCGTTGCGCGTGAACGCTTCCATCACGGCCGCCTTGTCGGCCGGCGACAGCCGGCCGTGCACGAGCCCGACCTTCAGCTCCGGGAGCGCGGCGGCCAGCGTCTCGTATGTCTCGACGGCCGTCTGCAGCTGCAGCGTCTCGCTCTCCTCGATCAGCGGGCACACCCAGTACACCTGGCGCCCGGTCAGCGCGGCCTCGCGCACGCGGGCGATCACCTCCTCGCGCCGCGCATCGCCGACGAGGCGCGTCAGCACCGGCGTGCGGCCCGGCGGCAGCTCGTCGATCGTCGAGACTTCGAGATCGGCGTAATACGTCATCGCGAGCGTGCGCGGAATCGGCGTGGCCGACATCATCAGCTGGTGCGGCTGGAAGTCGCGCGCGCCGTTGGCCGCGTTCGCGGCCTTCGCACGCAGCGCGAGCCGCTGCTCGACGCCGAAGCGGTGCTGTTCGTCGACGATCACGAGGCCGAGCCGCGCGAATTCGACCGTGTCCTGGATGATCGCGTGCGTGCCGATCACGAGCTGCGCGGTGCCGAGCGCGGCCGCCTCGATCGCCGCGCGCTTCTCCTTCGCCTTCAGGCTGCCCGCGAGCCACGCGACCGTGACGCCCAGCGGCTCGAGCCACGCGCGCAGCTTGCGCGCGTGCTGCTCCGCGAGGATTTCGGTGGGCGCCATCAGCGCGGCCTGGTAGCCGGCGTCGATCGCCTGCGTGGCGGCCAGCGCCGCGACGACCGTCTTGCCGCTGCCGACGTCGCCTTGCAGCAGGCGCTGCATCGGGTGCGCAAGGGTAAGATCGTTCGCGATTTCGTCGACGACGCGCGCCTGCGCGCCCGTCAGCGTGAACGGCAGCGCGGCGTAGAGCCGGGTCGTCAGTGCCTCGGCATCGCTCGCGGCGCGGCGCGGCATCGCGGGCGCCGCACGCGTGCGGCGCTCCTCGTGCGCCCGCTTGAGCGACAACTGCTGCGCGAGCAGCTCCTCGAACTTGATGCGCGTCCACGCCGGATGCGAGCCGTCCATCAGCGCGGCTTCGTCGGAATCGACGCGCGGGTGGTGCAGGATGCGCACCGCCTGCTCGAGCGTCGGCACGTCGAGCGGCTTCAGATAGTCGCGCTGGATCTCGGGCGGCAGCAGCTCGGGCAGCGGCGTGCGCTCGACCGCGTTCTCGATCGCCTTGCGCAGATAGGCCTGCGACACGCCGGCCGTGCTCGGATAGACGGGCGTGAGCACCTGCGGCAGCGGTGCATCCGCTTCGACCACGCGCACCGCCGGATGCACCATCTCCATCCCGAAGAAACCGCCGCGCACGTCGCCGCGCACGCGCAGCCGCTGGCCGACGGCCATCTGCTTGACCTGCGAGCCGTAGAAATTCAGGAAGCGCAGCACGAGATGCTCGCCGTCGTCGTCCTGGATCTTCACGACCAGCTGGCGGCGCGGCCGGTATGCGACCTCGTTGTCGAACACGACGCCTTCGGTCTGCGCGATGCCGCCCGGCAGCAGCTCGCCGATCGGCGTGAGCGTGGTTTCGTCCTCGTAGCGCATCGGCAGATGCAGCACGAGATCGATCGAGCGCGTGAGGCCGAGCTTCGCGAGCTTGTCGACCGTCTTCACGGGTTTATCGGCGGCGGCCTTCTTCTTGCGCTTCGCGCCGGCCGCGCCTGCCGCGTCGCTTTCAGCCGCGCCATCGGCATCGGGCGCGGCGGCGGCCGGCTGCGCGAGCCTGCCGTCGGCGCCGCGCTTCGGTCCGGCGCGGCGCGGGGCGGCGCGCTCGGCGGAATCACGCTCGCCCGCGCGTTGCGCGGGCGGCGCGACATCGTCCGCGTCGAACGGATCGGCGGAATCGGCAACGGCAGCGGGGGAACGGCGTGGTGACACAGGCATCGGATCGTCTGGGTGCTTCGCAAGGCAAGTACAATAGCGGCTTTCACGTCGTCCGAACGAACGACGCCGGCCAGGCCGCGCATCCCGCCATCATAGCGGCTCGCGCGCCCGATTTACGCGTTTCCGCCCCGCCGGCGACGCCCGCCGGCCGCTTCGAACCAGCCCGCATGTTCACGCTTTCCGATTTCGATTTCAATCTGCCTCCCGAGCTGATTGCACAAACCGCGCTGCCCGATCGCACCGCGAGCCGCCTGCTCGAGGTCGACGGCACCGTCGCGCCCGCACGCCTGGTCGACCGCCATTTCACCGCGCTGCCGTCGTGCATCGCGGCCGGCGACCTGCTCGTCTTCAACGATACCAAGGTGCTGAAGGCGCGTTTCTTCGGCCAGAAGGCCAGCGGCGGCAAGATCGAGGTGCTGATCGAGCGCGTGACCGGCACGCACACGGCGCTCGCGCAGATCCGCGCGAGCAAGTCGCCGGGCGCCGGCACGACGCTGCGGCTCGCCGATGCGTTCGACGTGACGGTGGGCGAGCGCGTCGACCCGTTCTTCACGCTGAACTTCCCTGCGCCGTGCCTCGACCTGATCGAGCAGTACGGCCGCCTGCCGCTGCCGCCCTATATCGAACACGATCCGGACGCGACCGACGAGACGCGCTACCAGACCGTCTACGCGAGCAACCCGGGCGCGGTCGCAGCTCCTACGGCCGGGCTGCACTTCGACCAGCCGATGCTCGACCGGCTCGACGCGATGGGCGTCGAGCGCGCGACGCTGACGCTGCACGTCGGCGCCGGCACGTTCCAGCCGGTGCGCGTCGACAACATCGCCGAGCACAAGATGCACAGCGAGTGGTACGACCTGCCGCAGTCGCTCGTCGACAAGATCGCCGCGACCCGTGCGCGCGGCGGCAACGTGATCGCGGTCGGCACGACGTCGATGCGCGCGCTCGAAGCCGCGGCGCGCGCGGCCGACGAAGCGGGCCGCCCGCTCGCGGCCACGCAGGCCGAGACCGACATCTTCATCACGCCCGGCTATCGTTTCCGCGTGGTCGACCGGCTCGTCACGAACTTCCACCTGCCGAAGTCGACGCTGCTGATGCTGGTGTCCGCGTTCGCGGGCGTGGAGACGATCCGCGCCGCGTACCGGCACGCGATCGACGAGCGCTACCGCTTCTTCAGCTACGGCGACGCGATGCTGCTCACGCGGCGCGACACGCCGGAGGCGCCGAGCGCGTAAGCACGGCATGCGCGACGGCCCTCGCACCGCGCGGCCGTCGCGCCCCCGTTTTCCCGACGCGCGCGCTACGATGGCGCGCACCTGTTTTCTTCCCCGCCGCCGGCTTCCGGCGGCGTTTCCAACATGCGCCGGACTGTTTTCCGGTAGCAAGGAGCACCCTACGATGACCGAAGGTTCATCCCACGATACGCACGCTGATACGCACGCCCCCGTGCAGGACCGCCCGGCGAACGGGCTCGAATTCGAACTGCTGACGACCGACGGCCATGCGCGCCGCGGCCGCGTGAAGCTCAACCACGGCGTGGTCGAGACGCCGATCTTCATGCCGGTCGGCACGTACGGCACCGTGAAGGCGATCCAGCCGCGCGAGCTGCACGAGATCAAGGCCCAGATCATCCTCGGCAACACGTTCCACCTGTGGCTGCGCCCGGGCCTCGACACGATCGACGCGCACGGCGGCCTGCACGCCTTCATGGGCTGGAACAAGCCGATCCTGACCGACTCGGGCGGCTTCCAGGTGTTCTCGCTCGGCGACCTGCGCAAGATCACCGAGGACGGCGTGACGTTCGCGTCGCCGATCAACGGCGACAAGCTGTTCCTGTCGCCGGAAGTGTCGATGCAGATCCAGAAGGTGCTGAACTCCGACGTCGTGATGCAGTTCGACGAGTGCACGCCGTATGCGACCAACGGCGTGCCGACCACACACAAGGAAGCGGCCGACTCGATGCGCATGTCGCTGCGCTGGGCGAAGCGCTCGCTCGACGAGTTCAACCGGCTCGGCAACCCGAACGCGCTGTTCGGGATCGTCCAGGGCGGGATGTTCGAGGACCTGCGCGACGAATCGCTCGCGGGCCTCGCGGAACTCGGCTTCCACGGCCTCGCGATCGGCGGGCTGTCGGTCGGCGAGCCGAAGGAAGACATGATGCGCGTGCTGCGCCACGTCGGCCCGAAGCTGCCGGCCAACAAGCCGCACTACCTGATGGGCGTGGGCACGCCGGAGGACCTGGTCGAGGGCGTCGCCAACGGCGTCGACATGTTCGACTGCGTGATGCCGACCCGCAACGCGCGCAACGGCTGGCTGTTCACGCGCTTCGGCGACGTGAAGATCCGCAACGCGACGCACAAGAACTCGCTGAAGCCGCTCGATGCGAGCTGCACGTGCTACACGTGCCAGAACTTCTCGCGCGGCTACCTGCATCACCTGCACCGCGTGGGCGAGATCCTCGGCGCCCAGCTCAACACGATCCACAACCTGCACTACTACCTGCAGCTGATGAGCGAGATCCGCGAAGCGATCGAGACCCACACGTTCGACGCGTTCCGCCAGCGCTTCGCGGAGGATCGCGCCAGAGGGGTCGACTGACGGACGGTCGCGCCGCCCTTGATAAGACAAGCACTAAACGGATCGAAAATCTTTTGGGACTCGTCCTAAACAAGCGCGTCCCAACTGCCGCTCGGAACCGACAAACATTACAATTGCCTTTCCATACAAGTCGCAACGGTACCGGTTCACGCTTTAACAGCTTGATCCGAAAGCGCATTTGCCGATCCGTTTGCGCATGGGGCCGGTGGTAGAATAACCGGCTTATTTTTCGATCTTCCCCTACGGAGAGACCAACGTGCCGTTCATTTCCAACGCGTTCGCCCAAGGTGCCGGTGGCGCCGAATCGAGCCTGATGAGCTTCCTGCCGCTCATCCTGATGTTTGCCGTGCTCTACTTCATCATGATCCGTCCGCAGATGAAGCGTCAGAAGGAGCACCGCAACATGCTCGCGGCCATGGCCAAGGGCGACGAAGTCGTCACGAGCGGCGGCCTCGTGGGCAAGGTGACGAAGGTCACCGAAGGCTACATCGGCGTCGAAATCGCCGAAGGCACCGAAATCACCGTGCAGAAGGCCGCGGTCACGACCATTCTGCCGAAGGGCACGATCAAGTCGCTGTAAGCCCTTCACCGAGCGTCCGGCTCCCCGCGCCGTGCCCGCCTGAGAGAGCGGGCCGCCGCGGCGCCGGACGCGACGCTTTCACGCCAACCACCCGTTCGGCTCCCTCATGAATCGTTATCCACTCTGGAAATATGTCGTGATGGTCGTGGCGCTCGCCATCGGCCTTCTGTACACATTGCCCAACTTCTTCGGCGAATCGCCGGCGGTGCAGGTGTCGAGCGGCAAGGCCACGGTCAAGCTCGACTCGACCACGCTGACCCAGGTCGAATCGGCGCTCGCCTCCGCGCAGATCACGCCGGACGACGTCACCTTCGAGAACACGGCGACCAACGCGAACATCCGCGTGCGCCTGAAGGACACCGATACGCAGCTGCGCGTCAAGGACCTGCTGCAGAAGTCGCTGAACACCGACCCGAACGATCCGCAGTACGTCGTCGCCCTGAACCTGCAGAGCGCGTCGCCGCGCTGGCTGACCTCCCTGCACGCGCTGCCGATGTATCTCGGCCTCGACCTGCGTGGCGGCGTCCACTTCCTGCTCCAGGTCGACATGACGGGCGCGCTCACGAAGAAGCTCGATTCCGACGCGTCCGACGCGCGCACGCTGCTGCGCGACAAGAACATCCGCGACGGCGGCGTGAGCCGCGTCGACCAGTCCGTGGTCGTCAACTTCAGCGATGCGCAGACGGCGGAAGACGCCCGCAAGCTGCTCGCGCTGTCGATCACCGAACTGCAATGGGCGACCCAGCCCGGCGGCGGCGGCACGCAGGTCGTCGGCACGTTCACGCCGGCCGTGCAGAAGTCCGTCGAGGACGCCGCGCTCAAGCAGAACCTGACGACGCTCCACAACCGCGTGAACGAACTCGGCGTGTCCGAGCCGATCCTGCAGCAGCAAGGTAGCGACCGCATCGTCGTCGAGCTGCCGGGCGTGCAGGACACCGCGAAGGCGAAGGACATCATCGGCCGCACCGCGACGCTCGAGGCGCGCCTCGCCGACCCGATCAACACGCACCCGAACCCGAACGACCCGGTGCCGCCGGGTGAAGAGCTGTTCACGCAGGGCAACCAGGCGCCGGTGCTGCTGAAGAAGGACGTGATCTTCACGGGCGACCGCATCATCGATGCATCGGCCGGCTTCGACGATCACCAGCGTCCGTCGGTCAACATCCGCCTCGATTCGGCGGGTGGCCGCTCGGTGCGCGCGGTCTCGCGCGAGAACATCGGCAAGCCGATGGCGATGGTGCTGTTCGAGAAGGGCAAGGGCGAAGTGCTGACGGTCGCGACGATCCAGTCGGAACTCGGCGACCGCTTCCAGATCACCGGCCAGCCGACGCCGCAAGCCGCGGCCGACCTCGCGCTGCTGCTGCGCGCCGGTTCGCTCGCCGCGCCGATGGACATCATCGAGGAACGCACGATCGGCCCGAGCCTCGGCGCCGACAACATCAAGATGGGCATCCACTCGGTGATCTGGGGCTTCTGCGCGATCGCCGTGTTCATGATCGCGTACTACATGCTGTTCGGCGTGATCTCGGTGATCGGCCTGTCGGTGAACCTGCTGCTGCTCGTCGCCGTGCTGTCGCTGATGCAGGCGACGCTGACGCTGCCCGGTATCGCCGCCATCGCGCTCGCGCTCGGTATGGCGATCGACGCGAACGTGCTGATCAACGAGCGCGTGCGTGAAGAACTGCGCGCCGGCCAGCCGCCGCAGACCGCGATCCAGGCCGGCTACGCGCATGCGTGGGCGACGATTCTCGACTCGAACGTCACGACGCTGATCGCCGGCCTCGCGCTGCTCGCGTTCGGCTCGGGCCCGGTTCGCGCGTTCGCGATCGTGCACTGCCTCGGTATCCTGACGTCGATGTTCTCCGCGGTGTTCTTCTCGCGCGGGATCGTCAACCTCTGGTACGGCGGCCGCAAGAAGCTGAAGTCGCTCGCGATCGGCCAGGTGTGGAAGCCGGAAGGCGCCGCTGCCGCCGCGTCGTTCACCGACGCCGACGAATCGACCGACACCGCACGCGCCGCGAAGCTCGCCGCCCCCGCGAAGGGCAACGCGCCGCGCGCCGGCAAGCCGCAGCTGCGCAACCGCGCGCAGCAGGGCGTGTCGCCGAAGAAACCGGGCTCGACCCAATAAGGCCCCGGAGAAGACCATGGAATTTTTCCGCATCCGTAAAGACATTCCGTTCATGCGGCACGCGCTGGTGTTCAACGTGATCTCGCTGGTCACGTTCCTCGCCGCCGTGTTCTTCCTGTTCCACCGCGGGCTGCACCTGTCCGTCGAATTCACCGGCGGGACGGTGATCGAGGTGCAGTACCAGCAGGCCGCTGAACTCGAGCCGGTGCGCGCGACGCTCGGCAAGCTCGGCTACGCCGACGCGCAGGTGCAGAACTTCGGCACGTCGCGCAACGTGCTGATCCGCCTGCAGCTGAAGGAAGGCCTCACGTCCGCGCAGCAGAGCGACCAGGTGATGGGCGCGCTGAAGGCGCAGAACCCGGACGTCACGCTGCAGCGCGTCGAGTTCGTCGGCCCGCAGGTCGGCCGGGAGCTCGCGACCGACGGCCTGCTCGCGCTCGCGTGCGTCGTGATCGGCATCGTGATCTACCTGTCGTTCCGCTTCGAGTGGAAGTACGCGGTGGCCGGCATCATCGCCAACCTGCACGACATCGTGATCATTCTCGGCTTCTTCGCGTTCTTCCAGTGGGAGTTCTCGCTGGCGGTGCTCGCGGCGATCCTCGCGGTGCTCGGCTACTCGGTCAACGAGTCGGTCGTCATCTTCGACCGGATCCGCGAAACGTTCCGCCGCGAACGCAAGATGAGCGTGCAGGAAGTGATCAACCACGCGATCACGACCACGATGTCGCGTACGATCATCACGCACACGTCGACCGAAATGATGGTGCTGTCGATGTTCTTCTTCGGCGGCCCGACGCTGCACTACTTCGCACTCGCGCTGACGGTCGGCATCATGTTCGGCATCTACTCGTCGGTGTTCGTCGCGGGCTCGCTCGCGATGTGGCTCGGCATCAAGCGCGAAGACCTGATCAAGGAAAAGAAGTCCGCGCACGATCCGGACGATCCGAACGCAGGCGCGCAGGTTTAAGCGCCACGCTGCTTCGGCACAGACGAAAAGCCGGCCCGGTTGGGCCGGCTTTTTCATGCCCGCGCCACCGCCGCGCATCGCGCCGCCCGCTCGCCCTGCCCCGTCACGCACGTCGGCTACAATCGTGACCGTCCCGCCGCGCCACCCGCCGGCCGTGCGTCAACGGGACAGCGCCTTCGCCCTCCGTTCAAACGTGCGGTCCCGATGATGCCTCCCACGCGTGTCGTGCTTCGCCTTGCCGTTTGCGCCGCCGTCACGGCCGCGCTCCTGCCGTGCGCGTCATCCGTCGGTGCGCAACAGCCGGCGTCCGCCCCGCCCGCTTCTGCCGCTTCGGCGCCCGCAGCCGCTTCGCCCGCCCCCACCCAACCGCCCTCGCCCTGCCCGCCCGACTGGGAGCCGCAGATCTGCGAGCTCAAGGCGGCGGTGGAAGTCCTGAAGCGGCAGCACCTGACCGACGTCGACATCGGCGCACTGCTCGACGCAACGACCCACGCGGGGATCAAGACGCTGCCGTACGCGCGTTTCTTCGACGCGAAGGAGGAGCAGGAGCGGCGCGACGACGAACGGCGCGCGCGCGACGGCACGCCCGGCATCGGCATCGTGTTCGAGACGCGGCCCGACGGGCTGCACATCGTCGACGTGATTCCCGACGCGCCCGCGGAACAGGCCGGCGTGCGCCCCGACGATCTCGTCGTCGCGATGAACGATACGAGCGTCGTCGGCATCGACCCCGCCGACCTGACCAGACTCGCCAAGGGCGACGCGGGCGTGCCGCTGAAGCTCACGGTCCAGCGCGGCCCGTCGCACGCGGTGCTGAGCTTCGCGCCCGTGCGGACGATCCTCAAGCCCCATCCGGCGACCGCGAAGCGGCTCGACGGCGACATCCTGTACACGCGGCTGTCGAGCTTCCCCGAACCGGCAGTCGGCGACTACGTCGACGCGGTGCAGGCCGCGCGCCGCACGGGGCCGCCGGTGAAAGGCGTGATCCTCGACCTGCGCATCAACGGCGGCGGCGCGCTCAATGCGGCGATCGGCATCACCGCGCTGTTCGCCGGCCGCGACCGCACCGCGATGGTGACGGTCGAGCGCGGCGACGCCAACCGCCGCCGCTACACGACCAACTGGCCCGACTATGCATTGCCGGTCATGCACGGCCAGGATCCGCTCGCGCCGCTGCAGGCGGACGACTGGTGGCGCACCGTGCCGCTCGTCGTGCTCGTCGACGGACAAAGCGCGTCGGCGGCCGAAGCGACCGCGGCGGCGCTGAAGGATCTCGGCCGCGCGAAGCTGCTCGGCATGCCGACCTACGGGAAGGGGCTTGCGCAGACGGGCGTCGCCCTGATCGACGGCACGCGCCTGAATTTCACGTACGCGCGCAACCTGCGGCCGAACGGCTGCCCGATGGACGGCTATGGCGTCGTGCCGGACTGGCTCGTGCCGCCGCGCCGCGACTCGGACGTCGACGGCGTGCTGCTGTGGTACCGGGAAGCCGATCTCGCCCGCGCGCCGTATGCGGACCGGCTGGCGCCCGATCCGTTCGCGAAGGTGCGCAAGGAACGGCAGAAGCGGCGCGAGCAGCGAGCGCTCGCGAAGATCGATACCGCGAAGAGCGCGGCGCTGCCGCAGCGCGAGTTCGGCACGGCCACCGACTGGCAGCTCGGTCAGGCGCTGGCGGCGCTCGCCGGGCGCCCGGTGCGAACCGTCGAAGCCAGGCCGCAGTTGATGCCCGCCCAACCCGTGTGCGAGCGCGCCGGCAACTGACGCGCGCCGCCCGTCCCGTTACCGGAACCCGAACCGCTTGCGCAGCACGACCAGCGCCACGAGGCTCAGCACGGCCGCGAACATCAGGTAGAAGCTCGGCGCGGTCTTCATTCCGGTCGCCTTGATCAGCCACGCGATGATGAACGGCCCGAAGCCGCCGAAGATCGTCACCGCGACGTTATACGCGAGCGACATCCCGGTCGTGCGCGTCTGCACCGGAAACACTTCCGACAGCAAACCCGGCAGCGCCGCGAAGTAGCCCGTCATCAGGAACGCGAGCAGCACCTGCAGCGCGATCAGCGTGCCGAAGCCCGGATGCGCGACCAGGTACGCGAACGCCGGATAGATCAGCACGAGGATGCCGATGGCCGGCGCGATCATCACGCGCACGCGGCCGTAGGTGTCCGACCAGTGGCCGACGAGCGGCGCGAACGCCATCTGGATCACACCGACCACCAGGATCGCCGCGAACGCGGCCGACGGCGCGAGGCCGAGCTGCTTCACGCCGTAGGTCGGCATGAACAGCACGAGATAAGTCGCGACCGTGCCGAGCACGACCACGCCCATCGCGGCGACGAGGCGCGCCTTGTGCGAAGCGAACGTGTCGCGCAGCGGGTTCGCGGTGCCTTCCGCCGCGAGGAATTCGGGGGTCTCGTCGACCTTCGTGCGGATGTAGTACGCGACCGGCCCGAGCAGCAGGCCGAAGAAGAACGGCACGCGCCAGCCCCACGACGCCATCTGCGCGGCCGTGAGCTGCGCGTTCAGCACGGTGCCGAAGCCGGCGGCGAGCAGCGTCGTGAGCCCCTGGCTCGCGACCTGCCAGCTCGCGAAGAAGCCGCGCCGGCCCGGCACGTGCTCGGCGAGGAACGCGGTCGCGCTGCCGAACTCGCCGCCGGCCGAGAAACCCTGCATCAGCCGCGCGGCGACGAGGATCACCGGCGCCGCGACGCCGATCGTCTCGTAGGTCGGCAGCACCGCGATGATCAGCGTGCCGCCCATCATCAGCAGGATGGACAGCGTGAGCGCGGCCTTGCGGCCGGCGCGGTCGGCATACGCGCCGAGCACGATCGCGCCGAGCGGGCGCATGAAGAACGACACGCCGAACGTGCCGAGCGTGAGCAGCAGCGACACGGTGTCGTTGCCGGCCGGGAAGAACAGCTTCGAGATCGTCACCGCGAAGAAGCCGTAGACGACGAGATCGAACCACTCGAGCGCATTGCCGATCGACGCGGCGACCACCGCGCGCCACACGCGCGGCGACGAGGCAATGGAACGGGACTGCGTGACGGCATGCATCGGCGATCTCCTTGTCGTTGTACGTTCTGTTCGAGGCGGCCGCTCGCGCGCCGTCGGCCTGCCCGGCGCCGGGTACGGCGCTCGGGCGATTATAGGCGCGCAAATAAAAACCGCCGCGCCCCCTGACGGGAACGCGGCGGCGGGCTCGCGACGGGCCGGCGCGAAGGCCGGCCGGACCGGCGGGCTTACTGCTGCTTGAGCGCTTCGGCCGTGATCAGCAGCTTCGTCTTCATCTTGAAGCCGTACTGCTTGCCGTAGTCGAGGCCGAAATCGCTGCGGTCGAATTCGCCGACCGCGTCGACGCCGCACACTTCACGCTTGAGCATCGGGTGCGGCATGCACTTGAACGAGTCGATCTTCAGCGTGACCGGCTTCGTGACGCCATGCAGCGTCAGGTTGCCGACCACCGATACCGGCTTGTCGCCGTCGAACTTGATCGCGCCCTTGTAGTTCGCCTGCGGGAACTTGGCGACGTCGAAGAACTCGGCCGTCTGCAGATGCTCGTCGAGCTTCGTGCTGCCGGTGTGGATCGACGCGATGTCGGTCGTCACGTCGACCGTCCCCGTCTTCGCCGCGCGGTCGAGCGTCACGGAGCCGCTCGACTTGTCGAACTTGCCGCGCCAGACCGACAGGCCGCCCATGTGGTCAGCCTCGAAGCTCGGGTACGTGTGGCTCGGGTCGAACTGGTACGTGACGCTTTCGGCGAATGCCGAGAACGACAGCGACGCTGCCAGCGCGCCTGCGGCGATGATCAGTTGCTTTTTCAAACCTTTTCTCCTTGGAACAGCGCCGCGCCCTCGCGCGGCATTCGGGTGAGGCGACAGTGCGCCGCTTACTTGGTGGCGACGAGATGGAACTTGATCTGCACTTCGTCCGCGACGACCGACGTGTCCTTCCACTCGCCGGTGCCGACGTTGAACGCCGAGCGCTTGATCGGCAGCACGCCGTCGAAGGTCTGCGTCGCGCCGCTCTGCGTGACCGTGACGGGCACCGTGACGTTCTCGGACTTGCCCTTGATCGTCAGCTTGCCGGTCACGTTGTACTTGTTGCCGCCCGCCGGCGCGATCGCCGACGACACGAACGTGGCCTGCGGATACGCCTTCGCGTCGAACCAGTCCTTGCCGGCGACCTGGTCGTTGTACATCTTGTCGCCGAGGTCATAGCTGGCGACGTCGATCGTCATCTGGGCGCTGCCCTGCGCGGCTTTCGCCGGGTCGAACTTCACCTGCGCGGAAAACTTCTTGAACGCGCCTTCGGTCGGCACGTTCATCTGCTTCGACACGGCGGACACCTTGCTCTTCGCGAGATCGACATCGGCGAGCGCCGCGCCCGACGCGACAAGTGACGCCGCGGCGAACGCGGTCAGCATGGAGCGGGAGAAAGACACTTTCATGGGATCCTTCATTTGGCAAAGGGAAGCATCCGCGACAGCAGGCCGTCGCGGTCCAACAACTGGTGCTTGAGCGCCGCGACCACGTGCAGCGAAACGAGCGCAAGCAGAATGTAATTCAATGACACGTGAAGCGTCTTGAAGGTTTCCTTCAGCACCGGATCGGGGTCGATCAGCCGCGGCAGCGGCACGATGCCGAGATAGACGACCGGGATGTTCGACGCCGAGCTGTACAGGTAGCCCGTCACCGGAATCACGATCATCAGCAGGTACAGCAGGATGTGCACGCCGTGCGACGCCGCACGCTGCCACGCGGGCGTGCCGCCCGGCAGCGCCGGCGGCACGTGGGTCGCACGCCACAGCACGCGCGCGACGGCCAGCGCGAATACCGTCACGCCGATCCACTTGTGCCACGAGAAGTACTTCAGCTTGGTCGGCGTGAAGCCGGGGATGTCGGTCATCACCCAGCCCAGCGCGAACGCGCAGACGATCAGCAGCGCGATCAGCCAGTGCAGCGCGATCGCCGTCTGCGTATAGCGTACCGGCCTGGCCGGCAGCGATTTCGATGCCATCTTGGATTCCTCAGTTCAGCGAACGGCCGCGCCGGCCATACGTCCGACGCTCGTCAAGGGCGCCATGCTACCGCAACCTTTTGACGCGCGCGGACTCTGAAGACAGGCCCGCCAGCCGGCTGACAGCTTCCTGTCATGTTACCGATCAGTCACCGAACTGGCGATCGTTGACACACCGAAAAAGGCCTTTTGGTAAGATTGGCGCGGGTTCCGGCCCCGTCGACGCGTCTCCCCAGCCGTCGCACCACTGCCTTTTCCATGCAACGATACGACCTGATTGCCTGCCACGAATGCGACGCACTGTTGCATAAACCGCGCCTGAGCGGCCGCGAGATCGCGCGCTGTCCGCGCTGCGACGCGCTGCTCTATCGCAACAGCACCACGCAGATCGAGCGCATCACCGCGCTCGCGGTCGCGGCGCTCGTCACGTTCATCATCGCGCAGACGTTCCCGATCCTCGAAATGGACCTGAACGGCACGCGCGTGCAGACGACGCTGATCGGCGCGATCGACACGCTGTGGCATCAGGACATGGCGGTCGTCGGCGTGATGGTGTTCTGCTCGACCGTGCTGTTCCCGCTCGTCGAGATGGCCGCGCTGCTTTACGTGCTGCTGCCGATCCGCCGCGGCGTCGTGCCGCCGGGCCTGAACCTCGTGCTGCGCACGATCCAGCTCGTGCGGCCGTGGGGGATGATCGAGGTGTTCATGCTCGGCATCGTGGTCACGATCGTGAAGATGGTGAGCCTCGCGCGCGTCGTGCCCGACGCGGCGCTGTTCGCGTTCGGCGCGCTCACGCTGATGATCGCCGTCGTGCTGATGTTCGACCCGCGCACGGTGTGGGACATCGCCGACGACCTGCGCGCCGGCCGCTCGCCCGCGGGGCCCGACACCGCGGCGGCGCTGCCGGAAGCGCCCCGCCGATGACGACGCCGACCGCCGCCCGCGAGGGCTACGTCAGCTGCCACGCGTGCGGGCTCGTGCAGACGCTCGACCAACCGCACGCGCATTGCGCGCGCTGCGGCAGCGCGCTGCACGTGCGCACGCCGAACAGCATCATGCGCACGTGGGCGCTGCTGCTCGCGGCCGCGATCCTGTATATCCCGGCGAACCTGCTGCCGATCATGCGCACGTCGTCGATCGTCGGCTCCCAGGAAGACACGATCATGAGCGGCGTCATCTATTTCTGGACGTCCGGCGACTGGCCGCTCGCCGTCGTCGTGTTCGTCGCCAGCATCCTCGTGCCGATGCTCAAGCTCGGCGTGCTGCTGATCCTCGTGATCAGCGCGCAGCGCCGCGCCGCCTGGCGGCCGCTGCAGCGCACGCGCCTCTACCGGATCGTCGAACGCATCGGCCGCTGGTCGATGCTCGACATCTTCGTCGTGACGCTGACCGTCGCGCTCGTCCATTTTCGTTCGCTCGCCGTCATCACGGCCGGCCCCGGCGCGCTCGCGTTCGGTTCCGTCGTGATCCTGACGATGCTCGCATCGATGCAGTTCGATCCCCGCCTGATCTGGGATCCAGTCGAAACCTCAGGGAATCACCATGAATAGTCCACAAGGCCCGCAGCACGACGCGCCCCGGCCGCCCGATCCGACGATCTCGACGAAAAGCGGCTGGCTGCCGTCGCTCGTCTGGCTCGTGCCGCTGATCGCCGCGCTGATCGGCATCGGCCTCGTGATCAAGTCCGTACGCGAGCGCGGCCCGGAAATCACGATCAGCTTCCACAGCGCCGAAGGGCTCGAGCCGGGCAAGACCCAGGTCAAGTACAAGGACGTCGAGATCGGCATGGTCAAGACGATCAAGCTGTCGAAAGACCTGTCGCGCGTGCTCGTCCAGGTGCAGCTCAAGAAGGAAGCGGAGGATTTCGCGGTCAAGGGCTCGCGCTTCTGGATCGTGCGGCCGCGCGTCGGCGCGACCGGCGTGTCGGGGCTCGGCACGCTGCTGTCGGGCGCGTACATCGGCGTCGACGCCGGGCGCTCGGAGGATACGCTGACCGACTTCACGGGACTCGAGTCACCGCCCGCCGTCACGGGCGACCAGAAAGGCACGCAGTACGTGCTGCGCGGCGATTCGCTCGGCTCGGTCGACATCGGCTCGCCGGTCTACTACCGCCGCGTGCAGGTCGGCCAGGTGGTCGGCTTCTCGCTCGACAAGGACGGCACCGGCGTCACGTTCAACGTGTTCGTCAACGCGCCGTACAACCAGTACGTCGGCGTGAATTCGCGCTGGTGGCAGGCAAGCGGCGTGGACCTGCGGCTCGACTCGAGCGGCCTGAAGCTGAACACGCAGTCGCTCGCGACGGTGATCCTCGGCGGCATCGCGTTCCAGACGCCGCCGAACCAGGGCTCCGGCGCGACCGCGCCGAACAACACGACGTTCCGCCTCGCGTCCGACGAGGGCGACGCGATGCGCGACCCGGACGGCCAGCCACTGCAGGTCGTGATGAACTTCAACCAGTCGCTGCGCGGGCTCGCGGTCGGCGCGACGGTCGACTTCCGCGGCATCGTGCTCGGCGAAGTGACGAACATCGGCATCGACTTCGATCCGAAGACGAAGAACTTCCTGATGCCGGTGACGATGAACGTGTATCCGGAACGCCTCGGCCGCCGCTTCCGCGAAACGATCGAGAGCAAGGGCGAACCGGCCCGCCGCGAGATCGTCGAGCGGCTCGTCCAGCACGGGCTGCGCGGCCAGCTGCGCACCGGCAACCTGCTGACGAGCCAGCTGTACGTCGCGCTCGACTTCTTCCCGAAGGCGCCGGCCGTGAAGATCGACACGGCGCGCCAGCCGCTCGAGCTGCCGACCGTGCCGAACACGCTCGACGAGCTGCAGCTGCAGGTCGCCGACATCGCGAAGAAGCTCGACAAGGTGCCGTTCGACCAGATCGGCGCGAACCTGAACAGCGCGCTGTCGAACGCCGACAAGCTGTTCAAGCAGCTCGACACGCAGGTCGCGCCGGAAGCGCGCGACACGCTGTCGGCCGCGAAGCAGACCTTCTCGACCGCCGAAGCGACGCTGCAGCAGGATTCGCCGCTGCAGTCCGACGTGCGCGGTGCGCTGAAGGAGCTCACGCGCACGCTGCAATCGCTGAACGCGCTCGCCGACTATCTGGAGCGCCACCCCGAATCGCTGCTCAAGGGCAAGCCAGGAGATAAACAATGACGACGACACGCGTGAACGGTTTCGCGAGCGGCGCGGCGGCAGCTGTCGCCGCCCTCGCGCTCGCCGCGTGCAGCTCGCCGCCCGCGCGGTTCTACACGCTCAGCCCGGCCGATGCCGCGGCACCGCTGCGCACCGCGCCGGCCAACCCGGCGTTCCTGATCGAGGTGCCGTCCGTCGGCGTGCCCGAGCAGGTCGCGAAGAACCAGCTGGTCGTGCAGAAGAACGCCGCGCAGGTCGACGTGCTCGAGCAGGAACGCTGGGCGTCGCCGCCCGCCGACGAGATCCGTCGCGCGCTGTCGGACGATCTCGCCGCGCAGCTCGGCACGATCGACGTCGCGAACTCCGCGACCCCGCCCGGCGTGCCGGTGTACCGGATCAGCGTGAACGTGCAGCGCTTCGAGTCGTGGCCCGGCAAACGCGCGGCGGTCGACGCCGTGTGGAGCGTGCGCTCGCTCGCCACGCAGGCCGTGATGACCTGCCGCACGAGCGTCGCGGAACCGGTCGCCGACGGCTACGACGCGCTCGTCGCCGGCCACCGGCGCGCGCTCGACGTGATTGCCACGCAAGCCGCGGCCGGCGTGCGCGCGATGGCCGCGCGCCGCGGCACGGCGACTGCCACGGCGCCCGCTGCCGGCAGCAAGACGGCCGCCGCGCCGGTCGTGCCGTGCCCGGCCAACCCGACCTCCGGCGGCGACGCCGGCGCGACGGGCAAGTCCGGCGCGTAAGCGGGCGGCGCGCAGGCGAGCGCTCGACGGCGTGCTCGCCCGCGCGGTTTCGGGCGGCGTGACCGGGATCGTCGACGACGCGCTGGCCGCCGTCGGCGTTGCGGCGCCGCCCGCCTCCCGTCACGCTCATCGGCCAAACGGCCTCTTTACATTGTTTGTCAAAGTCGGCCGGAACCGGCGCCATGCGACACGGTCGGCTTGCGTTTTCCGGCCCGATTGACGATCCTACGCACTTTCCGGCTCGCGCCGTTCGTCGTGCGCGCCAGCCAGCGGCGCCGGGCCGCGTTCGGCCCGACCGCCGTGCCTCCCGGCGCCTGCACGCGATCGGCGTGCACCGCAGCGGGGCAGCCGCATCGCGGGTCGCCGCGCATCGTCCGGCAACCGGCCCCGTCTCACCCGTTCTCCCCGGCGCCGCGCCGTTTCCCCGGCCGGCAATCCGAACCCGCCCGCCGAGGGCTTTCGTTATTCCGTTTATGTTTCGTTCCCTGACGACCCTGATCAAGAAGTGGCGCGCGTCGCGCAATGCCGGTCACCAGCTCGATGCGCTGCTCGCGCACGCCGACGCCGATGCGTCGTACGCCGAGCGCAGCGAATGGCTGATCGAGCTCGCGCACTGGCTGCGCCGCACCGGCACGATGCAGGCCGCACCCGACGCGCCGGCCGATCGCGACGCCGATGCGCGCGCGTATCCGGCCCATGCGCGGTTGCGCTACCTGTTCCACGTGCTCGATCGCAATCCCGCGTGGAAAACCCACGCCGCGCGCATCCTGCGCGGCATCCTGCGCGAGTGCGACGGCATCTCGCTCCTGTGCGACGCCGGCATGCCCGTGCACTCGGGCTTCTTCGGCGCGCTGTTCGAGCGGATCGACGCGTCGCTGATCCCGCCCGCGCCGAACCGCCGCGAGCTGTCCGCGCTGTTCACGCTGATGTTCCCGACGCCGGAAGACGCGCAATGGATCGACGCGCTGCCCGACGATCTCCTCACGCGCCTCGCCGAGCTGATCTCGTTCGACGTCACCGACGAAGAGCGCCACGAGCCGGGCTCGTTCTCGCGCGACCTGCTGGCCGCGCTGCACAACCTGACCTGCCAGATCAGCTCGACCGGCCTGTCGCAGACGGTGCGCAGCCGGCTCTCCGACGACGACGCACGCAAGCCGCTCGAAACCCAGCCGTTCTACCGCCTCACGCGCGCGATGCTCGCGGTCGAGACCGCGCACGCGGCCGTCGAGGACGGCGGCGACCCGAGCAAATTGCTGCACGAGGTGAACTACCTGCGCGTGCTGCTCGACGAATGCCGGATCGCCGTCGACGACGTGTTCTCGCACCTGTACCGCAACGGCGTGTCGGTCGACATCGTGTTCCAGGTCGAACGGATGCGCATGCGCATCGTGCGCGCCGAGATGCTGCTGAACGCGTGGATGGCGCGCGACGACCTGCACGGCATGGCGCACCTGACGGCCGAGCTCATCGACGCGAACCACAACAGCCAGAGCGTGTCGCACCTCGTGCGCAGCAACTTCTCGCTGTTCGCGCGCAAGCTCGTCGAGACCAATGCGGACACCGGCGAGCACTACATCTCGCGTGGTCGCGCCGAGTACCTGAAGATGCTGCGGATGGCCGCGGGCGGCGGCCTCGTCACGGTCGTGACCGTGTGCGTGAAGTTCGCGATCACGGGCGCGCACCTGCAGTCGATGCTCGAAGGGCTGCTCGCGGGCGTCAACTACGCGGCCAGCTTCATGCTGATGCACTTCCTGCACTTCACGCTCGCGACCAAGCAGCCCGCGATGACCGCGCCGACCCTCGCGCGCGAGCTCGACGACACCGGCCACGAGGAAGGCGTGAAGGCGTTCGTCGCGTCGGTGATCGCGCTGATCCGCACGCAGGCCGCTGCCATTTCCGGCAACGTGCTCGTCGTGCTGCCCGTGTGCCTGCTGGTGCAGCTGTTCGCGGGCCACGTGATGCACGCGAACCTGATCTCGCCGGAGAAGGCGCACGCGACCCTGCACTCGTTCTCGCTGCTCGGCCCGACGCCGCTCTACGCGGCGCTGACCGGCGTGCTGCTGTGGGCGTCGAGCCTGCTCGCGGGCTGGGCCGACAACTGGTTCGTGCTGCACCGGGTCGGCGACGCGCTCACGTACAACCGCCGGCTGCGCCTCACGCTCGGTCAGGCCGGTGCCGCGAAGCTCGCGCACTTCTGCCGGTCGAACGTGGCCGGCGTGGTCGCGAACGTCGGGCTCGGCCTGATGCTCGGCCTCGTTCCGGCGATCGTCACCGTGTTCATGTTCCCGTTCGAGGTGCGGCACGTGACGCTGTCGGCCGGCTCGATCGGCATCGCGCTCGGCGTGCTGGGCAAGGATACGCTCGGCACGCCCGAGCTGTGGTGGGCCGGCGCCGGCGTGCTCAGCATGGCGATCCTCAACGTGCTCGTGAGCTTCGCGCTCGCGTTCACGATGGCCGTGCGCTCGCGCAGCCTGCGCCGGACCAAGGTGCGCGCGCTCGTCGCCGCGATCGTCCGCACGGTGCTGTCCAATCCGCTCGCGCTGTTCTGGCCGGGCAGCAGCCCAGCCGCGCGCGCCGGCCAGCCGGGCTCGCACTGAGCCCGCGGCGGCATGGCGGTGCCCGCCCGGGCGCAGCCGCACGGCCTGCCGGCACGCGTGTGGGGCGCCCCGGCCCGCGCCGCGGCACCGAAAGGCGACGCAACGCCGGCCCCGGCCGCCCGCGCCGCGTACAATAGTGGACTTTTGCACGTCCTCACCCGCCTTATGTCCTCGCCCACCCTGTACGAATTCTTTGCCCCCTGCCCGCGCGGCCTCGAAGCGGCGCTTGCCGCCGAGCTGGCCGAAATCGCCGGCCGCCACCTGAACGGCGCGCCGTTCACCGCGGGCGCGCAGGTGCCGGGCGGCGTCCACTTCAGCGGCGGCTGGGCCGCCGGCATGGCCGCGAACCTCCATTCGCGGATCGCGAGCCGGGTCCTGCTGAAGATCGCGCACCGCGCGTACCGCAACGAGCAGGACGTCTACGCGCTCGCGCTCGAGCAGCCGTGGGAGCGCTGGTTCGCGGCGACGCAGACGCTGCGCGTCGACATCACCGCGATCAAGTCCCCGCTGAAGAGCCTCGAATTCGCGACGTTGCGCGTGAAGGACGCGATCTGCGACCGGATGCGCGACAAGACCGGCGCGCGCCCCAGCATCGACACGGGTGCGCCGGACGTGCGCGTGTTCGCCTTCCTGACCGCGGGCGAGTGCACGCTGTACCTCGACACGTCGGGCGAGCCGCTGTTCAAGCGCGGCTGGCGTCTCGACAAGGGCGCGGCGCCGCTGCGCGAGAACCTCGCGGCCGGCATCCTGCGCCTGACGGGCTGGACGCCCGGCACGGCGCTGTACGACCCGATGTGCGGCAGCGGCACGTTCCTCGCGGAAGCCGCGCAGATCGCGCTCGGCGTGGCGCCGGGCGTCGAGCGCCGGTTCGGCTTCGAGAAGCTCAAGCAGTACGACATCACCGCGTGGCAGGGGCTGAAGGTCCCCGCGCTGGACGCGAAGCGCGCGGCGCGCGGCAAACGCGGCGAAGCGCTCGGCGTGTACGGCAGCGACATCTCCGGCGACATGCTCGAGAAGGCGCGCGCGAACCTCGAGCGTGCAGGCGTGCCGTCGGTATGGCTCAAGCAGGTCGACGCGCGCGGGATGACGCCGCCGTGCGACGGCCCGGGCATCATCCTCGCGAACCCGCCGTACGGCGAGCGGATCGAGGTGCGCGGCCGCAGCGCGCGCGGCGAGGTGCGCGAGACGGGCCGCAACCGCGGCAACGACGACGCCTTCCGCCGCACCCACACCGACGCACCCGACAGCGAGTTCTTCAACGCGCTCGGCGATGCGCTGAAGCAGCGCTTCACGGGCTGGCAGGCGTTCCTGCTGACGTCCGACCGTTCGCTGCCGGGCCAGCTGCGGCTGCGCGAATCGGCGAAGACGCCGCTGTTCAACGGCGCGCTCGAATGCCGGCTGTTCCGCTTCGACCTGATCGCCGGCAGCGTGAAGGCGCGCCCGGCCACGCCGGAAGGCGACGCGTAACCGGCATCATGATCGCCACGGGGCCGCCGCTGCGGCTCCGCTACGACAACCGGAACGCCGCCGTTACCGCACCCGCGGCAACGGCGGCGTTGCGTTTCAGTGCTTCGAGCACGCCCAGCGCCCCATCGTGAACGGCAGCGCCTGCCCCGTCTCGAGCAGCGTCTTCAGGCTCGACAGCACGACCGGCCAGCCGCCGCGAATCCCGCGATCCATCTCCGAACCCGGCACCAGCCCGTCGTGCGTGACCGTCAGCTTCACGACGCCCTCGTGCGGCTCGACGAGATAGGTCACGCGCGACGCCTCCCCCTCCCCTGACGGCGTACGCCACGTGACGACCAGCCGGTGCGGCGGATCGTTCTCGACCACTTCGCCGACGATGTCGACCCGCGACGGATCGTCGTAGTCCTGATGTTCCCAGCGCGAGCCCGGTCGCCAGTCGGGCGACGCGTTGCGGTGCCGCACCCAGTAGTCCTTCGTCAGCTCGGCGTTGGTGAGCGCATCGAACACACGCTCGGGCGTCGATGCAATGAACGTCACGTACACAAAGGCCGGATTACTCATCGTTGTCTCCCGATTCGCCGGCCGCTTCCAGCCCGCGCTTGAGGTCCGCCAGCGCCTGCAGCCGCTGACGCTCGAACTTGCCGATCCAGCGTTCCGCGATGTCGTGGATCGGCACCGGATTCAGGTAATGCAGCTTCTCCCGGCCGCGCCACGTCGTCGCGACGAGATTCGCGGCCTCGAGCACCGCGAGATGCTTGCTCACCGCCTGCCGGCTCATCGCGAGCCCGTCGCACAGCTCGGACAGGGTTTGCCCGCTTTTCGCGTGCAGCAAATCAAGCAACTGGCGGCGCGTGGCGTCGGCCAGCGCCTTGAAAACGAGATCCATGCCACTCCCGGGTCAATGGCCTTATTATGCAACCAATCAGTTGCATGTCAAGGGTGACAACTCTACTGACAATACGGTGTCAGCAGGCCGCGATCACACTGCAATCCCGGCGCAATGCAAGACCGGTTTCCGCACCGAATCCGAACAACAAACAACGCAACAAGGAGCTCGTCATGACGTCCGCAACTGCCACCGCCACCGTGGAACGCGCGATCGCGTGGTTCGACATTCCGTCCCTCGATTTCGACCGGGCGATCCGCTTTTACGAAACCGTGCTGCAGACGACGCTGCAGCGCGCAGTCATCGGCGGCGTGCCGATGGCCACGTTCGACCGCGACGCATCGAGCACGGGCGGCAGCATCGTGTTCGATCCGCAGCAGCTGAAGCCGAGCGCGAACGGCGTGCTCGTCTACCTGAACGCCGGCGAATCGGTCGTCGCGGCGCTCGAACGCGCGAAGCGCGCGGGCGGCGTCGTGCAGGGCTCGGTCGTCGAGCTGCCGAACAACTACGGCTACGTCGGCTACCTGATCGACACGGAAGGCAACCGCGTCGGCCTGCACGCGCCGAAATGCCACTGAGCGCAGCGGCCGTCGGGCCCGCGCGGCGCTATCATCGCGAAGTCCCCACTGCCGTTGGAATCGAGGTGCCGTCATGACGCGCCGTGCCGACCGCCTGTTCCAGATCGCCGAGCTGCTGCGCGGCCGTCGTCTCACGACCGCGCAGCAACTGGCCGACTGGCTGTCGGTGTCGCCGCGCACCGTCTACCGCGACGTGCGCGACCTGCAACTGTCAGGGGTGCCGATCGAAGGCGAAGCCGGCATCGGCTACCGGCTGAACCGCAACGCGAGCCTGCCGCCGCTCACGTTCACGGCCGAGGAGCTGGCGGCGCTCGCCACCGGCGCACGCATGCTCGAAACCTGGGGCGGTGCGCGCTTCGCGAGCGGCGCGCGCTCGGCGCTCGCGAAGATCGCGTCGGCGATGCCGGCCGACAAGCGCACGGCGCTCGACCGCCTGCCCGTGTTCGCGCCGTCGTTCCACATCGACGAGACGTTTTGCGCGAAAGTCGACGCGATCCACCAGGCCATCGACACGCGCCACGTCGTCAGCTTCGGCTACCGCGACCGGCTCGGCGCGCATTCGCAACGCCGCGTGTGGCCGCTCGGGCTCGTCTACTGGGGCGGGCGCTGGACGATCGGCGCGTGGTGCGAGCTGCGCGACGATTTCCGTACCTTCGACATCGCGCGGATGGGCGACATCACCGTGCACGAGCAGTTTCCGGACATGGAAGGGCGGCGGATCGCCGACTACATGCGGATCGCGGAAGCGCCGATGCGCTGACGCGGCACGACGGCGGGTGCGATGCGCGCCGCCGCCGTTCATCTTCCGGGCCGCCGTGCGGCGCCTAGCCGCCCCGCCCTACCCGCCGAACACCACCGTCCGCTTCGGCCGCTCGTCGACGTGCAGCGAGAACACGTCGGGCCGCGCGTAATGCCCGACCACGTCGAAGTCGTAGCGCGCCCGCACGAGTTCATCGGTATCGATGCGCGCGGTCACGAGCCCGGCTTCGCCGATCAGCGGCTCCGTCAGCAGGTCGCCGAGCGGCCCGACGATCACGCTACCGCCACGGATCAGCGGCCGCTCCGGATCCCAGCCCGGCACGTCGATGCCGAGCGCACGCGGCGACGGCTGCACCTGGCACGCGCTGACGACGAAGCAGCGCCCTTCGTGCGCGATGTGCCGCATCGAGCTCTGCCAGACGTCGCGCTCGTCGACGGTCGGCGCGCACCAGATCTGCACGCCCTTCGCGTACATCGCGCAGCGCAGCAGCGGCATGTGGTTCTCCCAGCAGATCGCGGCGCCCGCGCGGCCCGCGGCCGTGTCGACCACGGGCAGCGTCGAGCCGTCGCCCTGCCCCCAGATCAGCCGCTCGGTGCCGGTCGGCATCAGCTTGCGGTGCTTCGCGACGAGCCCGTCGCGCGGATCGAAGAACAGCGCCGTGCAGTACAGCGTGCTGCCGCCGCGCTCGATCACGCCGACCACGAGGCTCGCGCCCGTGCGCTGCGACAGCGCGGCCAGTTCGTCGGTTTCCGGCCCCGGCACGTCGATCGCCTGCGCGGCATAGCGCGCATACGCGTCGCGGCCTTCGGGCAGCCGGTAGCCGAGCCGCGTGCCGAAGATCTCGCCTTTCGGATAGCCGCCGAGCACGGCCTCGGGCAACACGACGAGCGACGCGCCGCTGTCGCGGATCGCGGTTTCGTAGCCGAGGATCGTGTCGAGCGTGGCACGCGTGCCGGCGGGCGATGCGCCGATCTGCAGCGCGGCGATGACTGACGTGGACATGAAGGCGTCTCCGGTGAATGGGGTAACGCCATCTTTATCGATAAGATGTCATCGATCAAATCGATAGAACGATAAGTGTCATGAATGCTGATGATATCGCCGGCCTCGACCTGAACCTGCTGAAAGTGTTCGAGGCGCTGTACGAGGAAGGCGGCGCGAGCCGCGCGGCGCTGCGGCTCGGCCTCACGCAGTCGGCGGTGAGCGCGGCGCTCGCGCGGCTGCGCGTGATCTATGCCGATCCGCTGTTCGTGCGCACCGGCCGCGGGCTCGCGCCGACGCCGCGCGCGGACGAGCTGAAGCCGATCCTGTCCGACGCGCTCGACCGCTGTCGCGAAAGCCTCGCGATCGCTGCCGACGGCGGCGAGCGCATCGGCCGCACGATCTCGATCGGGCTGTCGGACGACTTCGAGATCGCGCTCGGCCGCGCACTGATCGACGCCGTCGCGCGGGAAGCCGCCGGGATCCGGCTGATCTTCCGCCAGACGCACAGCGGCATCGCCGGCGACGCGCTGCTGCGACACGGCGTCGACCTCGCGATCGCGTCGGGCGGCTTCTCGGCGAACGGGCTCAGCCGGCGCGCGGTCGCGACGGGCGGCTACGCGTGCCTGATCGACCCGGCCGCCGGCCCGAAGCCGCCGCGCACACTCACGCTCGCCGATTTCCTGCGGCGCGACCACCTGCTCGTGTCGTCGGGCGGCGTGATCGGGATCGTCGACGAGGCGCTGGCCACGCTCGGCCACAAGCGGCGCGTCGCGGCGTCGACCACGCATTTCGCCGCGCTGCCGTACCTGCTCGCCGGCTCCGACGCGGTCGCGACGATTCCCGCGCACGCGGCGCGCGCGATCGCGCAATCCACCCCGCTGCGTGCGCTCGCGTGCCCGGTCGACTTGCCGCACTACCCGGTCGAAATCGGCTGGCGCACGAGCACGCAGCGCGACCCGGCGATCGTGCGCGTACGCGACACGATCGCCGCGTGCGTCGCCCATCTCGTCGCACCATGAAAAAGGCCCGACTGACTGGTGCCAGTCGGGCCTGCCCGGTCACGCTGCCCATGATTCGAAGCACACAGCCACGTCACTCGCACGTGCGTCATTCGACCGACTTCACCATGTCCTCGATGACCTTCTTCGCATCGCCGAACACCATCATCGTCTTGTCCATGTAGAACAGGTCGTTGTCGAGGCCCGCGTAGCCGGCCGCCATCGAGCGCTTGTTGACGATCACCGTGCGCGCCTTGTACGCCTCGATGATCGGCATCCCCGCGATCGGCGACGCCGGATCGTTCTTCGCGGCCGGGTTCACGACGTCGTTCGCGCCGAGCACCAGCACGACGTCGACCTGGCCGAATTCGCCGTTGATGTCCTCCATCTCGTGCACGATCTCGTACGGCACTTCCGCTTCCGCGAGCAGCACGTTCATGTGCCCGGGCATCCGCCCCGCGACCGGATGGATCGCGTACTTCACGTCGATGCCCTTGTCGACCAGCTTGTCGGTCAGCTCCTTCAGCGCGTGCTGCGCACGGGCCACGGCCAGCCCGTAGCCCGGCACGATCACGACCGTCTCCGCGTTGCCGAGCATGAACGACGCGTCTTCGGCCGAGCCCGCCTTCACCGGCCGCTGCTCCTTCGCGCCCGCCGCGCCACCCGCCGCCGCGTCGCCACCGAAGCCGCCGAGGAGCACGTTGAAGAACGAGCGGTTCATCGCGTGGCACATGATGTACGACAGGATCGCGCCCGACGAGCCGACGAGGGAGCCTGCGATGATCAGCATCGCGTTGTTCAGCGAGAAGCCGATGCCGGCCGCGGCCCACCCCGAATACGAGTTCAGCATCGACACGACCACCGGCATGTCCGCGCCGCCGATCGGGATGATGATCAGCACGCCGAGCGCGAACGCGATCGCCGTCATGATGATGAACGGCAGCCACGACTGCGTGATGAAGAACAGGATGCCGAAGCCGAGCATCGCGAGCGCGAGCATCAGGTTGAGCAGGTGCTGGCCCGCGTACACGACCGGCGCGCCCTGGAACAGCCGGAACCTGTATTTGCCCGACAGCTTGCCGAACGCGATCACCGAACCGGAGAACGTGATCGCGCCGACGAACGTGCCGATGAACAGCTCGACGCGGTTGCCGTACGGGATGAAGTTCGACGACACCGCGTCCTGCGGCACGAGCCCGAACGCTTCCGGCTCCGACACCACCGCGTACGCGATGCACACGGCCGCGAGACCGATCAGCGAATGCATCGCCGCGACGAGCTCCGGCATCTTCGTCATCTCGACGCGCGCGGCGACGAACGCCCCCACGCCACCGCCGACGATCAGCGCACCGAGCACGAGCGCGATGCCGAGCGGCAGGTTCGCGCCGAGCCACTCGGCCTGCTTGACGATCAGCGCGATCGTCGTGAGGATCGCGATGGCCATCCCGGCCATTCCGAACAGGTTGCCGCGCCGCGCGCTCTTCGGGTTCGACAGGCCCTTCAGCGCCTGGATGAAGCACACCGACGCGACGAGATACAGCAGCGTGACGACGTTCATGCTCATCGCGCGCCCTCCTTGCCGCCGTCGGCCGGCTTCGGCGCCTTCTTGCGGAACATCTCGAGCATGCGCCTCGTCACGAGGAAACCGCCGAACACGTTGACGGCCGCGAGCGCGACCGCGAGCGTGCCGAACACCTTGCCGGTCGTGCCGACGGTCAGCGCCGCCGCCAGCATCGCGCCGACGATCACGATCGCCGAGATCGCGTTGGTCACGGCCATCAGCGGCGTATGCAGCGCCGGCGTGACGTTCCACACCACGTGGTAGCCGACATACACGGCCAGCACGAAGATGATCACGTTGATCACCGTGTGATTGATGACTTCCATGGTCGCCTTCTCCCCGGTTACTTGCGCGCGACTTCGCTGTCGCGGCACAGGAGCGTCGCGGCGACGATGTCGTCGGTCAGGTCGATGTTCAGCGTGCCGTCCTTCGTGACGATCAGCTTCATGAAGTCGAGCAGGTTGCGCGCATACAGCGCCGACGCGTCCGCCGCGACCATCGACGCGAGATTCGTGTAGCCCGCGATCGTCACGCCGTCGTGCACGATCACCTGGTCGGCGACCGTCAGCGGACAGTTGCCGCTCTTGCGGCCGTCGAATTCCGGGCCGCGGCCGGCCGCGAGATCGACGAGCACCGAGCCCGGCTTCATCGACTGCACGGTTTCGACGGAGATCAAGGTCGGCGCCGGGCGCCCGGGAATCAGCGCGGTGGTGATCACGATGTCGGCCTGCTTCGCCCGCTCGTGCACCAGCGCGGCCTGGCGGCCGAGCCACGACGGCGGCATCGGGCGCGCGTAGCCGCCCACGCCCTGCGCCGCGTCGCGCTCTTCGTCGGTGTCGTACGGGACGTCGAGGAATTTCGCGCCGAGCGACTCGATCTGCTCCTTCACGGCCGGCCGCACGTCGGACGCCTCGATCACCGCGCCGAGGCGCTTCGCGGTCGCGATCGCCTGCAGGCCCGCGACGCCCGCGCCGAGAATCAGCACGCGCGCGGCCTTCACGGTGCCCGCGGCCGTCATCAGCATCGGAAAGAAGCGCGGATACAGCGCCGCAGCCACCAGCACGGCCTTGTAGCCCGCGATGTTCGCCTGCGACGACAGCACGTCGAGGCTCTGCGCGCGCGTCGTGCGCGGCGCGGCTTCGAGCGCGAAGGCCGTCACGCCGGCCGCGGCCAGCTTCGCCGCCTGCTCGCGGTCGAACGGCTCGAGCATGCCGACCAGCACCGAGCCGCGCTTGAGCAACGGCAGTTCGGCGTCGGTGGGCGCCTGAACCTTCAGCACGATGTCGACGTCGAACGCGGCCGACTGGCCGGTCAGTTCGGCACCGGCGGCCGCATAGGCGCCGTCGGGATAACTCGCGGCGACGCCGGCCCCTCTCGCGACGCTGACCCGATGCCCGGCCGCCGCGTATTTCTTCACGGTTTCCGGCGTCGCGGCCACCCGCGCCTCGTTCGCCCGCGTTTCGGCAGGCACGCCAATATGCATCGTCGGTCCCTCCGTCATCGTCAGTGTTTCGTTTCCTGCGTTTTCTACTGCGCAACGAGCCGGCAGGCTGACTACCGGCTCACGAGCGACGACACTCACCTTCCACTTTAGGCGAAAGCGAGGGCCGTACCAGCAGCTCCACACGGGCGCGCCTGATGGCGCGCCAGCCCGGCCGGCGTCGCCGCGCATCGGCAGGACAGACGAATTGCAAGGGTCGGATTCGTTTAGCGAGGTGACCGGCAGCGTTCGGGCGCAACCGGTAAAATGCCGAACCATGAAACCCGAAATCTGGACCCCGCATGTGACGGTCGCCGCGCTCGTCGAGCACGCCGGCCGCTTTCTCATGATCGAGGAAGAAACCTCGTCGGGCCTGCGCATCAACCAGCCGGCAGGCCATCTCGAAGCCGGCGAAACGCTGGCCGACGCCGTGATCCGAGAAACGCTCGAGGAAACCGCGCACCCGTTCACGCCCGACGCGCTCGTCGGCGTCTATCTCGCGCACTACGACCGCCCCGGCACCGCCGGCGCGACCTACCTGCGCTTCACGTTCTGCGGCACGGCCAGCGAGCCGATCGCGGGCCACGCGCTCGACGACGGCATCGTCCGCACGCTGTGGATGACCGCCGACGAGCTGCGCGCGTGCGGCGAGCGCCATCGCTCGCCCGCGGTGATGCGCTGCGTCGACGATTACCTCGCCGGGCGGCGCATTCCGCTCGATTTCGTGCACACGCATTCGGTCGCGCCGCGCCCCGAAGCATTCGAACGTCAGGCGGTCAACAAATGAGCAAGCGCCGTGTAGTGGTGGGCATGTCGGGCGGCGTCGATTCGTCGGTGACCGCTTGGCTGCTGAAGGAGCAGGGTTACGACGTGGTCGGCCTGTTCATGAAGAACTGGGAAGACGACGACGACGGCGAATACTGCTCGACGCGCCAGGACTGGATCGACGTCGTGTCGGTGGCCGATCTGATCGGCATCGACGTGGAAGCCGTCAACTTCGCGGCCGAATACAAGGACCGCGTGTTCGCCGAATTCCTGCGCGAATATTCGGCCGGCCGCACGCCGAACCCCGACGTGCTGTGCAACGCCGAGATCAAGTTCAAGGCGTTCCTCGATCACGCGATGTCGCTCGACGCGGAAATGATCGCGACCGGCCACTATGCGCGCGTGCGCGAGCGTGACGGGCGTTTCGAACTGCTGAAGGCCTTCGATCATACGAAAGACCAGTCGTACTTCCTGCACCGGCTGAACCAGGCGCAGTTGTCGAAGACGATGTTCCCGCTCGGTGAGATCCCGAAGACGAAGGTGCGCGAGATCGCCGCGCAGATCGGGCTGCCGAACGCGAAGAAGAAGGATTCGACCGGCATCTGCTTCATCGGCGAACGGCCGTTCCGCGATTTCCTGAACCGCTATCTGCCGACCCAACCCGGCCCGATGAAGACGCCGGACGGCAAGGTCGTCGGCGAGCACATCGGTCTCGCGTTCTACACGTTCGGCCAGCGCAAGGGCATCGGCCTCGGCGGCAGCAAGACCGGCAACGGCGATCCGTGGTTCGTCGCCGCGAAGGACATCGCGTCGAACACGCTGTACGTCGTGCAGGGCCACGATCATCCGTGGCTGCTGGCGCGCGAGCTGGTCGCGGGCAACGTGAGCTGGGTCGCCGGCGAACCGCCGGCCGAAGGTTTCGCGTGCGGGGCGAAGACGCGCTACCGGCAGGCCGACGCGGCGTGCGCATTCGGCGCCGCCACGTCCGGCCCGGCAGGCGAGGCGCGCTTCTCGCTCGCGTTCGACGACGCGCAGTGGGCCGTCACGCCCGGCCAGTCGGCCGTGCTGTACGACGGCGAGATCTGCCTCGGCGGCGGGATCATCGAATCCGCGCTGTCCGGCAACACGCAGGCGAACGCAGCACCGGCCCTCGCGCTCGCCCGCTGACGCGCCGCCGGCGCCGCGCAAGCGGGCGCCGGCCGGACGCGGCCCCGCCACTCACCGCATGTTCCGCACCGACGCGTCGTAGCGCTCGCGCGCCGCGTCCAGCTCGGGAAAATGGCGCTCGGCCCAGCGGTCGAGCGCCACGAGCGTCTCCACGAGCGACCCCGCCACCGCCGTCAACCGGTACTCGACGTGTGCGCGTCGCGCCGCCACCGCGATGCGTTCGATCAGCCCGTTGCGCTCCAGCTCGCGCAGCGTCTGCGTCAACACCTTCTGGGAAATCCCGCCGATACGCTTGAGCAGCTCGCCATTGCGCAGCGGCCGCTCGGCCAACGCCGGCAGGATCAGCAGCGACCACTTGCCGGCGACCAGCGCGAGCGCATCGCGCGCTGAGCAGTCCGCCGCGTAGACGTCGCCGGGAAATGCCATGGTTACCTCCGGGTGCGTGATTGCGCGGCCCCACCGCCGCCGGCCATCATCGTCGCACACTCCCGGAGCCCGCCATGCATGCGCTGATCGTCGTTGCCCATCCCGAACCGCAGTCGTTCAACGCCACCCTCGCCGGCACGGCGGCCGACGCCTGGCGCGCGGGCGGCCATGCCGTGACGGTCGCGAACCTGTATGGCGAGACATTCGACCCGTGCGAGGCACCGCGCCATTACGCGGATCGGCTCGATCCCACCTGCTTCGACGCGCAGCGCGAGCAGCGCCATCACTGGGAACGCGGCACGCTCGCGCCCGAGATCGCGCATCATGTCGGCCTGCTGAAGCAAGCCGATGCGCTGATCCTGCAGTTCCCGCTGTGGTGGTTCGGCGCGCCCGCGATCCTGAAGGGCTGGATGGATCGCGTGTTCGTCTACGGCGGCCTCTACAGCAGCCGGCAGCGCCACGATCGCGGCGTGCTGCATGGGCGGCGCGCGCTGCTGAGCGTCACGACCGGCTCGTCGGCCGCCGCCTGCGCGCCCAATGGCCGTGAAGGCGATACCCGCCTGCTGCTGTGGCCGATCATGTACGCGCTGCGCTACGTCGGCTTCGACGTGCTCGAACCGCACCTGGTCCACGACGTCCGCGGCGGCCTGGCAGGCGACGCCGCGCGACGACAGGACGCGCGCCTCGCACGCTGCCTCGTCGACTACCGCACGCGGCTGCGCGACTGGCCCGCATGGCCGCGCGTGCCGTTCAACCGCGACGAGGACTTCGACGACGACGCCAGGCTGAAACCCGGCACCCTGGCGTACAGCCCCTTCATTCGCCCGACCGAGGCCGGCCGGTAGCCGCCGGCTCGGCAACGCGAGCTTCACGACACCCGTAGTAGACTCTCGACCATCGTGGGCGCCGGCGGCGGCGGGTACGGCACGGGCAGCATGCCCGCCGGGCCTGCGCGATGCCTCGGGCGCCGACCTGCCGGCCGCCGCGCGATCCTGGCGACGTGACGGCCATCCAGACAATTACGATGGAGTCCCCATGTTTTCCCGACGCTATATCGCGATGTGGTGCGCGGTCCTGCTGTTCGTGGCCGTCGCGGCGCTCGCCGCCCGGCACACGATCGCGTGGCTGTGGCTCGTGATCCCGGCCGCGCTCGTCGCGCTCGGCCTGTACGACCTGAAGCAGGACCGCCACGCGATCCTGCGCAACTACCCGCTCTGGGGCCACTTCCGCTTCCTGTTCGAATTCATCCGACCTGAAATCCGCCAGTATTTCGTCGAGGACGACACCGACGAAAAGCCGTTCTCGCGTGCGCAGCGCAGCCTCGTCTACCAGCGCGCGAAGAACGTCGCCGACAACCGCCCGTACGGCACCGAGCTGAACGTGAAGGCCGTCGCGCACGAATGGATCAGCCATTCGCTCGCGCCGACGAAGCTGCCGAACCACGATTTCCGCATCCGCGTCGGCGCGAACCGCGCGCAACCGTATGACATTTCGATCTTCAACATCTCGGCGATGAGCTTCGGCTCGCTGTCCGCGAACGCGATCCGCTCGCTGAACCTCGGTGCGAAGAAAGGCGGTTTCGCGCACGACACGGGCGAAGGCTCGCTGTCGAAGTACCACCGCGAAAACGGCGGCGACATCATCTGGGAAATCGCGTCCGGCTACTTCGGCTGCCGCAACGACGACGGCACCTTCAACCCCGACAAGTTCGCGAAGCAGGCCGCCGATCCGCAGGTCAAGATGATCGAGGTGAAGCTGTCGCAGGGTGCGAAGCCCGGCCACGGCGGCGTGCTGCCGGCCGCGAAGATCACGCCGGAAATCGCCGAGACGCGCGGCGTGCCGATGGGCAAGGACTGCATCTCGCCGGCGACGCACTCGGAGTTCTCGACGCCGCGCGGGCTGCTCGAATTCGTCGACCGGCTGCGCACGCTGTCGGGCGGCAAGCCGACCGGCTTCAAGCTGTGCATCGGCCATCCGTGGGAATTCTTCGGGATCGCGAAGGCGATGCTCGAGACCGGCATCGTGCCGGACTTCATCGTCGTCGACGGCGCGGAAGGCGGCACGGGCGCGGCGCCGCTCGAATTCACCGACCACGTCGGCGTGCCGCTGCAGGAAGGGCTGCTGCTCGTGCACAACACGCTCGTCGGGATCGGCGTGCGCGATCGCGTGAAGCTCGGCGCGAGCGGCAAGATCATCACCGCGTTCGACATCGCGCGTACGCTCGCGATCGGCGCGGACTGGGTGAACTCGGCGCGCGGCTTCATGTTCGCGGTCGGCTGTATCCAGGCGCAGCACTGCCACACCGATCGCTGCCCGACCGGCGTCGCGACCCAGGACCCGGTGCGCCAGCGCGCGCTCGTCGTGCCCGACAAGGCCGAGCGCGTGTACAACTTCCACCGCAATACGCTGCATGCGTTGCAGGAACTCGTGCAGGCGGCCGGCCTCGCGCACCCGTCCGAGCTGCGCGCACATCACATCGTGCAGCGGGTCGCGCCGCATGAAGTGCGGCTGATGTCGCAGTTGCTGAAGTACCTGAAACCCGGTGCGCTGCTCGACGGCAACACCTGCGGCTTTACGCTGTACGACAAGTGGTGGCCGATTGCGCGCAGCGATTCGTTCACGCTCGGCGAAGCCGTGTACGCATCGATCGAATGACGCGGGCGACCGCCCCCGCCGCGGGGCGGCCCGGCAAAAAGAAAAGCGCCCCGCGGGGCGCTTTTCTTTTGTCTGCCGAATGGCGTGAAACGCGTGAAGCGCGTGAATGCGTCGCGTGCGGCTCAGCTCTGCGGCAGCGTGTCGGCGAACGACGGCCGCTGCAGCAGCTTCGCGAAGTGCTTGTCGAGGTTCGGGTGGCGATCGCGCCAGTTGAGCTCGGGCATCCGGAAGTCGAGATAGCCGAGCGCGCAGCCGAGTGCGATGTCGGCGAGCGTGTAATGATTACCGACGCACCACGTCTTGCCGCCGAGGCCCTGCGACATCGCGACGAGGCCGTCGTCGATCTTGCGTTGCTGGCGCGCGATCCAGCTCGCGCTGCGCTGCGCCTCGTCGCGCATCGTATGTTCGACGCGAATCGCGACCGCCGCGTCGATCACGCCGTCGCCCAGCGCTTCCCAGCACCGCACCTCGAGGCGCTCGCGGCCCGACGGCGGAATCAGCTTGCCGACCGGCGACAACGTATCGACATATTCGCAGATCACGCGGGAATCAAACACCGCGGCACCATCCTCCATCACGAGGCACGGGACCTTGCCGAGCGGATTCGAGGCATGAATATCCGTCTCCGGCGCCCACACGTTCTCGAGCTCCAGCTTGTAGTCGATCTTCTTTTCAGCCAGCACGATCCGCGCCTTGCGGACGTACGGGCTGCTGAGCGAACCGATTAATTTCATCATCTGCCTTTTTAAGGGAACCGCCGAGAGTATACGTTGTCGCCGATCATAACCGGCCAGCGTCGCGCGACAGAAAATCGCCCGGACGGCCTGTGGATGGTTTGCAACAACCGCCGCGCGGGCCTTCCAGGGCGGCTTCCCGCCCCCTCTCTCACGCACGGCGTCCCGCGGCGCTACAATCGCACGAATGAACGCGCCCCTCGATACCGCCATCGCCGTCGACGTCTACCGCCAGCGCCGTGAACGCGTGCTTGCCGCACTGCGTGCCGCCGGCGGCGGCGTCGCCATCGTCCCCACCGCGCCCGAAGTGCCGCGCAATCGCGATACGGACTATCCGTACCGGTTCGACAGCTACTTCCACTACCTGACAGGCTTCAGCGAGCCGGATGCCGTGCTCGTGCTGAACGCGGCCGCGCCGCACGGCGCGCCGGAGTCGATCCTGTTCTGCCGCGCCAAGAACGCCGACCGCGAAATCTGGGAAGGCTTCCATTACGGGCCCGAAGCCGCGCGCGATGCGTTCGGCTTCGACGCGGCGTTCGCGGTCGACGTGATCGATACCGAGATGCCGCGCCTGCTCGCCGACGCGGGCACCGTGCACTACCGGTTCGGTGCATCGGCCGACTTCGAGCGCCGGCTCGCGGGCTGGGTCGACGCGGTGCGCGCGCTGGCGCGCACGGGTGTCGCCGCGCCGGACGCGATGCTCGACCTCACGCCGCTGCTCGACGACATGCGGCTCGTGAAGGACGAGCACGAACTCGCGATCATGATGCGCGCCGCGCACATCTCCGCCCTTGCGCACCGCCGCGCGATGCAGGCGTGCCGCCCCGGCATCCGCGAATACGAACTCGAGGCCGAGCTGCTGTATGTGTTCCGCAAGCACGGCGCGCAGTCGCCCGCGTACGGCTCGATCGTCGCGGCCGGCGCGAACGCGTGCGTGCTGCACTACCCGGCCGGCAACACGGTCGCGCAAGATGGCGACCTGATCCTGATCGACGCCGCGTGCGAACTCGACGGCTACGCGTCGGACATCACGCGCACGTTCCCGGCCAACGGGCGCTTCTCGCCCGCGCAACGCACGCTGTACGACATCGTGCTCGCCGCGCAACAGGCCGCGATCGACGCGACGCGCGCCGGCGTGCCGTTCGAGGCGCCGCACGACGCCGCCGTGCGCGTGCTCGCGCAGGGGCTGCTCGACACCGGCATCATCCCGAAAACGCGCTTCTCGAACGTCGACGACGTGATCGCCGAGCGCGCCTACGCACGCTTCTACATGCATCGCACCGGCCACTGGATCGGCATGGACGTGCACGATTGCGGCGACTACCGCGAGCGGCTCGCCGAGCGTGACGGCAACGGCGCGCTGCCGTGGCGCACGCTGAAAGCCGGCATGACGCTGACGATCGAGCCCGGCCTGTACGTGCGCGCCGCCGACGACGTGCCGCCCGAGTACTGGAACATCGGCATCCGCATCGAGGACGACGCGATCGTGCGCGAGCACGGCTGCGAGCTGATCACGCGCGGCGTGCCCGTCGCGGCGGACGAGATCGAAGCACTGATGCGCGCGGGCGCATGACCGGCCGCCGCCGACCGTTACCTCCGTTTCACGAATCAAGATGACGACCGCCTCCTCCCCGGCCACGCCGGACTACGATCTCGCCATCGTCGGCGCGGGCCCCGTCGGGCTCGCGCTCGCCGGCTGGCTCGCGCGCCGCAGCGCCACGCAGCACGCATCGATCGCACTGATCGATGCACGCGAACCGGCCGCCAGCGCGAACGATCCGCGCGCGATCGCCGTGTCGCACGGCAGCCGCGTGCTGCTCGACACGCTCGCGTGGCCCGCCGACGCGACGCCGATCGAACATATCCACGTGTCGCAGCGCGGCCATTTCGGCCGCACGCTGATCGACCGCGACGAGCACGACGTCGCCGCGCTCGGCTATGTCGTGCGCTACGGCTCGCTCGTGCAGGCGCTCGCGGGCGCCGTGCGCGGCACGCGCGTCGACTGGCTCACGTCGACCACCGCGCGCGCGCCGCAGCAGGATGCCGACGGCGTCACGCTGACGCTCGACGGCCCGCAGGGCGAGCGCACGCTGCGCGCACGCGTCGTCATCAATGCCGAAGGCGGGCTGTTCCACGAACAGCAGGCCGACGCCGGCAAACATCGCCGCGACTACGGGCAGACCGCGATCGTCGGCACGGTCACGGTATCGGCGCCGCGCCCGAACGTCGCGTGGGAACGCTTCACGCACGAAGGCCCGCTCGCGCTGCTGCCGCTCGGCGGGCCGCGCCAGGCCGAGTACGCGCTCGTCTGGTGCTGCACGCCCGACGAAGCGGCGCGGCGCGCCGCGCTGCCCGACGATGCGTTCCTGCGCGAGCTCGGCCGCGCATTCGGCGAACGCATGGGCGACTTCGTCGCGATCGCGGGGCGCGCATCGTTCCCGCTCGGCCTGACCGCCGCGCAGACGCTCGTCAACGGCCGCGTGGCGATCGTCGGCAATGCCGCGCAGACCCTGCACCCCGTCGCAGGCCAGGGGCTCAACCTCGGGCTGCGCGATGCGCATACGCTCGTCGATACGCTGTCCGCGCAAGGCTTCGAGGCCACCGCGCTCGCCACCTTCAACGCGCGCCGCGCACTCGACCGGCGCTTCACGATCGGCGCGACCGACACGCTGGCACGCCTGTTCACGATCGACTCGGGCCCGCTCCCGCTGCTGCGCGGCGCGGCACTCACCGCGCTCGAGTTCGTGCCGCCGCTCAAGAAGGTGATCGCGCGACAGATGATGTTCGGCCAGCGCAACTGACCCGCGGCGCGCACAGTCGCGCCGCTCAAACCGGGTCAAATCGGCGGGGCATGGGAATACGGTAAAATGCGCGTTTCCGTCTGCCCTTCCCCTGCCCGCGCCCGCCGCGGGCGGCGCCATTGCGATGCCCGTTATCGGCCCTCACGTATTGCGTAACAACCTGTTCGTCGCCCCGATGGCCGGCGTGACGGATCGTCCGTTCCGCCAGCTCTGCAAGCGGCTGGGAGCCGGTTACGCCGTGTCCGAGATGGTCGCGTCCAACGCGCAGCTGTGGAAAAGCGCGAAGACGATGCGGCGCGCGAACCACGAAGGCGAGGTGGAACCGATTGCGGTCCAGATCGCCGGCGCCGATCCGGCGATGATGGCCGAAGCGGCCCGCTACAACGTCGACAACGGCGCGCAGATCATCGACATCAACATGGGCTGCCCGGCGAAGAAGGTCTGCAACGTCGCGGCCGGCTCCGCGCTGCTGCAGAACGAGCCGCTCGTGCAGCGCATCGTCGAGGCCGTCGTCGCGGCGGTCGGCACGGGGCCCGACGCGGTGCCCGTCACGCTGAAGATCCGCACCGGCTGGGATCGCGAGCACAAGAACGCGATCACGGTTGCGCGCCTGGCCGAAGCCGCCGGCATCTCGATGCTCACCGTGCACGGCCGCACGCGCGCCGACCTGTACCGCGGCGACGCCGAATACGACACCATCGCCGCCGTGAAGGCGGCCGTGCGGATTCCGGTGGTCGCGAACGGCGACATCACGTCGCCCGCGAAGGCGAAGGCCGTGCTCGACGCCACCGGCGCCGACGCCCTGATGATCGGTCGTGCCGCGCAAGGTCGGCCGTGGCTGTTCCGCGAAATCGATCATTTCCTGCAAACCGGCGAGCTGCTGCCCCCGCCGCGGATCGACGAGATCCAGCACGTGATGAACGAACACCTGGAAGACCACTACGCTTTCTATGGTGAATTCACGGGAGTCCGTACTGCGCGCAAGCACATCGGCTGGTACACTCGCGGCCTTTCCGGTGCCAACGGGTTCCGGCACAGGATGAACACGCTCGATTCCACCCGCGAGCAGCTCGCCGCCGTCAATGCATTCTTCGAGGCGCAAAAGGCGCTGTCGGACCACCTCGTCTACGTCGATGACGAAGAGGAAAACGGCCAGGGCGAGTCGGACGACCATAACCAGTTAGCAGCATGAGCAAGCACAACATCGAACAATGTGTCCGCGAGAGCCTGGACGTGTATTTCCGGGATCTAGACGGCTCCAATCCGCACGACGTCTATGAAATGGTGATGTCCTGCGTCGAAAAGCCGATGCTCGAGGTCGTGCTCGTACAGGCCGGCGGCAACCAGTCGCTCGCCGCGGAGTACCTCGGCATCAATCGCAATACGCTGCGCAAGAAGCTGCAGCAGCACGGCCTGCTGTAGGCGGCCGTCCCGTCCCCGTTTCCCTGGCTATTGGTGGTTCCATCATGATCAAGCAAGCGCTCATTTCCGTTTCCGACAAGACCGGCATCGTCGACTTCGCGAAGTCGCTGTCCGACCTCGGCGTCAAGCTGCTGTCGACGGGCGGCACCGCGAAACTCCTCGCCGACGCCGGCCTGCCCGTGACCGAAGTGGCTGATTACACGGGCTTCCCGGAAATGCTCGATGGGCGCGTAAAGACGCTCCACCCGAAGGTGCACGGCGGCATCCTCGCCCGCCGCGACCTGCCCGAGCACATGCAGGCGCTGGAACAGCACGGCATCCCGACGATCGACCTGCTCGTCGTGAACCTGTACCCGTTCGTCGCGACGATCGCGAAGGACGACTGCACGCTCGCCGACGCGATCGAGAACATCGACATCGGCGGCCCGACGATGCTGCGCTCGGCCGCGAAGAACCACCGCGACGTGACGGTCGTCGTCGATCCGGCCGACTACGCGGTCGTGCTCGATGAAATGAAGGCGAACGGCAACGCGGTCGGCTACGCGACCAACTTCCGCCTTGCGACGAAGGTGTTCGCGCACACCGCGCAATACGACGGCGCGATCACGAACTACCTGACGAGCCTGACCGACGAGCTGAAGCACGCGTCGCGCAACGCGTACCCGGCCACGCTGAACCTGGCGTTCGACAAGGTGCAGGACCTGCGCTACGGCGAGAACCCGCACCAGAGTGCCGCGTTCTACCGCGACCTCGCGACGCCGGCCGGCGCGCTGGCGAACTACCGCCAGCTGCAGGGCAAGGAACTGTCGTACAACAACATCGCCGACTCCGACGCGGCGTGGGAATGCGTGAAGACGTTCGACGCGCCGGCCTGCGTGATCATCAAGCACGCGAACCCGTGCGGCGTCGCAGTCGGCAACGATTCGGCCGACGCATACGCGAAGGCATTCCAGACCGACCCGACGTCGGCATTCGGCGGCATCATCGCGTTCAACCGCGAAGTCGACGAAGCGGCTGCCCAGGCCGTCGCGAAGCAGTTCGTCGAAGTGCTGATCGCACCGTCGTTCTCCGACGCCGCGAAGCAGGTGTTCGCCGCTAAGCAGAACGTGCGCCTGCTCGAGATCGCACTCGGCGAAGGCCATAACGCATTCGACCTGAAGCGCGTGGGCGGCGGCCTGCTCGTGCAGTCGCTCGATTCGCGCAACGTGCAACCGAGCGAGCTGCGCGTCGTCACGAAGCGCCAGCCCACCGCGAAGGAAATGGACGACCTGCTGTTCGCATGGCGCGTCGCGAAGTACGTGAAGTCGAACGCGATCGTGTTCTGCGGCAACGGCATGACGCTCGGCGTCGGCGCAGGCCAGATGAGCCGCGTCGATTCCGCGCGCATCGCGAGCATCAAGGCGCAGAACGCCGGCCTGACGCTGGCCGGTTCGGCAGTCGCATCGGATGCGTTCTTCCCGTTCCGCGACGGCCTCGACGTCGTCGTGGCAGCCGGCGCGACCTGCGTGATCCAGCCGGGCGGCTCGATGCGCGACGACGAAGTGATCGCGGCGGCCGACGAGCACGGCATCGCGATGGTCCTGACGGGCGTGCGCCACTTCCGTCACTGATCGCATGCGGCCCGCGCGGCCGCCGCACGACGACCCGGCGGCATCGCACCCGCCGGGTTTTTTATTGCACGGCGCCTTCGCGCACGACCGGGCGACCGGCTTGCCGCACCAATCGTTGTAGTATCGCTGCATCACGCCATTCTCCTCACTCATGCGAATTCTCGGCATCGACCCCGGCCTGCGCGTCACCGGCTTCGGCGTCATCGACGTCAGCGGCCACCGGCTCGCGTATGTCACGAGCGGCGTAATCCGCACGCCGACGGCCGACCTGGCCACCCGGCTCGGCACGATCTTCCAGGGCGTCTCGACCATCGTGCGCGAGCACGCCCCCGACCAGGCCGCGATCGAAAAGGTGTTCGTCAACGTGAACCCGCAGTCGACGCTGCTGCTCGGCCAGGCGCGCGGCGCCGCGATCTGCGGCCTCGTCGCGGGCGGCCTGCCCGTCGCCGAATACACGGCGCTGCAGCTCAAGCAGGCCGTGGTCGGCTACGGCCGCGCGACCAAGACGCAGATGCAGGAAATGGTCACGCGGCTGCTCAACCTCTCCGGCCAACCGGGTTCCGACGCGGCCGACGCGCTCGGCATGGCGATCTGCCACGCGCACGGCGGCGATACGCTCAACACGCTCGGCGGCCTCGCGCCGGCGCTCGCGAAGAAAGGGCTGCGCGTGCGGCGCGGTCGGCTGGTCGGCTGACGGCGGCGCGCATCGCGGCCCGGCACGTCGGCTCGACTGCGTTGCCCCCTTTGGCTGCGCCGGCCACCTTGACCGTTTTACCCGCACGCGGCACGCCCGCGACATGCGCCGCTTCGGCCTGACGGCCGCGCCCATCGGCATCGCGCCGCACGTGCGCTACACTCGCGCTTTCTTCCTCGCATCAAGCCATCCATGATCGGTCGCATCGCCGGCATCCTGCTCGAAAAGAACCCGCCCCACCTGCTCGTCGACTGCAACGGCGTCGGCTACGAGATCGACGTGCCGATGAGCACCTTCTACAACCTGCCGCAAACCGGCGAGCGCGTCGTGCTGCTCACGCAGCAGATCGTCCGCGAGGACGCGCACCTGCTGTACGGCTTCCTGACGCCGCAGGAGCGCACGACCTTCCGCGAGCTGCTGAAGATCACCGGCATCGGCGCGCGCATGGCGCTCGCCGTGCTGTCCGGCATGAGCGTGCAGGAACTCGCGCAGGCCGTGACGATGCAGGACGCCGCGCGCCTCACGCGCCTGCCCGGCATCGGCAAGAAGACGGCCGAACGCCTGCTGCTCGAACTGAAGGGCAAGCTCGGCGCCGATCTCGGCGCGCTCGCCGGCGCCGCCTCGCCGTCCGACCACGCGACCGACATCCTCAACGCGCTGCTCGCGCTCGGCTATTCCGAAAAGGAAGGCCTCGCCGCGATCAAGAACGTGCCGGCCGGCACCGGCGTATCCGAAGGCATCAAGCTCGCGTTGAAGGCGCTGTCGAAGGTCTAACGCCCGCGTGACGCGCTGCCGAGCGGTGCGTTGAAGCCAGTGTCGCGCAGCCGCGCAACGCTCGCCAGTCGGCCGTTCGGCCAGGTGGGCGGGACTGCGGCGCGCGGTACAATGGCCGCATGATTGAAACCGACAAACTCGCCACCGAGCAGCGGATCATCGCCGCCACGCCCGCCTCGTCGCACGAGGAGGTGTTCGAACGTGCGCTGCGGCCGCGCCAGCTCGACGACTACGTCGGCCAGGAAAAGGTGCGCGGCCAGCTCGAGATCTTCATCGAAGCCGCCAAGCGCCGCTCCGAGCCGCTCGACCACGTGCTGCTGTTCGGGCCGCCGGGCCTCGGCAAGACGACGCTCGCACACATCATCGCGCGGGAGATGGGCGTGAACCTGCGCCAGACGTCGGGCCCCGTGCTCGAGCGCGCGGGCGATCTCGCCGCGCTGCTGACGAACCTCGAAGCGAACGACGTGCTGTTCATCGACGAGATCCACCGGCTGTCGCCGGTCGTCGAGGAAATCCTGTATCCGGCACTCGAGGATTACCAGATCGACATCATGATCGGCGAAGGCCCGGCCGCGCGCAGCGTGAAGCTCGACCTGCAGCCGTTCACGCTGGTCGGCGCCACCACCCGCGCCGGGATGCTGACCAACCCGCTGCGCGATCGTTTCGGGATCGTCGCACGCCTCGAGTTCTACGATGCCGATCAACTGTCGCGCATCGTGCGGCGCTCGGCGTCGCTGCTGAACGCGCAGATCGATCCGAATGGCGCGCTCGAAATCGCGAAGCGTTCGCGCGGCACGCCGCGGATCGCGAACCGGCTGCTGCGCCGCGTGCGCGACTTCGCGGAAGTGAAGGCCGACGGCCAGATCACCGCGGCCGTCGCCGATGCCGCGCTCGCGATGCTCGACGTCGATCCGGTCGGCTTCGACCTGATGGACCGCAAGCTGCTCGAGGCGATTCTGTACAAGTTCGACGGCGGCCCGGTCGGCATCGACAACCTCGCGGCGGCGATCGGCGAAGAGCGCGACACGATCGAGGACGTACTCGAGCCGTACCTGATCCAGCAGGGCTTCCTGCAGCGCACGCCGCGCGGGCGCGTCGCGACGCTGCTCACGTATCGCCACTTCGGGCTTTCCGTGCCCGACACCGGCCGCACCGAACGCGGCGAGTGGGATACCCCCGACGGGAAGTAACCCGTCGCCCGAGCCGCACCCGCCATGACGACGCCACCCAGCTCCCGCCCCGCCGCACCCGCACCGGGCCCGCGCTGGGCCGAGCCGATCCGCAAGCGGCTCGTGGCCGGCGTCACGCACCTGACCGTGGGTGGCGGCGGCCCGTCACTCGACCTCTCTTCACCGCCGGGAGACCCGGGGCTGTTCGGTCCCGAGGCCGTCTGCTGGCGTGTGCATGCCGACTTCACGTCGATGATGACGGGCGGCATCGCGGCGCTGCTGCTGCAGGCGCTCCACCCGCTCGCGCTCGCGGGCGTCTGGGATCACTCGTCGTTCCGCACCGACATCCTCGGCCGCTTGCGACGCACCGCCACGTTCATCACCGGTACGACGTTCGGCAGTCGCGCGGACGCCCTCGCGCTGATCGAGCGCGTGAAATCGATCCACGCGCACATCTCGGGCACCGCGCCGGACGGCCGCCCGTACCGCGCCGACGATCCGGCGTTGCTGACCTGGGTGCATGTCGCGGAAGTGTCGAGTTTCCTCGCCGCGCACCTGCGCTATGTGAATCCCGCGCTGCCGGGCGAGTTGCAGGACCGCTACTACGCTGAAACGGCATTGGTCGCCGAGCTGCTCGGCGCACACGAGGTGCCCCGTTCGCGTGCCGAGGTGGCCGCCTATCTCGCGCGCATGCAGCCCGAGCTCGAGGCCGGGCCGCGCACGTTCGACGTGATGTCCATCCTGCTGAACGTGCCGGTCGCGAAGCCCGCGCTGCGGCCGGCCGCGTCGCTGGTGATGCATGCGGGCATCGACCTGCTGCCGCCGTGGGCGCAGCGCATGCTCGGCGTGTCGGCGTTCGCGCCGCTGCGCCGCGCGGTGGTCCGGCCGGGCATCCGGGTCGTCGCACCCGTGCTGCGCTGGGCGCTCGTGAACGGCGCGTCAAAACGTGCGCGCCGCCGCGCCACAGCGACGCCGCCCGACGGCACCCCGCCTGCCTGACGATTCGCTTCTTCTTATCATTTCAATTCACTGTCAAATACCTGTGACAAGCTGACGGGCTTGCACCCGCGCACGGTCGCACGTGCCGCACGTCCCGCCTGTCCGTGACCCGCGCGGTGTCCCGCCCACCCGACCGACACCCGATGCCCGCGATGCCACGCCTGCCGATCCGTTTCGCCCTTGCCGCCAGCCTGTCCACCGTCTTCGCCCTCACCGCCTGCGGGGGCGACGATGTCACTGCCGTCGCGCGTTCGGACGCGCAAACGCCGTCCGGCGGCACCCCGACCACGCCTGCCCCTACGCCGCCCGCCACCGTCACGCCGCAACCGGGCAAGTGGAAGACCGCGCGCGCGGGCGACCTGATCGACGTGACGCTCGGCGACCTCCATCCGACGCAAGGCGCGATCGGCTACGACCAGATCTATTACAAGCTCGGCCGCTACGAACTGCAGCCCGACAAGAAATTCGACGACTTCTGCGCGGACGAGGGCCTCGGCGGCGTCGCGTCGAGCGGCTACACAGCCAGGTCGACGCTGCGCGAGCCCGCGAGCTACACGTGCACGACGACCGACGCGAACGCCCGCGACCGCTCGGTGCTGAACCCGGTCGTGATCGGCCCGAACGGCGATGCGCTGTACCTGACCGACGGCCACCACGGCCTGTCGACCTACTTCGAGACGCCCGACGGCGGCCCGGCGCTGCATGTGCACGTCGTCGTCAAGGACAACCTCAGCGACTACTCGGGCGACGCGTTCTGGCAGCAGATGCAGAGCCGCGGCTATCTGCGCCTCAAGAATGGCGACGGCAAGGCGATCACGACCGCGCAACTGCCGACCGGGCTCGGCCTGAAACTCGGGATGACGAATGACCGCTACCGCTCGCTCGTCTATTTCACGCGCGACATCGGCTACAGCAAGCCCGCACAAGCCACCGACTATCTCGAGTTCTACTGGGCCGACTGGCTGCGCGCGCAACCGGGCACGTTCTCGCTCGCCGGCTATGACCTGACGCGCGCCGGCACAACTGACCCGGATCCGGCAAAGGCCGACACCGGCTACCTGAACGCGGTCTGGAATGCGTCGACGCGCATGGTCGCGGCCACGGACCCGGTGATCGACGGCAAGACGGGCGCCGACCTCGGGCGCGCGGACACGATCAACGGCGGCAAGAAATACAACAAGGGGGAATTCGACAAGCTGCGCCAGCCGATCACGGCGGACAAGCCCGGCAAGATCGCGTACGCGCTCGACTACAAGACGCGCCACGCGCTGCCGCAGTAAGCAGCCGGCACCACGCAGGAAGGAAGTCCCGGCCGGCGATGCCGGACGGGCCTGCAGGCTCAGAGCACCTTGCGGTACCCGTCGTCGTCGCTCGCGGCGTCCAGGTGCGACACGTCGGCCCACTGCACGACCTGCGCGCGGCCGTCGACGTAATCGACGACGTTGATGCTCGTGTTGAGCAGCTGATAATTGCGCGGCGCCGACAGCTCGATGCCGTTCGCGAAACGATAGACGCAGTCGAGCACGCCGCCATGCGCGACGCACGCGATCCGGCCTCCCGGATGCTCGGCGACGATCGGTTCGAGCGCATGCAGCACGCGGTGGTAGAACTCGCGCTGCGACTCGCCGCCCTCCGGCGCGAAGCCGGGGTCGCGCGTCTGCCAGGCCGCGTACGCGTCGGGGAACAGCGTCTCGATCTCGGCGCTGTCGTGCCCCTGAAACTGGCCGTACGAGCGTTCGCGCAGCCCTTCCCGCAGCCGCGGCGCAAGCCCGAGCGCGTCGGCGAACGGCTGCGCGGTCTGCTGCGCACGCATCAGGTCGCTCGAATAGATCGCGTCGAGCCGTGCACCGTCACGCGCGTCGCGCGCGAGCCGTGCGGCCAGCTTTTGTGCCTGCTCGAGGCCCGTTTCGGCCAGCGGGATGTCGATATGACCCTGGATGCGCTTGATGCGATTCCAGGCCGTCTCGCCATGGCGGATGAAAAGAATCTGCGTGGTGGCCATCGCGGCGCGTCTCCGGGGAAGAATCAGGGCCGCACTTGCAGCCAGAAGGTCACAGGGCCGTCGTTGACGAGCGACACCTGCATGTCGGCGCCGAACTCGCCCGTCTCGACGACCGGATGGCGCGCCCGCGCGGCCGCCACGAAATAGTCGAACAGCCGCGCGCCTTCGTCGGGCGGCGCGGCCGGCGTGAAGCTCGGACGCAGCCCGCTGTTGGTATCGGCCGCCAGCGTGAACTGCGACACGAGCAGCAGGCCACCTGCGCGGCCCTCGCCGTCGATATTCGACACCGGCAGGTTCATCTTGCCGGCGGCGTCGCTGAACACGCGGTAGCCGAGCATCTTCGCGAGCAGCTTGTCGGCCGCTGCGTCGGTGTCGCCGCGCTCCGCGCAGACCAGCGCGAGCAGGCCCGCGCCGATCTCGCCCGTCGTGCGATCGCCGACGCGCACGTCGGCGCGCTTCACGCGCTGGATCAGCGCGATCATGCGGTCAGCGTGACGCGTGCGAAGCGGCGCTTGCCGACCTGCACGACGAACTCGCCGGCGTCGACCTTCAGGCCCTTGTCCGACACGGTCGCGCCATCGATCTTCACGCCGCCCTGCTCGATGTTGCGCAGTGCCTCGCTCGTCGACGGCACGAGGCCGGCCTGCTTCAGCAGCTGGCCGATCGCGAGCGGCGCGCCCGCGAGCGTGACCGACGGAATGTCGTCCGGCACGCCGCCCTTCGCGCGGTGGTTGAAGTCCTCGAGCGCACGCTCGGCGTCGGCCTGCGAGTGGAAGCGCGCGACGATTTCCTGCGCGAGCAGCACCTTGAAGTCGCGCGGGTTGCGGCCGCCTTCGATCTCGCGCTTGAAGCCGTCGATCTCGTCCATCGGACGGAACGACAGCAGCTCGAAGTAACGCCACATCAGCGTGTCCGAGATGCTCATCAGCTTGCCGAACATGTCGTTCGGCTGCTCGCTGATGCCGACGTAGTTGCCCTTCGACTTCGACATCTTCTCGACGCCGTCGAGGCCTTCGAGCAGCGGCATCGTGAGAATGCACTGCTGTTCCTGGCCATACTGCTTCTGCAGTTCGCGGCCGACCAGCAGGTTGAATTTCTGGTCGGTGCCGCCGAGCTCGAGGTCGGCGTTCAGCGCGACCGAGTCGTAGCCCTGCATCAGCGGGTACAGGAATTCGTGGATCGAGATCGGCACGCCGCCCTGGAAGCGCTTCGTGAAATCCTCGCGCTCGAGGATCCGCGCGACCGTGTAGCGCGACGCGAGCTTGATCATCCCGTCCGCGCCGAGCGGCATCGACCATTCGCTGTTGTAGCGGATTTCGGTCTTGTCGCGGTCGAGCACGAGCGCGGCCTGCTCGAAGTAGGTCTTCGCGTTCGATTCGATCTGTTCGCGCGTGAGCGGCGGGCGCGTCGCGTTGCGGCCCGACGGGTCGCCGATCAGCGACGTGAAATCGCCGATCAGGAAGATGACCGTGTGGCCGAGGTCCTGCAGCTGACGCATCTTGTTCAGCACGACCGTGTGGCCGATGTGGATGTCAGGCGCGGTCGGGTCGAGGCCGAGCTTGATGCGAAGCGGCGTGCCCGTCGCCGCGCTGCGCGCGAGCTTCTGCGCGAACTCTTCCTCGACCAGCAGCTCGTCGACGCCGCGCTTCGTGACGGCGAGCGCATGCCGGACTTCGTCGGTGATCGGGAAAACAGGCTTGGAACTGGGTTCGGTGCTCATCGGTGCCAGGAAGAATGTCGCAAAAACAGGGATTTTCCCATAACTTGCGCGCCCATCGCTTAACGGCGCGTCACGTTGCGCGGATAATCGGGCGCAAGGCGCGTGGCACCGGCCCGCGTCGCACGATCCAGGAGAACCCAACGTGCCGCAACGACAGCCGCAACATGCCCATCCGGCCGACGGCATCTACTTCGGGCTGATGTCGGGAACCAGCATGGACGGCGTCGATGGCGTCGCCGTGCGTTTCGAGGCCGGCAAGGCACCGGTCGTGCTCGCGGAAGCGTTCGTCGGCTTCGCGCAATCGCTGCGCGACGCGCTGTTCGCGCTGCAGCAGCCCGGCGACGATGAAATCGACCGCGAATCGCTCGCGGCGAACGCGCTGGTCGCGCGCTATGCGGTGTGCTGCCACGAATTGCAGCGCACCGCCGGGCTGTCGCGCGACGAAATCCGCGCGATCGGCGTGCACGGCCAGACCGTGCGCCATCGCCCCGAGCGCGGCTATACGCGGCAGATCAACAACCCGGCGCTGCTCGCCGAGCTGACCCAGCTCGACGTGATCGCCGATTTCCGCAGCCGCGACGTCGCCGCGGGCGGCCATGGCGCGCCGCTCGCGCCGGCCTTCCATGCGACGGTGTTCGGCGCGCCGGGCGAAACGCGCGTCGTCTGCAATCTCGGCGGGATCAGCAACATCACGATCCTGCCCGGCGAAGGCGGCGACGTGCGCGGCTTCGACTGCGGCCCCGCGAACGCGCTGCTCGACGAATGGGCGACCCGCCATCTCGGCAAGCCGTACGACGACGGCGGCAAGTTCGCCGCGCGCGGCACCGTCCACGCGCCGCTGCTCGACGCGCTGCTCGACGAGCCGTATTTCGCCGCACCGCCGCCGAAAAGCACCGGGCGCGACCTGTTCAATCCCGCATGGCTCGATGCGAAGCTCACCGCGTTCGCGCAGGTCACGCCGGAGGACGTGCAGGCGACCCTTACCGCGCTCACGGCCGTGTCGGTCGCACGCGAGATCGCGCAGCACGCAGCGGGCTGCAAGGCCGTGTTCGTCTGCGGCGGCGGCGCACGCAATCCGGTGCTGCTCGACGCGCTCCGGAACGCACTGCGCGAGGCCGGCGTGCCGGCCACGGTCGATACGACGGCCGCGCTCGGCGTGCCGCCGCAGCAGGTCGAGGCGCTCGCCTTCGCGTGGCTCGCGTACCGCTTCACCGCGCGCCAGCCCGGCAATCTCGCGACGGTCACGGGCGCAGCCGGCAATCGCGTGCTGGGCGCGCTCTATCCGCGCTGACGCGGCGCCTGCCGCACGGCGGGCGCCGCATCGCCAAAGCGAACGGGCATAAAAAAACGGGGCATGAAGCCCCGTTTTTCATTCCGGCGAACCGGATCGGATCTGCCGTGTGCTCAGACCGAGAACGACGAGCCGCACCCGCAGGTGGTGCTCGCGTTCGGGTTCTTGATCACGAACTGGGCGCCGTTGAGGTCGTCCTTGTAGTCGATCTCAGCGCCGACCAGGTACTGGTAGCTCATCGAGTCGATCAGGAGCTGGACGCCGTTCTTGTTCATCACGGTGTCGTCCTCGTTGACTTCCTCGTCGAACGTGAAGCCATACTGGAAGCCGGAGCAGCCGCCGCCCTGCACGAACACGCGCAGCTTCAGGTCGGGATTGCCCTCTTCGTCGATCAGTTGCTTGACCTTGTCGGCTGCGGCGTCGGTGAAGACGAACGGAACCGGCATTTCGGCCGTCGTTGCTGCGGATTCGGTAACAGCGTTCATTGCGAACTCTCCAAAAAGCTTTAGCCGCTATTGTAGGGCCGATCAGAAGATCGTGCTGAAGTCCATGAAATCAATAGGTTCTTGTCGATTTCGTCAAACTCGCCCGCGCGGGCCGCGGCAGCACGCGCCTGGAAGCGGACATAAAAAAACCGCCAGCGCGAACGCTGGCGGTTTTTCCGGCGGACGCCGCCCGGGAGCGGCGAGGCCATGAAGCGGAATTAACGCTTCGAGAACTGCTTTGCGCGACGTGCCTTGCGCAGACCAACCTTCTTACGCTCGACTTCACGTGCATCGCGCGTGACGAAGCCTGCGTTCGACAGCGACGGCTTCAGCGTCGCATCGTAGTCGATCAGTGCACGGGTGATGCCGTGGCGCACTGCACCTGCCTGACCCGTTTCGCCGCCGCCGTTGACGTTGACCTTGATGTCGAACGTCTGGCCGTGGTTCGTGAGTTCCAGCGGTTGACGCACGATCATCAGCGACGTTTCGCGCGAGAAGTAGTCAGCGATGGGCTTGCCGTTGACGATGATGTCGCCCTTGCCAGCCTTGATGAAGACACGTGCGACTGCGCTCTTGCGGCGGCCCGTACCGTAGTTCCAGTTACCGATCATGTGGGCTCCCCTTAGATCTCGAGCGCCTTCGGCTGTTGCGCCGAATGCGGATGCGTAGCTTCAGCGTAGACCTTCAGCTTCTTGATCATCGCGTAGCCGAGCGGGCCCTTCGGCAGCATGCCCTTGACCGCTTTCTCGAGCGCGCGGCCCGGGAAGCGTTCTTGCATCTTGCCGAACGTCGTTTCATAGATACCGCCCGGGTAGCCCGAGTGACGGTAGTACTTCTTGTCCAGAGTCTTGTTGCCCGTGACCTTCAACTTGCTTGCGTTGATGATGATGATGAAATCACCAGTGTCGACGTGCGGGGTGAACTCAGGCTTGTGCTTGCCGCGCAGACGGCGTGCCACTTCGCTGGCAACACGGCCGAGAACCTTATCCGTCGCGTCAATCACGTACCATTCGCGCGTCACCTCATGGGCTTTTGCGGAAAACGTCTTCATGATCGATCCAAAAAAATTGCTTAGCCCGGTGTGTTCTTCCTGCTTGTCTGTGTGCGCTTCGAGGCGCGGTGCAGGCTCTCCCTGTTCTTTTTCCGTGGGCATGAATGCGGAAAAGCCCTGAATTATAAAGGAAATACGGCAACGCGGTCAAAGGGAATCCACTTCCCGTGTCCACGGCGGCCGAAATGGGCCAAAATCCGTTCGTGCCCCGACAAGCCAGGCGAACCGAGCGCCCGGGGAGGCACCCATCGACGCGCGGCACATGACCATCCCGCGCCAGACCGGCCGAATCTGGAAAACAACAAACAAGCATGATGAATCAACGACTTACGCCCTTCCTTGCGGCCGCGCTGCTGGCCGCCGCGGCGCCTGCCGTCGCCGCCCGCACCGACTGCGAAGCCAAGCTCGACGCACTCGATACCCGCATTACCGAAGCCCGCGCCGCCCATGCCGAGGATCGCGTCGCCCGCCTGCGCGCGGTGCGCGAGCGCGTCCGGCACTTCTGCGCGCGCGGCCATGGTCATGCGTCGGCCGTCCACGTTCCTGCACCTGACACACGCACGCCCGGCACGGCGCCCGGCGGCGCGACGTCACAGTCGGACGCAAAGCAACCGGCATAACGATGCCGGGATGCGAGGCGCGCAAGCCGCGCGCCGATGTTTGCATGGGACGAAAAAAAGCCCGAACGGCTGGTTCGGGCTTAATCCACCATAGGAGGAGGGTGGAGGAGACATTCGGAGGTTGCCGCAGCGCGACAACCAATGAGGCTCATTATACGAATGCGTCGCCGACTTCACAAGAAAATTTGCATTGCGAAATCAAACACCATAATGCGGAATATTTCGCATCTCGTTTGAAAAAATAATTTTCCCTTTGAAATCAATCACCTGATCCCGTCGGGCAGGCTCGAAAACGCCCCGCTTCTAGAGCAAAGCCCCTAAATCCGAGGGGGAAATGGCCGTCCGGCGCGTCGCTCGTGCGGCGCCGGCATTGCGCGTCGTGCAGCGCATCAGCCGTCCGTTGCGCAGCGGGCTACAATGCCGGATCGAATCCGAATCAGGCAACGCTGGAGTGCAAGCATGGAATGCAAAGTAAGCTGGATGGGCCAGGACGGCATGGCGTTTTCCGCCGAGACCGGCAGCGGCCACCTCGTCACGATGGATGGCGCGCCCGAAGGCGGCGGCCACAACCTCGCGCCGCGCCCGATGGAAATGGTGCTGCTCGGCACCGGCGGCTGCACGGCCTATGACGTCGTGCTGATCCTGAAGAAGAGCCGCCAGGAAGTCAGCGGCTGCTCGGTCACGCTGAAGGCCGAGCGCGCGAGCGAAGATCCGAAGGTGTTCACGAAGGTGCACTTCCACTTCACCGTCACCGGGCGCAACCTGAACCCGTCCACGGTCGAACGCGCGATCAACCTGTCGCACGACAAGTATTGCTCCGCGTCGATCATGATCGCGAAGACGGCCGAACTCACGCATTCGTTCGACATCGTCGCCGGCTGAACGCACGGCGAGCGCGCATGAAAAAAGGGCCGGCGCTCCGCGGGGAGACGCCGGCCCTTTCGCATTCGAACCGCAAAGCAGGCCGATAAGCCGGATTCTGTGCACACTGCGCGCCAAAGCACGCAACGCGTGGCAGCCATTCCTCTAGGCGCGCCATTGCTGACGCGCTCAAGCTTCCTACCCGCAGACGAGACGGGGGCCCCGTCCTGCATCCGAAAATGCGCGCCTGCCTACTTGGAATTGCTCCGGGTGGAGGTTACCGTGCCGGCGAACGTCGCCGTCGCCGCGGTGCGCTCTTACCGCACCGTTTCACCCTTACCTGATCCCGGCTTGCGCCGGGCCATCGGCGGTTTGCTTTCTGTTGCCCTGTTCCGCGTGTCGCCACGGATGGCCGTTAGCCATCACCCTGCCCTGTGGAGTCCGGACTTTCCTCGCCCCCGCGCGCCCGAAGGCGGCGAGGCCGCGACTGCCTGGCCTGCTTTGCGACGCGCATTCTAGCACTGCGCGCCGCAGGCCGCATGGGGCCGGGTTCGTGCGACGGCGCGGTGGCTTACGCCAGCTTCCAGCCGATCGTCTCGCCGCCGCGCAGCGGCACGACGGGTGTATCGCCCGCGAAGATCTCGCGCGGCAGTTCCCATGCCTCGCGACGCAGCGTGACGGTCTCGGCGCTGCGCGGCAGCCCGTAGAAATCGGCGCCGAAGAAGCTCGCGAAGCCTTCCAGCTTGTCGAGCGCGCCGGCAGTGTCGAACGCTTCCGCATACAGTTCGAGCGCGTGCAGCGCCGTGTAGCAGCCCGCGCAGCCGCACGCGGTTTCCTTCGCGTCGCGCGCGTGCGGTGCGCTGTCGGTGCCCAGGAAGAAGCGCGGGTTGCCCGACGTCGCGGCCTCGACCAGCGCGACGCGATGCGTCTCGCGCTTCAGCACCGGCAGGCAGTAGTAATGCGGGCGAATCCCGCCGACGAACAACGCGTTGCGGTTGTACAGCAGGTGATGCGCGGTGATCGTCGCGCCGAGCAGGCCGGGCGCCGCGTCGGCGTCGCGCACGTAGTCGGCCGCGTCCTTCGTCGTGATGTGCTCGAACACGACCTTCAGGCCCGGGAAATCGCGGCGCAGCGGCGTCATCACGCGGTCGATGAAGACCTTCTCGCGGTCGAACAGGTCGATCGACGCATCGGTCACCTCGCCGTGCACGAGCAGCGGCATGCCGGTTTCCTGCATCGCCTCGAGCGTCTTCGCGCATTTCGCGAGATCGGTGACGCCATGGTCGGAATTCGTCGTCGCGCCCGCCGGATACAGCTTCACGCCGTGCACGAAGCCGCTTTCGCGCGCGCGGCGGATCTCGTCGGGCGGCGTGTTGTCGGTCAGGTACAGCGTCATCAGCGGTTCGAACGTCATTCCGGCCGGCAGCGCGGCCAGGATGCGCTCGCGATAGGCCTGCGCCTGCGCGGTGGTCGTCACCGGCGGCTTCAGGTTCGGCATGACGATCGCGCGGCCGAACTGGCGCGCGGTGTGCGGCAGCACGGCGGCCAGCATGTCGCCGTCGCGCAGGTGAAGGTGCCAGTCGTCGGGACGGGCGAGCGAGAGCGTCGCCGGGGAGGAAGCGTTCGAGGCAGTCATAGGAGGCGTCGTGAGGAACGGGCTGGCCATCGGCGGGGCCGGAACGCGCGTGCGCGGGCCGACTGACGGCAAACCGCAACACGGGGCCTTCGGCCGGCGGAATCCGCTTTTTACCGCTCAGGGCTCGGTGATATGCTAGAAGCCGCATTGTACCGGGGTTCGCCCGGTTCGTTACCCCCCGCCTCAGCCTGCTGCCCCAAGTAAAATGTGCCAACTCTTAGGAATGAACTGCGCCGCGCCGACGGACGTCACATTCTCCTTCACAGGTTTCGCGGCCCGGGGCGGGCTCACCGATCACCATGCCGACGGCTGGGGCATCGCGTTCTTCGAAGATAAGGCCTGCCGCCTGTTCATCGATCACCAGGCCTCGGCCACGTCGCCGATCGCCGAAATGGTGAAGCGCTACCCGATCAAGTCCAAGAACACGATCGCGCACATCCGCAAGGCGACGCAAGGCCACATCCTGCTGGAGAACAGCCATCCGTTCATGCGCGAGCTGTGGGGCCGGCACTGGATCTTCGCGCACAACGGCGACCTGCAGGACTACGCCCCGGACATGGACGGCAGCGTCTACCATCCGGTCGGCACGACCGACAGCGAACAGGCGTTCTGCGTGCTGATGCAGGGGCTGCGTGAAGCGTTCCCCGGCGCGCAGCCGCCGTTGCCCGAACTGTTCGAGCGCGTCGGCGAGCTGACGCGCGGCATCACCGATCACGGCGTGTTCAACTTCCTGATGTCGAACGGCCAGGCGCTGTTCGCGCATTGCTCGACGCGGCTGCACTACCTCGTGCGGCGCTGGCCGTTCTCGACCGCGCACCTCGTCGACGAAGACCTGTCGATCGACTTCGCGAAATACACGACGCCCGAGGATCGCGTCGCGGTGATCGCGACGCAGCCGCTCACCGACAACGAAGTCTGGACCGCGTTCGAGCCGGGCGAGCTGATCATGTTCCAGTGCGGCGACGTCGCCGCGCGGATGCGGATCCCGGTGCCGGAACGCGTGCTCGAGAAGCTGCGCAATCCGGCGCTCGACGCGTCGGCATCGGCGCCGCGCGATACGCGCGAGGTGCTCGCCACCGCCGCCGAAGTCGATTCCGACGACGCGATCGACTTCTGAGCGTCCGGCGCGCAAGCGCCCTCCTCCTTTCACCTCGGCACGTCGACGGCCCGCCGTGCCCGATCGCGGCGGCGGCTTCACGCGCCCACGATTCAGTTGATGTTGCTCACCGTCGGAACAGATCGCCCACGCCAGCGCCGACTGCGTTTCATCCGGATCACAATCCGGCATTTCGAAGCGACGCCGCGCAACACTTCATTCAGATTTAATTTATTTTCAATAAAATCAATTCAGATATAAAAAAATAAAATACGGCACCGGACTTCAGATAATCCGGCAACCGCATTTTAACGCACCAATCCGGCGCACACCGTGCGCCACCTCACCGAGCCGGCAATCGCCGATTCGCATCGCTCAAATCCACCAAAGCCTTGTACAACAAGGCCTTCAGTTCGATTCATCACACAATACAAAAATAGCGGATGCAATCGACAAGATTGCCGCATTTGTTAGCTTCCCGACAATCGATCACGCGCCCGATCAATAGACTCCGCCCATCCTCGGTGTAACGAATTGCGATTCGCGGAGAAACGGCCACGGCCGCCGCACACCCATTCACGCCATTCTCCACCGCGGATTGCGATTTCACTGCGCCGCGGTGAAAACCACATCAAAAGAAGAGAGAGGGGCTTGTCGTGAATCATTCATTTCGATCGATATGGAGCGAGACCACCGGCTGCTGGGTCGCGGTTGCGGAAACGACACGGGCGCGCGGCAAGCGTTCGCGCAGCGCTTCCTGCGCGAGCCGCCGCGCCGCACACGCGGCAACATGCCGGACCTCGCTTCGCATCGCGGTAGCCGGCGTTGCGCTGGCCGCGCTGTCGGCCGGCGCCGCGCATGCCTCGACCTGCGGCGGCACGGCCGTCGCGAACGGCGGCACCTGCGCACCCGGCAGTTTCAGCCCGACCGTCAACGACAACCTGGCAGGCTCCGCCACCGTCTCGGGCGGCGACACCATCGGCGTGTCGGGCGCGTGGGCCGGCGCCGGCGGCGACCCGGGCTACACGCTCACGCCGATCGGCAGCACGACCATCGTGTCGGGCAACCCGAACCAGCCGCTGCTGTCGCTCGGCGGCAAGACGCACAGCGTCAGCACACCCGACTCGATCACCGGCACCCGCACGTCGGTCGCGACCTACGATTCGTCCGCGTTCTCCGCGTCGACGGCCGGCACGCCCCCGGTACCCGTCTACCACGACGTGAACGGCGATCAGTACGTGAACACGCGCATCGGCACGGTCGCCGCCACCGGCGGCACGCTCAACGTGTCGATCGGCAATGCGGCGAACGCGCCCGATGCGGCCGGCAACGCGATCGAGATGGCGGCGAAGCAGACCGACCTGACCTTCGCGGACGGCACGGGCGCCGCGAAAAGCACCGTCACCTGGAACTCGCGCAACCAGGTCCGGTTCACCACCGGCGACTATCTTGCGGACGGCGGCGCCGTCGGCAGCCGCCAGCTCGACGTGCCGGCCTACGCGGGCACCTTCACCGCATTCGACGGCAGCACGTGGAAGGTCACCGACGCCGCATCGCTCGCCGCGTACAACGACTTTCTCGTGCGCTCGGTGCAAAGCGGCGCGCTCGGCTCGCAGGCCGCCTACGACAGCGCGCTCGGCCAGGCCGTCACGTTCTCGCAGCAATCCTTCCAGTATCAGAACAACGTGTCCCCGGGCGACAAGAACACGCTGCCGATCGGTTTCCTGTCGGCGATGCACGGCACGGGCGCGAACGCGACACTGCAGATCGGCAAGGACGGCCAGATCGACTTCCGCGGCGTCAACACGATCGACTCGAGCTCGGCCGTCCTCGCGGAAAACGGCGCGCACTTCATCAACGACGGGCGCCTGTCGGGCGACTTCACGCTGGTGCGCCTGCTGAGCGGCGCAAGCGGCGTCAACAACGGCGTGATCTCGTCCGGGTACGCGTCCGGCGACGACTTCGACACGAGCGGCAGCGCGCCGCCGAACAACTTCGGCTACCACGCGTACACCGAAGGCAACGGCGTGTTTGCGAATGGCGCGGGCACGTCGTTCGTCAACCACGGCGTGATGAACGTCGGCGCGTGGACGCTCGACGGCAACCAGCCGGACCTGCAGAACTACGCGGTCGCCGTGACAGGCGGCGCGACCGCGTCGAACGCCGGCACGATCAATGTCGGCGTCAATGCGACGACGCTCGACAGCCAGGTGATCGGCGGCCTCGTCGCCGGCGGCAGCTTCACGAACGAAGCGGGCGGCACGATCACCCTCGGCCGCTCGGCGCAGTACGCGCCCGGCGGAACGGCAAGCGACGTCGCACTCGCCGCGCACACATACGGCATCCTGCTCGGCAATTCCGGCACCGCGAGCAACCTCGGCACGATCGTGATCGGCTCGCAGACGCAGAACGGCGCCGCGCTGGCGAGCATCGGCTCGGCGTCCGGCACGCTGACCAACGCGGGCGCGATCGTCGTCAACGGCGCGGCGTCCGGCACGCCGCTCGCCAACGTCGGCATGCTCGCGGCCAACACGGCCGCGACCGTGACCAACACCGGCACCATCACGCTGAATGGCGTCAACGGCATCGGCATCATGGTCGTCGGCACCGGTGCGCAGGCAACGTCCGCGCTGTCGAGCGGCACGATCAACGTCGCCGGCGGCCTCGATCCGGCCTCGAGCACGCGTAACTACGGCGTGTGGGCCGAAGGGCCGCGCGCCACGGCCACGCTCGACGGCGCGCTCAACCTGACGGGCACCGGCGCGATCGGCGTGCATGCACGCTCGGGCGCGACGATCAACGTCGGCGCCAATGCCGTGCCGGCCTTCATGTCGGGCGCCAACCAGATCGGCTTCTACGCGTATGGCGCGGGCTCGAAGATCAACGTCGCCGCGCAGCACCTGAGCGTCGACACCGACGATTCGACGCTGTTCCGCGTCGCGGGCGGCGCGGCCTACACGGGCACGTCGACGGCCGGCGCGCTGACGACCGACGTCAACGGCCAGCGCGCGCACGGCGTGCTCGCGACCGACGCCGGCACCGTGCTGTCGACCGGCAACGCGACCTACAACGTCAACGGCGCGAACGGCATCGCGATCGCGGTCGAAGGCGGCGCACAAGGCACGATCGACGCGGGCGCGACGATCAACCTGAACGCGGCCGGTGCGATCGCCGGCGTCGTCGACGGCCAGGCGCACGACCTCGCCGGCGCCAATGCCGGCGCACCGGTCGCCACGACGCTCACCAACCACGCCGCGGTCACGTCATCGACGGCCGGTGTCACCGGCTTCGTCGCGCAGAACCTCGGCACGCTCGAGAACCGCGACACGGTGCTGCTGACGGGCGCCGGCTCGACCGGCGTCGTGATCGGCACGCTCGGCACGGTGAACAACGCGTCGACGATCCGCGTATCCGACGGCACCGGCGCGCTCGTCCAGGGGGCGTCGGCAACGCTCGACAACGCCGGTTCGATCGAAGCCGACGACGGCATCGCGGGCGTCCACCTGACGGGCGCCGGCGCATCGGTCGAGCTGTCGGGCGCCGGCACCGTGATCGCGAACGGCAGCGCCGACGGCGTGCTGATCGACTCGACCGTGACGGGCGGCGGGCTGGCAGCCGGCGCGACATCGATCGCGGTCGGCGGCTCGGGCAAGGGGATCGACAACCAGGGGACGAACGCGACGATCGCGCTGGCCGGCACGCAGATCGGCACGACCGGCCGTGGCGCCGACGGCCTGTCGTCGACGGGAGCCGGCGCGCGCATCGCGGCCGATGCGGCGACCGTCGTCCGCACCAGCGGCGACAACGCACGCGGCTTCTTCGTGTCGGGGGCGGATTCGACGCTGGCGGCCAACGGCACGACCGTCGCGACGACCGGCGCGGGTTCGGCCGCGATCGTGACGACCGGCGGCGCGACCGCGCTGCTGTCGGGCGCGAAGATCACCACGTCGGGCGCGACGTCCGACGGCCTCGTCGCGCAAAACGGCGGCCGCATCGGCGATACGGGCTCGACGATCGCCAGCGCCGCCGGCAACGGCGCCACCGCCGACAGCGGCGGCGTGCTCGCGCTGACCGGCACGGCGCTCAAGGGTGCGACGGCCGGCGTGCTGACGTCCGATACGCTCGCAAACGGCGCAACGAACTCCGTGCTCGTCGACGGCGGCAGCGTCACGTCCGTCACCGGGCCGGCTTTCGCCGTGCGCGGCGGCACGGCCGACATCGCCGTGCGCAACGGCACGGTCGTGACGGCTGGCAACGGCACGCTGCTCGACCTGTCGAACGGCAGCCGCGCCACCTTCACCGCATCGGCCGTGAACCTGGCCGGCGACATCGTCTCCGACGCGTCGAGCACCGGCAACGTGTTCCTCGCGAACGGCACGACGCTGACCGGCAAGATCGACCCGGTCGCACTGTCCGTCGACAACACCAGCACGTGGCGCATGACGGGCAGCTCGATCCTGAGCAGCCTGAACAACGCGGGCCTCGTCGCATTCGCCGCACCGACCGGTTCGCCGACGCTCGCGGGCAGCTACAAGACGCTGACGACCGGCAGCTACGTCGGCAACGGCGGCACGATCGCGCTCAACACGTTCCTCGGCGCCGATGCCTCGCCGACCGATCGGGTGATCGTGAACGGCGGCACCGCGAGCGGCACGACGGGCCTGAAGATCGCCAACACGGCCGGCACCGGCGCGCAGACGAGGGGCGACGGGATTCCGGTGGTCGTCACGGCCAACGGCGGTACGACCACCGCGTCGGCATTCCAGCTCGCGGGCCCCGTGCAGGCAGGCGCATACGAATACCGGCTCTATCGCGGCGGACAAGGTGACGCGAACGGCTGGTACCTGCGGTCGCAACTCGATCCGTCGGACCCCGGCGACCCGATCCACCCGTCCGGCGGCGGTGACCGCGGCAACAACGGGAATGGCAACGGCGGCACGCTCGCGTATCGCCCCGGGGTCTCGGGCTATGCCCTCACGCCGCTGCTCAACGCCGACTACGGCTTCTCCACACTCGGCAAGCTGCACGAGCGCGTCGGCGACGTCTACAACCTCGAAAAGCAGCAGCCGGGCAATCGCGACGGCGTGTGGGGGCGCATCGGCGGCCAGAGCCTCGACGCAAACGCGGGGCGCTTCTCGGCAGACGAGCGCACGTTCTTCGCGCAATTCGGCAAGGACTGGACGCTCGACCAGGCACCGAACGGCGGCGGCAGCACGCATGCGGGCGTGACGGCCAGCATCGGCGTGTCGAACGCGAGCTTCAGCGACATGGCGCGCGCCGATACGGCCAACCTGTCGACGTCGACGGGCTCGGTCGAGATGCACGCACAGAGCATCGGCGGCTACTGGACGAAGTACCTGTCCGACGGCACGTACTTCGACAGCGTCGGTCAGGTCACGCACTACGGCAACCGCTATCGCGACAGCTATGGCAACGAGGCGTCGCAGAACGGCTTCGGCATCGCACTGTCGCAGGAAGTCGGCAAGCCGTTCGCGATCGGCGCGCTGCCGGTCGCGGTCGAGCCGCAGGCGCAGCTCATGTACCAGTACTTGAAGCTGAACGGGTTCAACGACAACGTCTCGGCGGTATCGGGTACGACGACGAACGCGCTGCGCGGCCGCGTCGGCGTGCGCATCTTCCGGCCGAACCTCCAGTCGGATTCGGGCGGCGGCGCCGCCACGCCGTACTTCACGGCCGACGTGCTGCACGACTTCGTATCGCCGGGCCAGACCGTCGTCGGCGGCACGCCGTTCGCGACGCATCTCGGCCGCACGTGGTACGAACTCGGCGTCGGCGTGACCGCGGGCTTCGGCAAGTCGGGCGAGCTGTACGCGAACGCGAAGATCGCGCGCAACATCGGCGGCGACTACCGGCGCGGCATCGTCGGGCAGGTCGGCTACCGCTACAGCTGGTAACGGCGCGCACTCGCGTAACGGCGGACGAAAAAAAACCGCCCGGCGCTCGGCCGGGCGGTTTTCGTATCGGCGCATCGGCAGCGCCGACGCGCGCGAACGCTCAGTGCAGGATCTTCGCGAGGAAGTCCTTCGCGCGTTCCGATTTCGGATTCGAGAAGAAATCGTCCTTGCGGTCGTCCTCGACGATCGCGCCCTTGTCCATGAAGATCACGCGGTGCGCGACCTTCTTCGCGAAGCCCATCTCGTGCGTGACGACCATCATCGTCATCCCTTCCTGCGCGAGTTCGACCATCACGTCGAGCACTTCGTTGATCATCTCGGGGTCGAGCGCGGACGTCGGCTCGTCGAACAGCATCGCGATCGGATCCATCGACAGCGCGCGCGCGATCGCGACACGCTGCTGCTGGCCGCCCGACAGCTGGCCCGGGAACTTGTGCGCATGCGCCTTCAGGCCGACGCGGTCGAGCAGCTTCATGCCCTTCTCGTTCGCCTCGTCCTTGCCGCGGCCGAGCACCTTGATCTGCGCGAGCGTCAGGTTCTCGGTAATCGACAGGTGCGGGAACAGCTCGAAATGCTGGAACACCATCCCGACCTTCGAGCGCAGCTTCGACAGGTTCGTCTTCTTGTCGCCGACCGACTGGCCGTTCACGAGGATCTCGCCCTGCTGGAACGGCTCGAGGCCGTTCACGGTCTTGATCAGCGTGGATTTACCCGAGCCCGACGGGCCGCACACGACGACCACTTCGCCTTTCTTGACCTCGGTCGTGCAGTCGGTGAGAACCTGAAACTGGCCGTACCACTTCGAAACGTTCTTGATGGAAATCATCTTGTGACCTTTTTCTGGAGACCCTTGACGAGTGCAGACGCCAACGAGCAAATCACGAAATAGCATGCGCCGGCGAACAGGACCATCTCGACGGTCGTGCCGTCGCGATCGCCGATGTTGGCCGCCGTGCGGAAGAAGTCCGCGAGACTGATCACGTACACGAGCGACGTATCCTGGAACAGGACGATCGCCTGCGTGAGCAGCAGCGGCACCATCGCGCGGAACGCCTGCGGCAGGATCACGAGGCGCATCGCCTGCGCGTAGTTCATGCCGAGCGCGAACGCGGCATTCACCTGCCCGCGCGGCACCGCCTGGATGCCGGCGCGGATGATCTCGGAATAATACGCGGCTTCGAACAGCGAGAACGCGACCATCGCCGAGGCGAGACGGATGTCGATCGTCGGCGACAACCCGAGCACGCCCTGCAGCAGCTGCGGCACGATCAGGAAGAACCACAGCAGCACCATCACGAGCGGGATCGAACGGAACACCGTCACGTACGCTTTCGCGAACCATGCGAGCGGCGTCACGCCGGACAGCCGCAGCAGCGCGAGCAGCGTGCCCCAGACGATCCCGACCACGATCGCGATCAGCGTGATCTGGAACGTGACGACCGCCCCCGTCCACAGCGTCGGCAGCGCGCCGGGAATACTACTCCAGTCGAACTGATGCATCACTTGCCTCCGATATAGCCGGGCAGCCGCGTACGGCCTTCGATCCAGCGCATGAACGCCATCACGACGAGGTTGATGATCACGTAGGCGAGCGTCACCGCGATGAACGATTCATACGTCTGCGCGGTGTAGTCGACGAGCTGGCGCGCCTGCGCGGACAGGTCGAGCAGGCCGATCGTCGACGCGACGGCGGAGTTCTTGAAGATGTTCAGGAATTCCGACGTGAGCGGCGGCACGATGATCCGGTACGCAACGGGCAGCAGCACGTAGCGGTACGTCTGCCATTGCGTGAAGCCCATCGCGAGACCGGCGGCGCGCTGGCCCTTCGGCAGCGCGTTGATCCCCGAGCGCACCTGTTCGCACACGCGCGCGCCCGTGAACAGGCCGAGACAGATGATCGACGCGGTAAAGAACTGCGTGGCGGGCGGCAACTGCTTGATCCAGGTGCCGATCGACGCGGGCAGCAGCTCCGGTATCACGAGATACCAGATGAAGAACTGCACGATCAGCGGAATGTTCCGGAAGATCGACACGTACAGGGTGCCGATCGCGGACAGCCATTTGTTCGGCACGGTGCGCAGCACGCCGAACAGCGAACCGACGATCAGCGCGATGACCCAGGCGACGAGCGACACTTCGATGGTCACCCAGAAGCCGGACATCAGCCATCCGAAATAAGTCGTCGGCTCGCCGGTCGATACGGGGCTCAGGAAGATGCCCCAGTTCCAGTGGTAAGACATGGGCAAGACTCCAGCAAAAAGAGACGGAAGAAGCGGGGCCTCTTCCGTCTCATTAGCGTCATTTCTGCATCAACGGCCGTGCGGTCAGTCGAGCGCCTTGTCGTTCGGGTTCGCGTACAGCTTCTTCATCGAATCGGACAGCGGGAAGTTGAGGTTCAGCCCCTTCGGCGGGATCGGGTTCTCGAACCACTTCGCGTAGATCTTCGCGGCTTCGCCCGACTTCTCGACTTGCGAGATCGCGTCGTCGACGACCTTCTTGAAGTCCGCATCGCCCTTGCGCATCATGCAGCCGTACGCCTCTTCCGATTGCGGCGTGCCGACGATCACCCACTCGCCCGGCTGCTTCGCCTTCGCGCGTTCGCCCGCGAGCAGCGCGTCATCCATCATGAACGCGACCGCGCGGCCCGATTCCAGCGTATTGAACGAATCGCCGTGATCCTTCGCGCTGATGATGTTCATGCCGAGCTGCTTGTCGTTGTTCATCTTGCGCAGCAGGCGCTCCGACGTCGTGCCGGCGGTGGTCACGACCGTCTTGCCCTTCAGGTCGGCGAAATCCTTGACGCCCGAATCCTTCTTCGTCATCAGGCGCGTGCCGATCACGAAGATCGTGTCGGAGAACGAGGCCTGCTGCTGGCGTTCCGCGTTGTTGGTGGTCGAGCCGCACTCGATGTCGACCGTGCCGTTCTGCACGAGCGGGATGCGGTTCTGCGACGTGACCGGAATGTTCTTCACCTGCAGGTTCGGCAGGTTCAGCTTCTTCTTCACCGCGTCCACCACCTTCAGCTGGAATTCGCGCGAATAGCCGACCACCTGCTGGTTCTGGTCGTAGTAGGAGAACGGAATCGACGATTCGCGGTGCCCCAGCGCGATCACGCCCGTGTCCTTGATCTTCTTCAGCGTGCCCGTCTCCTGAGCATGCGCGCCGCTTGCGAACGCGCAAAGCGCCGCGAACATCAGGACTGCCTTTTGGTATTTCATTTTGGTCATCTCCTTGGCTAAAACCCGCGCCAGTGTATCAAAGTAATATTTTTGAAAGTACTGGTTGTTTACCGCACTACGAATCGCGCCGCGCGAAGCCTTCCTCCCGGCTTCGGGCGCCCCTTCCGGCGCCTGAATGCGCGCGCGGGCGATGCCGGATTCGGCACCGCCCGCGAGGGTTCATGCACGCAACCGGATGGATTGCGTCATGGATTGATCGTAGTCAACCGATCTGAAATCGGCAACTGCCGATCAGGGGTACAGGCCGCGCATTTCGCGCGCCATCAGGATGCGCTTGCACGCAACGATGAACGCTGCGGTACGCACCGACACCTTGTGCTCTTCCGCGACCGCCCACACGCCGGAGAACGCTTCGCGCATCACGCGTTCGAGACGGTGGTTGATCTCGTCTTCCGTCCAGAAGAAGCTCGAGAAATCCTGCACCCATTCGAAGTACGACACGGTCACGCCACCCGCGTTCGCGATCACGTCCGGAATCACCAGCACGCCGTTCGCGGTCAGGATGTCGTCCGCCGCCGTCGTCGTCGGGCCGTTCGCGCCTTCGACGATGATCTTCGTGCGGATCTTCCCTGCGTTCTTCTCGGTGATCTGGTTTTCCAGTGCCGCCGGGATCAGGATGTCGGTTTCGACCGTCCAGAACTCGTCATTCGGCATCGGCTCCGCGCCTTCGAAGCCCGCGACGCCGCCCGTGCGTGCGACGTGGTCGAGCAGCTTGTTCGAATCCAGACCGGCCGGCTGGTAGATCGTGCCCGTGTGATCCTGCACCGCGATCACCTTCGCACCCGCTTCCTGGAACAGCTTCGCCGCGATGCCGCCGACGTTGCCGAAGCCCTGCACCGCGATGCGTGCGCCTTCGATCTCGAGGCCCTTCTTCTTCGCCGCTTCGCTGCCGACGACGAACACGCCGCGGCCCGTTGCTTCCTTGCGGCCGAGCGAACCGCCGAGCGCGATCGGCTTGCCGGTCACGACGCCGGTCGACGTCTGGCCCTGGTTCATCGAGTACGTGTCCATCATCCACGCCATCACCTGTTCGTTGGTGTTGACGTCCGGCGCCGGAATGTCGGTGTTCGGGCCGATGATGATGCCGATTTCGCTGGTGTAGCGGCGCGTCACGCGCTCGAGCTCACCACGCGACAGCTTGCGCGGGTCGACGCGGATACCGCCCTTCGCGCCGCCGTACGGCACGTTCACGGCCGCGTTCTTGACCGACATCCATGCGGACAGTGCCATCACTTCCGACAGCGTCACGTCCTGGTGGTAGCGCACGCCGCCCTTGCCCGGGCCGCGCGACACGTTGTGCTGCACGCGATAGCCTTCGAAGTGCGCGACGGTCCCGTTATCGAGCTCGATGGGGCAGTCGACGATCAGGATGCGCTTCGGGCGCTTCAGCGTTTCGAGCCAGCGCGACAGCGAGCCGAGATACGGCGCGACGCGATCGACTTGCTGAAGGTAGTTGCCCCACGGGCCGAGATCGTCGGCGTGCAGGTAGGACGGGATGGACTGCAATTGCGAAGACATGGATGCTCCAACGGTCAACAGGTGCGCACATTGTCGAAAAACCCGTTTTTTTTATCCAATGCCGTTTGCTTATTCGATTATGCGTTTCTTGCATGATCGCGATTTTTCGCAAATCCGCGGTCGATTTGCGCAAGAACGCCCGCGATCGATCGTGCATCGCGTACGTGAAAAATCGTGTTTCCTGGCGGCGGGACGGCCGCCGGACAGCCGTCCGACAGGCTTCGCAAGCTCGACGACAGCAGGCCGGCGGTTAACCGCCCGCGGTTAACCCGCGGTTTCGCGCAATTCGTCGCGCACGACGTCCCACAGCGCACGCACGAGCTTCTGGCGGGGATCGTCGCCCTGCAGCGCGAGCTTGTCGCAGTACAGCCGGATCTCCATCGTCAGCGTGAACGGGTGCGCGCCGCCGCGCACCGACCGGTCGAGCCGGATCAGGCGGCCGCCCGCGACCGCATCCTCGACCGCGCTGTGCGGCAGGAACGCGACCCCGTGGCCCGCGAGCGCCATCGCCTTCAGCCCTTCGGCCATGTCGGTCTCGTAGACGCGATCGAGGAACAGCGGTGTCGTCGCATTCGCGACGATGACTTCCGTCATCCGGCCGAGATACGCGTTCGGCGTATAGGACAGGTACGGCACGCGCGCGTCGGCCGTGCCGGGCAGCGTATAGCGCGGCCGCCCCGCGCGGCCCGGCGCCGAGAACGGGCTGATCGGCTCGCTGCCGAGGATCAGCATGTCGTAGCGCGCCGGGTCGAGCGCGACCGGATGGCTCGGGTGGTGGTAGCCCATCACGAGATCGCAGCCGCCCTCGACGAGCGACAGCACCGCGTCGTGCACGTTCAGCGCGCGCAGCCGCGTGTGGACCTGGCCCATCTTCGCCTCGATCCGCTGCAGCCAGCGCGGGAAATACGTGAGCGACAGCGTGTGCGGCACCGCGAACTCGATCGTCGGCACCGGCGCGCCGACGTGGCCGCGCAGCAGCGTGCGCGCCTCGTGCGCCTGCGACAGCATCGTCAGCGCCTGTTCGTAGAAGATCTGCCCGGCCTGCGTGAGCCGCGTCGGATAAACCGAACGATCGATCAGTTCGGTCGCGAGCCACGCCTCGAGCGCCTGGATGCGCCGCGAAAACGCCGGCTGCGACACGTGCCGCAGCTCGGCGGACCGGCTAAAGCTGCGCGTTTCCGCGAGCGAAACGAAGTCTTCGAGCCATTTCAGTTCCATGCAGGCGGGCGCGGCGGGCGACAGTCGGGAAGAAGCCTGCATTCTACCGGCGGGCGGGCCCCGCCGGCGGCGCGGCGAGCGGCCCGGCGCCCTGCCGCGCACGCGCGCCGGCGCGGTATCCGCGCGCGGCGGCGCCCGCCGGCCGCGCGCGGCCGGGATCGTCCCGCGCCAATGGTAAAATGCCGGATTCTCCCTCCCCTCGCTCGACCCGGCCCCAAGGCCCGCCCGATCATGTCCGACACTCGTCCCGATACGCTTTTCGCCCTCACCGCGCTTTCGCCCATCGACGGCCGCTACGCCAGCAAGACCGAAGCGCTGCGCGACTGGCTCTCCGAAGCCGCCTTCATGCGCCACCGCGTCACCGTCGAGGTGCACTGGCTGATCGCGCTGTCGCGCGCCGGCTTCGCGGAAGTCCCGCGCTTCTCCGATGCGTCCGAACAGTTCCTGCTGCAGCTCGCCGAGCGCTTCACCGCGCACGACGCCGCCCGCATCAAGGACATCGAGCGCGTGACGAACCACGACGTGAAGGCCGTCGAATACTGGCTGAAGGAATCGGTGAAGGGCCAGGAAGAACTCGAAAAGGCCAGCGAATTCATCCACTTCGCGTGCACGTCGGAAGACATCAACAACACGTCGCACGGCATGATGCTCGCCGGTGCGCGCGAGCACGTGATCCTGCCGGCCCTGCGCACGGTCTACCAGCGCCTCGTCGCACTCGCGCACGCGCACGCCGAGCAGCCGATGCTGTCGCGCACGCACGGCCAGCCGGCCAGCCCGACGACGCTCGGCAAGGAACTCGCGAACGTCGCGGCCCGCCTCGCCCGTGCGATCACGCGCATCGAGAAGGTCGAGATCCTCGGCAAGATGAACGGCGCGGTCGGCAACTTCAACGCGCATCTGTCGGCGTATCCGGAATTCGACTGGGAAGCGTTCTCGCGCGACGTGATCGAGAACCGCTTGAAGCTCACGTTCAACCCGTACACGATCCAGATCGAGCCGCACGACTACATGGCCGAGCTGTTCGACGCCGTGGCGCGCGCGAACACGATCCTGCTCGACCTCGACCGCGACGTGTGGGGCTACATCTCGGTCGGCTACTTCAAGCAGAAGACGAAGGCCGGTGAAATCGGCTCGTCGACGATGCCGCACAAGGTCAACCCGATCGACTTCGAGAACTCGGAAGGCAACCTCGGCCTCGCGAACGCGACGCTGCGCCACCTCGCCGACAAGCTGCCGGTGTCGCGCTGGCAGCGCGACCTGACCGACTCGACGGTGCTGCGCAACATGGGCGTCGCGCTCGGCTACTCGCTGCTCGCGTACGACTCGCTGATCCGCGGCCTCGACAAGCTCGAAGTGAATCCGCAGCGCCTGAACGAAGACCTCGACAACTGCTGGGAAGTGCTCGCCGAGCCGGTGCAGACGGTGATGCGCCGCTACGGCATCGAGAACCCGTACGAGCAGCTGAAGGAACTGACGCGCGGCAAGGGCATCACGCGCGAAGCGCTGCAGGAATTCGTCGGCACGCTCGCGATCCCGCAAGACGCGAAGGATCTCCTGCTCGCGATGACGCCGGCGTCGTACATCGGCAAGGCCGTCGAACTCGCGAAGCGGATCGCGTAAGCGCCGCCGTCTGCGCACGTAAAAAAGCCCGATGCGAGCAATCGCATCGGGCTTTTTTCGTTGCCTGCCGCGGCAGCATCAGAACGAGATCATCCGCCCCGGGTTGAGCGCGCTCATCACGCTCATCGCGGCCTTCGCGGCGGGAATCGCGATCGGCGACAACTGGCGGCCGAGCGGAATCGCGCGATGGTCGATGCCGGTCAGCATCGAGAAATCGTCGTTACGGCCGACGAAATCGTCGCAGATCGCCTTGCCGATCCGCACCGTCTGCGCGACGCCGTGGCCGCTCCAGCCTTGCACCATGTACATCGGCACACGGCCGTCGGTCTTGCGGCTGTCGGTCGCGCCGTTCAGCGTGAAGTCGCTGACGCCGCTCCAGCAGTAGTCGAGCGCGAAACGGCCGTCGTGCTGCGGGAACACCGTGTTCAGCCGCGTCAGCAGGTACGCGTTCACGTCGGGCTGCGCCCAGCACGTGCCGGTGCCCTGCCCGCCGAACAGCAGGCGGTTGCCGCGGACCGGCCGGTAATAGTCGATCTGGAACTGCGTGTCGTACACGGGGATGCCGGCCGGCATCAAGGTCGCGACGTCGACGTCGAGCGGCGCCGTCACGCTCACGTAGGTAAAGAACGGCACGGTCGTCGCGGCGCCGTCGTCGAGCAGCCGGAACGTCGTGTTGTGCAGCGCGAGCACGACGCCCTTGCGCGCGGTGATCGTGCCGCCCGGCGTCGTCGCGACGACGCCCTCCGGCGTCTCGTCGAGTTCGAGCACCTCGGTGCCCTCGAACAGCGCGCCGCCGTTCAGCCGGAAGCCGTGCACGAGGCCGCGCACCAGCGCGAGCGGATGGATCTGTCCGCCGATCGCGTCGATCGCCGCGCCGTGGTACAGCCCCGAACGCACGTATTCGTCATGCAGCTGATGGCGGCCGACCAGCGTCACGCCTGCGTCGCCGAGATGGCGGCGCGCATCCGCGCCGTCGAGCAGCGCGCTCATGTGACCCGGGTGGACCGCGGCCGTCACGTGGCCGCGCTTGCGGTCGAGCTCGAGCGCGTAGCGTGCGCCGATCGCATCGATCAGGTCCATCGATTCGGCCGAAGCAAAGCGCCACAGGCGCTTCGCGTCGTCGTGCGACAGGTGGTCGATCATGTCGGCGGCTTCCCAGCGCGCGAGGCCGGGCGTGAGCTGCCCGCCGTTGCGGCCCGATGCGGCCGAGCCGACGTGGTGCTTGTCGACGAGGATGGTATCGACGCCCGCCTCAGCGAGATGCAGCGCGGCCGATGCGCCGAGCAGGCCCGCGCCGATCACGAGCACGTCGCACACCACGTCGTGCGCGAGCGGCGCGCTGTTCGCGTGGCGCGACAGCGACGCTTCGTACCAGTTGGCCGGGCGCTCGCCGTCGTAGCGGGCCGGGTCGCACCAGTTCCAGTTGTCTTTTTCGATGTTCAGTTGCGTTTGCTCGAAACGCGATTCGCCCTGGATCAGGGGTGGATGGTTGAAAGTCATGATTGCACTTGCATGGTCTTGGACCGCCTGTCGAAGAGCCTTCTGGCTTCGCGGGTGGGGCAGCCGGTTCCACATGGGTGTCAACGAGAAAAGGGGCGTGATGGCCCGTGTTGACGGCGGCACGCTCGTGCCGCCTGGATCCCGGACTGTGCGAAAGCACGTATTGAAAGGTGCCGGGACACCCAATTTCTACACCGCAGAAATAATTCTACAGTGTAGAATAAGCTTTCGTCAAGTTTACAGCCGGTGCCGCACCGGCTCGCCAGCCCGCATCGATGAAAGACAAACCCGCCCAGGGCCCGCGCGGCCTCGACAAGGATGCGATCGTCGCGGCCGCGCTCGCGCTGCTCGAAGACGTCGGCGAAGCCGCGTTCAGCGTGCGCAAGCTCGCGCAGTCGGTCGGCTGCGACCCGATGAGCGTGCTGTACCACTTCAAGTCGAAGGAAGGCCTGAGCCGTGCGATCGCGAACGCGCTGTCGCGCTCGCTCGTGCCGGTCGACGCCGCACTGCCGTGGCGCGAACGGCTGCGCGACCTCGCTCGCCAGTACCGCGCGCTCGCGCTGCGCTACCCGGCGGCGTTCGCGCTGCTGCAGCGGCACATGAGCACCGGGCCGGCCGATCTCGCGCACATCGAGGCCGTGCATCGCGCGCTGGCCGACGCCGGCATCCCGCGCGCGGCGCTGCCGTCGGTGTGCGTCGGCTGGTATGCGAGCGTGATCGGGCTGGCCGCGGCCGAAGCCGGCGGTCTCACGCGCGCCGCGAACGACGTCGAGCTCGCGGAAATGGCAGCGCTGTCCGACGCCGCGCATCCGCTCGTCAAGGCGGGCGCCCCGCTCTATGCGCAGCTCGATCCGGCCGCCGTGCACGACACGATGCTCGACGTGCTGCTCGACGGCATCGCGAAGCAGGCGCACGCGGCCTGACCGGCCCGCGAAGACGAGCCGCCAACGAAAAAGGCGCCCGAAGGCGCCTTTTCCATGACGATTGCCGCGAACCGCGCTCAGTGCTGCTGCGCGATGCCGATCTTCAGCATGACCTGATCGACGATCTGCTCGGGCGTCAGCTCGATGCTGACCTCGATCGCTTCGTCCGGGCCCGGCTCCTCGAGCGTGTCCAGCTGGCTCTTCAGCAGCGACGGATCGAAGAAATGGCCGGTGCGGCTCTTCAGGCGCTCGTGCAACACCTCGAACGAACCCTTCAGATACACGAACCGCACGTCGGTGTCGGTGCCGCGCAGCACGTCGCGGTACGACCGCTTCAGCGACGAGCACGTGAACACGGCCGTCTCACCGGCACGCTGCTTTTCCTCGATGGCCGCGCGGATCGTGCGCAGCCACGGCCAGCGGTCGTCGTCGGTCAGCGGAATGCCGTGGTGCATCTTTTCCTTGTTCGCCGCGCTGTGAAACGCGTCGCCATCGGTATAGCTGCACGACAGGCGTTCCGCCAGCATTTCGCCGATCAGCGACTTGCCGGCGCCCGACACGCCCATTGCGATCAGAATCATTGACTACCCCTTGTTACAGAACCATGCTCAGCAGCAGTGTAAAGCCGAGGCCGAGCACCGAGATGATCGTTTCGAGCAACGACCAGGTCTTGAACGTCTGACCGACCGTCATCCCGAAGTATTCCTTGATCAGCCAGAAGCCGCCGTCGTTCACGTGCGAGAAGATCAGCGAGCCCGAGCCGGTGGCGAGCACCAGCAGTTCCGGGCTGACCGCCGCGCCGGACGCCGCCGCGATCGGCGCGACGATGCCGCAGGCCGTCGTCATCGCGACCGTCGCCGAACCCGTCGCGAGACGCATCAGCGCGGCGACGAACCAGCCGAGCAGCAGCGGCGACAGGTGCGCGTGCTTCGCCGTCTCGACGATCTGCTGCGAAATCCCGCTGTCGCGCAGGACGCCGCCGAAGCCGCCGCCCGCGCCGACGATCAGCGTGATGCCCGCGATCGGTGCCAGGCATTCGCCGCAGAACTTCTGGATCTGGTCGCGGTTGAAGCCCTGCAGCTTGCCGAACGTGAAGAAGCTCACGAGCACGGCGATCAGCAGCGCGACGTCCGAGTTGCCGGCAAAGCGCAGCAGGTTGTTCGGCAGCGACTTCGGCGTGAACACCAGGTCGGCCCAGCTGCCGACGAGCATCAGCACGACGGGCAGCAGGATCGTGAACAGCGTGATGCCGAAGCTCGGCAGTTCGCGCTTTTCACCGTTCGCGCGCGAGTCGACGAACTGCGCGGCGAGCGGGTTGTTCTCAGGCAGCTTCACGAACTTCGAGATCGTCAGCGCGAACAGCGGGCCCGCGATGATCGCGGTCGGCACGCCGACGATCAGGCCGAACGCGATCGTCTTGCCGATATCGGCGCCGTATTGCTGAACGGCCAGCAGCGCGGCCGGGTGCGGCGGGATCAGGCCGTGCACGACGGACAGGCCGGCCACCATCGGCAGGCCGACGACGAGCAGCGACTTGCCGGTGCGCTTCGCGACGTTGAACGCGATCGGGATCAGCAGCACGAAGCCGACTTCGAAGAACACCGGCAGGCCGACGATGATCGCGACGAACATCATCGCCCAGTGGATGTTCTTTTCACCGAACCAGTCGATCAGCGTGGTCGCGATCCGTTCGGCGCCGCCCGATTCGGCCATCATCTTGCCGAGCATCGTGCCGAGGCCGACGACGATCGCGATGTGGCCGAGCGTACCGCCGGTGCCCGTCTCGAACGACTTGACGATCTTGTCCATCGGCATGCCGACGGCCAGGCCCAAGCCGAGCGACACGATGATCAGCACCAGGAACGGGTAGATCTTGTAGCGCGCGATCATCAGGATCAGCGCGGCAATCGCGATCAGCGTGAATACGAGCAGCATGCTGCCTTGGACAGCCCCCATGTGGCACTCCTCCTAGAATTGTTCGAACCGGGCGAGTTGTTGCGAGTATGCCCGGCTATGCAGGTCTCCGAAACACGGGGGGTACCCACCCCGTCAGGACGCTGAATTTTACTTATCTTTACGGTCCACGGATAGAACCGGTTCCATCAGCAAAAACCCTCGGTAAAACAAGCACTAAGGCTCGCTTTCCGAGGGTCAAACCGTCATCTCGTACAAGTCTTATCGGGGAAGCTGGCTCGCGGCTTGCGCGAGGCGCGTGACTTCGGCCCAGTCCTGCGCGGCGAGCGCGGCTTTCGGCGTGAGCCACGAACCGCCGACGCACACGACGTTCGGCAGTTTCAGGAAATTCGGCGCGGTTTCGACGGTGATGCCGCCGGTCGGGCAGAACTTCAGCGCCGGGAACGGGCCGTGGAACGCCTGCAGCATCGGCACGCCGCCCGCTTGCTGCGCGGGGAAGAACTTCACGATCTCGTAGCCGAATTCGAGCGCCTGGATGATGTCGCTCGGCGTCATCACGCCCGGCAGCAGCGGCAGGCCCGCGTCGAGCGACGCGAGGTGCAGCTCCTTCGTCAGGCCCGGCGACACGCCGAACTTCGCGCCCGCGCGCTTGGCCTGCTCGCAATGCTCGGGCTTCGTGATCGTGCCGACGCCGACGACGATGTCGTCCGCGAGCTGGCTGGCGCGCTGGATCGCTTCCAGGCCGGCCGGCGTGCGCAGCGTGATCTCGAGCACCTTCACGCCGCCTGCGTGCAGCGCACGCGACACGTGTTCGCCCTGCTCGACCGAGTCGAATGCGAGCACCGGGATGACCGGGCCCAGCTTCACGATTTCAGCAATCGTCTTCATTGAATTGGCTCCTTGAAATTCATGCGGCGACGTGGGCGGCCGTTTCGCCGACCAGCGCGCCGAAAACCGATGCGCCCTGCTCGGCCGGCGCGGCGGCCGCGCGGAACACGCCGAACAGTTCACGCCCGAAACCGACCTCGTTCTCGGCCTGGTGCAGCGGCTGCGCGACCGGGCGTGCCTGCCACTCGGCGGCGTCGACCTCGATGTCGAGCACGCCGGCTTCCGCGTCGATCACGAGCGTATCGCCCGTCTTCACCTTGCCGAGCGGGCCGGCCAGCAGCGCTTCCGGCGATACGTGGATCACGGCCGGCACCTTGCCCGACGCGCCCGACATGCGGCCGTCGGTGACCAGCGCGACGTGGAAGCCCTGATCCTGCAGCACGCCGAGCAGCGGCGTCAAACGGTGCAGTTCGGGCATCCCGTTCGCACGCGCGCCCTGGAAGCGCACCACCGCGACGAAATCGCGCTTCAGCTCGCCGCGATCGAATGCTTCCTGCACGGCTTCCTGCGAATCGAACACGATCGCAGGCGCCGTCACCTTGCGGTGCTCGGGCGCGACCGCCGAAATCTTGATCACGCCGCGGCCGAGCCGGCCCTGCATCAGGCGCAGGCCACCGTCCGGCTGGAACGGGTCGCGGATGCCGCGCAGCACCTTCGTGTCGTGGCTCTCGGCCGCGCCGTCGACCCACGTCAGCTTGCCGTCGATCAGCTTCGGCTCCTTCGTGTAGTGCGCGAGACCCTTGCCGGCGACCGTCGTCACGTCCTCGTGCAGCAGCCCGCCTTCGAGCAGGTTGCGTACCAGGAAGGCCACGCCGCCCGCCGCGTGGAAATGGTTCACGTCGGCCTTGCCGTTCGGGTAGATCTTCGCGAGCAGCGGCACGACGGCCGACAGTTCGTCGAAATCGTTCCAGTCGATCAGGATGCCGGCCGCGCGCGCGATCGCGACGAGGTGCAGCGTGTGGTTGGTCGAGCCGCCCGTCGCGAGCAGCGCGACGATCCCGTTGACGATCGCCTTCTCGTCGATCACGTGGCCGATCGGCGTGTAGTGGCCGCGCTCGACGGTCAGGTCGAGCACGCGGCGCGCAGCCTCGGCGGTGAGCGCGGTGCGCAGCGGCGTGTGCGGGTGGACGAATGCCGAGCCCGGCAGGTGCAGCCCCATCAGCTCCATCAGCATCTGGTTGCTGTTCGCGGTGCCGTAGAACGTGCAGGTGCCGTGGCCGTGATAGGCGGCGGATTCGGCTTCGAGCAGCGCGTCGCGGCCGACCTGGCCGGTCGCGAACTGCTGGCGGATCTTCGCCTTGTCGTCGTTCGACAGGCCGCTCGTCATCGGGCCGGCCGGCACGAAGATCGTCGGCAGGTGGCCGAACTGCAGCGCGCCGATCAGCAAACCCGGCACGATCTTGTCGCAGATGCCGAGGCAGAGCGCCGCGTCGAACATGTTGTGCGTGAGCGCGATCGCCGTGCCCATCGCGATCGCCTCGCGCGAGAACAGCGACAGCTCCATCCCCGGGTTGCCCTGCGTGACGCCGTCGCACATCGCCGGCACGCCGCCCGCGAACTGCGCGACCCCGCCGTTCTCGCGCGCGGCCGCCTTGATGATCTCGGGGAACTCCTTGTACGGCGCATGCGCGGACAGCATCTCGTTGTACGAGGACACGATGCCGATGTTCGGCTCGCGGATCGCCTTGATCGAGAACTTGTCGTTACCCTCGAGGCCGGCGAAGCCGTGCGCGAGGTTCGCGCACGATAGCGCGCCGCGTGCCGGGAACTTGCCCTGCGCGCCGTCGATGCGCTGCAGATAGGCGGAACGGGTCGATTGGCTGCGGGCGATCACGCGTTCGGTGACCTTCGCCAGAGTGGGGTGCAGCGACGTCATGCTGGGCGCTCCTGTATGCCGGCCGACACCGGCGGTTGGAATCGTGGGGACGGTCGAATGCGTCGACAGAACGAAGCCAGTCTAGTAGAAAAACTACAAGCATGCAATGCGGATTCGTCGACCCGCAACCCCCATTCCCGCTACCAGTAAGGCGCAACCTAGTGAAAACCCTAACCCACCTCACTGAAAGTACTGCGCCCACGCTAGTATTTTCTTGTAGATTTTCTACAATTCGATTGCGATACACTCGCTCATCCGAACCCGATTTCTGCCTGCCGTCCCATGCTGCCCCGCATTGAAGCGATCCGCGCCGAGTTGCGCCCGTCCGAGCGCAAGCTCGCCGACTACATCCTCGCCGCGCCGCGCGAGGTGCTCGACCTCGCGATGACCGAGCTGTCGACGCGCGCGGGCGTCAGCCAGCCGACGATCGCCCGCTTCTGCCAGGCGCTCGGCTGTAGCGGCTTTCGCGAATTCAAGATCCGGCTCGCGCAGAGCGTCGCGCCGGGCGTGTCGTCGGTCTATCGCGACGTCGAGCCCGACGAACCGGCGCCCGGCATCATCGGCAAGGTGTTCGACCGCACGATCGGTGCACTGATCGAGGTGCGCAACAGCCTGTCCGCCGGCAGCGTCGCCGAGGCGATCGGGCTGCTGTCGAACGCGTCGCGGATCGAGTTCTACGGCGCCGGCGGCTCGGGCATCGCCGCGCAGGACATCCAGCACAAGTTCTTCCGGCTCGGCGTGCCGAGCGTCGCGTATTCGGATCCGCACACGTTCTCGATGTCGTCGGCGCTGCTCGGCCCGCACGATGTCGTCGTCGCGATCTCGAACACCGGCCGCACGCGCGACATCGTCGACGCCGCGCGCTCCGCACTCGCGTGCGGCGCGAAGGTCGTCGCGATCACGCAGAGCCATTCGCCGCTCGCGAAGCTCGCGACGGTGAGTCTCGCGTCGAACGTGGCGGAGGAAACGGACGTGTTCTCGCCGATGACGTCGCGGATGTCGCATCTCGCAATCGGCGACATCCTCGCAGTCGGCGTCGCGCTGTCGCGCGGCCCCGCACTGATGGAGCGGGTCGGCCGTGCGAAGGAGGCGATCACGCGCCGCCGGATCGACGACGGCACGAAGGATTGAGCAGACGCTGCGCCGACTGCGCGCAGAAACCGTAAACGACAAACGGCGCCCCGCAGGGCGCCGTTTGCCTATCAGGCCGCGCCGGCAACTGCGCCGGCGATGCCGCTCAGAACGGCTTGATCACGACCAGCGCGACCGCCGCGAGCATGCCGAGCACCGGCAGCTCGTTGAACACGCGATACCACTTGTCGGTGCGGCGGTTCTCGCCGCGCTCGAACACCCGCAGCAGATACCCGCAATACGCGTGATAGACGATCAGCAGCAGCACGACCGTCACCTTCGCGTGAATCCAGCCCTGCCCCTGCCCGATGCCGATCGACAGCCAGAGCCACAGCCCGCAGGCCAGCGCCGGCACCGCGATCATCGTCATGAAGCGGAACAGCTTGCGCGCCATCAGCAGCAGGCGACGCACGGCGGCCGGATCGGTTTCCATGGCCAGGTTCACGTAGATGCGCGGCAGGTAGAACAACCCTGCAAACCACGCGGCGATCAGAACGATATGGAACGTCTTGACCCAGAGCATCGCCATCGATTGTGCGCCTCGCTGTTTATTGGCGGCCTTCGCCGTGTCCGAGCACGACGTACTTCAGCGACGTCAAGCCTTCCAGGCCGACGGGGCCGCGCGCGTGCAGCTTGTCGTTCGAGATGCCGATTTCCGCGCCGAGGCCGAATTCGAAGCCGTCCGCGAAGCGCGTCGATGCGTTGACCATCACGCTCGCCGAGTCGACCTCGCGCAGGAACCGCATCGCGCGGTCGTGATCCTCGGTGACGATCGCGTCCGTGTGGTGCGAGCCGTAGTGATTGATGTGCTCGATCGCGGCGTCGAGGCCGTCGACGACCTTGATCGCGAGCACCGGCGCGAGATACTCGGTGTGCCAGTCTTCCTCGGTGGCATCGACGAGCGGGCCGACGCCCGCATCGGCGAGCACCGCGCGCGCGGCCGCGTCGACGCGCAGTTCGACCTGCTTGTCGCGATACAGCTTGCCGAGCGGCGGCAGCAGCGTCGCCGCGACGCCGCTCGCGACGAGCAGCGTCTCCATCGTGTTGCAGGTGCCGTAGCGGTGCGTCTTCGCGTTGTCGCAGACGGTCAGCGCCTTGGCGAGATCGGCGCGATCGTCGACGTACACGTGGCAGATGCCGTCGAGGTGCTTGATCATCGGCACGCGCGCCTCGTTGATCAGGCGCTCGATCAGGCTCTTGCCGCCGCGCGGCACGATCACGTCGACGTACTCGGTCATCGTGATCAGCTTGCCGACCGCCGCGCGATCGGCCGTCGCGACGACCTGCACCGCGTCCTGCGGCAGGCCGGCTGCCTCGAGCCCTTCGCCGATCAGCTTCGCGAGCGCCGCGTTCGATTCGAGCGCCTCGGAGCCGCCGCGCAGGATCGTCGCGTTGCCCGACTTCAGGCACAGCGCCGCCGCGTCGATCGTCACGTTCGGGCGCGATTCGTAGATGATGCCGATCACGCCGAGCGGCACGCGCATCTGGCCGACCTGGATGCCGCTCGGGCGGTACTTGAGGTTGCTGATCTCGCCGATCGGATCGGCCAGCGACGCCACCTGGCGCAAGCCCTCGACCATCGTCTTCAGCGCCTTGTCCGACAGCGTCAGGCGATCGACGAACGCGGCATCCATCCCCTTTTCACGGGCACGGGCGACATCGCGCGCATTCGCGTCCTTCAGCACCTGTGCGTCGCGTTCGATCGCGCGCGCCACGGCGTCGAGCGCCGCGTTCTTCGCCGCCGTGCTGGCGCGCGCCATCGCGCGGGAAGCGTGCCGGGCGCGACGGCCCAGGTCGGTCATGTACTGATCGATATCCATCGTGTGACTCGAGAAGCGCGCCGCGCGGGGCGGCATGAATTCGTGGGGAAGCGTGAGCGGCGGCGGCCGGAAGGCCGCGCCAGCCATCGAAACATTGTAAGCGGGTTGCGCAGCGCGCGCTGAAGGCCCGAACGGGACTTAGCGTCGCACGCGCCCCGCGGTCGGCGGTCGCTCGCCGCGGGCACCGGCCACCGTCATCGCGAGCTGGAACAGCCCGTCCCACGGATCGGGCGGCGGTTCGTCCTGCGTGCGGCGGCCCGGCGGGACGGCCGTGAGCCCCTTGACCTGACGGTCGAGCTTCGCGGCAAATGCGAGCGCCTTCTCGAGCACGGCTTCGGACACGCGATTCAGCGCGGGACCGATCAGCCGCTCGCGCGGCCCCCACACGCGGTTCTCGCGCAGCAGCGTTGCCAGCGGCTTGCCGGCCGTCGTGCCGCGCTTGATCCGCAGCAGCGTGCGCAATTCCTCGACGACGGCCCACATCACGAGCACGATCGCCTCGCCCTCGCCCTTCAGCCCGTCGATCATCCGCGCGAGCCGCGCGGCGTCGCCGGCGAGCATGGCTTCGTTCAGCTTGAAGACGTCGTAACGCGCGACGTTCAGCACCGCGTCGTGCACCTGCTCGAACGACAGCGCACCCTGCGGATACAGCAGCCCGAGCTTCTGGATTTCCTGGTGTGCGGCGAGCAGGTTGCCTTCGACGCGCTCGGCGATGAACTGCAGCGCGCGCCGCCCGTCCTCGCCGGGCGCGGCGCGCTGGCCCTGCAGCGCGAGGCGCTGGCCGATCCAGTTCGGCAGCTGCGCGCGGTCGACCGGATCGATCTTCAGCGCGACGCCGCCGTTCTGCAGCGCGGTGAACCACGCGGATTTCTGCGTGGCCGCGTCGAGACGCGGCAGCGTGACGAGCATCAGCGCGTCGGGGTTCGGCGTGGCCGCGAGCGTCTTCAGCGCATCGGCGCCTTCCTTGCCGGGCTTGCCCGACGGAATGCGCAGCTCGATCAGCTGGCGCTCGCCGAACAGCGACATCGCCTGGGTCGCGCCGAGCAGCACGCTCCAGTCGAAGCCGCGCTCGACCGTATGCACCGAACGCTCGGTGAAGCCGCCCGCGCGCGCGGCCGCACGAATGCGGTCGCACGCTTCCTGCGCGAGCAGCGGCTCGTCGCCGTAGACGGTATAGAGCCCGGCCAACCCCTTCGCGAGGTGCGGCTCCAGCGCATCAAGTCGCAGTTGCATCGATACGTGCGCCGTCGATCAGAGCGGCGGCGGCGGCAGCGGCGCGCGCGGTGCGACGCCCGGCACCACGTCTTCCGGCGCCGGCGTCAGCGAATGGACGATCGCGAGACGCCGCATCAGCTGGTCGACCGCGTCGCTCTGCATGTCGGCGTACAGGAGGTCCGCTTCCTGCGCCTTCGCGTTCGTGTACTGATCGCTGTACGTCATCGCGCGGTTCAGCGCGATCGCGCTCGGCGGGATCAGCACGGTGCCGTCCTTGCTCGTCAACTGATAACGCAACGTATAGAAGAGCGCGTATTCCTGCGCCGAACCGTACTTGTTGAGCGTCAGCGTGTTCTGGCCACGCGATTCCCACATGGTCAGCACGGCGTCGGCGTCGTCCGCCGACTTGACGATCTTCGTGTCGCTGCCGGCCTCGACGAGGCGCACGAGACGCGCCTCGACCGGCGCCGGCGCGCCGGCGATCAGCAGGTGCTTGAACGCGTAGTCCTGCTGGCCGCGCAACTGGAAGCCGCATGCCGACAGCGCAACCGCGCTGCCGACAGCGAGCATCAAAAACGATCTGCGGATCACCTTCGCTCCTTCTGGGTACGTCCGATGGCCAGCGGCCGTCAGACGACGATGTTCACGAGGCGGCCCGGCACGACGACGATCTTCTTCGCCGGCTTGCCGTCGCTGAACTTCGCGAACGCGTCGTCGGCCACTGCCGCGGCTTCGATCGCCTCGCGGCTCGCGTCCTTCGCCACCTTCAGCGCGCCGCGCACCTTGCCGTTCACCTGCAGCACGAGTTCGATCTCGGCCTGCTCGAGCGCGGCCTCGTCGACCTTCGGCCACGGTGCGTCGAGCAGCGGGCCGAATTCGTCCGCGTAGCCGAGCGCCTTCCACAGCTCGAACGTGACGTGCGGCACGACCGGGTACAGCACGCGCAGCAGCACGCCGTACGTTTCACGCAGCACGCCGGGCGTCGCGCCCTTCGCACCGTCGATCGCGTTCAGCATCTTCATCGCGGCCGACACGACCGTGTTGTACTGCAGGCGCTGGTAGTCGAAATCGGCCTGCTTCAGCACGCTGTAGATCTCGCGGCGCAGCGCCTTGTCGGCTTCGCCGAGCGCGGCCGCATCGAAGCCCGCGCGCGCGGCGAGCGCTTCGCGGTTCGTCGCGCCGAAGCTCCATACGCGGCGCAGGAAGCGGCTCGCGCCCTCGACGCCCGCACCCGACCACTCGAGCTGCTGCTCGGGCGGCGCGGCGAACATCGTGAACAGGCGCGCGGTATCCGCGCCGTACTGGTCGATCAACAGCTGCGGATCGACACCGTTGTTCTTCGACTTCGACATCTTCTCGATGCCGCCGAGCACGACCGGCTGGCCGTCCGCGTTCAGCGTCGCGCCGACCGGGCGGCCCTTGTCGTCGTGCGTGACCGTCACGTCGAGCGGGTTGTACCAGGTCTTCTTGCCCGATGCGTCCTCGCGGTAGTACGTCTCGTTCAGCACCATGCCCTGCGTGAGCAGGTTCTTCGCCGGCTCGCCGAACTTCACGAGGCCGAGGTCGCGCATCACCTTGGTCCAGAAGCGCGAATACAACAGGTGCAGGATCGCGTGCTCGATGCCGCCGATGTACTGGTCCATCGGCATCCAGTAGTCGGTGCGCGCGTCGACCATCGTCTCGGCGTCCGGCGCCGTGTAGCGCGAGAAGTACCACGACGAATCGACGAAGGTGTCCATCGTGTCGGTTTCGCGCTTGGCCGCCGCGCCGCACTTCGGGCACGTGCAGTTCAGGAACGCTTCCGACTTCGCGAGCGGGTTGCCCGAGCCGTCCGGCACGAGGTCTTCCGGCAGCACGACGGGGAGATCCTGCTCGGGCACCGGCACGTCGCCGCACGACGGGCAGTGGATGATCGGGATCGGCGTGCCCCAGTAGCGCTGGCGCGATACGCCCCAGTCTCGCAGGCGCCACGTGACCTGCTTGTCGCCGAAGCCGCCGGCGTTCAGGTCGGCCGCGACCGCGTCGACGGCTTCCGCATAGTGCAGGCCGTCGTACTTGCCGCTGTTCACGCAGACCGCGGTTTCCTTGTCGCCGTACCACTCCTGCCAGGCGTCGAGCGAGTACTGCTGGCCTTCGGCCGAGATCACCTGCTTGATCGGCAGGTCGTATTTCTTCGCGAACGCGAAATCGCGCTCGTCGTGGCCCGGCACGCCCATCACCGCGCCTTCGCCATAGCTCATCAGCACGTAGTTGCCGATCCACACCTCGACCGGCTCGCCGGTCAGCGGATGCGTGACCGAGAAGCCCGTCGCGACGCCCTTCTTCTCCATCGTCGCGACGTCAGCCTCGGCGACGCCGCCGCGCTTGCATTCGTCGATGAACGCGAGCAGCTCGGGCTTGTCCTGCGCGAGGCGCGTGGCGAGCGGATGCTCGGCCGCGATCGCGCAGAACGTGACGCCCATGATCGTGTCGGCACGCGTCGTGAACACGCGCAGCAGCTTCTTCTCGCCGTCGAGTTCGTACGGGAAGCCGAAGTTCACGCCGAAGCTCTTGCCGATCCAGTTCTGCTGCATGATCTTCACGCGCTCGGGCCAGCCGAGGCCGTCGAGGTCGTTCAGCAGCTCATCCGCGTACTGCGTGATGCGCAGGTAGTACATCGGGATCTCGCGCTTCTCGACGAGCGCGCCCGACCGCCAGCCGCGGCCGTCGATCACCTGCTCGTTCGCGAGCACGGTCTGGTCGACCGGGTCCCAGTTCACGGTGCCCGTCTTCTTGTACGCGATGCCCTTTTCGAGCATCTTCAGGAACAGCCACTGGTTCCACTTGTAGTAGTCGGGCTTGCACGTCGCGATTTCGCGCGACCAGTCGATCGCGAGGCCCATCGACTGCATCTGGCCCTTCATGTAGTCGATGTTGTCGTAGGTCCACTTCGCGGGCGGCACGCCGTTCGCCATCGCGGCGTTCTCGGCCGGCATCCCGAACGCGTCCCAGCCCATCGGCATCAGCGTGTTGTAGCCGTTCATCCGCAGATAGCGGTACATCACGTCGTTGATCGTGTAGTTGCGCACGTGACCCATGTGCAGCTTGCCAGACGGGTACGGCAGCATCGACACGCAGTAGAACTTCGGCTTCTGCGAATCTTCCTTCGTCTTGTAGGCGTCGGCTGCGCGCCAGTCGCCCTGGGCGGCGGCTTCGACGTCGGCGGGTACGTATCTCTCGTGCATGGTGTGGTTCGGACTAGGCTTTAAGCGACGCGACGGCGCGCGCGCAGGAGTGGATCGAAAATCGTGCTTGCCCGGCGGACCTGCAGGTTCGCTGTAGCCGGACCTGTTCGCGGTTGCCGGGCATTTTCCGGGTAACCCGCAGCATGCCCGGGTAGCCTGGAAAATTCCGGGTTACCTGAAAAAAGCCTGCCAACCGGGAAAAACGTTGATTATACCGTCCGCGCCGGCCCATTCGACCGGTCTTGCGGCGTGCGGCCCGATCCCGTGGCCGGGACAGGCCCGCCGGCTCCGCTCAGCGGTTGGCCGGCACGGCGGGCGCCGCCGCGGAACCGCCCGCCTGCGGCGGCACGTCGGTCACGAAGCCGATCCGCGTGAGGCCGGCGGCCTGCGCGGCGCCCATCACCTGCGCGATCACGTCGTAGCGGGTCGCACGCGACGCGCGCAGCCGCAACTCGGGCGGCGCGCCGCCCGCGGCGGCGGCCCGGAAGCGCGCGGGCAGCGCATCGAGCGCGACCGGTGAGTCGTCCCAGTACAGCTTGCCCGCGTCGTCGATCGACAAGGTGACGGATTGCGGCGTGTCGCGTGCGACGCTGGCCGCGACTTTCGGCAAGTCGAGCCGGATCGCGTGCGTCATCAGCGGCGCGGTGATGATGAAGATGACGAGCAGCACCAGCATCACGTCGATCAGCGGAGTCATGTTGATCTCCGCCATCGGCGCGGACGTCTTGTGGTGCTCGAGTCCGCCGAATGCCATGGTCGCTCCTCCGGAATGGGCGCGTCAGGCTTCCTGCGCGCACACGAACACGTGCAGGTCGCGCGCGAAGCCGTCGAGTTCCTCGGCGAGCTGCCGCACGAGCCGCCCGAGGATGTTGTAGGCCAGCACCGCGGGAATCGCGACGACGAGCCCGAACGCGGTCATGATCAGCGCCTCGCCGACCGGCCCTGCGACGTTCTCGATCTGCGCCTGCCCGCTCGCGGCGATGCTGCCGAGCGCGTGATAGATGCCCCACACGGTGCCGAGCAGCCCGACGAACGGTGCGGTGCTGCCGATCGACGCGAGCAGCACCTGGCCGAATTCGAGGCGCCGCTGCGAGCGCAGCATCGCGTGCCGCAACGCGCGCAGCACGCGTTCGCCGCGCTCGACGCGCGCGGCCAGGGCAGCCGGGTCGTGGTCGTCAGCCGCATCGCGCGCGGCTTCGGCGAGCGGCACGAACACGCGCTCGCGATCGGCGCCGGCGAGCGCGGCGATGCCCGCGTCGAGCGACGGCGCGCGCCAGAACGCGGCGAGCGCGCGCGGCCCCTGCCGCTTCGCGCGAACCAGGAGCCAGGCTTTCATGAGGAGGAAGCACCAGCTGGCGACGGACATCGCCAGCAGCACATAGGCGACGGCATGCGTGATCGCATCGCCGCTTTCGAGGTAGTGGACAACGCCGGTGGGTATCGCCATCGGAGTTTCCCCGTGGTGTCAGCGCAGGCCGAGCACGTCCTGCATGTCGAACAGGCCGGCGCCGCGCGCCGACAGGAAGTGGACCGCGCGCAGCGCGCCCTGCGCGTACGACACGCGGCTCGACGACTTGTGCGTGATCTCGATGCGCTCGCCGATCCCGGCGAACAGCACGGTGTGATCGCCGACGATGTCGCCGCCGCGCACCGCGGCAAAGCCGATCGACGACGGATCGCGCTCGCCCGTCACGCCGTGGCGGCCGTACACCGCGCAATCATCGAGCGAGCGCCCGAGCGCGCCGGCGACGGCTTCGCCCATCATCAGCGCGGTGCCCGACGGCGCGTCGACCTTGTGGCGGTGATGCGCCTCGATGATCTCGATGTCGTAGCCATGCGAGAAATGCTTCGCCGCGAATTCGAGCAGCTTCAGCGTGACGTTCACGCCGACGCTCATGTTCGCCGCGAACACGATGCCGATCTTGCCCGCCGCCGCTTGCAACTCGGCCTTCTGCTCGGCGGTGAAGCCGGTCGTGCCGATCACGAGCTTCACGTCGTGGCGCAGCGCGGCCTCGATATGGGCCATCGTGCCTTCCGGACGCGTGAAATCGATCAGGGTGTCGGCCTGCGCGAACACGGCGTCGAGGTCGGCGGTGAGCTTGACCCCGGTTTCCTTGCCGAGGAACGCGCCGGCGTCCTGGCCGAGGAACGGCGAATCGGCGCGGTCGAGCGCGCCGACGAGCTGCGCGTCGGCATCGTTGAGAACGGCTTCGATCAGCATCCGGCCCATTCGGCCCGATGCCCCGGCAATCGCAATCTTCATGGCTTTCTACACGACAGGTATAAAAGCGGGCGGCGCATGCCGCCCTGTTTCCGCACGCCGGCTGCTTACTGCGCCGGCGCGGTGAGCGGCTGGTTCTGCAGGTTGTCCGAGCCTTGCGGGCCGACCGGCGGTGCAGCCTCGTTCGACGCGTTCGGCTGCGGCGGCCGATGGAACTGGAACTGCGGCTGGATCGCCGGCGCGGCGCCCGGCGGCTGGCCGCCCGGCACCGGCGCGCCGGCCGAGGCTTTCGCGGCCGGCGTGAACCGGCGCGAACCCGAACCCTGCCCCGACACCTGGTTGGTCGCGCGGTTCGCCGCGCGGGCGGCCTGCGCGTTCGCATCCTGGTCGACCACCGCAGCGGACGCCGGCACGGTGGACGGGCTGGCGACAGCGTCCGGCGCCGGCGCGCTCGCGGCCGCTTGCGCGGCGCTCGCGGCGGCGGCAGCCTCGGCGGCCTTCTTCGCCGCTGCGGCCGCCTTCGCCTTCTTGCCACCGCGGTCGCCGTCGATATCGGCCAGCAGGTCGAGTTCCGAAGGCAGGTTGTCCGCCCCCGTCCAGCTCGCCAGGCGATCGCCCGAGAACGTCACGACGAGATCGCGCTGCTGGACGACTGCCGTCGAGCCGCGCTTGAAGTAAAAGAGGTAGTCCCAACGGTCGGCGTGGAACATGTCGGCCAGCAACGGGGTGCCGAGCAACGCGCGCACCTGCTCGCGCGACATGCCGACCTGCAGCTGCGCGGCCTTCTCCTGCGACACGAAGTTGCCTTGCACGACGGTGATCCGGTAGGGGGTGATGCTCTGCGCGATGCGCTGCGTCACGCTGTCGTACGACGAACAACCAGCCAGCGCGGCAACGGCGGCGGCAGCGATGATGACACTCCGCATGCGGCTCCTCTGAAAGTGCGAAAGAGATTCTGGAATCATTTCCCTCACCGTGCAGGCCCGTGTGCAGGCCGCGCGTGTTTCTGGAACGGCGAAAAGCCGGTAACATTGAAGCCCTGCATTGTACTCTAGGGATGCCTAGCCATGACCAATCCGACGGATCTCAAGAATATCGGGCTAAAGGCCACCCTACCGCGCCTCAAGATTCTCGAGATCTTCCAGCAAAGCCCGGTGCGCCACCTGACGGCAGAAGACGTCTACCGGAACCTGCTCAACGAGCAGCTCGACATCGGGCTGGCCACCGTCTATCGCGTGCTGACGCAGTTCGAGCAGGCCGGCCTGCTCACGCGCAGCAACTTCGAATCCGGCAAGGCCGTGTTCGAACTGAACGAAGGCTCGCACCACGATCACCTCGTGTGCCTCGATTGCGGCCGTGTCGAGGAATTCTTCGACGCCGAGATCGAAGGCCGCCAGCAGGCGATCGCGAAGGAGCGCGGCTTCCGGCTCCAGGAGCACTCGCTCGCGATGTACGGTTCGTGCACGACCGAGAACTGCCCGCACCGCAAGCACTGATTCGCGCGCCTCCCGCACGCAGCACGGCCCGGCCGGCATCTTGCCGCCCGGGCCGTGTTCTTTTCGGGATAACGGCGACGCGCCGCCGCGTGGGTCGTGTGCCCCAGGCTTTCGGCAACCCTTCGACACGCCCGCCCGGGCGGCCGTCAGGCAGCCGGAGCCGGGCGTTGCCCTTGCGTCAGGCTGCGCAGGCCGGCTCGAACTCGAGCGCCCACGCACGCTCGAGCGGGATTTCGTCGCAGTTCGGCTGCGGCCCGCCGCGATCGACGATCACGAAATCGCTGACCGCGTCGAGCGCGAGCAGCGGATGGTGCCAGACGCCCTTCGCATAATTCACGCCCTGCCACCCTTCCGCGAGGAACGCGCGCATCGCGTCCGGCCGGAATTCGCCCGCGGGCGCGACGACGATCGCGTAGCGCGACACGGCCGCGAGCGGGATGAATGCCTGGCTGCCGTGCGGATGGCGCTCCATCAGCGTGACCGCGACCGGCAGCGCGCGCGGCTGCGCGCGGAACACGCTGACGAGCGGGCGGCCGCCGTCCGCGCACACGTCGATCGTCGCGAGATCGTGGAAGCGCTCGGTCGTGCCGCCGTTGATCGGAAAATGCCGCGCGCCTTCGAGCGCGATCACGTCGCCGAACGGCGCGAACGCTTCGCGCGTCAGGCGCTCGACGCGCAGGATCCGGGATTCGCTCATGCCGTTGCCCTCCTTCAAGCCGGCTCGCCCCACAGACGCAGGCGCGACACGCCGCCGTCCGGGAAGATGTTGAAACGCACGTGCGTGACGGGGCCGAGCGCGGCAAGCTGGTCGAACGTGTGGACGTGGTCCATCTGCAGCTTCTGCTCGACGAGCAGTTCGGCCCAGAACATCGCCTGCGTGACGAGCGAATCGTCGGTGCCGCCCGCGACCCGCGCGGCCTGCAGCGAGCAGCGGTCGGGGAAATTGCCCTTGAAGAACGCGGTATCGACCTCGACGCGCCGGATGATGCCCGGCCGCGCGAGCGCGACGATCGCCCAGTCGTTGCCGGGCTCGCGGCGCCGCCGCGTTTCCCAGCCGTCGCCCATGTTCACGCCGCGCCCCGGCATCAGCATCTGCGACGCCGGGCCGAAGTGCTGGTTGTTCGCGGCCACCAGGTAGCCGCCGTTCTCGATCGCCGCGAGATCGACGAGCTCGCCGGCCGGCACCTGGCGCCAGTCGCGCTGCGGCTGGCCGTACACGCGCAGCCGCGCGAGGCCGCCGTCCGGGTACAGGTTCACGCGCAGGTGCGTATAGGGCTGCGCATCGTCGACACTCACGTAGTGATGCGAATTGCCCTGCAGCGTCGTCGCCGGGACGATCGGGTGCCATTCGGCGTCATCAGGCGGCGTGTCGCCTTCGGCGACGCACGCGTCGATCGACGCGGCCGGCGGGAAGTTGCCGGTGAAGTGGCTCGTATCGAGGTCGACGCCGTGGATCACGCCCGGCCGCGCGAGCCGCACCACGCAGAAGTCGTGGCCGGTCGTGCGCTTGCGGCGCGTTTCCCAGCCGTCCATCCACTTGCCGTGGTCGTCGTACTTGCCGGGGATGAACACGGCAGGCTCGGGATTCAGCATGCGCTCCTTCGGCGCGAAGAATTCGTCGCTGGCAAAGAGCGCCTGCGCCCCGAGACGCGGGTCGGCGAGGTTCATGTAACGCCGCGTGAAGGCCGGCGCATTCGGATCGAGGATGGGGGCTGCCATGTCGTCTCCTGATGTTGGATGGCGTGCCGGCGCATCGAGGCGCCGGCCGCATGAATTCGGGTGCGCGGGACGACCAGGGGAAGCCGCCCCGCGCGGGGGTGCGCTCAGAGCGCGTGAGCCTGGTCGCCGGCGACCGGCGCCGCGCGGCCTTCCTCTTCGGCCGGCACGTAGCGCAGCTCGCGATTCAGCACGCGGGTCGCGCGGGCACGATCGATGTCGTTCTCCCACACCGCGACGACCACCGTCGCGACGCAGTTGCCGATCAGGTTGGTCAGCGCGCGGGCGATGCCGACGAACCAGTCGACCGGCAGGATCAGCACGAGGCCGAGCACCGGAATCGCCGGGATCGCCGACAGCGTCGCCGCGAGGATCACGATCGCCGAGCCCGGGATCCCGTGCGCGCCCTTCGACGTGACGAGCGACACGAGCAGCACGACGATCAGGTCATGCGTCGACAGCGGCGTGTTGGTGGCCTGCGCGATGAACAGCACCGCGAGCGTCAGGTAGATCGAGAAGCCGTCGAGGTTGAACGAATAGCCGGTCGGGATCACGAGGCCGACCGTCGAATCCTTCACGCCCATGTATTCGAGCTTGCGCATCACCTGCGGCAGCACCGCGTCCGACGACGCCGTGCCGAGCACGATCGACAGTTCCTCGCGCAGGTAGCGGATCAGCTTGAACACCGAGAAGCCCGCGAGCCGCATCACCGCGCCGAGCACGACCGTGACGAACACGAAGCAGCTCAGGTAGAACACCGCGACCAGGTAGCCGAGCTGCTTGAGCGACGCGACGCCGTACTTGCCGGTCGTGAACGCGATCGCGCCGAGCACGCCGAGCGGCGCGAGCTTGATGATGAAGCCGATGATCCGGAAGAACACGTGCGACAGTTCCTCGATCAGCGAGTTGACGCGCTGCGCCTTGTCGCCGAGCAGCGACAGCGCGGAGCCGAACAGCACCGCGAACACGAGAATCTGCAGGATGTCGCCCTTCGCGAACGCGTCGATCGCGGTCTCGGGGATGATCTTCATCAGGTAGCCGGCCGTGTCCTTCAGGCTTTCGGCGTTCTTCGCGTACGACGCGAGCGACGACGCGTCGAGCGAGCGCAGGTCGATGTTCATCCCGACACCCGGGCGCGTGAGCCACGCGAGCACGAGGCCGATGCCGAGCGCGAGCGTCGTCATGATCTCGAAGTAGATGACGGCCTTCAGGCCGACCCGGCCGACCTTCTTCAGGTCGCCCGCATTGGCCATCCCGCTGACCACGACGCAGAACACGATCGGCCCGATCACCATCTTGATGAGCTTCAGGAAGCCGTCGCCGAGCGGTCGCAGCGACTCGGCGAAATGCGGGAAGAACGCGCCGAGCGCGATCCCTAGAATCAATGCGACGACTACTCGGCCAAACAGCGAATTGAGGAATTTCGACACGGCGCTCTCCCGATCCAACGGTTGCAGTTTCGTCTGTTCATACTGGTAAGACCAGTGATGTTATGGTGGATAGTAGGAAGCCGATATAGTCGCGTCAAGGACGGACAAAATAGGGATTTCCCGCCCCTGCCTGCCCTGGTTTCGATGCACCGTGAGGGGCGGATCGTGGCTTTCCCGTAGGCCGGCCATGCACCGCCTGCGTGCGGATTACAATGCCGGTCAGACCGGCCCAAGTTCACATCATGAAAAACGTTCCGCATACCGTGACCGACGCCGCCATCGCGACGATCCGCGACCGGATCGAGGCAGGCGTTTATCCGGTCGGCAGCCTGCTGCCGGCCCAGCGCCAGCTCTCCGAGGAGCTGGAGATCAGCCGCGCGTCGCTGCGCGAGGCGCTGTCGACGCTCGAGGCGCTCGGGATGCTGCGCATTCGCGCCGGCAAGGGCGTGTACGTCGAAAGCGCGCAGGCCACGGCCGCGCATGCATGGCGCTTCGCCGAGCAGTCGTCGCCGCCCGACACGTACCAGATGCGCTATGCGCTCGAAGGGTTCGCCGCGCGGATGGCCGCGCACGTCGTCAGTGACGACGACATCGCGTGGTTCGAGGACAACCTCGCCGACCTGCACGTCGCGCTCACCGAAAACGCGCTCGACGACGCGTCGCAACTCGACTTCGATTTCCACATGCGGATCATCCATCTCGCCGGCAACGCGGCGATCGAATCGGTGCTGCGCAGCAGCGCGGACATCATGAAGGAAAGCCAGCGCATGCCGTTCTACCGGCGCGAGCTGCTGCTGTCGACGTGGCAGGAGCACCGCGCGATCGTCGACGCGCTGATCGCGCGCGATGCGGGCACCGCCGGCATTGCGATCGAAACGCACATCGCGAACGCCGCGCAGCGCGCGGGCATCTTCTTCCCGACACCCCGCACGTGACGGCCCGGGCGGCCGCCCGTCGCGCGCGCCGCCCGGTCTTGCCGGTCAACCTCCCGACGGATCCCGATACGCGAGCGCACGCTCGATGAACGCACGCGCCGCAACGCTGCGGTACGCGCCCTTGCGCGTGAGCAGCGCGGCCGTGCGCGCGGGCAGCGGCGGATCGATCTCCAGCGCGCACAGGTCGGCGCTCTCGCGCGCGACCGCGTCGGGCAGCACCGTCGCGAGCCGGCCGCACCGCACGAGCTCCAGCACCGCGCTGACCGTATTCGTCTCGATCGCGATCTTCGGCTGCGCGCCGTGTTCGATGAAATACCGGTCGATGCGCTCGCGCGTCGCGAACGCGCGGCTCAGCAGCACCAGCGGCTCGCCGCCGAGCTCGGCCGGCGTCAGCGCGCGACGGCGCCGCGCGAGACGATGCGTGCGGCCCGTCACGAGCGCGAGCGGCTCGTCCCACAGCGGCAGCGCGTCGATGTCCGGCGCACTCGGCGGCATGAACGCGAAGCCCGCGTCGAGCCGGTCGTCGGCGAGCAGCGCCTCGATGCGCGCCTGCGGCATCGCATCGATCGTCAGCGCGACGTTCGGATAGTCGGCATGGAACGCGTCGATCAGCGAGCCGCTCAGGTAGGCCGCGAAGGTCGGCATCATCGCGAGCCGCAGCGACCCGCTGCCGAGATCGGCGACGTCGTGCAGCGCGCGCTGACCCGCATCGAGCTCGTGCAGCGCGGCGCGCGCATGGCGCGCATAGACTTCGCCGAACTCGGTGAGCTGCACCGTGCGGCCCGAGCGGTCGAACAACGGCACGCCGAGCGTGTCCTCGAGCTGGCGCACCTGCTGCGACAGCGTCGGCTGCGACACGTGCAGCGCGTCGGCCGCGCGCGTGAAACTGCGCTGCTCGGCGACGGCCAGGAAATAGCGGATGTGGCGGAGGAGCATGGCGGCCGAGGTATTGGTTTTGCCAATGATGCGCATAACGATCCAGTCTTGGACGCTATGGCTCGATTCCCGCATCATACGCACATCCGTTCCCGTGCATGACCGCTGCCAGCGCACCGGAACGGCTCGCCCGGGCCCGCCCTGCCTCCGCCCGCCGCACGACGAACCGCCGCCCGCCCGATCCGGGCCCGGCCGCGATCCGCCCGGCGCGCATCGGCTCACCGCCGATCCGTCGACGCCGGCCCCGATTTCCGTCACCCCGCGCATCCGACGGCTCCGTGCCGCCGGCCGGCGCCGCTGTTTTTCGCGACCATGGAACCGCATCACGACACCCATCCTCCCCTGACCCGCGCCATGACGCTGCTGTTCGCCTGCGCGTGCGGCATCGTCATCGGCAACATCTATTACGCGCAGCCGCTGCTCGCCGCGATCGCGCGCAGCTTCGGGCGCGCGCCGACCGAGCTCGGCTATCTCGTCACGCTGACCCAGCTCGGCTATGCGGCGAGCCTGCTGCTGATCGTCCCGCTCGGCGACGCAGTCAACCGTCATACGCTGATCGTGCGGCTGCTGATGCTCAACGTCGTCGCGCTGGTCGCGGTCACGTTCAGCACGAACTTCACGATGTTCGTCGTCGCGAACGTCGCGGTCGGCTTCGTCACCTGTTCGACGCAGCTGCTCGTGCCGTTCGCCGCATCGCTTGCCGATGCGCGCTCGCGCGGCCGCGCGGTCGGCACCGTGATGAGCGGGCTGCTGCTCGGCATCCTGCTCGCGCGCGTCGCGGCCGGAGCGATCGCCGACGGGTTCGGCTGGCGTGCGGTGTACGGCATCGCGGCGGTGATGGTGGCGGCGCTGACCGTCGTGCTCGCCGTGAAGCTGCCGAAGGATCGCCGCAATGCGCGCCTCGACTATGCGGCGCTGATGAAGTCGCTCGTCGCGCTGGTGCGCGCACAACCGCTGATCGCGCTGCGCTCGACCTACGGCGCGCTCGTGTTCGCGTGCTTCAGCCTGCTGTGGACAGGCCTCACGTTCCTGCTCAGCCAGCCGCCGTACAGCTATTCCGAAGGGCAGATCGGCCTGTTCGGCATCGTCGGCGCAGTCGGTGCGCTCGCGGCGACGTCAGCCGGCCGGCTCGTCGATCGCGGGCACGGCAACGCGGCAACGGGGCTGTTCGCGGCGGCCGTGCTCGCGTCGTTCGCACTGATCGCTGCCGGCGCGCACTCGCTCGCGGCGCTGATCGCAGGCATCCTGCTGCTCGACGTCGGCGTGCAGGGCATGCACATCTCGAACCAGAGCGTGATCTATGCGCTGGCCGGCAACGCGCGCAGCCGCGTGACGACGATCTACCTGACGAGCTACTTCATCGGCGGCGCATTCGGGTCGTTCGCGGCGAGCGTCGCGTACGGCATCGACGGCTGGCGCGGCGTGTGCATCGCGGGCGCGGCGCTTGCCGGCGTGCTGATCGCGCTGTGGCTCGCATCGCAGCGCGTCGGCGTGCGGCAGGTCACGCAGTAATGCAGTAGCGCGTTTCCGCAGCACGACGAAAAAAGGCACGCCGCGCAAATCGCGGGCGTGCCTTCTTTTGACGACGTCGATAGCGTCCGTCGCGCACTAGCGCGTGATCGTCACGCGGCCTCGTCCGCGAAGTCGATCAGCACCTTCATCGCGCGCTGCCGGTCGCCGGCCAGTTCGAACGCGAGGTTCGCGTCGCGCATCGGGAACACGCGCGTGACGGCCGGCCGCAGGTCGACGCGCCCCGCGTTGATCAACTGCACCGCGAGCGCGAATTCCGCATGAAAACGGAACGACCCGCAGATCGACAGCTCCTTCGCGACCACGACGTTCTGCGGCAGGCTGACATCGCCGCCGAGCCCGAGCTGCACGACGACCCCACGTGGACGCATCACGTCCAGCCCGTCACGCAGCGCGCGTGCATTGCCCGAACACTCGATCATCACGTCGAACGTGCCCTTGTCGGCGCCGTAGCGCTCGACCCAGCCGGCATCGACCACCGCATTGATCGTGCGGTCGGCGCCGAGCGCGCTCGCCACGGCCAGCGGCGCCTCGACGACGTCGGTCGCGACGATCTCCGCCGCGCCGTGCACGCGCGCCGCCGCCACCGCCAGCACGCCGATCGGCCCGCAGCCCGACACCAGCACGCGCTTGCCGATCAGCGGGCCCGCACGCGACACCGCATGCAGCCCGACCGCGAACGGTTCGGCGAGCGCCGCGAGCGACAGCGGCACGTGATCGGCGACCTTCACGCACTGCACCGCGTCGCACACGAGCGCATTGCGGAACGCGCCCTGCACGTGCGGCATCCGCATCGCGCTGCCGTAGAAGCGCATGTCGAGACACTGGTTCGGCAGCCCTTCGAGGCAATAGCGGCACGCGCCGCACGGCCGGCTCGGATTGACCGCGACGCGATCGCCGACCTTCACCGACGTCACGTCCGGCGCGACTTCCGCGACCGTGCCGGCCACCTCGTGGCCAAGCACCATCGGCTGCTGCAGCCGAATCGCGCCGAAGCCGCCGTGCCGGAAGTAATGGAGATCGGAGCCGCAGATGCCGCCCATCGCGACATCGACGCGCACCTGGCCCGGGCCGATCTCGCCCGCGTCCTGCTCTTCGACCCGCAGGTCGTTCGGCCCGTGGATCACGACACACATGCAACGCATACGCATGACAGCCTCCTCAGACGACCGGCGTGACCAGCGGCTCGCCGGCGAAGTGCGCGGCAAGGTTGTCGCGCACGAGCCAGCCCATCGCCTGGCGCGTCTCGATCGTGCCGCTCGCATGGTGCGGCTGCAGCAGCACGTTCGGCAACGCGAGGAAACGCGGGTCGATGCGCGGCTCGTTCCAGAACACGTCGAGCGCCGCGCCGGCGATCGCGTTGCGCTCGAGCGCGTCGAGCAGCGCCGGTTCGTCGACGGTCGTGCCGCGCGACACGTTCACCAGATAGCCGTGCGGCCCGAGCGCGTCGAGCACGGCCGCATCGACGAGGTGGCGCGTCGTCGGTCCGCCCGCGAGCGTGACGATCAGCAGGTCGCACCAGCCGGCCAGCTCGGCGAGGTCGCCGAAGAAGCGGTGCGGACTGTCCGCGCGCGGCGCGACGTCGAAGTAGCCGAGCTCGACGTCGAAGCCCGACAGCCGGCGCGCAATCGTCGTGCCGATCCGGCCGAAGCCGACCACGCCGACGCGCTTGCCATACAGCCGCGTGACGAGCGGCATGTCGCCGTCGCGCCACGCGCCGGAACGCACATACGCGTCGCCCGCGCCGATGCGGCGCATCATCGCGAGCGCGAGCCCGACGCCGAGATCGGCCACGTCGCCGGTCAGCACGTCGGGCGTGTTGGTCACGCGAATGCCGCGCTCACGCGCGGCGGCGAGATCGATCGCATCGGTGCCGACGCCGTAGCAGGAGATGATCTCGAGCTTCGGCAACGCGGCGATCAGTGCGGCATTCGCACCGAGATCGCCGCGCGTCGCGATCGCGCGCACGCCGGCGCCGTGTTCGGCGAGAAACGCCGTGCGATCGGCGGCCTCCCACAGCCGGTGGACGTCATAGCCTGCCGACAGCCATGCGTCGTCCCACGGCTGGTAAGGGCCCGTCATCAGCAGCTCGGGCCGCTGGGTCGATTCGTGCGCCATCTGCGCTTGCTCCTGTCGAGATAAGTGGAATGCGAAAGCGTGCCGGGCCGCGTCAGCCGCCCGGCCCGTTCATGCGTGCCGCGCGAGCGGATCGGCGTCCGGTGCCGGCGCCGCCTGCGCCGCGTCGAGCGGATCGTCGAGATCGCGGTTCAAGGTTTCCGGCATCCGCGACGTCGTGAACAGCGTGATCAGCGTCAGCAGCGCCAGGTACGCGGCGATCGGCATCCACGCGCGCACGCCGGCCGCATGGTCGCCGCCGTGCAGCGCGATCACGGTCGCGATGATCGTCGCGCCGACGAGCGGCGCGATCCCGCCCGCGAGCACCGCCGACACTTCACGCGAGAACGACACGCCCATGTAGCGATGGCGCGCGCCGAACAGTTCGGGCAGCAGCGCGGCCTGCGCGCCGAGCATCCCCCAGTTCGCGAAGCCCTGCGCGACCGAGATTGCGATCACGCTCGCGACCACGTTGCCGTGGCTGAAGATCCACCACACCGGGAATGCGAGCGCGAGCTGCAGCCACGCGAACGTGCGATACACGCGCACGCGGCCGAAACGGTCGCTGAGCCAGCCGGCCAGCGGCACCGTGCATGCGCCGACGGTCGCCGCGCACACCAGCGCGAGCGCACCGATCGGCCCCTTCATCCCGATCACGCCGGCGAGATAGCTGACCGCGAGCGCCTGGTAGATCGACGAGCCGCCGTTCTCGGCCATCCGCAGGCCGATGCCGATCAGCAGCGAGCGCTTCGAATGCTGCACGGCGCTCTTCAGCGGATTCGCCAGGACCTGCGCACGCTTCTCGAGCCGCACGAAGGTCGGCGACTCGTGCAGCCGCACACGCATGTAGATCCCGACTGCGACGATCACCGCGCTGAACAGGAACGGCACGCGCCAGCCCCAGCCGTCGGTCACGCGGTCGAGGTTCGCGAGCAGCAGGAAATAGACGGCCGCCGCCAGCACCGTGCCGAGCTGGATGCCGAGAAACGGCAGCGACGCATAGAAGCCGCGCTTGCCCGGCGGCGCATACTCGGTCATCAGCACCGCGGCGCCGGCCTGCTCCGCGCCGGCACCGAGGCCCTGCAGGATGCGCAGCAGGATCAGCAGCGCGGGCGCCCAGTAACCGGCCGTCGCGAAAGTCGGCAGCACGCCGATCAGCGTGCTCGCGACACCCATCAGCAGCACCGTCGCGGTCAGCACGAACTTGCGGCCGATCCGGTCGCCGAGCACACCGAACACGACGCCGCCGAGCGGGCGCACCGCGAAGCCGACGAAGTAGGTGCCGAAGCTCGCGATCAGCCGCATCTCGGCGGTCTGCGCGGGGAAGAACAACGGCCCGAACACGAGGGCCGATGCGAGCGTGTACAACGCGAAATCGTAGTATTCGAGCGCGCTGCCGAGCGAGCAGGTCCATGCCGCGCGGTTGAGCTGCTTCGTGTCGACGCCGCGGCGCTCGACGGTCTCGCCCGGCGCAGCGGACCCTGCATCGTGCCGCGCGGGCGGCGGGGAAATGCGATCCATCGTTGTCTCCTGTCTCCTGCCTTCCGTTCCGGAACCCGGCCGCGTATCGCGCGGCCGGACATCGGCCCGCTCGTGCGGCGGGCTCTTCTGGGAATTCGGATGCCGGCGCAGCCGGCGCAACGGCACGCCGCGGGCGCGCCGCCGCTCAGACGGCGCTGGTCAAGCCGCCGTCGACGAACAGCGTCTGGCCGTTCACGAAATCGGATGCGGCCGACGCGAGGAAGATCGCCGCGCCGCACAGCTCGTCGACGCGCCCCCAGCGGCCGGCCGGCGTGCGCTTGCACAGCCAGTCCGAGAACGCTGCGTCGTCGACCAGCGCGCGGTTGAGTTCGGTTTCGAAATAGCCGGGCGCGAGGCCGTTCGCCTGGATGCCGTGGCGCGCCCAGTCGGCGCACATCCCCTTCGTCAGCATCCGCACCGCGCCCTTGGTCGCCGCGTACGGCGCGATCGTCGGCCGTGCGAGCTCGCTCTGCACCGAGCAGATGTTGATGATCTTGCCGCGGCCGCGCGCGATCATGTGCCGCGCGACGGCCTGCGCGACGTTGAACACGCCGTCGAGGTTCACGCGCATCAGCGCATGCCAGTCGTCGGGTTCGAACGCGTCGAGCGGTGCGCGGCGCTGGATGCCCGCGTTGTTCACGAGGATGTCGATCGCGCCGACGCGCGCCTCGAAATCGTCGATCGCCGCGCGCACCTGCGCGTGCTCGGCGACGTCGAATACCGCGTAGTCGGCCGTGAAGCCTTCCTCGCGCAGATGCCGCACGAGCGTCGCGGCCTTCTCCTCATTGCGATCGTTGATGACGATCGCCGCCCCCGCTTCGGCCAGCCCGCGGGCGAGCGTCAGCCCGATTCCGCGTCCGGAACCGGTAATCAGTGCGCGGCGGCCGTCGAGGCGGAACCGTTCAAGCGCTCGGGTCATGCGTGTCTCCTCGTGCCAGTCGAGCCGGCGGCCCATCGCGGCCGGTCTCGCGTTGACGGTATCTTCGGCTGTCGGCCGGGCGCCGCGCCAATGGTCTTTTTTGATCCGGTTATCATGAAACTTGATCACCGCCCTCGCCTGCCCGCCGCCCATGGAACTCAAGCAATTGCGCGCCTTCGTCACGCTCGCGGAAGAGCTGCATTTCGGGCGCGCCGCGCAGCGCCTGTTCATCGTGCAGCCCGCGCTGAGCATGCAGATCAAGGCGCTCGAGGAAGAACTCGGCGCGCGCCTGTTCGAGCGCGACCGGCACAAGGTCGAACTGAGCGATACGGGGCGCGTGTTCCTGCCCGAGGCGCGCGCCACGCTGCAGCAGGCCGCGCGCGCGGAACAGATGGCGCGGCTGTCGAGCCGCGGCGAGATCGGCACGCTGCGGATCGCGTTCGTGTCGTCGGTGCTGCCCGCGCTGCTGCCGGCCGTGCTGCGCACGATGCGCGAGCGCTATCCGCTGATCACGCTCGAACTGAAGGACCTGCCGACCCCCGACCAGATCGCCGCGCTGCGCGACCGGCGGATCGATTTCGGGATGATCCGGCTGCCGGCCGCGTATGCGGGCATCGACACGCGCGTGGTGCTGGAGGAAGGTTTCGTCGTCGCGCTGCCGCTCGACCATCCGCTCGCCGCGCACGATGCGATCGCGCCGGCCGCGCTGCGCGGCCAGCCCGCGTTCGTGCTCGCGCGCCGCTACGCGCCGGGCTTTCACGACGACATGCTGCTCGCGCTGAGCCGCGCGGGCACGACGCTCGAGATCGCGCAGGAGTTCGGGGAATTCACGACGATGCTCGCGCTCGTCGCGGCGGGGATGGGGATCGGGCTGATTCCGGCGGAGGCCGCCAGCGCGTTGCCGCCGAACGTGCTCGCGCGGCCGCTCGACCTGGCCGGGCATCGCACCGGCATCGGCCTTGCGTGGACCGACCTCGACAGCCCGCTGAAGCGCGCGTTCGTCGCGGCGCTCGAGCAGGTGACGGCAATATCGAGCCATAGCGGCGGGCAATAAAAAGCCCGGCCGGAAAACCGGGCCGGGCTCGTTCGCTACGCAGGCCGCCTCGCAGCGGCCGCGCAACGTGCGGGATTACTTCGCGTTCGCAAACGCGACAGCCGTATCCAGCATGCGGTTCGAGAAACCCCACTCGTTGTCGTACCAGCTCGACACCTTCACGAGGCGGCCCGACACCTTGGTCAGCGTCGCGTCGAACGTCGACGAAGCCGGGTTGTGGTTGAAGTCGATCGACACCAGCGGTGCGTCGTTGTAGCCGAGGATGCCCTTCAGCGCGCCTTCCGAAGCTTCCTTCATGATCGCGTTGACTTCCTCGACCGTCGTGTCGCGCTTCGCGATGAACGACAGGTCGACGATCGACACGTTGATCGTCGGGACGCGGATCGCGTAACCGTCGAGCTTGCCGTTCAGTTCCGGCAGCACGAGGCCGACGGCCGAAGCAGCGCCCGTCTTCGTCGGGATCTGGCTGTGCGTGGCCGAACGCGCGCGGCGCAGGTCTTCGTGATAGACGTCCGTCAACACCTGGTCGTTCGTGTACGCGTGGATCGTCGTCATCAGGCCGGTTTCGAGGCCGATCTTGTCGTTCAGCGGCTTGACGAGCGGCGCGAGGCAGTTCGTCGTGCACGATGCGTTCGAGATGACGGTGTGCTCGGCCTTCAGCACGTCATGGTTCACGCCGTAGACGATCGTTGCGTCGACATCCTTGCCGCCCGGTGCCGAGATGATCACCTTCTTCGCGCCGCCCTTCAGGTGCGCGCTCGCCTTTTCCTTCGTCGTGAAGAAGCCCGTGCATTCCATCACGACGTCGACGCCCAGCTCGCCCCACGGCAGTTCGGCCGGGTTGCGGTTCGCCAGCACGCGGATCTTGTCGCCGTTCACGACGAGGTAGTCGCCGTCGACCGACACTTCACCCGGGAACTTGCCGTGCGCGGTGTCGTACTGGGTCAGGTGCGCGTTGGTCTTCGCATCGCCCAGATCGTTGATCGCGACGATCTCGATGTCGTGCTTCTTGCCGTTCTCGTAGAACGCGCGCAGCGTGTTGCGGCCGATGCGGCCGTAGCCGTTGATTGCGACGCGAATCGTCATGGTCTATCTCCTGATGGCTGAAAAAATTCGTTTCGTGCAGCTTCACGGTGCGACGCGCGCGAGGGGTGGCGCGCGTCGCGTCTGTCTCTTTAGGCCAGCACGGCCTTGGCGGTCTCGACGACGTGCTCGACGGTGAAGCCGAAGTACTTGAACAGCACGCCGGCCGGCGCCGATTCGCCGAACGTGTCGATCCCGACGACGCCGCCTTCGAGGCCGACGTACTTGTGCCAGAAGCTCGTCACGCCCGCTTCGATCGCGACGCGGCGCACGCCGTGCGGCAGCACGCGCTCACGGTATTCGGCGTCCTGGCGGTCGAACACGTTGGTCGACGGCATCGACACGACGCGTGCCGCGATGCCTTGCTGCGCGAGCGGCTCGACGGCCTTCATCGCGAGTTCGACTTCCGAGCCCGTCGCGATCAGGATGATCTTGCGCGCGACGATCTCTTCGTCCCAGTCCTTCAGCACGTAGCCGCCCTTCTCGATGTTCGCGATCTGCGCATCGGTACGCGGGTTGAACGCCAGGTTCTGGCGGCTGAAGATCAGGCTCGACGGACGGTCGGCGGCGACCGCGTGGGTCCATGCGACGGCCGTCTCGACCGTGTCGGCCGGACGCCATACGTCGTGGTTCGGGATCAGGCGCAGGCTCGACACGTGCTCGATCGACTGGTGCGTCGGGCCGTCTTCGCCGAGGCCGATCGAGTCGTGCGTGAACACGAAGATCGACGGCACCTTCATCAGCGCGGCCACGCGCAGCGCGTTGCGGCTGTAGTCGGAGAACGTCAGGAACGTGCCGCCGAACGGCTTGTGGCCGCCGTGCAGCGCGAGGCCGTTGATCGCGGCGCTCATGCCGAATTCGCGCACGCCGTAGTTGATGTGGTTGCCCAGCTTGACGCCCGGGCCTTCCGGATTCGCACGGACGGCCTTCGATGCCTTCCAGTTGGTCAGGTTCGAGCCGGTCAGGTCGGCCGAGCCGCCGAGCAGTTCGGGCAGGGCGGCAGCCAGGCCTTCGATCGCCTGCTGCGACGCCTTGCGGGTCGCCACCGTCTCGCCGCGCTCGTTCGCGCCGGCGATGATCGCCGCAGCCTTTTCGGCCCAGTCGGCCGGCAGCTGGTTGGCCATCCGGCGCTCGAATTCGGCGGCTTCTGCCGGGAATTTCGCGCGATAGGCCGCGAACGTCGCGTCCCATTCGGACTCGGCGCGCTTGCCGGCTTCCTTCGCGTCCCATGCCGCATAGACTTCCTGCGGAATCACGAACGGCTCCCAGGTCCAGCCGAGTGCCGCGCGCGTCTTCGCGATTTCCTCCGCGCCGAGCGCCGCGCCGTGCACGTCGTGGCCACCGGCCTTGGTCGCCGCGCCCTGGCCGATCACCGTCTTGCAGCAGATCAGCGTCGGCTTGTCCGACAGCTTTGCCTTCGCGATGGCTGCGTCGACCGCGTCGACGTCATGGCCGTTCACGTTCGGGATCACGTTCCAGCCGTAGGCTTCGAAACGCTTCGGGGTGTCGTCGTGGAACCAGTTCACGACGTCGCCGTCGATCGAGATGCCGTTGTCGTCGTACAGCGCGATCAGCTTGTTCAGCTTCAGCGTGCCGGCGAGCGAGCAGGCTTCGTGCGAGATGCCTTCCATCAGGCAGCCGTCGCCGAGGAACACGTACGTGTGGTGATCGACGATCTTCGCGCCGTCACGGTTGAACTCGTCGGCCATCAGCGCTTCGCCGAGCGCCATGCCGACCGCGTTCGCGAGACCCTGGCCGAGCGGGCCGGTGGTCGTCTCGACGCCCGGCGTGATGCCGTATTCCGGGTGGCCCGGCGTCTTCGAGTGCAGCTGGCGGAAGTTCTTCAGCTCTTCGATCGGCAGGTCGTAGCCGGTCAGGTGCAGCAGCGAGTACAGCAGCATCGAGCCATGGCCGTTCGACAGCACGAAGCGGTCGCGGTCTGCCCAGTGCGGGTTCGTCGGGTTGTGCTTCAGATGGCGCGACCAGAGCGCGACGCCGATTTCGGCCATGCCCATCGGCATGCCGGGGTGGCCGGAGTTCGCTTGCTGGACGGCGTCCATTGCGAGCGCACGGATCGCGTTGGCCATCAGGGTGGTGGAGGCGGGAGACGAAGTCGTCATGTCGAGTCCGGAGAACGAGTCGAGGAAACGGGGGCACGGCGGCATCCGGAAGCTCGAGCGTCAATCGTTCCCGGCGCGCGGTGCGGCGCCTGACGGACGCGAAGCGGACGGAGCCTACGGACGGGGCTGCAAAGCTCGTCATTTTAACAGATGGGCTGACATTTCCCTTGTCGGCGAGTAGTGTTCCGGCACGGTTTTCCGTCAAACCGCCCGCCTCCTATAATTCAGACGTCGGAACTGCCAGCCCCGAGTGGCCCGCCCGTGAGCACGACTCTACTTTTCCACCCTACGCCCGACTCCGCCTACGGCTTCCCGAACGCCCGGCGGCTCGCGCACGTCGCGTCGCCGCACCAGCAGATCGAGGTCTGGGAAACCCCGCAGCTCGGCCGCCTGTTCACGCTGGACGGCCGACCGATGACGTCGGTCGGCGACGAGTACGTCTATCACGAGTGCATGACGCACCCGGCCGCGCTCGCGCATCCGTCGCCGCGCAAGGCGCTCGTGCTCGGCGGCGGCGACGGCGGTGCGGCGCGCCAGCTGCTCAAGCATGCATGCATCGCGCGGATCGTGATCGCGGAACTCGACGACGAGGTGGTCGGGATGGCGCGCCGGTATCTCGACGACGTGCACCAGGGTGCGCTCGACGACCCGCGCGTCGAGGTCGTGATCGGCGACGCCGCGCATTTCGTCGAGTCGACCGTCGAGCATTTCGATCTCGTCGTGTTCGACCTCACGCCGCCCGATTCGCCGGCGGCCGGCCTCTATACCCGCGCGTTCTATGCGCGGCTCAAGCGGATCCTGACGCCGTGCGGCGCGATCTCGATGCACCTCGGCTCGCCGGTGTTCCACGCGGCGCGCATCGCCGCGCTGCTCGACGACCTGCGCGCGAGCTTCGCGGTCGTCGACCCGCTGTCCGCGCACGTGCCGCTGTACGGCTCGCAGTGGCTGATGGCGATCGCGAGCGACACGCTCGACGCGGCCGCGCTGTTCGCACACGACGTCGACGAACGGCTCGCGGCCCGCCGCGTCCAGGGCTTGCGCTACTACGACGCGCGGCTGCATGCGTCCCTCTTTGCCCTGCCACGCGCGCTGCGCGATACACTGGGCGTTCGCCGCTGAGCGTCCGCGCGGCCGCCTCGCTTCCGTTTTTCCATCGCGTCCCTGCAGGATTCGCGATGCATGGCACCGGGGCGGAACGTCCTGGACGCCGTGCCGCCCCCTGAACGAACGCCCGGGCATGGAATCAGAACACGTGCCCAGGCGCCCCCACAGGAGATTTTCATGACCGATCCACGTCCGGCCAACGTGCCTTGGTTGACACCCTACCTGGTCGTACGCAACGCGCGCGCGGCCATCGAGTTCTTCAAGGCCGCATTCGGCTTCACGGTACGCGACGTGCACGACGAAGACGGCGCGATCATGCACGTCGAGATGGCCTATCGCGGCCAGCTGATCGTGATGTTCGCGCCCGAAGGCGCGTTCGGCTCGCCCGCGCGCACGCCGAAAAGTGCGAACGCCACCGCGCCGCAATCGTTCTACCTGTATGTCGACGACGTCGACGCCACCTGGCAGCGCGCGCTCGACGCGGGCGCGAAATCGCTGAGCGCGCCGCAGGATCAGTTCTGGGGCGACCGGTTCGCGCAGATCGAGGATCTCGACGGCTACCGATGGGCGCTCGGGCGCCGTCTCGACGCATGACCCCACCCGTTACACGCATGAACGAAGCCACCACCACCGCGGCCGTGCCGCGTTTTTTCGTCGACGCGTCCCTGCGCGCCGACGCCACGCTCGCATTGCCGGCCGAGGTCGCGCGCCACGCACAGGTGCTGCGCCTGCAGCCCGGCGACGTGCTCGCGCTGTTCGACGGCACCGGCGGCCAGTACCGCGCGCGGCTCGTCGAGATCGACAAGCGCAGCGCGCTCGCGCAGATCGACACGTTCGAACCGGCCGAGGCCGAGCCGCCCTATCGCGTGACGCTCGCGCAAGGCATCGCCGGCGGCGACAAGATGGACTGGGTGATCGAGAAGGCCGTCGAACTCGGCGTAACGGCAGTCGTGCCGCTGTCGACCGTGCGCGGCGTCGTGAAGCTCGCCGGCGAGCGCGCGGACAAGCGCGTCGCGCATTGGCGTGGCGTCGTGCGCGCGTCGTGCGAGCAATGCGGGCGCAACCGCGTGCCCGACGTCGCGCCGGTCGCCGGCTTCAACACCTGGCTCGATACGCTGCCGGCGGCACCGGTCGACGGCGAACTGCGGCTGCTGCTGTCGCCGCGCGCGAGCATCCCGTTCGCGTCGCTGCCCGACACGCCGCCCGCTGCAACCGTCACGCTGCTGATCGGGCCGGAAGGCGGGCTGTCGCCCGACGAGGAAAATGCGGCCCGCGCACGCGGGTTCACCGCGCTGTCGCTCGGGCCCCGCGTGCTGCGTACCGAGACGGCCGGCGCGGCCGTGCTCGCGGCGCTCGCGGCGCGCTGGGGCGGGTGGTGACGCGCATCAGCGCGCGGCGCTCAACGGCTCGATGTCGATGACGCTGGAACCCTTGAGCGCCAATGCCAGCGCGTCGAGGCTCGCATCATCGAACGGGAAGGTCGTCGCGGTGACGCGCAACGGCGGCGTCGCCTGGATCGCCTTGATCAACGGACCGCGATAGCGCAGGTTCATCAGCATCGGCACGATCTGCGTGATTCCCACCGGCCGGCCGTCGTGCTGCACTGCGGCGGCATCGACCGTGTCATTCCAGCCCTGGATGAAGCCGCCGGCATCGATCCGCGTGTTCAGCTCGATCCAGCGCCGCTTTTTCTCGTCCGCGCTGTCGTCCGATGCGCGCAACGCGGCGGCCTCGCGGCTCACGTCGGCATCGTGCTTCGCACGCCACGCCATGTAGCCCAGCGCGAAGACCATGTTGTCCGGCAGGATGTCGCCGTCATGCACGACGTGGGACAGGCGTCGCAGCGCCTGGCTCTCGACGAAGGCGGGCGTCAGGATCCAGACGCTGCCGGTGCGCAACGCACCGGACGTCCGGCCGAGCGCGGGTTCGCCGCTGTCGACCGCGATGCGCGTCAGCAACCCTGCATCGACCAGTTCGTTCAGTTGGCCGGCCAGTGCCGGCGACGCGTGAATCGCACGGGCCACCGCCGCATACTGGTCCGGTGTCGAGCGCGTGCGCAACTCGCCAAGCAGCCGCTCGACCGCCGGATACGCGGCCTGCGCCGCCGGCGTCAGTGCCGGTTCGACCGCGGCGGCATCCGCTGCCGACGCGCCCCCGATCGAAGCGACGGCTGCGGCCACCAGCAGCCCCCGTGTGAAAAGGTTCATTGCCGACTCCCCTCGTTCGAATGTCCGGCACGCCGGCAACATGCACGGCGGCCCGAATGCTGCCGGTTAATTGGCGGCGTCGCCGTTCGCGTCACGCATCTGGCTCATCAGCGCGTTGACGACGGGCCGCAGCACCTGGGCGGGGGAATCCGCGATCCAGCCCTTGTCGTCCGTGCCATGCAGGTCGATCCGGCCCGTGATCGGCCGGCTCGTCGGCGCGTGGTCGAACACGGGTACCACGCCGTTCAGGAACGCCGCGAGATATGCCGCGCGCGCGTTGTCGTCTTCCGAGCGCGGCTCGTCGACCGTCTCCCGCAGCGCCCTCAAGCCAGGTTCCACCTCGGCGACGCGGCACGCGAATTCGACCGTCGCGATCGATTCGCCTTTCACGGATTCGTTCGGCTTCCGGGTCGAACCGGTGGCCTTGCACTCGGAACGCGCGAGCGCATGCTGAAATGACCCGATCGCCGCAGTGACCGGCCCGTTCACCGTTGTGCGTACCGTCGCCGGCACCTTGTTCAGGATGGAGGCGACGATCGTCCCGCTCAATTTGTCCGCGAGCTTCGCAACGGCCGCCACGTCGAGCACACCCTCGCCGTCGAAGTGCGTGCGCGTTGCGTCGTTGAACTGCTCGGCCTTCGACGCGTCGCCATTGACGAACGCGCCGAGATACAGATCGGTCGTCTGCTCCGGGGTCAGCACCGCGGCCTGGGCGGCTGGCGGGAGGCCAAGCGACAGTGCACACGCGGTCAGCGCGCACACGAGCGGATGGCACGCACGGGTGCGCGCCGCTGATCGGGTAGCGGTCATGGGGAAACGGCCCTCTCTCGAATGTTGGTCTGGTGTGATGCGCCCGGCGCGGCGGCGGCGCCCGGGCTGAGCGATTGTCGCGAAAAAAAGTGGGCGATGAAAGGTCCGTGTCGGATCGGGCCAAGCGCATGCAACCTGCGCAGGCGCAAAAAAGCCCGCTCGAAGCGGGCTTCCGAAGGGTGATTCGCCGAATCGGCCGCTGGCCGACGTGCGCTTACGCGAACGAGTAGAACACGCGGAACGCGACCTTGCGCTCGGCCCAGAATTCGGCCGCCTCGCGGAACACGTCGAGCAGCGTCTCGCGCCCTTCCTTGTCGAACTTCTGCGCGATCGGCAGCCCTTCGAGGACGATCACGAAACCGGGCTGCGCGCCGGCCTTCGCGACGAGGTCGGTCAGGGAGTCGTACAGCGCGTCGTAGTTCTTCCCGAAATGCTTCGGGAACAGGAACGACGTCGCGATCGTTTCCATCACTTCCTGCTTCGACTGCGCGGCGCCGCAAAACGCATACAGGAAATGCTGGCCGAGCCGGCCGGCTTCGTCGGCAAGATCCTGCACGCGGAACGCGCGGATCGACTGCACGAGATTGGGTCGCACGGTCGTGAAAAGGCTCATAGGCTCCTCGTTCGATGAAAGCCCGGGCTCGGCTTCCTGTTGCTCCGGCGTGCTGCCAGCCTGCGCCGCCGCGTGCAGTTGAATCACGCGCTGAAACAGATTGCCGTCGCCGGCCGCGAACAGTTCCGCCGCCGCCGTTTCGTGCGCGTAGATGGAGTCGCTCATGCCATTCGTCCCGAAGTCATTCAACAATACGTTTAAAACTGTTGTAGTGGTCGCCCGTGTAATAACAGTTGTCGATCCGGCGCAATGGCCCGCCGCAGACGATCCGGCGCGCCCCGCGATTGCGGGCACGCGGCGTCGGCACCGTGTATTCATGGTAGTAGCCGCGCTTCGCTTTTGGCAGGATCCGCTCGCGGTTGCCAAACACGACGCCGTCTTTCTCGTACGGATACGGACCGCCGGCGCCGATCAGGCCCAGCGTGGTCACGGCCTCGCGCGGAAGACGGGCGGTCGGAATCGTATCGAGCCCGCTCGCCGCCACGTCGGCCGGAACGGCCTCCCGTGCGTAAGCGGCGGAAACCAGACTGCCCGTCGGCGTGCCGACGATACCCATCGCGAACATCGCGAAGACGGACGCGAGCGCGCCGTTGCGGAGCCACTTGCGTGCCATGAACCAGGGTTCCCGCTGTTAAATCAAGTAGTTGACGACCAACAAAGGCGTTAGCGTAGCGTTATTGGCCGCGCGAATCAATGTCCGTTTGGGAATCGAAAGGCCAGTGATACCCGGAATTGCGCATTTTTTACCTAAATCACACTACATTTATCTTACATAGGATAAAATGCGGGCAGCATCTCTGGCATGGCAAGACTCTGCCTCCTTGCCACGCCGGCTACGCTGAGTGGAGAGAGATGCTGATGTTGCTTGAGGGAAGCGCGTTTGCGCCCTGCCCGCGGCGTGCCCATTGCGGGCACGCCTCTTTTTGCTTTTGTTTACAATTTCGCCCGACGCGCCACGCCGGTTCGACCGGCCTGGCGCGTTCGTTTTGGCTCAGCGCGTGGCGTTCACGTCGGCGACCAGCAGCGCCGCCATGTTGACGATGCGGCGAACGGTCGCCGATTCGGTCAGCACGTGCACCGGCTGCGCGGCGCCCAGCAGGATCGGCCCGATCGCGATGTTGTTGCCCGCGGCCGTCTTCAGCAGGTTGTACGCGATGTTCGCGGAGTCGATGTTCGGCAGGATCAGCAGGTTCGCTTCGCCTTCCAGCGTCGATTCCGGCAGGATTTCCTTGCGCAGCGCCGCGTCGAGCGCGACGTCGCCGTGCATCTCGCCGTCCACCTTCAGCTCCGACGCACGTTCCTGCAGGATCGCGAGCGTATCGCGCATCTTCTTCGCAGAAGGGGCATTGCTCGTGCCGAAATTCGAGTGCGACAGCAGCGCGACCTTCGGCTCGATGCCGAAGCGGCGCACTTCTTCCGCCGCCATGATCGTGATCTCGGCCAGCTCTTCCGGGGTCGGATCGACGTTCACGTGCGTGTCGACGAGGAAAATCTGGCGGCCCGGCAGCACGAGGCCGTTCATTGCCGCGTACACGCTGCAGCCCGGGCGCTTGCCGATCACCTGGTCGATGAAGTGCAGGTGGCGGTGCGTGGTGCTGATCGTGCCGCAGATCATCCCGTCCGCTTCGCCCTTCTTCACCAGCATCGAGCCGATCAGTGTCGTGCGGCGGCGCATCTCGACGCGCGCGAGCTGCTCGCTGATGCCCTTGCGCGCCATCATCTTGTAGTACGTCTGCCAGAAATCGCGGTAGCGCTCGTCGTGCTCGGTGTTGACGACCGTGAAGTCGGTGCCCGGCGTCAGGCGCAGGCCGTAGCGCTGGATACGGTGCTCGATCACCGACGGGCGGCCGATCAGGATCGGCTTCGCGAGTTTTTCGTCGACGATGATCTGAACGGCGCGCAACACGCGCTCTTCCTCGCCTTCCGCGAACACGACGCGCTTCTTCTCTTCCGGCGCGGCGCGCGCGATCTGGAAGATCGGCTTCATCGTCGTGCCGCTGTGATACACGAACTGTTGCAGGTGCTGCTTGTACGCGTCCATGTCCTCGATCGGGCGCGTCGCGACGCCGCCGTCCATCGCGGCCTGCGCGACGGCCGGCGCGATCTTCACGATCAGGCGCGGATCGAACGGCTTCGGAATCAGGTATTCGGGCCCGAACGACAGGTCCTGGATGCCGTACGCGGTCGCGACGATGTCGCTCTGCTCGTGCTGCGCAAGCTCGGCGATCGCGTTGACGGCCGCGATCTCCATTTCACGCGTGATCGTCGTCGCGCCGACGTCGAGCGCGCCGCGGAAGATGAACGGGAAGCACAGGACGTTGTTGACCTGGTTCGGGTAATCGGTGCGGCCCGTGGCCAGCACCGCGTCCGGCCGCACTTCGAGTGCGAGTTCCGGCAGGATTTCCGGCGTCGGGTTCGCGAGCGCGAGGATCAGCGGGCGCTCGGCCATGCCCTTCACCATCTCCTGCTTCAGCACGCCGGCAGCCGACAGGCCGAGGAAGATGTCCGCGCCCTCGATCACTTCGGCCAGCGTCCGGGCTTCCGTTTCGCGGGCGAAACGCTCCTTGTCCGGATCCATCAGCTCGGTACGGCCCTTGTAGACCACGCCCGCCAGGTCGGTCACGATGATGTTCTCGAGCGGCAGGCCGATGTCGACCAGCAGGTCGAGACACGCGAGCGCGGCCGCACCCGCGCCGGACGCGACGAGCTTGACCTTCTTGATGTCCTTGTTGACGACCTTCAGCCCGTTCGTGACGGCCGCGGCCACCACGATCGCGGTGCCGTGCTGGTCGTCGTGGAACACCGGGATCTTCATCCGCTTGCGCGCTTCGCGCTCGACGATGAAGCAGTCCGGCGCCTTGATGTCTTCCAGGTTGATCCCGCCGAAGGTCGGCTCCAGCGCGGCGATCACGTCCACCAGCTTGTGCGGGTCCGACTCGTTCAGCTCGATGTCGAACACGTCGATGCCCGCGAACTTCTTGAACAGCACCGCCTTGCCTTCCATCACCGGCTTCGACGCGAGCGGGCCGATGTTGCCGAGACCGAGCACCGCCGTACCGTTCGTGACGACGCCCACCAGGTTGCTGCGCGCGGTGAAGCGCGCCGCGTTGAGCGGATTCTCGACGATCTCCTCGCACGCGTACGCCACACCCGGCGAGTACGCGAGCGCGAGATCGCGCTGGTTGATCATCTGCTTGGTCGGGGCGATCGCGATTTTCCCGGGGGTCGGGAATTCGTGATAGTCGAGCGCGGCTTCGCGGAGTTTGGCTTTGGAGGAGGCTTGGGTAGACATGTGTCTCTTGGCGGGCGGATTAGAATGACTCTTCGACGGCATTGTAGCGCCAATCATCGGCCGCCAGACCGGCGATTCGGGTGCAACAGCCGCGACAAAATTGTACTGAACGGTGCAGGAACGCCGCCGCTCGCCTCGTACAATGCCGTTCCTTCCATCGTTTCGGATCCATCCGCCGTGCTAGCCGCCCTCTCCGAGTTTTCGCTGATCGAACGCTTCTTCACGCGCCGCGCCGCGCAGGGCGCCCGTGCGTCGACGCTCGGCATCGGCGACGACTGCGCGTTGATCACGCCCCGATCCGGGAAATTGCTGGCCATTTCGACGGACATGCTGGTGGAAGGCCGCCACTTCTTCCCCGACGTCGCGCCCGACGCGCTCGGCCACAAGACGCTCGCGGTCAACCTGTCCGACCTCGCGGCGATGGGCGCCGAGCCGCGCGCGTTCACGCTCGCGTGCGCGCTGCCGCGTGCCGACGCCGCGTGGCTGGAAGCGTTCAGCAACGGGCTGTTCGCGCTCGCCGAGCGCTACCGCTGCGAGCTGATCGGCGGCGACACGACGAGCGGCCCGCTGAACCTGTGCGTGACCGTGTTCGGCGAAGTCGCGCCCGACGCGGCGCTGCGGCGTGACGCCGCGCGCGACGGCGACGATGTCTGGGTGTCCGGCACGCTAGGCGATGCGCGCGCCGGCCTCGGCGTCGCGCGCGGCGAATGGACGGCCGGCGCGAACGAAGCGGCCGCGTTCCGGCGCGCGCTTGAGTACCCCGAACCGCGCATCGCGCTCGGCCTCGCGCTCGCGGGCGTCGCGCACGCGGCGCTCGATCTCTCGGACGGCCTCGCCGGCGACCTGCAGCACATCCTGGCCCGCTCGAACGTGCGCGCCGAGATCGATGCCGACGCGGTGCCGCGCTCGGCCGCGCTCGCGACGCTGCCGCCCGACGTGCAGCGCCGCTGCACGCTGGCCGGCGGCGACGACTACGAACTGTGCTTCACCGCGCCGGCGGCAGCCCGCGCGGCGGTCGAGGCGGCCGGCGTAACGGCCGGCGTGGCGGTCACCCGAATCGGTACAATACGCGCGTTGTCCGCGCCGTCGGAGCAGCCCGCGATCGCGTGGCGCGACGCCGCCGGCGCGCCTCTCGCTCTCACGTTGCACGGCTTCGACCACTTCCATGCAGACTGACCCGACGCCCGCGCACACCGCGGCCGAGCCCGGCGCCGCATCCGGCGGCAACGCGCCGCGGCGCGCGACCGCGCGCTTCATGCTGTCGCACCCGGCGCACATCGTGTCGCTCGGCTTCGGCAGCGGGCTCGCGCCGATCATGCCCGGCACGTTCGGCTCGCTGTTCGGCTGGCTGACGTTCGTCGTGCTCAACCGCTACCTGACGGTGCCCGAATGGTGGGCGCTGATCGCGGCCGGCTTCGTGGCCGGCACATGGCTCACCGGTTTCACCGCGACGAAGATGGGTTCGGCCGATCCGGGCGCCGTCGTCTGGGACGAGATCGTCGCGATCTGGCTCGTGATGCTGTTCGTCACGCCCGCGACCTTCGTCGGCCAGCTGTGGGCGTTCGTCGCGTTCCGCTTCTTCGACATGCTCAAGCCGCCGCCGATCCGCTATGTCGAGCGCCGCCTGAAAGGCGGGCTCGGCATCATGGTCGACGATCTGGTCGCCGCGTTCATGACGCTGCTCGTGATCGCCCTGTGGCGCTCCGTCGTCGGCTGACCGACTTTCCGACTCCCGTTTCCCGACGCGCATGCCAACCGATTCCGTCGTCCATCAGCTTGCGATCCGCGCAGGCAACAAGCTGCGTGACGAGCACCTGACGCTCGCCACCGCCGAATCCTGCACCGGCGGCATGATCGCCGCGGCGATCACCGATATCTCCGGCAGCAGCCAGTGGTTCGAGCGCGGCTTCGTCACGTACTCGAACCAGGCCAAGATCGAGATGATCGGCGTGCCGCCCGACCTGATCGACAAGCACGGCGCCGTCAGCGAGCCCGTCGCGCGCGCGATGGCCGAAGGCGCGCTGCGCAACAGCCGCGCGCAGGTCGCGCTGTCCGTCACCGGCATCGCGGGCCCCGCCGGCGGCAGCGAGAAGAAGCCGGTCGGCACCGTGTCGTTCGGCTGGAGCAACCGGCTGCATACCGACGTCGAGACGCTCGTGTTCAAGGGCGACCGCGAACAGATCCGCACGCAGGCGGCCGCGCATGCGCTGCGCGGGCTGCTGAAGCTGCTCGACGAGCGCGAGGGCTGATCGCCGGGGGGCGCGCGCCGCGCCCCCGACTGCCCGCTTACTGGATCGCGTCGGGCTTCACGACGATCCAGTTCTTGTCCGCCGTCACCGGCAGGCCGAGCGACTTCTGCCGCGCGGCCGATTCGTCCGACCACGCGCGGATCTGCGCCATCTGCTTGTCCTTCTTGTTCACCCACACGCGCACGCCGCCGCGCGCGACGTCGGTCGCGTTCAGCAGCATGTAGCCGTCGGACGTCGGCGTGTCGCCCGCGACGAGCACCGGCTTCTTCCACTGGTCGATCCAGCCGACGATCGAGCCGAGCTTGCCTTCGTACCACGTCATCGGGTTCATCAGGAACGGCGTGATCACCAGGCTGCGGTTCGCGGCCTCGTCATACTTGCCGGCCTTGATCTGCAGTCGCGAGGTGGTCAGCGCGCCGGTCGCCGGGTTGCGCAGCAGCGTCGTCACGCCGATCACGTTCTGCGGCTTCACGTTGTAGCCGTACTTCGGGTCGGACAGCACGAGCCGCGCGAGCTCCTCATGGGCGGCCGTCATCACGTAGACCTCGATCCCGTTCTCGCGCAGCGCGTTGTACAGCTCCTGCATCCCGCGGAAGAAACGCGGCGGGTTCACCGTGCCGTCGACCACCTTGTCGCCCTGCCAGTAGCGGATCGGGATCGGCTTGCCGTCGGCGAGCATCGCGTCGACGTGGCGCTTCAGGTCGGCCAGCGACAGCCCGGCGAACGCCTGCGCGATCCACGGGTAGCAGACCAGGTCGTCGATCTCGCACAGCCGGTAGTAATAGCTCGTCAGCGATTCCCGGTAGTCGGCGGAATCCTTGAACGGGATCAGCTTCAGCGACGGGTCGAGCGTGTCGCGCGTCAGCACGCCGCGGTTCTCGAGGTACGGCAGCAGCGACTCCTCGAGGTCGTAGCGGTAGGTCGTGTTGTCGGCGTCGAACACCGCGTAGTCGCCGCGGTGCGCGTGCGCGGCGATCATCGCGTTCAGCGCCTTCGCGCTATCGGCCGGCCAGTGCGAGAGATCCGCCGCATGGGCGAAGCTCATGCACAACGACGCGGCAAGCGCGCTCAGAAGACGTCGGGACAGCTTGGGCATGGCGTCGCTCCTTTCTTGACATTTTCGTGACGGATCGATGACAAGCGGGAGCATCGCGCGATTGGCGCGCGGGGATGCGGTGCGGAAGCGACGGGAAGTTGTCCGCGTGCGCCAGTGCGGGCCGGACGGGCGGAGGAGCGGAAAAACGGGAGAAGAGCGCCGGGCTCGCGCGTGGGAGCCCGCCGGAACCGGCTGCCCGGACAGGCAACCGGTGCAACCGATCAACGATGCGCGTTGATCGTGTCGCGCGTCTTCTGCGCGGCGAGCGCCGCGGCTTCGGCGAAATCCTCGCCCTTGCTCGCGTACAGGATCGCGCGCGACGAGTTGATCATCATGCCGGTGCCGTCGGCCGTGCGGCCCGCGTTGACGGTCGCCTGCACGTCGCCGCCCTGCGCGCCGATGCCGGGAATCAGCAGCGGCATGTCGCCGACGATCCCGCGCACGATCTCGATTTCCTTCGGGAACGTCGCGCCGACCACGAGGCCGAGCTGGCCGTTCCTCGCGTTCCACTTGTTCGCCGCGAGGTCGGCGACGACCTGGTACAGCGGCCGGCCGTTGGTGTCGAGGAACTGCAGGTCGGAGCCGCCCGGGTTCGACGTGCGGCACAGCACGATCACGCCCTTGCCTTCGTGCTCGAAGTACGGCTCGACCGAGTCGTAGCCCATGTACGGGTTCACTGTGACGGCATCCGCGCGGTAGCGCTCGAACGCTTCGCGCGCGTACTGCTCGGCCGTGCTGCCGATGTCGCCGCGCTTCGCGTCGAGGATCACCGGCAGGCCCGGATGCTGGAGGTGGATGTGCGCGATCAGCCGCTCGAGCTGGTCTTCCGCGCGATGCGCGGCGAAGTAGGCGATCTGCGGCTTGAACGCGCTCGCGTATTGCGCGGTTGCGTCGACGATCTGCCGGCAGAATTCGAAGATCGCATCGGGCTGGCCGTCGAACTGCACGGGAAAGCGCGACGGCTCGGGATCGAGGCCGACGCACAGCAGCGAATTGGTGCGCTGCCACGCGGCGCGCAGCGATTCGATGAAAGTAAGCGGGGAAGACATGGCGGGTACTCGCGGCAAACCGTTGGTAGACCGCGTATTTTACCCGCGTCGCCGGCGCGCCTCGCGCGAAGCCGCATTGCCGCGCGCATCGGCGCGCTCGACGGTGAACGCGAAACGCCGCGTGAGCCGCTCGCCGGGCGCGAGCAGCGTCATCCCGTGCGCGGTCGCGCCGCCCGGCAGGTTCACCGCATTGATCGGATGATCGACCGGCTCGAAGCAGAAGAAATCCTCGCCGGGCGGCGTATAGAGCACGTACGCGTCGGCGTCGGCCGCCACCGTCAGCGACAGCCCGCGGCGCGGCCAGCTCACCGTCGCGTGGCCGCCCCAGCCGGTGAACGCATGATTGACGAGCGCGGCCGGCAGCGGATACGCGACGCCGAACTGCCAGGCCGGCGGCACGCTCACGTGCCGCACCGGCAGGAAATCCGCGCCCGACAGCCACAGCCCGCCGGCAGCCGCGGCCAGTTCGGTCGCGGTATCGCGCACGAGGAACGGATGCACGCCGAGCCCGAACGGCAGCCGCGCACGCCCCGCGTTCTCGATCGTCAGCGCGATCGACAGCGTCGCGTCATCGAGCTCGAACGACTGGATCGCGCGGAACGCATACGGCGCGCCGGCGGTGCGATCGAGCGACAGTTGCAGCGACGTGCCGGTCGCATCGTCCACCTGCCACCGCGCGAGCCAGCCGTCGCCGTGGATCGGCAGCGGCTCGTCGCGGCGATTGCGCGGCACCGCGACCTTGCGCCCGTCGCACTCGAACCGCCCGTCGCCGATCCGGTTCGAGTAAGGCAGCAGCGGATAGCACGCGAGCTCGTTCGGGTCCGTCGCCGTCTCCGGGTGCTCGCAGCGGCGGAACACCGGCATCAGCGCGCCGTTGTCGCCACGCCAGTCGAAGCGCGCGATGCCGCCGCCGAGATGCGGCAGCACGTCGAGCCGCAGCAACGCATTCGACAGCGTGACGGCCGCCGCATGCGCGGCGCCGACGCCCTGCGCGAAGGCTGCTGTCTGCGGGCCGGGGCTGACCGGCTGCGCGGCGGCGGCCAGGCGCGCGCGGCGCGACTGGCTGGTGGACGACGATGCGCTCGAGGACGTGGCGGTCATGGTGAACTCCTTTCCTTCGTCGAAGAATCGATGCGGGTCGTGCGAACGGTCAGGCCCAGCCGCCGTCGACGATCACGTCCTGCGCGGTGATCATCCGGCTGTCGTCGGCCGCGAGGAACAGCGCCATCCGCGCGAGATCGGCGGGCAGCAGTTCGGCATCGAGGCACTGGCCGGCCTTGATCGCCGCGCGGCCCGCGTCGTCGAGCCACAGCCGGCGCTGCTTGTTGGTCATCACCCAGCCGGGCACCAGCGAATTCACGCGGATGCCGAACGGGCCGAGGTCGCGCGCGAGGCCGCGCGTCAGCCCCTGCACGGCCGCCTTCGCCATCACGTAGACGGGATAGCCGCCGTTCTTCAGCATCCAGCTGATCGAGCCGAGATTGACGATCGCGCCGCCGCCCTGCCGCTTCATGTCGTCGATCACCGCCTGCGCGGCGAAGAACTGGTGACGCAGGTTCACCGCGATGCCCGCGTCGAACGATTCGGGCGTCACGTCGCCGATCGCGTGGCGCGTGTCGTTCGCCGCGTTGTTCACGAGCACCGCGATCGCACCGATACGCGCGCGGATCGCGTCGATCGCATGGCGCAGCGCGTCGATGTCGGTCAGGTCGCACTGGAGGAACAGCGGCGCATGGCGTACGTGCGCGAGGCGTTCCGCGAGCGCGGCACCGGCCGCCGCGTCGAGGTCGACGAACGCGACGCGCGCGCCCTGCTCGGCGAAGTGTTCGACGAACGCCGCGCCGATGCCGGTCGCGCCGCCCGTGATCAGCACCGCGCGATCCTCGAGGCTCGGGTAGCGTGCATAGCGCGCGTGGCTCGCGGTGTGCGGGTCGTGCGCGGAAGTGTCGATGGTCATGCGGTTCGTCTCCGTAAAAGCGGATCGGGTCAGTCGCGGACGCCGCGGTTCTTCAGCTGGTCGAGCAGCACGGCCGCGAGCAGGATCGCGCCGCGCACGAGGTACTGGTAGAACGCATCGATGTTCAGCAGGTTCATCACGTTCTCGACGGTGCCCATGATCAGCACGCCGATCACGACGCCCGAGATCGTCGCGCGGCCGCCCATCAGCGACACGCCGCCGAGCACGCACGCGGAGATCACGTTCAGCTCGAAGCCCTGCGCGGCGTTCGGCTGGCCCGACGTGATGCGCGATGCGAGGATCACGCCCGCGAGCGCCGTCACCGCACCCTGGATCAGGAAGATGTACACGCGCGTGCGTTCGACGTTGATCCCCGCGAGCCGCGAGGCTTCCGGGTTGCCGCCGATCGCGAGCGTGTTGCGGCCGTAGACCGTCTGGTTCAGCAGCACGCCGAACGCGATGAAGCACAGCAGCGTGACCCAGATCGGCAGCGACACGCCGAAGAGCGACAGCCCGCCGAGCGCGATGAACGTATCCGACGACACACCGACCGCCTGCCCCTTCGACACGATGAAGCCGAGCCCGCGCACGATCTCCATCGTCGCGAGCGTCGTGATCAACGCGTTGATGCGCAGGTACGCGATCACCGCGCCGTTCACGAAGCCGATCGCGGCGCCGGCCGCGACCGCCGCGATGATCGCGACGAACGTGTTGTCGGTCGCGTTCAGCACCATCGCGCACAGCACGCCGGAGAACGCGACGGTCGAGCCGATCGACAGGTCGAAGTCGCGCGACGCGAGGCAGAACATCATCGTGCACGCGACCATGCCGATCTGCGAGATCGACAGCGCGAGGCCGAGCATGTTGTCGATCGAGAAGAAGTGATCGACGGTCAGCGACATCGTGATGAACATCACCGCGAAGATCGCGATCAGGCTGTATTCGGTCAGATGCTGCCACCACTTCTGGCGGTCGCTCTGCTGCGGCACCAGCGCGTCGGCCGACGGCTTCACGGCGGCGCTGCCAAGGTTTTCGTTGACTTGCATGATTGAGTCTCCTGCTCCTGCATCGCACGGCCCGCGCCGCGCATGTCCGATTCGATTGTCGTGTGCTGCGTCAGGCCGCCTCGACGGCGCTCGTCTGCGGCAGCGCCAGGCTCAGCACCGCGTGCTCGTTCGCCTGTTCGCGCGGCAGCTCGCCCGCGATCCGGCCCTCGCGCATCACGACGATGCGGTCGGACACGCCGAGCACTTCCGGCAGCTCCGACGACACCATCACGATCGCGCAGCCGCGTTCCGCGAGCCGGTAGATCACGTCGTAGATCTCGTGCTTCGCGCCGACGTCGATCCCGCGCGTCGGTTCGTCGAGGATCACGACCTTCAGGTCGGGCTCCGCGAGCCAGCGCGACAGGATCGCCTTCTGCTGGTTGCCGCCGGACAGGAAGCGGATCTTCTGCCGCCGGTTCGGCGTCTTGATCTTGAGCCGCTGGATGAAACGGTCGGCCGTTTCGCTTTCGGCCTTGCGGTTGATGAAGAGCCCCGCGCGCAGCGAATGGCGGCGGCAGCTGATGTTGATGTTCTCCGCGACCGACGCGATCGCGATGATCCCCTCTTCCTTGCGGTCCTCGGGGCACAGCACGATGCCGTGGCGGATCGCATCGCCGGTGCGCTTCACGTCGATGCGCGCGCCGTCGAGCGTCAGCACGCCCGCGCGCCGGTGATCCGCGCCGTACACGAGCCGCATCAGCTCGCTGCGGCCCGCGCCGACGAGCCCGAAGAAACCGACGATCTCGCCCGCGCGCACCGAGAAGCTCGCGGGTTCGCGCAGTGCCGGGCCGTCGATGCCTTCGGCCGCGAAGCGCACGTCGCCGAGCGCACGCGGCGCGTAATGATAGATATCCGAAATCTCGCGCCCGACCATCTCGGCGACGAGCCGTTCGCGCGGCACGTCGCCTAGCGATTCGTGCGACGCGATCTTGCGCCCGTCGCGGAAGATCGTGCAGGCGTCGCACAGGCGGTAGATCTCGTCCATCCGGTGCGAGATGTAGATCAGCGCGCGGCCCTGCGCACGCAGGTCGGCGACGAGCTTGAACAGCACTTCGGTCTCGCGATGCGACAGCGAGCTGGTCGGTTCGTCGAGCGCGATCACGCGCGCATTGCGCATCAGCGCCTTGCAGATCTCGACCATCTGCCGCTGCGCGATCGACAGCCGCCCGAGCCGCGCATCGGGATCGAGATCGACGCCCATCGCGGCGAGCCGCTCGCGCACGTAGCGCTTCGCCTCGCGCTTCCTCACCCAGCCGAACGCATTCGGCAGGCGGCCGAGCAGCAGGTTTTCCGCGACCGTCAGGTCGGGCACGTACTGTAGCTCCTGGTGAATCACCGCGATGCCGGCCGCGATCGACGCGGCCGCACTCGCGAACTGCACGGGCTGGCCGTCGACCAGCACGCTGCCCGCATCGGGCTGATATTCGCCGCCGAGAATCTTCAGCAGCGTCGACTTGCCCGCGCCGTTCTCGCCCATCAGGCCATGCACCTCGCCCGCATGCACGTCGAACGAGATGCCGTCGAGTGCGCGCACGCCGGGAAAGACCTTGCCGATATTGTCAAAACGCAGTGCCGCTGACACGTCGTCCCCCTACTCTTGCAGATCCATCGATCGCCGGCTGCCGCGTGGCCGCCGCAGCCGGCAAGCCGCTTACTTCGACGCGAGCCCCATCTCGTCGCGCACCTTCGACACGTTGTCGCGCGTCGCGAGCATGCCGGTCGTCAGCGTCAGCGCCGGCGGTGCCTTGCCCTGCGTGATCCACGTGTACATCAGGTCCGAGGTTTCCTCGCCGTGGCGCTTCGGGCTGATGATCACGGTGCCGTAGAAGCCCGTCGGCTGCGGCTTCTTGAACTCGTTCAGCGCCGAATCGGAGCCGCCGATGCCGATGCCGATCATGTTGTCCGCCTTGAAGCCGCGCCCTTCCGCCGCGCGCACCGCACCGAGCACCGCTTCGTCGTTCAGGCCGTACGCCACCCAGTGCTTGAACTGCGGATTCTTCGTGAGTGCGATGTTCGCCGCGTTGAAGGCGTTCTCGGTGTCGGTCTTCGCCTGCGGCGCCGCGATCACGTTCGCCTTCGGGAAGCCGGCGGCCACCAGTGCGTCGGTCGCGCCGCTGGTGCGGTCATGCGCGGTCGGCAGCTGCTCGTAGGTGATGTCGATCGCGCCGACGTCCTTCATGTCCCAGCCGCGCTTCTTGATCTCGGCCGCGATGCCGTCGCCGACCTGCTTGCCGATGTTGTACGCGGAGATCCCCATGTGCGGGACCGCCTCGATCGGCTTGCCCGCGCCGTCGACGAGGCGGTCGTCCACCGTCATCATCTTCAGGTTGTGCGACTTCGCCTTCGCGACGATGCCCGGCCCGAGCTTCACGTCGGGCGTGCAGATGATGAAGCCCTGCGCCTTCTGCGCGGACAGGTTGTCGATCGCGCTCATCACCTTTTCACCGGACGGCGCGCCGATCTTCACGAGCGTGAAGCCCTTCTGCTTCGCCGCGATTTCGGCGAACTTCCACTCGTCCTGGAACCACGGCTCTTCCGGCTGCTTCACGAGGAAGCCGATCTTGACCGGATCGGCCGCGTGCACGACGGGGCTCCCGATCACCACCGCGGCCGCGGCCGCCAGCGTTACGAACGTTCTGCGTTTCATCTCCAGTGTCTCCTTGTCTTCATCGAACAGGATGCAGCCGCTTGTTGGTTTCGACGCAGCGTGCGCGCGGCCGTCGCACGTGCGGTCTTTCGAATCGTTACGTCAATCGTGTCAGTCGTGATACAGCGCCGCGCGCCCGCCATCGACGGTGATGCACGCGGCATTGATGAACGGCGCCTCGTCGGACGCGAGGAACACGGCCGTCATCGCGACCTCCTCCGGCCGGCCGATCCGCTTCATCGGCTGCAGCGCGAGCGTTTCGGCGCGCGCGGCAGCAGGGTCGGGTTGCGCGTCCCACCAGTCGCGCGTGAGCTGCGTCTCGATGTAGCCCGGCGCGATCGCGTTCACGCGCACGTTGCGCGCCGCGTATTCGATGCCGAGCGCGCGTGTGAGGCCCAGCACGCCATGCTTCGCGACCGGGTACGGAAAGCAGCCCGGGATGATCCTGAACGCGTGCGTCGACGCGATGTTCACGATGCTGCCGCGGCCGCGTTCGACCATCCCCTCCAGCGCCGCTCGGCAGCCGTGCCACACGCCGTCGAGGTCGACCGCGAAGCAGCGGCGCCAGTCGTCTTCGGTCATCGTCAGCGGATCGGCGAACACGTTGATGCCCGCGTTGTTCACGAGCACGTCGAGCGGGCCGAACGCCGCCTCGGTCTGCGTCACTGCAGCACGCACCGCGTCCTGCCGCGCGACATCCGCCTGCAGCGGCAACACGCGCGCATCGGCGATCTCGTGCGCAATCGCGGCGGCCGTGCGCTGCGCCTGCGGGAAGTCGAGATCGACGAGCGCGACCGCCGCGCCCTCGCGAACGAACGCGCGGGCGATCGCGGCGCCGATGCCCCGGCCCGCGCCCGTCACCATCGCGACCTTGTCCGCGAGGCGGCCCATCATGCGACTCCGCCGCGCGCCGCGCGCAAGCCGGCCTGGAACGCGTGCGCATTCGCCGCGGTCGCGTCGGCCGACTGGCCGGGGCGGTACAGCGCCGAGCCGAGCCCGAAACCGTTCGCGCCGGCGCTGAGGAACGGCGCCATGTTGTCGGGCGAGATGCCGCCGACCGGGATCAGCGGCACCGCGCGGTCGATCACCGCGCGCCACGCCTTCACGACCGGCACGCCGAGCTGCTCGGCCGGGAACATCTTCAGCACGTCGGCGCCGTTCGCGAGTGCCGCAAAGGCTTCGGTCGGCGTCGCCACGCCCGGTGCGCTCGCGAGGCCGCGCTCGCGCGCGCGGCGGATCACGGCCGCGTCGCTGTGCGGCATCACGATCAGCGCGCCGCCCGCGTCCTGCACGCGGTCGACATACTCGGCGCGCAGCACGGTCCCCGCGCCGACGATCGCGTCGTCGGGCAGCGCACGCCGCAGCGCGGCGATGCTGTCGAACGGATCGGGCGAATTGAGCGGCACCTCGATGATCCGGAAGCCGGCTTCATGGAGCGCACGGCCGTGGTCGGCCGCTTCGGCAGGCGTGATCCCGCGCATGATCGCGATCAGCGGGCACGCGTCGAACGCACGCATCAGCGCGGCGTGGGGCGCGTAGGGTGCGGGCAAGGTCAGGTCGGACGGCATCGAAAAATCCTCGGCAAACAGTTCATTGGTCGGCGCAGACGGGCTCGCCATCCGCACGCACGAGCCCGGCGCGCGACGCGATCCGCCACAGGCCGCGGTCGGTCGCATGCGCGACGACGCGAGCGTGCGGGTGGCCGAATTCCTGGAGCGCGTCGACGTAGCGCGCACACAGGCCGTCATCACCAATCAGCAGCAGCGGCTGGTCCGCAAGCGCGATGCCGCGCTCCGCGAGCATCGCGTCGAGCGCATTGAGCTCATGGCCGATCAGCAGCCCGGACAGGTAGTCGCCCTGCGCATCGGGCGCGAGCCGGTCGGTCAGGCCGAGCGTGCGCGTGCTGAAGATCGTCGCGAGCAGCCCCGTGCGCTGCGCGCCGCGCGCGACCGAGACGCCGCGCACGAACGCCGCGCGATCGGGCGACGCGCCCGCGCGCATCGTGCGGCCGAGGATCGTGTGGTCGCGCAGCACCGCGAACAGCTCGCCCGTCATGAAGGTCTGGAAGCGCTCGATCAGCCCGTCCCTCACCCACGCCCATTTCGCATGGGTGCCCGGCAGGCCGATCAGTACCCCTGAACGATCGGTGCCAAGCGTGGGATCGCTCGCGAGTGCACCGAATATCTGCGTTTCTTCACCGCGCATCACGTCGGGCAGTTCGCCCGTGGCGATCACGCCCGGCACGATCGAGATCATCGTGCCGCGCGCGGTCGTCACCGTGATCAGGCCCGCGACGAGCGCGTCGGCCCCGGCCGGCACCGCGACGTACGGCGCCTCGCGCCAGCCCTGCGCGCTGCCGACCATCCCGGCGGCGAGCACCGGCAGGCCCGGCGTGCGGTCGAGCCAGTCGCCGCACGCGTCCTCGAACACCGCGTCGAACGCGCGCGCGCCGCCGCCCGGCACATGCATCACGCCCGCCGCACGGCTGCGCGTGTCGATGAGCGCGCCGTGCGCGTCGTACAGGTAAGCGCGCAGCGACGTCGTGCCCCAGTCGAGCGCGATCAGCGACGGGGTGGCGGAGCTGGCATCCGGAACGGGCCGGGTCGAAGTCGTCATCGTTTGATCCTGCGGGTACCCTGCGGCGGGCTCCAGCCCAGTTCCGCGGAAATGGCTCGCGCTTCGCGCTGCACGAGCGGAATCAGTTCGTCCATCCGGTCGTGCGGCATGTACGGAATCGTGCTCGCGACCGACACGGCCGCGACGATCGCGCCCGATGCGTCGCGGATCGGCGCGGCCACGCAGCGGATCGACGCCTCGTTCTCCTCGAGATCGAACGTATAGCCGCCGGCCGCGTAATGCGCCATGCGCTGCAGGAACGCGCTCGTCTCGGGCCGGTTGTCCGGCTTGAAATTGACGCCGGCAAGCGCCCGCCGGGCGGCCTCGAACAGCGAGCGCCACGTGTCGGGATCGGTGTCGAGCATCATCGCCTTGCCGATGCCGGTCGACGCGAGCGGCATCCGGTGGCCGACGCGCGAGCGCATCTCGAGGCCGCGCGTGCCGGGAATCTTGTCGATGTACAGCACGTCGTCGCCGTCGCGCACGCCGAGATGGATCGTGTCGAGCGTCGCTTCCGCGAGCGCTTCGAGGTGCGGGCGCGCCACCGCGGTGAGCGGCATCTGCTCGAGCGCGATCGTGCCGAGCTCGATCAGCTTCGGGCCGAGCAGGTAGCCGCCCTGCACCTGGCGCAGGTAGCGCGCCTGCACGAGGCTGCTGACGAGGCGATGCGTGGTGCTGCGCGTCGTGCCGAGCGCCGCGCCGATCGCGCGCATGTCGCGCGCGCCGTTCGCGATCGCCTCGAGGATCGCAAGGCCGCGCAGCAGCGTCTGCGTACCGGCCTGCTGCGCGGCGAGATCGAGCGGCGTGCTGGTCGCGCCGATGCTGTCGGTCAGCGACGCATCGTCCGGCGTCGCACGCCGGGCGTCGAGGGCAAGGGTGTCGGGCATCTTGTTCATGGGGCGGGCTTCTTCAACGGAACCGGTGAAGCCGTTCGCACGATGCCGGCATGGCGTCCGGCGTCGCGACGAAGCGGCGGTCGATGCACCGAATAAAGCGCCCGGCGAACTTCATGGAAGGTGTCTCCGTGTGCGTCGGGCGCCGCGCGATGCGTGGGTCCGAAGCTGTGATGTGCTTCGGATTGTAGGAGCGCACGCACCCGTCTCCAATATTTGAGTGCGTTGCCCAGATAATGAGAATTCGACGTGAATCCGGTCGTCTTCGACGTAACGGCGGCTTCATGTGCACGGGGGCGGAACCCGCCTTGCAGCAGGTTCCGCCCCCGTTTGTTCACCGCGCGCCGCGCTTACTGCTGGCTGCTCGTGCTGCGTGCCTGCATGTAGCGCTGGACGTCCGCGAACGACACGCGGCCGTTGCCGGACGAGTCGATCTGCCGGAAGTGGTTCGCGACATAGCCGAGGCCGGCCGCGCGTGCCTGCGACTCGGTGATCGAACCCGTGTTCTGCGCGTCGGCCGCGCTGAACTGCCGCGCGAGCTTGCGCACCACCTGCGCATGCAGCGCGGCGCCCGTCGTCTGCGTGCCGGCGGTCGGCTTGCGCGCGGCCGGCGGTACATACGGATCGCCGAGCTGCGCCTGGCGCGCACGCACCGGGGCGGCGGCGTCGCTCGCCTGCGCGAACGCGGATACGGATGCTGCGGCGCCGACACAGGCGAGCGCCGCGGCAACGACGATGAAACGATTCTTCATATCAGGCTCCAGTCTGGAATGAGGTCGTCGACGGCAGGCGTGGCGCCACCGCGGGCGCGCGTCGCCTGCCTGGCGCAGCATCAGTGCGCGGCCGCGTTGTAGAAGGTCACGAGGTCGGCTTTCTCCTGCGGACGCGACGTATCGTCGAGATAGACCATGTGTCCGCCCTGATAGTCCTTGATCGTCAGGTTCGGTTGCGTCCCGAGCCGCGCGAGGTCGAGCTCGGTCTGGTAGAACGGCGTCGCGATGTCGTGATACCCGTTCAGCGACAGCACCTTCAGCTGCGGATTCAGCGACAGCGCCGCGGCGAGATCGGGAATCGTGTCCGGCATCGCGAGGCCGTCGTGCGTCCAGTCCCACGTGTTGATCGCATTGCTGCTCACCGAGTAGGCCGACTGCGCGGTGTATTTCAGCTCGTTCGGCAGGTACTTGCCGATCGTGTCGGTGAACGGCTTCGTGATGAACGAGCTCGACGGATCGCCGTCGGCCGCCAGCGGGCTCGACACCGGCACGTTCACGCGCGCGTCGTAGCGGCCGATCAGCGTGCCCGGGATCAGCGACAGCTGGAAGCTGTTGTCGAAGAAAGTCGGGACCACGTTGAAGTTCGCATTCCACAGCGACTGCTTCACGCCGGTCGAATTCACCATCGTCGTGACGAGGGTCGGCGGCGGCGGCGTATGGCTCGCCAGGTACGCGTTCACGGCCGGCGCGTAGCTGCCGGCCGTCAGCAGGCGCATCTGGTCCGCATACTGCGGCAGGCTCGACGGGTTCGGGTTGTCGAGCTGGTAGTACGCGCCGACCGTGCCGTACGACGGCACGAAACCCGCGCAACTCACCGGGCTCGACCCGTTGTTCGAGTTGCCGATGTAGTCGCTCGCCATGTCGCAGTTCACGTTGTAGTTCAGGATCGACGACTGCAGCACGATGCCGTCGAGCTTCACGCCGGCCGTCTCGAGCAGGTTCGCGAGCACGTCGGTGCGCGGCGTGCCGTACGACTCGCCGAACAGGTATTTCGGCGAATCGTTGCGCTGGTTCACGGTGAGGTAGCGCGTCACGAAATCGCGGAACGCGCCGCCATCCTGGTCGACGCCCCAGAACGTCTGGTTCGTGTTCGGCGCGACCGCTTCGGAGAAGCCGGTGCCGATTGCGTCGACGAACACGAGGTCGGTCGTGTCGAGCAGGCTTTCCTGGTTGTCGACGAACGGGAACGTCGACGTGTTCGCGTTCGGGTCGCCCGTCTGGATCCGGCGCGGGCCGAACGAGCCGAGGTGCAGCCACACCGATGCCGAGCCGGGGCCGCCGTTGTACAGGAACGTGACGGGCCGCTTTGCCGCGGGCTGGTTGTCGGCCGTATACGCGACATAGAAGAACGATGCTTCGGGCGCGCCGGTCTGCGGATTGCGCGCGACGAGGTGGCCGGCCGTGGCCGTGTAGCGGATCGTCTTGCCGTTGAGGGTGATCTGGTGATGCGTGACGGCGGCCTTTTCGACCGCGGCGGAGGCGTCGAGCGACGCGTTCGCGCTCGACGAATAACTGTTCGGATCGTTGTACGCCCTGTCCACCTGACTGGCGGGATCGGCTGAATTGTCGGCGCTGGCAGCAGAAGACGATGTCACGTCGTCGTTGCAGCCCGTCAGGATCAGCGAAGAAAACACCACTCCCAACAACAGCTTCGCTTTGCTTGCTGGCATCGTTGCTTTCCTTCTCTCGGATGTTTTTTGTGTCGAGCAGCCGGATAAGCCACCCCCCGCCTCGATTGCGGCCGATAAGCCGAGGCGCTGGCCAATATACGCGAGGCCGTCAGCTTTGAAAAATTTTGAAATATTTGGCTGGCGGCCGGTGCGGCGCACACCTTTCAGGAATGCTTCGGTTTGCGAAACATTGCATTTCACATACCTTTCACGGACTTTCGTGTTTATCCGGGGAGACTAAAAAATCCCCGAATTTCGTGCCATATCGGCCAACAAAAGCACACGGCGCCCGGTATTGCTCAGCAAAACGAAATAGACGGATTCGTCTAAAGGATGTGGCCCGAAATGATCGCGACATGAATGCGCTGCAGCGCACAAACGGCCCGTGACGGGCGCACGGGCGACGAAACGGTCAATGCGACGGCGCGAGCGCGCCGTTCACTCCGATTGCGGCAGTGCGGCCGCACCCATCCGGCGAGCAATGACCGCCGCGCGCTGCGCCTGGTACGCCGAGCCGCGATGCGCGTCGAACCAGCGCGGCTTCGGCAGCATCACCGCGAGACGCGCCGATTGCCACGCGCCGAGCCGGCTCGCGGGAATCCTGTAGTAATAGCGGGCGGCCGCTTCGGCGCCGTACACGCCGCGCCCCCACTCGACGGAATTCAGGTAGATCTCGAAGATCCGCTCCTTGTCGAGCACCGTTTCGAGCATCCACGTGATGATGAGCTCCTGCCCCTTGCGGATGTAGCTCTTCTCGCGCGACAGGAACAGGTTGCGCGCGAGCTGCTGCGTGATCGTCGAGCCGCCCGCGACGATCTTGCCGCGCGCCTTGTTCTTCTCCCACGCCTGCAGGATCGCGTCGACGTCGTAGCCGTTGTTGGTCGCGAAAGTCGAATCTTCCGACGCGATCAGCGCGCGCTTCAGGTTGCGCGAGATCTGGTCGTACGGCACCCATTGATGCTGGATCTGCGCGGGCGGCTTGTCGCGCGACAGCCACCACGCGTCGGTGCGCATGAACGCGGTCGAGCCCGGGTTCACGAACGACCACAGTGCGATCTGCGCGAGATAGAACAGTTGCGTCGCGAGCCACGCACCCGCGAACACCGATCCCGCATAGACGATCCAGCGGGTCGGGCTCACCGTCCGCGTGGGCTGCGTGCCGCTCACCGCCACCACGTGCCGCGCTCCGCTCAGCTCGCCGCGAGCGCCTGGCGCAGCGCGGCCAGCACCGGTGCGCCGTCCGGCCGCACACCGCGCCAGATGAAGAACGATTCGGCCGCCTGCTCGACGAGCATGCCGAGCCCGTCGGCCGTGCGCGCGCCGAGCGACGCCGCATGCTGCATGAACACCGTCGGCTGTGCGCCGTACATCATGTCGTACGCAAGCGTGCCCGCGCCGAACGCGGCCGCATCACACTCCGGCAGCGCGGCATCGAGGCTGCCGGCCGTCGCGTTGATCACCACGTCGTACGGCTCCGCGCGCACGACGTCGGGGCCACCGCCCGCGAGCGTGCAGCCCGCATCGTGCGCGGCCTGCATGAACTGGCCGACGAGCGCTTCGGCCTTGCTCGCGGTGCGGTTCACGATTCCGATCGACAGCGGCGCGCGGTCGAGCAGCGGCAACACGACCCCGCGCGCCGCGCCGCCCGCGCCGAGCAGCAGGATGCGTGCGCCCGTCAGCGACACGCCGAGATTCGCTTCGATATCGCGCACGAGGCCGACACCGTCGGTGTTGTCGCCATGGATGCGGCCGTCGGCGTCGATGCGCAGCGTGTTCACGGCACCCGCCGCCGCCGCGCGCGGCGACAACGTGTCGGCGAGCGCATGCGCTTCGAGCTTGAACGGCACCGTCACGTTCGCACCGCGACCGCCTTCGGCGACGAACGCGCGCACGGCCGCGTCGAACCCGTCGACCGGCGCGAGCCGGTGCGTGTATTCGACCGGTTCGCCCGTTTGCGCGGCGAATTGCGCGTGGATGAACGGCGACTTGCTGTGCGCCACCGGGTTGCCGAATACGACATAGCGGTCGGCGCCGCGCATCGACGCAATCGCGGTCATGATGCGCGCCCCTCTTCGCCGGCGTTGCCGTTCGCGGCTTCGCCGCCTTCACCGGCCGCCGCGCCATCCGCTTCCGCCAGTGCTTCGGCTTCGGTTTCGGCTGTTGCGTCTTCGGTGTCGATCAGCGTGTCGTCGCCGCCTTCGGCGTCATCCTCTTCCTCGGCCGCGTCGCCGCTCGTCACGGTCGGCGCGTCGAGCACGTTCAGCAACCGCACCGACGCCTCGATCGTCAGCTCGTCGAGCGCCATCACGTCGAGCAACACGCGCGTACCGCGCGCATGCACGCCGAGCCCCGGCACGTGCAGCAGCAGCGGAATTTCCTCGAGGCGCACGAGGTCGCCCTTCACGACGCTCGCGACGACCTGCTTCTTCTGCTCCTGCGCGAGCCAGCGCAGGCACCAGAAATACTCCATCCGGCGCTGGTAGTCGGCGTAGGCCGTGTAGGTGTCGTCGAAGCCCTGCACGACCGCGTACAGATCGGCGTCCTTCGGCTTGAACGGCGCGGCGAGCTTCGCGGTGACGCCATGCTGCACGCACGCGAGCAGCTGCCACTGGTTCACGAGGTCGACGTAGCGGCGCAGCGGCGACGTGCTCCACGCGTACTGCGCGACGCCGAGGCCTTCGTGCGGCGCGGCCGTCGTCTGCATCCGCGTGCGCTTCGGGCCCGGCGCGCCGAAGCCGCGCTGCGAGCGGTAGATGCCCGGCACCGTGTGGTCGTGCAGGAAGGCGCCCCAGGTCGAGTTCGCGAGGATCGCAAGCTCCGACACGATCAGGTCGAGCGGCGACCCGCGGCGGCGCGGCGTGATCGACACGTGCTCGCCGTCGACGTAGAAGTTGTAATCGGTGTTGCGCTGCACCTCGCGCTTCAGGCCGTAGCCCGCGCGCGCGACCTGGCGCTTCTCGAACAGCGCCTGCGCGAGCGGCCACAGCACGGCGATGTCGTCCTTGTGCGGATACTCGCCGGTGCCGGCCGCGAGCGTCTCTTCGTTGACGAGCTCGTCGAGGTGGTTGTGCCGCAGGTTGCTCTTCACGAACACGAGCTCGGCGCGCGTCTCGTTCGCGACGATCTCCTGGGTTTCGCGATTGACGATGATGTACAGCGACAGTGCCGGACGGTAATCGCCTTCCTTCAGCGTGAACACGTCGACGACGTCGTCCGGCAGCATCGTGATCTTGTCGCCCGGCATGTAGACGGTCGACAGGCGCGTGCGCGCGATCGCGTCGACCGGGTCGCCGCGCACGATGCCGAGCGCTGGCGCCGCGATGTGCACGCCGATCCGCACGCGGCCGTCGGCCAGGTGCTCGACCGAGAACGCATCGTCGATTTCGGTCGTCGTGATGTCGTCGATCGAGAACGCCTGGACGTCCGCACGCGGCAGGTCGTCCGGCAGCGGGCCGACCGTGACGGCCGGGAAGCCCGTGCCGTGCGGGAAGAATTCCGCGAGGAAGCGCGCCTCGTGCAGTGCACGCGGCGACGCGATGCCGCCGCAGTCGAGCATCAGCCGCGCCGGCGACACGCCGCGCGCACCGGCCGCCGCTTCCATCGCCTTGTATTCGATCGAGTTCTTGTCCGGCCGCGTCAGCAGCCCGAGCACCTTGCCCGCGAACGCCTCCGGCAGCTTGCCGGCCTTGAGTTCCTCTTCATACTGCACCTGGACGAGCGCTTGCTGGCGCTTGCGCTCGAGCGACGCGAGCGCCATCTTGAGCTGCTCTTCCGGCGCGCGCTGGTACTGGCCGCGCCCCTTGCGGCGGAAGTAGACGGGCGAGCCGTGCAGGCGCAACACGAGCGCCGCGCGCTCGACCGGGCCGTACGACGCGCCGAAGTATTCCGCGGCCAGCGCCGTATAGGCAAACTCGTCGGCCGGCGCGCATTCCCACAGGAAATCCAGATCGATCTGCTGCGCGGCCGTGTCGGCTTCCTGCATCAGTTCGCTTGCGGCCGGCTTGTCGAATTCGATCAGCACGTCTTTCGCGCGCACCTTCGCCCGCCGCCCGCCGGGCAACTCGACCTGAAACGCGTCGCCCTGGCGCGACAGCACGCTGCCCGCCTTGAAACTGCCCGATTCCTCGAAGAAAACGTTCACTCAGTACTCTCGTTCAGACTGCCGGGCGCCGCGTCGGCGGCGCCGCATGATGATGGGAATTCGATCGGCACATGGCCGGTTTAAGACGTCTTTCCGTCGCAAAAGGCGAGAACGTCGTCGACGTAGTCGGCAAATTCGCTGATCCCGTGATCGCTGCCTTCGATCACGCGCGTCTTCGCGCCCGGGTAATGCGCGAGCATCTCGCGGTAATCGAGCACTTCGTCGCCGGTCGCCGCGAACAGATAGTAGCGTTCGGCACGCGTGATCGCCGGCACGCGCAGCGCATCGAGCTCATGCAGGTGACGGCGCTCGACGACGATCGTGCCGCCGCCGTGATACAGCGGCTGCTCGCCGAGATGCTGCTCGAGATCGCGCTGCGGCACGATGGCCGGATTCAGCAGCACGGCCTTCCAGCCGTGCTTTTCGGCGAGCCACGTCGCGTAATAGCCGCCGAGCGAGCTGCCGATGACGGTCACGTCGCGCGCACCGGCCACCTCGGCTTCCGCGACGGCGATCGCTTCGAGCGGCGACACCGACAGCGACGGGCACCGCCACTCGTCAATCCGGCCGAGTTCGGCCATGCGCGCGGCGAGTTGCCGTGACTTCTGCGATTCCGGCGACGACCGGAAGCCGTGCAGGTACAGGATCACGTGCGGCTCCCGAGCGCATCGAGCAGCTTCTGGTGCACGCCGCCGAAGCCGCCGTTGCTCATCACGAGCACGTGATCGCCCGGACGGGCCGCGGCGACGACGGACTTCACCAGCAGGTGCAGATCGTCGAATGCGTGGGCCTTCTCGCCGAGCGGCGCCAGCGCTTCGGCCAGATTCCAGCCGAGCGCGTCCCGCCCGGTCGGCGCGCCGTAACCGAACACGAGATCGGCGTCGGCCAGGCTCGCCGGCAATTGCGACTTCATCACGCCGAGCTTCATCGTGTTCGAGCGCGGCTCGAGCACCGCGAGGATGCGGGCATTCTGACGGCCGATGCGGGCACGAAGGCCGGCGATCGTGGTGTCGATCGCGGTCGGATGGTGCGCGAAGTCGTCGTAGACGGTCACGCCGTCCACGCTGCCGCGCACTTCCATCCGGCGCTTCACGTTGCGGAACGACGCGAGGGATTCGGCCGCCTGCGCGGGCGGCACGCCGACGTGGCGCGCGGCCGCGATCGCCGCGAGCGCGTTCATCCGGTTGTGATCGCCCTGCACCTGCCACGCGACTTCGCCGACGCGTTCCGCGTGCGAATACACCGCGAAGCGCTCGTCGACCGGCACGCCGTCCTCGGCCGGCAGCGCCTGCCATCCGCCGTCGACGCCGAAGCGCTCGACCTCGCTCCAGCAGCCGCGCGCCAGCACGCGCTCGAGCGCGTCCGAGCGGCCGTTCGTGACGATCCGGCCGACACCGGGCACGGTCCGCACGAGATGGTGGAATTGCGTCTCGATCGCGGCGAGATCCGGGAAGATGTCGGCATGATCGAATTCGAGGTTGTTCAGCACCGCGGTGCGCGGCCGGTAGTGGACGAACTTCGAGCGCTTGTCGAAGAACGCCGTGTCGTATTCGTCGGCCTCGATCACGAAGAAGCTCGAATCGGTGAGCCGCGCCGACACGCCGAAGTTCAGCGGCACGCCGCCGATCAGGAAGCCCGGATTCAGGCCCGCGTCTTCCAGCAGCCACGCGAGCATCGACGACGTGGTCGTCTTGCCGTGCGTGCCCGCTACCGCGAGCACCCATTTGCCGGCCAGCACGTGCTCGCCGAGCCACTGCGGGCCCGACACGTACGGCAGGCCGCGATCCAGGATCGCCTCCATCAGCGGATTGCCGCGCGTGACGACGTTGCCGATCACGAACAGGTCCGGTTTCAGGTCGATCTGCTCGGCGCCGTAGCCCTCGATCAGCGTGATGCCCTGCGCCTCGAGCTGCGTGCTCATCGGCGGATAGACGCCCGCGTCGCAACCCGTCACCGTGTGGCCCGCCTCGCGCGCGAGTACGGCGAGACCGCCCATGAAGGTGCCGCAGATGCCAAGAATGTGGATGTGCATAGATGAATGCTTTCGCGCCGCCGGGCGCCGTCGATTCGGAAAGGATGCGTGTGCGGCGCGGCGGACAGGCCGTGCGGTCGACGCCCGGCCAACGGCTGTTGCCGCGACACAAAGAACAGTATTGTAACTGACGGCCTGCCGTGCCCGGCGGCCCGAACGCTGCGCGCGAACGGCGCCGGCACGCCGGGCGGCAGGCCGCCGCACCCGCGCTCGGGCCCTGCGGCGATCGAGTATGATTGCCGGATCATGTCTCGTAAAACCCTTCTCGACCCGCGGCGCGTCCGCGAGGAAATTGCCCAGTCCGCCGCGCGCCTGATCGCGGAAGACGGCCTGGACTATGCCGGCGCAAAGCGCAAGGCCGCGCGCCAGTTGCTGGGTGATACGCGCGTTGCCGGCGAATGGCTGCCGGATAATGACCAGATCGAGGAAGAACTGCGCGAGTACCTCGCCCTGTTCCAGAGCGACACGCAGCCGGACGAACTACGCCGCCTGCGCGAAATCGCGCTCGACTGGATGCGCCGGCTCGCCGAGTTCCATCCTTATGTGACGGGCGCCGTGCTGAACGGCACCGCGAACGCGCATTCGGATATTCATTTGCAGGCATTCACCGACAACCCGAAGGACGTCGCGATCTACCTGCTGAACCAGAACGTCCAGTACGACGTGTCCGAGACGCGGCACTTCGCGGGCCGCGCCGACGTCGAGACGCTCAGTTTCCTGTGGCGCCCGCGACGCGACGTCGACGCAATCGGCATCCACCTCGCGCTCTATGCGAGCGACGACCTGCGCGGCGCGGTCAAGGCCGACGCGCGCGGCCGGGTCGCCCGTGCGGATGCCGCCGCGCTGCGCGCGCTCGTCGAAGCAGGCAAGACCCCTTCCGAACCGGAATGATTCAACGATGATGATGAAACGCATGTTGGCGCTCGCGGTGGTCGCGGCCGCCGCCGTTGCCGGCGGACTCACCGCCGGCCATTGGTTCCGCGGGCCGGCCGACGACGGTGTCGCCGTCGCCGCGCCCGCTGCGCAGGGCAGCCCGGTCGAACAGTTATGGGCGGCGTCGCTGACGGGCACCGACGGCAAGCCGGCCACGTTGTCCGCGTTCAAGGGCCAGAAGGTCGTCGTCAATTTCTGGGCGTCATGGTGCGGCCCCTGCGTCGAGGAGATGCCGGAGCTCGTCGCGCTATCGCACCAATACAAGCAGAAGGGCATCCGTTTCATCGGGATCGGCGTCGATTCCGAACAGAACGTGAAGAACTTTCTGCAGAAGGTGAAGGTCGATTACCCGGTATTCGTCAGCGGGTATGCGGGCGCCGATCTGGCCCGTAATTTCGGAAATACGGCCGGCGCGCTGCCGTTTACGGTCGTCATCGACGAAACCGGCAAGATCCGCGAGACAAAATTGGGGCAAATCCAGCCGGCCGAGCTGAAAAAGACGCTCGACGCGCTGTAACCTGCCCGAACGGCGGCCCGCACGTTGGCGGCAATTTGCCCGTCGATCACCGCAATTTCGCGTGAATTCGCCGACACTTTGGATGCGCACCGGTAATTTTTGCAGATCGCGTGCGCCCGGCCGTTCGGCAAAACTAGACAAATTTCTCTAAATAGCGCTAAAGTTCGCGCAATTCCGCAGAAATAGAAGCGACCATGACACGATTGCTGGTGCTGCACGGCCCCAACCTGAACCTTCTCGGCACCCGGGAACCGGAGGTGTACGGCCGCGTCACGCTCGCCCAGATCGATCAGGCGCTTGCCGCGCGTGCCCGGGAAGCCGGCGCCGAACTGTCGTCGTTCCAGAGCAACCATGAGGGTGCGCTGGTCGACCGCATCCAGGCCGCGCGGGAGGAACAGACCGATTTCATCCTGATCAATCCGGCCGCGTACACGCACACGAGTGTCGCGATCCGGGACGCGATCGCCGGCGTTGGCATCCCGTTCGTCGAGGTTCACTTGTCGAACGTGCATCGCCGCGAAGTGTTCAGGCACCACTCCTACTTTTCCGACCAGGCCGAAGGCGTGATCTGCGGGCTCGGCTGGAAAGGTTATCTGTACGCGCTCGAGTACGCGCTGGACAAGCTGCAAGGCACGTCGCGCGGCTGATTTCGCGATCTAGATTCAGCGCCGGCCCCTAACCGGCGCTTTCACGTATTGAAAGGGGAATTCCCGATGGATCTTCGTAAGCTGAAAACTCTGATCGACCTCGTTTCCGAATCCGGCATCTCCGAGCTGGAAGTGACGGAAGGCGAAGGCAAGGTGCGCATCGTCAAGAACGCGCCGCCGGTCTACGTGCAGCCGACGGCTGGGTATGCCCCGCAAGTCAGCGCGCCGGCCCCGTCGGCCGCGCTGCCGACCGAAGGCGCTGCCGCGCCGGCCGCAGGCGGCGCAGCCGCTCCGGCGGTCCCGCAGGGCCACGTCGTGACGTCGCCGATGGTCGGCACGTTCTATCGCGCACCGTCGCCGGGCGCGGACCCGTTCGTCCAGGTGGGCGATACGGTCAAGGAAGGCCAGACCATCTGCATCATCGAAGCGATGAAGCTGCTCAACGAGATCGAGTCGGACAAGGCCGGCGTGATCAAGGAAATCCTCGTCGAGAACGGCCAGGCCGTCGAATACGGCCAGCCGCTTTTCGTGATCGGCTAAGTCCGCCGCGCGGCCTGCGGGCCGCGCGCCGCCGATGCCCGCCAGGCGCCGTTCGCGCGCCCCTCGAAGAGACGAATACTCGCTATGTTTGAAAAAATCCTCATTGCCAACCGCGGTGAAATCGCGCTGCGCATCCAGCGTGCGTGCCGTGAGCTCGGCGTCAAGACGGTGGTCGTCTACTCGGAAGCCGACAAGGAAGCCAAGTACGTGCGCCTCGCGGACGAAGCCGTCTGTATCGGCCCGGCCCCGTCGAACCTGAGCTACCTGAACATGCCGGCGCTGATCAGCGCCGCGGAAGTCACCGATGCCGAGGCGATCCACCCCGGCTACGGCTTCCTGTCGGAGAACGCCGATTTCGCGGAACGCGTCGAGCAGTCGGGCTTCACGTTCATCGGCCCGCGCCCGGAAACGATCCGCATGATGGGTGACAAGGTCACCGCGAAGCAGACGATGATCAAGACCGGCGTGCCGTGCGTGCCGGGCTCGGAAGGCGCGTTGCCGGACGATCCGAAGGAGATCGTCAAGATTGCGCGCGCGATCGGCTATCCGGTCATCATCAAGGCGGCAGGCGGCGGTGGCGGACGCGGGATGCGCGTCGTGCACACCGAGGCCGCGCTCGTCAACGCGGTCAACATGACCCGCGAGGAAGCCGGCCGTGCGTTCGGCAACCCGCAGGTGTACATGGAGAAGTTCCTCGAGAACCCGCGCCACATCGAAATCCAGGTGCTGTCCGACGCGTACAAGAACGCGATCTGGCTCGGCGAGCGCGATTGCTCGATGCAGCGCCGCCACCAGAAGGTGATCGAGGAAGCGCCGGCACCCGGCATTCCGCGCCGCCTGATCGACCGCATCGGCGACCGCTGCGCGGACGCCTGCAAGAAGATGGGCTACCTCGGTGCGGGCACGTTCGAATTCCTGTACGAAAACGGCGAGTTCTACTTCATCGAGATGAACACGCGCGTGCAGGTCGAGCACCCGGTATCGGAGCTGATCACGGGCGTCGACATCGTGCAGGAACAGATCCGCATCGCGGCCGGCGAGAAGCTCACGCTGCGCCAGCGCGACATCCAGTTCCGCGGACATGCGATCGAATGCCGGATCAACGCGGAAGATCCGTTCAAGTTCACGCCGTCGCCGGGCCGGATCACGTCGTGGCATACGCCGGGCGGCCCCGGCGTGCGCGTCGATTCGCACGCCTACAATGGCTATTTCGTGCCGCCGAACTATGATTCGATGATCGGCAAGCTGATCACCTACGGCGCGACGCGCGAGCAGGCGATCAGCCGGATGCGCATCGCGCTGTCGGAAATGGTCGTCGAAGGCATCCAGACCAACATCCCGCTGCACCGCGAGCTGATGATCGATTCGAAGTTCGTCGAAGGCGGCACCAGCATCCACTACCTCGAAAACCGGCTCGCCCAGAAGCAGCAGGTCGCACCGGAAGAAGCGTAAGCATGAGCTATCGCGAACTCGTCGTCGAACTGGCCCGTGAGCATGCGGAGGCGCTGTCCGACGCGCTGCTCGAACTCGGCGCGCTGTCGGTGTCCGTCGAGGATGCCGACGCCGACACGCCCGACGAACAGCCGCTCTTCGGCGAGCCGGGCCTCGTGCCCGACCGCACCGCGTGGCAGCACTCGCGCGTGGTCGCGCTGCTCGCGGCCGACCATGAGCCGGCCGTGCTGCTCGCGGCGGCCGCGAACGAGATCGGCGTCGCCGAGACGCCGGCGTTCACCGTCCGCGAAGTCGAAGAGCAGGACTGGGTGCGTCTCACGCAATCGCAGTTCGAGCCGATCCCGATCGGCGAGCGGATCTGGGTCGTGCCGTCGTGGCACGATGCGCCCGACCCCGACGCGCTCATCCTCGAACTCGATCCGGGCCTCGCCTTCGGCACCGGCAGCCACCCGACCACGCGCCTGTGCATGGAATGGCTCGAGCAGTCGGTGACGCCCGGCCAGTCGGTGCTCGACTACGGCTGCGGCTCGGGCATTCTCGCGATCCTCGCGAAGAAATGCGGGGCGAACCCCGTCATCGGCATCGACATCGATCCGCAGGCAGTCGAATCGGCGCGGCAGAACAGCGAACGCAACCGTGCGGAAGTCACGTACGGGCTGCCCGATGCATGCCCGGACGGTGAATTCGACATCGTCGTCGCGAACATCCTGTCGAATCCGCTGAAGCTGATGGCGTCGATGCTCGCCTCGAAGGTCAAGCCGGGCGGGCGCATCGCGCTGTCGGGCGTGCTCGCGCGCCAGGCGGACGAAGTGGCGGCCGTCTACGCACGCTACGTCGACATCTCGGTCTGGCGTGAGCACGAAGGTTGGGTATGCCTCGCCGGAACCCGACGCGAAAGCCATTAGAATAGCGCTGTCCTTCACTCTGGCCAGCAGGCCGCCCGGCTCGACATGCTTCTTGCGACGCGCTGCCCTCATTGCGAAACCGTCTTCCGGCTGCAGCAGGAACAGCTCTCGCTGCATCAAGGGCTCGTGCGCTGCGGGCATTGCCACGAAGTTTTCAACGCATCCGAGTCGCTCGTTCCCGAGCACGCGCAGCAGACCGGGCCGGTCCTGACCGAACCGGCTGCCGCGCAGGATGACGGTGATGCGCATCATCCGGCCCCGCCTCGGCTGTTCGCTGCCGAAGCGCCGGCCGGGTCACCTTCCGACACCGATTACAAGCCCGAAGGCTGGGACATGTGGGCGCCGTGGCTCGATGCCGGCGTCGACCCGTCGCTGCAGCACAGCGTGCAGACCTTGCGCACCGAGCCGCTGATCCCGCTTGCCCTTCCGTCCATCGAAGCCGGCGTCGTTCACCTGTCGGGTACGCCCGCACCGTTCGCGCCCTCGCCGGCCGAGCTGCCCCCGTCCGCTGCCGTCGAACAGCCGGCCGAATCGCTGCAGACGCAAACGCCGCAGGATACCGAACCATCGGCCGCGCCCGTCGAACACGACCTGCGTGAGCCCCGCTTCGTCGCGCACCGTCCGTCGGACGCAGAGACCGCTCGCGACGCCGCCGAACCCGTCGGTACCGCGCACTTCGCCGTGCCGGACGACGAACGCGCGCCGCGCGAACCGCGCTTTGCGTTCACGCCGGCGCCAGCCGTCACCGAAGCCGGGCCCGAGCCTGACTCCGGCACCACCCGGCACGACGAGACGCCCGCCGCAACGACCCACGCGCCGGCCGCCCCCTTCCCCGCTGCGCTGACCGACGACGATCGTCCGCATTTCACCGTCACGCGCGAAACGCGCGCGCCGCAGCGGCGCGGCATGCTCGGCGGCTTTTTCGGCGGCCTCGTCGCTGCCGTGCTCGCCGTGCTGCTCGTCGGGCAACTCGCATGGTGGCAGCGCGAAACGCTGATGATCTACTGGCCCGTCACGCAGGGCTGGTTCCGGCAGGCCTGCGCGCCGCTCGGCTGCACGGTTGCGCCGCCGCGCGCGATCGACGGCCTGCGGCTCGACGCGACCGACCTGCGCCAGCTCGACGGCCCGCGCGAGCTCGAGCTGAAGGTGCCGCTGACGAACCGCTACCGCGTCGCACTCGCCTACCCGTCGCTCGAGCTGACGCTGCTCGACGACACCAACCACGTGACCGTGCGCCGCGTACTCGCGCCGCGCGACTACGTGCGCCCGGGCACGCCGATCGACGCCGGGCTGCCGCCCGGCACGACGCAGACGATGGTCGTCCGCGTCGACACGAACGGTGCGCCCGCCTCGAATTTCCGCGTCCAGATTTTCTATCCGTGACGCGCCGCGGCGCGCGCCTGCGCGCCCGTCTCAACCCGCGCGCCCGAGCGGCGCGCTATTTCGGAGCACGAACATGAGCAAAGTTACGCTGGGTGGCAACCCGATCGATCTCGCCGGCACGTTCCCGGCCGTCGGCGCACAAGCCGCCGATTTCAAGCTGGTCGGCAAGGACCTCGCCGACCTGTCGCTCGCCAGCTTCGCCGGCAAGCGCAAGGTGCTGAACATCGTCCCGAGCCTCGACACGCCGACCTGCGCGACGTCGACCCGCAAGTTCAACGAAGCCGCATCGTCGCTCGACAACACGGTTGTCGTCGTCGTGTCCGCCGACCTGCCGTTCGCTGCGACGCGCTTTTGCACGACCGAAGGCCTCGAGAATGTCGTGACGGCTTCGACGTTCCGCACCGGCCGCGCATTCGCGAACGCGTACGGTGTCGACGTGACGAGCGGCCCGCTGAACGGCCTGACCGCGCGTGCGGTCGTCGTGCTCGACGCGCAGGACAAGGTGATCCACGCGGAACTCGTCGGCGAAATCAAGGACGAGCCGAACTACGATGCAGCGCTCGCCGCGCTGAAGTAAGCTTTCTTTCGCTTTCCCCTGCCGCGCCGCGCCTTTCGCGCGGCGTTGTCGCGCAGGGTCCCTCATTTCTACAGGAACGCACACCTTGGCTACGTTGATTTGCGGTTCGATCGCCTACGATTCCATCATGACCTTCGAAGGGCGGTTCCGCGAGCACATCCTGCCCGACCAGGTGCACCTCATCAACCTGAGCTTCCTGGTGCCGACGATGCGCCGCGAATTCGGCGGCTGCGCGGGCAACATCGCGTACGCGCTGCACCTGCTCGGCGGCGATGCGCGCATCATGGGGACGATCGGCGCACTCGACGCGCAGCCGTATCTCGACCGGCTCGACCAGCTCGGCCTGCGCCGCGACCACGTTCGCGTGCTGCCCGACACGTATACCGCGCAGGCGATGATCACGACCGATCTCGACAACAACCAGATCACGGCGTTCCACCCGGGCGCGATGATGCAGTCGCACCTGAACCATGCGGGCGACGCGCCGGGCATCAAGCTCGCGATCGTCGGCCCCGACGGCTTCGACGGGATGGTGCAGCACGTGGAAGAGCTCGCCAAGGCCGGCGTGCCGTTCGTGTTCGATCCTGGCCAGGGCCTGCCGCTGTTCGACGGTGCGACGCTGCGCCGCAGCATTGAACTTGCGACCTATGTAGCGGTCAACGACTACGAGGCCAAGCTGGTGAGCGACAAGACGGGATGGTCCGAAGATGAAATCGCCAGCCGGGTCGACGCCCTCGTCATCACGCGTGGCGAGCACGGCGCGACCATCCGCCACAAGCAGGGCACGGAGCAGATTCCTGTCGTGCCGGCCGAGCGGATCTCCGATCCGACCGGCTGCGGCGATGCCTTCCGGGGTGGCTTGCTGTACGGCATCGAGCATGGCCTCGACTGGGCAACCACGGGCCGCCTCGCGAGCCTGATGGGCTCGATCAAGATCGCCCACCAAGGGCCCCAGACTTACGTACTGACGCGCGCCGAAATCGACGCGCGCTTCGAGACTGCATTCGGTTACAGTCTCAAATGAATTTTGTGGGAGAGCAAAGATGTTGACGAAAAAGACCCTCACGCTCGCGGCCATGCTGACGGCCTCGCTGACGCTCACCGGCTGCTTCACCGCACCCGGTTCGGCGGATGTCTATAGCGTCGGCCAGGCGCAGCGCGAACAGACGGTCCGCATGGGCACGGTCGAAAGCGTCCGCGCGGTGCGCATCCAGTCCGACGGCGGCGGCAGCGCGATCGGCACGCTCGGCGGCGGCGCGCTCGGCGCGGTGGCAGGCAGCGCGATCGGCGGCGGCAAGGGGTCGATCCTGACCGCGATCGCCGGCGGCCTCGTCGGCGCGGTCGCGGGCAACGCGGTCGGCGAAAACCTCAGCACGGCGAACGGTGTCGAAATCACCGTGCGCCTCGACAACGGCGATCTGCGCTCGATCACGCAGGCTGCAAGCGGCGAAGCGTTCCGCGCCGGCGAACGCGTGCGACTGCTGTCGAGCGGCGGCGTCACGCGCGTCACGCACTAACAGGTACCTCAGCACGCGGCGCAAGCCGCGGTCGAACGCATGTGCGAAGCTGCACATGCGTTTTTTTTCGTCCGTACTCGCCGCAGCCGGCGTACGGGCGTCCGGTATGCGGGCACATCCATCGGCAAGGACGGACGAAAAAAATCCCGCCACCTGAGCCAGATGGCGGGACTGATTGAGTAGCGCTACTCAACCCACGGACACCACGTGAGTGTCCGGGTGGTGCAGGTCAGCCTCGATTACGGACGGCTGCCGGTCGGGAACGGCCATGCCGCTGCCGGGTTGAGCGCGGTCTTCACGCCCGATGCCGGCGCAACCGATGCGGTCGACGCGGTCGTTGCCGGCGCAGCCTTCTTCACGACGGCCTTCTTCGGAGCAGCAGCCTTCTTCGGAGCGGCAGCCTTCTTCGCCGGAGCCGCAGCCGGGGCAGCAGCGGCAGCCTTCTTCGCCGGAGCAGCGGCCTTCTTCGCAGGGGCAGCCTTCTTGGCAGGCGCAGCCTTCTTCGCGGCAGCCTTCTTCGCAGGCGCAGCCTTCTTCGCAGCAGCCTTCTTCGCCGGCGCGGCCTTCTTCGCAGCAGCCTTCTTAGCCGGTGCGGCCTTCTTCGCAGCAACCTTCTTCACTGCGACTTTCTTGGCGGCAACCTTCTTCGCTGCGGCCTTCTTCGCCGGTGCTGCCTTCTTGGCGGCAACCTTCTTCACTGCGACCTTCTTGGCGGCAACCTTCTTCGTTGCGACCTTCTTCGCAGCAACCTTCTTCACTGCTGCCTTCTTCGCCGGTGCTGCCTTCTTCGCGGCAACCTTCTTCACCGCGACCTTCTTCGCAGCAACCTTCTTCACTGCAACGGCCTTCTTCGCCGGAGCAGCAGCCTTCTTCGCAGCGACCTTCTTCACTGCGGCCTTCTTTGCAGCCGGTTTCTTCTTGGCAAGTGCCATGTTGTTCTCCTTCAGGTTCAGATGAGAGTCAGTTCAAACTACACCCTTCGTCAAAACCCGCTTCCCGCGGACGCTGTTCAGGACGTGCGCTTCGAAGCGGGCTATTCATCGGCGTACGCGGATACCACGCGCTTACGCTAATGAATACGGTATGGCGCGCGTGACCACCCGGCCTCGCGCGCCAAATCAAGTCGGTAGCCGGCGCACCTCGCGCCGCTACCCCTAATCGCTTGATCAAGCGGACCGCCACACGGCCGTCCGCTTTTTCCGGAGGGAAGTTTGCCCATCCCACTGAAGGGTTCGCAAAGTGCCTGTCGTGTCGTCGTGCCGTTAAGGCACCGGGCATGCTTTGCATCAGGCGTTCTTGCTCCTAAACCTTGAGCCGGGGCCGAGAGGCCGCCGGCTGTTCCATCATGTGACGGGTTCGCTGCTGCGGGTTATTCCCAGGACAGCGCGCCGCCCGTCTGATACTCGATCACACGCGTCTCGAAGAAGTTGCGTTCCTTCTTCAGGTCGATCATCTCGCTCATCCACGGGAACGGATTTTCCTCGTTCGGGTACAGCGGATCGAGGCCGATCTGCTGGCAACGACGGTTGCTGATGAAGCGCAGATAGCTCTTGAACATCGACGCGTTCAAACCCAGCACGCCGCGCGGCATCGTGTCCTCGGCGTAGCGGTATTCGAGTTCGACAGCCTGCTTGAACAGCTCGCGGATCTCGGCGCGGAATTCGGCGGTCCAGAGATGCGGATTCTCGAGCTTGATCTGGTTGATCAGGTCGATGCCGAAGTTGCAGTGCATCGACTCGTCGCGCAGGATGTACTGATATTGCTCTGCAGCACCCGTCATCTTGTTCTGGCGGCCGAGCGCGAGGATCTGCGTAAACCCGACATAGAAGAACAGGCCTTCCATGATGCAGGCGAACACGATCAGCGACTTCAGCAGCTTCTGATCCGCTTCGAGCGTGCCGGTCTTGAAGGCCGGATCCGTCAGCGTGTGGATGAACGGGATCAGGAATTCGTCCTTCGCGCGGATCGACGTGACCTCGTGGTACGCGTTGAAGATCTCGCCTTCGTCGAGACCGAGCGATTCGACAATGTATTGGTACGCGTGCGTGTGGATCGCCTCTTCGAACGCCTGGCGCAGCAGGAACTGCCGGCACTCGGGCGCCGTGATGTGGCGGTACGTGCCGAGCACGATGTTGTTCGCCGCGAGCGAATCGGCCGTCACGAAGAAGCCGAGGTTGCGCTTCACGATACGGCGCTCGTCCTCGGTCAGACCGTTCGGGTCCTTCCACAGAGCGATGTCGCGGGACATGTTGATTTCCTGCGGCATCCAGTGGTTCGCGCAACCGGCCAGATACTTTTCCCACGCCCACTTGTACTTGAACGGCACCAGCTGATTGACGTCAGTCTGGCCGTTGATGATGCGCTTGTCGGCGACATTGACCCGCGCTTCCGAACCGCCGGCGGGAACAGCCGATGCTTGCGGGGGCACCGCAAGATCGCCTTCGAAAATGTCGCGAACCTGATGGGCGGCAGGCGTTGCAGCCTGCAGTCCGACAGCCGTTCCTGCGGAGGTGCGCATCGCGTTTTGCTGCGCTCCGCTCGCGGGAGTTACGGCAGTCTTCTCTTCATCCCAGTTGAGCATAAATTCTCACCATCAATTTAGAACGGTTTGTACCATCTTTTCCTGAGCGATAAAAGGGTTCGCTCACGAAAAATCCTTTTTTCGATTCGCGTTGCGACCTCGATACAACACTTTGAGCAACGCATCGTCGTTCATGCAGCGCGCGATGTGCGTCGCGCGTGTATCGCGAGGTGCGCTCGACGCATCGAACGCTGATCGAAACGCGACGTCGTCGGGGATGTTTCGATCGCTTGTCACTGCCTGCAACGCAGGTGCCGCGTTACAGATTCCTTATCATTTTTTTAGTTGAGAGCGGCGCACACTTCAACCTCGATCGGTCGTCGTGTGCGCCGCGCTGACCTGCTTCTCAGGTCAGGCGCACTGCGTTACTGGCACGCTTCGCATTCGTCGAAGCCAGGATCGCCCGGACGCATCGTGCACACCGGACCATCTGCCTCGACCGGTGCGAGTGCCGGTGCCGCGTTGACCGCGCCCGACGACGCATCGCCGCCTGCCGCACCGAAGCCGCCAGCCGCGCCTTGCGCGCCGCCGCTGCTCGAACCGCCGCCCGTCGGCACGGCGTTCAGCGCGCCGTGTGCGACCGTCGACTTCTCGACGTGCGTCGCCGCCATCGTGCGGAGGTAGTAGGTCGTCTTCAGGCCACGCAGCCATGCGAGCTTGTAGACCTCGTCGAGCTTCTTGCCCGACGCGCCGCCCATGTAGATGTTCAGCGACTGCGCCTGGTCGATCCACTTCTGGCGACGCGATGCCGCTTCGACCAGCCACGTCGGGTCGACTTCGAAGGCGGTCGCGTAGATCGCGCGGAGGTCGGCCGGGATGCGGTCGATGCGCGACAGCATGCCGTCGAAGTACTTCAGGTCGGCGACCATCACTTCGTCCCACAGGCCGCGTTCCTTCAGGTCGCGCACCAGGTACTCGTTCACCACCGTGAATTCGCCCGACAGGTTCGACTTCACGTACAGGTTCTGGAAGGTCGGCTCGATACAGGCCGACACGCCGATGATGTTCGAGATCGTCGCCGTCGGCGCGATCGCGACGCAGTTCGAGTTGCGCATGCCGTGCGAGGCGATCCGCGAACGCAGCGACGTCCAGTCGAGCGATTCGGAGGTATCGACTTCGACGTAGCCGCCGCGTGCTTCCGTCAGCAGCTTCAGCGTGTCCTGCGGGAGGATGCCGCGATCCCACAGCGAGCCGCGGTAGCTCGAGTAGCGGCCGCGCTCTTCGGCCAGCTCGGTCGACGCGTAGTACGCGTAGTAGCAGACCGCTTCCATCGAACGATCGGCGAACTCGACCGCCGCTTCCGACGCGTACGGCGTGCGCAGCAGGTGCAGGCAGTCCTGGAAGCCCATGATGCCCATGCCGACCGGACGGTGCTTCAGGTTCGAGTTACGCGCCTTCGGCACCGCGTAGTAGTTGATGTCGATCACGTTGTCGAGCATGCGCATCGCGACGCTGATCGTGCGCTTCAGCTTGTCGTGGTCGAGCGCGTAGCTGCCGTCGGCCTGCTTCACCAGGTGGGCGACGAGGTTCACCGAGCCGAGGTTGCACACCGCGATTTCGGTGTCGCTCGTGTTCAGCGTGATTTCCGTGCACAGGTTCGACGAGTGGACGACGCCGACGTGCTGCTGCGGCGAGCGCACATTGCACGGATCCTTGAACGTGATCCACGGGTGGCCCGTCTCGAACAGCATGCCGAGCATCTTGCGCCAGAGTTGCTGCGCCGGGATCTTCTTGAACAGCTTGATCTCGCCGCGCGCGACCTTGTCTTCGTAAGCCGTGTAAGCCTTCTCGAATTCCGCGCCGAACTTGTCGTGCAGGTCCGGGCAGGTCGACGGCGAGAACAGCGTCCAGTCCGCACCTTCCATCACGCGCTTCATGAACAGGTCGGGAATCCAGTTCGCCGTGTTCATGTCGTGCGTCCGGCGGCGATCGTCGCCCGTGTTCTTGCGCAGCTCGAGGAACTCCTCGATGTCGAGGTGCCACGATTCGAGGTACGCGCAGACCGCGCCCTTGCGCTTGCCGCCCTGGTTGACCGCGACGGCCGTGTCGTTGACGACCTTCAGGAACGGGACCACGCCTTGCGACTTGCCGTTCGTGCCCTTGATATGCGAGCCGAGTGCGCGCACGCGCGTCCAGTCGTTGCCCAGGCCGCCGGCGAACTTCGACAGCAGCGCGTTTTCCTTCAGCGCTTCATAGATGCCGTCGAGATCGTCCGCGACGGTCGTCAGGTAGCACGACGACAGCTGCGAGCGGTGCGTGCCCGAGTTGAACAGCGTCGGCGTCGAGCTCATGAAGTCGAAGCTGGACAGCACGTTGTAGAACTCGATCGCGCGCGTTTCGCGGTCGATCTCGTTCAGCGACAGGCCCATCGCGACGCGCATGAAGAATGCCTGCGGCATTTCGATGCGGGTGCCTTCGACGTGCAGGAAGTAGCGGTCGTACAGCGTCTGCAGGCCGAGGTAGCCGAACTGCAGGTCGCGGTTCGCGTCGAGTGCTTCGCCGAGGCGCTTCAGGTCGAACTGCAGCAGCTTGTCGTCGAGCAGGCCGGCGTCGACGCCGCGCTTCAGGAACTGCGGGAAGTATTCCGCGTAACGGGTCGACATCTCGGCCTGCACCACTTCCTCACCGAGGATCTCGCGGCGGATCGTGTGCAGCAGGATGCGCGACGTAACCTGGCTGTATGCCGGATCCTTCTCGATCATCGTGCGCGCAGCCAGGATCGCCGAGTCGTAGACCTGGCTCATCGGCACGCCGTCGTACAGGTTCTTCACCGTCTCGGCGACGATCGGGTCAGGGTTAACCGCAGCGCCGAGGCCGTCGCATGCCGACACGATCAGCGCGCGCAGCGCGTTCAGGTCGAGCGGGCGCGTGACGCCGTTGTCGACGACGTTGATGCCGGTGCTCGCCTCGCCGCCGGCGGCCGCTGCTTCCTCGCCCGCATGCTGGCGCTCGAGGTGACGCTTCTCGCGATACAGCACGTACGCACGCGCGACGTTGTGCTCGCCGCCGCGCATCAGCGCGAGTTCGACCTGGTCCTGGATGTCTTCGATATGGAACGTCCCGCCGTTCGGGCGGCTGCGCACGAGCGCGCGCACGACGTTGTGCGTCAGTTGCTCGACCTGCTCGCGTACGCGCGCCGATGCCGCACCCTGCCCGCCATTGACGGCCAGGAAAGCCTTGGTCACCGCAATCGCGATCTTCGAAGGTTCGAACGAGACGACGCTGCCGTTGCGGCGGATCACCTTGTAGTCGGCGAACGTGGCCTGCGGCGCGAGCGCCTTCGCGCCCTGTTCGGTCCCGCCGAGCGGACGGCTCGAGGCGCTCTCGTACTGGGACGTCGCGTTGTCGGTGGTTTGCATGTGCAAAGCTCCTGGTGTTGGATGGTGCGGAGAGAACCGCGGATTAAAACGAACGCTGCGCAACGCGGTGCGCGAGCGGTAAGAGGCGAGCGATGCGCCGGGGAAGCCGGTTCGGTCGATGCGCGACAACCGATCCGGTCGTGTGCTTCGTCATGTGTACCCTGCCCCGTCGATGTTCGCTGCGCTGATCGCGACGCCCGGACCGCCCGGCCTGACGCGCCGCCCTGAGAACCCTGTCCGCCGGCGTTGCCCGCCGGCCGGTGCCGCTCGGGTTTCCCCTGCGACACACACTATATCTAGTGCAGAACTGCTCAACTGGCACCAAGTATAGTGGACATTCGGAGGACGTCAAAATGGATAATTTGCGATGGAGGTATTGACATCACCCCCACCCCGCGCAGGCTCAGACGCGACAAGGCATTGGTCGGAAAAAAAAATTTCGCGCCCTCAAAAACCCTGCGATCAGTGCTGACGGAAAGGAAAGTATTCGGCGGAAAAACCGGCATCGCTCGCAAAGCGTTGCCAATCGAAATGTGGGCCCGGGTCGGTCTTGCGGCCCGGCGCGACGTCCGAGTGCCCCGCGAATGCGTCGACCGGGTAGCGTGCCGCGAGCGCGCGGGAGAGCGCGGCGAGCATCGCATACTGCGCGTCGTCGAACGGCACGTCGTCCGCGCCCTCGAGCTCGATGCCGATCGAGAAGTCATTGCAGCGCGCCCGGCCGAAGAACTCGGACGAGCCCGCATGCCACGCACGCTCGTCGCACGACACGAACTGCACGAGTTCGCCGTTGCGGCGGATCAGGAAGTGCGCGGACACGCGCACGTCGCGCAGGTGGCTCTGGTAATAGGGGTGCGCATCGCAGTCGAGACGATTCAGGAACAGCGCCTCGATCGCGTCACCGCCGAATTCGCCGGGCGGCAGGCTGATGTTGTGGACGACCACGAGCGTCGGCACCGCGCCCGCGGGCCGCACCTCGAAGTTCGGCGACGGCGCATGGCGCGCTTCGCGCACCCAGCCGTGCGCGTCGACCGACAGCAACCGCGCGTCGCTCATCGTGCGTCGCGACCGCTCGACCGCGCGGCGTGGCGCTGCGCGTGCTCGGCGCTGCAGAAGTATTCACCGCCCGCGGCGACGGCGTCGCCCTTCGGCGCATGCACGCCGCATTCGGCGCAGCGCACCATCGGCTCGGGCAGCGCCCGCGCATCGCCGTTCGGGCGCCCCGAACCCGCGCCGCCGGCGCCGGGCATGCCGTCGTAACCGGCGCCGCGGCCGGTGCGCGCCTGCGCGTGCTCCTGGGCCTGGCGCAGCTTGCGCGCGATCCACGAACCCGCGAAGAAGAGAAGAATCAGGAGAAGAATCTGTCGCATCGGAAACCTGCGTTCAAACCACGGAACGGTGCAGCAGCACCTCGAAAACGAACCGGCTGCCGACATACGCGAGCAGCAGCGCGGCGAACGACACGAGCACCCAGCGCGCGGCACCACGGCCACGCCAGCCCGACGTCTTGCGGGCGACCAGCAGGCCGCCGAACATCAGCCACGACAGGATCGCGAATACCGTCTTGTGGTCGAGCCGCAGCGCGCGCGCGTCGACCTGCTCGCTGAACAGGATGCCCGACGCGAGCGTCAGCGTGAGCAGCACGAAGCCGGCGCCGATCAGGCGGAACAGCAGCTTCTCGAGCGTGAGCAGCGGCGGCAGCGTCTCGAGCCAGCTCGCGATCCAGCCCGTCGAGCCGTCGCGCCCGCCACTCCGCAGCGACTGCAGGCGCCGCTCGACCATCAGCATCAGGATCGCGTGCAGCGCCGCGATCGCGAACAGGCCGTATGCGATGTTCGCGATCAGGAAATGCAGCTTGAACAACGGCGCTGCGGCATAAGGAAGCACCCGCACGCCACCGAACACGAGCGGCAGCAGCGACGCGCCACACGCGAGCGGCAGTACCAGCAGGCGCAGGCTGTCGAGCGGGAAGAAGAAGCTCTCGATCCAGTAGATGCCGGCGCCGAGCCAGAACATCGCGGACAGCGCGAACGCGAAGCCGAACACCATTGCGTCGTTCGGAAAGATCGTCATATGGAGCAGCACGCCGTGCGCGACCAGCGCGGCGAACAGCAGCGCGCGGCCGGCCCCGCTCATCCCGGACGCAGCGGACGCGGGAACCGGCACGGCCGGCACGCTCGCGACGAGCGGCGTCGCGCCCTGGCGGTGCGTGCGCCAGCCTGCGACGGCGAGGCCGCCGTACAGGAATGCGGTGAGGGCATACAGTACAATATCCATGTTCGAAGTTTACACTAGGCCCCCTTCCCGCGACGGCTCCCTTTGTTCGGTTCCGCCGCGCCTTCGGGCCCCACTGTCCATCGCTCCCCATGCTCGACAATCTCACTCAACGGATGGCGCGCGTCGTCAAGACGCTGCGCGGCGAGGCCCGGCTTACCGAGGCGAACACGCAGGAGATGCTCCGCGAGGTGCGTCTCGCCCTGCTGGAGGCCGACGTTTCGCTGCCGGTCGTCCGCGAATTCATCGCCAAGGTCAAGGAAAAGGCGCTCGGCGAAGAAGTGATCAGCAGCCTGTCGCCGGGTCAGGCGCTGGTCGGCGTGGTCCAGAAGGAACTGACCGCCGTGATCGGCGGCGACTACGAAGGCAAGGCCGCCGAGCTGAACCTCGCGGTCACGCCGCCCGCCGTGATCCTGATGGCCGGCCTGCAAGGCGCGGGCAAGACCACGACCGCCGGCAAGCTCGCGAAGCTGCTGCGCGAGAAGTACAAGAAGAAGGTGCTGACCGTGTCGTGCGACGTGTATCGCCCGGCCGCAATCATGCAGCTGAAAACGGTGAGCGAACAGGTCGGCGCCGACTTCTTCCCGTCCACGCCGGACCAGAAGCCCGTCGACATCGCGATTGCGGCCGTCGATTGGGCAAAGCGCCACTACCATGACGTGCTGATCGTCGACACGGCCGGCCGCCTCGGCATCGACGAGGCGATGATGCAGGAAATCGCCGCGCTGCACGGCACGCTGAAGCCGGCCGAAACACTGTTCGTCGTCGACGCGATGCTCGGCCAGGACGCGGTCAACACCGCGAAGGCGTTCAACGACACGCTGCCGCTCACCGGCGTCGTGCTGACCAAGCTCGACGGCGACTCGCGCGGCGGCGCCGCGCTGTCGGTGCGTCACGTCACGGGCAAGCCGATCAAGTTCGTCGGTGTCGCGGAGAAGCTCGACGGCCTCGAGGTGTTCCACCCCGACCGGATGGCGAACCGGATCCTCGGCATGGGCGACATCCTCGCGCTCGTCGAGGAGGCGCAGCGCGGCGTCGACGTGCAGGCCGCGCAGAAGCTCGCCGACAAGGTCAAGAAAGGCGGCGACTTCGACCTGAACGATTTCCGCGCGCAGATCTCGCAGATGAAGAACATGGGCGGCCTGTCGTCGCTGATGGATAAACTCCCTGCGCAGTTCCAGCAGGCGGCCGCCGGCGCCGACATGGGCCAGGCCGAGAAGTCGATCCGCCGGATGGAAGGCATCATCAGCTCGATGACGCCGGCCGAGCGCGCGAAACCCGAGATCATCAAGGCGACGCGCAAGCGCCGCATTGCTGCCGGCGCGGGCGTGCCGGTGCAGGAAGTCAACCGGATGCTGAACCAGTACGACCAGATGCGTACGATGATGAAGAAGCTGAAGGGCGGCAACATGCAGAAGATGATGCGCGGCCTGAAGGGCATGATGCCCGGCATGCGCTGATTCCGCCCATCGGCCGGCGCGCGGGTTTTTGCTGTAGCGCGCGGCGGCCGTTCTGCTTCATTCTTATTTGTATACCGACTGCCCGCCAGAACACATGAACCGCGAAGAAGCCCTCCACATTTTCAACCACTCCGAAGAGATCGTCTCGGCGGACGCCGTCAACGCGTCGATCTCCAAGATGGCCGACGCGATCCGCGCCGAGATCGGCGACGCGTTCCCGCTCGTTCTCTCGGTGATGGGCGGCGCCGCGGTGTTTACCGGGATGCTGCTGCCGCATCTCGATTTCCCGCTGGAATTCGACTACATCCACCTGACCCGCTACCGCAACACGACGCAGGGCAGCCCGGAAATGCACTGGCGCGTCGCGCCGCGCGAATCGGTGAAAGACCGGATCGTGCTCGTGCTCGATGACATCCTCGACGAAGGCGAGACGATGGCCGCGATCCGCGACCGCATTCTCGACATGGGCGCCAAGCGCTTCATGTCGGCCGTGCTGTGCGAGAAGACGCTCGCGAAGGCGAAGCCGCTGCACCCCGACTTCTGCGGCTTCGCGGTACCGGACCGCTACGTGTTCGGCTGCGGGATGGATGCGAAGGGCTACTGGCGCAACCTGCCGACGATCCGTGCGCTGACCACGAACGTCTGAGCGCCCCGCTCCGCACTATATAAATAGAAAGCGGCGCTCCGGTTTCCCGGCGCGCCGCTTTTTTTGGCGTCTTGGGTGTGCCCCGCCCCGCCCTACAGCTGGTGCACGAACGCGCGGACGCCGCCCAGCATCATCTCGACCGAAATCGCGACGAGCACGAGGCCCATCAGGCGCTCGAACGCCGCGACGGTCCGCTCGCCGATCCATTGCTGGATCCGCTCGGCCAGCACCAGCGTCACCGCGCAGACGATCATCGTGACCGTCAGCGCGCCGACCCACTCGAGCATCTTGCCGGGTCCCTGCGACGTCAGCAGCATCACCGTCGCGAGCGCGGACGGCCCGGCGAGCGCCGGAATCGCGAGCGGCACGATGAACGGCTCGCCGCCCGCACGCGGATCGTTGCCGAGCGCGCCGTCCGGATGCGGGAAGATCATCCGCAGCGCGATCAGGAACAGCACGATCCCGCCGCCGAGCCGCAGCGACAGGTCGGTGAGGCTCATCATCCGCAGGAAACGATCACCGACCAGCATGAAGAACAGCAGGATCACGAACGCGATCCCCACTTCACGCAGGATCAGCTTCACGCGCCGCTCGCGCGGCACATCCCGCATCGCCGAAATGAACAGCGGGATGTTGCCGAGCGGATCGGTGATCAGCACCAGGAGCACGGTGGCCGACAGGAAGGTGTATTCCACCGCGTTCCCCGGTCGGTGCGCTTAGCGCGCGAGCGCGGCGCGGATCTTCTCCGCGACCGTCGCCGCAGCCGTGTCGGCCGGCAGCAGCGTCGCTTCGGCGTCGCGGCGGCCCTGATACTCGATCTTGCCTTCCTTCAGGCCGCGCTCGCCAATCACGAGGCGATGCGGCACGCCGACCAGCTCCCAGTCGGCGAACATCACGCCCGGGCGCTCGCCGCGATCGTCGAGGATCACGTCGATGCCGGCTGCGACGAGTTCCGCGTACAGCTTGTCGGCGGTCTCGCGCACCATGTCGCTGCGGTCATAGCCCATCGGGCACAGCACGACTTCGAACGGTGCAATCGACTCGGGCCAGATGATGCCGCGGTCGTCGAAGTTCTGTTCGATCGCCGCGCCGAGAATGCGCGTGACGCCGACGCCGTAGCAGCCCATCAGCATCGGCTGCGGCTTGCCCGACTCGTCGAGGAACGTCGCACCCATCGCTTCCGAATACTTGGTGCCGAGCTGGAACACGTGGCCGACCTCGATGCCGCGGCAGATGTCGATCACACCCTTGCCGTCCGGCGACGGGTCGCCCTTCTTCACGTTACGCACGTCGGCGACGTCCGGCTCGGGCAGGTCGCGGCCCCAGTTCACGCCAGCGATGTGGTAGTCGACCTCGTTCGCGCCGACGACGAAGTCGCTCATGTTCGCGACCGTGCGGTCCGCGATCACCTTCACGGGTTTCTTCGTGCCGACCGGGCCGAGATAGCCCGGCGGCGTGCCGAACCACTCGACGATTTCCTGCTCGGTCGCGAAGCGGTGGTTCTTCAGGCCCGACAGCTTCGACACCTTGATCTCGTTCAGGTCGTGATCGCCGCGCAGCATCACGAGCCAGATGGTCGGCTCGGCGCCTTCGTTGTCGGTCGCGAGCACGATCGACTTGATCGTGCGCTCGAGCGGGATGGCCAGCAGCTCGGCGACGGCTTCGCACTTCGCCTTGCCGGGCGTCGCGACCTTCTCCATCGCTTCGGCCGGCGCCGCGCGTTCGGCGATCAGCGGCAACGCTTCGGCCGCCTCGATGTTCGCCGCGAACTCGGACGTCGGGCAGTACGCGATCGCGTCTTCACCGGTGTCGGCAATCACGTGGAATTCGTGCGAGAAGTTACCGCCGATCGAGCCGCTGTCGGCCGCGACCGCACGGAACTCGAGGCCGAGACGCGTGAAGATGCGCACGTACGCGTCGTACATCTTGCGATACGACTCGTTCAGGCCGGCCGCGTCCTTGTCGAACGAGTATGCGTCCTTCATGATGAATTCGCGGCCGCGCATCACGCCGAAGCGCGGACGGATCTCGTCGCGGAACTTCGTCTGGATCTGGTAGAAGTTCACCGGCATCTGCCGGTAGCTCTTGATCTGGTTGCGCGCGATGTCGGTGATGACTTCCTCGTGCGTCGGCCCGATCACGAAGTCGTTGTCCTTGCGGTCCTTGAAGCGCAGCAGCTCGGGACCGTACTGCTCCCAGCGGCCCGATTCCTGCCACAGTTCGGCGGGTTGCACGGCCGGCATCAGCAGCTCGATGGCGCCCGCCCGGTTCATTTCCTCGCGCACGATTGCCTCGACCTTGCGAATCGAACGCAAGCCGACCGGCAGGTAGTTATAGATGCCGCCGGCGACGCGACGGATCATGCCGGCGCGCACCATCAGCTTGTGGCTGACGATCTCTGCGTCGGCGGGTGCTTCTTTCAGGGTGCCGATAAAGAAACGGGAAGCTTTCATGCGGACGGTTCCAAAAACGGCGCCCCCAGGCGGGGCGCCCGAAAAAGTTTCAAGGTGAAAAAGCTGCGCGCGACGAACGGCGATGGCGCAGATGACGTAGCAGACTAATCAGGGACAATTCAGCCGGTGTGCCCCGCGCGGATTCGCTCCGTCACGGTGCGCAGCGCCCGTTATCTGTTTATAATCAAAGCAATTTTAAAGGATTCGAAGGTGGTTGTATGCTGGATCGTGAAGGCTTTCGCCCGAACGTCGGCATCATCCTCTTGAACGCGCGCAACGAGGTGTTTTGGGGCAAGCGGCTCCGCGAGCATTCCTGGCAGTTTCCTCAAGGTGGGATCAAGTACGGCGAGACCCCCATGCAGGCGATGTACCGGGAACTGCACGAGGAAACGGGCCTGCACCCGGAACACGTCAAGATAATCGGCCGCACACGCGACTGGTTGCGTTATGAGGTGCCTGACAAGTTCATTAAACGCGAAGTACGCGGTCATTACCGCGGCCAGAAGCAGATCTGGTTCCTGCTGCGGATGGTTGGACGCGATTGCGACATTTGCTTGCGCGCGACCGACCACCCGGAGTTCGATGCGTGGCGCTGGAACGAGTACTGGGTGCCGCTCGATGCGGTGATCGAGTTCAAGCGGGATGTCTATCAGTTGGCGCTGACGGAACTGTCGCGCTTCCTGCGCCGCCCGGCGCAGCGAGCCGAGAAGCCGCGTGGGCCGCGTCTGTCGCGCTATCCGCGCGTCATTGGCGTAGAGGCCCAGCAGACGCTGACGATTGTCGACACATCGGTAGTCTGTTCGGAGATCGAAGTGGAAGCGGGCACGCTCGACGAGATGCCGCCCCACGTGATCGTCGGCAAATGACGAATCGAACTGCATGACCGGGCGCGACCTTGGTGTCGCGCCCTTTTTTTACGAGGAATGCATATTGAAAGCGATTGCTCTCGCGCTCGCATCGATTGCCGCGGTGGCCACGCTGGCAGGTTGCGCGAATTCGAAGACGCCCACCAACAAGGATGACAGCGAGTTCGTGTATCTGCTGGACCGCCAGGGCACGTGGAAGGAAAACACGGTCGACTCGCTGCCGCCGCTGCCGCAGACGGGCGACCTGCTGCCGTTCAACGTATCGCAGAACACGCCGCTCAAGTTCTTCGTCGATGCGAAGTCGCTGGCGGTCGGCACCGATGGCGTCGTGCGCTACGCGGTCGTCATCACGAGCCCGGCCGGCGCGCGCAACGTGAACTACGAAGGCATCCGCTGCGACACCTACGAATGGCGCCAGTATGCCGGCCTGAATTCGGAACACGACGGCTGGGATCGCACCGTCGAAAACGACTGGCGGCGCATCGAGAACGGCGAACTGAATGCCTACCATTCGGCGCTCTATCAGGACTACTTCTGCGCGAACAAGATGCCGCAGGGCTCGACCCAGCAGATCCTGGAGAACATCCGGTTTCACCGCACCGCGATGAGCCAGTTGCGCTGACGGCGTGCGGCGCCCGCCGCGCCCCTGTTCGCCGCAAGAAAAAAGCCCGCATCACGCGGGCTTTTTCGTTTGGCGGCCGGAACCTGCTCGAATGGTCACACCAGCACCAGGTTGTCGCGATGGATCAATTCGGGCTCCAGCATGTAGCCGAGCACGGATTCGATCTCGCCGCTCGGCTTGCGGTGAATCAGTTTCGTCTCCGCACTGCTGTAGTTCGTGAGCCCACGCGCCACCTCGCGCCCGTCGGGGCCGACACACGCGATGACTTCACCGCGCGCGAACGCGCCCTGCACGTCGATCACGCCGATCGGCAGCAGGCTCTTGCCGCCGGCCGTCAGCTTCTCGACCGCGCCTGCGTCGATCACGACATGGCCGCGCACCTGAAGATGGTCGGCCATCCACTGCTTGCGCGCCGCCATCCGCGCGGTACGTGCGATCAGTTGCGTGCCGATCGCCTCACCGGCCGCCAGACGCACGAGCACGTCGGCCTCCCGGCCGCTCGCGATCACGGTGTTCGCGCCGCTGTGCGCCGCGCGCTTCGCCGCGAGGATCTTCGTCAGCATCCCGCCGCGGCCAAGGCTGGAGCCCGCGCCGCCGGCCATCGCCTCGAGTTCCGGCGCGCCTGCATTGGCTTCCGCAACGAGCGTCGCGTTCGGGTCCTTGCGCGGATCGGCCGTGAACAGCCCCGACTGGTCGGTCAGGATGATCAGCGCATCGCCTTCGATCAGGTTTGCAACGAGCGCGCCGAGCGTATCGTTGTCGCCGAACTTGATTTCGTCGGTGACGACCGTGTCGTTCTCGTTGATGATCGGCACGACGCCAAGCCGCAGCAGCGTCAGCATCGTCGAACGCGCATTCAGGTAACGCTCGCGATCCGCCAGGTCGGCATGCGTCAGCAGGATCTGCGCGGTGCGGATGTCGTGCTCGGTGAAGCGGCTTTCATAGACCTGCGCGAGCCCCATCTGGCCGACGGCGGCGGCAGCCTGCAACTCGTCGATTTCCCGCGGTCGCTTGCTCCAGCCGAGCCGCTGCATCCCTTCGGCAATCGCGCCCGAACTGACGAGCACGACTTCCTTGCCCTGCGCGCGCAGTGCGGCGATCTGGGCCGCCCAACGGCCGATTGCCGCATGATCGAGCCCCTTGCCGTCGTTGGTCACGAGGCTGGAGCCCACCTTCACCACCAATCGCTTCGAATCCGCGATGATCGAACGCATCCTGCACTGTCTCCTGTATCTGCTGCCTTTCCGACCGGGCGCAATTGAACGCCGGCGCCGGGCGGCACGCCCGGCGCGTTCCGGAATCGCTCAGGCGTCGTCGCCCGGCGCTGCATCGCCCTTGGCAGGCGGTGCGTCGCGGAAACGCACGTCTGCCGCGAGATCTTCCGCCTCCGCGGCGCGATGCGCGTCCGAATGTTCGGAGAGGTAGTCGTAGATCGCGTAGCACAGCGCTTCACAACCCTGACCGGTCAGTGCCGAGATCTCGAACACGGGGCCGTCCCACTCGAAGCGCTCGAGGAAATCCGCGACCCGTGCCTTGCGCTCGTCTTCCGGCACCATGTCGAGCTTGTTGAGCACGAGCCAGCGCGGCTTCTCGTAGAGCGCCTCATCGTACTTGCGCAGCTCGCCGACGATCGCCGTCGCTTCCGCCACCGGATCGACGCTTTCGTCGAACGGCGCGAGATCGACCAGATGCAGCAGCACGCCTGTGCGCTGCAGGTGGCGCAGGAACTGATGGCCGAGGCCCGCGCCTTCGGCGGCGCCCTCGATCAGCCCCGGGATGTCGGCGATCACGAAGCTCTTGCTCGGGCCGACGCGCACCACGCCGAGATTCGGCGCAAGCGTCGTGAACGGGTAGTCGGCAATCTTCGGCCGCGCGTTCGACACCGACGAGATGAACGTCGACTTGCCTGCGTTCGGCATGCCGAGCAGGCCGACATCGGCGAGCACCTTCAGCTCGAGCTTCAGCATGCGACGCTCGCCGGGCTTGCCGTCCGTCTTCTGGCGCGGCGCGCGGTTCGTGCTCGACTTGAAATGCAGGTTGCCGAGGCCGCCGGCGCCGCCCTGCGCAAGCATGACCTGCTGGTCGTGCTCGGTCAGGTCGGCGATCAGCTCGCCGGTATCCATGTCGCTGATGATCGTGCCGACCGGCATGCGCAGCGTGACATCGTCGCCGCCCTTGCCGTAGCAATCCGATCCGCGCCCGTTTTCGCCGTTGCGCGCCAGGTGCTTCTTCGCGTAACGGTAGTCGATCAGCGTGTTGATGTTGCGGTCGGCGATCGCGTATACGCTACCGCCCCGGCCGCCGTCGCCGCCGTCCGGCCCGCCGAACGGGACGAATTTCTCGCGGCGCATCGACGCACTGCCATCGCCTCCGTCTCCGGCGATGACTTCGATTCGTGCTTCGTCAATGAACTTCATTCGTCACTCCGCCCAGTATTTCCGCTATTGTGCCGCGCGCCGGCGCGCTTGAACAATCTGCCGTTCGGCCGATCGTACGCCGGTTGCGCGATGGCCGCCCGAACGCACACGCGCCCGGCGGCCAAATAAAAAAAGGCCCCGCGAAGACTGCGGGGCCTTTCGGCTACGAAGCCCGTGGGTGCCTGAACTTAGGCAGCCGCCGGGACAACGATGACCAGATGCTTCTTGTCCGCGCCCTTCGTCGCGAACTTGACGTGACCGTCGACCAGCGCGAACAGGGTGTGATCCTTGCCCATGCCGACGTTCTCGCCTGCGTGCATGCGCGTACCGCGCTGACGCACGATGATGCCGCCGGCATTGATTGCCTGGCCGCCGTACACTTTCACGCCGAGACGTTTCGACTCGGAGTCGCGGCCGTTCCGGGAAGAGCCGCCTGCCTTTTTGTGTGCCATCTGATTGCTCCTTTACCGAGGCGCTTACGCGTTGATCGCGTCGATGCGCAGCTCAGTGTAGTTCTGGCGGTGGCCGCCGTGCTTTTGGTAGTGCTTCCGGCGACGCATCTTGAAGATGGTGACCTTGGCATGACGACCGTGCGACACAACGGTGGCCTTGACGGAAGCCCCACTGACCAGCGGCGTACCGAACTTAATCGATTCGCCTTCGCCCACTGCGAGAACCTGGTCGAGCGTGATTTCAGCGTCAATGTCAGCCGGTATCTGTTCTACTTTGAGTTTTTCGCCAACGGCAACCTTGTACTGCTTGCCGCCGGTTTTTATGACCGCGTACATTGAGAACCTCACTCTGGATCCAATTTTTCCGCACACCACGCGCGGAAAACACGTGATTATACATGGGGTTAGCACCCAAGTCAAAGCCGATTGACGATTGCCGCGCGCGGGCCTCTACCGGACGGCCAAAATCACGCCGCTGGTACGTCTGACAGACCGGCATATCGCGGATTCGACTTATAATCCGCGGCATCACCCAATTCCATCATCATGTCGTCGTCCACCGCCTCCCCCACCCTCAGCGCCGCCCATCTGCTCGCTCCGATCACCACTGACATGGAGCAGGTGAATCGCGTTATCCGGCAAAGCCTCGCGTCCGATGTGCTGCTGATCAACCAGATCGCCGAGTACATCATCGGCGCGGGCGGCAAGCGGCTGCGCCCGGCATTGCTGCTGCTCGTCGCCGGCGCGCTCGGCGAGACGTCGCACCAGCGGCACGTGCTGGCCGCCGTCGTCGAGTTCATCCACACGGCCACGCTGCTGCATGACGACGTCGTCGACGAATCCGAGCTGCGCCGCGGCCGCCAGACCGCCAATGCGCTGTTCGGCAACGCGGCGAGCGTGCTGGTAGGCGACTACCTCTATTCGCGCTCGTTCGAGATGATGGTCGGCGTCGGCAAGATGCGCGTGATGGAGATCCTGTCGGAAGCGACGACGATCATTTCCGAAGGCGAGGTGCTGCAGCTCCTCAACATGCACGACGCGGACGTCGACGAAACGCGCTACATGCAGGTGATCCGTTACAAGACGGCCAAGCTGTTCGAGGCCTCAGCGCGTCTGGGCGCGGTGCTCGCCGGCGCCGATGCGCCGACCGAGGCCGCCGCCGCCGAATACGGCCGCCGGATCGGCACCGCGTTCCAGATCATGGACGACTGGCTCGACTATGCGGGCACGGCCGAGGCGATGGGCAAGAATGCCGGCGACGACCTGCGCGAAGGCAAGCCGACGCTGCCGCTCATCTATCTGATCGAACGCGGCACGCCCGAACAGTCGGCGCTCGCACGCGAGGCGATCGAACAGGGCGGCACCGATCGCTTCGACACGATCTTCGAAGCAATCACGCGCTCGGGCGCACTGGATCACACGCTCGAATGCGCACGCCAGGAAGCGCAGGCGGCAGCAGCAGCGATCGCCGCGTTCCCGGACTCGATCTATAAGGAAAGCCTGCTCGGGTTGTGCTCATACTCGACGTCGCGGCAATCGTAAACACGCCGCGAACGCAAAGCGATGCCTTGTCTCGAAAATTTTCTTCATCAAAGTATTCCCTTTTAGAAAAAACATCGTTATAGTTACGTTCTTGCTTGTGACGACGCAGCTCTTCTTAACGAAGAGGGCGAAGTCGGAAGAGCAAAAATCGGGGTGTAGCTTAGCCTGGTAGAGCGCTACGTTCGGGACGTAGAGGCCGGAGGTTCGAATCCTCTCACCCCGACCAGATTTGTAAAAAACCGTGCACCTCGTGCACGGTTTTTTTTTTACCCGGCCGCCGCAGGCCCCTTGTGTCGCGCACGACACATCGCGGTCGCCGGCCTCTGCTATATTCCTTCCATCCCAGTCCTTCACTGCCCTTCCAACGCGTGGACCAAATTCCCTTATGGGCGCAAATCGGCGCCGTCTTCCTGCTTCTCCTCTGTTCCAGCTTCTTTTCGATTTCCGAGACCGCGATGATGGCGCTCAACCGCCATCGGCTGAAGCATCTCGCCAGCCAGGGCGCACTCGGCGCGAAAACCACGCAAGGCCTGCTCACGCGCACTGACCTGCTGCTCAGCGTGATCCTGATCGGCAACAACCTGTTCAACACGATCATCCCAGTCCTGACGACGTCGCTCGCGCTGCATACGTTCGGCCGCAACAACCTTGCGCTGTCGATCGCGACCGGCATCGTCGCGTTCCTGATCATCGTGTTCGCCGAAATCGCGCCGAAGATCGTCGGTGCGACGTTCCCCGAACGCATCGCGCTGCCCGCGAGCCTCGTGATCGCGCCGCTGATGCGCGTGTTCAAGCCCGTCGTCTGGTTCGTCAACGCCCTCGCGAACGGCGTGCTGTGGGTGCTGCGCATCAACACGAAGAAAGGTCGCGACCAGAGAATGTCGGCCGACGAGCTGCGGGCCATCGTGCTCGAGTCGAGCAGTTTCATGCCGACCAAGCACCGCAGCATCCTGCTCAACCTGTTCGACCTCGAGAACATCACGGTCGACGACGTGATGGTGCCGCGCCGCCAGATCGAGTCGCTCAATTTCTACGCACCGCTCGACGACGTCCTGCACCAGCTCGAAACCTGCTATCACAACCGGCTCGTCGTCTACGAAGGCGACATCGACAAGGTGCTCGGCGTGTTGCACGTCCGCAAGACGCTGACCGCGCTGCACAACCAGGAATTCGACCGCGAGACGCTGCGCGCGCTGCTCGCCGAGCCGTACTACGTGCCGTCCGGCACACCGGTGGTCCAGCAGCTCCAGTTTTTCCAGGAAACCCGGCAGCGGACCGCGCTCGTCGTCAACGAGTACGGCGAGCTCGAAGGGCTCGTCACGCCCGAAGACATCATCGAGGAGCTGATCGGCGAATTCACGACGTCGATGCCGCGCAGCGAACGCAAGGGCGGCTGGGACGAGAACGGCGAATGCATCGTCTCGGCGAGCATGCCGCTGCGCGAACTGAATCGCTGGCTGCACCTGAAGCTGCCGACTGACGGGCCGAAGACGCTGAACGGCCTGGTGCTCGAAATCCTCGAGGAAATTCCGGAAGACGACGTGTGCCTGAAAATCGGCGACGTCATGCTCGAGGTGATGCGCAGCGACGATCAGGCCGTGCGCACCGTCAAGCTCTTCAAGCCGCGCGGCTCGCGCACCGCACGCGCCACCACGCGCTAGCCGAACGGCTGACTGCCGGCGCCGCCCGCGACGCGCGACCATCTGCTGGTCACGGTCAACAGGCGGCCAGCGTGCCGGCTCACATGCACTTCCCTCCTCCCGGGGCGCCGCTGCGCACGCAGCCACCCGCCCACGCCGATGCGTCGCCCGCCACCGCACCGCGCGCGCTCGACGCGGCCCAGCTCGACGATGCGCCGGCTGTGCGGCTGCTGACGGACACGCTTCATGCGGCGCGCGTGCGCGACGCATCCGACATCCACGTCGAACCATTCGAAGCCGGCTGGCGCATCCGCCTGCGCATCGACGGCGTGCTGCACGAACATGCACGGCCGCCCCTTCATCTGCGCGACGCGCTCGTCACACGGATCAAGGTGCTCGCGCGCATGGACATCGCCGAGCGGCGGCTCCCGCAGGACGGCAGGCTGCGCATCGTGATCGACGGCGGTACGCGCGGCGACTACCGGGTCAGCTCGCTGCCCACGTTGTTCGGTGAAAAGCTGGTGCTGCGGCGGCTCGAAACCATGCCGACCGACCTCACACTCGCCCGCCTCGGCTTCGACGCGCAGCAGGCGGCCGCGATGGAGGCCGCGATACGCGCCCCGCATGGCCTCGTACTCGTCACGGGTCCGACCGGCAGCGGCAAGACGCTGTCGCTCTATTGCGCGCTGCAGATGCTCGATCGCGACGCGCACAACGTCTGCACGGTCGAGGATCCCGCCGAGATCCAGCTCGACGGCATCAGCCAGGTCGGCGTCGCCGAAAAGGCCGGGCTCACGTTCGCGACAGCCCTGCGCGCGCTGTTGCGGCAGGATCCGGACATCATCATGGTCGGCGAGATTCGCGATGCGGAGACGGCCGACGTCGCGATCAAGGCCGCGCAGACCGGCCATCTCGTACTGTCGACGCTGCACACGAACGACGCACCGGCCGCCGTCGCGCGGCTGCTCGACATCGGTGTCGCGCCGTACAACCTCGCGGCCGCGCTGCACCTCGTCACCGCGCAACGCCTCGTCAGGCGGCTGTGCACCGCCTGCCGCGTGCACTCGGACGCACCGGTGCCCGTCCTGCGCGAAGCCGGCTGCGACCCGGCCGCCCTCGCAACCGGATGGCGGCCGTTCGTCGCGCGAGGCTGTCCGGCCTGTCACGGCATCGGCTATCGCGGCCGCGTCGGCCTGCATCAGACGATGCCGGTGTCGTCCGGGCTGGCGGAACGCATCGTCGCACGGGCGAGTGTTGGCGAACTCGCGCGATGCGCGGCGACCGAAGGCGTGCGCAGTCTGCGCGACGCAGCGCTCGCGCGCGTCCGTGACGGCACGACGAGCATCGCGGAAGCCCTCGCCGCGACACCTGCCGCATGAGCATGCACACGCCGCCGCGCGAAACCCGCTTCGCATGGCGTGGCCGCCGTCGCGACGGCACATCGCGCCGCGGGACCGTCATTGCATTCGACGCCGCGAGCGCACGTGCCACGCTCGCACGCGACGCCGTCGCCGTGCTGTCGCTCGATGTCCGCGGGCCGGCCCGGCCGCCCACGGCCAGCGCGCGGGACGTCACACGCTTCACGCGCCAGCTCGCGAGCCTGCTGCAGGCCGGGTTGCCGCTCGCGCCGTCGCTCGAGATGCTCGCGCGTACGCGGCCACACGACGGCCTGCCGCGCATCGCCGCAGGTCTCGCCCGCGAGATCGTCGGCGGCCGACGCTTCGCCGACGCGCTCGCACGCTATCCATCCCAGTTCGGCACGCTGTATCGCCAACTGATCGAGGTCGGCGAAGCGTCCGGCTCGCTTGGGATCGTACTGACGCGGGTCGCGGAACACCGCGAGCGCACCGAAGCGCAGTGGCGCAAGCTGCGGGCCGCGCTCGCGTACCCGGCGGCCGTCATCCTGTTCGGGCTCGCGATCTCGGCCGCGTTGATGGTGTGGGTGGTACCGACGTTCCGCCAGATCTTCGACGGGTTCGGCGCCGCACTGCCGGCGCCAACCCGCGCGCTGCTCGCGCTGTCCTCCGCGCTGTCGGCATGGGGCGGTGGGCTCCTTGCCATTGCCGCGGCAGCCGGGCTGGCCGCACATCACGCGCTGCGGCGGTCGGCACCGCTGCGCCACGCTGTCGCGCGGCAACTGCTGCACGCGCCGCTCGCGGGTAGCGCGCTCAGCCGGTACGCGGCCGCACGCTGGTGCCGCTCGCTGGCGACGCTGCTCGGCGCCGGTGTGCCGCTCGCCGACGCCTTCGCCACGCTCGAGCGCACCGCCGGCCATCCGGTGTTCGAGCACGCCACTGCGCACATCGCAGCCCGCGTGCTGCGCGGCGCACGCCTCGCGGACGCCATGCAGTCGGCCGGCTGCTTTCCGGACGACGTCGTGCAGCCGATCGCCGTCGCCGAGGAGACGGGTGCGCTCGACGCGATGCTCGCCGACATCGCGGCGCTGTGCGAACGCCAGCTCGACGCGCGTCTCGATGCACTCGCCGCGCTCGGCGAACCGCTGATCGTGATCGTACTGGGTGCACTCGTCGGCGGCCTCGTGATCGCGATGTACCTGCCCATCCTTCAGCTCGGCAACGTGGTGTAGCATCGCAACCGATTCTGTCGCCTTTTAGTCCGAACCTTGAGCCTCATGACGCCAGCGCCCCTGTACTCCGTTACCGATTCGCCCGAGAGCACGCTGCTCGCGCTGGCGATGCTGCCGCCCGCGCTGCAGTATGCATTCGCGGTCGTCGTCGGCCTTTGCGTCGGCAGCTTCCTGAACGTGGTCGTCCACCGGCTGCCCGTGATGATGCAGCGTGCGTGGCAGGCCGAGATCGATGAAGCGACCGGCAACGCGAGTGCCCCACCCGACGACGGCTACCCGCCGCGCTACGATTTGTGGCGACCGCGCAGCGCCTGCCCGCATTGCGGCCACGTGCTGCGCGCATGGGAAAACATCCCGCTCGTCAGCTTTCTGATGCTGCGCGGGCGCTGCCGGCGCTGCGGCCATTCGATCGGCATCGTATATCCGCTCGTCGAGCTCGCGTGCGCGCTGCTCGCCGCCGGCTCGCTCGCGGTATTCGGCCCGACCGTCGCCGCCCTTGCCGCATTCGCGCTGTGCGCCGCGCTGCTCGCGATGAGCGCGATCGATATCCGGACGGGCTACCTGCCCGACTCGATGACGCTGCCGCTCCTCTGGGCCGGGCTCGCGCTGAACCTCGGCGGCACGTTCACGTCGCTGCGCTCGGCGGTGATCGGGGCCATGGCCGGCTACCTGTTCCTGTGGGCGATCTACTGGCTGTTCAAATGGCTGCGCGGCATCGAGGGCATCGGTTTTGGTGACCTGAAGCTGCTCGCCGCGCTCGGCGCATGGATGGGCTGGGCCGCATTGCCGCAGGTCGTGCTGTTCGCCGCCGTGACGGGCGCGATCGTCGGGCTCATCGCGACCTGGCGCGGCCGCATGCGCTTCGAGGAGCCGATTCCGTTCGGCCCGTTCCTCGCGGCAGGCGGCGCCGCGACGCTGTTTTTCGGCACCCCGTTCTATTCGGCGCTCGGAGGCTGACATGTTCGCAATTGGACTCACCGGCGGCATCGGCAGCGGCAAGACGACCGTCGCCGACCTGTTCGGCGCCCGCGGCGCGTCACTGGTCGATACCGATCTGATCGCCCATCGCATCACCGCACCGGGCGGTCTCGCGATGCCGGCGATCGAACAGGCATTCGGCCCCGGCTTCGTTGCCGCCGACGGCTCGCTCGATCGTGCGAAGATGCGCGCACTGATCTTCAGCGACGACGCCGCGCTCCGGCGCCTTGAAGCGATCACGCATCCGCTGATCCGCGCGGAAACCGATCGCGAGGCCCGCGAAGCGCAGGGCCCGTACGTGATGTTCGTCGTGCCGCTGCTCGTCGAGTCAGGCAACTGGAAGGCGCGCAGCGATCGCGTGCTCGTCGTCGATTGCGCGGTCGAAACGCAGATCGCACGCGTGATGCGGCGCAACGGCTTCACGCGCGAGCAGGTCGAAGCGATCATCGCGAAACAGGCGACGCGCGAAGCCCGTCTCGCGGCGGCCGACGACGTGATCGTCAACGACGCGACGACACCCGACACGCTCGCCGCACAGGTCGATGCACTGCACCAACGCTATCTCGCGTTTGCGGCCGCCGCGCGCTGAACCGCGTGCCCAATCGTGATGGTGTACGAAATTGGCGCGTTGCTAGGGTAGAGAGTGAGCATTAGAATGTCCTGCATTGTTTCAATCCCTACCCAAGAGGCGAGCGCGCTTGATTCTTTACGAGTATCCGTTCAACGAGCGAATTCGCACGTTGTTGCGCCTCGAAGATCTCTTCGAGCGCTTCGCGTTCTTTTTGGCTCAGGAGGACCCGCGTGAACACCACGTCGCGCTGACGACGCTGTTCGAAATCGCCGAGGTAACGGGCCGCGCGGACCTGAAATCGGATCTGATGAAGGAGCTCGAACGTCAGCGCCAGACGCTCGCCCCCTTTCGCGGCAATCCGGGCATCGAGCAGAACGCGCTCGAAGCCGTGCTCGGCGAAATCGAGCAGACGCTCGCGAACCTCGCGCAGATGCAGGGCAAGACCGGGCAGCACCTCGTCGACAACGAGTGGCTCGCCAGCATCCGCAGCCGCGCGGTGATTCCCGGCGGTACGTGCAAGTTCGACCTGCCGTCGTACTACGCATGGCAGCAGTGGCCCGCCGAGCAGCGGCGCCAGGACATCGCGAAGTGGATCCTGCCGATGCTGCCGCTGCGCGACGCGGTGACGATCGTGCTGCGGCTCGCGCGCGAATCGGGCCAGGCGTCGAAGGTCATGGCGATGCAGGGCAGCTACCAGCAGATGCTGTCCGGCCGCACCTACCAGTTGATGCAGGTGCGCGTGCCGCCGGAGTTGCGCGTCATTCCCGAAGCGAGCGCGAACAAATACATGCTGTGGGTACGGTTCACCATGCAGGACGGCGATGTGCGTCCGCGCGCGGTGGATATCGACGTGCCGTTCCATCTGACACTGTGCAATCTGTAACGGCCGCGGGCCGGATCGCTTTCGTATGACTACCGTTGTGAAATGCCCGTCGTGCGGCGCCGAAGTGCGCTGGACGCCCGAAAATCAGTTCCGCCCGTTCTGCTCGGCCCGCTGCAAGCAGCTCGACCTCGGCGCATGGGCCGCGGAAAAGTACCGGATCGGAGGATCCTCCGACGAGGGCCCCTCGTCGGAAGAAGACGGCACGGACGGCCGCCGCGACAGCTGAGCGGCGCGCAGCACCGCCTGCTAGTGATATGGCCCGCCTTTCCGGCAGGCCATCATGGCGTCAGTTCGACGCGGCTTCCTTCTCGAGCAGTTCGAGCACCGGCAGCGCGGCCGGCAACAGCGGCGCGACGGCGACCGGCAGTTGCTGCCACACGAACGCCTGCCCTTCCTTGCTGTGCGGCTCACCCGTCCAGCCCGTCACCTTGCAGAAATACAGCCGCACGTACGCATGCGGATAATCGTGCTCGAGCGTGTGCCAGCGGTGGCTGGCCGTGACTTCGATGCCGAGCTCCTCGTGCAGTTCGCGCGCAAGCGCGTCCTCGACGCTTTCACCGGCCTCCAGCTTGCCGCCAGGAAACTCCCAGTAGCCTTCATACGGCTTGCCTTGCAGCCGCTGCGCGAGCAGGTAGCTTCCGTCCGGCTGCACCATCACGCCGACCGCGACTTCCGTCACCTTGCGGCCATCGGGCGCGCGCACCGCGCCTTGTGCGAGATCCGCGCTCATGCCCGCTCCTTGCGGCCCGACCAGTCACGCGCAAACTGCCACGCGACGCGCCCCGAGCGCGAACCGCGCTCGAGCGCCCACACGAGCGCGTCGCCGCGTGCGGATTCGATCTCCGCATCCGGGCAGCCGAAATGACGCAGCCAGTGCCCGACGATGTCGAGGTAGTCGTCCTGCTTGAACGGATAGAAGCTGACCCACAGGCCGAAGCGCTCCGACAGCGAGATCTTTTCCTCGACGACTTCGCCGGGGTGAATCTCGCCATCCGGAAGATGCTTGTACGACTCGTTGTCGCTCATGTACTCGGGCAGCAGATGGCGGCGGTTCGACGTCGCGTAAATCAGCACGTTGTCCGACTGCGCGGCGATCGAGCCGTCGAGCGCGACCTTCAGCGCCTTGTAGCCCGACTCGCCTTCCTCGAACGACAGGTCGTCGCAGAACACGATGAAGCGCTCGGGACGCTGCGAGATCAGGTCGACGATGTCGCCGAGATCGTGCAGGTCGTCCTTGTCGACTTCGATCAGGCGCAGGCCCTCGTTCGCATACGCGTTCAGGCACGCCTTGATCAGCGACGATTTGCCGGTACCACGCGCGCCGGTCAGCAGCACGTTGTTGGCCGGCTTCTGCTGCACGAACTGCCGCGTGTTCTGTTCGATCAGCCCTTTCTGGCGATCGATGTTGTGCAGATCGTCGAGCGTGATCGACGACACGGCCGGCACCGGCTGCAGATAGCCGCGCCCCTGGCGCTTGCGCCAGCGGAACGCGTGCGCGGCATTCCAGTCGACCGCGGCCGGCGCGGGCGGCAGCATCCCCTCGAGACGGCCGAGCAGCGCTTCGGCGCGCATCAGAAACTGTTCAAGCTTGTCCATGTCGTTCGAACGCTCCCGATCAGGAACGGTAATCCGCGTTGATGCTCACGTAGTCGTGCGACAGGTCGCACGTCCAGATGGTGGCCTGCGCGTCGCCGCGGCCGAGCAGCACGCGGATCGTGATTTCGCTCTGCTTCATCACGCGCTGGCCGTCTTCTTCCTGGTAAGCCGGGTTGCGGCCGCCCGCCTTCGCGACGAGCACGTCGTCGAGATAGAGGTCGATCTTGTCGACGTCCAGATCCGCGACGCCCGCATAGCCGATTGCCGCGAGAATCCGGCCGAGGTTGGGGTCGGATGCGTAGAACGCCGTCTTCACGAGCGGCGAATGGCCGATCGCGTAAGCGATCTGGCGGCATTCCGCGACATTCTTGCCACCTTCGACCTGCACCGTCATGAATTTCGTCGCGCCTTCGCCATCGCGCACGATCAGTTGCGACAGCACTTGAGCGACTTCCGTCACCGCATCGCGCAGCGCCGCATAGGCCGGCGAATCGGTCGACGTGATCGCCGGCAGCGTGCTCTTGCCCGACGCGATCAGGATGAACGAGTCATTCGTCGACGTGTCGCCGTCGATCGTGATGCAGTTGAACGAGCGATCCGCGACTTCCTTCACGAGCGTGTCGAGCACCGGCTGCGCGACGTTCGCGTCGAACGCAAGGAAGCCGAGCATCGTCGCCATGTTCGGCTTGATCATGCCCGCGCCCTTGCTGATGCCCGTCAGCGTGACCGTATGGCCGTCGATCGTCACCTGGCGCGACGTGGCCTTCGGCAGCGTGTCCGTCGTCATGATCGCTTGCGCGGCGTCGAACCAGTTCGCGGCCTTGCGGTTCGCGAGCGCGGCCGGCAAGCCGGCCTTCAGGCGCTCGATCGGCAGCGGCTCGAGGATCACGCCGGTCGAGAACGGCAGCACCTGTGCCGGCTCGATGCCCGCGAGGCGCGCAAGTTCCGTGCAGGTTTCGCGTGCGTTCACGAGGCCCGGCTCGCCGGTGCCCGCGTTCGCATTGCCCGTATTCACGACGAGCGCGCGAATGCCCGCGCCGCCCGCGCGCACCTTCGCCAGGTGCTCGCGGCAGACGGTGACCGGCGCTGCGCAGAAACGGTTTTCGGTGAACACGCCCGCGACCGTCGCGCCTTCGTCGACGGAGATGACCAGCACGTCCTTGCGATTCGGCTTGCGGATGTTCGCTTCCGCCCAGCCGAGCGTGACGCCGGCGACGGGATGCAGTTGGGCGGGATCGATCGACGGAAAATTGACAGCCATGGGGCACACCTGCCGGATGGAAAATGCCGGCATGCGCCGGCATCGATTGGAAGAACCAGCGGCCGCACGCGCGGGCCGCCGCAACTCACCTCACTCACTCGAAACTGCGAACGAAGCGGCACGCGTGATGCGCGCCGCCGTCGATCATGACAGCTTCCCGTGACATTGCTTGTACTTCTTGCCGCTGCCGCACGGGCACGGGTCGTTGCGGCCGACCTTCGGCATTTCGCCGCCGGGGCCGCTGTGCGTCATCGCGCTGCCGACCATGTCGGCAGTCGCCGTAGCCGCCGCGGCAGCCGTGACGTTGGCCACCGGCGCACCGGCTTCCGCGTAATCGGCGTGCTGGTACTCGACGTTCTCGAGATGACCGCCACGCTCCTCGATCTGCTCGGCGGCCTGCTCGAGCTGTTCCGGCGACTGGATCTGCACGTTCATCACGACGCGCGTGACTTCCTGCTTGATCGCCTCGAGCATCGCGGCGAACAGCTCGAACGCTTCGCGCTTGTATTCCTGCTTCGGATTCTTCTGCGCATAGCCGCGCAGGTGGATGCCCTGGCGCAGGTGGTCGAGCGCCGCGAGGTGCTCGCGCCACAGGCGGTCGACCGTCTGCAGCATCACCGAGCGCTCGAACGCGCTGAACGATTCGCGGCCGACCATCGCGACCTTCGCCTCGTACTGCTCGTCGGCGGCCGTCGTCACCGCGTCGAGGATTTCCTCGGCCGTGATCGACGAGGACTCGTTCACCATTTCCTGGATCGCGAGGTCGAGCTGCCAGTCGTTGCGCAGCGCTTCCTCGAGTTCGGGCACGTCCCACTGTTCTTCGATGCTGCCTTCCGGCACGAACTGGCGGACGACTTCGGTAATCACGCCGTGACGCATCGCGGTGATCGTCTCGGTGATGTCGTGCGCTTCGAGCAGCTCGTTACGCTGCTGGTAGATCACCTTGCGCTGGTCGTTCGACACGTCGTCGTATTCGAGCAGCTGCTTGCGGATGTCGAAGTTGCGCGCTTCGACCTTGCGCTGCGCGGACTCGATCGAGCGCGTGACGATGCCGGCCTCGATCGCCTCGCCTTCCGGCATCTTCAGGCGGTCCATGATCGAACGCACGCGGTCGCCCGCGAAGATGCGCAGCAGCGGATCGTCGAGCGACAGGTAGAAGCGCGACGAACCCGGATCGCCCTGACGGCCCGCACGGCCGCGCAGCTGGTTGTCGATCCGGCGCGATTCGTGGCGCTCGGTGCCGATGATGTGCAGGCCGCCCGCGGCCTTCACCTCCTCGTGCAGCGTTTCCCACTCGTCGTGCAGCTTCTGGATGCGGCGCGCCTTTTCGTCGGCCGGGATCGCTTCGTCGGCCTCGATGAACGCCGCCTGCTTCTCGGCATTGCCGCCGAGCACGATGTCGGTACCGCGGCCGGCCATGTTGGTCGCGATCGTGATGCGCTTCGGCCGGCCGGCTTCCGCGACGATCGCGGCTTCACGCTCGTGCTGCTTCGCGTTCAGCACTTCGTGCGGCAGCCCGGCCTGCTTCAGCAGGTGCGACAGCAGCTCCGAGTTCTCGATCGACGTCGTGCCGACCAGCACCGGCTGGCCGCGTTCGTAGCAGTCGCGGATGTCGCGGATCACCGCGTCATAGCGCTCCTTGGCCGTCTTGTAGATCTGGTCCTGCTTGTCGATCCGCTTCGGCGGACGGTTGGTCGGGATCACGACCGTCTCGAGGCCGTAGATCTCGTTGAATTCGTACGCTTCGGTGTCGGCGGTACCGGTCATGCCGGCCAGCTTCGCGTACATCCGGAAGTAGTTCTGGAACGTGATCGACGCGAGCGTCTGGTTCTCGCTCTGGATCTTCACGTGTTCCTTCGCCTCGACCGCCTGGTGCAGGCCGTCGGACCAGCGGCGGCCGGCCATCAGGCGGCCCGTGAATTCGTCGACGATGACCACTTCGCCGTTCTGCACGACGTAGTGCTGATCCTTGTGGAACAGCGTGTGCGCGCGCAGCGCCGCGTACACGTGGTGCATCAGCGTGATGTTCTGCGGTGCGTACAGGCTTTCGCCCTCGCCGATCAGGCCCCATTCGGCGAGCAGGCGCTCGGCCTTCTCGTGGCCCGATTCCGTCAGGAACACCTGGCGCGCCTTCTCGTCGAGCGTGTAGTCGCCCGGCTTCTCGACGCCCGTGCCGTCGGCCTTCTCTTCGCCGATCTGGCGCTCGAGCAGCGGCGGCAGTGCGTTCATCCGCACGTACAGCTCGGTGTGATCCTCTGCCTGGCCCGAAATGATCAGCGGCGTACGCGCCTCGTCGATCAGGATCGAGTCCACTTCGTCGACGACCGCGAAGTTCAGTGCCCGCTGAACGCGCGCGTCGGTCTCGTAGACCATGTTGTCGCGCAGGTAGTCGAAGCCGAACTCGTTGTTCGTGCCGTACGTGATGTCCGCCGCGTAAGCCTGCTGCTTCTGGTCGTGCTCCATGCCGGACAGGTTGATGCCGACCGACAGACCGAGGAAGTTGTAGAGGCGCGCCATCCATTCGGCGTCGCGCTGCGCGAGGTAATCGTTGACGGTCACCACGTGCACGCCGCGGCCTGCCAGCGCGTTCAGGTACACGGGCAGCGTCGCGACGAGCGTCTTGCCCTCGCCGGTGCGCATTTCCGCGATCTTGCCGTAGTGGAGCACCATGCCGCCGATCATCTGCACGTCGAAGTGCCGCATCTTCAGCACGCGACGGCTGGCCTCTCGGCAGACCGCGAAGGCCTCGGGCAGCAGCTTGTCGAGCGACTCGCCGGCCGCGACCCGCTGGCGGAATTCGTCCGTCTTGCCGCGCAACTGGTCGTCCGTCAGCTTCTCGATCTGCGTTTCGAGCGCATTGATCGTCGTGACGGTCTTTTGGTATTGCTTGACGAGCCGCTGGTTGCGGCTGCCAAAAATTTTCTGGAGAAAACCGGTTGTCATCGGATCGGATCCTGCGTCGCAGCACCGGCGCCCGGCGCGTGTTGCGCGCCCCGGCGCCCGAGCCTCGGCGGCTTAGCGAATTAGTGGACTCAAACGATGAATTTTAGCACGCGGGGAAGCGTGCGCCCGTGTCTCGGCCGGACGGACACTGCGCGCCGACCGCCGGGCCATCGGGGCGAAAGCCGCCCGCGCACGGGCCCGCACGGGTACAATCGGCGTCAACGTCCGCGCGCGTGCGCGCCCGAAGAATGTCTCGATGAACCGATTTTCCAAGCGTTTCGGCCCGCTCGCCCCGTATCGCCCGCAACCCGTGTCCGAAGTGCTGGGCCGCACCGACGCGTTCGCGGCGTTGCGCGCCGGCGTCGAACAGATCGCGTCGCTGCAGCGCGATCTTGCCGCGCTCCTGCCCGACTACCTGGCGAATCATGTCGAACCGGGCTTCATCAAGGACGGCACCCTGACCCTCTTTGCTGCACACAACGCGTTGGCCGCTCGTCTGCGACAGGTCGAACCGCGGTTGCTCGGCGATCTGCAAAAACGCGGCTGGCCGGTCTCGACGCTACGCGTACGCGTGCGCCCGAAAGATGCGCCGGAGCCGCCCCACGTGAAGCAGGCACGGATGACGTCGGTCGGCGCGGCCGCGTTGCGCGACCTGGCAGATCATCTCGAACCGTCACCGCTGCAGGACGCGCTCGCGCGGATGGCGGCCCGGCATGGCGCTAAACCACGCTGACGGCACGCCCCGCAGCCGGCCAATAAAAAAGCAGCCCGAAGGCTGCTTTTTTATTGCTTGCACGGAACGCAGATCAGGCGAAGGCCGTCTGCATGTCGAACGCGAAGCCCTTCGGCGCTGCCTGCGGATCGTCGAACGTGACGATCTCGTACGCATCCTCGTTCGCGAGCAGTTCGCGCAGCAGCGCGTTGTTCAGCCCGTGGCCCGACTTGTACGCCGTGTACGACGCCAGCAGCGGATGGCCGATCACGTACAGGTCGCCGATCGCGTCGAGCATCTTGTGCTTCACGAACTCGTCGTCGTAGCGCAACCCGTCGTTGTTCAGGATGCGGTACTCGTCGAGCACGATCGCGTTTTCCATGCTGCCGCCACGGGCGAGACCCATCTCGCGCAGCATCTCGGCTTCATGTGCGAAGCCGAACGTGCGTGCACGGGCAATCTCGCGCACGTACGACGTATTGGCGAAATCGACCTCGAGCTCCTGGCCGGTCTTGTCGACGGCCGGGTGACGGAAGTCGATCGAGAATTTCAGCTTGAAACCGAAGTACGGATCGAGACGCGCGAACTTGTCGCCATCACGGATTTCGACCGTCTTCTTCACCTTGACGAAGCGCTTCGGCGCGTTCTGCTCCTCGATGCCGGCGGACTGGATCAGGAACACGAAGGTCGCCGCGCTGCCGTCCATGATCGGGATTTCCTCGGCCGTCACGTCGACATAGAGGTTGTCGATACCGAGGCCGGCACATGCCGACATCAGGTGCTCGACGGTCGACACGCGCACGCCATCCTTCTGCAACACCGACGCGAGCCGCGTATCGCCGATCGACGTCGCCGCGGCGGGAATGTCGACGGGCGTGGGAAGGTCGACGCGCGAGAAGACGATGCCCGTGCCGGGTGCGGCAGGACGGAGCGTCAGCTCGATCTTGCGGCCCGAGTGGACACCGATACCCACGGTCTTCACGATGGATTTGATGGTGCGCTGCTTCAGCATGATGTTCTTCGTCGTGATTGAAGATATCAATCAGGAGTTATATTCGATAGGGGAGATTATAGCGTAATTCCCTATTCAGCGTAGTTTGAAACTGCGTATCAATCTGTTTCGACTGTTTACCCGCGCCGATACGGGACGGGCCGATGCCCGGAACGGAGGCGTTTCCGGTCATCGGCCCGTGTTACAACTGCCCTGAGGCCGGTGAGCAGCGTTGCCGGAAGGCAACGGCGCACCGCACGATCAGGACGTCAACGTCGCGAGAACACTCGCCGCATCGCTCACTTCGAATTTGCCCGGCGCCTCGACGGCCAGCGTCTTGACCACACCGCCGTCAATCACCATCGCGTAGCGCAGGGAACGAATTCCCATGCCACGCGCGGACAAATCCTGCGTCAGCCCCAGCGCATGAGTGAAAGCCGCGCTGCCGTCCGCCATCATGCGCACCTTGCCCGCGGTGTGCAGATCACGTCCCCATGCGCCCATCACGAATGCGTCGTTGACGGACACGCACCAGATCTCGTCGATGCCCGCCGCGCGCAATTGCTCGGCGTGTTCGACATAGCCCGGCACATGCTGCGCCGAGCAGGTCGGCGTGAAAGCGCCCGGCAATCCGAAGATCACCACCCGCTTTCCCGCAACCTGGTCGCGCACGCTGTAGGCGTTCGGCCCCAGCGTGCACCCTTCGCGCGCGTCGTCGATGTACTCGAACAATTGCGCGTCGGGCAGCGCGTCGCCCACTTGAATCATGGCTGGTCCCTCATAGCGATACGGTTTTTCAGCGTGTCGCGGACAGCACGGTCCATCCCGCCCCGCTTGAGCGGAGAGGGCACGTTTCCCGGCCCGGCGTCGCAGCCGACGCGGCCTGTCGTGGTCCGTAGCATCCGTCACGCCGGCGATACCGCGGCAGATTCGCCGCGGCTTCGCCTGTGTTTGCGTCAGTCAGCCTGCTTGCGCAGGAAAGCCGGGATGTCGTACGTGTCGACACCCTTCTCCTGCAGCGCCTGCACGTGCGATGCCGCGGTTTCGCGCGAATTGCGCCACACCGCCGGCGTGTCGAGCGCGCCGTAGTCTGCCGTGCTGACGTGATGCGTCGGTGCATAGCCGTGCGACACCGCGCTGACCGGCTGGTTGTCCGTACCCGTGCGCAGCAGCGTCATCGGTGCCGATTGCTGCTTCTTCGCCGCACGGCCCAGACCCGTCGCCACGACCGTCACGCGCAGCGCATCGCCCATTGCGTCGTCGTACACCGCACCGAAGATCACCGTCGCATCTTCCGCCGCGTAGCTCTTGATCGTGTTCATCACTTCGCGCGTTTCCGACAGACGCAGCGAACGGCTCGACGTGATGTTGACCAGCACGCCGCGCGCGCCCGACAGATCGACGCCTTCGAGCAGCGGGCTCGCCACGGCCTGTTCCGCCGCGAGGCGTGCGCGATCGACGCCGGCGACCGTCGCCGTGCCCATCATCGCCTTGCCTTGCTCGCCCATCACCGTCTTCACGTCTTCGAAGTCGACGTTCACGAGGCCATCGACATTGATGATTTCAGCGATGCCTGCGACCGCGTTGTTCAACACGTCGTCGGCGCACTGGAAGCACTTGTCCATCTCGGCGTCGTCGCCCATCACGTCGAACAGCTTGTCGTTCAGCACGACGATCAGCGAGTCGACGTGATCCTCCAGTTGCTGCGAACCGGCTTCAGCGACGCGCATGCGCTTGCCGCCTTCGAACTCGAACGGCTTGCTGACGACACCCACCGTCAGGATGCCCATCTCCTTCGCGATCTGCGCGACCACCGGCGCCGCGCCCGTGCCCGTGCCACCACCCATGCCGGCCGTGATGAACACCATGTGCGCGCCGCGCAGTGCGTCGGCGATGCGCTCACGCGCTTCTTCCGCTGCCGCACGGCCCATTTCCGGCTTCGCGCCAGCGCCCAGGCCCGTGTTGCCGAGCTGGATCACCGACGATGCGCGCGAACGCGACAGCGCCTGCGCATCCGTGTTCATCACGATGAAGTCGACGCCCTGCACGCCGCGGTTGATCATGTGCTGGACGGCATTGCCGCCAGCGCCGCCAACGCCGACCACCTTGATGATGGTGCCGTTGGTCTCGGTTTCCAGCATTTCGAATTCCATTGTTGCCTCCGTCAAGAGAATGACTGCTACTCGGCCGTTATTCGGCAGGAGATCGGGCAACCCCCTGTCGCGCGCCAGCCGCCGGCACCAGCGCGAATTTCGATTCGGTTCGATTCGTCAGAAGTTGCTCAGGAACCATTCCTTCATCCGCGAGAACACCTGTCCCGCGTTGCCGGACTGCACGGCGACCTTGCGGCCGCGCATGCGCTGGGCACTGCCTTCGACGAGCAGCCCCATCGCCGTCGAGTAGCGCGGATTGCGCACGACGTCGGAGAGGCCGCCTGCATATTCCGGCGCGCCGATGCGCACCGGTTTCAGGAAAATGTCTTCGCCGAGCTCGACCATGCCGGGCATCATCGATGCCCCGCCGGTAATGACCACGCCGGAGCTCAGCAGTTCTTCGTAACCGGATTCGCGCACGACCTGCTGCACGAGCGAGAACAGCTCCTCGACGCGCGGCTCGATCACCGCTGCCAGCGCCTGGCGCGACAGCGTGCGCGGGCCGCGTTCGCCGAGGCCCGGCACTTCGACCATTTCGTCCGGATCGGCGAGCGCCTGCTTCGCGATCCCGTAGCCGACCTTGATGTCTTCCGCGTCCGGCGTCGGCGTGCGCAGCGCCATCGCGATGTCGCTCGTGATCTGGTCGCCGGCGATCGGAATCACCGCGGTGTGGCGGATCGCGCCTTCGGCGAAGATCGCGATGTCCGTCGTGCCGCCGCCGATGTCGACCAGCACCACGCCGAGATCCTTCTCGTCTTCCGTCAGCACGGCCAGCGACGACGCGAGCGGCTGCAGGATCAGGTCGTTCACTTCGAGCCCGCAGCGGCGCACGCACTTGACGATGTTCTGCGCGGCGCTCACCGCGCCCGTCACGATGTGCACCTTCACTTCCAGCCGGATGCCGCTCATGCCGATCGGCTCGCGCACGTCTTCCTGGCCGTCGATGATGAATTCCTGCGTGAGGATGTGCAGCACCTGCTGGTCGGTCGGGATGTTGATCGCCTTCGCGGTCTCGATCACGCGCGCGACGTCGGTCTGCGTGACTTCCTTGTCCTTGATTGCGACCATCCCGCTCGAGTTGAAGCTGCGGATGTGGCTGCCCGCGATCCCCGTGAACACGTTGGTGATCTTGCAGTCGGCCATCAGCTCGGCTTCCTCGAGCGCGCGCTGGATCGACTGCACGGTGGCCTCGATGTTGACCACCACACCTTTCTTCAGACCCTTCGACTCGCTCTGGCCGAGACCGATCACCTCGTAGTGGCCTTCGCCCTTCAGCTCGGCGACGATGGCCACCACCTTCGACGTGCCGATGTCGAGGGAAACCAGCAGATCCTTGTAGTCTTTGCTCATAAAGTGCTCTTGCGTGTGATCTCTCGTTACTTCTTGCGCTTGTCGGTATCGGTCAGGAACCGCATGCCTGCCGCGCGAATCGCGAATCCGTTCGGATAGCGCAGGTCCGCGTACTCGATGTCGTTGCCCCAGCGTTCCGTGACGGCCGGCCATGCAGCGACCAGACGCTGGCTCCGGTCATGCAGCGACTCGCTGTTGCGTTCCTTGCCCAGCTCGACCTGCATGCCGTTCGACAGCTTCACCGTCCACGCGTACCGCGCCGACAGCGTCACTTCTTCCGGCGCCGCCTTCAGCGGCGCAAACCATTTCCCGAAGTCGCGATACCGCGTGACGACTTCCTTCGCACTGCCCTCCGGGCCGTCGAACGCCGGCAGCTCCTGCTCCAGCTCGCCCTGGTTCGCGGTGAACAGCTCGCCATCGACGCTCACGAGCTGGTCACTGCCCCAGGTCCCGAGCGGTTTGTACTCCTCGAGCGTGACAGCCAGCGCATTCGGCCACACCCGGCGCACGCTCGCATGGCGCACCCAGGGCATCTGCTCGAACGCGGCGCGCGCGGCGTCGAGATCGACCGTGAAGAAATTGCCCTTCAGCCGGCCGACCACGCCCGCGCGCACCGTCGGTGAATTGATGTGCTCGGTGTCGCCGTCGATCCGGATTTCCCGCAGCGCGAACGTCGGGCGCTGGATCAGCCAGTAGCAGCCGGCCGCCGCCAACACGAGCAGCAGCAGCGCGTACAGCGCGCTGGCGGCAAGGTTGAGTTGGCGAACGTTGTTCCACATACGTCGTTCCGTTCCTGCGTCAGTCGTTGAGCGTGAGCGACAGCACCTTCACGACCAGCTCCGAATAGCTGATGCCGACCGCGCGCGCGGCCTTCGGCGGCAGCGAGTGGTCGGTCATGCCCGGCGCGGTGTTCACTTCCAGGAAGTACGCGTTCCCGTCGGCGTCGAGCATGAAGTCCGCGCGGCCCCAGTCGGTGCAGCCGAGCACGTCGAACGCCCGGCGCGCGACGCGCTTGAGCTCCGCTTCCTTGTCGGCGGGCAGCCCGCACGGAATCAGGTATTGCGTGTCGTCGGCGACGTACTTCGCGTGATAGTCGTAGAACTCGCCGGCCGGCACGATCTTGATCACCGGCAGGTCGAGATCGCCGGCGATGCAGGCGGTGTACTCGCCGCCGCCTTCGATGCTCTTCTCGACGATCACGATCGGGTCATGCTTGGCGGCTTCCGCGAGCGCGGCCGGCAGCGCGTCGGCCGTCTTCACCTTCAGCACCGCCACGCTCGAGCCCTCGCTCGCCGGCTTCACGAACAGCGGCAGGCCGAGCTTCGCGACGATGTCCGTCGCGCGCGCCGCGAGGTCGTCGCCGCGCAGCACCGTCTCGAACGGCGGCGTCGGCACGCCCGTCTGCTGCCACACGAGCTTCGTGCGGAACTTGTCGAGGCCGAGCGCCGACCCGAGCACGCCGCTGCCCGTGTAGCGAATGCCGTAGAAATCGAGCGCGCCCTGGATCTGGCCGTTCTCGCCGTAACCGCCGTGCAGTGCGTTGAACGCGCGCACGAACCCTTCATCCTTCAGCGCCGCCAGCGGGCGCTCGGCCGGGTCGAACGGGTGCGCGTCGATGCCCGCGTCGCGCAGGCCCTGCAGCACGAGCTTGCCCGACGTGAGCGACACCTCGCGCTCCGAGGACTCGCCGCCGAACAACACCGCCACCTTGCCGAAACGTTTCGGATCAATCCCGCTCATGTCATGCCTTCTGTTGAGTGTGCTGCGCAACCTTCGCCGGCACGCCGCCGATCGAACCCGCGCCCATCGTGATCACCACGTCGCCGTTCTGCGCGACCTTCGCCAATGCGTCCGGCACGTCGTCGACCGTCGCGACGAACACCGGGTCAACCTTCCCCACCGCGCGCAACGCACGCGACAGCGCGTCGCCGTTGGCGGTCGAGATCGCCGCCTCACCCGCCGCATAGACTTCGGTCAGCACCAGCGCGTCGACCGTCGACAGCACGTTGACGAAATCGTCGAAGCAGTCGCGGGTACGCGTGTAGCGGTGCGGCTGGAACGCCAGCACGAGGCGGCGGCCCGGGAACGCGCCGCGCGCGGCCGCGATCGTCGCGGCCATCTCGACCGGGTGATGGCCGTAGTCGTCGATCAGCGTGTACTGGCCGCCGTCCGCGGTCGGCACGTCGCCGTAGCGCTGGAAGCGCCGGCCGACACCGTTGAATTCCGCGAGCGCCAGCTGGATCGCGTCGTCCGACACGCCGAGATCGGTCGCGATCGCGATCGCCGCGAGCGCGTTCTGCACGTTGTGCAGGCCCGGCATGTTCAGCACGACCGCGAGCGGCGCGCGCCCTTCGCGGATCACCGTGAAATGCATGCGGCCGTCGCGTGCATCGATGTCTTCGGCGCGCACCTGCGCGTCCGGCGACAGCCCGTAGCGCACGACGGGCTTCGAAATGAACGGGATGATCTGCCGCACGTTCGGATCGTCGACGCACACGACCGCGCTGCCGTAGAACGGCAGGCGCTGCGTGAATTCGATAAACGCCTGCTTGAGCCGCGCGAAATCGTGGCCGTAGGTGTCCATGTGGTCGGCGTCGATGTTCGTGATGACTTCGATCACCGGATACAGGTTCAGGAACGATGCGTCCGACTCGTCGGCCTCGGCGACGATGAAGTCGCCCGTGCCGAGCCGCGCGTTCGCGCCGGCGCTGATCAGGCGCCCGCCGATCACGAAGGTCGGATCGAGCCCGCCCGCCGCGAGCACGCTCGCGACGAGGCTCGTCGTCGTGGTCTTGCCGTGGGTGCCGGCGATCGCGATGCCCTGCTTCAGGCGCATCAGCTCCGCCAGCATCACCGCACGCTGCACGATCGGCACGCGCTGCGCGCGCGCGGCCAGCACTTCCGGGTTGTCCGAGCGCACGGCCGTCGACACGACGACCGCGTTCGCGCCCTCGATGTTCGCCGCGTCGTGGCCGATCGCGATCCGTGCGCCGAGCGCCTGGAGGCGATCGGTCACCGCGTTGCGCGACAGGTCCGAGCCGCTGACCTCGTAACCGAGGTTGACAAGCACTTCGGCGATGCCGCTCATGCCCGCGCCGCCGATCCCGACGAAATGAATGTGTTTGACGATGTGTTTCATGTCAGCCTCCGCCGGGCCGCCCCAAGGAGGCTGACCGCCCCCTCAGGGGGCAGCGAACGAAGTGAGCGTGGGGGTTGTTTCATTTAAGTTGTTCCAGGTTCGCGCCGGCCGCCTTCGCGCACACGCGCGCGACTTCGTCGGTGGCCTCGGGCTTCGCCAGCGAGCGCGAACGTTCCGCCATGTCCGCGAGCGATGCCCGCGACTGGCCGCGCAGCCAGTCGGCAAGCAGTTCCGCCGACAGGTCGCGTTGTTGCACCAGCACGGCCGCGCCCGCATCGGCGAGGAACGCGGCGTTGCTCGTCTGGTGATCGTCGACCGCGTACGGGAACGGCACGAACAGCGCCGCCACGCCCACCGCCGCGATCTCCGACACCGTCATCGCCCCCGACCGGCAGATCACGAGATCCGCCGCCGCATACGCGGCCGCCATGTCGTCGATGAACGGCACGAGCCGCACGTCTTCGCCGGCCGCGAAACCGGCCGCTTCGTAATTCGCCTTCAATGCTTCGATGTGCTTCGCGCCGGCCTGGTGCACGATGCGCGGGCGTTCGCCCGGCGCCAGCATCGCCAGCGCGCGCGGCACGACTTCATTCAGCGCGGCCGCCCCGAGGCTGCCGCCGACGACCAGCACGTTCAGCGGGCCGCTGCGCGATGCATAGCGTGCTTTGGGCGCTTGCGTGCCGGCAAGTTCCGCGCGAATCGGGTTACCTGTCCATTCCGCGTGCGGCAGCGCGCCGGGGAACGCGACGAGCACGCGTTTCGCGAATTTCGCGAGCACCTTGTTCGTCAGGCCCGCGATCGAATTCTGTTCATGCAGCACGAGCGGACGGCCCGACAGCGCGGTCATCACGCCCGCCGGGAACGTGATGTAGCCGCCCATCCCGAGCACGACGTCGGGCCGCACGCGGCGCAGCGCGGCGAGGCTCTGCCCGCATGCGCGCAGCAGGTTGAACGGCAGCGTCAGCTTCGTCTTCAAACCCTTGCCGCGCAGCCCGCCGAACCGCACGTATTCCATCGGAATGCCGTGCTTCGGCACGAGCGTCGCTTCCATCCCGGCCGGATTGCCGAGCCACACGACGCGCCAGCCCGCCGCTTCCATCCGGTGCGCGACCGCGAGCCCCGGGAACACGTGGCCCCCGGTGCCGCCTGCCATCACCATCAGCGTGCGTTGCGACGCGGTCATACCTTCCCTCCCCGCATCGGCAAGACTGAACGAATGTTTTGGCTACGGCCGCTTCGCTTAACTTCGCGCGCTTCGCGCACGAAGTTAGCCTTCACCGAAATCGCGTACTGACGCGGGGAGGTCATACCTTCCCTCCCCGCATCAGTACGCGATTTTCGTAGTCGACCCGCAGCAGCACCGCGAGCGCGACGCAGTTCAGCAGAATGCCCGAGCCGCCGTAGCTCACGAGCGGCAGCGTCAGGCCCTTGGTCGGCAGCAGCCCGAGGTTCACGCCCATGTTGATGAAGGTCTGCGCGCCGAACCAGATGCCGATACCCTTCGCCATCAGGCCCGCGAACGTGCGATCGAGTGCGAGCGCCTGGCGGCCGATCTCGAACGCGCGGCGCACGATCCAGTAGAACAGCAGGATCACGACCAGCACGCCGACGAAACCGAGCTCCTCGCCGATCACCGCGAGGATGAAGTCGGTATGCGCTTCCGGCAGGTAGTTCAGCTTCTCGACGCTGCCGCCGAGGCCGACACCGAACCACTCGCCGCGGCCGAACGCGATCAGCGAGTGCGTGAGCTGGTACGCCTTGCCCTGCGCGTAACGCTCGTCCCACGGATCGAGATACGCGAAGATCCGCTCGCGACGCCACGGCGACAGCCACACCAGCATCGTGAAGGTGCCGATCGCGGTCGCGACGAGGCCGCCGAACAGCTTGCCGTTCACGCCGCCGAGGAACAGCACGCCCATCGCGATCGCTGCGACCACCATGAACGCGCCCATGTCCGGCTCGAGCAGCAGCAGCGCACCGACTAGGCCGACCGCGAACGCCATCGGCAGGAAGCCCTTGGCGAAGCTCTGCATGTATTCCTGCTTGCGCACCGTGTAGTTCGCCGCGTAGATCGTCACCGCGAGCTTCATGATTTCCGACGGCTGCATGTTCGTGATGCCGAGCGGAATCCAGCGGCGCGCACCGTTCACGCCCTTGCCGACGTGCGGGATCAGCACGATCACGAGGCCGACGAGCGCGATCAGGAAGAGTTGCGGCGCGTATTTGTCCCACGTCGACACCGGCACGCGGAACGCGATCACCGCCGCGATGAACGCGACGGCGAGCGAGATGCAGTGGCGCATCAGGAACGCGTAATCGTGATACGACGCGTATTTCGGCGAATCGGGCATCGCGATCGACGCCGAATACACCATCACGACGCCGAGCCCGAGCAGCGCGATCGCGACCCACAGCAGCGAGTAGTCGAAGTCGAGCATCCGCGAACGGCTCGGGCGCACGCCGTTGACGACGCTCGCGAGGCCGCCCGTCGCGGCGCGCGTGGCCGACGCGACGCGGCCGCCCGCGGCATTGCCGCCGGTGTCGCGACGATCGTTGAAACGGGAGACGAGGCGATCGGACCAGCTCATGGCGTCGCTCCTTTGTCGATGGCGATTTCGTCGACCGCCGCGCGGAACACATCCGCGCGATGGGCGTAGTTCCTGAACATGTCGAGGCTCGCGCATGCAGGCGACAGCAGCACCGCGTCGCCCGGCTCCGCGAGGTCGGCCGCCGCGTGCACGGCCCCTTCGAGCGTCGTGTGGTCGGCGAGCGGCACGCCCGTTTCGGCGAGCGTGTCGCGGATCGCCGGTGCGTCGCGGCCGATCAGCATCACCGCGCGGCACCAGCGCGCGACCGGCGCGACCAGCGGTGCGAAATCCTGCCCCTTGCCGTCGCCGCCCGCGATCAGCACGATCTTCTGCGCCAGCCCGTCGAGCGCGGCAACCGTCGCGCCGACGTTCGTGCCCTTGCTGTCGTCGACGTAGTCCACGTCGTCGATCGTCGCGATCACTTCGACGCGATGCGCTTCGCCGCGGTACTCGCGCAGCGCGTGCAGCAGCGGCGCGGCAGGCAGGTCGATCGCGCGTGCGAGCGCGAATGCGGCCAGCGCGTTCGCCGCGTTGTGCAGCCCGCGGATGCGCAGCGCGTCGGCCGGCATCAGGCGCTTCTGCGCGATGTCGGGCGTATGCGCGGCATCGCGCTTGCGCCGACGGGTCGTCGTCGCGGTTTCATCCGGGGCGTCGCGATCGACCGCTTCGACCAGCCACGCGATACCGTTATCGCGCGACAGGCCGTAGTCGCCGTCCTGCACCGGTTCGTTCAGGCCGAACGTGACCGTGCGCGGCGCGTCGGCCGCGCCGGCTGCCGGGGCGAACTTCATCACCGCCGCATCGTCGCGGTTCAGCACGCGCGTGGTCGTCGCGCCAAAGATCCGGCCCTTTGCCTGCGCATACGCGTCGAAGCTGCCGTGCCAGTCGAGGTGGTCCTGCGTGATGTTGAGGATCGCGGCCGCATCGGGCGCGAACGTGCGCGCGGTCTCGAGCTGGAAGCTCGACAGTTCGAGCACCCACACGTCGGGCAGCGCGGTTTCGTCGATCGCACTGGCGAGCCGGTCGAGCATCGCAGGGCTGATATTGCCCGCGACCGCGACCTTCTTCCCCGAGCGCTGGCACAGCAGGCCGGTGAGGCTCGTCGTCGTGGTCTTGCCGTTGGTGCCGGTGATCGCGAGCACCTTCGGCTGGTAGCCGCTCGTGCCGAGCGCGCGCAGCGCCTGCGCAAAGAATTCCAGCTCGCCCCACACCGCGACGCCCTGCTCGTTGGCGGCCGCGACCAGCGCCGCGAGTGCCGGTTCGAGCGGCGACAGCCCCGGGCTCAGCCCGACGAGCTCGATACCGCCGTCGAGCAATGCAGGCGTGAACGCCCCGCCGACGAATTCCGCATCGATGCCTTCGGCCTGCAGCGCGGCAAGGTTCGGCGGCGCCTCGCGGGTATCGGCAATACGCAGCCGGCACCCGTGCCTCGCGCACCATCGCGCGATCGCGAGACCCGATTCCCCGAGCCCCAGTACGAGCACCATCGGCCGTTGCCGATCTCCAAACATCTCGCCAGACATCCTTGTTACCTTTCCTTTACCGCAGCTTGAGGGTGGTCAGACCGAACAGGCACAGCATCAGCGTGATGATCCAGAAACGCACGACCACCTGCGTTTCCTTCCAGCCGGACAATTCGAAATGGTGATGCAGCGGCGCCATCTTCAGCAGGCGCCGCCCTTCGCCGTAACGCTTCTTCGTGTACTTAAACCACGAAACCTGCAGCATCACCGACAGCGTTTCCGCGACGAAGATGCCGCCCATGATGAACAGCACGATTTCCTGGCGCACGATCACCGCGACCGTGCCGAGCGCGCCGCCGAGCGCCAGCGCGCCGACGTCACCCATGAACACCTGCGCGGGGTGCGTGTTGTACCAGAGGAACGCGAGCCCTGCCCCACCCATCGCGGAACAGAAGATCAGCAATTCGCCCGCGCCCGGAATGTGCGGGAACAGCAGGTATTTTGAATAGACCGCGCTGCCCATCACGTACGCGAACACACCCAGCGACGCACCGACCAGCACGACCGGCATGATCACGAGGCCGTCGAGGCCGTCGGTCAGGTTCACCGCGTTGCTCGCACCGACGATCACGAAGTACGTCAGCACGATGAAGCCCCATACGCCGAGCGGGTAGCTGATCGACTTCAGGAACGGCAGCATCAGGTCGGCGCGTGCCGGCAGCCCCATCGACAGGCCGCTCCTCACCCATGCCATGAACAGGTCGAACACGCGCACGTTGTTCGCCTCGGACACGCTGAAGGCGAGGTAGACGGCCGCGAACAGCCCGATCACCGATTGCCAGAAATACTTCTCGCGCGACGACATCCCGCGCGGGTCCTTGTGGACGACCTTGCGGTAATCGTCGACCCAGCCGATCACGCCGAAACCGAACGTGACGAGCATCACGATCCAGATGAAACGGTTCGTCAGGTCGCCCCACAGCAGCGTCGCGACCGCGATGCCGATCAGGATCAGCACGCCGCCCATCGTCGGCGTGCCGGACTTGACCAGGTGCGTCTGCGGACCGTCCTTGCGCACGGCCTGACCGACCTTCATTTGCGTCAGCTTGCGGATCACCCACGGTCCGCACACGAGCCCGATCCCGAGCGCGGTGATGGTGGCCATCACCGCACGGAACGTGAGGTACGTGAACAAGCGCAAAAAGCTTGCGTCTCCTTGCAGCCATTGCGCCAGCGCCAGCAGCATGCTTCCTTCCTTCTACTCAGTGTGCAGCGGGCGTCGTGCCCGCCGCGGGTTGGTTCGTCAGCGCGTCGACCACGCGCTCCATCTTCATGTACCGCGAGCCCTTCACGAGCAGCGTCGCCTGCGCGCCGTAACCCGCCGCGAGCAATGCGCCGACCAGCGCGCCGACGTCGCCGAAATGGCGGGCCGTGTCGCCGTACGCGGTGCAGGCATCGCGCGACGCGTCGCCGAGCGCGAACAGCGCGTCGATTCCGCGCTCGCGCGCGTAGGCACCGACCTCGCGATGGAAGGCCGGGCCTTCGTCGCCGACCTCGCCCATGTCGCCGATCACCAGCACGCGCGGCGCCGGTTGCGCGGCGAGCACGTCGATCGCGGCACGCATCGAATCGGGATTCGCGTTGTACGTATCGTCGACGACCGTTGCCCCCGCGAGGCTGCCTGCGATCGCCTGTTTCACCTGCAGCCGGCCCTTGACCGGTTCGAACGATTCGAGACCCTGCTTGATCGCCGACAGCGCGACGCCGGCGCCCAGCGCCGCCGCCGTGGCGGCCAGCGCGTTGCGCGCGTTGTGCTCGCCGAGCGCGCGCAGCCGCACCGTGACGGCGCCCGCGGGCGTGTCGATCGCGAGTTCGCCGCCGTGCAGGCGGCCCGTGACCTGCGCGTCGTGTTGCCGTTCGGCATCGTGCAGCGCGAAATCGAGAATCCGGTTGCCGGTCGCCGCGACGCGCCAGATGCCCGCGTATGCGTCGTCGGCCGGGAACACCGCGACGCCGTCCGGCGGCAGCGCGTGAATCACGGCCGCGTGTTCGAGCGCGACGGCTTCGACCGTCGCCATGAACTCCTGGTGCTCGCGCTGCGCGTTGTTAACGAGCGCGACCGTCGGCGCCGTGAGGCGCGCAAGGACTTCCGTCTCGCCCGGGTGATTCATCCCGATCTCGATCACCGCGAGACGATGCGCGGCCGACAGGCGCAGCAGCGTCAGCGGCAGGCCGACATCGTTGTTCAGGTTGCCGGCCGTCGCGAGCCGCGCGTCGGCGCCGACCGCCGCCGCGAAGATCGACGCGATCATTTCCTTGACGGTCGTCTTGCCGTTGCTCCCCGTCACCGCGACGAGCGGCAGCGCGAATCGTCGGCGCCAGCCATGCGCAAGCGCGCCGAGCGCGGCACGCGTTTCACCGCCTTCGATCACCGGCATCGTGACGCCCGCCGGCACGTGCGCGACCAGCGCCGCGGCAGCACCGCGCGCGGCGACATCGCCGAGGAAGTCGTGCGCATCGAAGCGCTCGCCTTTCAATGCAACGAACAGGTCGCCGGGGCCGGCCGTGCGGCTATCCGTCGACACGCGGTCGAACGTGACGCCCGCGTCGCCGTGAACAGTTGCGCCGGGGATCAGGCGAGCGGCTTCGCCGAGACTGAGCATCGTCATTCGGCGCCTCCCTTGCCGTGCGTCGCGCGCGCTGCCAGCGCGAGCCGCGCGTGATCCTGGTCGGAGAACGTGCGCTTCTTGCCCATGATTTCCTGCGTGGCCTCGTGGCCCTTGCCGGCCAGCACGACGACATCCTCGCGTGCCGCGCCGCGCACGGCCTGCAGGATCGCGCTCGCGCGATCCTCGATACGGCGTGCGTGATCGGGCGCGGTCATGCCTGCGACGATCTGGTCGATGATGCGCTGCGGATCCTCGCTGCGCGGGTTGTCGCTCGTGACGACGGTTTCATCGGCGAGCCGCTCCGCGATCGCGCCCATCAGCGGGCGCTTCGTCGTATCGCGGTCGCCGCCGCAGCCGAACATGCAGACGAGCCGCCCGCCGCGTGCCGTAGCGATCGGGCGCAGCGCGTCGAGCGTCTTTTCGAGCGCGTCGGGCGTGTGTGCGTAGTCGATCACGACGAGCGGTTCGTCGTTCTGCAGCCGGCCGCCGAGCCGCTGCATCCGGCCGTTGACGGACTCGAGCCGTGCGATCTCGGCGAGCGCCGCGTCGAACGGCACGTCGGCCGCGAGCAGCGAACCGAGCACCGCGAGCAGGTTGCTGACGTTGAACGTGCCGAGCGTGCCGACCTCGACGTCCGCGTCGCCCCACGGCGAACGCAGACGGAACGCCGTGCCGGTCGCGGTGGCGCGCACGTCGAGCGCGACCAGTTCGCGATCGGCGTCCGGCACCGGTGCATCACCGATCCCGTACGCGATCGTACGCACGCGACCGGCCAGCTTCTCGAGCAGGCGCCGACCCGCTGCGTCGTCGCGGTTGACGACCGCCGCGCGCAGGCCGCGCCATGCGAACAGCTTCGCCTTCGCGGCTTCGTACGCGTCGAACGTGCCGTGATAGTCGAGGTGATCCTGCGTGAGGTTCGTAAACACCGCGATGTCGAAAGCCGTACCGTTTACGCGCCCCTGGTGCAGCGCGTGTGACGACACCTCCATCGCCACGGCCTTCGCGCCCGCGTCGCGCAATTGCGCGAGGCTGCGCTGCAGTTGCGGTGCATCGGGGGTCGTGAAACCGGTCGGCACGAGCTGGCCGGGCATCCCGGTGCCAAGCGTGCCGATCACCGCGCACGGCTGGTGCAGCGCCGTCAGCGCGGTGGCGATCCACTGCGTGCACGAGGTCTTGCCGTTCGTTCCGGTCACCCCCACCGCGAGCAGGCTGTCGCTCGGATCGCCATACCAGCCGCTGGCGATCTCGCCGGCGAGCTGGTCGAGCGCCGGCACGGCAAGCGCGACAGGAACGGCCGGCGCAGCCGCCAGCCCTTCCGGCTGATACAGCACGGCGGCCGCACCGCGCGCGACGGCTTCGGCAATGAATGCGCGGTTGTCGGCCCCGTCGACCGCATACGCAAAGAACACGTCGCCCGCCTCGAGGCTGCGCGTGTCGGCATGCAGTTGCGCTGCGGGGGCCACATGCTGACGCAGCCACGCAAGCGCGGCTGCAATCTGCTGATGCGCCGGATGGGAACTGCGAGCGGCGCTCATCGAACAACTCCTGGTGAATTACGCGTCGTGCTGGACACGATCATATGCTTCGCACCGCCACCCGCGGGCAGCTTTTGCGGCCCCGTCGCGGAAGGTGCTGCCGGCGAATCGTCAGACACGACGAGCTGCTTGATCGGCATGTTCGGCGGCACGTTCAGCGCACGCATCGTGTCGCCGGCGATCGCCGAGAATACGGGGCCGGACACCTGGCCGCCAAAGTGGCTGCCGGCGGTCGGCTCGTCGACCGACACCGCGACGACGATGCGCGGATTCGGCATCGGCGCCATCCCGACGAACGACGCGCGGTACTTGCGCGTGTAGCCGTGCCCTTCATGCTTGTACGCGGTACCGCTCTTGCCGCCGACGCGATAGCCCGGCACGGCCGCATCCGGCGACGTGCCGCCCGGTGCCACCACCGTCTCGAGCATCGCGCGCACTTCGCGCGCGGTGGTCGGGTTGAACACCTGCGTGCCCGCGACCGGCTGGTTGGGGTCGGTCTTGAAAATGGTCACAGGCATCAGCTCGCCGTCATGCGCGATCGCCGTGTAGGCGCGCGCGAGCTGGAACAGCGACACCGACAGGCCGTAGCCGTACGACATCGTCGCCTGCTCGATGCGGCGCCAGCTCTTCCACGGACGCAGGCGGCCGGCCACCGCGCCCGGGAACCCGACCTTCGGCGCCTGGCCGAGGCCGATGCTCGTATACATATTCCACATTTCCTCGGGCCGCATCGTCATCGCGATCTTGGTCGCGCCGATGTTGCTCGACTTCTGGATCACGCCGCCGACCGTCAGCGTGCCGAACCCCGCGTCGTCGGTGATCGGCGCGCCGTCGAGCACGAAATGCCCGTTGCCCGTCTCGACGAGCGTGTTCGGCGTCACGCGGTGCAGGTCGAGCGCGAGCGACACCGTAAACGGCTTCATGATCGAGCCCGGCTCGAACACGTCGGTCATGATCCGGTTGCGCAACTGCTCGCCCGTCATGCGCGAGCGGTCGTTCGGGTTGTACGTCGGGTAGTTGACGAGTGCGAGCACCTCGCCGGTGCGCACGTCGACGACCATCGCCGCGCCGGCCTTCGCCTTGAACTTCTCGACGGCGGCCTTCAGGTTCGCGTACGCGATGTACTGGATCTTGCTGTCGATCGACAGGTCGACGTCGGTGCCGTTGTGCGGCGGGATCTGCTCGGCGACGTCCTCGACGATGTGCCCCATCCGGTCCTTGATCACGCGACGCATGCCCGACGTGCCGGACAGCATCTTCTGGTCGCCCAGCTCGACGCCTTCCTGCCCTTCGTCCTCGACGTTCGTGAAGCCGATCAGGTGAGCGGTGATCTCGCCTTCCGGATAGAAGCGCTTGTATTCGTTGCGCTGATAGATGCCGGGAATGTCGAGCGCGGCGACCTTGTCCGCGACGTCGATCGGCACCTGGCGCTTGACGTAGACGAAACCCTTGTCTTCCGACAGCTTCACGCGCAGTTCCTTCGACGTCATGCCGAGGAGCTTGCCGAGCTGGTTGACCTTGTCGGCATCGAGATCGTCCGGCACCGCGTCGGGAATCGCCCAGATCGCGCGCACGGGCAGGCTCGTCGCGAGCACGAGCCCGTTACGGTCGAGAATCTTGCCGCGCGTCGCCGGCAGATCGATCGTGCGCTGGTAGCGGCTTTCGCCCTGCTTCCGATAGAACGCGTTGCCGGGCCCCTGGATCCAGAACGCGCGCGCGGCCAGCGCGACGAACGCCATGAACAGCAGGAACACGACGAGCTTCGAGCGCCACATCGGCAGATGCACGCCCAGCACGGGGCTCGACGAGAACTTCACGTTCTGGCGCTTGTGGGACGGCTTCATCGCGCGCCTCCCTTGCCCTTGCCGGCCGTGTCCGCGGAAGCCGGGATCGGCGCATCGATCGCCTTCGCGGCGCCCGGCGGCAGCGTCAGGTATTGCGTGCGGCCGGTCGTGATCGGCTGCATCTTCAGTGAATCGTTCGCGAGCTGCTCGATGCGCGACGTCTTCGACAGCGCGCTCTGCTGATATTGAAGCTGCGCGTAGTCCTGCTGGAGCTGACGCTCCTGCGACTGCGCACGCTGCAGCTGGATGAAGATCTGACGCTGCTGGTTCGTCGAATTGACGACCGACAGCGCGCAACCCATCACGATGATCAGCAGGAAGATGTTGAAGCGGCTCATGGCGTGACGCGCTCCGCAATGCGCATCACGGCGGAGCGGGCGCGCGGATTCGCAGCGACTTCCGCTTCACTCGGAAACTGGCGGCTGATGATCTTGAGCGGCGGGCTCGGGAGGTCGACGGCGCGGATCGGCAGGCGACGATCGACCGCAGGCGCACTCGCGTGCGCCTGCATGAATCGCTTGACGATCCGGTCCTCGAGTGAATGAAAGCTGATGACCACCAGCCGCCCCCCTTGCTCCAGCAACGACAGTGCCGCGTCTAGTACGACTTGCAGGTCCGCAAGCTCTTGATTGACGTGAATCCGTATAGCCTGAAAGGTGCGGGTTGCCGGATCCTTGCCCTTCTCACGGGTTTTGACGACGTGACCCACGATTTGGGCAAGCTCGCCCGTGGTGTCGAGAGGCCCAAGACGGTCGGACTCTGCCCGGCGAGCAACAAGCGCCTTTGCAATCTGAAAAGCAAACCGTTCTTCCCCATAATCCCGTATCACCTCCGTCAATTCCTGCACCGAAGCCCGTGCGAGCCATTCCGCCGCCGACTCGCCGCGCGTCGGATCCATCCGCATGTCCAGCGGACCATCGGCGCGGAAGCTGAAGCCGCGCGCCGGATCGTCCACCTGCGGCGAGGACACGCCCAGGTCGAGCAACACCCCCGACACCTTCTCGACGCCGCGCGCCGCAAGCGCGTCGCGCATCGATGCAAAGCTGTCATGCACGATCGAGAAGCGCGCATCCTCGATGCCCTGCGCCGTCTCGATCGCCCTCGGATCCTTGTCGAACGCGATCAGCCGCCCGCCCGGCGCCAGCCGCGCGAGCACCGCACGGCTATGGCCGCCGCGCCCGAACGTACCGTCGACATAAATGCCGTCCGGTCGCGTCACGAGCGATTCGACCGCTTCGTCCAACAACACGGTCCGATGCTGCAATTCGTTTCCCATCGCGGGCGTCTCCGTCACCGCAATCAGAACGTGAAATTCTTCAGCGCGTCGGGCATGCCCTGCGCCATCGCTGCCTGCTCCTTCGCGTTGTAGGTCTGCGAATCCCACAGCTCGAAGTGACTACCCATTCCCAACAACATGACTTCCTTTTCCAGTCCGGCTGCCATGCGCAGCTCGGGCGATACGAGAATCCGGCCCGCGCTGTCGAGATCGACATCCATCGCATTGCCGAGAAAAATGCGCCGCCACCAGTGCGCGTCCATCGGCAGCGCGGCGATCTTGGCGCGGAATACCTCCCATTCCGGGCGCGGAAACAGCAACAGGCAGCCGTCCGGGTGCTTGGTCACAGTCACCCGTCCTTCTGCCTGTCCTTGCAGCGCTTCGCGATAGCGAGCCGGCACCGACATCCGCCCTTTCGCATCGAGCGTCAGCGCCGACGCCCCTTGGAACACTTTCCGCTCTCCCGTTCAGGGCACCGAAGCACCCGCTCAATGCTGAGAATTTAGCCGGAATAGCCCGCCAAATCACACAAAAATACACTTTCTCACACTGTCTCCCACTTTAGAGGAAGGGTGTGGCACGGTCAAGGGAGCGGCCCGCTTTTTTGACGAATTTTGTTAGTTAGAACAAGGACTTACGCGCACATGCTCATGCGGCCCCTCATTCTAAAAACCGTTATAAATGAATGAGCTAGTGCAACTTGTGAAGGTGATACGTGAGAAAGGCGGGCCAGACGGGTGTGCGGACGGGGCTTTCGGGGGCGGGAAAACGAGGAATAAACGGGCGGTATCAGCGGTGGGGAACCGGGGCGACGTCACGCATCGCCCCGGTGGGAATCTCACAGATAGTACGCAGTGCTCGTCATGACTTTCGACGCGGCGCGCATCAGCATCCGCGCGGGCAGCGGCAGCTCGATCCCGCCTGCGTCGGCCGCGGCCTTGCCGTGCTTCACCTCGTCGATCCGCATCTGGTCGACGATCGCGCGCGACGCGGTATCGGCCGCCGGCAACTCGGACATGTGGCCTTCGAGATGGCTCTCGACCTGCCGCTCGGTCTCGGCCATGAAGCCGAGGCTGACCTTGTCGCCGAGCGCGCCGGCCGCCACGCCGATTGCGAGCGAACCCGCATACCAGAGCGGGTTCAGCAGGCTCGGGCGCGAGTCGAGCTCTTTCAGGCGATGCGCGGTCCACGCGAGGTGATCCTCCTCCTCGCGTGCGGCCTCCTCGAACATCGCCTTCGCCGACGCCGTGCGCGCGGTGAGTTTCTGCGCCTGGTACAGCGCCTGCGCGCAGACCTCGCCGACGTGGTTCACGCGCATCAGCCCGGCGGCATGCGTACGCTCCGCAGGCGTCAGCTCGACGGCCGGCGCCTCCGCCGGCGCGGGCACCGGCCGGCTCATCCGGCTAATGCCGGTCAGCGATCGCAGGCCGCGATCGAATTCGCTGATCAGTTCATCCAACACCATCCTGTTCTCCTGGCTGCAGGTGCTGCCGCGAGCGGCAAGGGCACGAGTCCGCTGCGTAACCGACTTGATTATTCAGCGGAAATTGCGGTTAACCCGTGATTTTAACCATTGTTGCATAAAGGAAACATGGCGACCTTGAGCTTCGGCATTTCGCTTTGTGGCAAAAAACGGTTTTGCTACATTACGTGCGACTTCTTGCGAAGTTGATGGGGCCCGTCAACAGAACATAACTATCCGCCCCGCCAGAAAAATTCAGTGAATTTTGGAGATCCGTTAATGAAAAAGTCGCTTCTCGCGCTCGTCGCGCTGGGCGCGTTCGCTGGCGCTGCCCATGCGCAAAGCAGCGTGACGCTTTACGGCATCATCGATGAAGGCCTGCTCTTCAACAACAACGCGGGCGGCAAGCATCTGTACAGCATGGCCAGCGGCGTGATGCAAGGCAGCCGCTTCGGCCTGCGCGGCACCGAAGACCTCGGTGGCGGCCTGAAGGCGATCTTCACCCTCGAAAACGGTTTCGACGTGAACAGCGGCAAGCTCGGTCAGGGCGGCCTGATGTTCGGTCGTCAGGCTTACGTCGGCCTGTCGAGCCAGTACGGTACGGTCACGCTGGGTCGTCAATACGACTCCGTCGTCGACTTCGTCGGCCCGCTCGAGGCAGGCGACCAGTGGGGCGGCTACATCGCCGCTCACCCGGGCGACCTCGACAACTTCAACAACGCGTATCGCGTGAACAACGCAGTCAAGTTCACGAGCCCGACCTACGGCGGCTTCTCGTTCGGCGGCCTGTACAGCTTCGGCGGTCAGGCAGGCCAGTTCTCGAAGAACCAGGTCTGGTCGCTCGGCGCAGGCTACAACAACGGCCCGCTGGTCTTGGGCGTCGGCTACTTGAACGCACGTACGCCGAACCAGTTCGGCGGCATGTTCAACAACGGCTCGGCGTCTTCGTCGGTCTCGTCGCCGATCTACGGCGGGTACGCGAACAACGCGAACACGTACCAGGTCATCGGTGCAGGCGGCGCCTACACGTTCGGCGCAGCGACGATCGGCGCGACGTACTCGAACACGAAGTTCAAGGGCTTCTCGGCAGGCCCGTTCGTGAACCAGACCGCGACGTTCAACAACGGCGAAATCAACTTCAAGTATCAGCTGACCCCGGCGCTGATTCTCGGCGCTGCGTACGACTACACGCAAGGCAGCAAGATCGACGGCAACTCGGCAGCCAAGTACCACCAAGGCTCGCTGGGCGTCGACTACTTCCTGTCGAAGCGTACCGACGTGTACGCAATCGGCGTGTACCAGCACGCATCGGGCAACGTGCTCGACTCGAACGGCAACGTCCTGAAGGCGACGGCAGCGATCAACGGTCTCGCAGGTTCGAGCTCGGCCAACCAGGTCGCAGCACGCGTCGGCATCCGTCACAAGTTCTAATCAGCTTGCCTGGCAAGCCGCAGCATATTGAAGGCGCCTTCGGGCGCCTTTTTCTTTTCCGGTCGGTGCAGCCGCGAAGCCGGAGCGTGGCGAACCGTATCGACTCCGATGCGCTCATCGAGAAGGCACCGTCCTGTCCTTGCTGCGTCGTAACGCATTGCTGCCGCATCGAGCCACTCCAGAAGCCGCCTCGCGCGGAAACAGCCTCATCCGGGTCAAGCCGCAAACGAAAAAGCCCGGCACAAGCCGGGCTTAATAGGATGGTCAGCCCGATCCTCACTCAGTGGACTACGCTGAGTGAGGATTTTGTCCTTCTGGAGGGCCATCATGGACACGGTATCGCTGATCGGAATCGATCTCGGCAAGCACTGCTT